>NZ_JBSRXI010000001.1:0-202500 GCF_054055575.1 Aeribacillus sp. SP014
CGATGGGAAATCTCATCTTGAGGGGGGCTTCACGCTTAGATGCTTTCAGCGCTTATCCCTTCCGCACATAGCTACCCAGCGGTGCCCCTGGCGGGACAACTGGTACACCAGCGGTGCGTCCATCCCGGTCCTCTCGTACTAAGGACAGCTCCTCTCAAATTTCCTGCGCCCGCGACGGATAGGGACCGAACTGTCTCACGACGTTCTGAACCCAGCTCGCGTACCGCTTTAATGGGCGAACAGCCCAACCCTTGGGACCGACTACAGCCCCAGGATGCGATGAGCCGACATCGAGGTGCCAAACCTCCCCGTCGATGTGGACTCTTGGGGGAGATCAGCCTGTTATCCCCGGGGTAGCTTTTATCCGTTGAGCGATGGCCCTTCCATGCGGAACCACCGGATCACTAAGCCCGACTTTCGTCCCTGCTCGACTTGTAGGTCTCGCAGTCAAGCTCCCTTCTGCCTTTGCACTCTCCGAATGATTTCCAACCATTCTGAGGGAACCTTTGGGCGCCTCCGTTACCTTTTAGGAGGCGACCGCCCCAGTCAAACTGCCCACCTGACACTGTCTCCCGCCCCGATCAGGGGCGCGGGTTAGAATGTCAGTACAGCCAGGGTAGTATCCCACCGTCGCCTCAGCGCAAGCTGGCGCTCACGCGTCTCTGGCTCCTACCTATCCTGTACAAGCTGTACCCACATTCAATATCAGGCTGCAGTAAAGCTCCACGGGGTCTTTCCGTCCTGTCGCGGGTAACCTGCATCTTCACAGGTACTATAATTTCACCGAGTCTCTCGTTGAGACAGTGCCCAGATCGTTACGCCTTTCGTGCGGGTCGGAACTTACCCGACAAGGAATTTCGCTACCTTAGGACCGTTATAGTTACGGCCGCCGTTTACTGGGGCTTCGGTTCGCACCTTCGCTTTTCGCTAAGCGCTCCCCTTAACCTTCCAGCACCGGGCAGGCGTCAGCCCCTATACTTCACCTTACGGTTTCGCAGAGACCTGTGTTTTTGCTAAACAGTCGCCTGGGCCTTTTCACTGCGGCTCATCATGGCTTATCACCTTGATGAGCACCCCTTCTCCCGAAGTTACGGGGTCATTTTGCCGAGTTCCTTAACGAGAGTTCTCTCGCTCACCTTAGGATTCTCTCCTCGCCTACCTGTGTCGGTTTGCGGTACGGGCACCTCTCACCTCGCTAGAGGCTTTTCTTGGCAGTGTGGAATCGGGAACTTCGGTACTTCCTTTCCCTCGCCATCACAGCTCAGCCTTCCGGCAAGCGGATTTGCCTGCTTGCCAGCCTAACTGCTTGGACGCGCACATCCAGCCGCGCGCTTGCCCTATCCTCCTGCGTCCCCCCATTGCTCAAACGGTGAGGAGGTGGTACAGGAATATCAACCTGTTGTCCATCACCTACGCCTTTCGGCCTCGGCTTAGGTCCCGACTAACCCTGAGCGGACGAGCCTTCCTCAGGAAACCTTAGGCTTTCGGCGGAGGGGATTCTCACCCCTCTTTCGCTACTCATACCGGCATTCTCACTTCTAAGCGCTCCACCGGTCCTTCCGGTCCGGCTTCGATGCCCTTAGAACGCTCTCCTACCGCTGACACCAACGGTGTCAACCCGCAGCTTCGGTGATACGTTTAGCCCCGGTACATTTTCGGCGCAGAGCCACTCGACCAGTGAGCTATTACGCACTCTTTAAATGGTGGCTGCTTCTAAGCCAACATCCTGGTTGTCTAAGCAGCTCCACATCCTTTTCCACTTAACGTATACTTTGGGACCTTAGCTGGCGGTCTGGGCTGTTTCCCTTTTGACCACGGATCTTATCACTCGCAGTCTGACTCCCAAGGATAAGTCATTGGCATTCGGAGTTTGACTGAATTCGGTAACCCGATGGGGGCCCCTCGTCCAATCAGTGCTCTACCTCCAAGACTCTTCCCTTGAGGCTAGCCCTAAAGCTATTTCGGAGAGAACCAGCTATCTCCAAGTTCGATTGGCATTTCACCCCTACCCACACCTCATCCCCGCACTTTTCAACGTGCGTGGGTTCGGGCCTCCAGCAAGTGTTACCTTGCCTTCACCCTGGACATGGGTAGATCACCTGGTTTCGGGTCTGCGACCTCGTACTATTTCGCCCTCTTCAGACTCGCTTTCGCTGCGGCTCCGCCTTTCGGCTTAACCTTGCACGAAATCGCAACTCGCCGGTTCATTCTACAAAAGGCACGCCATCACCCGTTAACGGGCTCTGACTACTTGTAGGCACACGGTTTCAGGTTCTCTTTCACTCCCCTCCCGGGGTGCTTTTCACCTTTCCCTCACGGTACTGGTTCACTATCGGTCACTAGGGAGTATTTAGCCTTGGGAGATGGTCCTCCCTGCTTCCGACGGGATTTCACGTGTCCCGCCGTACTCAGGATCCACTCGGGAGGGAACGGAGTTTCGACTACAGGGTTGTTACCTTCTCTGACGGGCCTTTCCAGACCTCTTCGTCTACCCCGTTCCTTTGTCACTCCTTAATCGAGTGTCCTACAACCCCAAGAGGCACGCCTCTTGGTTTGGGCTGTTCCCGTTTCGCTCGCCGCTACTCAGGGAATCGCTGTTGCTTTCTCTTCCTCCGGGTACTTAGATGTTTCAGTTCCCCGGGTTGCCCTCCATACCCTATGGATTCAGGTATGGATACTGCCCCATTACGGGCAGTGGGTTCCCCCATTCGGACATCTCCGGATCGACGCTTACTTACAGCTCCCCGAAGCATTTCGGTGTTTGTCCCGTCCTTCATCGGCTCCTAGTGCCAAGGCATCCACCGTGCGCCCTTTCTAACTTAACCGTTTCTTCCTAACATGAGCGATCTATTCGTGAATGTCTTTCCGTTATCCAGTTTTCAAAGAACAATCAAGAAGGATATGATCCTTCAAAACTAAACAAAACGGAAAAGCGCACCCTATTTCAATGTATATATCCTTAGAAAGGAGGTGATCCAGCCGCACCTTCCGATACGGCTACCTTGTTACGACTTCACCCCAATCATTTGTCCCACCTTCGGCGGCTGGCTCCCGTAAGGGTTACCCCACCGACTTCGGGTGTTACAAACTCTCGTGGTGTGACGGGCGGTGTGTACAAGACCCGGGAACGTATTCACCGCGGCATGCTGATCCGCGATTACTAGCGATTCCGGCTTCATGCAGGCGAGTTGCAGCCTGCAATCCGAACTGAGAGTGGTTTTTTGGGATTCGCTCCACCTCGCGGTTTCGCTGCCCTTTGTACCACCCATTGTAGCACGTGTGTAGCCCAGGTCATAAGGGGCATGATGATTTGACGTCATCCCCACCTTCCTCCGACTTTTAGCCGGCAGTCACCTTAGAGTGCCCAACTGAATGCTGGCAACTAAGGTCAAGGGTTGCGCTCGTTGCGGGACTTAACCCAACATCTCACGACACGAGCTGACGACAACCATGCACCACCTGTCACCCTGTCCCCGAAAGGGGAACGCCCTATCTCTAGGGTTGTCAGGGGATGTCAAGACCTGGTAAGGTTCTTCGCGTTGCTTCGAATTAAACCACATGCTCCACCGCTTGTGCGGGTCCCCGTCAATTCCTTTGAGTTTCAGCCTTGCGGCCGTACTCCCCAGGCGGAGTGCTTAATGCGTTTGCTGCAGCACTAAAGGGTGGATACCCTCTAACACTTAGCACTCATCGTTTACGGCGTGGACTACCAGGGTATCTAATCCTGTTCGCTCCCCACGCTTTCGCGCCTCAGCGTCAGTTACAGGCCAGAGAGCCGCCTTCGCCACTGGTGTTCCTCCACATCTCTACGCATTTCACCGCTACACGTGGAATTCCGCTCCCCTCTCCTGCACTCAAGTTCCCCAGTTTCCAATGGCCGCTCGCGGTTGAGCCGCGAGATTTCACATCAGACTTAAGGAACCGCCTGCGCGCGCTTTACGCCCAATAATTCCGGACAACGCTTGCCACCTACGTATTACCGCGGCTGCTGGCACGTAGTTAGCCGTGGCTTCCTCGTCAGGTACCGTCAAGGTACCGCCCTGTTCGAACGGCACTTGTTCTTCCCTGACAACAGAGCTTTACGATCCGAAGACCTTCTTCGCTCACGCGGCGTTGCTCCGTCAGACTTTCGTCCATTGCGGAAGATTCCCTACTGCTGCCTCCCGTAGGAGTCTGGGCCGTGTCTCAGTCCCAGTGTGGCCGGTCACCCTCTCAGGTCGGCTACGCATCGTCGCCTTGGTGAGCCGTTACCTCACCAACTAGCTAATGCGCCGCGGGCCCATCCTGCAGTGACAGCTAAAAGCCGCCTTTCAACCGAAAACCATGCGGTTTTCGGTGTTATCCGGTATTAGCTCCGGTTTCCCGAAGTTATCCCAGTCTGCAGGGCAGGTTGCCCACGTGTTACTCACCCGTCCGCCGCTAACCTAAAGGAGCAAGCTCCCATCGGTCCGCTCGACTTGCATGTATTAGGCACGCCGCCAGCGTTCGTCCTGAGCCAGGATCAAACTCTCCAAAAAAAGTTTGTCACCAAATGCTCTTTTAGAATCAACAGGCACGCTTTTCGTTTTGTTCAGTTTTCAAGGATCATTTTGGAGCGGGTGATGGGAATCGAACCCACGACATCAGCTTGGAAGGCTGAGGTTTTACCACTAAACTACACCCGCGCGAAAATATTTGTTTTTCTATTTAAATGATAAACACGCATTTTCCATGCCTCTTCCTCTTCCAGCATTGTTCGAGGATGTAAATGCGTCGAGGCAACTCGCAGATTATTCATTGAAGTGTCGCTCGTGGCTGAGGTTTTACCACTAAACTACACCCGCATATCTTAATTTATTCATGCAATTTTGCTTTTAAGCCTATATTGATCAAAATCGGGAAGACAGGATTCGAACCTGCGACCCCATGGTCCCAAACCATGTGCTCTACCAAGCTGAGCTACTTCCCGTATATGGCGCGCCCGAGAGGAGTCGAACCCCTAACCTTTTGATCCGTAGTCAAACGCTCTATCCAATTGAGCTACGGGCGCATTCCACAGGTTTTTTATTGTAACTCACTTAAAATATGATGTCAATACTTTTTTTGGTGCGGTAGAGAGGACTCGAACCTCCACGGGGTCGCCCCCACTAGGCCCTCAACCTAGCGCGTCTGCCATTCCGCCACTACCGCGAATATGCGGGTGGAGGGACTTGAACCCCCACGCCGTAAGGCGCTAGATCCTAAGTCTAGTGCGTCTGCCAATTCCGCCACACCCGCATTAAATGGTGAGCCATGGAGGATTCGAACCTCCGACCCTCTGATTAAAAGTCAGATGCTCTACCGACTGAGCTAATGGCTCATAAAAAGTAATTTCTTCTAATCTGTTTTAAAGTCGGTCAGATGTCCCTTCCTCTTCCAGCTTTCTCAAGGATGCTGGATGCGTCGGGACAACTCGCTGCTTATTCAACGAAGTCTTGCTCGTTGCTCTACCGACTGAGCTAATGGCTCTTATTATTTTTATAATAAGTGGCTGGGCTAGCTGGATTCGAACCAGCGCATCACGGAGTCAAAGTCCGTTGCCTTACCGCTTGGCTATAGCCCATCAAAAAGTCACAAAACTTATTGTAACATTTTTTGAACGCTATGTAAAGACTTTTTGGTTTGGATTTTTTAAAGTTAGAAATAGGAAGTTTTTCAACTTCCTATTTCAGCGAATATGAATGACCCGTACGGGATTCGAACCCGTGTTACCGCCGTGAAAGGGCGGTGTCTTAACCACTTGACCAACGGGCCATTTTTCATGGCGGAGAAGGAGGGATTTGAACCCTCGCGCCGCTTACACGACCTACTCCCTTAGCAGGGGAGCCCCTTCAGCCACTTGGGTACTTCTCCAAATTGGCTCCGCAGGCAGGATTCGAACCTGCGACCGTTCGGTTAACAGCCGAATGCTCTACCACTGAGCTACTGCGGAATGAAGAAAAAAATTGACGACTGTAACCATTGTAATGAGCATTTATAATTTTGTCAACAGTTCATTATATATTGTTTTTCGCTGCCATCCAATTAGCGACGGCTTTTATACTTTATCATATCTTTCTCCTTTTCGTCAACCATTATTTTTATAAAATTGAATTTTTCCTCCGCACTTTCCGCATAAATATCGTTCTGGGTTCATTTTTCTATGGCGAATAAAAGTGCTCATACATGATAGGCATTTATAAATATAAATAATATTATTTTTATTTTTTTCTCTTAATGGTGTGCAAAATCTAGGTGCACCTACTTTTTTTAAAAGCATTTTAAAGTCAGAGTCCCGATGCCGAAATCCTTTTCCTTCGATATGAAGATGGTAGTGGCAAAGTTCATGCTTAATAATCCCTATTAATTCGTCCATTCCGTATTGTTCATAATATTTTTTATTCACTTCAATATCATGGCTGTTTAATAAATATCTTCCGCCTGTTGTTCGAAGACGGTGATTAAAATACGCTTTGTGAACAAATTTTTTCCCAAAAAAGGATAGTGAAATTTGCTCCACAAGTTTTTGAAGCTGGTCATCATTCAATGTACTGCACCTACTTTAAAAACATGTTGAACAGGACAACAACTTAACGCATACAATAAATATTACTACATCTAATCGGACTCACATATTTTATTTTAGCATATGCTTTTTTTCTTGACCATAAAATGGCAAGCCAAAAAGAACAATACATCCAAGGAGGTATTAACCAATGCCGAATTGGCTTATAAATCAAATGAAGAAAGCATATTATGAAAAAAACGTTTATCAAATCAAGTTATTAAATCAATGCTGGTATTTCTATAGAAAAAAGCACTGCTCATAATTCAACAGCTCTCAAAGAACAGACTAACTTTTTTTCAAAATTTTTGGTTGATAGATCGTTGTTTGCTTCCATCAGCATGCAATATAAGGTTGATAAAAAAATCAGCTGTCGACTTTGCCGACAGCCGTGATTTCTGTTGTTATTTATTTAACCATTGTTAAAGCGACTCTTCCCTTTATCAACATCAACTTTTTCCACCCAGACTGTCACGATGTCCCCAACCGAAACAACGTCCAAAGGATGCTTTACATATTGTTTGCTTAATTTTGAAATGTGCACAAGTCCATCCTGTTTAACGCCGATATCAACAAATACACCAAAGTCTACTACGTTTCGAACCGTTCCTTGCAGCTCCATTCCTTCTTTCAAGTCTTCAAGCTGCAGCACATCTTTTTTCAAAAGAGGTTTTGGAACTTCATCACGAGGATCGCGCTCCGGTCTCATTAAAGCATCGCATATATCCTTCAATGTATATTCGCCAATATGCAAGGCTTTTGAAGTTTCTTGAATATTCAGCGATCTGATTTTATCTTTCAACAGTTCTGTACCGATATCATCGACTGTCAATGAAAGGCTTGACAGCAGTTTTCTAGCGTCTTCATAGCTTTCAGGATGAATGCTCGTCCTGTCAAGCGGATCGTCGCCGTCCAATATTCTTAAAAAGCCGATACATTGCTCATACGTTTTCTCCCCAAGCCGTGGGATGGATTTTAAATCGTTGCGATTCACAAATTTTCCAATTTCTTCTCTTCGTTTCACAATATTATGAGCCACTGTTTTTGATAATCCAGATACGTATTGCAACAGAGACGGCGAAGCAGTATTTACGTTGACACCGACTTGGTTGACAACTGTTTCCACAACAAACGTTAAAGAGTCATGCAATTTCTTTTGGGATACATCATGCTGGTATTGACCAACACCGATTGATTTAGGATCAATTTTCACCAATTCAGCAAGCGGATCTTGAAGCCTTCTAGCAATGGATACTGCGCTGCGTTCTTCGACTTCAAGATCTGGGAACTCTTCCCGGGCTAAATCAGAAGCTGAATAAACACTTGCTCCCGCCTCGTTAACAATTAAATAATAAATATCTTCTTTTAATTCTTTTATTACATCTGCAACAAATTGTTCTGTTTCTCTTGAAGCTGTTCCATTGCCGATAGCGATTACTTCAATTTGGAAGCGTTGAATAATATCGATCAGCTTTTGTTTTGATTTTTCTATTTCATTTTTTGGCGGATGAGGATAAATCACATCAATATAAAGAACTTTTCCAGTTTCATCGACTGCCGCAAGCTTGCATCCTGTACGGTAAGCCGGGTCGATTCCTAAAACGATCGTTCCTTTTAATGGAGGTTGAAGGAGCAGTTTTCTTAAATTTTCGGAAAAAACACGAATGGCCTGATCTTCAGCTTTTTCAGTCAATTCTTTTCTAATCTCCCGCTCAATCGAAGGCTGTATGAGCCGTCTATACGCATCCTCCAACGTTTCAATTAAAATATCAGCAGCAATTGTCCTTTGATCCGAAACAACTTTTTTCTTCAAATAGGCTACTATTTGTTCTGTCGGCGGCTCGATTGCCACCCTTAAAATCCCTTCCTTCTCCCCTCTGTTTAACGCCAAAACACGATGGGGAACGATTTTTTTGATCGGTTCTTCATATTGGTAATACATTTCGAATACTTTTTTCTCATCTTTTTCTTCGTCTTTACACGTTGAGACGACCATACCTTCTTTCAACGTTTGCTCCCTTATCCATTGCCGAAAATTCGGATCGTCTGAAATCCATTCTGCAATAATATCTTTTGCACCAGAGAGAGCATCTTCAACCGTATGGATTTCTTTCTCTTCATTGATGTATTTTTCGGCTTCTTCTTCAATCGATCCCGCTAGCGGCAAGGAATATATCCATTTGGCTAAAGGCTCAAGCCCTCTTTCTTTTGCAATCGTTGCTTTCGTTCTTCTTTTTTGCCGGTATGGCCGATACAAGTCTTCAACTTGCTGCAATTTTTCAGCCGCCAGTATTTCATTTCGCAAAGATTCTGTTAGTTTTCCTTGTTCCTCAATTAACCGAATAACTTCTTCTTTTCTTTTTTCAAGGTTTTGTATGTATTGCCAGCGTTCACTAATGTTTCGTATTTCCACTTCATTTAAAGCGCCTGTTTGTTCTTTTCTGTACCGCGCAATAAAAGGAACGGTGTTGCCGTCTTCAAGCAATGCAATGACATTTTGAATTTGTTTGGTGGATATTGATAATTCGCTGCTTAACATTTGAAAAATTTTCTCATTATTTAACATTCTTTAGCCTCCACTACTATTTCCATCTACATAAACATTTTATCAAAAATTTTTTCAACATAAAAAGACAACCGTTTTCCATCCGATTGTCCCAACAATTAAAAAAGCTGCCCGATTATATAAGTTAAATCATCTGTCCGATCGGAAAGAAATTTATCGAAGCCTTTCGCAATCTCGTGAATAGAAGAATGATCTTTTAACGCCGTTTTAATGTTTGAAGCATAAAGGCCATCAGTGTGAATAATAAATTTTGACCCTTTTTCATATGAAAAAGTGCGGATGCGATATTTCTTCATTTTACCAGGTAAATATCCAGCGGTTGGAATTGGATAAATGTATTCCCCAGAAGGCAAATATAAGATGAAACGAACGTTTCCTACCGAGCCGTATGTAATAGTTTTGTCTACGAAATCCACCTTTAATATTCCGGCTGTCGCGCCTCTTTTACCTTTTAATTTCTTATGGCACTGTTTAAAAATCTCATGTACAGTTTCCTGCTGGTATTGCTTCACCGTTTGGCATATGATTTCAGATGATTCACGCGCAGCTTGTCCACTTCCCAACCCATCTGCGACAACACAAACAAATCTATGCTCGTCCGTACAGGTGAAAAAACTGTCTCCACAATAAGCACTGCCTACTTTTCCAACCTGACATGTCAAAAATTGAATATGTTCAGTTTCTTGATATTGAATCATTGCCCTATCTCCATTGGATCAGCGTGAACAGCTTTTTTTAATTTTTTTAATGCTTGGCGCAATAGTCTGGAAACATGCATTTGGGAGATACCTAAAATTTCACCTATTTCTTTTTGACTGCGGTTATGATAAAAAGAATGTAGAATAATTTCTTTTTCTCTCTCAGTTAAAACGTGCATAATGTTTTCAATAGTCAGTTTTTGAAGAATGCGTTCAAAGCCCTCGTCTTTTTGTCCGACAAGATCTAAAATGGTGACCGCGGTTCCATCCGGTCCAGCTTCTATTGAGTGATCAACAGAAAGCGTATGATAGTTTTTGACCATTTCCATAGCTTCCAAAACTTCTTCCTCAGCTGCTCCTAAATATTCTGCTATTTCCTTGACCTTCGGAGAGCGCTCCAGCTGACTCGTCAACTGCTCCACCGCTGCATTTATTTTTGGTCCAAGTTCTTTCATTCTGCGGGGCACATGGACGCTCCACGTTTTATCCCGAAGATAGCGTTTGATTTCTCCAATAATCGTTGGAACAACAAACGCATCAAATGATTTCCCAACTGTTGGGTCGAAGCGATCAATCGCTCCCAATAAACCGATCATCCCGACCTGTACCAAATCCTCCTGATACATTTTCGAACTTGAGTACTTTTTTGCCAGTGCAACAACAATTGGCTGATAAAGTTCAATAATTTGTTCTTGTGCTTTTTCATCTTTATTTTCCTGAACTTGACGAATGAGTGCATGGATTTCGTTATTGCTTCGTTTTTGACCATGAGGTTTGTTCATTTCTCATTCGCTCCTCATTTAAAAGCTTGGACATCTTGACAGTTACTCCTGAGTTCATATCGATTGTCACTTCATCCATGAGCGTTTTAATTAGAAACAAACCTAAACCGCCCTCGCTCAATTTTTCAATCGGCATGGAAGGAGAATAAGGCCCGGTGTTTTCTTTCATTTTTGATAAATCAAAATTTTTTCCATCGTCTGAAACAGTGATCTCTAATCGATTTTCGAACAAGCTGAAGCCGATTCTCACTTCACCGTTTTCATTATGACCGTAGGCATGCTGCACCGCATTTGTACACGCTTCACTGACGGCAATCTTTAAATCTTCAATGTCATCATATGTGTACCCCATTCTATTGGCGATACCGGATAGAGTCAATCTGACAATCCCTATATACTCAGTTTTCGCAGGTATTTTCATTTCAATGTAATCAATACATTTATCCATTAATCCTCACCTTTTCTTGAAATCTCGATGATGCTGTCCAAACCGGTAATATGAAATAGGCGCTCCAGCCGCGGCGACAAATTTGTCAATTTCAGCTTTCCGCCTTGTTTTCTGACCGTTTTCAACAATCCGACAAAAACTCCTAATCCGGTTGAGTCCATATATTCAACATCTTTTAGGTTGACTTCAATAAAAGGTTCGCTTTCCTCAGAAATGGGCGCAAGTTTATTTTTTAGCGCTGGCGCAGTATAGGCATCAATCTCTCCTTTTAGATGCACATACGAAACCTTTTTTTCCCTTTTAATATCAATTTCAAGATTCATTCTGATCCCCCTCATAAAAGACAAAATCATCCATTCACTTATACCCTTTTTCGAAGCCGTTTAAACATTTTTTTTCATAATGATTAAGGTGAAATCATCCCGCAATTGAAAACCTTGCATTTTCTCAAAATCTTTATAAATATTTTCTACTATTTGCTGAGCAGGCAAATGTAAATGAGCTCGGATGGCGCTCGTCACTGCAGCTCTATCAATAAATCCTTCCTTCGTTCTTGTTTCAGTTACTCCATCTGACAAAAGAATAATCATATCGTTTTGGAAAAGATTTAATTCATATTGCTCATATTTCACTTGCCGGTCAACACCTAAAACAAGCCCTTTTGATTGAAGGTCATAAAAGTGATCCTCGCTGGCGCAATAATAAAAGCCCGGTTCATGTCCTGCAGATGCATATGTAATCTTATTCGTCCGAAAATCGTACTTACCAAAAAACATGGTAATAAACATATTGACATCGATGTTTTGTTCAACAACTCTATTTAAATTTTCTAATATGTAACTCGGATTTTGCCTTGATTCCAGGAGGCTGTCCATCGCATATTTAATCATTGATATACACAATGCTGCAGGTATGCCTTTGCCTATGACATCCGCAATCGCAACGCTCATTGTGTTTTCATGTTCTGCAAACTGGTAATAATCTCCGTTCATAATTTTGGCAGGAACGCTGATGACCCCTATGTCCAATTCTTCGACTTTTGGAATATTTGTTTGCAGCAGTGCCTGCTGTACGTTTGCTGCAATTTCAATTTCGGATTTCAGCTCAAGCTGCCTGCCCCTCAAAAATTGATGTTCTTGATAAGCCAGACCATAACCAACCATTACCTCCAATAAAAAGTCAAAGGAATCTAAAATCTTTTTTGGTATGTCTGGAAATAATTCTTTTAAAACTTTTAAATGGATGTTGATGATTTCCTCAGGCGGTATTTTATGTTCAATTGCTTTCCAACTGAAGCGCTGCCCTTCATATAAAGCTTGTTCGGTCAGTTCTTGAATGTAATTTGCTAACATCTCTTTATATTTCATTTGAATATCATCATCAAACGCCATAAAATCCTCCTAACGAAGCCATTTCACCACTTGTACAACGGTCCCTTCGCCTGTCTTTGAGTCGATATAAAATTCGTCCATTAAGCGCTTAACACCAGGCAATCCAGCCCCAAGTCCTCCTGACGTCGTAAATCCATCCTCCATTGCCTTGCGAATATCAGGAATTCCCGGCCCATGATCAGAGGCGGTAATTTTAATTCCTTTTTTTTCTTTTTCTTCAATTTTATCGATGTAAATTTTCCCACCATTTGCATAATGATAAATGTTCCTTGCTAATTCTGATATTGCGGTGGTAATCCGGGCTTGGTCCACTGCGCCGAATCCAAGTTCTTTCGCAGCATGACGACCCAATTGGCGGGCAGCCACAATATCCCATTCGTTCATAATCATTACACAGGATTGGCCATCCATTCTAATCCTCCAGCTCCTTAAGCAATTCCAGCCCTTTTTCCAAGTCAAGCGCAGTATGAATATCTTCCAGTTCAATGCCTAATTCGATCAGCGTAATAGCCACAGCAGGCTGAATACCTGTCAACACGACCGTCGCCCCCATTAACTTAGACATGTTGACACAGTCCCCTAAAATCTTGGCGATAAATGAATCAATGACATCAACGGAAGTTAAATCAATGACAACACCTGTTGCTCCTGTTTCATGAATTTTCTTTAATAAATCTTCCTGAAATTGCATCGCTGTTTTGTCGTCCAGCTCCCACTGTATTGAAATTAATAGATTATTATACAGTTTTAAAATAGGTATTTTTGACGTTTTCATCATCTGCGTTCACCCATTGAAACAATTTTTCGATTGGTCATTTCAAGCGCAGCTTCGATGCCTTTTTGAAGGGTATTTTTCGTCGTAATTTGACTTAAATCAATGCCTAGATTCACTATCGTTTGCGCAATTTCAGGGCGAATGCCGACAAGCAAGCTTTTTGCTCCTACAAGACGAACTGCTTCTGCAGCTTGTATAATGTGATGGGCTACCATCGTATCCACAACAGGCACACCGGTTATATCAATCAGCACCACTTCAGAACGATATTTAACGACCCCCTTTTAATAAATTTTCCATAATTCTTTTGGCACGGTCCGTATCAATCGTTCCAATCAATGGCATAACAGTGATGCTATCAAAAACTGGAATCAACGGCGCAGACAATTCTTGCAGAGCCATTTTTTGGAGATTAATGGTTCTTTCATATGAAGAGGTATATTGCAGAAATACTTCCCGATTAACCGGTGAGGTAACTTTCTCTATCTCCGATAATAATTCAAGCGGATCACCCGGTATTTGTTTCTCAAGCAATTTAGCAAATAATATTTTTTCAAAAGTATGTAAGCATTGAGCAATTTTGTCCATTGGCCAGTCAAGCTGGACAATCCGTTTTGAAAATTCATGAATTTTTCCAGAAAATTCATCTTCTTTGTTTTTGCTCCATTCGATGAGAATATTCACATATTCTGCAGCAATTGCTTGATCAATTTGATCAGACTCAGCGGAAATTGATTGAGCATCAGCCTTGTTGAAGCGATCAATCCAATCCTTCATAATCTCGTCTCGATGCATTCGGATAAATTCAACTATTCCAGAAATTTTCAGTGACATGTTGCATGTCTCCTTTCAAAAACTTGGCCTTTTCAACTTTTATAGAAAAATAAAAAAAAATTATAGATATGTTCCCGTTTTTATCATTTTTCTTCCACAATATCTGCTAAGCTGTCGCATTCATTGCTTACAGCTATTTTATAAAGGGAACGCGGCAAATCTTCCTTTCGCTTCTCGACTATGGAAGATGCTGTTTTTAAATGCTTCGTCGTTTAAAAAAGCGAATGCAGCTTGTCAGCACGTCTGTTCATTTTTGCGCAAAAATCAAAAATACCACAGTTTCGCAACTGTGGACATTTTTTCAATCTTATTTATCTTAAACATTCTACCTGCAGGCAGTCCTTTTGAAAAGATCGTTGAAATATACGTAAAAAATATTAGAAATCGATCAGGCCTAAACTGATTTGTAAGGCATCGTCCACTTTATCCATCATTTCATCATCAAGATGGGTAATTTTATCCGTTAACCGTTGTTTATCAATCGTTCTAATCTGCTCAAGCAAAATGACCGAATCCCGTTCAAATCCATATTTTTTCGCATCAATTTCAACATGAGTCGGCAATTTTGCTTTTTGAATTTGTGCTGTAATAGCGGCTACGATCACCGTTGGACTAAAACGATTCCCTATATCATTTTGGATAATTAAAACTGGACGAACGCCGCCTTGCTCTGAACCAACTACAGGGGATAAATCAGCAAAATAAACGTCGCCGCGTTTAACAATCAAAAGATTACCCCCCGCTAACTAAGCGTTCAACGGTGTGTTCAGCCTCATACTCTGCCAGAAAAGCCTCCGATGCAATATTTAGATTGATCTTCGCCATTTCCATATAACCGCGTCTCATTGACTCGCGAATTTGGCGTTTTTTACGCTCTCTCAAATACATTTTCATTGCTTGATAAATAAATTCACTTCTGTTTCCGTTTTCCTGTTTCACGATTCCATCTAATTCAGAAACAAGTGCTTGTGGCAATCGAACAATAATTTCCGTTGTTGAGCTGGATTCAGACACCAAAATACACCTCCACCGTTCCTACAAAGCCGAAATCATTTTATTCCAATATTAATATTAACATTTATATTCGTTGAAGCAAAGCCATTTTTCAAATAATTTCTTCAATATTATCGGCATTGATATGAATATTTTATTCAAGTTTCTTCATTTTTCAGTAAGCAGAGGATTTCTTACGTTTGTTTTGCCCCCATTTCTTATATAAATCCGAGGAACCCGCCAATTGATCATGCATGGAATTTCATAATTAATCGTTTCCAGCCGTTTAGCCACTTCATCAACTGAAATCATGTCATTGCCTTGTGAACCGATAAGTGTCACTTTTGTCCCGACAGGTTTTTTTTCCGGAAGCTTAATCATCAGTTGATCCATGCAAATGCGCCCGATAATAGGAACGCGCCTTCCATCGACAAGAACTTCCGAACCAGTCAATTTTCGAATCCATCCATCAGCATAACCGATTGGAACCGTACCAATCCATTCCTCCTCTTTCGCTGCGTATGTTGCTCCGTAACTTACTTTTTCCCCTTTTTTTATTTTTTTAATATGAACAATCTTTGAGTGTAAAGAAAAGGCTTCATATAACGGAAAAGGCAGCGTGCTTTTGATAAATTCCGATGGCGCCAAACCATACATGGAAATGCCAAAGCGAACCGCATTAAAAGTTTTTGTTGGAAAGCGAAGAGTCGCAGCACTGTTAGCACAATGAATAATCAAACCGTCTGTATCCACGATTTGCAATAATTCCAGGAAACGTTCATATTGCTGTTCAAAATATGCTGTATCGTGTTCGTCTGCTGTGGCAAAATGAGTGAATATACCTTCTAATCGAAATAACTGCTGTCCCTTTATGAGCGAAATGGCTTGTTCGAGTTCTTTTTTATCTCTTATTCCGATCCGTCCCATACCTGTGTCTAATTTCAAGTGGATGTTGACTGATGTTTTCCCTAAATATTTTCCAGAACTTTCCAGCCATTCAGCTGAATAGGCAGTCACACTTATCCCATTTTCTCCTGCAACTGTAACATCTTCTGGTCTTACCGCTCCTAAAACGAGGATAGGGGCCTTTATTCCTGCTTGTCTCAATTTCAATGCTTCATCTAGAAAAGCGACTGCTAATTTAGCCGCACCTGCTGACAATGCTGCTTGGGCAACTTCCACATCTCCATGACCATAAGCATTAGCCTTCACAACAGCAATAATTTCAGTTTCATTCGGCAAATGTTCTTTTAATCCATGAATGTTCGCTTCAATATGATCTAAATTAATTTCTGCCCATGTATCTCGGAAATAGTTCTGCATCTTAATTTCATCTCCAACGATATCGTTTTGTTTATTTTATATCACTGTTTCTTTTTAAACAATAGTACATAAAAAAGGCGGCAGAAGATCGTTTCTTTTGCCGCTCAATTTTACTACTTCCCTGATTGGCTTTGTACAGAACGAGCAACTGCAATCATTTCTTTTTGCGTCAGTTCGTTTGAAGCGAGCATATAATCCACACCATTATATGTCCATGTTAAAGAATTGTCGGTCAGCGCTCCAACTGCAAACCCTAAATCGACCAGCTCTCCACTGACAAATTCTGAAGAGGTAACTGGTGAAACTTCCGCAAGCTCCTCAATAAGAGTAAATGATTTTTCGCCTCCGTAAGTTAATACTACTCGTTTTCCGCTATCTGTATTCAGCTCTTTTTCTTGGACGAGATCGACACCTTCCGGCAAGTCTTCCTTAAGCGGATAAAGAACAGCAAATTGTTTGTTCGCTGATTGAGCCAAAACAGGAATATCCACTTGGGCATTGGACATCGTTTTTTCTATTTCAAAGGCATTTTTATCAAATTTTGGATTCGATTCAAAATTGGAAAATTCAACAGAAACAAGCGCATTCCGATCAACATCCATCACTTTCACATATGAAGGTGTCAAATTTTTCTTATGAAATGCAATTTTTTGGTATGGGAGCATTTGATTGTTTTGATAATTGGTTTTTGTTTCAAATACATAGTTCTTTTCCCCGACTTCGAATTTCGCTTCTTTATCCTTCAATATATCTTGGACAAGCGATTCATACAGGTAAGCTTGACTCGAATTTTGCGGCCAATTGCTTTGGAAACGGAAGCTTTTGTTCAAAGCAGGAGTCAGAACAAATACCCCATCATCATTTCTTAAAATAATTTGGCTTTGATCCCTGTCATCATTTTTTAATAGCACTCGATAATAATGGGGCTTTTTGTGCCAAATTTCCACTTCATACACATGCGGCTCTTCCGCTGTTTTGATCGTCATTTTGGCGTTCACCTTATAGCCTTTTAATTCTTCAATTTTTTTGTTCAATGCACTTGAAACGTCTTCTTTTGATTTTACGCCACATGCAGATATTAATCCCACAAAAAGCAGACAGACAATCACGAGCTTTACGCCTCTCGTCAAATTTTTCAACCCCTTTGCCTCAATTAGCGTCACTAGGAAGTTTTGAAGAGTCAGTGAACAATTTCTGACTTGTCTCCCCTACCGCATTACAACTATATGAGGCAAGGTCAGCAAATATGCAGACTAGCTTGACAGGCTTTCAATGATTACTTGCGCAGCAGCAAAATTTTTTGAATGAGTGATTGTCACAAACACCCGGTCTGATGTAATATTTTGCACAATGATCGGTTTCCCTTTTTCATCATGTAAAATTTCAATATCTAAAAAGCCCACTGTCTTTCCGATTCCTGTCCCTAATGCTTTGCTAAATGCTTCTTTAGCGGCAAATCTGCCTGCCAAAAACTCCAATTGTCTTGAATCCCGCAATTTATTAAAGATTTCCTTTTCGCGAAACGATAAGATTCTGTCAATAATGTTGGATCTCCGCTCCATAATATCTTTCATCCTGTCCATTTCAACGATATCAAGTCCAATCCCAACGATCACACCATCACATCCCTTTAATTTTCTACTGTACTATTTATAAATTGAAAATCATACAAATGATTATAGAATACTTGTCCTGTTGAAAAGGAGAATTCACATGTTTCGCAGAACAGAAAGCCTTCACACTTTTATTCGCCTTTATCCTGCTGTCACGATCATAAGCTGCATACATGTTGTGTTATGGATTATGATGAAACTTTCTTTCCCAATATTTACGCTTCTATTTTCTTTTTTAACCGGATACAATGCAGGGGTTCATTCAGGGGAATGGTGGCGGCTCATTACACCAATTTTTTTGCATACTAGCTTTTCCCATCTTTTGTTTAATACAATCACACTTATTATTTTTGCCCCGCCGCTGGAACGAATGGTAAAGTCAATTTATTTTCTGGTCATTTACAGTGCATCAGGCATTATAGCCAACATTGCAACCTATTTGATCATGCCAATGGATTATTCTCATGCAGGAGCTTCAGGGGCGATTTTTGGCATTTTGGGCACGTACATGTTCATCTGTTTTTTCCGAAAGGAATATATGGATCAAAAAAACTCTCAAATGATCTTAACGGTTACAGCCATAGCTCTCGTACTGTCCTTTATTGATGCCCATATCAATGTAGTTGCACATGTAACAGGACTTCTGGCTGGATTTTTGCTAGGTAAAGTGTTTGTCCGCAAAAAACCAAGCTTCATTCATTATACGTATTATCATCAACCGGTTCGGCAGGAAGGAATGAAATTATTTTTCAAAAAATGGTCGATATGGATTTTTGTTTTCGTTTTTATACTTGCGGCTATTTTATATGTGTTGTAAAAATTTAAATCACTCCCATCCACATGAGAGATGGGAGCTTCTAAACTTGTCCTTCACTTCTTCTTGAAAACCATTTATAAATTTCCATTCCGTCCTTTTCCTCGAGGTTTTTAACAGCAAAAAAGCTTCCAGTAGACTTGGAAATAATACTGCACTGAACAGAAGTCAGATCTTTTTGTCTCTGAAAATAGGATTGTTTCAATTCCAATGATTGAATCCGCTTTTTTTCGAAAAAGACGGTTGTCTTATTCAACACGCGGAAAGACAGCGTCAATTCTTTTCCATTTAAATACCAACCTGTATCTTTATATTGAAAATATCCGAGCACCAGTGCAAAAGGAATGAGAATAAGTGATAAGTAGCCCCATGGTTTAAAAAACAAGCATAAAGGGACGGCTATGAGAAGTGATAAAATCAGCATACGGAGCAAAAATCTGGATAGCGCACGCCGCGGAACCGGGTGCAGTGTCTCGTTTATCGTCAAATGAAAAAAGCTTTCAACCTTTTCTTTAACTTGTTTCTTCCGAATTAACGGAAACAAAATGGTCTCGACATCCTTGTCACTTCCGCCTCCCGCCGATTCAATATGTACAGTTGCATATCCAAAAGGCTGGCGCAGCCAATTTTCTGTTACTTTAATTGCTTGAATACGATCTATTGGTATAGAAATCTGTTTTTTTTCAAAAATGCCACTTGAAATAATAATCTGTCCGGCTTCTTCTCGAACTGTAAAATCTCCGTACTGGAGTAAAACCCCGATAAAGCTTATAATCCACGCAATGATCAAACCAATCAAACATAAGATGACAATCATCGTCACACTTGCATGGACAATCCATTCCAGCTTGTCAAATATTTTTTCGTACGGAATAATTTCATCAAATTGGCTTAAAAAGGCTACGATTGACAGAGCAACCCCTAAGCCGCTTGAAGTTGCTGCAGTAATAAGCAGTTCGTTAAAGCTTATTTTGTAAAGAACCCTTCCTTCTTCCAGTTTGTTTTGCTCTGCTTCTCCTTGTGCTATTTGTCTTTTTTGCTCCTTGATGATTGTCCGAATCTGTTCTGCCTCTTCTTTCCGTATGGCGCTAAGTTCAACCTCTGCTTCGCCCATGCCGCCCGCTGTTTCGATTTCAAGCTTCACTACACCGAAGAGGCGCTGGATGAAACCGGCGGTTACATTTATGGATTGAATTCTTTCAATCGGTATATATCGATTTTTTTTTAAAAAAACGCCCTGCTCAACACGAAATTCATTTTCTTCAATGCGATAAGTAAATTTCAACCAATTTAACACACTGGAAATGATCGTGAGTATAAGTGCTAGAATCGTTCCGATCAATAAAAACGACCGGATGTTTCCTATGTTTGTGACAAACAAGAAAATATTCGTTACTATAATTTCTTTAATCGCCTTCGCAATTTTCACTAAAACAGCTACGGGATGCAATCTTTTCTGATCATACATCATCCTTCGCCTCCCGTGCCAATTTCGAGATATAATCGCGAAGCTGATCCGCTTCTTCCATTTCCAGGGCAGGAATCTCGTGAACCGTTGCTGCAGTGGAAATAGTTACAGTCGCCAAGTTATATTTTCTTAAAATCGGTCCTTGTGAGGTATCTACATGCTGAACTCTCACCATTGGAACAAGCACACGGGTAACTGTAAACAATCCATGCTGCAAATCCAGTTCATTCTCATGAACTTCATATCGCCATATTTTCAACCGAATATTTGGAAAAATGAAAATGGAACAAATAGAAGACACCAACCAAATAATTGCCAATATAGGAATAATCCATTTCGGCCAGTTGAAAAAAAATATCAATAAGGATATGCCTATGATCACCAGCAACTCAACGATGCTCCAAATAGCCGCAGTGATCTTCCATACAGTAACAGCTTTAGGACTAATGCGATTTTGTGGTTCGCGCCGCAAGTTTTTCCCTCCCTTGTCTCCTTCTGTAAAAAATTACGTTTCATTTAGGCAAAAAGTTTCAAATATATAAAAAGGAGGCAGCTCCAAGTTTTGGAATGCCTCTTTTTCCATGTCTGATTATTCTTTTTCATTCCAATTATTTTGGGCTAGCCGATCCTTTTGTCGATCTTGCTGAATGAAAGGAGCGTTTCCGTCCAACCCGTTTGTTTTTTAAATCAAGCTTTCGTTTATTTCTGCTTTTTTCTTTCTTCATAGGGAGAGGAGGTTCCTCCGTCAATTTTACAGGTGTCGTATCCGGCTCCTTCGTTAACATTTTAATAGCTGCTGCAAGCAATGGGACGGAATCATATTTTTCCAATAGCTCCGCAGCAAAATTTTTATACTGATCTAAATTTTCAGTTTCCACTACAGAGCAAATTTTTTCGACCGTCATTTTTTGTTTTCCTACTAGTGCTTCATCTAAAGTAGGAGGACGCATTCGATCCATTTTTCTTTTTGTTGTATGCTCAATGGTTTCCAAAATACCGCGTTCCCTTGCGGTTATAAACGTCATCGCTTTTCCTGACTTCCCAGCCCGTCCTGTTCTTCCAATTCTATGCACATAGCTTTCAGGGTCTTGAGGTACATCAAAATTATATATATGGGTGATACCAGATATATCAAGCCCTCTGGCTGCTACGTCTGTTGCAACAAGTACATCAATGGCTCCATTTTTAAATTTGTTCAAAACAGATAAGCGTTTCGCTTGGCTTAAATCGCCATGAATTCCTTCTGCTGAATAGCCGCGGACATTTAATGCTTCAGAAAGTTCGTCCACTCGGCGCTTTGTCCTGCCAAACACAATCGCAAGCTCCGGTGATTGCAGATCAAGAAGTCTTGTCAAAACGTCAAATTTTTGTTTTTCAGGCACTTCTAAATAATATTGCTGCACATTTGGAACCGTTACTTCTTTCGCTTTTACACGGACATGAGTCGGATTTTTCATAAAACGTTCTGCAATTGATTTAATTGGACCAGGCATTGTCGCAGAAAATAGAAGGGTTTGACGCTCCCTAGGAATATTTGAAAGAATGTGCTCAATATCATCAATAAACCCCATGTTGAGCATTTCATCCGCTTCATCTAAAACGACAGTGTGCACAGAATCAAGCCGCAGCGTATTGCGCCGTATGTGATCCAATAACCTTCCAGGTGTTCCAACAATGATGTGGGGCGGCTTCTTCAAAGCCCGAATCTGCCTGGAAATGTCCTGGCCTCCGTAAATCGGCAATACTCTTGTCCGTTTATCATAACCGATTTTATATAACTCTTCTGATACTTGTATAGCAAGTTCCCGTGTTGGAGCTATCACGATCGCTTGAACAGCTGAATCATGAACATTAATTTTTTCTACTAAAGGGATGCCAAAAGCTGCTGTTTTTCCTGTCCCTGTTTGCGCTTGTCCAATGATGTCTTTATTGTTCAAGCCTAAAGGGATCGCCTGCATTTGAATGGGAGTCGCTTCTTCGAAGCCCATTCTTTTTATTGATTTTAACAGCTCCGGACTCAACCCGAACTGGTGAAACAAATTTGTCAATTTTTCCAAACTCCTTTAAGACTTTTATTAAGCGCTGCTGGATAAAAAGGCTCTTGTGCGTATTTTCTAGAAACTGTAAGCTTATCATAGTCGTGAGAATCAGTGTAAACTCCGATTTTTGCTGGAAAGTACGCATAGGGATTTTTATCCATTCACCGCAGGTGTTATCATACCATTTCCATCAATCTATTTCAACTTACCGCACTATAGCTAAAAAAGCATAAAAACAAAAGCACAAGCAAAATGATGTTTTATTTTATTCTTTCATTAATGCATGAACAACATCTTCCAGCTTCATTCCTCTGGACGCTTTCACTAACACAAGATCTTTTGAACCTGCAGCTTTCTTTAATTCATGAATTAGTTCATCTTTGTCAAAAAACACATGAATTTTTCTTTCATCTATAACTTTCTTTGCACCAACGGCAATTTCTTTTCCGAGTTTTCCAAATGTAAAGAGGTGATCAATTTCTTTTTCAGACAGCATCATTCCTACTTCTTGATGAAGTTCAACTTCTCTTTCGCCAAGCTCCAGCATATCCCCTAAGACAAGAATTTTTTGCGAATATCCTTTTAGACCATGGACTAGATCAATGGCTGCTTTCATCGCTGTAGGATTCGCGTTATATGCATCATTTATGATGGACAGACCGTTCTTCGTTTGAATCAATTCAAGTCTCATGTTTGTTATTTTCAAATCGCGAAGCCCTTTTTCAATACGATTCAGTCCGATCTTTAGGAGTTCTCCAACAGCGATAGCTGCCAAGGCGTTTAAAACATTGTGACGGCCTAAAACAGGGATAAAAAAAGGCTGTTCAGCTATATTGGCGCGAAACCGTGTTCCTTCACCCAACAGCTCCATTGATGTCGGAAAAAGATTATTGTTTTTATTTTCTCCAAACGTTACGGTTTGACATGAATAATCTTTTTTTAACAAAGGCTCATCACCATGATAAATGAGCGTTCCATTCTCTTTTAAACCCTTTATAATTTCAAGCTTTGCTTCCGCAATCCCTTCACGAGAGCCTAAATCTTGTAAATGAGCATCGCCGATATTGGTAATGACGGCTATATCAGGACGTGCAATTGATGATAATAATTCAATTTCTCCCTTAGCGTTCATGCCCATTTCTAATACAGCCACCTCTGTATCTTCAGGCATATCTAATATTGTTAAAGGCAGACCGATATGGTTATTGAAATTCCCTTTCGTTTTATGCACGCGATACCGAGTGCCCACAACCGATGCGATCATATCTTTTGTCGTTGTTTTGCCATTAGAGCCTGTAATCCCTACTACTTTTGGGTTTACTGCCAACAAATAGTGAGAAGCAATCTGCTGCAATGCTGCCAAGGTGTCGTCGACAATGATCAATGGTTTGTCTTGCGGCGGATTCGGGACTGATCTAGACCATAAGGAGGCATGAGCACCATTTTCGAACGCTTTCTCGACAAAGTCATGTCCATTAAACTTTTCGCCAATAATGGGTACAAATAAGTTTCCTTTACGGACATTCCGCGAATCAGTCGTTACTCCTTCGATGGTAATCTTCTCAAATTCCTCTTTTAATTCTGCGTTGTTTGCCATCTGCTTAATTGCTGATAATTGCCGTTTTATCATGCTATTTTGTTCTCCTTTCAAAAGGCGGCTTTACACAGCCGCCCTAAGAACGATCTTTAAATAGTATACTTGATTCTCTGTTTTAGTTCATATCGCTCGATTCCAAGCTGAACCAATTTTTCAATCAACGCCGGATAATCGATGCCGCTGTGCTTCCATAAAAGAGGGAACATGCTAAACGGCGTAAATCCAGGCATTGTGTTCACTTCATTGATCAACGGTGTTCCGTCTTTTCTCAAGAAAAAGTCTGCCCGAACAAGTCCAGAACCATCGATAGCTTTAAATGCTTTCAGCGCCATTTTCTTGATTTGTTCATATTGCTCTTCCGTTATGTCAGCTGGAATAATGAGCTCCGTATCTCCGTCTTCATATTTCGCTTTATAATCGTAAAACTCTTTTTTCGGAGCAATTTCCCCAACAACAGAACAGATCGGTTCGTCATTTCCAATTACTCCGATTTCAACTTCCCTTCCATCAATACTTTCTTCAATAATCAGCTTCCGATCATACAGAAACGCTTCTTCAATAGATTGAATGAGCGATTGCCGATCTTTTGACTTGCTGATACCTACGCTTGAGCCGAGGTTGGCTGGCTTTACAAAGCAAGGATACCCGAGCTGCTCCTCGACTTTTTGAAAAACCTTCTCTTTATCTTTTTCCCAGTCTTTGTTCGTAAACCAAACGTACTTTGCCTGAGCAAGTCCTGCTTGGGCAAATAAATTTTTCATAATGATTTTATCCATTCCTGCTGCTGAAGCCAAAACTCCATTCCCAACATAAGGTATATTCAGCAATTCCAGCATTCCTTGTATCGTTCCATCTTCACCATTCGGTCCATGCAATAGCGGAAATACGACATGGACTGGATCAGCGCTTCCTGGAGCATTAAATAGCTCTTGACTGAAAGGTACCGGCAAATGTTCACCTTTTTCTCCAGCTTCGGAATTTCCCGCTAGAAACTTCAAGTCTTCTACTCTTTCAACTGGACCGTTCAATTGCTTTCCTTTTACCCATTGCCCTTGCTCCGTAATATAAATTGGATATATGTCAAATTT
Organism: Aeribacillus sp. SP014; assembly: GCF_054055575.1. NCBI lineage: Bacteria > Bacillati > Bacillota > Bacilli > Caryophanales > Bacillaceae > Aeribacillus > Aeribacillus sp. SP014. The sequence goes on from NZ_JBSRXI010000001.1 coordinate 24,992, forward strand.
ATTTTTATCGAGAGCGTTTATTACTGCCCGAGCTGTTTGTAATGATACTTGATGCTCGGCAGATTTGCCCCCATATACAAGCGCCAGTTTGATTGCCATTTATTTTTTCCTCCCGTTTTGAAAAAAATCATCTGTTTTATTTTATCATTATATAGGTTGTTTTTGTTATCATTGCCGAACAATTTATTTGCGGGAGAAAAAAATTCACTTCTTCTTTACCATGAATTAAAATAAATACGAAGGAAGGAGGGGTTATCCAATGAAGCCAATAGAGACAGCAGAACAGTTTGAACAAGTGATTCAGAGCAATCAAGAAACCATCATCAAGTTTTTTGCCGATTGGTGCCCTGATTGCAAAAGAATGGACATGTTTATCGGCGACATTTTAGAAGAATACGGTCAATATGAATGGTATGAGATCAATAAAGATCAATTCCCCGACCTAGCTGAAAAATATCAAGTAATGGGAATTCCAAGCATTTTAATTTTTAAAAACAACGAAAAAATCGCTCATCTGCACAGCGCATACGCAAAAACACCTGAGGAAGTGAAAGAATTTTTAGGCTCGCATCTTAAATAAAGAAAAAGCCGCTGGGGGTGTCTAATAAGTCGTTTTTACGGCTTATAGACGCCCCCATTAATGTTTTAGAAACGTTGATATATCGGTGTTTATGATTTTTTGTTTTCAATGGCGATTTGATTTTCTGGACAGCCCTTTCATAAAAAGCACGAATCTAAAAAAACTGGACTTCGGATGTTTTTTCATCCAGTCCAGCCTCATTCTTTTCCTATCAAAATATTTCTATTCCTTTTTTAAATCCTCTAAAACCGTCAATAAATCTCTTAATTGGCTGATTTCATAGTCTGGAGTGACTTCTCCGCTAAGCTCCAACTGCTTTCGATTAATCCAAACAGACCGGATATTTGTCCGTGATGCCCCAAGTATGTCAGTGCTCAGTTTGTCTCCAACCATTACCACTTCATTGCTTTGAACACCCATTAAGTTTAGTGCGTGTTCAAAAATTGACGGATCAGGCTTACCTTTGCCGAACTCACCTGAAATGACAATATGCTCAAAATACGATGAGAGAGCAGAAACACTAGCAATCTTTTCTTTTTGCAGGCTTGGATCCCCGTTTGTTAAAAGAAGCAAACGATAGTTTTGTTTCAGCCGTTCTAATACTTCAAATGTATCTTCATATACGAGCGGTCTTTTGCGCCGTTCTGCATGAAAAAGCTCAGCCAGCTTTTCCCCGAATTCAGCATCATCTATACCGACCGCCTTCAAACCGTTCGTCCAAGCAGCTTTTCTGTAAACAGGCGCCAATTGATTAAGCTTCCCAAACTGTTCGTGCACGATTTCGCTAAAATTCGCCCAAAGGCCTTCAAACGGATTGATGCCAATCATTTTTGTAAATGGATATGTTTCATAAGATTCATACAATTTTCTCGCTTCTTGACGAACCGCTTCCTCAAGCTGTTTTGAATCAACCCCGTATTGTTCTTCGGCTGTGGTGCAAACATATTGGAATGTGTCGCTGACGCTTTTTTCATCCCAAAGAAGTGTATCATCTAAGTCAAAAAAAACAGCTTTAATCAATCATCTATCTCCTCTCCATATTCTGTTCCATTCTTACCTAAAAACAATTTTTTGACACTGCCAATATTTCTGATTCGAAAGCAAATAAAGATGGATGGCACCTTAATAAATTTTATTTGAAATCAATATAAAATTGAATTATACCTCTTTCGTCCAGCCGAACTTGTCTTCCGCTTTTCCGTATTGAATGTTCGTGATCGTTTCATAAAGCTTTTTAGAAAACTCGCCTGTTTCAGAATTATTCAATAGCATTTTATGCTCATTCCATTTCAGCTCCCCGACCGGCGAAATTACCGCTGCTGTTCCTGTTCCGAAAACTTCTTCCAATTCCCCGTTTTTGTAGGCATTGAAGATATCTTCTATTGCAATGCGTTCTTCATGCACCGGTACTCCCCAATCTTTCACTAGCTGGATAACGGAGTCTCTTGTTATACCGCTCAAAATGCTTCCGTTTAATTTTGGCGTGTACACTTCACCGTTGATTTTGAAGAAAATGTTCATGCTTCCAACTTCTTCTACATATTTATTTTCTTTTCCATCGAGCCAGAGCACCTGATCGTATCCTAATTCCTCCGCTTTTTTTTGGGCGTATAAGCTAGCGGCATAGTTTCCGGAAGTTTTAACATGACCAACTCCTCCCGGTACAGCGCGAACATATTCATCTTCAACATAAATTTTTACAGGAACGAGCTGACGGCCTGAATAGTAAGCTCCAACTGGCGACAGGATAATCATAAACTTGTATTCGCTTGCTGGTCTAACTCCTAAATATGGTTCCGTTGCAATGATGAACGGTCTGATATATAAAGAAGTGCCTTCTTTATTTGGAATCCAATCTCTTTCCACTTCAACAAGCCGCACAATGGCTTCCAATACTAGATCAGGGTCAATGGGCGGAATACACATTCGTTCGCAAGAGCGGTTCAATCGCTCTATATTTTTATCCGGTCTGAATAACAATGTGCGGCCGTCATTCGTTTTATAAGCTTTCAGCCCTTCAAAAATTGCTTGCCCGTAATGAAATACCATTGCTGACGGCGAGAGCACCAACGGTTCAAACGGCACTATACGAGGGGAATGCCACCCTTGCACCTTATTATAATCCAATATAAACATATGGTCTGTAAAATGTTTTCCAAATCCTAACGATTCAAGATCAGGCTTTTCTTTTAACCGGTCCGATTTAATAAATTCAATAACTTGATTCATGTTCATCCATCCTTTCTCATTATTTTAATTTTATTGTGCGCTGCTGACTAGACCTATTTGGTTGCCAATTTTTATTGAATGCTTGATTGGCTAAATCGGGCTTTTCTTTTAGCGGGCAGCATGGCGAAATAGCCAATTAAAAAAACATGCCCCAGCAATCACCAACGCATAAAACATCGGTTGATTGCTGGGGCGAGATGCTTCGCGGTACCACCCAGCTTCTCTGTATTCCTCACAGAATACAGACTCAGCAAGTCACACATAGATGACTTTCTTCGTAACGGAAGATCCGTTGTTTTATACTTTGGCAAAAAGCCATTTCTAAAACAAGGCTCCAAGGCGATCTTCAAAGAGAGATAACGGCTGGCCTTTCAGCCTATGGGTCAGCTCTCTAATACGTCATCGCTCTCTTCTACTGCTCCTTTTCCTCACCTTTTTCATATGAAATTATCAAAATAAAAACTCGCCCCAATCCAAAAAGAAATATTGGATTGTTGAGGCGAGTTTTTCGCGGTACCACTCAACTTTTCTGTATTCCTCGCGAAATACAGACTCAGCAAGTCACGTACATGACTTTTCTTGATAACGGAAGAACCGTTGCTTTATACTTTAGCTTGCGCTATTTCTAAAACAAAGCTCCAAGGTGACCTTCAAAGAGTGGTGAACGACTGACCTTTCAGCCTGCGGGTCAGCTCTCTATGCGCCACCGGCCTCTTTTACTGCTCCTTTTCTTTGCTTTTCTTATCTGAAAATAATTTATTTAGTAAATAATTTTGAAAATGATTATATAACCTCTTTCGTTTTAAGTCAATAAGAATTTAGTTTTTAACAAAAATTTGTTTCCGACACGTCTCGATTTCACCTAATTCATCACTTTTTCTCTATATCTGAATACACTGACATAAGAAAAATGAAAGGCGGGATATTTGCATGTATGCTAATACACATTATGCAAACTACTATTATCCAGTTTACGACCACAGCTTCATTAGACAAAATAGATATAACAGCTCCATTGACAATATACTGAAGGCTATCTTAAACGGAATTTCTTCTGAAGCAAGTGCCATTGATTTTTACACAAGATTGGCAAAGGCGGCGGCAACTTCTGAACAGAGACAGGCAATTGAACATGCGCTAGAAGACGAAAAAATACATTTACGAACATTCACGCAGCTTTATCAAACATTAACAGGAAAAAAACCGGTTTATCAAACAAAAATAACTCGATTCCGAAATTTCCAAGAAGGTCTGCGGATCGCTTATGAACAAGAATTGGAAGCATATGAGACATACCGCGATAATTATTTATCTACACAAGATCCAATGATTCGAGATGCTTTCTTTAGAGCCATGACTGATGAAATTGAACATGCGTTAAGATTTAGCCACGTACTAAACAAGAAATAGTCGAAATCAATTTTTGCTTCCAGTCATATGAGCGGTCTCATTTGGGTCAAATGCTAAAGGGACTTTTGTGATTTTACTTGTTGTTTCATCAAGTGCGACAAGATCACTTTGGTTCACATCATGAACATTTGTTTTCCCTAAACCTTTGACAGCGACCTGTATTTCTTCCGAAAATGACGTTAAAAAATTAGATAAATAATATGCTGCCTCCTCTTTATTAAATTGATCCGCCATTCTTCCGCTATAAAAGGCCAATACCGTCGGTGGCTCAAATGGTATTGTTTTTACGACCTGTGTATGCGTCATTGCCCATAAAGCAGCAGTTCCTATATAAACAGCATCTGCTCCAAGCGCCAAAGCCTTCAATGCATCCCCGGGAGTATTGATTCCGCCGCCAATCAATAAGCTCACTTTTCCTTTCATTTCTCTCTTTGTTATATAGTGGACAGCCCTAGTCAATGCATAAATCGTCGGCAATCCGAAATCATCTTGTATGATCGGCGCCGATCCTTTTGTACCTGCCTGACCGCCATCAATCGAAATAAAATCCACACCTGCCAAAAGTCCGTATTCAATATCTTCTTCAAGCCTGTTGCTTGCACAAATTTTGATTCCGATCGGGACTCCTCCAGTGAGTTGTTTTAATTCTTTTACAACCTTTCTTAAATCGTTCGGACTGTTCCATTCATTGAATCTTCTTGGAATAACTGCGGTCTCATCCGGTTTTAAACCTAATATATCACGGGCTTTTCCTTGCAAAAATTCAGGTGAAATTCTTGCCGGGACAGCAGCTGAAGCTCCTTGCCCAATATGGATTTCCACAGCATCTGCCTGTTTTAATACATCTGCATTTTTCCCCCAATTCGCAGTGTGGTATTGAACGATCAAATGCTTTGCCCGTTCACGTTCCTCTTGTAAAAATCCCCCTTCACCGATGTTACAGGCTGTTCCGACAACGGCTGTTCCCCAGGCTTGGGCAATTCGAACTTGTTCGCTTACGCCAAGACCATATGCCATCCCGCCAAGCAAAACAGGTATATCAATTGTGAGAGGTTTTTTGGCCAAGGGACCAATAACCGTTTTCATTTCCACTTTTGCGTCCTCTTTTGCTGGAAAAACAGCGAGCTGAGCGGGTGAAAAAACAAGTCCGTCAAAGTTTAGAAATTTTCGCGGGCTACCAAACGGGCGGTCAATAATTTTCCCTTCTGCAGCCCTCAAGCTGTTCTCAACGACAATCCTTGGGCTTATCCGCGTAAAGGCACTGACCATTTCCCAGACATTTTCCGCATAAGGATCACCCATGAGAATTTTTGTAAATGATGAAACAGCCTTTTTAATAAGAGGGCGAATAGTTAATAACACGATCACATATGTCAGAAGGGGACTTAATAATAATGCACCTATTACCAAAAATTCATTCATCCTTCATCGATCCTTTTGAATAAGGTTGTAGATGCTTTCTTTTTTGCCATTTGCCGCGAATGGCTATGATCACCAGCAATATACAAGGAATAATAATTAAAATCGGCAGCTCAATGAACAATGGAAGCTTTTCCTTAAAAAGCTCTTTTTTCTCGATCTCATTTTCCACACTTACAATTGCAATGACAAAAATCATGATCGCTGCAGGCAGTATAAAAGGCTGGTGCTTTTGTTTTTTAAACAGCTCCGCCATTCCTACAACTCCTGCATAAAAAAAAATATTTAATTTTACGAAAAGGCCGATAAATAAAGTTAAAATGACAATCGGATCCATTCTCTGAAAAAAGTCGCCGACATTGATTTTTTGGGCTGTATTAAGCAAAGGGAGATCGGCTAATTCCGTTCCGTACACCCCAAGCACTGCAATAGTTAATGCAAAAGTCCATGAGACGGCCAAACCGCTGAATAAAACCGATAACGTTCCAATTCGCACACCGTTCTGAGGTTTGTTTAAGTATGGAAGTATCATGAAAAAGACAACCATTTCGCTATAAGAAATGATAGACGGAAACACCGCTTTGATTAAAGGAAATAAGCCATCTTCTAAAATTGGCAAAAGATGTATTGGATCAACAATTCCGGAGGCAAACACTAAAAAATTTCCCATTATCCCTAGAGTGATCATGATAAAGAAAAGCAGCTGGGCAACTCTTGCGAACACTTCAATTCCTAAAAAGCATGAATAAGAAATAAGTAAAACTCCCATCAATAAAACCACTTCAATAGGCGTTTCAGGCAAAAGATATTTAATCATGTTATCCCCAGTATCCCGCAATATAAAGCCGGCGATTAAGATAAAATAAAAATTATATATGATTGAAAGCACTGTACCAACAATTTTCCCTGTGTTTTCCAAAAATATTCCTGTCAAGGTGAGGTTTGGAAAACGATTATAAATTGGACCGTAAATCAATAAAATAAGGAGAATGTTAATTCCGGAAACAACTAACACGGCGATCCAATTATTTTGCTTTACTTCCAATCCTAGCCCTGTGACAATCAGACTTCCAAATTGAAACAAAAACATAAATGAAAACATCTGTAACCCATCGATTTTTGCTTTTTCCATATAAAATTCCTTCCATTTCCCTGCTCTCAATCCTCCAGCTTGTGAAGCGGAGGATTGTTGATCGTGCCTGTTCTTCGAATTTTGACATCAACAGTAGTTTTTATTGGAAGTTCAGTGAACGTTTCCTTCCAATGTTTTTTTATTTTTTTCCAATTTTTATAATCGTCCCGATACAATGATTTTCCAAAACCGAAAGCATCGACTCGGTAATTTTGCTGAACATTCGAAAGAACTTTTTCAACTTCTTGTTTTATTTTTTCTTCCGTCTTTTTTTCTATCTTCCTTATCGTTTTTGTATTTGTTATTGTGAGATGCTTGCATTGTACATCCGCTACATTTCCTTGAGCCTCGATATGAACTTCACCAACGGGATTGCCTTTATGCATTTTTGTTTTTAGCTGACTTTTTGCAGAAAAAATGTCAATACTTATCTTTCCGTCATTCTTGCATGAAATTTCTTCGATCGTTCGATGTACTTTGCCGATAATATAATGAAGTGCTCTGCTCTGTTGTTCATCCAGCCAGCCTATTAATCGGTCTTGGTGAAACAAAGCGATTCCTTTAAATTTTAATTTTGCTTCAGGGTCAATTTGTTCATAATTGGCTTTCGTTTCACCGACTTGCTGATTGCCTTCTACTGATATTCCTGTCAGTTTCACTTCGATCCCTTCGCTGCTTAAATCCGATAACAATTGATCAAGAGTTACAGATATTGTCGGCGCCCATTGCTTATCTGATAATTCAAGAGAATTAAAAAGCTGGTTCGCCGGGATATCTTCTAACGCTGTTAAAACTTTTAAAATATCCCCTGCCTTGGCATCCTTTGCAACAGTTATATAAAAATCTGTTCTCATTTCATGATCGCGTGACAAAAGATCAAGCACCTCCCCAATTCCCTCTTTTGCTAATTCCTCACCGATTACTAAAATCCGCAAATGAGAAGAGTAAATTCTCCTTGGAACAGCAGTGGTCATTCGCCGTATAGCTTCAATGATGGTGTGACCTTTCTCTTGATAAGTCATAACAGGAGTTTTATCCCCTTTACTCATCAGCATGGCAATTTGACCAGGGTTTACTATTTGCGAGGTCACCACATACTGGTCTCCTTCTTTATCGATCCCTAAACCCACTTGAATGGCAATCGTGTTTAATTCTCTTCGGTTCCAGCAGCCGGATAACAACAACAAAACAACAGCAAATAAAAGCATCTTTTTGAATTTCATTTTTGCTTAACTCCAGCATTTTTATTTCTTGTTAATATTTGCATTTTTCGTTTTTTTATTCTTAATGCAAGAAAAATTTGCACAAAAAAAAGACGCCAATGCGTCCATGTTCATGATCGATTTTTAATGAGCTGTCGTTATTTCAATTTGATTTCCGGAAGGATCAATTGTGTATATTTTTCCATCTTTTTCAGTTATACGTGCATTTATTTCTTTTAATCTCTTGATCACCTGATCTTTTTCTTCCTTATTCGGCAAAATGATTGTGAACCATTTAAGCCCGACACTATTCTCAGGAGGCTTTGGAGCCCCTATACCGTTCCAAGTATTTAACGCAATATGGTGATGGTATTTGCCGCTAGAAATAAATAATGCATGAGATCCATATTTTGATGTCATTTGAAAACCGAGGCCTTTACAATAAAATTGTTCTGCTTCATCTAAATAGGCAACATGCAAATGAACATGACCAATAATGGTTGCTTCAGGCATCCCTTGCCAGCCCTCTGGATCTCTTTCAGAAAATAAATCGTTTATATCTAACGGAATCGTGTCCATCACAACTTGATTTTGATTCCATTCCCAATTCGCCGACTTTCGATCAGCATAAATTTCAATGCCGTTTCCATCCGGGTCTGCCAAATAGACCGCTTCACTGACCAAATGATCGGAAGCACCCTGCAGCGGATAGTTCATTTGAATGAGATGATAAAGGGCATCAGCTAAATCTTTCCTTTCCGGCAATAAAATGGCAAAATGATATAACCCTGTCGTCCGAACTTGTTTTCTTATGACATTATCCGGTTGTTCGACAATCAATAGCGGCTTCTTTCCATCAGCAGAAAAAACGACTTTATTTTCCTTTTGCTCTAATATTTTAAACCCCAATAAATTGTGGTAAAACGCAATAGATCTCTTAAGATCCTCCACTTTGATCGATACTCCCCCGATATATTTATTGGGCGAACGATGAAATGCAAGCTCCATGTATTATCCAATCCCTTCTACAAGATTCTTTAGCTTTTGACAGGCAGTTTAATCTCAAATTTCGTTCCTTTGCCTTTTTTACTTGTCACGTTGATTTCTCCTTGATGCAGGAGCACTAACTGCTTCACAATTGAGAGTCCTAACCCGAATTCCCCGTATTTATTGTTTGTTCTTGACAGATCTGCTTTGTAAAATCTCTGCCAAATGTTTTCAATTTCTTTTTCGTCCATTCCGATCCCGGTATCTTCGATTTCAATGATTGTTTCCTTATATCCAGGTTTCCCCCGCAAAAATATTTTTCCGTTTTGTGTAAACTGAATGCTATTTTTAACAATATTGATCAAAATTTGAATGAGGCGATCATAATCAGCATAAATGATTTCATTTTCATCCGCTTCAATGATCATAATGTTATTTTTCTCCTCAGCTTGTGAAAGAAGCTGTTCCTTCACAATTTCAAACACATCAATTAACTGTATAGGTTCTATATTTAGCTTTACTTGATTCGACCGAATTTTTTCATAGTCCAAATTTTCATTAACTAGCCGAATCAGCCTTTTTGCCTCTTGGCTTACTAATTGAATGCCTCTTTCTTTTTCTTCTTCAGGAATCATATCGCTTTTTAATCCTTCAATGACACCGCTGATCGTTGTAAGAGGAGTTTTCAACTCATGAGAAACATCTGCAATAAACTGTCTCCTTCTTTTTTCAAGCCTGCTTATTTCCTCCTGAGAAGCTTTAAGCTTTTTTACCATTTCATTAAAGTCGCTTGCCAGTTCACCAATTTCATCGATTTTGGAGGCATTCACCTGGACGTCATAGTTTCCAGATGACACCATTGACGTTGCTTCACGAATCCTCTGAATTCTCCGAACATGCAGCTTCGATAAAAGACCGCTTAGCAAAAATGAAACCGTCAACGAAATTAAAATTGTATAAAATAAAAACTGATTAATGTCGCTGATGGTCTCTCTTGAACCGCTTATCGGCGAAACTAGGAGAACTCCTCCCATCAGCTCCCCGTTCACGATGAATGGCAAAGAAACGAAGGATACCGCCTGATCAAACCGTTTTAAATCTTGCTTGACCACGACAATTTTGCCATCCTCCAAACTCTCCCATTCTTTTTCTGACATTGTGAACCGCGGGAAAAAGCCAGCTTCCGGATAAAAAATTTCGCCTTGTTGATTAAACACACTGAACATAATATTTCGTGTCCTCAGCACCTGCCGGTACTGATCCAAAATCCGGTTTCCACCCCAATTATCGCGGCTATAATCATGTAAAATGTTTTGGCCGTAGGCAATCAATTCTTCTACTTTATTTTGATAAACATAGTTTTCAACATATTTTGCAAAGGAAAAGCTCAAAATCAAGAATGCAATGACTAAAACTCCTATATGGCTAATAAGCAGCTGATACATATATTTAAGTTTCATCGTGCTTCACCGATTCGTCGAATTTATATCCCACCCCCCAAACCGTGTGAAGGAAGTTTTGCGCTTCAGGCCCGAGCTTCTTTCTCAGCCTTTTCATATGAACATCAACCGTTCTTTCATCCCCGTAAAATTGATACCCCCATATACTTTCCAGCAACTGCTCTCTCGTAAATACTTGGCGCGGATGTGTGAGAAAATGATAAAGGAGGTCAAACTCTTTTGGAGTTAGGTTATTAATCGATTGTCCTTTAAAATACGCTTCTCTTGCATCTTTGTCCACTTTAAAGTGTTTGGTTGTCACAATGTTTTTTTGACGAGGTTCTTGCTTGTTATATCTTCTAGCCACTGCCTTTATTCTCGCCATTAGTGCAATCGGGCTAAACGGTTTCGTGACATAATCATCGGCTCCCATTTCAAGTCCGATCACTTGATCGGATTCACTGTCTTTAGCGGTCAGCATGATGATCGGAACGGAGTGTTCTTCTTCTCTTAATTTTCTGCAAAGCGTGACTCCATCCATTCCGGGGAGCATCCAATCGATGATGAGCAAGTCCCAATTGCCACTCTTAGCGGATTGGTAGCCTTCAAGTCCATCATGGACAAATTCCCCTTCAATCCCTTCCTTTATAAAAAACATATTTAGCATCGAACAGACGCTTTCATTATCTTCGATCACTAAAATTTTCATTTCTCTTCCTCCCGCTAAAACAACTCTTATTTTCAAGATAAACGAGTAAAGAAAGGGAAGCAACTACTTCAACTTCTCTTTTAAAAAATTAAACTTTCGAACATAGATTTTTCATAAATTGTTCATATGTTTCCAATATGCTTATCGTTGACAATCACGAAGGAGGTAAGATTAGATGAATTTTTTTAAAAGGTCGTTGTTAAGCGTATGGGCTAGAAAAGGAAAGAGCCTTTTACAACTGTTTATTTTCACCATCATTTGCTTACTTGTCCTTTCCGGTCTGGCGATCGAAAGTGCAGCAAAGAAAGCCAGTGATTTAGCGAAGGAAAAGCTGGGAGGAGAAGTGAGCTTGCAGATGGATATGGAAAAAATGCGGAATCAGCAGCAATCGGAAGGTGAACGGACGAGGTTTCAGCTTGAACCCATTCCGGTAAAATCGGCAGAAGAATTACCTACATACTCAGAAGTAAAAGGTTATAACTTATATTCGTCGACAAACGGAATTGCTGAAGACTTTGATCCAATTGAAAATGAAGACACAAGTGATTCGGATGAGGAAACAGAAAACAGAGGTCCCTTTGGGGAAAATGGAAATCCAATGTTTCAATCTGATGTCAGTCTGCAAGGCGTCGTTTTTACTGATGCTGTCGAAGAATTTATGAACGGAGATTCTACATTGGTAGAAGGTGAACATATAACTGATCAATCATTAGGAAAAAATGTTGTGGTCATCGAAAAAACATTGGCGGATGAAAACGACTTAACTGTCGGTGATACGATTACGGTAAAAGGTGCCAATGAAGAGGAAAAAACGATTGAATTAAAAATCATTGGCATTTATGAGACAACCACAAACGAACAAGATCAAGGAATGAATTTTTCTTTTATGAACCCTTACAACAAATTGTACGTTCCATATACTGTCGTGAACACACTGAAAGGTGAAGACTATGAAAATACCATTGACCGCGCTGTTTATTACATGAAAGATCCTGCAGAAATAGACTCGTTTATTCAAAAAGCGAAGAAAAATTCGAGCATAGACTTCGATACATTCAAGCTTGATGCAAATGATCAGCTATACAATCAAATGGTCGGACCAATCAACAATGTCGCGTCATTTTCAAAAAATGTCGTTTACTTAGTGACGATTTCAGGGGCTGTCATTCTTGGACTGATCGTCATGCTGTCAATCCGCGAACGGAAATACGAGATGGGTGTTCTTCTTTCTCTTGGGGAGAAAAGATGGAAGCTCATCGGTCAATTTGTCACAGAAATATTGATTGTAGCCGTTCTCGCCATCGGAATTTCAAGCGCTTGCGGAAATGTGGTGGCCGGCAAGATCAGCGATCAATTATTAGCGCAGGAGCTGGCCCAGCAAGAGCAGATGAATACACCTCCATCCTTTCGACCAGGTATGGGAGGCAGTGTAGGAATGAGAGGGCAAGCAGCTAACGTGGAAACAATTGATGACTTAGAAATCGCAATAACACCGAAAGATTTAGGCATGCTGTCGTCTATCGGAATGTTAATTGCCGTTTTATCATCATTTATTCCATCGCTGTCCGTTTTGCGGCTGCATCCGAAGGTGATTTTAACTAAACAAGACTAAGAAAAGAAGGGGATCAAATGAGTGCATTGTTGAAATTTCAAGATGTTAGCTATTGGTATAGCAGAGATCAAAAAAAAGTAGAAATCTTAAAAAAGATCAATATTGATTTTGAAAAAGGTACATTTTACACAATTACTGGTCCAAGCGGTGCGGGAAAATCCACATTTTTAGCTCTTGCCGGTGCTCTTGATTCTCCAAAAGAAGGGGCTATTTTATACGAGGGCAAGGATTTTAAAAAAATCGGCTATTCCAAATTTCGCAATCAATACGTCTCAATCGTCTTTCAATCATACAACCTGCTTCCTTATATGACAGCATTGCAAAACGTCGTTGCGGCAATGGAAATAACGAAATCCTCTAAAAAGCCATATAAACAATTTGCACTAAAAACATTAGAACAAATGGGGATTTCGCAGGACCAAGCAAAGCAAAAAGTACTGACACTAAGCGGAGGACAACAGCAAAGAGTTTCCATTGCCCGCGCTCTTTGCTGCGAATCGCAGTTAATTGTCGCGGATGAACCAACAGGAAACTTGGATGAGCAAACATCTAAAGAAATCGTCCGCATTTTTCAAGATTTAGCACATCAAGAGGGAAAATGCGTCATCATGGTGACGCACGATTTAACAATTGCATCCATCGCCGATGTGAACATTCATTTATCAAATGGAACCTTCCAAATACAATAAAAAGCTTGGGGTTGTCCAAAAAGTCAATTCCATTGAAAACAAACAATCATAAACACCGATATTTCAACGTTCCTAAAACATTAAAAGGGGCAGTCAATAAGCCGAAAAAACGACTTTGAACTGCCCCGGCTTTTTATTTAGTTTCTTTTTTACACATACTTATTTCGTCCGGCATTCAATCCAGCAATGATCATCAAAACACAGACAGCAATAAACAATAAAATGGGCACCACCCACGAATGAGTTTTGTCATACAAAACGCCAATTAAAATGGGCCCAAAAGCAGCAAGCAAATAACCAATTGATTGCGCCATTCCCGATAAAGCGGAAGCTTGCTCGGAGCTTCTTGTTCTTAAACCAAATAGCGCTAATACGAGCCCAATGCTTGCCCCTTGTCCAATACCGATTAAAATAATCCAAAAGACAATCAGTAAAAGAGGCCCGCCATACAATAATCCAACGAGACCTGCTAAATAAATAGCTCCTAAAACCGCTACAATTCGCCTTTGATCTGCATATTTGTCCGACAGTGCCGGAGCGACAAATGTTGCCGGCAAGCCAGCAATTTGCACAAGAAACAGCATCCAACCAGCTGTTGAAGCACTTAATCCGTCCGCCTGCAAAATTTCAGGAAGCCATGCAACCATACTATAAAATAAGAACGATTGAAGACCCATAAAAAATGTGACTTGCCATGCCAGCGGCGACCGGAGCAAAAAACCATTTGAAATATGTTCAATTGGCGGTTTCGCGGATCTCTGTTTTCCACTAATTAGTGGAAACCATAAACATATCGCCACAATTGCTAAAATTGCCCAAAATAATAAGGCATTTCTCCATCCAAATTTTAATCCTTCCGACAACGGAATTGCTAAACCGGAAGCGATCCCTGCAAGCATACCCATAGCTGTTGAATAAACGCTTGTCATCAGTCCGATTTTATCCGGGAACCGTTCTTTTACAATACCCGGAAGAAGCACATTTCCAATGGCAATGCCTACTCCAATCAATACAGTTCCTAAAAGCAGACCGATCATCGCTCCGAATGTTCGAATAATCATTCCTGCAAGAAGCACGACTAACCCGGTAAAAATCGCCTTTTCATTTCCGTATCGGCTTGCAAATTTCGGAGCTAATGGCGAAAGAACCGCAAAAACGATTAACGGGATAGTCGTTAGTAAACCCGCAACCCCGTTGGAGATTCCGAGATCTTCACGAATATAACCGATGAGCGGTCCGACCGAAGTAATAGCAGGACGCAAATTAAAAGCAGCAAAGATGATTCCAACTATCAAGAGCATTTTTTTACTAGAAATTTCTTTTTCTGCCCTTACCGTATAGCGTTCCATACTCACCCCTCCTTTACCCCCTTGAACATCTTAAAAGTCAATTATTAATATACTAATCCCCATCGATGGGAAAATCAACCACATACCATGTATGATCATTTGAGAAAACAGTCAGCTTCTGGAATAATGTTAATAAACGATGTTTGAAAGGAGAGTCCGTTTATGGAAATTGTTGTAGTTGGCGCCAATGGAAAAATCGGAAAAATTCTTGTTCAGTTATTAAAAGAAAGCAACGAGCACACAGTGAAAGCAATGATCCGCAACGAAAACCAAAAAGAATATTTTGACTCGATCGGAGTCAAGACGGTTTTAGCTGATTTGGAAGGCACAGTCGATCAGATTGCCGAGGCGATCAAAGGTGCGGAAGGGATCGTCTTTACCGCAGGTTCAGGCGGACATACAGGTGCAGATAAAACTCTTTTAGTAGATCTAGACGGTGCCGTAAAAACAATTGAAGCAGCAGAAAAGACAGGCGTTCAACGGTTTATAATGGTCAGCGCTCTGCAAGCCCATAATAGACAAAATTGGAACGAAAAGATTAAACATTATTATGTTGCCAAGCATTATGCCGACCGTTTCCTTGTCCAAAGCCGTTTAAACTATACAATTGTCCGGCCGGGGGCGCTATTGGATGAGAAAGGAACCGGAGAAATAAAAATTGCCGAAAATCTTGAAAGAGCCGCCATTCCAAGAGAAGATGTGGCTTCGGTTATTTTTGCATCAATAACGGAGAAAAACACTTTTCGTCGCTCATTTGACCTAGTCTCAGGAAACACCCCGATTCGCGAAGCATTAAAAAATTTTTAATATACGAAGAAAGGTTGGCGAATAATGCAGGTTAGCATTTTAGACCAAGCACCGATTTTGAACAACTCAACAGCAAAAGAGGCGTTGGAGCAATCCATTCAACTGGCCGTAATGGCGGAAAAACTAGGCTATACCCGCTACTGGATTGCGGAGCATCACAATCTTTCCGGACTTGCCTGCTCCGCTCCAGAAATTATGCTCCCAGTTATAGGGGCAAAAACAAAATCGATTCGCATCGGGTCAGGCGCAACGCTTCTCCCCCACTATAAGCCGTATAAAGTTGCGGAAATGTTTAATATGCTGGCAACATTATTTCCTAACCGCATTGATCTTGGGATCGGGCGGGCCCCCGGAGGAGACGCTCAATCAAGCATTGCGTTATCCGGCAATTATCTCGAAAATGTAAAAAACATGCCGAAAACCGTTCAAGAGCTGCTTCATTTTTTATATAATGACTATCCAAAAAATGAATTATTTTCGAGCATCTCAGCCTCTCCTTTGCCAAATATTCCTCCTGAACCTTGGATCCTTGGCACAAGCATAAAGAGCGCCTTTTTAGCAGCTGAAAACGGCATTTCCTATGCATTTGGCCAATTTATGAGCAATGAAGACGGGCGGCAAATTATTCAAACATATAAAAATCAGTTCCAGAAAAAAAGAAAACAGCAGCCAAAGACAATTGTCACAGTCTCGGCAATATGCGCTGAAACTAACGAAAAAGCGGAGCAAATTGCCTTCAGCAGCTTTTTATGGAATCTTCAGCATCATAAAGGAAAAACACTTGATTTTCCATTAAAAGAAGAAGCAAAGCAGCAATTGCTGAATTCAGATGAGTTTCAACAGTTTCAAAAGAATATGATCATTGGCGATCCAAAATTTGTCGTTCACCGTTTATATGAATTAAAAAATTGGTATGAAGCAGATGAAATGATGATCATAACAATAACTGGAAGCTATGAAGAACGCACAAAATCGTATCAATTGATAGCAGAGGAAATAAATAGAAAGAAATCTTATCGTTAATATAATCAATATGACCATGGATAAAATCGGTTTAACCTATATGGGAACCGATTTTTTCTTTTTCCAATCCCCCATTTCATATTGTATCCTCCCCTTTTTTTAAAAATTCCCTAACTTACAACTGTTTCAAATATTATATATATATAATTTTATGCATTTAACAGTTGACGTTTTAATTATATTAAAATATTATTTAAAGAGCGGTAGGACGGTTATTTTTTTATTTTCGGACAATTCAAAACATCTTAAAAATTATATAAAAATAATGGAGGTTTATTTTTATGATAACAAAGGAGCAGATTGTCCAAAGCCTTCCGCAAAAAGGTTTTTTTGGACATCCAAAAGGATTATTTACGCTGTTTTTTACGGAGTTTTGGGAACGTTTTTCCTATTACGGAATGAGAGCAATACTTCTTTATTATATGTATTATGAAGTTTCTAAAGGCGGTTTGGGAATAGATGAAGCTACCGCTGCATCGATTATGGCGATCTACGGTTCTCTCGTGTATATGTCGGGAACGATTGGAGGATGGATTGCAGACCGCCTGTTAGGGACAAGCAAAACTGTTTTTTACGGCGGAATTTTAATCATGCTCGGCCATATCGTCTTATCCTTCCCTGGAAATATTGAAGCTTTATTCATTTCCATGACGCTGATTGTTCTTGGTACTGGACTTTTAAAGCCGAATGTATCAAGTGTTGTCGGCGATCTTTATGCAGATAACGATGCCCGCCGCGATTCAGGGTTTAGTATTTTTTACATGGGTATTAATTTAGGTGGATTTTTAGCTCCCATTATTGTTGGAACTTTAGGACAAGGATATAATTTCCATCTTGGCTTTGCTCTTGCTGCTATTGGTATGTTTTTCGGGCTTTTGACATTTGTCCTGACAAAAAAGAAAAACCTTGGTCTCGCCGGAACACAGGTGCCTAACCCGTTACAACCGGAAGAACGAAAAAAAGTATTCACTATTTTCGGCATCGGCGCTTTAGTAATTATCGCCTTTTTAGCTGTCACCATCCCTGCAGGACTTTTGACTATAAATAGCTTTACTATGATTGTCAGCATCCTCGGAATTGTAATACCTGCATGTTATTTTATATTTATGTACCGGAGTCCTAAAACAACAGAAGTGGAGCGTTCGCGTGTAATTGCTTACATTCCGCTCTTTATTGCCGCAGTAGTTTTTTGGGCTATTCAAGAACAAGGGGCTATTATTTTGGCCACTTATGCAGATAAGCGCACCCAATTATCCTATGCAGGACTTGAACTGCACTCATCATGGTTTCAATCATTGAACCCTTTATTTATCATCTTTTTGGCGCCGGTTTTTGCATGGTTTTGGGTGAAGCTTGGAAAGCGTCAGCCATCAACACCGAGCAAGTTTGCATTCGGACTTATTTTTGGCGGTCTATCATTTCTAGTTATGATCATTCCTGCTTATGTAAACGGTACTGAGTCATTAGTTAGCCCTTTATGGCTCGTACTTAGCTTCTTCCTTGTTGTAATCGGAGAGCTGTGCTTGTCCCCAGTAGGACTTTCAGCAACTACAAAGCTTGCTCCAGCGGCTTTTTCAGCGCAAACAATGAGCCTATGGTTTTTAACTAGTGCAGCCGCTCAAGCCATTAATGCCCAGCTTGTAAAATACTACACAGTTGAAACAGAAATTGTTTATTTTGGCATTATCGGCATGATTTCAATTATTCTTGGCCTTATTTTATTCTTCATGGCACCTATGATTAAACGTTTGATGAAAGATGTTCTATAATAAAGTTTTGCTGCATGTAAAAACCTGCCTGTTTATGTTTTGAACAGGCAGGTTTTTTGCCATATATGAAGTTTGTTTTTGCCAAAATCACTCAGCAAAAAAGTTTGAATTTCTCTCCGCTTACTTTGATACTTTATCCAAAAGCTTCAATGATTCTCTATTAAATGCTTCTAAGTCAGCAGGTGTACGGCTTGTAACCAATTGGTTTTGGCACACGACAACTTCTTCGTCATGATAGTTGGCGCCTGCATACTCCATATCTACGCGAATTGATTTATAGCCAGTTGCATCCCGACCTTCCAATGCTTTTGCCGAAATTAGCAGCTGAGGTCCATGACAAATAGCAAATACCGGTT
Organism: Aeribacillus sp. SP014; assembly: GCF_054055575.1. Lineage (NCBI taxonomy): Bacteria > Bacillati > Bacillota > Bacilli > Caryophanales > Bacillaceae > Aeribacillus > Aeribacillus sp. SP014. The sequence continues at coordinate 43,704 of NZ_JBSRXI010000001.1, forward strand.
TTTTCGCATCCATCATAGCTTTTACAAAAGAAACAAAACGGTCATCCGCACGCAAAATGTCCGGCGAGAAACCTCCCGGCAAAAGAAGTGCATCAAAATCGTCCGGTTTTACATCATCAATCGAGTAGTCAATTCTAACTTCCGCTTCACCTTTTTTTCCTTTAACTTTTTTGCCAGCTTCTTTTTCAATTGTGACCACTTCATGACCTGCTGATTGAAATGCTTCTGCAGGACTTGTGAACTCACTGTCTTCGAACAAGTCTGTAATAAGAGTAGCTACTTTTGCCATGTGATCAACTCCTTTATTTTAGATTATCATAAAAAATTTTGTGGAAACATTTATTTGCTTCATATATTATTATCAATTACCTATATTACTAATCAAACGTTTGTTTAACAATAAATATGATTGCCAAAATCAGCAGTCTCGCAATGCGGCTGCCTTCATCCGCGTTTAGAGGCGGAATTTTTCGGATAAATCGAATCAACCGAGACAAAATGGACCAAGCAAGCTATTAAGCCTGTTCCATTTGTCTTCAATATAGAAATGCTGTCAGCTTCAAGTCCTTGCATTTTGATGCTGAGTTCAGTATTCCAACCTCTTTCAGCTAATAAACCGAATGCGCCGGGCAGCGAAGCTTTGACATTACAGTTGAATTAGAAAATGAAAACGTTCGTTTATAAATTTATTTGAGAAGAGCGGGCTTTTAAATAAGAATTTCGGGGAGGGACGACAACTATCCTTTTCTTTCTGGAAGAAAACATTTGATCGTTTGCACAATTAGGGAGCTGCAAGCTCTTTAAAACGAAGGGAAACAGTTGTCTAAACCGAAAAAACTAACGGTTCTCAGTCCTCATCTTTTTTAAACATACATTCTTAATATGCGGTCTACTGCTCCACCATATGATTCCCCAAACAAATTCAGATGGACAAGCAAATAATAAAGCTGGTACAAAGGCTTGATTTCCTCATATCTTTCGGAAAGAGGGTAATATTCTTCATATGAGCGGTAAAAATCTTGGGAAAAGCCGCCAAATAATTCGGTAAAGGCAATTTCAAAATGGCGATCTCCATACATTACGGACGGATCAATTAAAAATGGTTCCCCATTCGGTCCAACTATCCAATTCCCTCCCCATAAATCGCCGTGTAAAAGAGAAGCCTCCACGTTTGCTGGAATCCATTCATGCAAGCGATTAAGGAGAGTTTCCAATCTTTTTCCACGTTCACCACGTATATAATTTTTCTTGATTCCTATTTCCATTTGTCCGCTTAAACGGTAGTCCCGATAGTATTCAAGCCAAGATGACATAAGGCGGTTTCTTTGAGGCAGCGTTCCAATATATGTATTTTTCGAATATCCGTGATATACAAAATGGCTTTTGTGTAAAGCTGCCAGCTTTTGGCCTAACAGCTTTTCTGTATTATCATCTTTTTTACCGTTCACCCATTCCATGATCAAAAATCCCTCGTTGGAATTCTCGGAGTAAGCAAACACCTTCGGTACGCGCACGGTGTTAGTATCCCTAATCAGTTGAAGCCCTTCCGCTTCCAGACGGAAAAAATCTTCGGGAGCTTCTAAATTGTACTTTAAAAAATACGTTTGGTTTTCTGTCTGTACAAAATAGCTTTCGTTAATATCACCTCCGCTTACTTTCCGAATGTTTTCGATTACTCCAAAATCTCCAGCAGCCCTTAATGCTTCCGCTATAATTTTTTTCATCCTGCCTCCTCTTTTTCTTTTTTGTACTTATCTTTTCATAAATCATATATCTTTTGCAACGAAATCAACAAAGCAGCCTTTATTAATTGAAAAGTTATTTTTCTTTAGATTTCATTGTTCCAACAATAAAATATTCAAGAGCTTTTACATCTTCTATTAATTTTCTCCGTAATTGTTGATATGTTTCAAAAGATTGGTAGTCTAAATGATGATTTTCTTCAAACATTGTGCACAAATCGTTAAAGTTTTTGTAGATTCGGTCAAAATTTTTTTCCATCAGCACCAAAACATTTTTCATTCTCCTTTTCCTACTCCTTTTCCAAAAACCCCTTAAAAGAGACGGCGCAAAAATTCTCCTTATTTTATTTCGGAAAAAATAATTATATTTTCGACTCTTTCATAAATAATAGTTACTTCTCATACATTTTTAGTTGGAATCACTCATATCGTGTAAGGTGTCATTCCGACATTCATGATAAAATGGTAAAAAGGAAATCAGATGCATTGGAGTGAATATTGATGACAAAACAAGAAATTGAACAAAGAATCGCCGAATTAAAATCTGACTATATCCGCATTCAAGGGGACATCGAAAAGCTTGAATCAGTCGGAGGAAATATAGAAAAAGCGGAACAGCAGCTTACGGAAATTGAAAACGAGTTGGCCAATCTTAGAACGGCGCTGAACAAGCAGCGTTAACACCAAGATCAAATTCCGCTGTCCGTTTCCTTTCATAATCATTTTCATTGATCCATTGGATGGGAAAAAAGAAGGTTCTGTGTGGTTTTATCCCCTCCAGGTGGAAAGTAAAAAAAGTGTTCTTAGGAGTCTGCCGGAGAGGGGATTTTTTATGGTGAAAAATCAAACATGTAACTCATATTCAGAAGATCTGAAGCTTGAATCGTTCGTTTGAAATGAAAGGAGGCTCCCTTATCGGCAACTTCATGAACATTTTGGAATTAAGCGGCATACGCAAAATTTAAGAAATGTCAAAATGTAGAGGCTTTTTGATGCGTTTTTACGATCGGCGGGAAGTATGAAAACACATGCAATTTAAAAGTTTAGAAGAAGAAAGCACAAGTCGATTTGCTTAAAAAGCGCCGTCCAAATCTATACGGGAAGAAGTGGCCCTAAAAGCCGATCGGTTTCATATTATTGATAAAGCATTTATGTTTGTTGCGATCATTTTTTAGGATTTCGTAAATGATTTCAATTTTTCTAAATCACAATGATGATGATAAATCAAAAAAAATTAGAACTGATTGCTGGATGAGATCAAATCGAACAGGTGGACACATCCCAATATGTAACGAAATCCATATGCTTTCATTTCCAGATCCTTTTTTATTTCTAATTTACACGGCTAAGAGTATGACAGACAACGTAACGACACAACGCTGTACGTCGCCTTTCGGATAAAGCGCTCCTCCAGTCCTGGCAATCATCGAATACGCTTAAAGCACTTCTTGACACCTCTTGTGTAAAGGTTTTACAGAATTTTGTCCACCTACGAAAAAATCCAAAATTTTGCGATATCCTTTTTCGTTTACTCCTAACACTACATAAATGACTTTTTTTCAACCGTCGTAGTCCAAATATAAAACAGCATAACGCTTGGATAGTGGACGGTTGCGCCATTTTTGATGTCTTCTCTTTCTGGTCATACAACTGATCGTCAGGAGAATAGGGACTTTCATCCACATGCTAATTTCCCGTGTCTTGATGATCGCTTCCTAAATCGAGCCCGTATAATGTTTATAAAAGGGAAATTCGCGTTTGAAATTCCGAGTTTCGTTCTTAGCACCAAAAGGGCATCAGTCTAATCGATCTCCGGGTAAAGAAAACGCATGGAAGTCGTTTCGGCAGTTTGCATCGGAATAATTGAGTAAATTTTAAAAGAGAAGCCCGATCTTGAGTCTCGCCTTCATGAACCTAAGCAGTAATCGAAGTGTGATGTAAACGATACCATCCAACGAGCGATCAAGGAGATTCGGAAACGTCTAAAGCCGATGAACAGTTTAAGCAGTTAAGAATCCGCTGAAAAAGCAGTATATTTGACCTTTCAAACTTTTAGCGAGAAATAGGCAGAACGAAAAGTTGCGAAGATTTGCAGAAGCGCAGGAAGCCCTCCAGCGAAAATTCGAAGAACGTAACAATTAATCATATATGGCAGATTAATTGCGTTTACTGCTTATTGATGCCTCTTTTTTATGGTTTAAAAACGTTAATATTTTTAGAATTTGACTCCCTAGACAGTCTCCTGCAAAGGAAATCGGTTCCCTATCAATTCCAAATTCATTCAGAAATATTGTATCTACCCCGCATACATAAAATTTTTTAACAGTATACCCATTTATACCATTCTCTACTTTTGTAAAAAAATATGACAAGGTTTTTTATTTGGTTTTTGTAATTTTTTGTAGATTTTCGTAGATTTAATTTAACATTAATTTAGAATTTGTTAAATATTTTAAAAATTATTTACATATCGAAAGGAGGGGGTTGATTAATGATCATTTTCCATGAAGTAAATAAACATTACGGAAAATTCCATGTTCTGCAAAATATCAATCTGCATATTAAACAAGGGGAAGTTGTCGTCATTATCGGTCCTTCAGGATCCGGGAAAAGTACACTCGTTCGTTGTATTAACAGGCTTGAAACAATTTCTAGTGGAGAATTAATAGTAGATAATGTAAAAGTTCATGACAAAAAAACAGATATAAATAAATTACGCCGCAACATCGGGATGGTATTTCAACATTTTCATCTTTATCCTCACAAAACCGTCCTACAAAACATTACGCTGGCTCCTATAAAAGTGTTAGGAATTGCAAAAGAAGAGGCTGAAAGAACTGCAATGTACTATTTAGAAAAAGTAGGAATACCTGATAAGGCAAATTCCTATCCATCCTCTCTATCCGGAGGACAACAACAGCGTGTTGCAATTGCCCGTGGTCTTGCAATGAAACCAAAAATCATGTTGTTTGATGAACCAACTTCTGCACTGGATCCAGAAACAATCGGAGAAGTGTTAGACGTCATGAAAAAGCTGGCGAAAGAAGGGATGACCATGGTGGTTGTAACACACGAAATGGGTTTTGCCCGAGAAGTTGCAGACCGAATTGTGTTTATTGATCAAGGGAAAATATTGGAGGTTTCAACACCTGAAGAATTTTTCTCCAATCCAAAAGAAGAAAGAGCAAAAAATTTCCTAAACAGAATATTAAATCATTAAATATGAAGGGGGATGTTATATATGAGCTTTCGATCATTCTGTAAGAAAATACTTTCCATCTCTTTAATTTCTATTTTATGTATATCTATTTTGTCAGCCTGCGGTGGAAAAACTACTACTAATACTACTGCAGAACAAGAAAAAACAGAAAATTCTTCCGACAATCAAAATACGTTAGAAAAAATAAAAGAAAGGGACAAATTGATTGTCGGCGTAAAATATGATTTAAATCTTTTCGGACTTAAGGATCCTAAAACCGGAAAGGTGGAAGGGTTTGATATCGATATTGCTAAAGGTTTAGCTAAAAAAATATTAGGAGATGAAAATAAAATCGAACTGAAAGAAGTAACTTCTAAAACCCGAATTCCTCTTTTAAACAATGGCGATATCGACTGTATCATTGCCACAATGACTATATCGGAAGAGCGCAAAAAAGAAGTAGATTTTTCAGATGTTTATTTTATGGCCGGACAATCTTTACTTGTGAAGAAAGACAGCAAAATCAACGGTATTTCTGACGTCAAAAAAGGTGTAACCGTTTTAACGGCAAAAGGATCTACTTCCGCTCAAAATATTCGTGAAAAAGCACCAGAAGCAACTGTATTAGAATTTGAAAATTATGCTGAAGCCTTTACTGCTTTAAAAGCTGGTCAAGGAGATGCTTTGACAACAGATAATGCTTTATTACTAGGAATGGCAAAGCAAGATCCTAATTTCCGAGTCGTTGATGAAACATTTACAGAAGAACCTTATGGAATTGCTGTCCGCAAAGGTGATACAGAATTTGTAAATACAATTAATGAATATTTAAAAGAAATTAAAGAAAACGGCGAATATGACAAAATTTATGAGAAATGGATCGGAGACGTACCAAAAAATGAAAAATAATTTGATAAACAGATGAGCGGTTTTTCACCCTCATCTGTTTCTTCCTGAAAGGAGTGATTATATTTGTTGAATTTTTCCATACTCATTGATCATTGGGATATGTATATAGAAGGCTTTTTTAATACAATAAAAGCTAGTGTATTCGCTATGATTGCAAGCTTAGTTGTAGGAACAATTATCGCTATTTTCCGTATAGCTCCCTTTCGACCACTCAATTGGCTTGGCACGATGTACGTGGAATTTATCCGAAACATCCCGTTGATGTTAATAGTATTTGTATTCTTTTTCGCTCCTTCCGCTTTGGGGTTACGCATTAATTCTTTTTTGGCAGGAACACTAGGTCTTACAACTTATACAGCCGCATTTATCGCCGAGTCGATACGTGCAGGTATTCAAGCAGTACCGAAAGGTCAAATGGAAGCTGCCCGTTCGTCCGGTTTAACATACGTACAAACGATGTGGTATATTATTTTGCCACAAGCAATTAAAATTGTTATCCCTCCATTAGGAAATCAATTTCTTAATCTTGTGAAAAACTCGTCTGTACTCGGTGTAATTGCTGGCTTAGATCTCATGTATTTCGGTGATTTAATATCTTCTGAAACATTCGTAACATTTGATGTATATATTTTTGTTGCTATGTTTTACTTGCTGTTAACTATTCCTTTAAGCTTAAGTGTCAGTTTTCTTGAACGCAGACTAGCAAAAAATAGATAAAGAGGATAGCCCTCTACCATGTAAATATATTGAATAAATTTAATTTGTATCCACTAACATGAGGTTAAGAATCTATAGGTGTTAAAGAATTGGGAGAATTTATAGAGGGAGGGGAAAACAAAATGGATTTTATTGGTGCTTATTCACCCAGTCATATCATATTTCTCTTGAAAGGATTTTCTGTCACCCTACTTGTTGCTTTTATATCCATTTCCCTTAGTTTTATATTCGGCATCATGATTGGTGTATTGCGTTACACAAAAGTTCCGATCATTAGTCACCTACTAGCCGTTTGGGTGGAAACGATTCGAAACTTACCGTTATTATTAATTATTTTCTTTACGTTTTTTGCTCTTCCAGAAATAGGGTTAAAATTAGATAAAATGGCCGCTGCCATTTTAGCATTAGTAGTTTTTGAATCTACTATGTTGTCAGAAATTGTTCGAGGTGGATTAAATTCCATTGAAAAAGGTCAAATAGAAGCTGCTCGTTCTTCTGGATTAAATTATTTGCAAACTTTATGGTATATTATACTGCCGCAAGCTTTACGCCGGATGGTTCCGCCAATTGTCAGTCAATTCATTTCACTACTAAAGGATACTTCTTTTGCTGTCGTGATCTCTTTACCAGAATTAATGAATCATGCACAAATCATTAATGGTAAAAATATCAACTATGTCATTCCGATCTTTATTTTAGTTGCTCTCATGTATTTTACTGTAAATTATTTATTATCATTAGTTTCAAGACGGTTGGAAAACAAATATATCTAAATAGACGTTTCGTAGGTTTCTGGCCATAATGGTATTATAATTGTCTATGAGGGAGAATGCGATGAATAACCGCCTTTGGACACTTGTTGTCCTTGTTTTCACTACTGCACTTCTGGGAGAAATGAAAATCAATCCTTTTGATAATTTTTTTCGATTTTCATTAGGAAGTGCAATTTTCTTCTTTGGATTACTATCTTTTCGATCTGCTCCTATCCTTGTAACTGGATTTAGTACTGGCATTTTTGTTTTGCTGTTTCGGATGATGATCGATCTTATATTAGGGCGAGTCTTTTGGATCGACAGTTTCTTTATCCATTTACCCGCTGCCTTTTACTATTTTAATTTTACTTTACTCGTTTATGTTACAAAAATTCAAAAATATTTAAAAACTCCCATTCGTGTAGGAATCATTGGAGCATGCATTGATTTTTCATCTAATATGGTGGAATTATCTTTTCGCATACTAATACAAGAACAATTTACCCTCACGTTAGAAACTATTTGGATGCTACTTTTATTTGGGATTTTAAGAAGTTTTTGCGCAGTAGGGCTTTACAATATTTTGAATTTTTCTCAATTAAAAGCCATAAGCGAAGCGCGACAACATGAACTCGAACGTCTCGTTATGATCAATACAAGCCTTTATGAAGAAACATTTTTTTTGCGGAAATCAATGAGCCATCTAGAAGATATAACTAGAAAAAGCTATCAACTATATATGCGTTTAATGGAATTAGAAAATAAAGAGGCAAGTACAGCCCTTTATATTGCTGAACATGTTCATGAAGTGAAAAAAGATTCACAAAAGATTTTGGCAGGATTATCTAAACTAATGAGTCAAGAGCAACTAAACCTTCATATTTCCATTACAGATATTTGCGATTTAGTTATTAAAACAAATCAAAAATATGCAGAAGCTTTAGAAAAGCCAATTCAATTCCAAAAAAAATGTGATATTGACTCATGTACTAACCATGTATATGCTCTTCTATCTGTATTAAACAACCTTGTTTCAAACGCAGTCGAAGCAATACATCATTCAGGTTGGGTTGAACTGCGTGTAGTGGAAGATAATCATAACATAAAATTTTTCGTAACCGACACCGGTATTGGTATATCCGAGGAAGATCAAGACTGGATTTTTGAACCCGGATTTACAACAAAATTTGACAAAAACGGGAATCCATCAACAGGAATCGGTTTGACACACGCCCAAAAAATTGTACAAAATTTAAATGGTTCAATACAATTATCAAATGAAAAAGGACCACCTACTCAATTTATAGTAACGATACCAAAAGATCAGCTGTTTAAAACGCTTACATAGGTATTCCATAATAAAGAAAGGGGGGGAACATGATGTACCTTCGCTTCTTCCTAATTGAAGACGATCCTGTTGTTAGAAGAATGTTGGAAAAAATAATAACAGACAGCGGGCTTGGAAAAGTTATCGGGCAAGCAGATGATGGGATTAATGTTTCAATCGATCAACTCAAAAATGTGGATGTTATTCTAATTGATCTATTGATGCCTCGACTAGACGGCATTCAAACAATGAAAAAATTGAGAAGCGAAGGATTCACCGGTCCCTTTATTATGATTTCTCAAGTTGAAAATAAAGAAATGGTCGGTGAAGCATACTTGCAGGGTGTCGACACATACATTCAAAAACCTATTAACAAATACGAAGTCGTTTCCGTTTTAAAACGAGTTGCCAACCATCTTGCCTTATCTTCTTCACTTATATCTATTCGCAATTTATTAGAAGTAATGGATGATAAAGATAAAGATCAGCAAACATTTTTAAAAGCTTCTACATATTCTGCAAAGCATTCGATTGAGGAAAAAGCTTGCCATCTCCTTCTCACTTTAGGCATTGCTGGCGAGACGGGAACTTCTGACATATTAGCAGTGATAAAATGGCTAGAGGCTCGAGAACAGAATGGAAAAAATATACACGACCTTCCTCAATTAAAAGACTTATACAAACAAATTTTGCTGCAATCTGGCAATCATTTTGATGAAGAATCTCTACAAAAGGAATTGCGTGCCATGGAACAGCGTATTCGCCGAATAGTTTTACAAACATTCACCAATTTAGCTTCAATTGGATTAACTGATTATACAAACCCTAATTTCGAACATTACGCCCCCCGTTTATTTGATTTTGAAGAAATCCGCCAACGAATGGAGGAACTAAAAAATGGAGAAAAGACAACAAAATGCCGATTGAGCATAAAAAAATTTATAACTGCACTTTATTTGGAGACAAAAGAAGAAATGAATTTCCACTAGTTTCTTACATATATAGTAAAAATTATTTTTCATCAGCATCTCTTGTCCACCTCCACCGATGAATTGGAATCTATTCCCGGCAATCTGTTGACACATGTTATATCTTAATCCTTTCTTTTATAAGGGAAATGATCCGCCGAATATAAAGTTGCAAGAAAGCAATGATCATCATACTATGTCTACTACACAATAAAAAACTTAACCACCGCACGAATGATATGATACCCTTTATAGTTGACCGAAAAAAGAAAGCTCATGGAAGGGATTTTTATGTGGAAAGCCTTCGATAACATATAATATAACAATCGGTTAAGTCCAAATTTTTTTGTAAATTTCCCTCTTTGATAGAAACATGGATCTGATGGCTTGACGTGGCAGGTAAATCCGGCAAGTCTTCCTGTCGGTCGTCTTCCCGAACAAATGATCATGTTGTCAAGGAACGTTGCGGCAGGGATCTTGCCCAGAATTCCACGTTCTCCTTGATACAGCGAATGAGTCATCGCCAGAGTTTTCGAATTCACCATTCGAGTTTCTTGCTCTTTCGTTTTCAACAACCGTCTTTAGCTCCTGTCACTTTTCTGCCCTGCTATGACTCTTTATTCAATGCCTAACAGATTGGGTTTACGCATTTCAACTGGCTCTTTTTTTTTTGACGGCAAAAAATTGATCGATCTTATTAGATCGATCTAAAAATATGTTTTCCATACCAATCATTTTACTTTTCTAATTTTTCCTGAGCAGTTGGTTTTGGACTCAATTTCGAACAAGGTCCTGCCTGAAGCATGTAGCTTCCTCCATCATGACCGAGCATGTTTCTTACATCTTTTGCAACGTCAATTATGCGATCTAAATGAATTCCAGTCTCAATCCCCATCTCTTCTAGTGAATGAACTAAATCCTCTGTTGCAATGTTACCCGTTGCTCCTGGTGCATATGGGCATCCGCCGAGACCTGCGACAGAACTGTCAAAATGGATGACACCTTGCTGCAAAGCGGCAACCACATTCGCCAACGCCATTCCGCGCGTATTATGGAAGTGCATGGAGAAAGTCATGTGAGGAAATTCCTTTTTTAATACGCCAAGATATTGATAGACTTGTTTTGGATTGGCCATTCCAGTCGTGTCAGCAAGCGAAACTTCAGTTATCCCCATTTTCTTATATCGATCTACAATTGTTACTATTTTTTCTAAAGGCACTTTTCCTTCGTACGGACATCCAAATGCAACGGAAATTGATCCTCCTACTTCAACATTATGTTTTTGCGCCAAATCGACAATAGGTTCAAATCCTCTTTGCGCTTCTTCCACAAGGCAGTTTGCATTTGATAAACTATGCGAATCTGTTGCCGAGAGCATAAGCTTCAATTTCTTTATTCCAGCCGCAATTGCTCTTTGGGCCCCTTTTACATTTGGCACTAAAGCACGAAATTTAATATGCGTTAAATCTTCTATCCCTTTCACAACTTCCTCGGCGTCTTTCAACTGCGGAATTGCTTTCGGATGAACGAACGATGTCACTTCTATCGATTGAACTCCTGTGTTCGCAAGCGCACGGATAATTTTTATTTTTTGTTCAGTCGGAATCCATTGATCCTCTGATTGAAACCCGTCGCGCGGCGCAACTTCACAAATGATGACCCTTGCAGGAAACATGGCATCACTCATTTAAATGACTCCTTTCTCTTTTAACTCGGCAAGCTCCTGTTTTGATAACCCTAATTTTCCGCCTAATATTTCTTCATTATGCTCTCCAAGCTCAGGAGCGCGGTAACGAATGGTTCCAGGAGTTTTTGAAAAATTAGGAACGACGCCCGGCACTTTTACTTTTCCAAGCCGAGGATGCTCAACTTCTACTATGTTTTTCCTAGCTTGATAATGTTCATTTTCAAAAATATCTTTAATACTTAAAATCGGACTGACAGGCACACCGTACAAATCCAATTTTTCCTGCAGCTCCTTCAGCGTAAACTGGCGTATCCAGTCAGAGACAATCTTTTGTACTTCATCGTCATGTTTTAAACGTTGTGAATTTGTATAATAACGTTCATCCTCAAGCATATCTGTTCGTTCCATTGCTTCTGCAAGCCGATTAAATGTTGAATCAGTACTGCAAACAAGAACAACATATTTTCCATCCTTCGTTTCATATGTTCCTGCTGGACTTGAATGTCCGGCCAACCCGGGTGTTCTTTCTCTTACTATACCGTTTTGGTCATATTCAGCTACTAAAAATTCGAGCATTCGGAAAATCGATTCATATAATCCCATTTCGACTACTTGCCCTTCTGGATCATCAGTTTTATCACGGTAATATAATGCACTGACCGCAGCAAATGCAGTATATACACCAGTGATATAATCAAGCAATGAATAAGATGGGCTGACAGGCGGTCTGTCCGGATACCCTTGGATATAAGTATGGCCGCTGAAAGCGGTGCACGGAGTTCCGAACCCGGCTTTTTCGCGATACGGTCCTGTTTGACCGTAGCCGGAGATTCGAACCATAATCAATTTAGGATTTGCTTTTTTCAATTCTTCATACCCTAGCCCCCACTTTTCAAGAGTACCGGGGCGAAAGTTTTCAATTAAAATATCCGTATTTTTTATAAGTTTTTTTAAAATTTCTTTTCCTTCTTCTTTCCGTATATCTAAAGTAACTGATTTTTTGTTGCGAGCAAGCCCTGGCCATCTGAGCGGCTCATTCCCCTTCCAAGGGCCTACAGTCCGCAAAGTATCACCTTTATTGGGCAATTCAATTTTCGTCACTTCGGCGCCAAGGTCAGCTAACAGCGTTGCCCCAAAAGGAGCAGCGATCATAGTCGATATATCCAAAATATTTACTCCTGTTAACGGACCATATTTTCCTTTTTCCATCGTATCCCCCTCCAAAACATTAATTTTTCTCTGGCAGCATGCCTAATACATTGCTTCGCAAATTGCTTAAATGGACTTTCATCGCTTCCGATGCGTTTGCTTTATCTTTTTGTTTCACGGCTTCCAAAATCGCTTCATGTTCAAAAAAAGATTCAGAATAACGTGCTTGCGACTGCAACGTTTGCTTTCGCACTTGGCGGTATAAATTCAAATTCGTATCCATAAATGAGATGAACACAAAATTATGTGTCGCTTGGGCGAGAGATAAATGAAAGTTGCTGTCTGCATCTATTTCCTCTTCCGGATTTTTTAACTTTTCTTCCATTAATTTCAATGCTTTTTCCATCTTTTCTATATCTTCTTTCGTTGCCCTTTCGCATGCTATTTCAGCAATTTTTGGCTCCAATGCTTCCCGGGCCTCCAAAAATTGAATCACTGTTGTTTTTTCGAGTATATCAATAGGGTTGATCTGATATTTCAGAATCAAGCTTTGATCGACTTTTTGAACGAACCGTCCGCCGCCTGGTTTTGAAATAATGATTCCTTCCGATTCTAAAACTCTGCATGCTTCCCGCAAAGAAGTCCTGCTGCACCCGAGAATTTTCGCCAATTCACGCTCCGGAGGCAGGCGGTCATTTGGTTTTAGTTTTCCTTCTTCTATCAGCTGCTTAATTTGATCAACAATTTTTTCGTAAACTCTCGTATTGGTGAGTTCATTAAATATATTGGATTTCATAAACATGTTCCTTTCATTTTTTTAGGACTGTTGGGCAGTCCAATTTTATTAAAATTATAATATTCTGTCATTAAATCGTCAAGCTGCTGCACCATCGAACATGTAAAACACCGGAAGATATGAAGAGAAAAGCGTTCAATGCAAGATGTAAGATGATTTTTCTTATCCAGGGCATTTCATTTCTCATGTGGAAACCTTTCATTACACTTCTAAAGCAAGCGTGTGTTAACATTCCATCTATTCCTAAATTTCTTGAAATATATTATGATTAATTAATAGCAATCAATCATTGATTTATTTTTCCGAAGGAGGAACGCAATGTATAAGCAATATTTGCCTTTTGCGATAAAGTTAGCTAAAGAGGCCGGTGAATTGATTCGGCCGTATGCAGGAAAAGCTGGGCAGCAAACATTAAAGTCAGCAAAAGATTTTGTGACTGAAATGGATTTGAAAGCTGAAAAGCTGATCATTGATCGCATTCAGGAGACATATCCTGATCACCGCATATTCAGTGAGGAAGCCGGCAGCATTGGGGGAAAGGATGAATTTGAATGGGTGATTGACCCTATTGACGGGACCATCAACTACAGTTTCGGCGTTCCGCTTTACGGAGTTTCCATCGCCCTAACCTATCAAAATGATCCAGTCGTCTCTGCTATATCATTGCCTGCTTTTGGGGAAACGTATTGGGCAGCAAAGGGAGAAGGAGCCTATTTAAATGGAAATGCTATAAACATTCGAAATGCCAGCCTGGCGGAAGCTTTTATTTCCATTGGCGATTTTGCAAAGGACGCCAATAAACAAACGAATAAAGAGCGCATTTCATTGCTTGAAAACATTGTAAACGACGTTTACCGAGTCAGAATGATCGGAACAGCTGCTGTCACTTTAGCCTACATTGCTTGCGGCAAACTTGATATCGCAGTCTACTATAAGCCTAATTTTTATGATATTGCTGCTGGACAGCTGCTTGTGTGCGAAGCGGGCGGAGCTATACAAACGATCGGAAATTATACTGTCATTGCTGACCAAAATATAATAGACGAGATAGCACCTTTACTGCCTGTTCAGCACACAACGGCATAAAAGCAGTCCGCAAGTCTAGACTGCTTTTATGCTTTTCTGCTGCCATATAGTACAACGACATTTCCGTTTTCCTGATGCTGAGCCCGTTCGTGAAATAACGTTTTGCTAACAAAAACCGGAACGATGATTCAAAAGATAAATCATTTAGCGATTGATTGTCCAGCCTGCTGGCTTAAAAGACGAAAAGCTTTTAAAAATCTATTAATGAACTTGCCCCTTTGCAATGCTTTTCATTTGGAGGCCAGACAGAAAGGTCGAACGGAAAATCGGAGCCAGGCACTACTCGATCTTCTCCCACTATTCGCACTAAATAGTCAATGCTTGCTTGCTCCCACAAAACATTGTCATACCAAAAACGCTTTAAGTATTCTTTCGGAGAGGATGTTAAATTTTTTGAAACCGCTTCCCATTCTTCGTATCCTTTTTCAATTCTGCCGATTTGGTAAGGCAAAAATCCTCCACCATGGGCAAATAATATTTTCACATTTGGAAATCGATCAATCAATCCGCTTAATAAAAGATCTGTAGCACAAATTGTTGTTTCCCACGGAACACCGATTAAATTTGGCATCATTCTTCTTTTCAAGCGAGGATCTTCGCTCAATAACGGATGAATGAAAACAATCGCCTTCAACCGATCGGCTTCTTCAAAAAATGGGATAAAAAATTCATCTGACAGCATATGATTAGCTGCCCCAGGACCGATAATGGCTCCTTTTAACCCTTTTCCCATCGCATCGTTCAAGATTTGTGCAGCTTTATCCGGGTTATTTAACGGAACCGTTGCCAGCGCAGACAATTTTTCCGGGAACGATTGCACAAGCCGCGCTAATGAATCATTATACACGCCGGATAGTTCAGCAGTGATTTCTTCCGGAAACTCGTACATAAAAAGCTGCGGTATCGGCGAAATGACGGAATGATGAACTCCCGCTTTCAATTGTTCGTTTAAAAAAAGGGTTAAATCTAAAAAAGATTTTTTTAATTCAAATCCCCATTTTTGATTAACAATCAAAAACTCTTCCTTATCCTTTTCTTTTTTCACCCATTCAGCATGAATAGTTTCTTTATGTTCTTTTACCCATTCCATCACACCTTCAGGGATGAAATGTGTATGAAAATCATACATCTCTCCACTCTCCCACCAAATTATGAAAAATTCAAATACCCCATTCTTTCAGAAATTTCCTTGCTTGCTGCGATCACTTGTTTCGCCATCGCCTTAAGCTTGTAAGAATTGATTCGTTGTTTTGGACCGACTACAGAAAGTGCTGCAATAACCTTTCCGGTATAATCATAAATCGGGGCGGCAATGGAATTAACTCCCTCGGACAATTCTTCAATGCTGACGGCATACCCATTCTCCCTTACTTTTTTTAAATGATCTCTCAGCTTCTCAGGATCCGTAATCGTATTTTTTGCAAAACGCTTTAACCCTTTAGATATAATTTTTTCGACCGTTTCATTTTCCGAAAATGCAATTAAAACTTTTCCAGAGCTCGTGCAATAAGGCGGATTGCGTCTCCCGATATGGGTTAAAAATCTTACGGGGTGATTGCACTCTACTTTTTGCAAATAAACAACTTCTAAATTGTCCAATACAGAAATATGGGCAGTTTCACCGGTTGTTTCGACCAGTTTATTTAGTACAGGTTGCGATTCTCTGTAAATATCCATATTGCTGAATAGCACGCCGCTTAAAGATAAAATGGATAATCCCAATCTGTATTTCTTCGTTTCTGAATCTTTATAAACAAATCCTTCACTTGCCAACGTCTTCATTGTCCTGCTGACTGTGCTTTTATTTAATCCTAGAGAATTGGATAAATCGCTTATTTTTTTTTCTGGCTCTTCCATTGTAAAGCTTTTCAATATTTTCAGTGCATTTTTGATGGAAGAAAGCTGATTTTTCTCGTCTTTTCCATTCAATGTACACCCTCCCCCTCTACATCAATTTTCTTTATACGAGAATATATCAAATATATGAACAACTGAAAAGTAAAAAATTAAATATTTCGATATTTTTAAAAATTTTTATATTTGTTGCATATATAGCAATTTAGAAGTTGAAAGTGCAACATAGGGCAACTACCATTAAAGTCACAGTTGAAATTTATGATGATATTCGGGAGGGTGAATCATGCCAATCAACTCAAACGGAACGATTAACTGCTTGCATTTTATTAACGGACAATTTGTTGAATCCGATAACAAAAGGACCTTTGACAATATTAATCCTGCAACTGAGGAAGTAATCGGAACAGTCGCTGAAGGAGGAAAAAAAGAGGTCGACTATGCCGTTTCCGCTGCCAAAAGGGCTTTGAACGGTCCTTGGAAAAACATAACATTAACGGAGCGTTCAAAAATTTTGCGGCGTATTGGCGATTTAATCCAAGAAAGACAGGATGAGCTGGCACGATTGGAATCATTGGACACAGGAAAACCGCTATCTCTTGCCAAAAAAATTGACATTCCCCGTGCTGCCTATAACTTCCACTTCTTCGCAGACTACATCATTTCGATTACGAATGAAGCTTATCAGCAAGATGATCAGGCCATTCATTATGCACACAGACGCCCAGTCGGAGTAGTGGGAATTATCAAGCCTTGGAATTTACCTCTTTTATTATTGACTTGGAAGCTGGCTCCATGTTTAGGAATGGGCAACACAGCTGTTATTAAACCTGCAGAGTGGACTCCTTTAACCGCTACTGCATTAATGGAAATTTGCAAAGAGGCCGGTGTTCCGGACGGAGTTGTCAACCTTGTTCATGGCTTCGGTCCAAACTCCGCTGGGGCAGCAATTGCCGAACATCCTGACATTGACGCCATTTCCTTTATCGGTGAACCCGGTACAGGAGCAGCCATTATGAAAGCAGCATCTAATTCCTTGAAAAAACTTTCATATGAATTGGGCGGCAAGAATCCAAACATTATTTTTGCCGATTCAGATTTAGATGAAGTCATTGAAACTACCATCAAATCAAGCTTTATTAACCAAGGCGAAGTTTGTCTTTGCGGTTCAAGAATTTATGTAGAGCGCCCAGCTTATGAAGAGTTTTTAGAAAAATTTGTAAAGAAAACAAAAGAATTAAAGATTGGCGATCCATTTGAAAATGGCACAGATGTCGGCGCACTCGTAAGCAAGGAACATTACGAACGCGTCAACAGCTACATCGACATAGCCAAGCAAGATGGGGCAGAAATTTTAACAGGCGGAAAGCGTCCAGACGGATTAGATAAGGGTTATTATCTCGAACCTACAATCATAACTGGTTTGGATCGAAATTCCCGCTGCGTACGGGAAGAAATATTCGGCCCAGTTGTAACTGTCTCTCCGTTTGACATGGAGGAGGAAGTTATAGCCCAAGCCAATGATACACATTACGGATTAAGCGCAACTATTTGGACAAATAATTTACGGCGTGCACACAGGGTGGCACATCAAATTGAAGCAGGCATCATTTGGGTCAACACCTGGTTCCTGCGTGATTTACGAACGCCGTTTGGAGGAATGAAGCACAGCGGAATTGGCAGAACGGGCGGCATGCACAGCTTAGATTTTTATACAGAGCTTTCAAACATAACGATAAAGCTATAATTTCAGGTGCCGTTGAAACATAAGGAGTATGTTAAAATAGCCTGCTTACCAAATCATTCTGTCTGAATGAGAAAGGAAGGAAAAAATGTTAACAACGAAAATTGCCAACTTTGCCAATCAACTGCAGGAAGCTGAAGCTTTAAACAAGGCGACAGATCCTCTTACTTCCGTTGATCCGAATCTGACTGCCGAAGAAGCTTATCTTATACAACTGGAAAATATAAAAAGAAAGGTCGATCAAGGTCAAAAAATTGTCGGAAAAAAAATCGGCTTAACATCTTTAGCAATGCAAAAGCTGCTTGGAGTCGATGAACCGGACTATGGACATTTATTAGATTACATGGTCGTTGAAAACGGCGGAAGCATTTCCATGAAAAAAGTTTTGCAGCCGCGAGTAGAAGCTGAAATTGCCTTCATTTTAAAAAAGGAGCTTAAAGGTCCAAACGTAACCGCTTTAGACGTGATCTTAGCAACTGACTATATTGTTCCGGCATTAGAAATTGTCGACAGCCGCATTAAAGATTGGAAAATCAAGCTGGCTGACACCATTGCCGACAACGCTTCATCCGGATATTTCTTATTGGGAGGAAAACCGGAAAAAATAGAAAATGTTGATCTCGAATTAATTGGAATGAGCTTGACAAAAAACGGGGAACTAGTCAATACCGGTGTCGGCGCAGCAGCATTAGGCAATCCGGCAAACTGTGTCGCATGGCTCGCCAACAGGCTGGCTGATTTTGATATTTCATTACGTCCCGGAGAAATCATTTTATCAGGCGCTCTATCCAGAGCCGCTGATGCACAAGCTGGAGACGTCTTTACGGCGCGGTTCGCTCATCTCGGGCATGTAACTGTATCATTTACAGAATAATAGATTGAAAGGAGAATTTTATGAATAAAGTAAAGGTTGGAATTTTAGGGTCCGGCAACATCGGAACAGATTTAATGTACAAAATCCGTCGATCAGATGTGTTGGAGCTTACAACGGTCATCGGAATTGACCCCTCATCGGACGGATTAAAAAAAGCAAAAGATTTCGGATATTACACGATTGATACCGGCATTAAAGGTTTTTTAGAAAATCCCGATCTAGCGGATATTCTATTTGATGCCACCTCCGCAAAAGCTCATATACGCCATGCAAAATTGCTGAAGCAAGCAGGGAAAAAAGTTCTTGACTTAACACCTGCTGCCGTCGGTCCGTCTGTCATACCTCCTGTAAATATTGATAAACATTTGGATGCCGACAACATTAATTTAATTACATGCGGAGGCCAAGCGACGATTCCGATCGTTCATGCCATCAACAAAGTTCAGCCTGTCAAATATGCAGAAATTGTGGCAACGATTTCAAGCAAAAGCGCCGGTCCCGGAACTAGAGCAAATATTGACGAGTTTACCGAAACGACAGCGCGCGGAATCGAGGAAATCGGCGGCGCTAAAAAAGGGAAGGCTATCATTATTTTAAACCCTGCTGAACCGCCGATTATGATGAGAGATACGATATATTGCCTTGTAGAAAATGATTTTGTCGATCAAAAAAAGATTACTCAATCCGTCAAAGATATGGTGGAAGTAGTCCAATCTTATGTACCGGGCTATCGCTTAAGACAAGAACCTCTCTTTGACGGAAATAAAATAACAGTTTTTATCGAAGTGGAAGGCGCTGGAGACTATTTGCCGACTTATTCAGGCAATTTGGATATCATGACAGCCGCAGCAGTGAAAGTGGCGGAGGAATGGGCGAAAAATATTACTTCTAAAGTGAATGTTTAAGGAAGGAGTGAATATCGTGGGAGAACGTAACATACTGATTACTGAAGTCGCTTTAAGAGACGGCAGCCACGCGATTCGACATCAATATACTGTGGATCAAGTCGTAGCCGTCGCAAAAGGGTTGGATGATGCCAATGTACCTTATATTGAAGTTTCGCACGGAGACGGTTTAGGTGGCTCATCTCTGCAATACGGACTTTCTTTAACAAATGAAATGGAATTGATCGAAGCCGCTGTATCTACTGTCACGAATGCCAAAATTGCTGTTTTGCTTTTGCCGGGAATCGGGACAATGAAAGAATTAAAACAAGCTGCACAGCTGGGGGTAAAAATGGCGAGAATCGCCACTCATGTAACAGAAGCGGATATTTCAGCACAGCATATTGCTTTCGCAAAAGAATTAGGATTGGAAACTGTCGGTTTTTTGATGATGGCCCATATGGTTCCAACAGAAAAACTGGTTGAGCAAGCAAAGCTTATGGAGAGCTATGGAGCTGATGTTGTATACGTTGTCGATTCAGCTGGCGCTTTTCTGCCGCATGAAGTAAAAGAAAGGATTCAAGCTTTAAAAAACAGCTTGTCAATTGAAATCGGATTCCATGGCCATAACAATCTTTCCCTAGCAATGGCCAATACATTAGCAGCCATTGAAGAAGGAGCGACGCGGATTGACGGAAGTATCCGCTGCTTAGGCGCCGGTGCAGGCAACACTCAAACGGAAGTATTAATCGCGGTGCTCAACCGTTTAGGAATCAACACCGGAATCGATTTATACAAAATTATGGACGTAGCCGAAAACATAGTAGCCCCCATTTTGGAAAAGCCGCAAGAAATTACAAAAGATGGACTAATACTCGGATATGCTGGAGTATATTCAAGCTTCCTGTTGCATGCACAAGCTGCCAGCAAAAAATTCGGAATTGATTCGCGCGACATATTAGTTGAGCTTGGCAAAAGAAAGGTTGTTGGCGGTCAAGAGGATATGATTATTGATGTAGCTGCTGAAATTTCAAAACAAAAACAAACGGCACATACTTAAGGAGGATGCAGCAAATGGCTGGCGCAGATATAAAAAAAATTGCTGACTACTACTTAGTAACAGCGGAAAAGGAAAAACGTGAAGTAAAAAAGGTAACGGCCTCATTAAAACCGGATTTGTCCGTCGAAGAAGCCTACGCCATTCAACAAGAGATTGTCAATATGAAAATAAATGAAGGTCACCGTATCATCGGTCCAAAAATGGGTTTGACAAGTTTTGCTAAGATGAAGCAAATGAAGGTCAATGAGCCTATTTACGGCTATGTATTCGATTATATGGTGATCAATAACGGCGGAGCATTGCCTTTTCATGACTTAATCCACCCAAAAGTGGAGGCGGAAATCGCTTTTGTATTAAAAGAAGATATTGAAGGACCTGGTGTCAATGGTGCACAGGTGCTTGCGAAAACAGATTACGTGATGCCGGCTCTTGAGATCATCGACAGCCGATATGAAAATTTTGATTTTACGCTTCCTGATGTAATCGCTGACAATGCGTCAACATCCCGGGTTGTATTCGGAACGTCTTTGAAAAAGCCGGAAGGATTAGAACTTGATTTAGTTGGATCGACTCTTTCCATAAACGGCGAAATAAAAGAGTTAGGAGCCGGAGCCGCTGTGCTTGGCCATCCTGCCCATTCCGTCGCTCTGCTTGCCAATATGTTATCACGAAAAGGACAAAAGCTGCGTGCAGGTGATGTCATTCTAACAGGAGGAATCACGAGCGCCGTCTTGATAAACAAAGGCGACTATGTCACAGGAAAATTTGACGGATTGGGCGAAGTAAGCTTCCATGTTGTTTAAATAGCGAAAGAAAAAAATTTCTTACCTGATAGGAGGGATGACATGCCTTTTGTTACTATTCAAATCATGGAGGGCAGGCCGCCAGAGAAAATAAAGGAGTTAATTCAAAATGTAACAAATACTGTATCGGAAACGCTCGATTCACCAAAAGAAAACATCCGCGTTTTAGTGACAGAGGTGCCAAAAACCCATTGGGGAATTGCGGGCAAACCCGCATCTGAAGTAAGAAAATAATTTTAAAGGAGGAGAAGTAGCGATGACGATTGAGCTGGCTATGTTAGCGCCTCATGTGCCAAGCATATGCCATTTTGACCAAGTCCCCGACTTTCAAAAGGATATGGCCATTGAGATGCAAAAGATGTCAAAGACAATTTATGATTTAAAACCGGATGCCATCGTTCTTGTTTCCTGCCATTGGCCGTCGACTTTTTTCCATTATGTTGATTGCACTCCTGTCCATAAGGGCATTTTAACCGCTTTTGAATGTCCTGATTTAATTCGTGATGTTCCATATGAATATCCCGGAGATAAACAGCTTGGTGATGAACTAGTAAAAATCGGTCAAGATGCTGGACTGCAAGTTGTAGGAATAGACGACCCTTACTATGTTTGGGATTACGGAACGGTTGTGCCTCTTAGATACCTTGTGCCGAATGAAGACATACCTGTTGTGAATTTGTCCGTGACGATGGCTGCCACTTTAGATGAAACGTATAAATGGGGACAGCTGATTGCAAAAGTATTAAAAGAAAGCGAAAAGAAAATTGTATTTGTTTCAAGCGGCGCACTTTCCCACAATTTAGTCCGCGGCAGACACAATAAACCGACCGCTTCAGAACATGCACTAGATAAACAATTCATTAGTTATATATTAAACAAAGAATATGATGCAGCCTATCAAATGCTTCCTCAATACGCCCGTCTGGCAAAGGTAGAATCAGGAGGAAGACATCTCGCCATGCTATTAAGCATGCTTGAAGACGATGACCAACCGAAATATTGGGCAGACGGCCAATCTTCCGGCAGCTGGAACGCACTGATCACATTTGAGAAAGTAAGTCAGCCGGCAGCCCCAAAAGTTAAGAACTAACATTCAATCAATAATAAAGAAACATGCCGTCGTTTAAAAAACAACAACGTTTTGAAAAAAAATATTTTGAACCTCCTGTTTTGTAAGCGTTTACTGTTATTTTATAAGGCTATTAGAATTGGAATATTCCCTGAAATGGCATCTTTTTTTGCCTAGTTTCAGCAATTCTCTTAAAATCGCATCATATAAAAAATGTTGCGGGGCTGTCCAAAAAGTCAGGATTAACTGACTTTTTGGAGCCCCTTCATTTTAGGAACTTATCGGACAGGTCATTTTTTCTATCTTGTTTATATCCTTCAGAAGTCTATGAAGGACTTTTCTTATGCTCTCTTTCTGAATTCGGTTCTTCAAAAGTTTTATGACAGACATTCAGCACATACAATTGCTTCTAGTTGCCTTCATGCCTCTATGAAGGACAGGATTTTTTTGTCCTTCACAGTAGTATTGCTCCAAAATCCTTCATTTTAGGAACTCATCGGGCAGCCCATTTCAGAAAAGTTATAACTACATCAAATATCTGCTATCAGAGAAATAATAGCAAGCTGTCAGCAAAGCTGATAGCCTGTTTCGAGAATCCACAATTCATAAACATCGTTGCTTTTATGACAGCATAAAAATAACATTTCTGAAAAAGGAGTCTGCCGCTCTCAGATCTCTTCCCGAACTGAAAAAGTTAAACAGTATTGATAGTTGCCGAAAATAACATATTTAAAATAAAAGAACTACATTTCATTCTTTATCTCAGATAAAATACGGTACGAATGCACGCGAGCCGAATGGTCGTATATATATGAAACAACCATTATTTCGTCTACCTGAGTGTCATCCAAAAATTTTTGAAGCTTCTCTTTTATTGTTTGCTTAGATCCAACAAACGAAAAATAAAGCTGATGGCGTACCGCTTCTTTTTCAAATTCATTCCATTCTTCATCCATGCTTTCAACAGGAGGCTGCAACAATCTAGAAGTTCCTCGGATCACGCCCAAAAACATTTGATACAAGCTGGTTGCAAGATACTTCGCCTCTTCATCGGTATCTGCTGCCACGACATTCACACACGCCAACGCATACGGCTCCTTCAAATGTTCTGACGGCTGGAACTGGTCACGATATATTTTCAGTGCTTCATATAAGTGATTCGGTGCAAAATGGCTTGCAAACCCAAAAGGAAGTCCAAGCTTTGCTGCAAGCTGAGCGCTATACGTACTTGATCCAAGCAGCCAAACAGGAACATTTAATCCCTCACCAGGAACTGCGCGTACATATCCTTTCCGCTTCTCTTTCGGAGCAAAATAATTGATGAGTTCTTGGACGTCGTTTGGAAATTCTGATACTGACCCATGTAAATTTCTTCGCAATGCCATGGATGTCACCTGATCTGTTCCAGGAGCACGTCCTATCCCTAAATCAATTCGACCTGGATACAACGACTCTAATGTCCCGAATTGTTCAGCAATCACAAGAGGAGCATGGTTCGGAAGCATGACGCCTCCAGATCCTACACGAATCGTTTTCGTACCTCCTGCAATATAGCCTATTAATACAGAAGTAGCTGAGCTTGCGATGCCCTCCATATTATGGTGCTCTGCAAGCCAATAACGTTTATATCCAAATCGTTCAACATTTTGCGCAAGGTCTAAACTGTTTTTGAATGTGTCAGCCGGCGTTTTCCCTAATAAAACAGGAGCCAAATCCAAAACTGAGAATTCAATCTCTTCCAATCTTTTTTTCTGAGAATTCGTCATTTTTTCAACTCCTTTTAAACTCTCCTTATAAGGATTGTAAAAAACTGTTCAATGGTATTACAAGGAATTTGCCTGCCGCACAACTTCTCACAGTGAAAAATGCTTTTTGATTTTTTATGGTTCATTGACGTCTAACGTGAAAATCTGTCTTTTCCCATAAACGTTGAAAAAACACTTTTAAGTCTCGCGCTTTCAGTTTTCAATGCTTCTTCTGTTTTAAAGTTGAGATGTTGTTTGTTATACGCTTCCCTGACAGGCAAAACTCTCGTCTACTTCCCTTGTAAATGATCAGCCACTTAAAATTGCGAATGTCCTCTTTTTTTCACAAAATAAAACCTCACACCTACTATAAAAAAGAAGTGTGAGGCTTATTCATATAGTTCATCGAAATGGTTATATCTAGAGTTTTTAAAGTTTGGCAGAATAAGTCTTTAAAACACTGTAAAAAACAACAGATTTTTTGAGCAATTGGTCATTTATTCATTAATTCATAATTATTCTAACAGCGTTACAGACAATTGACCTACCGATTCATCCATTCATCATTATCCTAAATAGGCAGTAAAGTTCTTACAGATTTCAGACTCCAAATAAAAATGCATTGCTGGTTTGGTTTATTTTCTTTCATTCTCATTCCAAAGATTCAACGGCAATTCTAATAAAATTTTTGCCACTTGGTCGCGGGCGATATTATTAGATGGAGCCATCGGGATTCCTGCCCGGGCATCGCGGTAAAGCCGTTCAAAAGGTCCTTCAATATAGCCATAACCGCCCGCTACATCCATCGCAATTCGTGCAGCAAAATCTGCTGTTTCGGATGCTTTCACTTTAAATTCTATGACTTCGGATGCCAATGAGCTTATAGGTTGCCCTTCTGCCAGCAATTCATCATAATGTCTTGCTAAATCTATCTGCCATGCTTTTAAACCTGCAATTCTTATTTTCACTTCTGCCAATTTTTCACGAATGACTTGATGGTCAGCCAAACTATTATTAAATCCTTTGTTAACTGCATTCTTAACATGTTTAACAGCCAGTTCTAGTGCACCTTGGGCAACACCGAGCCAAACAGATGCAATACCCAGTATATAAATAGGGTTTGCGCCTTCATCCATGATTTCTCTTCCTAACCCTTCGTATCCCACTAGATCGCGGCCGCTTACTTTTATATTGTTAAACGTAATTGGACCACTGTGGCTTCCTCTTACACCTAATGCATTCCATGGCTTTGCAACTATATACCGTCATTATGGCCGTCAACGATAAAGAAGCTAATGTTACTAGGGTCGTCAGAATCAGGTGTTCTCGTTTGCAAAATATAAAAATCTGCTTGGCCTCCGCTTGTCGTAAAGGATTTTTCAGCATTAATGATATAATCGCTGCCATCGCGCTCAGCCTGGCTTAAGCTAAACCATACATGACCTCTTGTAGCTTTTTCACTAACAGCAAAGGTTCCGATCGCACCATCTCTGATAGGGAGCAGCCACCGTTTCTTTTGATCATCGTTTCCATATAAAACAATTACTTGTGCTGCTCCAACATGCATAGCATATACTAAAGCTGTTGACGCATCAACTTTCCCGATTTCTTCAGCCACGATGGAAAATCCTAAATATCCTAAATCTAATCCTCCCCATTTTTCAGAAAATGTTACTGAATTCCATCCTTCTTTCGCAAGGGCTAACAAACTTTCACGCGGGAACTCCCCACTCTTGTCAATTCGTTCAGCGCTTGGTTTAATGACTTCTTCAATAATTGGCTTAACTTTCTCCCTAATTTCCTCAATAAATGCTCTTGAATACTTTTTGTTAATTGTTTCATAGTTACTCATTTTTAAACACTCCTTTTTATATATAAAATTTTTAAAACATCCTTAAAAGTAAACCTCTCTTATTGGAAGATCTGTACTGTTCACGACGTAGTCGCCAATAGCTCTAGCTTTGTAAACTGTTGGATTATGTGAAGCAAGAGTGCGAATATTACGCCAGTGACGGTCAAGATGTTTTGATTGTCTCGTTGCGGATGCCCCTCCAACCTCGAAAAGAAGCGTCGAGGCCTGTAAGGCAAGTTGATCTATAATAACCTTGGCCTGTGCAGCTCGCAGGGAAGCTTCATGGCTCAGAGAATAATCGATCACTCCATTAACTGCTGAATTCAGAGCAGCATCAATTGCATCTGCGGCAGCTAGGACAATAGTTTCTGCGGTAAACGCGCTGCTTGAGAGCTGTCCAATGACATGCTGCAGTTGCGGATCTTGTCGAGGTGTATCCGCAGCAGCAAAACTGAATGTCCGTGATCTTCCATGAACTAAAGCTTTAGCGTCTGTCACCACATTCCGCAAGATGCCCGCTATCACTCCATGCAAATAGAGCTGCAGAAAAGAGTTGAAAGGCGTTTTGGAGCCATCAATATATGTTATTTCATCTTGATTGACATACACATTGTGAAGACGTGTAGTACCGCTTCCTGTCCATTTTTGTCCGATGCCGTCCCAGTCATCTTCAATGATGACACCTTCACGATTTGTCGGAATTATTACCGATGCAGGCCTTCCTTCATGAGTTGATGCCGTAACAACTACCCAGTCTGCATACAGTGTGCCGGTACTAAAGTATTTTTTGCCATTCAATAGGAAGCCTTCACCATCCGGTGATAAAGTTGTTTCAAAAACCAAATTTCCAGCATTATTGGATGAAATTTCAGCAGAAGCATTGCCGATGATTTCTCCATTGGCTACTCTTTGCAGCCACTTTTCACGGAGTTTTTCATCCGTAAGCAGCAAAAATTTCTCCACTTGGGAAAAGTGTGAACGAAGGCTGTGTGCGACATCTGGATCAGCTTCCGCTAAACGTATTAAAATTTGAAAAAGATCACGAATATTTGCACCGCTGCCGCCAAGTTCAACAGGTAATCGCAATGCACCCAATCGAGATTTTCGGATTAAATCAAAGGCATAATATGGATGATCTTTACTCCCAGTACTTCTGCGTTTTTCAGCATCTTCTGCAATTGCAGCAATTAAGTATTCTAATTCTGGTGAATCAACTTTTACTGGGCTGGTAAAAGTTAGAGAATTTGATTCATCTTTATTTTTGAAGTTAATCCTTTGATTTAATGGTTTTTGGCTTGACATTCATCAAACACTCCTGTTTTGTTTTTTAAATTTACCAACCACATCTTTTTCGCTGTATTACCGCAAAAAATAATGTGAAAGTTCAAACTGGTAAGCAATGGATTCAAGTGTTTCATCAATCCGTTTGTTTTACACCGCAGCTTACACCACGATTGTTTTGATTCAGGAAATGGATGTCCATTTACCAAGCTCTGATGTTCATCATTAGAATACTTAAGTCCACCCTTTCGTAAGAAAAGATTGCTCCAACAGCTTTTCACAAATTGCCATTAAAGGAAAAGACAGCATAACCATTCTCTGATTTCAAATTTGTCAAAGTGTGAAATCGATTCTTATGCTAGATTTTTAAAACACTAGCACCGTTTCCTCTGGATTACTTTCTATA
This sequence comes from Aeribacillus sp. SP014, assembly GCF_054055575.1. Taxonomy (NCBI): domain Bacteria; kingdom Bacillati; phylum Bacillota; class Bacilli; order Caryophanales; family Bacillaceae; genus Aeribacillus; species Aeribacillus sp. SP014. The sequence goes on from NZ_JBSRXI010000001.1 coordinate 71,608, forward strand.
TTTGCTAAATAAATCCTCATCTGGACTATGATCCGTTGGTAATGGAGGCTCATCTGACAATGCGGATATCTGTTCTCTTTCACTGGCAGTTAAAGGGATTTCTGCCCCAGCAATCGATAGGGCCAGTTGTTCCGGATTACGCGCTCCTATAATTGGAGCAGTTACAGCAGGATGATGTAATACCCATGAAACTGCTAAAGAAGCAGGATGATATCCAAATTGTTTCGCCAGCTCCGTAAATTGATGTGCAACAGTAAAATAATACTGATGACTATATCTTTTCTCATAATTCTTTTGTTCTACTAATCTTCCTTGCTCCGGCTTGTTTGTACTGTTATATTTTCCGGTTAATAAGCCTCCGCCGAGCGGACTGTAAGTTATGGCACCTAATTGCTCTGATTGAGCTAACGGAAAAATTTCTACCTCCGCTTGCCGTTTTACGAGATTATACATCGGTTGAATTAACTCAAATCGTGCTAGCTGTTTTCTTTCAGATATTCCTAGAGCTTTTGCAATTTGCCAGGCAGCCCAGTTACTTACAGCGGGGAATAAAATCTTCCCTTGTTTTTGTAAATCATCTAAAGCTCTAACGACTTCTTCAATATCTGTATACTCGTCAAACAGATGAACAAAATAAAATTCAATCCGATCAGTGCCCAATCTTATTAAACTTTGTTCAACTGATAAAAAAAGATTTCTTCTCGATAAACCGCCGCTATTTAAATCTTTGCCTGTAGGCAAGCCTGCTTTAGAGGTTAAAACAATCTCATCTCGATGACCGGCAATACACTTTCCAAGAATTTCTTCAGCACGTCCATCATTATAAACATTCGCTGTATCAAAAAAGTTTATCCCGGCTTCTCGACATTGCTTATACATCATAATGGAAGTTTCTTCATCTGCAATGCCGCCGAATGACATTGTTCCAAAGCATAAATTTGAAACATGAATGCCTGTCCTTCCAACTGTACGAAATTCCATTATTACCTCCAACATTATGAGCTGAAGGAGAAGCAAACTTTAAAATTGTTAAAAATTCCGATATTTTGCACCTGTATGATCATCTGGCAGCAGCTTTTTCCCTGTACCAAACAGCTTCTCCCTCAGTGTTCCTTTCTCGTATTCTTTTTTATAGATTCCACGTTTTTGCAGCTCCGGAACAACGAAATGAATGAACTCTTCAATGCTTCCAGGCGTTATAAGATGTGCAAGATTATACCCGTCGATTCCAGTTTGTTCGATCTGGAATTGAATGCTGTCAGCTATTTCAACGGGATTGCCGACTAATACATTACTCCTTCCGATCGTTTCAAACTTGTTTAACACTTCTCGAACAGTTAATTTTCTTGGCGCATCTTTCGTTAATGAAGCAGCTCGAGACTGACCATGTTCCGTATGCTTATATTCAAAAAAAGCGTCTTTATCTTCATATTTAGATAAATCATAGCCTGTTGAACCGCCATATTGAGCTTTTGCCGCTTCAGCACTCCACAATCGATTGTATTCCTCATATTTTAATTCAGCTTCTTCTGTCGTTTCTGCCACAATGACATTTAAAAACGTAAATGCTTTAATATTTTCAGGATTCCGTCCGTATTTTTCAGCCCGTTCTTTAATATCTTGAATATAAAATCTTAATTTTTCGGGCGTCGACCCGCCAACAAATACACACTCTGCATGCTTGGCGGCGAAATCTCTGCCGCGTTCAGAAGAACCTGCCTGAAAAATAACAGGTGTCCGCTGTGCAGAAGGATATGTTAAATGCGGGCCTTTTACGCTGAAATATCGCCCATTATGGTTTATTTCATGAACCTTTTCGGGATCAAATAAAATTTCATTTTCCGCATCGCCAACAAACGCATGCTCCTCCCAGCTGCCTTCCCAAAGCTTATAGGAAACCTCCATAAATTCATCGGCAATATCATAACGCTCGTCATGTTTAACAATTTCTTTATGGCCGTAGTTTTGCGCAGCATTTGGCAAATATGAGGTGACAACATTCCAGCCAATTCTGCCGTTTGTAAAGTGATCTAATGTGGAGAAGCGACGTGCATTTGAAAACGGATGTTCATACGTTGTGCTGACCGTTACTACAAATGACAAATGCTCTGTAACAGCTGCCACCGCTGGTACAATAAAGGCCGGATCATTTAGCGGAACTTGAACGCCGTCTCGAATCGCAGCATCTTTACTATTTTGATAGACATCATACACTCCGGCTACATCTGCAAAAAAAATGGTGTCAAACTTCCCTTTTTCCAACAATTTTCCTAACTCAATCCAATAATGTAGATCATTATAATAAAGATGGCGTTTATTTTGAGGATGCTTCCATAATCCGTGAGAATTATGCATAGCTCCTGCCATATCAAAAAGATTTAATATTATCTGCTTTGCCATATTTCTCACTCCAGCATCTTTTCAAAAGTACAAATTCCGATTCTATCAGTCGATTGTCATCAAATTCAAATGCAGCCTTGCTCGCAAATAAACAATTCCTTCCTTATGTTATTCTTTGCCTTGTTTAATATTTTCAACTAAGCGATCTAATTCTTTTTGCAGTTCTGGTACTGGCACCTTTGTGACAATGCTTGCACCCTTCGTATCTTCTTCTACTGCTTTAGCTACTTCTTCTGTCTGATAAATTTCCGCAATGGTCTTATATGCCTCATTGTCTTTATTCTTTTCTAAAGTGGCAAAAACGTTAACATACGGCAGTGTATCTTTGCTGTTTGGATCATCATGAAAAATGGCATCTGCTAAAGTGTAACCGGCTTGACCAGCTATTCCGCCATTAATAATAGATGCGGCTACATCAGGCAGCACTCTAGGAGTCTGTTGGGCAACGACTTCTACTATTTCAATATTTTTTGGATTTTTAACGATATCTTTTACTGTTGGATAAAGACCGACATCTTCCCTTAACTCAATTAATCCAGCTTGCTGCAGAACCTTTAGCCCTCTGCCTAAATTAGCCGGATCATTTGGAACCGCAATTTTTGAACCATTTGGGATCTCGGATACATCTTTATATTTTTCCGAATACAATCCTAAAGGAGCAACAACAGTTGAGCCAATCGGCACAATATTCACATTATTTTCCGCGATAAATTGACTTAAAAATGCAAGATGCTGGAAGGCGTTCACATCTACCTCGCCATTGACAAGTGCAGTATTTGGCAGCACATAATCGGAAAATTCGACATATTCTACCTTAATATTTTTTTCTAACGCTTTTTTCTTAATGATGTCCCAATACTGTCCATCTGATCCGGTAATCCCCACCTTAACAGTAACGACTTTTTCTTTTTTATCACCAGATGCTGAATTGCTGTTGCAGCCTGCCAAGAGGCCAATCACCAAAATTGTTACTAGTAAATGGAATAGTTTGATTTTCATAAAATAATAATCCCCCTAATATATGATTGATCTATCTGCGTAAAAAGAAACGTGAAAGCATGTTGCCAATAAATTGAGCAATTTGAACAAGAATAATTAATATGACAACCGTAACAATCATGACGGATGTATCAAACCGCTGATAACCATATGTCATCGCAAGATCCCCAAGGCCCCCTCCGCCAACCGTTCCAGCCATGGCGGAAAAATCAATAAGTCCTACGGTGATAAATGTAATTCCTAAAATTAAAGGCCCTAATGCTTCGGGAATTAGTACCCCAAATATTATTTGAATAGGTGATGCCCCCATCGCCTTTGCAGCCTCGATAATACCTGGATCAATTGAGACTAAATTATTTTCTACCACCCTGGCAATGGCAAAAGCTGCAGCAATGGTCATCGGAAAAATAGCCGCTGTCGTTCCAATTGTAGTTCCCACAACGAATCGCGTAAGCGGGCTGATGGCAACTAAAAATATGATGAACGGTATAGGTCGAATAATATTGATTAATAAATTCAAAAATGAAAAGATGAATCTATTTTCTAAAATATTGCCTTTACGGGTGACAAATAGCAGTAGTCCCATGATAATTCCTAAAATACTAGCAAAAATCAATGTGAAAATGACCATTGTAATCGTTTCACCTGTTGCTTGAAGTATTCTAGGCCAAAACGTCGTCCAATCAACTTTCACCGTTTGTGACCTCCCTTACTTCAACTATCTCTGTCAACTCTTTTAATACTTCTTCAATTTGAGAATCAGCTCCAATGAATTCCACGATTAAATTGCCAAACAATTGATTTTGAAGTTCATTGATGCTTCCGTAAATGATATTAAAGTGAATATTATGTTTAGCTGTTAATGTCGATAATATAGGTTGACTCGCAGTGTCTCCTGAAAATACAATTCGATAAAGCTTTCTTTCATGATCCTTCCTTAACTTTTCAAGCAAGCTCGAAGATAATTTTTCATTTACAACCGAACTGATAAAATTTTTCGTCGTTTTTTCTTGAGGATTTGAAAATATATTAAAAACCTCGCCCTCTTCAATGATTCTCCCGTTTTCCATAACCGCTACGCGATTGCAAATTTTTCGAATCACGTTCATTTCATGTGTTATTAATAAAATCGTAATATTGAATTCTTCATTCACTTTTTTCAATAGATTTAATATTTCATTAGTGGTTTCTGGATCTAAAGCCGAGGTAGCCTCATCACATAACAGAATGTCTGGTGAAGTTGCAAGCGCTCGTGCAATCCCTACTCTTTGTTTTTGACCTCCTGACAACTGTTCAGGAAATTTGTCAGCTTGGTCTTCAAGACCAACAAATTGTAATAGCTCTGTAACTCGTTGGTGGATTTCCTCCTTCGATTTTTTCTCCAATCTTAAAGGGTAAGCAATATTGCCATATACCGTGCGAGAATTAAATAGATTAAATGTTTGAAAAATCATTCCAATTTTTCTTCTTAATTGCCGCAGATCTTTCGAAGATATGGAATTCAAATCATAATTATCGACTATAATATTTCCTTTTGTCGGACGTTCGAGTAAATTCACTAACCTAAGCAGTGTACTTTTTCCGGCTCCGCTAAAGCCGATGATTCCAAAAATGTCGCCTTTTTTAATGTGAAGCGAAACATCTTTTACAGCTTCTACTTTTTTCCCACCAGACTCGTATATTTTACTAACTCTCTCTAGCCTAATCATCAATTTCCTCCACCAACCGAAAATTTATCTAGATCTATATACAATATCCCCTTTGTTCAAAACGTTTAATGCGGGAACTACTCGAGTGTTTGGGGATGGTGCTTCTCCCATCTTAACTCTTTATGTTTAATTTAATTTGTTTAACTTGGAAAAATGGCGATGAACCATAATACTTTGACACATTTGTGCAATGCAAAAAATTTTTTTCCTTGTCATATTGTGAAAAAGAAAGGCCTTAATTTCATTTTTCATGAAATTAAGGCCTCTGGTGTTCCAGTCAGCAAATATTATGCACTTTTCTGCTCAGCAGCAGAAAATGCTCCCACAGTCTCCAGCATCCTCCTATTTAAATTGCACTTCTTTCAAGCTATTTCGATATTCTTCAATCACGGATTTCGAAACTTGACTCACGACCATGTCATTTAAAGGAGGATTATATAAACCACACTGAACATCCCTAAAATATCTTTCTAATGGCAAATCTTTCGATAACGAATGACCGCCTGCGATTCTCATAGCCAGCTCTACTATTTTGATCGCATTATTACATACTGTATATTTTGTAATAGAGACTTCATTGCTTAACTTATCTCGAACATGTAAATTTCGGTCCCATTTTTCAGCTAAACCGTATAACAGGTATCTTGATACAGCGATTAAAATTTCGATTTCTCCAATTTTATCCTGAACATGCGGCGCCTCTAGAATAACATCTCCTAGACTTGGTGAAAATTTCTCAGCCGCATACTTTAAAATAAAATCTCTGGCTGCAATCGCAATCCCTAAATAAATGGCTGGCAACTGCAGCGTGTAGGCACTGCTGTTGCCCTTAAAGCGGTTGTTCTTCCCCTTGTCAATGTAAGACAATAACGCCTCTTCCGGCACAAACACATCATGCAGTTCGATATCATGGCTGCCTGTTGCTCTCATTCCCAAAACATTCCATGTATCTATCAATTGTACCGAATCATTTTTTTTAATTAAAAATTCGGCCGTTTTATCTTCTTCTTCGACATATGCCAAAATCGTAAAATGCGACACAATTGGCGCCAATGTTGCAAGTGCCTTTCTTCCTGAAATGATATATCCGTCTTTCGTTTTTCTCGCAATTGTTGATGGGGTTCCGCCTCTTACAATATTGCCTGATGTCCGCTCCGTGACAAAAACATTTAATAATGAACCTTCCTCAACGGCCTCTCTGCATATTTTCGCAAAAATTTCTTCTTTCCAAGGCCGGAAATCCCTAAGGCTAAAGAATGCCATTAAGTGCCATCCTATCGCCAGTGCCGTAGAACCACAGGCTTTCGCTAATCGTTCTTGTACAAGCAAAATTTCATATAATGAAAGTTCTTCACCTCCAAATTCTTTAGGGATTGTTAGCTTATGATAACCCTCTTTTTTCAGGATTTCGATATGCTCAAACGGAAATTCTCCTGTTTCATCATATTTATCAGCTGTCTGTCGAATTTTCTCTGCAATGCGCTCCGCATATTCTACGAGCCTTGCATCTCGTTCATTTCGAATCGTCTGATTGCTTGCGTTAAAATCCATTGTGCATCCTCCAATAAAATCCTTAGAAGTAAACCTCTCTTATCGGAAGCTTCGTACCATTCACAACATAATCGCCAATAGCTCTTGCTTTGTAGGCTATCGGATTATGGGAAGCAAGTGTGCGAATATTGCGCCAGTGGCGGTCAAAATGCTTGGATTGTCTCGTAGCTGAAGCGCCGCCAACCTCAAAGAGAAGTGTAGCTGCTTGTAATGCAAGGTGATCGATAATAACTTTCGCCTGAGCAGCTCGCAGGGAAGCCTCATGACTTAAATCAAAGTCTATTTCTCCATTAACCGCCTCATTCACTGCTATGTCTAATGCATCTGCGGCAGCCAGCACAAGTGCTTCTGCGGCAAACGCGCTGCTTGAAAGCTGCCCAATAATTTGCTGAAGCAGCGGATCAGCCGCTGGCGTATCTGCCGATGCAAAAGTAAAGGTTCTGGATCTTCCATGAACTAAAGCTTTAGCGTCTGTCACCACATTCCGCAAAATACCCGCTATCACTCCTTGCAGATAGAGCTGTAAAAATGAATTGAAAGGCGTCTTCGTCTCATCAATAAATGTTACTTCTTCTCGATTGACATATACATTGTTTAAGCGTGTTGTACCGCTTCCTGTTAATTTTTGTCCGATACCATCCCAGTCATCTTCAATGATGACGCCATCACGATTTGTCGGAATAAACGCGGAAACAGGTTTTCCTTCAGGGGTTGATGCCATAACGATTACCCAGTCGGAATATATGGTACCGGTGCTAAAATATTTCGTACCGTTTAATCGGTATCCTTCGCCATCTTGAGTCAAAGTTGTTTCAAAAATCAAATGACCAACATTTTTTGATGAAATTTCCGTAAAGGCATTCCCAATAATATCTCCTTTTGCCACGATTCCCAACAATTGCTCACGTCGTTCTTTATCCGGATTTCGAAGTATTTCTTCTACTTGCCAATAATGGGCACGAAGGCTGTGCGCCACATCCGGATCGGCTTCAGCTAAACGGATTAGGACATAGAAAAGATCACGAATACTAGCTCCTCCACCGCCTAGTTCAACAGGCAGACGTAAAGCACCCAATCGAGATTGCCGAATTAAATCGAAGGCGTGATAAGGCAGTTCTTCACTGCCGGCATTTCTTCGTTCCTCAGCTTCTTTGGCAATTACATCAATCAATTGATCTAATTCAGGCGAATCAACTTTTACCGGACCGTTAAAAGTCAAAGAGCTTGCTTCATTTAATTGATTTTGAATTGACATCTTTTATGCACTCCTTTAATCGTATTTTAAATTTCACTATTCACATCTTTTTAGTAATATTTATTTGTAAAAAAAAGAGCCAAACAGCAATTACTAGCACCTCAGATCAATTTACAGGGCTTTTCGCTGCAAATGCACCTCGGTATTTTGCAGCAGGATGACGCTCATTGAGACGATCTGTCCCAAACAATTTGCGCCGCAATGTTCCTGGCTTTCCATATCCATTGCGCGCTAAACCGCGCTTTCGAAGCACAGGCATGACTTGATCAATAAATTCTTCATAGGAACCGGGAATCGTCGCATTGATGACATTGATGCCGTCAACACCTGCATCCCTCCAAAGCTCAAGCTGGTCTGCAATCATTTCAGGAGTGCCGACAATACGGTTTGTTTTGCTCCTGAGCCTAGCAAGATCTCTAACTGTAGGAGTCCTTCCCGGCGTGCTTTGCTTTAGCCATTCATATGTGCTTCTGATCCCTTCAGTTTTGATATCTTCCAATGGAGTATCTAAAGTAGCATTCCCTAAATCAATTCCCATCCCCCCAGCGGAATGAGCGATCATCATATCGAAATCAATCTTATTTTCAAGTTCATATTCTTTTTGCCGAGCTTCTTCCTCCGTCTTTCCGATCACAAAGTACAATCCCTGATAAAAGTGGATATCCTCACTCTTTCTGCCATTTTCAACCGCCAACCTTCGTGTTTCATCGATCAGCTTGCGGGCATTTTCAGGATCAGGTGCTCCAATGAAGATCGCTTCAGCATTGCGAGCCGAAAAATCTCTGCCAGTAGGGGACGAACCAGCTTGAAAAAGCAACGGTGTGCGCTGCGGTGATGGAGCCACTAAGTGCGGTCCTTCCACCTTGTAGCGCTTGCCGACATGATGAATTTTATGGACTTTCGCCGGATCCGCATGAATTCCGCTTTCACGGTCCTGCAAAAGCGCTCCTTCATCCCATGAACCTTCCCAAAGCTTATATAAAACATCAACATATTCATCCAGCCACTCATATCGTTCATCATGCGGAACTAAGCCGTCATAGCCAAAGTTGCGAAAGGCATTTGCTGAGTAGCTGGTAACCATGTTCCAGGCAATTCGTCCTTTGGTGATGTGATCTAATGTTGATACACGGCGTGCAAAGTTAAAGGGAGGTTCTTGAACCGGAGCCGCCGTAAAAGCTAAGCCCAAATGTTTTGTATTTACTGCAAGTGCTGAAAGCAGTACCATTGGGTCATTACTAGGTACTTGCAAGCCATTTTCAATATGGAAATCCCATCCTCCTCGAAAGTCATTGTACAGCCCGACGACGTCGGCGAAAAAGATGACGTCAAAACCTCCCTCATCCAGCCGTTTCGCTAAAGAAACCCAAAGATTTACGTCATTAAAGTTAAGCTGATGACCTTCTTGATCACGCCACATCCCGTGAAGAATGTGAGAAGGTGTATTCATAACAAAAGCAGAAAATGATAATGGCTTTGTCATATTCCCCATATCTCCATTTATCAAATTTGTTTAGCCAAAAAACGAATTCATTTCATAAACGACTTAAAGGACTTATGAATCCGCAGCAAAATTGGCAACAAGTCAAATAAAGATGATGCAAAAGTAATACTGACTAACGACTAACCTACATTTTCCTTTTTTTCAAGGCTGATCATACGAAGTTCAAAGCTTCTTTTGATACAAAAAAGTGAGGTTAATCCTGCAGTTGATAGCTTAAATTTCTATATTTAGCTCCAATATGGTCTTCCGGTAAACGGGACTGGCCTTTGCCAAACAATTTTTCCCGCAAAGTTCCTTCTTCATATTCTTTTTTCACGACTCCACGTTGTTGAAGCTCCGGAATGACAAGATCAACAAAATCTTTAAAAGTTCCCGGCGTTATTGCATAGGCGAGATTAAATCCATCGATATCCGTATCTTCAATCCATTCCTCAAACGTATCAGCTATTTGCTTTGGTGTTCCGACTACTACAGGACCCATTCCGCCTATTCCAGCAAAATTCGCCAGCTCGCGGACAGTCCATTTTTTATTTGGACTTGCTTTCGTTAATGATTCGAGCACTGATTTGATGGCGTTAGTATCAATGTATTCAATTTCTTGATCAGGATCATATTTTGAAAAATCAACACCTGACCAGCCGCCTAATAAAGAAAGGGCCCCTTCATAGCTGATATATTGCGATAATTCTTCATATTTCGCCCACGCTTCCTCCTCCGTCCGCCCAACAATCGGTGTGAACAAAGCGAATATTTTTATGCTTTGCGGATCCCTGCCAAATTCAGCAGCCTGGGCTCTTAAATTTTTAACATATGAAGCGATAGGCTCTTTTCCTGGCATCGAAACAAATGTGCACTCAGCATGTTTTGCTGCAAATTGACGCCCTCTCGCTGAAGCGCCTGCTTGATATAAAACAGGTGTTCTTTGCGGCGACGGCTCGCACAAATGAATGCCTGGCACATTAAAATATTTGCCGTGATGATTTATTTCATGAACTTTCGCTGGGTCTGTGAAAATTTTTCTATCTCTATCTTTTATAACAGCATCGTCTTCCCAGCTGCCTTCCCATAATTTATAGCAAACTTCCAAATATTCTTCCGCAATATTATATCGTTCTGAATGGAGGAACCGATCGCCAATATCGATGTTTTTCGTTCCGCTTTCCAAATAGGAAGTAACAATATTCCAGCCTACTCGGCCCTTTGTTAAATGGTCTAAAGTCGACATTCTGCGTGCAAATGTATATGGATGCTCAAATGTTGTAGAGCATGTGATCCCAAAGCCTAAATGCTCCGTTGCATGCGCCATTGCAGAAACAAGTAAAATAGGGTCATTGACTGGAACTTGGGTTGCTTCACGTACTGCTGTTGTTTTATCATTTCCATACACATCATAAATGCCGATTACATCTGCAATAAATAATCCATCGAACCGCCCTTTTTCCAGTAATTGCGCCAGCTCAACCCAATATTCAATATCTTTATATCGGTATGACTGATCTTCAGGATGCACCCATAATCCCGGAGATTGATGCGCCACACAATTCATATCAAAAGCGTTTAAATAAATTCGCTTTTTCTTCATATGATTTCCTCCCGACTAACCGTAAATTTGACATTGTCGTTTAGTTATCATTCCATGGACCGATAATGTCTGTGATTCTATATATCGAAACTGAAATGGAGTGGGATCATTTTTGAAAGGTACGTGTCTCTTTCTCAAATACTTGTTGTTACATCTTTTTCTTCATTTTATTTAAAGGTTTATAACGAAAAAAAACAGAGACTATCTTTGCAAGTACGAAACTTGCGATGATATGTCTCTGGTCGTCCAGTCAACATGATACATTTGATCATATGAAATTTTTGCTAAAGTAATATATTTTCCTATACAAAGGCAAGAATTTTTTGGTTGGAATCAACGGCAGCTTAAGCATTTATTGGTGACAGTTCTGGCACCATTATGTTTCATCTCCGTAAGCAGGATGAAACATCCTTTCTGTTCGGTGCAAACAATATATAAATCACTATTTTAATTGTTCAACTTTTAACCGGCTTAATAGATCATTCAATGATGTTTGTAATCTCGATTCTATTTCCGCATCAATAAAAGTAACCTGATCTTCGTGATAGCCAATTTGAGAATCTACGAAATACACTCCTTTTAAAATCTCCTGGCTGCCTAACACAGAAGCAATCGGCTTAATAGCATATTCCAATGTTAAAAGATGAGCTGCTGTTCCGCCGGTAACCACTGGGAGAACAACTTTATCAACGAATCCTTTTTCAGGAATGAAATCTAACAGGGCTTTTAACACCCCAGGATAGCTTGCTTTATATACAGGACTTACAATAATAACTGCCTGTGCTTGTTCAATCTGTGCTAAAACCTCTTGAATTTTTGGGCTGTTGAAGTTGGCAAATAAAAGATCTTCTGCCGGCAGGTCACGAACTGAAATGGTAGACGCATTCAGCCCTTCAGCTTTGATCCTTTTTTCTAAATAAGCAGAGATAGCTAAGCTTCTTGATGGTTTAGATGGACTTCCAGAAATAATCACGATATTTGACATAATGTCATCACCTTTCTTCAATTAAATTCGATCGTTTTTACATTAAGAATACGGTGTAATCTCAGGTAATTTACCGTTAAGGGCCCATTCTCCGATATCACGGATTTTATATTCAATGGGATCATGCAACGTGTGAGTCCTTACATTTCGCCAAAAGCGGTCAAACCGATATTTTCCTAAAGTTGCCCTTGCCCCCATTACTTCAAACATACGGCTGGTAACCTCTAAAGCTGCTTTTGCTGTTGCAACCTTTGCAGTCGCAATGATAATTCCACACTCTCCACGTTCCTGTTCTGTTAATGCCCTTTCTTTATCCCATGCTTCTTGCAGAGCATTTGAAGCGTCTTGGGCCAATGCAGCTGCAGCTTTTAGCTGCACATATAAATCTCCATACTGGCGAATCGTATATGGATCGCTCGTCGCCTGATCTACTTTAGAGGTCAGCCAAGGACGAGTGATATTTTTCGTATAGTTTTTCGCTTCTTCAAATGCTCCCTCCGCAATTCCAAGAAGAACATGAACTAAAATGGTTTGAGCAGTATGCGTCCTTATAGTAGGGAAAAAGCTTTCAGGTTCTTGTTCATAGAAATTTAATATCTCTTCTTCCTTCAGCAGTACATCTTGAAAAACAACAGTGCCGCTGTCCGTTTGCCGTTGGCCGAAGCTATCCCAATCATCATTAATGATTATTCCTGTCCGATTAGTAGGAATAACGGCAATAACAGGGCGATCTTGATTTGGACTTTTAGCTGATATAAGCAGCCGGTCTGAATCTTTAGCACCCGAGCAAAAGCTTTTTTTCCCAATTAGCTTTAACTGATCCCCTTCTCGCTTTACGAGCAAGCTTTCATCAAGAGGATTATAGGTATTTCCCCAAAACAAATTATTTTCAGCCGTTTCCTTATAATACTTCTCTTTCTGCTGAGGGGAACCGAATAGATGTACGGATGTCAAGCATAAGAAATGATAGCCGAATAAGTGAGCCAATGACCCGTCTACTTTTGCCAGCTCACGTGTAATTTGCAGCACAGCTTTCCAATCCTTCCCCAGTCCGCCTAAAGACTTCGGGATGATAAGTGAAAGTAATCCGCTTTTTCTAAGCAGATCACGTTCTGCTTTTGCTGTTCCTCCTCGTTCATCCCTTTCAATTGCAGTTTTAGCAAACTCCTTTGCTAACTGCAAAGCTGTGTCAAGGTAATGACCTGTTCCTTCTGCAACACTCATCATTAGTTACCCCTTTGTCTTCTTTATCTAAATAATGTTTGTGATTAATAGTTTACTGACATAATCGTTCTATTGTTCCATTATTTCATTCATAAATTGATGAAGCTTCTTTGAAAGACCTCCGTTTCCAAAACGGATATATTTGCGTTTTTTAAAATCCGCATCTTCTCTTTTGACAAATTCCAGAAAAGCTAAAATATAAATTCGACGATGAATAATAGAAACGACTCCATTTGTATAAAACCAATTGTCAATAGTATTGAAAACACCTTTATTTATCCGATAATTCTTTTGGCACCAAAGGAAAAATTGTAAATCCGGCAAATTCAAATATTCATTTTCTCGCAAAGATTTTTGTTTTTCTGCTTTATAATCCAATATGTTCACATAACTATTTGCCACCGCTAATCCACCTTTCCATGTTTGTAAAAAAAGGAAAGAGACTCTCATTTCAAGAAATATGATCTTGAATTGAGAGCCTCTAGTTGTCCAGTCAGCATTCATCAAACTATTTTGTTTATAACTAAATTAATACATATTATTCCTATATGTCAAGTATTATTTAAAGAAAGAGACTCCTCATTTCTTGATGTTGAATGCCCAACATCATTCGTATTCATTTGTTAGTTGTTCCGAAAGCTTACTCATTTCGAATCTTATGCTTCTTTATATTAGTTGGCTAGGATTCCCTCCAATTTTGCTTCTTTTTCTCTTACGAGCGGAATGACTTTTTCACCAAAGGCTTTTAAGTCTTCATCGTAATGTAAAAATCCTGTCAAAACAATATCGACTCCTATTTTTTTCAGCTCAATGATGCGATCCGCCACTTGTTCTGCCGTCCCAATCAAACCTGTTTTGAAACCGTCATTATATTGCACAAGATCTTCGAAGGTGGATTCCGCCCACATTCCTTCACCTTCAGGAGAGGCTTTCCCTGCGAATTTCACTTGACTTTCAAAGCCTTCCACAGCTTCTTTATCTGCATGTAAAACAATATCTTTTAAAACTTGTTTTGCTTCTTCTTCTGTATCACGAACAATCACGAAGCCATTAACACCGAATTGGATGTTTCTTCCGTTCGATTCAGCCAATGATTTCACATGATCAATTTGCTTTTTCAGATTTTCCAGCGAATTTCCATTCATGAAATAAACATCTGAAACTCGTCCAGCCATTTCTCTTGCTGCTTTCGAGTTTCCGCCTTGGAAAATTTTTGGGATATTAATAGGTTTAGGCTTTAATGGCGCTTCATTTATACGATAAAAATCTCCTTTAAAAGTAGTGGTTTCCTTTGTCCACAAATCTCGTAGAACCTGTATAAATTCTTCAGACCGTCGATAACGTTCATCATGGTCTAACCACGGTTCCCCATAACCGATAAATTCATTTTTAAACCATCCGCTGACAATATTAATTGAAGCACGACCATTACTGATATGATCAATCGTTGAAATAATTTTTGCTATGACACCTGGATGCCAAAGACCGGGCAGCACAGCTGTAATAATGTTTAATTTTTTGGTACTAGCGGCAAGTGCAGAAGCAAGCGCAGCGGCTTCTAATTGTTTTTCAGCTCCGTAGCTGGCGAAAAATCTTGTTTGCAGCAGGACGTAATCAAAACCATTTTCTTCAGCTATTTGTGCATAACGTTTGTTATCCTCAAATGACCAGCCTGTTTTCTGTGGCAGATTAGAGATCACAAGCCCTCCACTAACGTTTGGCGCCCAATAAGCAAATTGTAAACCCATTGATTTTCCCTCCTTAAATTTTAATAAAAAAGGCTCATATCAGATCCTAATATTAGGAACTGATATGAGCCTCTGGCGGTCCAGTGGGCAACCGGATAAAAGTAAAAGATTTAAGTATGATATTAATTCCATTATTCCTATTTGTCAAGTATGTTTTTAAAAATTTCGACTTTTCTTGCTAGTTTTATTAGATCAGTCCTTAGAATTAGACATGAGGGAAAGGCAGAATGGAAAATGGGTCATGGAGCGAAAGGGAATATGATTATAAATAATTCTTTGTTGGAAAGCGTGGAGGATCGGTCAAAAAAAAGCCGAAGGAGCTTTCTCCGACAATTTTATTATGTAAAAATAACAAAAAAACAGTATTGATGGACATTCAAGATTAAATGTCTAATCACAAGCCTTTTTCCATCATGATCAAGTCCTGAGGACAAAAACAGTTTCGACAAAGCATAAAACATAGAAAAGGATGAAACCAATAATTGGTCTCATCCTTTTCTTTATAACGGCATTGGTGTGTCTGTCGGGTTCGCATAGCCTTCTTTGTATTTTTCATCTATATATTGGCGAATTTCTTTTACCGTTTTTCCATCTTGCTTCATTTTGATTGCTTCTGCTGCAATTTCTAAGCAGACGTTGCAGCGTGTTCCATGGTCATCCCATACAACAGAACCATTTTGATTTACTTGCTTAACAAAACAATTTAGACTGCTCCGATGTCCGGCATGATCGCCGCAGCCACAATAACAAGGAATCCATTGCAGCAGCTCCATTGATTTTCCGGCTGCTTGATAGATGATTTGAATGTTTTCGCTATATTCATTTAAAAAGGTCGGCAGTTCATCCCTTGAAGCAGTTGTTTCCCACAAGTCGCCATTCGGCGCGTGCTCCATGGTTGATTGTTCTTTATTTGAACTGCAAGCAGAAATGATTATTGTAATAAATAGTAATACCAATAATTGTTTGGCTTTCACAACGTCACACTTCCTTTTATAAAGTGTAATGAAATCCTTCTTTTCTGTTCATCAACTAATCACAAATTGCATTCAGCTGCCGAACATAGAACCATCTGGCGGCCGATGTTACCCTTACAATATATATTCCTATTTCCCTTCCTTAAAGGTTTTCTCTCAATTAATAAAGTCTAAAGAACGGCATACATCTTCAAAGCTTCTGATATCATTCCATTATATTGTAAAGGGGATACTTCTAGCAGCTGCTAAATATCCTTTATTTTTAAATCCGAACTTGCGAAGGGTGGATAGACTTTAACCTCTACAAGAAAAATACCATAATCACTAAATAATAAAAAGAATCTTCCTTTACTTTATAAAAAAATTGTCAATGGTCAAGTTTGATCAAAAAAGGAACCTTCCTTAAGAAAGTTCCTTTTTTATAGCTTACAAAAATTCAAACTATTCTTTCTATATATAATAGAACATTTTACGCTTTAACAGTTGATTTGGCCTGAATCCTTCCGACAATACCTGTAATAATAATGACAATAATCGCTGGAATAAACCAGCCGAGTCCTTGTTTATAAAATGGCAATACTTGTTCATAGAACGAAACAATTGGTACCATCCATCCGAAATAATCAATTCCAAGTGAATCACATAATGATTTCAAACCATCAAAAATACTAATTAAAAATGTAACTCCAGTCGCTGAAGCATATACAATGCGTGCGTGATGGAAAAGCGGCGACAAGAACGTTAACAAAATCAAAACAATCGCTAGCGGATAGATGAACATTAAGACAGGGATAGAAAATGTAATAATATTCGCTAATCCAAAGTTTGCTATTATAAAAGTAAGTATGCTAAAGAAGACAACCCACGTTTTATAGCCGATTCTCGGAATCAATTTATGAAAATATTCAGCATTCGCCGTTATTAATCCGATGGCAGTCGTTAAACATGCAAGGATGATAATAATAGCCAGCATAATTAAACCGAATGTGCCAAAATAATGTGAAGCTGCATTGCTGAGAACGGGTCCGCCTGTTTTAAAAATTCCGAAAGCTTCTGTACTTGTTGCTCCTAAATAAGCAATTCCAATATAAATCAGTGCGAGAAGCGCAATGGCAACAGTTCCTGATTTTGTTGTTGCTTTCAGAATATCTTTTTTTGATGTTACACCTAATTTGCGTATGGCATTGATCACAATAATGCCAAATACAAGTGATGCAAGGGCGTCCATTGTACTATAGCCATCTATAAAACCTTGGGAAAACGCATGAATTTTATACACGCCTTGCGCTGAACCAATGTCCCCAATAGGATTCACAACTACCATAAATAAAAGTATGGCAAGAAGAATCACAATTCCAGGCGCTAGAAGTTTTCCAACATTATCGACAATCTTAGACGGGTATAAAGAAAACCAAAAAGTCACAGCAAAAAATAGCAGCGTATAAATAAACAATCCAACTTGATGAAATTCCTCAGCAACAAACGGCGCAATACCGACTTCATACGCAACAGTTCCAGTCCGCGGTGCTGCAAAAAAAGGACCAATTGTTAAATAGAGCAATGATGTAAGAAAGACGGCATAAGTCGGATGAACTCTACTAGAAAGCTCTTGTAAATCACTGCTTCCGGAAAAACTCATCGCTATAATCCCGAGAAACGGCAATCCAACTCCAGTAATGATAAATCCAGTAACAGCAAACCACAGATTTTCCCCGGCATTTTGTCCAAGCTGAGCCGGAAATATTAGATTCCCTGCCCCAAAAAATAGGGCAAACAACATAACTCCAATGACAGCAAGCGAAGAAAATGATAGCTTGTTATCCTTATCCATAATTATTTATCCCACCATGATGAAATTTTTTAAAATTAATTTATTAAAATAATTTGCATGATTCGTACAATAAATTATATTATACTATTTTTTTACGAAAATTTCAATGAATTCATATACTTATACTACGTACATTCACTTGGAAAAAACGCTTGAAGCAGGCGGAAATGAACGCCTGCTTCAAATAATCGTAAGTCATCATCGCTTATCCTTTAAAATCTTGCTTCAACCTTTAGCCGAACAAAACTATATTCTTATTTTTTGTCTCAAATAATAAAATTTGCAGGTCTTTTTAACCAGAACATTATTCTTATAAAAAGTTTAGCCTCCATAATAGAAACCGGTTTCTTTCAATGTTAGCGGTTCGCCTTCCCGATGCACTCCGGCATTGAACACTTCACCAACGTAAATATAGTGGTCACCTTTTTCTATTTTTTCCACCACTTTACACTCAAAAAAGCTCAACGCATCTTTAAAAATCGGACATCCTGTTTCTTCCGTATAAAATTCGTATCCAGCCAGCTTGTTTCCTTCCGGCTCAATGGATCGGAAAAAGGCAGTAACCATGTCCTTCTGACCCGTCTCCAAAATATTGACGCTAAACACTCCGCTTTTGGCAATTTGTTGTTGTGAACGTGTACCCGCTTTTGCGGCAACTGCAACTAAAGGCGGTTCAAAAGAGGTTTGCGTCAACCAATTTCCAGCAAATCCATTGGCTCCGTTTTCATCTTTCGTTCCGACAATGTACAAGCCATATGTAATTCCACGTAAAGCCGTTTTTTTCGCCTTTGCATCCATGTTGAGCATCACCTTCCTTTGAAAACAATTTTTTGGATTGTTTTGGTATTCCCTTTAGCTTCATTTTAGGCAAACGATTAAAATATGTCCAGTTTCAGCTTATAGTTTGCCTAGAATATCGGCCAATTGTTCCATACTGCTTCCAATTCTCTCATAATGACCTCAACTTAAAACGTCATATCATACAATAGAATGAAAATCAGCCTATTAACATATGAAACGCTGGTATGCGGCGGGCATACCAGCGCAGAAGGTGATCTGATGCTTTTAAGGCTTAACGGTACTCATTGTGTAGTCTATATTGTATGAAAATTAAAGCAGCTAATATTTAGATTCGTTCAAAATGTTCAATGTCACTCCATCACCAAAAATATCTCCATTGATCAACAATTCTCCCCATTGCCGAATCAGCCAATATACCGATAAAAATCGCAAACACGATGGAAAATATAGCAACATAGATAATAAATGAGTATAAAGGATCTATTCCTTTTGAATATTTCGTTAGCAGTACACTTATCAAATAATATGGAATTAAAACGATCGCAAGCAAAAGTGAAATGCTCAGCACAATGTTTCCATAAACATGGGATTTTAACAAAACTAGCAATAACGCGATAAGCGAAACAATGATCGCAGTGGTAAGATGTGCTCCATATATAGCTGTTACCTCTTTAAAAGATGCACTTGATCCAAACAATTTATTAACAATGAACATACACAATAACACGAGCGCAACAATAAGAAAAACAAATATAAAAACATTAAAAAAGACCGAAATATACGAAGGTCCATCATAAAACTCATTTATCAGTCCTTGAGTACCATGAATTGCCGATTTAAATAGATTGCGGACAAAAACGCTAACCGTTAGTGTGACAATGAACACAAATAAAATAATGCTGATAAAGCCATTCACCCATTCATTTTTTTCTTTGCCAAAAATGGATGACGGATGTTTCAAAAAATGAACGAAATAGCTTCCATACACTTTCGACTGCTTTTTAACCTTTTCTACATGTTCATTCATTTGCGTGGAAGCTGCTTGGCCATAAGACGGTTGGGGATTTCTGTTAATTGAAACCTGATCCCCGCCGCCTCCCGCTGTTTCTTGTAGATTTAGATCATTATTCAATTTTGCCCCGCATTTCCCACAAAAATTTCCTTTTTCTTGTTCATTTCCACATTGATGACAAATCATTTTCCTCTATTGTTCCTCCTCTATTGATTGGTATAACATGGGCAGCCGCCTACAATCGGCTTGCCCAAACATTGAATGAAGATCTTCTACGAATTTAATTGAATCACTGTTCCTTTGTATTCATCCAATTTTCGATCAGTGTTTTATGCTCCTTGCTTCCAACTGTTTCTTTCGCATATTGCGGATCAACGATCGGATTTTGAATAGTGGATAATTTATGCATTAGCACTCTTGTCACCGCTTCGTTGATGCGCTTTTCTTGAATTTTTCCGTCTTTCACTGCTTTCACTAAGCCATTATAAACCTCCACTTGATGCTCATATTCATGGCAAACAAGCAGCAAATCCGCTCCGGCATTAATCGCTTCGATTGCCATATCTTCATATGAATAATATTTATTTACTGCGCCCATTTCAAGATCATCCGTGACAACAATTCCTTTATACCCCAGCTTTTCCCGAAGCAGCTTTTGAATCATAACAGAAGATAAACTTGCTGGTTTGCTAGGATCATAACTTGGATATTTAATGTGAGTCATCATAATGAAGAATTGATTGTGATCTGTATTTTCAATGAGCTTTTTAAATGGATAAATATCGGAATTCTCCAAATCCAATTTGTCCGCTTTTACAGAAGAAGTGTCAATATGCGGATCAACGCTGCTTCTTCCGTTGCCGGGAAAATGCTTGAGCGTTGCTGTAATCTTCGCTTCATGCAATCCTTGAACCACTTTTGCACCATACGTATAGACCGCTTCCGGATTTGTACCAAAAGATCGGCTGTCAGTCTCTGACAAATCCAAAACGGGTGCAAAATTTAGATGAAATCCCATGGCAGCCAATTCCCTTCCGTTCAGAAGAGCAATATCGTACACCGCTTTTTCATTTGCAGCTTGCCCTAGCTTCTGTTGGGATGGGATGGGAGACACTTTTTCTCTCATCCGCAAAATGTCTCCCCCTTCTTGGTCCACTCCGATCATAAGCGGCACTCCAAACCGCTTTTTCAGCGCGAGCCTTTGCAAAGAATTATTTAATTGCGCAACTTGTTCCGGAGTCTCCATGTTGCGGTCAAACAAAATGACAGAACCGATATGTTTGTTTACGATTAAATCGGTTATTTCCTCGTCTTTTTCCGTGCTTTTAAAGCCCACCATCAAAAGCTGGCCGACCTTCTCGCCCAAAGACATATCATCCACTATTCTAGCTGCTTTTTCTTCGACCGTTTCTTCTTTCTTATCGTTTTTTTCTTCTTGCAAAGCTGCAACATTACCCGCTTCTTTTACTTCCGGTTCTTCATGCTGGTCTTGAATCTTTGTTTTTTGATTTTCCTGAAAGAGCGGCAATTTCGGGATTGATATAATGGCAAAAATACTCAAAATAAATATGGCGAAAATGAGAAGCAAAGATTTCCATTTCATTCCGTTCTAGTATTTAGCTTTTTAATTTCAGGCGTTGCTAATTTCCAGCCGTCTGATTCCTTCACTAAATACCATTTCCCTCCCCATTCTTGTACTAATGTGGAGCCGTCGTCCTGTTTGTCATAAGAAGTTAATTGAAAACTCACTGTCGCTTGATCATTTTCTATACTTTCCACACTTACATTCGTAACTTCATTTTTAAAATTGTTTTTTAGCCCTTTAGACCATTTTTCATAGCTAATTTTACTGCGACGGCTTGAGGAAAACATTGCATATGCAGTTTCGTAGTCACCGCTTGAGATACTAGTATAATGGCTCATAATCACATTTTCGATCTCCGATTGTTCATCATGATAGTCTTTTAATGAATCTCCAACATCTTCGAAATCTTCCATTGGAATTTCTTGTTCAAATAATAGATCAATCGTTTCCCCGGCTTCTTTAATTGTCTTTTTATTGCTTTTCACCGTACCATCAGCAGTTTTTATTTCGGCATGAAGCGTCATCGAACCGTCTGTTGCAACTGGTCCAAACTCTTCTACATCCGAAATTTTTAAACCTGTGCTCTTTCCATTGACGAATAAAGTGGCATCTTC
The DNA here is from genome assembly GCF_054055575.1 of Aeribacillus sp. SP014. Classification (NCBI taxonomy): domain Bacteria; kingdom Bacillati; phylum Bacillota; class Bacilli; order Caryophanales; family Bacillaceae; genus Aeribacillus; species Aeribacillus sp. SP014. The sequence continues at coordinate 93,382 of NZ_JBSRXI010000001.1, forward strand.
AATATTTGAATATAAATATACATAATCTCCAGTTAAATCAAAATTTATGTACACTTTATTTTCTTCTGCATCACTTGGCGAAACTTCTTCCACTTGCTTTACGTCTGCGTATTCTCCTTTGTATACTGCTTGCACTTTATGATTGATTGGCAAAAACGGCCCGTAAGTCCGTTCTTCGTCTTTTTTTATAGGTTCATATTTTTTTCCATCTATGTAAATATGGCTATCATGATTTGCCGTTACGACAATATATAAATTTTTAGGTATGAGTGCATAATAGTCAAAAAATAACCATTTTTTTCCTAGTTTATTGATCGAAATATCAGCATCTGTATGCTCAGGAAATGCCCCTTTTTCATAAATAACGGCTTCTTTATGCAAGCTATTTTTCAGTTCAGAAAATTCCGATGGGTTCATTTGATAATGGTCAATTAATTGTTTGGCCACTTTTTCATCTATTTTTATATCCGATTGCTTCGAGTTTAGTAAATGAGCCACTTTTTTTGCATCATGATTGTTGATCGCTAGAATAAAATTTTCCGCCAGTTTTGTCGGTTTATAGACCGATTTTACAATAAAAAATGAACTTGCAATTACTAAAATTAATAGAACTCCAATACTTGCAAAAATCTTAGATTTTTTCGTTGCCAGCACCGGTCTTCTTGATCCTGATCCCTCCCCTGCCTTCATTACATTTTGCGATTGTACGGCGTTTTGTGATTCTACGACTTTCGCGCCGCAATTCGTACAAAATGTTTGATTTTCTTCTAATCGGTGTCCGCATTGTTGACAATAGTTCAACGATATCACCTGCTTTCTTCATAAAATTCAAGGAGATTATATCATTTCATAAGGCTTTTGATAGATTTTCTGAATAATTAGACATTAAAACAAACAGCACTCTTCTTAGAGGTTTTTCAAACATTTTTTAAGCTTCTATCAATCGGAGTAGAGACTTTAAACAAAAGGTGTTATATTTGCCCCTTTTTTCATTAAGTATAGGAAAACCCCCGACTGAGTTGAAATTCATACATTTTACTTATATAAGAAATTTTGTTATAATATTTATTAGCAACCAGTAGGTTTGAGTGCTAACAATATACACCACTTTCATTTTTCATTCATCCATCTGTTATGAACTTCATAATCATAGACTAATGGAGGGATGACAAATGAAAACATTACTGTTAGCTGGTGGTTTAGGAACACGTTTACGCCCATTAACTGAAAATTTGCCGAAACCGATGGCACCCATTGCTAACCGGCCATGGCTCGAACACCTCATCACTTATCTTCGCGATCAAGGAATCAACCAATTCGTAATAGCCTCACATCACTGTTCAGATGTCATAAAAAATTACTTCGGAGACGGCAAACGTTTCGGTGTAGACATTGAGTACTCTGATGAAACACATCAAATGGGAACAGCAGGAGCTATCAAAAATGCTGAAAGATTTTTGAAGGAAAGATTTCTTGTTGTAAATGCCGACATTGTTCACTTGCCAAACTTGATTCCTCTTCTTGAATTTCATGAACAAAGCGGCGGGATCGCCACAATTGCACTGACGGAAGTAGATGACCCTTCTTCTTACGGTGTCGTTCAACTGGACGATTCCAGCCGGATTTTGCGTTTTGTTGAAAAGCCTCGTCGTGAAGAAGCACCATCAAATTTGATCAATGCTGGTTTGTACATTCTTGAACCAGAAGTAATGCGCTACATTCCAGCAGGACGCGAAGTTTCTATCGAACGTGAAACATTTCCCACCCTTATTCAAAAAAGCAAAAGTGTATACGGAAAAATAAGCAGCGGTTACTGGTTTGATATGGGAACACCAGAACGTTACCGGAAAATTCATTGGGACGTTCTTGAAAATCGGAACCCGTTGCCTACTCGCGGAAATCAAGTTCAACCGGGCGTTTGGTTAGGAAAAGACACCAAAATCGGATCTGGCGTCCGCTTTATCCCTCCTGTTTTGATCGGGGATAATGTCGAGGTAGGCGATCAGTCAGTAATTGGCCCGTTTGCAGTGATTGGTGATCATTGCCGCATTGGCTCCAAAGTGCATTTTTCAAACTCTATTCTTTGGGATCAATCAAGCATAAGCGATAATATTCGTGTCAACAACAGTATTATGGCTTACAAGACATTCTTAAATGAAGGTAAAGTGTACGACAACTTGATCTTGAACCAATATGAGAGGGTGATGCAAGCATGAGTCGAATTGCATATGTCAGCACATATCCTCCGCGCCGCTGCGGTATTGCTACCTTCACTGAACATGTATTTACAAACGTAAGCGCTGCTGGCAAACGCGGTAATCGTGATCCAATCATTGTACTTTATAATGAAAATGATGACAGAAATGTATATGAAAATAATCCGAGATTTTGGCCTTTGCCAATGCAAGATCGTTCAGCTTATGTGAAGATGGCCAAAAGGGTCAATCGAAGCGATATTTCTGTTGTAGTTTTGCAGCATGAATTCGGCATTTTCGGCGGTGAAGCGGGAGAGTACATAGTCGACTTTGTACGCGCATTAAATAAACCGCTCGTTACGACGTTTCACACGATTTTCTCTGATCCTAAGCCGCCATATCGGCAAGTCCAGCAGGAAATTGCCGATTTAAGCGACGCTATAGTCGTCATGAACCGCAAGGCTGTCTCTTATTTAGTCCGAGCGTATAATTTGCCCGAAAATAAAATTGTCTACATTCCACATGGATCGCCTAAACCTCGAGATAACGAGCGGGATCAGCTTCGCCGCCAACTGGGATTTGAAGGCAGAAAAGTATTGCTTACATTTGGATTACTGAATCGCGGCAAAGGAATCGAGTCTCTAATTTCAGCCCTCCCAGAAGTTGTCCGTGAAGTACCGGAAACGTTATATATTATCGCGGGACAAACGCATCCTGAAGTGAAAAAGCGGGAAGGAGAATCATACCGTGAAGAGCTGCAAAACATGATTCGTCAGCTCGGATTAGAAGAGAATGTCCGAATGATTGACCGTTACTTTAATGAAGAGGAGCTCGTCTCCTACTTAACAGCGTGTGATCTATATGTAACTCCTTATCCGGGCTTGCAGCAAATCACAAGCGGAACGCTGGCTTATGCCGTTGGAATAGGCCGTCCGATTCTCTCCACGCCATACGAGCATGCGCAAGATTTATTAAAAGGCTGTGAAGAACTGCTTCTTCCGTATGGCGACATCAAAGCATGGGAACAGCGATTAAAAGAGCTATTAATGGATGACAATGCATTACACCAATGGGAAAATCGAATTCGGCAGATTGGAAAGGCAACCCATTGGCCAACTGTCGGGATGCAATATTTGAAGCTGTTTGCCAAAATCGGCGAAATGGACTTGGATGAGAAGGGTGTGAAAGAGCCGAACGAAAGCGTGGTGAAACACGTTGCCCCAACCAAATATTAATTTTGATCATTTGGAACGTTTAACTGACGATACAGGGTTGATCGAGCATTGCCTCGGCCGGATTCCGCGCCGTAAAGAAGGATATTCAACAGACGACAATGCGCGCGCCCTTTGGCTATGTATTGAATGGATAGAGCTTCTTCAAGATGAACCGTCTGAATTGAAGAGACTCTACGGAATGCTTGATCGGTATTTAGCCTTTTTGCTTTGGGCTCAAAGGGATGATGGATGGTTTCATAATAACTTTTATTATGACCGAACACCTGAATCGGAAACTCGTTCTGAAGATTGTCTTGGTCGATCAGTTTGGGCAGTGACAATGGCCTATTTAAAACTTAATGACAATGCCCGCCGCTATGTGGCAGCAGAAATTTTGCGCAATGCCCTTTCTGCATGCCGCAAGCTTCGTTTTGCCCGCAGCCAAGCATGGGTGCTGGCCAGCTGCAGCAAACTGCTCATGGAAAAGAAAAACAGCATTTCCTCTCTTGGAATAGCAGAAGATGAACTTAAACAATTGGCAGAGACATGCGAACATAGTTTATTAACAGCATATAAAGAGCACCGAACGGAAGATTGGCATTGGTTCGAAAAACAAATGACATATGCTAATGGAATTTTGCCTTGGGGATTATTTTTATCCTATCGATACAACCGTCGCAATGAAACATTGCGAATTGCCAAGGAGAGTCTTGATTTTCTCATCGAAAAGATGGGCGGATTCAACAGTTCCCCCATTCGGCCAATCGGCAATCGGGGTTGGTGCAGCCGCCACAATCGCGCCGACTGGGATCAGCAGCCCATTGATGTTATGAAACTAGCTTTAGCTGCAAACGAAGCTTATCATATTTTGGATGATTCTGCTTACTTACAAGTTGTACTGCGCTGCCGTGACTGGTTTTATGGCGGGAATGACCATCACATTCCTTTAGTCGATCCTAGCGATGGCAGCTGCTGTGACGGTCTGAATTCCGATGGCCCTAATCAAAATCGGGGCGCGGAATCAACTCTTTCCTATTTAATGACTGAAGCTTTAGCACATCCGCTAAAATTGGAAGTATTCGAAAAGATTTAATAAAAAATCTTTTTTTCAGTTGTTCAAAAAAGTGCAGCCGCCTTTTCCTCTATTCTTCGGACGATATGGCGATTGCATTGGGGAGATCATCATCTCCCTAATTTTTTTGCTGTTTTCTTTTCCTCCAAGTTATTTCCTCGAGCTGGATCTGAAAACGTAAATGAATTTTTTGTTATTCCACAACCTTTTGCAATTTTTTTAAAATGTTCATCCAGCCATGATTCATCCGTTCACGAACAACAGAGCTTTTTTCATTTACTTTAGGCAGCACATGGTCAGGATGCTTCCATCCGCTGTGAATAAGAGTAAATTCAGTTTTATCCCCTAAATCCTTCAAAATAAATGAAACAACCCAGCCTTCTGTATCCCATGTGAAAGAGAGGCGGTAAGGCGGTTCAAGTTCTACCACTTTACATGGAGACAGCCCGAAAGGAGATTGCAGATGGAATTCATGTCCCAGCTTTGGCTGAAAATCATTTGGCATGAACCATGACGCAATCCCCTCTGACGTAGCCGCCGCCTCCCAAACTTTTTCAATTGAGGCTTCTAATACAATTGATTGATGAATGTCTTGTAATGGATTTTGATGATTTTTTTCCATAGTCTTGCTCCTTTTTACATCATTTAGTTTCAAATTATATGAAACCACAAGGTATTATGTCAAATGCACTGACTCATGAAATAGAAATTCTTAGATATAAACGAAAAAAACCGTTCCGAACTAGAACGGTTTTTTATATTTGTAAACGCTATCATTTTTTGCATCAGTTTCAAAGGATCATAAAAACAAATCTTTATTAATGGGCAAATTATTTTTCTCGCAATAAGTTAAGTAATGATCGATAAACCAAAATACATCTACCGTTTCAATGATACGGTCTTGATCATCGAGAAATTCAAGCGGTCCGTTTAAATGAAACACAGTTTCCATCCCTTCGTCGGAAACGAGTGTATGTGTCCTGCCCGGACTTTCGCGAATAAAATCTCCCGGTTTTGCGATCCAGTCGTATTCTTTGTAATACCAGCTTCCTTTCATCACATAACCAGTGACAGGACCGCGGTGGCGATGCCTGCCAAGCGTGCCGCCAGATCCAACCCGAAGAACATTGATGGAAGTATTGCTGCGAATATCAAAAGATAAATGGCGTATCCAGACGTTTTCTACAAACGGGACCCATGGCGAAGTTTCTAAAGAAGAATGGATATAACCTTCAGAAAGCGCAAATTGGTCTCGCCTCACATCTATTCTTTTTTCCACCTGTACATAATGATCCACAATATCCCCCCGCACCTTTTTATTTTTCTTTTAAAACAAGGTGAAAAAATTCACTAAATGTATATGATTTCTTCATCCAAATATGACAAATTCTTTTTAGTCTAGAAGAAGGAAGGTACTGCTAAAATTTTCAACAATTAACATATTTGCTATAATCTAATATGAATAAAAATTATTCATTTTTACCATTTCATTTAGTTCATTTTCTCCCCTGCTTTATGGGCATATGCAAAAATAAAGATCAAAACAGAGGTGAAAGCAAATGAGAATAAGCTTAAAAGCAAAAATGTTGTGCGGATTTTCTTTAGCTGAACAGTCTGCAGCAGGAATTGAACAAACATCTGCCGCATACGAACAGACGAACAGCTCGATGGAAGAAATTCCATGAAGTTGGCAAATCTGTCAGAAGAGCTCAACGGGTTCGTTCAACAGTTTAAGCTATCTAACTAATTTCTAATACCAATTATTTCAAGCTGGTCGAATACGTTTCATGCGAATGGCATGCCAAAATACAAAAAAAGGACAGCCTTTGATTAAAGAGGCTGTCCAAAAATCCGTAAACGCCCAAGCGATCGCGCTTTATTTTCCTTGTACGACGGCTTCAATTGAACTTCGGCGCCAGCAAATGATCCATTCCCGCACTGTTTAAAAAAGTTACGGGTTGGGATCAATTTTCCCAACGAGAATAGATTTTTACAAGCCTATTCATCTTGTCACTTCGGTCTAAAAAAGGTGATAAATAACAACAGTTCTTAGCGTTAACTAGACGACTTGGATTTGGCCAGTTTCGTATTTTTCAATGACTTGTTTTGCCAAAAGACAGTAATAAAAAGTGTAAACACTAATAAAATGCATCCTAAAATGAAAGGATACAAAATTTGAATATCATATAATATTCCCGCCAACATCGGCCCCAATATATTTCCTATACTCATATAGGCGTTGTTTAACCCCATGGCAAAGCCTTGTTCATTTCCAGCCATCTTTGAAATAAGAGTGTTCAAAACAGGACGCAAGATGGATGTTGCAAGAAAAATCAAGAGGGTGATGACAAAAAACAGAGAATAGCTGCCGGCAAACAATGAAAGGAAAAAACCAATTGCAACTACGCCTAAAAAGAAATTTAAAACGGCTCCTTCCCCAAAGCGGCCGACAAGCTTATCGACCACAAACAACTGCACAATCACACTTATCAGTCCAGTTAATGTAACCATCCAAGCAATTTCTTGCGGTGTTGCCCCAAACTGATCATCCATATATAACCCGATGACAGATTCATAAGCCATTAAACCAAAGCTCATAACAAGAGTAATAATCAACAGCATAAAATACGGCTTATGAGCGGACGAAACCAATTTTTTTAACATCGGCTCATCATTGATTTGCGTTTTTTGTTCTGGGGCATGTTGTTGTTCAACACTTTCTTTTAAAACTGTTAATGAAAAAATAACAGCAGCTAAAGAGACGATCGTTGCAACAAGAAAAGGCATTTTCAACCCAAAATCAGCAAAGAAACCGCCAACCCCTGGTCCTATTACAATCCCAAGCGACATGGCTGCTGATATGAAACTGTTGCCTTTAGCCCGCTGCTCAATTGTCGTAATATCGGCAATATAAGCAAAAATAGCGGGTACCAGAAGCGCGGAGCCTATCCCTCCGACTACACGCGAAGCGTACAGCCACCAAATGGAATCAAATGCGTAAAAGATAAACATAGAAACAGTTAAACCGATTAATCCTAAAACAATCATTTTTTTCCGGCCATACTGATCTGTCCATTTCCCTGCAATTGGAGAAAACACAAGCTGGGCTCCTGCAAATATTGCGACCATTAAACCAGCTGCCGTACCGCCTTGACCAATGGACTCTAAATAAGCAGGCAATATAGGGATAATAATGCCGAAGCTTCCAATAGTTATAAACATGTTAATCATTAAAATAATCATTTTTCTCCACTGAGACATTGACATAGTGAGTACCTACGCTTTCTTCCGGTCTATTTCAAGCACATAGAAAACCTGCTATTCCATTTTCTGGACAGCAGGTTTATTCTACAGGCACACTGCGGTGATTTGTATTTAGCATTTTCAAACACATACTAATCCTATCCAGAAAATATATTCGCTTCCTTAAAAATGCAGCTTAAAGATAGAATTAGTTAGTCATATCCAAACCATCATCCTTCCGCTTTTTTACAGATTTATAATATCTTATAACATCAAACAAATCAAATAAAAATTTAAATTCAATGCAGGCAACATAATGCTGAAAAGGGAAAAAACAGAAATCCCGACCGAGAGCCTGAGGAAAAAATCCGAGCGTTGAAAAAGAAACTCGGCATAGACGGTACGAATGAAAGCAAAATGATGTGCCATCAACATAAAAACTAACGTATATTATAATCAATACAGGCATTTAAACTTAGCAGACGCACTATCCGGCATGCTTTAAGATCCGCTGTCTTTCATTCTACTTGAAGTAAAATGTATTCGCTTAGAATTTGAAGATCCAGCGAAAACTCAAAAGGGCAAAATACATGTGGTTTTGCATGATACCAACTTTTTCCCCGTTTTGTTCGGGGGCTGTCTATGATAATTCATTTGATGAAATAAAATCCTCTGAAATTGATTCATTTGAAACGAATTTTTAGCACATAAAAAACCCCCTCAAAGTTGTGAGAGAGTTTAACCCCTTAAACAAACGTTTGATTAAAACCCTGCATGACTTAAAGTCCCAGCAAACTTACCTCCATAAACAGCGCTCTCATCAAATTTTGTATTTGGTCAATATTATCGTTTCATGGGCATGTTTGGACAATTTTATTATCGACATTTAAAATGAATATCCTACATGTTTTCATCTTCATCAAACGTTTAGATGCCCCACGATGAACACCTCCTAATTTAGAGCCTGCCTTAATCTAAAAATGCCTTCCGCAATTTCTTCTTTTGTTAATTTTCCATATCCTAAAATAATTTTGTTTTGATGGATTCCTTTTTGAATAGCATGAACTTCTACAGGATAAATTTTCACTTTATGCTTCTTCATTATTTCATTTACTACTTGATTAAAAACACGATGTTTTGAAATTCTGCGACTAAATGCAAACCGGTGGAATCGCCAAAAATTTTAACTGTGTCGCCAAATTGTTCAGTCAAACATTTTTTTACATAGTCACGCCGCGCTTTATATATTTTTTTCATTTTCCTGATGTGGCGCTCTAAATGCCTTTCATCAATGAAACGCTTTGTAACTGAAAGGGCTGAGGTGAAGGAAGTGGCAAGGTCTTCATATGGATTTGAGTTTATACAAAAACCGTAGCGTAAATCGCTAATCGCTGGTTGGATGATAAGGCTTACCGGTTGCTGAAACGGACATCCTGTATCAAAAGGCTAATAAGCATGAAACTTGTATCAATAATAAACAGCTCTTGCACCAATACAAGCTGTTATGAAATCTTTATATTAAATTTTCAAAAAATTATAACAAAATGACAATTTATTTCTTACTTCGACATTATCGCTATGCTAAATTTTAAACAGTTATATTTTATTCCAATAATGACCATTTTTAATTGGAAGGAGATGGGATTATGGAGAAGCAAAAAAAACAGTGGGAGCCAACAGCTATCAAGGAACTGAAAAAGCCAGTAGGCACCTCGATTGTGAAAGCGGCTGGATGTATGAGCTGCTGGGCCTCAAAAAGTATCTCGATGACTAGAGTCTGCTGGCTCCCACATCCGGCAATGCGCCTGCTATAACCATTATATTCAAAAGGATTGCAATGGAGCAGTTTTTTAACTGCTCCCTAAAATAAAGGAGTAGTGGCAGTGAAGCGCACCCATCCAATGTCATATATATACAGATTTGAGAAACAAAGTTAGAAAACGTGTCGAAAAAAAATTTTTTGACACCCCTTAAAACGGCTACAACCATTGATATATCAACATTTATAGAGGGAGGATTTTATGTCAAAATTGTTAGAAACGGCAACTAACACTTCACCAGAATTTGCGATCCACTTCCAACCTCATGGGGCCATTTTGCTTGACAGAAAAAGCATGTTCTATTTTAGACTTAGCGGCAGGGGAACAGAATTAGCCTTAATGCTTGCCAAAAATAACAGTGTTCAAAAAACGGCAAGAATTTGGGAGATTCTTTCAAAAGAAAAGGTAAGTGAGGAAGAATTAAATAACGAGCTAGATTCACATCCATTTACATCAGCGTGGAAAAAAGGCCTGCTAAATCACCCTTTGATGATCACCGGATCTACAGAGTACTATTTGCCAATCAGCTGCACCCTTCAATTAACAAATATGTGCAATTTGAAGTGTCCTTTCTGTTATGCAAGCTCAGGAAAACCGTATCCAGATGAACTATCATCTTCCCAATGGATAAAAGTGTTGCAAAAACTCGCATCTCACGGTGTAGCTGACATCACCATTACAGGCGGAGAAGCAAAGCTAACAAAAAATTTCCTGAAAATCATTGCCACAGCCAGTTCTTTATTTACGAACGTCAACCTTTTTAGCAATGGCCTAAATTGGCGCGACGATGAGATTGAACTGATCAGCTACTTGGGAAATGTCAGTGTCCAAATAAGTATAGATGGAAACAGCAGCACCCATGACAAGTTAAGAGGGAGAGAAGGAGGATTTTCCGAAAGCTTGAAAAATGCCGAACGTTTTGCTCAATCATCGGTTCCCGTCCTCATTGCTATGACTGTTAACCAACTCAACTACAAAGAAGTTTATGAAGTAATCGAAAAATCGGTGGAAGTTGGCGCAGTTGTATTTCGTGCGGGTCAAACTATTCCCGTAGGCAGAGCATCAGAATATCAAGACATGACAAGCGAAATGAAGGAGAAAGTAAAGCAGCAGTTGGCAGACGCCAAAAAAAGATGGAGTGATCAAATCATTATTATTGATTGGGAAGAACACCATCAAAATGATAGTCTTACAGATTTCTGCACGCCGGGATTTTTGTCATGGTATATTCGTGCGGATGGACAAGTTACACCTTGTCAAATTGAAGATACATCCCTTGGACACGTCTTAAAAAACAGCATGCAGGAGATCGGTTCACCGGAAAGGCTAATGCAAGCGAAGCGACTTGCTAAACAATGTAGATGTATAGGAAAGATAGAATTACCTGAAGCCGATTTGCCTTTTACCATTCAAAAAGAAGCTGAGGTTAAACCATGATGACGACCATCATCCATTTATTATGGATCATCCTTCCTATTGCAGGAATCTTTCTGTTTTACAAATTCAAACCAAAAACGTACGAATCGCTATTATTACATAAAAAAGAAGCTCGGGAATTGGCAGTGCAATTCATTAAACGGTATTCCGGCATTGATGTATCAGATTGGGATTTTTATGCGATGTATTGGTACGACCGAAATACCGTCAATATGCTGCATCACCTAGGATTGTTAAACAAAGTTCGCCATATTTTATATCATTGGGGTTTAGTCGAATCATGGAGAATTAGATTCGTTCGAGAAAACCGATCAGTCATCATTGGCATCAATTCAAATGGAGAAATTACGTTTTACACCGCGAACCTGTCAAAGAAAGAAATGGCGAAACATAAAGGCGCTTTTTCCTCTCCGGAACAATTAAAAAAAGAGCTTGCCGTCTCAGATAATGGATTATGGGCTGCATCTCAATTCACAGGTGCAGGCAGAAAAGAAGAAGACTTGGAAAATATTGAAACGTACTGGTATATTGCCGAATCTCAACCAGTAAGAATGAAAATAACGGTTGAAATCCATAACGGGCAAATATTCTATATCGGTTCAGAACAAGAGATATTGACAGAAGACATCGAAACAGCGGTTAAGAAAGAGCAAATGGAATCTACCTTAAATATGACGGGAGTATTAGCGTCATGCCTGGCCGTTATTGCAGCGATCATCATCCTTATCAACCTTCGCCAAAATGCCGGCATCACTGCAAGCATCTTGCTGGGGGCGGTTCTATTCTTTTGTAACATTATAACAATAAAAGAAGACATTCAACTGAGCATCGTCAATACTTATGATTCCCGCCTCAGCATAAAAATGGTTTATGCTCTTGGAATCTTATCGGCAATTTTAGCAGGATTGGCCACAGGTTTCGTCGTATATATATGTTCATTGGCAGGACACTCTTTGAGTAATGTTCTCCAAATAGCTTTTTTTGATAATGCTGTATGGCAGTTTTTCGTCGGCTTAAGTGTCGGCATCGGCTGCTTAGGTTTTTTTTCAGCAATTTTTTCATGGCTGGAAGAGAAAAATTGGCTGCGAATTTCTCCCGAGTTGTCCAATCGTACCATTTACTTGTCGGGCTTTACATTTAAACAAGGATTAAGCATCGGCCTGCAAAGTTCCATTGCAGAGGAAACAGTCTACCGTTTGTTGATCATTCCGACGATATGGTGGTTGAGCGGCAATTGGGCTTTGGCGATCATCATTTCCTCCATTCTATGGGCCATTATGCACCAAGGAACAGGATTTCATCCCAGATGGATCAGATGGATCCAATTAGTGGTCTTTGGCATTATACTGGGATTCTTTTTCATCCAGTTCGGTTTTCTGTCCTCCTTAACCATTCATTTTATTTATAATTTTATTCTTGTCATGAAGCCACTTTGGGATTACACTTTCCAGAAAAAATTGAAGGCCAGTGAAACTTTCAAACAACCCTCAGTATAACAATGGAGGAGAGGCATGAAGATCATCCAAGTAACCAATTTGAAGAAAAAATATCGTAACGGCGATGGTGTAGAAGATATAACTTTTTCCGTTCATTCAGGAGAAATCGTAGCCTTATTAGGGCCAAACGGGGCAGGTAAAACAACAACCATTAGGTGTCTCGCTGGATTATACACCCCTGATGATGGGACGATCAAAATTGCGGGGCATTCCCCTGGTACGGTTGAAGCGCAGCAATCCGCTTCGCTAATTCCGGATCACCCATATTTGTACCCTACCTTAACCGTAGCGGAACATTTGCAATTTCGCGCCAGAGCCTTCAAAGTTGAAAAAAAAGACCTTCAAAAAAAAGTTTATGAAGCTTTAAAAGAGGTAAATATTGAATCGTTGGCGGATCGATTAAGCGGGCAATTGTCAAGGGGACAAAAGCAAAGGGTTATTTTGGCTGGCGCCATTATACAAAACGCTTCCATATATATATTGGATGAACCAACAATTGGTTTGGATATTTCTTCCAAACAATGGCTTGCCAACTGGCTTGTCCGTAAATCAAAACATCATAGCGCCATTCTCATATCCACCCACAGCCTCGAATTTGTATTGGAAACGGCTAACAGAGTGTTATTAATTCGAGAAGGCCGTATTGTAAAAGAAATGGCCGTACCAAAAAACAACGAAGAATATCCAGCCTGGAAGCAAGAAGTCATACGCAGTTTAGGGGATTGGTCAAATGATTAATATTTGGTCATTTTTGTTCCTTCAAGCGAAAAGAGAAATCGATAGCCAAAAACACGGGTTAAAATTCTTTCTGTTCATTTTTGTTTTATTTATATGGTTTTTTCTGTTTCAACTTGAATGGGGGGCTAATTCCAGAAGTTGGGACATTGCCTATACAGGATGGATTTGCTCAGGAATTTTTATTGTCATGACCATTTTTGGGCTGCTTTCCAACCGCATACCTGGGCTCATGCAAGACGTCATATGGCTTTATACCGCCCCTTATTCTTTCACTAAAATCGTTTATTCTATATTATTATGGCGATTGTCTTGGAAAGGGCTGCTCTGTCTTCTCTCAGGAATCACAGCTGATGCCGTTTATTTTTTGGCAGGAAATCCATTTGGCCGGTTAACAGCACAATCAATCCGATTACTTTGTCTCATTGTTTTATTAGAATCATGGATAATGGCTATGTCCTGTGCCAGAACTGTAAAAGGAACAAAAATTGCTTTCTCCTTTGTTGCCTTCATTCTCACCGTTATATATGGTATTGCTCTCTATGGTTCTTTTTTTCAAGCCAATGAATTGATTTGGCAGAAGTATATTAGCTACCATATCGGCTTTATCGGCTATTTATTTACAAACAGCTTTTTGCTGCAAGGGTTTCTTGCCTTTCTAATCATGATCGCCCTTTCGTTCATGATTATTCGAATAACAACGAAAAAATCGGAATGCAAAGAAAAATTGGTAAAAGAAGCTGATTTTTGGGCGGAGTTTCAAGATCATCAAACCGATTTTTTTAAAAACAGCCTGAAAGAGATGCACACATGGTGGGGGCTGAAAGGATTAAACGGTATTTTTTCTTTCCTTTGGCTCGAAATATTGCTTGCCAAGAAATACATTTTTTTTCATGCTACTCATTTGTTTGTTCTTCTCATCTTAGTTCCCGTTTTCATTGCAAAAAACATTTATTGGTTTTATATTTTGGTCGTTTTTACAATCGGAGCTTTTTTCAGCAGTTCCTACTATTCAGGATTAATTAGATATGCAAAGTCTGGAGATCTTTTTTTGCTGCCGGGAAAACTATGGAAAAAAGCATTGCTGCTGGAAGGCTCGAATACCGCTTGGATCTTTCTATTTTATCTTTATTGCGTGGGTATGTGGCATTTCCATTTCAACACTGCTTTTACAGATTTCCTTTCATTTGGTTTGTACGGGCTTGGAGGATACATGTTCATGCTTTCTATCCGCTGGGCGGCATTTGTTAGAACATATAAAAAAGACCCCTCTCTCAGCCTGATTTCATACTATAAAAATTTTGCTTTCATTTGTATGGGGAGCACCCTTTGTTACATCCTTTTGTTTTTTCTTTTCAAAAACCTTCTTTTCTATTGGCTGCCGCTTTTCATGATCGTGTTAAGCACGATTTTATTCTTATCTTTCTATCAATATGAACGTTGAATCAGAAGGGATTTAATACTTTTTCTTAAGGAGATGAATTTTCATGAGTTCAAATGAAATAATCTCTCAAGCCTTGACGAAACTAAAAAGCAGCGATGAAGCAACGGTATTTCAAGGAGTGAAAGAACTAAAAAAAACTGGAAAAGCCGCTGTCCCAATACTCATAAAAGCTTTAAAAGATGAGAAATCCCTCCGAATGATTTCATCCGTTGTGCTGGGGGAATTTGGTGCAGATGCAAAGGAAGCAGTTCCCGAACTCGCTTCGCTTTTAAAAGATGACGACGAAGATATAAGAATGTCAGCTGCTTTATCCTTAATGAGAATCGGACATCACAGTCTGAACGCCCTCGTTGAAGTTGCACGAAATACAGAAGGAAAACCGCGTTTTTGGGCATCATGGGCAATCTCCTTGATCGATCCGTCTAAAATTGAACCTCTTATGTTGAAGTGTCTAAAAGAAGAACTGGATAAGCCGTCCGGAATGGTCAGTCCTTTTGCCGCGGAGGAAGCAATTGGAAAAATTATCGCTATGCAACTAAAGGATCAATGAGGAGGAACAGCACATGGATTTAATACAAACAATGACAAAAGACTTGCCGTGGCTGAACGTTCCAAAAAACGGCCATGATTTCCCATCATCCAATCGGCTTTTGTTTTATTTTTGGTCAATTAGCTGCCCGTATTGCAGTGAATTAACGGATCAGTTATTAGAAGAAACAGTTAATCTTGAAACCTTTCATGTCATTGCCGTTCATGTACCTTATACAGCTGAAGAGAAAGCGTTGGAGCTTGTGAAAACACGAGTAGAGGAAAAAAAGATTACAATTCCTGTAGTTTTAGATCAAAACTATGCAATCGCACAATCTTTTGGTATTCAAGGAATCCCTGCTTTTTGCCTAGTCAATCAACAAATGAAGAAAGAATTATTAACAATGGGAGAGGAAGGTTTTCACAAAATGATGAAAAAAATTAAACAGCTAAAGTAAAGTCTTACCGCTTTTTCTTGACTTTTTCACTGTAAAAAGAATCGGTTTACCTTTTTAAATATTTCTCTATTAAAATTTATGTTCAACATTCCGTTAACATTTTTCTTGGAGCAATAAATTGAGAGAAAAATTTTTTTGGTTCCTTTTGAAGTTCATTTATTTGCCTTTTGGAATAGTGTCTTTATTCTAAAATCTCTTTTATTGTACATGATCCGATAAAACGGCAGCTAATCTATTAAGACCATCAAAAGGAACCTTTCCATATTCTGTTTCATTTTGCGCCCCCAAGTTTAAATGAAATTTTTTGAGGCTGTTGGAAATGCTATTCCCCAACTCGATGTACTTTTTAATGATAATGCATTCCAATTTCTGGTGAACATAAATTGGAGCGCCGCTCATTCCTGATGTAACATAGGCACTATGAGTTATTGTGTTATGATCAATTTTTCTTATGGAGCCGGTACTCTGTACATATCCAGGAGAAAACAGCTTGTTTAAATTGTTCTTTTAATGCTTCGTTTCCGCTTTCTCTTGGATCAAAACGCTTTATAGAAAAAGAGTTCAAGACTAGATTCCGTCCTTCCTGTAAATTTGCAAGCTTTTTCTCCGCTATTAGCTGAATTAAAATATTTCCTACAGCCGTTGCTTCAGAGGGACCGGCAAAAACCGTTTTTCCGCTTACAGCAGCGGTCATTTCGTTTATGAAATCATTTTGCGAGCCGCCTCCGACAATATATAATGAATCGATTGTTCTGCCCGATATACTTTCAATTTCATCAATTGACAAGGAATATAGTATAGCCAGATTTGTAAATACACATCTCGCAATTTCTCCTGTTGATTGCGGCACAGGCTGAAGCGTTTCCCTGCAATATTTCTGAATTTCTTCTACCATATTGTCCGGATTAAAAAATCGCTGATCGTTAAAATTGATAAATTGTTTGCACGGAGGCGCCTTTCTTGCCTCATCAACCATTTGGGCAAAATTGTAATCTTTCGTTAAATGTCTTCTCACTTCTTGAATAATCCACATGCCCATAATATTTTTTAAAAAACGGTATGTCCCAAACACTCCCCACTCATTTGTATAATTGTAAAATAATGATTTTTCTGTAATGATTGGCGCATCCGATTCAATCCCAATCAAAGACCAAGTTCCGCTGCTTAAATACGCCCAATTTTTTTCAGCAGCAGGTACTCCTGCAACTGCGGAAGCTGTATCATGAGAACCGACTATAATCACTTTTGTTTCGGGCAGATCGTAATCAGGAAAATATTCGTTTCTGACATATCCGAGCATGTCCCCGGGGTAAGAAAACGGCGGAAACTGCTCACGCTCAATTGACAGCAGCTGAAGCAAATCTTGATCAAAATCTTTTTCTTTCACGTTTAAAAGCTGAGTACAAGATGCGCTTGTCACTTCCGTCACTGCACATCCAGTCAGTTTGTATCCTAAGTAATCAGGAACTGTCATAATCATTTTCGTTTTTTCAAGATTTTCTTTTTTTTCTTCATATAACTGGTATAAGGTGTTGAAGGATAAAAACTGAATGCCTGTTTTTTCATATATATCTTTTTTGGAAATATGCTTCGTAATTTTCTCAATCGTCCGTTCTGTTCTTTTATCTCTGTATGCTATGACCTCTTGCACCCTTTTTCCTTCTTGATCGACCAGCACATAATCTGTAGCCCAAGTATCGATTCCAAGTGTACACCTTTTCACTCCCAATGTTTTGGCATATGCCAATCCCTTAACAATTTCCGTCAGCAAATGATCAATATCCCAATAATACGTTCCATTTCGTTCCGTAAAACCATTGGCAAATCGGTGTATTTCTTCAATTGTCAATTTTCCATTTTTTATATCCCCTATGACAAGCCGTCCGCTTGATGCACCGATGTCAACTGCGATATGTGTCATTTTATCCCTCCTAAAATTCACACAATCTATGAAGCTGCTAAATGTTTCGCTTAAAAATTAGGATAGCGTTCCATAACTAGACATTTTCTTGCTGCTCATGCAGCAGGTCAAAATCTGAGTAAACATTTGCAAACAACTTTTCTTCCATTCTTCAAAAAATTCATTGGCAGTAACCATTTAAAAAATTTTCCCTTTCCACAAAGCAAGAAAAATCTCTTTTCGTTTCCTGCCAATAAAAATATTGATATTTTAGCCTTCACTTTTTTATTGCAAGGCAAAGAACTTACCGGGCCTGCGAAAATAGAAATACTTTCCAAAATAACGAACCCCCTCTCCAATTGCAAAAATGTGAGAGGGGTAATCTCTTTAACGAAAATTAGAAGTCATAGTCTTTGGCATTATCCTTTGTGAAGTCTGTAGGCGGTCCCATAATGACCGTTTTACCATCCTCCCAAACTTCCACTTCTCCTACACCATCTATATTTTGGCCGTTTTCAGGCTTTTTGCCATCAACAAGATCTTTAGCTAAAGCGACTGTCAAATATCCTAATTTATCAGGCTCCCAAAGGATTGCTACATCTAATGAGCCATCCTCTAAAAATGGAGCTGAATCCTTCGGAAGTGCTGTTCCGACAACAGCGATTTTGTCTTGAAGACCTTTCTCTTGAATAGCTTGAGCTGCGCCAAGAGGAGCAGGAGTTGAAAATGCCATAATCCCTTTAAGGTTCGGATATGATTTAATTAAATCAAGCGTTTTTTGGTATGCCACTTGCTGCTTTTCATCAGTCGCAATTATATCTGTTACTAGCTTTATTCCTGGATAATTTTCTTCAAGCTCCTTCTTCGCTGCATCGATCCATGAATTTAAGTTTGCTGCCGCAAGACCACCTGTGAGAATGGCAATTTCCCCTTCTTCAGTCCCCATTTGTTCAACTAATGATTTTGCGATATGACGGCCATAAGCTTCGTCATCAATTTGGTGGACAGAAAGTTCAACTAAAGATTGATCTGCTGGTGTATCCCAGTCCATCACGATAATTCCTTTATCCTTCGCTTTTTGTAATACAGGCGATAATGCAGCTGCATCATTCGGTGCAACAGCAATTACATCCACATCTTGACTAATTAAATCTTCAATCACCTTAACTTGCTGGGCAGCATCTGCCTCTGTCGGACCTGTATAAATCACTTCGACTCCAAGATCTTTTCCCGCTTGAATTGCTCCTTTTTCAGATGCATTGAAATAAGGAATGCCAATTAGTTTAGGGACAACAGCAATTTTGATTTTTCCATCGCCCCCGCCAGCCTCATCTTTTCCATCTTTAGATGAATTTGAATTCCCCCCTGCACCCTGCTGAGAAACACATCCTGCAAGAAGACCAAATACAAGCAATAAAGCGACAAATAAACCTGCAATTTTTTTCATACTTTTCCTCCTTGTAAATTTATAGTTTATAAATCTTTTAACCAATTAAAGAAAAGTTATTATGCTGTTTCTGCAAGCTTTTTTTGCTTGTTTTCATCAACCTTTACTTTAATAAAGTTAATAATTAACACCGCGATTAAAATAACCCCCATAATCACTGTCACAATCGGTCTCGGCACTCCCATTAGATTTAAGCCACTGGATATCATTTGAAAAATCATAACCGCATATAACGTGCCGATCACTTTCCCATAGCCTCCTTGGATTTCAGTACCGCCAAGAACGGCTGCTGCAACGCTTTGCAATAAATAGGATGATCCAAGATCAACTTTTACTGTGTTATATCTTGATGTCATGATGATAGAAGCAATTGTTGCTAACAAAGCACTATATAAATACACCTTTATCAAAACCTTGCTGTTATTAACCCCTGAAAACAAGGATGCAACCGGATTGCTTCCAACCATATAAACTGATCTTCCCCATACTGTTTTATTCAGCAGTACGGAAGTCAAAATAGCGACAAAAAGAAAGATTATAATCGAAAGTGGAATGAGCCCCAGGTAATAACCATTTCCAATCAGCGTGTACTCAGGGCTGAATCCGGATATTGAATTTCCTTTTGTAATGCTGAGAATAAGCCCTTCAAACAATACCATTGTCCCAAGTGTTACAAGAATCGGCGATACTCCGATCTTGGCTATAATAAATCCATTCATAAAACCACAAAGAAGTCCAACTGCAATGCCTCCTAAAATCGCAATGATCATCGGATATCCATTGCTTGATAATATCGCAATTGCTACCCCTGCAAGCGCTGCCGTATACGTGATCGACAAATCGATTCCGCCTGTTACGATCACCACCATCATGGCTAAAGCAAACAAACCGAACTCAGGCAGCTGAAACATCATATTTGTCAAGTTATTGCTTGATAAAAATCCCGGAACACTTATGCTCATCAAAACAAATAGACCGATGGCAATGAGTCCGAGTATATTTTCTTTTGAAAGCGTAACCTGTTTCATCCTCTCCCCCCTTATGCTTCCACTTCAATTTTTGAAAGCTGCTTTTGCGAACGTTTGTATTGAATATGGTCATACGATACAGCGATTAAAATAATTGCCCCTGTAAAAACCTTTTGCCAAAAAGTATCAATTTTCGCTAATATTAATCCATTTTGTATAATTCCTAGCAGAAGAACACCTAATATCGTTCCAAATATTGTTCCGCGTCCTCCCATTATATTGGCTCCTCCGAGCACCACTGCAGCAATAACCATTAATTCCAAGCCAAGCATTCCGTTCGGATCTACCGCTTTTGTATAAGAAGTTTGAGCAATCGCAGCAATCCCTGCTAAAAAGCCCATATAAGAAAAAACAAATATTTGAACTTTGCTGTAGTTAATTCCGACTCGGACAGCCGATTCTTTGTTTCCGCCAATAGCCATTACTTCGCGGCCGATTAATGTGTATTTAAGAATGTACCATGTCAAAGCTGCTGTAATGATAAAAAGCCAAATAATAATGGATATTCCAAAAACAGAGAAATTCGAAAATTTCAAGAAAACAGTTGGGAAGTTGCTGCTGTTCAAGTATTGGCCGTTTGTAATATACAGAACAAGTCCGTTAATAATACTCATCATCCCTAAAGTAGCGACAATCGCCGGAATTTGAATTTTTGCAACTAAAATTCCATTGATGGAGCCTAACAGCACTCCGAAAAGCGGAGCAATGACAAAAATCAACACAATGGTCAGCGGGCTATCAGGCAAAAACATCATCGTCTTGCCCAAAACGACACATACTGCGCTTGTCACTGCTGCAACAGATACATCAATCCCCCCTGTAATGATGACAAGCGTCATTCCAATAGCCAAAATGCCTAACACTGCATTTCCTTTCACAACGTCCAACAAATTATCTGCTGTTAAAAATACCGGGCTAATGAAGGCCAATATGATGCATAGAAGTAAAATAATGACAGCAACGCTCATTTCTTTTGATTTTAAAAACGCTTTCATAATTGTGCCTCCTCGCGGACCTTACCCTTTTGCCCAAGCAATGCAAGGTTCATGATGCTTTCCTGTGTCGCTTCATGAATCCCGAGTTCGCCTGCAATTCGTCCATGGCGCATAACGATAATGCGATCGCTGACAGCAAGCACCTCAGGAAGTTCAGAAGAAATCACAATGATTCCCATTCCATTTGCCGCTAATCCTCTTAAAAGCTTATGGATTTCTGACTTGGCACCGATGTCGATTCCGTTAGTCGGCTCATCGATAATCAAAATTTTAGGATTTGTTGACAGCCACTTTCCTATGACTACCTTTTGTTGATTTCCGCCTGACAAATCGCCGGCAGCCCTGTATGGCAGCGGCGGTCTGACATCTAATGATTGTATATAATGCTCAGCTAATTCTATTTCTTTTCTTCGATTAATCAGCAAAAATTTATTTTTTAATTTTTTCAACACAGGAAGCGAAATATTGTTAATGATTGATTGTCTTAAAATAAGCCCTTGCGTCTTCCGGCTTTCAGGAATATAAGCAATTCCTTTTTTTACTGCCTCTTCTGAAGACTTGATCACAGTCTTTTGACCGTTAATGATGATGTCCCCTTTGTAAGGACGATTAATGCCGAAAATAGCTTGCGCCAGCTCGGTGCGACCAGAGCCTACAAGCCCTGTAATTCCAAGAACCTCCCCTTCCTTCAGTTCAAATGAAATATCTTTGAAATTTCCTTCTTTCGCAAGGTTTCTTACTTCAAGCAATGTTTTGCCTGAGGCTGCCTTTTCTTTATTTTTTTCATATAAAATTTTCCGGCCAACCATTAACGTAATTAGTTTTTCTTCTGTTAATTCATTTGCACGATACGTACCGACATATTTCCCATCTCTTAGAACGGTGAATCGATCAGAAACTGTAAACAGCTCTTTTAATTTATGGCTTACAAAAATAATTGAAATCCCTCTTTTTTTCAAAGAAAATATAACTTCGTACAGTTTCTCTACTTCACCGGCGGAAAGTGATGATGTCGGCTCATCCATGACGATTAATTTCGCATCAAACGCAAGCGCCCTCGCTATTTCGACCATCTGCTGCTGGGCTATGCTCAGTTTTTCTACCGGTGTTGAAACATCAATCTCAAAATCAAGCTCTTTTAAAGCCTTTTTGGCCGTTTTTTCCATAAGAGCCCAATCAACTTTTTTCCAAGAATGCTTATCGCTGTCTCTTCCTATATAAATGTTTTCTGCTACCGATAAATTCGGAAATAAGCTTAAGTCCTGGTAAATAATTGATATGCCGCGCATAGTGGCATCAATTGGTCTTCGTATTTTTGCTTCCTTTCCTTCAAAGAAAAACTGGGCTCCTGGATCAGGCTGATAAACTCCAGCTAGTATTTTAATGAGTGTGGATTTACCGGCGCCGTTTTCTCCAATAAGGGCATGAACTTCCCCTTTCTTTACTTCAAGCTTCACGTCATCTAATGCTTTTACACCAGGAAATGTTTTGCTGATATTTAACATTTGAAGCAAGTATTCACTCATGCTATCACCTTATTTCTAACCAGTTGTTATTCCATTTTCTTTGCAATATTGCTTTACTTCCTCAAGTGTCGGAATGCCGTCTTGTGCACCCTTTCTAGTTACTTTGATGCCGGAAACAATAACAGCAAATTTGGCAGCTTCCTCTAATGTTTTTCCATCAGCAATTGCGCATGCAAGAGCCCCGGCAAAGGAATCTCCAGCTCCAACCGTATCAATAGCTTTTACCTTTAGCGGCGGTATGAATAAAGTCTTGCCTTCATCATAAAGCACGAGACCGCTTCTGCCCATTTTAATAATGCTCTTTTTCATTCCAAAATGAAGGTGGAAATGTTCTGCTGCTTTGATTGCGCTTTCCTCTGAATCAGCTTTAATACCTGTCAATGTATAGGTTTCCTGTAAATTCGGCGTTATAATGTCGGCATACTGAAGAGCATCGAGTGCTATGCCTTCTGCAGGAGCCGGATCTAATATAACAAACATCCCTTTTCGTTTTGCTGCTTTCATCGCCTGGATAACGGCTTCAACAGGTATTTCCATCTGAATGAGAAGTACCTTGCTGTCCTCAATCGTATTGATCCTTTCCAATATATCTTCAGCGGTTAATGAATCATTTGCGCCTTTTATCACGAGCATTGTGTTTTCAGCTGATGAATCAACTGTAATTAAGGCGCTGCCTGTAGGAACGTTCGGCACTATTTTGATTAATGTCGTGTCGACACGGTTTTGCACTAGTCTTTTTGTTAGTTCGGCGGCAAAAGCATCTTCTCCGATCGCACCAATCAAATAAACTTTTTTTCCAAGCTTTGCACAAGCTGTTGCTTGGTTGGCGCCTTTTCCTCCACTAAACAAAATCATGCTGTTCCCAAAAACTGTCTCACCATGGCTCGGATATTTGTCTGTCATCGCAACAATGTCCATATTAATGCTGCCGACTACTGTAATTGAAGACATATTAATCCCCCGTTTTTACCTTGGCTGTTCCTTCAATAAATTGACGAAGATGAATAACAGCATCATGAAGAGACCCTTTGGATTTAAACAAGCTGGATGTGCCGCAGACGAGCATTTTTGCTCCATTTTCCAAAACCTTTGGGATCGTTTCATAACCTATATTGCCGTCAACTTGAATCAAAATATTGTAGCTTGCTTTTTCAATCAATTGATGAAGTTTCTTGATTTTGTGATACATCGTCGGTATGAATTTTTGACCGGCAAAACCGGGGTTCACTGTCATCAATGTGACATAATCAATCACATCCATCACATATTCAATCGATTCAATTGGAGTGGAGGGGTTTAAGGCCACTCCCGCTTTTATGCCTTTAGATTTGATCGTTTGCAAAACGCGCTGCAAATGAATAGTCGTTTCAATATGAACCGAAATCATATCTGCACCGGCATCAGCGAATAAATTTATATGCTCCTCCGGCCTCATAATCATGAGATGAATATCTAACGGCTTATCCGTTGCCGCACGGATGACGTTGACCATATCCGGCCCCATCGTAAAATTTGGAACAAACGAACCGTCCATAATGTCAATGTGAAAAAAATCGACCCCGGCCTGATCAAGTTCTTGCACATCCCTTTTTAAATTTCCCATGTCTGCACACATTAGCGACGGCCCTATCATCGTCACTGAAAATTCCCCCGTTTTCACAGATAAAATTCAAGTGTTTTCTTTTTATAAACATATTAATGAAATCGCTTACTTATGGATAGGGGGTAAAATTCGGATTGGTGTGACAATATTCAGTAAATTTAAAAAATAAAAAACGTACTGAAAACAAATTCAGCACAGTTGCCGATACAAAGTTCGGTATGTGCCAACCGTCTTCAGTACGTTCTTTTAAAAAGGTTCAAGTATTTTTGTATCTCAACGATCAGTTTTCAACGTCTTCAGTGCGTCCTTTTAAAAGCTCCCCCGTTTTTCCCTATATTGCGACGGTAATAAGCCAGTCCATTGTTTGAATAATCTGCTGAAATATTTTGCATCTTGATATCCGACATGAACAGCTATATCATAAATTTTCATTTCCGTAGCAGACAATAATTGTTTCGCCTTTTGAATTCTCGCATTCGTTACATAATCCAGAACTGTTTCTCCTGTCTGATTTTTAAAGTATTCGCAAAAGTAGGTTGGGTTTAAATGAACATGGTCCGCAATACGTTTAATGGTAATATTTTCGCCAAGATTAGAATGAATCCATTCTTTTGCTTTAACAATTGGGTCAATTGTATTTTTCCGATAATATTCTCTCATTTTTCTAATTTTCATGATCCAGTTAATCATTTCCTGTCTCAAAACAGAAAAGGAAGCCGGTTCATCCGTAATCGAAAACGCCTCGCTAAGCAGTGTAGGAAGCTCGCTAATCCCATCATCCTGTATCCATTGGTTTATGACCCGGATGCACAAATAACGAACTGATTCTTGAAGCAAAAAAGGTGAGGTCATTTTTTTAAGCTCGTCAAAAAATGAGTTGATTGCTGTTAAAACAGTTTGCTCTTCATATTCCATTGCTTCAACCGTTTGTTCAGCCCATTTGTACACTGCCGGCGGAACATCCGTAATCTTATTATAAGTAAGGTGCTTTAAAGATTCCGTTTTAAAAAGCTTATTCCCTCCTTGAATCATCCTATATTTCATTGCCTCTCGCAGCTCGTTCTTCACATCCACTAACATTGATAAATCCACAAATGGCTGTCCGAAAGCAATCGATGCCGTAAAAGGCGTTGTCCTCTGAATGGTTGTTTTGAGCGACAAACAGCTTTGTTCAATCTTCGCCTCTTCCCCGTTATAAATAAGCACCCAATACGAATATTGGTTGTTTTTCCATATCCAATTGCGTTCCTTTATAAACGATTTTCGAATCAATTCTTTGATGATGACATCCCATTTCTTCCATTCACCCTTATTTTCGAAGCCGTTTTTAGAAAACGCATTATCTATACCGATATAAAGCAAGTTATACTTTCCATCTGGAAAATCACGTGTCCAGTCCAAATACGACACATCCATATTTTCAACTGCCGTTGTATCGCTTAATAATTGGATTTGCTTTTCATACGTCAATTTTGTTTGAATTTCTTCAGCCTCTTCGATTAGTCTTTTGTTTTTCTTGTCAGTTACTATAAGCTCCTCTGCTTTTTGTAAGTGGGATTCAAAATTCCCTCGATCTATCGGTTTTAAAATGTAATCAATTGCCCCTTCCCGCAGCGCTGTCTGGACATATTTAAAATCATCATACCCGCTGATAATAATGGAATAAAAGTTATACCCTTTTTCTTTCAGTAGACTAATTAATTCCAATCCGTTTATAACCGGCATTTGCACATCGGTAAATATAAGATCGAAGGCGCCAATTTTTTCATGAATTTCTCTAAAAGCTTCATCTCCGTCTGAGAATACCCCGCAAATGTGCCAGTTTGGCCTAAACTTTTTAATTAGTCTTTCCAGCCCCTGTCTAATCCGCGGCTCGTCATCGACAATTACAACCTTTATCTGATCCGTGATCATTAATCACCTCCTCCTTTCAAAAGAAGCTGGTTTGCTTGATAGGCGTTTATTTTTGGTATTCGAATTTTAATCATAGTACCTTTATTTACATGACTAGTAATCGATAATCTGTAATGATCCCCAAAAATCATTGTAATTCTGGCATTTACATTGATAATTCCTATGCCGGAATCCCTTCCTAACATTGGATCAGCCATCAATCTTTCATTTAACTCTTCCAGCTTTTCCTTGGCGATTCCAGGACCGCTGTCCAAAACAGTTAAAATGAGGTCCGGATGCTCTTCACAAACTGAAATATTCACTTTTAGCTCTCTCTGTTTTTCAAGTCCGTATTTGATTGAGTTTTCAATGATTGGCTGCAGCACAAATTTAGGAATATAGTATTCTAGTAATTTCTCTTCTTTTTCAATTTCAAAGTGCAGTCGTTCTTCAAACCGGAACTTCTGTATGCGTAAATAATCTTCAATATGCTGCAGTTCATTCCGTATCGTGACTAATTTATCTTTGTTATTTAAAGAATACCGAAGCATTCTTCCAAGCAAAGTCAGCATTGTTACAACATCTTCTGTTTTTTCTTCTTCGACCGACATGCTGATTGTTTCTAATGTGTTATACATAAAATGAGGATTAATTTGAGATTGCAATGCATATAATTCAGCTGTTTTTTGTTTAAGCTCTACATTATATTTCTGCTTAATCAGCTCTCGAATTTCCATCAGCATTGAATTAAAGCTTTTAGCCAGCTGCCCGACTTCATCATTTGAATGAACAGGTATATTAATGCTTAAATCTCCTTTTTCAACTTCCTTCATCATTTTGCTTAAATTATTTAAAGGACGGGTTACATTCATTGCAAAAAATATGGAAATGGCGGTCGTTATTAAGGCAAACGCTATGAAAATGAGGATTGTCACGTTCCTTACTAAATCCGTTGTTTCTGTTAAATTTTTTATTGGCATGCTATGAGCCATCACCCACGGCAATACACTCGACTCATTTAAGCTAACCAGCAGGCGCTCGCCGTTCTTTTTTATAGTAAAGCTGCCGTTTAAAATTGGATATTTGTCAATTCTCCTATCGACTGTGCCGATTTTGGAGCGATCTGAATGATATATAATCATTCCGTCCTTCGTCATCATCCATACTTCCGCATCTTTTTCATGCAGCAAATCCTTAGCGAACTGCTCTATGAATGTTACATCTACCACAATATATATTGTTCCCAGCTTTTTTCTATTATCGAAGTCGGTGATTTCTTTTATTAGCATAAAATAGGAAGGAGATCCTTCAAAAGTTAAGTTAATTTGACTTGATAACACTACTTCCATACTTCCAACTTTGCTTAAAGAATTCAAATATGGCAACGAACCGTCATGAAAGCCAAAATTCTCATAAGGTAAAGTAGTGCTTGAAAAAACACGGTTCTTCGATATAAGGAACACTCCTAAAATATTGTCTGTGTGGTTTCGCAAGTATGTTCTTGTTAAATAGCTTTCAACAATATACTTATCTCGGAGTCTTTTAGATTGAGTAGTTTCTTCCGATTCCCGTAATATTGTCATCACATCGCTCGAATTATACACTAGGTTTGGAAGCGCTTCCAATTTCCTGATTTCATTTTCGATATTATTATTCACTTGCTTTAATAATCGCGGAGTGTATTTTCCGACTTCTTTCTCGATAGAGGATGTATACTGCGAATACGCTAAAAGACCAAGCAAAGCCATTGGAATAACAGTCAGCAGAACATAGGAAATAATTAGTTTATGTGTTAAAGACAAAGATTTTCGGCTTGAATCGTTTCTTCTCTTAAAAATCATATTGATCCACATTCTCTTTTGTAAAATCGATTGGCTGTCCCATAATCACCATGTCGCCGTCAAAACTAATATTCCCTATATTCTCCACAAACTGTCCATCATACGGCAAATCCTCCAACACTAAGTTTTTGGCTAACGCAATGGTTAAATAACCGAGCTTTTGCGGACTCCATAATGTGATGGTTTGCAGCACATCCTCTTTCAAATATGGTCTTGTCATGTTCGGAGTCGATGTTCCAACAACTTTAATGTCTCCAGATTTTCCGTAATCCTTTAACGCCTGCGCAATAGCAGGCGGGTTCACTGTCGATATACCAATGATCCCTTTTAGATCATCGTATTTTTTTAATAGGTTAACTGTTAAATTGTAAGCTTTGTGAATATCTTCATTCGCATACTCCACATCGAGCAGCTCTAATTCTGGATAATATTCTTCTTGCTGCACCTTTAACCACCTAATCCAATTGTTTAAATTCGCAGCAGTCGGCGAGCCGGTCAAAATAACGTATTTCCCCCTTTCTCCCATTTCTAATGCTAAAAGATCCATAATATGTCTTCCCATTTGCTCGGCATCGACCATATTGACAAAGAAGTCACGATATTTTGCGTCTGTGTCTGCATCCCAAGTGATGACTTTTATCCCTTTTTCACGGGCCTGCTGCAGAACCGTACCCAATTTTTTCGGGTCATTTGCTGAAACAGCAATCACATCTACTTTCTGCTCTATCAGCTCATGAATAACGGCAATTTGTTCCTCTGCGGTTGCCGCAGAAGGCCCTTTATAGATGACTGTAACATTCAAATCCTTCGCTGCTTCTAAGGCTCCTTCCTTTGCTGCTAAAAAATAAGGAATATTAGCGATTTTAGGAACAAGTCCAATGACAATCTCATGTTCATGATTCCTGTTGCTTTCATGATTCATTTGTTCAGTTGGTTTATCTACATAAATAACCTCATATTCTTTTGATAAAGAGCAGGATGCCAAAAAGAACAGGAAAAAAGCAAGGGCGAAAAACTTAAACGTTTTGTTCAATTTTCTCCATACCTTTCCGAAAAGGAAATTTTTTAAGATCGATTTGATGCTTATCGGAAACTTCCTGCTTCAAAGAAGATGCAAAATACTGTTCCATTGAATAATGGATGCCTTTCCTTTACCGTGATATTCAATAATAGAAACCCCTGTATTGTCCATTTTTATTTTGCGGTAATGCGAAAAAGGTAATCCAAACCATTGCGTTGCAGCAATACGGTTTACTGTGTTATGAGCTACAACAAGCGCATTTTTATCTGGATATGTTTTCGATACCTCTTCAAAAAAAGATTGGATCCGATTATAAACTTGACTTGCAGATTCTCCCGTTTCCCCGGCAAAACACTCTGCTGGATTCGTTAACCAATCTGTCCATGAATCCTTATGTTCTCTCTCAATCATTTGTACCGTTTTTCCTTCCCATTTCCCGAAGTCAATTTCTACAAGACGCTGATCTTCAATAACTGGCAAACCAAACTCTTTGCTTATAATTGCAGCTGTTGCCGATGCTCTTACTAGAGTTGAAGAAAAGACCGCGTGAAACTTTACGTGCTTCAGCGCTTTAGCTGCTGCTTCCGCCTGCTTAATCCCTTGCTCTGACAGTGAAACATCCGTCCTTCCGCAATATTTGTTGCCATCCCGATTCCATTCCGTTTCTCCATGGCGTAAAAGGAAAAATCTTGTCACAGCACAACTCCTCTCTTTTTAAGTGCTTGAATAAAGCGTTCATATCCTTCTTCATATTGTTCACTTATATGTTCTTCAAACATCACCTCTTTTTCTCTTTTCAGCATGTTCTCCCCGGCTTCTTGAATACTTCCAAAATATGAAGCTGCCGCAACAATCGCAGCCCCAATAGCACCGTCGCTATGCTTCATTTTAATAATAGGCTTCTTTAAGACATTGCTCCGTATAGTCAGCCATACATCACTGCTGCTTCCTCCGCCTGCTGTAAAGACAGCCCTCACTTTCTCGCTTGACAGCTTTTCAATCATCTCGTAAGCCATTCTTTCAAGATAGGCAACACCTTCTAAACGGGAAATAAAGAGCTGTTCTTTTGTCAAACCTGGTTCGTCAAAGCCTTGTATGTCAGGAAATGCAAAAGGAAAACGCTCTCCCTTTTGCCGGAGCGGATACGAAATCCACCGGCTTGGGAAATATTCATATGCTTTACTATTTAAATAAGCTAATTCATCTTTTGAATAATCAATTGAAATCCAATCTCCCCCTGTGTTGCTCGCACCGCCCGGCATCCAATATCCATCTGGATGGCGATGGTTATAAAGTATTCCCTTCTCATCTATTATTGGCTCGTATGTAATCCCTTTTATTACTAAAGTTGTGCCAATTGTCGTGTTCCAGTTTCCAGGCGATAATGAACCGGATGCGAACTGCGACGCACAACCGTCAGTCAGTCCGAGTGTAACGCTTACATTTTCCGGCAACCCTGTTTCCTCCATACATTCCTTTGACACATTCCCGGCAAAAGTCCCTGAAGGCAATACGATTGGAAGTGATTTAACAGGTATTTTTAAAGTTTTTTCAATATATTCCGGCCATTTTTCATTATTTAAATCATAGCCGCTTTTAAATGCACTCGTATAATCGGTTATTCCCCATTTTCCCGTTAATTTCCCGATAATATAGTCAGTAGGATGCGCCCATAAACATACATCCTTTGCTATTTGCGGAAAATGTTTATGGAACCAAACAATTTTCGGCAAACCATACGAGCTGGAAAATGCCGTATAATGCCCTGCTGCAAAGGCAGCCTCTCTGCAAAGCGCTGCCTCAGATGCTGACCTGCTGTCGCTGTACATTAAGGCATTGTATAGCGGTTCATATTGTTTATCAAGGGGAATTACAGTACCTGATGTGGAAGTGACAGACAAGGAAACAACTTGATTAAGAATTTTTTGCTCCTTCAAACTATTTGCTACTTGTCGAATAGATTCAGCGGTATGCTGCCACCACATAAACGGCGATTGCTCCATTCTTAACTCGTTTCCTTTCGCCAAGTTAAAAATTACAGTACTGGCTGCATAAATAGTTCCGTTATAACCGATTGCAATTGTGCGAATGCCCTGTGTTCCAATATCAATTCCTATAAAAATTGGCTGTGATTTGTTCATTTCATCAACCTCTGCCACACATTTTTTTCTCTTTCTATTATCTACTGATGCTTCGGATGCTAAAGCTATTAAGTGAAATTGCCGAATCGAGCACTTCCTATATTTACTTTATTTTCTCCATTAGGAGTGAAGCTTTCCTTAATCCACGAAGTCTTTATAATTTTTCAGCTCTTTTAATTCACTGATCGGCTAATTTGAGCAGCAAGAGAATTCATACTCTTGCCATATTTACGACTACTGTCTCTTAGTTAATACTTCCTCCTCATATTTTTGAATTTCTTTTAACCATTCTTCTCTTACAGGAACATTCATTTTCTCACAATAATAATCCCAAATTGCACCGAAAGGATAAGTTTTAAATTCCTCCATAACCGCCAATCTTTCCGTAAAGTTTCCCTTTTCTTGCAATTGCTTTAAATATTCATGCGGCATAAGCATTGCATATAATAAAGCTTTAATCATATTACGCGTTCCAATGACCCATGCAGCAAGACGATTGATGCTGGCATCAAAGAAATCAAGTCCGATTAAAACCTTATGCAGCGCATCATTGCGCACGATTTCAAGCGCTATTTCACGCAATTCATCATCCAAAATCACGACATGGTCGCTGTCCCACCGAACCGGTCTCGATACGTGTAAAGCAAGCCTGTCGCTATAAAGCAAAATCGATGAAATTTTATTTGAGACTGTTTCAGTAGGATGAAAATGACCTGTATCTAATAAATATATTTTATTATTTTGTAAGGCGTACCCTAGATAAAATTCATGCGAGCCGACAACAAAAGACTCAGATCCTATTCCAAACAATTTGCTTTCGACTGCATCCAAATTATATTTCTCATTGATCTCTACACTAAAAATTTTATCCAATGATTCTTTTAATCGCTTCCTTGGAGTCAATCGGTCGCTTGGAATGTCCTTATAGCCGTCCGGAATCCATATATTTGTTAAGCATGGTGTTCCAAGCTCCTTGCCAAAGTACTCACCGATTTTTCGGCTCCTAATACAGTGGTTGATCCAAAATTCTCTAATTCCCGGATCAGGATGAGACAACGTCAGTCCATCTGCTGCTTTTTCATGCGAAAATAAGGTAGGATTAAAATCCAGCCCTATACCAATTTTTTTCGCCCAATTAACCCAGTTTTCAAAATGTTTCGGTTCTAACTGATCTCTTTCCACTTTTTCACCATTTGTTTCTGCATAAATGGCGTGTAGGTTGACACGATGTTTCCCTGGAATTAATGACAGCGCTTTCTCTAAATCCTGCCTTAATTCTTCAGCATTTCTTGCCTTCCCCGGATAATTTCCTGTTACATCAATCCCCCCTGAAAGCTCGCTTGCATCTGCTTCAAATCCTTTTACGTCATCACCTTGCCAGCAATGGATAGAGATAGACACTTGCTGCAAGTTTTCTAATACTTCTTCAATATTTATTCCCCATTTTTCATAGACTTGCCTTGCTATCTCAAAAGATTCTTTTATAACCATAAATTATCCATCTCCTTTAGTAAACTAGTACTTTTTTCTAATACATTATGAATGTACCTTATGCTGTTTTTATGAACTGTTATGAAAATTTAGAAATTTTAAAGTAAACGGTTTCAAATTTCTTCACTAACTGTCGAACATTCCTTCACCTTTGCACAAATTAAATTCTTTGCCAGCGTCGACGCCAAGGAAAGGGGGAAGAGTTCATGACATCTTTTATTTTCGCTTTTTGCATAAATATAAAAATATTCCAAACATACTAGTTGGTTTTTACTGTAATTCCAATTATATAATACTTTTGTTTGTTATTGAATATATTTTTTTATTTTTGTTCTTTATATTATTTCCTACCTCTGTCCTAATCAAAGAGGTGAACGCAACTTTAGCATCTGTGTTTGAATTTTTGACAGATGCTCAGCTTATTTCGAACTTCTTTACAAAGTCTTATTTCCCGCTTTAATTGATAGAATTTTCATTATATAATGAAAATAACATTTTTTCAGGAGGGTACATAATGGAAGGATTCCGTTTTTCACACCGCCTGAGGGTGCGCTACTCAGAAATTGACGGACAAAAAATTGTCTTTAACGCCCATTACTTGACATATATTGACGTTGCGGTTATTGACTATTTTGAGGAAGTGTTTGGGCGGGATCTCGAGGAGCTTGCCCAAGAAAATATATTTGATATTGCAATGGTCAAATCAACGCTGGAATATAAAAAGCCAGCCCGTTTTAAAGATACGCTTGAGATCTGGTGCCGAACATCACGAATTGGCGGCTCTAGCCTGACAATGGAGTTTATCATCACAAAAGCGGGAGAAAAAGACCCGCTGGTTCAGGCTGAAGTGATCTATGTCAATTATGATGCCGCCGCTGGAAAATCGAGAGCGATTCCTGATTTCGTCCGTCAGCGAATTAAAGAATACGAACCGGCAGTCAGCCTATAAACGAAATACAAACGTTTAGACCTATAGCTGACTCCTTGCGCCCTTCAGACAGGGGGTCAGTTTTATAAAACTTTATCTGGACTTTTTGGAGCATTTAATAAAATCACCCCGCCAATGATCAATACTAGACCAACTAATGTAATAATATTAAATGGGTCCCGCCATACTAGAACACCAATTAACGCTGTAAAAGCTGTCCCCAGCCCCGACCAAATCGCGTAGGCCAAGCTTAGCGGAACTGTCTTAAGACATAACGACAAACAATAAAAAGATAATCCATAACCAACTATAACACCAATGGAAGGGAAAAAACTTGTAAATCCATCTGACAATTTAAGCATTGTCGTACCAAATACTTCGCTGATAATAGAAATTCCTAATGCGATAAAACCTTTCATACAATTGCCTCCTCTCTCATCGTTAATGAGAACTGCTGAGTTTCAAAACAACCACTCCACAAATGATTAGAACTAAGCCTAAACATTTTTTAAGATCAATACTTTCTTTATAAAAGATAACACCGACTAATGCAGTTAAAGCCGTACCGAAGCCTGACCATATCGCATAAGCCGTACCAAGCGGTATTGCTTTTAGAGATAAAGATAAGAGATAAAAAGCTGCGCCATACCCCATTACGACTCCGATGGAAGGAAACAACTTTTTAAATCCATTTGATACTTTCAGCATTGAACTTGCAAATACTTCACTTATGATGGCTACTGCCAAAATTACATATTCCTTCATGTGAATCCTCCTAAAACTTAACGGTCCTTCGCACTTTTGTCCTTTTTGATATAACAATTTGATAGTCTTCGAAAAATACGTTTTGACTGACCTGATAAAATCCAATCCATCGCTTACTCACAGTCATGCACGCAGACTCTCGTCTTTTCACCAGCAACTAGTACAAAATACTAGGAAAAATCATGTCCGCAACATTACGTGGAGAAGAGTTAGAAAAAAAGGAATTCCGGAAAGGTCCAAGGAGATTTTTACAATGGATCTAACGTCTAATCAATAAATGGATCCCCTTGAAAATGGCCACCCACACTATAAATGGTAAGTCCATCGTTTGATGAACTTGAACTTCGTAATCATACATTTCTAAAAGATTTTTAAATATCGAAGAAATTTTGTTCGCTGTCAGAATGACCTCTTTTCCATTACTAATCGTTATCGTTTTAAATGCAAGAGTAGAGTTTATATGAAAGCTGTTCTAGCTATAAACCATTCGAAGCTCTTTAAAAATAGATTTTTTCTTATGAAGTGACAAATTTTTAATTCGTACAATTTCTTTTCCGTCTGGTTGAAGCACAACAAAGGCGTTATGTATGAAATGTTCTTTTGTAGATATTGCCTTATATTCTTCTTTTCCAGAAAAAAACGAATACTTTCCAATTGGAAAACTCCATTTAGGATGAAGCAACACTTCTTCATCAGTCTGTATTTCACGGATACGAGTTTTCGTTAAATCCATAAATGAATCTTTAAAAATAAACGAATAAGTCATTTTTTCTCTCCATCTTTGTAAAATCCTTTATACTGCTTCCCATTAATTGAAAAAGAATTTCCTTCTACGCATATTTTATCACAGGTTTTCATCATTCTTTCTTCCTCTTATCTATCCACCTTCTCCCCCCTCACCCTTCGACTCCCATACAGCTACAAGGCTTCGAGAGAATAGAAGATATCATCAATTTTCCACAAAAGAAGAAGCCGAACATGCGCCTGGTGATCAAGTTCGACTTCTTGGACACTTTTTTAAACATGAAAATAAAGATCCGCACTGCGGTGCATATCGAGCTATCGCTTCCCGTTAGTGGTACTCGGAAGCATTCGCTGGCTTTCCAGCATCCTGTACTTCTCCGATATATCGCCAGGCATCTGGCTGTGAGCCATCAAGATCATAAAAACCATACACTTGCGCGAGCTGACCGCTTGACACAGATTGACCGTTCCAGCGAGCAACCTTCGGATCACCGGCTAAAGCGGCCGACAAAACGCGGCGTTTCCGAGATGATGAATTGGGGTTCCTTTACAAGGGCATCACGCCAGTTTTCTTCTGTCATACCATAGTGATCAAGCATAATTTCAGAACGCATCCAACCCGGAGTCTGCTACGGCGGTGCATTGATATGGTAAAAGCTTATGGACTAAAGACTTTGCCATACGAATGACAGACATCTTGGCTAGATCGTAGAACAGTGATAAACGGTAGTTTTTCTCGTTGTATTCTGCCGTGCCATCCGTTATCTCAACGACCAGCCCGTTCTTATTTCGGATTAACAGGGGTAATGCAAAGTGGAGCGTCAAATACTCTATCTGCAGAGGCATCAAAAGAACGTTTCATCGTTAAGGTTATTGTAGATGTACTAACCATTCTCATCACCCTTTACAAAATAATGAATTTGTTGCAAATACTTTATTTTTTCTCCTTTTTTGCTTTATTCAGCTCATGTTCAAGAACGTCAAACTGTCTGTTCCAAAAACGTTCATAAATCGAAGCCATCTTTAGCAGTAGAAAACGATTTGGAGGTAAGACGACAAATATGCGTTCGTCCTTGCATAGTCCTTTCAAACAGGGTTGACCGTTCTAATGTTTTGATATGCTTAGCAAAGCTGCTAAAGACATATCAAAAAGGTTCCGCCAATTCCCATACTGTTCGGTCATGAGAGGCAAGTAGACGAATTATTTCTCTTCGCGTCAGATCAGCTTAGGCTTGAAAGATGTTGTCTAGTAAGTATAGAACTTGAATTTATTCAACTATTAGTTTAACTATTTCTGTACAGTAATTACTTTTAAGTTCAGATGCATGATAGTAATTCTTTTTTATATCCTTGCCGTTAAAACCGGATATTTTTCTGTACAATCATGGGGCTGTCCAGAAAGTCAGATCCCCATTGAAAACAAAAAATCATAAACACCGATATATCAACGTTTCTAAAACATTAATGGGGGCGTCCATAAGCCGTAAAAACGACTTATTAGACACCCCCATCACCTATTTTGTTAAATTTCTCCTTTTTAGCAGGTGAAACGCTTATAAGAAGTGAATTCATTATATGAGAAAAAATGGTGGATAGCATATAAGGAGAGATATAATGAAATTTTTTACAAAAGAATGGTATGACAAAATGCAGAAGGGGCACCTGCTTACAATTCCCGAGTCTGATGAAGAATGGATGGATTTTATCAAAAGCTTTGAAGAAGACGGCGAGGATGTCTACGACTATTTGCGGCAAGATCTTGAATCTATTAAAGACGAATTATTGCAAACATTGCCGGAAACATTTCATCCCTATATTCTGGACGGCACCATTAATCAGCCGACACTGCCAAAGGAAGTGCGGGACGAACTCATCATTTGGTTGAAGGCTAAAATTGAGGAATGCGAAAAAGTGTTAGATGAAGCGAATAATCATTTTGAACATATTCGCGAAAATCTGCCGGAAGAGCTGATCAGCATTTTGGAAGATGGATTACATGACGCAGAATTACAATATATCCATCGCGATTACGATGCACTCAGATTAACGTTAAATGGGGAAGGCAGTTTCAGCAAGGGGGATGCCATCGTTATTGAGATTACTGGAATCAAGGAGGAACAATCCGAAATACCTTTAACACCAGGTATGTTTTGGCTTTATGAAGAAGGGGATCATAATAACAAAAGCTTCATCTTAAGTGTTTTATTTGACAATCCGATGACGGAATGGAAGGTAGCTGCAAAACAATTTTCCATTACCCTTTTTTATAAAACACAAATTTTTCACCACGATCAGGAATTTGAGAAGGAAAATCATAGCCGCCATAAAGCAAAAAAAGAGAGACATAGTCTTCCTTACAAACTGCCGGATCAGTATGCGTCTTTCGTGACTGCTTTACACGAAGGAGAAGCGGAGAAAATGTATTTTTTAACGGAAAAGGAAGCTATAGAAATCGACCGCTTTTTATCTCTTGAGGAATTGAAATTAGAAGGCAGCGTCATCCCGATTGCAGTTTGTACCAATGGAAATATTGTCCTTCACCTTGAAACTCAGAAAATATTTTATCTTGGTGCAAATACAGAGGAGCTAGCTGAAAGCTTTGAAAAATTTTTAGAAGGACTTTATTCAAAACAATTCGTGGATGAAATGCCCCTATTATCAGAGCCGTTACCGACGGAAGAATTGGAAAGCGCACTGTTCAGTGAAGACTTAGAGCTGATCATACGTGCATGGAACACCATTGTTCAAGAACCAGAAAAACATATACCATTAATAGAAAAAACTCTCCCATATTCTTTACAGCATGAAAATGAAGAGATACAACAAATCGGTGAAGTGTATATGGACCATATTCTTTCCTTCAACATTTTGTCTGAGCAATTCATCAATAAACTGAGAAAAAGCACTTAGGAACGAATGCTAAAAAGGCAAGGCTCATTCTAAATGATCCTGCTCCATACCCCATCGAATGAATTTGTACAACAAACTTATGGTTCCGGGGCTCATGACCTTTTCACCGCTTCTACTAATCGAGTAGGAGGGGGTGACTAACCCCCGACCTCTCACACCACCGTACGTACCGTTACTTCTGCCTTCACGGCTCGGCTTTCACCCTAGAGATTATTACACTCTGCCGGGTGTACAAAAATAGCAGCACAGACTTAGCCGTAGTCTGTGCTGCTAATCTTAATATGTTTTATTTAAAACGGATTTGGGGTGTGCTAAAAGTACGTTTTATTTGTTGATCAGTTACTATTTATTTTAAGTAGCAAGTGTCAAGTAATCTACTAATAGACAGCGTCCCGGATTATTTCAAACTGCGGTTCAAGAAAGCTTTCGTTCGTTCAAACTTCGGGTTTGTAAAAATCTCAGTCGGAAGTCCGGATTCGATGATTTCCCCGTTGTCCATGAAAATGACTCGGTTTGCAACCTCCTTGGCGAACCCCATCTCATGTGTCACCACAATCATCGTCATGTGCTCTTCAGCCAGCTGCTTCATTACTTGCAGTACTTCGCCGGTTAACTCCGGGTCCAAGGCGGAAGTAGGTTCATCAAACAGCAGGATTTCAGGGTTCATCATAAGCGCACGAGCAATGGCGACTCTTTGTTTTTGACCGCCCGAAAGTTTTGCAGGATAAGCTGATGCCCGATCGGAGAGCCCGATTTTCTTCAGAAGTTCTGTGCTGCGTCGTTCAATTTCCGCATTTAACTCCTTCTTTACTAGCCTAGGAGCAAGTTCCAAATTTTCTTTAACCGTGAGGTGAGGAAAGAGATTGAAATGTTGGAAAACCATTCCCATCTTAGAGGTGATCCGCTTAATCTCCTGCGGTTTTGAGTAAATCCCGTCCTTCACCAAATAATCCCCGGATATACAAATGCTGCCTCCGTCAATTTCCTCAAGATGGACTAGGCTACGGAGCATTGTACTTTTACCAGAGCCAGATGGTCCGATCACAGCAATTACGTCGTTCTTGTTAACATCAAATGTTATCTGTTTTAATACATCCAACTTGCCATATGATTTTTTGAGGTTGGATACTTCAATGAGAACCACACTCACTACTCCTTTTTAATCAAATTTGAACCGTCGTTCGAGCCACTTAAAGAGAACAGTTAATAAGAGCGTCATGATCAGATAAATAATGCCTGCGATGAAGAAAGGCACGATTGTAAAATCACGGTTCACAGCAGTCTGTGCATAGTGTAATAATTCTGGTACGGCAACAGCATAGAGCAGTGCGGTATCCTTAACTAGTGTAACCGATTCGTTAGCGACGGCAGGAAGTGCGATGCGGAACATTTGTGGAAGTATGATTCGCGTCATCGTCTGCCATTTATTCAAGCCTAGGACTTGTGATGCCTCATACTGACCTTTATCAATAGCCAGCAAACCGCCGCGGAAAATCTCGGCAAAATATGCAGCATAGTTCAATATAAAACCCAAACAAGCTGCGACAAAGCGGTCTAATACCAAATAATCTCCGATCACAGGGATCATCGGCAGTCCAAAACATATAAAAAGCAGCTGAAGCAGCAATGGGGTGCCCCGCATCACATATATATAAATCTGTGTAAGCCACGATAAAGGCTTAAACCTGCTTCTTACAGCAAGTGTTAGTATGAAGCCGAGCGGAATTGACAACACAATGACGATCAAAAACAAGAGAACCGTCATCTGTGCGCCTAGCAGCATCGGCTTAATGATTGAGTTGAAATAATCTACGGACATGAAAGAATTCCTCCAACAGCAAAACAGGGTTTCTCAAGGAAATCCAAGTTTGGTCTATTTTACTTTAATACCTTATTTTCGCCAAACCACTTTTGCGAGATTTCGGCGGCAGTGCCGTCCTCATTCAGCTCATCGAGAGCTTTTTGCAGTTTATTCAGCAGTTCCTCATTACCCTTTTTAACACCAATTCCATATTCTTCTTGTGCAAGGGATTCATCGAGCAGTTTATAAGTATCTTTTTCTTTCGACATGTAATATTTAATGACAACTTCATCAATCACTACTGCATCAACACGTTTTAGCTTTAGATCCTTCAATGCCAGAACATTGTCGGCATACTCCGTAACCGTCTTGATTTTCGATTTAATCGGATTTTTATCCAACGCATCGGCTGCAGAAGATAGAGATTGAAGACCAACCACTTTGCCTTCTAGATCATCAAGTTTAGAAATGTTTGAATCAGCAAGTGTGACCACAACTTGTGCATTTTTCATATAAGGCTTTGTAAAAAGAACCTTCTTTTTGCGCTCCTCCGTAATGGTATACCCGTTCCAAATGAGATCGATCCGTCCGCTGCTTAATTCAGATTCTTTTGTTTTCCAATCGATCGGCTGAAATTTTACCTTTGTTCCCATTTTTTCGGCAGCTGCCTTGGCGTAGTCAATGTCAAACCCTACAATTTCATTATTCTCATCCCGGAACCCCATAGGTGCAAATTTATCATCTATTCCAATTACTAGCGTTTTGTCTTTTTCCTCCGATTTGGAGCATCCTATCAGGAGCGAGAATAACGCTGCCATAGTTAGAATAAACATTGCTAATCGTTTCATACTGTAGATAACCACCTTTAATTTATTTTCATTTTGTTTTTAACCTATTGCATGTCCAAAAAATTTAAATGTCCCCCACTACTAATCACAATTAAACCATCCGTAAATGCATCTGCAATAGTTCGGACAACATTTGCATCAAATAAGCTTAAAAAAGCATAACGATAATTGCTATAAAAACGCATCTATGAGGATACTTTAATTCGATAATATATTAGAGTAATAAATTAACATAAAATAAAAATAACACAACATAAAAATGAATGTCAATGGATATTTTTAGTTCATTAGCATACTAAAGTATTTGAGAATCATAGTTTTCTATACATAGAATTGTATTGTTCAATGTTTGATTTGCTTTTTAAATCTCCACCATAAAAACAGGGCTCGAATGACTTGATCGATTACAATGGATAGCCATACTCCTGCTATTCCTAAATTTAATTGGATGCCCAATACATATACACCTACAATACGAATGACCCACATGCCGACCGCTGTACTGTACATGGGGCTTTTTGTATCTCCTGCTCCTTGCAAAGCTCCAGTCAACACCAATCCCATAGCTAATGCTGGTTGGGCAAAAGCATCAATTCTTAATGCCGTAGTAACCATCTCAATAGCCTGTTTATCTGTTGTAAACCAAGTAGCAAGCCAAGGAGAAAGAAAAAACAACAGAACACCTATAATAGACATAAATAACATGGCGATATAAGTCGTCAGCATTCCATATGTATAAGCCTCTTTTTCAAGCTTTGCCCCAATATGCTGCCCTACAAGTGTTGATGCTGCCGCAGCTAAGCCATATCCTAGCATATAGGAAAATGTTTCGATATTCCCGGCAATTGTATGAGCTGCATACGTTTCCGTTCCAATTCGAACAATTAATCCAAAGTAAAGCACTTGCCCTAAACGCATAATTAAGCGTTCAATTGCTGCAGGAGCAGACAGCCTCAAAATAGGCAATGTGAATATCTTTATATCCAAAGAAGATTTCTGAAATAAAGAAAATGATATAGACGATTTTTGAATGTAATAATAAAGAGCGATGGCTCCCAGCACTCTTACAATGACTGTCGCCCAGGCTGCTCCTGCTAAGCCCAACCCGTGAAATCCCAATAAACCAAAAATGAAAAAGTAGTCCAAACCGATATGGATGATATTAATCCACCAGCTTACTTTCATCGGTGTTTTTGTATCGCCAGCAGCTCGTAAAATACTTCCAAAGATAAACATTAAAGAAATAAAGACAGACGGGACAGCTACAATCCGAAAATAAACAGAAGCGTCTACTAAAACGCTTGGTTCTGCTCCCATAATACGAAGTAAAGGTTCTGTGAAAAATAAGGTGATAAGACCAAAAAATAAACCTATAAAAAAAGAAAGAATGGTTGACTGCTTAGCAACGGCTTTTGCTTGGCCAATATTACCAGCACCGACATGACGTGCGATCAAAGAAGAAGCCCCTACTCCAACTGCCATGAAAATGGCAATATATACGGCTAGAACAGCATTTGCCACGCCTACTGCTGTGACTTCGTTTAATCCTAATTTTGATACAAAAAGTGTGTCTACAAATCCTACCACTGTTTGCAAAATATTTTCGATCATGGCAGGAACAGCTAATGCTAGGATGATCTTTATTTTTTGTTTTGTTGATCGCTCCTGACTGATACCCTCTGGAATCATCAAAAAGTTAATCCCCTTATCGAATGAAATTCTCTAATGCTTTTTTTAAATCGTTTAATACTTGTTCCTCATTTCCTTGATGAACAGCATTTACTAGACAATTCTCCATATGATCAACAAAAATTACTTTTGCTGCATTATCTAACGCTTTCCTTACAGCCGCAATTTGCAGAAGAATTTCAGGACAGTCTCTTCCTTCTATCGCCATTTCTTTAATGGAACGAACATGTCCCTCAATTCGCGCTAATCGATTAATGACCTGCTTGCGATATTTATGTTCGTGATTTTGATGATGGTGGTTTTGACACATATTTCATTCCTCCTTATTATAATAATATCCCCCTAGGGGGGATATGTCATTTTAAATTTTTTTCACCTTTTCAAAATATAAATATGCTGTTCAATTTATAGTTAACATAATGGTCACAAAAAACCCTTTAGGCTCCAAGGGGTTTCTTATTGATGTAAACTTCGTTGATATTTACGTGCAACCAAGCACATCTTATATCTGCATAGAAAAAGCTGGATTTTAATATAGGGCGATATTGTGAGAGCAACTTTGTAAAGTATACAAGTCCTATGATCACTCTTCACAAAACATACTAAGATTAGTATGTTTTTTTGTCATAGAAAAACTCCCCTAGTGAAGGGGAGCATATATTTTAAGACAGCCTTTACTTTTTCTGAAAAAATTATTATATCCATTCTTTTTGTTAGGATTATTGTTTTGCGCCAAATGATGACTTATTATGAGCGGGCCATGTTGCCCGTTTTTTATTTGTTGCAATGATGTAAACGGCGGCAACTGCGATCAAGACTGCAATCAAGGAACCGAGATTAAATATTCCCTTTTCGGAGTACCATGCAATCGAGTATCCAATCGAACCGGCCATTAAAGCATAATACGTAAATGGGAGCAATGTTTTTCTAATAACTTCTCCTTCTTTTCCTACCAACCCGACTACTGCCGAAGCAGCGACGACATTGTGTACACAAATCATATTCCCAGCCGCACCACCTACCGCCTGAAGGGCAACAATCCAAGTGGGATCAACACCAATTTGGGAACCTACATTATATTGAAATAAAGAAAACATCATATTACTGACCGTGTTGCTGCCAGCTATAAAAGCGCCCAGTCCACCAATAAATGTGGAGAAAAAGGGCCAATAATTGCCCGCCAGCGCTGCTACTCCGTTCGCCAATTCAATTGGCATTTGATCATAACCTGCAGCACCGCCGCCTGAATTTAAAAACACTTGAACCATTGGAACGGTAAAAATTAGCGCGGTTGAAGCTGAGATCATCGTTTTCCCTGAATGCATCCAAGCACGTTTGTATGCGCTTCCATTCATACCGTGAATAAAAAAGGTAATCAGTGACACAACAATAAAAATTGTTCCTGGTGAATAAAGCGGTTGAAAGCTAGCCGTAATATTTGTTCCAAACATATTCCGAATCTCAATCGTCCACGCTTGCAGCCATCCGCCGATTGGAAGCGATTTCAACCTGGTCGCCACTAAAAACAGGCCAACTAAAATATACGGAGTCCAAGCGCGAATCATGCTCATCTTGCCGTTCTTGTGTGCGATATCTTTAATCTCAATTTTTCCTATCCAATCCGGATCCCATTTAGACTTTTCTTCAAAATCCCATACTTCTTCTTGAGATGGCATTAAAAAACCTTTTTTCGCAGCGGCAATAACGATTGCTAATCCGACCAAGCCGCCAACCATGGAAGGAAATTCAGGGCCAAGGACATTGGCAACGATGAGATATGGTATCGTCATTGTAAAAGCCGCAAACAAGGCAAATTTCCAAACTTTAATTCCTTCAGAAAACGACTTGTTTTTTCCAAAAAATTTGGTCATTAGGGCTACAACAAATAATGGAACAAGAGTGCCCGTTATCATATGAAGAATAGCAACTTTCGCTCCAATCAAAGTGACCAACGACAGCAAGTTATCAGTAATCGTTGCATCAGCGGATAATCCTGATTGTACGCCGACAAGAATCGGTGTGCCGACAGCACCGAATGAAACGGGTGTGCTTTGTATGACCATGCCCGCCACAACGGCTGCCATCGCTGGGAATCCCAATCCTACTAATAATGGAACAGCAACTGCAGCTGGTGTACCAAAGCCTGCGGATCCTTCAATAAACGAACCAAATAACCATGCGACAATAATTACTTGAATGCGCCGGTCTGGAGAAATATCGGTGAACCCTTGCCGGATTGTTTTAATTCCCCCACTTTCTTGCAAAGTATTTAAAAGCAAAATGGCGCCAAAAATGATGTACAATAGTGTAGCAGCTACAACCAAACCATTTATGGAGGCAGCTATTACATTGGCTGCTGATACTTTCCAAACAAAGAGCGCAAGTATGACGGCCACAACATATGAAATCGGCATCGCTTTGCTAGCTGACCATCGAAACCCAACCAAGAAAATTCCGACGATTAAAATTGGAAGAAGCGATAAAAAAGCCAACAATCCAGTACTCACAAGAG
This sequence comes from Aeribacillus sp. SP014, assembly GCF_054055575.1. Lineage (NCBI taxonomy): Bacteria > Bacillati > Bacillota > Bacilli > Caryophanales > Bacillaceae > Aeribacillus > Aeribacillus sp. SP014. Next base: position 138,107 of record NZ_JBSRXI010000001.1, read on the forward strand.
ATTTTCCCCTCTCTTATTCAAAATGTAATTCACCCACATGAATGGAAAATCATTGTACACTCATTATATCTTTTATTTTTTTAATTATCAATATTTTCTGAATTTTTTATCATTAACTGATTCCTTTGTTATGTAATAATCAAACCCTTGCCCTATTTGAAAAGTTGGAGCGAAATCCAATTCAAATAAGGCGAAGGTATTACTCAAGCATAGTCAACAAAACCAAGCCGAGCAGAAATTTGCTTTCCTATTTCAATCATCCGCGGCTGAAGTTGTTTGAGCCTCTCATCTGTCATTCGAATGGTTGGTCCTGATACGCTCACGGCAGCAATGACCTTCCCCAAATGATCAAAAATTGGGGCGGCAATACAACGAATCCCATATTCGTTTTCTTCTAAATCTAGTGCATATCCTTGTTGTTTTACTCGAATGAGCTCTTTCAAAAATGCATCCTTATTCGTAATCGTATTTTTCGTATGCATCGGCAACCCTTTTCTGTCAAGGATGTCTAAAACGACACTTGACGGCAAATTGGCGAGAATGGCCTTTCCTACAGAGGTGCAATGCATTGGGGCACGCTTTCCGACTTTTGAATGCATGCGCAGCGTTTCATTTCCTTCCAATTTTTCAATATAAACGACTTCTCCTTGGTCATAAACAACCAGATGGATGACTTCGTTCGTCTCATTTTCTAATTTTTGCAGGAAAGGTTTTGCTTCTTTGCGAAGATCAATCGATTCTAATAGCTTCGAACTGATTTCCAAAAATTTATACCCCAGTTTATATCGTCCTGTTTCGGAATCTTGTTCAATATAGCCGTACCGGGCAAGTGTAGATAAGATTCGATACACGGAGCTTTTGTTGATATCAATCTGATTGGCAATCTCTGTGACGCCTAAACCTTCTTTTTTTAAGCTGACAAGTTGAATAATGTCCAACGCCCTGCTTACAGACTTGACCATATTGTCCCTTTCCACAGCCGTTCACCTTCTAAAATCTTGGCGGAATTTGCTAGAGTGCAAATTCCGCCATATAAATTTTCTTGATTCCCTTATATTATGACAGGAAGAACAAAAACTGCCAAGTTCTTTCTGTTCCATTATTCACTTTATCATTTGAATACTAAGATTGTTTCCTTCATAACGTGTTAACACGTTTTTTTGCAGCAACAACGGTATTTTTTAATGTGCCGATTCCTTTCATTTCGCATTCAATTACATCTCCTGCTTGAACAAAATCGGCTCCAACCGGACTTCCTGTTAAAAGGACATCACCGGGTTTAAGTGTCATGACAGATGATAAATAGGAAATCATTTTCCGAATGGAAATAATCATCAATTCCGTTGAACTATCTTGTTTTTTAACACCGTTCAACTTTGCTTCAACATGAATGCGAAATGTATCAAGTTCTGTTTCAATGACAGGGCCAAGGGGGGTAAATGTGTCAAACGATTTACCGATTGTCCAATGGCCATCTTCATGGAAAAACTGCGGCGCCGTTACGTCGTTGCCCACCGTGTACCCAAATACATAATTCAATGCTTCTGATTCCGGCACCATTTTCGTTTGTTTACCGATTACAATTGCCAGCTCAGATTCAAACTTTACCCTGTCTATTCCCTCTGGAATAACAATCTGTTCTTCAGGATTTTTATGAACTTCCAGCGCCTTTTCCCGAAGGTTTTTCATACATTCAACTCCTTCATAATAAAACTTTTCATTCATAACCAAAGCCGCGCAACTAAAGATTTTGATCGGTTTTTGTGCATGGAAGATGTAGCTTTTAAATAGAAGGCACCCTTTGGTAGGATGCCTTCATGATGAGAAGTTATTGTTTTACAGCATATTTTGCTTTTGCTTCAAGACGGCGGCGATGCAAAATCGGTTCTGTGTAGCCGTTAGGTTGATCATAACCTTTAAATACGAGGTCACACGCAGCTTGAAATGCGACGGAACGGTCATAATCTTTTGACATCGGGCGGTAGCCAGGTTCATTTTCATTTTGCTTGTCGACTATTTTCGCCATCCGCTTAAGTGTTTCAAGAACTTGTTCTTTCGTAACAATGCCGTGATGCAGCCAGTTTGCGATATGCTGGCTTGAAATCCGCAACGTTGCCCGGTCTTCCATCAAAGCAATATTATTAATATCCGGAACTTTTGAACAGCCGATTCCTAACTCCACCCAACGAACAACATATCCTAAAATTCCTTGTGCATTATTATCTAACTCTTCTTGTATTTCTTCAGGGGTCCAATTCGGGTTTTCTGCAACCGGAATTTGTAAAATTTCATCACGGAGATCTTCAATCGTTTCAGCCAATTTGTTTTGGACATCTGTTACATTTACTTGGTGATAATGGAGAGCATGCAATGTAGCCGCTGTTGGTGATGGCACCCACGCAGTATTGCCTCCTGCTTTTAGATGGCCAATCTTTTGCTTGAGCATTTCCGCCATCATGTCCGGCATTGCCCACATGCCTTTTCCAATTTGCGCACGGCCTTGGAAGCCGCTTTGTAAACCGATATAGACGTTTGAGCGTTCATAGGCTTGCAGCCATTGAGATGTTTTCATATCATTTTTCCGAATCATCGGACCTGCTTCCATTGATGTATGGATTTCATCGCCAGTTCGGTCCAAAAACCCTGTGTTAATAAATACAACACGATCTTTTACTTCCCGAATACAAGCTTTCAAATTCAAAGTTGTGCGCCGTTCCTCATCCATCACACCAATTTTCAGCGTATTCCGTTTTAATCCCAGCAAATCTTCGACGCAGTTAAATAGCAAGTTGGCAAACGCCACTTCCTCAGACCCGTGCATTTTAGGTTTTACAATGTAGATCGAACCTTTCCTGGAGTTTTCAAATTTGCCATTTCCTAAAAGGGAATGTTTAGCAATCAAACTTGTTACAACCGTATCCAATATTCCTTCTGGGATCTCTTCTCCCTCTCCAATGAGCACTGCACTATTTGTCATCAAATGCCCAACGTTACGAATGAGCATAAGTGAACGACCTGGGAGAGTGAACTTTTCTCCTGTTTTGGATGTGTATGTTCTGTCAGCATTAAGCGTACGTGTAATCGTTTTATCGTTTTTTGTAAAAGTAGCTGTCAAATCTCCTTTTATGAGGCCAAGCCAATTGCGATAAACAAGCACTTTGTCTTCCGCATCCACTGCCGCCACAGAATCTTCGCAATCCATAATCGTTGTAACAGCCGCTTCCAATAGAATATCTTTAATTCCCGCATCGTCATGTTTTCCAATTGGATGGCTTCGATCGATCTGGATTTCAATATGAAGACCGTTGTTCTTCAATAAAATGGCAGATGGTTTATCCGACTCTCCTCTGTAGCCTACGAACTTTTCTCTTTCTTTAAGAGCGGTTGTCTTGCCATTCATTAAAGTGACAAGCAAATTCCCGTCTTCAACTGCGTATTGAACAGCGTCTCGGTGGAAATGTTCTTGCAACGGCACTACTTCATCAAGGAAGTTTTTCGAAAAAGCAATGACTTTTTCCCCGCGAATCGGATTATACTCTCCTTTTCGTTCAGCCCCATCTTCTTCGCTGATGACATCCGTTCCATAAAGAGCGTCATAAAGGCTTCCCCATCGGGCATTGGCGGCGTTAAGAGCGTACCGTGCGTTATTAATCGGCACTACTAACTGCGGCCCGGCTTGTAGAGCAATTTCGTCATCGACATTTTCTGTTGTAATCTTAAAGTCTCCCACTTCTTGTTCTAAATAGCCGATTTCCTGCAAAAATGATTTATAGGCTTCAAAGTTGAATTTGTTGCGATGTTTTTTGTGCCATTCGTTGATTTTTTGCTGGATTTCATCACGACGCTTAAGCAAATTTTTATTAATAGGTGTCAGTTCATAAACAAGGTTCTCAAACTGAAGCCAGAATTCATCTTTTCCCACACCGCTTCCCGGCAATGCTTCATTGTTGATAAAATCATACAAATTTTCAGCTACTTGCAAATTGCCGACTTTTACATAGTTTGTTTTCATGGGCACAATTCCTCCTTTAAATGTTATAATTGTTGTTTGTTATTACGAAACACTGTTTCGTAATTGTTTAAAAAAGGATAACATGATGATGGAATCATTTCAATAATTTTCTTAAAATTCTTTTTTATGATGCTGTAACAGATTTCTCCTCTTTTTTCACTTCCAAACAACGTCCCGGAGTTGGGAAGAGCTTCCCGGCATTTAATAAATTTTTCGGATTAAATACTTCCCGAATATCCGTTTGCGCCGCTATTTCTTCGTCGCTAAAAATGAAGCGCATCTCTTCTCTTTTCTCGATCCCTACTCCATGTTCACCTGTAATCGATCCGCCGGCATCTGCACATGCTTGCAAACAGGCGCTGCCAGCTTTTAAAGCCTTTTCTGTTTCGCCCGGTTTTCTGGCATCAAAAAGTACAAGCGGGTGCAGATTGCCATCGCCAGCATGAAAGATATTTGCGATGCGCAGACCATACTCTCGACTGATTTCGTGAATTCTGTTTAACACTTCGGGTAATTTGCTGCGGGGAATCACACCATCCTGAACTAAATAATCAGGAGAGATCGCCCCCATTGCGCCAAATCCAGTTTTGCGGTTTGCCCACCATCTAGCTCTTTCCTCTTCACTTTGTGCCACTTTTACTTCTCGAACATGATTTCTCTTGCAAACTTCTAAAATTTGATGGATTTGCTCGTCTATACCTGCGGATATTCCATCCACTTCAATGAGCAAAAGCGCTTCAATGTCTTTTGGATGGCCGACAGGAAACGCTGCCGCTTCAACCGCTTCTATTGCTATTTGATCCATCATTTCAAGGGCTGCTGGTACAATTCCGGCAGAAATAATGTCCGATACGGCTTGACTGCCATCCGCAACGTTGTCAAAATAAGCGAGCACCGTTTGCTTTGCTTCCGGGTTTTTTAAAATACGAACCGTTATTTTCGTCACAATTCCTAAAGTTCCTTCTGATCCTGTTAAAAGTCCTAATAAATCATAGCCCGGTGCATCAGGTATTCCATCCTTGCCTATTTCAATGACTTCGCCATTTGGCAATACCACTTCAAGCCCTAAAATGTGATTTGTCGTCACACCATATTTTAGACAGTGTGCACCGCCCGCATTTTCACCGACATTTCCGCCGATGGTGCAGCAATATTGGCTTGATGGATCAGGCGCATAATAATATCCTTTGTCCGAAATGGAGTTCGTCAGTTTTAAGTTGACAAATCCAGGTTCCACTACTGCACGCCTGTTTTCAAAATCAACGCTTATAAGGCGTTTCATTTTTACAAGACTAATGATTACTTCCCCATTCAACGGGATCGCCCCGCCGCTGAGACCAGTTCCGGCGCCGCGGGCAAGGAACGGCAAATCATGTTCGTGGCAATATTTCACAATTTTTGCGACTTCTTCTGTATTATTCGGGAAAACGACTGCCCTCGGCAAACGACGATGAATGGTAAAGCCATCGCAATCATAAGCTAATAAATCTTCTTTTTTATACAAGATGGAACGGTTTCCTTCAACAATGTTTGCAAGGTTTTTTATATGTTTGTCATTTGTTCTTATCCCTTTTAGAGACATTCCTCTCCCTCCTTTAGGCGATCTTCTTTTTGGTACGCCCAATCCAGCAGCTGTACGGTATGAACAATTTTTTGATTTCTTCCGTTTTTTTGAACACCCATCGCCATCTGCAGCATACAGCCGGGGTTTCCCATTACAATCATTTCTGCTTCTTTAGGAACATTCTTCATTTTGCTATCAAGCACTTCTTTAGCCATCTCCGGATTTGTTATATTGTAAATGCCAGCACTGCCGCAGCATCGGTCGGCATTCGCCATTTCAACCATTTCGACCCCAGGTATATCAAGAAGAAGGCTGCGAGGTTCGTCACGAATGCCCTGTCCATGAGCTAAATGGCATGCATCATGATAGACAACACGAGCCTTGATTTCGGCGATGGGCCTTTTATAACCAGTGTCATAAAGGTATTTTGAAATGTCTTCCACCTTTTTTGAAAATGTTTCAGCTTTTTGGCGCCAAACGGGGTCTTCACGGAACAGCTCCGGATATTCTTTTAACATACATCCGCAACCGGCAGAATTTACAATTACTTTTTCAGCATGTTGGAATGCTTCAATATTTTGTTTCGCTAATTTTCTCCCCATTTCCCGGTCGCCTGCATGAACATGAAGAGCCCCGCAGCAAGTTTGATTTTGCGGAATCATAACGTCATTTCCATTTCGAGTTAACACGTTAATTGTTGCTTCATTAATTTCGCTGAACATGACATCCATTACGCAGCCAGTTAAAAACGCAACCGTACTCTTCGTTTCTCCTTTTGCTTTAATGACTTTTTCATGTTTGTACTTTTTCCGCACAGGCTTTTTCACTTCCGGCATGATCGCTTCCATTTCGGCTAAATGCTGCGGCATGATATTGATCAGCCCTGTTTTACGGACAAACGTTTGCATGCCGCTTTTTTGATACAATTTCAACACATTTCCTAACGTGTACAAGCGATTGTGGTGCGGAAACAAACTATGCAAAAACAGATGGCTGACCGCCTTTTTCCAGCCTTTTAACGGCATGGCTTGGCGGATTTGACCGCGCGCTTCTTCTATCAATCCCCCTACATCGACGTCCGCAGGACAAGCGGTAGTACAAGCGCGGCAATCAAGACAAGCAAAGACAGGATCCATAAAATGTTCGTTCACTTCAAGCTTTCCTTCTGCGACTGATTTAATCAAATGGACGCGTCCGCGGGGAGAATGCTGTTCCTGACCCGTGATCTCATAAGTTGGGCACGATTCTAAACACATACCGCAATGGACACAATCCGCCCATTTGTTTTCATCAGGCGGATCACTCCAAAGGTAATTGCTGAAGCTGTTGGTTTGACAGGCTGGTTCTTTGATAAGATCACTTTCATTTAATCCCATATTTAAATCCCTCCCACAAATCGCTTCGGATTGAGAATGTTGTTCGGATCAATCTTTGTTTTGATTCCTTTGAAAAGAAAGAAATATGGCGGATTTTCCCCCCAAACCTCTATTTTCTGGCGTAAAATAAACGGCAAATGTTTAATGACTGCATACCCATTGAGCTCTTTGACAAAATTCCTTAAATGCTGAATTGCTGAAATGACGTTTTCGCTGCCGCCTCTTAAAATGATTTGACACAATCCGTGGCCTAATCCACCGTGGGCTTCGATAAGCAAATTGTGCGTATCCTGTAATAAATGGCTTTCCCTAATAACTTTTAGGACATCTAAATTGACAACTCCGATTTTCAATACTGCTTCAGTCTCCCCTGTCTGATTAGACACCCTGCCATTCGGGCTGATTGTATAAAAAGATTGCCAAAACTTGCGCGCTTTCTCTTGAGCAAGAATGGTCATTTTCGTTTTAGGAGGCTGAATGCTTTTTAGAAAAGATTCTTGGTAATGAACCGAACTTTCATTATTTTCAAAACTAATGGCCAATGTATAAAATTTTTCACCCGTTAGCTTTTCAGCCAAAGACGGACTTATCAGTTCCAGTGAGACAGGTTCCATCTGCGAATCTAAAAACGCCGCGGCAAATGATCGCATTTCAGCAAAATCTCCTTCTGTAAATGATAAAAGAACATTGCTTTCATATTTTGGCAAAGGACGGAGTTTTAAAGTGATTTCCGTCAAAACCCCCAAAGTGCCCATGGAACCGACAAAAAGTTTGTTCATATCATATCCGGCGACATTTTTCACGACCTTTCCGCCTGTTCGGATGACCTTGCCATTTGGATAAACAACTCGAAGCCCGATGACTGCATCTCTGGCGGATCCATATGCCAAACGTTTGGGACCGCTTTCATTCGCGGCGATAATACCTCCGATGGTCGCATAATCCGGCCAAGCAGGATCTAGAGATATTTTTTGGTTATGTTCTTCTAAGTACTGTTGCAATTCTTGAAATGGTGTACCTGCTTTCACTGTTAATGTCATATCTCCCACTGTATGCTCGACGATTCCTTTTAGATTTGCTAAGGAAAGCAAAATATCAGCCGAATCAATTAGACCGCCAAACCCCCGCTTTGTTCCTCCGCCCACAATGGAAACGGTTTTCCCATTTTTGTTTGCATATTGCAAGATGTGTGAAATTTCGTTTTCAGTTTTTGGATAGACTGCGATTTTTCCGCCATTTCCAAGTGGATGACCTTCATTTTCCTTTACTTCCATTTGACTTTCGGGGAAAACATCTTTTAATTCTGTGTACAACTCTCCTTGGAGCAAATCAAGCACCTCCTATGTTTTGTAATAAGAAACACCGTTTCTATAAATTCGCAAAAGAGCAAGCGTTTTAAATCATTTTCTTTCAATCGACTGCAACACTTCTCTTATTACACATATTTGATATGTTATATGTTTACAATTATTAAAACACTCTTATGAAGATTTTTCAACGAATTTTTTGAATTTACAAAAAAATAAGAAAAATGAAATTCTATTAAACTTGCCGTACGGCAAGATGATCTGATGTATAGCCCCCTATCTTTTTTCTCCCTGCCAATATCCTATCAACGAAAAAAGAGACTGAATTAAAAAAGAATTTTTTTATGGTCCTTTCCAAACAGCCTCTTTTGAACAAAAATTATTTTGTATCTGGAAGAGATATGGTACAAGCGGTAGCGGAAAATCTTATTATTCAGAATAGTCCGAAATTATAGCCCTCGGAAAAGAAATCCAGTTCTTGGGTAGAATAGCGCTTAAAACAACACTTAAACACGCATGCCTGGAAGTTCAAACGTTAGCTGTTTCAAAAGTACAATATATGCCATCGAACAAAGCAGCAAATTAATTGGATATTTAACAGCTGTTTATGGTTTCCACCCGTTTATACTAATGAAGAAAGGAACTAGAATACTACACAAGAAAATCCCAATCCCTACACCACTATAAAACAAACCGTTAAATATTTGCATATTATGCTTTTTCAATACTTGAAGCACTATACTAGAAACTAAGACAAAGACTACACCGCTGCTAAGGCCTGAAAAAAACCTGAACAGGTACCAAAATATATTATTTACAGACCATTCCCATGAGCAGAGTCGTAAAAATGTTCAAAGCTAAAAATATCTTTAAATAAATTGATTCATATCTTCTCAAATTAAAAAAGCTAACAAATAAAGTTCCAGCCAAATTTCCAGCCATCGATTTAGTTATATTCAAGTAGGGGAGGATAGGGGTATAAGCAAATCTTCTGATCCCCATTACAATAATCAATGCAATAATACCGCCGCATAAAGTAAGCCGCGGTTTCATAGTCATCCTTTTATTAATGGGAAGTTACTTATAATTTCTTCTATTTGATTGATGATTGTTTCGATCAGTTCGGCGGCATGCAAATTTTTGCTTAGTCGAGGATTTTGCCCGCACCAAAGCGACATCCACTCTTTATTTTTCTGTTTTGCAGCTTCTGACCGGATATCTTGGGTGAGCATATTTTGAATCGGATAAGCTGGCAAAGCATCTTCATGCTCTTTCATTTTGATGATAAATTCATTTTTTAATCCCCTTGCTGGCTTGCCGCTGAATGCTGAAGTGATTACTGCCTGTTCTTCGGTACCGTTTAATATTGCTTCTTTATGGAGTTCATTTGCTCCGCTTTCTATACAGGTAAGAAAGGCTGTTCCCATTTGAACCGCTTGCGCTCCCAATACAAGAGAAGCTAAAACTCCTCTGCCATCCATGATACCGCCAGCTGCAATAATAGGAATTGAAACATGATCCGCTACTTGCGGAATAAGGGCCATTGTTCCGATCATTGAATCATCAAAGGATCCTGCAAAACTGCCCCTATGCCCCCCAGCGTCACTGCCTTGAACGACAATCATATCCATCCCAGCCTCTTCATTCAATATGGCTTCTTTTACTGTTGTGGCTGTTCCAATTGTGACAATACCATTATTCTTTAATTGATGAATAATTTCTCTCTGAGGAATGCCAAATGTGAAGCTGCAAACGGGTACTTCATATTTTAAAACGATTTGAATTTGTTCATCAAAAACAGAAGTGTTGATTTGCGGAACATCATTCTTTTTTTCGATCCCTAACATTTGGCGGATAGGTTCCAGCAGTTGATTCGCTCTTTCAATTTCTTCTTGAATGACTGCCGGATGTTCAGGAACAAACAGATTGACACCAAATGGTTTTGAAGTCAATTCCTTTATTTTTTGAATATCCGACTCCAATTTTTCCGGCGTCATATAACCCGCCCCTATCATCCCTAGACCACCTGCATTGGATACAGCAGCAACAAGCTCGGGGGTCGTGATCCCTCCCGCCATTCCCGCTTGTATAATCGGAATTTTAATTGATAGTTTGTCTGTTATTTTTGTATGATTCCACATGCCATGTTCCTCCTTGCCTTATATACGTCAAATCTATAGGTTAACAATACAATAATCATAGCTGTTGGCATTCAATTAATAATGCCATTCATACGATTTGGTCAGCAGCAGAAAAAACGATCACCCAAAACTTAGTGAAACATCAGTTGTCCGGCTCTTTTATTTCTCTTGTTCCCATCCTTCCATCCTAAAATTCACATTATTGGACTGAAATCATGTTGTTCATTCAAGCTGCTTCTACATTCATCTGAAATTGACTTGTATAAAGATGAAAATTTATTTTTTTAATATTTCGCAAATTGTCTTCTATAAATAGTTTATGACCCCATTTTGATGGTGTAAAATAGAAAAAAATGATAATTGTTGTTATGAATCAATTTGAGTGATGGGGGAGAAATAATGTTTGAGCTACAAGATTTAAGAATCATTGCAGCAATAGCAAAAAATAAGGGGATTACGAAGGCTGCAAAAGAGCTTGGATATGTACAGCCCAATGTTACGGCTAGACTAAATAAATTAGAAAGCTGTTTAGGTTTTCCATTATTTATAAGAACCAAAAAAGAGGTTATTCTCACACCGAACGGCAAAGTCTTTCTTAACTATGCTAATTTGATTTTAAATTTGTGTCGCGAAGCTGAAAAAGCAATGAATAAACTGGCAATCCCCGATGGAGAATTAAACATAGGCTCCATGGAAACAACCTCCTATGTACGTCTTCCCCACATATTAAAACAATATTCAGCTAATTATCCTAACGTAAAAATTAAATTGCAAACCGGTACCACAAAAGAATTAATAGATAAGGTCTTACATCATGATATAGAGGGTGCATTTGTTGCTGGACCTGTTAATCATCCGGATCTTATCGAAAACGTTATTTTTAAAGAAAGACTGGTACTTATCACCAATACTCCTGACAATCCTCTTAAAAACAAGGAATGCACTTTAGTTGTATTTAAAGAAGGGTGTTACTATCGAGAAGTGTTTACCAGAATCATGAACGACTATCATATAACGATTCAAAATGTCATAGAGGTAGACGCCGCACAAGCTATTTTAAATTGTGTTCGTGCAGGAGTTGGAATTTCTTTGATTCCCGAGTCTATGTCAAAATTAACAAAAAGTCTATACACATATCCCATTGATAAGGACTACGTAAACGTAGATACTGTGTTTATCACTCGTAAGTCACTTGCCAAAACATTAGCTTTTAACAAATTTGTTGAACTTTTAACTCTATAAAAATGAAGCAACAAGCTTTTTCAAGAAAATCATGAATGATTGAATTCATAAAATAGCTTTCTTTTCTTTTGATAAGTGACTCCTTTCCTCTTTCGATTTCAAATTTTTCGGTATTTTTTCTTTTTGTCAGATCCAATAATTTTTTTCGTGCTAATTGTTATTTGAAAAACTGTCGAGGACCGTGTTTCAGAATCAATGGGGTTTCTGTTTTTCTTCACAGCGGTAAAAAGGCCACATCATGCGGGAGAGGGAACATCTCTTAAATATCTATAGCTTATCAGCCTATTCAAGTAAGCAAAAAATTTTAGATGGATGAAATTTACAAATCTTGCAAAACCTTTTAATTCGAATTTTTAATTAATTGGATCAGCTGTTCATATTTTACGGTATGATCAACACAACTTAAATTTGCCTCTCCTTTTGTACCAATTTTTACCTAAATCAGTATTTGTGAAATGCAGCTTCATTTTCTAATCTTGAAAGGAACTGCCACGAATTTCCTATTTTCCAAATATAATCACCACTATGAACAAAATTTATGGTAATATATTGAATATTGCAGCATGTTTATTTTACATTTAGCTACTGCACTATTTATCGCAATAAGAGGCAGGATACTGCCACTCTAATAGAGTAAACGAAAATCAAGAAGCAATAAATAGACAATAAAAGGTTTTGTTTCACTTTTCTCATAGTCACAGCAAAATCGTGATGCTCATCCAATAGCGAAACATTTTAAAAACATGGCTTGTAACTCTATACAACACCTTGTCCATGAATCTTTGGCATTTTTCTCGATGGATGGCAAGCGGTTGAAGTCTAGACTTGCCGCTATTTTTGTATTATCAAAAATTGAGGTGCTTGTCTCGTTTTTTGTGCACATTTTCACAAATAAATTCAGTTTGACTTGTTACATTAATTTTTGAAGCAAGGCTTCACTCATATTTTTTACACTTTTTCAACTGTGCCTTGCTTGTAATACTTGAACTTTGTTATTTTTCTGTTCTTAAACAAACCCTGCCTTCATTCATCTGTCAATTTCCCAGCCGGTTGTAATAGGAATTGGCAGATTTCTCGGAGTATTTATTCGCGATTTTGCCTTACATGTTTGTAACCAGTAGGGCAGGAAAACTTGAATTAAATAGTTTATCTATAGGTTTATTTGATCATAATAACGGAAGTAAGGAAAATGATTTGAACATTTTTCCTTTGTATCATTCGACAAATTGAACGCCTAAATTTGTCGTTTTATACAAAAAGAAATTGAAATATAGTATGATAAAATTTATTCAAATCTAAATGTAAGCGTCACAATTTGATTATCAAGAGGAGTTGCGGGGAATAATAACTTAAATTTTTCGATCATAAAATCTGACATATGATGACCTTCACAACAGAACATTGAAAGGGATTTCATTTATAAACTTAAGGAGGAGCGATCATGGAAAATCAGCTGCAAAGAGGTTTAAAAGAAAGACATATTACTCTGATTGCATTAGGTTCTGCAATTGGAGTCGGGCTGTTTTTAGGATCTTCAAGCTCGATCAAGCTGGCAGGTCCCGGTATAATGTTATCCTACCTTTTCTGTGGAATCATTTTATTTTTCATTTTAAGAGCGTTAGGAGAAATGGCTGTCCATCATCCCGTTGCCGGTTCATTCAGCCAATACGCCAATGATTATCTTGGTAATCTGGCAGGATATATTACAGGGTGGAATTATTGGTTTGTATGGGTCATTACTTGTATGACCGAGCTGACAGCCGTTGGAATCTATATGGAATTTTGGTTTCCGGAGGTTCCGCGATGGATTTGGATTCTGGCTGCATTAATCATCATGATGAGCTTTAACTTTCTTCAAGTCAGTGCTTACGGTGAGTTGGAATTCTGGTTTGCCCTAATCAAAATTATTGCGATTATCTTTATGATTATTATTGGCTTAGCCATGATTTTGTTCGGATTCGGCAATAACGGAGTTCCTACAGGAATCAGCAATTTGTGGGAGCACGGCGGCTTTCTTCCTAACGGTCTTGAAGGTGTCTTAATGTCATTTCAAATGGTTATGTTTGCCTTTCTAGGAATCGAAATGATCGGCGTAACAGCCGGTGAAGCAAAAGATCCAGAAAAAACGCTGCCTAGAGCCATTAATTCTACTTTACTTCGTATATTAATTTTTTATGTGGGTGCGCTGTTTGTTATTTTGTCCATTTATCCGTGGAATGAAATCGGGACAAGTGGAAGCCCCTTCGTTTTAACCTTTGACAAAATCGGTATCCCGGCCGCAGCAGGCATTATCAACTTTGTCGTTTTAACCGCTGCCCTTTCCTCCTGTAATACAGGAATTTTCAGTTCGGGACGTATGTTATACAACCTTCCCCATAATGGACAAGCTCCGAAGGCATTTGGCACATTAAACAAAAAAGGCGTTCCTTTTAGAGGGGTTATGGTGACATCAGCCGTTTTATTATTCGGAGTTCTGCTCAACTATTTAGTACCGGCTCAAGTATTTACTTGGATTGCATCTATCTCAACATTTGGCGCTTTATTGACTTGGTTTATTATTTTATTAGCACAATGGCGATTCCGAAAATCGATTACACCTGAACAACAAAAAAATATCAAATTTAAAACCCCGCTATACCCGTTATCCACTTTCATTGCAGGGGCGTTTCTCATATTTGTCGCAATTCTGCTTGGCTACTATCCAGACACAAGAATCGCCTTAATAGTCGGTCCGCTTTGGGTTGCCATTTTAGTCATTGCATATTACGCTGCCAACTTGAATAAAAGACAAAACGAAGCTGAAGTGAAAGAGACTTGATCGTTTTGGACAGCGGTTCGCTATCGATGTCTTACTTCAAAAATGCGGTTTACAATTTTCTAACCGCCTGATCAATCGTTAAGAGGCTCCCGATCTCTGATAGGGGTTCTCTTTTCGTTTTGATCTGGTATCTTTCGAAAAGGAGTCTATATTTTCAAACGATCTTTCAAGCTGCATTTAAAACTTTTTAAGGGGGACTGCAAATTTTTGAATAGTTCAATTACATTTATTAGGTTTACAGGCTATTAGCCATAATAAAGCCGAGGAAGCGATGACACTTGGAACAAATTATTCAATACCTGCAACACTTAATTCCATCATTTCGGAACGATACTGTCTAAATGTTGACGAACAGCCTCTTCGGTCATTTCGCCGGTAATTTTATCCACGATTTCTCCCTTTTCATTAATGAGAAAAGTAATTGGAAGAGTTTGAACTTTGTATAGATCGGCTGTATCTCCTTTCCAATCCAACAAAACGGGAAAACTCAATCCTTTTTTAGAAACGAATTGATCCACTAATATTCTTGGTTCACCTACATCAACGGCCAGAATTTCAATTCCTTTATCTTTATAATCTTTATAATCCGATTCCAAATACGGCATTTCTTTTTCACAAGGAGGACAATAGGTTGCCCAAAAGTTAAGCAGAACCCCTTTTCCTCGATAATCTTCTAAATTGACTTCATTCCCTTTTAAATCAATTAAAATAAAATTAGGAGCAAGGTTTGTTCCAGTTGAAGCAGTTGCTCCTTTGTCCTTAATAAAATTACTATAAATTGCGTAACCAATTCCTAAAACTAATATGGAAGCGATGACCCCCCGTATGAATAGCACCACCTGTTTTCTTTTATTATTCATTTAAATAGTCTGACTCCTTTCACTCCGTTAAATGAAATGAGAGAATGGGCATTTCATGAAGGCCTTGATAATCGACATGGGCAATCACTTGATGTTCACCTGGCTCAACAAATTTCACATCTAATTGATAGATTCCATCTGCGTTTGGCTCAACAGGCAATCTGCCGAAAGATACTCCATTTTCGATCACTTCAAACGTAACTTTGGCTTCTTCGCTCACATTTTCAGTCCCGTATGTCACTTTTGAAGTAAATGTCACTTTTTCATTCAGCTGAATCTGTTTTGGATCACTTTCTAATGTCACTTTTAATTTTGGCTCTTCACTATTTGTTTGTTGATTAGCTGAATTGGAACATCCAGCCAGCAATAACATGAACAGAACAAGAACCGTAACTATTAATCGCATCATACTACTCCTTTATGGAACGAAGACTCTTCCTTTTCTCATCAGCGCATTGCCGGGAAAAAGAAGAGTCTTACAATTATTATTTTTTTTTAATTGGCTTCATTTTTTAAATTTGTCCAGAACAACAGACGCTTTTTGATTTTTTCAAAAACGATCATGGTAATCAGAATGACAATACTATTAAAAATAATTCCTGCCAGAACTAAATCATATTGAGTAAAATCGGTGTAATACTGTATAAAGCGACCCATTCCTGATTCAGCACCAAACATCTCTACCATTATTAAGACAATAAACGCAAATGCGAGAGATGTCCCGACTCCATTCAAAATTAACGGCAAGCTTGCTGGAAGAATCATTTTCAAAAACAAGTCTTTTCCCTTCAATCCGATTGTTTTTGCATTGTCCCAGTATGGTTTGTCTATTAAAAGCACCCCTTGAATCGTGCCGAGAAAAATAGGCCAAAACGTAGCAATGAATAAGATAAAAATCGAAGCCGATTTAAAAGATGGAAACAATGCAATTGCATACGGAACAAACAATGTCGGCGGTAGCGGGCTGAAAGTCTGGAAAAACGGCTCTAAAATGGCACGGAATCGATGATGCAAACCAAAGTATAAACCGCCGCCAATCCCTAATACGAGCGATAACACAAAACCAGGAACTAATAACCCCATTGAACTGACAAACCCTTGCAACAATTCCTTAATGGCTTTCACAAACGCTATGACAACAATTTCGGGAGATGGAAAAATAACTGGATCAAGCAATTCAGTGAAATTTGTAATGTAAATCCATAGCCCAAGAAGGGCTACGGCGATCAGAGTTGAATAAATATAAACATGTAAAAACTTTTTCACAGTATCTCTCCTCCCCTATAAATTTTGTTTTTTAAATCTTTCTAATACCTTTTTGTAATATTCATCATTTGGATTTTCTTTAATTAGTTCGTCTAATGCCTGTTCATAAAAAGTCAGATTCAAATGAGAATTAACATCGATTTTCTTTGCATCCTCTTCTTTCACGTATCCAATTTTTATCATTCTTTCCCACACTTCTAAAGTTTCTTTTTTATTCGGATCAGCTGAGTTAATTAAATGCGGCTCATTAACAATTTCATTAATCTGCTCTTTAGGTAAATTTTTAAATCTGTCTAATGAAGCTTCTAGATTTTTTTCAGGGCTTTCTAATTTCACACGTTCAGCTTTAATGAGGGCCTTCATAAATTTTTTATAAGCAATTGCTTGATCATCTGAAATCTCGCCTCTTACCGTCACACGGCAGCAAGCAGCATTTTTATCCAGATCATTAATCCATAGAATAGGAGCTAAACCTAATTTCAATGTTTTTGTTAAATGAGCTGTACCCGATACCCCGACATCAATTTTCCCTGTTTTTACAGCCTCAAGTATGGCAGACAACGTTTTAAATTCTACAAATTTTACATCCTTATGGATATCAATGCCTGCTTTCTGAAGCTCCGATTTAAAGTAAACATCATTCGTATGCAAAGGTATAGAACCTATTGTTTTTCCTTTAAAATCTTGTAACGTTTTATATTCGTCCTTATGTTCTTCTTTTACAACAATCGGATGTCCACCTTCCATATGACCGCCAATCAGCTCAAAATTTGAACCTTGGGCAATAAAATTCAGCGGAGCAGTTGAACCGAAAGTTAAGCCGATATCAATTTTTCCTGCCTGCAATGCATTTAATCCGTCTGCTGAACTTTGAAATGGCACCATTTCCACTTTTAAATTCTCTTCTTCAAAAAATCCTTGATCGATGGCAATATCCGCAAGAGGTGCACCATATATTGAACCATAACCAACTTTTAACTCATATGTTTTTTCGTTATCCTTCTCTTCAGCTTTTTCACTTGACGATGCATTTTGTTTTGATGCTGCTTCATTTGCAGTTTCTTTACCGCCGCAAGCGGATAAAACTAAAATAGCTGATAAACCAATCCCGATTAGCCAATATTTCTTTTTCATTTTTTTCCTCCTCTAATACACTCCAACTATATACTCTAAAAATTCATGTGTCTTTGTAATGAATACGGTATAATTTTTTTACAGATTTTAAGACATTATTTTGAATGGTTTAAATTCCTGAACCATCCACAAGAGCTTCCTTACTTTCCTCTAATTTGTCGAAAATGCCTTGGTTCATGACACCTAAAACATAATCTCTGAATTTTACAAATTCTAAGCTTTGATATAGCTGTTTCCGATTTCTCGGCTTAGAAAAAGGAACGTCAATCACTTCCGCAATTCTCCCTGGCGGCCCCGGGGTAAACATGACAATGCGGTCCGCTAAGAAAATCGCTTCTTCTGCATCATGTGTGACAAACACAATGGTTCTCTGCTGTTCCCTATTCACTTGAAGAATTAAATTTTGCAAATGTATTCTTGTCAACGGGTCGAGTGCCCCGAATGGTTCATCCATGAACATCAAATCTGACCCTATTGATAATGCTCTCGCAATCGCCGCACGCTGGCGCATCCCGCCGGACATTTCCCCTGGATATTTATCAACAGCATGACTAAGCTGAACTAATTCCAAATAACTTTGAGCCAAGTGTTCTAATTCCTTTTTTGTTTTTGATTTTTTCAGCTTTTGCCTTAATGCCAGAATGACATTTTCTTTCGCTGTCAGCCAAGGAAATAGCGAGTAGTCCTGAAAAACAACAGAGCAATCTGGTATAGAGTCAGTAAGTAATTGATTATTGACCAAAATTTCTCCTTTATTAGGCCGGGATAATCCGATTAGCAATCGTAGAAGTGTACTTTTTCCCGAGCCGCTCGGTCCCATAAAGACAATAAATTCTCCTTCTTTTATCGTTAAATTAATATCTTGCAGGATTTCTAAGCCGTCGTACTCAAAATAAATGGATTTAACTTCAATTTTATTTTGGTCTGCGATTTCCTTTTGCTCTGCGCTACGATTAAGAACCATTGCCATTTTTGATCCACTCCCTCAGTTGATTTTAAATTTTAAAATTACTGATTGTTCTTTGATCCCTTCCTTTAACTGCTAACTAACCAATTTTACAAACAACTTCACTTTCACAATTTCGTTTTCGGCCTTTGAATTCCGCAGTCAGTTTGCCCCGCCAAACCGCACTTCATTTTCACGATTTCGTTTCCAAACCTGTCCTCCTTTTTCCTATAATTCTTCTTTTTTTAACAACGGTCTGAAGTTTGCCGAAATTGGCGACTTCTTTTTCACGGTAAACCATGAGTAAATGAAACTGACCACACATAAAGCAAGAACAATCCAAGGAAAATAGCTTACCGGTTCCGGCTGACCGGGCTGCACCATCGCCCAAATAGGGATAAGAATACTGAGCAAGCCTAATGATGGAAACAAATATTTTTTATGAAAAGGCCATTTTTCTTTTTTATAAAATATAACTGCAAGATTTAATAAAGAATAAATGAGCAAGAGCGGGATCGTGCCAATTGTACTGAGATAACCGAAAGCAGTTACCCATCCTTTACTAAGCAAACCAATTAAAATCGCAGCCAACATTCCTAAGATAAAAAGAAGTGTCAGTGTGCCGATAGGCGTCCCCCATTTTGAAACCCTTGATAATTTTCTATAAATTAATCCTTCTCGAGCTGAGTTAAACGCAATTCGGGAGAAGCCGTTCAAGCAGGCGATGGTCATTCCAAGTATGCTAGTGAATCCTGCAATAATAGCTAATACAGAAAAGCTGCCTAAATACTGATTAGAAAGATCAATAAACGGATTAGTACTTTTAACTAAATCGTCAATATGATTCGAAAATCCTTGAATAATACTATAATTGACAAATATATAGAAGACCGACATGATCGCAATGCTTACGAGAACTGCACGAGCAGTATTTCGTTTTGGATTATCCGTTTCTTCTGCCAAAGCAGCTGAGTTTTCAAAGCCAATAAACAAATAGATCGCAAGCGGAAAGGCTAAGCTAAGTCCTGCTATGCCATTCTGAATTGAAGAAAATGCAAAAGGCTTTAAAGATAACGGCGCTGGCGGATGCAATAAAACTAACACTGAAACGAAAACAAGGACTGCAACCTCAATGAATAATGCCACCGCAGCAATTTTAGTCGAACTATAAATTCCCACCACTGTAATGGCCCAAACGATTAAACCTAAAATAATAGTAGGGACGATCCAATGAATGTGAATGTTATATAAGGCTAGTGAATCAGATGTCCATCCCCCAAGCTCAATAAATGCTGAGCCGGCTAAAAAGATAGTACCGATTAAAAAAATAAGTGAAGCTGTAGTGCCGACAATATCACCAAAAGTCATACTAATATACTTGATGAGCGATCCGCTGCTAGGATGAATTTTTGAAAAATTTGTTAAGCTGAGCCCAACCATTGTGATCGCTACTGTAGCAAGTAAGAGTGTTAACGGAGATCCAATTCCCGAAGCCGCAAATATAACTGGGAATCCATAATATATTGCTGCCGCTGGAGCCATTTGCGCCAGCGTAGAACTTATGGCATCAAAAGCAGTTAGTTTTTTCTTTGGTTTCAGCTGGATTTTTAAATTTTCTTCCATTTCTCCACCTCCTCATAGTTTTTATTCAAAAGTAGTTTTTAATAGGGTTTCAAACTTGCGCCTCAATAGGCTGCGTCATTTTTTCCTTATCCCGTACGAAAGGGAAATGGAATCCCCCTTCCGTCGAAATAATGTAAAATTCGATCGGACACTTGCTTTTGTGTACCTATAAGCGCCGTTAAATTGGCTTTCAATTTTATCCAAGATCGTTTTCCGAGCTTCTTCTCAGAGCTTGCATCTCCATTGCATAAAATCGCTGGGCTTCTTAACCAGCATATCTTTCATTTCAGCATCTTTTCTAGCAGCAGAGATGCGTTGTTCCAAGCTTACTTGAATGAAGTTTGACTTGATGAAGCATTTTATTCATTTCTCCTTCCTGAAATATAATTATTCATATATATTTAGTCGAATTTTTGAGTAAAAATCTCGGTAAAATCTATACTTCTCAGTGTAATTATTTTTTCTGCAACAGGCACCCGAGGTTTCGATATTTTGCACCTATATGATTTTCTGATAAACGAGAATTTCCTTTTCCAAATAATTTCTCTCGAAGAGTTCCTTCTTCATAATCTTTTTTCAACAAACCTCGTTTCTGAAGTTCAGGCACTACGAGATCCACAATATCCTTAAATGTTCCTGGTGTAATTGCATAAGCCAAGTTAAATCCATCAATATCAGTTTCATCAATCCATTCTTCAAACGTATCAACAATTTGTTCAGGTGTTCCAACTATCACTGGTCCCATGCCGCCAATGCCTGCGAAATTTGCCAGCTCGCGAACGGTCCATTTCTTATTTGGGCTTGCCTTTGTTAGTGATTCAAGCATGGATCTAACGGCATTTGTCTCAATGTATTCAATTTCTTGATCAGGTTCATATTTAGAGAAATCCACTCCCGACCAGCCGCTCAGCAAGGAAAGTGCTCCTTCATAACTGATATATTGGGATAAATCCTCATATTTAGCCCGCGCCTCTTCCTCCGTCCGGCCAACGATTACCGTCATTAATGCAAACACTTTAATGCTTTGAGGGTTTCTTCCCAATGAAGCTGCCTGAGCTCTTAAATCCTTGACATATAAAGTGATCGCTTCCTTTCCAGGAGCAGAAATAAAGGTGCATTCTGCATGTTTAGCAGCAAACTGACGGCCTCTAGTTGAACCTCCAGCCTGATACAAGACAGGAGTTCTTTGCGGCGACGGTTCACATAAATGTATACCAGGCACATGAAAATATTTACCGTGATGGTGAATTTCATGAACCTTTGTCGGATCTGTAAAAATTCTTTTTTCTTTATCTTTTATGACCGCATCATCTTCCCAGCTGCCTTCCCATAATTTATAACAAACTTCGATATACTCTTCCGCAACATTGTATCTTTCCGAATGGATAAATCGATCTCCAATATCAATATTTCTTGTCCCGCTTTCTAAGTACGAAGTCACAATGTTCCAAGCAATCCTTCCTTTTGTTAAATGATCCAATGTGGACATCCTGCGTGCAAACGTGTAAGGATGTTCAAATGTTGTCGAGCATGTAATTCCAAAGCCTAAGTGTTGCGTTGCGTTCGCCATCGCCGAGACAAGCATCATCGGATCATTTACGGGCACCTGTGTCGCTTCACGTACTGTTGTAGTTTTATCTCCCCCGTACACATCATAGATCCCGATTACGTCAGCAATAAACAGGCCGTCAAACCGACCTCTTTCCAAAGTTTGAGCCAATTCAACCCAATAATCTATATCCTTATAACGATACGACTGATCTTCAGGATGTACCCATAAGCCTGGTGATTGATGGGCCACACAATTCATATCAAACGCATTTAAATAGATTCGTTTTTTCTTCATGTTACTTACCTCAAACTCTCATTTTTTATTGGTGTTAAAAAGTTGCTGTTAAACAAAACAGAGACCCATTTCCAAGCTAAATTAAACTTGAAAAAGAGTCTCTGGTTGTCCAGTCAACTATCATTTATTTTTCAATGTTTATTCTATTTTAGAATAATTTGATGTAAAAGAAGGAGGCACCCCATTTCAAGATAAGTTTCAACTTGAATTGAGAGCCTCCGGTTTTCCAGTCAGCTTATTTAAATTTTCAAAATCTTTAATGAGATTTTAAAACCAATTAAACCTATCTGTCAAGTTACTTTTATGAAATTTTTTTTCTTGTATTTCTATCATAATTGCTTTTATTGATCCGATTTTTCATCAGCATCAACTTTTTATAGTCTTTGTACAAATAATAATAAATAAAGATAGATTAGGAATGAATGTTTCAATCCAACTTGAACGAAGACACTGTATATTCACCTTTTAAGATATGTAAAAAAGGCACTTAGTATGTAAACCAAGTGCCTCCAGTGTTCTGGTCGGAAATCTAATTATTCATATGCGAATAAATTAACATGCCAACTTTTTGTTGTCAAGATTATTATATTTTTATAGTTTAATATGTCGTTGTATCTGCATAAGACGATAGAGGATTTCTATTTTCATGCAAAAGCAATAAGCTTTTTGCAGAAGGAACCTATCCCTCTAATGAAATTTTTTCTTGTGATTTATTCAACGAAACATTTGTGTCAAAAAATAAATTTAAAATCTTTTCACGTATTTTTACAAAATCACGGCTATTTCTGTCTCGCGGTCTTGATAAATAAACTGGAATCGTCTTTTGGATGCGGCCTGGTTTTTTGGACATGACAATCACCCTGTCACCTAATAACACAGCTTCATCAATATCATGAGTCACTAAAATCATAGTAACATTGGCCTGTTCTCGTATTCTTAAAATTTCATATTGCATTTGAATCCGGGTCAGTGCATCCAGCGCCCCAAAAGGTTCATCGAGCAAAATAATGCTGGGCTTTTTTACTAATGTACGCGCCAATGCAACCCGCTGAGACATACCGCCTGAAAGCTCTCCGGGCCTTGCTTTTTCGAATCCCTTTAATCCGACTAATTCAATATATTCATTCACTAGTTTTTCACGTTCAGATGCAGGCACTTTTTCAAGACCAAAGGCTATATTTTGCTTAACAGTCATCCAAGGAAACAGCCGATGATCCTGAAAAACCATGCCTATGTCGGCTCTTATACCTTTTATATTTTGATTATCAATGGCAATCGTTCCTTCAAAAGAGCTGTCAAGACCAGCAATTATTCGCAATAACGTACTTTTTCCGCATCCGCTGGATCCAACAATGGTCAAAAATTCGCCTTCTTGAACCTCTAAATTGATATCATCTAATACGTTTAACGTATTCTTTCCTTGATTAAATGATTTTGACAAATTAGTAATCTTTATTTTCGGTTTCGCTACCTGAAACTGAACGTTTTCCTTTATTGGCATGTAAGCAACCTCCTAAGATTTAATGCCTGCTTGCCAAGACAGGATGCGCTGCTGGATAAACTTAATAACAGCATCCATTGCGACTCCAATTATCCCAATCATGATCATTCCAATGATCATGGCATCGGGCTGGGAAAGCTCCCGGCCTTGTGTGATTCGGTAACCGAGTCCTGAATCGGAAGCAATCAATTCCGCAGCGACCACAGCCATCCAAGCCGCTCCTAATCCCAATCTAAGCCCAACAAATATAGAAGGCAAAGCAGCAGGAAAAATCACGTTAAATAACGTTCTTCTTTTGCTTACTCCCATCAGTTTTGACACTTCCAGAAATCCTTTAGGCACTCCTTCGATTCCTTGAATTGTATTTAACAGGATGGGGAAAAAGGCGCTTTTAAAAATAATAATGACTTTAGAAGTTTCACCGATACCAAACCAAAGAATAATGATCGGGATCCAGGCTAATGGCGGAATTACTCTTATCGCATTCAGAATTCCAGCAAAAAATTGATCGACTCTAGCA
The DNA here is from genome assembly GCF_054055575.1 of Aeribacillus sp. SP014. Taxonomy (NCBI): domain Bacteria; kingdom Bacillati; phylum Bacillota; class Bacilli; order Caryophanales; family Bacillaceae; genus Aeribacillus; species Aeribacillus sp. SP014. Next base: position 162,263 of record NZ_JBSRXI010000001.1, read on the forward strand.
AATAAACCCATTAATACCCCAAATAGCAGACCAAAGAAAACGGCTAAGGAAAAGCCTTGCAGCATTCTTTTGACACTTGCCCATGAATCCTGCAAAAGGGTTCCATCCTCTATAAATTGAACGATTGTGTGGATAACCGTTTTCGGTGATGGAATTAGGTATGGGGCAATCAATTCACTTTCCGTCAAATAAATCCAAAGAAAAACAAGCAGGAGCGGCAAAACAACCGGCAAAATATAATACTCATACGTTTTTTTCATATCTAACCACCTCAGTTGCATAAACAGGATAGAAGGCTTTTAAGACAAAGCCTTCTACAAAAGCTACTGATCTTTTAGCATCCAATCTTTTATGGCAAAATCATTTTTAATCAATCCTTGTTTTACTAAAAACTTTTTCGTTCCTTCCAATAATTCCAATCCCTCTTTCGGGAAGTTCTCTTCTCGAATATTGTTAAGAGGGAGGCTTTCCTTCACAACATCTAAGTCCTGTTTGGTCACTTCAGCCACATATTGATAAAATTCTTCTTGATGTTCTTTTAAATCTTTTACTGCCCTTTCACGGGTATTTGTCCATACTGATAAAAACTCCGGATTCTGTTCTAAAAATTTTTCTGACGCAATGGTGACAGATGTTCCGGTTAAATGCGGTGTCGTTTTACTTGCTTGGTGAAGCAAAGGAAAACCAAGTTTTACATGTTTTGGACCCATATATGTTGGAAATGCATATGCTTGAATATCGCCGCGCTCCAAAGCGGCAGCGGCTTCTGGCGGAAGTAAATGAACAATTTTTACATCTTCAAGCAGATTATTTTCTTCCAATAGACCTGTTAAATAACGGAGCATATAAGATCCATTTGATGTTGCTACTGTTTTTCCTTTTAATTCCTCCAAGGAAGATACTCCATTTTTCTTATTAGTAACTAACCAAATATCTTGAAAAATATTAGCAAATCCTATTAATCTTGTTTTTTGTCCTGAGCTTCTCGCCAATAAAGCAGGTGTATCACCTAAAATTCCTACATCAATTTCTCCTGAAGCCATTGCTTCGTTTAGGTTAGGGCCGTTAGGAAAAGAAAAATATTCAATATTTGTAATTCCAATTTTCTTTAATTCTTCCTGCAAAAATCCTTTATTAAGCGCCCACCCTTCAGCTCCTGAAACGGCAGGTTTGTCCTTGTCTTTGTTTCCGGTTGAGTTAATATATCCGAGCCTTAATGTTTTTCCTTTCTCCTCAACCCCTGCATTAGAATGATTCTCCGTTTCCGCATTTTTGTTTGTAGAAGTATTATTGGAACTGCACGCTGTTAAAAGTGCAAAAATTGCTATAAAGAATATGAAGGATTTTTTCTTTGATGATTTTCCCATTCTAGTCACACTCCGCTAGGCAAATAAAATTTATAAGCTGGGTCTTGGGCAGCGACCGGTTTTTGTCCCTTCTGCCATCCCATGTTTGTTCGATAACTTCCTACTAAACCTGTTGTTAATAATTCCTGCTCAGAAATTTCTACGGCCTCATCAGCGTTTGGAGCTACATAAAGTGCATCAACAGGGCAATACAATTCACACATATAACACGTTTGGCAATCATCCTGCCTTGATATAACGGGTACCTCTCCCTTTCTTTTTTCAAACACGTTAGTGGGGCAACTATTGACACAAAGATTGCATTTTACACATCGTTCCTCAAGCAGAACCTGTATCAATTTTCTTCCTCCTTATACAGTCTGGAAATTATGAGTATCAGCAGTCACTTTTATTTCGTCTAAACCGCTCGTGATCAGACGATGCTGCTGGTTTTCATCAATCTTAGGAAAATCAAGCCGTTTATGCATGCCTCGAGTTTCTTTTCGCTCTAGTGCTGCTGTGTACATCCAACGGGAGGTGGCTAACATTGCGGCTGCTTCCCGAACCCTTACGATATTTCCTTTATTTTCCTTCAGACTTGTTTTTGCTTCATGCCATATTGAATGAAGCCGCTGCAAGGAGGAGGATAACTTTTCTTCTGTTCTAAACAAATTAATATCAAAAGGCATCACTTCCGCTTGAACATGCCGAATCACCTCATTTGCATCAAGACCATTATGACTTGTGCGCTGTTCGTTTATTCCAATGACTTGTTTTCTTGACAAGGTTCTATCCAGATTATTTCGATTAAAGGAAAGGGCATACTTCGCTGCTGCTTCCCCGGACCAATAGCCAGAGGAAATGGCCCATGCCGCATTGTAGCTTCCCCCTCCTGTAAATCCGCCGCAAATCAACTCTCTAGTCGCAGCATCACCTGCGGCAAATAATCCGGGAACTGATGTTGCACAAGTTTCATCAATAATCCGGATGCCGCCGGTGCCCCTTACTGTCCCTTCTAACCGTAATGTCACTTCAAAGCGATCCTCAAAAGGATTAATGCCCATTCGATCGAATTGAAGGAAGAAATTCGGTTGGGCAATTCTCATCCACTTTTGTAGCTCACGGTTATCCTTCGCCTTATCCAGCTGTGCAAACACTTTTTTTCCCTGCTGCAATGTTTTGGCAATGATCGAACGCCCTTTATGTGAACCCGCCCCTTCAATAATGGTTCCATCTTCATAAGTGAAAGAAGCCCATTGATAAAAAGCTGTTTTTGTAATGGAAGAAAATTTTGGAGTAATGGCATATGCATTGGAAAATTCCATGCCTGAAAACTCAGCACCAGCTTCTGAAGCCAATAAGTACCCATCACCAGTTAATACATTGCATCCTAACGCCTTGCTTAAAAAGGCGCATCCGCCTGATGCGATAACGATAGAACTGGCTTGAACAGACCAGGTTTCTCCAGTTTGTGTATTGACGCCCGCAGCTCCGGCAACTCCATTGCTGTCATACAAAAGCTCCAGCGCAGGGCTGTGATCTAAAATTTTTACCTTCGATTTCACCAATTTTCTTCTCATCAATCTCATATATTCAGGTCCTTGAAGGCTTCTCTTATGTACTACGCCATTTTCATCTACTGGAAAAGGATATCCCCACTCAGCAAGCTGATTGACACTTTCATATGTTTGTTCTAGTACCCTTTTCATCCATTTCCGTTCAGAAAGAAACCCTCCTAAGGCTTCACGGCTTCTCATCGCTTCTTCTCTTTTCTCTTTATCAGGCGGTATATACCATACTCCATTGCCTGAAGGAGCCGTCGCCCCGCTTGTGCCGCAATAACCTTTATCCACCAAGATAACCGTTGCCCCGTTTTTTTTGGCTGATAATGCAGCCCAAGCACCGGCAGGCCCTCCGCCTATAACAAGAACATCTGCTTTAAAACTTACATCATATATTTGATTGATTAATTTTTCAGAATGATTGAATGCCATTTTATCCATCCCCTTTTCATCATTTAAAATCGTTTTTACTTTTTTAAACTGAAATTTCCATAAAAAATGAAAAGAGACTTCCATAAAATGAAGGAAGTCTCCAGTCGTCTGGTCAACTCATACTAAATCCCGTAATTTTCACTAATTGATCCACTTTGGAGCTGCTGTTTTCTGTAAAGCCAAACCTTTCCTTGCTGATGAGCTGCCCGCTTTCATACTGTCTTATTTCAAATTAAACATATTTATTTACTTTGGTTTTAACCAAAAAGAGCCGCTGTTCTCTATGTGACAGATGAAAATCTTTCTGCATCATCCTATAAGAGACATGATGGTTATCACCAATTAAAATCAAGCATTTTCACAATCCTCTTGTTGTCACCTCAAATTGTTTAATGAACCTGTTATTTCGCAACAGCCGATTTGATATCTCCACCGAATGGGCTAAGGAATGTCTTCTGATGAGAAGTATCCTTTTTATCAATTGGAAGTTTCGGGAACAATAATTCCGCTGTTCTATAGGCTTCTTCTAAATGCGGATAGCCTGAAAGAATAAAGGTCTCAATGCCTAAATCAGCGTATTCTTTCATACGGGCAGCAACCGTATCAGGATCTCCTACTAGCGCCGTGCCTGCACCGGTCCGTACCAATCCAACACCGGCCCAAAGATTTGGACTCACTTCTAATCTTGTACGATCACCTTCATGCAAACTCGTCATTAAGCGCTGGCCTTCAGAATCCATCCGCTTAAATACTTTCAACGCCTGCGCAATAGTTTCCTCATCCACATGTTCAATGAGCTTATTGGCAGCTTCCCATGCTTCCTCTTCTGTTGGACGGACAATGACGTGCAGCCGGATGCCGAATTTTACTGTTCTTCCTTGGGCAGCAGCGTACGCCCGCATTTTATTGATTTTTTTCTCCACTTGTGCCGGTGGTTCTCCCCATGTTAAATAGACATCGATATGCTTTGCCGCCACCTTCATCGCAGCAGGTGAAGATCCTCCAAAATATAGCGGCGGATATGGTTTTTGAACTGTCGGGTATGGCAATTGCCCACCTCGAATTCGTAAATAGTCTCCTTCTAAATCAACTTCTTCTGTAAATAATTGACGCCAAATGGTTAAAAATTCATCTGTTAACTCATATCGTTCATCGTGATCTAAAAACACACCTTCTCCTGCAAGCTCGACCGGATCTCCGCCAGCCACCACATTAATTAATAACCGACCGTCAGAAAATCGATCCAATGTCGCCGACATGCGTGCTGCAAAGCTCGGTGACATTAATCCTGGCCGCACCGCTACAAGATACTTTAAATTTTTTGTTACGGGTGCAAGCGTTGAAGCGACAATAAAGCCTTCTTCACATGTTTTTCCTGTTGGAATTAACACGCCGCTATAGCCTAAATCATCGACAGCCTGTGCAATTTGTCTGCAATAGTTATAGGTTGCAGGACGTGAACCTTCTTGATGATTTAATTGACGAAAGTCGCCATTTGTGGGAATAAACCAAAAGATTTCCATTTATAATTCCTCCTTGAATATGGACGATTAAATATGTCTTGAGGTGCTTAAAATAAAAAAGGAGACTCCCTTAAAAATGAAAGGAAGTCTCCAGTGGTCTGGTGGACAAATGATTGTAATCACTTCATCAGCTTGCTATTGGACTTTATCATGTATCCATGCAAGATATACTCAGATTTCCAATCAGTGATTATTTTGCTTCTTTTGCTGGTATGCTCTAAGGTTAAAGAATCGCCCAATTGATAAACAAATTAAATCCAGATAGCTTTGCAAATTCGCTGTTCGACATGAATGAGATATTCCATTTCAAAGGGAGCGGAACGTCTGAATGTATTTCCGAAAATTACGCAACCGAAACATAGTATTCCTAGTTGATTACTAGATATTATATAGCTTGGATTTTTGTTTTGTCAATAACCAATACGTGTTTTTTTAATGTTGCACAAGCAAAACGCAACAAGCCGAATAATCAATACGTGTTTTTTAAGGGAGAAAATGCACTTCTCCAAAAATACTTGGCGAATCGTATTAAAGTTTGTTTTGCCGGAAGCAATGTATGAGACTCAAAGAGTTAAACACTTATGACTCTTTCTCAATTGTTCAACTTGATCCTTTCATCGCTTCAGGAGATTCTCCTGTGTTTCTATTGCTCTTCCTTGAGCTAATGGGAAATAGAGCTACTGCCGTATCACCGATTTTTTAGATTCAAGTGTTAATGATGTTTTATCGAATGAAACTGAAATTCCTTTATGATTCACCGTTTCATTACCACGAGGAAAGCGTATTTTTCAAATAAAAATATCGTTCCGTGATAGAAGGAAGGACTAAAATGGAAGATGCAGTTTTTTCAATTTCGATCCAATTCGAACCTGTTACACTAATGTCATTATTTATTTGCACCTACCAAAACGGATAGTTCGCTTGTAATGTTATGAAAAATTTATAGAGAAAAGTACAACCGAAACCAAACAACAAAATTCCGGCAATAATCGAAACAGTCATTATTGCTTTTTTATTCATTGCTTTTCGTGTAACCGAAATGATAGTAAGAAGTATAATGTCATGTACCAATATTCCTGATAAGATTCCTAATGCAGTAATAAAAAAATCAGCTGTATTCGCTTGAGAAAATGAATCTGTCAACACTACACCAAAAATTGATATCCAAAAAATTAAATTACTTGGCGAGATTGCAACAAATATACCATTTCGATATGTTTTTCCAATCGATTTATAAGTTGGTTCGCCAATCATTGTCATATCGTGATTTGCATTTTTTATCGAATCATAAGCTAAATAAAATAAAAAAACAGCGCCTAGCAGCCATAATGGAATTTCTATTAAAGGGGCCGATAATAGGGGAGCCAATCCTAAATAAATGGCAATAATTAAAAGAAAATCAACTGTCATCCCGCCTAACCCCACCGCCCAACCATGTAAAAAACCATGTTTAATCCCTTGTTTAGTCATTTCAATTGTGATGGTTCCTATCGGTAAAGCAATCGTTAACCCCATTAAAAAGTATTTCAAATATATTTCCATTTATATAGCCTCCTAACTTATTTTGAAAATAATTTTTTGTTTATAAGGAACAGTTTTTAAAAAATAAATATGTCAGGCAGGACAAATGGAAAAGTTAACCTTTTTATTGTAATGATACTGACTCGGTAACGTCAATAATTTTGTATAATGCAAGATAAATAAAGTACCTCTGATGGAAATTTAGAATAGAGGGCTGTTTTCTTCACACAATGCGGCTAAATTTTAAGTCTCCTGTATGGCCTTTTTGCAATAATGGTTCATTGCAACATTTACCAAACATTTGCTGAAAGACTTCCTTTGCTTCGGTACTCCTCTCTACTTTTGCTCTGCCCATTTTTCATGAAAGTCTTATATCATCAAATATACAACTTTTCCCCACGATTTCTAAACTGCTCAAATGCCCATCGGTTTCAACTATTTCCGAATTTCTTTCGATCGAATTGATCGCATAATGTACGTTCCAAACCCTGCTTGAAAAGTCCATAATATTCAAGTCGTTCCACGATTGCACCTTTCTCTGGAACTTACTTGACCAGTTGGTTCAAAGAAAAATGAAAGAAATAGCAGTTCCTAAAACGCAGGAAGAAAGATGTGATTTTTTTACATTCGACTCAAAGTCGAAGTAAAAAAAATGTTCAGACACATCAAGGGTGATCTGCAGATGATCCTTGCAGGAGGGCGAGTTTGGAATTGTGGCAATAGTTCACAGCATCCTGAAAATATGGGTCCGCATTTTCAACTCAGACAAGAATCGAAAAATTACAAAAGCCAGCGGAGAAAAACAACTCATTTTTCTCTACTGGCTTCATTTTAGAATTTATCGGACCGTTCCTGTACTTCTCATTTGCATGATAAGGACTATTGGAAAATTGTTTTTTTATTTTTATTACTAGTTGAAACGGTAATAAAAATCCAAATTATATTTGACATAATATATAAAACGGAAAGACATAATAAAGCATATAAAATCATACTAGTTGTAGAAGTAAATATAAATAAAATAGTAGTAAATATAACAGCCATCCCTATTAGAAGACCTAAGCCACAGAGTGCAGCCATTACATACTTAAATGCATCAACCCCTAAACTGTAAATAATTAAAGGGATTGCATAAGATATAAGAATGAGAACTATAGACATCCACATACCGATGTCTCCAAATTGATTGACATTAGGTCCTGAATTAGATATTGGAGAAAGTGAAGCCAATACAATGATTGAACAAAGAATGGTTGCTGAAATTGCGCTTACAATAATAATTTTAAGTTTTTTATTCTTATTATCCAAAATGAACATTCCTTTCTTAGTTTTATGTAGTCATTTTCCCTTAGCTAATTGATAAAATGCTAAAAATTAAAAAACAAAATGTTTAATGACCCTTGTTATAGTTGAACAATAGAGAGCTCAACTATAAATTGTCGTCAGCACCTATGTCTTTGTAAAAATCCATTGTATCCTCGAAGAAGAAGCATATCGTTTCGTAATTTTTATAAGGCAGTATAACATTCGATGTTTTACTGATAATGTTTATTCAAAACTTTCCTAAATTTTTATCATTTTTATTTGCATTTCATGCTTTGCTATGATCATCTCATTAAAATAAAACACAGTCGTTTAGAGTTATTTCCATTTTACTCCATGACATATGTTTTTTAAACAAAAGTTTAGATACTAATAAAATTCATGTTAATGTTGTTATTTATGTTCTTAATGAAAATTAAGTTTGTTTATAAATATCAAACAAATATTGAACCGTAAATAAAAAAGAATCCATTTGGAAAAAAGCTTGATCAAATGGATTCTTCCATCAAACATAAAATTGTTTTTTTTAAAAGAATAATCATTCTTCTGACCGTTAATACGCTTTTTTATTAGTTTTCATCAAAAAAATCTCCAAAATCCATGCCAGCTAAATCAAAATTCTCTTCGTCCAAACCTATGGCCTCTGCCGCATCTTCTAACATTTCATCTACACCGAGGTTATCCATTAGTTCATTTAATACCATACCACCTAAAACACCCATCGCCAATCCTCCAACCATGCTTCCAATGCCGCTTGCCATACTGCCTTTATGATGAGGCTGGTAGGTAGGATAGGTAAAAGGTTGTTTATACAATTCCGGTTGTTGGACTGCTTCTGCAATATATTTTTCGAGTGAGGACACCAGTTTGTCTTCGTTCTCTACTATTTCTTTAGTCAAAACAAATTCTCGTTTCGCTTCGATTTTTCCATAGCCAGATCGGTATTCCACTTCCATCCAAACTTTGACTCCTTCTTCTACATAAGCAAAACGAATTTCTAATTCTTGAACTTTGTCTGCGAATAACTGTGTCGGAAAAAACTCAAATTCTTGGCCATAAGAATCAAGCTTTCCTGAAGTAGATTTTTCTCGGAAACCTAAACGGGAAAGAGCATGAAAAATGGATTGGATCTCTTTCGATGCTCCAATGGTGATATAATCAATATCTGTCCGATCGACGCCTCCCTCAATATCAAGATGGGTATCAAAATAATAAGATACAGGGCCTCTAGATAAAGGCAAGGCTTGCGGAATTCGATAATTAAATGGAATGCGTTTTTCTTCTTTTTTTGAAATTACAAATGATCCGTTTAAAGGAATCCTCTCAACCTCCCGTGAAATAGGCTGGCCATGCTTTGCTCTAACAGTCATCATGAATTGAACTGCCAACTGGTTGATCTGTTGATCTACTTCGCCTCCCTTAATGACAACTTCTCCTTGCACTACTTCACCAATCTGATAAGGACGATTTTCGAATTGTAAATCTACTGTCGCTGCTCCCTTACCGAATTTCGCTAAAAATTTCTTGAGCATTTTTGAATTTCCCTCCATTTATTCATAATTATTCTTTTCAAGAAACGATATCCCATTCCACTTATTTAAATTTTAATGATACTGATACGCTCGAGATAAGCGACCATTAGAAGGAGTGAACTCAATTTAGAGAGCTTCGTTTAAATGAGTTTGGCGGATGACAGATTTTTATTTTCGCCGCAACTATAAGCACGTTTTGGGGATTACAGTATTCCCCTGTGGGTTGAAATATCGAAGCCTTTTGGCAGACTTTTTTTGTATTCTGCTAGCGGGGGGATCTTGTCGCCAAGTCTTATTATGATTAATCTTCTACTAGAACTGGCGAGCCTTTATCAATTTTAGTAATCTCAATCGTTTTAATATGGTTCCCGGCCATTTCCACTACGTGAAAGGTGTACGGTCCAAATTCAATACTTTCCCCTTGTTTAATATCATAACGCTCAGTTAACATCCATCCGCCAAGTGTATCTACATCCGTTTCTTCAATTTTCAACCCTAACCAATCATTTATCTCGCTAATTAAGATGCGGCCATCAACTAAGGCTCGATCATGATTTATTTGTTGGATGATGGGTTTTTTATCTTCATCAAATTCATCTTGAATCTCACCGACAATTTCTTCAAGAATATCTTCAACGGTGACCAAACCGGATGTACCGCCATATTCATCATATAAAATTGCCATGTGTATTCGTTCTTTTTGCATTTTCAGCAACAGATCATGGATTGGAATGGATTCAATGACTTGAATAATTGGACGGACAAAATCATCTATGGATTTTTCGGTATTTAAGCTATCGTGAGAGGAGATTTCTGTAAATACTTCTTTGATGTTGATAAGGCCAATAACATGATCTTTATCTCCGTCAATTACCGGATATCTTGTAAATTTTTCTTTTTTGATGATTTCCAAGTTTTCTTTAATGGTTTTATTTTTATCAAGTGCAACAATTTCCGTTCGGGGAACCATGATTTCTTTTGCGATCCGGTCATCAAACGTGAAGATGTTATTCACATATTTGTATTCCGTTTGGTTAATCTCGCCGCTTTTGTAGCTTTCAGATAAAATAAGCCGCAGCTCTTCCTCTGAGTGTGCAAGCTCATGTTCGGAAGCTGGTTTTAAGCCAAATAAACGGATAATGCCCCTTGCAGAACCGTTTAATGCCCAAATAAATGGATACATGATTTTATAAAACAAAACTAAGGGTCTTGCTGTTAATAATGTAATAGCTTCTGCCTTTTGAATGGCTACCGTTTTCGGAGCCAATTCTCCAATAACGACATGTAAAAATGTAATCGCAGCGAAAGCAATTCCAAATGACAGTATATTAGACACATATGGGGAAAAATTCATTTTTTCAAAAACGGGGTGAAGAAGATGCTCAACAGTCGGTTCTCCTAGCCAGCCTAAACCTAATGCTGTTATGGTGATTCCAAGCTGGCACGCTGATAAATATTCGTCCAAATTGGAGATGATTTTTTTAGCTACAACAGCATTTTTATTTCCTTCCGAGATAAGCTGATCAATTCTTGAAGATCGGACTTTTACAATGGCGAATTCAGAAGCGACGAAAAATGCTGTGAAACCAATTAACACAGCAACCATAAATAAATTAAATATTTCCAAACTACGGCCGTTCCCCTATAAAAAGGAACGACTTACACCTCCCAATAACGAAATGTCAACAGTAATTATGCTTTTTTCACTATTCCCTTGTATAGATCTCTCTTTATCATCCTAAAAACATGATTAATGATTGTAATAATGCCATCGTCTGTGGAGACAATTGATTCGAAATCTTTTTCTTACACTCATCATCCAATTTGCTTAAAAGATCATGAATTTCTTTAATTTCATCCTCCAATAATTTCATATGTTCAGCAATTGTTTTGGCTTGTTTAAGAATAAGTTCTTCCTCGGCTGCTGTTTTTTTTCTATGCAACTCTAACCTCTCTTTTATCATGTCTAATGAATAATTCAGTTTTTTGTAATGGTCAATTAATTTTAAATCCTCAAGAGCAGATGAATCATAATATCGATAATTCGATTTGGACCGTTCTGCTTTAAGCAAGCCTAGTTTTGTATAATAATCGATTGTTCTTTTAGAAACATTTGCTATACTTGCTAGTTCACCAATTTTATAGACGACCCCATCCATCTATACCCCCTTTTAACCCTTTTAATAAGATCATATTATAATCAAACTGTACAGTCAAACGTTATACTTTTATCTTCACAAAATTGTAAATTTTTACACAATTATTCTTCTGATCAGACTTACATTACACAAAATTCTTGAAGGTACCTTTCATAGCCTCCTCAAAGAAGAGTACATTTATCTGAATCAATTCCGTACGCGAAAAAAGCGACACAAGCCATTGTCGAGTATATTGAATGCTTTGACACATTCCGCCCTTCGCTATGTATCGCCATGTGAATTTGAGGCTGCTTATTACGCCAAAGATAGAAAAATATTTGCCTAAGTTCAGCTATTTCTCTCAGTTTAACGTGTCCATTCCGTCGACATAATTCTATCAAAATACATAATTGTAAATATTTGTATTATAATTATATTATCCTAAGGTTGCTCAAAGTGCTTAATTTTATACTTATCTTCGGGATATATATTTTTAAAATTTACTAGATTGACAATTACTATGAATAATATAAAGGAGTGGAATCAAAAAAATGATAATTAGTAGAGAACTAAAATCTAATTCACTTGAAATTTGGAAAATTGAAATACCGGACATAGAAAGTACAAATTTTTTGATTATTGAAGATAAAAAGAGGCCAAGTACATTGAAGGACTATTCTTGGCTTAGTGAAACAGATAAGCAATTTTTTGAGCCGAGAGAAAACTATATAAAGGTTCAATTTATTTCAAATAAAAATATAGAGGAATTAAACTTAGAACATAGTGAAATAGCAGCGTTAACCGAAAATTTATTAGGTCATGTAGCACAAGCATATTGTAGTTGGAACTTAGATTTTTTATTTAATATGAATCCAGATGATTATATTCGAGAGGTATTAGAAACATATGGGATTGATAGAGCTGATATTTCAAAATTTAAATATCTTTCCCAGGACTAAAAATCAATTTTAATGGGTTATTTCAATGTTCTTTGGCTTCATCCACTTCATTACCTCTGTAAATTGGAGAACCCTATACTTGGATATATTGGGGTTTATTGAAAAAAATAATGACGAAAATAAAATTACAGATGAACAATTACAGACTTTGATAAAATCAGAAGAAATAATGAGTCCTATCTTTTACGGAAACGAAGAGAATCAATAGACTTTATTGTATCGAAAAAGAAAATATGGTTAACGATCATGTCATGGAAAGATAAGGTTCTTGGGCTAATCGTTCAGCATCTTTGGGATCTGAAAATACACCAACTTAAACTTTTTAAAAGGGCTTTTCATCATGTTTCAGTTGTGATTTCGGCTTTGGCTGTTCTATCTTCTTCAATTTATTATAACTCATCAGCAAAGATGATATGATTACTTACAATTACATTTTGTCTGTGACTAACTATTTAAGTCAGAAGACATAAAAAGTTCCCTTCTAGCTAGATAAAATTTGGTTGGCGAGCCAAAATACTAGGGGAGGGGCTTTTTTATACCTCGCTTAAAGCTTTCCGAAAACCATACACCGCTGTGCGTATGGTTTTCATTTAATTAATGATCAAAACTGTTATTGAGAGGCACATTATGAATATCCGCCTACAGAATCGATTCGGATAGATGAACGTATGAAAAAAAAGAGGATAAATGCTCTTGAAATTCGAACATATATCCTCGGATTCATATACACTTACAACGCCTAAGCAAGTGCCAAAAGCCAGATGTTATTCTTTTAAATGGTACGGAAGCGTAGCAATGACGATGTCTTTTTTCAGGATCAAAAAGAATCTTAAAAAGATCGCTGTTTGGTTATGAAGTAAAGTATGCCACCATTTTTTCACAATAAATTGCGGCATTAAAATAGTTGTGGTTGCTCCTTTTGTTTCTTTTTCTACTTTATTAATGTAATCCAATAATGGAGAAAGGATTGTCCGATAAGGTGAATAAATAATTTTCAGCTCGATATCTGGATACAACTTATACCATTTGTCGCGTATTTTCTGTTCTTCTTCTTCGGCAAAAACAATTGTAATGGCTGTAATATCGTCTGAAATACTTTTTGCATATTGTACAGATTGATCAACGACTTTACTAATGCCTGAAATCGGGATGATCACCTTCGGAGACACAATTTCTTTTGTTTCAGTCCGATCACTTTTATCCAATTTTAATTGCTGAGCTAATGTTTCATAATGAGCATGAATTTTGTTAAACAAGACAACGATTAATGGAATGGCTACAATCACTAACCATGCACCGTGTGTAAATTTCGCTATAACGGTAATGATCGTTACTAATCCTGTAGCAATTGTTCCAGTGATAATGATCAACAATGTGGCCATATTGCTTTTCGATTTTTCTTTCCATATTTTTTTAATCATACCGTATTGACCGATCGTAAAGGAAAGAAATACTCCGACTGCATACAGCGGGATCAGAGAATGTGTTTTACCATGGAATACGATAATTAAAATGATCGCTAAAATACTTAAGAGAATAATTCCATTGGAAAACACCAAACGATCTCCGCGCGCTGCTAAACTTCTCGGCAAATAACGGTCAGTAGCTATAATCGAAACAAGCTGCGGAAATCCGGCAAAACTTGTATTCGCAGCTAATACTAAAATTAACATGGTGATCATCTGAAAAATATAAAATAATATGCTATTGCCAAAGACGTGACTTCCTATTTGAGAAATGACAGTCTTATGTTCGGCTGGAGTCACTCCGAAGCCTGTACTTAAAATTGTAATACCTAGAAACATGATGCCTAACAGTAAGGACATCCATCCCATTGTAATTGCAGCATTTTTGGAACTGTTAGGTCTAAACGATGGCACACCGTTGCTAATGGCTTCCACTCCTGTCATTGCTGAACAACCGGATGAAAAAGCCCTTAATAAAATAAACACGCCGTATCCACTAGCGAAGAAATGTTCAGGTGTAGCGTGATTTGCATAATTAAAACCATGCCATCCTTCATTATATAATTTCCATCCTCCTGCAATAATGAGAACTAGTACTGAAATAATAAATAAATAGGTTGGATAGGCAAATACAGTGGCTGATTCGGTAATTCCCCGCAAATTTAAAATCATGAGCAATAATACAAGAGCGACGGCTATTTCCACTTTCCAAGTAAGCAAGGCTGGAAAAGCAGAAGTAAGAGCCGCAACGGCTGAGCTAATACTAACCGCAACCGTAAGAACATAATCAATCATTAATGCTGCGCCTGCTACTAGGCTTGTGGTGGTATTGATGTGGTCTCTTGCCACTACATAAGCTCCGCCTCCTGATGGGAAGGCATAAATGATTTGTCTATAGGATAAAGTCACAATGACTAAAAGCCCTACAATCGCCAAAGCTATGGGTAAGGAATAAAAAAACACGCTGGTTCCTAATATCATCAATACTAATAATATTTCTTCTGTTGCATACGCAACGGAAGACAATGCATCCGAAGAAAATACCGCCAATGCTTTCCATTTTGGTAATTTTTCATGTTTCAATCGTTTCGTTTCCATTGGCGAACCGATTAATAACCGCTTCAAATAAGCCATTTTCAAGACTCCTTCTTTCTTAAAAATATTAGGCTTTTCCTCTCCTTATAGCTTGATGAACTGTATGGACTTTTATGTGCATCTTCATGAACATAAAAAACCACTGAGGATGCACTCAGTGGTCAAAAAGACATCATTCAACTTACATCCCTCCCAAAACGCTTACGAGGTTAGCTGTCGGATTAGGACTATGAGAGTAGCCCCTCCTTTTTCAAGGATTCACCCCAAGTAACAAAACGTTACAAAATGGTTCCCCCGCTCCTTAAAAGGATTCAGCGATTTAATCATATTCAATTTTACAGAAATTATCTTACTCAGTTTAAGAAAAGTTGTAAAGAGACAAATAATCGTTGCCATGTACATGGGTAAGGCGTTAAAACTTTTATATCGCCCTGATTTTTAAACAATTATTATATATTTTTAAACAGTTTTATTATTCGTGTACAAAATTATCTAGTTTTGTAAAAAATTTTGATTAAATTTACTGAATAAAACATCAATGCTTCTTTCAAAGTTCCGTAGGTTATGAGTATAGGCTGTATCAATGGTGGTTTATTTGGCACTCACCCCTCTTATAAAATAAAAAAAGAAACCTTGAAAGAGTGTCGAACACTCATTCAAGGTGTTTATAATTACTTATATTGTACGGTTCCTAAAAATCTAAACTGATTTTTTTCATTGACATTTCCATTATATTGAAAGTTATAAAGTAAAATAACTGAGTTCGCTTCTTGATTTAAACGCTCACCGCAAAGCTCTATAAATTTTGGAATTATCTCCTCATCATAAGAAAAACCTTCAAGTAGAACACGTAAATCATTCGATGGTTCATCATAGAATTCTACTTCTCTAAAATCTTCATTATAGTAATCAATGTTAAAGTCTTTTTCAAATTCGGAAGGTAGTAAATCTCCATCTTCTGTATAACTATTCAAAATATAGTTTTGAAGATCCTTATATGACTTAGAGTTGCCAATAAATAATGATACAAATCCTTCCTTTTCCATATACTTCATACTCCTCCTTAGCTTTTTTACGGTCTAAGACCTTCCGGTAAAGATTCCACTCCACCTTCTAGTCTATAATTAGCCCAACTTTGGAGTCGTCTCTTAAATGTTGCATAATCTGGTGAAGAATCAATAATCTCTAACAATTCATTATGGGCTTTCGTAGAACCCTTCCCGCCATGAACTCCTTTTGGATTAACAAACTTCACATCTTCTATAGCAGTTCTTAATTCCTTAATTTGTTCTGCTGTTACACCCCACCGTTTAAAACTAGGAGCTCGAGATACTAAATGCCACTCATGAAATCCACCTGGATGTCTAAGTCTACTTTCAATGGCTTTTCTTAACCTAGGGTCAGACCATACTTTATCAAACTCATCAGGAGTTAGTGAATTAAACCATCTATTAAATTCACCATTCTTTACAGATGGAACTGAATTAAGATTAACAGTACCCTTAGGAAATTATAAAAATGTGGTGTTATGTCAAGAAAACGGACACGTTAAACAGAGAGAAATAGCTGAATTTAGGCAGCTACTTTTCTCTGATTAGCGTAGTAAGCAGCCTCAAATTCACATAGCGATACATAGCCAAGAGCTGAATGACTTCTTTTGCGGTTGTAGAAGCATTCGATGTACTCAAAAATGGTTTGTTTCGCTTCTTTTCGCCTACGGAATCGATTTGGATAGATGCATTCTTTCTTGATTAAGCTATGAAACGACTCCATACAAGCGTTGTCGTAACAGTTTCCACGTCTCGACATACTCACTTGAAAATGATGTTCCTGTAAAAGTTGCTGATAGTCATTCGAAGCATATTGGCTCCCACGATCCGAATGATGAATCACTCGTTCCGTTGGTTTTTCGCTGTTTAGAGCCCGTTGTAACGCTTTGATGACTAACTCTTTCGTCATTCGTGTATCGATATACCATCCTACAATCTTACGAGTATATAAATCCATGATACTCGCTAAATACAACCAGCCTTCGTCGGTAGGAATGTACGTAATATCTGCCATCCATATTTCATTCGGAGCCGTTGCTTGGAAGTTCTGTTTCAATAGATTGGCATATACGTTGTAAGGATGGTTACTGTTCGTAGTGGCTTTGAATTTACGGACGGTAATGGATCTCAAGCCTTCTTCGCTCATGATGCGAGCGACCGTCTTTTGAGACACACGAATCCCTTGTTTGCGTAGTTCTTGCGTAATTTTCGGACTGCCGTAAATCTTACGGGACTTTAGATACTCATTTCGAATTTGTTGAGTGAGTTGTTCTTTTCGTTCTTTCTGTTTACTTTTTCGCACGCTTGAGCCAGTCGTAATACCCACTTCTTGAAACACCGAAAACTTGGCACATCTTCACAACAAGAAATTCATTACGGTGTTGAAAGTTGAAAAATGAAGGCGTAAATTACTTCTGGTTTCTGGTGAAGATACCTAACGCCTTTTTTAGGATCGCTAATTCCTCCTCCAACTCTTGATTGCGACGGCGTAACTCGATGATTTCTTGATTTTGTGGCTTGATGTTGCCTGAACCCACAAAACTCTTTCCGTTGCTTTCTTTGTATTCTTTGACCCAACGATGAAGAGTGTTGTAAGCCAAACCTAACTCTTTTGCCACTTGGGCGATGGACTTGTCCCCCTCCAAGCATAACTCAACAGCTTGAATCTTGTATTCTTGATCAAATGTTCTCTTTTTCATGATTGGACACCTTGAACCTATTGTAATTAAGTTTATTATAATCTCCCTGTTCTCCGTTTCCAATTTTTAGACTAACATCAATACAATGGGACATTGAAGTGATGGTCGTGAACAGTGTTAACAGGAGAGAGAGTTTTACACATTTTAACATTAACATTTGATTAGATAAAAAAACCCCAGACGAGCCTTGAGTACTCGTTTTGGGGTAGTATTGTTAGTCTTCATCATCAAATAACAATTCATCCATTCTTTCTCTCTTCAGCAATTTGTCGTGACAACTCGAAACTATTCATAAAATGCTCAAGAGGTAACTCCTTCATTCATCGTCATTATGCTCATAGAGTTTAAAATTTACTTTATCTTTTAAAAACTCCAAAACTAATGCTCTCATTGTCTTCGTTGTTCAAATAATCTACAACCATTAAAGTCTCTTGCTTAATGCCAATCCAAGTATAATTTCTTTTTAATAACTATCTTCAAATAGGCAATGAAATACTGTTACCTTTTCCTCTCTAAGTTCTAACGAAATATTAGGTACTTCTATTTCTAATAAGCTTTTTTCAAGAACTTCTATCCCCTCATTCTCTAATAATTTCAAAATATCTTTGCCGATTTGTTCTGTTTCTTCATCGAATGGCTGGTATTGTTCTTGCATTTCAATCTCTCCATCAACATATTCATACCTAACATATTTTATTGCTGCAAATGGAGCAATTGCCGAAATATAAACCAATAATCCGTTTAAATAAGTGTGTTCTCTGATATATGCTCTAAATTCATCCGTACCAATTTTTATCTTAGGATGGATCGAAGGCATAATATATAATGTGAAACATTTTGAATAATTAAAATCTGTTAAATTCTCAACGTTTATTCCTTTTATTTCATGAGTGATTTTATTAGCCCAAACATTAGTATCGACATAATTCAATAAAACATATCCAAAATCACCATGGTGATATAATTGTTCAATTGTATTTAATACATTTTGTTTCATGATATACCTCCGTTATTTTACTGGGTAACCATGGATGTTTCTTTTTTTATCCATATGAACTTTTACTCTAGTTTCTCCATTCACCCCAATTGGTTTGTGAAAGTCATAAATTTTAACACTACCATCTGGCTTAACTACAGTTCCCTTTACCCATGCTTCTTGAGTCAATTTAACTCCATCTTCTCCTTCTGCCCATTGAGTTTTCTTACCAGGCATACTATCAGGATGACCTAAAACATGCTTTCCTTGCTTACCAGCATCTACTTTTGGTGCTCCCGGAACGCCTGCGTCCACCGTCCCTTGGCTTGGTAGCTTAACAGTTTTACCCGTACCCTTAGGAAATTATAAAAATGTACTTTATAAACGGGTGGCAGTTTCACTAACCACCACCCATTATATCAACTGACTTTCCGTTCAGGCATGATATAAGCGGTCTTGTGTTTCATCATACCATAGATAATATTGACAAGTCCTCTCATAATGCAAATAAGCGCTTGTTGTTTGGTTTTACCTTCTGCTAGCTTTTTCTGATAATACTCGTAAAACACAGGATTTCGAGGAGTTTTACTGCCTTTACAAATATGTATTTTTTGAACAGCCAAGTTATAAAAGATAGTGTATAATTTCCTGTTTCCTTGCCGCCCGAACCCATTCTGACAGGGGCTATACCTGCGTATCTTGCGAGTTTGTCAGAATGAAAGAAACGATGAATATCCCCGATTTCTGCAATGAAAGCGGATGCGGTCACCGTATTAATGCCTGGCATCGTTTCAAGCTGCATCCCTAATGGCTTGATAAGTGCTTTTAACTCTTTATCCACTTTTTTGATTTCTTGCTTCTT
This sequence comes from Aeribacillus sp. SP014, assembly GCF_054055575.1. Taxonomy (NCBI): domain Bacteria; kingdom Bacillati; phylum Bacillota; class Bacilli; order Caryophanales; family Bacillaceae; genus Aeribacillus; species Aeribacillus sp. SP014. Next base: position 181,747 of record NZ_JBSRXI010000001.1, read on the forward strand.
AAAGCAAAATGATGTTATGACTAGAAATATACTTTTCTCTAAAGACAAGCATATTTACCTAATTTGTTTACTTATTCCTTCCCAAAGTGATTTGTCCATTTCCATGTATATTCCAGCTTCTTCGATTTTGCCAAAAATATCTTTATCAATAGTGATATCCTCTTGTTCAATTACACCGCATATTGTTTCTAGAGCTAATCCGAGCTAATCCCCACTCTTCATGTTCTATAAACTCTAAAATGTCTTTTTCATCTTTCAATGGAAGATTAGTAATATTTCTTACTATTTCTTTTAAAAGAATATTTAAATTCATAAAATCGCCCTCCTAAAATTAGTTATTTAATAGGGAATGCAGTTATTATATCTTTTCCATCTGTAATTACCTTTATTTTAATTCCATCCCTAATTCCTATAACCTCATATCTTTGGACACTCTTAACAACTCTCCCCTCTTCCATTTTAGTGTAGGGTCGGTAGCTATATCTGATACATTGTGCATTACTCTTTCCGCACTCCAGTTTTTAGGGTTTCCAGTTCCAGGCATAAATGCCCACCACCTGTTTTATCTCCGTAAAGTATATGCTTTGTTCGTTTTTTACTAGCTATATTTACAAAATTAGCTTTTCCCTTACCCTTCCCAACCATCCCCAATTTTGCCAACCATGTTCATCGTAGTTTCTTTTACTTCTTCCTTAGCTTTGCTCATCCACATGCGGGGCGCCGGCCGACTCCTGCCAAGGCCGGCTGCCATTGGACAGACGGAACGCTGGCGAGAAGGTCTTCTCATTGCTTCTTGAACGAGTGTATCGTTTAGATAATCAGCCTTAAAATAAAAAAGGGGCTGTCCGATAAGTCCCTAAAATGAAGCAAGTGGAGAAAAACAATTCGTTTCTCTCCACTTGCTTTTATATTTTTTCGATTTTTATCTGAAAGTAGCTGGCGGATGACGGCTACTTTCAGTATGTTGTGGGCTAATGCCACAATCCCAAACTCAACATGTACCTTGTCGAGGCCCCGCAAAGAAAATCTGCGGAACGACCGATTGCCCTTGATGTGACCGAACACACTTTCTGCCTCGACTTTGCGTCGAGCGTAGATTGCGGCTTTCTCTTCACATTCAAGGGCTGTTTTGGCCTTTGCTTTCATTTCTTCGAAGATGGGATTCCAGTGAACTTGACGATTTCCCTTCGCTTTTGTGCATTTCGCTTTCAATGGGCAATCGGTACAATCTTCACATTCGTATATTTTGAAGCTTTGTTCATAGCCAGATGGATTCTTTTTGTTTTGGTATTTTTTAAACGTTACTCTCCTTCCATTCGGGCAAATAAAACAATCATCCTCTTCACAATAGGTCCAGTTTTTGGCATTTTTAATGTCTTTTTTGTATGTACGTGTTTGTTCTTTTACATAGCTCCCATAAGGAATTAGAAACTCAAAACTGGGCTCTTTCTCATCACCAACTGCATATACATAGTTTTCTTCACTACCATAGCCTGCATCCGCAATAACTGTTCGGGGCATCGGTAATGAAGTGGAGGCTAGCTTCTCCATATGTGGGATAAAGCAACGTGTATCGGTCGGTCGTTGATGAATGGTATAAAACAAGATAAACTGATTCTCTGTCCCCATTTGCACGTTGTATCCGGGCTTGAGCTGACCGTTTTTCATATGGTCTTCTTTCATGCGCATGAAGGTTGCGTCTTTGTCTGTTTTCGAGTAGCTGTTACGGTCACCGAACATTTCCTTTTGTTCCTTGTATCTTGCCATTCGGGGCAGGAAATCTTCACGAATTTGTTTCACCGATTTCTTTAATTGACTGCGTTTTTTTCGCTTCTCTTTCCGAATGGATGTATCGGTCTCCTTTTCGATTTCTTCCGTTAGCGTTTCAACTTTTTCTTCTATTTCTTTTGCGATTTCCTCCATGTTTTGTTCGGTGATCTCTGTATGTTGATCGCTTTCCTTTTGCCCTGTTCCGGCTTCTAATTGGGTTAATTCATGAATGTGCTTTAGTGTTTCTTGGATTTTTTCTTTTAATTTCTCTTCGAATTTCAAAGTGGATTTTTTCCACACAAAAGAATACTTATTGGCATTGGCTTCGATCTTAGTGCCATCCAAAAAGTAGTTTTCCATCGTGATGTAATGTTCTTTTATCAATTTGAGAATCATGACTTCAAAGAGCTCATCCATGAAAGCTTTCATCCGTTCCCCTCGGAACTCATTAATGGTGCGAAAATCTGGTTGTTGCATCGCTGAAAGCCACATGGCAGGAATATTTTCTTTAACGAGTTTTTCGATTCCTCGGCAGGAATAAACCTTTTGAGAATAAGCATACAGAATGATTTTCAGCATCATTTTGGGATGATAGGAACTTCTGCCGCCGCCTTTATAATGAGAAAACAATTGTTTATCTGGTATCGCCTCCACCATTTCGTCCACGACACGTGCCACGTGATGTTCGGGTATAAGAGATTCAATATCATAAATCATTTGAACTTGACGGTTGTCATATGGTTTGAAAGTAGGGGCTAAATTTCTTTTGGCAGGAGTTTTTTCTTCTTTTCCATCTAGAGGAAGTGTCATTTGTGTGTTATAATTTTCACGAGTAATCATTTGATTGCTCATAAAAAATCGTCCTTTCTGTAATGTTGTGTGGTAACTTCATTTTACTAGAAAGGACGATTTTTTTGTGCATTTTTTTTAAAAAGTGAAAAAATGAGGGGCTCCAAAAAGTCAGTTACCCTGACTTTTTGGACAGCCCCTTATCAAAAATCATAGTTTAAACTTTCTTAAATACTTTCTATTTCAATGTCTGACTTTATTTTTAAAGCTTTATTTAATGCTTTTTGTAAAATAGTTATTAAATCTTCCCCATCACTTGTAACAAAATAGTTAGATAAGTCTGTAATTTCATCACTTATATTATCTCCCCATGGAGGTGTTTTTGAAAGGTCTTCGATATCCCAAACGACTTGTGATGGACTGTAATTTTTCAAACTTTCTTGAATTTCATCTATTTCTTTAATAACATCTTTAATATATTTATACTCAAGTTTACCATTATATAGTTTGTTTAATAAAAGAGGATACTTTGTTCCCCAACCATTTGGCTCTAAATGATAGCTTACTGTTGAAAAAAACGAATGTAAAAAATCACCATGACCAATTGGATACCAGTAATATTTTACTTTCAAACCTACAGCCAATTCTGTCACCTCACTCATTAGTTTTAAATCTAATATTTACTTTACCATTTGTTTTTTTCATTATTCTATCATACAAATCATCTAGTATTTCTTCCGATACGTTTTGTCCCCGTATATCGATAATAACAGTTTGTTTAGTACCTCTCGGCAAATCACTTAATCGTTTTTCAACTTGGGTAGAAAGTACAATATAATAAAAATAATGTGTCCGTTTAGTATCGTCACAGTCAGTTAAAAGTTTATACCCTCTTTCTCGCCGCGAGAATGCGTTCGCACGTGTTTCAAAGCATACTCGCGAAGGGTATTAGTGTTGTTAATAGTTTCACCATGCATCACAGCCAAACTCATAGTAGGCGGAACCATTATGAAGTCTGAATTAAAATGTTGGTAAAAACGATATATAAATTTTCTCGTAATTGCACTTTATTATTTGATACATCTGTTAGTTTTAAAATAAAAACCTTGAAAGGCATAAAGCCAATCAAGGTTCGATTCTTATTCACTATGAACTTCAAAACAAAAATATCCAAAAGCTAAATCTTCGTCTTTTAATTGCATTTTTCTTTTAGCAATATCAAATAACCTCGGTAAAAGCGTATCTAAATAATCACGATATTTTTCTAATGATAGCTTAAAACTCTCTACATCATTGTGTTGACATAGTGGATATAGTATTTTCCCCATCTCAAATTGCTCAGTAGACACACTTGGATAATGTGCATCCAGGCAATCTAAAATATGTTCTTTCAGTTCTTTCTCATCGAACTGTTCCCTACATTCCAAATAAAACATATATTCATCGAATTCAATCTGCATATTTGCCTTTTCATTAATATAAAATGGATTAATTCTTAAATATTCTGTCGTTGAATTGGATTCAATTATTTTTTCTAAAATAATTTTTAAATCTGTAATTGTTGGATAAAGCCTATATTTTCCGCTGTGATATGTTGTATATTCATAGACTATCTCGTTAATTTTGCCTTCTTTTTTTATTATCATGAAATCACCTCCTATTTAGAAAACGTAGGGTCAAATACCCAATTTGATTTATTTAAATCCGAAACCTGTATTACTTTCCCTGTACCATCATCTACTGCAACATAGTGTATCTTATCTTTATAGTATACAGTTACTGAGTTTCCTGTATATTTGTTTACCGATTTAGCAGTTTTGTATGGATTGTTTATTGCTTTAGCTATACTTTCTTTAGTCCATCCACGCTGAGCAACTTGATTTTTATATTTTGGCTTTTTAATACTCTTTCAAGGTCTTTAAATTTATGCATTGTGTAACACATTTTTTGCAGCTTCGCTATTTGGCATTATCTTTAATATTTCTTGAGCAATTGCTTTAGCTTCTTCTTTACTAATTAACTTTTCTGGAATGTCATGGAATAACAACAAATGTTCTTTCAAGCTAACATCTTCAGGGCTTAATTCAACTGCTCTTTTAGAATGGTATAATGCACTTGCGTAAGCGTCTGGTAAATGGCACAATGCAGTACTTAATAACTCTGAAGCTAAGTAATGATAATATGCAGTCTCATTATTATTTATCAAATAACAGACAAATGAATAAGCACTTATACTCTCTTCATCAAATCCTAATTCAAGAACAACTTGCTCTAAAGTATTTCTATCTTCATTCTCAATATATTCTTTTGCTTTTTGAAAATCACCCGATGTTATTAATTGCTTTATCTTTTCCTTCATAGTTATTTCACCCACGCATCAGATATTCTTATTGTTCCATCAGGTAGTTTTTTGTATGTCACCTGTACCAATTGTCCATTAACCATTTTAACTCTAGAAGAAACAGATTTATAAGTTATATCTGCACCATTATGTATTACATCGATGATAATTTCTTTTATTTTCCCCCAATTCTTATCAGGCACAAGTTTTTCCCATTGATGATTAGATTTTTTACTTCCATTTATAATATGCTTTATCTGATTACTGTTAAGTTTCCCTATTGCATCATGTACTTTAGAAGAAGGCAATAGCTTAACTTTACCCGTACCCTATGTAGTAATCTTAAAAGCTATTATAAAAAAAGACCACCTATTAAATTACCTTTCGCTCTGTTATATTCGGCAATTGATAAGCCGTTTTATGCTTCATCATGCCATAAATAATATTTACCAGCCTTCTCATGATACAAACCAACGCTTGTCCTTTTGTTTTGCCTTCCTTTCGCTTGCGTTGGTAGTATTCATAAAATACAGGATTTCTTGGCTTTTTACTTTCTTTTGCCACTTGTATTTGTTGTATCGCTAATTGATAAAATAACGCATGTAACGTTCGATTGCCTTGTTTGCTTTTGTGGTCTTTTCCTTTTCCTCCAGAGCTAAAATGTACAGGCGCAATTCCCGCATAACGAGCAAGTTTATTGGCATTTGGAAAACGCTGAATATCTCCAATCTCGGCAACCAAGGCGGATGCTGTCACTACATCAATCCCCGGCATTGTCTCCAGTTGGTAATCGAGTAATTTCATTAATTTTCTTAGTTCTCCTTCGACCAATGCCATTTCCTGCTTGTTAAGTGAAACCATTAATAATAAAAAGAACCTTGAAAGGCATATAGCCAGTCAAGGTTTTCAATTTATTGTTAAATACCTTATATAATTTTTTAAATCCGGGGAGGAATCCTGAGAAGCATCCTTTCTCAAAAATGGCTTTAAAAATCATCGTAAGCATCACCTAACGGTATAAAATCTTCTTGTAGCCAGTACCAATGTCTACCTCTATTTTCTATCAATCGTTCTAATAAATCGGTAAAAGAAGTCGCTATAATAGAACACTCTCCTACCACCCCATGCCTATCATAAAAGCTGTCATAGCACCTACCGAGCCTACCCGGATTCAAATCAATCGTAATGTACTCTCCATTTCTATCCGTTGCACAGATATACCAATCGGATGAAATATCTTCTTCACATAACTCCCCTACAATAATAGGGTTAGCTAACTGAAAATCCTGAGGAGGGACTATTAAAATGGAATAATCAGCCTTTTCAAATAAAAGCGCCCCCCCACATAACTCATAAAACTTATACACATCATCAGGTAAAATATGCGATGTACTCACATTTGGAATACCAGCTGGAGGATAAACTACACAATCCCCTAAACTTTTTATTTTATTAATTAAATTCTCAATCCTCATTTTTCTTCACTACTCCCGATAAATATATTGATGAAATGCACGATAATACCCTCTTCTAGCAGACTGGGGAACACCAGTAGCATCGAACATTCTCTCTGTTAATTGTTGCATTTCTCTCGGCGAAACTGTTTTCCAATCTACTTTTCCTCCAACGTTTTTACCGGTTTTTTCGTATAACCATTGTCTATATACTGCTTTTGTGACATCATGTTGTGCTTTTGTCAAAGCAACTGTAGGGGTATCAGCACCTCTACTTACATAGTTTGGTACATTATGCTTAGCCCAGACATCTAATATACCATGGTGATTTTCTAGTGGTGCATTGCTTGGACGATACGGTACGACATCATACGGTCTAACATTACCCGTACCCTTAGTGCCAAGTTCAACGCCATCGTTGCCTGCTTTACTTCCGCCTACATTTATCCCATCCATCTTACTTAACCAAGCTTGAATCTTATTCTCCACCGGAACCTTAACATTCCCAACCCCTTCTATGGCCAATCCCATTTGCCGGCTTGGCAGGAGGTGTCTTAAGTTTGTTGCGGCGTTGTCTACGAACCGACCGACTTGCAACGAACCTTTTCTCGCACCGGTTTTTAAATGCTGCGGCATTTCTTTCGTCCATGCCTTGGCACTCCTGATGCGGGCCAATATGCTGTTTTCCGCATGGACAACCAGGTCGCAGGCACGTTGTGATTTCTGGTGCAAGCCAGCTTTCAAGCTTGTAAATAGCTTGGGATCCATTGCTTCTAGAAGAGGTGCGAACCGGGCGGCGCTGCTGAATTTAGAAAGCCCCTTTACGCTAGGGACGATATCCAGTGGAGAAAGGACACCACGAAATACTCGTTCGTCTGTTTTCAACTCTCTCCCTGAAATCCAGTCTTTTCCGGAAACGGCTGAACTTAATTCTAGTGTACCATAAGCTGCCCCCAATGCCATCCCTGCTGGCGGACAAATGAAAGAAGTGCCTACTATGACAGTCAGTGCCGTTATTTGTCCCCAAAACTCTTTGTTCATCTGCCCGTCTTTGATCGATTCATACTGGAAAGCTTGGGAATTCAATGCTTTCTGTATATATTCTTGTTTCGAAAAATTTGCTTTAGGGTTCAGTTCTTTCCATGAAGCGTATTCCCGTTCTATCAACTTAGCATAGTAGTTGCTGCCACTGAACAGATCTTCTAGTCCAACTTCCGCTTTCGGCACGTCGATTGTTTGTTGCGTGCCGTATGCTCCGGGAGCGACGACCGTTTTTTTGGCGCCAATGTGATTTTTCGTTTTGATCTTTGATATGGATAAGTTGCGCATCGCTTCCACAAAAGCATCGATCTCTTGATAAAACGGATCATCGATGGTGCGGTCAACAATCTCTCCGACACGGCTGCTAAAGCGGTGCAAGACGAGATAATCTTCATATAATCGATCTCTTGATAAAACGGATCATCGATGGTGCGGTCAACAATCTCTCCGACACGGCTGCTAAAGCGGTGCAAGACGAGATAATCTTCATATAATTGTTGATATTGTTTTTTTCGGTCTGTGTGGGTGAAAGAGATGACACCATCTGTGTCATATTTGGCGATGTCTGCTTGAACGTCTTCGAGAAGATCGTTCAGATCTTTTAATTTATCAATCATGCCTTTTCCCCATACACCGAGACCGACCAGATCGCCAATACCTTTCTTCGTCTTTTCCCATTCAGAAGGGATATACTTGACATCCACTGCCTTCATGCCTCCGATTGAAACGAAATGGATTCCAACATGTGGAATAGCTTTCTGTTTCATTATAAGAGAAAATACGAAACTTTTGGTAAACAGAAAGAAAAAAAGGGAATTTTAAGTAAAAACTACCAATCATTTTTCAGATCATGTTCTTATTTTAGATCGTAGGAACCGATCGAATAGACCTAAACCAATTTTTCCAGAATGAAACGTTAAAATATGGTCTCACTCTTCCTTCAATTGAATGAGAAGGGAATGAGCCCGGATGTTTACTTTATTAAACAGATGGATCAGGTAAAATGGTTGATACAACATAGATTTCATTGTCGGCAGGAAAACTTTGAAATCTGTTTTAAACGGAAATAAAAAAGAGTCGTCGACCCCCAATCGTGCAAAAATCCCCGGGAATCGACGACTCTTTCAACTCTTTATTGAGCGCAAGCAAATCAAAGGTTTGATAAAAATTCCACTTTTCGTTAAAATAAAAATAACCAGTCAAGTATAAAAATGAAATGCTTATTTAACAACATTTTTTGGGGTTTTTATCTTAACTATGAGGAATTGAAGCGATGGTATATAACCAATCCTTTCCCTAATGATATTTTCGTTTTTATCTTAACTATGAGGAATTGAAGCACAAAAGAGGAAAAAGAGATTCGATTGCAAACTGAAGTTTTTATCTTAACTATGAGGAATTGAAGCCAGCTGAATTTGGTGAGATTGTGACTGCCGGAGTAACGTTTTTATCTTAACTATGAGGAATTGAAACCTTTCATGAATAATTAATAGAAGAAGTATTCGTTCCACTTTTGAAATGAGGGATTTAAACGTTAGTTACATTTAGATCCTTAAGTCTCAACATTCTTTTGCAATACTTATTTTCAAATGTCGATTCTATACCGTGAGAAACACCACAGGAAAAAGACCAACAAAGTTTGAGATCTCATCGGTAAAGGGATTATAGAGATTTTAGGCAGAAGAAAAAGAAAGTCTGACGGAAAAGCCTCGGAAAAATCTTCGGATTGCTTACTTATACTCGATATTTGCATCTTTGATCAATCTTTTATATGTTCCACTATTCAAAATCCTTCTTTGAAGTTATCACCCTATAAATCAACATTTCACGTTGTTTCTCTGACATTTCATTTAAGCACGCTTCTCGTTAGAGAATCCATGTCAAGCCCTTGATGGATAGATCACATACATATATGTATATTTATTCAAAATTTTGATAAAGATATACTGCAACACTCTGTATTTTTTTCTTGCAGAAAACAAACTAAACTTTTTGAGCTAGTAATAACTTTACAAAAATTTTATAAATCACCGTAAAAAAGATTAAATGAATTGTTTACTTTTTCCTGACTTTTTAAAGATTTTTACTATATTTTTCTCTTTTCTAAACAAAATAAGATTGAATTGTAAGTTAATAGAAAAGAAAGGAGAAAAGGAGAATGGATGAAAGAGTTTTAGAGGTTCAAAGATGACTGAATAAAACCTATGGCGGTAGAGCTGGTTTTAATGAAGTGACTGAAGACGGAATTACTGGATGGGAAACGGTTTATCGCTTAATCCGGGCACTACAATTGGAAATGACAATTGTTTCTTCCAACGGTAATAAAGGAAACTGTTCTCCAATATCAATGATGAAAATCAGAATATTCAGTTAAATAAAAGTGGTTTCGTTCTAAATCTGTGCTGTTATTCGTTTTAATTCCCTTTAAACGAGCAGAGCGATCTAGTAAAGGTCGTCTTGAATGTTTAACCAATGCCAATATCAAAACCTATACCTGAGCCACGATCTACTTTAATCAGCTTTAGATGTTCTTCTTTTGGACATAAAAACACCCCTTTAGACAATCATAATCTAAAGGGGTAAAACTGTGCAATTTTTTATAAACGGTATGACTTTATTCAAAGCCACATATCCACTGCCCAATTGCTTTATTCGACTGTTACGCTTTTGGCTAGGTTGCGTGGTTTGTCGACGTCGCAGCCGCGGTGAAGGGCAGCGTAGTATGCAATGAGCTGCATTGGAATGACGGCAACAAGCGGAGTTAGATCCTCATGAACTTTTGGCAAGATGAAACGGTCATCATCTTCTTCAAGTCCTTTCATGGAAATAACGCATGGATATGCACCGCCGGGCAACAACTTCTTTTACATTTCCGCGAATGCTTAAGTTTACATGCTCTTGGGTTGATAAAGCAATGACCGGTGTTCCGTTCTCAATTAACGCAATGGTTCCATGCTTTAACTCGCCGCCGGCAAATCCTTCCGCTTGAATGTAGGAAATTTCTTTTAATTTGAGCGCGCCTTCTAAGCAGACGTAATAGTCAACGGCACGGCCGATAAAGAAGCAGTTTCGAGCTGTCAAAAGATAGTCTCGGGCAATTTGTTCCATTTCATCCTTTTGGCCGCATAGTGTTTCCATTGCATTCGAAATAATGGCAAGTTCTTGCAATAGGTTAAAATCAAGCTTGATTCCTTTTGTTTCAGCTGCAACAGCTGCTAAAATGGCAAGAACCGCAATTTGTGCTGTATATGCTTTTGTAGACGCAACCGCAATTTCAGGTCCGGCATGAAGCAGCAGCGTATAGTCCGCCTCACGGGAAAGAGTTGAACCCGGAACATTCGTTATAGTTAATGCTTTATGTCCAAGCTCCTTCACTTGAACAAGCACCGCACGGCTGTCTGCCGTTTCTCCGCTTTGTGAAATGAAAATAAACAGCGGATTATTTGATAAAAGCGGCATATTGTATGAAAATTCACTGGCAACGTGCACTTCTGTCGGTACTTTTGCCCATTTTTCGATTAATTGCTTTCCTACAAGCCCTGCGTGATAGCTCGTTCCGCACGCTATAATATAAATGCGGTCCGCTTCATGAACAGCTTGAACAATTTCTTGATCAATTTTTAATTGATCGTGTTCGTCTTGATATTTTTGAATAATTTTACGTATAACAAGCGGTTGTTCATCAATTTCTTTCAACATGTAGTGAGGGTATGTTCCTTTTTCAATGTCGCTTGCATCAAGTTCAGCAGTATATGGAGCGCGTTCTATTACGTCCCCGTTTAAATTTTTGATTGTCACTTGATCACGAGTGACAATAACGATTTCTTTATCCATTAATTCGACAAATTGATTTGTTACTTGCAGCATTGCCATGGCGTCTGAAGCAACAACATTAAAGTCTCCGCCAAGTCCCACAAGAAGAGGGCTTTTGTTTTTCGCAACATAGATCACGTCTCGGTTATTTTCATCTAATAGAGCGATCGCATAAGATCCCTTCAACAAGGATAATGTTTGGCGAAATGCTTCTTCGACACTTAAACCTTTGTTGACAAATTGTTCAATTGTTTGAACAATAACTTCCGTATCCGTTTCACTTTTTAATTCAACATTTTGTAAATACTCACGCTTTACTTGCAAATAGTTTTCAATGACACCGTTATGCACAAGTGTAAAGCGTTTGGATGCACTTTGGTGAGGATGCGCATTTTCTTTGCTAGGCGCTCCATGAGTAGCCCACCGTGTGTGGCCAATTCCGATGGAAGCTGAAACATTTGCGTCCACACCTTCACGAAGCTCCGCAATGCGTCCTTTTTCTTTAAATACATATGTTCCTTCTCCGTTTAATACTGCAATACCTGCAGAGTCGTAGCCTCTGTATTCTAATTTTTCCAAACCGCGCAATAAAATTTCCTTGCAGTCTTGTTGTCCGATATATCCTACAATTCCGCACATAGTCTTAGTTTCCTCCCCATTTAAAGGGGACAAAAGAAGCCTGAACAACTGGGGACAGATCTCTTTCCAGCCATCAAAGCTTCTCTGTCCCCTCACACATGTTTTGTAAAATGTATCCCGTTATGTCACAGTCTTTTTGTGCAAAGAGTCGCCTCTTTGTTTTAAGACGTGACTTTACGGCTGTACGGGAAGGCAACCGGGAGGCATCCGCCGAAACTTCGATAAACCTCCTCCTCGTCAACTAAGCAGATGTCCGCTCCTGCTTAGTCCAGGCGCTTTACAATAAAAAATTTTCTAACTGCCCACCTTTCTATTCTAGAATGTGCTAAAACAATTTATATATTACAATATGGAAAAGCAGTTCGTCAATTCATTTCTGTCTTTCCATATTGTATTATATGATTTCAAGCGTTTTCTCGATACAATGAATATTCAATAAAGAAAGGGAGCTTGCCTCCCCACAACCTCCTGAAAGTAGCCGGCATCCGCCAGCTACTTTCAGATAAAAATCGAAAAATAAAAGCAAGTGGAGAAAAACGCATTGTTTTTCTCCACTTATTTATTTTAGAGACTTACCGGACAGCCCCGTCTCTTCATCATTCAACGCCCATTTCCGCTTTGATAACTTCCACAATTTTTTTCACGTACCTCTGGCATTCATCTTCCGTCGGCGCTTCGGCCATTACACGAACGAGCGGTTCTGTTCCGGAAGGACGTACGAGAATTCTTCCATTTCCGTTCATTTCTTTTTCTACTTCTTCTATAACAGCTTTTACTTTTTCATTTTCCATGACAGCCTGCTTGTCCTGCACCTTTACATTGATCAAAAGCTGCGGGAATTTTTTCATTTCACTCGCAAGTTCAGAGAGCTTTTTGCCTTTTGTCTTCATTATGTTGACAAGCTGAATCGCTGTTAAAAGACCGTCACCCGTCGTATTGTAGTCAAGAAAAATAATATGTCCGGATTGCTCTCCACCTAAATTGTAGTTGTTTTTCTTCATCGCTTCGACAACATAGCGATCGCCGACAGCGGTTTGAACGCTTTTTAGTCCATTTGCCTCCAAAGCTTTATAAAAGCCTAGGTTGCTCATAACTGTCGATACAACAGTGTCCCCGTTCAGCATTCCCTGCTCTTTTAAATATTTGGCGCAAATAAACATAATTTGATCCCCATCAACAATTTTTCCGTTCTCATCAATGGCAATCAAACGGTCCCCATCACCGTCAAACGCTAAACCTATATCTGCTTCTTTTTCTTTCACAAATTCCGCTAACGTTTCTGGATGAGTAGACCCAACCCCATCGTTAATATTCAGACCATTTGGAGATGCACCGATTGTCGAAACATCTGCATCCAAGTCGGCAAAAAGATGTGTAGCTAGTGATGATGTGGCTCCGTGCGCACAGTCCAAAGCGATATGTAAACCAGTGAACTCTTCGTCAACCGTCTGTTTTAAATATTGCAAGTATTTTTGTACGCCTTCAAAATAATCGCTCACTTGCCCCAGATCAGAGCCGGTCGGTCTAGGAAGGTTATCTTCTTCTTGATCGAGCAGCGCTTCAATTTCTTCTTCTTGTTCATCGGAAAGCTTAAAACCATCAGGGCCAAAAAATTTTATTCCGTTATCTTGAACAGGATTATGCGAAGCGGAGATCATGATGCCTGCTTCGGCTCCTAATGCCTTTGTCAAATAAGCAACACCTGGTGTGCTAATGACTCCAAGCCTCATTACCTCGGCGCCAATGGAAAGAAGCCCGGCAACTAAAGCACCCTCAAGCATATGACCTGAAATGCGGGTATCCCGACCAATCAACACTTTTGGTCTATTTTTATCTTTTGTTAACACGTACCCGCCAAAGCGTCCTATTTTAAACGCTAATTCAGGAGTGAGTTCACTGTTGGCAACTCCTCTTACTCCGTCTGTACCGAAATATTTTCCCATGAATCATCGCTCCTTTTAAAAAATATCACTTAATTTGAAGCTTCTTCAGCAGACTTTTTCTGTTCAGATGGTTCAACTGAATCGTTATTTTCTTCTATTTGATTTCTTCTTTCATTATCTGCTTCTTCCAACGAGTTTTCTTTATTGGATAAGCGAATCTTCACTTTTTCACTCGATAAAACTGTCGAGAGGTTGTAACGGTTTTTGGCCTCCACATTTACTTCATGTTCTCCTTCATCTAACCCTGCAACATTCACATACAATTCGATATCAGATTCTTTTACGTTTTTCAAAACACTGTCTTTTCCTCGCAAAACAACATCCAGCTTTCCTGTATCCGGATCAATAAATTCAATTTCCTGATCGTTTCCTAAACCGATGACTTTGATCGGCACCTGTTTAAACGTCTTTTCTTCTCGTTTTTCAATATCTATTTTAATTTGAACTTTATTCGGGACTACGTTTGTCACTCCATCCGGAGCCGGAACATCAGCTTCAACTGTCGCATTTTCTTTGATTTTGCTTAAGTCGACAGATACATCATCAATAGACTCTATTTGCTCTAGCACATCCTTTGGACCATAAATTGTCACTTGGCTAGGGATCGATTGAATCGATGATATGCTCAGTCCATCAGAAAGCTTTCCTGTTGTTTTGATTTTTAAGGGTACAGATTTCGATTTCGTTGGGCTTTCTACCGGCACTGTTACGGTAACCGCTGACGGTTCGATTGTAACAGGCAGGATGTTCCCATTTGCATCGTATACTGCCACTTTTGACTTCTGTACAACTGTTCCATCAGCACCTTCCAAACTTACTGTTGCTTTCACAACAGCTACAGCATCAATATGCTCTTTTGCGCCTGTAATTTTTACACTGTCCGGTTTAACAATCGGACGCTCCGCAATGTAGCCTTCCTTCATTTTGTTTTTATTAATAACATCCACTTCAACCGGAAAATTTTCAGATACCTTTTCATGAATACCTACTGTAATGACAGCCGGATCAATGTCAACCTCCAATTGGTCAGACAAGTTTTTATGTTTCAAACGGACACTGTGCGTGCCAACGGATAAATCCGTTAAATCTGCAAAAATTTCAAAGTCCTTGACTTGTTTTGTCGTAGTGACAATACTTTTGGGCCCTTCAATCGTAACGGTGACGGTTTGGGGAATACCGGTGACAACAAATGCACGGTCGTCATAGTATACGTTTACGGGCACATCTGTAATTGTAGCTGTTTCGGTTGTGGATGGCGACCGAAATATATTGTATTTTTCTTCATTATTCGAAGCAGGCGATTCTATATTCACTGAAGCATATAGCATGAGCGCTAGCAACAATGCAATGATGCGCATAAACCAGTTGCTATTCATTAATTTATCCATTCTTTTTCACCCTCCATTGCCAGCGGCTAGAGGAAGCAGCTTTCGTACGGTTAAACTCAGCCAAGAGCATCTCCTTTAACGTTTCTGGAGTTAAATGTCTATGCAGCTCACCATCCTTGGCAATCGATATACCGCCTGTTTCTTCAGAAACAATGATAGTTATACTATCGGTTACTTCACTAATTCCCACTGCAGCGCGATGGCGTGTGCCCAGCTCCTTCGATATAAACGGGCTTTCGGAAAGCGGCAAATAACAGGCAGCAGCGGACACTTGATCTTTTTGTATAATAACTGCACCATCATGTAAAGGGGTATTGGGGATAAAAATATTAATTAATAGTTCAGCAGAAATATGGGCATTTAGCGGTATACCGGTCTCAACATAATCCTCCATTCCTATTTTTCGTTCAATCGAAATGAGAGCACCGATTCTCCTTTTCGCCATATACTCAACAGCTTTTGCTATTGCTTCGGTCATGTTTGTTTGCCCATCATCTTCCTGGCTAGCTGCCCTTGCAAATAGACGCCCCCTTCCTAATTGCTCAAGGGCTCTGCGAAACTCCGGCTGGAAAATAATGATGATAGCCAAAAAACCCCAAATCAACACTTGGTCCATTAACCATTGCAAAGTATTCAAGCCTAAATATTGGCTTAACACTCTAACGATAATGATTACGATAATTCCTTTTAAAAGCTGAACAGCTTTCGTTCCACGAATCACCATAATCAATTTATAGATAACGAACCAAACGAGGAGAATATCAATGACATCTATGAGGTAATGCAAAAGAGAAAAATCCCCTAAGGTCATATTGTTTTCCTCCAATAGTTCATCAAATCGCGATTGATCTATTCTAATCAAACTTCTAGGTTTGAAAATCTCTCTAATCAAAATTCCACTTTATTATATCATAACTTTTCCTAAATGCACTTAAACATAAAAATAGACCATCCTACTAAAGATGGCCTATTGTTTAAAAACCTCTGACAGAGTCGATTTTACTTCATACCACAGCCACTCAAACAATTCGTTTATTTCCTCAACCTCTCCGGTAACTTGACCGGCAGAAGCCAAATATTGGTCTCCGTTAATCACCGTTACATTTCCTTCAACTTTTCCTTCTATTTTAATATCACCGTTTTTAACAGTAATATCACCTTTCACCGTTTCTCCTTCAGGCACAATAACAGTACGGTTGTCAACAACCAAATTATCATACTTTGTTACGCTGAATTGGCTTTCTTCATAAGAAGCAAATAAACTTCCAGTCATTAGAATAACAAATAGTGCAGCGGCTGAAAAGAAAGGATGATTTCGGAACCAGCGTCTAGTTGAGACCGTACGCTTTTCTTTCGGCAATTTTTCTAACACCTTTTGCGTAAAATCTGCCGGTGCTTCAACATGTGAGATACTCTTGACAAACGCTACAGCTTTTTCCAATTCTTGATAATGTGCCTTGCAATCCTCACAAGATTGCAAGTGTTTTTTTAACTCACGGCCTTCATCCTCATGCAAATCCCCGTCCAAATACTTATGGATCATCTCCACTACATGCTTAGGACATTTCATCTTACTCACCCCAATCACAAATGCCTTAATTGTTTGCGTAAAGCCTCCCGTCCCCGGTGTATTCTTGTTTTAACTGTTCCGACTGGAAGTTCCAATATCTCTGCGATTTCTTGCAAGGATAGCTCCTCAATATATCTCAATACGATGACTGATCGATATTTATCCGGCAGTTTTAAAATTTCCTTTTGAATCGTTTCTTGCAGTTCAATTGCTTCAACTTCTTTTTCAGGCATTGCAATATCAGATGATACTTGGGAGTACATTGTTAAGCCATCAGTCCCCGCAACTTCTGCATCTAAATAATAGTCCGGTTTCTTTTTCCGAATACGATCAATCGATAAATTGGTTGCAATCCGATAAATCCATGTAGAAAATTTTTTGTTCATATCAAATGAATGGATGTTCATATACACTCTTATAAATGCTTCCTGTGCTATGTCCTCAGCTTCATGGACGTTTCCCAGCATTCGATAACAAAGTTGAAAAATTTTATCTTTATATAATTCAACAACTTCTGCAAATGCATTTTGGTCGCCTTTTTTAATTTGTTTGATCTTTTTATTTATAAATTCTTCCATTTTTCTACCTCCGCAGTTGCGGGTACATCATGATACGAATTCGTTCCCCAAAGGTTTCATTTTTTTTTATAAATCTATTCTAGCAAATTTTAGGAATTTATGTTTTCATCTGCAAGAAAAATTTTTTCCTTTTGTAGCAAAAACCTTTCACATTCCCATTTCTGGGCTTTTTATAAAGAAACGTCCAACTTGTCATAATGAAAAATGACATTACAAATTTTTTTCAGAGGGGTTGCACCTCACGCCGCGTTAGGTATTATGATCACAATAGGTTTATAAAGATAAGTGTTTTGGGGGCGATGTTAAAATGAAGGAAGAGACTTACTTTACGATTGGCGAATTTTCTAAAAAGACGGGAACAACAATCCGAACATTGCATTATTATGATCAAATTGGACTGCTCAAACCGAAAAAAAATCCTCGTTCTGGACACCGATTATACTCTGCTCATGATGTATTGACACTTCAAAAAATAGTCAGTCTTAAATTTTTAGGATACAGTTTAGAACAAATCAAAGAGTTAATTAATGAAACCAACTTTGATTTAAACTTAAAAGAAACTTTACAGTTCCAAAAAGAAGCGCTTGAAGAACGAAAGGAACATATTGAAGAAGTGCTCAAAGCCATTAAACGAATTCTCACGATTTTAGAAGAAGAAAAAGAAGTGGATAGCAATGTTTTAATGAGTCTTATTCAGAGCATACAAACAGAAAAAGAACAGCGCAAATGGATAGAACATTATACGTCAAAAGAAGTAGCTGAAAAGCTTTTTGATCAGCCTGAAGAGGTAATGATCTCCCTTGACAAAGAATACATCCAATTATCCCAAGAAACAAAAAGATTGGCAGGAAGACCTGTCGATGATCCTGAGGTAGAAGCGTTAGTCGAAAAATATATGAAAACAATATTAGAATTTATCGGAAAAGAATTAATTAGTGCTATCGGGAATTTAGATGAAGCTGAAATTAAAACTATTGAAAATAAATTGGCATCTCCATTTACACAGGAGGAAGAGGAGTGGCTTCAGCAAGTGATGGAACATTATGCGATGAAAGCTGGGCTTCTCCAAGATGAAAATATTGACCGACTTTAGCAAATAAAAAAACTTCACCTCCCCTTTTCCAATTGGGGAGGTCATTTTTTATCTTTGAATTAGAGGATGATGGATATTCATTCAGCTCCCATTTTCCCGAAACCTTCCTCAAATTTTATCGAGTGAAGTGTTCCGCCGGAAGCCCAATTATCTCTTTCATATTCATCGAAAACTACTGTAACCCATTCTTCTTTCACGTTTAGTATTTGCGCTGCTGCTTTTGTTATTGCCTCAGTAAACTGCTGTTTCTGTTCTGCGGTTCTTCCTTTAGCCAGCTTTACGTTGATAAAAGGCATCGAATCACAACTCCTTTAAGCCGTTTGAATTTATAAATGGTGTCGAAATTTATTCGTCCTCATCCGGATCTGTGCTATTTCAAAAAATGAAACAAGACAGAAGTTTGTCGATATACTTCGTCACAACACCCGTAAAAACCTTTGCTGGGCAGTCATTGTATGCAAAATGTTTTACACAAATCATTCTTTACAGCAACAATCTTCTGGAAAAGAGACTAATTTTTAAAATCAACAAAAAAATCATTTAGGTCATGGTTCCATTTCGGAACAACCGCATTACCAATCCTAAAAGGAAAAATACAATTCGCCTTCAATGGTATATCCAAATTTAAAAGGCTGTTATGGGACTAAAAAGGCGAATGCTCCTGCATATAGTCTATTACATTATTTTGAGATTCAAAAGCGAGGATTAGATATAATCGAAGGGATTAGTAACATTTCAAATAAAAAATCCTGACAATTTCTTGTCAGGAATTAAGTTCATCTTATTTTATAAAGTTTTCCCCGTTGAATTTAAAAAGCGGAAGACGGGACTCGAACCCGCGACCCCCACCTTGGCAAGGTGGTGTTCTACCACTGAACTACTTCCGCACAAATGGTGAGCCATGGAGGATTCGAACCTCCGACCCTCTGATTAAAAGTCAGATGCTCTACCGACTGAGCTAATGGCTCATAAAAAAATTTTTTCTTCTAATCCATTTTTAATTTGTCAGATGTCCCTTCCTCTTCCTGATCTTTCGAGGATGTTAGATGCGTCGGGACAACTCGTCGCCTATTCGATGAAGCCTTGCTCGTTGCTCTACCGACTGAGCTAATGGCTCGTAAAAAAATTTTTTTCTTCTAATCCATTTTAAAATTTGCCAGATGTCTCTTCCTCTTCCTGATTTTTCGAGGATGCTGGATGCGTCGGGACAACTCGCTCTTATTCGACGAGGCTTCGCCCTTTGTAAAATCTAGTTAAATCTTACTTTCTATCTAACATTTTTACAAAAAAAAGAACAGACATGAACTGTCTTTTTATAATAAATGGCTGGGCTAGCTGGATTCGAACCAGCGCATCACGGAGTCAAAGTCCGTTGCCTTACCGCTTGGCTATAGCCCAATATCACCATTCATCTCTTGACTAATTATATTGTACCAATAAAAAAATCACTTTATACAACAATTTGTTGTTTAATGTGATTTCAATGTTTCATAACATTCTTCGGCATGGTGGAGGGGGACGGATTCGAACCGCCGAACCCTAAGGGAGCGGATTTACAGTCCGCCGCGTTTAGCCACTTCGCTACCCCTCCGATTATTAAAAATGCCGGCGAGAGGAATCGAACCCCCAACCTACTGATTACAAGTCAGTTGCTCTACCAATTGAGCTACACCGGCGCAATAAATACTTTAAATCACACTCAGTTTTTACCTTTGTTTAAATTGTTATGCCAAACTCATTAAACTTGCTTAAGAAAAGCTTGTTTAGTACATGGTGGAGGATGACGGGATCGAACCGCCGACCCCTTGCTTGTAAGGCAAGTGCTCTCCCAGCTGAGCTAATCCTCCATGGTGACCCGTACGGGATTCGAACCCGTGTTACCGCCGTGAAAGGGCGGTGTCTTAACCACTTGACCAACGGGCCATTTCATTTTCATAACTTAATGACAACCGACATTTGACATTTTAGCACATGGCATAGATAGAAATCAAGAAAAGATTTGCTTTTGAAAAGCTTCCAACCGGGCTCGAACCGGTGACCTCTTCCTTACCATGGAAGTGCTCTACCAACTGAGCTATGGAAGCATGGCTCCGCAGGCAGGATTCGAACCTGCGACCGTTCGGTTAACAGCCGAATGCTCTACCACTGAGCTACTGCGGAATATTTTAATAAACCATATTTTGGTTCACATACAGCTCAATCAGTATATCAAAATGACTTCAAAAGAATGTACTCTTGTATGGTTCTCTACAATAAGCCCAGCTTTCAAAAAGAATTTAAAGGCAGCCTGGCAGCGTCCTACTCTCACAAGGGACAAACCCTCACTACCATCGGC
>NZ_JBSRXI010000001.1:205000-290000 GCF_054055575.1 Aeribacillus sp. SP014
GTTAATGGGCTCTGACTACTTGTAGGCACACAGTTTCAGGTTCTCTTTCACTCCCCTCCCGGGGTGCTTTTCACCTTTCCCTCACGGTACTGGTTCACTATCGGTCACTAGGGAGTATTTAGCCTTGGGAGATGGTCCTCCCTGCTTCCGACGGGATTTCACGTGTCCCGCCGTACTCAGGATCCACTCGGGAGGGAACGGAGTTTCGACTACAGGGTTGTTACCTTCTCTGACGGGCCTTTCCAGACCTCTTCGTCTACCCCGTTCCTTTGTCACTCCTTAATCGAGTGTCCTACAACCCCAAGAGGCACGCCTCTTGGTTTGGGCTGTTCCCGTTTCGCTCGCCGCTACTCAGGGAATCGCTGTTGCTTTCTCTTCCTCCGGGTACTTAGATGTTTCAGTTCCCCGGGTTGCCCTCCATACCCTATGGATTCAGGTATGGATACTGCCCCATTACGGACAGTGGGTTCCCCCATTCGGACATCTCCGGATCGACGCTTACTTACAGCTCCCCGAAGCATTTCGGTGTTTGTCCCGTCCTTCATCGGCTCCTAGTGCCAAGGCATCCACCGTGCGCCCTTTCTAACTTAACCGTTTCTTCCTAACATGAGCGATCTATTCGTGAATGTCTTTCCGTTATCCAGTTTTCAAAGAACAATGCTTTTTCTTTCAATGAGCTCCCTTGCTGCTTGAGTTGCTTCGAGCCGAACATCCGATCCTTCGAATGGGCTCTCGCATAGGAGCAATGCTTCCAATATTCATCAAACTTATGGTGGAGCCTAGCGGGATCGAACCGCTGACCTCCTGCGTGCAAAGCAGGCGCTCTCCCAGCTGAGCTAAGGCCCCAGGATGGTCTTATTTATGGTGGGCCTGAGTGGACTTGAACCACCGACCTCACGCTTATCAGGCGTGCGCTCTAACCGGCTGAGCTACAGGCCCATCCTGTATTTTTTTATTCAGCTTCTATTCGCTGGGAAATCGACTTTGCGAATTCACCAGCAAACGGGGAAGGATGTGATCCTTCAAAACTAAACAAAACGGAAAAGCGTACCCTATTTCAATGTATATATCCTTAGAAAGGAGGTGATCCAGCCGCACCTTCCGATACGGCTACCTTGTTACGACTTCACCCCAATCATTTGTCCCACCTTCGGCGGCTGGCTCCCGTAAGGGTTACCCCACCGACTTCGGGTGTTACAAACTCTCGTGGTGTGACGGGCGGTGTGTACAAGACCCGGGAACGTATTCACCGCGGCATGCTGATCCGCGATTACTAGCGATTCCGGCTTCATGCAGGCGAGTTGCAGCCTGCAATCCGAACTGAGAGTGGTTTTTTGGGATTCGCTCCACCTCGCGGTTTCGCTGCCCTTTGTACCACCCATTGTAGCACGTGTGTAGCCCAGGTCATAAGGGGCATGATGATTTGACGTCATCCCCACCTTCCTCCGACTTTTAGCCGGCAGTCACCTTAGAGTGCCCAACTGAATGCTGGCAACTAAGGTCAAGGGTTGCGCTCGTTGCGGGACTTAACCCAACATCTCACGACACGAGCTGACGACAACCATGCACCACCTGTCACCCTGTCCCCGAAAGGGGAACGCCCTATCTCTAGGGTTGTCAGGGGATGTCAAGACCTGGTAAGGTTCTTCGCGTTGCTTCGAATTAAACCACATGCTCCACCGCTTGTGCGGGTCCCCGTCAATTCCTTTGAGTTTCAGCCTTGCGGCCGTACTCCCCAGGCGGAGTGCTTAATGCGTTTGCTGCAGCACTAAAGGGTGGATACCCTCTAACACTTAGCACTCATCGTTTACGGCGTGGACTACCAGGGTATCTAATCCTGTTCGCTCCCCACGCTTTCGCGCCTCAGCGTCAGTTACAGGCCAGAGAGCCGCCTTCGCCACTGGTGTTCCTCCACATCTCTACGCATTTCACCGCTACACGTGGAATTCCGCTCCCCTCTCCTGCACTCAAGTTCCCCAGTTTCCAATGGCCGCTCGCGGTTGAGCCGCGAGATTTCACATCAGACTTAAGGAACCGCCTGCGCGCGCTTTACGCCCAATAATTCCGGACAACGCTTGCCACCTACGTATTACCGCGGCTGCTGGCACGTAGTTAGCCGTGGCTTCCTCGTCAGGTACCGTCAAGGTACCGCCCTGTTCGAACGGTACTTGTTCTTCCCTGACAACAGAGCTTTACGATCCGAAGACCTTCTTCGCTCACGCGGCGTTGCTCCGTCAGACTTTCGTCCATTGCGGAAGATTCCCTACTGCTGCCTCCCGTAGGAGTCTGGGCCGTGTCTCAGTCCCAGTGTGGCCGGTCACCCTCTCAGGTCGGCTACGCATCGTCGCCTTGGTGAGCCGTTACCTCACCAACTAGCTAATGCGCCGCGGGCCCATCCTGCAGTGACAGCTAAAAGCCGCCTTTCAACCGAAAACCATGCGGTTTTCGGTGTTATCCGGTATTAGCTCCGGTTTCCCGAAGTTATCCCAGTCTGCAGGGCAGGTTGCCCACGTGTTACTCACCCGTCCGCCGCTAACCTAAAGGAGCAAGCTCCCTTCGGTTCGCTCGACTTGCATGTATTAGGCACGCCGCCAGCGTTCGTCCTGAGCCAGGATCAAACTCTCCAAAAAAAGTTTGTCACCAAATGCTCTTGTCAGAATCAACAGGCACGCTTTTCGTTTTGTTCAGTTTTCAAGGATCATGTAACTACTTCGACGAAATAACATTATAACAAAACAATTGTGTCCAGTCAATGTTTTTTATTTTTTTTCACAATGACTTTCATAATATATCATGGCGTCAAAATGTTTGTCAATACATTTTTTAAAACACTTAACAAACAGCGACGATTAATAATATATCAACTTTAAACTATTTCGTCAACACCTTTTTAAAATTATTTTTAATTCTCCATCCTTATTCATAATTAAAAGTTCAATTCATACAATTTTACAAGATAAGGACAAGGAGGAGCATCAATGAACCGTTTTTACATCATCCATATTAAAAAAATCAAACAATTACTTTTTTTAATCATAATCGCTTTTTTTACTGCTGTCTTTATGTACTTTCAAACAATACCAAATATCCCAGTTTTCACTACAAAGAACGGGCCGAAAGCAATTTATAAAGGAGACGGAAGCGGTAAGAAAGTTGCCTTGACATTTGATATTAGCTGGGGAGATGAAAAAGCAATTCCAATTTTAAATACTTTGAAAAAATATGGACTAACCAATGCAACATTTTTTGTATCCGCCTCATGGGCCGAACGCCATCCTGAAGTAGTCAAAAGAATTATCGATGACGGTCATCAGCTCGGCAGCAAAGGATATGCTTATAAAAACTATACTGAGTTGGACACTAACGAAATTAAGCGTGATTTATCTTTAGCCCAGCATACATTTCAAAAGCTTGGTATCAAGGATATAAAATTGCTGCGGCCTCCAACCTGCCAATTCGATCAAAACGTTTTAAATATTGCTGAACAATATGGATTAACTGTCGTCCATTACAGCGTAAATTCAAATGACTGGCAAAACCCGGGAGTCAACAAGATTATCCAAAATGTTACGAAACACTTAAAACCAGGTGATATTATCCTGCTTCACGCATCAGATTCAGTTAAACAAACTAACCAAGCGTTGCCGGCGATTATTCAACATTTGAAACAAAACGGCCTTAAAAATGTAACCGTACAAGAATTAATTGAAAACAGCAATGCAAGAACGAAAGAACTATCATTCAAATGAAAAGAACTTTGGAAGTAAATTCAAACCAATCGTTTTCAATATTTTGGAAATCAATAAGCATTTTAAAGAGCTATAAGGAAAACTCCTTCAGCTCTTTTTTGCTTTTGGCGAGTCATTTGTCATTTTCGGCAAAATCAACAATTGGTAAGCATTGCAAATTAAAATTGGAAACAGCATTAAATACAGCCAATCTCTATCATTGACACGAAGGGCCGGCATCCACTCAATCACTGAAACAACAACCATAAAAAACAATGCAGGGACAAACGCATCTTTATTCGTCTGTTTTTGCTTAAAATAAGCAATTACAGCAGAAAACAACAAAATGACAACAGCTACTAAAATATACGGGACAATGGAATCTCCAGTTTGCGCAAAAAATTGATATCGAAAATAAACTAAATCAAACAACACAAAAATGATTAACAAGATTTGAACAGAGTTCCATAACGAAACTGAGCGAAAAATGCCTAGGCCAAACCTGTGCACAGTCAAATAAGCGAAAAAGCCCATTTGGCTGATGATGCTGAAAATAAAACCTACTCCGATCAGCCAAAACAATACTGCAACAATTTCAACAATATTAAAAGACAAAAACAATTTTTCATACTCGCTCCATCTTAAGATAAAACCAACAATACTTGTCGCAACTCCACCTACAATGAGAGTAGAAAGGAAAAATCGTACCCAATTTCGGCTTTTCACTGCCAACCCCTCCATATTTCGTAAAATATCATATGATTTTATCAATCCAACTTGTATATTACCATATGGCAAAACTTTTTTCGCATAAAAAACAGTTGGTTTCTCAACATAATGGTAGAAGTTATTATTGAAAGGAGCTAAATGAAATATGAGAGGTAGAAATTGTTCGCTCCTCATCATGATGCTTATATGGATGATCGTTGCAGGATGTGCGGATCGGCAGCAAAGTGAACCAATGAATTATGATGAAACAAAAAAAATGGTTGTAGACATATTAAAATCTGACGAAGGAAAAAAAGCCGTTCAAGAAATTATGAAAGATGAAGAAGTTCAACGAAACCTCATTTTAGATCAAAAAACCGTCAATAATACGATTGAAAAAACGTTAACATCAGAAAAAGGGAAGGAATTTTGGAAAAATACATTTGAAGATACAAAATTTGCGGAAGGATTTGCGAAAACATTGCAAACAGAACATGAAAAAGTGATCAAACGTTTAATGAAAGATCCGGAATATCAAGGAATGCTTATGGATGTGCTGAAAAATCCTCAAATGGAAGAAGAACTATTGAAGGTTTTAAAAAGCAAAGAATACCGCCAATATTTACAGCAGCAAATTACAGATGTTCTATCAAGTCCGCTCTTTCAACCGAAAATTGAGGAGGCGCTATTGAAGGCTGCTCAGCAAGCTCAAAGTAAACAACAAGGCGGGGGCAGCTCCGGAAACGAAGGCGGGGGCGGAGGCCAATAGACCTCCTCTCCCTTCCTTTACTTTTCTGTTATCTCAATCACTTTTCTTGCTATATCTAAATAAATTTTCCCTATTGGATGGTTTTCATTATAAACAGACGGAGCAAAGTCCTCTTCATCCCAGTCCGGCTGCTCAAGCGGAATTTGCCCTAATAGAGGGACCTGCAAATCCTCTGCAAGCTTCTGACCTCCGCCTTTCCCAAATACATACTCTTTTTGGCCTGTTAATTTACTTTCAAAATAGGACATATTTTCAATAACTCCTAAAATTTCGTGCTCCGTTTTAATGGCCATTGCACCAGCCCTTGCAGCAACAAATGCAGCTGTTGGATGAGGCGTAGTTACAATGATTTCTTTACTAGTTGGAAGCAATGTATGCACATCTAATGCAACATCACCTGTACCAGGAGGCAAATCAAGGAGTAAGTAGTCCAACGATCCCCATTCAACTTCTTGGAAAAAGTTATTCAGCATTTTTCCGAGCATCGGACCTCTCCAAACAACAGGCGCATTATCTTCAACAAAAAAAGCCATTGATATGACTTGCACACCAAACCGCTCAACTGGAATAATTTTATCCCCGCGAACGATCGGCCGGTTCATGATCCCCATCATATCAGGAACGCTAAAGCCGTAAATATCTGCATCAATAAGACCAACTTTTTTTCCTAGACGAGCAAGGGACACAGCCAAGTTGACAGATACGGTTGATTTGCCGACCCCGCCTTTTCCGCTTGCTATTGCAATAAAGGTTGTTTTTTCATTCGATAAAATGGAAGGGCTTGTACTATCAGAATAATACTTTTGGACAATTTCCTTTGGAAGCTCCGAAAAACGCAGCCCAACAGTCTCGGCACCCGCTTGTTTAAGCTTTGCAACAATTTGCTGCTGGAGTGTTAACTGCTCGCTTGTTCCCGTTTTGGCAATTGCTATTTTTAAACTAATATGTTTTTTTTCGGGCTTGATTTTTATTTCTTCAATCGCATTCAATTCTTTTAAAGATTTATGTAAAAATGGATCTTCCAACTGTTCGACAATGGACCTTACATCTTCTTCCCGCATCGTATCCACAACCACCTTTTTTCCATAAGACTTTTAATAGTATATAGTATAACACATTTCCAACAGTCCATTGAAAATAGATGCCTGAGAAGAATCCATTTATTCCGGTATTTGCTGTTCATTGGAAAAATAACGCAAAACCCCGTTGTAAATGGCGGCTGCCACTTTTTTCTGATATTCTTCAGAAGCAAGAAGCTCTTCCTCAGAAGGATTGGATAAAAATCCTACCTCCACAAGCGCACCCGGTTTTTTTGCATGCTTTAGTAAATAGACACCGCTTATTGGCTTTGCTTTTCGATCTGTATTTCTTAAATTTTTCCTTAATTCATCTTGGATAAATTTCGCAATAGCTTCATTCTCCTGATATTTTCCGTCATAAAATGTTTGCGCTCCCCTCCATTTTGGAGATGGAATAGCATTTAAATGGATGCTCAAAAACAAATCGGCGTCTGATTCATCAATTAGGCGAACGCGCTTTCGAATATCTTCTGATTTTCTCCGGCTATATCCGTGTGTATCGTCCGAAGCCAAATCTTCATCTTTTTCTCTTGTCAATAACACTAACGCTCCCTGCTCTTGTAAATAATCTCGAGCAATATTGGCAATTTTTAAAGTTATATCTTTTTCCAGTAGTTTTTTTCCTACTGCTCCTCCATCGGGACCTCCGTGACCGGGGTCTAAGTAAATGATTTTTCCTGATAACGGAAGATTCCATGATTTCCATGAATTGAAAAGGGAGAATTGATATTGAATGATAAATACGAGAATTAGAAACCCAGCAATAAACAGTGCCCATTTCAGCTTTTTTTTCACTCCTCATCCCTCCTGCTCGTCCCTTCAATTCAATATATGGAAAAGCATAAGGATTTATGATTACTGCAATTTTAATTTATATCTCTTTTTTCCAGCCAATTCCCACCAGAAAATTGGCGCATTCAAAATTTAACTAATCTGCTCAAACTCGTCATTCTCCCCAACAGATAATATAGCTGTAGAAGCCGTCAACTTTCTGCCATACAGCTGTTTGTGCTTTAATGATAAATCGCCTTATCACTTTTCGGTCCTAGATATGAAGTTTAAATTAGGGGCAATTGGGGATAATGGAATGCTTCACTTGAAAATAAAATTGTATGTCTGATTCAGTTTTTATACAGCGCTTTTTTTCAAAAAGAAACATTTTAAGAGTCATAAAAAAAGCTCCCGCAAATATGGGAGCTAAGATGAATGTTGCGTTTCAGTTATAACGAGACCGATCAGGCTGGCACGGTCAATTTTATTATTTGTATTTGACGGTAACTTTCGTGCTTTTTCCTACATTTCCAGCCTTATCTTTTGCATACACTAGGAGAACTGTTCCGGCTTTTTGTTTTTTGATTGAAACGGAGAAATTTCCGTTTTTATTCGCTTTGCCCGAACCGATTACTTTCTTTCCTGCTTTGACATACACCGTTGAATACGCCTCTGCTTTTCCTGTCACCGAGGAAGATTTTCTTGTTACTTTGTTCACTTTAGGAGCACCCGGCGGTATTTTATCGAGTACCGTCACTTTTCGCGCCGGACTCACATTCCCCGCTTTATCCGTCGCTGTTACGTAAAGAATTGTTCCGGCTTTTTGAGCCGTTTTTAACGAAATTGCGAATTTCCCATTTTTATCTGTCGTGCCGGTGCTCAATACTTTGCTGCCGGCCTTTATTGTTATTTTTGATCCTGCCTCCGCTGTCCCTCTGACCGTTTTATCTTTATTGCTGACCGAATTTACACTCGGAGTACGCGGCGGTGTTTTATCAATTACCGTCACTTTTCGCGCCGGGCTCACATTCCCCGCTTTATCCGTCGCTGTTACGTAAAGAACTGTTCCAGCTTTTTGAGCTGTTTTTAACGAAATCGTGAATTTCCCATTTTTATCTGTCGTGCCGGTGCTCAATACTTTGCTGCCGGCCTTTATTGTTATTTTTGATCCTGCCTCCGCTGTCCCTCTGACCGTTTTATCTTTATCGCTGACCAGGTTTACGCTTGGAATGCTAGGAGGCGTTTTATCGAGCACCGTTATTTGAACCGACTCGCTTTTATTTCCTTCCTGACTCTTGGCATATACGCTTAAGACAGTTCCAGCTTTTTGTTTACTGATGGAAATGCGGAAGGATCCATTACGATCAGCCGCTGCAGTCTTCAATATCTTTGAACCAAGCTGGACATAAACAGTCGTTCTTGGATTAGACAGGCCATTTATAAATGTATCCCTATCACTTACCGGGTTTACTATCGGTTTTGGAGGAGTGTAAGGATTTTTTTCATCTAAAAAAGTATAAGTGATGTCATTTCCTTTAGATGCAGGAACAGTTTCATTACCAACAGCCCGTTTTACTATGGCTCCGCCGCCCCGCAAGCTGGCATATTCTCCCGAAAATATTTTTGGAATTAATAAATTAAAGCCTTCTTCTCCTTTAAAGCCATATTTTCCCGTATCTTTCTTCAGTAAAAGGGCACTGCGGAAGTTCGTCATCAATTCTCCAAATGTAAGGGAAGAGTTGATATATTTTTTCGCTACATTTTCTACTGCTTTATAATCATTATGAGTATCTGTTAAAATCTCTTTGAAAATCTTGTTTCCTTGATTCGCTTGAATTCTGACATATTGTCCAAAAAGATAGGACAAGGAATAGTTTGACAAAGTATCGCCATAATAATCCCAATACAATAATGAATGACCATTTGTAATGGAGGTAGAAATATTGTAGTAATAAATGTAATTCGTTAAAGGTTTTCCCGTATATATATGTTCAGCTGCCATAGACAATGCTTCATCTAGCCATGTATCCATTTGGGAGCCGTTTTCTATAAATACATTTTGGTTAAAATTCACCATATGTTGAAATTCATGTACCAATGTTTCGTATGCAGCACTTACATCCTTTTCCGTCCCTGTTCCCATTAAAGGATACGTATCAATATAAAAAATCTCTGATTTGTTGGAGTATGGAATATCATGCAAATCTCCTCCATAAAAGTAACCAGCAATATACCCCCCGAATCCTGCAAAACCATCTTGTATATCATAACAAAGAATGTGAATTTTCCCGTTTCCGTCCACATCGGATTCGCTGGCAAAATTTTGTGTGATGAGCGGATAAATTTTTTGATCAAATTCTTGCCCTAATTTTTGCGCATCAGCTTCTGTAATTTGATTATCATAAACCCATACGTTCGCTTTTGTACCTGAATAAAGCAGCTTGGCGCTAATTTGTTTATCTTCATTGGTCGTAAAATCATGCACCCAAAATGTCTTAGTATCGCCAACTTTATTGAGAAACTTTTTGGAGAGAGATTTTTGTTGAAGTTTCTTGTCTTCATGTTTTTCTATATCAAAAGGTCTATTTACATCCAGTTTATAAGCATCCAATCCTATTTTTTTGTTTATCGTATATTGATCATTATTGATTTTGAACTTTCCAGTGGATTGAGGTTTATATACGACGACGGACTCGTTGCTGATTAATATGTATTTATTTCCTCCAGATGCTGTGCCTGAACTTCTTTCCTGTGCAAAACCGCTAGCTGGCACCAATAATAAAAAAATAAGAACAAGGCATAACGACTTTTTCAACCAACCCATTTCTCCACCTCTTTATTTATAAAAAATTGATAGAAATATTATAATGGATGATTTTGTATAAAGCACTAAAATTTTTTGAACAGTCACAAAAGTTTTAAGCCTATTCGCTTAAACGAAAAGTGCTAATAAAATCTTTGTGGTAAAGAGAAAAGAAACGTGTCAAAGCTCAGCAAAAAAAGACAAATAAAAGCTGATTTCCTCACCTGCGTTACACAATTGGAGGTTTGCTCGGCAAATGATAAAAGCTTTTTCTATCTTCGAAAATCTGGAATCGTTGAAAAGACATTCATATCGAGATGAACATTTTGAAAACCGCAATTTTTTGTTTTTTAAAAGTTTTCATAACATAGCCACAGTGCATGGATGTCGCCCAAATTGTCCTTACGAGTAATATTTCACATAAGAAATAAAAACCATTTTGCTTCATTCTTCCTTGCAAAAAATAAGCAGCACTGCCAATAAATCCTGAACTTTTCCTTTTTGAAATAAAAAAGCCAATCAAAAGGCGAATTCAGCAATGGCCCCCGTCAAATCATTTTTTCACAAGCCGTTTTTAGGCATAAAAAAAGCCCGTTCCAACGAAGTTGAAATGAGCCATGCATGAACTGCTTTTAAAGCTTTAGTTTGTATCTCTTTTTTCCAGCTAAAAACCCTTCTTCCCACCAATAATGAATAAAGTGCTGGCATGTCAAATAGATGGATTCCATAACAAAATCATCATTTGATTCCCTTGCCAAATAAAGAATATTGTCAAATAAATTGTTAATAAGCTCTTGTTCTTCCTGTATACAACGTGTATTGGCCTGCTCCATCGATTCCCCGTAATATCCGAACCGGCTGTAGGCCGCTCCCAGCAAAAAAGATTCAATGGCCGAGTGGACACACTCTTCTTCCATTGCAGTTTTATGGAAGCGTTTTTGAAAAAAAGGATTAAACCATTCATCAATCATATTTTTCAATTTGCGAATTGGGAGATCTTTTAACATTTTTCGCTCAGTGAGAAGCTTTTTTTCCTGCCGTCTTTCATTAAAGTCTGTAATTACATTCATCAAAATCTCCTCCTTGTTTTTATTTTTTTCAGTTCACGCTGTTCCATTCAACCACTCCTTTCCAATTGCAAATAAAAAACCACAACGATTTGTTGTGGTTTAAGGTTCGAATCATTAACGTTTTGAAAATTGCGGTGCACGGCGTGCTCCTTTAAGACCGTATTTCTTACGCTCTTTTACGCGAGCATCTCGAGTTAATAAGCCTGCACGCTTTAACGTTCCGCGATATTCTGGATCAGCTTGTAAAAGTGCACGAGCAATTCCGTGGCGAATAGCGCCTGCTTGACCAGTGAAACCGCCACCTCTAACATTTACTAGTACATCATAATTGCCAACTGTCTCTGTTAAAACAAGCGGTTGTTTAATATCTTCAATCAAAGCTTTTGTTGGAATGTAATCTTCAATGTTCCGTTTATTAATTACGATACGGCCTTCACCAGGAACTAACCGAACACGGGCAACAGAGCTTTTGCGACGACCGGTACCGTAGTATTGAACCTGTGCCAAAATGATAACCTCCTTATTAAATTATCCGCGAAGTTCATAAACTTCTGGTTTCTGTGCTTGATGAGGATGTTCGCTTCCTCTGTAAACATGCAATTTTTTAAACATTTGGCGTCCAAGGGAACCTTTTGGAAGCATTCCGCGAATAGCAAGTTCCAGCATTTTTTCAGGATAGTTGTTTCGCATTTCTAATGCAGTTCTTGATTTTAAACCACCAGGATGCTGGCTGTGGCGATAATAAATTTTGTCTGTTAATTTTTTTCCAGTTAATTCAATTTTTTCAGCATTAATAATAATTACGTGGTCACCTGTATCTACATGCGGTGTAAACGTTGGTTTGTGTTTTCCGCGTAAGATAGATGCAACTTCGCTTGCTAGACGTCCTAAAGTTTTGCCAGCTGCATCAACAACATACCATTTGCGCTCAACTTCATGCGGCTTTGCCATAAACGTTGTACGCATTGTTTTCCCTCCTTAATCGTTCATGTCGAAAAGTCTATTTCAAAAACACGATTATTTTCCGGGGCTAATCGTGGGGCTTGAAATACATACCATATGTTATCTTATCTTTTTAAGATATGAATGTCAAGAAAATGTTACACCTGGATTAGTTGTCATAATAAACTTTCCAAAGATATAGACCGCATCCAGAAACTGTTTTCCCGGCTCTTGATCTATCTTTGGCTGCGATAATTTGTTTTATTTCTTCCGGCTTGCGCTTCCCTTCTCCTACTTCAATCAATGTTCCGACTAAAATGCGAACCATATTGTAAAGGAAGCCGCTTCCGACAAAACGGAACGTAATTTCATCTCCTTCTTCCCATATATCCGCTTCATAAATAGTTCTCACTTTATTTTCCGTTTCTGTTTTAGAAGAGCAAAAGCTTGTAAAATCATGTGTTCCAATAATGAAACGGGAGGCAGCTCGAATCGTTTCAATATTTAACGGATTTGGAAAATGGTATGCATAATGACGCCGGAACACATCTCGTTGAAAACTGCGATACAAACGGTAGCGGTATTCTTTCTTCTTTGCAGAAAATCTAGCATGAAAATCTTGATCGGCAAGCTCTGCATTTTGAATGGAAATATCTTGAGGAAGCAGCGTATTCAAAGCAATCGGCCATTTTTCCATCGGAATTTTGAGGCTTGTATCAAAATGAAATACTTGGCCAACAGCATGCACGCCGACGTCTGTTCTGCCGGAAGCAGTAATTTTTATCCGCTCCCCTTTGTGGATTTTCATTAATGCTTCCTCAATTTCTCCTTGTACTGTCCGGAGGCCGGGCTGGCGCTGATAACCGCTAAATCCTGATCCATCATACGAAACTGTACATTTAATCCTCATTTTTAAAACTCCTAGGCACGCAATAGTAATAAAATAATTGATAACAGCAGGATAGAGGCCATCATAATGGAATCAATCGCTCCCCATTTCAGCTGCCTGATTTTCGTACGTCCTTCACTTCCGCGATACCCCCTGGCTTCCATAGCGGTAGCAAGCTCTTCCGCCCGCTTAAAAGCGCTGATGAAAAGTGGTACAAGCAAAGGAACGATTGCTTTTATTCGCTCTTTTACAGGCCCTGATGTAAAATCTACCCCTCTTGCCATTTGCGCCTTTAAAATTTTTTCTGTTTCCTCCAGCAGAGTCGGTATAAAGCGAAGAGAAATAGACATCATTAATGCTAGTTCATGGACAGGAAGTTTAAATTTTTTAAAAGGCTTTAACAGACTTTCCATTCCATCCGTTATTTCGATAGGCGTTGTTGTTAAGGTCAATGTCGTTGTCATAAAAATTAAGAAAATGAACCGAAGAGAGATGAAAAACCCTTGCCGCAAGCCTTCTTCATAAATGGAAAAAAAGCCGAAGCGGAACAGCATGTCCCCTTCTTTTGTTACTAAAATGTGCAGCAAAAATGTAAACCCAACGATCCATATAACAGGTTTTAAACCGTTCCATAAGAAAGAGAACGGAAGCTTCGTCAGCAAAATAATGATGAACGTAAATAATCCTAATAAAAAGTAAGTGATTCCGTTATTGGCAAAAAAGACGATAAAAACATATAAAAAAATCGTTAGCAGTTTTGCACGGGGATCCATTCGATGAATGACTGTGCTGCCAGGAACATATTTTCCGATGATGATATTATCGATCATATACGACACCTTCTTTTAAAAGGGCTTCAATGAAATCGGCCGTTTCCTCTAAAGTCAATGGCTTGTCTTCAACCGTTAAAGAAAATTTTTCTTCAAGCTTCATGACAAATTTAATTGATTCCGGCAAATCGAGCCCAAGCTGCTCCAGTTCCCCAGTCAACCGGAATATTTCCTTTGGCGACCCTTTCATCTTTAATTCCCCTTGGTGCAAAACGGCAATTTCATCAGCGTACTTGGCTGCATCTTCCATGCTATGCGTTACTAATATCGTTGTTAATTTTTTTTCTTTATGGAGACGATAAAAAAGCTCCATGATCTCATTTCGGCCTTTTGGATCCAATCCTGCAGTCGGTTCATCTAAAACGAGCACCTCCGGCTCCATCGCTAAAACACCTGCAATCGCCACTCTTCGCATTTGTCCCCCGCTTAGCTCAAACGGGGATTGATGAAGGATTTCTTCTCCTAGACCGACAAGCGGCAGCACTTCTTTTACCTTTTTTTTCGCTTCTTCAAACGATGCGCCAAAATTCATTGGACCGAATGCTATATCTTTTTCGACGGTTTCTTCGAATAATTGATGCTCTGGGAATTGAAAGACAATTCCGACCTTTTTTCGGATAGATTTCAAGTTTTTCTGTTTTTCTCCTGCCTTAATCAGCCGGTCTCCAAGTTGAATAGAGCCTTTCGTTGGCAAAAGCAGGCCGTTTAAATGCTGCAAAATCGTTGATTTTCCCGATCCGGTATGCCCAATCACGGCCAAATATGTTCCTTCATGGATATCCATATTGATATCACACAAAGCGAGCCGTTCAAAAGGAGTGTTCATTTGGTAACGATGTTCTAATTGTCGGATTTTAATGTCCATAATTCGTCCACCAGGCTTTCTACATTAAGGTGTCGCGTCGCTAAAGGCACTCCTTTTTCAAGAAGCCGTTTGCTCAGCTTGTAAGAAAACGGAAGATCTAAACCGATGCTTACCAGCTCCTCTTCCAAGCGAAACACTTCTTTCGGAGTTCCCTCCACAAATTTTTTGCCTCCATTCATTACAATCATCCGATCTGCTTTGGCCGCCTCTTCCAAATCATGGGTGATGGAAATGACCGTCACAAGCCCTTTTTCTTTCAATGACCAAATGGTTTCAATTACTTCCCGGCGTCCAATTGGATCAAGCATTGAAGTCGCTTCATCTAAAACAATAATGCTTGGTTGAACAGCCAAAACGCCTGCAATCGCGACCCGCTGCTTTTGTCCGCCAGAAAGATGATGAGGTTCCCGTTCTAAAAATTCATTCATTTTTACAATTTTCGTCGCCCATTCGATTCGTTTTACCATCTCTTCTCTCGGTATACCTATGTTTTCCATACCAAAAGCGACATCGTCCCGTACAGTGGCGCCGACAAATTGATTATCTGGGTTTTGAAACACCATTCCAATCCGTTTTCGAATATCCCAAATGGTTTTTTCTGATAATGTGATTCCTGATACAGTAACGGTTCCTTCGTCAGGCAGCAGCAGACCGTTTAGCATCCGGGCCAATGTTGATTTCCCTGATCCATTGTGTCCGACGATGGCCAGCCATTCCCCTTCATACACATCAAAGGAAACATCCGTTAGTGCAGGCTTTTCACTTTCTTTATTATAGCGGTATGTTACATGTTGAACTTGAATGATCGACCGTTCCACAGATGCCCTCCTCCCGCCTCAAGTACAGATGAAGTAAACGCGAATATCATGTCTATAAATATGAGATGCAGAGGCTGCCAAAAGAAAATCAATCCGCTTTGTAAAGTACTTGAAGATAAATAAAAAAGGGCATAGATGCAGTCATTACAACTGTCCCGCCCTTGAAGTTCATTTATATCTAAATTACACGAATTCAATGATAACCATTGGTGCTCCGTCACCACGGCGAGGACCCATTTTCAAAATTCGTGTGTAGCCGCCTTGACGATCTTGGTAACGTGGTGCCACTTCATCAAATAATTTTTGCAATGCATAGAAAGGTTTTTCTTTTTCCTTTCCGTCTTGGCCTGAAACTGTCACAGTTTTCGCAACCTCATTGCGAATAAACTGTGCTGCTTGGCGACGAGCATGCAAATCACCACGTTTACCTAAAGTAACCAGCTTCTCTACAACAGCACGAAGCTCCTTTGCACGGGCTTCAGTCGTTTCAATTCGTTCGTTAATAATTAAGTCCGTTGCTAAGTCACGGAGCATTGCTTTACGCTGCGCACTAGTACGTCCTAATTTTCTATAAGACATGTGATGTTCCCTCCTTTGTTGGAAGTTGATCTATATAGACTTTGAAAAATCAGTTAATCATCTTTTCGTAAACTCAAACCAAGGTCTTCTAATTTTTGTTTTACTTCTTCTAGCGATTTGCGTCCTAAATTACGCACCTTCATCATGTCCTCTTCTGTTTTGTTCGCAAGTTCTTGAACTGTATTAATACCTGCACGTTTCAAACAGTTATAAGAACGAACAGAGAGGTCAAGTTCCTCAATCGTCATTTCAAGCACTTTTTCTTTTTGGTCCTCTTCTTTTTCAACCATGATTTCAACATTTTGCGCTTCATCTGTTAAGCTAACGAAAATGTTTAAGTGCTCCATCAAAATTTTAGAGCCAAGTGCGATAGCTTCCTTTGGACCGATGCTTCCATCTGTCCAAACATCAATTGTCAGCTTATCATAATCTGTCACTTGACCAACCCGTGTATTTTCCACTTGATAAGAAACTCTAGAAACGGGTGTGTAAATCGAATCGATTGGGATGACACCTATTGGTTGATCTTCCCGTTTATTTTCTTCAGCCGGGCTGTATCCTCTCCCGCGCTTCGCCGTCATTCTCAGCCGCAAATGAGCATCTTTCGCAAGAGTTGCAATATGAAGATCAGGATTTAATATTTCAACATCGCTATCGTGAGTTATATCTGCTGCCGTAATGGGCCCTTCACCTTGTACGTCAATTTCTAGCGTCTTCTCTTCTTCTGAATAAATTTTCAGAGCAAGCTTTTTTAAATTTAAAATAATCGTTGTAACATCTTCGACGACACCATCAATAGTAGAAAATTCATGGAGGACGCCGTCAATTTGAACAGATGTTACAGCGGCACCAGGGAGTGAGGATAATAGGATACGACGTAAGGAGTTACCCAAAGTTGTACCATATCCACGCTCAAGTGGCTCGACAACGAATTTCCCATATTTCGCGTCATCACTGATTTCAACCGTTTCGATTTTTGGTTTTTCAATTTCAATCATTCTAAATAAAACCCTCCTTCAAAACGTCGAAACCCCGGCTAGACAAAGAAGAGAAAACGCGTCTAACCGAAATTCCCCAATCATAAAGTCCCGAATGTGCACAAACAACATCTTATAAATGCTAGAATCTATAACTGTATCATAACCCATTATTGACAGGGTTACAAAATATATACAGATAAATTACACACGACGACGTTTTGGCGGACGGCATCCATTATGTGGAACAGGTGTGACGTCTTTAATAGATGTCACTTCAAGACCTGCTGCTTGAAGAGCACGAATCGCAGCTTCGCGGCCTGCGCCAGGTCCTTTTACAGAAACCTCTAATGATTTCATTCCGTGCTCCATAGAAGCTTTAGCAGCTGCTTCAGCTGCCATCTGTGCAGCAAACGGAGTTGACTTACGAGAACCTTTAAATCCTAATGCACCGGCACTTGACCAAGCAATTGCATTGCCGTGCACATCAGTAATAGTGACAATCGTGTTGTTAAAGGTTGATCGAATATGTGCGATGCCTGTCTCAATATTCTTTTTTACGCGGCGTTTGCGAGTATTTGTTTTACGAGCCATTTACAGTTAACCTCCTTTACTTATTTTTTCTTGTTAGCAACCGTACGGCGCGGTCCTTTACGAGTACGTGCGTTGTTTTTCGTATTTTGGCCTCGAACAGGCAAACCACGGCGATGGCGGATACCACGGTAGCAGCCAATTTCAATGAGACGCTTAATGTTTAGAGAAACTTCCCGTCGAAGATCTCCTTCCACTTTATAAGTGTCGACAATGTCACGAATTCTCCCTAATTCTTCTTCTGTTAAATCACGAACACGAGTATCTTCGGAAACTCCAGCTTCAGCTAATATTTTTTGAGCTGTTGAACGACCGATTCCGTAAATATAAGTTAAAGAAATGACAATGCGTTTATCGCGTGGAATATCTACACCAGCAATACGCGCCATAATATGAGCACCTCCTTCAAAAATTAACCTTGTTTTTGTTTATGTTTTGGATTTTCGCAAATAACCATAACTTTTCCTTTTCTGCGAATGACTTTACATTTTTCGCATATAGGTTTCACTGATGGTCTTACTTTCATGTTTATCCAACCTCCTTAATAATCCGGAGTGCAAATTATTTATATCGATACGTAATTCTTCCGCGGGTTAAATCATATGGTGATAATTCAACCGTTACTTTATCACCCGGCAAAATACGAATAAAATGCATTCTAATTTTTCCAGAAACATGAGCCAGCACGGTATGACCATTTTCCAACTCTACTTTAAACATCGCGTTAGGCAACGTCTCAACAACGGTACCCTCTACTTCAATGACATCGTCTTTCGCCATTCAATTGTCTCCCTTCCTCAAATCAGTAACTTGTTCATTGACAAATCGGCTTATTGCATATCGAAGTTTGCCATTTGTCACACGGCCAGTTTCCAATATACTGTTCTGAACTTCCGGAGATACGCAATCAAAAAATTCAAGATGATGGATGTTTTTTTTCTTTGGAGAATGAAACTTTCGCTTTTCTCCATCGGCAATCAATACGAATCGATCATCGAGAATTTTCACGACAATCGCATATTTGCCAGCTTCTCTCCCTTTCGTAATCAAGACAAACTGACCTATTTGCGGACTCGACTCAGGATCACTCACGCACATCACCTTCACTTAGGGTGTTGTTAAAATTTCATAACCTGTATCAGTAATGGCAATTGTATGTTCAAAATGAGCACACATTTTGCCATCTACAGTCACGACAGTCCAATTATCAGCTAACGTTCTGACATAACGGCTTCCCGCATTGACCATAGGCTCAATCGCTAAAACCATACCG
Source organism: Aeribacillus sp. SP014 (assembly GCF_054055575.1). Taxonomy (NCBI): domain Bacteria; kingdom Bacillati; phylum Bacillota; class Bacilli; order Caryophanales; family Bacillaceae; genus Aeribacillus; species Aeribacillus sp. SP014. The sequence goes on from NZ_JBSRXI010000001.1 coordinate 223,693, forward strand.
GGCTTCAGCCTTGGCCCTTTGTTCGGTGGACCATAATGCGGAATTTGAGGATCCTCATGCAAGTCTTGCCCTACGCCATGACCTACGTATTCACGAACAATGGAAAAACCGTGAGATTCGACGTAAACTTGAATGGCATGAGAAATGTTCGAAAGTCTTCCCCCTGGTTTTGCTTCTTCTAATCCTTTATATAAAGATTCTTTTGTAACATCAAGCAATTTCTGTGTTTCTTCGGAAATTGTACCGACAGGATAAGTCCATGCAGAGTCCCCGTGATAGCCGTTGTATTTCGCACCAATGTCAATACTAATAATATCTCCATCACGCAATACACGGTCTCCAGGTATTCCGTGAACAAGCTCTTCATTCACGGAAGTGCAAATACTGCCGCGAAAACCATTATACCCTTTAAATGAGGGGATTGCATCATGTTCACGTATAAACTTTTCAGCAATATTGTCCAGTTCTTTTGTTGTAATACCAGGCTGAATATATTTCTGGAGTTCTTGGTGAGTTAAAGCAACAATCCGTCCAGCCTCGCGCATAATTTCAATTTCGCGCTTTGTTTTGCAAATAATCATTCACCCAAGCCTCCAAGCAAGTTGCAAATATCTTCAAATACTTTGTTAATCTCTTGCTGACCGTCAATATTTTTCAAATAGCCTTTAGATTTATAGAAATCAAGCAGCGGTTTCGTCTGCTTCAAATTCACTTCCAAACGGTTTCCAACGGTTTCAGCGTTATCATCAGCTCGTTGATATAAATTTCCTCCGCACTTATCACAAATTCCTTCTTCTTTTGGCGGATTGAATACAAGATGGTACGTTGCACCGCAATTTTTGCAAATTCTTCGTCCTGTTAGCCGTTCCATTAAAATTTCTTGGTCAACATGAATGTTGATAACATAATCAATTTCTTTATTAAGCTCTTTTAAAATTTGCTCCAAAGCCTCCGCTTGAGCAACGGTGCGCGGAAAACCATCCAATAAAAAGCCTTTATCAGTATCATTCTTGCCTAATCTTTCCCGAACAATACCAATCGTAACTTCATCCGGCACTAATTCGCCTTTATCCATATAAGACTTCGCTTGTAACCCTAACTCGGTTCCATCTTTTATAGCTGCTCTGAACATATCTCCTGTTGAGATATGCGGGATATTGTATTTTTCAACAATTTTTTCAGCCTGTGTTCCTTTTCCTGCCCCAGGCAGCCCCATTAATACTAAATTCATGGACTCTCCCCCTCAAACGCTTTTCGAGGGAATGGGACATTCATCGCCCCACAACCTCTTATTTCATAAAACCTTTGTAATGACGTTTGACAAGCTGGCTCTCAAGCTGCTTCATAGTTTCCAAAGCGACACCGACAACGATCAAGAGACTTGTTCCACCTATTTGTGCTGAAGAAGGCAAGTCAGCAAATTTTATAAAAAAGACAGGAAGTATTGAGACAACTGCTAGAAAAATAGAACCGACAAATGTTAAACGGTATAAAATTTTCGTTACGTACTCTTGTGTACTTTTTCCTGGTCTTATACCCGGTATATAGCCGCCTTGCTTCTGCAAATTTTCAGCCATTTGCTCCGGGTTCACTTGAACAAATGTATAGAAATAAGCGAAAGCGATAATTAATGCAACGTAGATGATCATCCCGATAGGTTGCGTGTAATCAAATGTTTTTTGAATCCATCTTGTTACATCATTTGGTCCAAAGAACGATGCAATCGTAGTGGGGGTAACAATAAACGATACTGCAAAAATGACTGGAATGACTCCAGCAGAGTTAACCTTCAATGGGAGATGCGTTGAATGTCCCCCAACCGGACTTCTACCTGCAAGCCGCTTTGCATACTGAATCGGAATTTTTCGGAATGCTTGTTGAACGAAAATAACAGCTACAACAACTAATAAAACGGCAAGAACAAGCAAAACGACAGTTACAATTCTTAAAAATAGCTGATCGCCAACATCCGCAAATTGTTGAGCATAAATTTGGTTTACTGCCGTTGGAATGCCGGCAGCAATCCCAGCAAAGATAATAATAGAAATACCGTTCCCAACGCCTTTTGCGGTAATTTGCTCACCAAGCCACATTAAAAAGGCTGTTCCCGCAGTTAAAACAAGTGCGATCAACAAATAGTATCCAATGCCAGGGTTTATGATTAACAGACCGCCGGCCATATTATTAAAGCCATATGACATTGCCAGCGCTTGAATAAATCCTAAAATAATTGTTAAATAACGCGTGAATTGGGCAAGCTTTCTGCGGCCTACTTCACCCTGCTTCGACCACTCTGTAAATTTCGGTACAACGTCCATTTGCAGAAGCTGAACAATGATTGAAGCAGTAATGTAAGGCATAATCCCCATTGCTAAAATGGAGAAGTTTTGCAATGCCCCGCCTCCAAAAATGTTCAAAACGCCAAATACGTTCAATTGGTCTTGTGCTTTTAGTACGTCTGCGTTCACACCCGGGACAGGGATAAAAGTGCCGATCCGGAAAATTACCAGCATAAGAAGGGTGAACAAGATTCGATTGCGAATGTCACCCACGCGCATAAAATTGGAGATTGCCTTGAACATTAAATCACCTCAGCAGAACCGCCGGCGGCTTCAATTGCCTCTTTTGCTGAAGCAGAAAATTTGTGTGCTTTAACCGTTAATTTTTTCTCTAATTTACCGTCTCCAAGCACTTTAATACCTGCTTTCAGTTTGCTTACAACACCTGTTTCCAAAAGAAGCTCTGGAGTAATTTCCGTACCGTCTTCAAAACGATTCAATTTGTCCAAGTTCACAACTTGATATTCTTTGCGGTTAATGTTTGTAAACCCACGTTTTGGCAAACGACGGAATAGAGGAGTTTGACCGCCTTCAAATCCAGGCCGAACTCCACCGCCAGATCGGGCATTTTGTCCTTTTTGACCACGTCCAGCAGTTTTTCCATTACCTGAACCAATACCGCGACCAACACGATTCCGCTCTTTACGAGAACCTTCTGCCGGTTTTAATTCATGAAGCTTCATAACCTTGGCACCTCCTTATTTGATTATTGTTCTTCCACTTTCACGAGATGTGACACTTTATTGATCATTCCGCGAATTGCCGGATTGTCATTATGAACAACTGTTTGATGCAATTTCCGCAAGCCTAATGTTTTAACGGTTATTCTTTGGTCTTCAGGACGACCAATTACACTCTTTTTGAGGGTAATCGCCAATTTTTTTGCCATTGTCTTTCCCTCCTTATCCTAACAGTTCTTCAACCGTTTTTCCACGAAGTTTAGCAACATCTTCTACACGCTTCAGCTGCTTTAACCCGTCAACTGTTGCCCGAACCATATTAATCGGTGTATTGGAGCCTAAAGATTTAGATAAGATATCGTGAACACCTGCTAATTCAAGTACTGCACGGACAGGTCCTCCAGCGATAACCCCCGTACCTTCAACAGCAGGTTTCAAGAGAATCTTTCCTGCACCGAATTTACCGATTACTTCGTGTGGAATGGACGTACCTACAATTGGTACTTCAATTAAGTTTTTCTTTGCATCTTCAATTGCTTTGCGGATAGCATCAGGAACTTCTTGCGCTTTACCAGTTCCGAAACCTACATGACCGTTTTTGTCTCCGACAACAACAAGAGCAGCAAAACGGAAACGACGGCCACCTTTTACTACTTTTGCAACACGGTTTACGGTAACAACACGTTCTTCAAGTTCAAGTTTGCTTGGATCAATACGACGCATCACTTTTCCCTCCTTTGTCAATTAAAATTCAAGGCCAACTTCGCGAGCTGCATCAGCTAAAGCCTTCACACGTCCATGATATAAATATCCACCACGGTCAAACACAACAGATTTAATACCTTTTTCAAGCGCACGTTTTGCAACAAGTTCGCCGACCTTTTGAGCAGCTTCTACATTCCCAGTTGATTCCAAGTTAAGCTCTTTATCCAAAGTAGAAGCACTCACAAGCGTTTGGTGATTTGTATCATCAATCACTTGAGCATAAATGTGCTTGTTGGAGCGGTATACGTTTAAACGCGGGCGAGCGGCTGTACCGGAAACCTTTGAACGCACGCGTGCATGTCTAGTTTTGCGAACCGCATTTTTACTAGGTTTTGTAATCATCTACGTCACTCCTTTCTTTCTTTATGCGACATTACTTAGCAGTCTTACCTTCTTTGCGGCGCACATATTCTCCTTCATAGCGGATGCCTTTTCCTTTATATGGTTCAGGCGGACGAACCGCACGAATATTTGCAGCGACTGCGCCAACACGCTCTTTATCTGTACCTTTAACGACAATTTTTGTTTGAGAAGGAACGTCGATTTCAATGCCTTGTTCAGGTTCATATTCGACTGGATGAGAGTATCCGACATTCAATACTAGTTTCTTTCCTGATTTTGATGCACGGTATCCGACCCCGATCAGTTCTAAACTTTTTTCAAAGCCTTTGGAAACACCTTCGACCATATTGGCAAGAAGGCTGCGAGTCGTCCCGTGAAGAGCACGGTGCTCTTTATTGTCAGATGGACGAGTAACAGTTAATACTTGATCTTCAACTTTTATATCCATATCTGGATGAAATGTGCGGGTTAATTCTCCTTTTGGTCCTTTTACTGTTACTGTATTTCCATTAATCGTAACAGTGACACCTGAAGGAATTTCAAGCGGTTTTTTCCCTACACGTGACATGAATGACACCTCCATTTCGTGTTAAAAAATTACCAAACGTATGCGAGCACTTCTCCGCCTGTTTGCTTCGCGCGCGCTTCTTTATCAGTTAAAACGCCTTGAGAAGTCGAAACGATTGCTATTCCTAATCCATTCAACACACGTGGCACTTCATTAGCTTTTGCATAAACGCGCAAGCCTGGTTTGCTGATTCGTTTAAGGCCAGTTATAACACGTTCGTTGTTAGGCCCGTACTTTAAGAAAATGCGCAAAATACCTTGTTTATTATCTTCAATATATTCATAATCGCGAATAAACCCTTCACGCTTTAAAATTTCAGCAATTTCCCGTTTAATTTTGGAAGCAGGAACTTCCAGTTTTTCATGACGAACCATGTTCGCATTGCGAATGCGAGTAAGCATATCTGCAATAGGATCTGTCATCACCATTATAAATAACCTCCTTCCCATTTATCGATACTACCAACTAGCTTTTTTCACGCCAGGGATCTGACCTTTGTAAGCAAGTTCACGGAAACAAATACGGCAAAGCTTAAATTTGCGGATGACTGCATGCGGACGGCCGCAGCGTTCACAGCGTGTGTATTCACGCACTTTAAATTTTTGCTTGCGTTTTTGTTTCGCAATCATTGACTTTTTAGCCACATTTTCGCCTCCAATCTAAATTAGCGATTATTTTGGAACGGCATGCCGAACAGAGTTAATAGCTCGCGAGCCTCTTCATCGGTTTTTGCTGTTGTAACGATTACGATATCCATACCTCTTACTTTATTTACTTTATCGTAATCAATTTCTGGGAAAATAAGTTGTTCTCTAATACCAAGCGTATAATTGCCGCGGCCATCAAATGATTTTTTAGATACACCACGGAAGTCGCGCACACGTGGCAAAGAAACGGAAATCAATTTGTCAAAGAAATCGTACATACGCTCTCCACGAAGCGTAACTTTGCAGCCGATCGGCATTCCTTCACGAAGCCGGAAGCCGGCAATGGATTTTTTCGCACGAGTCACTACAGGTTTTTGACCAGAAATGAGAGTTAATTCTTCAACAGCACTGTCCAGCGCTTTCGCATTTTGGACTGCATCACCGACGCCCATATTGATGACAATTTTTTCGATTTTAGGAACTTGCATAACAGATTTATAGTTAAACTTGTTCATTAGTGCAGGTATGATTTCTTTTACGTATTTTTCTTTAAGGCGGTTCATAAATAGACCTCCCTTCCAAATTATTTATCTAAAATTTCACCTGATTTTTTTGCTACACGCACCTTTTTGCCGTCCACAATTTTATAACCGACACGAGTCGGTTCACCTGTTTTTGGATCTAATGGCATTACATTTGATACATGAATAGGCGCTTCTTTACTGATAATTCCGCCTTGTGGATTATCTTGAGAAGGCTTCGCATGTTTTTTCACGATGTTCACGCCTTCCACAAGCACGCGGTTCTTTTTCGGATATGCTGCAAGGATCACGCCTTGTTTTCCTTTATCTTTTCCGGCGATCACCATTACTTTGTCACCCTTCTTAACATGCATCGATTACACACCTCCTTGGTAAGCCAAACTCATAATTAAAGTACTTCTGGAGCAAGAGAAACGATTTTCATAAAGTTTTTATCGCGAAGTTCACGCGCAACCGGTCCAAAAATACGAGTACCTCTCGGGCTTTTGTCTTCGCGGATGATGACGCATGCGTTTTCGTCAAAACGAATGTACGAACCGTCAGGACGGCGCACACCACGTTTTGTACGCACAACAACAGCTTTTACTACATCACCTTTTTTAACAACGCCTCCTGGTGTTGCTTGTTTAACCGTACCGACAATAATATCACCGATATTTGCTGTTTTACGACCAGATCCGCCAAGAACTTTAATTGTTAACAATTCACGTGCACCAGAGTTATCAGCAACTTTTAAACGAGATTCTTGTTGAATCATGTTCGTGACCTCCCTTCGGAATTTTTTTCATCCGAACCAAATTAAATAATAACTGCTTCTTCTACAATTTCAACTAAACGGAAACGTTTTGTTGCAGATAGCGGGCGAGTTTCCATAATGCGAACGATATCGCCGACTTTCGCTTTGTTTTGCTCATCATGAGCTTTGAACTTTTTAGAATATTTCACGCGTTTTCCATAAAGCGGGTGTTTTTTATAAGTTTCAACAAGAACAGTGATGGTCTTATCCATTTTATCCGACACGACGCGTCCAGTATAAACTTTGCGCTTGTTGCGTTCACTCATTTGGCAAACCTCCTCTCACGATTATTTGTTTGCAGCAATTTCTCTTTCGCGAATAATAGTTTTCATTCTAGCAATCGTTTTGCGTACTTCACGGATGCGGGCAGTATTTTCAAGCTGACCAGTCGCAAGCTGGAAGCGCAAGTTAAACAATTCTTCTTTTAAAGATTTCACTTTTTGTTCAATTTCGGCAGTGGTTAGATCACGAATTTCTTTAGCTTTCATTTGATTCACCACCAATTTCTTCACGTTTTACAAATTTTGTTTTGATTGGTAATTTATGAGATGCAAGACGCAGTGCTTCACGTGCAACTTCTTCAGAAACACCCGCAACCTCGAACAATACTTTACCCGGCTTCACTACAGCAACCCAGCCTTCAGGTGCCCCTTTACCGGAACCCATCCGTACTTCTAAAGGTTTAGCCGTGTATGGTTTAGACGGGAAAATTTTAATCCAAACTTTTCCGCCACGTCTCATATAACGCGTCATCGCGATACGTGCTGCTTCAATTTGTCTGTTGGTGATCCAAGCAGGCTCAAGAGCTTGAATGCCATATTCACCGAAATGAACTTCAGTGCCGCCTTTTGCACGTCCGCGCATTTTCCCGCGATGTTCTCTACGATATTTTACGCGTTTAGGCATTAACATAATTATTTGCCTCCTTCCTCATTGTTCTTTTTAGCTGGAAGAACTTCTCCACGATAAATCCAAACTTTTACGCCCAATTTTCCGTACGTTGTATCCGCTTCTGCAGTTCCGTAATCGATGTCTGCACGAAGAGTATGAAGCGGTACCGTTCCTTCACTGTAATGTTCAGAACGTGCGATATCTGCACCACCAAGACGGCCGGATACCATTGTTTTAATACCTAATGCACCTGCGCGCATTGCACGTTGGATCGCTTGTTTTTGAACACGACGGAACGAAGCGCGGTTTTCTAGCTGACGTGCAATATTTTCCGCAACAAGTTTTGCATCTAAATCAGCTTTTTTAATTTCTAAAATATTAATGTGCACACGTTTGCCAGTTAGTTGGTTCAAAGCCTTTCTTAAAGCTTCGACCTCTGTACCACCTTTACCGATAACCATTCCTGGCTTAGCTGTGTGGATAGTGATATTTAAACGGTTTGCCGCACGTTCAATTTCAATGCGGGAAACGGATGCATCGCTTAAACGTTTATTAATGTATTCACGAATTTTGAGGTCTTCATGTAACAGGTCTGCATAATCTTTTTCTGCATACCATTTCGATTCCCAATCACGAATGATGCCAATTCGAAGACCGACTGGATTTACCTTTTGACCCACTAATTATCCCTCCTTTTTTTCCGAAACAATGATCGTAATATGGCTTGTGCGTTTGTTGATTTGGCTCGCTCTACCTTGTGCACGTGGTCTAAAGCGTTTCAAAGTTGGTCCTTCATCAACATAAGCCTTTTCAATATATAAATTGTTTCCGTCCATGTCATAGTTATGCTCTGCATTTGCAACAGCCGATTTTAACACTTTTTCAATAATTGGTGAAGCAGCTTTAGGTGTATGGCGAAGAATGGCAATTGCCTCACCAACTTGCTTTCCTCGGATTAAGTCAATAACTAAACGAGCTTTACGAGGAGCAATTCGTACTGTTCTCGCAACAGCTTTAGCCTGCATCCTAAAATCCTCCTCTCATATTAGCGTTTTGTCTTCTTGTCATCGCCGGCATGGCCTCTGTAAGTACGAGTTGGAGCAAACTCTCCAAGCTTATGTCCTACCATGTCTTCAGTAATGTATACCGGAACATGTTTTCTTCCATCATAGACCGCAATGGTATGACCGATGAAAGATGGGAAAATAGTTGAACGGCGAGACCAAGTTTTGATGACTTGTTTGCTTCCAGTTTCATTTAATTTTTCGATTTTTTTCATTAAATGATCATCGCAGAATGGTCCTTTTTTTAAGCTACGACCCATAATGTTACCTCCCTTCGTGATTGCGCTACGGTTCTGATGAACCGTAGAACAACCCCGTTATTTTTTACGACGGCGAACGATAAATTTATCGGATTTGTTTTTCTTTTTGCGAGTTTTAAACCCAAGAGTCGGTTTACCCCAAGGCGTCATAGGAGATTTACGACCAATAGGTGCTTTTCCTTCTCCCCCACCGTGCGGGTGATCGCTAGGGTTCATAACAGATCCGCGAACTGTTGGACGTTTGCCTAACCAGCGGGAACGTCCTGCTTTACCAATATTAATTAATTCATGCTGCTCATTCCCTACTTGGCCGACAGTGGCACGGCAAGTTGCCAAAATCATGCGGACCTCACCAGAAGCTAAACGAACTAATACATATTTTCCTTCTTTACCAAGCACTTGAGCTGAAGTACCTGCAGAACGAACCAATTGTCCGCCTTTTCCTGGTTTTAATTCGATGTTATGAATGACAGTACCTACTGGGATATTTTGAAGAGGAAGTGCGTTTCCAACTTTAATATCAGCTGTAGGTCCTGACATTACTTCCATTCCTACTTTTAAGTTTTTAGGAGCCAGAATATAGCGTTTTTCTCCGTCAACATAGTTAATTAATGCAATGTTTGCGGAGCGGTTTGGATCGTACTCAATAGTAGCAACGCGTCCTGGTATTCCATCTTTATCGCGCTTAAAATCAATAATACGATATTGACGTTTATGGCCTCCGCCTTGATGACGAACAGTTAGCTTACCTTGGTTGTTGCGTCCTGCTTTTTTATGAAGCGGAGCAAGCAACGACTTTTCCGGCTTGTCAGTAGTGATTTCAGCAAAATCAGATACTGTCATGCCGCGGCGACCGTTAGAGGTTGGTTTATATTTTTTAATCGCCATCTCAGTTTCCCTCCTTCACTTTCAAAATTATGCTTCGAACAATTCGATTTCTTTGCTGTCTGCCGTTAATTTCACGATTGCTTTTTTACGGCGATTTGTCAAACCGCTGAACCGGCCAACACGTTTAAGTTTTCCTTTGTAATTCATAATGTTGACTTTTTCAACTTTGACATCGAAAATTTTTTCAATAGCGTCCTTCACTTCTGTTTTGTTTGCTTTCACATCTACTTCGAATGTATATTTTTTGTCAGCTACTAGATCCATTGAACGTTCAGTGATGATGGGGCGCTTAATAATATCTCGAGGATCCTTCATTATCCAAGCACCTCCTCTACTTTTTCCACCGCTGCTTTTGTAATAACAAGTTTATCATGGCTCAACACATCCAACACGTTGATTCCATTAGCCGTAACAACTGTTACACCTGGAATATTGCGTGCAGACAGGATTACATTTTCGTTTTCGTCTCCTGTTACAATCAGCGCTTTTCTGTCAACGGAAAGCCCTTTGAGAATTCCAGCCATTTCTTTCGTTTTTGGAGCTTCCAACACTAAATCTTCTAATACAACAATATTGTTCTCTTGAACTTTAGAAGATAAAGCTGATTTGATTGCTAAGCGGCGGACTTTTTTCGGTAATTTGTATGCATATGTGCGAGGTGTTGGTCCAAATACTGTCCCACCTCCGCGCCATTGAGGTGAACGGATGGATCCCTGACGTGCGCGTCCTGTACCTTTTTGACGCCATGGCTTACGGCCACCGCCACTAACTTCAGAACGGTTTTTTACTTTATGAGTGCCTTGTCTTTGAGAAGCTCTTTGCATAATGACAGCTTCAAATAATACGTGTTTATTCGGCTCAATACCAAAAACAGAATCATTTAATTCGATTTCGCCAACTGCTGATCCGTTTTGGTTATATAACGTAACTTTCGGCATTTTTCCGTTTCCTCCTTTCCTGTTGAAATTACTTCGCTTTTACTGCAGATTTAATAATAACTAATGATTTTTTCGGTCCCGGAACATTCCCTTTGATTAAAAGAAGATTGCGTTCAGCATCTACTTTTACAACTTCAAGATTTTGAACGGTTACGCGTTCACCGCCCATTCTTCCAGGAAGTTCTTTTGATTTAAAAACACGGTTTGGTGCAATGGCTCCCATTGAACCAGGACGACGGTGGTACCGTGAACCGTGAGACATTGGGCCACGTGATTGTCCGTGACGTTTAATCGCACCTTGAAATCCTTTCCCTTTAGAAATACCTGTCACATCAACAAGTTCCCCAGCAGAAAAAATGTCTACTTTAACCTCTTGACCAATTTCATACTCGTCTACATTAGCACCTCTAACTTCACGAATGAAGCGCTTAGGAGCAGTATTTGCTTTTGCAGCGTGACCTTTTTCCGGCTTGTTTGCAAGCTTTTCACGCTTGTCTTCAAAACCCAGTTGAATAGCATCGTAGCCGTCTGTTTCAACAGTCTTCTTTTGAAGAACGACGTTTGGGGATGCTTCAACTACAGTAACAGGAATTAATTCACCGTTTTCTGCAAATACTTGCGTCATTCCAATTTTTCTTCCTAAGATTCCTTTGGTCATGAGTCACACCTCCTAAATTTCAAATGTTTTAATCTATCGTTACAGTTTAATTTCAATGTCTACACCAGAAGGCAAATCTAAACGCATTAACGCATCAACCGTTTGCGGTGTAGGGTTGACAATATCGATTAAACGTTTATGTGTACGCATTTCAAATTGTTCACGAGAATCTTTATATTTGTGCACTGCTCGAAGAATTGTATAAACTGTTTTTTCAGTCGGTAGCGGAATTGGACCAGAAACATTTGCTCCCGAACGTTTTGCAGTTTCTACAATTTTTTCGGCAGATTGATCAAGGATTCTGTGATCATACGCTTTTAATCGAATTCGAATTTTTTGTTTTGCCATTATTTTCCCTCCTTTTCGCCTACTTTCCATAGACAATTCTCCACGAGAATTTCCTGTACGCCCGCCATGGCAAAGCGGCCGGGTGTATCAGCAACCTCCCGCTTCATCGCAGTCAAAGACCAACGTTATACATTATATAAAAAACAGGTGTCTAATGCAAGAAAAATTCAGGATTTCCTATAAAATTTAGTGTTGTTTCTTTAAAAGTTAAAGCGTTGCAGACTTCATATTTATAATAAAAAAAGCGAGCCTATTCGACTCGCTTTTTTCAATTAGTCAAGGATAGCTGAAACAGATCCTGCACCTACAGTACGACCGCCTTCGCGGATAGAGAATTTCGTACCGTCTTCAATCGCAACTGGAGAAATGAGTTCAACAGTCATTTCAACGTTATCTCCAGGCATTACCATTTCTACGCCTTCTGGAAGAGTGATAATTCCAGTTACGTCTGTAGTACGGAAATAGAATTGTGGACGGTAGTTAGAGAAGAATGGAGTATGACGTCCACCTTCTTCTTTAGAAAGAACGTAAACTTGTGCTTTGAATTTTTTGTGCGGTGTGATAGAACCAGGTTTTGCTAAAACTTGACCGCGTTCTACTTCGTCACGTGCGATACCGCGAAGTAAAGCACCGATGTTGTCTCCAGCTTCAGCTTGATCAAGAAGCTTACGGAACATTTCAACACCAGTAACAGTTGTTTTCTTAGATTCTTCAGCTAAACCAACGATTTCTACTTCGTCACCAACTTTTACAACGCCGCGTTCTACACGACCAGTTGCAACTGTACCGCGACCAGTGATAGAGAATACGTCTTCAACAGGCATCATGAAAGGTTTTTCTGTATCGCGTTCTGGAGTTGGGATGTATTCGTCAACTGCGTTCATTAATTCAATGATTTTTTCTTCCCATTCAGCATCTCCTTCAAGTGCTTTAAGCGCAGAACCTTTGATAACAGGTACATCGTCGCCAGGGAAGTCATATTCAGAAAGAAGGTCACGAACTTCCATTTCAACTAGTTCTAATAATTCTTCGTCGTCTACCATGTCGCATTTGTTTAAGAATACAACGATGTAAGGCACACCTACTTGGCGAGATAAAAGAATGTGCTCACGAGTTTGCGGCATAGGACCGTCAGCAGCAGAAACAACTAGGATAGCGCCGTCCATTTGAGCAGCACCAGTGATCATGTTTTTAACATAGTCTGCGTGTCCAGGGCAGTCAACGTGTGCATAGTGGCGGTTGTCAGTTTCGTATTCTACGTGTGCAGTTGAAATCGTGATTCCGCGTTCACGCTCTTCTGGAGCACCGTCAATTTGATCATATGCACGAGCTTCAGCTTTACCTTGTTTTGCAAGAACAGTAGTAATAGCTGCAGTCAAAGTAGTTTTACCATGGTCAACGTGGCCGATTGTACCAATGTTAACATGTGGTTTAGAGCGTTCATATTTCGCTTTAGCCATAAGTAATTTTTCCTCCTTAAAAAAATATGTTTCATTTTAAATAAATATATAGAATACTTGGAGGCGGCGCAAGTGCATCCGCATCCAAGGGCTACATAAGTATTTATACTTGAACAATGGTTGAAAATCAATTATTCGCCTTTATTTTTTTTGATAATTTCTTCTGCAATGTTTTTAGGCACCTCTTCGTAATGATCGAAGTGCATCGTAAATGTACCGCGTCCTTGTGTATTGGAACGAAGTGCGGTTGCATAACCAAACATTTCAGCAAGTGGAACCATTGCTTTTACAACTTGTGCATTTCCACGTGCTTCCATTCCTTCCACACGTCCACGGCGTGAAGTGATATCACCCATGATGTCTCCCATGTACTCTTCAGGTACAATTACTTCAACTTTCATAATTGGCTCAAGGAGTACCGGGTTACATTTTTGAGCAGCATTTTTAAGGGCAAGTGAAGCGGCAATTTTAAACGCCATCTCACTTGAGTCAACATCGTGGTAAGACCCATCAAAAAGTTTAGCTTTAATGTCAATTAACGGATAGCCTGCAAGCACACCGTTTTGCATTGCATCTTCCAAACCAGCCTGAACCGCTGGGATGTACTCGCGTGGAACGACACCACCGACAATTGCGTTTTCGAATTCAAATCCTTTTCCTTCTTCATTTGGACTGAATTCGATCCAAACGTGACCGTATTGTCCGCGTCCGCCTGATTGACGTACGAATTTACCTTCAACTTGTGCGGATGAGCGGAATGTTTCGCGATACGCAACTTGTGGCGCACCGACATTACACTCAACTTTAAATTCACGTTTCATACGGTCAACGATAATGTCAAGGTGAAGTTCACCCATACCGGCAATAATTGTTTGGCCAGTTTCCGGATCCGTATGCGATTTGAATGTTGGGTCTTCTTCAGATAGTTTTTGCAATGCTGTTGACATTTTGTCTTGGTCTGCTTTTGATTTAGGTTCAATCGCAACTCTGATAACAGGCTCTGGAAACTCCATCGATTCTAAAATAACCGGATGGTTTTCATCACATAGAGTATCTCCAGTTGTTGTATCTTTTAAACCAACTGCAGCAGCAATATCACCTGCATATACCATTGGAATTTCTTCGCGGTGATTCGCGTGCATTTGTAGAATACGTCCAATCCGTTCACGTTTACCTTTTGTGGAATTGGATACGTATGAACCGGAACTTAATGTTCCTGAATATACGCGGAAGAAAGTTAATTTTCCTACATATGGGTCTGTCATTACTTTAAACGCCAATGCAGCAAATGGTTCATCGTCGCTTGATTTGCGAACTGTTTCTTCCTCTGTATCAGGGATGACGCCTTTTATCGGTGGCACATCGATTGGCGATGGCAAGTAATCAATTACCGCATCCAGCATTAGCTGCACGCCTTTGTTTTTGAAAGCTGAGCCGCATAAAACAGGATAAAACTCAACGTTACAAGTACCTTTACGGATAGCTGCTTTAAGCTCGTCAACGGAAATTTCCTCTCCTTCAAGGTACTTCATCATCAATTCTTCATCAAGCTCTGCAACTGCTTCAATCAATCGAGTGTGCAGCTCTTCTGCTTGTTCTTTATACTCGTCTGGAATTTCACGAGCTTCCGAACGCGTACCTAGATCATCCAGATAGTAATATGCTTTCATTTCCACAAGGTCAATGATACCTTCAAATTGATCTTCTGCTCCAATCGGGAGCTGAATAGGGTGTGCGTTAGCCTCTAAGCGATCGTGAAGTGTTTTGACAGAGTATAAAAAGTCTGCGCCGATTTTATCCATTTTGTTAACAAATACAATGCGCGGCACTCCGTATGTTGTTGCTTGGCGCCAAACTGTTTCCGTTTGCGGCTCAACACCAGACTGAGCATCAAGAACTGCAACTGCTCCGTCTAGGACTCTCAAAGAACGTTCAACTTCAACCGTGAAGTCTACGTGCCCTGGCGTATCAATAATATTGATCCGATGTCCCTTCCATTGAGCTGTTGTAGCGGCAGATGTAATGGTAATACCGCGTTCTTGTTCTTGCTCCATCCAGTCCATTTGGGAAGCTCCTTCGTGAGTCTCCCCGATTTTGTGAATGCGGCCTGTATAGAACAAAATTCTCTCAGTTGTTGTCGTCTTACCAGCATCAATGTGCGCCATAATACCGATATTGCGAGTTTTTTCTAAGGAGAACTCTCTTGGCATCGGGTAATTTCTCCTTCCTTCATGGGTATTGATAAATATTATGTTTATTACCAGCGATAATGTGCAAATGCTCTATTCGCTTCAGCCATTTTATGTGTATCTTCACGCTTTTTCACTGCCGCACCTGTGTTGTTTGCTGCGTCAATGATTTCAGCCGCAAGACGTTCTTCCATCGTTCTTTCACCACGAAGGCGGGCATAGTTTACTAACCAGCGAAGACCCAAAGTTGTGCGGCGTTCAGGACGAACCTCTACAGGTACTTGGTAGTTTGCGCCCCCTACTCGGCGTGCACGAACTTCTAATACTGGCATAATATTTTTCAATGCTTGTTCAAACACTTCCATTGGATCTTTGCCAGTTCGTTCTCTCACGATATCAAATGCATTGTAAAGAATTTTTTGCGCTTTGCTTTTTTTACCGTCAATCATGATTTTATTAATCAGACGAGTTACTAATTTTGAATTGTAAATTGGATCTGGTAGTACGTCACGTTTTGGTACAGGTCCTTTACGTGGCATCACTAAATTCCTCCCTTCATTCTGTATTTATTATATTATCTTTTAGTTTTTAGGACGTTTCGTTCCATATTTGGAACGGCCTTGCTTACGGTTTTCAACTCCAGCTGTGTCAAGAGCTCCGCGTACGATATGATAGCGGACACCAGGCAAGTCTTTTACACGTCCGCCGCGGATTAGCACAACGCTGTGCTCTTGCAGGTTATGTCCGATCCCCGGAATATAAGCTGTTACTTCAATTCCGTTTGACAAGCGGACACGTGCATATTTACGAAGAGCTGAGTTTGGTTTTTTAGGTGTCATTGTTCCAACACGTGTACATACTCCTCGTTTTTGCGGCGAAGATAAATTTGTTTGTTCTTTTTTGAAGCTGTTGTATCCTTTGTTTAACGCAGGAGATTTTGATTTTACTACTTTGCGCGTGCGGCCTTTTCGCACTAATTGGTTAATTGTAGGCATATACATTTCCTCCCTTCAAACGTTTTTTCAAACCCACACATCCAGGCGGTTCATAATTTGGTAAAAACAATTGTTTTTGCAGAAATCTACAAAAACAATGTTTATTTTATAATTGCAACAGCTGCCGCTCCAACTTCTATTCCGCAAGCTTTTCCGAGCTTCTTCATAGAATCGACCTTAATTAAAGGAACTTCTTTCTCTTCAGCCAGCTGAACCACTTTGTTTGTCACTTTCGGGTCAGCATCCACTGCAATGATAACTTCCTTTACAGTGTCATTTTTCAGAGCTTTCACTGTTTGCTTTGTACCAATAATAATCTTTTCAGCCTGTGCTACTTTTTCATAAGACATATTTCATATCCTCCAAAGTGACAGGTGATATTTACACACCTTGATAATATTAACATTGGAAAAGATGGATGTCAACTGTGCATTTTACGGCATCCATCTTTTCCCCGACAATTATTCAACCGAAATCGTTTCGTCAACGGATTTTTTATTCATGACCGGTTTTATTTTTCTATAGAGCTGCATTCCTGTTCCAGCCGGAACAAGCTTACCGATAATAACATTTTCCTTCAAGCCTAACAGTTCATCCCGTTTTCCTTTAATGGCCGCATCCGTTAATACGCGTGTTGTCTCTTGGAATGATGCGGCAGACAAGAAGGACTCCGTTTCAAGCGATGCCTTCGTAATACCGAGCAATACCGGCCGTCCTGTTGCAGGGCGTTTTCCTTCCAAAAGCACCTTTTTATTCGCTTCTGTAAATTGATGAACGTCAAGGAGTGTTCCCGGCAGAACATCCGTATCGCCGGAATCGATGACACGGACTTTCCGCAGCATTTGCCGCACCATTACTTCAATATGCTTATCGCCGATTTCCACACCTTGCATTCTGTACACTTTTTGCACTTCACGAAGCAAATATTCTTGAACGGCTAAAATGTCTTTTACTTTCAACAATTCTTTTGGATCTATTGAACCTTCCGTAATTTCTTGGCCGCGCTCTACACGATCCCCCACAGCTACTTTTAAGCGGGCGTTAAATGGCGCCGTGTATGTGCGTGTTTCCACTTCACCGCGGACGACAATTTCTTGCTGCTTATCTCTCACTTCATTAATTTCAGCAACTACCCCGTCAATTTCTGAAATAACCGCTTGCCCTTTTGGATTACGGGCTTCAAACAATTCTTGAACACGCGGCAAACCTTGGGTAATGTCGTCGCCGGCAACCCCACCGGTGTGGAAAGTACGCATCGTCAGCTGTGTACCCGGCTCTCCGATCGATTGAGCTGCGATAATTCCTACCGCTTCGCCTACTTCGACATCAGTGCCGGTAGCCAAGTTCCGTCCATAACATTTTTTACATACACCATGTCTTGTATTACATGTGAATGCAGAGCGAATCCAAACTTCTTCTATCCCTGCATTGATAATTTGAGCTGCTATGTCTTCGGTAATCATTTCATTTTCCCTGACAAGCACTTCACCCGTTTCAGGATGAATAACCGATCTTCTTGCATATCGTCCGATAATCCGTTCCTCGAGTTTTTCGATAACTTCTGAACCGTCTTTCAGCGCTCTCGCTAAAATTCCTCTGTCTGTTCCGCAGTCTTCCTCACGAATAATCACATCTTGCGCAACATCTACAAGGCGGCGTGTTAAATAACCGGAGTCAGCAGTTTTTAATGCTGTATCTGCCAGACCTTTTCTGGCACCATGGGTCGAGATGAAGTATTCTAACACTGTCAAACCTTCTCTAAAACTCGATTTAATCGGAAGCTCAATAATTCGTCCAGCAGGGTTAGCCATCAGTCCGCGCATTCCCGCAAGCTGCGTGAAGTTAGATGCATTTCCGCGAGCTCCTGAATCGCTCATCATGAAAATCGGATTCCGCTTATCTAATGAATTCATCAACTTGCTTTGAATGGTGTCTTTAGCAGCACTCCAAATAGAGATAACACGATCGTACCGCTCATCTTCAGTGATTAATCCGCGTCTGAATTGCTTCAAGACATTGTCAACTTTAGCTTGCGCCTCTTTTAAAATTGCTTCTTTTTCCGCCAACACAACAATATCAGAAACACCGATTGTAATTCCGGCTTTAGTCGAATATTTAAAGCCTAAATCTTTTAAGCGGTCAAGCATTTTCGATGTTTCAGTAATATGGAATCTCTTAAAGACTTCGGCAATAATTTTTCCTAAAATTCCTTTTTTAAATGGCGGAATGATTTCTTGGTTTTTAATGTGCTCCCGCACATCTACCTGTGCCGGATCAACAAAATATTTATCAGGCGTGCATTCTTGAATGTTCTTAGTTGACGGCTCATTAATATACGGGAACGAATTCGGCAGTATTTCGTTGAATATTAATTTTCCTACCGTTGTGATCAGAAGCTTTTTATTTTGTTCTTCTGTAAATGTTTCGTTCTTTAAGGAACCGGCATGTACTGCAATTCGTGTATGCAAATGTACATGGCCGTTTTGATAGGCAATGAGCGCCTCATCAGGATCTTTGAAAATTTTCCCTTCTCCGATCGCTCCTTCACGTTCCATTGTTAAGTAATAGTTCCCCAACACCATATCTTGTGAAGGCGTAACAACCGGTTTTCCGTCTTTCGGATTTAAAATGTTTTGAGCCGCAAGCATTAACAGCCTTGCTTCTGCTTGTGCTTCTGCCGATAACGGAACGTGAACAGCCATTTGGTCACCGTCGAAGTCAGCATTATAGGCTGTACATACCAACGGATGTAGACGAATGGCACGCCCTTCGACTAACGTCGGTTCGAACGCTTGGATTCCTAATCTGTGCAAAGTCGGTGCCCGGTTAAGCAGAACCGGATGTTCTTTAATGACTTCCTCCAACACATCCCAAACTTCAGGATGGACGCGTTCAATTTTCCGTTTGGCGCTTTTAATGTTATGTGCCAGCCCTTTTTCAACAAGCTCCTTCATGACAAAAGGCTTAAAGAGCTCAAGCGCCATTTCCTTTGGCAAACCGCATTGATACATTTTCAGATTTGGGCCGACAACGATAACGGAACGTCCAGAGTAGTCAACCCGTTTTCCTAACAGGTTTTGACGGAAGCGTCCTTGCTTTCCTTTCAGCATATGAGAGAGTGACTTCAGTGGACGATTTCCCGGTCCAGTAACTGGACGACCACGGCGTCCATTGTCAATAAGTGCGTCAACAGCCTCTTGAAGCATCCGTTTCTCATTTTGCACGATGATACTTGGCGCTCCAAGATCCAACAATCTTTTTAAACGATTGTTTCGGTTAATAACACGGCGATACAAATCGTTCAAATCGGAAGTTGCAAAGCGTCCGCCATCCAATTGAACCATCGGCCGCAATTCAGGCGGAATGACAGGAAGTACATCCAACACCATCCATGAAGGGTCATTTCCGGAATTTCTGAATGCCTCCATCACTTCAAGGCGTTTAATCGCTCTTGTGCGCCGCTGGCCTTGAGAAGATTTAAGCTCTTCTTTTAACGCTTCTACTTCTTTATCAAGATTGATATCTTGCAATAATTTTTTAATTGCTTCCGCACCCATTGATGCTTGGAAGGCATTTCCGTATTTCTCGCGGTATGTGCGATACTCTTTTTCAGATAAAAGCTGTTTCTTTTCAAGTGGTGTGTCCCCAGGATCTGTCACGACGTAAGAGGCAAAATAAATAACTTCTTCCAATGCTCGAGGTGACATGTCAAGAACTAGTCCCATACGGCTTGGAATCCCTTTGAAATACCAAATATGAGAGACAGGGGCTGCAAGTTCGATATGCCCCATTCTCTCCCGACGCACTTTTGCTCGCGTAACCTCAACACCGCATCGATCGCATACTACGCCTTTATAGCGAACCCGTTTATATTTTCCGCAGTGGCATTCCCAATCTTTTGTCGGACCGAATATACGTTCACAAAACAAACCGTCTTTTTCAGGCTTTAAAGTACGATAGTTGATCGTTTCTGGTTTTTTCACTTCACCATATGACCATGAACGAATTTTATCAGGTGAAGCAAGACCGATGTGCATATACTCAAAATTATTTACATCCAGCAAGGGGCCTACCTCCCTTTTTATCTTCCGTAGCAAAAAATTCCTTTACTCTTTGGCAACTGCATCTTTTTCTTCTTTATCAACAATTTCCTCTTCGATTGTATCAGTCGTTAAAGAGAGGCCATCTGACTGGGTGGAATTTACCTCATCTTCCAATTCTCTCATTTCGATTTCTTGTTCATCGCTTGAAAGAATTTTAACATCCAGTCCTAAGCTTTGAAGCTCCTTAATTAATACTTTGAAAGATTCAGGAACTCCAGGTTCAGGCACATTTTCGCCTTTTACGATTGCCTCGTATGTTTTTACACGACCAACAACATCGTCTGATTTTACAGTAAGGATTTCTTGCAATGTATATGCTGCTCCATAGGCTTCTAAAGCCCAAACCTCCATTTCTCCGAACCGCTGTCCACCGAACTGTGCTTTACCGCCGAGCGGTTGCTGTGTAACAAGCGAGTATGGACCTGTGGAACGAGCATGCAGTTTATCGTCAACCATGTGCGCCAGTTTGATCATATACATGATTCCGACAGACACGCGATTATCGAAAGGTTCCCCAGTGCGGCCGTCGTAAAGGACCGTTTTCGCATCACGGGCCATCCCAGCTTCTTCAATTGTTGACCATACATCTTCTTCTGTCGCACCATCGAATACCGGAGTTGCAACATGAATGCCCAACTTCTTAGCCGCCATTCCTAGGTGCAATTCCAATACTTGCCCGATGTTCATCCGGGAAGGTACTCCTAATGGATTTAACATGATGTCAACTGGTGTTCCATCCGGCAAAAACGGCATGTCCTCCTCAGGGAGAATTCGGGAAATAACCCCTTTGTTTCCATGGCGGCCTGCCATTTTATCTCCTTCAGAGATTTTACGCTTCTGTACAATGTATACACGCACCAGCTGGTTGACACCTGGAGGCAGTTCATCTCCGTCTTCACGGTTAAACACTTTTACATCAAGAACAATACCTCCGCCCCCATGCGGAACACGAAGTGATGTATCACGAACCTCACGTGCTTTTTCTCCAAAAATAGCGTGCAATAATCGTTCTTCAGCAGTCAGTTCTGTAACTCCTTTTGGCGTTACTTTCCCAACAAGCAAGTCGCCGTCTTTAACTTCTGCTCCAATGCGGACAATGCCTCGTTCATCCAAGTTGCGAAGAGCGTCTTCTCCGACATTTGGAATATCACGAGTTATTTCTTCAGGACCCAATTTTGTATCACGGGATTCAGACTCATATTCTTCAATATGGATGGAAGTATAGACGTCTTCTTTTACAAGACGCTCGCTCATGATGATGGCATCTTCATAGTTATATCCATCCCATGTCATAAAGGCGACAAGTACATTTCGGCCTAAAGCAAGCTCTCCCTTTTCCATGGAAGGACCGTCAGCTAAAATTTCGCCTTTCTCGACTTCGTCTCCAACAGATACAATTGGGCGCTGATTGTAGCACATTCCTTGGTTGGAACGGACGAATTTCAACAATTTGTACTCGTCGAGATCACCTTTAACCTTTTGGCCGTCCACTTCTTCATAACGGCGAACTAAAATTCTGTTGGCTTCAACTCGTTCAACAACGCCTGCGTGCTTGCAGATGACAGCTGCTCCAGAGTCTCTAGCCGATACATACTCCATTCCGGTACCAACAATAGGCGCTTCTGGTTGAAGCAAAGGAACAGCTTGGCGCTGCATGTTCGCACCCATTAATGCACGGTTGGAGTCATCGTTTTCCAAGAACGGGATACAAGCTGTTGCTGCTGATACAACTTGTTTAGGCGAAACGTCCATGTAGTCGACACGGTCTTTTTTCACCACTATGTTTTCCCCGCGGAAACGGGCAACAATATTATCTTCTAAAAACGTGCCATCCTCTGCTACTGGCACGTTAGCCTGAGCAACAACATAGTTATCTTCTTCGTCAGCTGTCAAATAGTCAATTCGGTCTGTTACCTTCCCTGTTTCAGGGTCAACTCTTCTATACGGTGTTTCAATAAAACCGAAACGGTTTACTTTTGCATATGTTGATAATGAGTTAATCAATCCGATATTTGGACCTTCAGGCGTTTCAATTGGACACATGCGTCCATAATGGGAATAATGGACGTCGCGAACTTCAAAGCCTGCTCGTTCACGTGTGAGTCCACCAGGTCCCAATGCAGATAAACGGCGCTTATGCGTCAGTTCTGCAAGAGGATTTGTTTGATCCATGAATTGGGACAATTGGGAGCTGCCAAAAAATTCTTTAATGGCCGCAATTACTGGACGGATGTTGATTAATTGCTGCGGAGTAATCGTATTGGCATCCTGAATGGACATTCTTTCCCTCACAACACGCTCCATCCGTGAAAGTCCGATTCGGAACTGGTTTTGCAAAAGCTCCCCTACCGAACGAAGACGGCGGTTTCCTAGATGGTCAATATCATCTGTATTTCCTACTCCATATAGCAAATTAAAGAAGTAGCTGATGGACGCAATAATGTCTGCTGGCGTAATGTTTTTTACACTTTCATCAATGTTTGCGTTGCCAACAACGTTGAGAATTTTTTCTCCATCCGGATCGTTTGGAGCATAAATTTTAATAGATTGGTACGTGATGTCTTCATCAACTACTCCACCATCAGGAGTGAATTTTTTAAACCCTATTCCTTTTTCAAGGTAAGGCAAAATTTTATCCAGCGTTCTTCTATCAATAATAGTTCCTTTTTCAGCAATGATTTCTCCAGTTTCAGGGTCGACTAGAGTTTCTGCTAATCGTTGATTAAAGAGTCGGTTTTTGATATGAAGTTTCTTGTTAATTTTATATCTGCCGACACTTGCTAAATCATATCTTTTTGGATCAAAGAAACGGGAGATCAATAAGCTTTTTGCGTTTTCAACTGTTGGCGGTTCACCAGGACGCAGGCGTTCGTAAATTTCAAGAAGCGCCTTTTCTGGGCTTTCGGTATTGTCTTTATCCAACGTATTTCTTAAATATTCATTTTCTCCGAACACATCGATGATTTCTTGATCAGAGCCAAACCCAAGGGCACGTAAAAGAACCGTAACTGGTAATTTGCGAGTGCGATCAATGCGGACATATATAACATCTTTTGCATCTGTTTCGTACTCTAACCAAGCGCCACGGTTTGGAATGACGGTAGCTGTAAAGCCCTTTTTACCGTTTTTATCAATTTTGTCGCTGTAGTAAACACTAGGTGAACGGACTAATTGGGAAACAATTACTCGTTCTGCACCATTGATCACAAATGTGCCGGTTTCCGTCATAAGCGGAAAATCGCCCATAAATACATCTTGATCTTTCACTTCGCCTGTTTCTTTATTAATTAGGCGCACTTTTACCCGCAGCGGGGCAGAATAAGTAACATCGCGTTCTTTTGCTTCTTCAACGGAGTATTTCGGTTCACCTAAGCTGTAGTCAATAAACTCAAGCGAGAGGTTACCAGTGAAATCTTCGATAGGAGATATGTCTTGAAACATTTCACGAAGACCCTCATCAAGAAACCACTGATACGAAGAGGTTTGGATTTCAATAAGATTAGGTAATTCCAACACTTCTTTAATACGCGCATAACTTCTGCGTTGGCGGTGTCGTCCGTACTGAACTAGTTGACTTGTCAACTGAGTCACCCCTCAAATCAGCATAATAATATCTTGTAAATAGCATTCCATGTTTTATATAATAAAATAAATACTATTACAAGTAAAAAGAAAAAGGATTTTCTTTATGAAAAAAGAAAACCACTGCGCAGAAATAGTTGATTTTATTATTTTTTCCTTAATGGATTGGTTCTATACATCCAAGAAAAAATTTAGCTACAAATGGAAAATAATATATTGGCATTTTATAATGTTAACATATCCTGGATTGCAGGTCAATCTTTTTTTGCTTTAAAAATATAATAGCCTTTTTTTCTCTCTGCCACTTCCACCGAACGAAACAGAGTCTCCAGCTTTTGTTTAGCAGAAGGAGCCCCCTGCTTTTTTTGGATAACGATCCAAAGCTCTCCATGGTCTTTTAAATGATCAAAGCTTTTTTCAAATATATGATGGACGACTTGTTTTCCAGCCCGAATGGGAGGGTTTGCTAAAATAGCAGCATACCATTTCCCTTCCAGCTTTTCAAACAAATTGCTTTGAAACACGCGGACATTTTGAATGTTGTTTATTCGAGCATTCAGTTCTGCAAGTTCGACTGCTCTTTCATTTATATCGATCATATCAATCATTCTATCGGGTTCCGATTTTGCAATTGACAATCCGATCGGTCCGTATCCGCAGCCTACATCCAAAATATCTCCTGGAATTTCGGGAGCAGCGAAAGTTTCAATTAATAGCTGCGTTCCAAAATCAACCTCCCGTTTTGAAAAAACTCCGCGGTCGGTCATAAACGCAAATGGATGATTTCTCAACGTGCACTCAATTTTTCTCCTATTGCTTTCCACTTCCGGTTTTTCCGAAAAATAATGTTCGCTCATTTTCTGCACCCCTTTTTTAGGAGTATTTTCTACGGGCAGAAATTCATACATAAAAGAAAAGCCCGCCAATGAATCAGCGAGCTTTTCTATTTATTTAACAGCTTTTACTTAACTTCAACTTCTGCTCCAACTTCTTCAAGTTTTGCTTTAAGTTCTTCAGCTTCTTCTTTAGATACGCCTTCTTTTAATGGTTTTGGAGTGTTGTCAACTAATTCTTTTGCTTCTTTTAAGCCAAGGCCAGTGATTTCACGAACAACTTTGATAACTTTAATTTTTTGTGCACCTGCATTAGCAAGAATAACATCGAATTCAGTTTTTTCTGCAGCAGCTTCACCGCCGCCAGCGCCACCAACCACAGCAACAGGAGCAGCAGCAGTTACGCCAAATTCTTCTTCGATTGCTTTTACTAAGTCGTTAAGTTCAAGAACAGTCATTTCTTTTATCGCTTCAATAATTTGTTCTTTTGTCATTTGTTTTTCCTCCTTATGTTTTAAATTGCTAATAGTTTAATACGAAAATTTGCTTTAAGCGCCTTGCTCTTCTTTTTGATCTGCAACTGCTTTTGTTGCAAGTGCAAAGTTGCGAATAGGAGCTTGCAGTACAGAAAGCAACATAGAAAGCAAGCCTTCGCGAGATGGAAGGTCAGCAATCGCTTTAATTTCATCAACTGTTGCAACATTGCCTTCGATGACGCCAGCTTTAATCTCTAGCGCTTCATGCTCTTTTGCAAAATCATTCAAAATTTTAGCAGGCGCCACGACATCTTCAGTGCTAAATGCGATAGCGTTTGGACCAGTCAGCACTTCTTCTAATCCAGAAATTTCTGCTTGTTCAACAGCACGGCGAGTTAACGTATTTTTGTAAACCTTGAACTCTATATTTGCTTCACGAAGTCTTTTGCGCAATTCCGTTACTTCCGCTACATTAAGACCGCGGTAATCTACGATAACAGTAGAGACGCTTTCACGGAATTTGGCTGCAATTTCTTCAACGATCTGTTTCTTCTTTTCAATTGCGCTGCTCATTTGTTTACACCTCCTGCAAATTGAAAATGAACACTTATACCGCCGGTGAAATGAAATACCTCCATGCCCGCAGACATGGAGGTATCGTACAAATAAGCAAAACGTTCCGCTTAATCTATATCATACACCTCGGTAGGATATTAAGCCTTTCGGCACCTACTGTCTACGGTATAAATGAATTCTATTTAATTACACAACATTTTTATTTTACTAAAATACACCCTGCTTGTCAAACCGGTTTATTATTTCACGACAAAGCTGGAAGGATCCACTTTAATTCCAGGGCCCATTGTAGACGTTACAGAAACGTTTTTCATGTAAGTGCCTTTTGCCGCTGCCGGTTTTGCTTTTAATAGCGCATCGTAGATTGTTGTAAAGTTTTCAACTAATTTTTCGCTGTCAAAAGAAGTTTTTCCGATTGGAACATGAACGTTCCCAGCTTTATCTACACGGTATTCAACTTTACCAGCTTTAATTTCTTTGACAGCTTTTTCAACTTCAAATGTTACCGTTCCTGTTTTAGGGTTCGGCATTAAACCTTTAGGACCTAAAATACGTCCAAGTTTACCGACTTCACCCATCATATCAGGGGTAGCCACAACAACATCGAAGTCAAACCAGCCTTGTTGAATTTTATTGATGTAGTCGCTGTCGCCGACATAATCCGCACCAGCAGCTTCCGCTTCTTTTGCTTTTTCCCCTTTAGCGAACACTAATACACGTTGTGTTTTACCTGTACCGTTCGGCAGCACAACAGCCCCGCGGATTTGCTGATCGTTTTTACGAGGATCAACGCCAAGGCGGAATGCAACTTCAACTGTCGCATCAAAGTTTGCGATATTCGTTTTCTTTACTAATTCAATTGCTTCTTTTACGTCATAAGCTTTTGAACGATCAACAAGCTTTGCAGCTTCTAAATATTTTTTACCTCTTTTTGCCATATCATTTTCCTCCTTATGTGGTTTTAGCGGAATAACCTCCCACGAATAAAGGTTGCGAACTTGAATAAACAAACTCGCAACCTACTACACCAATGCATATTGATTAGTCTTCGATCACAATGCCCATGCTTCGGGCTGTGCCTTCAACCATACGCATTGCTGCTTCAACGCTAGCTGCATTTAAGTCAGGCATTTTCGTTTCGGCAATTTCGCGAACTTTATCGCGTTTAATTGTTGCCACTTTATTACGATTCGGTTCACCAGAACCCGATTCAATTCCAGCTGCTTTTTTCAAAAGAACGGCAGCAGGCGGAGTTTTCGTAATAAATGTAAATGAACGGTCTTCAAATACCGTAATTTCAACAGGAATAATTAAGCCAGCTTGATCAGCCGTGCGAGCGTTGAACTCTTTACAGAATCCCATGATATTAACCCCAGCTTGACCGAGAGCAGGTCCTACTGGCGGCGCAGGATTAGCTTTACCTGCAGGAATCTGCAATTTCACAATTTTAATCACTTTTTTAGCCACGAGACACACCTCCTTAAGTCCGTGATGTGGTAATAGGGTAAAACCCTCCCACTCATGCAACATCCTTCTTTATATGAATGAGAGAAAGATTAATGCATCATTCAGTCTCTTTCAGAGACATATCGACTTAAGAAATATTACCATTTTTAATTAATGATTTCAAGTTTGTTTTTCTACATTTTACAATTTGGAAACTTGGGAAAAATCTAGTTCAACTGGTGTTTCACGCCCAAACATATTGACGAGAACTTTGACTTTTTTTCTATCTGTATCGATTTCTTCGATAACACCCGTGAAATTAGCAAACGGGCCGTCATTTACTTTTACCGTTTCTTTTAATTCAAAATCAACTTCCACACGAGCCTCTTCTATTCCCATGCGTTTGAAAATTGCCTGTACTTCTTCCGGCAAAAGCGGAGTTGGTTTAGATCCAGACCCTGCAGAGCCGACGAATCCGGTAACTCCGGGAGTGTTGCGAACCACATACCATGAATCATCCGTCATGATGAGCTCTACTAAAACATACCCAGGGAAAACCTTTTTTTTCGTCACTTTTTTCTTTCCGCTTTTCATATCCATTTCTTCTTCTTCAGGGACGATCACACGAAAAATTTTGTCCTGCATGCCCATTGACTCTACGCGTTTTTCTAAATTCGCTTTTACTTTATTTTCATAGCCGGAATATGTATGCACAACATACCAGTTCTTTTCCATATCAGAGGACCTTGTCCTTCCCTCCCCATTTCATTTTTAGGCAATGAAAAAACCCGTTTACCGGGTTTACTGACGGACTTATGAATAATATCTATTATATCATGGATAAAAGGCTTTTATTCAAGAATAAGCCTTAATAACTCAGAAATTCCTAAGTCGACAATAGCAAAAAATATAGCAAAAAAGGCTACCGTTGTAATGACCGTAATCGTATAGCGAACCAATTCCTTTCTTTTCGGCCAGCTGACCTTTTTCATTTCTTTTACGACATCTCGAAAAAATCCAGTCAAGCGCTGCATTTGTTTACCTCCAGAAATCCAAGAATCGTGCAATTTACTTTGTTTCCCGATGAGTGGTATGAGCTTGGCACGTTTTACAAAACTTTTTGATTTCCAACCGTTCTTCGATCGCCTTTTTCATCGTTGAATAATTTCGGCTGCCGCATTGAGAACAAGCTAGAACTATTTTTTTCCTCATATTACACCTACCGATACTTACTCTATTAAACAGTAACATAATGGCAATTTTTATGTCAATGAGTTATGAAGTAAATTCCCTCAGCTCTAAGTATCTTTCTAGCTTTCTTTTCACCCGCTGCAAGGCATTGTCAATAGATTTTACATGCCTGTTTAATTCTTCTGAAATTTCTAAATAGGAACGACCTTCCAAATAAAGGGACAACACTTTCCGTTCAAGATCAGATAATATTTCCCCCATTTTCAATTCTATATCATCAAACTTTTCCTGGTTAATGATGAGCTCTTCTGGGTCCATTACTTTTGCTCCAGATATTACATCCATCAGTGTGCGATCTGACTCTTCATCATAAATAGGTTTATCCAATGAAACATACGAGTTTAGAGGAATATGTTTTTGACGGGTAGCAGTTTTAATGGCAGTAATCATTTGGCGGGTAATGCACAACTCGGCAAAAGCCTTAAAGGAGGTAAGCTTGTCCTCTTTAAAGTCACGAATCGCTTTATATAATCCAATCATCCCCTCTTGAATTATATCCTCACGATCCGCCCCGATGAGGAAGTAGGATCTTGCCTTGACCCGCACAAAGTTCCGGTATTTTGTGATCAAGAAATCCAATGCAGCGCTGTCGCCTTTGTGGACGAGCTCTACAATTTGTTCATCTTCAAGCTTCTGCAATTTTTTTATTTTTTCCCCCTTGTTGTCTTGAACACTCATGCAAATCACCCCGACCGCGCATACAATTATTAGAAATATTATACTGCAAGATTTCCATAAACGTCAACTTATGTCAAAATTACGATAAATCTCCTCTTCTCCATTTTTCGAACCTTTCGGCAACTTCATAAGAAAGGCGAATCTTCGAAGCGGGGCGCTCGCCCTGAATTTGCTGAATTTTTTTTCGAATGCTTTCTTCAATAGACATCACTTCGTTATATAGCTCGCGCGCCGATTTTCTCAAAGCTCCCTGGGAAAAAATCGTCCATTGTTCTATATAGTCGGACGTTGCTACATAAATTTTCGTCTTAATATTTTTTAATGTTTTGGCCAGCTTTTCAATCCGTTCATCAGCGGTTTCATTTTCTCTCGTGAAAATAATTTCCACGCGATTATCCAAATATTTTTTTTCAATTCCTTTCACTAAATGAGCATCAAAAACGACAATCACCTTCATCCCTGTGTATGCTTGATATTCGGCCATCTTGTTGATCAGGATCTTCCTTGCATCCTCCAAATTGTTTTCATCTTTTAATTTTTGCAGATCAGGCCAAGCACCAATAATGTTGTATCCATCGACTAATAAAATATCCATTGGCTACTCTCCTGATGGCCGCCGTTTACGAAAAACTTCATACATTAATAGACTGGCAGCAACGGAGGCGTTCAAAGAAGTAACATGACCAACCATCGGGATTTTCACAAGGAAGTCGCACTTTTCTTTTACTAAGCGGCTGATTCCTTTCCCTTCACTGCCGATTACTAATGCAACAGGCAGTTTTCCATCAATTGTCCGATAATCGTCTTCCCCTTTTGCATCAGTGCCGTAAATCCATATACCTCTGTTTTTCAGCTCGTCAATCGTGCGCGCCAAATTTGTCACGCGGACTACGGGAACATATTCAATTGCTCCCGTTGACGTTTTTGCCACTACATTGGTTAAACCGACCGCCCGGTTTTTTGGAATAATAATGCCGTGCACTCCAGCAGCATCAGCTGTTCTCATAATCGACCCGAGATTAGCTGGATTTTCAATTTCATCTAGAATCAGAAAAAAGGGCGCTTCCCCGCGTTCGTCAGACAATTTGAACAAATCTTCAAAATCCGTATACTTATACGCAGCAACTTGTGCAATGACTCCTTGGTGGCTGCCCGAAACGATCTGATCGAGCTTTTTCTTTGGAACGAATTGAACTGCTACCCCTTTATTTTTCGCCAGCATTATAATTTGCTGCGCTTGTTTAGTATATGAATTTTCCGCAATAAACACTTTGTTAATATCCCTGTTCGATTTCAATGCTTCGATAACCGAATTCTTCCCGTATATATATTCATCCGCCACGTTCAACTCCCCCTTTCTCGTATGTTGCAGCGATTGCAGCATCTATGACGTTGTTTAGCCGATCTTGATCACCTGTTAAAAAAAGATAGCCGATTAAAGATTCGAAAGCCGTGCTGTATCGGTATGTTTGTACATCGGTATTTTTCGGCACCGTGTTTGATTTGGCATTTCGCCCTCTTTTCATTATTTCCAGCTCTTCTTCATTGAAAAAGCCGCTGTCAGTTAATGTTTTTAAAATCGCTGCCTGCGCTTTGGCTGAAACAAACGACTTCGCCAATTTATGAAGCTGGCCCGGTTTGACAGTTCCTTTTGATAACAGATGATGCCTGACAAATACTTCATATACAGCATCGCCCATATATGCTAAAACAAGACCGTTAAGCTGCCGTGCTTCTTTTATTTTTTCAAGCTCAATCATATTTATCCTCTTTTCCACCTTGTTCCTTGAGGCGTATCTTCCAATATAATGTTCATTTCCTTGAGCTGATCTCGAATTTTGTCGGCTAAAGCAAAATTTCTTTCTTTTCTAGCTTGATTTCGCTCGTTTATCAGCCTTTCAATGTCTTCGTCCAGCAGCTCTTGAACATCAAATGTCAAACCTAATACATCGCCAAATTCATTAAATAGCTGCAAAAACGCCTTAATTACTTTTTCGGAGGTGTTTTTTCTTTCCAAATAATAGTTTGCATTTTTCACTAAATCGAAAATGACAGATATAGCATTCGCCGTATTGAAATCGTCGTCCATTTCATGAATAAATTCCTTCTTTAGCCGGCTGATTTCTTCCAGCCATTTTTCATCATCATTAGTGAGATTCGCACTACTTTCCAGACGATGCTTTAAATTGATATATGAGGTGCGGATTCTTTCCAATCCGTTTTTTGTACTATCCAAAAGTTCTTTCGAATAATTGATAGGATGTCGGTAGTGTACAGATAGCATAAAAAATCGAAATACTTGTGGGTCATACTGCTTTAAAACATCTTGAACAAGAATAAAATTGCCAAGTGATTTAGACATCTTCTCATTGTTGATATTAATATAACCGTTATGCATCCAATATTTCGCAAAAGGTTTGCCGGTAAGCGCTTCGGATTGTGCGATCTCATTTTCATGATGCGGAAAAGTTAAATCTTGGCCGCCTGCATGAATATCAATTGTATCCCCTAAATATTTTCTTGCCATTGCGGAGCATTCAATATGCCATCCAGGACGTCCTTTTCCCCAAGGGCTATCCCATGAAATTTCCCCTTCTTTTGCTGCTTTCCAAAGTGCAAAATCAAGCGGATCTCTCTTTTTTTCGCCAATTTGTATTCTGGCACCGGCATGAAGCTCATCTATTGATTGATGCGAAAGCTTTCCGTATTCCTTAAAATACCGTGTTTTATAATACACATCTCCGTCGACTTCATAGGCATAATTTTTGTCAATGAGAGCTTGGATGAATTCAATGATTGTCTCCATATTTTCCGTCACACGAGGATGAACATCCGCTCTTTTGCATCCCAGTGCATCAATATCAGAAAAATAGGCCTTAATAAATCGTTCTGCAATCTCCGGAACCGTTTCGCCCAAATCATTTGCAGCTTTAATCAATTTATCATCCACATCGGTAAAATTCGACACATATTTCACATCGTACCCTCTGTACTCCAAATATCGACGAACTGTATCATATACAATGGCTGGTCTAGCATTTCCGATGTGAATATAGTTGTAAACGGTAGGACCGCAAACATACATCTTTACCTTGTTGTCCTCTAAAGGAATAAATTCTTCCTTTTTCCTGGATAATGTATTATAAATTTTGATACTCATTGAACGCCCTCCTTTTTTTTCAGATTATCTAATTCTGCCTTTAATTTTCCTATTTCTTTTTCAAGCTCTTTGAATTTATCTGAAATAGGATCCGGCAAATCTCTATGATTTAAATCTTTTCTCACCTTTTTCCCGTTTTGCACAACAACTCTCCCCGGAATGCCTACAACAGTCGAATTATCCGGAACATCGCGCAAAACGACGGAACCTGCGCCAATTTTCGAGTTTTCTCCAATCGTAATAGATCCTAATACCTTCGCGCCAGCTGCAATGAGAACATTATTTTTGATGGTAGGATGCCGTTTCCCCTTTTCTTTACCTGTTCCGCCTAATGTAACTCCTTGATATACAGTAACATTATCGCCAATTTCACAAGTCTCGCCAATAACGACACCCATGCCATGATCGATGAAAAAACGACGACCGATTTTGGCACCAGGGTGGATTTCAATTCCCGTGAAAAAGCGGCTTATTTGCGAAATGACCCTGGCGATAAAGTATAATTTCCGTTTGTAAAACGCATGCGCCAACCGATGAGCCCATATGGCGTGAAGGCCTGAATAAGTTAAGATCACTTCTAAATAAGATCTCGCAGCAGGGTCTTGGTCAAAAACGACTTCCACATCTTCTTTTAATATTTTCCACATATTTTTCTCCCTCCCATAAAAAGTAATCATAATACCCTACTGAAAAAGAAATGCGCCTCTGTAGATACAGAGACGCAAATAAGCGCGGTTCCACTCTGTTTAGGGAAAAGTATAGCTTTTCTTTTCCCTCAACTTTAACTCTTATAACGGTGAGTCTCCGCTTTTGTCTACTCCCGCTGGTTTCGACAAAAGACTCGAAGGGGCATTTCAGAAAGCGCGTGCTTAAACCTCTTTCAGCCAAAGGAGGTTCTCTCTGAAAAGCCGTTTGCTTTCTTACTTCTCCTTCTCAACGTTTTTCCGTCATCTGTTCATCAATACTATATTACAATTTTTTTAAAAAGTTAATCTAGTGCTTTTTCCAGCCTTGTGATAATCTTTTCTTTTCCTAAGAGCTCAAGGGCAAGCGGCAGCTCAGGACCGTGTGTCTGCCCGGTCGTCGCAACGCGAATCGGCATGAACAATTTTTTCCCCTTTTGACCTGTCGCCTTTTGAACTGACTTAATCGCTTTTTTGATTTCATCTGCTTTGAAATCTTGAATTGCTTTCACTTCTTCCAAAAATGCGCTTAACACGGAAGGAACTTGTTCTTCTTGAAGCACAAGCTTTCCTTCTTCATCGATCTCTATCTCTTCCTTAAAAAACATTTCGCTTAATTCGACAATTTCTGCACCGTAGCTCATTTGCTCTTGATACAGGGAAATGAGACGTTGCACCCAATCTCTTTCATCTTCTGACATATTTTCACTGATGCGCCCGGCTTTTACAAGGTGGGGCAGCGAAAGGTCGACTACTTTTTCGAGATCAAGCTTTTTCATGTACTGATTGTTCATCCATTTTAATTTCAGTGTATCGAAAACAGCAGGTGATTTTGATAATCGGTTTGGATCAAAAATTTTAATAAACTCTTCTTTGCTGAAAATCTCTTCTTCCCCAACAGGAGACCATCCTAACAAACCGATAAAATTAAAGAGCGCTTCAGGCAAATACCCTAATTCAGCATATTGTTCAATAAATTGAATGATGCTCTCATCACGCTTGCTTAATTTTTTTCTGTTTTCATTGACGATTAACGTCATATGACCAAAAACAGGCGGCTCCCATCCAAAAGCTTCATAAATCATCATTTGCTTCGGTGTATTGGAGATATGGTCTTCTCCGCGCAACACATGACTGATTTCCATTAAATGATCGTCGACGGCGACGGCAAAATTATAAGTCGGTGTTCCGTCTTTTTTCACGATGACAAAATCCCCAAAATCATCGGACTCAAAAGAAATATCTCCTTTTACGATATCGTTCCATTTATATATTTTTCCTTTTGGAACCCGGAAACGAATGCTTGGTTTCCGTCCTTCTTTTTCGAGTGCCTCTTGCTGTTCTTTAGAAAGGTGCGCGCATTTCCCTGAATATCTTGGCATTTCACCGCGATCGATTTGCGCTTGACGCTCGTTTTCAAGCTCCTCTTCCGTACAATAACATTTATACGCCAAGTCTCTTTCCAAGAGCTCTTCATAATATTTTTTATAAATGCTTGTCCGCTCCGATTGTCGATAAGGACCGTAATCTCCGCCCTTGTCTATGCTTTCGTCCCAATCAATTCCAAGCCATTTTAAATAAAAAAGCTGGCTTTGTTCTCCTCCTTCGATATTCCGCTTTTGATCGGTATCTTCAATTCGGATAATAAATTTCCCATTTTGGCTTCTAGCGAACAAATAATTAAATAATGCAGTGCGTGCGTTTCCAATATGTAAATGCCCCGTCGGACTCGGTGCATAGCGAACCCGTATTCCGTTGTCAGCCATATTTTGTCCCTCCAATAATCAAACCGTAATTCTTTAAAATATTGTACCACCAAACCATTGATGTTCAAAGATTACTTTTTCTTTTGCAATAAAACGATTGACTGTGCAGCGATTCCTTCCCCGCGTCCTGTAAACCCAAGCTCCTCCGTCGTCGTTGCTTTAACATTCACTTGGTCAAGTTCAGCCTCCAAGAGCTCCGCAATTCTAGTACGCATTTGATGGATGTAAGGCGCCATTTTTGGTTTTTGAGCAATAATTGTACAATCCGCATTGCCTAATATATAGCCTTTCTCCTTTACCAAGTTCCATACCTCTTGAAGCAATTTCGCCGAGTCAATATCTTTATATGCAGGATCCGTATCAGGAAAATGCTTGCCGATATCTCCTTCTCCAATCGCTCCCAAGCAGGCATCTGTCAATGCATGAAGAAGAACATCAGCATCAGAATGTCCAAGCAATCCTTTTTCATAAGGAATGTTGACTCCACCGATCACAAGCGGTTTTCCTTCCACAAGCTGATGAACATCAAAACCTTGTCCAATCCGAATCATTCCCTTTCCCCTCTTTCACTCTCTAAAATCGCACGGGCAAAAATCAAATCTTCAGGGGTTGTAAGCTTTATATTTGAATAATCCCCATGTACAATACAAACTTTTTCGCCAATTCTTTCTACAAGACTTGCATCGTCTGTTCCTACAAATTGATCCCTATTGGCCGCTTCATGAGCTTTTAATACGATGGAAAGACGAAAAGCTTGTGGCGTTTGAACTGCCCACAAGCTAGAACGTTCAACAGTATCAATGACTTCCATATTGCGAACCCTTTTCACAGTATCCTTTACAGGAACGGCTACGACCGCTGCGCCCTCTAAATGAGCCTTTTCAACAAGCTGATGAATGGTTTCCCTGCGAATGAAAGGCCTTGCACCGTCGTGAATTAATATTATACCATCTTCTTCAACAGCTTTTAACCCGTTGTAAACACTATATTGGCGTTCCTGTCCTCCGGGAACTAGTTTTTGCACTTTTTTTATTTTATATTTTTTCAGTAAAGAAAGAAATTCTTCACGCTCTTTCTCGTTTATGACTAGAACAATTTCGGTGCATTGAGGATCTTTTTCAAACACCATTAAAGTATGAACAATCACAGGTAAAGAATTAAGTTTGATAAACTGTTTATTTTTTCCTGCCCTCATTCTTTTCCCTTGCCCTGCAGCTGGTATGACAACCCGATATTCCATCTTCTTTCTCCCTTATTACAATGCTTTTTCCAGCAGCTTTGGCTTTGCAAAAATCATTCGTCCGGCAGATGTTTGAAGAACGCTTGTAACGAGAATATCAATATTTTTCCCGATATAGTCCCTTCCGTCCTCGACAACAATCATCGTGCCATCATCAAGATAAGCAACACCTTGGTTATGCTCTTTTCCATCCTTAATTACTTGGACATTTAACTCTTCCCCTGGTAGTACAATCGGTTTTACCGCATTGGCTAAATCGTTGATGTTCAAAACAGAGACGTTTTGGAGCTCACATACTTTATTTAAATTGAAATCGTTTGTGACCACAACGCCTTGAATGATTTTTGCCAGTTTTACAAGCTTGCTGTCGACTTCTTGTATATCTTCGAAGTCGCCTTCCCATATTTCCACTTTAATGTCCAGCTCTTTTTGGATTTTATTTAAAATATCCAGACCTCTTCTTCCTCGATTTCTTTTTAGCACATCTGAAGAATCCGCTATATGCTGAAGTTCCTCCAACACAAATTGAGGAATAATAATGGTCCCTTCTAAAAAACCTGTTTGACAAATATCTGCAATCCTGCCATCTATAATAACACTTGTATCTAATATTTTTAAGCTTTTCTTTTCAACATTTTCCTCTTCTTCTTGAGAGGCTTTCTTCTTGCTGATTCTTGCTGTAATCGAAAACAAGTTCAACAGTTCGTCGCGCTTTTTATATCCGATTTGAAAACCTAAATATCCTAAAATTATGGTTAAAAAGATCGGAACAATGTTATTGATAATTGGGTATGGAAGTTCAGATAATGAAATTCCAATCAAATAAGCAATAATCAGACCAAAAATTAATCCTAAACTGCCAAATAATACATCCGTAACCGGAGCTTTCACTAATTTCTCTTCTATAAATTTTATCCAATTCACCACATAATCCACTAGCCAGAAGGAGGTTATATAAAATAAAATTGCACCTAATATCGCCAATGTATATGGTGTCATCAGAAATGGAACATCATCAAGATTTAAGAGAAATAATAATTCCGGTATAAACAAAACACCTAACGTTCCGCCAACAAAAAAGAAAAATATTTGAACAATTCGTTTTAACATACCTCCACCTCCTTTATTTCATTATATACACTTTCAAACCTTTCAAACATCTAAAAACAAGGATTGTAAAAATATTGATAAATTACTGTAAAGGATGTGTTAGAGCTCCCTTGCAATGTTATACTGATCTTGGAGGCGCCTTAATCCTTCCTTAATTTTCCTCGCCCTAACTTCACCTATTCCTTCCACTTCATCAAGCTTTTCTACGGTAGCATTTGCAATTTGTTTCAAATTTTCAAAGGTTGTCACTAAATTTTCAATAATAACGGAAGGAAGCTTTGGTATTTTATGCAAAAACCGGTAACCTCGAGGAACAACAGGTTCATTCATATTGGTAAAATGGGGATATCCGAGCAGCTTCAATAAAACCGCATCATCTAATAATGCAGAGCTGGACAATTCTTGCAGCTCCTTTAATATAGGAATCGGATCATTCAGCCGCTCCATGCTGTAATCTTTGATAAGCATAGCCGCTTCTTTTTCAATATCTGCTAAAAGCTCGGTCATCTGAAGCTGAATCAGCTGCCCTTCTGTACCGAGTTCGTAAATATAATTAATAATTTCACTCTTAATTCGCAGCACCATTTCGATTCTATGTAAAACTTGGATCACTTCATCGATCGTGACTAAATCTTCAAACTCTAAAGATCCTAAATTATTAATGGACTGGTCAGTGGCGGATTTATACTTTTCCAACGTCCTCAACGCTTGATTGGCCTTCGTCAAAATGACGCCGATATCCCTCAAAGCATAGCGGGAATTGCCAAAATATAATGTGATGACATTTCTTCTTTCAGAAATAGCAATCACGAGATTTCCTGTTTGCTTTGCTACTCGTTCAGCTGTTCTATGCCTCATGCCTGTTTCTCTTACCTCTATGCTCGTATCCGGAACGAGCTGTGCGTTTGCGTATAAAATTTTTTGCCCTGAGTCACTTAAAATAATAGCCCCATCCATTTTAGCAAGTTCATATAAATAGGCGGGGGAAAAAGGGCAATTGATATAAAATCCCCCGTCTACAATTTGTTTGATTTTTTCGTTAAATCCTACAACAATTAGCCCCCCGGTCTTTGCGCGCAGCACGTTTTCAATTCCTTCCCGGATTGGTGTGCCTGGGGCTACAAATTGCAAGATTTCCTTAAGCGATTTCTCTTGTTTCATAGCTATCCCCCTATTGCAAGTTCGAGCGCTTCTGAAATGTTTTGCACACCGATAATTTCTATATCTTCCGGACATTTCCAACCGCCCAGATTGGCTTTCGGTAAAAAGATCCGCTTAAATCCCAGCTTGGCAGCTTCTTGTACACGCTGTTCAATTCGTGAAACCCTTCTAATTTCTCCTGTTAAACCAACCTCACCGACAAAAACATCATAAATATTCGTCGGAACATCTTTAAAGCTTGAGGCTATACTGATGCAAATTGCCAAGTCAATTGAAGGCTCGTCTAATTTCACCCCGCCGGCAACTTTTAAGTAGGCATCTTGGTTTTGGAGCAATAAACCAACACGTTTTTCCAATACCGCCATCAACAAAGAAACACGATTATGATCAATCCCATTTGCCATCCTTCTGGGGTTTCCAAAGCTTGTCGGGGTGATTAAAGCTTGTATTTCGACTAGAACAGGTCTAGTCCCTTCCATAGAGGCGACTACTGTTGAACCAGATGCACCTTTTGCACGCTCTTCTAAAAACACTTCTGACGGGTTGAGCACTTCTTTCAGACCTGCTTCCTTCATTTCAAAAATTCCTATTTCGTTAGTGGATCCGAACCTGTTTTTAACTGCCCGTAAAATTCGGTACGTATGGTGCCGGTCACCTTCAAAATACAATACAGTATCAACCATATGTTCTAAAATGCGCGGCCCTGCAATTGTGCCGTCTTTTGTTACATGGCCGACAATAAAAATTGGAATTCCCTTTGTTTTTGCCAATCTCATTAATTCAGCCGTACACTCTCGAACCTGAGATACGCTTCCAGGAGCAGAAGCAATTTCACTGTTATAAATCGTTTGAATGGAATCAATGATGACAAAAGCCGGTTCAGTTTCCAATATGGATTGAATAATGATTTCTAAGTCCGTTTCAGAAAGCACGAATAGTCTTTCGCCTTTTACCCCGAGTCGGTCGGAGCGAAGCTTTGTCTGTTTTAAAGATTCTTCTCCCGAAATGTATAAAACATCGTTCCCTCTCTCTGCCAGCTGCGAGGAGACTTGCAATAAGAGAGTGGATTTTCCAATTCCAGGATCCCCTCCAATTAAAACGAGAGACCCTTTTACAATTCCGCCTCCCAATACGCGGTTAAACTCATGAAGTCCTGTAAGCATTCTAGGTTCTTGCGCAGCTTGGATTTGATGAATTGGAGAAGGTTTGCTGACAGTGGATGATTCGGAATGACTAAAAGCAATGCGGTGTTTTCCCTTTGGCTTGATAACTTCTTCAACCATTGAATTCCATGCGCCGCACCCTGGACATTTTCCCATCCATTTCGGCGATTCATATCCGCACGATTGACAAATATATTTTGATTTGATCTTTGACATTCGGTTATTCCCCACTTTGTTCAATCGATAAACGACAATAGAATGAAAGAGAGGGGCATACGTGAAGCAGTATGCCCATTGGATTATTGAACCTTTTCTGCAGTTTTTACGACAAATTCATTATTTTGCACATCCAATACAACTTTTTGACCTTGCGAGATCGTACCTTTCAATAATTCCTCTGATAAGCGATCTTCGACATATTTTTGAATCGCTCTCCGCAACGGACGCGCTCCATATTCTAAGTCAAAGCCCTCTTCAGCCAGCTTTTCTTTTGCACGATCCGTTAATTCGAGTTCTATATCCTGTTCTTTTAATCGTTTTGTCAGCTGATCCGCCATCAGCGAAACAATTTCTTTCAAATGTTTTTTCTCTAAAGAGTGGAACACAATAATTTCGTCAATCCGGTTCAAAAATTCAGGACGAAATGCTTTTTTCAGTTCATCCATCACTTTGTTTTTCATATCTTTATAATTTTCATTTTCGTCTTGAACATTAAAGCCGACATATTTATTCCGTTTTAATTCGCTTGCCCCTACATTTGAAGTCATAATTAAAATCGTATTTCGAAAATCAACGGTGCGCCCTTTTGAGTCTGTGAGTCTTCCGTCTTCAAGCACCTGCAGCAAAATGTTAAACACATCTGGATGAGCTTTTTCAATTTCATCCAATAATACGACTGAGTATGGCTTGCGGCGCACTTTTTCCGTCAATTGTCCTCCCTCTTCATAGCCTACATATCCAGGAGGCGAACCAACGAGCCTTGACGTAGAATGCTTCTCCATATATTCTGACATATCGATTCGAATCATAGCATCTTCGTCACCAAACATTGCTTCAGCTAATGCACGGGCTAATTCCGTTTTCCCTACACCTGTCGGTCCTAAGAAGATAAATGAACCGATCGGACGCTTCGGATCTTTTAAGCCTGCACGTGCCCGTCTGACAGCTTTTGCGACTGCAGTGACAGCTTCTTCTTGACCAATAACGCGCGAGTGTAAAATTTCTTCGAGATTCAAAAGCCGCTCTGATTCTGTTTGGGCAAGTTTAACAACCGGAATTCCCGTCCAGCTTGAAACAACCATTGCAATATCCTCTACGGTCACTTCAGAATTTTCTTGACCTTGTTTTTCCTTCCATGATTTTTTCGTTTCCTCTAATTCCTCTCTGAGCCGCTGCTCTGTATCTCTTAATGAAGCTGCTTTTTCAAATTCTTGGCTTTGGACTGCAGCTTCTTTTTCTTTTCGCACTTCTTCTAATTTTTGCTCCAATTCCTTTAAATTCGGAGGTGTTGCAAATGAACGAAGACGGACTTTGGAGCCTGCTTCATCAATCAAGTCAATCGCTTTATCAGGCAGGAACCGATCGGAAATATACCGATCTGAAAGTTTAACAGCAGCTTCAATCGCCTCATCGGAAATGGATACCCGGTGGTGTGCTTCATATCGGTCTCTTAAGCCTCTTAAAATTTGAATGCTCTCTTCAATGGACGGTTCGTCGACTTGGATTGGCTGGAAGCGCCGTTCAAGTGCAGCATCCTTTTCAATATATTTACGGTATTCATCCAAAGTTGTTGCCCCAATACATTGCAATTCTCCCCGAGCCAAAGCAGGTTTTAAAATGTTGGAAGCATCAATTGCACCTTCCGCCCCGCCTGCGCCGATCAGTGTATGAAGCTCGTCAATAAATAAAATGATGTTTCCTGCTTGGCGAATTTCATCCATTACCTTTTTAAGGCGGTCCTCAAATTCCCCTCTATATTTTGTGCCAGCTACAACTGTTCCCATATCAAGGGTCATAACGCGCTTATCTCTCAAAATTTCAGGAACCTCATTATTCACAATTT
Source organism: Aeribacillus sp. SP014 (assembly GCF_054055575.1). Classification (NCBI taxonomy): domain Bacteria; kingdom Bacillati; phylum Bacillota; class Bacilli; order Caryophanales; family Bacillaceae; genus Aeribacillus; species Aeribacillus sp. SP014. Next base: position 265,353 of record NZ_JBSRXI010000001.1, read on the forward strand.
GCTGAGCAAGTCCCTCTGCTATGGCAGTTTTCCCAACACCAGGTTCACCTATTAAGACAGGATTATTTTTTGTTCTTCGGCTCAAAACCTCGATGACACGCTGAATTTCTTTGCTTCGGCCGATGACTGGATCAAGTCCGCCCTCCCGTGCAACAGCCGTTAAGTCCCGCGCAAGACTATCAAGCGTCGGAGTATTTGCGTTTGTCATCGAACTTCCTTGGTGGCTTGAGGATACTTCATTGCTGCCTAACAACTGTAAAACTTGCTGACGCGCTTTGTTCAAGCTTACTCCGAGATTGTTTAAAACACGCGCAGCAACTCCCTCGCCTTCTCGAATTAATCCCAATAGGATATGTTCTGTTCCGACATAAGAATGTCCTAATTTTCTTGCTTCATCCATTGACAGTTCAATGACTTTCTTTGCTCTCGGTGTGTAATGGATCGTTTGTGAAATTTCTTGCCCCCGTCCTATCAGGCTTTCCACTTCATTTTGAATTTTTTCTGGACTTAATCCTAGAGCGTGAAGCGCTTTAGCGGCAATTCCTTCTCCTTCGCGCACGAGCCCAAGCAATATGTGCTCTGTGCCGATATTGTTATGTCCGAGTCGTACAGCTTCTTCCTGCGCTAAAGCAAGCACTTTTTGCGCCCGTTCCGTAAATCTCCCAAACATCATTGTTCATCATCCTCCCTTTGCTTCCTTTCTAATTGAAGCCTTTCACGAATTAATGTTGCCCTGCGAATATCCCGTTCATTCGGCCGTAGAACTCCTCCTGAATATTGTTGCAGAAATCCGGGCTGAATTAAAATCATAAGCTCATTTAAAACACTGCGTGGAACATTTTGAATAATCCCTAGGTCAATTCCTAAGCGCACATCTGATAAACATTGAATTGCTTCTTTCGATGGAATAATTCTGCTGTATTTGAGAGTGCCATAGGAACGATATACACGGTCTTCTAGATGATGCGGATTCGTTTTATATAAAGCATCTCTTGCAGCCCGTTCTTGAGCAATTAATTGCCCGACAACACCTATTAAATCATCGACAATATCATCTTCTGATTTGCCTAGCGTAATTTGGTTCGAAATTTGGAATATATTACCTATCGCTTCACTTCCTTCTCCGTACCGACCTCTCACAACCAATCCTAATTGATTGATAGCAGGTATAATTTGGTTAATCTGCTGTGTTAAGACAAGTCCTGGAAGGTGCATCATCACGGAAGCCCGCAAGCCGGTACCGACATTTGTTGGACAGCTAGTTAAGTAGCCCCTATGTTCATCAAATGCATAATCAACTTTTTCCTCAATCCAATCGTCAAGATTCATTGCCATTTTCAACGCTTCTTTTAGCTGAAGGCCCGGGAACAAACATTGAATTCTAATATGATCCTCCTCGTTTATCATAATGCTCACTTCTTCGTTTTCAGATAAAAGGCACCCTCCAAGTGCTGATTCTTCCATTAAATAAGGACTAATCAAATGCTTCTCTACAAGTACGCGTTTTTGAATAGGCTGAAGTTCATTCATTTTCAGCAGCACGAATGTCCCTAAACCGTCAAACACTCTTTGTGAAAATGATTCTTCAAATGTATTTAAAACAGCCAAGGCTTCTTCATTCGACATAATGGTAGGGAAGCTGATATTTTCTATATTTCGCGCCAATCTGACTCGGCTGCTCAGCACAATATCGGAATCAGGTCCTTCTTGATTCATCCAAGGGCTCATGGCTGAACGAATAAATTTTTGAAAGGACATGTCATACTCCCCTTTCGTTCCGTCCATTTATCTTCGCTTCAATGGACCGAATTTCATCCCGAACTTGAGCTGCTCTTTCGAATTCCTCTTTCGCAATTAATTCTTGCAGTTCCTGTTTAAGCATTTTCAGGCGCTTTTTCAAATGAATACTTCCACCGGTCCGTTTCGGCACTTTACCGCCGTGAGTTGTATTCCCGCCATGAACACGTTTTAAAATCGGAGTAATTTGGTGATAAAATGTTTTGTAACAATGGGAGCACCCGAATTTGCCAATTTTTGTAAATTGATCAAACGTCATATTACATTTCTCACATTGAATGACCTGATTTTTCTTGAAAACATTTTGCCCTTGGCTGCTAATGGCGCTGTCCATATTTAATAATCCGGACAATAAGTTGTTTATAGAAAAGCCTGGATTCATATTGAATATGAATACATCACTTTTTTCCTGTGCACATTTTTCACATATATGCACTTCAGTCTTTTCACCGTTGATGATTTTTGTAAAGTGGAAAGTAGCGGGCCTTTCATGACATTCTTGACAAATCATCGTCCATCACATCCTCACTTGTATTTTAACGAGGTGAGCATCGCCTTCATCATCCTTGCCCTCAATTCGTCTCGATCAGGCAAATCAATATATAAAACAGACCGATCAATTACGCTCAACATAATTTTCGCTTCTCTTTCTGAAATAACCTCTTCATCAGCCAATCTCAAAATAATATCCTCCGCCGACGATTGTGACAGCCTTTTACCAATGGCATTTAAAATTTGATTGATCAACTGGATACGGTCATTGATTCGAATTTTCATAATTCGGATATAACCGCCTCCACCCCTTTTGCTTTCGACAATGTAACCCCGTTCAATTGTAAAACGAGTGTTGATCACGTAATTGATTTGCGATGGAACACATTGAAATTTATCCGCAATTTCACTTCTTTTAATTTCAACAATTTCTTTTCCGCTTGAATCTAATACATGCTTTAAATATTGCTCGATAATATCAGATATATTCCGCACCTCGAAAAACACCTCCTTCAACTTTTTGATCGGAATTGCAAAACGCTCAAGAAATGTGCAATATCCTTGAGGGATAGGAGGCAAGATGTTTACGTAATGCTTATTTCCTAAACGATAACAACTAGTCACTTGACTTTGACTATATTTGACCTTAATTATAATATAAATTTTTTTTTGTGTCATTTCAACAAAAAAGCTCACTAATAATATTGCCATTTACAATATGGAAAAACCCGCTCTTTAAAAAACTTTTTTAACTTCTTGAAATTTCAATAATTCGTTTATGATTTCAGGCATTTCATCTTTTGGAAGGCCAATTTCAAGTAAATATGAACGCTTCGCATGTTTAGTTTCTTTTGGCTTTGACAATGTAAAATGAATTTTATAAACAGAAATATTTAATTGTTCAAGTTTCCGAGTAAATTCCACCAAATCATCTTCTGGAAGACTAACTTGTATCCATTTTTTGCTTGACTTCTCAGCAAAAAAAGCCTCCACCTTATTGAGAAAGATCAAACTCAACAATACAATCAAGGTAGAAAAAATCGCCAACGGATACATTCCTGCCCCAACGACAAGGCCAAGTCCTGCAACAACCCAAATCGAGGCTGCCGTCGTTAATCCTCTTACCGTAACCCCTCTCACTAATATCGTTCCAGCACCTAAAAAACCAATGCCGCTAATGACATAAGAAGGAATTCTTGCTGGGTCAAAACGAATATTTTCATAACGATCCATATATTCTTCAAAGCCATAAAGAGACAGCAACATCATCATGCAGGAGCCGACACCAACTAACAAATGCGTGCGAAAGCCTGCTGGATGCCGTTTAAATTCTCGTTCAAGGCCAATAAATCCACTTAAAATGACTGCTAAAACAATGCGAATCAACATAATTTGCCATTCCTCAGGCATTATCATTCCTCCTTACTATCCAAATGACTTTTTCTGTTTTGGCCATATATGAATTTTGAAATGATACAGTATTATACTTTCCCATTATATGCGATGAACAGTGCTCAATATTCAATTGTTCTTGAGTATGAGACTAAGAATGATATGAAACAAAAAAGCACTTTTAGAGCTGGCTTTAAAATCAAACGAAGCTTTCACTGCTCATATGCTTCAAGAATGGAACAGTTTATGTTTCTTGTAACGATCAATTAATTATACTCCGATTGAAGGTTTTAAAGAAAGCGAGCTTGATTTCAATAGATGCGGAGAATCTTCAGAAGAAGCGAGCTCTTAGTTGTTCGTAAATTTGTCGTTTTTGTTCGTTCTGTTTTAAGCTGTTTTGTCTGTTTGTTGTATATTTCCATTTACAAGAGGATAAAAGAGGCTTGAGCTTGTCAAATCACATGCAGTGAATAATTGTTTCGTCCATACTTTTTTACAAGGATAAGCAAATCTCGCCTCCATCGCTTTTCTCAGATTAATTAAAACGGTTTGCATCATTCAAATCAATTAAAGATGTTTTTGTAACAGCAAAAATATCCATTTCGGCTTTCGACAATTTTCTCGAAAAATTGGCTTTTAGACTGTCATTTCTTAATTTTTCATTTTATGATCATAACGGAAAGTATTGCAACGGAAAAACATCACAAAAAGCTAAAAAAGAAGCCGATTCCTCCACCGCCTTCGCTATACACGAGAGGCGGTGGTCATATCGGCAAAAAAATAAGATGAAAGGTATTTATTCTATGTCACGATTAATAATTTTAGGCGGATCTAAGTTTTTAATAACGGGCTCTCTAGACTTTATATCTGCATACGTATTGATAATTTCCGGATCATAAATAATTTGCAGCCTAGAAAGCTTGCCTATTTGGTTTTGTGCACCTTCAAAATAATCGTTATTCGTAATCCTTTGTGCTCCCTCAAAATATCGATTACTAGCACGCCCTCTTATCGCATTTAAAACAATGCGCCTCGCTGATATTCCTCCTTCTATACGAATATTTGAACCAACTCCAAACATTTCTAATGCTTGTTCTGAATAGAAAAACCCTTTAATATTACTAGGTTCATCCTGGTTAACGCTATTATTTCTAATGTTTATATTTCCTTTTGCAAAAATAATTAATGAACCGTTTTGACCTAATCCATTGATGCGCGAATATTCAATCGTCACATCCCCCATTACATACATAATTGAATTAAATTCCGCATCAGCCCCTCTAATCGTCAGATCACCGTTCACAAATATGGGGCCGTCCACCCGAATTTTGTCATAATTATTTGGGTTGTACGAATTAGATCCGTTGCCAATTGTTAAATCTTTCTCTATATAGGCTCCCTCCTTAAAGGTGGTCTGTCTGAATTGATTATTTGAATTGCGAATTGTTAATGAACCTGCAGTGGCAAAGCTTTTAAAAAGATTATTCCCAGTAAATGTGTAATCTCCATCGTATTTCTCACACCTTATTAAAATACATTCATCATGACTCGCATAAACTTTGTCATTAGGCCAATTTTGGTTTGAGATTAGTTCATTATTAGCTTTTATGATCGTTACACCAGGAGAATTATGTTTATAATAAAAAACTGATTTTTGTGCAGGAATTTGAATGTCATCACGGATCGGCTGCCTTTTTACAATAACCGGGGCTTGCCGATTGTAAAAAGCATCATCAATACGATCTGTTAGCTTTGTATAAGAACTTCCAAAATTAGAAGTTGTAATATGTTGTCCATATGGAGGGGTATGATTAAAGGTAAAAATATTTCCGCCAAGTAGTAAATTTGCATTTGCTTTTCCTTGTGCCGGCAAAATGCTCGGGTAAACGGACGCAATCCATTTCTCACCACTTAAATATGCATATCCGCGGTTCGTTATGATTAAATTCCCGTCTACCTTCATATCCCCTGTGATTGAAACCCCGCCGTGCAAAAACAAATTTCCTTCACCAGGTATACAGGTATTTGGAGTTTTACATAATTTGTTGGCACCGAGCGCATAATGTAACGTCTCCAAAACAGATTGTGCACCAATTTCAACTTCTGAAATAACCGTTTTTTCCTTGCCATCAACAAATCCTCTGCTTAAAAAGGTTATCTTCTTCTTTAGCGGGTTTTCTTCACCATTTTCTATTACATTTTCTATATTTCGTATATATACTCGATATTCACCAGTTGCGCCAGTATTGTGAACACTATTTACCTCGTCTTTATAGCGATTTAAAATCGTATTTAATTTCGTTATAAACTCGCTGCGGGTAATTCCTTCTTCTCCGAGTTCATTTTTCAAATCACTTTGAATCTGACTCGTAATATGCTCAATTCCTTTATTCGCTAATTCACGAGCTTGAACATAATCCTCGCTTGTTTGATTTCTTTTCACCCCAGATAAAGCCACTGTCAAAACGGAAACAGACAAGACTGTAAATAGTAAAAAGATCAACATGGTTAAGATTAAGGAGTATCCTTTTTCATTCATTATGATTTTCATTATTATTTTGCACTCCTTTTCGATCATCAATAATGTTCACAATACTTTTCAGTTCCATTGTTTGCTGTGTTTTAGTAGATTGTAAAACTAACAAAATTTCAAACACATCTTCTCGTTCCGTTTCTATCAATTTGGATTCGCGAGAAAGCACGATATTTTTGTTTGTTAACGACAATTCTTTGTTATTAATCACTACGCGTGAATGTTCATGATCAAAACCAATTTTGCTGCCGTCATTTTTAATTAAAAAGTAGTTACCTCCCGCATCCGGCAATTTCCGCTCCTGAATCTCACTAACCTTTAACACAAACAACTCATCAATTAAATGGGCGAGTATATAATCTGCTTCATCGCGCAAGGCTGCTTCTTCCATCGCACGGTCATATGTTTTTAATCCGCTAAAAAGAACGGAGTAAGCGATCAGTCCGATAACAGACCCCAATAAAACCACTGAAAGAACTTCTACTAACGTAATTCCTTTATTAGAGGATATGATTTTTTTACTCATAGCTCACATACCCTTCAACCTTTGAAGAAATGGGTGTTTTTGAATTTTTTAAATTCACTTCAACAAGTACATTCAATAATCGAATCTTTTTTTCATCAGCAGTTTGACTGACCGTTACTTGAACTTCATACGTTTTATTATTTATAAGCGGAGAAAACAAAAGTTCACATTCATCGGGATCTGGACGGTTCGAGCAGCTGTCAGAAGTATAAACTTGCGGCTGATTAAAGCGATCATTATCTGGTTCATCAATATAAGAAAAAGGATTCATCTTAATTCTTTCCATTGTTGATTTCGCCAGATGAATTGCCACTAATTGATCATTGTTTACTACAGTTGTTTTATTAGTAAAAACAAAAAGATTAAGAAATGCCAAAATAATGATGGAAAGAATGACGAGAGAAATTAGTATCTCCACAAGTGTAAACCCGTCCATTTTCTTCACAATCTTCATTTTCATAGAATATTCACCCATTTTTTTAAATATTAAGTAATAGTCGCAATGGCTGTAGTGAATTGGAACTATATCCTCTGAAATTGGACTTTTTGACTAAAAAACCATTGTCTTAAACGAATCATAATAATAGAATGTAAGTATATGGAACATTTTTACTAAATCCGTAAAAATTTTTCTCTCCAAAATTTGCTATGATTATACAAAAATACATTATTTATTACTTTTATTTTACTTCAAAATAAAGCCTTTTAGACTAAAAGAAAACAATATTTTTACTATTTATTCAAATTTTTACATTTTATTGTGGATGAATTGCTGTAATTTTGCTATTATTATACAAAATATTTTATCTTCGTTGCTTTCATTTTACTCCAAAATAGGTCTTTTTAACTAAATAAAGCTGTATTTTTTACCTATTTTGTAAAATTTTATATTTTTACAGGCTGAATTAGACAAATCAATTGTACTTCTTCTTTTACTCATACGATGAAGAAACAAGCTCTAAGGAACTGGAGCCTTGCGCAATCAACCGCGCTTCTAAAAGATCCCGAATATTGGCATTGAAATGAAAAGTCAACCTTAGTAATATATATTTATTTGCCGGTTTCAGTCTTCTAAGCTTGATCAGACAAATGATACATAGAAAGGCAGGTTCTTTATGAGCAGGATGAAAAGGTTAATGGCTTTGTTTTTTTCTTTCATAATCGTTATATCAGCTGCGACCATTAGTTTCGGAACTCCCCATATCGCAAACGCTGCCTTTACAATTCCTGATGGTTCTACAGTCGGAGGAATTGATGTCGGTGGAATGACTGTTGATGAAGCTAAAGACATTTTATCAGATAAGATCAATGAGTGGAAAAATCAAAGTGATATGACGATTGAATCACCCACGGAAATATTAACCATTCCATCTGAAGATATTCAGTATGATCTGAAATCAAACGATGGATCAATTGCTCGAAAAAACAAAAACACCGTGGTATGCCTTCTTTATTAAAAAAAAATCAGTTGATCTGCCGTTGGTTGTAAAAGTGAATATAACGGATGAAGAACTTTCAGAATGGCCGAACCATATTGATAAAGTCAAAACGATAAACAACGTTGAAACAACGGCCTCTTATTTAGGAGAACATAACATTCAAGCGGTTTTAACAGAAGCAAACGAACAAAATGATGTAATTGCTGAAGCAAGCTGGAATATTCCGAAAGACTATATCTTTTTAGATGAGTTAGTAGAAGAATTAAATGGAAAAAAGATAACACCTGGAAATTCATTTTCGTTTTTGCAGCAAGTGGCAAATGAGGTGAGTTATTTTAGGGAGGATGATGGAAATTTCGTCGTTTCTATGCTGTATTCTTTGCTCCTGCAAACAAATGTAGAGATTATTGAGCGCCATTCGCAGCGAGTGATTCCGGTCTATTCAAAAGCAGGGATTGAAGCAAAAGTCAGTCAAACAGATGATAAAGATTTCGTCGTTTCAAATCCTGGACCTTATATATACACAATTCAAGCTGAAAAAAACGGGTCAAAATTGAAAATGGCGATCTTGTCCGCACCTCAAAAAACAAAATATCAATACAAAATTGAAAATAAAGAAGATATTCATTATCGCACCATTTATCGTTATAAAAAGGATTTACAGCCATGCTGCAAGCGCGTTATACAAAACGGTGTAAATGGTCAGCGAGTGGAAGTATACCGAGTGTCAGTAGCCGAAAACGGCGCGGAGCTTTCCCGTGAGTTGATTAGCACTGATTTTTACTTGCCTGTACCTGAAATCATTTTATTAGCATTACCTTCTTCTGAAAATCAAAATAATAATGCGAATAGCGAAAATGACCAAACAAATACGAATAATAGCCAAGCGGATCCTAGTAATGCAAATCCTGATCATTCAACAAATACGGACCAAACGAAGCAAAAGGATATAAATACGGACAATGGTACCGACGGGACTGAAAGCATGGGGCAAGACCGTTTTCAAGACGAAGAGGAATTTGAAAAGCAATTAATGGAGGAAAGTGTGGAGGAAGAGCCGGAATATGTGAAATAAGGGCAACGCCCGTTAGCGGAAAAAATCTGAATGAATTCGATAAAGCCAGCATCTTTGGAGGTGAACGGAAATTGTCCAGAAAACGTTTAGGAGACTTGCTTTTAGAAGCTGGACTCATTACAAATGAACAATTAAACCAAACATTAAAAAATAAGTTACCGGATGAAAAATTAGGGGATGCCCTGCTGAGAGAAGGCTTTATTACCGAGCAGCAGCTGATTGAAGTATTGGAATTCCAATTAGGAATACCGCATATCAATATTTATCAATATCCAATTGATCAAGATGTTCTTCAATTAATTCCAAAAGAGCTGGCAAAAAGGCATTATGTGATGCCAATCCGAAAAGATAAAAATAAACTTTTTGTTGCAATGGCGGATCCGATGGACTATTTCGCTATAGAAGAATTGAGAATGGCAACAGGATGCCATATTGAACCCGCTATTGCGACAAAAGATGAATTATATCGAACGATCACAAAATATTATGATCTTCAAGAATCGATGGAAGAGATCATGAGTGATCTTTCACCAAAGGATTCAATGGATGAAGCAAAAGTAACGGATGAAGATTCTCCTGTTGTTCGTCTTGTCAACCAAATCATTGCCAACGGTCTTGCCCAGCGTGCCAGTGATATCCACTTTGACCCGCAAGAAACGGACGTAAAGGTCCGCTACCGGGTCGACGGCATTTTACGTTTAGAGCGGTCACTGCCAAAACATATGCAAAATGTCATCATTGCCCGGATTAAAATTATGGCAAACTTAAATATTACAGAAAATAGATTGCCGCAGGACGGCCGAATTAAAACAACGATTAATTTTAAACCGGTGGATATTCGTGTCGCCACGCTGCCGACAATTTTTGGCGAAAAAGTCGTGATGCGGATTCTTGATTTAAGCAATGTATTAAACAGTGTGGAAAAAATCGGTTTTACAGATGAAAATTTGGAAAAATTTATTACTATGCTAAAGCAGCCAAATGGAATAATATTAATCACTGGACCTACAGGATCCGGAAAGTCGTCGACATTGTATGCAGCTTTAAATCAGTTAAATTCAGAGGATGTAAATATCATCACGGTTGAAGATCCTGTCGAATACCAGATCGAAGGAGTCAATCAAATTCAAGTAAATGAAGATATCGGCCTGACATTCGCCAATGGGCTTCGCTCGATTTTGCGCCAGGACCCGGATATTATTATGATCGGCGAAATTCGTGATACAGAAACAGCACAAATTGCCATTCGGGCGTCACTTACAGGTCATTTAGTATTAAGTACTCTACATACGAATAGTGCAGTTGCTGCTTTAACGAGATTAATCGATATGGGCATTGAACCGTATCTCATATCGTCTTCAATCATTGGCATTGTAGCCCAGCGTTTAGTTCGACGAGTGTGCCGGGATTGCCGCGAAATCGTCCGCCCGACTGAAAGAGAAAAAGAAATTTTTGCGAATAGAGGCCTTGAAATCGAGACGGTTGCAAAAGGCAAAGGCTGTCCGAGCTGCAACATGACCGGCTACCGCGGGCGCCTAGCCATTCAAGAGGTATTGCCGATCGATGCGGAGATTCGTGAACTCATCATGAATAATACGTCAACTTCTTATTTGCAAAATTTTGTACGGGAAAAAGGATTAAAATTTTTAATCGATGACGGTTTGCTGAAAGTAAAAGAGGGATTAACGACAACAGAAGAAATTTTACGCGTCGCTGTCCTCGAGTAGGAGGTGGGCTTCATGTCATACAATATATCAGATTTACTTAAAAAAGCTTTTACTGATCATGCTTCAGACCTCCATTTAATTGTCGACTCTCCTCCGGTTTTTCGCATAAACGGCGAGCTAAAGCCTTACGGAGACCATTCATTGTCTAAAAACGACACGGAAAGAATGGCAAAAGAGCTTATTCCGGAGACGATGTGGGATACGTTCGAGCAGCAGGGCGAGCTTGATTTTAACTATGAATTAGAGGGAATTTCACGGTTTCGATTAAACGCTTTTCGCCAACGCAATCATATAAGTGTCGCGATCCGGGTCATACCGACGAAGATCCCAACGATCGCAGAGCTTAAAATACCTTCCATTGTCGAGAAATTGATGGAAAAGCCCCAAGGGTTAATTCTCGTCACGGGACCAACCGGTTCAGGTAAGTCAACGACATTGGCAGCGATGATCGATTATATTAATCGAAACTATTCCAAACATATTATTACATTAGAAGATCCAATAGAATATATTCATTCCCATAAGCGATCCATTATCAATCAGCGGGAAATTGGTTCAGATACAAAAAGCTTTGCAAACGGACTGCGCGCATCCTTAAGGCAAGACCCGGATATTATTTTAGTGGGGGAAATGCGGGATCTTGAGACGATATCGACAGCTATTACTGCTGCTGAAACAGGCCATTTAGTGCTGGCCACATTGCACACAAGCAGTGCAGCTCAGACGATCGACCGGATCATAGATGTGTTCCCGCCCCATCAGCAAAGGCAAATTCGCCTTCAAGTAGCAAACGTTTTGCAAGGAATCATTTCACAGCGCCTTTTCCCGCTAAAGGACGGATCCGGGCGAACGGTTGCAACGGAGATTTTAATTAATAATCCTTCCATTTCAAACTTGATTCGCAATGAAAAAATTCATCAAATCCACAATGTTTTGCAAACGAATAGAGCTCAAGGAATGCATACATTGGAAATGTCCGTTCAAAGCTTATTAAGCTCAGGAAAAATTTCTTACGAAAGCGCCATGCCATATATCAATAAAGGTGATGAAAATGGCTATCTATAAATATGTCGGTCGTACGAAAACAGGACAGCTAAAGAAAGGTACGATTGATGCACTAAATAAAACAAATGCGATAGCAAAATTAAGAGAACAAGGAATAAGCCCCCGTGAGATCAATGAAGCAAAAGGCTTGATCTATAAGGAAGTATCGATTGGCAGACCTGTGAAAAACCAGCATTTTGTCATTTATTGCCGGCAATTTGCAACACTGATCCGTGCAGGAGTTTCTATTGTAGATTCAACGAATATTTTATCAAAGCAGACGGAAAGCAAAGCATTGGCCAAAGTATTGGCTGAGATTGAAACGGAATTGCGGACAGGAAATGCTTTTTCAGATGCGGTGAGCAAATATCCGAAAATTTTTCCGGCCATTTTTGTCAATATGGTTCGCGCCGGGGAAGCCAGCGGGAGTTTGGACGAAACATTGGACAGGCTGGCGGCTTATTTTGAAAAGCAATACGATTTGAAGAAAAAAATTCAATCAACTCTTGCTTATCCAATCACATTAATCATTATCATCATTGCAGTTGTTGTGTTTCTGATGCTAACGATTGTGCCTAAATTCACCGAAATTTTTGCCCAATTTGACAGCGAACTGCCTGCCATTACGAAATTCGTAGTTGGCGCAAGCCATGTAGTTCAAAACTTTTGGTGGATTGTACTTCTCGTCTTATTAGCAGCGATTCTTGCTTTCAGCTTGTTAATGAAGAGCAATAAAACCTTTTATTACGCTGTCCATGTTATTTTGTTAAAAATGCCTGTTTTCGGCAAATTGCTGCAAAAATCAGCTATTGCAAGAATGACGCGGACATTATCATCCCTTTTTTCTAGTTCAGTGCCAATTTTACAAGCTTTAACTATTGTCGAGCGGGTTGTCAACAATCCAGTCATTGGAAAAGTCGTGTTGGACGCACGTGATAGTTTAGAAAAAGGAGACCGCTTATCCGAGCCGTTTAGAAAAAGCTGGGTAATCCCGCCGCTCGTCACCCATATGACGGCGATCGGCGAAGAGACTGGTTCATTAGATTTCATGTTAACCAAAATAGCTGATTTCTATGAAGCGGAAGTTGACCGCAGCGTTGAAATTTTGAAATCGCTGATCGAACCAATTATGATCGTCATTTTAGCCTTTGTCATTGGGACGATTGTTCTTGCCATTATGATTCCTATGTTTAGCATTTATCAGCAAATGTAAATAGATGACAAAGCTTGCAGCATTAAAGCATGTCTAAAGAAACGTATTGTACTAGATTCCAAAAAATTCCTTTAGGAGGTGGTCAAGAAATCGAGTTAATAAAGTTTACGGGAACATGACAAGCGCTTGCCGTTTTGCTTTATGAAAGTTAATTTAGGAAAACTAAAAACAAAGGAGGAATATGAAATGAGAAAACATGTAAAACTTCTCAAAAAAGAAAAAGGGATGACATTAATTGAGCTATTGGCTGTTATTATCATCATTGCAATCATACTAGCTATTGCAATCCCGATTATCGCAAATGTCATTGGCAATTCTAAAGAACGGGCTACTGTATCAGAGGCATTAAATATTATTTCAGCTGCCAAGCTAAAATACGCAAAAGATAATGCTTCTGGTTCACAAACTTATACTGCCGATAAACTCGCAGAGTATATTGATATTGATACAGATGATGATTTTGTAGTTTCATTTAACGGCACTAATTGGGAAATTTCTAAGCATTCTGCAAATGATATAGGTGATGTTGGTAATCCTGCTACTGAAGGAAAATTACGCGCTTTCTTAAATAAAGAAAAAGAAAATAATAATAAAAAAAATGAAAATAATAATAAAGGAAATGAAAATAATTAAAAATCTTTTTCGTTTTAACTTGGAACATGTAAACATAATAATAATTTGCCTGTTACTTTTTATCAAAAACTGAAGTATTTCTCTTTGCAAAAATATTTGGTCACAGGAGGGTTCGCCTATGCTCACTTTTCTTTCGGCTAAAAAAACAATCAACTTAGTCATCGATGATTACGCGCTTCGGATGGTGGATCATTCAGGCGGCGATTTAACAAATATTAAACATTTTAAAGAAAAGTCTATACCGAACGGCCTGCTAGAGCATGGGCGAATTCTTGATGAGATGGAGTTTTATCATTTTATGAAGGAGACCGTCAAAGAGTGGGGAATCAAAAGGCGGAATGTCCAGTTTTATGCGCCTGATTCCCTTGTCATTATGAGAAAGGTAAAGTTTCCTGCTCATTTAAAAGATAAAGAAATCAACGGCCACTTTATTATGGAATTAGGACATACACTTTATCTTCCATTTGACAATCCAATCTTCGATGTATCTCCATTGCCTGGAAAGGCTGATACACAAGAACGGGAAGGGCTTCTTTTTGCCGTTCCAGAAGATGAAATGAGAAAATATACGGAAATTTTGATTGATGCAGGACTGAAGCCTGTAGCTGCTGATATTCGTTCCATCGGCGTATATCGGTATTTCCAATATACATATATGACAAAAAATACAGTTGAAGCATATTTATTTTTGGAGTTGAATTTAAACTCAATCATGATCAGTATTTTTTCGGAGAACCAGCCTGAATTTTTAAGATTTCAAGATTTAGATATTCAAATGAACGATTGGACAAGCTACCAATACGATGATGATCTGCTCACCTGGACGTATCATGGAGATGAAGCGCAATTTTTAGGTTTAATTGATGATCAAATAATGGAATTGGAGCGGATTATGAATTTTTACCGCTACTCCATTCATAAAGGTCAAAAAGCTATATCGAAAATTATGCTGTTAGGGGATTTTCCAAACTTAGATTTGATTAGAAAAAAAATAGAAGATCAATTTCAAATTCCCGTTACGATTTTAGATGCTTACCTTTCTCCTGAAAAAATTGATAAAGTTCCACGTCATTTTATACCTGCTTTGGGGCTTGCCTTGAAAGGAGGAAGTTAAGTGATCCCTGAAATAAATTTATTGCCGAAATCCGAAAGACAAAGTTCGACGGTTTTGATTATTTTTATCTCTTTTCTTGTTATTTGGCTAATCTGTTTATCGATCATTGTTTATCAATATATTCATACGAAAAATGAGAAAGAACTGGCCGATACGAGAATTGAAGATTTAAAAATGGATAAGGAAATTTTAGAAACTCAAGTAGAAAATCAAAAAAATGGTCAATCAGGCAGCTTAGAAGAAGCGGTCGCTAAAGCAGAGGAATTGACCGCACCTACCTCACATCTCATTGAAGAATTGCTGGAATTGCTGCCAAATCATAGCTATTTAAGCCATTATGAATATGAAAATAAACAATTGTCGATCCAAACCCAATTCGAATCATTGGATGTTGCCGCATCTTATGTTTCAAAGCTCGTCTCTTCCCCTCTTTTTACAAATGTAAGGATCAAAGAAATTAAAAACTTCACATTTGAAGAAGCTTCAGATGAACAAGTGGATGAAGAAATGTTCAAGGAGATTCCGAGATATGATGTGAATATTATTCTTGAGACTCATTCTTCGGCGTTAGAGGACGAAAACGGGGGTGAAGAAGATGAGTGATTTCCTCCAAGAAAGGAAAATCTTTTTTTATTGTTTAATCGTTTTACTGTTTTTGCTTATTGGCGTTGTGTATATGTATACGGTAAAGCCTTTGAAAGACGATGTTGCGCTTGCACAGTTAGATGCCAATCAGCTTGAAGTGGAAATGAAGCAATTGGAAGCACAATTAAATAAAAGTAAAACGGATAAGGAAGAAAATACTGCTCAATTAGAGAAAAAAATGCCGTTAAGCCGCAATATGGACCAGCTGCTGCTTGATTTACAGGAAGCGGAATACGTCAGCGGCAGCCAAATCCAGAACATTTCCTTTCAGGATGAGCAAACGCTGTCTGAATCGGAATTATTATCGGAGGAAAACAATAAAACAGATACGAACGAAAATAAGGAGCAAAATAAATCAGCCGAAATGGAGTCTGCAACTAATCAATCTGAAAATGAAAATACGGATGCTCCGTCTAATCAAAGCGAAAACCAATCAGCTTCCAACGAAACGTCAGAGAAAGAAAAATATAAAAACGTGAAGCTAATAACCTTTAATCTGTCGGTTGTTTCACCAGATTTCAAGCATTTTTTACAATTCCTACAAGAAATAGAAAAATTGGAGCGAATCACCCGAGTGGACGTCCTTTCATTTACGAAACCGGGGGAAAAGGAGCTTTTAGAGGACGAAACGAATCAAACCATTACGATGGAAATTCAATTAACTACCTTTTATTTTGATTCAACAGATAAAAATAACTCATCAGAAATAAATAAGAAAACGCAAAATGATAAAAACAGCCCTGAATACTAATGTACGAGGAGTTTGGCAATGGTTTTCGTTTACCTTTTTTTCTTTGTTATCGGAATCATTTTCGGGTCTTTTTTTAATGTTGTCGGTCTTCGCATCCCGAAAAAACGCTCAATCGTTCAGCCGAGGTCGCACTGCCCGCATTGTGGCCATTTCTTATCTTGGTATGAATTAATACCCATCTTTTCATATGTGCTTCAGAAAGGAAAATGCCGCAGCTGCCGTGTTCCGATTTCGGCTATTTACCCAGTGATGGAGCTGTTTACAGGTTTACTATTTGTTTTTAGTTTTTACAAAATTGGATTTAGCAAGGAGCTTTTAGTAGCACTACCCTTTGTTTCACTCCTGATCATTATTACGGTGAGTGATTTATCTTACAAATTGATTCCGAATCGAATTTTAATCTTTTTCTTCGTTCTATTTGTTCTCCTGCGGACCTGGATTCCGCTTCATCCTTGGTATGATTCGATAATTGGAATGACTGTCGGTTTTGTCCTTCTTTATATCATTGCCATTGTAAGCAATGGCGGAATGGGAGGCGGAGATATTAAACTATTTGCTGTTTTAGGATATGCTTTAGGTCTTAAAGGAGTGTTATTAGCTTTTTTCCTGTCTACCTTGATTGGTGCATTATTCGGTCTATTTGGCATCATCACGAAACAATTAAGCCGTAAATCGGCGATACCATTCGGACCTTTCATAAGTATTGGAGCCGTGCTTTCATATTTTTATGAAACGGAAATTTTCCATTGGTATATTCAGTTAATCATATAATGGACAAAAGAGAACAGGTCTGACTTTTCTTTTGATATGAAGCCAAAGTATTTTTAACAGCTAGCCTAGCGAGCTAAACGGCCTTTTCAAAATCTTTACAATGGTGATAATGCCATCCATAACAACGATAAATGTTAATTAATCGGTTACACGCTCTCTTTTCTTGTTGAATATATAAACACTCAAAGCTTGCAGAAGGAATATATACGCTAAATATATGGCAATGGAAAATACTATGTTATATCCCTTATCAATTCCCGAAGACGGCAAATGAAAATAAGAAGAAATATCTAAATGATTGAATATAACGTAATCAAAAACAGCAAATTTACGCAGAAATGCAAAAACCGCAATTTTGGCAATCTCCACAACAAAAAGCATGGAAAAAATAAACATATACTTTTGAATAGAACAGCCAAAAACATAGATCATGTTACATAAAAAATTGCGGTATAGGACTTCGCAATAAGTAATAACAATGCATGATAAAAAATATCATGATGAAATCCATAAAGTATGATAACGATTATGCTAGTCGATAATACAATGATTCCGTTGCAAATAAATACGAACAAACAAGAAGCGTATATTTTATGTAAAATCATTTTACAGGTGCTTTTATTTTTTTCAAAACCTCCATCTTTCATGATTGAAGCAGCAGAGCAAAAAATATAATATAGCAAGGCAATTAGGGCAATGATATCGACAGAGAAGCTTTGGAAAATCAATGACTCCGATTCTTCCGATAAAGCATCCTGTACAGACTTCATATTCTCATTGCTAAGTATGAAATATTGCAGTCCGCATCCTATCATGATTGCAGCAAGAATAACATAAATTGGTTTGTGACGAGAAAAATACATTTTTATTTCATTAACCATTTTCCTATCCTCTCATATATTCAAGAAGGAAGAAAATTTTATCCAAGTTCCTCTGAATCGTTTTTTATAGTGAATTGAAATTAATGAATAAAACTAGAGCATTTATTACGATTAAAAACATACACAATAATAGCGCCTTCTTGGAATCGATGATATTTTTTTTAACAATGATGAATATATATATTACGTTTACAATAATCGTTATGAAAATTTTTGCGTATATATTCGTTGAAATATTGTAAACATACTCTTGATGAATAAAGTTTGTGATAATGATCGTAATGGAAAATGGCAAATATCCAATAATTAAATAAAAAAAGCTTGAAAATATTGATGGATATTTCTGCGGTTTAAATAATAGTATGATAAATCGATAGATAAAAGCTTGAAAGAAAAGAAAAACAATCGAAAAGATCATTATGACAAAATTTAGGAATACAAACATGATTTCTTTCGTTTTAAAAATGTTCTTTTCATAGATTACACTGCCTTGATTCATGATCATGTATTGACTGATAAATTGTATGGATAATAAATACCAAAGCGTAAACAGTATTAATAATATTTTTTCATTTGCTTTTAATTTAACCATTTATGTCCCCCCAGAAATTCAAAAGCATAATATTCCACTATGGCTGCAACAAAGTAAACAGCTATCATTGTCAGCAATAACATACAAACAGCCTTTATATTTTCTTTGTTTATTTCTTTTTTTAACACAGTTTTATAAAAATCTTTCATTCTTTTAGAAGCGATGATACATATGATCCATCCTACTATTTCTATCGGCGTATGGAAAATTAAAGTCATGAAAGTTTTATATACGCCAAAGAGCTCTATGCCAAAATATATGTTTAACCCTAAAAAAAAATGAATTATATAAAATAATCGGATAAGATATGAAACTTGTTAGCAGAACTAACATAATGCCGATTGAGGCGTTATTGAAAAAAATATCAATAAAATTTAGATCGAGAGCTTCCCTTTTTAAATCGACTTCTAATAATGCGCCAAAGAAGAATCCTGCCAATAAAAAACCAAATATAAGCAGAGGAATTTTCATGAACTCTTCCCTTTTTATGACGAACTGACGATTCATCTATACTGCTCCTGTTCTAAACCTAAATACTGAAATATATTTTTTTTATAACTTTGAGTATTTACGTTTGTAATCTGCTTAATCGTTTTGCTATCTTCCATCACAATGCACTGCTTAGTGTACCTTTCGATATCATGAAAATTATGGGTAGTGATGATAATTGTGAAGTTAAACTTATTTTTTCTGAGCAGCTCTTTAAAATTCATTTCAGATTTATAATCTAAACCGTTAAATGGCTCATCAAATATTAAAATATCTGCATTGGACATAAATCCCATTAATATAATCAATTTTTGCTTTTGCCCTAAGGAAAGACCCTTTAACTTGTTCGGTAAAAATTCTTTAATATTCAATACTTCAAATTCGTTTAATAGCTCTTCAAGCTCTTCTTTATTTTTATTAT
Organism: Aeribacillus sp. SP014; assembly: GCF_054055575.1. Taxonomy (NCBI): domain Bacteria; kingdom Bacillati; phylum Bacillota; class Bacilli; order Caryophanales; family Bacillaceae; genus Aeribacillus; species Aeribacillus sp. SP014. The sequence goes on from NZ_JBSRXI010000001.1 coordinate 284,888, forward strand.
GAATTCGTGAATGTAACTCGAGAAACTCTTGTGCTGTCAATTCATCAAAAACTAAATATTCAATATCCAAGTAAACGATTTTCTTATTACGATTTAAGCTCTTAACAGAAGCATTTTCCGTTTTGATTATATTCGACAATATTTGCACGGTTGTAGTTTTGCCCACGCCATTTGGCCCGACAATGGCTGTCACTTCATTTTCAGGTATTGAAAAAGATATATGATCTAAAATTTTTTTCTCCCCTATGCTATACGTTAAATTTTTAATTTCTAACATTTATTTTTTACCTCACTTATGTAATTCGTCAAAAAAGCTCTTCCTCCAATAATGCGCCAATATTGACACACAAAATAGTATGACGGAAACGAGCAGCAACATCGTTGTAGCTAAGCTGGAGCTCTTTATGCTGCTACTGTTTACAAGAATGCTAATAATGGCACTGGGAACAAACGCTATTAATAATACGTTGGATAAACCTTTTTTTGTGTGTATAAACAAATTAGGCAATTCACTTTTCTTCAATATTTTTCTCGTGATTAAAATGATTAGTTCATCTGCCTTAATGTCTAATATGTATACAAGCATCAGCAGGAAAGCATAAATATATTGCTGATTTAAAATGAGATAACAGAGGTGAAATAGTAAAACGGGCAATAATAAGAAGAAATTATTTAAGTTAATATTCATCATAAACTCAGATTGAATTTTTTTGTCTAAAGACTTTAAATAAAACAAATAATAACCATAAGTTTCCATAGTTAAAAAATCAATAAATTTGATTTTTACAAAAAGAGATGAAATTAAATAGGATATGATTATCAGTGATTCTTCGATATTGCTGATGAAAACAAACAAGCTGGATGTGATCTGTATCAAAGTCAAAAATATGAAGGGTATAAAAAATAGTTTGAAATAATGGATTAATTGTTTTTCCTGGAAAATTCGTGTAGTAGCTTTAATATATCTTAATAAAAAATAGTTAGATATTAACAGAATTAATAGAAAAGCCACCCATAAAAATAATAAAACCTCGATTTTATTGCTTGCACTCGCGAAGCTAAAACCTGCTTTTTGCGATACTTCTTGAATGATTTGATAACTTAACAATATTACAAACATGAGACGAGCCATTTTTAAAATATTTAATATGTATTGAAATTCTGATATTTTAGCAAACAAAGAAAGATAAATGATTATACAGCTTAAAATAAATAAGATCAAAAAAAGTTGTTTATCTAAAAATGTATAATATATAAACTGTATCAGTATCCATGTATAAACGTTTTTAAAATTAGCAGTGATTACATAAAAAATAGACGGTATTAATCCATAAACTTTTTTAAATCCTTTTGGAACTTCAAATCTTAACAAATTTATAATGACAAATAATTCCATTAAATATTTTGCGATTAAAATTTCCCATTTATAGTCATTTAATATACGATGAATATGTACATTTTGAGAAGGGTCTAGTAAAAGAATAATCCCTAATAATAAAATATTTGACGCTGCATAAAAGTATATATAATATTTCGCCAGATACTTAAATTCAGGTAAAATTTTTTCAAATTTTTCATACAAATTGCTTTGATATGCTCTTAAAGCATTGATTGCAATAAGAAAAAAAATTCTTACATATGACATAGTCTGCACCTCATCAATAAAACCATAAAACGAAATTTAGAAACAATGTTCATTTCGCGATGTTTATCTATTTTCTTAAATTTTTACTAAAAAATAATGAAGCTGCTGAGCCATTGTGTAGCTGAACTCATATTTAAACTCTCACTTTCTCTTCATCTGATCAATTAAATAATATTACCAAATATACCATTAATCAACCATATTTAGCGATTTATTAGAAATTCTCCCATTTTTTATGTTTCGATCGATATCGATAGTTTTGTTTGCCCCCATCGCTATACACTTTTCGGATCATACTAACGGCTTCAAAGCACTATGTTAAGCAACACAAAAAAATGTGCTCCTTATGCTCCCTTCGGTCCGCTACCGCACATTTTAATTGACAACCGCCATGCGTCACCTTCTTCCCTCTAGTGACCCGCCGAGCAATAAAAAAAGATACGAAAATCATCTCCCGTATCTTCTGTATCTCTAATTTTCTACACCCTATTAATCTCTCTTTATCACATAATTTTTTAAACCGATATGCCACTTGCCAATCACATCAAAAGCACCGTTTGCTACTTCGTCATTTTCGGAGATATAGACTAAATCTCCATCTTCTGCATCTCCCAAATTCAATTCCTTGTGGATCTGTTTCAGCAAACCACCATAACCGATTAATCGCTTATATGCCAAGGCGTTGTCTAACACCAAAACGGTTTCCACATTTTCATCCGTGACCTTATTCCCTTTAATGACATCCGTATCTTTGACTGGATACTTAGAAACTTCCAAAATAGCATTTTGTTCTCTGATAGCTTTTTTAAAATCTTTCTCGTATTCTTCTAAGTCTTTTTTATATCTTTTCCAAACCACCTCAAGCATCAAACAAACAGCAATGAAAGCAGCTAAAATAATCGTCGCTGTAGCAAAGGAAGTATGCTCTCTAATGTTGTACATTATCAATCCAAAAAACCACACGTTATAAAAAGTAAAACGTTTTTTCCTATCTTTAATTCAAACCCTTCTTAATTTTCGACTAATTCTAATTAAATCATATCCAAAGTATTCCAAAAAGACTTATATTTGTTTATAGTAGTAGTATATGGGCCCATATACTTCCAGGAAAGGATGTTTTTTGATTGAAAAAGAGTGTGAAAGTAAAGGAGATAATGCTATGATTGTGAAAAAGAAGAAATTTGGTTTTTTAGTGAAGATTATATTGGTTGCCCCACCTCTGTTAGGATCAACAAGTTTTTTGGGATTTAATAAATCAAGTAATGTTGCTCATGCAGCAGAAAAGAGAGTTGTAGTAGAGTCTTATACTTTATCCAAAGCTCAATAAAGAGTTGGCTAATAATATGAAAGCAATAAAAGGTAATAGTAATCTAAAAATTGTTATTTTAGCTATTGCTACTAAATGGGGTGGAGTTGCTGGATGGGCTTCTGCATTAGCAACACAACTGAGTTCTAATTCTCTTTATAAAAAAGAAGTTATAAATGCTGCAAAAAAAGGAAAGAGATTAAAAATAACAATAACTGATTATAAAAATTACCATACATCCTATTCAGTACAAATATAATACACGATTGTAAAATAATTTAAAATGGGGCGAGATTATGAATAAAAACTCACTGATAGCATTTTTAAAAAGTTATATTAGCCTCGCGGCTATAATGTTATTGATTTATTTAATCTTAGGTCCATCTGAAAATGTATCTTTGATTTTTGTTATGGCATTAGGGCTACCAATAACGGCAATAATGGTCTTCACAGGATGGGACAAAAAGTTAAAAAAACATCTACCTTAGTAAGAAAAGCAGGCTCTAGGCCTGCTTTTCTTACTTGATTATGTAATTCTTTATGCCAGGATGCCAATAAGCCATAACCTCAAATGCAGCGTTTGCCACCTCATCATCTTCTTCCTCAATCTTAACCAGATCGCCGTCCTCTGCATCCCCGAGATTCATTTCCTTATGTATCTCCTTCAAAATGCCACCATATCCGATTAGTCGCCGAGCCGACAGCGCGTCGTCCAGATAGTAGACCGTATCCAAATTGTCTTCAGTCACCTTGTTGCCGCGGACAAGATCTGTATCCTTCACAGGTTACTTTGAAATTTCCAAAACAGCTTTTTGCTCCTCTATAGCCTCTCGCACTTCACTCTCGATCTGTTCAGCATCAATCTTGGTTTTCCCTTTGACCCGCTGTATATGTACAATCGGCGTGTAATCAAGTTTCATTGCCTTTTTCCAAAGGCTTGTCCAATCTTTTTGACTAATATATAACTTGCCTGTGAAATAACTTTTCTTTACTGGTAATAACACATGAAAATGTGGATGATATGTATGTTCTTCATGATTTTTCGTGATTTCTAAAGCTCGAAAATACCCAAGGACGGCTGCATCAAATCGCTTGTACTTCGTTAAACGATTAAACCCCTTCATCATATCGGAAATCGTTTGGCGAAGCTCTCCTCCCTCGACATTCCGAACTGTCAGTGTGAGAAGTAACCAAGCACAATGATATCGCCGATTGGCTTCCTCAACAATCAATTTATTGTGATATGCAATTTTTAACGACCTGCGCCAGGCATGTCCATTTTTCATGGGCAATAAAAAAACCTTAGGAATCTCCCTAAGGTTCAGCGAATTATTGGAATTGGTTGTATAAATAAATATTTAGATGGAGCCTAGCGGGATCGAACCGCTGACCTCCTGCGTGCAAAGCAGGCGCTCTCCCAGCTGAGCTAAGGCCCCTTTAAATTCCTGGTCGGGAAGACAGGATTCGAACCTGCGACCCCATGGTCCCAAACCATGTGCTCTACCAAGCTGAGCTACTTCCCGTATATGGCGCGCCCGAGAGGAGTCGAACCCCTAACCTTTTGATCCGTAGTCAAACGCTCTATCCAATTGAGCTACGGGCGCCAATATGGTGCCGAGGACCGGACTTGAACCGGTACGGTAGTCACCTACCGCAGGATTTTAAGTCCTGTGCGTCTGCCAATTCCGCCACCCCGGCAGAGAAAAGCGGAAGACGGGATTCGAACCCGCGACCCCCACCTTGGCAAGGTGGTGTTCTACCACTGAACTACTTCCGCATATGATGCGGGTGGAGGGACTTGAACCCCCACGCCATAAAGGCGCTAGATCCTGATTCTAGTGCGTCTGCCAATTCCGCCACACCCGCGTCAAAATGGTGAGCCATGGAGGATTCGAACCTCCGACCCTCTGATTAAAAGTCAGATGCTCTACCGACTGAGCTAATGGCTCATAAAAAATTTTTTTCTCCTAATCCATTTTTCATTTGTCAGATGTCCCTTCCTCTGCCAGTCTTTTCGAGGATGTTGGATGCGTCGGGACAACTCGCCGCTTATTCGACGAGGCTTTGCTCGTTGCACTACCTGCTGAGCAATGGCTCATAATCAAAAATATTTTTTCAGCTGTCTCTTCTGTCTTAACTATTGGGAAAACGATCAATGACAT
>NZ_JBSRXI010000001.1:292500-350000 GCF_054055575.1 Aeribacillus sp. SP014
TATACTTTGGGACCTTAGCTGGCGGTCTGGGCTGTTTCCCTTTTGACCACGGATCTTATCACTCGCAGTCTGACTCCCAAGGATAAGTCATTGGCATTCGGAGTTTGACTGAATTCGGTAACCCGATGGGGGCCCCTCGTCCAATCAGTGCTCTACCTCCAAGACTCTTCCCTTGAGGCTAGCCCTAAAGCTATTTCGGAGAGAACCAGCTATCTCCAAGTTCGATTGGCATTTCACCCCTACCCACACCTCATCCCCGCACTTTTCAACGTGCGTGGGTTCGGGCCTCCAGCAAGTGTTACCTTGCCTTCACCCTGGACATGGGTAGATCACCTGGTTTCGGGTCTGCGACCTCGTACTATTTCGCCCTCTTCAGACTCGCTTTCGCTGCGGCTCCGCCTTTCGGCTTAACCTTGCACGAAATCGCAACTCGCCGGTTCATTCTACAAAAGGCACGCCATCACCCGTTAACGGGCTCTGACTACTTGTAGGCACACGGTTTCAGGTTCTCTTTCACTCCCCTCCCGGGGTGCTTTTCACCTTTCCCTCACGGTACTGGTTCACTATCGGTCACTAGGGAGTATTTAGCCTTGGGAGATGGTCCTCCCTGCTTCCGACGGGATTTCACGTGTCCCGCCGTACTCAGGATCCACTCGGGAGGGAACGGAGTTTCGACTACAGGGTTGTTACCTTCTCTGACGGGCCTTTCCAGACCTCTTCGTCTACCCCGTTCCTTTGTCACTCCTTAATCGAGTGTCCTACAACCCCAAGAGGCACGCCTCTTGGTTTGGGCTGTTCCCGTTTCGCTCGCCGCTACTCAGGGAATCGCTGTTGCTTTCTCTTCCTCCGGGTACTTAGATGTTTCAGTTCCCCGGGTTGCCCTCCATACCCTATGGATTCAGGTATGGATACTGCCCCATTACGGACAGTGGGTTCCCCCATTCGGACATCTCCGGATCGACGCTTACTTACAGCTCCCCGAAGCATTTCGGTGTTTGTCCCGTCCTTCATCGGCTCCTAGTGCCAAGGCATCCACCGTGCGCCCTTTCTAACTTAACCGTTTCTTCCTAACATGAGCGATCTATTCGTGAATGTCTTTCCGTTATCCAGTTTTCAAAGAACAATCAAGAAGGATATGATCCTTCAAAACTAAACAAAACGGAAAAGCGTACCCTATTTCAATGTATATATCCTTAGAAAGGAGGTGATCCAGCCGCACCTTCCGATACGGCTACCTTGTTACGACTTCACCCCAATCATTTGTCCCACCTTCGGCGGCTGGCTCCCGTAAGGGTTACCCCACCGACTTCGGGTGTTACAAACTCTCGTGGTGTGACGGGCGGTGTGTACAAGACCCGGGAACGTATTCACCGCGGCATGCTGATCCGCGATTACTAGCGATTCCGGCTTCATGCAGGCGAGTTGCAGCCTGCAATCCGAACTGAGAGTGGTTTTTTGGGATTCGCTCCACCTCGCGGTTTCGCTGCCCTTTGTACCACCCATTGTAGCACGTGTGTAGCCCAGGTCATAAGGGGCATGATGATTTGACGTCATCCCCACCTTCCTCCGACTTTTAGCCGGCAGTCACCTTAGAGTGCCCAACTGAATGCTGGCAACTAAGGTCAAGGGTTGCGCTCGTTGCGGGACTTAACCCAACATCTCACGACACGAGCTGACGACAACCATGCACCACCTGTCACCCTGTCCCCGAAAGGGGAACGCCCTATCTCTAGGGTTGTCAGGGGATGTCAAGACCTGGTAAGGTTCTTCGCGTTGCTTCGAATTAAACCACATGCTCCACCGCTTGTGCGGGTCCCCGTCAATTCCTTTGAGTTTCAGCCTTGCGGCCGTACTCCCCAGGCGGAGTGCTTAATGCGTTTGCTGCAGCACTAAAGGGTGGATACCCTCTAACACTTAGCACTCATCGTTTACGGCGTGGACTACCAGGGTATCTAATCCTGTTCGCTCCCCACGCTTTCGCGCCTCAGCGTCAGTTACAGGCCAGAGAGCCGCCTTCGCCACTGGTGTTCCTCCACATCTCTACGCATTTCACCGCTACACGTGGAATTCCGCTCCCCTCTCCTGCACTCAAGTTCCCCAGTTTCCAATGGCCGCTCGCGGTTGAGCCGCGAGATTTCACATCAGACTTAAGGAACCGCCTGCGCGCGCTTTACGCCCAATAATTCCGGACAACGCTTGCCACCTACGTATTACCGCGGCTGCTGGCACGTAGTTAGCCGTGGCTTCCTCGTCAGGTACCGTCAAGGTACCGCCCTGTTCGAACGGTACTTGTTCTTCCCTGACAACAGAGCTTTACGATCCGAAGACCTTCTTCGCTCACGCGGCGTTGCTCCGTCAGACTTTCGTCCATTGCGGAAGATTCCCTACTGCTGCCTCCCGTAGGAGTCTGGGCCGTGTCTCAGTCCCAGTGTGGCCGGTCACCCTCTCAGGTCGGCTACGCATCGTCGCCTTGGTGAGCCGTTACCTCACCAACTAGCTAATGCGCCGCGGGCCCATCCTGCAGTGACAGCTAATGCCGCCTTTCAACCGAAAACCATGCGGTTTTCGGTGTTATCCGGTATTAGCTCCGGTTTCCCGAAGTTATCCCAGTCTGCAGGGCAGGTTGCCCACGTGTTACTCACCCGTCCGCCGCTAACCTAAAGGAGCAAGCTCCCTTCGGTCCGCTCGACTTGCATGTATTAGGCACGCCGCCAGCGTTCGTCCTGAGCCAGGATCAAACTCTCCAAAAAAAGTTTGTCACCAAATGCTCTTTTAGAATCAACAGGCACGCTTTTCGTTTTGTTCAGTTTTCAAAGATCATGTTGAAAAAAAGACGACTTTTTTATAATATCCTTAAATTTTTATTTTGTCAACAGATTTTTTTATCATTGTATCATTGGTCATCAATAAGGACGGGTATTAATATAACACCATTTTCATAACAAATCAATAGTTTTGCATAAAAAAATTTATTTTATATAAAAAAATTATTCAATTTCCAGCAGGAAGACAAAAGGGAGACCAGCCGTCTCCCTTTTGAAAATCATCATTTGTTTCTCATCTGCGGGAATAAAAGAACATCGCGAATAGACGGAGAATTGGTTAAAAGCATGACTAATCTGTCAATGCCAATGCCAAGCCCACCTGTTGGAGGCATGCCATATTCAAGAGCTTCAATGAAATCTTCGTCCATCATATGCGCCTCGTCATTTCCCTGCTCTCTTTCTTTTAATTGAGCTTCAAAGCGTTCACGTTGATCAATAGGATCGTTTAATTCCGTAAAGGCATTTGCATGCTCGCGGCCGACAATAAACAATTCAAAGCGATCTGTGAATCTTGGATCCGCTTCATTCTTTTTGGCGAGCGGAGAAATTTCAACAGGGTGACCGTAAATAAATGTCGGCTGAATTAGTTTATCCTCGACTTTTTGCTCGAAGAACTCATTGACAATATGGCCGTATTGCATATTTTCGTTAATTTCTACTCCGTGTTCTTTAGCTAATGCCCGCGCTTCTTCGGTAGATGTAACATTCCAAAAATCAACATTTGTATATTCTTTAATCGCATCTACCATGTGAAGTCTCTTCCATTTTGGTTTCAAGTCCACTTGATATTCATCGTATTGGATTGTCGTTGTACCTAATACTTCTTGTGCAATATGAGCAATCATGTTTTCTGTCAGTTCCATAATATCATGGAAATCTGCATATGCCTCGTACAGTTCGAGCATGGTAAACTCGGGATTATGTCTTGTTGAAACGCCTTCGTTGCGGAAAACGCGGCCGATTTCATAAACTTTTTCTAAACCGCCGACAATCAGCCTTTTCAAATGAAGCTCAATAGCAATTCTCATGTACAAAGGCATATCCAAAGCATTATGATGAGTGATAAACGGACGTGCTGCCGCTCCTCCAGCAATGGAGTGCATCATTGGTGTTTCTACTTCCAAATACCCGTGACTGTCTAAATAACGGCGCATGGATTGGATGATTTTGCTTCTTGTTATAAATGTGTTTTTGCTGTCAGGGTTCATAATAAGATCTAAATAACGCTGGCGGTAGCGCTGTTCAATATCTTTAAGGCCATGGTATTTATCAGGAAGAGGGCGCAAAGCTTTCGTGAGCAGCACAAATTCCGTTGCTTTTACCGAGAGCTCGCCTACTTTTGTTTTAAAAACCGTTCCCTTCACGCCAATAAGATCACCTAAGTCAGCCATATCAAAAATTTCATACTGATCCTCGCCGACGCTGTCCTTCCGAACATAAATTTGAATTTGGCCCGACAAATCTTGGATATGGGCGAAACCTGCTTTCCCTTTTCCACGTTTTGTCATAATTCTGCCAGCTATAGAAACAAAAATATTTTTTTCCTCAAGTTCTTCCTTTGTAAACTCGCCGTACTGCTCTTTTAGTTCAATCGCCTGATGCGAGCGTTCAAATTTTTTTCCGAAAGGGTCGATTCCTTTATCTTTTAATGCATGAAGCTTTTCCCTGCGAACCTGCAATTGATCATTCAACTCTTCTTGGTTATGCAAACCTTCTTTGCTCATACGTATCCACTCCAATAATCTTAAAATTTAACATAGAAAACTGCCAGATTACTGGCAGCCGTCAAAGTATAAGAGAAAGCAGATTGTCTTTATGCGGATTGACGCTCTTTCTCTTCCACTTCACTTGCAAAACGTTCAAGAAGGGAGACCAGTTCTTCTTTTGTTTCACAGTTATTAATAGCATTTCTCACTTTTGCATTGCCTCGAATACCTTTTAAATACCAAGCGGCATGTTTACGCATCTCTCTAACAGCGATGTGCTCACCTTTTAAATTGATTAAACGTTCTAAATGCAGTTTGCATACATCAATCTTTTCCCGAACTGTCGGCTCTTCAATTAATTCTCCCGTTTCTAAATATTTAACAGTGCGATAGATCATCCATGGGTTGCCTAATGCAGCACGGCCGATCATAACCCCGTCTGCACCCGTCTCGTCCAGCATTCTCTTTGCATCTTGAGGGGTTTTGACATCCCCGTTGCCAATCACCGGAATATTCACAGCCTGCTTAACTTCTCTAATAATGTCCCAGTTGGCTTCTCCCTCATACATTTGAACACGGGTTCGTCCATGCAATGCAACAGCCTTGCCCCCTGCCCGCTCAACGGCTTGGGCATTTTCCACCGCATAAATATGTTCTTCATCCCAACCCATGCGCATTTTGACAGTTACCGGTTTTTTCACTGCATCCACAACAGCGGCAACCATGTCATAAATTTTATTGGGATCAAGAAGCCATTTTGCTCCGGCATCACATTTCGTAATTTTCGGTACAGGACAGCCCATGTTAATATCGATGATATCTGCTGTTGTATTGTTATCGACAAATTTTGCCGCTTCCACTAATGTTTCTTTTTCACCGCCAAAAATTTGCAAGCTTAATGGTTTTTCCCGTTCATCAATATAGAGCATGTCCATTGTTTTCGCATTTTTATATAAAATGGCTTTATCGCTGACCATTTCAGCACAAACTAAACCCGCTCCAAATTCTTTGACCGTCAGCCGAAAAGCCGAATTGCATACGCCGGCCATCGGAGCAAGCACAACACGGTTTTTCAATTGAATATCTCCTATTTTAAACAATTTCACCTGCCTCCTTTATTTTTCAGTATCCTCAGGCATCAGCTCGTTCACGCTTACATTCAGCTTAGCAGCAATAATTTCTACTAATTCCTTGCTGGGAAGTCTGTTGCCCCTTTCAACTTCACCAAGAACCGATACAGAAACGCCTAAGTCTTTTGCAAGGCTTTCTTGTGTATAGCCTTTTAGCTTTCTAAAAGCGCGAATCCTTCTTCCCCATTTTTCTGCTTCCATATTCGCACTCCTTTTTTATCTTTTAATTGATCTATTAAAACCAGTAAAGAACGATGCTGATTAGGCCATTGTACATCTCGATCAATTTCAAACAAAGGAATCAATACGAAAGATCGTTCAAACATTCTCGGATGAGGTATGGTAAGCTGTTCTGTTTCAATATTTTCGTTATTATATAATAAAATGTCAAGGTCTATCGTTCTAGGCCCCCATTTAACTTCCCTTGATCTTCCTAAATCATATTCGATTTTTTGCGTAAATGCCAGCAGCTCATACGGCGTGAAATTCGTCGCGATTTTAATGACCATGTTCAAAAACAATTCTTGGTCAATATAACCAACCGGATCGGTTTCATAAATAGAAGACATTTTGATAACCTCAACATCTGGATGCCTGTTCAATTGATTGATGCTTTCTTCCAAATAATATTCCCGATCGCCGATATTCGATCCTAAAGAAATATATGCATAGTTTTTCATGTTCTTCCCCTTTTGATTTCTACTGCTACAGACTTGTAATGACCCGGGATTGGCGGATCCGGCTTTACCACTTTTACTGTGCAATACAAAACAGTCGAAAACTCTTTTAAAAGTTCAGATGCTAAATTTTCTGCAACGGCTTCAATAAGCTTATAGGGCTTGCCTTCCACAATTTCCTTGCAAACCGTGTACACTTTCGCATAATTCACTGTATCATCTAGTTCATCCGTTTTTCCTGCTTGCTTTAGATCCGTCTCTAAAATAACATCAACTCGAAATCGCTGTCCAAGTTTATTCTCTTCAGGATAAACGCCATGATAGCCCCAAAACTCCATTCCCGTTACATAGATCTTATCAATCGTGATCGCGCCCCTTTCCGAGCATCGCATCCATCATTTTCACCATCCGCGCAATCGGTTTAACGTCATGAACCCGAACGAATTGACAGCCCTTTTGCACTCCTAAGCATACGGTAGCCGCTGTGCCTTCCATACGCTCCTCTACCGGTAGATCGAGAACTCGTCCGATAAATCTTTTTCTCGACGTACCCAGCAAAACAGGGAAACCAAGGTTTGTAAATTCCTCCAGATGACGCATGACGTAGAGATTATCTTCAAAAGTTTTGGCAAAACCGATTCCTGGATCAAGGATGATTTGTTCGTCCCGAACGCCTGCTTTTTTGGCGATCTCGACACTTTCCATTAAATCGGAAATCATGTCTTTAATCAGATCGTTATACCCTTCTTTTTCTCGATTGTGCATTAGAATGATTGGGACGTTATATTCTGCTGCCACGCGAGCGATGTCCGGCTCCTTTTTCGCCCCCCAAACATCATTGATGATGGTTGCTCCAGCTTCCACCGCTTTTTTTGCCACATTCGCTTTGTACGTATCAATGGAAATAGGAACATGAATTTCTTTTGATAATTTTTCAATGACTGGAAGAACTCTGGCCAGCTCCTCCTCTTCTGAAACGGGTTCATGGCCCGGACGGGTTGATTCACCCCCGACATCAATGATATCGGCGCCATTTTCCACCATTTCTTTTGCATGCTTTAAAGCTTTCTCGATATCATTAAATTTTCCGCCGTCCGAAAAAGAATCAGGCGTAACGTTTAATATTCCCATTACTTGGGTTTTATCTTCGTAGTGTAATTGATACGGTCCGCACTGTAATATTTTTTCTTTCTCTATTACACCCATTGTTCATCACCCACTTCGAATTCAGATCTTGTCAAAATATGCTGCCGCACCTTCTTATAAATGGTGATTAATCGATTGGTCAAAATTCCCTGTTCACCTGCAAATGCAGTCTGACCAATATGTGTAATTGGGACAATCTCCTGCAAGGAATTTGTGATAAAAGCTTCTTGTGCAGATAACAGATGATCCAATGGATACAATCCTTCTTCATAAGGAATGCGATGTTTTTCAAGGATGGTTAACACGAACTGTCTAGTAATTCCGTTTAATATTCCTGTGCTGACAGCCGGTGTATAGACGGTGTTGTTTTTTACCCAAAAAATGTTGGAAACAATCCCTTCTGCGACATATCCTGAATGTGTTAAAAATATACCTTCCGTTTTCGGATGATCTCCAATTTCTCTCTTTGCCAGCACATTATTTAAAAAATGGTGCGATTTTATGCGAAATGATCCTTCCGGCGTGTTTCGCCGAACCGAAAGAATGACCCCCTGTTTTGTCAATCTTTCCGGCAAATTTAACTCTTTTATAAAAAAGATTAACACCGGATTTTTATAAGGAGCCGCCGACAACCCCAGCTCCTCTGCACCCGCTGAAACATTTATCCGGATATATGCATTATTTAAATGATTTAATTCAAGCAGTCTTTTAATAATTTGTTCTGCTTCCGAGTAAGAAAGAGAAAAATCTATGCCAAGCTCGCGAACCGCTGCATTTAAGCGATCGATATGATCATACAGTAAAAATGGATGACCGTTATAAGTCCTTAATGTTTCAAAAGCGCCGATTCCGTATAAAAATCCATGATCGAACGGAGAAATATGCAGCTCATCCTGCTTTTTATATTCACCATTTACATATAAGTACACTTTTATACACTCTTTTCTTCCGTACGATAATAGGAAAGGAAATGCTTTAACATCAGTTTTCCATGTTCAGTCATAATTGATTCCGGATGAAACTGCACGCCTTCAACCGGCAAAGATTTATGGCGGATTCCCATAATCTCTCCGTCATTCGTCCATGCTGAAATTTCAAAGCAATCCGGAAGCGTTTCTTTTTTGACAATTAAAGAGTGGTACCTTGTAGCGGTGAACGGGTTGTCTAAGCCGTCGAAAATAGTTTTTCCGTCATGATAAATTTGCGATGTTTTCCCGTGCATTAATTTGTCTGCGCGAACAACATCACCACCGAACACTTGAGCTATTGATTGATGACCTAAGCATACGCCAAAAATCGGAATTTTCCCTGCGAAATACTTAATTGCCTCCATGCTGATCCCCGCCTCATTCGGCGTACACGGACCGGGAGAAATCATCAAATAGGCTGGATTGAGCTGTTCAATTTCCTCAATCGTAATTTCATCATTTCGTCTGACAACAAGCTCTTCGCCGAGCTCACCAAGGTATTGGACTAAATTGTACGTAAAAGAATCATAGTTATCAATCATTAAAATCATCTCTTCTCACCTCTAACTAACTTATTCTCATCTTCGCTCAAATCTTTTGCTTTCCATAACGCTTTTGCTTTTTTCAAACACTCTTTATATTCATATTCTGCAACAGAATCAATGACGATTCCAGCACCTGCTTGCACATAACTCCAACCGTTTTTAGCCAGTAGCGTCCGTATTACAATATTAAATTCTAAATCTCCATTAAAGCCGAGCCAGCCGATCGAACCAGTATATAACCCTCTTCTAGTCGGCTCCAGCTCTTCAATTATTTCCATTGTTCGAACCTTCGGCGCTCCCGTGATTGTGCCGCCCGGAAATACAGCACGCATAATGTCGTAAAATCCTTTTCCTTCTTGCAGCTCGCCGCGAACATTTGACACGATATGAATGACATGTGAATATTTCTCAATAGCCATCAGTTCGTTAACTTCAACACTGCCATATTTACATACCCGCCCTAGATCATTTCGTTCTAAATCTACAAGCATGATATGTTCTGCACGTTCTTTTTCATTGGTGATTAATTCCTCAGAAAGCTGGCGGTCTTCTTCATCGCTTCTTCCTCTTGATCTCGTTCCAGCAATCGGACGGGTATTCAGTACATTTCCCCTCTTTTTTATGAGCAGCTCTGGAGATCCACTGGCAATTTGAAACTCAGGAGTATGAATATAGGCCATATATGGGGATGGGTTAATTTTCCGTAATGCTTTATAAATTTCAAACGGATGCGTCGAAAGCGGTTTTGCTTGTCTGACGGATAAGTTGACTTGAAATACATCACCGCTTGCAATATAATCCTTTACTCTTTCAACAGCTTTTTTAAACGGCTGTTCCATAAACATTATCGGCTCATAGCTGAGATCAGCTGAATTCGTATAGCTGAAAATCGTTTCCTCACTTTGCTTACACCATAAAGCTTTCATTTCTTCCAGCCGCTTTTGTGCAGCATCTTTTTCCCCATGTTTATGATACGTTATCAGCCAAAGTGTTTTTTCAGTATGATCAAAAACGGCGATATCTTGAAAAACGATAAAATAAATGTCGGGCACGTGTAAATCGTCCACAGCTATATTGGGTAATTTTTCGAAATAACGAACTGCATCATAGCTAATAAAGCCGATAGCGCCTCCTTGAAAGTCGGGAAGGGAAGGATCGCTTTCACATTTAAACTGTTTCATCCATCCTTCAAAGAGCAAGAGCGGATTTCCTTCCTTTACTTCTTTTTTGTTCCCGCTATAGATCGTAATTGCCCCGTTTTTTCCTTGTATGACGGCAAAAGGGTTTAAACCAGCTATGCTGTAGCGGCCGCCTCTTCCGCTTTCGAGAAGAGCGTAATGTTGTTGTTGTTTTGCCAGCGTTTCAAAGCGATTGAAAAATCGTTCTTTTTCAAAAGGTATTTGGACTGCCAGCAGTTTTCTCACAGATTCCATCGTTCACTCTCCTTCACCCATAAACTTATTTTACAACAAGAAGGAGAGCTTGGCATCAACAGTATTATTTTTCCCCTTCACATAAAATCCAAAAGGCTGCCGACAAATTTCGTCGACAGCCTTTAAACTATTATTCATTCTATTATTCTTCGTCAAACTTATATAATGGAGTACTTAAATATCTTTCTCCATTACTTGGGATGACTGCTAGTACCTTTTTGCCTTTTCCTAGCTCTTTCGCCACTTTCAATGCAGAGAAAATGGCAGCACCTGAAGAAATTCCTCCTAATACTCCTTCTTCTCTCGCAGCTTTTCTAGCGGTTTCAAAAGCTTGCTCAGTTGTAACAGTAATGACTTCATCATAAATCTCTGTATTTAAAATATCCGGAACAAATCCTGCTCCAATACCTTGAATTTTATGCGGACCTGGTTTTCCGCCCGATAATACAGGTGAATCAGCCGGCTCAACAGCATAAATTTTTATGTTCGGATATTTTTCTCTTAATACTTGACCAGCACCAGTAATCGTACCTCCAGTACCGATTCCGGCGACAAATGCATCCAATTGATCGCCCATTTGCTCAACGATTTCCGGACCAGTTGTTAAACGGTGAATTTCTACATTTGCACGGTTTTTAAATTGCTGCGGCATGAAATAGCCGTGTTTTTCCGCAAGCTCTTCTGCTTTTTTAATAGCCCCTTTCATGCCTTCTGGACCAGGAGTTAAAACAAGCTCTGCTCCATATGCACGCAATAAATTACGGCGCTCTAAACTCATTGTTTCTGGCATAACTAAAATAGCATGTAAACCTTTTGCAGCTGCCACCATTGCTAAACCGATCCCTGTGTTTCCGCTTGTCGGTTCGATAATTGTGTCTCCTGGTTTTAGTTTGCCTTCTTTTTCTGCCGCTTCAATCATTGCTAATGCAATACGGTCCTTTACACTTGATCCAGGGTTAAAAAATTCAAGCTTTAAATAAACGTCTGCACTGTCCTCTTCTACAATTTTTCCTAATTTTACAACAGGAGTCTTTCCAATTAGATCTAATATAGAGTTTGCAACAACTGCCATCTTATACACCTCTATTTCCGAGTAATTATATTGGTTTTATTGAAAATAATATACCAATAAATTTATGAATTGTCAATCTTTTTCTTCATTTTTCATAAAACCATGTTACGCCGATGTCATCCCACAGCTGCTTTGCTGATACATTTCCTTCCATCTGTTCCAAAGCGATTTGCCTGCGAATCTGATCCTTTACTTCGTCAAACTCCAGCTGTTCTCCTTTTATTTTCTCATGCAAAAATATAATCGCATATCCTCTTTCCAGCGGTATTGGTTCCGACCACTCATTGACCTTCATTGTTTTAGCTTGTTCAATATATTCCGGCGGTACATCGCTGGAACCTTCGGAAACATAACCGAGGTCTCCGCCTTCCTTCGCCGTCAACTGATCCTTGGACCGTTCAGCTGCAATCCCTTCAAAGCTTGATCCGCCTTTTAATTCATTTATAATTTGTTGGACTTCTTTTTTTGAATCAACCACGATATGGGAAAGATGATACGTGTCATTCATAATATATTGATGTTTATTTTCTTCATAAAATTTCTTCAATTCATTCTCACTAATGTTGACATCTTTCGTTAAAAGCTCTTCTAATAAAATACTATAGCGAATTTGTTTTCTCAGTTCTTTGTCGTTAAGCACGCTATCGCCGTATGATTGAGACGATATTTTATACATTTGTATTTCACGTTCAACTGTTTTTTCATCTACATCAATATGATTCTTTTTTGCAAGCTCGTCCACAACTTGAATATTGATCATTTCCTCAAGTGTTGTTTTCCCAAATCGTTTTTCCAGTTCACTTAACCATTCCTGCCTCGTAATGCGGCTATCGCCGATTTTGGCAACAATTTCATCATTTTTCTCTTTTTGCGCTTCTCTTGTATAAGCACTTACCAAAAAGGCAATCGTCACGCAGTTCGTTAATACAAGACTGAAAATTATGACCAAAAGCGCTTTTTTACTCATTCCTCCAGCTCCCTGCCATAAGCTATTTTCTAGATGCCGCTTCTTTTAATTCCTGCAACTCTTCTTTTGAAAACACATATATCTCATTACAAAAATGGCATTGAGCTTCAGCTTTTTCATCCTCATCGATGATTTGTTGAATTTCCTCTTCTCCTAGACTAATAATGGCATTTGCAAACCTATCTTTAGAACAGCTGCAGTGGAAGCTGACAGGCATGCGATCGATCACTTTCATATTCCCTTCGCCCAGAACACCTTCCAATATTTCTTCAGGAGTCAGCCCTTTTTGAATTTGCTTAGAGATCGGCTCTATTGTTTTTAACCGCGTCTCAATTTCCGTAATGATTGATTCTTCAGTTCCCGGCATAAGCTGAATAATAAATCCGCCAGCAGCCAGAACAGAGTTATCAGGATTGACTAAAACTCCCACTCCTACTGAAGACGGGACTTGCTCTGACGTCACTAAATAATAGGCAAAATCTTCTCCCAGCTCCCCGGAAATAATAGGGACTTTACCGGAAAAATGCTCCCTTAATCCTAAATCCTTAACAATCGACAATGTACCGTTTTTCCCGACTGCGCGGGCTACATCCAGTTTTCCATGTTTATTTAATTCAAAATGGGTCTTAGGATTGGATACATAACCTCTCACTTGACCTTTTGAATTACTGTCAATAACAATGGCTCCTATTGGACCGCCGCCTTCTATTTTTATCGTCAGCTTCTCATCACCTTTCAGCATCGAACTCATCATCACGCCGGCTGTCATTGCTCTTCCAAGAGCAGCGGTAGCAGTCGGCCATGTTTGGTGGCGACGTTGAGCTTCACTCACTGTATCAGTCGTCTTCACTGCATATGCACGCACTCCTCCGTCATAGGCCAAAGATTTGACTAAATAATCGTTCATTTGTTTCCTACTCCCTTCCGAGATTTCGTTCGTAAATTAACCGCAAGCCTGTTAATGTTAACAATGGATCAACGATTTCGATCATGTCAGATTCATTGGCGATTAACCCAGCTAGACCGCCTGTTGCAATAACTTTCGGTTCTTTTTTAGCTTGCGCTTTCATCCTTCTGACAATTCCTTCTACTTGGCCAACATAGCCGAATAAAATTCCTGATTGCATGGCGGCTACTGTATTTTTCCCAATAATATGATCGGGTTTGGCGATTTCGATTCTAGGAAGCTTCGCGGCTTTTGAGTATAAAGCTTCGGTGGAAATGTTAATCCCTGGTGCAATGGCACCGCCTTCATATTGTCCTTTTTCATTAATGTAGCAATAAGTTGTTGCTGTGCCGAAATCAACAATAATAAGCGGACAGCCATATAAATGAACACCGGCAACTGCATTGACGATCCTGTCCGCCCCAACTTCACGCGGATTATCATACTTTATATTAAGGCCTGTTTTAATTCCTGGGCCGACAATAAGCGGATCTACATGAAAATATTTCTCGCACATTTTTTCCATGGCATACATAATCGGTGGAACGACAGAAGAAATAATGATTCCCGTTATGTCCGAAAATTTTAATCCTACGTATTCAAACAATGATTTAAACATCATTCCGTATTCATCTTCGGTTTTATGTCGATTGGTTTCAATTCGCCAATGGTAAAGCAATTGTTCTTTTTCGTATACTCCAATCACGGTGTTTGTATTCCCAACATCTAAAGCTAAAATCATGTCCATCACCTTTTCCCTTCGTTCAAACATTCCCTCATCATCATATCACATATTGATCGCAGTAGGCTGCTATCGGGCACGAAGGCAATAGAAAACCGCCAACTTTGTATAGTTGACGGCTTTATTACTTATTCTTCTTTAAGCTCCGGTTTGATAGAGGGAGCCTCATCTTTCTTTGTCTGAATATTGACTTTTACAGCTTCATCTTTTTGGTTGTTCTCTTCTTTTTTCACATTTTCTGAAGCTGCTTTTTGTTCAGACTTATCAGGCAATGAACCGTGTTCCACCAGATGTTTAATTTGTTCTGCATCAAGTGTTTCCACTTCTAATAACGTTTTTGCAATTAGTTCAAGTTTATCGCGATTTTCTGTCAAAATTCGTTTTGCTTTTTCATAACATTCTTTAATGATGCGCTGAATTTCTAAGTCAATTTCATAAGCAATCGCATCACTATAATTTTGCTCACTTTGGATGTCACGCCCTAAAAAGACCTGGCCTTGAGAGCTTCCAAATTGCAATGGACCCAATTTTTCTGACATTCCAAATTCTGTAACCATTCTGCGCGCAATATTCGTCGCACGCTGGAAGTCGTTATGGGCACCGGTGCTAACCTCACCGAATACAATTTCCTCTGCAACCCGACCGCCAAGCAATCCAGTTATTTTGTCAAGGAGCTCAGGTTTTGTCATGAAATAGCGGTCTTCTTTCGGCAGCATGACAGCATATCCTCCAGCTTGACCTCGAGGAACAATCGTTACTTTATGCACCATTTCCGCCTCATCGAGAACGAGACCGATAACGGTATGTCCTCCTTCATGATAGGCAACAATACGGCGCTCCTTTTCCGAAATAACCCTGCTTTTTTTCGCAGGCCCTGCAATTACACGATCGGTTGCCTCGTCTATATCCGTCATATCGATTTTCTTTTTATTTTGGCGAGCAGCAACGAGAGCAGCCTCATTCAATAGGTTTTCCAAGTCTGCCCCCGAAAAACCTGGCGTTCTCATCGCAATGTTCCGCAAATTCACCGATTCATCCAACGGTTTATTGCGTGCATGCACTTTGAGCACTGCCTCGCGCCCGTTCACATCCGGACGATCAACCGTAATTTGACGGTCAAAGCGACCTGGGCGGAGTAGAGCCGGGTCTAAAATATCCGGACGGTTTGTCGCCGCAATAATAATGATTCCTTCATTGGAACTAAATCCATCCATCTCAACGAGAAGCTGATTTAACGTTTGTTCACGTTCATCGTGACCGCCGCCTAAACCTGCTCCTCTTTGGCGTCCAACGGCATCAATTTCATCAATAAAAATGATACACGGGGCATTTTTCTTAGCCGTTTCAAACAAATCACGAACACGAGAAGCACCTACACCGACAAACATCTCAACAAAATCAGAACCGCTTATGGAGAAAAACGGCACACCTGCTTCTCCTGCCACCGCGCGGGCCAGCAATGTTTTACCAGTACCCGGAGGTCCAACTAAAAGAACTCCTTTTGGTATGCGCGCTCCAAGCTCAGAAAACTTGCGGGGATCCTTTAAAAATTCCACTACTTCCACCAGTTCAGCCTTTTCTTCATCGGCTCCTGCAACATCTTTAAATTTTACTTTTTTCTTGTCGTCGTTATACAGCTTTGCCTTGCTCTTCCCGAAGTTCATAACTCGGCTTCCGCCGCCTTGAGCCTGATTGAGCACAAAGAAGAACAAAATAAAGATTATAATAAATGGGATAAGGGATGTGAAAAATTGCACCCATCCGTTTGTATCATCTGCTGGGGACCATTTAACTTCCGTTTGATTTTTTGAAGCAGCAGTATTGATGAGGTTTAATGCGTCATCGCCTGATAAATAGGTGATAAAGAATTGATTTTCTTCATAACCCTTCAGCTGTCCTCTGACTTCATATACTCCTCTTACTGGTTTTAACGTTATATTTTCAACATCCCCGTTTTCCAAATTGGAGATGAAGGTACTATATGTCATTTGTTCAGTTTTTTGGTTACCGCCTTGAAAAAAATTCACAACGCCGATAACCACTAAAAAAATCAGCAAATAAAATACGGTGTTTCGGAAAATCCGATTCATTCCTTACCTCCTCCCACAATGAAACAAACTATATTCAATAGTATCATAGAAAATCATCCCAGCACAACTGATACGCTATCTTTTCAACGATCACTATTTATTTTGATAAACTTTAGGCTTTAATATCCCTATAAACGGAAGGTTGCGGTATTTTTCCGCATAATCTAAACCATAACCGACAACGAACGCATCCGGAACTTCAAAACATACATAATCTGCCTTAATATTTGCCTTTCGTCCGCTCGGTTTGTCCAAAAGGGTTACAATTTTAACAGATGCTGCTTTCCGGTACCGGAAAAGATCGACTAAATAGCTTAATGTCAATCCGCTATCAATTATATCTTCAATGATTAAAAGATCCCGGCCTTCGACGGAAGTGTCTAAATCCTTAATAATTTTCACCTCACCCGATGAAACGGTTTTGTTTCCATAACTGGAAACGTCCATAAAATCAATTTCCAAATATGTATTGATATGCTTTATTAAATCCGCCATAAACGGCATGGCACCTTTTAAAACCCCGATAGCGAGGGGAAACTTATTTTTATATTCCTCCGTTAATATCGCCCCTAATTCTTTTACTTTTTCTTTGATTTCTTCTTCAGAAATTAAGACTTTTTCAATATCTTCGATCATTTCCTTTCCTCCTGATGAGATCACTGCTCTTTATATTGTAATACAATATAAGATTCATTGGTAATGCTAATTTCCTCTAAATTTGATTTTTTTACAAGCGGGATCCATATGATCTGGCCGTTGCCATTTTCAACGATTGGGAGAAGGTTGCGCTCTTCCCTTGGTATTTTTTTATCAATAAAAATATCTTTTACTTTTTTGGTACCGTTCATGCCTTTAATTGTCATCTTGTCTCCTTTTTTTCTGCTCCGAATAATTAAAGGCGGGACGTACCATTTTTTAGGAAGGTAGAAAACGTCATCACCTTTATACGAAGGAATCCCAAAAAAGGTTTCAGTAAAAAATATTTTTCCGTTCGGCAAATGTAATTTTCCCGGTACAGGCATCGTGTAGCGAAAAGATTCACTATTTGGCGAATGAAACGTAAATGTGCATTCATCATAAGATTTTATGACTTTGAGCCCCATTGGCAGATGAAGCATTCCCGAAGGGTGCGCTTTCAACAAAAATTCGTTCACATTTTCAATATGAACAGCCGAGAAGGAGCCGCTTTTTATCAGATCATTCAATATTTGATAAACCGCTCTCCTTTTAATCGGATCAGGAAGCTTTTTATATTCTTGTTTATGAATAGTAACGGAAGAATTCGTTTTTCTTATCACTACTTTATTTAATTTTTCCTTCGTTAATTCCTCCAAAAATCGCTCATCATCCAAAAAGACCTCACTGAAATATTGGAAATGTTCATGCAGCCTTTTGTTCTCCTTTTTCAAAAACGGCAAAACATATTTGCGAAACCTGTTCCGTGTATACGTATCTTTTTCATTGCTTGGATCAAATCGGGGCGCCAGCTGAAATTCTTCACAATACTTTAAAATTTCTTCCTTTGTTGCGGCTAAAAAGGGGCGTATGATTCTCCCTCTGCCGAAAGGCCGTATGACAGGAATTCCCGCTAGTCCCTTCCCTATTGTTCCGCGAACAAGATTCATTAAAATCGTTTCAATTTGGTCATCTCCATGATGAGCTAGAGCCAAAGCATCCGACTGAAGCTGATCCATCAACTCTAAGAAAAATTGGTAGCGGCATTCTCTAGCAGCCTGCTGGGCATTTAACCGGTGTTTCTCAGCATAACGGGCCGCATTGATTTGCTTAGCGTAACAAGGTATGTTTAATTCCCGGCAAAAATTGATGACAAATTCCATCTCTTTTTGTGATTCTATGCCTCGGAACATATGATCAACATGTGCTGCTATAACAGTGATGCCATATTGATCTTTAAATGTATTTAAAAAATGTAGAAGTGCCAGTGAATCCGGGCCGCCGGACACACCTACTATGACCGTACTATTTTTTTGGAGCAATTGATGTTTTTCAATAAACGCACATACATTTTGAATCAAAGACCGTCACATCCAATATTTCTCTAGTTATCTTTATCCTATCATTATTTGCATGCCTTCTGCAAAGACAAAGCCTTTTGCATTTTATTGTTATTTTCCTAAAAGGGAAGCTGTTCAGATCGGACATTTTTTGAAATAGGCGGGGCACTCGCGGAAGCATGAGAAGGGGGAAAAGCACTGCCGCTTTAAACAAGCAGCAGCCATTTACAGAAGTGTCGCAAAAATATATAAAGAATATAGAAATGCCAGGCAAACCATGATCACCAATGTTTCGATCAGCCCTTTGCTTTTCTTTTTCTTTCTTTTTCGATTGTTAGCTGTTCTTTTCGGTTTAGATTGTGCTTGTACATTTCTCTTTCTTTGCAAATTAGCGTTTGAAACATGATGCAAAAGATCCTGCTTCATTTCCAAAGCGGATGAATAGGAGCCAAATAAAGCTTTCGTCAACACTTGTTTTCTTTCGTTTAAAAAAGGATGGGAGTTAATGATTTGCATCAATTGCTCCTTACTGTTTCCTTTTTTTGAAAAGCGTTTTTGAAAAACAGCATTGATAATAATCATACCGACTGCAAAAAGATCATATTTCGGTTCAGCTTTTCTCGTCCCCAATTCCCAGTATCCCCTGTCAAAAAACTCTGTAAATTCTTTAATGGATCTTCCGTTTATCGTTGTGCCACCTACATCAATACAGCGAATTTTGGGAGGAGGTCCTGTAACAATTAGATTGTCAGGCTTTAAATCACCAAAAACCCAGCCTGACTGATGAAGCTCCTCCAAATTGGACAAAAGCTGCAAGATTAGCACGTCAATCCAAATCGCACCATTATTTTTAATAAACTGGATAAAATGTTCACCTTTAACATACTCCATAACATAAAACGGAAGCATCTTTCCGCTAGCTGTGTTAAACCAATCGTCCACATCGATCAAAGAAGGTCCAAGGCACGAACCTTGGACCTTGGCCAGTCTCTTTAACACGTTTACTTCTGAAGTGATTCCCATGCTATTTTCACTTATTTTTAATGCTGCATACCCTTTACTGGATTCAATAAGGTAAACCGACCCTGTTGCTCCGCACCCCAGCATTTTTAATATCCGATACGTGTTTCCATGCCATTTTCCTTTAATAATGGTACCGGGAAGAACTTTACATGCTTTGTTCATCGAGGTATTCATCATCGAGCATTCCCCTCAATGAGCGTTTTTGTTTAAAATGTTGTATAGCTCCTTTTATCGCCGGACCAGTTGGTGTCAATCCTTCTGTCGTTAATTTTGGAAAAATGGTTGATAAAGAATCCAGTTTCGGAGTCCAATCCAATAAAATTTCTGTTTCTGATCTTTTCCCAGGAAATATAAACAGCGAATATTGATTATTGCCTATTCTTGAATTTAGGCTAATGGATAAATCAAAAAGCGCTTCTTTTACCGTTGGAAGCTTTGGCCCCATGCTTGCACTCGTATCTACGAGAATTAAAATTTCTAAATTGACCGTTTCACCAAGCTCTTCCACAACCTCCATAACTTCACCACGCTGTTCAGGCGGCAGCTCTTCAATAGAAGTTGATTTTCCTAAAATATGCTTTAATTCACGATTGACAACTCCCTGCAATGTTTGCGTCATCGCTTTTCTAGTGACCATCTGTACTGTTTGTGAAAGCTGATGGGCATAAACTACCTGGCTCACTCCTCCCCCTGCCTCAGCAATTCCTTCTATTTCCTGCATTGCATCTTGATCTATCACATTCTCTTCTAAAATCCCAATTACGTTGACAGTAATCCCATGCTCCTTAGCTAAAGCCGCCATAGCAATTGGATCTTCACCATGATTTGAGCATCCGTCAGTTAACAACAAAATTTGTTTTAATGTCCCTTTTCTCATTTTTCCTCCTCCTGGTCAATGATTTATTACCATCCTCACCAGAAGGAAAACGTTTTATACTAAGCATGGCAGAAAATCAGCTTATCTTTTTCGATTTATAAAAATTTGAAACAGGGATCGCCGCCCATTTCGGTGTATTATGATTAATTCGAGCCACCACAACCGTCATATCGTCATCGATTGCCCCCGATCTGGAGCGGATCACCTCCTCCATAATTAAATCGGCTATTTCTTGTGGATCATCTGTCTCTATTTCTTTTATTTTTCTTTTCATCCATAAATCATAATTTTCTACATGCCTTGGTCCCTCAAATATTCCGTCACTCATCATAATTAATAAATCTCCTGCTTTTAGCTGTTCGTCTACAATGTCCACCTCAAAATCATCGATAATGCCGATCGGCAAATTACTAGACTCGATTTTGATAATTTTATTTCCACGTTTAATAAAACTCGGAGTAGATCCGATTTTCATAAATTTGCAATTGGCGCTTTGTAAATCAATGATAGACAAATCTAATGTTGCATAAATTTCATCTGTCGTTCTCAGCGACAATATAGAGTTGATGGTTTTGATAGCAATTTTTTCATCAATGCCTGATTGAAGAATTTTTTCCAACAATTTAATCGTTTCATTGCTTTCAAAATGAGCCCTTTCCCCGTTCCCCATTCCATCGCTAATGGCTATGGCAAATTTTCCGACGCCCAATTCAATCATGGAATGGCTGTCGCCTGAAACAAGACCTCCTCCTTTTGCAGCATGAGCAACACCCGTTTCCACTTTGTATGCTTTTGCAGAACCGAACACAACGTGACAAAATCCATTTGGATAACCTGCACATTCTTCATTTTTCACGATGATCATTTCGTTTAATATATCGGAAAGCATCGGAGCAATAATTTTTTCACATTCTCCATGGCCGCCGCAATACGGAATGCTCATTTCTATATCGACGTTCCCTTTTTCAAGGCTGTATATATCAAT
Source organism: Aeribacillus sp. SP014 (assembly GCF_054055575.1). Classification (NCBI taxonomy): domain Bacteria; kingdom Bacillati; phylum Bacillota; class Bacilli; order Caryophanales; family Bacillaceae; genus Aeribacillus; species Aeribacillus sp. SP014. Next base: position 313,648 of record NZ_JBSRXI010000001.1, read on the forward strand.
ATGGCCAATTTCTAAACCGAAGTTTTGAAGAGCATAGAAAATTTGCTCTTCCTGCAGAAAATGATGTTCCCGTTCCTTTTTCATTTCCCGAGAAAAGTCGGACATTACTTGAGCAACTCCTAGCAGCTGTTCAGCTACCAATCTTCTGCTTTCTTGCACTTGCTTTTTTAATTTCCGATTCGCTTCTAAAAAGTGCATTTCCTGCTCAATCGTCCCGACCACTAGATTAGCTTTCGAACAATGCCTGTGAAGCTTTTTCTGCAATCTGCGATTATTTGCATACGTCTTTTCTTTCGTTTCATTCATCACTTGCTTCATTAATTGATATGTCTGGTCAAAATTGTTGACCCAGCATTTCTCCTTCTTAAAACAAGTTTGGCATGTCTTTCCGGTGATCTTGCTTAAAAATAAATCCGTTTCTCTTTCTATATCCTCTCCATCCTCCGGGTAAAAAGTCGAAAAGCTCTCAGATAATGCCCGAAAAACGTTAGAAAATTGATCAACCCGCCGAGCAGTTATATCACGTATATTTCGAACATACTTCTGCTGCTCCAAAACATGCTCGTTTGTTCCAGGAATATGCTTTGCCAGCTGTTCTGTAAAGCTTTTCGGGGTCAGTAAAAACAGCAAAACCGCGGTGCCCGATTCCCATAAGGTTGTCCAAACATCAGCCGATCCTTCTCCATATAGCGTGATTAAAAGTGAGCCAATGATCAGGCCAACTGACGCTCCTGCTTTTTGTCCTTCCTTTAGCAGACCTCCCAATAAACCTGAAAATGCAAGTAGGCTCATATGATACAAATTGGAGACATTCGCCAGGCTAAGCACCAAACCTGTTACAGCACCAACTGTACATCCGATGCCTGCACCTCCGGTAAAAGCGATCAATAGGACAATATATCGTGAAAGAACGTGTTCCGCCTGTATATTTTGGTAACTGATTCCAACTAAGCCCGTCATGACGGACGCAAGCAAAATCATCAAGCAGATAATCTCTTCGACTCGTAAAGTTTGTTTATATTTCCGCACTGAAAGAAGCGGGATGCTCTGCAAAAAAATCAACGTCAGGATGATCGACAGACCTGCCTCAACCCCTGTCATTAAAAGATCGTACGTGCTGATAAATCCTGCAGTTAACTTTGAATATAAAAGGCGGCTGGCAGCAAGTCCCGAAAAAATCGTAAAAGGCAATATTTTTATTTCATCTGTTTTAATGAAAAAACTAGTCATTTTATGAAGCAAAAGAAATATACATATAGAAGAAAGCACTAACAAACATAATTCCAATGAGATGGTGAATGCCCCTGCAATTAGTGATAGTGCAGCAAGCAATGCCTTGTCCCTTTTTAAAAGCCATACAGCTCCAAAAAAAGGAAGGGCGAACGGAATAATCTCAGATAAAATAAAAGCTCTCCCCAGCAAAAACCCGACCAATACATAAACAAACCCTTTGTGAAACAGAAAAGAATGCAAATGCAGCCCCGCTCTTTTCCAAGATCTCCATAGAAGTGATTGTGTTCTTTCCAATTGGACATTGGCAAAAGGTATCAGAAATCTTCTCTCAACTTTTTCCATTATAGCGACACTCCTCCTACTACCGTAATTGATAGTCATTATACAAGCTTTTCATAAAGGAATTTGTCAAAAGGAGGAAATTGTTCATAAGAATATTTCGACGATTTCTGTTATAGACGACAAATCTTTAAAAGGAACAGAGCAGCCCATTGAGACATTGAGTCGCCGTCATTTCAAAGAGATGATTGTAACAGCGTGTTGGTCCGTTTTAAAAGCAAAAGCCGAAAAACATGAGTCGGAACTTGTTGAAATCGGTGAAAAATTAAATTTATCTATCCTATATAAATACAAAATTTTAAACTTTTCCATAAAAAAAAGACTCTTTCTTTTAAAGAAAGAGCCTCTTCTCATGACCCGTACGGGATTCGAACCCGTGTTACCGCCGTGAAAGGGCGGTGTCTTAACCACTTGACCAACGGGCCAATATTCAATTGGTAGCGGCGGAGGGAATCGAACCCCCGACCTCACGGGTATGAACCGTACGCTCTAGCCAGCTGAGCTACGCCGCCAAATCAACTGCATCTTTATGTTCATGTAAAATACGCACATGTTCTATAATACATATGAACATGAGAGCCGTCAACAATAAAATAAAAAAATAATTTTCGGACAATTTAAATACACCACCTGAATCTTCAGGTGGCGGTCTGCGATCATCTATAACATTAACAGCAGCAAGTTACCCCCTTCTTGCTCCTCTCCCTCCTCGTCTTGATTCAGTGTGACGCCGAAGTGAAGCAAGACGGTCCTCGCTCTCTTTTAAAAAGCGGCTCATTTTTTGCTCAAAACTTTCTTTGGAACGATGATCATGTTTTTTTGGACGATCTTTTGCCTTTTTGATGGACAATCCGATTTTTCCGTCTTCTTCTACATTAATAACCTTGACTTCAACCTCATCACCGACTTTTAAATGATCATGAATGTCTTTCACGTAATTGTCAGCAACTTCACTAATATGAACAAGTCCTGTTGAGCCTCCTGGCAGCTCCACAAATGCTCCAAAATTCGTAATGCCAGTTACTTTACCTTGTAACTTGCTGCCAACTTCAATTGACATAAAAAAAATGCTCCTCCTTAAATCATAAAAAAATTAAAAATAATTTATTTAATTATACAAAAATAAAAAAACGGGGTCAATATTACTGTTCATTCCCCGGAATATTAAAAATGACTTCTCCTTCATCAGATAAAAAATAATCTTTTCTTGCAAGCTTTGTGATATATTCTTCATCCTTCAGCTTGATGATTTCTGCCTTCAAATCTTTTTCCTCTTCTTTTAAATTCTCCAGTTTTGTTTCAAGCTGTTTTTTTTCTTCAAGCTTCTTATTAATAGCAATTGATTGAGAAACGAGCGTTGACGCCATAATCGCAATACAAGTAACAGCCATTATACCAAATGCAGCTAACCGTCGAATTAGCCCTCGTTTTCTTCTTTGTCTCATCTCAGCTTTAACTTCTTGTCCGGGTTCATTTGTTTGCTGCAGCATAGCTACATTCAACTCTCGTTTCTCTCTCATTCCTGCAATCCCTCCTAAATTTAGCGGAACCGACGATACAGCTTACGTAACATATTCTTTATATTTATGAATATTCCTTCTATGATTTGTTTCGAATGCAGCATCTTTTGCTTTATTGGTTGAGGAGCTTTTCCCCAAAGTATGTTCAATCCCCATAGTAATGGCGCTAATAAAATTTTACATAACTTGAATAAGAGTTGTGAAGACCATTTGATAACCTTCCATAAAAATAGTAAAAGAGACATAGAACATGCTATCGCCATATGAACTATCCATTTAATAGGATTGATAAGAAGCAGTAAAACGATTTTTACAAAAAATTGGTATATAGAAACAGCGATTTTTATCATAATCCGCAAACATGCCATGTATCCGTTCCGTAGGAGGCTTTGATAGGCGGCAAAACCGCATAAAAGTGCTAAAAATACATAAAATCTTAATTCCCCTTGATTTACATACAATAGAACATAAAAAGTTAAAAGTCCTTGAACCGCCCAAAATACTAAATCGTTTAAAAAAACAACCCACCTTTTTCGATCCCATCTTTTTAAAAAAAAATTGTAAGTATCAAGTGCGGCGCCTAGAAAACTGCCCATGCCGATCATCGCAATCATGGTGTAAAATTGAGTGGTAAGGGTCATTTAAACAACTTGCTAAAAATGCCTTTAGCCTTCTCCGAGCTGAAATCATCTAAATAAGAAACTTCATAAATTTTTCCTTTTATGGATACGACGCCTTTATCGACATCCAAGTTTTTCATTTGTAAATGTTCTCCCCGAACCGCGAGCGGACCCATTACCGTCTCAAGCAAAAATTCCTCATTATCAAAGCTTTCCACCTGCTTCACGCCAGAAATATCTAACAGCTTCCGGTCCTTCATGACTACATTATGCTCCTGCACGGTTTCTTTATGTGAATGGTTACCGCCATAATACTGGCTCATTATCATCCCCCCGCACTCTAATTAATGGATGCTTTCCTTTTACATTTTTATGTAAGATGTGCAGGGTTTAGAACAAGCCTTGTTGTTTCCTTGTACAATACAGGGAGCGTTTTATAAATCTGTCCTTTGTTCTTCCTTCAAAATGGTATAAAGATTTTTTGCCTCTTCCTTCTTTACTGTTTCATTTATAGATTCGATTTTTATTGTCACTACCTTATGTCCAAATTGAATGGACAGCTCGTCGCCAACCTTCACATTGGAGCTCGCTTTTGCTGGATGCCCGTTGATTGTCACTCTTCCTTGATCTGCCACTTCCTTGGCAAGCGTGCGTCTTTTCACCAGCCTCGATACTTTTAAAAATTTATCTAATCTCATGTCCGATCCCCCTCTTTCATTTTAGCCTCTTCCCAATATTGATCCATTTCTGCCAAAGACATACTTTTTAAATTTTTCCCAGCATCACGGGCCTTTTGTTCTATAAACCGAAATCTCCGCGAAAACTTTTCGTTTGTCATGACTAATGCTTCTTCAGGCTCAATTTCGTAAAATCTTCCAACATTAATAAGAGCAAACAGAATATCGCCGAACTCTTCTTTTGCTTTTTCCGTTCCGCCATCTCCATTATCGATTTCCTTTTTAAACTCCTGCAGTTCTTCTGACACCTTCTCCCAAGCATCCAGTACATCAGGCCAATCGAAACCGACTTTCGCCGCCTTTCTTTGATATTGATAAGCTTTTGACAGAGCTGGGAGCGCCTTTGAAACAGAATCTAAAAGTGATTCGCTCTCATTCCTGTTTTCAGATTTTTTTGCCTCCTCCCAGCTCTTTACAGCTTCTTCTGCATTTTGTGCCTCGACATTGCCAAAAACATGGGGATGGCGGCGGATCATTTTATCTGTTAACATGCGAATCACATCATCAATGGTAAAAAATCCTTCGTCATCTCCAATTTGGGCATGAAGCACCACCTGAAGCAAAACGTCTCCGAGCTCTTCAATCATATGATCAATATCATTTTCATCAATAGCTTCAATCAGCTCGTAGCATTCTTCAATTAAGTACCGCTTTAATGATTGATGGGTTTGCTTTCGATCCCACGGACAGCCGTTTGGCCCGCGAAGTGTTCGAATGACGTTTCGCAACGCTGAAAAGCGATGATACAGCAATTGTTCATCCTTGACCGGCGGGATGTATAACGATGTTAAATTGCTCAGTTCTACACATCTATCCATTTCATATAATCGAACTTTTTTAATGTCCTCGTATTTGCTCCCTGCAGCCGTTACGAGGTAAACTTCATAATCGAACGGCAAGTCTTCCATTAACGTCAATTTCACATCCGATGCAATCATCTTGTCATAAACCTGGCAAATAATCAAATGCTGCCGAAAGGAAAGCTCTTCCCGTTTCATATCCTGCGCATCAATGAATTGCAAGCCTTCGACAGGATCGATGCGCAGAGCTTGAAACATTGCATCCAAAAACGATTGTCCGCCCTGTATCGACACATTTACTTTTCCTTGCTCCATTTCCTTCAGCAAAAGCTGAACGGTTTTTTCTGCAACAAGCGGATGTCCAGGTACCGCATATACGATATGCTGATATTTTTCTGCTTCCTCCAATAGTTTTTTTGCAATTTCCGCATAAACATCTTCAAATTGATCAAACATTTCATAAACGGAATCGAAAGACTGAAACGAGCCAATTTCGTCTTTAATTTCACTTAAAACAGGATGATCCTCTGTTCTTACAAATAGCGGCAGACTGGAGGTCAAAATTTTAAAAACCCCTAGCGGCAGCTGATCGACATCCCCCGCGCCCAGGCCAACAATCGTAATTTGCTTATCCATTTTCCTTCCTCTCTTTCCATGCACTGATCAAACAAACCAGTTTATTTTTAAAAGGCAAGCTCTCTATTTCCTTCCCTGTAAAAATGGTTGATTGGATGATGAAAAACAGGTACACAACCGCTCCGAAAACGACAGCTGTCAATGATTGAATGGAAGCGCTCATACGCGTTTCGTCTGATATAAAAAAATCAAACAGAAAAAAGTAAAGCTTGATCGATAAAAACATGACAACAGCAGAGCCAATCATTTTCCATACAACCTTGAAAGAAGCTAACTTATATTTTTTCCGATTTAAAACCACTAGATTCAACAAGCACACGACCCCATATCCGCATACAGTCGCCAATGCCGCCCCGTATGTATGGAAAAACGGAATGAAGCATTCATTGAGTAAGATTTTCACAGCTACTCCGGCTAAAACAGATAAAGCCGGCCAGACGGTTTCATTGACTCCTTGCAAAATGCCGGCAGACGTTATCGCAACCGAGCTAAATAAAATCGAAATGCTGAACACCGATAATACGCCCGCCCCTTTTGTATCGGCAAACAGCATGAAATCAACTTGCTCGATGATGGAAATTAAACCTGCCGTAGCCCCGATGGCGACAATCAAACAAATTTTAAAAGATAAGGCGACATGCTGCTGAATATATTGAAATGCTTTATGCCGGAACGATGAAATAAGCGGAACAAGAGACAATGCGAGAGATGTAGCTGCAACCGTGCCTACCTGCAATAGCGGTTGTCCCCGATCATATATGCCTTTTGCTATTTTCGCTGCTTCAGGATCTGCACCGCTGTTGACCATCAGTTTATACAGCTGAAATGAATCTGCCAATTGCATAAAAATCATCAGCATGCTCGTCAAACAAAAGGTCACAGTATAAATCAGCAATTTGGTTAAGATCTTTTTCACAGATACAGCCGTTTCTTTCGATGAGCGGGAAAGCAGTAACGGCACTCTTTTTTTCCAATATACAAGCAAAAGCATAAACGCCCCGATATACCCAATGAGGGAGCTAAAAATGGCGCCGGCAGCTGTTTCATAAAGATCGAATCCTTTATAAACGAAAAAGCAAGTGATCGATAAAAAAGCACCGACCCGTATAGCTTGTTCAACGATTTGCGACAAAGATACCGGCAGCATTTCATGGCAGCTTTGAAAAACGCCTCTTAGCATTGAAATAAATGGAAAAAACAGAAACGAACATGCAGCCGCTTTTAATAAAAGCGCCAGTTTCGGATCACCCATCCAACGGGCAAGCTTGTCAGCTCCTAAAAACAAGCTCGTGAACGAAAACAGACTGATCAAAGCAAAAAAAGAAAAACAGACGACCAATATTTTCCGGAAATTTTTAAAATTGCTGCCATCGCTATACTCATTCAGCAGCTTTGACAGAATAACCGGAAATCCCGTTGTCGATAAAACCATGACAATTGCTAAAAACGGATATATTTGCTGATAAATATAAAAACCGATATCCCCTACAATATTTTGATAAGGAACTCGGTAGATAGCACTTAATCCTTTCGTAATGATTCCAGCAGCCGTCAATAAAACCGCACCTTGCAAAATTTTGTTCGTTCTTGCTTGAGGCACATTTTGAATCACACGTTTACTCCTTCCAAAATTCATGTTTCATCTTTTTCCAGCATATTATAACATAATCTCGTTCACATTCGGCTGAAAGAGAATCTTTAGAAAAAGAGTGCTCGGCTAAACTTCACGGCTTTTAAGTTCAAATTCCGGCATAAGTTCCGTAAATAAAAAAAATCCTAACACATACCCCATTTAACCTTCGTGGTTATCGCAATACTAGAGACACCTTACCTGAAAGGTTTATTTTCTGCTCCTTGCCACGCTCAATAAAATTTAACAGCGATGAAATGCCTGCTATCCTGTTGACTATTGTGAAGGGAATTGGCTGTCCGCCCTTCGAAGTGATGAGCTTTCTTGGCAAATTCATCGGCAGGATTTTAGAAAAATTCCCCAAAATAAGAAGGTGAATTAGAGGAACAAAAGGTTTTAGTCTGTTCCTAAAGAGGAAAAACAAAACTTCAACAAACCGTGTCGAAATATCATATAGATGAACTTTGAAAATGATGGAAATAAATCCATCCAACACAATCATGTTTTACGTTGTAGCTTTCCATCCGAAAGATGTTTTAAACAGGTAGCGCCGTCGTTCGTTAAATACGTGAAGAGTGGAAATAAAGAAGAGACCACAGAAATTGTTGTGAATTCTGTGGTCTCTTTTATTAACGTGGTGTTGGAGACAGTCTGCTTGTGGAAGAAGTAAAAAAGTAATTATTCCCTTTATTGTTCCATTTGTCTTGCCAAAAAACTAGCGGCTGTCTCAACTGCCTTACTTTCTACTTCTGTTAAAGGCTGCTCTTTCGAAAATATGACAACAGCCCCGATAGGATCACCGTTTGCAATGATCGGTCCAATGCAATAAGATTTTACTTGTTCTGTTACACCATCAGCGATTTCAATTTCTTCTTCTTCTGAAATGAAAACCGATTGCCGTTCATCCATCACCCGTTCCAGCAGCTCGCTTATATTTTTATTCAAATACTCTTTTTTCGAAACTCCGGAAACAGCAATAATAGCATCACGATCACATATGAGAACGGGGCTGTTTAAGCTATCGAATAACGCTTCAGCATATTCTTTCGCAAAATCACTCAATTCACTGATTGGGGAGTATTTTTTCAGTATTACTTCACCATCTCGGTCAACGAAAATTTCTAATGGGTCGCCTTCACGGATACGCAATGTTCTTCGAATTTCTTTAGGAATGACTACACGGCCTAAATCATCAATCCGTCGAACGATACCAGTTGCTTTCATCTTATGCTGCCTCACTTTCATCTAAAGATTAGTAAAGTAGCGATTGCCCTTTTTCCATTTTTGGAACAATCACCATCGTTGAAATTAGTATCCTTCACTAACCACGTAATATACATGATGAAAGCGAATTTTTTCCAAACACGGCTTAAAAACCCATTGCCAGCATTTCCATTTTAACCCTGTTTCAATATTAGCCGGCAGAAACTTCTTCTTTCTTTGCGTCTTTTAAGCCTGCCAACAGCTTCATTAAAATAGACAGCCATTTTTCAGTTTCTAAATTATGAATTTGCAATGTTAATTTCAGCCTTTTCCCTTCCATGCCAAACCCGACTATGCGACCGAATTCATCCGTTAGCTCGAACAATTTTTGTCCGTCAAAGGAGCTGCTTGCTTCCTCTGAAATAAGAATCGTGATAAGATCTTTCGTTTGTTTAATGACTTCGACTTTTTCTTGCCGTGCATATAACTTTAGCTTCGCTACTTTAAACAAAAAGTCTACTTCCTTTGGATACTCGCCAAATCTGTCCAATAATTCTTCATGCAGTTCCTGTAAATCATCAAACGTTTCGATGCCTCTAAACCTTTTGTACATGTCAATCTTTTGTTTTCCATCATCAATGTAAGACTGCGGAATGTAGGCATCTAATTCAAGCTCAATTTCAACTTCCCTTTTTGTCTCTTTTGGCCGTTCACCTTTCCGTTGTTCGATCGCTTCCTTCAGCATTTGGGAATATAAATCAAAACCTACCGAATCAATGAAGCCATGCTGTTGAGGACCTAACAAATTACCGGCTCCCCGAATGGCCAAATCACGCATCGCAATTTTAAAACCTGAACCTAATTCAGTAAATTCTTTAATGGCCTGCAATCGTTTTTCAGCAACTTCTGATAAAACTTTGTCCTTCCGGTAAGTAAAATATGCGTAAGCGACACGATTGGAACGACCGACACGCCCGCGCAATTGATAGAGCTGAGAAAGCCCCATTTTATCGGCGTCATAAACAATCAATGTATTTACATTCGGAATGTCCACACCTGTTTCAATAATAGTTGTGCTAACAAGCACGTCATATTGGCCATCCAAAAAGTTTAATATTACCGATTCAAGCTCATTTTCAGACATTTTTCCATGCGCAAAGGTTACTCTTGCATCTGGAACAAGCATAGAGATTTCATTGGCTTTCCGGTCGATATCCTCAACCCGGTTATATAAAACGTATACTTGACCTCCTCGCGCTAATTCACGTTCGATCGCCTCTTTCACAAGCATTGGGTTATATTCCGCTACATATGTTTGAACAGGAAAGCGATTTTCTGGAGGAGTTTCAATGATTGATAGATCACGCACGCCGATCATGGACATGTGGAGTGTTCTTGGAATCGGAGTTGCCGTCAAAGTTAACACATCAATGTTTGCTTTCATTTGTTTTATTTTTTCTTTATGTGTAACTCCAAATCGCTGCTCCTCATCAATAATCAACAAGCCTAAATCTTTAAATTGAACATCTTTGGAAAGCAAACGATGTGTTCCAATGACTAAATCGATCGTTCCATTTTTCAAGCCTTTAATCGTTTCATTCTGCTCTTTTCTCGTCCGGAAGCGGCTTAATACACCAATGTTAATTGGGTAATCTTGAAAACGATCCCTGATCGTTTCGTAATGCTGCTGCGCTAAAATGGTTGTCGGAACAAGAAAGGCAACTTGTTTTTGATCCATAATCGCTTTGAAGGCAGCCCGAATCGCCACCTCGGTTTTCCCATATCCGACATCTCCGCAAAGAAGTCGATCCATCGGCCGCTCCCGTTCCATATCCTTTTTCACCTCTTGAATGGAACGAAGCTGATCTTCTGTTTCTTTATAAGGGAATGTTGCTTCAAACTCCCTTTGCATTTCCGAATCAGGGCTGAACGCATAGCCTTTGCTTGCTTCCCGCTCAGCATACAGTTTAATTAAATCGTCAGCAATATCTTGAACAGACGATTCCACTTTTTTCTTGACTCTTTTCCATTCGTTTCCGCCTAATTTGTAAATTTTCGGCTCTTTTCCTTCTGTGCCCACATATTTTTGAACTTGATCAATTTGTTCAACTGGAACATACAGTTTGTCATTTCCTTGGTAACGAATGTGCAGGTAGTCTTTGTGTATACCGTTAATTTCTAAAGTTTCAATTCCAAGATATTTTCCGATCCCATGATTAACATGTACGACATAATCTCCCACTTCAAGCTCAGAATAGCTTTTAATTCTTTCTGCATTTGAAAGCTTCTGCCTTTGCTGTCTTCGTTTTACCCTCTTTTTGAAAAGTTCTTCTTCCGTTATGACCGCAAGTCGTCCTAAAGGAAGTTCAAAGCCTGTCTGTAAATCTCCTTTTAAAATGTGCAGCCCCTTTGACAGAATGTGGTTTGAATCAGAAATGACTGCTTCAATCTCATAGTCTCCAAGCACCCGTTCAAGTCTTTTGGCCCGTTCATCATTTGCACCGAGAAAAACTACGGTGTAATTTGCCTTGATCCAGCGATCAACTTCTGATTTCAACAAGTGCATTTGTCCATGGAAATTTTGCATCTGCTTGCAAGACACGTTCATCAAATTTTGCGGGTTTGTATAGGGGACGTGCCGCAAAAACAGTGATAAATAAACAATTGGATAAGATGTGTCACGTATAAGCTGGTAGTATTTATGGGACACTTTCGCATCATGGACAATTTTCCCTTGTTCCAGTAAAGAAGTAAACCATTCTCCTTCTTCATTCTCAAGATGATCAACCATTTCATGCACACGGCTTACTTCATCAATGACAATAACTGTATCCGCAGGGAAATAATCTAGCAAACTAGCAGGTTTGTCATAAAAGAATGAAAAATATTTAAAGAACTCCTGATCCTTCTGCCTATTTTGCAATTTTTCCAGATCATAGCGGATATTTTCTATAAATAAATTTTTGTGCTCATCTTTTTTCAATTTCTTTAAGCTGTTTGATAAAGCCGTTTCTAACTGCTTCATTCCTTTTTCATAATGGCTGTCCGTTAAAATGATTTCCTCTGCCGGTCCGATTGTCACTTCTTGAATCATTTCAATCGATCTTTGGTCTTCAAGACTGAACGTTCGGATTGAATCTACTTCCGTATCAAATAGTTCGATGCGAATAGGATGTTCCTCCGTTAAAGGATAAATATCAATAATTCCACCGCGCACGCTGAATTCCCCAGGAGCAGACACCATGGAAACACGTTCATATCCCATTGAGTGAAGATGCGGAAGCTTCTCGTTTAATTCAAATGTTCCTCCAACAGAAATAGAAAGCTGATGGCTTTTCCATAACTCTTTCGGTGGGAGCATTCGTCTTAATGCAGCAACGGGGGCTACAACGATGCTTTTTTCACCTTTACATAAACGATTCAACACTTCCATCCTTTGTGCTTTTAGCTCTGGACTTGCGACTGCGATCTCAGATGCGATCAATTCATTTACAGGATACAAATAGACGGAATCGCCTAGTAAATTATTTAAATCTTCATAAATGATCTGAGCTTGATAAAGGTTATGAGTCACAACCAGCATCGGTTGTTTGATATCTTTGTAAAAAGCGGAAATAAATACAGACCTTGCTGAGCCAGAAAGTCCGGCTACCATTTGCTCTTTCAAACCTTCTTTTATACCGTCTACAACTGCTTGAAAGTCGTTTTGCGCATAAAAAAATTGATACAGGCTTTCCAATCTCCAGCCTCCTCTCGACAAATATAAAAATGCTTTGGAAATTTTGAAATCAAGTTTCCAAAGCTTTTACTGTATAAAATTTTCATATTGATGAAAATCGGGATTTCGCTCTAGCGCCTCCTGACAATCTTCACAAATACTTTTGACATGAATATCACCGTTTGGAAGATACTCGATCATTTCTTTCCGCTCTTCGTTCGTTAAATGATGAAATCCTAAATCGACGCTAAAAACAGATTTTTCAATGCTACCAATTTTGACGCCGCAATGGCGGCAATAATAATGAAGCGGCATCCTCCAACCTCCTGCACTTGTGGAATGAAAGGTTTTATGATTATTATGAACGGCAGGAGCCATTTTTATACGTTTGTTAATTGTATTCGTTCATGACTTCTAAGAATGGCGTGTGTATCCATTTTTCACATGCACTAGCCGATCGATCAACGGAATGTTGAATATGGTGCATTTCTTCTTCTGTAAATTTTCCTAATACATAGTCGACGATATCCATCGCGTGTTTCGGACGGCCAATCCCAATTCGAATCCGTTTAAAATCTTCCGAACCTAAATGCTGAATGATAGATTTCATTCCGTTGTGACCACCAGCACTCCCTTTCATTCTAAGGCGAATCTTGCCTACAGGCAAATCTAAATCGTCATATATTACAACCAACTGTTCAGTTGGGACATTGTAATAATTCAGTAAAGGACGAATGCATTCACCCGATAAATTCATAAATGTAAGCGGTTTTATCAATAATATCTTTTCATTTGAAAAATGACCGATACCGTATATCCCGTTAAATTTGCTTTCATTTAAAGATATGTTTAAACGCTTTGATAATTCATCAATTACCATAAACCCAACGTTATGTCTAGTTTGTTCATATTTTTTTCCAGGATTGCCAAGCCCTGCTATTACTTTCATGAAATGTCCCCCAATTTTTTATGATAGTGAGATGACAATTAATAGCATAAAAGACGTAACCAAAATAGGTTACGCCTAATTTATTCTTCTACAGCTCCGTCTTCCTTCTCTTCACTTTTTTGCTCATCAGCCGTATCCAAGTCTTCATTTTCCGGCGGCAGGATGGTTGCCACAACCGTTTCAGGCTCATCTAAAATTTTAAACTGTCCATCTGTTTGAATATCTTGTACATGGATTGTATCATCTATTTCTAAGTTTGTTACATCGACTTCAATCGCCGAAGGAATATGAGCAGGTTTCGCTCTCACTTCCACCTCATGTGTTGTCTGCTGCAGCACACCGCCCTCTCTTACTCCTTTTGCTTCTCCAATTAAGACAATTGGTACTTCGATATCTACTTCATCATCCATATCGACAACATAAAAATCCGCATGTATAATCGTGTTTTTCATTGGGTCATGCTGCAGTTCGTACAGGAGGGCTTGATGGTTTTCGCCGTCAAGCTGAATGTTCAACATCGCATTGCGCCCTTGTTCGCGCAAAATTTTTAACAATTCCGATTCGCTCACTAAAATCGCTTTGTTCTCTTGTTTTTTTCCGTAAATTACGGCAGGAATTTGTCCTTGCTTTCTAGCTTTTCTTCTTGACGAATTGGTAAATGATTTTCTTTCTTTTGCATGTATGACTGCTGTCATGGTAATCCCCTTTCTTTCAGACTTTTTTTCTAACAACTCAATTCGAAAAAAGCCTTCTTACTACTATTGGTTTCCCATCATCACAAAGTCTAAACATGCTAATGAAAGAAATAATCAACTCACAACTCGCAAGGAAGATCCCTATAATATTATAATCTGCTAAAATCGTTTAAAAGTCAAAGACAAAATATTAGTCAAAAAGCACGCTGACCGATTGTTTTTCATGAACACGGATGATCGCTTCACTTAGCAATGGAGCGACAGAAAGCTGAATCAGCTTTTCAATTTTTTTCTCTTCCGGCAAAGCGATTGAATTCGTTACGACTAACTCTTTAATCTTCGAGTTTTGAATTCGTTCTATCGCAGGTCCAGACAACACCGGATGTGTACAGCAGGCATAAACTTCCCTTGCCCCATGCTCTACTAGAGCATTTGCCGCAAGCGTAATCGTTCCTGCTGTATCGATGATATCATCAATTAAAATGGCTGTTTTGCCTTCGACATTCCCAACAATGTTCATAACTTCAACCATATTTGGCTTAGGACGGCGCTTATCGATTATGGCAATTGGCGCCTTCAGCCGATCTGCCATTTTTCGTGTTCTCGTCACACCGCCATGATCAGGAGAAACAATGACAATATCATCAAAGCGTTTTTCCAAGAAATAATCTGCTAAAATCGGCACTCCCATTAAGTGATCGATAGGAATGTCAAAGAAACCTTGGATTTGCGGAGCATGCAAATCAAGAGTAATCATCCTTGTCGCGCCTGCAGTTTCCAATAAATTCGCAACAAGCTTAGCAGTAATAGGTTCTCTTGCACGTGCTTTCCGATCCTGCCGCGCATAACCATAGTATGGCATAACAATATTAATGGTTTTGGCAGATGCACGTTTAAGCGCATCAATCATAATGAGCAATTCCATTAAATGCTCATTGACTGGATCACTTGTCGATTGGATCACGTATACATCGCAGCCGCGAATGCTTTCTTCAATATTAATTTGAATCTCCCCGTCACTAAATCTCGTAACCGAACTTTTTCCCAAATCGACTCCTACTATATCCGCGATCTCCCTGGCAAGGGCTGCGTTTGAGTTTAAAGAAAAGATTTTTAAATTTTCGTCTTTATAACGATTTTTTGTCATTGTAAAGGGACCCTCCAAATTACGATTTTTTACCATTCATTTTTTCGATGACGTATCTCTCTTTATTCACTTGACGAGCCCTTGCGATCGATAATGCGCTGCCAGGGACGTCATCTGTAATAGTTGATCCGGCTGCTACATATGCTCCTTCGCCAATCGTAACCGGCGCAATAAGGTTTGAATTACATCCAATAAAGGCTCCGTCTTCGATTTTCGTTAAATATTTATTTTTCCCGTCATAGTTAACTGTTATCGAACCGCAGCCAAGATTCACCCCATTCCCAACTTCTGCATCTCCAATATAGCTTAAATGGGATGCTTTCGATTCTTTTCCAATTTTAGATTTCTTGACTTCGACAAAATTCCCAATTTTTACTCCATCGTCAATAACGGAGGCTGGGCGAATGTGTGCGAACGGACCGATGTTAACCTGATTTCCGATCTGACTGTCATGAACAACAGAATGACGGATGTTCGTATTATGGCCAATTTGGCAATCTTTAATTTCGGAGTTGGGACCGATTTCACATTCCTCTCCGATGACCGTTTTACCGATAATGACTGTACCCGGATAAATGACAGTATCTTGTCCGATCTCTGCATCTACTGATATATATGTATTATCAGGATCGACAATTGTAACTCCGTTTTTCATATGCTTTTGATTGATTCGCCTTTTCATAATAAGCTCCGCTTGCGAAAGCGCTATGCGGTCGTTTACCCCTAACGTTTCTTCAAAAGAATCTGTTTGAAACGCTGAAATGATTTCGCCTTTTTCCTTCAAAATCTCAATTACATCCGGCAAATAATATTCGCCTTGCGCATTGTCATTATTGACATGCTTTAAAGCTTCAAATAAGGAAGCGTTATCAAAGCAATAAGTTCCCGTATTAATTTCTGTCACAAGACGTTCACTTTCTGTAGCATCTTTATGCTCAACTATTTTTTCAACCAGCCCTTCTTCATTGCGGATCACTCGTCCATATCCAGTCGGATCATCCGCTTCTGCTGTCAGAATGGTGGCTTTTGCTTTCGTTTCCAGATGATGCTTTAACAATTTTTCAAACGTCTCGCTGGTGATCAGCGGCGTATCGCCACAAACAACAATTGTCGTTCCTTCTTTCCCCTCAAGATATTGAGCCGCCTGCAAAACAGCGTGAGCAGTTCCAAGCTGCTGCTCCTGCAAAACATACAATGTCTGTTCGCCGAGCTCTGATTTTACTTTTTCCGCACCATGACCGACGACGGTAATGATTTCGTCAACTTGAAGCTTGGAAACATTGTCTATCACATGCTGTACCATAGGTTTACCGCAAACAGGATGCAGCACTTTATAGAGCTTTGATTTCATTCTTGTTCCTTGCCCGGCTGCTAAGATGACTGCAAAACATTTCTCCATTTATAGGCCTCCAATACCCTTTTTATCCATAAAAATCTTATCTTAAATAATGTTCTATTTCAAGAAATCTTGTGTGATTCCGTAAATTTCCGTTTCACTCTATTTTTCTCGAAAAAGGTACAGAAATAGGATAGGAATTTTATTAAAAATCTACGAGGAAGCCCTAAATTTTATGCTTCTTCCCTCTTCTCTAAAGGCCGGTTTTGATACTTTGACGAAAAAACAAGAAGGAAAAGAACGCCTGATTGGAGGCCTTAACACAAAAAAAAATTCATTTCAGCAGAACAACATTGCCTAAAGTTTTTTTGATTCATTCGATTGCTTCCTTTCGATGAACCAGATTTTCTGACGGTGGCTGAACGTAGAAGGTTATACTTGGATGCATTGTTGTTCAACGAAGTTGATTTACGATTTACAGCTCTGCATTTCTTCGTTTTTTCAAATGCCGATGTATGAACATTAATTTTTGAAACAAATACCATTTCCTATACAACCATCAGACTTGATGATCAATAGCTGCATAACAATTGAGTATGTAAGAAAAACAAAGGAGGCCATCTATTCTTTTGCAAACGTTTACTAAATCGTATTAGTGAACAGATCCTTTAAAAAAGAAAGGGTCTTAAGCTGAATGCTTTAAGCCCCTTCTTTTACATCATATTTTTATGAAGCCCCTGCTTCTTCATATTCAAAATCTTCCGTCTCACCTAAACGGTGATATTCAGCTAGAACAGCGTCTTGAATTTTACCGCGAGTATTTGAATTAATAGGATGTGCAATGTCTCGAAACTCTCCATCCGGTGTACGTTTACTAGGCATTGCTACAAAAAGGCCGTTATTTCCGTCAATTACACGTATATCGTGGACGACAAATTCATTATCCAATGTTATGGACGCAATCGCTCTCATCCGACCTTCTGTATTGACGCGGCGCAATCTTACATCTGTCACTTCCATCCTGTTCACCACCTTTTTCTTCGCAAAAACTTTAGTAACCATAATTCAACAATTCAACGGATTTTTAAATTTTCCTTCTTTTCACACAAAAAATTTTTGGGAAAAATAAAAAAATAAAAAAGGATCCGATTCGCAAAACGGATCCTGAACAATCAACCTTTTATTTAACTAAAGCAATCACTTCAATTTCAACGAGGACATCTTTCGGAAGTCTTGCAACTTCCACACATGACCGAGCAGGCTTATGCGTTTGAAAATATTCCCCATATACTTCATTAAAAGCAGCAAAATCGTTCATATCTTTTAAAAATGCGGTTACTTTGACAACAGTTTCCAACGAAGCGCCTGCTTCTTCCAATACACCCTTTAAATTCGCGAAAACTTGGTGAGTCTGTTCTTTAATATCTCCTTGTACCAAGTTTCCTTCAGGGGTTAAAGGAATTTGTCCAGAGCTATAAAACATGTTATTCACAATAATTCCTTGAGAGTATGGTCCGATTGCAGCCGGAGCCTTTTTTGTTGAAACGACTTTCATTTTGAAACACTCCCTTACGATTCATTATTTTTATGCTAGAGGAAATCGAAATAATTTCCTTTACTAACTTGTATGGATCGTTCCTTTTCATTCATATCGGAAAGTTTTAAAATGGAAATATATTCATTTACAAGCCGTTCATCCACGCTTTCTGATTCCACAAGAACCCCAATTCCTGAAACATTTGCGCCAAATTCAGACAGCATGCTGATCATGCCGTTGATCGTTCCTCCGGCCTTCATAAAGTCGTCAACAATTAACACATTCGATCCTTCTTTTAAGCTCCTCTTTGCAAGCGTCATAGTTTGGATTCTTTTCGAAGAGCCTGAAACATAATTAATGCTTACCATCGGCCCTTCTGTCACTTTATTGTCACGGCGAACGATGACAAAGGGAACATCCAAATAGCTGGCAACTGCATAAGCAATTGGGATCCCTTTCGTAGCTACAGTCATGACGACATCAATTGTACGATTCGCAAAAACCGAAGCAAATAAACGCCCGATTTGATTCATCATTTTTGGATTTCCCAGTAAATCTGTTAAATATAAATAACCTCCAGGCAAAAGCCGGCTGGGGTCTGAGACTTTCTCGCACAGTCTTTGAATAATTCCATTTGCTTCGTCCCTCGTCACCTTCGGAATAAATTTGACACCGCCAGCTGCGCCTGGGGTTGTGATTAAAGTTCCGATCCCTTGTTGCTCAAAGGTTTGCTTTATGATCACTAAATCCTCGCTAATGGAGGATTTAGCTGATTCGTACCGTTCAGAGAAAAAAGTTAATGGGATGAGCGCATGTGGATGATGAAGCAAATAGTGTGTCATATCGACAAGTCTCCCACTGCGTCTAAATTTCATAGACGAACCTCCAAATCCCGAATGTTTTTAAAGTAAATATAACTTAATATTCGCATTTAATCAAGGGCTATCCGATCCCCAAGCATTCTGACTGCATACACTTGATCGCAAAATCCCCTCAAGCCGTTATAAACACGATGAAGCCTCGACTCGTGTTGAACAAGTCCATATACTGTCGGTCCGCTTCCGCTCATTAAAACAGCATCAGCTCCAAAACGTTTCATTTGTTCTTTAATCAAAGCAACTTCCGGATACATCTTCATTGTGACCGACTCAAGGACATTTCCAAGCTTCGCACAGATTTCTTGATAATTTTGATCCTTTATCGCTTTGACCATTCCACTAACATCAGGATGCTCAATGTCATTTATCTTCAAATGTCGGTAAATTTCAGCAGTGGACACACCGATATCAGGCTTCGCCAATACGACCCAGCAATGCGGAGGAGGATCAATCAGCTCAATTTTTTCGCCTCTTCCGGTCGCCACAGCTGTGCCTCCGTAAACACAAAAAGAAACATCTGAACCAATTTCTGCTCCAAGTTTCGCAAGATCATCAAGGGAAAGATCCAAATTCCATAGTTTATTTAATCCCCTTAACGTTGCTGCTGCATCACTGCTCCCTCCTGCAAGGCCCGCAGCAACAGGGATGCACTTTGAAATCGTGATTGCCACACCCTTTTGAATCCCGAAACGGTCCTTTAAAAGCTGTGCCGCTTGGTAAGCTAAATTCCGATCATCATCTGGCACAAATCGATTATGCGATATGATACGTATTTTATTTTCATCAAGAAGCTTCAGCTCGATTCGATCAGCTAGATCTATGGTCGTCATGACCATATTCACTTCATGGTATCCGTCAGATCTTTTATGTAAAACATCTAAAGATAAATTAATTTTTGCCGGAGCTTTTTCCAATACTCGCAAATACATTCACCTACTTTTTCGTTCTGACAAAATGTATTCACATTGTACCATAAATAGGGATATAATAGCATAATTCGACAAAATCCGTCCATTGAAAACATAAAAAAATGCCGGCCCAAACTATGAGCCGGCCACCCGAATGTCTGCTTTTAAAAAGTTTTGCCGTTTTGCTTAGCCAATTGCTCTTCTGCAATCTCGATCGCCCGTTTTACCATGTTTCCGGCATCACGAGCCCGAATGGCTCCCCATCCTTCATTTTTGACCGTTTCATAAAAGCCCAATTCCTTAGCCAATTCATACTTAAAGCTTTCTGACATAATGCCTCGGCGTCTAGCCATTCTTTGACTCCCCCTTAAATAAAAACAGACATTCCCGCGGATTTTATCCGCTTACTGTTAGTTTCAAGCGAAAAGCTTGATTTATGCTTTTAAAAAAATGCCAGAGAAAAAAATAAAAGCAGCAAACAAATTTCGTTTACTGCCCGCCCATTGCAACATTGTTGTTTTCATCTATAAAAGTAATTTGGACTGTTTCCGTTAACACATCTGCATAGCTGTATGAAACGCGTTCAAAAGCATTTTCTTCCTGGTCAAGTTCAATCACAAAAACCGATGGATACGTCTCGGCTAAAACGCCTGAACGTTCAATTGTTTTTCTACGTCCGCCATTCGCTTTTAATGTTAATCGACGGCCTAGATTAGAATCGAGAGCTTGTTTAATATCGGATAACGTTTTTGCCATTGGAACCACCTCACAAAGTTCATTATACACAGAATCGACTAATAAGTCAAATAAATTTTTTATTATAACAGCCTTTAAACATCTGTGTCAACGTTTTCTTTTCAACAAATTTCTCTAATACTTGTCATAGTTTTCCCGTTTTTGCAAAAATTATATGGATTTATCCAAAAAAAAAAGCAGTCCAAACGTTTATTCGTTTTGACCTGCTTCCTCAATATATCGGTTAAATGGTAAACCTGACCGCATGACGCCCTTTGTTTCAATGCCTCCTAATCCTTTTTCCCGCGACAAGGTGTTTCGAAGTACATCCCAAACATTAATTCGTTCAACAAAAGGAGTAAAGCTGATTTTAGAAACAATATACACAGGATCTAAAGCATGAATGTTCACTCTTGACGGTGAACTTGCAAAATTAGCCCCAGCTCTTATTAATGACTCAAAATGAGATTGGCATGCACCGGCAAAAATAATCAGCTGATCAAGCCCGGGAATTTTTTTCCGTGCCTTCCTGACCGTTTTAATAAAATCCTTCGAGTGTCGGTAAGCATTCAAATCCAATATTGTCCCTTTATGCTTCGAATAAGAATCATGTCCAGTAATGACAAGTATATCCGGCCGATATTTTTCTAAAAGCTCATCAATATGATCAGCCATTTCGTTTTCTTTTAAATGTATGCCGTGAACAGGAACACCAATTTTTTCGTATAAATTTAAACATTTTTCCAAATAATTGGGGTCGCCATCTACATGTAATACTCTGCCTGGAATATGAAAACATTCATTTTGATATTCAAATTCGGACGAAGCGTAAAATTCTTGTTTTTCACGAGATAGATCATAATCTTGCTTCAGGAGATAAAGCGTATTTTCTATTTTTTCCCTTTCTTGTTTTTCACGTATTTTTTGTTCTTCTTTATTCATGATGACTAAGTCGTCATACGGGGCATCAGCAATTAAACGGACGTCCTGTCCTGAAATAAGGGCAATCAGACGGCCAGTATGATCCTTTTTTATTTCTAAGATCCGAAAAAGCAAATCGCACTGATAAGACTTTCTGGCCACTATCATCCCCGGCTTTATTAGCATAATGTTCACTCCGAACGGGAATAGTTTTCTTTTCTTCTTTAACGTATGTCTTGCTTTTCAAAATGGTGATTTACCCTATTTAAATATTTCGTAAAGTCTGTCGCTCAATAAAGCAAATTCTTCAATGGTCAATGATTCCCCCCTGCGCTTTCCATCGATTCCTGCTGATGTCAAACATTCTTCAATTATGTTTTTATTCGCCTTCCCATTGGGTAAGTTGTTGAGTAAATTGTTCAATAACGTTTTTCTTCTTTGAGCAAAACTTGCTTTTACTACTTGAAAGAAAAATGCTTCATTTTTGACATGAATAAGCGGTTCTGGACGCAAATCGAGGCGAATGACAGACGAATCCACGTTTGGCTGAGGGATGAATACTGTCTTCGGCACCGACATAACCGTTTTCGCTTCAGTGTAATATTGGACGGCAATGGATAATGAGCCGTAATCTTTTGTTGACGGTTTGGCTGTCATTCGTTCTGCCACCTCTTTTTGAAGCATGACGACGATCGATTTTAGTGGCAAACGGTTTTCCAAAAGCTTCATAATGATCGGCGTGGTGATATAGTATGGCAAATTGGCGACTACCATGACTTCACGGCAATTGTTCAATTTTTTTTCAATGATTTCGTGGAGATTTGTCTTTAATACATCTTGATAAATGATTTCGATATTTGAATATGGAGCTAAATTTTCTTCAAGAATCGGAAGCAGTCTGCCATCGACTTCAAAGGCAACAACTTTCTTAGCATTTTTTGCTAATTGTTCTGTTAATGCGCCGATCCCTGGGCCTATTTCGATGACTCCTGTTTCTTCTGTTACACCTGCACGCTCAATCATTCGATGCAATATGTTCGGTTCCACAATAAAGTTTTGCCCTAGGCTTTTTTTAAAAGAAAAGCTGTATTTTTCAAGAATTTGTTTCGTTCGGCTTAACGTTGCTATTTCTTTTTCCATCTGCCTCTTCCTCCTTTAAGATCGCCTCAATTGCCTCCAAAAACGCTTCTTTCGTAATATGAAACATTGCCAAGCGTTTCATTAGCTGTTTTCCGTTAGCATAGCCGATTTTTAGCCGCTCTCCAAGCTTTTCCCTCCGCTTTTTTGCCGTTGGACCGCCAATTAAACCATAAAAAATCAAATCTAACATGGAAATGCTGCTTTTCCATTCGTTCATTTCCTCTCTCACCGAACGCAGCGCTTTCCGAATAGATTCTGCGCTGGCATGCTCAACGCCAATTCCTCTCCCGTTTTTTGCTCTGGCTTCATTGCGTGGCAAAAAGGCATGTTTGCATCCAGGAACATGTTCAGCTATTGTTTTGCGAATTTTTTCTCCCGGAGCGTCAGGATCCGTAAAAATAATAACTCCCCGCGTGTTTTGGGCAAGGCGTATTTGTTCAATAATCGATTGATTAATGGCAGAGCCGTTCGTTTCAATCGTATCGGCATCCACTGCTCTTTTTATTGCCAGCGTATCATCTTTACCTTCAACGATAATAATTTCTTTTATTTTTTTTTTCATTTTTTCCTCCAAAACTTGAAACCTTTTTGTAATATTTGTCGTCAAATTGTATAAAAGGCTACTGATTTCCAATTATAACGTAAAAAAACAGAGGGTCGAAACCCTCTGTCAAAACAGCACTCGATAAAATTAACGTAAAACCCTTATTTTGACCTTTTTTCGACCCCATTGATATGCTTGAGACTTATTTGGGAAAAATACGTCAATTTTATTTCCGAAAATTGCTGAACCAGTATCGGCGGCAACTGCATATCCGTATCCTTCAACATACACCTTTGATCCGAGCGGAATGACAGACGGATCAACTGCGATTACCTTTGCATTTGGATTTGAGCGCAAATTGTACCCCGTTGCTGTTGTGCCTGAACAGCCATTGCAGGATGCTGTATATGCAGTAGCCGTCACATAAAATTCTTTAGACTTGCTGCCAGTTCCTCTTGAAGCTAGTGCAGGCTGCGAAGAAGCTTTTGTCCCGACAACAACAATTTTATCTTTGCTTTCCTTCGTTGTTACAGTTTTTATAAGCTTACGGGAAATTTCTTTTCCATTTTCCAAAATGACTTCAAACTGTTTTTGGCGTGTTCCTTTTTCGCCTTCTTGAATCACTTTTTTCGTTCCTTCAGCTAAATTTTTATCTGTACGTTGAACGATTTTAAATACAATTGGTTCTTCCACTACATCGGTGACTTTTTCTACTCTGGTAATTTCTACATTTGTGTTTTTATTTAACACTGTTGTTAGCCCAGGCTTTACTTTATCCATTGGATTCAATTTTACGTTATGTTCCTTTAAAAAGTCAGCGACAGTAGTCGAAGTAGACCAAATCTGTTGGTTTTTCCCACCAATATTTAAAGTGATAAGATGCGCTTTATTCACCTTTAGTTCCATGTTTTTTTCAATTTTTGCATCTAATGCTGGTAGAACTTCATCTTTTTCGGTAATGGAAATTTTTTGCTGCCTTAAAACATCTTCTACCGTATCAGCAGTTGTGAAAATCTTCCTTCGCTCATTGTCTACAATCAGCTGGACAGGTTTGGCATATTTTATCACTATATTCATGTTGTCTTGAATGTCCCGATGTTTCGCATGAGAAATATAATCATTAGCTTGTAATTTTATATCTAATTCTTTCAAAAGATCACTGACTTGGTCTGCATGGGTCCTTACTTCCTCTGTTTTCCCATCAATAGTGACTCTAACAGTATCTTTTGTTCCTTCATAGCCCCCATACGTTGCTCCTGTGCCAATTAAACATACACCGACTGCAGAAAGGACATACTTTTTTCTCTTGGAAAGGTTGGATACCATATTTTTCATGTTTTCAATCACGAAAACGCCTCCTTCTCCTCCGTGAGATTATATAGAGTATTTTTAAACCTGTCAACCCTCCTGCACTTTTCTCGTTTTTTGTAACTATTATCTTGAAGTTTGAACAAAAAGTGAAGAAAGACTTCTCGACACGTTTATCCTATGAGGAAAAGAAGACGTGTAGAACTTTTTTGAATCATTCTTTTTTCAGACAAGCTTGTACAAGCTTCGACAGAAATCTTTATCATGAAATGCCGAATAATTTTTTTCCATTTCTGGTTGTAATTTTTGCTATTTCTTCAAAGGTGAGTCCTTTCAGCTCTGCAATTTTTTCTGCGATATATTTGACATAGCTTGGTTCATTCCGTTTGCCACGGAATGGATGAGGGGTTAAATAAGGACAATCGGTTTCAATTAATAATCGGTCCAATGGAATTTCCGCAGCTACTTCTTTTGGTTTTTTTGCATTTTTAAATGTAACAGGACCGCCGAACGAAATATAGAAATTCATGTCCATACATTGCTTGGCAACCTCTAAGCTTCCGGAAAAGCAATGCATGACTCCGCCTACTTCCTTCGCATTTTCCTCTTTTAATATTTGAACAATGTCTGCAGTTGCTTCTCTGTTATGAATAATGATCGGCAGCTGTACTTCCTTTGCTAATGCAATCTGCTTGCGAAACACTTCTTTTTGCACATCCTTAGGTGATTTATCCCAATGATAATCCAGGCCCATTTCACCTAGTGCGACAACTTTCGGATGGCTGGAAAGCTCTCTTAACCAATCTAAATCGTGATCCGTCATATCAATGGCATCAACCGGATGCCAGCCGACAGCTGCATATATAAAGTCATACCTTTCAGAAAGCTCTATAGCCTTTGGAATTGTTTCGCGGTCAAAGCCGACAACAACGATAGTTTCCACTTTTTCTTGAAGTGCCCGGTCAATTACTTCGTTTAAATCCTCCTCAAATTGCACCGCATTTAAATGTGCATGAGTATCAAACAGCATATTTTGACATCCTTTCCAATCATTTTTTCCCTTTTTCGATAAAAGGGAAAGAGGTGTTCCACGTGAAACACCCCAAAAAAACAATCTCCGACAAATTTATTTGATTTTCGTTCCATTCGGTAAATCTGAATCGACGGTAGCAAGCGACAAGGTTCCGTTTTCTTCCCCTGCCAAAATCATTCCTTGCGACAATTCTCCACGCAATTTTACCGGTTTTAAATTTATTGCACAAATAACTTTTTTGCCGATTAATTGTTCAGGCTGATAATATTTAGCAATTCCAGAAACAACTTGGCGTTTTTCAGATCCTAAATCCAACTGAAGTTTTAACAGCTTGTCTGCTTTTTCTACTCTCTCCGCTTGAATAACCTCCGCCACGCGTAAATCCACTTTCATAAAATCATCAATTGTAATTTCATTCTCATCATCTGCTGTTTCTTTTTTAGCCTCAGGTGCCGATCCTTTCATCTGCTCTTTTATATAGTTCACTTCCTGTTCGATATCTAAACGTGGAAACAGCGGCTCTCCTTTTTGCACCCGAACCTCTTCCAGCTGCCCAAACTTATGAATGGATTCCCAATTTTTCAAATGATCGTCCTCTACACCTATTTGCGCAAAAATTTTATCCGGTGTTTTTGTTAAAAATGGTTTTAATAAAACGGCTATATGTCGAAGCGACTCAGCCAAATGATACATGACGGATGCAAGCTGATTTCTTTTTGACTCGTCTTTTGCCAGTACCCAAGGCTCCGTCTCATCAATGTATTTATTTGTCCGGCCAATAAATTGCCATAGGGCTGTCAGCGCAACGGAAAACTCCATTTTATCCATGGCTTCTTCGTACTTTTTAACTGTTTCGGTTCTGAATGTGCGAAGAGCCTCATCGTAAGGCGTTTCATCCGCTTGTTCTTTTTTTACAATGCCGTCAAAATATTTATCGATCATGGCCACCGTTCGGTTTAGTAAGTTTCCTAAGTCATTAGCTAAATCATAGTTAATGCGCTCCACAAAGCCTTCAGGAGTAAATACTCCGTCCGCTCCAAACGGAACTTCACGCAGCAAATAATAGCGCAAAGCATCAAGCCCATAACGGTCAATCAATGTAACTGGATCCACAACATTTCCTTTTGATTTAGACATTTTTCCGTCCTTCATTAACAGCCATCCATGTCCAAACACTTTTTTAGGAAGAGGCAGATCAAGCGCCATGAGCATAATCGGCCAGTATATCGTGTGAAAGCGGACAATCTCTTTCCCTACTAAATGAACATCTGCAGGCCAATATTTTTTAAATTTTTCTTCATTCTCGGTTCCGTAGCCGAGCGCCGTAATATAGTTTGTCAATGCGTCAATCCAAACATAAATAACATGTTTTGGATTACCAGGAACTTTAATGCCCCAGTCAAAAGTCGTCCGGGATACCGCCAAATCTTCCAGCCCAGGCTTTATAAAGTTATTGATCATTTCGTTTTTTCTTGATTCCGGCTGAATAAACTCTGGATTTTCTTCATAAAATTGCAGAAGCCTGTCGACATATTTGCTCATTTTAAAGAAATAAGACTCTTCTTTTACCTTCTCAACAGGGCGGCCGCAATCAGGGCAATTTCCGTCCACTAGCTGTCTTTCTGTAAAAAACGATTCACAAGGCGTACAGTACCATCCTTCATACTCATCTAAATAAATATCTCCCTGCTTTACTAGACGGTCGAAAATTTTTTCTACTACCTTCTTATGTCGCTCTTCAGTCGTTCTTATAAAATCATCATAGGAAATATCTAATTTTTTCCATAATTCTTTAATCCCTGAAACAATATCATCAACATACTTTTTAGGAGATACTCCTTTTTCCTCCGCTTTTCGCTGGATTTTTTGCCCATGCTCGTCAGTTCCCGTTAAATACATGACATCATAACCGCGAAGGCGTTTATATCTCGACATGGCATCGCCGGCTACCGTTGTATACGCATGACCGATATGTAATTTATCGCTCGGATAGTAAATGGGCGTCGTTAAATAAAATGTTTTTTTTCTGTTTTCCACAATATTAATCCTCCTTTGCCACTACATTACAGAAAAGCTCTCGTCAGTTGGACGAGAGCGACAAAACCAAGCATTGATTACATATTCTATGATACCATCATAACCTGTTTTATCAAGAAAATATACATAATCTTTCATCATCTTATAAGATTTGAACAGTTATTTAAATTGAACAGTATTTCGAATCAAAAGGATTGACGTTTATTGGAAAAACTGTTATTCTATTAATTGACAATCGCAAATGTCGAATAATGGCGAAAAAGGGAGTATATAGGCGATAAATCTTTATTTTACAAATGGGAGGAGACAAATTTTATGAAATCTACTGGAATTGTTCGTAAAGTTGATGAGTTGGGACGCGTAGTTATTCCGATTGAATTGCGCAGAACATTAGGAATTGCTGAAAAAGATGCTTTAGAAATTTATGTGGATGACGACCGCATCATTTTGAAAAAATATAAGCCTAGCATGACTTGTCAAGTAACTGGAGAAGTTTCTGATGATAACTTCCAGCTTGCAGGCGGAAAAATTGTTCTTAGCCGCGAAGGTGCAGAGCAAATTTTAAAAGAAATCCAAACCATTTTGGAATCTTCTAAATAAAAAGTTAAAAGTCCCTACTATTCAGGGACTTTTATTTCAAATGATACTCCTGATACACTTCCCGTTTTGGCAAATTTCGATCCAATGCGGCCAATTTTATCGCTTCTTTTGATGGATAGCCTTTTTCTATATAATGTTCGACATGTTCTTTAATCGTCCATTTACTCCACCATGTTTCTTTGTTATCATCGGGAGTATTTTCTTTACTGCCTTCAATGATTAAACAAAACTCCCCTTTGATTTCATGATTTTCCGCCCAATCTAATAGTTCATCAACTGACCCCCTCACAAACTCCTCATACATTTTTGTTAACTCTCGAGCAACAGCCATTTTCCTATTGCCAAAAAATTCATGAATATCCTTTAACGTTTCAACGAGTCGATGAGGAGATTCATAAAGGATAATGGTTTCTTTCTTATTTTTTAATTGCTCCAATTGTTTTTTCTTTTCTTTTTTCTTGTGATGTAAAAATCCAAAAAAATAAAAAGGCTGAGGCGCAATTCCTGAAGCGATCAATGCCGTTAATGCAGCATTAGCCCCCGGAAGCGGTATAACCGGATAATGATGGTCTAAAACTAGCTGAACAAGCTCACTTCCTGGATCAGAAATGGTTGGCATGCCGGCATCGCTGACAAGTGCAACTTTTTTCCCCTCTTCAATCATTTTCATGATCTGTCTTCCACTCGAATTTTTATTATGTTCATGATAGCTGATGATGTTTGTATCAATATGATAATAATGACATAATTTTTTCGTTTGTCTCGTGTCCTCCGCTGCAATAACGTCACACTCTTTTAACACACGGATTGAACGGAACGTCATATCTTCTAAATTTCCGATCGGCGTCGGCACTAAATATAGTGCGCCCTTCTCTACATCTTCCGCATAGCTTTTTTGCTGCCACATCCCTATTCACCACCATAATTTATACATTCCGCTTTGGTCACATTTTATTTACCCGTACAATATTTTTTGAACTTCATCCGTATAATTGTTTTGATCATCGTAAACGATCAATGGGGGTAGAATTTTTAAATCAGGATTCCCATCTTTTATTCCTTCTACTAATAAAGTATTTGCTTCCTTTCCAAGCTTTGGATATACAAAGCGAATTCTTTTCGGTTCCACTCGATATTTTTTCATGAGTTCGATCATTTCTAAAAATCGTCCTGGACGATGGACAAAGGCAACTTTTCCCCCCGGCCTTACCAATTGGCTGCTTACACGTATAGCATCTTCAAGAGTGCATAATATTTCATGCCTTGCAATCGCAAAATATTCGTTTTTATTTAACTCTTCTTGTCCCGGCGTTTTGAAATAAGGGGGATTGCATGTTACAACATCGAACTTCCCATACCCAAGCTGTTTCGGCATGTCCAAAATGTCGCCGTGAATGATCTTTATTTGATGTTCAAGGTTATTATATTGGACAGATCTCACAGCCATATCAAACAGCCGCTTTTGTATTTCCACTCCTGTGATCGTTCCTTTTGTTCTTGTGCTTAATAAAAGTGGAATCACCCCGTTTCCTGTACAAAGGTCAATCAAATTCCCTTTTTGGATCGGGACATACACAAATTTTGCGAGAAGAACTGCATCGAGAGAAAATGCAAAAACTGAAGGACTTTGAATGATGCGCAAATCTTCCGCTAACAAATAATCCAGCCTTTCATCATCGTGCAAATATACCATGTAAATTTCCCTTTCTTGAGATTACTTACTCGTCCTAGTCATAAGAAAAGCCTCCTGAAAAGGAAGCTGCACTTACTTTTTATTTAAAAATGAGAGGCAGAACAGGCAATCTCCATCTTTCCTTACACTGCCATAATGCAGATTACAAATATGAAATCCTTCCTGATAAAGTCTTGCCAGGTTATCATACCCTTCGCCAATATCTATATGTCCAAGCTTTTTTTCCTTCTTCTTAGCGCTTTTCAATTCTTCTTGTTTCAAATTCATTTGATCAAAAGAAGACATTCGTTTGCGCAAGTGGTCGTTTTCCAATTTTAAATGTTGGTTTTCTTCAATTAATTCTCCTATATGCTGCTTTAATTCTCCTAATTGGCGGTACAAATAACCAATTTGTTCCTCCAGCAATGTCACAGCATCAAAAATTTCTTTTTTGTTCACTGGTTTTCCACCTCTAATCTGTGAACTCCATAGAAACAGCATCGTCTTGTATTAATTCTTCCCATGTGTATTCAACGACGCGATCGCGATTGATCAGTTCAACTTGCAGCACACGTTCTAAAATATTTAGTCCGACAACCTTTCCTGTTCCATTCGGAGTTTCTATAGTATCTCCAATATCCGGAAGTTGCTCTTTTGCTGTTTCATATTCATCATTCTCATATTTTAAGCAGCACATTAATCTTCCGCATAACCCCGAAATCTTTGTAGGATTCAAAGACAAATTTTGATCTTTCGCCATCTTAATCGAAACAGGCTCAAAATCCCCTAAAAATGTGGAGCAGCATAGCATTCTTCCACAGGGGCCGATTCCGCCAAGCATTTTCGCTTCGTCTCGCACCCCGATTTGTCGAAGTTCAATTCTCGTTTTAAAAATAGAGGCCAAATCTTTTACAAGCTCGCGAAAATCAATACGCCCGTCAGCAGTAAAGTAAAAAATGACTTTGTTGCGGTCAAATGTATACTCTACATCGACAAGCTTCATCTCTAAACCGTGTTCTTCTACTTTTTTTAAACAAATATCCATCGCTTCTTTTGCTGCCCTGTTGTTTTCTTGGACAATCATCCGATCCTTTTCATCAGCTTTCCGAATGACTTTCTTTAATGGAAGCACAATATCATGCTCTTCCACTTGTTTTTTGCTGACTACTACTTTTCCATATTCAATCCCTCTGATTGTTTCAACAATGACATAATCATCAAGCTGTATATCAAAACCATTTGGATCAAAATAATAAATTTTTCCCGCCTTTTTAAAGCGAACTCCTACAACATCATACAAGCTTATCCCTCCTGCAATGTTAAAACCAAATCTTCCATAAGAAGCTGCGGATTAACATTGAAATTTAACCGTTTTTTTGCATTCAAAATGGAGACGATTTGGTGTAAAACAGTTCGTTGGCCAAGCTTTAGCCCTTGCTGTTTTAACATTGGCAATATATCTAAATAAACAACGTCATCTTCATTTCCGATTTGAATTGATAATAAATCTTTATATAAAAATAGGAGAAAATCCAGTCCCATTTCCATTTGCTCTTTATCTGCAAAAAAAGGCACCCAATGATTATGAATAAAAAGCAATGCATGGTCGGGACGGGAGTCCAATACTTCATATAATTTTATCACTTTGGTTCTTGCTTCCGCAAACCAATCGTCACGGCTAAGTGAAAATGCTTCTTCAATATTATTGGTAACTTGACTGACGAGGGCAGCTATATGACTTGGAGTTCCTTTTTTCTCAAGTTCCTGCTGAATCATTTTTGGGGGAATGGGTTGGAAGGTTAATATTTGGCATCTAGAAAGAATTGTCGGCAACACTCGATGAACTTGATTTGTTATTAATATTGCCATTGTTCCTTCCATCGGTTCCTCCAAAAATTTCAATAAACTGTTGGCCGCATTGACAGTCATCTGGTCACATCCAGATATGATATAAAGCTTCCGGTTCGATTCAACGCCCGTTTTTGCAAATTCCTTCTGCAATGCTTCTATTTGTTCTTTTTTGATTGATAAGCCATCAGGCTCTATAAAGTGAAGATCAGGATGATTTCCGCTCTCAACTCTCTTGCAGTTTGAACATTGGCCGCACGGTTTATAATTTTTCTCCAAATGCTCGCAAAAATAACTTTTTGCAGTTAAAAAAGCAGCATCCTTTTTTCCTGTGCCCTTTTTCCCTTGAAATAAATAGGCGTGGGCCAATCTATTTTTCTTAAAAGAATTTTGTATTATTTTCAATACTTTTGGCTGAAGCTTTTCGAGTTCTTCCCATGTTTTCATTTATTGTACCACTCGCTTACGTATATAAATTCACGATCAGCCCTTTTATTTCCCCTATTTTCCCTAAAATGTTTACGGCATCTTTTTCTTTATTTAAAATTTCTTCGGTCAATTCCACCAGCTTTTGGTCAATTTGGGAAACGATTTTTAAATTCCGTCTGTTTCCATAAAAATCCCAGCTCTTTGATTCTTTGACACCCATTCCGAATTCAATCGTTTCACGAATAAGCCGCTTTACTAATCTTTTAAACTTAGACAAATCATGCATATTTCTCGATTTACTTAGACGTTCTCCGGCTTCCTCCAGTTCATTTAAAAGCTGTTTCCATTGTTCTTCATGGAGCTTGGATTCATGCTTTTCAACCATTTGAGAAAATATTTTAGATCTGTTTTGTGTTCCGTTCTGTTCAATTGTTTGTTTAGGCAGTATTGTTCTTAAATCTTCATTTACTTTCATTTGCTCTCACCTTTAAAATTGATGAAATTGTTCAACTGGAAGGACAAAAACAGTTGCACCGCCAACCTCAATTTCAAGCGGATAGAGAACGTAAGAGTCGGTATTCCCGCCTATCGGTGAAACTGGAGCAACAAGCTGTTGGCGAGATTGGCAGTTCGTTTTAATGATATCGAGCGCTTTTTGCACACGAATGTCTTCTGTTCCAATAATAAAAGTAGTGTTGCCGGACTTTAAAAATCCCCCGGTGCTTGCAAGCTTTGTCACACGAAAGTTATGTTCCGTCAGGGCTTTTAATAAGCGGTTGCTATCTTGATCCTGGACAACAGCCATAATCAATTTCATACGGAAAAGCCTCCTTATTAATAAAAACGGAAAAGCAGGACATCTTGCCAGGACATTTTGCAGCGAATATCAATTTTTCTTCATTATATCAAGCTTGAGAACGATATGACTACAATGTTTCCTTCCAAAATAAGTCCAATGCACTCTCCGCTTCAAAAAAAACTTTTTCTAAAGGCTGATCTGCATTGATCACTTTTATTCTATTCGGAAACATTTCAATGATTTTCTTGTATCCTTCATAAACCTTTTGATGGAAATCCAATTTTTCCAAGTCAAGTCGATTGATTTCTCGATTTTGATTGCTAGTTATTCTTGCTAATCCTTTTTCCGGCAAAATATCAAAAAACAGCGTAAGATTGGGCATCATGCCGGTTATTGCAAATTGATTTATTTCAAGCACCTCTTGAATCCCGAGACCTCTTGCATACCCTTGATAGGCTAAAGAACTGTCAACGAATCGATCGCAAAGTACAATTTTTCCTTTATGAAGAGCGGGAATTACTTTTTCGACTAAATGCTGTCTTCTCGCGGCAGCATAAAGAAGCGCCTCGGTCCTTGCATCCATCTCTGTATGTTCTTTATGAAGAATGATTTCCCGAATTTTCTCGCTGATGACAATACCGCCTGGCTCGCGCGTCACGACAACGTCTTTTCCTTCTTTTTCTAACTTTTTTTCAAGCTTTTTAATAATTGTCGTTTTCCCCGCTCCTTCAGGTCCTTCAAACGTAATAAAAATTCCTTTCATTAAGATCACCTTTTCCTGAAAATAGAAATAAGGCCTTCTGCTAATTTCTTTCCTCCTTGAAAATTAGCACGCAGCTTTATTAACCTTTTCAACGCTTCAATTTGATTTTTTGTAATTTTTTCTCCCCTCATCAAAAGCGGTATTCCCGGCGGATAAGGAATAATCATTTCAGCAGAGATCTCTCCTATCGCTTCTTCTAATGATACAAATGTTTTTGTACAGTTTTCCATTGCCTCGTAAGAAATAGATAGCTGGCTGATTTCGTCTATTTGTACTTCCTTCTGAAGACCCCATTCCATCTTGCTTGTTTGGGTACTTTTTAATATGTCATTGACTTTCGAAAAGTGTCCAGTATCTTGAAACTCTTTAGCAAACGGAAGCACAAACAAAACATTTAGAGGATCGGCAAGCTCAGGATAAATACGTGCTTTTTCAAAAAGCTTCATTAAATCATAACCTGACATGGCATTTTGTGAACGAATTGTCAGCTTTAAAGGATCAACAGCCACAAAAGGATCCTTCGAAGACACTATATCGATATAGTCAAGCTGTTGAAAGATCTCCACATATTTATGTAAAGTTTGATTCAATTCCTCTTCCTTCGTTAACATATCCTCGACATACGCTCTTGCTAAATCAAGTGAGGCCATAATCAAATAAGACGGACTGCTTGTTTGCAGCATATGTATATAATGGCTAATTTTTTCCTCATTCACCAATTTGCTGTTTACATGCAAAAATGCTCCCATTGTCATAGCAGGCAATGTTTTATGGGCAGATTGTACGACAACATCTGCACCAACCGAAACAGCTGATTTCGGAAACGAAGAACTTGCGATCAAATGAGCCCCATGAGCTTCATCGACTAATACCGGAACACGGCGGGAATGAGCAAATTGAATAAGTTCATTTAATTTTGTATATGTTAAACCGTAATAGGTAGGGCTTGTCAAAATGATCGCTTTTACTTGAGGATATTTTTGAAAAGCTTTCTTTACCGTTTCAACTGGTACATAAGAAGGCACTTGAAAACCTTCATCGAACTTGGGAGATAAAAAAACAGGCTTTGCACCGGCCAGCTCTAATCCATGCATCACTGATTTATGACTATTTCGTTGAACGAATACGACATCCCCCTTTTGGCAATTTGCAAGAATCATTGCCAAGTTTCCGACCGTTGAACCATTCACTAAAAAATATGTTGACGATACTCCATATAGTTCTGCTGCAAGCTGCTGCGCCTCTTTAATGATCCCTTCTGGCGCATATAAATCATCTAAATTAGCAATCTCAGTCAAATCCAGCTGAAGCGTTTGCCGAAAATGCGGAAACTGATTTGGATCATAAAGAATCCCGTTTTTATGACCAGGTACATGAAATGAAAGAGGATTTAACTGACGATGTTGAATTAAAGCATTATACAAAGGAGTACGAATTTTTCCCATCTGCTTTCATCGCCCTTTTCTATTTGCTGCATAATTTCATTATAACAAAAAGAAAAACTTGACCATCTGTTTATAGCCAAGTTAAGAATAAATTTTG
This sequence comes from Aeribacillus sp. SP014, assembly GCF_054055575.1. Taxonomy (NCBI): domain Bacteria; kingdom Bacillati; phylum Bacillota; class Bacilli; order Caryophanales; family Bacillaceae; genus Aeribacillus; species Aeribacillus sp. SP014. The sequence continues at coordinate 348,905 of NZ_JBSRXI010000001.1, forward strand.
GAAGCTGCCGCTTTTTTTAATTGCTCAACAAAATATTGATATTTCCGGTCACTCGTATCAGTCTGCACCATGTCCTTTTCACAATCTGTGCAAATAAAACTTGAATATAAATGAATGCCCTTCTCTTTTTGCTTATCACAGATCACACACGTTTCCCCAATTATTTCACTCTGTTGACTGTAAGTCATTCCTTCTCCACCTCCACCTTCATTATGTCCAAAATAAATATAATCTATGCAATTTTTGGAATTTTTTATTTATTTTCATATAAAAAAAGAGCAGCATCGATCGCCGCTCTTTTTCTTTCAATTTGCCTGGCAGCGTCCTACTCTCGCAAGGGACAAACCCTCACTACCATCGGCGCTGAAGAGCTTAACTTCCGTGTTCGGGATGGGAACGGGTGTGACCTCTTCGCCATTGCCACCAAGCAATTTTTTTCTATTCATTGTTCCATTCAGTTCGATGGACAACTACTATTATAACTTTTTGATCACAGTTGTCAACACTTTTTTGAATATCATTCTTTCAAAACTAGATAACGGTTCCTTCACGAATAGATGCTCTTACTTGGTTAAGTCCTCGATCGATTAGTATCCGTCAGCTCCACGTGTCACCACGCTTCCACCTCGGACCTATCTACCTCGTCATCTTCAAGGGATCTTACTCGCTTATCGCGATGGGAAATCTCATCTTGAGGGGGGCTTCACGCTTAGATGCTTTCAGCGCTTATCCCTTCCGCACATAGCTACCCAGCGGTGCCCCTGGCGGGACAACTGGTACACCAGCGGTGCGTCCATCCCGGTCCTCTCGTACTAAGGACAGCTCCTCTCAAATTTCCTGCGCCCGCGACGGATAGGGACCGAACTGTCTCACGACGTTCTGAACCCAGCTCGCGTACCGCTTTAATGGGCGAACAGCCCAACCCTTGGGACCGACTACAGCCCCAGGATGCGATGAGCCGACATCGAGGTGCCAAACCTCCCCGTCGATGTGGACTCTTGGGGGAGATCAGCCTGTTATCCCCGGGGTAGCTTTTATCCGTTGAGCGATGGCCCTTCCATGCGGAACCACCGGATCACTAAGCCCGACTTTCGTC
>NZ_JBSRXI010000001.1:355000-3385000 GCF_054055575.1 Aeribacillus sp. SP014
CCAACAGGCAGCCCATGAGCAATTCTTGTGATTTTTATGCCTGTAGGCTTTAAAAGGCGAGAGATATACATTGCTGTCGCTTCTCCCTCAATGTTCGGATTTGTTGCTAAAATTACTTCTTGAATTTCATCATTTTGCAGACGTTTTAGCAAATCAGGGATATTAATATCTTCAGGACCAATCCCGTCCATTGGCGAAATGGCGCCATGCAGAACATGATATAGACCGTTATATTCTTTCATTTTTTCCATTGCAATGACGTCTTTCGGGTCTTGAACCACACATATTATGCTTCTGTCGCGGCGCTCATCTTTGCAAAGATAACATGGATCTTCATCTGTAATATGACCGCAAATCGAGCAATATGATAAATTTCGTTTTGCATTGACAAGCGCTTTCGCGAAATCCAATACTGTTTCTTCCTTCATATTTAAAACAAAAAAGGCCAGACGAACGGCCGTTTTCGGACCAATTCCTGGCAGCTTCATAAAGCTATCAATAAGTTTTGATATCGGTTCTGGATATTGCATCGAATAGATCCTCCTAGAACAACCCAGGCAAATTCATACCTTTAGTAAATCTTCCCATCGTTTCGCTTGTTAACTCATCCACTTTGCGAAGAGCATCGTTTGTTGCTGCCAATACCAAATCTTGAAGCATTTCAATATCTTCAGGATCTACAACATCTTCATTGATTTTCACTTCTAAAATTTCCTTATGTCCGTTTGCAACAACCGTGACCATACCGCCGCCAGCAGTTCCCTCCACTTTTTTTTCAGCAAGCTCCTCCTGAGCCTTTTGCATCTCCTTTTGCATTTTTTGCATTTGCTTCATCATTTTTTGCATGTTTCCCATACCGCCACGCATCATCATATTATCTCCTCCATAAGCATTTATTTACTCTTTTATTTCAATCAGATCCGTGCCAACTAATTTTTTTGCTTCGGCAATAAGCGGATCTTCGTCTTCATGCTCCTGTTGATGTGCATCGTCTGATCGTTGATTGCGCAAATAATCCTCCCTTATTTTACCCCATTCTTTCTCCGGAACGCCAATCATCTCCATTTGACGTCCAATGAGTCCTTGTAAAATCGTTTGGAGGTTTGTTAATACATGATTTTGATTTTCCGCCACCATTTTACAATGGATTTCATATTTAAATTTTAGCACAAAAGCATATTCGCAAGCAGCAACTGGTTCACTTTCATTTAAAAGGGCTGCATGCGACACTTTATTTTGCTGCTTTAGCGTTGTTAACAGATCTCCCCATCGGCTTTTCACTAAATCCAAATCTTTTCGAGTAGCATTTCTCAAAATATCATAAATGCGGTCAACAGGCGTTTTATAACCGCTTTGAATTGTTTTTTGTACTTTTGCTTCTTGTTTAACTGGCGACTGTTCTTGAACTCCATGCTGAACTAATGAAGATATTGTGCGTTCAAGTTCCTGTATTCGATTAAGAAGTTCTTCATAATGAACTGAAGGCGGCTGCACACGCTCAGTTTGACATAATTTCACAATCGCTACTTCTACAAAAATACGGGGATGATTCGTCCATTTCATCTCCTGCTGGCTTTGATTCAAAACTTCAATCGTCTCATAAATTTGCTCAATAGGAATTTGTTCGCACAATGAAACGAACGCATCGTCTATTGCGACTCGTTCCATTACTTCCTCTAAGTTTGGAGCCGATTTATATAATAACATGTCGCGATAGTAATAAATGAGATCTTCAATTAATTTTAAAGGATCTTTCCCTTGATCCAACCATTCGTGGATAGTTTTTAAAGCTTCCGTAACATTGTTCTCAAAAATAAATCGGACCAAATTTGCGAGCATCTTATGAGAAACCGATCCTGTTATAAATAATACATCCTCCAATGTGACTTTATCATCGCTAAAAGAGATGGCTTGGTCCAACAGACTCAGTGCATCTCGCATCCCACCATCAGCCGAGCTCGCAATAACCTTTAACGCTTCCTCTTCAACCTTGATCGATTGATTTTCCACAATTTCCTTCATGCGACGTACGATGGATTGAACAGAAATACGCCGGAAATCAAAGCGTTGACATCTCGAAATAATGGTAAGCGGAATTTTATGAGGTTCAGTTGTAGCCAAAATAAAAATCACATGTTTTGGAGGTTCTTCAAGCGTTTTTAATAAAGCATTAAATGCTCCGATTGAAAGCATATGAACTTCATCAATAATATATACTTTATATTTGACCGCCGCAGGTGCAAATTTGACTTTATCGCGAATATCGCGAATTTCATCTACTCCATTATTAGAAGCTGCATCAATTTCAATAACGTCCGAAATCGATCCTTCCGTGATTCCTTTACATGCAGGACACTCATTACAAGGCTCTGCAATTGGTGCTTGTTGGCAGTTGACAGCTTTCGCAAATATTTTTGCAGCGCTTGTTTTACCTGTTCCTCTAGGACCTGTGAAAAGATAAGCATGCGAAAATTTATTTTGTAAAAGGGCATTTTGCAATGTTTTCGTGACGTGTTCTTGTCCCACGACATCACGAAACTGCTGTGGCCTCCATGCTCGGTATAAAGCCTGATAACTCAAGTAACGCCCTCCCCTTTATACAGTAATCTTTCATTTATTATACCTGATTGTTTAAACGAATGTAAGTTTTCCATAAGAAGGATAAAAAACTTATGAAAAAAAATATAACCGATCTCTGTAAAAACGTCTCCAGTTAAATAGACAGCACATGTAAACAGCCTGAGACCAATATTCATTAGGACTTTAAGCTGTTTCTCTTTTGAAGCCGTTGATAGTTATATTGCATAATGCATCCTTCATCTTTTCGGACGTGCGGAAAAAGTATGGATGAGACTTGAAATGGGACGGCGTATTCTGTATGGTTTTAGCCGCTAAGGATACTTTTGTTTCAAGATCTTCTTGGGGAGTTTTAAAGTCTTCCTAATATTTTCTTCATTTCTTTCTGCTTAAAGTGTTTTCCCCATCATGCATCAATCCATATTTTAAACCAATGTCCTCATTACATTTTTTAAGCTTTACATCATACGCTGTTCATATTTCTCTCATCGAAAAAATCCCCTTATAGTTGACAGACTTTTCTTTTTCTGCCTACTATAAGGGGATCTTATTGTTTGATATGATAACTGCCGTGCACCTTCTGTCGATTAGCAACCCTAGGCGTTACTCAAGCAGTTAGCTCAGTTCAGGCAACCCTGCGGCACATGAGAGCTTCCACTTAATGCTGCTTCCTTCCGGACCTGACATGGTTCATGGATTCTCATTGCACAGGACCCAAACGTCAACACCACTTACTTGAGGCAGACCCTAAAATATACTAACCTCGAGAAGGAATTCGGCCTCGCTAGAGCGGATTGCGAGTACAGGGCACCGCTACCTCCCCGCTTAGCACGGCAAAGTTTAAACCGATTTTCACTTTGCGCCGTTTAAGGACGCAAATTTAGTATATATGTTTTTTCGAGAAAATGCAACGCTTCCCAATATGTTAAAAAATTCAATTGTTTTTATTTTTCATTTTCAACCGTTTTTTCTCTTCCCGCAACTTTTGAAAAAAACAGGTTAACATTTCACTGCATTGCTCCTGCTTCACGCCTGAAATTACTTCTGTTTGATGATTGAAACGAGGTTCATTTAATAAATTCATTAACGTTCCTGCACAACCAGCCTTCGGATCGAAAGCGCCGAAAACTACACGTTCAATTCTTGACATTACAATCGCTCCTGCACACATTGGACATGGCTCAAGCGTCACATATAGCGTCGAGTTCTCGAGTCTCCACGTTCGAAGCTTCCTGCACGCCTCTTCAATTGCCAATATTTCCGCATGAGCGATTGACCTCTGCTCGGTTTCCCTCAAATTATGAGCTTTTGCAACCACTACATCATCTACAACAAGCACAGCACCAATCGGAACCTCGCCAATCTTTTCCGCCTTCTTCGCCTCTTCAATTGCTAAAGTCATATAATATTCGTCTTTAGTCATTTTTTGCTCCTCATCCTATCGATATAATTTCATCTTAAAAAAAGTGCGGGTTCCTTTCAACCTTTTCCAAAAGCATGTTTTCTGCGATGAAAACATAAAATTTACAAACAGTTTTTACAGGAGGTCATGATTTTGCTAATTCATGTTGTTCAATCTGGGCAAACGCTTTATTCCATTGCACAAACATATGGAACATCTATAACAGCCATCGTTGAAGCAAATGAAATTCCTAATCCTGATCAGCTTGTTGTAGGTCAAGCAATTGTTATTCCAATCATCGGACAATTTTACACCGTTCAACGGGGAGACAGCCTTTGGAGCATTTCAAGAAAATTTGGTACGTCTGTATTTGAGCTTGCAGCAGTAAATGGACTGAATATAAATCAATTATTGCCTATTGGCCTTCGATTATATATCCCAGAACGGCCTAAACGGCAAGCAGAATTTAATGTATATTTAGAACCGCTTGGTGCTCAAGTCAGCCAAAATCTCGAAGACAGCGCAAGAGAGACTGCCCCTTATTTAACCTACCTTACCCATTTTAGCTTTCAAGCACAACGTGACGGTTCTTTAAAAGAGCCACCGATTGGGAACTTGCAAACTATTGCTAATGAACAAAATTTAGTGTTTTCAATGGCTGTCACAAATTTGGAGAACAATCAATTTAGTGCAGAGTTAGGGCATATATTGCTGACAGACGATGATGTACAAACTAAATTTTTAAATAATATTATTGCCACAGCAAAAAAATATCAGTTTCGAGATATTCACTTTGATTTTGAATATTTGTTTCCTGCCGACCGGGAAGCCTATAATCAATTTTTGCGAAGGGCGAGAGACAGGATTCACAGTGAAGGGTGGTTCATTTCCTCTGCATTAGCCCCTAAAACAAGCGCAGAGCAAAAAGGACAATGGTACGAGGCCCACGACTATAAAGCACATGGAGAAATTGTGGATTGGGTCGTCATTATGACATATGAATGGGGGTACAGCGGCGGACCGCCAATGGCTGTTTCTCCTATCGGCCCAGTCCGTGATGTACTCGAATATGCCGTTACGGAGATTCCTCCACAGAAAATTATGATGGGACAAAATTTATACGGTTATGACTGGACTCTTCCCTTTGTGCAAGGCGGGCCTTACGCAAAAGCGATAAGTCCGCAGCAGGCGATTCAGCTTGCATCAAAATACAATGCAGAAATCAAATTTGATGAAGAAGCCCAAGCCCCTACTTTTCGATATACGGATGAAAACCAAAAGGTTCATGAAGTTTGGTTTGAAGATGCCCGTTCCATACAGGCCAAATTCGATCTTGTAAAAGAGCTGCATTTGCGAGGTGTCAGCTATTGGAAACTAGGAATTTCGTTTCCGCAAAATTGGCTGTTGATTATCGATAATTTTCAAGTCGTAAAAAAATAAATACTTCTTTATAAACAACTATTGATCAAATGATCTTAAATATGAGAAATTTCTGTTTTGTTTTTCAAAAAAATAAAAGAGGTGCCTAATAAGTTGCTTTTCAGCTTATAGACGCCCCTTTAACGTTTATATCGATGATTTTTGTTTTCCATGAGGATTAGCCATTTTGTTTTAAAAAATAAAAAATTCGTTACAGCCCGTAACGAATTTAGCCAATCTCCAATTTATGCGCACTCGGTAAATAATGGCGGAGGAGGAGGGATTCGAACCCCCGCGCGGTTTGACCCGCCTCTCGGTTTTCAAGACCGACCCCTTCAGCCAGACTTGGGTACTCCTCCATATGACATGGACTAATATAGCACAGTATAAAATGTATGTCAATAAACTCATAAAAGTTATCAAATAATTTTTTTCCTTAAACGCTTCTTTACAAAGAAGCTTATTTTTTTAAATAGAAAAAATTAAAAAATTCGAAAAAAAATCGATTGTATTTCATTCATCATGTTATAAACTTGTATTGCAAGTTAATTTAAAGCGCTCACAAATGGACACTAGTTTTTTTCGGGACATGAACAAAGGCATCTTTTCCCCGCAATCGGCTGCTATCTTTGCATTGATTTGCCGCGCTTTTAAAACAGCATGTATAAAAACAACTGAAGCCTAGTGCAAAACGTAAATCCCTTAAAAAATCAGAGTGAGAAGCTTGCGGATGACTAGAGGAGGACGGAGAAAAATATGTATGATTATGTAATTGTCGGTGGAGGAATAGTCGGCTTATCCACTGCATTGGCAATATATGAACAACACCCAAACGCAAAAGTGGCAATAATCGAAAAAGAAAATAAAGTTGCCTCCCATCAAACGGGTCATAACAGCGGGGTGATCCATTCCGGTATATATTACAAGCCCGGGAGCTATAAGGCGCAGCTTGCGAAAAAAGGTAATCAGGCAATGATCATGTTTTGCCAAAAATACGATATCCCTTATGAAGTCTGCGGCAAAGTAATCGTTGCTAGCGATGAACATGAGCGGGAGGAGCTTGAGAAGTTGTTCCAACGCGGATTAAAAAACGGCCTCAATATCCGGAAAATTTCAAAGGAGGAGCTTCATGAATTTGAACCTTATGTGAATGGAATAGAAGCCATTCATGTTCCATCAACAGGTATTGTAAATTTCCGTCTTGTTAGTGAACGGATGGCAGATTTAATCCTCGAAAAGGGCGGGGAGATCTTTTTAAACGAAAAAGTAGAAGTGATTCATGAAAAAAAACAAGAAGTTATCGTTGAAACAGCAAACAAAACCTTTCAAAGCCGTTTTTTTATAAATTGTGCAGGACTTAACAGCGATCGTATTGCTAAAATAGCAAATCTGTATACGGATGTGAAAATTGTTCCATTCCGTGGAGAATATTATATGTTAAATCCGCAAAAATCATATTTAGTTAAAAACTTAATCTATCCTGTACCAAATCCTAATTTTCCATTTTTAGGCGTTCACTTTACTAGAATGATTGACGGATCTATAGATATAGGTCCAAATGCTGTTTTAAGCTTGAAAAGAGAAGGGTATAAAAAAAGCGACGCAAATATGAAAGATTTGTTTGAAGTATTAACGTTCCCCGGTTTTTGGAAATTAGCAGGTCAATATATGAAAGAAGGACTCGAAGAAATGATTCGATCGATGTCAAAGAAAAAGTTTGTCGAAAATGTTCAAAAACTCATGCCCGATATTACAGAAGAAGATTTGCTGCCTGGACCATCTGGTGTCCGAGCTCAAGCTTTAAGTAAAGACGGGGCTTTAATCGATGATTTTTATATTGTACCAACGAAACGGTCCATTCATGTGCTGAACGCTCCATCTCCTGCAGCGACAGCATCCATTGAAATAGGAAGAACAATTGCCAAACAAATGATACAACGGCAGCCTATATAAAATACATTTGTACATAAAAGGGGGATATGGAGGAACCCCTCCTCCCCCCTTTCATTTTTTCTATTCAGTAAGAATTACTTTTTACTAATTACTGTTTTATTTCCCATATATGGACGCAGCACTTCCGGAATGACGACAGATCCGTCTTCTTGCTGGTAATTTTCCAAAATGGCTGCTACTGTACGACCTATTGCAAGCCCAGAACCATTTAACGTATGCACATGCTCAGGCTTTGCTTTCGGATCCCGTCGGAACCGTATATTCGCCCGGCGAGCCTGAAACGCTTCAAAGTTGCTGCAAGAAGAAATTTCACGATATGTTTGATAGCTTGGAAGCCATACTTCAAGATCATATTTTTTTGCTGCCGTAAAGCCTAAATCAGCTGTACACATGCTCATAACTCGATATGGAAGTCCTAACAGCTTCAATACGTTTTCAGCATGACTTGTTAATTTTTCTAATTCCTCATAAGAATCTTCAGGCTTTACAATTTTCACAAGCTCCACTTTGTTAAATTGATGCTGGCGAATAAGGCCGCGCGTATCTCTTCCGGCCGCCCCTGCCTCAGAACGAAAGCAAGCGCTGTACGCTACATAATTGATTGGAAGCTGCTTCTCCTGTAAAATTTCATCACGGTGCAAATTTGTGACAGGAACTTCCGCTGTTGGTATTAAGAAATAATCCTCACCTTGAATTTTAAAAGCGTCTTCCTCAAACTTCGGAAGCTGTCCTGTTCCGATCATGCTTGTACGGTTCACTATATACGGAGGCAAAACTTCCTCATACCCATGTTCTTCAACGTGCAAATCTATCATAAAACTGATAAGCGCCCTTTCTAATCTTGCGCCCAAACCTTTATAAAATACAAAGCGGCTGCCGGTCACCTTGCCGGCTCTTTCAAAATCGAGAATTCCTAATTGGTCGGCAATTTCCCAATGAGGTTTTGGTTCAAAACGAAAGGTCGGGATTTCTCCCCATTTGCGGACTTCTACATTATCTTCCTCTGAATCGCCGACTGGAACGCTCTCATGCGGAATGTTTGGAATCGACAAAATCAAGGTTTCTAACTTTTCTTCAATCTCTTTTAATTCCTCATCAAGTGTTTTGATGCGTTCTCCTACTTGACGCATTTCTTGAATTAAATGATCTGTGTCTTTCTTTTCTCTTTTCAATTCGGCGATTTTAGAAGATACTTCATTTCTTTTGCTTTTTAATTCTTCCGTCGTAACAATTAGTTCACGACGCTTTTTATCCAAGTCAACAAATTGATCAAAATCAGTTAAATCCTCTCCACGGTGTTCAAGCTTCTTTTTTATTTCTTCAAAATTTGACCGTAAAAATTTCATATCAAGCATCATGGACACTCCTTTCGCTTTTATATTCAAAATAAAAACTCCCGTCCAAAAAGGGACGAGAGTATACCCGCGTTGCCACCCTGCTTGAAGGCATCAGCCTTCCACTTACAAAGGTAACGGTTTTTGCCGTAAATGCTTACTAACAAAAACTTGCATTCAGCATTTCACTCAAGGACGGATTCACAAGCGTTTTTCACTGGTTTCCACCAACCACCAGCTCTCTTAAGAAAAACAACTTGCTACTAGTTCCTCTCATTGCTTTGCATCTATTTATATTCATAAATTTACTATAAGTTTAGGGTTTGTTCAACTTTTTTATGCATGAACTTTCTCGTTTGATTCCTTCACTATATTTAAAAAATATTGCACAAATCGATGATCATCCGTCAATTCCGGATGGAATGAACATCCAAGAATGTGGCCTTGTCGAACAGCAACAATTCGATCCTCATGTTTTGCTAAAATTTCAACATTTTCTCCTGCTTCTACAATATGCGGAGCGCGAATAAACACACCTATAAAATCGTCCCCAACTCCTGCAATGGTTAATTCCGCTTCAAAACTTTCACGCTGACGGCCGAAAGAATTCCGTTCAACGACCACATCCAATACACCAAGGTGCGGTTCATCTTGTCCCACAATTTGCTTCGCCAGCAAAATAAGACCAGCACATGTACCGAAAACAGGTTTTCCTCCCTTTATAAATTCTTTCAAAGGGTCCATCAACCCATACTTTTCAATCAATCTTCTCATTGTCGTGCTTTCGCCGCCTGGTAAAATAAGTCCATCGATATTTTGCAATTGTTCGGATTTTTTAATTTTTACGCCTTCTGCACCACAAGCTTCGATTGACTGAATATGCTCCCTCACAGCACCTTGGAGTGCCAAAACTCCTACTTTCATTTTGTATTCTCCTTTACCAACCACGTTCTTGCATACGATGTTCCGGAAGCAATGAAGAAATATCGATCCCTTTCATCGCAGTTCCAAGATCTTTCGATAAATGAGCGATTAATTCATAATCCTCATAGTGTGTGGTCGCTTCCACAATTGCCCGGGCATACTTTCCTGGATTTTCAGATTTAAAAATACCTGAACCGACAAACACACCATCTGCACCAAGCTGCATCATCAACGCTGCGTCAGCAGGTGTTGCAACGCCGCCAGCAGCAAAATTCACGACAGGGAGTCGTCCTTCCTTTTTAATTTGTAGCAGCACTTCATACGGGGCTCCTAAATTTTTTGCTTCCGTCATTAGCTCATCTTCGCTCATGCCGACAATTTTCCGAACCTGTGCATTCACTTTCCGCATGTGACGAACTGCTTCTACAATGTTGCCAGTTCCCGGTTCGCCCTTCGTTCTGAGCATGGAAGCACCTTCTCCAATTCGGCGAGCTGCTTCTCCTAAATCACGGCAGCCACAAACAAATGGAACCGTAAATTCCCGCTTATTTATATGAAACTCTTCATCAGCCGGTGTCAACACTTCACTTTCATCAATATAATCAACACCGAGCGCTTCTAATACTCGAGCTTCTACAATATGTCCAATACGGCATTTTGCCATTACTGGAATCGTAACCGCGTTCATGACCTCTTCAATAATCGTCGGATCAGCCATGCGGGCAACCCCGCCTGCCGCACGAATGTCAGCAGGAACTCTTTCCAGCGCCATGACGGCAACCGCACCTGCTTCTTCAGCAATTTTGGCCTGTTCTGCATTGACCACATCCATGATGACGCCGCCTTTTTGCATTTCGGCCATTCCCCTTTTTACTCGATCAGTACCTGTAATTGCCATTTCTATAGTTCCTCCTTAATGATACATTCAAATGCATACGTCTATTTTATCCTAATTTTTATAAAATTCCTATCAAATTTCAAGGATTTCTTTTATTTTAAATATAGTAAAAACCCCCAACAAAATGTTAGGAGTTATGCATTAAAACCAGCTTTTTACCATGTTTGCTGCTCCGTTCCATACATCACCAAAAAAACTGCCAATGCCTCTCATTGATAATACAAACCAGTTAGCTTTTTCGACTTTTGTTTTTGTCACTACATCAACTTTCGCTTCGGATTCACCTGTTACAAATCCGTAATCCTGGCTGTTCCCTTTATATTCTACGGACATATACCCGACCTTGGCGCCCTTTTTAATTGGTGCAGTCAGCTCTCCGTTCGCAGTTAAAAGCTTTTTATCTAAAACATATTTCGGCTCATACTGGTCTTTTTCCCCACGTTTAATAGGGAGCTTTAAAGAATCTTTTGTTTCTATTTCTACTTTTTTCTCTTTTCCTTTTACAACAGATACAGTTGATTTATTTTTTATTTGATATTGCGCAGGAAATAATTCCTCAATGGAAAAATTGCTGAAAACATAGTCCATTAGTTTTCTAGTTTCACTAAAACGATGTACGTAATTGTTGCTCCCTTTACCTTTCGCATTCATAACAACTGTGATGATTCGCATTCCGTTCCGTTCGGCTGTTCCCGTAAAGCAGGAGCCCGCAAAATCGGTATATCCTGTTTTTAACCCGTCTACACCTTCTGTACCATAAACTAATCCAGGCAGCATCCAGTTCCAGTTTTCCATTTTAATCTCATCATCCGTACCTTCTCGAAAAGCTTTTCTCGTAATTTTGGCCGTTTCTAAAATCTCAGGATACTCCTTTAAAAGATGGTACGCAAGGCTGGCAACGTCTCTCGCAGACATTACATTTTCTTCTTCCTCACCTGTTCCTTCCGGATGCATCCCCATTAAGTCTCTATTGTTTAAACCTGTCGCATTTACAAACTTCGTATGCTTCAAGCCTAGTTCTTTCGCTTTTTCATTCATCATTTTCACAAAATTTGTTTCCGATCCACCGATCACTTCTGCCACTGCAATCGCCGCACCATTTGCAGAATAAATGGCCATTGCTTCATATAACTCTTTTATTGTATAACTTCCATCTTTTCTTAAAGGGACATTGGATAAACTACGATTTTGGGAAATTTTGTAAACATAATCACTTGGACGATATGTTTGATCCCAAGAAACTTTCTTTTCATGGATCGCTTCCAGCAGCAAGTATTCAGTCATCATTTTTGTCATACTTGCAACTCCAAGAGTTTTATCAATATTTTTTCCGTACACAATTTTCCCTGTAGAGGCTTCAACGGCAATGGCTGCAGAGGCATTGATGCCCAATGGGTCATTTTCTTCAGCATTTATTTTGGGAGACAAAGGGGAAAATGCCGTCATCAATAAAAACGTGATGACGAGAGCCGAGATGAATTTTTTCGTGAAGTGCACCATGATTACCTCCATTTATTTGAAAATATCTATTTTAAAAAATAATTAATAGTTAACACAACAAAATTGATTTTAACATACATCTTATAAAAAAAATAGACAGAGTCTCTACTCTGTCTAAAAGTCGTAATTTTTTAAATAAGACTATTGAACTGTCAGTTGTTAAGAAATGGAATAATTAGGGGCCTCTTTTGTAATTTGAACATCATGCGGATGGCTTTCTCTTAATCCTGCACCAGTCATCCGGATAAATTGTGAATGCTCACGAAGCTCATATAAATTTTTTGCTCCGCAATATCCCATACCTGATCTCACACCGCCGACAAGTTGGTAAATTGTCTCTGCCAACGGTCCTTTATATGGGATGCGGCCTTCAATTCCTTCTGGAACAAATTTTTTGTTGTCTTCTTGGAAATAACGGTCTTTGCTACCTTTTTCCATCGCTGCAACTGAACCCATGCCGCGATATACTTTAAATCGACGCCCCTGGTAAATTTCTGTTTCTCCCGGGCTTTCAGATGTACCTGCAAGCAAACTTCCTAACATGACGGCATGTCCACCTGCAGCCAATGCTTTTACAATATCTCCTGAATATTTTATTCCGCCATCAGCAATGATAGCTACTCCGTGCTTTCTTGCTTCTGTCGCACAATCATATATGGCTGTAATTTGCGGTACCCCAACACCAGCTACCACACGAGTAGTACAAATGGAACCAGGGCCAATTCCAACCTTCACAATGTCTGCTCCAGCTTCTATGAGAGCTCTCGTTCCTTCAGCTGTTGCAACATTTCCTGCAATAATATTTAAATCTGGATAAGCATCACGAATTTTCCTTACTGTTTCTAAAACTCCTTTTGAATGTCCATGCGCCGTATCCACGACAATAACATCCACATTTGCTTCCACTAGTTTTTTAACGCGCAGCATCGTATCAGATGTTACACCTACTGCAGCGCCGACGATCAATCTTCCATGGGCATCTTTAGCTGAATTTGGAAACTCAATTACTTTTTCAATATCTTTAATCGTAATAAGGCCTTTTAATATGCCTTTATCATCTACAATCGGGAGCTTTTCAATTTTATATTTTTGCAAAACTTTTTCAGCTTCTTCCAATGTTGTGCCTACAGGAGCTGTAACTAGATTTTCTTTCGTCATCACTTCAGAAATTTTTGTAGAATAATCTTGTATAAAACGTAAATCTCTGTTTGTAATAATACCTACAAGCTTTTGTTCCTCTGCATTGTTCACAATCGGAACACCAGAAATCCGATATTTGCTCATTAAATGTTCCGCATCATATACTTGATGGTCCGGAGTAAGGAAAAACGGATCTGTAATAACACCGCGCTCAGAACGTTTTACTTTATCTACTTGCTCAGCTTGCTGTTCAATCGACATATTTTTATGGATAATGCCCAATCCTCCTTGGCGCGCCATAGCAATCGCCATTTCTGATTCGGTAACAGTATCCATTCCTGCGCTGATAATTGGAATATTCAATTTTAACGTCTTCGTTAGCTCAACACTTAAGTCCACATCACGCGGCAAAACCTCTGACTTAGCAGGAATTAACAAAACATCATCGAACGTTAAGCCTTCCTTTAAAAATTTTGATTCCCACATTATTAAAACCCCCTAATCACGGCAAAATATTATATGTAGATTAACAATTGCTAAAGATGCTGTCAAGAAATCCACAAAGAATTTAAATTTTTAGAATAGTTGTTATGGAGGGGTCTCATTGTCGATTTGGAATTTTTATTCATCATTTCACTCTGCTCAAACAGTCCAACGGCTGCTTACCAAACATTATCAAAAACTTAACGTGCATGAGCCTGAACAAACATCTTATCAAAACTGCTATACATTTATTTATTTTTTAAAACATGGAGAAAATTATTACAAAATGGCTGATACAGCCCCGATCATGATCAAACCGGTTTTAGCTTTTTACGGCATCAGCCAGCTGATAAAGGCACTGCTTCTGACAGTCGATGCTCATTATCCTTCCTCTTCAGCTGTTTTATCCCATGGGGTATCAACAAGGAAACGAAAAAAACATAATTATAACTTTTTAAAAGATGAAGTTAAGGTGCAAAAAAATGGTTTATATCGCCATGCTGCCCTCAATCTTTTTCAATTAAATCACACGCCTGGAGAAAAATTTTCCATGGATTCCCTTTTGAAAAGAATCCCCGAATTAAGCGATCTATATCAGTTTCATTTACAAATCCCAACGACCATCCCAATTGAGACAAATGACACATTCATCATTGTACATAAAGAAATAGCAAATCGTTACTGTATTACCTCTAAGCGTCTTGCTGAGATTTTACAAAGCCAGCTTCATTGGATGCTTTCAAACGAAGATGTAGATTCACTTTATTTTTCCCATTCAGCCGAATTTCACTATTTATGGAAATCCTCCTATTTATTCAACTTTTATAATAAACAATATTATCTGCCGGCTGCGAAAGAAGATATAAAATTAATGCCGGAAATATTAATCCACTACCTTGTGCTTTATAACTTAAGCATGATTTCCCGATATGAAACCGAATGGCTGTATGATCTTATGTATAACCATCATAGTGATGATTACGTTTTTATTCATCAATTTATGGAAATCACATTAAAAAAAATTCCTTGGTTAACCTTAATGTATTTAAACCATATTTTCAATGGATAAAAGCAGCCAACGGTAGTTGTGCTGCTCCTTTAACAAAAATATGATTATATACAAAAAAAGCAGCTGTTTTGCTGCTTTTTGTTTTTGCCTGGCAGCGTCCTACTCTCGCAAGGGACAAACCCTCACTACCATCGGCGCTGAAGAGCTTAACTTCCGTGTTCGGGATGGGAACGGGTGTGACCTCTTCGCCATTGCCACCAAGCAAATTATTGTATTCATTATTCCATTCAGTTCGATGGACAACTATTATTATAACTTTTTGATCACAATTGTCAACACTTTTTTGAATATCATTCTTTCAAAACTAGATAACGGTTCCTTCACGAATAGATGCTCTTACTTGGTTAAGTCCTCGATCGATTAGTATCCGTCAGCTCCACGTGTCACCACGCTTCCACCTCGGACCTATCTACCTCGTCATCTTCAAGGGATCTTACTCGCTTCGAGCGATGGGAAATCTCATCTTGAGGGGGGCTTCACGCTTAGATGCTTTCAGCGCTTATCCCTTCCGCACATAGCTACCCAGCGGTGCCCCTGGCGGGACAACTGGTACACCAGCGGTGCGTCCATCCCGGTCCTCTCGTACTAAGGACAGCTCCTCTCAAATTTCCTGCGCCCGCGACGGATAGGGACCGAACTGTCTCACGACGTTCTGAACCCAGCTCGCGTACCGCTTTAATGGGCGAACAGCCCAACCCTTGGGACCGACTACAGCCCCAGGATGCGATGAGCCGACATCGAGGTGCCAAACCTCCCCGTCGATGTGGACTCTTGGGGGAGATCAGCCTGTTATCCCCGGGGTAGCTTTTATCCGTTGAGCGATGGCCCTTCCATGCGGAACCACCGGATCACTAAGCCCGACTTTCGTCCCTGCTCGACTTGTAGGTCTCGCAGTCAAGCTCCCTTCTGCCTTTGCACTCTCCGAATGATTTCCAACCATTCTGAGGGAACCTTTGGGCGCCTCCGTTACCTTTTAGGAGGCGACCGCCCCAGTCAAACTGCCCACCTGACACTGTCTCCCGCCCCGATCAGGGGCGCGGGTTAGAATGTCAGTACAGCCAGGGTAGTATCCCACCGTCGCCTCAGCGCAAGCTGGCGCTCACGCGTCTCTGGCTCCTACCTATCCTGTACAAGCTGTACCCACATTCAATATCAGGCTGCAGTAAAGCTCCACGGGGTCTTTCCGTCCTGTCGCGGGTAACCTGCATCTTCACAGGTACTATAATTTCACCGAGTCTCTCGTTGAGACAGTGCCCAGATCGTTACGCCTTTCGTGCGGGTCGGAACTTACCCGACAAGGAATTTCGCTACCTTAGGACCGTTATAGTTACGGCCGCCGTTTACTGGGGCTTCGGTTCGCACCTTCGCTTTTCGCTAAGCGCTCCCCTTAACCTTCCAGCACCGGGCAGGCGTCAGCCCCTATACTTCACCTTACGGTTTCGCAGAGACCTGTGTTTTTGCTAAACAGTCGCCTGGGCCTTTTCACTGCGGCTCATCATGGCTTATCACCTTGATGAGCACCCCTTCTCCCGAAGTTACGGGGTCATTTTGCCGAGTTCCTTAACGAGAGTTCTCTCGCTCACCTTAGGATTCTCTCCTCGCCTACCTGTGTCGGTTTGCGGTACGGGCACCTCTCACCTCGCTAGAGGCTTTTCTTGGCAGTGTGGAATCGGGAACTTCGGTACTTCCTTTCCCTCGCCATCACAGCTCAGCCTTCCGGCAAGCGGATTTGCCTGCTTGCCAGCCTAACTGCTTGGACGCGCACATCCAGCCGCGCGCTTGCCCTATCCTCCTGCGTCCCCCCATTGCTCAAACGGTGAGGAGGTGGTACAGGAATATCAACCTGTTGTCCATCACCTACGCCTTTCGGCCTCGGCTTAGGTCCCGACTAACCCTGAGCGGACGAGCCTTCCTCAGGAAACCTTAGGCTTTCGGCGGAGGGGATTCTCACCCCTCTTTCGCTACTCATACCGACATTCTCACTTCTAAGCGCTCCACCGGTCCTTCCGGTCCGGCTTCGATGCCCTTAGAACGCTCTCCTACCGCTGACACCAACGGTGTCAACCCGCAGCTTCGGTGATACGTTTAGCCCCGGTACATTTTCGGCGCAGAGCCACTCGACCAGTGAGCTATTACGCACTCTTTAAATGGTGGCTGCTTCTAAGCCAACATCCTGGTTGTCTAAGCAGCTCCACATCCTTTTCCACTTAACGTATACTTTGGGACCTTAGCTGGCGGTCTGGGCTGTTTCCCTTTTGACCACGGATCTTATCACTCGCAGTCTGACTCCCAAGGATAAGTCATTGGCATTCGGAGTTTGACTGAATTCGGTAACCCGATGGGGGCCCCTCGTCCAATCAGTGCTCTACCTCCAAGACTCTTCCCTTGAGGCTAGCCCTAAAGCTATTTCGGAGAGAACCAGCTATCTCCAAGTTCGATTGGCATTTCACCCCTACCCACACCTCATCCCCGCACTTTTCAACGTGCGTGGGTTCGGGCCTCCAGCAAGTGTTACCTTGCCTTCACCCTGGACATGGGTAGATCACCTGGTTTCGGGTCTGCGACCTCGTACTATTTCGCCCTCTTCAGACTCGCTTTCGCTGCGGCTCCGCCTTTCGGCTTAACCTTGCACGAAATCGCAACTCGCCGGTTCATTCTACAAAAGGCACGCCATCACCCGTTAATGGGCTCTGACTACTTGTAGGCACACGGTTTCAGGTTCTCTTTCACTCCCCTCCCGGGGTGCTTTTCACCTTTCCCTCACGGTACTGGTTCACTATCGGTCACTAGGGAGTATTTAGCCTTGGGAGATGGTCCTCCCTGCTTCCGACGGGATTTCACGTGTCCCGCCGTACTCAGGATCCACTCGGGAGGGAACGGAGTTTCGACTACAGGGTTGTTACCTTCTCTGACGGGCCTTTCCAGACCTCTTCGTCTACCCCGTTCCTTTGTCACTCCTTAATCGAGTGTCCTACAACCCCAAGAGGCACGCCTCTTGGTTTGGGCTGTTCCCGTTTCGCTCGCCGCTACTCAGGGAATCGCTGTTGCTTTCTCTTCCTCCGGGTACTTAGATGTTTCAGTTCCCCGGGTTGCCCTCCATACCCTATTGGATTCAGGTATGGATACTGCCCCATTACGGGCAGTGGGTTCCCCCATTCGGACATCTCCGGATCGACGCTTACTTACAGCTCCCCGAAGCATTTCGGTGTTTGTCCCGTCCTTCATCGGCTCCTAGTGCCAAGGCATCCACCGTGCGCCCTTTCTAACTTAACCGTTTCTTCCTAACATGAGCGATCTATTCGTGAATGTCTTTCCGTTATCCAGTTTTCAAAGAACAATGCTTTTTCTTAAATGAGCTCCCTTGCTGCTTAAGTTGCTTCGAGCCGAACATCCGATCCTTCGAATGGGCTCTCGCATAGGAGCAATGCTTCCAATATTCATCAAACTTATGGTGGAGCCTAGCGGGATCGAACCGCTGACCTCCTGCGTGCAAAGCAGGCGCTCTCCCAGCTGAGCTAAGGCCCCAGGATGGTCTTATTTATGGTGGGCCTGAGTGGACTTGAACCACCGACCTCACGCTTATCAGGCGTGCGCTCTAACCGGCTGAGCTACAGGCCCATCCTGTATATTTTTATTCAGTTTCTATTCGCTGGGAAATCGACTTTGCGAATTCACCAGCAAACGGGGAAGGATGTGATCCTTCAAAACTAAACAAAACGGAAAAGCGCACCCTATTTCAATGTATATATCCTTAGAAAGGAGGTGATCCAGCCGCACCTTCCGATACGGCTACCTTGTTACGACTTCACCCCAATCATTTGTCCCACCTTCGGCGGCTGGCTCCCGTAAGGGTTACCCCACCGACTTCGGGTGTTACAAACTCTCGTGGTGTGACGGGCGGTGTGTACAAGACCCGGGAACGTATTCACCGCGGCATGCTGATCCGCGATTACTAGCGATTCCGGCTTCATGCAGGCGAGTTGCAGCCTGCAATCCGAACTGAGAGTGGTTTTTTGGGATTCGCTCCACCTCGCGGTTTCGCTGCCCTTTGTACCACCCATTGTAGCACGTGTGTAGCCCAGGTCATAAGGGGCATGATGATTTGACGTCATCCCCACCTTCCTCCGACTTTTAGCCGGCAGTCACCTTAGAGTGCCCAACTGAATGCTGGCAACTAAGGTCAAGGGTTGCGCTCGTTGCGGGACTTAACCCAACATCTCACGACACGAGCTGACGACAACCATGCACCACCTGTCACCCTGTCCCCGAAAGGGGAACGCCCTATCTCTAGGGTTGTCAGGGGATGTCAAGACCTGGTAAGGTTCTTCGCGTTGCTTCGAATTAAACCACATGCTCCACCGCTTGTGCGGGTCCCCGTCAATTCCTTTGAGTTTCAGCCTTGCGGCCGTACTCCCCAGGCGGAGTGCTTAATGCGTTTGCTGCAGCACTAAAGGGTGGATACCCTCTAACACTTAGCACTCATCGTTTACGGCGTGGACTACCAGGGTATCTAATCCTGTTCGCTCCCCACGCTTTCGCGCCTCAGCGTCAGTTACAGGCCAGAGAGCCGCCTTCGCCACTGGTGTTCCTCCACATCTCTACGCATTTCACCGCTACACGTGGAATTCCGCTCCCCTCTCCTGCACTCAAGTTCCCCAGTTTCCAATGGCCGCTCGCGGTTGAGCCGCGAGATTTCACATCAGACTTAAGGAACCGCCTGCGCGCGCTTTACGCCCAATAATTCCGGACAACGCTTGCCACCTACGTATTACCGCGGCTGCTGGCACGTAGTTAGCCGTGGCTTCCTCGTCAGGTACCGTCAAGGTACCGCCCTGTTCGAACGATACTTGTTCTTCCCTGACAACAGAGCTTTACGATCCGAAGACCTTCTTCGCTCACGCGGCGTTGCTCCGTCAGACTTTCGTCCATTGCGGAAGATTCCCTACTGCTGCCTCCCGTAGGAGTCTGGGCCGTGTCTCAGTCCCAGTGTGGCCGGTCACCCTCTCAGGTCGGCTACGCATCGTCGCCTTGGTGAGCCGTTACCTCACCAACTAGCTAATGCGCCGCGGGCCCATCCTGCAGTGACAGCTAAAAGCCGCCTTTCAACCGAAAACCATGCGGTTTTCGGTGTTATCCGGTATTAGCTCCGGTTTCCCGAAGTTATCCCAGTCTGCAGGGCAGGTTGCCCACGTGTTACTCACCCGTCCGCCGCTAACCTAAAGGAGCAAGCTCCCTTCGGTCCGCTCGACTTGCATGTATTAGGCACGCCGCCAGCGTTCGTCCTGAGCCAGGATCAAACTCTCCAAAAAAAGTTTGTCACCAAATGCTCTTGTCAGAATCAACAGGCACGCTTTTCGTTTTGTTCAGTTTTCAAAGATCATATATCAAAAACAGCGACTTTTACATTATAAAATCATACTTTATGGTTGTCAACACTTTTTTTATTTTAATTGCTGACTTCAGTGATTATAGCAGTTTCAATCGTTTTTGACAAGCATTATTTTATATCTTCGAAAAAACTAAAAAACCTTTATAATCGACAAATCCTTGCTCTTTTCCAAAGATATAATTTGATCGGAATCTTCTGCTTGTACCATCGGCTTTGTAACCAATTTTTCATTTATAAAAACGATTTTCCCATAAGCTCCATTAGAAAGCTTTACTGTTCGTCCTACCATATCTTTTATAAATATTTTTTTGAAAGCTTGAACAACCGATAAATCAAATTTTCCAAATTGGTCTTTTTCTATTTGATCCAATACGTGAAACGGCGATTGTCCATTGCGATATGGACGAGGAGAAATCATTGCTTGATATGCGTCTGCAAACGAAATGATTTTTGCAAAAGGATGAATTTGAACGCCTTTAATTCCTAAAGGATAACCTGATCCATCAAATCGTTCATGATGCTGCAAGACTGCAACTTTCGCACCTTCTGTTAAAGCTGGTAAATCTTTTAATAATTTATAGCTGTGAATAGGATGTTCTCTAACCTCGAGGAACTCTTTTTCTGTCAGCGCTTCTTTTTTTGTTAAAATTGCCGGCGTAATTTTTGCCATCCCACAATCACTTAACAGACCTGCAAGAGCAATTTGATTTACTTCACCAGTTAAAAATCCCATTTTTTTTGCAATTAAAGCGCTTAATAAAGAGACTGAAACAGAATGATGGCAAATATAATTTTTTGCATCACATGTTGTATAAGTCTCCATTATTTTGCTTGGTTGATCAAACCCAGCTTTTAATACTGGGAGGAGTAATGTTCTAATTTTATAAATATCTACTGAAGCACCCGACTGCCAAGATAAAAAATACTTTTGGAGCTGTTCTACTGAATGTACAAAAATTTCTTCAAAAGCAGTTTTGGATGAACTTTCCGTTTTTTGAACGTCAGCCTCATTTTTTTGAGGTTGATCAGTGGAAATATCTTCTTTCGCTTCTTTTACTCCTATAGTAGTAGAAGTCCGGACTTGAACTTCTTTAATTAAAAATGCACGAAAAAATTCAATATGTTCCTCATTAATAACAGTGCCTTTTTTCGCAATTGGTTTTGGTGACAAAGAATAAACATCTTCTGCTAAGACAAATCCCGGCTTCAATTTTTTGACATGAATCCGCAAATGAACCCCCCTCCTTTAAATAAAAATCAATTGGCACCCATTCATTTAGGAACGTAAATAAACCTAAAAACGAAAAATACCTTTTTTCACAGGATAAAGATCAGGAAATATTCGTTTGATCTCCATAAATTAACAATACCACAGCTTTGAAAGCTGTGGTAGACCTAAAATTAGTACTTTTTCCTTCCGCTGGCAGAATATGTTTCAACAGATATCACCCTTCAAAAAAGAGCACTTTTTATTCTTCTTCCTGTTGTTCCTCTTGCTCTTCTTTTTCAACGAGCGCAACCGTTGAAACATGTTCATTTTCATCAAGTTTAATAAGCTTTACACCGACTGTATTACGTCCCATTGAAGAAATATCATTGACATCCATGCGAATCAGAACGCCGTTCCCAGTAATGATCATTAAATCTTCGTCACCGCGAACAGCTTTTACAGAAACTACCGATCCATTTTTAGGAGTAATGTTGCATGTTTTTAAACCTTTGCCGCCCCGGGTTTGGATTCGGTACTCGCTTTCGTGCGTACGTTTTCCGTACCCATTTTCAGTTACGACTAATACATCGACACCTGGGTCCAGCACTTCCATGCCGACAACTTCATCATTTTTTTCCAACGTAATTCCCTTTACGCCCGTAGCTGTGCGGCCCATTGACCGGACATCTTGTTCATGAAAACGAATTAACATTCCATTTTTTGTTCCAATTACAATATCTTTTGTACCATCTGTCAAATGTACGGAGATAAGCTCGTCCCCTTCGCGTAAGTGCAGCGCAATTAAACCGCTGTTACGTATATTGGAAAATTGAGAAAGCGGTGATCGTTTACATATTCCTTCTTTTGTCGCAAAAAATAAAAACCAATCATCAACAAATCCTGGAACAGGGATGATGGCATTGATCCATTCATCTTGGTCTATTTCCAATAAATTAATGATCGGAAGCCCTTTAGCTGTTCGTCCATATTCAGGGATTTCATATCCTTTTGCTCGATAAACTTTTCCTTTATTTGTAAAAAATAAAATAGTATCGTGTGTACATGTTGTTAAAAGATGCTCAACAAAGTCGTCAGCATTAGTTCCCATTCCTTGAATGCCTCTTCCGCCACGCTTTTGACTGCGGTAAGTAGAAACAGGGAGGCGCTTAATATAGCCTTTATGGGTAAGCGTAATGACAATATTCTCTTTTGGAATCAAATCTTCGTCTTCAAAAGATTCTAAACCAGTTGCGATTATTTCTGTACGGCGTTCATCATTAAAACGCTCTTTTATTTCTTCCAATTCCTCGCGAATAATGTCTAAAACCTTTTCTTCGCTGGCTAATATACCTTTTAACTCTTCAATTAGCTTTATAAGCTCATTATATTCCTCTTCTATTTTTTCTCGTTCAAGGCCTGTCAGGCGCTGAAGCCGCATATCCAAGATGGCCTGTGCTTGCTTTTCCGTTAAGCTGAATTTTTCCATTAATCCTTCGCGGGCAATATCTGTTGTTTTGGAGCTTCGAATCAGGTTAATCACTTCATCGATATGATCTAATGCAATTCTTAACCCTTCCAAAATATGCGCTCGCGCTTCAGCCTTTCTTAATTCAAAAGCAGTACGTCTTCTAATAACGACTTTTTGATGATCTAAATAATGCTCTAAAATTTGTTTTAAATTTAATACTTTCGGTTCTCCGTCTACTAAAGCAAGCATATTAATTCCAAAGCTTGTTTGTAATGCCGTCTGTTTATATAAATTATTCAAAAGCACGTTGACATTTGCATCTCTCCGAACTTCGATGACAATGCGCATACCTTTTCTATCAGATTCATCTCTTAAATCGGAGATACCGTCAATTTTTTTCTCACGGACAAGCTCTGCAATCTTTTCAATAAGTTTTGCTTTATTTACTTGGTACGGAATCTCAGTCACTATAATTGCCTGTTTCCCGTTTTCTCTTTCTTCAATTTCAACCTTTGCCCGGAGCGTGATCGATCCTCGTCCGGTCTCATAAGCTTTTCGAATGCCGCTTTTCCCCATTATTTGTCCTGCCGTCGGAAAGTCCGGTCCAGGAATGATTTCCATTAGCTCTCCAATGGTGATGTCTGGATTTTTACTTAATGCCAGAACACCGTCGATTACTTCGCCGATTTGATGTGGAGGAATGTTGGTCGCCATTCCTACTGCAATTCCGGATGCGCCATTTACGAGCAAGTGCGGGAAACGGGAAGGAAGAACGACAGGCTCCTTTTCCGATCCGTCATAATTATCTTGATAATCAATGGTGTCTTTATTAATGTCACGCAAAAGTTCCATTGAAATTTTTGACATTCTCGCCTCTGTATAACGCATCGCAGCTGCGGCGTCTCCATCAACGGATCCAAAGTTTCCGTGACCATCCACCAGCATATAGCGATAGTTAAAATCTTGGGCCATTCTCACCATCGTCTCGTAAACAGCTGAATCTCCGTGTGGATGGTACTTACCGATCACATCTCCTACAATCCTTGCAGATTTTTTATACGGTTTATCCGGAGTCATGCCAAGGTCATGCATGGCATAAAGAATCCTCCGGTGAACAGGCTTAAGTCCGTCACGGACGTCAGGTAAGGCGCGCGACACGATGACGCTCATCGCATAATCGAGGAAGGATGAACGCATTTCTTGGCTTATATTGACTTCCTGTATTTGCGATTCTTTGTTTTCAGCCATTTTTTATTACCTCCGTAAAAAGCAATTCCCAAACCTCACTTAATGGAGAAATCAAAATGAGAATGGGGTGAACAAATCGATTAAATATCCAAATTTTTTACATAGCGTGCATTTTCTTCAATAAACTGGCGGCGAGGCTCAACTTTATCTCCCATTAAAATTTCAAACGTTTCATCCGCATCAATCGCATCCTGCAACGTTACTTGCAGCAGAGTTCTAGTTGACGGATTCATTGTTGTTTCCCAAAGCTGCTCAGCATTCATTTCTCCAAGTCCTTTGTAGCGTTGAATGCTTGGCTTCGGTTGGCTTGGAAGATTGGACAAAATTTTATTGAGTTGACGATCATTGTACGCATATTCAACCTTTTTGCCTTGTTGAATTCTATATAAAGGAGGCTGCGCAATATAAACATATCCTTTTTCAATAATTCCTCTCATGTACCGATAGAAAAAGGTAAGCAGCAATGTACGAATATGCGCTCCGTCCACATCGGCATCCGTCATGATCACTACTTTATGGTATCTCGCCTTCGAAACATCGAAATCTTCGCCAATCCCTGTTCCAATGGCAGTGATTATAGCACGCACTTCATTGTTAGATAATATTTTGTCAAGACGTGCTTTCTCAACATTTAAAATTTTTCCTCTCAAGGGCAAAATAGCTTGGAAATGTCTGTCCCGTCCCTGCTTTGCAGAACCGCCGGCAGAATCACCCTCAACGACAAACAATTCTGAGATGGATGGATCTTTTGACGAACAATCTGCTAATTTCCCAGGCAAATTTGAAACTTCTAATGCGCTTTTTCTTCTCGTTAATTCCCTTGCTTTTTTGGCAGCTAAACGGGCTCTTGCCGCCATCAGACCTTTTTCCACAATTTTTTTGGCTGTTTGCGGATGCTCAAAAAGAAACGTTTCGAACATTTCCGAGAAAATGGAATCAGTAATTGTTCTTACTTCGGAATTCCCGAGCTTTGTTTTCGTTTGTCCCTCAAATTGAGGATTAGGATGTTTGACAGAAATGATCGCGGTTAACCCCTCACGAACATCTTCACCTGATAAATTTTGATCGTTTTCTTTAATAGATCCAGTTTTTCTAGCGTAATCATTAATGACGCGAGTTAAAGCAGTTTTAAAGCCGGATTCGTGAGTACCGCCCTCATAAGTGTGAATATTATTAGCAAAAGAGTAAATATTACTTGTATATCCATCATTGTATTGAAGAGCGATTTCTATTTTTATTCCATCTCTGTCTCCTTCAATGTAAATTGGTTCTTCATGAAGAACCTCTTTTGTACGGTTGAGATGCTTTACATAGGAGATAATGCCGCCTTCATAGTAATATAAATTTTGCCGTCCTTTTTCGTCCCGCTTATCTTCTAATGTGATCTTGATTCCGCGGTTTAAAAAGGCAAGTTCTCGCAAACGCGACGCCAACGTATCATAATCATATTCAGTTGTTTCTTTAAAAATTTCAGGATCAGGCTTGAAATGCACAATGGTTCCTGTCGTATCCGTTTTTCCGACAATTTTCAAATCTTCACAAGGGACACCTCGGCGATATTTTTGATAGTAAATATTTCCATCACGATGAACAAATACCTCCAGTTCTGTTGACAGTGCATTCACAACTGAAGCTCCTACACCGTGGAGTCCACCAGAAACTTTATAGCCTCCGCCTCCGAATTTTCCTCCGGCATGAAGTACAGTCATGATGACTTCAACGGCTGGTCTTCCCATTTTTTCTTGTATTCCGACGGGTATTCCCCGCCCATTATCTTTTACTGTTATGCTATTGTCTTCTTCGATCGTCACATTTATTTCTGTACAAAAACCCGCTAAAGCCTCATCTATACTATTATCGACAATTTCCCAAACGAGATGATGAAGACCTTTGGAACTGGTAGATCCAATATACATTCCAGGTCTTTTTCGAACAGCTTCCAACCCTTCCAGCACTTGAATCTGGTTTTCATCATATGTTGTTTGTTCCTCATGATTTTGTTCCATCGCCACAATGATCACCTACACTTTTATAAACATAAAATCGATTGAATAGATAAAAAAATCTTTTTTCCACAAAAAAATCTAAATAGATTGATCCGCTTTTTTCAAAGTAATGACACGATCTATGCATGAGTAAAAAACAAGCTGCAGATGTTAAAATTCTTAATAGCATCATGATCTGTTTCAAAAAAAAATAATTTATATTAATTGTCCGGAAGATACACGATAGATAGCCGCTTCCTTCAAGGTTTTGTGATCAATTCCATCTACGCTTGTTGTTGTCACAAATGTTTGCACTTTCCCTTGAATGGCATTTAATAAATGAGATTGCCTAAAATCATCTAATTCTGATAAAACATCGTCCAACAATAATACAGGATAATCGCCAATCTCTTCATGGATCAAATCTATTTCGGCCAATTTCAGCGAAAGAGCTGTTGTGCGCTGCTGGCCTTGCGATCCGAATGTTTGAACATCCCGGCCGTTCACATAAAAAATAAGGTCATCTCTGTGGGGACCGGCTAACGTCGTTCCACGTTCTATTTCCTTTTCTCTTATTTTAGCAAACCTGTCATAGTATACTTCTACTATTTTCGACAAGTCTGCTTCTTCTGATACATCAACAGAAGGCTTATACTGAATTCTTAATTCCTCCATTCCCCTTGAAATGCTGGAATGAATCGGTTGTGCCCATTTTTCAAGCTGTTTAACAAACAAATATCTTTTTTTAATGATATTGCTCGCTGTCTCACACAGCTGAAGTGTAAGCACATCCAACATTTTTTCATCCGTCTGCTTTCTCGTTTGGAGAAGCTTTAAATAATGATTTCTCTGCTGAATGATTTTTTGATATTTGTTCAGTTGGTGCAAATAAACAGGAGAAACTTGTCCAATTTCCATATTGATAAAACGCCTGCGAATTTGCGGACTTCCTTTAACTAAATTCAAATCTTCCGGAGCAAACATAATCACATTGACGTGACCGACATATTCACTTAATTTTTTTTGTTCTAAATGATTTAATTTAGCTTTTTTCCCTTTGTTGGAAATAATTAATTCAACCGTAGAAAAACGATTTTGTTTTTCTATTCTCCCTTCTATTTTAGCATATTCCTTCTCCCATTGAATGAGCTCTTTATCATTGCTGGTTCGATGGGATTTCGCCATCGCCAAAACATAGATGCCCTCCATCATATTTGTTTTCCCTTGGGCATTTTCTCCAATTATCACATTGACTTTGTTTTCAAACTGTACATGAAGGGACTCATAATTACGGTAGTTCTTTAAACTGAATTCTTTTAAATACAATGAAGGTCACCAACTTCAGTTTTTTACAATAAAGGTTCCAATCTCTTTTACTTCTACGATGTCTCCGTCTCTTAATTTTCTTCCCCGGCGCTGTTCCCTCTCAGAATTTACGAGCACTTCATGCTCTTGCAGAAACCATTTTGCCATTCCGCCAGTTTGGATGACATCCGCTAATTTTAAAAATTGTCCGAGTGTAATATATTCACCTTTAATTTGAATCATACGCTTCATCTGAATTTCATCCGCTTTCTCAAAATAGTCTCTAACTTTTTATTTTACTAAATATTTCCCAATTCGAAAAGAAAGCTACTAGCTTTTTTGATTACTAGTAGCTTTCATTTTTATTTCCAGTACTTCAAAATAGAGGAATTTATCATAAAGAACCGGTGACAGCTGTTTAATATGTTCGGACAGGAAGAATCAGTTGCAAAACTGTTTCATCTTCGGGAACACGAATTAAAAACGGCCTCATCGCCCCCGTAAAGCTGATGCGAATTTCTGATCCTTCCACAGCTTTTAATGCATCTATCATATATTTTGCACTAAAGGAGATTTTTAAATCTTCTCCTTGTACATTTTTGGCATGAATTTCTTCAACAACCTTCCCAATCTCCGGTGAATTCGACAAGATTTCAACCTTCCCGTTAGGCAATGTTGTCAACTTGACGACATTATTCCGTCCTTCTCTTGCAAGAAGAGATGCGCGGTCTATTGCTTGTAAAAATTCTTTTGCATCAAGAATGATATCCGTTTTACTTTCCAATGGAATAAGCCTGCTCGTATCAGGGTAATTTCCATCTAAGAGGCGTGAAAAGAATAATATGTTTTTCGTCTTAAACAAAACTTGATTTTCTGTAATGACAATCTCGACAAGATCATCGTTTTCATCAAGAATTTTATTCAGCTCATTTAAGCTTTTTCCCGGAATAACGACATTATGCGCTTCAGAAATATTGGTTTCCACTTTTGCTTTCCGTAAAGCTAATCGATGGCTGTCCGTTGCAATACATGTTAATTCGCCATTTTCTAAACGCCAGTTTACACCGGTTAAAATTGGTCTTGTTTCTGAAACCGAAACAGCAAAAACTGTTTGTCGAATTAAGGTTTTTAATAGATCTGATGGAATTTTAAAAACGTTTTGCTCCTCAATTTCCGGCAATCTTGGATATTCTTCTGCATCCAAACCATGCAGATTAAATTCCGCACTTCCTGATCGAATAATAGTTAGAAAGTGGTTTTCCACTTTCATTTCCACTTTATCCTGCGGAAGCTTCCTCACAATATCACTAAAAAAACGAGCTTGCAAAACAATGCTTCCGGGCTCGATGATTTCCGCATGAATCGTTCCATTTTCTTCTGCAGGTATAAAGGACTCAATCGAAATGTCTGAATCACTGCCTGTTAATGAAATGCCCTCTTCTGTTGCGACAATTTTTATTCCGGTCAATATAGGAATGGTTGTTCTAGAGGAGACGGCCTTCATGACATCTTGGACGCTTTCAACAAGCTTATTTTTTTGGACGATAACTTGCATGTAAATCCTCCTTCTAAGGCTGCACTGCCATCTATCAAATACATTTTATATTATTATTTTTTAATTAAAAAATATAGTATAAGTAGTAATAGGGCTTGTGGATATGTTGATAACAATGTTAATGAAAGGAAGCACAGTCTATCCACATGTGGATAGACTGTGCATGCCAATGTCAAAGTTATTCACAATGTCCTCAACTAATGATAATGAATGGAATGCTTTAACTGTTCTTTTATTTCATTTATTTGATTTTGCAGCTGTGGGTCTTCTTCTAATAGCTTTGAAATTTTTTCATGAGCATGAATGACTGTTGTATGGTCTCTTCCTCCAAATTCTTCTCCAATTTTCGGCAAAGAAGAGTCGGTTAATTCTCTTGATAAGTACATGGCAATCTGTCTTGGAAATGCAACAGACTTTGTTCTCTTTTTTGCTTTAAAATCTTCCAATTTAACATTAAAATGCTGTCCAACTACACGTTGAATTTCTTGAATGGTAATAATTTTAGGCTTGGAGCTCGGTATAATGTCTTTTAATGCTTCTGCCGCGAGATCCGCGTTAATATCTTTATTAATGAGAGAAGAATAAGCTACTACGCGTATAAGGGCACCTTCTAGCTCACGAATATTTGTATCAATTTGGTTGGCAATATAAAGCATGACTTCATTTGGAATATCCAATCCATCAGCTTTCGCTTTTTTTCTTAAAATGGCAATTCTTGTTTCGAGGTCAGGAGGAGTAATATCTGTTATGAGCCCCCATTCAAAACGTGATCTCAGCCGGTCTTCAAGAGTAGGAATTTCCTTTGGCGGCCTGTCGCTTGAAATGACTATTTGCTTGCTTTCCTCGTGAAGTGTGTTGAACGTATGGAAAAATTCCTCTTGTGTTTGTTCTTTTCCAGCAAGAAATTGAATATCATCTATCAATAGAACATCAACATTCCGGTATTTATTGCGAAATTCATCGGCTTTATTGTCACGGATTGAGTTAATAAATTCATTCGTAAATTTTTCTGATGACAAATAGACGACTCTCGCGGAAGGATTATGTTCTAATACATAATGGCCGATTGCATGCATTAAATGAGTTTTTCCGAGACCGACGCCACCATAAATAAACAGCGGGTTGTATGCTTTTGCCGGCGCTTCCGCAACAGCCAGGGATGCAGCATGGGCAAATCGATTTCCTGAGCCGATAACAAACGTATCAAAAGTATATTTTGGATTCAGCAAGTTTTGGGGAAATTCATTTGTCTCTTCCCCTTTTTTTGGCGATGTTTTAATGGGGGCTTTAGGCATAAATTCATCGTCTGTCAAATTTTGCGGAATGATAAATTTTATACCGATTTCTTCTCCTGTTAAATCATATATTGTGTTCGCGATTAAATGCAGGTATCTGGATTCCAACCAATCTCTCGCAAATTCATTTGGAGCAGTAATGATGAGCAAATCACCTTGTAAAGCGTGTGCTTTTGTAGATTTTAGCCAGGTATCAAAGCTCGGTTTACTGACCTTTTTTTTAATTTCGGCAAGCACCCGATTCCACAAGTCCTCTATGTTCTCCATGGCTCTTTGGGGTCACCCTCCTTTACATCGGCTGTAAAAAATGAACAATGAATAAATATGCATTCCACATATGTTTGCACAAAAATATTTAATATAGTAGAAAAATAACTTTTCTACAAAATTCAGAGAGTGTGGAAAACTTCCTTCACAGGGCCGTTAACAACTTTCCACAATTTATCCACAATGTGTGGATAATATAATGATAAATGAAAGATATTCAGAGGTAAAACACAAATATCATATCAAAATAACCTATGTGTTGCAATGGGTTTTGAAAGTTTATCCACAAGACAACATGCTGTTGAAAAAAATATTCACATGTCGATAAATGTGTGAAAAAAATGTCGATAATTGCTGTAAAACTGTATTTTTTATAAAAAAATATCCACAATGTTGTTTGCCGATAGTACAATGGACCTTAGTTGACATTAGGATATTCCTTTACTATAATTAGAAAGACTGTCTTTTTAGAGTTAATCCTCGGGGAGGTGTCATAGAATGAAAAGAACATATCAACCAAATAAAAGAAAACGCAGCAAAGTTCACGGATTCCGCAGCCGGATGAGCACAAAAAACGGTCGAAAGGTTTTAGCTCGGAGACGCCGTAAAGGAAGAAAAGTATTATCAGCGTAGACCACTGAAAAAAAGTCAGTGGTCTTTTTTACACAAAATGAAGTTACTTGATCTCTCGAGTAAATCGGAGAGTCGGAGTGAATGGAATGAAAAAAAGGAACCGGATAAAAAAAAATAAGGACTTTCAAAAAGTATTTCAAAAAGGAAAGTCAATGGCGAATAGACAGTTCGTTATTTATATGCTTGATCAGCCGGATATAAAAGATTTTCGGATCGGGCTGTCTGTCAGTAAAAAAATTGGCAATGCCGTGACGAGAAATAAAGTAAAACGTTTGATTCGTCAAGTATTTTTAGAAGAGAAGGACAATATCGCTAAAGGGAAGGATTATATTATTATTGCGAGGAAACCGTCTGCGCAAATGAATTATCATGAGGTAAAAAAAAGTCTTGTTCATCTTTTTATAAAAATGAACATTTATCAGACAAAAAATCATTAAGAAATCAAAAGCAATTTTACAAAAAAGATGGTAAAATACTTTTTGAATGGAAACGGATTATTTTTAATTATGATATATAGAATTTGTTAGGAGGAAGTTTTTTTGAAGAAGCGAATAGTATTATTGCTGGCTATTCTTGGACTAGCATCTGTTTTGTCCGGGTGTACGGAAATAAATGAACCGATTACAAAAGACAGTGAAGGTTTTTGGAACCAGTACATTGTTTATCCGCTTTCTTGGTTAATTACATATTTTGCGCAGCTATTTGGAAATGATTATGGTTTATCCATTATCATCGTAACCATTTTAATTCGATTAGCGATTTTGCCGTTAATGATCAAACAAATTCAAAATTCAAAGGCCATGCAGGAAATTCAGCCGGAAATTTTAAAGCTGCGTGAGAAATACAGTTCGAAAGACCAAAAAACACAGCAAAAGCTTCAACAAGAAACAATGGCTTTATTTCAAAAGCATGGTGTTAATCCTCTTGCCGGTTGTTTACCACTATTAATTCAAATGCCAATTTTAATTGGATTTTACCATGCCATTATGAGAACCCGGGAAATTGCTGAACACAGCTTTTTATGGTTCGATCTAGGTGAGAGAGATCCTTATTTTATTCTACCTCTTTTAGCAGGCATTTTGACATTTGTTCAGCAAAAATTAATGATGGCAGGAACAGAAAACATAAATCCGCAAATGCAAACAATGCTTTGGATGATGCCGATTATGATTGTCATTTTTGCGGTGTCGTTCCCAGCAGCTTTATCACTTTATTGGGTAGTCGGAAATATTTTTATGATTGTCCAAACTCTTGTGATCAAAGGTTCAGATATACGCAAAGCTTCTGAAAAGGCAGGAGGAGCTCAAAAGTGAGAGAAATAACGTCTACTGGACAGACCGTTGAGGATGCTGTGAAGAAAGCCTTAAAAGAATTAAATGTTGAGCAGGAACAAGTGGATATTCGAATTATCGATGAAGGAAAAAAAGGGCTTTTTGGGATATTTGGCCAAAAACCTGCCATTGTCCATGTGAAATTAAAGGAAACAAGCGAATTGACGGATGCTTTGTTAAAATGGAACGAGAATACGGACCTTAATCCATTGGACGAGGCGAAAAATTTCCTTGAGCAGGTTATAAAAGAAATGGGAATTACAGCTTCCGTTGATATTAAACTTGAAGAAAAAACAGCGTATTTTAATATTAAAGGGGAAAATTTGGCAATTCTAATTGGAAAAAGAGGACAAACGTTAAATTCCTTGCAATATTTGACACAGCTTGTAGCGAATAAAACGTCAACCGATTACGTACCCATTATTTTGGATGCTGAAAATTATCGTGAAAAGCGCCGAGAGACTTTGACTCAATTGGCGGTAAAATTGGCAGATAAAGTTGTAAAAACAAATAAGGAATTTTCTTTGGAGCCCATGCCTTCTTTTGAAAGAAAAATCATTCATTCAACGTTAATGGAAGATGAAAGGGTTCAAACGTATTCAGTCGGAACAGAGCCCAATCGATATGTCGTCATCGCACCAAAATAAGTTTTTTGATGAATTGGAAAGCCAATTCATCATTTTTTTTAGCCTCCAAATTGATGTCTTTAAAAAGGAATTTTCGGTTTCTGTCAACCTCTATTAAAGACTCTTCAACTTTTTTGGTACCTCTTTGATTTTTCAAGCCCAGCAGTTTTTTAAGCTGTTTCTCCAGTTATCAAATCATTTCGTTTTTCATTATTTTGAATTACGAGACATGCAGATCTAACCCCATGGAAGATTAACTGGCTTGTTTCTTAAACGTTACGGTATTGTGAATAAGTGAAAAGTAGCGAAATATTGTTATGAACATGTGGATAAGTTAAAATAATAAATTAGATAATTTTTTTTGTGGATAAACATTGTGCTTTTCTTTTTTCTAGACTATATGGTATTTTTAAACTTTGGTGAATGAAAACAACTGCCGGATTGGTTTATGATAGATCGCAACAAAAAGCGAGGTGAGACAATGGAATTTGATACAATAGCAGCAATTTCCACCCCGATGGGAGAGGGAGCCATTGCGATTGTCCGCTTAAGCGGCGATGAGGCGGTGGACATTGCGGATCGCATTTTTCAAAGCCCTGCAAAGAAACAATTAAAAGATGTTCCAACCCATACGATTCATTATGGAAAAATAATTGATCCCGATACGCAAGAAATGGTTGAAGAAGTGATGGTTTCTGTCATGCGGGCGCCTAAAACATTTACAAGAGAAGATGTTGTTGAGATCAATTGCCATGGAGGTCTCGTAACAGTTAACCGCGTTTTGCAGCTAGTTCTTAAGCACGGCGCTCGTTTGGCGGAACCAGGAGAATTTACGAAGAGAGCATTTTTAAATGGAAGAATTGATTTGTCTCAAGCGGAAGCTGTGATTGATTTAATTCGGGCTAAAACCGATAAAGCAATGAATGTTGCTCTTGGGCAAATGGAAGGCCGTCTTTCAAAGCGCATCAAACGGCTGCGTCAGGAAATTCTTGAAACGCTCGCACATGTTGAAGTCAACATCGATTACCCCGAATATGATGATGTCGAAGAAATGACACATAATATGTTAATTGAAAAAGCTTCGTACGTGCGAGACGAAATTGAAAAACTGCTTTCAACTTCTAACCAAGGGAAAATATTGAGGGAAGGCTTATCAACCGTTATAATTGGGCGGCCAAACGTTGGCAAATCTTCTTTGCTCAATGGACTCGTTCATGAAAATAAAGCGATAGTAACTGATATACCAGGAACGACAAGGGATGTAATAGAAGAATATGTCAATGTGAGAGGTGTCCCTCTCCGTCTTATCGACACGGCTGGAATTCGTGAGACGGAAGACATTGTAGAAAAAATCGGTGTGGAGCGATCCCGACAGGTATTGAAAGAAGCTGATTTAATTTTATTTGTGCTAAACTATAACGAAGAGCTCTCGGAAGAAGATAAAAAATTGTTTGAAGCCGTGAAGGGAACGGATTTTATTGTCATTGTCAATAAAACTGATTTGCCGAAGAAAATCGATATGGATGAAGTGCAGAAGCTTGCCAATGGACATCCAATTGTGACCACTTCCTTAAAGGAAGATAGAGGGATCGATGAATTGGAACAACAGATCAGTTCTTTGTTTTTTAAAGGGGATCTTCAAGCAGATGATTTAACTTATGTTTCCAATACACGCCATATTGCGTTGTTATCTCAGGCCAAAAAAGCTGTTGAAGAGGCTATAGAGGGAATAGAACAAGGCGTCCCAATCGATATTGTTCAAATCGACTTAACAAGAACGTGGGAACTCCTCGGCGAAATTATTGGCGACAGTGTACATGAAAGCTTAATTGATCAGTTGTTTTCGCAATTTTGCTTAGGTAAATAGGAAAGGGTGTGAATTTGATGCGATATCAAGCCGGTGAATATGATGTAATCGTGGTTGGCGCAGGTCATGCGGGCTGTGAGGCGGGTCTTGCGGCTGCAAGGCTTGGTGCTAAAACATTAGTAGTGACCATTAATTTGGATATGGTAGCTTTTATGCCATGTAATCCTTCAATCGGCGGGCCGGCAAAAGGAATTGTCGTCCGTGAGATTGACGCGCTTGGCGGAGAAATGGGAAAAAACATCGATAAAACATATATTCAAATGAGAATGTTAAATACAGGAAAAGGACCTGCTGTTCGTGCACTTCGGGCACAAGCCGATAAAGTTTTATATCAAAGGGAAATGAAAAAGACGCTGGAGCAGGAAGAAAATTTAACATTGCTTCAAGGAATGGTCGAAGAATTAATTGTAGAAGACGGTATATGCAAAGGGATCGTGACGCAGACAGGAGCCGAATACCGTTCGAAAACAGTTGTTTTAACAACAGGGACGTTTTTGCGTGGAAGAATCATTATCGGAGACCTTTCTTATTCAAGCGGACCAAACAATCAACAGCCGTCCATTAAGCTGTCAGAGCATTTAGAAAAGCTTGGATTCGAACTTGTTCGTTTTAAAACAGGGACACCTCCAAGAGTCAACAGTAAAACCATTGATTACAGCAAAACAGAAATTCAACCTGGAGACGAGGAGCCGCGTGCATTCTCCTACGAAACAACGAAATATATTACCGATCAGCTTCCTTGTTGGCTGACGTATACAAGCAGTGAAACTCATAAAATCATTGACGAAAATTTGCACAGATCGCCCATGTATTCTGGTATGATCAAAGGGACAGGACCTCGTTATTGTCCGTCTATTGAAGATAAAATTGTCCGTTTCCATGATAAACCGCGCCACCAAATCTTTTTGGAGCCTGAGGGCCGTAATACGGAAGAAGTCTATGTTCAAGGGCTTTCTACAAGCCTGCCGGAAGATGTACAGCGCCGTATGATATCTACCATTCCGGGGCTTGAAAATGCACAAATCATGAGAGCTGGATATGCCATTGAATATGATGCGATCGTACCAACGCAGCTATGGCCGACGCTAGAAACGAAAAAAGTGAAAAATTTATATACGGCAGGACAAATTAACGGAACTTCAGGATATGAAGAAGCAGCTGGTCAAGGAATTATGGCCGGTATTAATGCTGCTAGAAGAGCGTTGAATAAAGAAGAGATCATTCTCAGCCGTTCTGATGCTTACATCGGTGTATTAATAGACGATTTGGTGACAAAAGGAACGAACGAACCATACCGTCTTTTAACATCAAGAGCCGAATACCGTCTTCTCCTTCGCCATGACAATGCGGATTTGCGTTTGACAGAACTCGGATACAAAATCGGTTTGATTAAAAAAGAGCGGTATGAAAAGTTTTTGGCCAAAAAAGAAGCGATAGAAAATGAGAAAAAACGCCTCCGTTCCATCATTATCAAGCCGAATGAACAGACTCAAAAACTGATTGAAGAAGTCGGAGGAAGTCCGTTAAAAGACGGCATCCGTGCCTCAGACCTTTTGAAGCGTCCAGAAATAAATTATGAACATATAAAAATGCTTACCGAAAGTGAAGCTTTGCCTAAAGAAGTGGAGGAGCAGGTAGAAATTCAAATCAAATATGAAGGATATATTGAAAAATCGTTGCAGCAAGTAGAGAAATTAAAACGCATGGAAAACAAAAAAATACCAGAAGACATTGATTATGACGCTATCAATGGACTTGCAACAGAAGCGCGGCAAAAATTAAAACAGGTTCGGCCGATATCAGTTGCACAGGCTTCACGCATATCAGGCGTCAATCCGGCGGATATTTCTATTTTACTTGTTTATTTGGAACAAGGCCGTATCGCCCGTGTGTCTAATGAATAAAGAGATTTATTACAAATGGAGACGAAAGGATAGAGCGATGGATAGTATTCAGTTTCAAACGTTGCTGGAGGAAAGAGGGATTTCACTTTCCTCACAAGCATTGGAACAATTTGAAGCATATTTTAAGCTCCTAACGGAATGGAATGAAAAAGTGAATTTGACGTCCATAACGGATCGGACAGAAGTGTATATCAAACATTTTTATGATTCTATTTCGGCTGCTTTTTTTTATGATTTTAACAGACCTCTTTCCGTTTGCGATGTTGGAGCGGGTGCTGGTTTTCCCGGCATTCCGCTGAAAATTTGCTTTCCTCATTTGCAGTTGACAATCGTTGACTCTTTGAAAAAACGAATTACGTTTTTAGAGCATTTAACTGCTCAACTAAATTTGGAAAATGTCTTTTTATACCACGATCGTGCGGAAACGTTCGGTCAAAAGAAAATATTTCGGGAATCTTTTGATATCGTGACAGCTAGGGCTGTAGCACGATTATCCGTACTAAGTGAACTTTGTATCCCGCTCGTGAAAGTAAATGGTGATTTTTTGGCATTGAAGGCTCAATCGGTAAAAGAAGAATTAAAAGGGGCAAATAAAGCGATCTCATTATTTGGCGGACAAGTCCAGACGATTCATTCCTTTCAATTGCCCATTGAAAAAAGTCAGCGCAATATCATTGTGATTCATAAACATCGTGCTACTCCGAAAAAGTATCCTAGGAAGCCCGGCACACCAAATAAAATGCCTATTGAGTAACTTGTTTGAAAATAATATTTTTTGTTTGTCATTTTTAGCAGGAAATTTGTCTAGAAAACGAGAAATTTAATAAATGCTGGTAGTTTCTAAAGGTGGTGTCAGCATATGAAGCATCCTTTTTCTCGATTATTTGGCTTTGGGGAAAAAGATGTGACGGACTTTGAAGAAGAAAAAGATGTAAAAGAAGAAATTTTGCATATTCCTGTTGATGAGATCGTCCCTAATCCATTTCAGCCGAGAACTGTTTTTTCTGAAGATAAAATTGATGAATTGGCGCAAACAATCCGAACTCATGGCATTATACAGCCGATTGTTGTCAGAAAAACGGATGAACGGTATGAAATTATTGCCGGGGAAAGAAGATGGAGAGCTGTCAAAAAACTTGGATGGATGGAAATTCCGGCTATAGTAAAAAATTATAATGATAAAGAAACCGCTTCAATCGCCTTAATTGAAAACTTGCAGCGGGAAGAATTATCAGCCATTGAAGAAGCAGTTGCTTATGCAAAATTAATTGAACTCCATCAGCTGACTCAAGAAGCGCTAGCTCAAAGGCTTGGAAAAGGACAATCGACGATTGCCAATAAACTACGTCTGCTGAAGCTCCCAAAAGAAGTTCAAGAGGCATTGTTAAACAAATCCATTACGGAACGTCATGCGCGAGCACTCATTCCTTTAAAAGATCATGAATTGCAAATTAAATTGTTAAACGAAATTATTGAAAAACAGTTAAATGTTAAACAAACAGAAGATCGCGTAGTTAAAATGTTAGACCAAAAAGAAGAAAAGCAAAAACCGAAAAGAAAAGCTTTCAGCAGAGATACGAGAATTGCTTTGAATACGATTCGGAAATCTTTGACTATGGTGGCTGAAACAGGAGTTAAAATAGATTCAAAAGAAGAAGAATTTGAAAACTATATACAATTAACGATTAAAATTCCAAAATAACTCTTCACACTTTTTCGTGAAGAGTTTTTTATTATAAAAAAACTTAGCAAAAAGACTTGGATAGAATGTTCGACAGCAACAAATTATTTTCCGGGAAATACGACAATATTTTATTTTTTTCGAAAAAAGGATGAATTCCTAGCATTTCCACCTACAAAAGAAAAAAGTTTGTGAAACATCCCCAAAGATATCACCTACATTTAAGCATTTTCGTGATAAAATAAAATACAATAGAACATTTGAAGTAGGAGAAAGCAGGTGACACCGTGTGTAAGATCATTTCCATAGCGAACCAAAAAGGCGGCGTTGGAAAAACAACAACTTCCGTTAACCTCGGAGCTTGCTTAGCATACACAGGAAAGAGGGTTCTATTAGTCGATATAGACCCTCAAGGTAATGCGACAAGTGGGGTTGGTATTGAAAAAGCGGATGTCGACCTTTGTGTGTATGATCTTTTAGTAGAGGATGCAGATGTAAAAAAAGTCATTAAAACAACACAGATTGAAAATCTTGATGTGATTCCAGCAACTATTCAACTTGCAGGTGCTGAAATTGAATTAGTTCCGACGATTTCCCGTGAAGTCCGATTAAAAAGAGCGCTTGAACCAGTGAAGCAGCGATACGATTACATATTAATTGATTGCCCGCCTTCGCTCGGACTTTTAACACTCAATGCGCTAACGGCTTCGGATTCGGTCATTATTCCAGTTCAATGCGAGTACTATGCTTTGGAAGGATTAAGCCAGCTGTTAAATACTATTCGGTTGGTTCAAAAACATTTGAATTCGGATTTGATGATTGAAGGTGTATTGCTGACAATGCTTGATGCGCGGACTAATTTAGGCATTCAAGTAATTGATGAGGTAAAAAAATACTTTCAAGACAAAGTGTATCAAACCATTATTCCACGAAATGTGCGGCTTAGTGAAGCACCGAGCCATGGACAGCCTATTATCCTTTATGATTCAAGATCCAAAGGGGCAGAGGTTTATTTAGAATTAGCAAAGGAAGTGGTGGCAAATGGCTAGAGGATTAGGGAAAGGAATTAATGCACTTTTTGCCAATTTAGAACTGAATAAGGAAGAAGTGGTGCAAGATATTAAAATAGGGGATTTACGTCCAAATCCTTATCAACCGCGAAAAACATTTGACCCTGGTTCGATTGAAGAGCTTAAGCAATCCATTTTGCAGCACGGAATTTTACAGCCGCTGATAGTCCGAAAGAGCATAAAAGGCTATGAAATTGTAGTCGGTGAACGCCGTTATCGAGCAGCAAAAGAAGCGAAGCTTAAGACAGTTCCGGCAGTTGTGAAAGAGTTGACAGATGAGCAAATGATGGAAATCGCTCTATTAGAAAATTTGCAAAGGGAAGATTTAACCCCGATCGAAGAGGCGAAAGCGTACCAATCGCTTTTGGAGCATTTGAACATTACACAAGAAGAATTGGCAAAACGTCTTGGCAAAAGCCGTCCGCATATTGCCAATCATTTGCGGCTCCTAAGCCTTCCACCGTTCGTCCAAACATTGATATCTGAAGGCAAGCTATCAATGGGGCATGGGAGAACATTGCTTGGCATAAAGAAAAAAGAGAAACTTGAATATTTAGTGAATAAAATTTTAAAAGAAAATTTAAATGTCCGGCAAGTAGAACAGTTAGTGCAGCAGATGAATGAAAGTGTTTCACGTGAAACAAAGAAAAAGATAGAGAAAAAAGATGCTTTTATACGTGAACAAGAATCGTTTTTGCGAGAAAAATTTGGAACATCCGTTTCCATTAAGCAGCAAAAGAAGAAAGGTAAAATAGAGATTGAGTTTTTTTCGAAAGAAGATTTGGTGCGTATTTTAGAACTGTTGGATGTAAAAGTATCATCTTGATGTTGAAGAACAGCTAAAATTCAAACCCTCTTCGAAATAGCGATACGTTTGATTGTTCAGATTCCCTTATAGAATTGAAGGTATTGATCAAACTTGCTGAGATGACGTCAGCCATGCTCATAACAAGATGGAGCCTCGTATTTTGCAAAACAAAAAACTCCATAAAGCCGCTGACATTAACGATTCCGGTGATGTGCATGTCTCCGACCGCCGGAAGAGATTTATTGACAGCTGCACCTGGCTTTAAGGGACCTTCCGCTACTTGAAAAGAACCAATGTTTTGATAGAGACCTAAACAAGCATCCACAGCAATGATGAAGGGATGTTCGAACTGATTGTTTATTGTCTCAATCGTTTCTCCTAAATTGACAGCATGAACCGGAGATTTCAAAGTCCCAAATATATGAACATGAGTTAAATTTTGTTCCATTAGCTTCGTTCCGACTATCGGACCTAACGCATCTCCTGTTGAACGATCTGTTCCAATGCATAAAACGACGATGGAATCTTGATGTTCTTTTGGTACAAGACTTCCAATTTTTAGTGATAATTTAGTAACAGCATCTGTATGATGATAAAAGATTCTTTCTTTTTCTTTTTTATAAGGGAAAAAATTTGTTTGTTACATTCATCGGCCATTCACCCCCTGAAATAGTATTACCAGTATACGGAATATTTAAATTTTCTATACCTAAAAATGAATAGTGTTTATACCTTCAAATGGGATTGGCTTGATGAAAGGTACAAATCAAATACAAAACTTGTTAAAATAAATCTATCATGGCGCCATCTAAGTATAGATGGCTTTTCGCTTTAACTAAAAAGATATACTGTATGTTTGCTATAAATGGAATATTTAAGGAAGGGATGATGACGGCTTAGATGGTTAACAAGGAATTTGACCTTTATGATATTGTTGAAATGAAGAAACCTCATCCTTGCGGAGAAAATCGCTGGAAAGTGATCCGAATGGGAATGGATATCCGTATTAAATGTGAAGGTTGCAGCCATAGTGTTCTCATGCCGAGAAAAGAATTTGTAAGAAAGATGAAAAAAGTCATTGAAAAACATAGTGAGAAGCAACAATGAAAGACTGCTGCCTTAAATCGGCAGTCTTTTTTTTATAGAGCTGATCGATTTGGAGGATGAAAGCTTGTCATTTTTCTTGTTCCTATCTATAATGGGTGAAGATTAGTTGATGAGATAGTGTCCGTACAAAAAGAGGAGTGGAAAATTCATGGGATTAACTGCTGGTATTGTTGGTCTTCCGAATGTTGGAAAATCAACGCTGTTTAATGCGATCACACAAGCGGGGGCCGAGAGTGCGAACTATCCGTTTTGTACCATTGATCCGAACGTAGGAATTGTTGAAGTGCCTGATTATCGCCTGCAAAAGCTTTCAGAATTATTTAAGCCGAAAAGAACGGTTCCGACAACATTTGAATTTACTGATATTGCAGGAATTGTCAAAGGGGCAAGCAAGGGAGAAGGTCTTGGCAATAAATTTTTGTCTCACATTCGCCAAGTGGATGCAATTTGCCATGTTGTTCGCTGTTTTGATGATGAAAATATTACGCATGTTGACGGAAAAGTGGATCCGATTGCAGATATTGAAACAATTAACATCGAGTTAATTTTGGCCGATTTGGAAACAGTTGATAAACGGATCGATCGCGTTGCCAAAATAGCAAAACAAAAAGACAAGCAAGCTATGTTTGAATATGAAATTTTAATGAAGTTAAAAGAAGCGTTTGAAAATGAAAAGCCCGCCCGTTCTGTTTCATTCACGGAAGAACAGATGAAATATGTAAAACAGCTTCATTTGCTCACCATTAAACCTGTACTTTATGTAGCAAATGTTAGTGAGGAAGATATATCCTCTGGAAGTAATGAGTATGTGGAAAAAGTGCGCAAATATGTTGCTGCGGAAAATGCCGAAGTAATTGTCGTATGTGCAAAAATTGAATCTGAAATGGTCGAGCTTGATTCGGAAGAAAAAGAAATGTTTTTGCAGGAGCTTGGAATTCAGGAATCTGGTTTAGATCAATTAATTAAAGCATCTTATAGCTTGCTGGGACTCGCCACATATTTTACTGCTGGGGAACAAGAGGTTCGGGCATGGACGTTCCGCAAAGGAATGAAAGCACCTGAGTGCGCAGGCATCATTCATTCTGATTTTGAACGGGGATTTATTCGGGCCGAAACAGTTTCCTATACAGACTTAATTGAGGCAGGTTCGATGGCTGCTGCAAGAGAAGCTGGAAAGGTTCGATTGGAAGGAAAAGATTACGAGGTTCAAGACGGAGATATTATTCATTTTCGATT
Source organism: Aeribacillus sp. SP014 (assembly GCF_054055575.1). NCBI lineage: Bacteria > Bacillati > Bacillota > Bacilli > Caryophanales > Bacillaceae > Aeribacillus > Aeribacillus sp. SP014. The sequence continues at coordinate 397,685 of NZ_JBSRXI010000001.1, forward strand.
CAATGTCTAATGTTGCGGGATCAATAAAATTTTGCTATAATTTTGGTTTGTGAGTAATGATAATTACTCCTTGCCCGAATTGGGCCGTCAAGACCAAAAGGAGGTGTAAGAGAATGAGAAAATACGAAATTATGTATATTATCCGTCCAAACATTGAAGAGGATGCTAAAAAAGAGCTAGTTGAGCGTTTTAACGGCATTCTTGTGAACAATGGTGCGGAGATTACAGAGGTGAAGGAATGGGGAAAACGCCGTCTCGCTTATGAAATTAAAGACTTCCGAGATGGTATTTACATGATTTTAAACGTTCAAGCTTCACCTCAAGCGGTTGAAGAATTTAACCGTTTGGCAAGAATCAATGAAGATATTTTACGTCATATCATTGTTAAAGAAGAAGAGTAATTTGTTCCAATATACGTGTTAAAATGGTAATATCATCTTAAAAGACATTTTAGGAGTGGTTCTGAAATGATGAATCGTGTCGTTTTGGTCGGTCGGCTTACAAGAGATCCCGAATTACGATACACGCCCAGCGGTGTAGCCGTTGCAACCTTTACATTGGCAGTTAATCGAAATTTTACAAATCAGCAAGGGGAACGCGAAGCAGATTTTATCAACTGTGTCGTTTGGCGGCGTCCTGCGGAAAACGTAGCCAACTATTTAAAAAAAGGCAGCCTTGCGGGTGTTGATGGCCGTCTTCAAACACGCAGCTATGAAGATCAAACGGGAAGAAGAGTATTTGTAACAGAGGTTGTGGCGGACAGTGTTCAATTTTTAGAACCGAAGAGTGCCGCAGTCGGGAATAATTCGGGATTTTTTGCAGGAAATCAAGGAAATGCAAATCCATATGGCGGTGCACCATTTGATCCAAACCGGAATAATCAGAACCACCAAAACTTTGACGATGATCCATTTGCTAATGATGGACAACCGATTGATATTTCAGATGATGATTTACCATTTTAACCGATTGTACGCCTAGATAAATGTAAAGAAGGGAGGAATTGTAATGGCTGGACGCAGAGGCCGCGGTAAACGCCGGAAAGTGTGCTATTTCACAGCAAACGGCATTACGCACATTGATTACAAAGATGTTGATTTGCTTAAAAAATTCATTTCTGAACGCGGAAAAATTTTGCCTCGCCGTGTAACAGGAACGAGTGCAAAATATCAACGGAAATTAACAGTTGCCATTAAACGGGCCCGTCAAATGGCATTGCTTCCTTATGTTGCAGATGATAAATAAGAAATTTCAAAGGCAGCAAGGTGAATCCCTTGTTGCTTTTTTCTTGTCCGTTAAATGAAACCATGATTTGATTGTTTAAAAAGTCTAGATTAAAATAATGGTATGAGTCTTGATTGAGGTGAGTCTGTGAAACGTACGAATGTTTTAACAGAAGGTGCTATATTCGTTGCTATTTATACCGTTTTTCTATTAATTACTTTATATGTTCCGATATTAAGCGTTATATCAATATTTTTCCTTTCGACGCCGTTTATTATTTTCGGTATCCGCCACGGAATCAAGCAGTCTTTTGTTTTATTATTAGCATCAATCGTGATGACATTTTTGGTCGGCTCCATCGTTTCGCTGCCGATTGGGCTCATGTTCAGTGTGACAGGTATCATAATGGCATACTTTTATCGTCAAAAACGGCAGCTGTTTGCGTTAATAGGCGGCACCATTTCATTGCTCATCAATTTCGTTCTTGATTATGCGTTATCAATTGTTTTTTTGGGCGTTGATCTTTTTAGTGATGTTATACAACAAACCAAGTCTTCAGTAAGGGAAACATTAGCCGCATTCCCTTCAATGGATGAAGAAATGAAAAAAACAATGATGGAGCAAATGAACGAGCAGTTTGATTTATTAATGAACTTGCTTCCGAGCATGTTTGTCATTGTGTCATTTATGTTAGCCGTGATTATACATATATTGAACATTGGAATTATAAAAAGATTAAAATTGAATGTTGGAACAATCACCCCTTTCCGCGACTGGAAATTTCCAAAAAGTATTATTTGGTATTATTTAATCGCCACTCTCCTTATGCTTATCAATTTGCCTAAAGAATCTTTCTTAAATATCGCGCTTTACAATATTGTGTTTGTTTTACAGACTGTGCTTTTAATTCAAGGGTTTTCCTTTATTTTTTATTTTTGTCATGTGAAAAAACTTTCGAAAGCAGTGCCGGTATTAATTGTAATTGGAACATTTATTTTGCCAATTCTTCTTTATCCAGTACGAATATTGGGAATCATTGATTTAGGGTTTAATCTCCGCGAAAAAATACGTTAGGCCTTGGTTCGTTCTTTTTGCAAGGAGCTGAATAAAATGCCGAGTTTTTTTGAAAAACCTTTATTCTTTTACCCGTTATACGCACTCATCGGCGTAATAGCGGCAATGATCGGTTTTCTGTTATTTTATAATTGGGTGATTGGCTGTATTAGCGCAATCGTTGCAGGTTGTCTGTTGTTTTTTTTCTTTTATGCTGTTAAACGATTGAAATTGGAATTGGAACATTCTATTTCTGATTTAACGTTTCGTTTGAAAAAAGCTGGCGATGAAGTTTTTATGAAGATGCCGATTGGCATTATGCTTATCAACGATCAATTTGCCGTGGAATGGGTCAATCCATTTTTAGCTTCATATTTTAAGAACGACAAGCTGGTCGGTCGTCCTCTTGACGAAATTTCTGAAACATTAAAAGTGTTATTTCAAAAAGGGATAGATTCCGATATCGTGACTCTTCAAAACCGTAAATTTCGCGTCATTGTCAAAAAAGAAGAAAGGCTTCTTTATTTTTTTGATGAAACGGACCATACGGAACTAAAAAAGCAGTATGAAAGCGAACGGATTGTTTTAGCCTATATATTTTTAGATAATTATGATGAAATCGCACAAGGGCTCGACGATCAAAAGCGGAGCAATTTAAACAGTCTTGTGACATCCATATTAAATAAATGGGCAGTCGATAACGGTATTTTTTTAAAAAGAGTTTCCTCTGAACGTTTTATTGCGGTTTTTAATGAAAAAATTTTGGCTGAGCTTGAAAAAACGAAATTTTCTATTTTAGATGAAGTCAGAGAAAAAGCGGTTATTCAAAATGTTTCTCTCACCTTAAGCATCGGGATTGGAGCCGGCATTAAAGATCTGTCTGAATTGGGGCATCTGGCGCAGTCGAGTCTAGATCTTGCCTTAGGTCGCGGAGGAGACCAAGTTGCTATTAAACGGGGGAATGGCAAGGTTAAATTTTACGGCGGACAAACAAATCCGATCGAAAAACGCACACGCGTTAGAGCTCGAGTGATTTCCCATGCATTAAAAGAAATCATTCGTGAAAGTGATAAAGTATTTATTATGGGTCATAAAAATCCTGACATGGATTCAATTGGTTCAGCGATTGGGATATTGAAGGTGGCGCAAATCAATCATAAAGAAGGTTTTATTGTTGTAAACCATGAAGAATTCGGCCAAGGACTTCAAAAGCTAGTGGAGGAAGTAAAGAAGGACGCTGAGTTATGGTCCAGATTCATTACTCCGGATGAAGCCCTGAATATTGCAACAGATCATTCTCTTCTCGTGATTCTAGATACGAATAAACCTTCAATGGTGGCTGAACAAAAATTGCTGAGCGAAATTGACCATGTAGTGGTCATTGACCATCATCGCAGGGGAGAAGAATTTATTCAAGATCCACTGCTTGTTTATATAGAACCTTATGCATCATCTACATCTGAACTTGTTACGGAAATTTTAGTATATCAGCCTGCAGAATTTAAAATGAGTACAATAGAGGCAACTGCATTGTTGGCAGGTATTACGGTAGATACAAAATGCTTCACGCTTCGAACAGGCTCTAGAACATTCGACGCGGCGTCTTATTTGCGATCAAAAGGAGCGGATACAATCCTTGTCCAAAAATTGTTGAAAGAGGATATTCAACAATTTGTTCAACGTGCCAAGTTCATTCAAAACACAGAGATTATGAATAATGGGGTTGCAATAGCAAAAGCAGATCGAGAAGATGAATATTACGATCAAGTGATCATTGCTCAGGCAGCTGACACTCTTTTATCAATGAACGGCGTATTGGCGTCGTTTGTCATTGCGAAGCGTGATGAACATACAGTCGGTATTAGTGCTAGATCATTGGGCGATTTTAATGTTCAATTAATAATGGAAGCACTTGGAGGTGGAGGGCATTTAACAAATGCCGCGACCCAGCTGGAGCATGTTACGATAAATGAAGCAGAAAAACGATTAAAAGAAGCTGTTCAACAATATTTAGAAGGGAGAAATGAAGAATGAAAGTGATTTTTTTACAAGATGTAAAGGGGAAAGGGAAAAAAGGTGAAGTAAAAAATGTAGCTGACGGCTATGCCCAAAATTATCTTTTTAAAAAAGGTTTGGCTGTTGAAGCGACGAGTGCCAATTTAAAACAGCTGGAAGCGCAAAAGAAAAAAGAAGAAAAAGAGGCAGCGGAAGAATTAGCTCAGGCAAAAAAATTAAAAGAACAGCTTGAAAAAATCACGGTTGAATTAAAAGCGAAAGCCGGTGAGGGCGGAAGATTATTTGGTTCCGTAACAAGCAAACAAATTGCTGATCAATTAAAAAAAGCACATAATATTCAAATCGATAAACGGAAAATTGATCTTCCAGATGCGATTCGTTCTTTAGGCTATACAAATGTTCCGATTAAGCTTCATTCGGAAGTGACGGCGACGTTAAAGGTACATGTTACAGAAGAATAATGGCAAGGAGCAATGTGGTATTATGGAAAGAAGTTGATCTTGAAGTAATGCCACATTTCTCTTTATACTTTTTGGAGAAAAAATTTATGTGTTCACGGTAAGGCGGTGATCATCTTGAATGATCTTCTGGTCAGTGATCGAATTCCACCACAAAATATAGAAGCAGAGCAGGCAGTGCTTGGGGCAATTTTTTTAGAACCTGAAGCGCTTATGTTAGCTTCCGAAATATTAGTTCCTGAAGATTTTTATCGATCCAGCCATCAAAAGATTTTTCAATCGATGTTGAGGCTTTCGGAAAAAGGAGAGCCCGTCGATTTAGTAACTGTGACAAAAGACTTGGCGGATGCGAAAATTTTGGAAGAGGTTGGCGGGGTTTCTTATTTAAGCGATTTAGCGGGATCCGTTCCTACAGCAGCAAATATCGAATATTATGCGAAAATTGTTGAAGAAAAATCGATATTGAGAAGACTTATACGAACAGCAACGTCTATAGCTCAAGAAGGCTATAATCGGGAAGACGATGTGGAAACACTTTTAACAGAAGCCGAAAAAAGCATCATGGAAGTGGCGCAGCGGAGAAAAGCCGGATTGTTTCAAAACATTAAAGATATTCTTGTTCGAACATACGATAAAATTGAAATGCTCCACAATCGCAAAGGGGAAATTACAGGAATTCCTACAGGCTTTTCCGAATTGGATCGTATGACGGCCGGCTTTCAGCGAAATGATTTAATTATCGTAGCGGCCCGCCCGTCTGTCGGTAAAACTGCATTTGCCTTAAACATCGCTCAAAATGTTGCGACGAAAACGGACGAAAATGTAGCGATTTTTAGCTTGGAAATGGGTGCGGAACAGCTTGTCATGCGTATGCTTTGCGCAGAAGGAAACATAGATGCCCAAAATTTGCGAACGGGAAATTTAACCCCGGATGATTGGGGAAAGTTGACGATGGCAATGGGGAGTTTATCAAATGCCGGCATTTATATTGATGATACACCTGGCATAAGAGTGAGTGATATTCGCGCCAAGTGCAGACGGTTAAAACAGGAAAAGGGCCTTGGTTTAATTATCATAGATTATTTGCAATTAATTCAAGGAAGCGGGCGGAATCGGGAAAACCGCCAGCAGGAAGTTTCGGAAATATCAAGATCTCTTAAGGCTTTGGCACGTGAATTGGAAGTGCCGGTTATCGCATTATCCCAGCTTTCACGAAGCGTCGAGCAGCGTCAAGATAAACGCCCGATGATGTCAGATATTCGGGAGTCCGGTAGTATTGAGCAGGATGCAGATATCGTCGCCTTTTTATACAGAGATGATTACTACAATACGGAATCAGAAAACAAAAATATTATTGAAATCATTATAGCCAAGCAGCGGAACGGCCCTGTAGGAACTGTCCAGCTTGCATTTGTAAAAGAATATAATAAATTTGTAAATCTTGAAAAGAGATATGAAGACGATCATATTCCTCCTGCTGTCTCTTGATGAGGCAGTTGTTTTTTGTAAAGCATCTTATATAACACGAACAAAATATTTAATAATAAAGTGAACGTTCGGATTTTATTGACTCTACTTGCTACAATTGATAGAATAAACTTGTTTCTTTGTATTGGATTTTTGGTGAACACGGAGGTGCACACATGTCATCAGTTGTTGTTGTTGGTACACAATGGGGGGATGAAGGAAAAGGGAAAATAACCGATTTCCTTTCTCAAAATGCGGAAGTGATCGCCCGTTACCAAGGTGGAAACAATGCTGGCCATACAATCAAATTTAACGGTGAAACATATAAACTGCATTTAATCCCATCCGGTATTTTTTATCAAGATAAAATTTGTGTCATCGGAAACGGAATGGTTGTCGATCCTAAAGCGCTGGTAGAAGAGTTGAACGGTTTGCATAAACGGGGAATTCAAACAAATAATCTGCGAATTTCCAACCGCGCTCACGTCATTTTGCCTTATCATTTAAAATTGGATGAAGTGGAAGAAGAACGAAAAGGAGCCAACAAGATCGGGACGACGAAAAAAGGAATAGGTCCAGCCTATATGGATAAAGCAGCCCGTATTGGCATCCGCATCGCCGATTTATTGGATCGTGAAGTCTTTGAAGAAAAATTGAGAAGAAATTTAGAAGAAAAAAATCGCCTGTTTGAAAAAGTATACGAAGTTGAAGGGTTTAAACTGGAAGAGATTTTAAATGAATACTACGAATACGGCCAACAAATCAAACAATATGTATGCGACACATCTGTTGTGCTGAACGACGCGCTTGATGAAGGACGCCGTGTTTTATTTGAAGGCGCGCAAGGTGTTATGCTTGATATCGATCAAGGTACATATCCTTTTGTTACATCTTCCAATCCAGTAGCAGGCGGTGTGACAATTGGAGCAGGTGTAGGTCCTACGAAAATTAAACATGTTGTCGGCGTATCAAAAGCTTATACAACTCGTGTAGGAGACGGTCCGTTTCCGACAGAGCTCCACGATGAAATTGGCGATCAAATTCGTGAAGTTGGACGGGAATATGGCACAACAACAGGACGTCCGCGTCGAGTGGGCTGGTTTGACAGCGTTGTTGTTCGCCATGCGCGCCGGGTAAGCGGAATAACTGATTTATCTTTAAATTCCATCGATGTATTGACAGGAATCGAAACATTGAAAATATGCATCGCCTACAAATACAAAGGTGAAATTTTAGAAGAATTTCCAGCAAGTTTAAAAGTACTTGCACAATGCGAACCTGTCTATGAGGAATTGCCGGGTTGGAAGGAAGACATTACGGGGGCAAAAAGCTTGGACGATCTTCCTGACAATGCACGCCATTATGTTGAACGGATTTCCCAGTTAACAGGTATCCCACTTTCCATCTTTTCAGTTGGTCCAGATCGTTCACAAACAAATGTTGTCCGCAGTGTATACAGTCCAATATAATAAACTTGGAGGGATCGGCTGTTCCCTCTTTTTTTTGTGAAATTAAAAAAAATCGTTGTTTTGTCCCTCTAGAAATGATATTATTATACACGTCTTGAGAAAATGAGCGTATTGGCTCCGAACTGTTCGCACAACGCATCCAACATCCTCGAAAAATCAGGAAGAGGAAGGGCCATCTGACAAATGGAAAATGGATTAGAAGAAAAAAATTTTATGAGCCATTAGCTCAGTCGGTAGAGCAACGAGCAAAGCTTCATCGAATAAGCGACGAGTTGTCCCGACGCATCTAGCATCCTCGAAAAAGCTAGAAGAGGAAGGGACATCTGACAAATTTTAAAATGGATTAGAAGGAAAAAATTTTTATGAGGCATTAGCTCAGTCGGTAGAGCAACGAGCAAGGCTTCATCGAATAAGCGACGAGTTGTCCCGACGCATCCATCATCCTCGAAAAAGCTAGAAGAGGAAGGGACATCTGACAAATTTTAAAATGGATTAGAAGAAAAAAATTTTTTTATGAGCCATTAGCTCAGTCGGTAGAGCAACGAGCAAGGCTTCATCGAATAGGCGACGAGTTGTCCCGACGCATCCATCATCCTTGAAAAATCAGGAAGAGGAAGGGACATCTGACAAATGAAAAATGGATTAGGAGAAAAAAATTTTTTATGAGCCATTAGCTCAGTCGGTAGAGCATCTGACTTTTAATCAGAGGGTCGGAGGTTCGAATCCTCCATGGCTCACCATTACAATCGAGAAAAATTATACAAGCTTCCTCACATTCGAGAATCCACATATATGAAAGGCTTGAGAGAGGGAAAGAGAATTCGCATTCTTGAAAACTTTATACGGCTCGGTAGCTCAGTCGGTAGAGCAAAGGACTGAAAATCCTTGTGTCGGCGGTTCGATTCCGTCCCGAGCCACTTCATACGCACGGTTTATCCGTGCTATTTTTGGCTATAAGTAAGTTAAACCAAAATTGGTAACATTTGTGGTTGTAAATAGAAATTTGATTTCTCATCTCAAGCTGTTACAATAAGATAAAAATTGATATAATAGGTTTGATAGGAATTTACAGGGGTTTACTCTAAGTTCCAAAACCTATTGAATTTAAGACCTCTAGCAATAGCTAGGGGTTTTCTGCTTGTTTTTTCCATTTGTATTGAAAGTTGATGAAGAGATGAATGTAATCGTGGTAAAGTAAAGTTAATAGATCAAAAGGGGAGAAAGTGATGGAAAATAAAAAAATATTAGTTGTTGATGACGAAAAACCAATTGCAGATATATTAGAGTTTAATCTTAAAAAAGAAGGTTTTGATGTATATTGTGCTTATGACGGAACAAGCGCGATTGAAATGGTGGAAGAAATTAAACCTGACTTGATCTTGTTAGATATTATGCTTCCCAGCAAGGATGGAATGGAAGTGTGCCGGGAAGTTCGAAAAAAATATGAAATGCCGATTATTATGCTGACTGCGAAAGATTCAGAAATCGATAAAGTTCTTGGTCTGGAGCTTGGTGCTGATGATTATGTGACAAAACCATTCAGCACAAGAGAGCTCTTGGCAAGGGTAAAGGCAAATTTACGAAGACAACAAACAAATGCCGCAAGGGAAGCAGCTTCTGAACAGTCGGAAATTCAAATCGGCTCTCTCGTCATCCATCCTGATGCGTATGTCGTTTCAAAACGGGGAGAAACGATCGAGCTTACTCATCGAGAATTTGAACTGCTTCACTATTTAGCGAAGCACATTGGACAGGTCATGACTCGGGAGCATTTGCTGCAAACCGTTTGGGGATATGACTATTTCGGAGACGTCAGAACTGTAGATGTCACGGTTAGAAGACTAAGAGAAAAAATTGAAGACAACCCAAGCCATCCAATATGGATTGTGACAAGAAGAGGGGTAGGTTATTATTTGCGCAATCCTGAACAGGAGCAGTGAACATGTATAGCAGTCGAGTGAGTTTTTTCCGTTCGATCCATTTTAAAATTGTGCTGATCTATGTGCTTTTGATTATTTTGGCTATGCAAATCATCGGTATTTACTTCGTTAAGGAATTGGAATCTTCTCTTATAGAAAATTTTAAATCTTCCCTTTCGCAGCGGATTGATTTGCTGGCTTACCAGATTGAACAAGCGATGACTAACGAAGAAGCGGACGAATCATTGGATATGGAAGATGAGATCTCTGCTATTTTGCAAGATTTTAAACGAGAGGAAATTCATGAAGTTCGCGTAGTGGACCAAGATGCGCGTGTCATCGGGACATCTGATTACAACAAAGATGTGATCGGGAAAAGAACAACTGAAAATATGATTAAACGGACTTTAATCGTCGGTTCGCCTGAAAGCAATGTTTTGCTTGATCCGCAAACGAAGCATCGTATGTATGTGTCAGCGACTCCGATCGTCACAGATTATAAACGAGAAACAATTGGCGTTGTTTATGTCGTTGCCTCAATGGAGGAAGTTTTTTCGCAATTGCGGACGATTAACAAAATTTTTGCGACAGGCACAGGGATGTCCCTTCTTATTACCGCGGCGCTAGGAATTTTTCTTGCCCGCACTATTACCCGTCCGTTGTCAGATATGAGAAGGCAAGCGTTGGAGCTGGCAAAAGGGAATTTTTCCAGAAAAGTAAAAGTGTATGGAGAAGATGAAATTGGACAGCTTGCATTAACGTTCAATCATCTCACGGAAAAATTGGAGGAAGCACAGGAAACAACTGAAGAAGAACGTAGAAAGCTGGCGTCTATTATTACTCATATGACAGAAGGTGTCATAGCTACAGATCGGCATGGAAAAGTAATTGTCATGAACAATCCGGCCCATGAAATGTTGAATGTTTCACGTGAAACAGCCTTAGGAAAATCAATTGTGGAGCTTTTAGATTTAACGGATGAATGTACTTTTGAAGATTTAGTGAACCAGCAAGAACCGATGCTGTTAGATTTCAGCACAAAGGAAAAACCGTATATACTACGAATCAGCTTTTCTACGATACAAATTGATGAAGATCATATTAACGGATTGATTGCTGTAGTTTACGATGTAACAGAGCAGGAACGAATCAACCAAGAGCGGCGTGAATTTGTCGCAAACGTTTCTCATGAGCTGCGGACGCCGCTTACTACAATGCGTAGTTACTTGGAAGCATTGGCGGAAGGGGCTTGGAAAGACGAAACGATCGCACCAAAATTTTTACAAGTGACGCAAAATGAAACAGAGCGGATGATTAGGCTTGTTAATGACTTGCTCCAGCTATCAAAACTAGATAGTAAAGATTATCAATTAAATAAAGACATGGTGAATTTCACAGACTTTTTCCACAAAATTATTGATCGTTTTGAAATGTCTAAGCAGCAGCATGTCACATTTGTACGAAACATTCCGAAAAAAAGTCTTTATGTAGAAATTGAACCCGATAAAATTACGCAAGTGCTCGATAATATTATTTCCAATGCATTGAAATATTCTCCTGAAGGCGGAAAAATCTCTTTTCAAGTAAAAGAACAAGATGACCATATTGAAGTCAGCGTAAAAGATGAAGGCATTGGAATTCCAAAAGAAAGTGTGAAAAAGATTTTTGAACGTTTTTATCGTGTTGATAAGGCTAGATCACGCAAAATGGGCGGAACCGGTCTTGGTCTTGCAATTGCAAAAGAGATGGTGGAAGCACACGGAGGAGAAATTTGGGTGGAAAGTGAAGAAGGAAAAGGCACGACTGTATTTTTCACATTGCCGTATGAACGGAACCAAGAGGATGATTGGCTATGAACCGGGAAACGATAAAATCCATCATTTTAACATTTTTAGTGCTGACAAGTTTATTCTTCACCTGGAATATTTGGACATATCAGCCAAACTACGGGGAAATTTCTAACTCCAACTATATTGAAAACAACCCGTTAAGCAATGTAACAAAAAAGCCTTATGAAGTCGTGCAACCGGATCATATTATGATTCATGAAAAAATAAAACATTACGCAACTTATGATGAAATCGTCATCGAAAGACTTTGGAAAGATATCCGTCAGTGGGAGCTAGAGGAATTCAAAAATATTTCTGGAGAGATTGAAAAACAATATGGTTTTAATCAATGGATAAACAGGGAAATACATAATTTAACCCCTAACTTTGAAATTATTTTTAACGACTCGATTCCGATGTCAGCCCTCTTATCCATAACCGACTGGACGGATGAAGGAGATTTCAATATAGAATTTGATCGGATTTACATTCCACTGACTAACGAGAAATCGAATCGAAAAATTTATTTAGTCGACTACGAGCATAAATATGTTGTAGAAGCACAGGTAAAAACCGTTTTAAGCAATTTGTGGACAGAAGTGTATAAAGAAAAAGAAAACTTTGAAAGCTACGTGTTTTGGAACGGATTGTTTTTGCCTGAAAAGCCGTTTCCGATTCATCGCCTTCAATTTTTTACAAAATCAATGAGCGGAGAGCAGTTTAAAAATGCATTGTTTAATGATCCAAGTTATGTAAAACGGGATGTCAATGCTTCCGAATTTGTGTATACAGACAGCTCACGTCAGCTTGTCATCAACGAAGATAAAGAAAGGGTTGTTTACGTTAATCCGACAATTGACCAATCTTTAACGACGGAAAAAGGAAAATTGATTTTGCAGAGCATTGATTTTTTGAACAAACATGGCGGTTGGCTGTCAGGATTAAATGATTACCGTTTCGAAAAAACGGATCAAGAACAGAAAATTTATTTTCGTCTAACGGTCCGAAATTTACCAGTATTTTCGTTCAGCGATTCGCATTACTCGATCACGACGATCATGCAAAGCTGGGGAAAAAATGATATTGCCTTATATCAGCGTCCGTTATTTTACCTAGATGATTTTATCCGTGAAGATAAAACGATTTTACCTGGAGCAGCAGATATAATCGAAGCGATTAAAGACAGTCCAAGCATTGAAGCCGACAAAATAAAACGTATTTTTCCCGCTTATGACATACAACAGTCGTCACGGCAAAATATCGTAAATTTGGAGCCGATATGGTGCATTGAACTCGAAAACGATAAATATCAAAGGCTGAATGTGAAAAAAGCGGGTAAAGGAGGGGAAGGTATTGGATTGGAGTAAAACAAAAACGGTGTTTATTATTGCCTTCCTGATCCTTGATATTTATTTAGCTTTTCAGTATGTTGAAAAGATCAAAAGCTCCAAATATGATATGATCACGAAAACGACGATTGAAGAGCAATTTGCAGCGGAAAATATACAATTTGGGAAGCTTCCAAAAGAAGTAATAGAAGGTTCTTATATAACGGCAGAAAGCAAAATATTTAAGGAAGAAGAAATCGAACAACTGAAAAATCAAAAGCCGATGCTGCCTGATGAGGAGTTGACTCGTTCGGTAACAAAGCTTCGGATGAGTTTTGACAAACCGATTCCAATTGTAGGAGAAAATATCGAAAATAAGATCAAGCAAATTTTAACGACACAAATCATTGCGGGCAGTCAATACAAGTTTTGGCGCTACAGCAAAGAAACAAGGGAAATTATTTGTCTGCAGGAATACAAAGGAAAAATTATTTTTCAAGATGTAAGTGATGGAATCGGTATGATTGTCTTTTATTTAAATGATAAAAATGAAATTGTGTCTTATCAGCAAACATTGCTAGAAGATATAAAAGAATTGGAGAAGCAGGAAATATTGCCTGCGATTAAAGCATTGGAAGCTCTTTATGAAAAAAATGATTTGAAATCTAACAGTAAAGTAACCGATGTAGAATACGGATATTACACACAATACCCGCTGTCGGAACAACAAATTTTGGCTCCGACATGGCATGTAGTTGTCAATAAAACAGAAGATTATTATGTGAATGCATTGGAAGGTCAGGTCATTAAACCGGAGAAAGAGAATAATAATTTGGAGTGAGTGAAGGAAATGAGCCTTAATTTCAGTGTTCTCGCGAGCGGCAGCACAGGGAATGCCATTTATGTAGAAACAGATGAACATTCCCTGTTAATCGATGCAGGATTAAGTGGTAAACAAATGGAAAATTTGTTTCAAGAAATTCAACGGGACATAAAAAATTTAAGCGGTATATTAGTCACCCATGAGCATAGCGATCACATCAAGGGACTTGGAATTTTAGCGAGAAAATACGAAATTCCGATTTTCGCGAATGAAAAAACGTGGAAAGCAATGGAGAGAGAAATCGGCGAAATTCATTTAGAACAAAAGTTTACTTTTGAAATCGGCGAAACGAAATCGTTTGGAAGTTTAGAGGTTGAATCATTTGGCGTTTCCCATGATGCAGCAGAACCAATGTTTTTTGTGTTTCACCACAATGGAAAAAAACTAGCGTTAATTACTGATACTGGATATGTAAGCGACAGAATGAAAGGGATCATACGCGGTGCAGATGTTTTTATTTTTGAAAGCAACCATGACGTAGAAATGCTGCGAATGTGCCGGTATCCTTGGAATGTAAAACGAAGAATTTTATCTGATGTTGGACATGTTTCAAATGAAGATGCTGCACTAGCTATGGCTGATGTCATTGGCGACAAGACGAAACGAATTTATTTGGCGCATTTAAGTAAAGAAAATAATATGAAAGAGCTCGCACGAATGTCTGTCCAGCAAGTATTAGAGAAAAAAGGATTCATTGTCGGAGAACAATTTGAATTATATGATACAGATCCAAAGAAACCGACGCCTCTCGTAGCTGTTTAAATGTTTGAATTTCCCCATCGTTGGGTATGTTAATGTTGTCATATATTTTTCCTGCCAGCTCGCGTTATACTATAATAATGTAGATAAAATCATTCGTCATCGGAAAGGAATGATGAGGCGATGGGATATTATGATGATGATTTTGAACGGTATAATAACAGAAAACAAAGGGGAAACCGGGGCGGATCATTATTGGCTGGGTTAATCGGAGCCGTGTTAGGCGCGTTATTAGTTATTTTCTCCCTTCCAGCATTAGCACAATTCAATATTCTTCCATATGATCTGAACATCAGTCCAGAGCAAAATGAGGAAGGGGAAACAGGAAATGTCCAAGGGCCAGTCAAAACAGTAAATGTAAATGTGAATTCAGCAGTTACAGAAGCAGTTAATAAAGTGAGTGATGCGGTTGTCGGAGTCGTCAATATTCAGCAAGTAAGCTTCTGGGATCAAACACAAGAGGGAGAAGCAGGAACAGGATCAGGGGTCATCTACAAAAAGGAAGGCGATAAAGCCTATATTGTAACAAATCATCATGTTGTAGCCGGAGCGCATCAATTGGAAGTTGTATTAAACGACGAAACACGCATTCCCGCTGAACTTGTCGGCAGTGATCAGCTGATGGATTTAGCAGTATTGGTTGTGGATGCAAAGCATGTTAAGAAGGTTGCTGAATTCGGCAATTCGGACACAGTCAAACCAGGTGAGCCGGTGCTGGCAATCGGAAACCCGCTCGGCTTGCAATTTGCTGGGTCTGTTACACAAGGGATTATTTCTGGAACAGAACGGACCATTCCTGTTGATATTGATGAAAACGGAACAGTGGATTGGCAGGCGGAAGTGCTGCAGACGGATGCCGCGATTAATCCAGGAAACAGCGGCGGAGCACTTGTGAATTTAGACGGGAAAGTAATTGGAATTAATTCCATGAAAATTGCTGAATCCGCGGTGGAAGGAATCGGACTGTCTATCCCAATTAACATTGCAATTCCGATTATTAATGATCTTGAAAAATTCGGCGAAGTGAAGCGTCCATATATGGGAATCGGTCTTCAGTCTCTTGAAGACATCCCAAGCTATTATTGGGAAGAGGCATTAAATTTGCCAAAGGGCGTTAAAAACGGTGTGATTGTGATGAGTGTTGAGCCGATGTCGCCAGCTCAACGCGCAGGTTTGAGAGAGAAGGACGTAATTATAGAGCTTGCTGGGAAAAAGGTTGAAAATGTTCTCCAGCTTCGAAAGCAGCTATACAGCCAAAAGGTTGGAAGCACAGTGGAAGTAAAATTCTATCGAAATGGCGAGTTGAAAACAGTGAAGCTGAAGCTCGTTGAACAAAAATCTTTTTAAAGAACAGGAAGGCGAATCAGCTTTCCTGTTTTCATTATGGGGTAGGAGGATTATAAATGTATTGCTGCGAGGATCATATTGATTTAGCAATCGACATGTATGTAGACCAGTATGAAACAGCACCAAATATTCAAAAAATTGAATTTAATCACAGCTTATCCACAACCTGTGAATTGTGCAAAAAAACCGCAGTATATATAGTTGGGAACTGATTTTCGGGCACGAAATATAGAGGTATTCATCCACAATTGTGGATAAAATCTGTGGAATATTTGTTATTTTGTGTGGGAAATAGTTATCAACATGTTGATAAAATAAAAAAGGGGAAATATGAAAGTTGAACATTCAAATTATAGCGATTGGGAAGCTGAAGGAAAAATATTTAAAGCAGGGAATCGACGAATATTTAAAGCGTCTTTCATCGTACGCAAAAGTTGACATCATTGAACTTCCTGACGAAAAGGCTCCTGAACAAATAAGCCCGCAGGAAATGGAACTAATCAAAAACAAAGAAGGCGAACGAATTTTAGCCAAAATCCCGACCGATGCATACGTCATCGCCCTTGCCATTGAAGGCAAGATGAAATCCTCGGAAGAGTTCGCACATAGTATAGATAAACTGGCCACATACGGAAAAAGCAAAATCGCCTTTCTAATCGGAGGCTCTCTCGGCTTAAGCAAAGAGGTAATGAAACGGGCGGACGAAGCCCTCTCCTTTTCCAAAATGACCTTCCCCCACCAGCTCATGCGTCTAATTTTGCTCGAACAAATCTATCGGGCATTTCGGATTATGAGGGGGGAACCGTACCATAAGTAAGTGAGGTTTTTTGTATTCCAATATTAAAAGTTAACAGGATTAAAGGATTTTGTAAGCATCTTTACTAAAGGGATGAAACCATATATTATTGATATAAGGAAGAAAATTTGTTTTATACTGATACTGGGGAGAAAAAATGAGCGCAAACTTTAAACAAAGGTTGCTTGACCTTAGTAAGGATTTTGATGAAGTATTTTTAACTTTACAGAAAAGCTATAGTGATGAAAAGCTAGCTCCTTGGTATACTGTTTTATTAATATCACCGTTTAAGCAGGCGAGCTTTTGGAAAATTATTAAAGCAATAAATCCTTTAATTTTTGGTGTACTTACGGGATTGGGGATATCAGTTTTTACAAAATTTTCAATAAATACAAAGATAATAAGCTGCTCTATAGCTATTTTTATAGCATTAGTGGTTATGTATGCTTTACAGTTTTTCAGGATGGTTGACATTAAAAATCATGAAAATTTCCATATTGGTGCTTATCGTCTAGCCAGGAAACGTGAATATGAGCTCTTTGTTAAGTATATACCCTTTGAATTTTCTTTCAGAGGTTTATATGATGAGGTAGTTACCCATAACCCAAGTAGACAGGAACTTTTGATAAAGGAAGAACAGATAAAAAAACAAATTGAGGAACATAATAAATATGTAAAACAAGCAAAAGAGGAATACTCAAAACTTCAAAAAGAATTGGAAGATGTACAGGAACAAACAAAATTAATTGTAGATTTACTTAAAGATATTATAACTATTTTTTATCAATTCACTAATGGCTACTTTACAGTTTATTCGTTACAATTTATTTCCGGATTTACTATTTATGAATTAGGAGAAGATGAAGGAAAAAAAGTACTCTTTAAAATAGCTGATGTTGGTACAACAGGTCATTCTAGTGAAAAAATAATGTTGCCTGATAAAATAACTGACAAGGATTATGCTGTAATAAGAGCTCTAAGACCACGAACTGACCGATATGAACCCGAATTTGATACACCTTATAAAAATCGATTTATTATATCGTTTAGTATGAAAATGCATAATAATATAACATGGGTATTAAATTTTCACGCAGATGAGGACAATGCAAAGGCTTTATTTTTCCTATTGACCGATAGTGTAATGGACACAAGAGAAGTATATCGTTTAATTCATTCCCTTTGTTTGAACTTGCAACAAAAAAGGAGGGCAAGAAAATGTGGAGAGAAATTGCATTAAGTAAACTTAAAAGCGGAAGCGGAACCCTTAAGTTTAAAACACAACGTGAAATAAATGAAGACCGAGACAAAAAACTTGAACAGTTTCAAGAGTCTTGGGATAAATTACAAGAGTTAAATATTAGATTCCATGAAGTAGCTAATGTCCGAAGATAATTAATTTTTGACTATAGATTAAGGTATATTTAGTTAGAGAGAAGAAAAAATTTTAACAAATTTTTTCTTCTCTTTTTGTTTGCTCAAAAATTTACTTTTTCCAACTAAAACTCAAGTTTGACAGAGTACACTAAAGAAAAGCCCGAAAATACTGGTGTTTTGGACTTTATCCACAACACGTACCACTACACTTGTTAGTGGCACGTGTCTTTTTCTAATACTCTAGGAGGCGCTTGTGTGACAAGTGCTTCAAATGCTAGATTTGCTTGACCTTGTAATTCTGTACGAACGATTTGCTCTTCACCATTCACGCGTATTTTCGAGGCCTTCATCTGGCTTACATCATGCAAAATATCCTTTACACTTGTTTGGCATCCTATTTCTTTTAGCTTATAGGCCAAAAAGGATTCCATGACAAGCGCAAGGAAACAAACCATGATATGGCCTCGAATACGAGATTCCACTCGATGGTACATCGGGCGAAGTGATGTTAGACTAAAAAGTAGACACAGATTATTATAGTAATAATAGACTGAAAAATGAGGTGTCTACATGACAAAAAAACAAAGGCGGTACGAGGAAGACTTTAAGCGTCAAACTGTTCGTTATATTTTGGAGGAAGCGAAATCCGTTGCACAAGTGGCTCGTGAGCTCAAAATTAACGAAAATACTCTTCACGGCTGGATGAAAAAATATAAGCAAGAACCTGAAATAACAGAAACCCAAACGTTTCGATCCGAAGACCACGAAGTTCGTGAACTGAAGAAACGTATTCGGGATCTGGAGGAGGAAAACTCCATCTTAAAAAAGGCGATGCACTTCTTCGCG
This sequence comes from Aeribacillus sp. SP014, assembly GCF_054055575.1. Lineage (NCBI taxonomy): Bacteria > Bacillati > Bacillota > Bacilli > Caryophanales > Bacillaceae > Aeribacillus > Aeribacillus sp. SP014. The sequence continues at coordinate 416,456 of NZ_JBSRXI010000001.1, forward strand.
AAAGACCATCGGTAAAAGATTCATTTATCCATGAGCATCGCTTCGATTACCGATTGGAGAAGATGTGCGAAGTATTGAAAGTTTCTCGAAGCGGTTATTATAAATGGCGTGATCGTCCCAAAAGTGCTAGACAAGAGCGTCGAGAAGAATTGACGCAGGAAGTGCGTCGTGTGTATATCGAATCTCGCCAACTGTATGGGAGTCCCAAGGTTGCCAAAAAGCTTAATCATGAAGGCATTAAGGTTTCACAGAAGACGGTTTCCCGCATAATGAACAAAGAGGGAATGAAGTCTCGTACCGTGAAAAAGCATAAGGCTACCACTAACTCAAAACATAACCATCCGGTCCACGAAAATGTCTTAAACCAACATTTTACTGTTACGAAACCAAATGAAGTATGGGTAGCTGATATCACATACATTCCAACGGATGAAGGTTGGCTTTATCTAGCTAGTATGATGGATTTGTATTCAAGGAAAATAGTCGGCTGGCATATAGACTGTTCCATGAAAAAGGAGCTAGTGTTAAGTGCTTTAAAGCAAGCCTATCAGCGTCAACAACCACAGGGTTCTATCCTCCATCATTCTGATCGAGGGAGTCAATATGCTTCAAATGACTATCAAGCTAAGCTAATGGAATACGGAATGAAATGTAGCATGAGCCGCAAAGGAAATTGTTATGACAACGCTTGTATTGAATCATTTCATGGGATAATAAAAAAAGAACTAATCTATCAGACTCGTTATAAAACAAGGGAAGAAGCAAAAAAGAGCATATTTGAGTATATAGAAATATTTTACAATAATAAACGTATTCACTCCGCAACAGAGTATTTTTCACCATCTGAATACGAACGTATGTACGACAAAAAGGGAGCTTAATGAGCATATTAATAGAATAGTTAGACCCGAAAATTTACCTTTTAAAAATAATTAGGACAACGTCGTAATTATTTTTAAAAGGCCACCAAGCGATAGCGCGGTAGCTGCGAAAAAAAATCTATAAATTTTTGTGTCTACTTTATTGACCTAATATCATTTTTTATAAGGGGTGTGGTAAGCGGATAAAAAAGGAGTACAGATTATGAATATTAGAGAAGCTAGGTCAGGGAAGGTTTCTTTTATTGAACCGATAGTCTTATATGAATCTTCTCAGACTAAAGTAACGGTAATTCCATTTTATATTGATAGGAGCCATGGAAGAGAGGTTAAGGTTAAAATACAGACTGAGAAAAAAGGAAAGCCGCCATTAAATTGGTATACAGTTGACGAAAAATCAGTAACTCTAAACCCTGAAGCAACAATAGGCTTATATGGTAGCCTAAAGAAATTTTTGTCTTTAACAGAGTATGAAGATAATGGTGAATATATAATTATAAAATCTTCTGAGGGAAAGTATTCCTTTGGCAATCATGAACCAGAAGAGGTTGCTCAGGCAATTTTAGAAGTATTAAATAGACCTGATATTGCAAAGCACCTTGTTGATAAAGAGCTAAGTACTGAGCTAATTAATGCTTTTAGAAATTCAATTCGTCTACAAGAGTTACGTTCAGCTGTTGCTAAATTAAGAGAATATCTTGATAGTGGGATAAAGGATGAAAAGGTGTATCAAAAATGGTGTGAAGAACATCCGTGGGCTTTCGGAAATGCATTCGTAGTCAATGATAAAGTAAGGTCAATCTCGGCCACAGATAAGGTTGATTTAATTTTACCATCTGTAATTAGTGGATATCGTGATTTAGTAGAACTGAAGAGGCCTGATATGGAAGTACTACATTATGATTCTTCACATAGAAATTACTATTTCTCGGCTGAGGTTTCAAAAGTAATAGGCCAATGTCATAGATATCTAGACGTTTTTCAAGAAGAAGCAGCAAGAGGATTGAGGGATTACCCAGAAATAGTTGCTTATCATCCTAAAGTAACGATTGTAATTGGACGTTCAAAAGGCTGGGATAAAGATAAACTCCGTGCTTTACATGGGCTTAATAGCAGGCTTAGTTCGATAACTGTTATTACCTTCGACCAATTACTTGCCATGGGTGAGCGGATGATAGAAATAGTAAGTAATGGCCATAATATTGGGAATGAAAATGAACAATAATAATATTAAATGGTTTTCTAATTATCTTTTATTATTAATTCATTTGACTATGTAAGTTCAACTTAGTTTCTCAACGTAGTTAAAGCCCGGTATTTTCTAATTTTATAGTACATCACAGGCGTTCCAGAAAATTAACTTAGGGAGTCATGTACGTTCATATGTCGACGTTTTTAGTTAGATTATATTTGTAAGAAAGGAATGAAATTAATGTCTTCTGTAGAATTAAAAGCTGCTGAATACCCGATTTATAAAATTTTCAGTGATGAATATGCCTTTACTATCCCAAATGTCCAAAGACCGTACTCATGGACTGTTGAGAATGCAGAGGTTTTACTTGATGACTTATTAGATTTTATTGAAACTTATAAAATTAGCACGATTGAACAGATGAATCCGTATTTTCTAGGAAGTATTGTATTGATTAAAGAAAAAGGGCCGGAATCTCAAGTGCTTGATGGGCAACAACGACTAACTACCCTTACCATCTTACTTGCAGTACTCCGAGAGTGGCTTCCTGCTAATATTTCGGAGGAGTTAAAAGGGTTCTTATATGAAAAAGGGAATTCATTACGTGGTACCTCAGACCGTTATCGATTGACCTTAAGGGACAGGGATGCCGAGTTTTTTAGAGAATATATACAAAAAGATGATGGAATTAAAAAACTTATAGCAGGCATAGTTCCAGAAAATGATAGTCAGGAAGCAATTCTTAAGAACGCTTTAATGTATTATAAACGGATTGAAAAGTTGACGGAAGCAGAGAGAATTGATTTGGCACGGTTCATTGTTACAAAGTGTTTCCTAGTTGTAGTAAGTACCCCTGACTTTGATTCTGCATATCGTATTTTCTCTGTATTAAATGACAGGGGACTAGATTTATCCCATGCTGATATTTTAAAAGCAGAGATTATAGGAAAAATTCCTAAACATCTACAAGACACATACAATCAAAAGTGGGAAGATGCTGAGGAGTACTTGGGAAGGGATGAGTTCAATGAGCTCTTTGGACATATAAGAATGATTTACCGTAAACAAAAATTAAGAACAACAATAATTAAAGAATTTCGAGAATATGTTCCATACTCTTCTAACCCTGTTGATTTTATTGAAAGAAAGTTAGTTCCATTTTCTAATGCTTTTAAAGAAATAATAAACGCAAGTTATGAAGGCAGTAAAATTACAGATGAAATTAATAATCTCTTTACTTGGCTACAGAAAATAGATAATCGAGATTGGTTACCTGCAGCAATTTTGTATTTATCAAAACATCGAAATGACCCTGACCAGCTTTTGAAGTTTTTTACAGACTTAGAGAGATTAGCAATGGGGATGATGATTTTAAGGTACAACATTAATGAGCGAATTGAACGATATCGGTTGTTATTAACAGAAATAGAAAATGATAATGACTTATTTACAAAAACTTCTTCTTTACAGTTAACAGATGATGAGAAAAATCGAATTATCAACCAATTAAATGGGGATATTTATTTAATCAAGAAGATTAGATTGCCGATATTGTTACGCTTGGATTCAGTTTTATCGGATGGACAAGCCTCCTACAACTATAAAACGATTACAGTTGAGCATGTACTCCCACAAAATCCAAAAGAAGATAGCCAATGGATTAAATGGTTTCCTTCCCAAGAGGAAAGACAGTACTATGTACATAAGCTTGCCAATCTAGTTCTTCTTTCGCGTCAGAAAAATAGTCAAGCAAATAATTATGAATTTGAAGTGAAGAAACAAAAGTATTTTTCAACATCGTCTGGGGTTAGTTCCTTTGTGTTAACTACCCAAGTATTGCAGGAAAAAGAGTGGACACCAGAATTATTGAAAAAAAGACAGAAGAAATTATTGGATACACTTATAAAAACATGGCGATTGAAATAAATATTGGGGGGAGTTTCTGTGAAGAAGCAACATCCAATTAAGGATGATGAAGTGAGAGAATCCGAGAATGGCTTAGCAATAGTATTGGGTGTATGGCATGATGGTGACCAAATACGACTTGTTTCTAAAGGAGGCAATTTTATTACAACAGTCAACAATAAGAAAGGAAGTAAAAGATGCCATGAGAACTTATATAAACACCTAAAAAAGTTGTTGCAGCAATATGGTAAGTGGAAAGAAAATAAAGAGAATGAAGTGCATAAGCAATAGTTATAATTAAAAGATAGGAGAGGGAGAGATACTTATCTCTCCTAGTTTATTGTCTTCCTACCCTATCCAACGTTACGGTGAGCCTTATCATAAGTAAAGGAGGTTTAAAAAAGGCTACCTAAAATTTGTTTAATGGCTTCACCTCATAAATGAAAAACTAAAAAATAAAGCTTTGAGACTTTTCCTTCTCAAAGCTTTTATCGTTTTTCACAGTTAATACCAATACTGCATTCTTTCCTCAACCATCGCTTCTTGTTTCGTTCTATGAACTGTTCCATGAGGATGATGAGGCGGTGCATAAATGGAATAGAGTTTTAGAGGGACATTGCCAGTGTTAATGACATTATGCCATGTTCCAGCTGGTACAAATATAGCTGTATTTTCGTTCACTCTTCTTTCAAAATCAAGACGATCTTTCCTCTTACCCATTCGAACAATTCCTTTCCCCTGTTCAATGCGTAAAAATTGATCAACATCAGGATGTATTTCTAATCCGATATCTTCCCCAGGGTTAAGGCTCATTAATGTCACTTGCAGGTGATTCCCTGTCCATAGAGCAGTTCGATAGTTTCTATTTCGTCTTGCTGCATTTTTAATATTAATTGTGAAAGGGTTAGGTCCATAGTCTCTTAATCTTAGAGTTGGCGTGCGATAATCGTTTTGAACAGTGGGGTACCAGTAATCGTATGGCGAGATTTGATGATTGAAGGTCACATTTCCGTTTGGATTAGGCATGAAATAAGGTACAAAATACATGTTCTCCTTCCTCTCTGTGTAATGAATTCACCTAATACACACCTTATGCGGAAGGAACGAAACTGACTAGGACATATACCTATTTATTATTAATTTATTAATGTTGCGGGTCTAAAATATCTTTCAATAATCTTGTATCTTAAATATCAGTAATATTTTAATAAGCAAAATAAAAAGGCGGAACAGTTCATGTAACCACCTTTTACTTAATAATTTTGTTATCTATTTTCCTTGATTCATTTTTTCCACTAATTCATTCAATTTATTCCATGTTTGATTTATACCTTCCAATACTCCCATGTCTAAAACAACTTGAAGAGACTCTACTGAGTTAAATTCAGAGCGGCTGATTAATTTTGTTTGATTTCCTAAATCAATAAATTCTAATGTAACCACAGGAGAAGGCATAGACTCATTTATATTACCTTCTGAATCTGAGAAATAGTCGATATAGACAATTTTTTCTGGTTCAATGATTTCTTTATAAATGGTTTTGTTCCAAGATTCCATTCCATATTCTTCTTGATTTTTATCAACACATACCATACAGTAGTGCCAAACACCTCCAGGACGAAAATCCACATTGCAGACAGTTACTTCCCAACCATCCGTACTCCACCAACGTTTTAAATGCTCTGGCTCTTTAAAAAGTTGAAACAGCTCATTTCGTGGCATATTATATACTCTCTCTAATACAAGAAACCTTTCATTTTCGACTCTTGAAATCATTTTGTTATTTGTCACTATTTTTCCTCCCTATTTTTTTATTTTGTAATTCTTGTACATAATGATCCAAGTTATCAAATCTTTTTTCCATTTCCTTTTGAAATGAAGTCACCCATTTTTCTAATGCTTGGAAAGGCTCACGACGTAATTTGTAATAACGACGATTAGCTTGAGGCTTTACTTCCACTATTCCATTTGTGCTAAGTATTTTTAAATGCTTGGATGCATGTGGTTGGCTAAGTTTTAGCTGATTTGCGATTTCTCCCACAGTAAGAGGTCCACTCCGTAGCAATTCAACGATCGCCATTCGATTTGGTTCAGCTAACGCACTTAACACTGAAACATCAATATCAAAATTTTTTTCCGACATATGGCTCACCTCTATATCTTATTTTGTCACCTCCCATTTTAGATAGTTGACAAATGAATGGAATTTCTCTCTATAATCAATATAACAAATTTGGAATATAACCGTAAAGTTATATTCCAAATTTTATATAATATGAGCATTTTGTACATTTTTCAACCCAAGAGCCATAAGGTTTTCTAAAGCATAAAAAAGGACTTCACCCCTTATTTGTAGAATTTTGAAGTGACCAAACCACAAAAATCCACAAGGAGGAAGTCACTTTGTATATTCTACAAGAAAGTCTATTTTCCTTTGAAGAATTGCAAATTTTAGAGTCAAAAGAGAAATTACCGATCTTTTTTAGTGCTCTAGATTTGCGTCCTTATGCTAAACAATTGAAAAGTTCTTCACCCCAAGGGGCTGAAGGACATTCCAAAGAAGGGATATTAAGGGCTCTTATCGCTGCCCCATTAGAAGGTATTGATACTTTTACTTCTCTTCACAATCGATTGAAAAATGACCTGCGTTTTCGTTACCAATGTGGTTTAGATATTAGCAGGCCTGCACCATCCATCTCTACTCTTAGCCGAGTATTTTCTTCACTAACCAAAACTGGACTCGTGAAAAGAATCTTTCAAGATCTCGTCCAGTTAGCTCAAGAGGAAGGAGTAATTGATGGAAAACATCAGGCTATCGACAGTGCCGCCATTGATGCTTACGAAAAGAAGCAGCCTAAGAAGCGAAGTGAACAAACAGGCAACGCCAATTGGGGGGCAAAGTTTGATTCCTTCGGTAATAAAATTACTTGGTTTGGCTATAAGATGCATCTTTCCGTTGACACCAAAAGTGAATTACCAATGGCGATTGAAGTAACCCCTGCTCATATCAACGATGGGGATGTCGCACCACAATTGATTGAACAAGTAAAGAGTTGTACAAACTCTAAAATTGATTTCCTGATAATGGATGGTGGGTACGACCAGCTTAAAAACTACGAATCCGCCAAGAACATTGGGGCTCAAGCTATTATTCCACTCAATTTGCGTAATGAAAATGACTCCCGAAGGAATTGCCTCCAATGGAACCCCACGCTGTTCTATGGGGTACGAAATGACTTATTGGGGAGCCAATAAGGATCAGCTCAAATTCAGATGTCCACACGCAACCGGAAAAGTGGATTGCCCATTAGGAATGGCAGCCTGTTCATCCTCCAACTATGGAATGGTAGTAAAAATTAACGTGAATAAGGATCTTCGCCGGTACTCTAATCCACACCGCGATTCCAAACGTTGGAAAGAACTTTACAATGAGCGAACCAGTGTAGAACGGTGCAATTCAAGAATGAAAAGTTATCTTACAGCGAACTCCCTGCATGTGTGGGGAATCGATAAAGTAAAAACTCATATTTACTTGAACGCCATCGTATTACTGGTTTCAGCTCTCGCAATGGCAAAAGAGAGTAAAAAGCAACAAACCGCTTAAAAAATTTTTAAAGCGAAAAATTCTGCAAGTACGCCCAAAAAAGGACAAACAGAATATTTGTAAACCAAAGATACAAAATACCCCAATTTATTTGGGTTTCTTTTAAAACTCTTTTTAATAAAAATCGATTCATCACCACATTTTGTGATTTAACCCAAAAAATAAGGAAAACACTCACGAATTCCTGGCAATAATGTTAGCGTCACTTAACATAACAGGAGGTTCTAAAGTGTTTTCCGTATCACTAGATTTGCCAGAATTTGAAGTTGTTAAACAAGTGTTTCTTGAAGATTGCAGTTTGTTACATGTTGAGAAAAATACTACAGAAGAACGCTGTTCTTACTGCGGTTTTTTTTCTAGTCATGTCCATGACTGGCGGACAAGAAAGGTTCGTGACTTGTCCGTATTAGGTAAGCCCCTTTTCTTATTTGTCAGAGTGTATAGATACCGTTGTCACAACTGTAATGAGGTATTTTCACAAACATTTGAATCTATCAGTCCTAATAAGCATCAGACCAATCGGTACAGAGAATATCTGTACGAAATGTGCATTGGCTCTACTATCCAAGAAGTGAGTCGAAAGGAAAAAATACCTTATACAACCGTTGAAAGAATATTTTATTCCGTTGCTAAAGAAAAAGAGAAGGAGCATTTAGAAACTCTTGAAAGTGTTTTAGAAAACAATGAATTAATCCTTATCCTTGATGAGATCGCTGTCCGAAAGGGTCACCGATATGAAACAGTTCTTATGGATACCCAATCCGGGAGTGTGCTTGGTATGGAACATCAACGGAGTTATCGTTCAACTCAGATCTTACTTGCCAAGAAGATTCTGTCTGATAAATGCGTTCATACCGTTGTTATGGATATGTGGGATCCCTTCCATAAAGCTGTTAAATCTATATTCCCAGAGGCCTGTATCGTCATTGATAAATATCATGTGGTGCAAAAGGTGACACATGCACTTGACCAAGTTAGAAAGAAAACTCCTGGACTAAAAAAGGGACGGTTTAAACTCTTGAAAGGTTCTGAAAAGTTAACGGCTAATGAAAAACAACAATTAGATGAGATGCTCAAAGAGCATTCAGAATTGTCATATGCCTATTTTCTAAAAGAACTCTTTAGAGAAATATACCAAGTGAATGACTATGATACAGCTGATTCACTCTTAGAAGAATGGATTCAACTCGCATGGAGCAGCCCATTTCCTTCATTTCATCAAGTTGCCAAGACGATAGAAAATTGGAAGGCACAAATTTTACAATATTTTCTTACCCCTTTTACGAATGGCCGGATTGAAGGTACAAACCATAAGATTAAGAACATCAAAAGACGTGCTTTTGGCTTCAGAAACCTTGAAAGATTTCGGCTACGTGTATTTTTGGAATGTACAGGTAAAACTTATAAAAATCAGGTTGCTTAACCATGCCCTTCATCAGCTTTCCGCATTGTAGTGGTCTGCAAGCTGACGAAGGAGCTACTCTAGATTGAGTATCAATCTCGCTAACTTATTGCCGGAATTGTGTGAACATCACAGAATATGGTGATGAGACAAAAAATTAAAACCCAAGAATGCTGTTATGTCAACATTCTCGGGTTTTTAATTTGCAAACATAAACACTAAAATGGACTTTTTAGACAGCCCCTTGTGAAAGTAATTGTAAACTTTTATGTGTCAGGATTGTTTATTGGTAATATTACTTTTATTTCCGTACCTTCTTTAGGTGAACTTTCAACCTGTATATCACCTTTATGCATTTCAATGATTTTCTTTACGATGGAAAGTCCTAATCCACTCCCGCCATTTGATCTGTTTCTTGATGGATCGGCTTTATAGAAACATTCAAATATGCGCATTTGAACCTCTTTTGTCATCCCAATTCCCGTATCTTTAGTGATTACCGCACTCGACATGTCTCAAAAGTTCATATTTTTTTCATATATATTGTGAAAAATTTCACAAATAGATGTTATACTAACTTTGTAAGCAAAATAAATAATTTAGGGGGAGGTTGTAATACATATTGTGAAATATTTCACAAAATCATTTCGTCGATTTTAAAGTAAGGGGCTGAACAAGATGCATGTATGGGAGCAAGTTTATAATCCATTGGGAAATATATGGCTTTCAGCTATTATAGCTGCCGTTCCGATCATCGTTTTTATTGTTTTGCTGACAGTATTTAAATTAAAAGGCTATATAGCAGGGCTTTTCAGCATAATTGCTGCAGGCATTTTTGCCGTCTTTATTTATAAAATGCCTGCAATCTTAGTTTTGATGTCTGCGATATATGGAATTTTAGTCGGTTTATGGCCAGTAGCATCAATCGTATTTGCTGCTATTTTCCTTTATAAAATAACAGTAAAAACCGGAAAATTTGCCATTATTGAAAAAAGTATTTCTTTTATTACAGTGGATCAAAGATTGCAAGTTCTTATTGTGGCATTCTCATTTGGGGCATTTTTAGAAGGAGCTGCAGGATTTGGAGCACCCGTTGCCATAACGGCAGCCATTTTAGTAGGGCTTGGATTTAGTCCAGCTCTGTTGTAAACAGCGGTTCCTTATTTGCTCCACTTCAAGCTGTCACTGCTTCACAAATTGGAATAGCACCCGAAACGATGGTTGCTGTCAATGTAATGGGTGGTACAATGGCTAAAATGATTTCACCTCAATCAATTGCAGTTGCAGCTGCGGCAGTTGGATTTGCAGGAAAAGAAAGTGATTTATTTAAAGTGACAATTAAATATAGCTTATGTTTGCTTGCTGTAATTGGATTAGTTAGCTGGTTCCTATTTTAATCATATAACATTTTAAGGGGGATGTATAACCATGAATAAAGAAAAAGTAAATCGTGTTGTAATCGTTGGAACAGGTGCTGTAGGCTGCAGTTATGCCTATTCACTAATTAATCAGGGGGTCGTTGAGGAATTAGTTTTAATTGATATAAATGAAGCAAAAGCTGAAGGCGAGGCGATGGATCTTAATCATGGAGTGCCGTTTGCACCTTCGCCAATAAAGGTATGGAGCGGTTCTTATCAAGATTGCGCAGATGCGGACTTAGTTGTTATTACTGCGGGATTGGCACAAAAACCAGGTGAAACCCGATTGCAATTAGTTGAGAAAAATACGCGGATATTTAAACAAATTATCAAAGAGATTATGAAAAGTGGATTTAATGGCATATTTTTAGTGGCAACAAATCCAGTAGATATCTTAACTTATGTCACTTGGAAGGAGTCAGGACTGCCAAAGGAACGCGTCATTGGTTCAGGAACAGTCTTAGATTCTGCACGTCTAAGATTTGAATTAGGAAAGTATTTCAATGTGGATTCAAGAAATATTCATGCAATTATCATAGGGGAACATGGAGATACCGAGCTTCCAGTTTGGAGCCATGCCAAGATCGGAATAGAGAATCTTGATGATGTTTTAGAGCGAAAGAAAGATTTAAAGAAAGAATGTTTAGAGGAAATCTTCGTAAACGTCCGTGACGCTGCTTATCATATCATTGAGCGAAAAGGGGCGACATACTATGGAATAGGAATGTCCCTTGTCCGGATTACAAAAGCAATTCTTAAAAATGAAAATAGTATTCTGACAGTATCTTCCTATCTAGAAGGTGAATATGGGCAAAATGATGTATATATTGGAGTACCAGCCAAGCTTAATCGTAACGGCGTTCACGAAATAATCGAAATTGAACTGAACGAAAAGGAACAAGAACAATTTAATTATTCCGTTTCAGTGCTAAAAGATACGATGAAATCTGTCATTTAATCCACTTGATGACAAAGCGACATGCCCTATAGTGACCATTGTACCGGGAACGTTTAGGAAACAAGGATTGGGAAAACCAATTTACGATTACTAACTGCTGCGAGGCTTGCTAGGATGAAAAGCTCAACTTACGTTTCTTTCTAATGCTTTTGTGCCAGTCAAGACAATGCCCGATTGGCTGCAATGGTTTGCGAAGATTAATCCAGTGTCACATATTATTACTGCCGTCCGTGATCTGATCAATGCTGGAACTATTGGCTCGGATTTTGCTGTCTCTCTCATCGGGGCTGCTGCCATTGGGGCGATCTTTGCGCCCATCACCGTCTTGTATATATGCGTAGGGCATAAATTGGATATTGTGTATTGATCTGTTCGCGATATCCTAGTTATAAAAGAGCTATTACCGAAAAAATACGGAACCTTGCTGCTTACAGAACTTTTAACACATCATATAGAATTTCACATGTCTGATTTAATTATTTCAGCCACTGCTGACATCCCTTCATTACCTTCCATTAAACAAGTTGCCTAACTCGGGGTATGGTATTGAAGGGATGCTGGCAAGTGGTTTTTTATATCATATATGGCCGTTTAATGACAGTGATACATTTCAGACACCAGACCAGTTTCGTGTTAACCCGGGATCTGAAGGAAACTACCCGGCGCACCGTTCTGTAAAAAGGGGCTCGGTTCGCCTACACTGTAAAGCTGCAAGTAATGCATAGCCCGGGTGCAGGCGGTGTAGAACAATCTGCGCAGGCTCTCAACGCCGTATACGTGCGATGAAGCGTTATAAATGATGACGGCGTCGAATTCGATGCCCTTCGCCAAATACGCCGGTATAACGACAACACCTTGTTCATATTCGGTAGAGCCGCTCTTCACAAGTTTTATATCTTCAACTCTTTTCAGTGCTTCGTATGCGGCGGTGCTTTCCGCAGCAGATTTACATATAATCGCGATCGTATTATATCCCCGTTTCCGCAAGTCCGCGACTTTGGAAGCAATACAGTGGTGCAGTTCAGCTTGATCGGACACTCTCGTCAACACAGGCTTATCGCCGTCGCGTTCAAAAGCAGTGATCCGTTCGCCATCGGGTACGAGTCCGCGCGTAAATTCAATGATCTGTCTTGTGGATCTGTAACTGCGGGTCAAGGTGATCGAATCCGTTTTATCCGGTCCGTATAGGCTGGTAAGCGTGTGGAAATCGACTGTTTCACTGGCATGAGCGAATATCGCTTGGTTAAAGTCGCCGAGCACAGTCATCCTCGCCGAAGGAAACAAACGCTTCAAAAATTCGAATTGAAACGGAGAATAATCTTGCGCTTCGTCTACAAGCACGTGTTTGATCGAGACGTTCGTCTGAAAGCCTTGAATCAGCTCTTTCAAAAATAAATACGGAGTTGCATCTTCGTAAAACAGTTTGCCTTCGTCTAGCGTTTTTACAGTCAATCGGCAAATATACTCCCACTCCTCGGGTGTTTCCCCTTCCATCCACTGTTTGACCCGCGTTGGATCGGCGAAAAGCTGCTTGTATACTCCCTTCATGTCGATGAAACGAAGCGTTCGGATCCGTTTGCGCAACGGTTTCAGCTTCTTGCGAACGATCAATTGGCCCAGCGCTTCGATCTCGTTCTCATAGTTGTTCAACGTTTCTGCTTTAAAGCCGCGTTTTTTCCGTAAGAGAGTATGAGCTTTATGATAATCCTCGTTGCTAAGCAGCTCGATTTCTTCCTGCACCCATGGCTTAGTCCGTTCAAGCTTCTCCGCTTCATCGATTTGCTTGTTTAGCCAATCTGCCAGCTTTTCAAGTCTGCTGTGAAAACGGAGCGAGGTGTCGCTGCTATAAAACCTTTCTGTGATTTGTTTGGCGGTGATGATCGGTTTTCCTCTAAATAGAATATCTTTGAATAGCATGCCGGATAATTCCAGCGACTTACAGTATGTTTTAATCGTCTCGAAGAAACGGGTTGATGCCTTGAATCGGATGCTCGCAGTTCTAGTCCGGTATAAAGAGTCATCCGCTTCAGTCAACATATATTCCAATTGCTCGTATGGATCCTCGATTTGAAATTCTTTGCTCAGCCGATATTCCAAATATTCCTGGAAGGTGACCTGCTGCATATTCTCTTCGCCTAGTTCGGGCAACACATTGGATACGTAGCTGTTAAACATCGAATTAGGTGAAAATAAAATGATTTGATCGGCTCTCAGCTTATCCCGATATTTGTAGAGCAAGTAAGCGATCCGTTGCAGGGCGGCCGATGTCTTGCCGCTGCCGGCGGGTCCTTGCACGATGAGCAGCCGCCCGCGATCATGACGGATGATCTGGTTTTGTTCCCGTTGAATGGTGGCCACGATGTTGTGCATATGTTTGTCTGTCACTCTGCCAAGCACCTGCTGTAAAATGTCGTCTCCAATGGTGAGACTCGTATCGAACATCGACTTGATAACGCCGCCGCGGATGATATATTGCCACTTTTTCTCCAGCATGCCGCGGACTGTGCCTCCAGGAGTAGTATATTCGGCCGGGCCGGGCGCGTAATCGTAGTAGACACTCGAGACCGACGCCCTCCAGTCGTAGATCAGGATGTTCTCTCCGCTTGTATCCGTGAGCGTGGAGATACCGATATAGATTCGTTCAGCAGCTGAAGTCCCTTCCTCAATGAAATCGATTCGACCGAAATAAGGCACCTCCTGCATGCGGCGCAGGGTGGACAACCTCTTGAAGGCTTGTCTGTGGGTGCTTTGGCTCACGGACAGGTTCTGCGCCTGTTGTCTCAAGGCGATGATCGTCTCAAGATAATCGTCGAACGTATCAGTATTCACCTTGACGTCATCCCAAAAATGTTTGCGGAAATCAATCACTTCTTTTCGACGCTGGGAGGTTTCGTTTTCCAGCATGCCGATTTGCTCCACAATGATCGCCATTATGCTGTCCAATCGTTCTTGCTCCTGCCGAAGTTCTGTATTCATATTAAGCACTCCTTTAAAAAATAAAAATGGGGATTGACTGAAGAGGATTTATGTTTTATAATTATAATAGGTATACTATTTTTATAATTTAAACAAAATGTGTTTCTTTACTAATTTACCATAGTTTCTCAATTTTTTCAATGTATTTAACGCTGTCGTCGATATTATAAACAAGTTGAAATTGTATGTGATGAAGATAAAAAGTTACTGTAAGGCCATTAATTAAAGTATTTCTCATGGAAGAGAACCGATGGTTTTCTTTTAGACCGTCTAATAAAGTTTGCAAAATCGTGTTATAAGTGAATAAGTTTGTTTATATAAACAGTCTAACTAGATTAGTTAGGCTGTTTTTTTTGTTTTGTAAAAATTCTTAAATAACTATGAAAGAAGGAAATTGGAATATGTATAAAGTTGATTACAAAGATTATCCTTTAATCAGAAGTTGGAAACAAAATTTAATGAAAAATCAATTATTGTCTATTTCCGTGTAGCATGCGAATTTTATCGGATAAATCATATAAGCGGATAAATCGACTATATAAAAGGATGTGACATCCTTGAATACAGGTGAAACTGATGGGGAGACATGTTCCAAAGTTGATACTGTAACTAAAACGAAAGCTGGATCTTATCGTGAAAGAGTAGAGGGAAAGAAACAATAATTTTTAGACAAGCCCATTGTGCTTGTCCATTTTAAATGCGAGGGGGAGATTTTATAACCGAGCAACATTCCAGAACATTTTCCTCAACACTTCAGCTTCATGTACGTATTCTCATGTATGTATACATATTGACGGACTGCACCTGTAGAAAATTCAACTCCATACTTGCGTTATTGCCGCTTTGCGGCCTGAACTCATCAGAGTGATTTTATGTCTCAGAAATTAAACTGTACGCAATCAGGTGATGGAAGATTATACAGGGACTTTGATGATGCCTCTGCTGTTCTTGCGTTTCCTAAACGCTGCAGAAACCGCTTGAGACTTACCGAGCGTGTGGAACAACTCATTGAAGAGATTCGTATTTTTCCAAACCGTGAGTCCATCCTGGTGATTGGGCTGTCTTTCGAGAAATCGATGAACAACCTAACATGACTGAATACTAAGAGCGGCGCAAAAGCACTGGGAACATATCAGAGTTACTCAAGATAATGGCAAATAAGCTACGCTTAGAGCTGCAGTGAGTGAACAAGGGAAAACGTTTAGGAAAGCCTGAGCTCTCGCAGCAGGTTCAGCCGATAAAGGGCTTAAATTTTCTTGAACGAGAAAACGAAGAAATAACAGTTAAAAAGAAAAGTAGAAGCCATGACCCAAAAAGTCACGGCTTCTGAACTAGTTATTTGTGTTTAGATCTGTTTGCGGCAGCATCTAAAGTTCCTTCAGGGAAACTAGGAGTTACTTGTGTAGCTGTAGTTTGAAATTGTTGAACTTGTAATAATTTCACAGTAAGATCTAAGACGATTTTTTCGCGCAATGTTTTAAACTGGCCTTCAGGTCCTACTTTAACTGGTGAGAAATCAAGTTCATAGAAGTTTGCGGCTATTAATTCACCGTATGGTTGTTCATTATATTTGACGAGATTTTGGAAGAAATATTTATCCAAACGAGGAACAAGGTCATTTTTCTCATTTAAGAAGAGAGCTTTGCTTTGATCAGAAATTCCTATTATTGGGAAAAGAAGGAAATCTCCGGTTGGAGCAGCGTCTGCAAGTTCTGTAAAACCAGAGAACGGAACGTCTGCAATTCTGTCTTGAAGTGCTCCATTGCAGTCTCTGGAAGCATATTCAATATCTTTGCGAATAAATCCTGATACAAATAATTTCGCTCTAGTTACTCTAAAATAGTCCGTTGTACCAATACGTGTAAATCTAACAGGTACTAGTTTCGCTTGTTCCAAAAATACGTTTTTTGTCACTCTCTTAATTTCAGTTGCTGGCGGATCAAGTGGAATATCTGCCTCTACTACAACTTGAATAGTTTTTTCTGCTAATACAACTGGAGTTTTAAGAGTTACAGTAACATCTGGTGTAAGAACTAAATCGGTATTTTCATTTGATAATGGTACTTGTTCTGTCGATTTTACTGGGCAAGCTGGGATTTGATGATCGTCTTTACTCATGAAAAATCCACTCCTTAATTTTTTTTGAGTTTTCCAAACTCTGCATTAATACAATATGCAGCATTCATTTTTAAGTTTGGGCTTTTCACATAATCATTTTTCTCATTTTTAAATCAAAGAGTGGATTTCGTATACATTCGATGATCTCTAGATTCCATTGCCAGCATAACTGACTCGAACTTGTTGTACTTGTAATAAATGAACGATTAAATCCAATATAATTTTTTGGTGCAATTGACGATAGTAAGGTACTGATTCATTTTGTTTGGAACCTTCATTTCCGTTGTCTGCGGCAGTGTACTCAATATTTTGTGATATATATCCTTTTATAAATAAATTTCCTTTCAGTGCTGTACATGTTCCATTATCTAATGATGGGGAGAATTGAGTAGGTACGAATTTACAATTTGTTAGTACGACCTCTTTAGAGATTTCTTTAACGCCCAAAATCTCTTCTTCAAATACAACATCTTCTTCTAAAATTATTTCCATTTTGTATTCCCCTGCTACAACTGGAACTCTAATTTGTATAAAGTCATGAGATGTACAAGTTTTGTTATCTGTTTCGCTTGTTTTCGCAGCTTTTGAGTCATGCAGGGGAACTGCAATAGATTGATAATGATTGTTTTTATTATTCTTACTATAACTGGAAACAGTGTCAGTTAAAGAGATCATTTCATGAATTTTAGAGCAAACTAAACGGCAATCAGGCTGTTCAGGATAATAAGTTGTAGTATTGAGTAATTTTGTGTTTAATTGAGGAGTTTGTTTATTGTTTAAGTCAAGAAATTCAGCTGAATTTTGAACTATACTGCTAAAGATAGGAGAATGAAGAAAGTCATCTATTTCTACAAAAGTCGAAAATGGTCTTTTTATAGTCATCGAACATGTTTTTCCATATTTGATAGATTCATCTGCATTATCAAAATTAATAGCTTTTTGATCATTCGTTCCATCCGATTCGGATGAAGGATGAACAGGCTCAAAAACAGAATCGGTCGGAGATTTTTTATTTATCTCCTGTTCAGCATGAGAAACCTCATCCGTTTTCACAGTATGCTCAACATCAGCTGAGGAAATTTGTTCAGGAACGACACCATCCGACGAATGATCCGGCTCAACTTTATGGTCAATAAAATTGGTTTCATGGATATTTTCTTGATCATTTATTTCATCCGGGCCGGATGAAGCAGGAACAGGTTCAAAAACTGAATCGGTTAGAGCATGATCCTTTATATCCTGTTCAAGACCAGCAGCATGAGGAGTTTCATCCATTTTCGAAGCACGAACAACATCTGTTGTAGGAACTTGTTCAGAGTCGGCAATATCCAATGGACGAGTTAGTTCGACTGTATGGTTAATAAAATTGATCTTAAAGACATCTTGATCGTTCATTTCATCCGAACTGGATGAAGCATGGGCAGGTTCAAATGCTGAATCTGCTGGATGATCCTTTTTATCCTGTTCAAGATCAGCATGAGAAGCCACATCCGTTTTCACAGCATGTTCATCAACAGCTGAAGGGGATTGTTCAGGATCAGCTCCATCTGATAAATGAACCGGCTCAACTGTATTGTTAATAAGATGGATTTTAAAGATATCTTGATTATTTATTTCACCCGAATTGGGTGAATCATGGGCAGATTCAAAAACGGAATCGGTTGGAGGATGATCCTTTGTCTCCTGTTCAAGACCAGCATGGAAATACTCATCCGTATTCACAGCATACTCATCAACAGCTGGAGGAGATTGTTCAGGAACGACATCGTCCGATGATGAATGAACTGGCTCGACTGTATAGTCAATAGGATTGGTTTCACTGATATTCTCTTGATCATTTATTTTATCTGAGCTGGATGAATCATGGGCAAATTCAAAAACGGAATCGGTTGGAGGATGATCCTTTGTCTCCTGTTCAAGACCAGCATGGAAATACTCATCCGTATTCACAGCATACTCATCAACAGCTGGAGGAGATTGTTCAGGAACGGCATCGTCCGATGATGAATGAACTGGTTCGACTGTATGGTTAATAAGATTGATTTCACGGATATCCTTATGATTGTTTATTTCATCCGAGCTGGATGGAGCATGAACTAGCTCAAAACCCGAATTGGTTGAAGGTTGATCATTCGTCTCCTGTTCATCAAGACCAGTTAGAGAAATCTGCTTAATATGAGAAGCCTCATCCGTATTCACAGCATGCTCATCAACAGCTGGAAAAACTTGTTTAAGATTGTTTTCATCCAATAAATGAGCAAGCTCGACTGAATAATCAAAAGAATTGGTTTCAAAGTGATCCTCTTGATCATTTATTTCATTCGAGCTGGATGCAAAGGTATACACAAGTTCAAAAACCGAATCCATTGAATCTTGATCGTATTTCTCATGATGTTCAAAATCAGTTAAGGAAATACGCCTAACATGAGAAAAACCATCCATTTTCAAAGTATGATCATTACTAGCGAAGAGAACTAGTTCAGAATTGGTTCTATTCGATGATGAATGAGCGGGCCAGACTGAATGATCAATAGGATCAGTATCAAAGTCATCCTCTTGATCATTTATTTCATCCGAATTGGATGAAGTATGAACAGGCTCAAAAACCGAATCGGTTGGAGGCTGATCCTTTGTCTCATGGTCAGGGCTAGGTAGAGAAATCTGCTTAATATCATGGGAAGAACAATCCGTTTTCAAATCATGATCAGCATTAGCTAAAGGCATTAGTTCAGAATCGTTTCCATCCGATGATGAATGAGCTCTATCGACTGAATGATCAATAGGATCAGTATCAAAGCCATCTTCTTGATCATTTATTTCATCCGAATTGGATGAAGGATGAACAGGCTCAAGAACCGAATCGGCTGAGGGATGATCCTTTGTCTCATGGTCAGGGCTAGGTAGAGAAATCTGCTTAATATCATGGGAAGAACAATCCGTTTTCAAATCATAATCAGCATTAGCTAAAAGCATTAGTTCAGAATCGTTTCCATCCGATGATGAATGAGCTCTATCGACTGAATAATCAATAAGATCGGTATCAAAGTCATCTTCCTGATTTATTTCATCCGAATTGGATGAAGTATGAACAGGCTCAAGAACCGAATCGGCTGAGGGGTGCTCCTTAGTCTCATGGTCAGGACTAGTTAAAGAAATCTGCTTAATATGGGAATCATCCGTTTTTAAAGTGTGATCATCAGTTGAGGAAACGTGTTCAGGATCGGTCGTTCTATTCGATGGTTGAGTAGGACCACAGATGCTGCCTGTATGATTTCTTTTAGACATATTATACTTTTTGTATAAATTCATCAGTTTGGAAACATTATTTTTATTTTTGTTTAGTTTGGGCACCTTTTTTATACCGTAATTTTCATGTGAATCATCTGCTTCTGCTGTATCAATGCGATTTGGCACAATATCTGATTTGTGACTATCATTTTCTTCTTCTGTATGCTGAAAATTGGCACATACAGATTTTTTTTGAACTCTTGAAGATTTAAAAATGTTCATTTGTTTAGAACGTATTTGCTGCATCCTCTCATGGTGAATCCATGGAGTTTTCATGACACCTCACTCCCAAATTAACGAATTTTTACTGTATTTATTTATGCTTTATTTCCCGCATTTGTCCCTGTACAATTCAGGAAATTTCAAAAATAAGCTCTATGTAGCATTTTTCTCAAATCAGATGATTTGCCAGTTTCTCTTCAAAAGTTCGATAAATGGGGATACCATGCCCACTAATCTTTTTATAATATTGATATGGAATATAAAAATAAATGATTGCATAGATGAATGAAATGAAAAGTTTTTAGATATAAGAAGGGGAACTTGAAGGATTAAAAGAGGACAAAATTAGAGCTTTTTATTTCCGAATAAAATACTTCCATTGTTGAAATTAGCGTAATTAAACGCAAAAACACAAGGGGCTGTCTAATAATGAACTGCCCTAACAAGAACATTAAGGTTTTATGCTTCGCCTATTTGATAAAACAAATTTAAAGCGCTAAAGTGAAAAGTGTGGTAAACTTTATTATCATTAAAATGTAATAGGGTGTTTGATTCATTGGAAATTAAACAATTGAAGTGTTTTCTTGAGGTTACACGTACCGGCAATTTTACCACTGCATCTGAGAATCTGTTCATTACGCAGCCTGCTCTCAGCAGAATTATCAAATCATTGGAGGATGAAATTGGAGCACCGCTTTTCATACGTACTAGAAAAAAGCTGATATTGACGGATGCAGGCCGTATTTTAAAAAAACATGCTTTAAAAATTGAAAATCAGCTGCAGCAATTGGATGCAGAACTTGATAAAATGTTTATGCAAAGAAAACGACAAATTCGCATCGGGCTACCTACGATTACGAATTCCATTTTCTTCTCAAAATTGATTGCATCGTTTCATGAAGAATATCCAGAGGTGATTTTCCTACTAGAAGAGGATGGTTCCAAAACAGTTGAAGAGAAGGTTCTTAATAATTTATTGGATTTTGGGGTCGTTGTTCTTTCTGAGGAAAATGAAAATCTTGACAGTATTATATTTGTGAATGAGAAATTAAAACTAGTTGTCTCTTCGTCTCATCGTCTGGCGGGAAAACAGGAAGTGTCTTTGCAGGAGCTAAAAAAAGAGGACTTTATTATGTTCGACCGGGATTTTGTGCTAAGAAATCTTGTCATCAATTCTTGTAGAGAAGCCGGTTTTCAACCGAAAATTATTTCGGAAACATCACAACTGGAGTTTATTCAAGAATTGGTTGCCTACAATATAGGTATTACTTTGCTGCCTGAAAGTACGTGTATAGAACTAACAGATGATTTTAAAACGATCACCGTCACTAATCCGGAAATCGAATGGAATCTGGCAATGATTTGGAGAAAGGATGCAAGCTTATCACAGATTGCGCAGGAATTTGTACGATTTGCAAAAGAAAAGCTGTCGACAGCTAATCCTGGATAGGATTCTAAATCCGATTGAGTCAACTATAAGAAAGCTTCCTTTTATGAAAGGGAAGCTTTTTTACTTGAAGCAGAAAAAAGAAGAAAGTGTCTTTTTTGTGTGGAGCCGTCTCTTGTACTTAAGTAGGGGTTAGGAAGGATTCATTTGAATATCATGTTTCATATGTTCGTGGAAGCGGCCGCTATCTTTTCATGAAAAATAGATAGAGGTTCTAGATGTCCGTTGATTTCCTGCATCTACAAACGATTTTCATAGATAGCTTGAAGAAAGACGGATGTTTCCAACGGTTAGAAACCGTCTGGGACTTGCTCTCGTTGTACGATTGCGAGACAGTGGTCCGACCGTCCATAAACAATACGAGCTCTATATGGTGTAAACATTTTTTTCAATAGTCAATCACTGTTCGTTGTAAAAGAGGTAAAAACAATGTATATTTAATTGAGAATGATAATCATTTACTGAGTTCTAGGAGAGGTGGAAATAGATGAAATATGACGAATTATACGATGTGACGATTATTGGCGGCGGACCAGCGGGGTTGTATGCGGCATTTTATAGCGGATTGCGGGAAATGAAAACAAAGCTGATTGAGTATCAGCCGCAATTGGGCGGCAAGCTTCATGTTTACCCGGAGAAAATGATTTGGGATGTTGGAGGACATGCACCGATTACAGGAGAACAATTAATTAAGCAGCTTGTCAAGCAAGGATTAACATTTAATCCTACAGTGGTACTAAATGAAAAGATTGAATCGATGAAACGAAAGGAAGATGGCACTTTTATATTGCAGGCCGCTTCTGGACGGCAGCATTTTTCCAAGACGGTCATTGTCGCTGTGGGAAGCGGTATATTGAAGCCGCAAAAACTGGAGATCGAGGGTGCAGAAAAGTTTGAGGTGGCTAATCTGCATTATACAGTGAAATCGTTAAAGCTCTTCAAAAATAAAACGGTCATCATTTCAGGAGGAGGCAATGCGGCAATTGATTGGGCGAATGAATTAGTGCCGATTGCTAAAAAAGTGTACTTGACGTATCGAGGGGAGATGTTAAAAGGTCATGAATCGCAGGTGACGCAGCTTCTAAACAGCTCGGCTACTTGTTATTTTCATACCTCGATTACCAAATTGATTGCCAGCGAGGACCATGAACGGATTGAACGAGTCGAGCTAACAAACCGTGAAACAGGAGAGATCGCCTATTTACCGATTGATGAAGTAATTGTGAATCATGGCTATGAGCGCGATTCCTCCTTGCTGGAAAAAAGCGAGCTGAAAATTCAAATGATTGACAATCACTACATTGCGGGCAACGCCCATAGCGAATCTTCTGTACCGGGACTTTATGCAGCGGGGGATATTCTAAAATACGATGGGAAATTGCATTTGATTGCGGGGGCCTTTCAGGATGCCGCAAATGCGGTAAATAGCGCTAAACAATTTATTGAACCTAAGGCTGATAAATTTGGCATGGTATCATCCCATAACGAAATCTTTAAAGAACTCAACCGAGAATTGATAAAGCAAATGATGAAATAAAAGTTTATTTGGAATAGAATGTAACACACGACCAAGCTCAATGATACGATCCCTTTATAGTAGACAGGAAAAAGAAAGCCTGTTCATCTGTCTATTATGGAGGGATTTTTCTATATGTGCTTTTTTATTCCTGTCTACTTGACTGGGGACAGCTCATCACACGGGTGGTTTTTTGTTCAGGTTAAAGAGCGCTTCCATACTATTTTGTTATGAATTGCATATAGGATTGGCATTGTATCTTTGCAAACCAGCTATATTATAATTCTCTTTGTAAAAATTCTAATACGGATGAAGCGTACGCTTCAAAAGTATTTTTATACGTAAGGTGATCATGATGGAAGCAAAAAAAGTTAAAGAAACACGTGTTGTTCAAACAGATCAAGTGCTCATTAATGATTTGAACAATTATCATACATTATTTGGCGGAGTTTTAATGAAGAAGATGGATGCATGTGCGACGCTTTCCGCCCGCAGACATACAAGGGTAAAGGAATGTGTTACGGCGTCGACCGACTCCGTTAATTTCCTTGAACCGATCCGGGTAAGTGATTCGGTTTGTATTGAATCATTTGTTAGCTATACAGGTAAAAGATCCATGGAGATTTTCTGTAAAGTGATTGCAGAAGATCTAGAAACTGGGAAACGAAGAATTGCAGCTACTGCATTTTTCACTTTTGTTCCCTTGGATGAGAATAAAAGACCGTTGGAAGTACCGCCTATTATTCCAGAAACAGAGGAAGAAAAATATCTCTACGAAACAGGAAAAGAACGTGAAAGCATTCGCAAGTTAAAAAGACAACAAAATAAAGAACTCGTGTCCAGACTTTCACTGAATAAACCGTGGGATTAATACGGAACAAAGGAATGATATAGTGTGATAATAGACTCTAGTTACGATGAGTTGAAAAATGCACAAACCGCTATCGAAAACTTAAAGACAACAACACCAACTATTTATCGGAAATTTTTAAATATCGTCCATTTGACTCGTCAATTACAATATGGATATCAATATATGGGCTCTTTACTAATGGATGAAGACCCGGATCGATTCCAACCGAAATTTCAGGATGATTATGTATTGTCTATCTATCATCAGGAAATCGAAAAACTAAAAAAAGATAAAAGATTTCCGGAATTAAAACAATTGCTGCAATCATATAAACATATTAGCTATACAAACATTAGCAAGCTGGCTTTAGGGGAAAAACCAGCAGCATTAATTGGTCCAGCCGTGGTCCATTAATTGTTCGAAGGAAACTGAAAAAATTTAATTGGGTGGATCGAACTTTGATTCGATTCACCTTATTTATTTTTAAAGAGTGTTAAAAGGCCGCTTTCTCAGACCATAAATTCCTTGCATTACAAACAGCTGTCCGAAAAAAATATAAACGTTATTTTTATTTGAAAAAGGGGCGCCTCTTAGCTGAAAAATCAGCTTGAGACAGCCCCCACACTACCAACGGTTATTCTAAGGCCTTACTCCTTTTTAGTCCATTCACCGACAAATTCGATTTCGTTATAGGAATAGAAGTCTTTCAATATCTTTTCGCGATCATCTAAGAAAAGCTGATCCGCTACTTCTGACACGAGCTTGCGTATCCCGTATTTCAGGCCGGAAAGAGCAGCTGCTGTAATGCCGCAGCTGATCAAACCCGAATAGTTGAAAGCGAAAATTCCGTACAGAAGCTTTTTGCCCTTTTCATCGCGGCTTATAAAAGCGAAACCAGGGCTGAGATAAGGATGGGCATCAAGCATTGGATTGGCCAGCTCCTTCGGGGGAAGATAGCGGTCTCCCCAACGAGCAATGTGGCTTTCGACAAGTCTCAGCTCCGGACGCAAAGCAGGATCAGTGACGAGTCCGGTGCAGATGATCAGAAAATCGAAGGTGAACTTGCCCTGAGGTGTGGTCACTACTGCACCTTGATCTGCAGCTTCAACATCAAGCCATGGTGCTCCTAAGTGCAGGTGAAAACCGGGCCATGAGGCTGCGCGTCCGAAGGTATCGTTGGTCGGCGGCTGATTATATTTAAAGAAATGAGCGATGATTGCATATTTATCAGCGTCCGATAGAGCTTGGAAATGTTCAATTAGACCGGAAACTTCCATATAGCGGATCGGATTGATACGCTGCAATTTCTTGCGGCGGACAAAGACATGAACTTCGGCCGCACCCTCTGATAAGGCAAAATTGGCATTATCAAAGGCAGATGCGCCGCCGCCCAAAATTCCGATCTTTTTCCCTTGTAGTGCTTTAAAATCAATTGCTTCTGAGGAGTGGGCATAGAGATGATGCGGCAATTTTTCAGCAATGAAAGGAGGAACATGCCATTCGCCGCCGCCTTGAATTCCCGTTGCTAAAATAACCTTTCGTGCGAGCAATATGTCAGATGGTGCACCCGTTCCTTCAATATGAAGCCGGTGAATCCCTTCATCAGTCGGCTCTATCAACTTCAACTTTACTTCATTGATGACGGGCAGATTGAGAACTTTCCGAAACCAGCGCAAATAATTCATCCAATCTCCCCGAGGAATTTTGTCTAGCGCTTCCCAGCCTTCCGGTCCGAATTGTGCTTCCCACCAAGCGCGGAAGGTTAGGGAAGGAATCCCAAGGTCGATGGAGGTCAAATGTTTAGGTGTTCGCAAAGTCACCATACGGGCGTAGGTTTCCCACGGTCCTTCCCAGCCCTCTCGGTTTTCATCAATGACAAGAATGTTGGATATCCGTTCGCGTAGAAGACCGAAAGCCGCACCTAAGCCGCTTTGGCCGCCGCCGACGATCACGACATCGTAGACATGCCCTTCAGGTTTTTTTAGCGTTCGCACCCAGCTTGGACCTCCGAAGGCGAGATAGGAAAGATCGGTTTTCACTTGTTTGTTTAATGCCTCTAAGCTCATCCTTTTTCACTTCTTTCAACTGTAAGAATTTGAAAGTCACATATGTCAGCCTTATCCGTAAACAGAAATCCGCATGAGAAGAATTATTATATTGAATCAATCATTATTGTTTTTACAGTACCACTTGCCCATATAGTATCACTTCAACCATTTTTATTGAATGTGTATTGTATCTAAAATCTCCTTTAATCATTATGTAAAATAACTAAAAATGCTTGTTTATTTTCCTCTAAGGAACGAATACCAAGGCTATCTTCATCTAGTCGTTCCTGTAAAACACTTCTAATGAGTCAATAGCTAACCGATTGCCCCGATTTCTCCTGCATATTAATAAATGAGCATAATTTGTGCAAAAAAGCGCATCTTCTGATGTTCATTCCTCAGTAAATTTGTGTGGATGTTTTTTCTAGTTCAAATGCTTATTGTTGTTTTTTGTATAAATCCGCAGCGGTCAGCTTTTTTAAGACGATAACTATTAAAGCCGAAGCTGTTGTAAAAAATTTTTCCTATCATTTGCGAAAAAATGAGTGATTACTCACTTCACAAAGTTCGTTTGCTCAACTATAATGTATGTGAGTACTCACTCATTTTATACGAAAGGAAGGGAAAAAATGGCCTCAATGATTATTGTCCGTAAAGCTGCGATTTCATTCGGGAAGGAAAAAGTGCTAAAAAATATTGATTTGGACGTAAATGAGGGAGAGATTTTCGGGCTTCTTGGTCCATCCGGCTCCGGGAAAACAACGTTGGTCAAAATGATCACAGGAATTTTAGAGGGAGATCAAGGAGAAATTTTCATCAAAGATCAAAAGGTTCCTTCGCTCGAGCTAATGAAATCAATCGGTTATATGGCGCAATCGGATGCTCTTTATCAGGAGTTGACCGCGAAAGAAAACCTGGAATTTATAGCTGCCATTTACGGGCTAAAACGCCAAGAACGGAAGAAAGCGATTCAGGAAGTTTTGGAAATTGTAGATTTAACTGATCATATGGATAAAGTTGTCAGGGACTTTTCAGGTGGGATGAAAAGGCGGTTGTCTCTAGCTGCTTCGCTCATGCATAAACCGGATCTATTAATTTTAGATGAACCGACGGTTGGAATCGATCCAGTGCTTCGCCAATCAATATGGAGTGAATTAAGAAAACTAAAAAACAACGGGATGACCATTTTAGTTACGACACATGTCATGGATGAAGCGGAAAAGTGTGATCGTTTGGCCATGCTAAGAGACGGTTATATCATTGCTTGTGACACGCCGGAAAAGCTAAAGGAAAACCAAAAGGTCGATTCACTTGAAGAAGCATTTTTAGCATACGGGAGGAATGAGAAATGAGAGTAGGAGCTGTTGTCATCCGAATTATAAGACAGTTGTTAAGAGATAAACGGTCGATTGCTTTATTGATCTTTGCGCCGCTTTTAGTTATCACTCTTGTATGGCTTGTATTAGACGGCGACCCATACGAACCGAAAATAGCAGCAGAAAATATACCGGCGCCGCTTGAGCAAGTATTGCAAAATGAATTGGAGAAAGATGTTGTTCAAATGTCCGAAAGTGAAGCGAAGGAGGCTTTTCAAAAAGAGGATTTAGACGCATTTATAACGATAAAAAATCATGTTCCGTATGTTTTGCTGGAAGGAAGCGACCCGACAGCCAATTCAGCGGTTATGAAGGTGATTCAAACCGCCTTCAGCTCCCTGTCAGACCAAAAAAATATTCAGCCTGATGTCGAATATTATTATGGCTCTGACAAAATCAATCTTTTTGATCAGACGGGTTCAGTACTAATCGGTTTTTTTGTCTTTTTCTTTGTTTTTGTGTTAGGCGGCATTTCATTTTTGCGGGAAAGAACACAAGGAACATTAGAAAAATTGCTGTCGACGCCGATTAAAAGATGGGAGATTGTAACAGGCTATTTGCTAGGATTTGGCTTATTCACGATTATTCAATCGTTCGTTATTGTCACGTATTGCGTATATGTACTTGATATTTGGATGGCAGGGGATTTTTGGCAGCTGTTAGTAGTTACATTTTTATTAGCCATCACTGCGCTGGCGCTTGCTACCCTTTTATCAGCCTTTGCAAATAATGAGCTGCAAATCATGCAGTTTATTCCGATTGTCATCATTCCACAAGCATTTTTTTCGGGAATCTTTAACTTGGAGACATTGGCAGAGTGGTTGCAAGTGTTGAGTAAATTTATGCCGCTTACTTACGGAGCGGACGCCATTCAAGAAATCATGATTAAAGGAAAAGACTTGGTCGATCTTTGGCAGGATTTGCTAATATTGTTCGGCTTTGCGCTGCTTTTCTATGTCTTAAATATATTTGCATTGAAAAAACATCGCAGGTTATAACAATAAAAGAGAGAAATAAGGAGGAAAGTGTATGGACCAGAAAAATTTTATGGACGAGTTCATGAAGGCAGCGAATCAAGATTTAACGCCAAAGCAGGCAAAAATTCTTCAAGCGGCAGTCGAAATTTTCGCCGAAAAAGGGTATGCTGCGAC
This sequence comes from Aeribacillus sp. SP014, assembly GCF_054055575.1. Classification (NCBI taxonomy): domain Bacteria; kingdom Bacillati; phylum Bacillota; class Bacilli; order Caryophanales; family Bacillaceae; genus Aeribacillus; species Aeribacillus sp. SP014. The sequence goes on from NZ_JBSRXI010000001.1 coordinate 444,808, forward strand.
ATCCACGAGCGAAATTGCGAAAAGAGCCGGGGTAGCGGAAGGAACGATTTTTCGCCATTATAAAACAAAAAAAGATTTGCTGATATCCATCGTTTCACCGATCATTATAGAATTTGCCGTTCCCTTATTTGCTGAAAGGTTTATCAATGAAGTTTTCCAGGATCAACGACTTGATGATTTTGAAGATCTGTTAAGGAAAATCATCCGTAACCGCTATCAATTTGTCAAAAACAATGTCCCATTGTTAAAAATTTTTTTTCAGGAAATGGCGTTCCATGCAGAAATTCAAGAAAAATTTAGCGCGGTTTTTACTGAAAAAGTTTTGCCTCAGTTTATAAAAGTTGTCAACCATTTTAAACAAAACGGGCAAATAGGAGATTTTCCCACCGAGACTGTCATACGTTTAACGATTAACTCGATCGTTGGTTTTTTCATTACCCGCTTTTTGGTCATGCCGGATTATCCATGGGATGACGAGAAAGAAATAGAATACACGATCCAATTTATTCGGAACGGGTTAAAGGGGATTTGACTTTGCTTTCAATAAAGAAAAATCACAATTATGATACGCCGATTTCAAATATCGGATGAGTAGCAGTAGATTTGGCTTAATATAATTTTTTCATTTATGAAAATATGAGAGTTAGTTATTCTGTATATTTCATTAGGAAGTATTTTGAAGTCAAATTGAAGGTTTAAAAAAATGAGCCTATAACGGTGTTAGTCATTGGAATTTTAATAAAGAAAATCATGTGCGTAAGGAACAAGGGAAAAAGAAATAACTAGGACCGAGGGCTGGGCGTTCACAACTATAAAGTAAAACTAATATATGGCTTCTTCATGGGATCTTTCAATTTTCTATCTTTCATTGCAAAAGGGGCTGTTTTAGAAAGTCAAATCGCCATTGAAAACAAAAAATCATAAACACCGATATATCAACGTTTCTAAAGCATTCATGGGGTGTCTAATAAGCCGTAAAAACGACTTATTAGACACCCCCTTTTCTTACCTCTAGTCAAGTATTTTTTATTAAATAATTTGGTTAATATAGATTTTATTTTGGAAGGAAGGGGGACCCCTTCCTTCCAAAATAAATTTTCGCATGACAAATAGACCTCACGATTTCCATTTTTTTCGTCAGGTCTTTGTGATATAATCTTACTTACGATTACTGATGCATTGTTGCCTTTTCGTAATCGTATTTCAGATTATGTGTGATAAGGTGATAAGCCGATTTCAAGAACTTATTCACGCATGCTATGGACGCAACTTTATGAGGTTTCCTCTGGGGTTGCGTTTTTAATTTATCATAATAATCTACAATATGATTTTGTGTGTTTTTCCGTAGTTGGATCATGGTCTGGATCATGTAAAATAGAATCTTTCTAAGTTTGTTATTTCCTCTTTTATTAATCTTGTCTTTATAAAAGGTATTCCCAGATTGATATCTCATAATATCAATACCGACGTAAGCATTCAGTTGTTTATGGTTTTTGAATCGTCGAATATCTCCTAATTCTCCAATTAAACGAACTGCAGTCGTTTCTCCGATTCCTGGAAATGAAATTAAAATCTGATACTCTTGTTTATCTTTCGATAATTTAACCATCTTTTGGACAAGTTGATCTCTTTTCTCCTTCAAGTCTGCAATCCGTTTGGCATAATCCCGCACTTGTTCACAGCGAATATCATCTTTTGAAATTGCTGGATACGCTTCTTTTGCTGCTTCGATTAAAGCGATCCCTTTTTCTTCAGCACGTGCCAATGATAAGTTTTTTCTTGTGTTGGCTTTTAAACGATTACGAATCACTGTTTTTGAACAAACTAACACATGATCCGGATGAGGGTATAATTGAACGACATTCAAAAATAAAGCAGAACGTTTACTGAATAGCTTTTCTAACTCGGGAAAACTCAATTGTAGAATCGCATGTAAACGACTATATAAATGCGTCATTTCACTACTTAATTCATCATAATATCTCGTCATTGCACGCATTTGTTTATAATATTCCCCTTCTTGATAAGTTTGTTCACGTTCAACTCTAAAGTGAGTTTTCGCAAGTTCATGAGCGTCGCTTTTATCTGTTTTTTGTCTCCTCATTGAAGCCATTTGAATATTCGCTTCGAGTGGGTTAACTCGATAATACATATAACCTTGATCACCTAAGAATCGTTCTAGTGGTTTTGAATATACGCCTGTTGCTTCAAAGACAATATCAGGTGCCTGTGCATCTTTTTGTGTTAAAGATATAAGGGTTTCGTTTAATTTCTCGAAAGAGTAGCGGTTATGGGTTATTTCACCCTCATATTCGCATTGACGATAACGGTCATAAATGACCATTGTACTTTTCCCCATACTGACATCAAATGCCACTACGTGTTTCATATTTTCTGCCTCTCCTTTTTAGCCAAACATAGAAGTTCTTCACATTGCCTTATTGATTCCATTTTCTTATACACGGTCTCTTCGGACCCAACATACTAAACTGATTCAAATAAGGATGTGAAGTTGGTCTGTTTTTAATACGGACTCTATTTGGTCCCAGGGGATGTTCGACCTTCCTTCACTTCTACTATAAAAAAATAGTAGCACAAACCTTGGCCTAGGTCTGTACTACTAATGTTAGTATGTTTTGATTGCAAAGTTTTTGGAATTATATCGGTTATATTAAGCTGCGGATTGCTTATTATTTTTAAAAGAATTGATATATGAAATAGCTTTTTCAACATCGAACTGACCTTCCCATTTAGACATAACGACAGCGGCTAATGAATTTCCAATGACATTGACCACTGTTCTAGCCATATCGAGAATACGGTCAATACCTGCGATAAATGCAAGACCTTCAGGCGGGATGCCTACTGCTCCCAGCGTAGCCAACAGTACAACAAATGAAACGCCTGGAACGCCTGCAATTCCTTTTGAGGTCAACATTAATACTAGCACCAATGAAATTTGATCAGCGATGGACAAATCAATGCCATACATTTGTGCTATAAACAGTGCTGCTAATGCTTGGTATAAGGTTGAACCATCTAAGTTAAAGGAATAACCTGTTGGAATGACAAATGCTGTAATGGATTTTGGGCATCCGAATTTCTCCATTTTCTCCATTATTCTTGGCATAACTGTTTCTGAGCTTGAGGTTGAATAGGCAAGGATAAGCTCTTCTTTAAGTAAACGGATGATGTGAAAAATGTTTAGACCGACTAATTTTGCAACAAATCCAAGAATGACGACAACGAAGAATAACATTGTTGCATAGCCGACAATTACTAATTTACCCAACGGCACCAATGATTCGATACCGAATTTAGACACAGTCACACCGATAAGGGCAAACACACCAAATGGTGCAAATTTCATCACTTGGTTCGTCACCCAGAACATCGTTTCAGCTGTACCTTGGAAAAAGGCAATGATCGGTTTTCCACGCTCTCCGATGGCTGTGACTCCAAGTCCGAAAAATACAGAGAAGAAAATGATCGCCAGCATATTTCCTTCAACAAATGCCTGGAAAATGTTTGGTGGAACAATGTTGACAAATGTATCAGCTATTCCGTGGCTTTCAACTGCTTCTGCCGTATCGACATAACTATGAATATCTGTTTTCTCTAATGAGCTCATATCGACGCCGGAACCAGGCTGAAAAATGTTAGCTGCTAAAAGTCCGACAATAATGGCGACAGTTGTAATAATTTCAAAATACAAAATTGTTTTTCCGCCAAGCTTTCCGAGCTTTTTTGTATCACCTACACTTGCAATACCGACAATTAAGCTGGAAATAACAATTGGAATGACGATCATTTTAATTAATCGTAAAAATATATCCCCAATTGGCTGCAAAAATTTCGCAACATCTGGGTTACCATAAAAAATAGTACCAACAACAATACCTAGTACAAGACCTATTAAAATTTGCCAAGCCAAGCTTATTCTTTTCATCATAGCACCTCTTTTCTTTTATAATTGCCTCCAAAACGAATGGATGACAAAATTGATTATCATTATCTTTTAAATGATTACTCGTCAAAATAATAAGCTATAATAATTAGTAGAGTTGTTTGCGAGAGCGCTTACGAGTTATCTCATCTAATTTAAAATTGAAACTACAAGATCAGACGATAAATCTACAAAATTCTACAAATCGATTATTTACTTCGTTTTTAACATTCTAACTTTTATTCAATTTTTTAAGAGGAACCATTATAACAAGGTTGTGGTAATATTGAACTTGCACTCTCTTGAAAAAAAAGAACTTCAATTATTGGTTGCAATGATCATTTTGGTTCCGCTCGCTGGCGAAATTAAATTTTATCCATTTAATGAAGTTTATCGGGTGAGTTTTGGACCTCCAACATTGTTTATTTTTTTATTGTGGCTGAGAAAGGTACCAGCTGTTATATGTGGTGTTCTTGCAGGCTTATCAATTGTGACATTTCGGGTTCTTCTCGATTTGATATCCCTTACATCTGTTGATTGGATGGCTTCCATTCATACAAACTCCCCTTATTTTTTCTATTACTTCACGTATGCGCTTGTTTTTTCTGTTTTAAGAATTCACCGATTTTACAATCGACCATGGGTGATCGGCCTTTTGGGGATTGTGATAGAATTGGCAGCTGGGATTGTCGAGCTACTCGCTGAAAATATTATGATTGGAACGGTAATGACTTTAGATGCCTTTAATAAAATTATGATTATTGCCATATTCCGAAGTTTTTTTGTGATCGGTTTATTTAGTATGATAAAATTGCATGAATCTAAGCTAAGGGAAGCGGAAATTCAAAAACGCAATGAACATATGATCATGCTGGTATCGAACCTTTACGAAGAGTCGGTGCTATTAAAAAAATCCGTTCAAGATGCTGAGGAAATTACGAGGCAATCTTACAACCTGTATCAAAAATTGCAGGAGATCAGGAAAGGGAAGAAAAGGCTGTCGCTGGAGGAGCTTTCACGGCATGCCTTGAGGATTGCCGGCGAGGTTCATGAGATCAAAAAAGATAATCAACGCATTTTGTCTGGACTTTCAAAAGTAATTTCAGAAGAAAGCTCCCTTGATTATTTAGATGTCCGATCACTTTTATCAATCATTGTTCGAACACATGAGAAGTATGCTGAGCTGTTGGGGAAAAACATTGAATTCAGTATTGCATATAATGGGTCACATCCTGAGTATCATGTGTATACGTTTATTTCCATTGTGAATAACCTTGTCGCTAACGCAGTGGAGGCCATCAAAGGAACTGGCAGCATTGAGATTGCAGTGGAGCGGGAAAGTGATTGGCTCCAAATACGCGTTCATGATGATGGTCCCGGAATTCCCGATCAATATAAAGATATTATTTTTAAACCAGGATTCACCTTGAAATTCGACAGCACGGGCAATTCATCAACAGGTATTGGGCTTTCATATGTGAAAGAATTGGCAGAAAAGCTTAACGGGGAAGTAATGATTGATCATCAGGAAGATAGCAAAGGGGCAACATTTATCGTTCGTCTGCCAATTGGAAATTTAACCCAGAAAAGGTGATTTTATGAGGTTTTTTATAATAGATGACGATGAGTCAATTCGTACTATGCTATGGCATATCATTGAAGACGAGGAACTTGGTGAAGTCGTCGGTGAAGCAGCAGACGGTGCTGATGTTAGCGGTGAATTTTTAAATTTGAAGAAAGTCGATATTTTATTAGTTGACCTGTTAATGCCCGTTCAGGACGGCATTGAAACGATTAAGAAAATCAAGCCGATTTTTAAAGGGAAAATTGTTATGATATCGCAGGTGGAATCAAAGGATATGATCGGCCAAGCTTATGAATACGGAATCGAAAACTATATAACGAAGCCGATTAATAAAATTGAAGTATTGTCAATCTTAAAGAAGGTGATGGGTCATATACGTTTGGAAAAAACCATTCAGGATATCCATCACTCTTTATATAGCGTTATGAACGTTGATCATCTTCTAAAGCAAAATGTAAATCCTTATAAAGAAAATTCTCTTTCTGCCAGTGCACGATTCCTCCTTTCAGAACTAGGCATTGCCGGAGAAAGCGGCAGTAAAGATCTCATTGAAATCATGCAGTTTTTATATGATTACGAACAAGAGAAAACATTTGCCGGCGGATTTCCTTCATTAAAGGAGATATTTAGAAATATTGCGTTGAAGAAGCTTGGAGAAGCAGCCAGTGAAGAGGAGCTGAAAAGGGAAATTAAAGCGTCTGAACAACGTGTGCGGAGGGCGATCTATCATTCCTTGAACAACTTAGCGTCACTTGGGCTCACAGACTTCATCCATCCAAAGTTTGAAAATTACTCATCCAAATTTTTTGATTTCACTGCTGTTCGTCAAAAAATGGAGGAATTAAAAGCCGATCGGCCTGCAGCTGCATCGTCTATACGAATCAATACGAAAAAATTTATCCATGCTTTTTATTTTGAAATCAAGCACTTGATGGAGGAATAAAATCGATTTCAAAGATTCCCTGCATGCGTGCAAACTTATGAAAGTAAAAATGAATCATTCACCTTATTCAAAACAGCGAAACGGTCATAAGTGCCGAAAAAGAGGAAATAACTACAGCTTCATTTTTTATGGGCCATTCTTATTGTAAGAAATGGCCCATTACGTCTTTTAGGGATTGGCTGGCCAGCTCGTCTTCCATCGCTTTTTGAACGCGCGTAAATGTGCTGTCCAGGGCGGATTGAATGTTTTTTCCAACGGGACAATTGGGGTTCGGATTTTCGTGAATGGCGAATAATTCGTCTTTCGGTTCGACCGCTTTAAAAATATCCAAAAGTGTTATGTCTTCAGGGTTTTTTGTTAATTTTGCTCCGGTTCTGCCGGCATGGGAAGTTAATAGTCCCGCTTTCTTGAGCATGCTTGTAATTCGCCGGATCACCACGGGATTCGTGTTGACGCTTTTGGCAATAAATTCTGAAGACATATGCTCAAGGGGATTTGATGCTATTAAGATCATAATATGAATCGCCACTGCTAAACGGCTGTTAATCATAAGTTTCCACCACCATTTGTCACTATTTTAGTGACAAATTTGAAATTTTGTCAAACAGGTTGGCAGGCAATGATTTCCGGATGACAGCTTCAATCAATAAGTTGACAGGGATTTATATTTGTAACTATAATAGTTACATATATTTGTAACTGAATTAGTTACATAAAGGGAGGAAAATTGTTTATGAAAATTGCCGTTATTGGTGCAACGGGAAAAGCAGGAAGTTTAATAGTAAAGGAAGCTAAGGAACGAGGACATGATGTTACGGCTATTGTCCGCAATGCTTCTAAAGTGACTGATGTACCAGCTGTTGAAAAGGATATTTTCGATATTACATCAGAGGATATAAAAGATTTTGATGTTGTTGTAAATGCATTTGGCACTGCACCTGGTGAAGAGCATAAACATGTGGAAGCAGGAAAAGTATTAATCAATGCCTTGAAAGGAGCGCCTAATACGCGGCTTATTGTTGTAGGCGGAGCGGGCAGCCTGTTTGTCGATGAAGCGAAAACAACCTGCCTCTTTGATACGCCGGATTTTCCGAAAGAATATTTGCCGGTAGCGAAAAGCTCAGCTCAAAATTTGCAAGATCTTGAAAACTCTGAAGGGATTCAATGGACTTATATTAGCCCAGCTGCATTTTTTGATCCGCAAGGTCCGCGCACAGGTGAATATAAAGTTTCAGGCGATGTGCTTGCTGTCAACTCTGAAGGCCAAAGCTACATCAGTTATAGAGACTATGCGATAGCACTTGTAGATGAAATTGAAAACCGTAAGCACATTAATAAACGTTTTTCCGTCGTATCCAAATAAAAGCTTGATTGCCGAGCGGTGCAGATTTTCTTATTTTTTTACGGTTTGAGATTTGGGAGGATTTCGGGGGTTATTCATATAATGAAATATAAGCCTCAGACACCCTGTGGGGAGCTGAGGCTTATATTTTTCTATAAAGTTGAACAAACTACCCGTTTTTCACACGGGCGGTTTTTTTAAAAATAAAGAGGGGGTTCCCAAAAGTCAACTTATACTGACTTTTTGGACAGTTCCTTAATATTAAAGAGCCGCTTTTATTACTTTTTTATAATAAAGTACGGAGAGAAAGCCGAAAATCGAATACAAAGCTGTATATAGCAGCATGACGAGAATCATTGGCGTCCAGAGCTCTGTGCCGAATAAAAACCATCCGGATTGAACGGCAAAGTAGCTGTGGAAAAGTCCGATGATCAAAGGAATCCCAAAATTAAAAGCTTGTTTGGCTTGAACTCCTTTGAGCAAGTCGCCTTGTGTGAAGCCGAGTTTTCTTAAAATGGTATAATTTAGCTTTTCATCTTCGCTCTCATCCATTTGTTTGAAATAAAGAATGCAGCCGGATGTAATCAGAAAAGTTAAACCTAAAAAGCCGACAATAAACATGCTGAGCCCCATAGATCGTTTTTGATTACTGCTCATGGCGAGCCGTGAATCATGATTGCCGCTAAACGTCGTTTTTTGAAAGATTTCATTAGCTTCCTGTATTTTAGCTTCATCTTGAATATCAATTCCTATATGAACAGACGGTTTCATGTCCATGTCCTTTTGTAAACGGTCAAATATCGTTTCGTCGACAATGGCAACAGGCAGGCCGCCGCCTGTGAAAAAATAGGAAATGTAGTATTCCTTTTGTAAACCTAAATATTTTTGCGGTATGACTTCGTGCCGGCCTTTTAATTCGATTTGACCGGAACTTTTCAGCGGCATAAACTTCTGCATCATATCGTTATACCCTGCAAAAAGAGTTTCATCTGGAGACAGATTGATCTTTTCTACATCGTCGTCACTAATGATTGGGAGAGGCATGGATGCCGGGTCAACTTTCAATTCCTTCAGCTTTGTATCTAATATTTTTTCCATATTGATGTTTGCGTGGATCACATCAATCATTTTTTCACTGTATGGAATGTGATGCGCATGTAATGCTTCTTTAAAATGCTTTGCATCTTCCGCATTCGTCAGAGCAAAATCGGCGGCGACATAATTTTCAGCGGATTTTTCCGATGAATAGTAGGAAATATAACTTAAAGATAACAATCCGATGGCAAGAGCAGAGACGGTTGTAATGATCGTTAATAATAAAGCATTTGACTTCATTCGGAACATAATCGATGAAAGAGATAGTACCTCATGAATATTTAAATAACCATCCTTCTTTTTTCTAATGAGATAAAAAATAAAGCTGACAGACCCTTTATAAAATAAATAGGTTCCGATAATAACAGATCCTAGTATAAAGATCATCGCAAGGAATAGCTCATTCATCGTAGTAAAATCGCCGCCAAATAACTTAGACGAAATATAGTAGCCTATAATGATGAAGAATATGCCGAGAATCCCGATAATCATTTCCAACAGGGATACTTTTTTTACTTCTGTAGTGGAAGCAACTTTAAATAAAGATAAAATGTTCTGCTTTTTAATAAATACGTAATTCAACAGCATGATACAAAGATAAATCGCACTAAAAACGATCACTGTTTGGATCAAAGCATTAGGTGAAAAAGTAAGCGTTGCAATGGCATTGACGCCGGTAATTTTAAACAAAATCATAATGAATAATTTGGAGCTGGAAAATCCAATAAAGACTCCAATGAATAATGAGCTGAAATAAATGATAAAATTCTCAGCCGTAAGAATGCGGAATATTTTCCCTTTTGTCATGCCGATTAATTGAAGCAAGCCAATTTCTTTACTGCGCCGTTTAATGAAGATGTTATTGGCATACAAGAGAAAGACAGTCACAATGACAATCAATAATACGGATGCAGTTCGAATGGCAGCAGCCCCTTTAATCGAGCCTTTTGTTGCATCCATTGACGGATCATATTGCAATGTGACAAACGCGAAATAAAGGGCTACTGTAAACATTAAGGCAAATACATATAAATAGTAGTTTTTCAGATTTTTTTTCAAATTACGGAAAATCAGCTGATTAATGCTCATTTTGCACCCCGCCTAATACCCCTTGGGTTTTCATAATATGCTGAAAGAACGTTTGTCTTGTTTCTTCCCCTTTTATTAATTGGGTATAAATTTGTCCGTCTTTTATAAAAATGACCCTGCTTGAGAAGCTTGCTGCAACCGGATCGTGGGTGACCATAACAATGGTGGCTTTTCGTTTTTGATTTAATTTTTGCAGCTTGTTTAATAGATCAGATGCCGACTTTGAATCAAGGGCGCCTGTTGGTTCGTCGGCAAAAATAATGCTCGGCTCATGAATAAATGCCCTTGCTGCTGAAGTGCGCTGTTTTTGGCCGCCGGAAATTTCATTCGGATATTTGTCTTTGATCTCATAAATTCCTAGTTCTGTCGCTAGTTCATTAAATTTTTGCTCCGCGTCTTTTTTTGCTGTTTTTGTAATGGATAAAGGCAGCAGGACGTTTTCTTTCACTGTCAGTGTATCGAGCAAATTGTATTCTTGAAAGATGAATCCTAAATGTCTTTTGCGGAATTCAGCCAGTTGTTTTTCTTTCATGCTTACAATGTCTTTTCCTTCTATTTTGATCGTTCCTTGGCTGACTTGATCAATAGAGGATAGAACATTGAGCAATGTCGTTTTCCCTGAGCCGGATGCCCCCATGATGCTGACGAATTCTCCCTTTTCGACACGAATGTCCAATCCCTTTAACACTTCTTGTTTATTAAATTTGTTTCCATAGCTTTTGTAAATTTTTGTTGCCTCTAAAATATACATATCGCGTCCCTCCTTGATATTTTTATCATAATCGTCCTTCTTGTATTTTTCCTTCGATTCAGCGAACAAAATGAAAAAGCATGTGACAAAATTGTCACATGCTTGTAATGCGGACAAATTCATTTTTCTTTGGAAAGGTTAAGGTAACAGTCGTTCCTTCTCCAAGCTTTGACTCTACTTTAATATCTATCAGCAATGTTTCGGCGGCTTTTTTCGCCAAGTATAATCCCATGCCTGTTGAGGCATTGTCCTGATGTGCGGTCGTGGATGTGAAGCCTTTGTCAAAAATGCGCGGCAGATCCTTCGGGTCAATGCCACGGCCGAAATCCTTCACTTTGATCATTGTTTGATCATTTTGCCGATAGCTTTGAATGATGATATCGGATGAATCGCTGTATTTTACCGCATTTGTTAACAGCTGTCTCATGATAAAGGCGAGCCATTTCGCATCGCTTAGCACTTCAGCAGCCTCTAGCTCGACCTCAAACCCAATTCCTTTTTGCATACACCATGATTGCAAAGCTTTTATCTCTTTGAAAATGAGTGGTTCCAGTGCAACATTTTCAATATATAAATCATTTTCCATGAAAGGAATCCGTTTTTGATGAAGCTGCTGGTCAAGCAGCAGATGAATGCGCAGCCATTCATATGTCAATTGTGCTTTGATAACTTCATCATCTAATCGTTCAATGATTAAATGCATCGCTGTCAGCGGTGTTTTAACTTCATGAATCCATGACAGCAATTCATCTTTTTCCTGCTCGAGCGCAATTCGATTTTGCGAAGCCTCTTGTTTCAAAAGCTTCGTTTGGTTTATTATCCGCTGTTCAATCATTTTTTCAAAAGGGCTTTCAGCATTCGCTATACTTGTTAAATCAAGGCTGTTTTCCCATCCTTCCAAGCTTTTATAAAACTTTGTTTTCTTTATTGTAGCGGATGATGACAAAAATGAAAAAAATAATCATCAATAAAAAGACAATATAGAGAACGGACTTTAATGAAATGGTTGAATCAAGATAAGAAATAAAAAGGATAAACAGCTGCATGAATAAAAAGAGAAGGATCCAGCTCTTTCTTTCAATAATATATTTTTTAATCATATACGGCTGCCTCTTCCTTTGCCATGTAGCCTTGGCCGACTTTCGTTTCAATAAAGCGTCCCAACCCGAGCTCATCCAATTTTTTTCGCAAACGATTGACATTGACCGTTAAGGTATTATCGCTGACAAAGCGCTCATCCTCCCACAGGCTTTTGATTAATTCTGTCCGGCTGACGATTTTGTTTTTCTTCTCAAGCAAATGCTTTAATATCAATAGTTCATTTTTAGTTAGTTCAATTGTTCCTTTATCATTTGTGACCGTATTGTTCTCATAATCGACCGTCGCCCCGCACCATGCCTTCAGCTTCATTTGTTCTGTATTATAGTTGTATACTCGGCGGAGAATTGCTTGTATTTTTGCGATAAGCACCTCGAAATGAAACGGCTTTTGTATAAAATCATCCGCTCCAAGCTGCATTGACATCACCATATCGGTCGGGTGATCCCGCGATGATAAAATAATAATCGGAACATTTGAATGGGAGCGGATCGTGCGGCACCAATGAAATCCATCAAACTTTGGCAGCTGAATATCAATGATGACCAAATCAGGCTTGATGGCTGTAAATTCTTCAATCACTTTTCCGAAGTCTGTAATGCCGTATACATCATAAGACCATTGTAATAACCGTTCTTTTATTTCATGAAACAGGGTGGTGTCATCCTCAATCAGCAAAATTTTAAACAATGCTTTCACCACACTTTTCCTCTGATCTTTTTAAACGTTTCGCTATTCCATAGTGCTGTCGATTTAAAGAACAGCGGTTCGTTTTTTTCGATGTTTTGTATAATTTCCAGAACACATTTTGAATGTGTGGCTGTTCAAAAGTTTTTCGGTCTTCTGAAGATTGTAATATCACGTGATAATTCATTTTCGTTCACTATCTTTTGCATAATTATTATACTGTATTTAGCAAATTAAATTAAACTGGTTTTATGTTATACTTTGTTCAGTAATAAGCGGGGAACAGATTATGATGAAGGGAAAGAGGCTACATGAAAATACGTGTATCTGCTGTTCAATATCATCTTCATTCCATCGGGAGTTTTGAAGATTTTGCAAACCAAGTAACGCATTATGTGAAAACCGCAGAAGAGTTTGATGCTGATTTTGTTCTTTTTCCTGAATTTTTTACGACTCAATTGCTGTCCATTCCGAATCAAAAGCAGACGATTCAAAATTTACCTCATTATACGGACCGATATTATTCACTATTTACATCGCTTGCTAAAGAAACGGGCATGCATATTATTGGAGGCACTCATATTATCGAAAAAGAGGGACGATTGTATAATACAGCCCATTTATTTTATCCCGATGGCCGGATAGCTGAACAAGCGAAGCTTCACTTGACGCCGACGGAAGTGAAAGAATGGCATCTGACTCCCGGAGAAACGGTTCAAATATTTGAGACCGAAAAAGGAAAAATTGCCATGTTGACTTGTTATGATATCGAATTTCCAGAAATCGTTCGAATTGTACGAGGAATGGGAGCTGACGTTGTGTTCTGTCCGTCTTGTACAGATGACCGCCACGGATTTCAACGAGTGCGGTATACAAGCCACGCCAGAACGATTGAAAATCAAATCTATGTGGTGACAACAGGGACAGTAGGTTCGCTTCCTACCGTTGATTTTATGAGGGCAAATTTTGGCCAGGCAGCGGTCATTACTCCGAACGACATCCCATTTCCGAAAAACGGGATCTTGATGGAGGGGGAAATAAACCACGATATGATTATTACGGCGGATCTTGATTTATCTCTCTTATACAAAGTGAGAGAAAACGGATCTGTCACCACTTGGAGAGACCGCCGCTTTGATTTGTATCCTGATTTAAGTGTTCATGGACGAAAGGGGAATGGAGATGAGCCGTTACAGAAAGAGATTTTATCTGAATAATCAAGGTCGCAATGTCGAAGTGGTGATAAGGAATTATAATGAAGCAGATTTTGATGAATTAATTGAAATTCAAAAGGAAAGCTTTCCGCCGCCTTTTCCATCAGAACTTTGGTGGAATAAAGAGCAATTAACGAATCACGTGACATTGTTTCAGGAAGGCGCTTTATGTGTTGAGGTAGAAGGAACGTTAGCAGGATCGATGACATCTTTAATCGTGAATTTTGATCCCGCCCATCCTGATCATACTTGGGAAGAGATAACGGACAACGGCTATATCCGTAACCATGATCCGAATGGCAACACTTTATATATTGTGGATATTTGCATCCGTCCGTCCCACAGAAAGCTGGATTTAGGAAAATGGCTTATGCAATCAATGTACGAAGTAGTTGTCCATAAAGGATTGGATCGCTTGCTCGGCGGCGGCAGAATGCCGGGATATTATAAATATGCGGATGAGATGTCAGCTGAACAATATGTCGATGCTGTCGTCAGCGGAAATTTAAAAGACCCGGTTATTTCATTCCTTCTCCGTTGCGGACGGACGCCTCTTGGAATTGTGGCTAATTATTTGGAGGATGAGGAATCCCGTAACTATGCTGTTCTAATGGAATGGAAAAATCCGTTTAAATAAGTAATTGAAAAAAGCTGCTTGAACGCCAATTATTGGTGATACAGCGGCTTTTTTTCATGCTCGCTCTACTAATATTTTAAACTTGCTTTCACATGGAATATGAGCCAGTTTCCATATCAAACTTCGGCTTTTTGGATCTGTACCTCCGATATGATCGTTCGGTATTTACATATTGCAGCCATTGCCTATTCACTTTTGCCTAAGGTAAAATCAAACATAATAAGGCATGACTGGGGCGATAAATAGTGGATGAACGAACGAAGCATTATTTTGCGGAATTGCAGTCAAGTGATAAAAATGCGCAGTACGAAGCGTACAGCAGCATTATGAAGATCACTGAAGAAGAAGTCGATTGGGCGTATGAAGTATGGGATCAGCTGAAGGAAGAGCTGACAAGTAAAGACCCTCATAAGCGCTCGCGTGCTGCTCAGTTTTTAAGCCGCTTAGCGATCAGCGATCCCGAACAGCGAATGTTGGAGGATTTTCCTCAAGTTTGGGAAGTAACCTATGATAAAAAGTTTGTAACTGCCAGACATAGTTTGCAGGCTATTTGGAGGATTGGTTTAGCTGGGGAAAAGCAAAAAGAGATGGTTATCCGTCATTTGGCAGCTCGGTTTGACAACTGTGTTGACGAAAAACATGCGACACTTATTCGGTTCGATATTATTCAAGGGCTGCGAAACTTGTATGATAAAGTGCAGGATGAAGCGATCAAGCAGCTTGCCTTCGATTTAATTGAAAAGGAAGAAGATCCGAAATATCAAAAAAAATATGCAGCAGTATGGAAATAGAAAAAAAGAGCCGTCAGTAGCAACACTCCCAGTAAATGAATGGCAATATGATTGCAAGAATGATTGTTTGCTGATTATGTAGTGGCTTTAGAGGATCGGAAGGTATTTGCAGACTGTCGCAGGCATTCATTTCCAACAGATTAATTGAAGAACAAACATATTCTTACAATAACAGAAGGAAAAATAATGCCCTTTTAAAGTGATTGCACATCAAATAAATGCCGTTTGAAGTGAAAAAAGAAGAAAATTTTCATTTTGAAGTATTATACGCTGTCAAGCTTCTATAAAAAATGCTTTTGATCATTCGTCTCAGCGTTTCAAAGCAGAGGTTTCAAAAGAAAAAACTGCACGTAAATATTAAATCGGCAACATTTTATAAAAAAAATTTTTCAGTTGATTGGCTATCATAGAACAAAGAATTACATTTCGGAGTGATAAACGATGGAAAATTCTCAAATAAATGAAGTTCAAGAGCTGTACCAGCAACTAATCAATGGCGTGGAACAATCGAACTGCTAGCGGAATGACGGATCTGTTTACTAAGGATGGCGAAAGCATTGGTTTCGATGGCAGTCAGTCGATTGGACGCGATGAAATATTCGCACATCTCCAGTCCGTCTTTGAACACCACCAGACAGCTAAATTTGTCAGCAAAGTGAAAAATGTCCGGTTTCTAGCTCCTGATATCGCTATTTTACGAGCGATTGCCGGTATGGTTCCTCACGGCCAGTCCGATTTAAATCCTGATGTGAACACTCATCATACACTTGTTGCAGTGAAAACGGAAGGAATTTGGCGTATTCAGCTTTTTCAAAATACTCCAGCTCAGTTTCATGGCAGACCTGAATTGGTTGAACAAATGACCGAAGAGTTAAGACAGCTGCTTAAATAATCCATGTCCTGTTCAGGGGAATGGTGAAATATACTTTCATGCAAAAAGAAGATTAGGAAAATCCTAAATCTTCTTTTTTGATGTGTGCGAATAAAACGCTTCACATTTTCATAACGAAAAAATCATTTTTATATAATCATCGTTGATATCAAATTTGTTATTAATGACTTTTTGTTGCTGTAAGCCTTTGTGATATTTGGACAAGTATTCTTTGATACCTATTAGTGGCATTTGTTTTAAATAAAAAGCGGGCAAATCGGAAAATGCTTTTACTACTATAAAACTACCCTCCAATTATGATTGCAAGCTGCGATGATAGTTTTGTGCTCTAATATGTAGTTGGCAATGAGTTCGGTCATGTCGATGGGGATATTTTTAACGATCGGTTTTTCTTTAAACATATCAAAATTGCCTGTTCCACCAGCGCGGTAGCTGTTCATGACGACATCATATTCTTTGTCAAGCTCCAATGGGCTGCCGTGATAATTTAGCTTCACAACTCGTTGGCCAACTGGATTAGAGATTTTTAATTCGTATTCAATTCCTTCCCACATATCATAATTGTAATGCTGCGGTTTAGGATATAAGAAAGCGGGATTGACAGAGATTGTTCCGTTTTGAACCGTAAAATACTTGGCGCTTTGCTCTAAAGCATCTTTAATATCTTGGCCGCTGATGCGGATGACAGTTAATGTGTTCGGATAAATATAATTGGAAACAATATCGCGCATTGTAACATGTTGTTTGAATCCAGGCAAGTCATTATTGAATAAGGCAGTGGCAGAAATATCAACTTTGGCTGTTTCCATTTGCACCTTATTGATAAATTCTATAAAAGGATTGTCTTGTAATCGGTTCTTCAATGGATCAGATACGGTCATGTCACCAATAACGGTTCCGATCGGCTGATCCAGCCATTTTTGCGTTTCTTGTTCAATATCGGATATCAATGCCAAAACATCTTGATTCGCTTCCATTTTTTCATCAATTTTGATTAAGTTGGAATGACTAACGATTGCGGGGCTGTTTCCATTTACCTTCTGTCTAACTTTCATCGTCACTTCACCCAAAAATTGCCCCAGATGGCTTGGCTGAATGATTGTGATGCCGTTTAGTTTATCTGCGAGTGGGCGGTGCTGATGGCCTGTGATTAAAATATCAACACCCTCTAGTTCTTGGCACATTTGGTATGCTTGGTTTTCTCCTGTCAGCTGTTCTATAGGCTCTCCAGTTTGTAGATCTCTTTCAAATCCCCCATGATATGAGACGATCATCACATCTGGTTTTTCTTTTTGGCGAATATCGCTCACCCATAATTTAGCCGTTTGCAATGCATCTTTGAAAACAAGTCCCTCAATATTTCGCGGCTCTTCCCAATTAGGGATGAAATGAGTGGTTATACCAAGTACAGCAATTTTGACTCCGTCCAATACCTTGACGAGATAAGGTGTTCCAAAAGCGGGCTCTCCTGTTGTTTGCTTCAAGATATTAGCGGACAGCCAAGGAAAAGCTGATTGATCAATCGCCTTTTGTAAATAACTTCGTCCATAATTAAATTCATGATTTCCCAATACGCATGCATCATATTGGAGATCATTCATAACTTGAATCATCGGATTTTCACTGTCGGGTCTGTTTTTTGCATGGTAATAAGTCAACGGGCTTCCTTGAATCAAGTCTCCATTATCAAGTAAAAGTACATTGCCTTTTTTTCTTTTTTCTTTTATAATCGTGGCTATTTTAGCCAGTCCGAAATTTTGTTCTTCTTTGTCTCTGTAATTGGTCGGGTAAATGTAGCCGTGAAGATCGCTGGTTACAAGCAGATGAATCGTAGTTTCCTTCTCCATTATTTTCCTCCTTCTTTTTTTTCATCATAACAAATCGTTGTAAAAATAAAATAGATAATTGAATGGAAAGAAATAATTTACAAAGTTAACAAAATATTCGTGATATTTTGTAACAAAATTTACAAATAATCAAAAATTTGGTGTTAAAATGGAAATTAGATTTTCAAAAAGATATGGGGGAAATTAATATGTTTAAAAAATTAGTAGCTTTTGGAACAATACTAGCTTTAACAGCGGTGGTCATCAGCGGATGCGGGGAATCCAGCAATTCCCAACAAACTAATAGCAGCAAAGAATCAGATGGATATATTCCGGAAACCCTTTCTGTACAATTTGTACCTTCTCAAAATGCAGATACATTGGAGGCCAAAGCAAAGCCGCTTGAAAAGTTATTGGGAGATCGTTTGGGTATACCTGTAGAGGTAAGTGTTTCAACGAACTATAATACCATTGTTGAAGCAATGGAATCCAAAAAAGTAGATGTAGGATTTTTGCCGCCAAATGCTTATGTGCTGGCGAAAGAAAGAGGAGCTGCTGAAGTAATTCTTCAAGCGCAACGTTACGGAGTGGATGATGAGACCGGGCAGCCAACAGATGAACTAGTAGACAATTACAAATCAATTTTCGTAGTGAAAAAAGATTCTGGTATTACTAGTGTGAAAGATTTAAAAGGAAAGAAAATCGCTTTTCAAGATGTCACTTCATCTGCAGGTTATGTTTGGCCGGCCGCAACGCTGATGGATAATGGGATTGATCCATTAAAAGATGTACAAGGAATAACAGTAAAAGGGCACGACCAAGCAATTATTTCTGTTTTGAACGGTGATGTCGATTGTGCGGTTGTTTTCCAAGATGCCCGCAATACCGTAGCAGGAGATTACCCAACTGTTTTCGAAGATACGAAAGTCATTGAGTTTACAGAACCGATTCCGAACGATACGATTTCCGTCCGTTCCGACATGAATTCAGAATGGGTTGAAAAAATCAAGCAAGCTTTCATTGATATTGGAAAAGACGAAGAAGGGCATGCGATTATAAAAGACATTTACACGCATGAAGGCTACATAGAATCGAAAGACAGTAACTTCGATATCGTCAGGGAGTATGCTGAAAAAGTGAAAACTGAATAATGTATTTTCATAAAATATAGCCAGGCGAATCGTTCGTACTGGCTAATCCTCTATGAATAGATAAAGCAACGTCGGGATGTTTAGATAAATATTTAAAAAAGGTTGGTATGCAGAGTGATAGAATTTCATCGTGTTACAAAAATTTATCCTAATGGTGTAGTAGGATTGGAAAATATTGATTTGAAAATTGAAAAAGGGGAATTTGTTGTGATTGTCGGTTTATCTGGCGCTGGCAAATCAACGTTGCTACGTTCTATTAATAGATTGCATGAAATTAGTTCCGGAGAAATAACAATAGACGGGAAATCCATCACGAAAGCAAAGGGGAAGGAACTCCGCCGCATCCGTCGCGACATTGGGATGATCTTCCAAAATTTTAATTTAGTGAAAAGGTCGACTGTTTTACGAAATGTTTTATCTGGAAGAGTTGGCTACCATTCTACTCTCCGAACCGTTTTGGGATGGTTTCCAAAAGAAGATGTGGATTTGGCCATGAATGCTCTGGAACGAATGAATATTCTTGAAAAAGCGTACACCAGATCGGATCAGCTTTCAGGAGGACAGCAGCAAAGAGTGTCGATTGCTAGAGCTTTGGCGCAAAAAGCTAAAATCATTTTAGCGGATGAGCCTGTAGCATCTTTAGATCCTTTGACAACAAAACAAGTAATGGATGATTTAAAAAAGATCAATCAAGAGTTAGGAATAACGCTTGTTGTCAACCTGCACTCGGTCGATTTAGCTAGACAATATGCCACAAGGATCATCGGCCTGAAAGCAGGACAAATTGTGTTTGACGGATCTGCTAGGGAAGCGACAGATAAACGGTTTTCTGAAATATATGGAAAGCCTTTTGAGGTGGGAATAAATGAAACGGATAGAGAGTTTAAATATGAATCGATTAACTAAACAAGAAATTCCTAAAGCACCTACTAAAATAAAGCATTACTTGACAGCAGCGTTGATTGTGCTGCTGATCGGCTGGAGCGCCTATCAAACGGAAAGTTCTTTCATCGATTTTGTTGAAGGGTTTCCAAATATGTTTGATTTGCTTGTACAAATGTATCCTCCCAGCTGGTCATATTTTGATGATATTGTTCCGGCAATGCTTGACACATTCCGCATGGCGGTTATTGGGACAACGATGGGAGCTTTGCTTGCGGTCCCATTTGCTTTGTTATGCGCAAGCAACATCGCTGCCAGCAATTGGATTTATTACCCGTTCAGATTTATTTTAAATTTAATTCGTACCATTCCTGAACTTCTTTTAGCCGCTATATTTGTTGCGATTTTCGGATTGGGGCCATTACCAGGAATATTTGCATTAGCTGTTTTCTCAATGGGCATTATTGCGAAATTAACTTATGAAGCGATGGAAAGTATTGATAAAGGCCCATTGGAGGCGATGACGGCAGTTGGCGCCAATAAAATTCAATGGATCGTCTACTCTGTCGTTCCGCAAGTGTCCCCTTACTTTGTCTCTTATGTTCTTTACACCTTTGAAATTAATATAAGGGCTGCAGCTATATTAGGACTAGTGGGAGCAGGAGGAATCGGAGAATATTATGATAAAACATTAGGTTTTCTTGAATACGACAAAGTGAGTACAATCATTATTTTTACATTAATGGTTGTTTTGTTGATCGACTATATTAGTACTAAATTGCGGGAGAAACTATTATGAAGAGTGTTGCAAGACCAGTTAAACCAAAAAAGAACCGGTTCATGCTTTGGAGTATATATGTGTTGTTGGCTGTTATTTATATATGGGCATTATCCGGTATTCCAATAGAAGGATTTAAAGAAACGGCCGGCCAAATTACAAAAGCGATTTTATCCGGCATTCTTTCTCCTGATTGGGGATATGTTTACTTGCCCGAAGGCGAAGATCTGCTCCGAGGGCTATTAGATACATTAGCGATTGCCATATTAGGCACATTTATTTCAGCTTTTCTATGTATACCGTTTGCTTTTTGGGCTGCTAACAATATGACGAAAGGGAAGATTGCGGCAGGAACAGGAAAATTTATTTTAAGCTTTATCCGGACATTTCCGGAACTAGTGATGGCGTTGTTATTTATTAAAGTAGTAGGCCCTGGCTCTTTTGCCGGTGTGTTGGCGCTCGGACTCCATTCCATCGGGATGCTTGGCAAATTGTTTTCAGAAGAAGTGGAAAATATTGATTTCGGACCAATTGAAGCTTTGAAAGCAACAGGAGCAAGCGGCTTGCAAACGCTGTGGTTTGCCGTTGTTCCACAAATCATTCCTGGGTTTATCTCTTACACCTTATATCGTTTTGAAATTAACCTCCGTTCCGCAAGCATTTTAGGAATCATCGGTGCAGGCGGAATCGGTACACCGCTTATATTTGCCATGCAGTCTCGCGACTGGAGTCGTGTCGGTATTATTTTATTAGGAATCATTGCCATGGTTACGATCGTCGATATCATTTCCGGCTATTTGCGCAAGAAGGTGGTTTAGCAGATGCTCATAAGGCAGCAATGTATATCGAAAGCTCCAGCAATAGTGGCTGAACTCAATAAAAGGCTTTTGCCTCGTTGAGTTAATAAATTATGGAGGTAGAGTAATTATGAGAAAGATGCTGTTGCAGGGCCTTGTGGCAGTATTGGCGTTTTTTATTTTTGCTTTGGAAAACGTAACTGTAAGTGCAGAAGGTCCGAATGATCCGGCCCCAATCTTAGTTCCTAGCGATCCGAACGGCAAGAAAGTTTTGTTTGATAACAGCCATGGGCAAACAGCAGGCCAGTCCGATTGGGTGATTGATGGTGCATTTTCCGATTTTGCCAATGCATTGCTTGAAGCGGGATATACAGTGAAGGAGCATCGGAGTTTAGATCCACTTACTCTGGAGGATTTAGAAGGTTATGATGTTTTTATTATTCCAGAGGCACAAATTCCTTTTAAGAAGTCTGAACAAGATGCTATTGCCGAGTTTGCAGAACAAGGGGGAGGCGTATTTTTTATTGCCGACCACTATAATGCCGACCGAAATTTTAACCGTTGGGATTCAAATGAAATTATGAATGGTTGGCGCAGAGGGGCTTTTGATAATCCAACAAAAGGAATGGATCAAGGTGAACAAGCTGCAATGGCTGGTGTTGAAAGCACCGATTGGCTAAGTGAAGAATTTGGTGTAAGATTTCGTTTTAACTCGATAGATAACACAACAGCAAATGTGATTATACCATCTGATGAATCCTTTGGTATAACGAGTGGCATTGATGAAATTTCGATTCATGCTGGTTCTACACTGGCTATTATGAATCCTGAAATTGCTAAAGGGATTGTTTATTTGCCTGATGGGCTTACTGTAGAAGAAAACAAATGGAGCAATGCAGTTGACGAAGGGGTTTATTTTGGCGGCGGAATTCATGAAGGGCCCTTTGTAGCGATAGGAAAAAAGGAAAGAGGAAAGGCCGCTTTCATCGGCGACTCTTCTGTGGTGGAAGACAGCACCCCTAAATATAGAAATGAAGAACACGGAGGAGTCAAGAGAACGTACGACGGATTTACTGAAAAAGATAATGGCCAATTGCTAATGAAAATTGTCGAATGGCTGTCTCATAAAGAAAGTTATCTGACCTTCTCTGAACTTGATATACCGCTTGATCAACCTTCACCAATATTAGAAATGGAGACCCCAGAGCATTCTGAGGAGCTGAAGCCGGAGCCTTGGCGTTCACCGAATGAAGGTTATCTTTGGTATGATCAATCGACATTTGCTGACGGTTCATTTGGCTCGGAAATGGATCCTCCAAAAGATATTAAATATAACATTGAAACCCCTGAATATTTGCCAACTGGCGGAGAACCTTTTCAAGTAACACTCAAATTAACAGATATGAAACCGGGACAAGTCATTGAAAATGGGGAAATTCAAGTATATTTAGAAGGTGGTACATCAATTTCGCAAGTTCGGCTTCCGAATGGAACATGGCCTACCACTTACGGTTATCAAAGTGTTGGGAGCATTCAAGCTAATCAGCATGGTGTGGCGGAAAAAGTACTGACAATGAGACTTAACCCAACGGTACAAGACGGAACAACAGGATATATTCGCCTTCGAATAGGGGCTGGAAACAACGTCTTCACCAAAACAGTCAATATCGGTCAGTCAATTGTTGAGACGCCGCCTGGCGGTGAAGAAAAATATCAATTGTTAACACCGAAATTCATTCCGCTCGGAGGTATACCATTTCCGGTAGCAGTGGTGATGAGTGGTTTAACACCTGGCCAAGCAGTAGCAAATGGACAAATTCAAATATATTTGTCAGGCGGGCAAAGCATTTCGCAAATCCAATTTGAGGATGGAACATGGCCAATCACTTACGGTTATTTCAATATCGGCAAACTGACAGCAGATGAAAATGGAAAAGCAAAGAAAACGATCATGATGCGCATTAATCCAAATGTTTCGGCGTATGAAGCCTATATCCGTTTGCGCTTAGGTTCGGGCAATAACGTTCTCACGCAGAAGGTAACTATGAGATAGCCATTACAAATTGAAAATGTGTTAGTGTGTATCAGGTTTTTAGAACAGTATTTTGCAACGGCAACGGGGGTAATAATTATGTTTACATTACCCATTCGATAAGGTATCACTAAAATGTTATTCAGCTGAAAGAAGGAGATTGTCTCCAAACATAAGACTAAATATTTACTCTTATGTGTGGAAAAGCGGTGTTCCTTATATGCCCCTTTTTACATTATTTAGTTAATATAGGGACGGTTCGATAAGTCCTAATAAGATGAAGCCAGTATAGAAAAACAGCTCATTTTTCTATACTGGCTTTTGTATATGTTTACAATTTTTACTAGAAAACAGCTGGCGGATGACGGCTATCCCTTCATGAGCCTCGGCAAATTCTTGAAGCTTTCTCTCCGCTATTTCTCATTAAAATCCTGAATTGTTTTCCTCAGCTTTTGAGTTCAAACTGTACATCGACTTCAAACGTTTCCGAATCTCCTTGATCGTCTGTTCGATTACATTGGTCGCATACATCACGCTCCGAATACTGACTGGATTCGTCCATAATTGTCAGAAGGACATCCAAGTCGTTGCTGCGATTGCGCCTCTCTCACATACTTAGTAATGACGGAATGGCAGATCATAAAATATTGCCTGCGCCCCGGGAGCAATGGTGATACGCTTTCTCAGGCAGCACTGGCGGGATCACTATAAATAAAAACAAGGGGATTCCCTTTTTCCGCTTCAGAGTCGAAGTAATAGCAAAAAAACATCCGCCTGTTCTACGTCCTTTCAAGATGCCATAATGAAGTAAAAAATTTCTCACGGCATTTGAAAGGGGAAACTATTGAAAATTTTATTTGCGAAAAATTCATGAAGATTCTATTATTTATTTAGAAAATTGTTATATGTTTTGGAGTGTGGTCACGAATTTATGAAAATGGTTTCCTTTAATGCATACCGGACCATTGGAATTCCAGGTGTACACTATATAAAGCCTGACAATATGTTTAAAGAATTAGAAACCATTCGACAAGCGGATATTGTTCTTTTTCCTGAGACGTGGCAAGCCCCTGCTCTAGTATACGGATTAAAGAAAAAAATTTTCCCAAGCATTGAATCATTGCAGCTGGGCTTTAGCAAAGTAGAAATGACGAGAGCGCTTTGGACGGTGGCGCCTGAGCATGTTCCATATACGGAAATATTGGCGAGCACCCCAAGCAATATCGAAAAAGTATTAGAAACGTTCCCGTTCCCATTTGTTGCAAAGGAAGTCCGGAATTCAATGGGAAAAGGAACCTTTTTAATTAAAAATGAGTATGATTTTTATCAATATGCTAATCAAAATGATGTTTTGTACGTACAAGAATATTTAGAAAACGACGGAAAAGATTTACGCATTTGTGTCATTGGAAAAGATATTTTCACCGCCTATTGGCGGGTTGGGGCGGAAGGGGAGTTTCTCCACAATGTTGCCCAAGGCGGAAGCCTCTGTTTTAAATTTATACCGCAAGAAGCTTGTGATCTTGTTTTGAATGTCTCGAAACAATTGAACATTAATCATGCCGGCTTTGATGTGCTGATAAGCGGAGGGCATTTTTATATTCTCGAGTTTAATGTTCTTTTTGGGAATATGGGCATCACAAAAAGTGGCTTATCAGTTGAAAAAGCAATTTATGAATATTTATTAAGTGAATTTGTGCCGCCTTTTCCAACATCACCGACTACAAAAAAGGTTATTTAAATCAATAAATGCTAAATGTTCATTTTTGTAGATTCATAGTGATACTTAATAAGGAAAAGACGGAAGAAATGCAATAGTTTTTCTTATCATAGAGTGGGAAGCAGATAATTGGAAATTTTTGTTTTTTAAATAGGAAATACAGTATGAGATTGCTTGTGGATAGATCGTGCGCCAGCTTTGGAAAAGATGTATTAACGGGCTTCCTTCGTCGATTGTGTACATGCTTCAGGAAGAGCATGTAAAGGTTCATTTGCATGAAGAATTATTTTAAAAAAACTTTTTTCTCGCTATTGCTCAGCTGATCACAAAGGGTAGAATGTTTTCATCTTTAAACGAAAGGACAGCCGAAAGTTGCACCTTCCTTCAATAACGATTTGCCGCACAACAGGTAAAATTTGAGCCGGCTGTCTGATAATGTTTCACATGGAACAAATGTGCTGAACGTTTGTCTATTGCAATAAATATGAAAACATTTATTATAAGTTATATATTTGAAAAAATGGAATTTTAAAATTTTTATTATTTCCCAGGTTAAATTGTTTGCGTTCCCTTTATTATCATGTAATAATTTCTGTTAACAACATAGATATTTAGTATTTCAAAACAGATCTCTATAATACTGCAAGTGGTGGTGTATAAAATGGAAGGAATCAATCAGTTGCCAGTGAAAGTAGGGGATTGGGTAAAAGGAAAAACAAAAAGCGGCGAATTTATTTACGGTTATGTTGAAACGATAGATTCATCACAAAAGATTATAAGAGTAAAAGTTATGGCTTGCGACAATGAAATCGTCGTTGGTAAAACAGTTGAAACATTAAATCATTGGGTAAAAAAATTGCCCGTATCTCCAATAGAAAATGAAGAGCAGATTAAAGCATTAATTGATTTAGCCTTGTTAACAAAAGATGAAAATTGGTTTATGGAGCTGTCCAACAAATTAAAACAATTAACGAAAGAAAAGGAGAAAGAAAACATAATATAAATGAATAGGACAGCTCCGATGATAATTTTTTCACAATAATTTTTATGATCGTTTTAATACGATTCACGTTCCCCCGTTATAACTTTATGTTATCCTCCCAGAATATAGAGCATTTTATTATTTCAATATATTATATTTCTTTCCCATTGCCAAAAACCTTTATTCTTTTATAGCTGCCCACATTCCTACATTGTATATATTTTTTATCAGCTCAATTCAGTTGTTATGTAATGAAGGAAGACGTTTGAAAAACATCATCATACTGATCAATATTTGTTCACAATAGGGAGTTCTGCCTACATATGCAGAAGAACCGGCGGCATTTTTCAAAGTGATCGTTGGAACGTCGTTTCGTCTTTTTTTATGAAACATACTAAAAAATCACTGATTTTAAACATTAAGAATTACCGTTTAAATGCCATGAAGCCGTTTCATTTAGAAAGAACAGGGCTTTGCCAAATCACCATTCGATCAAGTTAATAACTAGTAATACAATTTCCAAACATATGCATAACGGAAAAAAGAGAATGATTTGGCCTTCCGTGCAGCAGCAAGAAAGACTGATTCCAATCTTTTGGAATCGGTTTTTTTATGACCAATTTTGTCGATGCGTCCAGTACGATCGGCAACTGTAAATTTCTGTATTTGCGGGATATCAAAAGAAGGGCGCCCCAATTTCTCATGATTGAAAAAATAAAACATACTAACATTAGTAGTACAGACCTAGGCCAAGGTTTGTGCTACTATTTTTTTATAGTAGAAGTGAAGGAAGGTCGAACATCCCCTGGGACCAAATAGAGTCCGTATTAAAAACAGACCAACTTCACATCCTTATTTGAATCAGTTTAGTATGTTGGGTCCGAAGAGACCGTGTATAAGAAAATGGAATCAATAAGGCAATGTGAAGAACTTCTATGTTTGGCTAAAAAGGAGAGGCAGAAAATATGAAACACGTAGTGGCATTTGATGTCAGTATGGGGAAAAGTACAATGGTCATTTATGACCGTTATCGTCAATGCGAATATGAGGGTGAAATAACCCATAACCGCTACTCTTTCGAGAAATTAAACGAAACCCTTATATCTTTAACACAAAAAGATGCACAGGCACCTGATATTGTCTTTGAAGCAACAGGCGTATATTCAAAACCACTAGAACGATTCTTAGGTGATCAAGGTTATATGTATTATCGAGTTAACCCACTCGAAGCGAATATTCAAATGGCTTCAATGAGGAGACAAAAAACAGATAAAAGCGACGCTCATGAACTTGCGAAAACTCACTTTAGAGTTGAACGTGAACAAACTTATCAAGAAGGGGAATATTATAAACAAATGCGTGCAATGACGAGATATTATGATGAATTAAGTAGTGAAATGACGCATTTATATAGTCGTTTACATGCGATTCTACAATTGAGTTTTCCCGAGTTAGAAAAGCTATTCAGTAAACGTTCTGCTTTATTTTTGAATGTCGTTCAATTATACCCTCATCCGGATCATGTGTTAGTTTGTTCAAAAACAGTGATTCGTAATCGTTTAAAAGCCAACACAAGAAAAAACTTATCATTGGCACGTGCTGAAGAAAAAGGGATCGCTTTAATCGAAGCAGCAAAAGAAGCGTATCCAGCAATTTCAAAAGATGATATTCGCTGTGAACAAGTGCGGGATTATGCCAAACGGATTGCAGACTTGAAGGAGAAAAGAGATCAACTTGTCCAAAAGATGGTTAAATTATCGAAAGATAAACAAGAGTATCAGATTTTAATTTCATTTCCAGGAATCGGAGAAACGACTGCAGTTCGTTTAATTGGAGAATTAGGAGATATTCGACGATTCAAAAACCATAAACAACTGAATGCTTACGTCGGTATTGATATTATGAGATATCAATCTGGGAATACCTTTTATAAAGACAAGATTAATAAAAGAGGAAATAACAAACTTAGAAAGATTCTATTTTACATGATCCAGACCATGATCCAACTACGGAAAAACACACAAAATCATATTGTAGATTATTATGATAAATTAAAAACGCAACCCCAGAGGAAACCTCATAAAGTTGCGTCCATAGCATGCGTGAATAAGTTCTTGAAATCGGCTTATCACCTTATCACACATAATCTGAAATACGATTACGAAAAGGCAACAATGCATCAGTAATCGTAAGTAAGATTATATCACAAAGACCTGACGAAAAAAATGGAAATCGTGAGGTCTATTTGTCATGCGAAAATTTATTTTGGAAGGAAGGGGTCCCCCTTCCTTCCAAAATAAAATCTATATTAACCAAATTATTTAATAAAAAATACTTGACTAGAGGTAAGAAAGGGGATTTCCAGCATTTTTGGTTTAAAAAGTTTCAAAAATAAAAGAAGCTTCATTCAGTGGATCGCTAGTTCTCATAGCTTTTTTGTAATGCTACAATATAGGAGAATATTAGAAAAATTCGATAAACATTGTAAGCTGGCATGTGATGCGATTGGACGAAAAGCTTTAATCAACAATTGAAGGAGGTGTTTTATGATGAAGAAAAGAGAGTATGTCAAACAATGTTGGAAGCGCTTTATTTTTGAAAATAAGCTCGACGAAAAATTATCTCCCATTGTAAAGGATTCATGGATTCGTTCCAAAGAAATGAATGTTGATCCTTTTCAACGATACGGTCAAATGAAAAAAATCAAAATAGACCATTACAAGCCTTTAATTGAATGTTCGGTTCCGTTTATGGAAGGATTGTATTCAATCGTAAAGGGCTCGGGTTTTTTAGTGATTCTTTGCAACGAAAAGGGACAGTTGTTAAAATCAATTGGCGACGCTGATACGTTAAAGATGGCAGCTGATATTCAATTTGTGGAAGGTGCTGATTGGAGTGAACAAGCAATGGGAACGAATGCAATCGGCACTTCGATTGTGATCAATCAACCTGTACAAATATATGCTGAGGAGCATTATTCGGAAATTTGCCAGGCATGGACATGCTCGGCTGCGCCCATTCACGATTCAAAAGGAAAGATAATCGGCGTATTAAATGTTTCAGGCCCATATGAAAAAGTGCATCCACATACTTTAGGAATGGTAGTGTCAGCAGTGAAAGCGATTGAGTACCAACTGGAGCTGATTGAAAAGACAGAAAAAAACATTATGATGCAAAGATTTCTTGAAGCGACTACCAATAATATGAAAGAGAGCATCCTCATTTTCGATACGGAAGGGCTCATTATTAAAGTGAATGATCAATTAAAAAAGCTGCTTCAATTGAATCATTCTTGCCTGGAAGGGAAAAAGATCAGCGAAGTTTTTAGCAACAAATCGATTATTTCCAATCGCCCTCGACATCTTCAAAATCATGAACTGCACTTAAAAATAAAACAGTCAAACAAAGTTTTTCATGTTCTAGTTGATAAACTCCCCATTTATAAAGACAGCCAATGGATCGGTTCAATGATGATTATAAAAGAGATTCAAAAGATAAGACAATTTATTAATCATTTATCAGGCAATCAGGCGAAAATCACTTTTTCTGATATGATCGGGAAGCATCCCCAGTTTCTCCAAAAAGTAAACGAAGCGAAGCTAGCAGCAAAAACGGACTCAAATGTATTAATTTTAGGAGAAAGCGGTACGGGAAAAGAAATGTTTGCACAAGCGATCCATAATGAAAGTGACAGAAAACATAAGCCTTTTATAGCCATCAATTGCGGCGGAATTCCTCGAGATTTATTAGGAAGCGAACTGTTTGGTTATGCGGACGGTGCTTTTACCGGAGCGAAAAAAGGGGGAAGTGCAGGAAAATTTGAGCTTGCCGATGGCGGTACGCTTTTTTTAGATGAGATTGGAGAAATGTCTTTGGAAATGCAAGTATTGCTTTTACGAGTCATACAAGAAAAGGAAGTGGTGCGAATCGGCGGGCATAAAGTTTTGCCTGTTGATGTTCGCATCATCGCAGCGACGAACAAAAATCTTCGGGAAGAGGTCGAAAAAGGCAGCTTTCGGGAGGATTTGTTTTTCCGGCTTAATGTCATGCCGATCACTTTGCCGTCATTGCGAGAAAGAAAAGAAGACATACCGCTCCTTGTTCATCATTTTATTGAAAAAAATTGTGAAAAGTTAAATAAGCCTTTTCCTGAAATCAAACCGGATTTTTTTCAAGCGTTAATACATTATCATTGGCCGGGAAACATTAGAGAATTGCAAAATATAGTAGAAAGAACTTTAAACAAATTGACGAAGCCTGTTTTAACTATTAAAGATTTGCCTGAGGAAATTATAAAAACGGACTCCAAGCCAAAATCGGAAACGGTGTTTATTCATCGAGATGAAATGAAAAAGCAGTCGATCTTGCAAGCTTTACGTCTATATAACGGCAACATCACAAAAGCTGCGCAATATTTAGGGATATCACGAAGCACTTTTTATCGGCAAATGCAAAGATTTCAAATCCCTTATTAATATCATTTTGTTTCATTTCGTATCAAATTGTATCATTGTGTCTCTAAAAAGCGTCCCAAAACGGGACGTTTTTTGTGTAGCATAAAAAATCTTATTCATTTTCAATGAAACTAAATATATCAATCATAAAAAATGTAGTTTGGCACAATTTTTGCATTTAACTATTTGAAACCGTTTTCTATTTTGGTAGAAGGGAGAGAATACATTGGCAATTTCTAAAAATGATCTTTTATGGATGTATGAAAACATGTACAAAATTCGTTATTACGAAGACAAAATGGCAGAAGCTTATTCTGAAGGGAAAAATCCGGTTTTCAATATTGGGGCGGGTCCTGTTCCTGGCGAGATGCATTTGGCAACAGGGCAAGAACCGGCAGCCGTCGGCATATGTGTTCATTTGAAAAAAGAAGATACGGTTACGTCGCCGCACAGGCCTCATCATCATGCCATCGCGAAAGGCGTTGACCTAAATAAAATGACGGCTGAAATTTTCGGAAAAGAAACCGGGCTTGGCAAAGGCAAGGGAGGACATATGCATTTGTTTGATCCGGATGTCAAGTTTTCCTGTGGAGGAATTGTTGGAGCAGGAATCCCACACGCTCTTGGAGCAGCTTTAGCTGCTAAGAAAAAAGGGAAAGACTGGGTTGCGGTTTCATTTATTGGAGAGGGAGCTGCCAATCAAGGAGCTTTCCATGAGTCATTAAATATGGCAGCACTTTGGAATTTACCTCTTATTGTGGTGATTGAAAATAATCAGTACGGAATTTCTGTTCCGAAAACAGCATCGACATCTGTAGCATCTAACGATGTTCGTGCAGCTGCATATGGCATTAAAGGATATTACGTCAAAGACAACGATCCGATCAGCATGTACGAAGTATCAAAAGAAGCAGTGGAACGCGCCAGACGAGGCGAAGGTCCATCGATTATTGAAATTGAAACATATCGTTACTTGGGACATTTCCAAGGGGATCCGGAGTTGTATAGAGATAAAAATGAAGTGTCGCTTCTTCGGGATAAAGATCCGATCGTCCGCCTTCGAAATCTATTAATCTCTGAACAAAACATAGCGGAAAACGATCTTGACATCATTGAAAATAAAGCAAAACAGGAAGTAGACGCTGCTTATCAATTTGCACGCAGCAGCAATTATCCGAATCCGGAAGATGCTTTAAATGATTTATACGTTTCGTAAATAAACAGGAAAGGGGTTATAAGCTGTGCAAGGAACAAAAACGCGCTTATTAACGGGAAATAAAGCCATGGCGGAAGCGATTAAATTGGAGATGGAGCGGGATCCAAACGTGTTTGTCATGGGGGAGGATGTCGGGGTTTACGGGGGAATCTTCGGATCGACAGAAGGATTATTTCAACAATTTGGATCAGATCGAGTGATTGATACCCCGATATCTGAAACTGCATTTATTGGAGCGGCCGTTGGCGCAGCAGCCGAAGGAATGCGGCCGATCGTTGAATTGATGTTTGTCGATTTCTTTGGCGTTTGCATGGATCAAATTTATAACCATATGGCAAAAATCCCTTATATGTCGGGCGGTCGAGTGAAGCTGCCGATCGTGCTGATGACCGCTGTTGGCGGAGGGTACAGTGATGCTGCTCAGCACTCTCAAACTTTGTATGCAACGTTTGCGCATTTGCCGGGAATGAAAGTGGTGGCTCCATCCACTCCATATGATTTAAAAGGGATGATGATTTCAGCCATTCGGGATGATAATCCAGTAGTCTTTATGTTCCATAAAACATTGCAAGGCTTAGGATGGATGGATCAATTAGACGCATCAGTCGGTCATGTTCCGGAAGAAGCCTACACGGTGCCGTTAGGAAAAGCAAACGCTGTTAGGGAAGGGAAGGATATAACAATTGTAGGGATTCAAATGACGACTCATCATGCGCTTGAGGCTGCCAAAAAGCTGGAGCAAGAAGGAATTGAAGCAGAAGTCATCGATTTGCGTTCACTTGTCCCGTTAGATCGTGAAACAATCCTGAAATCCATTAAAAAGACTCATCG
The DNA here is from genome assembly GCF_054055575.1 of Aeribacillus sp. SP014. Classification (NCBI taxonomy): domain Bacteria; kingdom Bacillati; phylum Bacillota; class Bacilli; order Caryophanales; family Bacillaceae; genus Aeribacillus; species Aeribacillus sp. SP014. The sequence goes on from NZ_JBSRXI010000001.1 coordinate 477,547, forward strand.
ATTACTTGTAGTAGATGAAGATTATTTATCATACGGCATGACGGCGGAGATTGCTGCCATAGCTGCAGAGGAAGGCTTGTATGACTTAGAAGCTCCGGTCAAACGATTGGCTGTACCAGATGTGCCGATTCCTTTCAGCCGCCCGCTTGAACAGTTTGTTTTACCGAATGCAGAAAAAATTTATCAAGAAGCTATAAAACTCGTTAATGAATAAATCTACCATTTCTTTCACAGGAGGCCAACATGATTATTGAAATTAAATTGCCGCAATTGTCGGAAGAATATAATGAGAGCTTAATTGCATTTTGGCATGTGTCTGAAGGGGATGAGGTGGAGCAAAATGACATACTTGTTGAAGTTCAAACGGAAAAGGCGGTATCGGAGCTGCATGCACCTGCAAGCGGAATCGTGAAGGAAATCCGTAAAAAAAGAGGAGATACAGCATCTGTCGGCGAAGTGCTTGCAACAATTGAAACAGCTGAACGCGACGGGCAGCCAGACATAAAACAAGAAGAAACGAATGAAAGATCGGAAGAACAAATAGCAACGGAGCAAAAGGTCGAGAAAAGGGCGACGCCGCGAGTGAAGAAATTAGCGAAAGAGCTAGGGGTGGATTGGCGGCTTGTGGAGCCGACTGGTTTAAACGGGAAAGTATCGGAAGAAGATATTCGCAACGAGTACAAGAAGCGGGAAAAAGAGAAGCAAACAAATTCTTCATTCATAGTTGCCGCGCCATCCGTGCGCAAATTTGCAAGAGAACATCAAGTGAATCTTGAAGAGGTAATTCCATCGGGTCCAAACGGCAAAATATTAAAAGAAGATATTGAGGCCGTGATCAAAAGGCGCAAAAATCAGCAGCTTGAAATGGAAAATCAGCAAAAACATCAGAAGGAAGAAACAAAGACCAATTCGGTACAAGATGAATATATTCCGCTTTCAAACATTCGCAAACTCATTGCACGTTCAATGGTTCATTCGAAAAAGACGATTCCGCATGTAACACATTTTGATGAAGCGAATGTTACTAAGCTTGTTCAGCATCGGCAAAGCATAAAATCGTTTGCGGAAGAGGAAGCAATCAAACTCACCTATTTAGCTTATGTTGTGAAAGCGTTGACGATCGTTTTGAAAAAGTATCCACAATTAAACGCTTCCTTTCATGAAGAACGTGAAGAAATCATTTTGAAGAAACAATACCATATCGGTTTTGCTGCTGATACAGACCGCGGTCTTGTCGTGCCGGTCATACGGCATGCAGACCAAAAAACATTATTTCAAATTGCTAAAGAAATTCACGAGCTTACCCTAAAGGCAAGAGATGGTTCCATTCAAGCGGATGAAATGACAGGCTCTACATGTACGATATCGAATATCGGATCAGCTGGCGGCGCATGGTTTACACCGATTATCAACCATCCGCAATCGTGTATTCTTGGCATCGGCCGAATCGAGAAAAAAACTGTTGTGGTCGATGATTCGATTGAAATTGCATCCATGATGGCGTTATCGCTCAGTTATGATCACCGGATTATGGACGGAGTGTTGGCACAAAAAGCATTGAACGAGCTAAAAAAATATTTGAACGAGCCAAATTTCATTTTTGTCAATTAATGTGGGTTTGAAGAAATATAGACAATATTGGGGCTGTTCAGACAGTCAAATCTCCATTGAAAACAAAAAACATCAAATATCAACGTTTTTAAAATTTTAAAGGGGCACGTCTATAAGCCGAAAAAGTCTTATAGACAAGCCCCTTTGTCCTTCACAACAATTTTAAATTCTGCCCTTGAGACGTTCTTACTTTTTTTACTTATTTCAGATCAATTGAAAACAGACCGACGCCTAGCATTTTTATGGGCTGCTTTAACAGGTTTCCCTAAGAACAGTAGCTGGGGTCCGATTATTTTATTTTTTGGTTTTCTCCGCAAAATGAAGCGGATGTCTTCTCGACTTTTTATGGTAAAATAATTAACAACAGTCTCTATTAAAGGAAGAGGATGCATGTGAAAAATTGGCTGCCCATTTTGTTTATTAGCTGTGGTTTGTTTTGTGTCGCATATGGCGGATGGAAGTTATGGTCAATGCACAGCGCACAAAATGAGGCATTGAAGGAAGCCCATCAGCTTGTTGGTGCAGAAGGTCTAAAGAAAAAGGAGAGAAGCGAAGTTGTACCAAGCGACTTTCAACCGAAAATGGACGAGGTGATTGGCATTTTGCACATCCCGAAACTTAAAGCACAATTGCCGATCGTTGAGGGGACGGATGAAGACGAATTGGAGAAAGGCGTCGGTCATTACAGAGGCACTGCTTTTTCTGGGCAAAACGACCAAATCGTTTTATCAGGACATCGGGATACAGTTTTTCGCAATGTTGGCGATTTAAAAATTGGAGATGAACTCATTGTTGAAATGGAGTATGGTCGTTTCACATATTTGATTCAAGAAACAGAGATTGTTGATGCCGATGATCGAACAGTGATCCGATCTACTGCTCCAAACGAAGTTTTAACGTTAACAACATGCTATCCGTTCGGTTATATTGGAAATGCGCCACAGCGATATATTATTTATGCGGTACCGGCATAATTCAGTGGAAAAACGAGCCCTTGCTATAAAGCATCAAGGGCTCTTTTCTGTTTTAATAAAGTCATTCAGCCGTCTATCGGTAACTGTTCATTTAGCATTTGAATGAAGTTAAATGAGCGGTAATTGAATGATAAATTTGGGGCTTTAATTGCAGATTAAGGCGATGTCGATTTCAAATTATTTCATAGTAAGATCCAATGGGCATTCATAAATAAAAAATTCTAATTTTTGATTGGAGAGTTGTTCGAGTTTTGTTTTTCAATATTTCATTACTGTACACGTGCATGTATGCTGGATGTCTCTTGCAATTGGCAGTATATTTTACACTTTACATCTGCATTTTGCTGAAAAAAAGACTGCTAAACTGTCTGGATGAATAATATTGGATTACCTGTTATGACCAGAAGCCCGGTTTTTTACTATTGGCACCCAATGGTTCAGTTATTGCTGTGATTGGATATTTGCCATCGGATACAATGTGTTGCGTAGTTTGAAGAATTGACTTTGTCAATCATTTAAAATGCCGCCTCGGAATATATAACAATTTGTTTTTTATTCTAAAAACCTTTTTTCCCTTTTAACGCTAATAAAGTTTTACAAACAATTAATTTTTAAAAAAGTAGAAAAAGTATTGCTTTTTATTTTGTAATCGATTACACTAGATTACAAATCTAGCATAAAAAATAATACAGCCAAAGGATTTTTATCTAGGAAATGGAGATCTGGATATGGTTAGAATTAGCGATGTTGCAAAAATGGCAAATGTGTCCACAGCTACTGTTTCCAGAGTTTTAAGCAATTCTGGGAACGTCAAAAAAGAAACGGCTGAAAAAGTATTGGAAGCAATCAACAAAGCTGAATTATCAACCAAATTTATTGGCTCGACAGCTGAGACGCTTAGAAACAAAAACGGTTCTTGTTGTAGTGCCTGATATAACAAATACATTTTTCTCAAAAATATTGAGAGGGATAGAGCAAGTAGCGATTGAAAACGATTACGAGGTCCTTCTGGGCGACACCGGGAATAGTTTAGAGCGTGAAAAAGGCTATTTAGATATATTGCGCCAGAAAAAAGCAGATGGAATGATTTTGTTGACCGCAAGACTTGAATCTCATTTATTAGAGGAGATTTCTCATGAATTCCCAGTGGTGCTCGCATGTGAATATTTGGAGGGATCGGATATTCCAACTGTTTCTATTGATAATATTAGCAGTGCCAGAAAAGCTACGGAATATTTGATCAGCTTGGGCCATAAACGAATAGGATTTTTATCAGGCCCAATGGACGTAATATTGAGCAGAGACCGCTTAAAGGGCTTCAAGCAAGGAATGATGCAGCATGATATTGCGATCGAACCGAATTTAATTCAAGAGGGAGATTTTTCATTTGAGAGCGGTTTTAATTTAATGACAAAACTGCTTGCGCTTACTGAACCGCCAACTGCTGTTTTTGCGTCAAGCGACGAAATGGCCATTGGAGCGATAAAAGCGATCAAAGCAAAAGGATTGAAAGTTCCAGATGATATCTCAATAGTTGGTTTTGACGATATTAAATTCGCATCTATTTTTGAACCTGCGCTAACAACTGTTTCACAGCCTATGTTTGAGATAGGTCAGAAAGCGATGGAATTATTAATAAAACTTATTCAGAAAGATAAGCTGGAAAAAAGCCAATATATATTAGAAGATCAACTGGTTATTCGCGAGACATGCAAAGAGAAGAAGAAAGATATGATTAAAATGTAATGGATTACAAAAATATACGCCTTATTCCCCTGATTTTTTTCATTTTAATGTAATCGATTTCATTTTATGGGAGGTGATGGAAGCTTTTCAATACGAATGGGGTAAAAAAGCAACTGATGAACATGTAAAAGAATTAGGAGGGGTAAAAATGAAGCTAGGCTACCAGACCAATACTTGGGGCGGTGTTGTTGGCCATCCGGCAGGGGTTACGTCAATTAAAGATCTTTACTATTTGGCAAATGGATCAACAGAAGAAGCATTAAAAGATATAGCTGCTTCCGGTTATAAAGGTTTTGAAATTTTTGACGGAAATTTGATGCAATATGTAGATAGAAAAAAAGATTTTCAAGCATTAATGAACGAGTACTCTTTAGATTTTGTGGCGGTGTATACAGGCGGAAATTTTATTTTTCCAGATATTTTGGAAGAAGAAATGTTGAAAATTGAAAAGGTTGCAGCATTTGCTTCCGAATTAGGCGCCAATCATCTAGTTGTCGGCGGGGGAGCTGTACGTTCAAACGGGATTTTAGAAAACGATTACATTCATTTGGCAAATGCATTAAATAAAGTTGTGGAGATTGCCCAAAAGTACGATTTAATCCCAAGTTATCATCCTCACCTGGGTACGATCGTAGAATCACCTGCTCAATTAGATAAGCTGATGCCTTTAACAACTATTAATCTATGTCCTGATACGGCGCATCTTGAGGCAGGCGGAGGCGATCCAATCGAAATTATCAAAAAATACTCATCTAGAATCAAATATGTCCACTTTAAAGATTATGATAATGGTCAATTTTTGCCATTAGGAAAAGGACACCAAAATTTTGAAGAGATGACGAGAGTATTGCAAGAATCTAATTATGACGGCTGGATCACGATAGAATTAGACAGCTATTCGGATCCAAAACAAGGTGCAGAAATCAGCAGAAATTATTTAAAAAATATTGGTTTGTAACATTTTATGAAAAGGGGATGGCTTATGAGAAAAATTTTCGCGATATTTTCCATATTTGCAATAATTAGCAGCCTTATTCTCGTCGGTTGTAATCAAAACAAATCAAACAATGAAAATAGCTCTTCTGATCAAAACAAATCATCATCTGAAGCTCCTGCATCAGGACCTATCACGATTAATAAGGAAATTTCAGATAATCAGTTAATTTTAAGTAAAGGCCCGCACGGGGAAACAGCAGTTTCCGCCAAAACATTGGAGCTGACCGAAGAGGAAATAGCAAAAATAAAACAAGGAAACTATAAAGCGGCGATTGTCATGCATTATGCAGGGAACGACTGGTCAACCGCCCAAATTGACGGGTTAAAAGCAACGTTTGAAAGAATGGGAATAGAAGTAGTGGCTGTAACGGATGCAGACTTTAAATCTGAAAAACAAGTTTCGGATATTGAAACAGTGCTTGCTAAAAATCCGGATATTATTGTCAGTATTCCAGTAGACCCGGTATCTACCGCTGAGGCTTATAAAAAAGCTGCTGAATCAGGCGTAAAATTAGTTTTCATGGATAATGCGCCTCAAGGGCTAGAACATGGAAAAGATTATGTGAGTGTTGTTTCAGCAGATAACTACGGAAATGGAGTTGCAGCAGCTGAAATTATGGCTGAAAAACTGGGCGGTAAAGGGAAAATTGGAGTTATCTTTCACGATGCTGATTTCTTTGTGACGAAACAGCGTACAGAAGCTTTCGAAAAAACAATTCAAGAAAAATATCCTGATATTGAGATTGTTGCACGAGGCGGAATAACAGATCCAAACGATGGTGAAAAAGTGGCTTCGGGTATTTTAACGAAAAATCCTGATTTAGACGGCTTGTTTGTCGTTTGGGATGTACCTGCTGAAGGTGCACTCGCAGCAGCACGGACAGCCGGGCGTGACGATTTAGTTATTACGACCATTGATCTAGGAACAAATGTAGCTTTGGAAATTGCTTCTGACGGTATTGTAAAAGGATTAGGAGCGCAGCTTCCGTATGACCAAGGAATTTCAGAAGCTATTTTAGCTGGATATGCATTGTTAGGCAAAGAAACCCCTCCGTATGTGGCAGTTCCAGCTTATAAAGTCACAAAAGAAAATGTTCTTGAAGCATGGAAGCTTGTTTACCATAAAGAGGCACCAGATTCTATTCAGAGTGCAGCAAAATAATCATTATTCATTTTTTAAACTCAATGGGAGGTAAGGTTATGAAAAAGTTTAACATAGCAATGATCGGCGCTGGATTTATGGGGAAAGCCCATTCGCTTTCATATGCAGGTATGCCCATGTTTTTCTGGCCTGCTCCTGGAATCCCCCATCGCAAAACGGTTGTCGATGTTACGGATGAATTAGCAAAAGAGGCAGCTCAGCGTTTTGGTTTTGAAAGCTATTCTTCTAACTGGAGAGAGGTTATAGAAGATCCTGATATAGATATTGTTGATATTGTAACACCTAATGATACTCATGCTGAAATTGCCATTGCAGCGGCAAAGGCCGGCAAACATATAATAAGCGAAAAACCGTTGGCTAGAAATGCTGAAGAAGCAAAAAGGATGCTGGATGCTGTAAGAGAAGCAGGAGTTAAACATATGGTGGCTTTCAACTACAGAAGAACGCCAGCCGTAGCTTTAGCAAGAAAATATATTGAAGAAGGAAAAATTGGAAAAATACTGAATTTTCGCGGAACGTATTTGCAGGATTGGTCCGCAGATCCTCAATCACCTTTGTCCTGGAGATTCCAAAAAAAAGTTGCAGGTTCAGGTGCACTCGGAGATATTGGAACACATGTAATTGATTTTGCGCGGTATCTCGTTGGGGAGATCACAGATGTCATGGCAGTAACAAAAACATGGGTGCCGGAAAGACCGATTCAAACGAGCGGAGTTGATAAACTCGGCACAGTCAAAGGTGAGGCAGAGGCTCCTAAAGGTCAGGTTGACGTTGATGATGAATTTACAACGTTAGTAAAATTTGAAAACGGTGCCATCGGCAGTATTGAAGCAACACGTAATGCATGGGGAAGAAACAATTTCTTGACATTTGAAATCCATGGAGAAAAAGGGTCATTATATTTCAACTATGAACGACGTGATGAGCTGCAAGTTTGCTTTGCTGATGATCCAAGCGACAGCAAAGGATTTAGAACAATTTACACCGGTCCTGAGCATCCGTACGGTCAAGGATTATGGCCAATCCCAGCGTTGGGAATAGGGTATGGCGAAACAAAAATTATCGAAACTTATGATTTCATAAAATCCATTGTAGAAGATACTGAAGTTTCGCCGAATTTCTACGATGGCTATCAAATTGCCGTAATTTGTGATGCGATTTTAGAATCAGCTGAAAAAGGGATATGGGTAAATTTGAAATGAAAGAACAACTATTGAGGCTACTCTTGCTTTGAGTAGCCTCAAATTAAAAGAAGGTGATCAAAATGGACAAACCTTTATTATCATTGAAAGGAATTTCAAAATATTTTAACGGCATCAAAGTTTTAGACTCGGTTGATTTTACTTTAAACAAAGGTGAAGTTCATGCATTAATGGGGGGAAATGGCGCCGGCAAATCCACATTAATGAAAATATTAACAGGCGTCTATCAAGCTGATGAAGGTGAAATATATATTGAAGGAAACAAAGTAACGATTAAGGATGCGAACGATGCGAAAAACAATTATATTTCCATGATTTTTCAAGAATTTAGCTTAATCCCTTCACTGACTGTCGCTGAGAATATTTTTTTAGCTCGAGAGCCAAAAAATGCAATCGGGATACTTAATGATAAAAAGAGTATAGCCAGAACAAGAGAAATACTCAAGGAAATGGAAATTGACATCAATCCAAAGGATATCGTCGGAGATCTTGGTGTTGGGTACTGGCAAATGACTGAAATAGCAAAAGCTTTGTCGCATGAGACAAAAATATTAATTATGGATGAACCTACATCATCCTTAACGGAAAAAGAAACAGATGTTTTATTTAAAATCATCAATAAGTTAAAAAAGAAAGGTATTTCTATCATATATATCTCACACCGTATGGACGAGATTTTTAGAATATGCGATAAAATTACCATTTTACGTGATGGAAAAAAAGTTGCAACTGAACAATGTAATCAAATCGATATGGAAACTGTCATTCAGCATATTGTAGGGGATGATTTAGATAAATCGTTTGAATGGAAAGAAAGATATTATTCGACAGAGGGAACTCCAGTCTTAGAAGTCAAAAATTTAACTTCCAACTCCAAAGTAAAAGATATCAGCTTTCAGCTCTACTCAGGAGAGATTTTAGGAATTGCTGGATTAATGGGGAGCGGAAGATCTGAATTAGCGCGTGCCATTTTTGGCATTGACCCAATAAATAAAGGTGAAATTTATATAAAAGGCAAGAAGCATACAATCAAAAGTCCATCAGATGCGGTTAATGCCGGCATAGCACTTATTCCAGAGGACCGGAGGCTGCAGGGGTTAATTCTAGATTATAGTGTGAAAGAAAATACGATTTTACCGATTCTATCAAAATTAAAAAAAGGAATTTTCATCGACCATCGCAAGGCTAATATGATAACGGAAAAATTTGTAAAAAGACTAAATATTAAAACAGATCATATTTTTATAAACAGCAAAGCTGTTGTCTGGGGGCAACCAGCAGAAAATTGTATTAGCGAAATGGCTTGCTAATGACCCTGAAATATTAATTTTAGATGAGCCTACGATCGGTGTAGATATTGGCGCAAAAACCGAAATCATAGATATTATTCGTGAATTAGCTGACAGCGGGAAATCAATCATCGTCATTTCTTCTGAGCTGCAGGAGCTGTTAGCGGTAAGTGATCGAATTCTAGTAATACATGAAGGAAGAAATGTGAAAGAACTAAAAAGAAAGGAAATTCATTCAGAGGAGGTTCTCCAGCATGCTATCCAAGGACATTAAATTTAATGAGCAAGATCAGTTGCAAAATAACCTAAGTCCTTCGAAACGATCAATGGCATTTGATTGGCGCAATTATATTGTATATATAGCTTTTATTGGAGTGTTAATCTATTTTTCCGTTACGTTATATGACGATGGTTTTCTATCAACATCAAACTTATTGAATATCGCCCGCCAAACGGCGATGATTTCGATTATGGGAGTTGCGATGACTTTTGTAATTAGCACGGGCGAAATTGATCTTTCTGTCGGATCTATTACGGCGTTATCCTCTTTAACAGCAGCATTAGCGCTGCAAGCTGGCTTCGGCTTGATCGGGGGTCTGGCAGCTGGATTAGGAACCGGTTTGTTAGTTGGATTAGTAAACGGTTTTCTAGTTACGAAGATCGCCATCCCCTCATTTTTAGTTACGCTTGGGATGATGGAAGCGGTAAAAGGCTTGGCGATGTGGATAACAAATACTGCACCAGTGCCGATTGTCCATTCTACGTTTAATTATTTATTTGGTTCAGGAGATATCGGACCGATTCCTATTTTATTGATTTGGACAGTTGTGATTACAGTTATCGGCCATATTTTATTGAAAAAAACCGCGTTTGGCAGGCAGACACTAGCAACCGGGGGAAATGAAATTGCTGCCAAATATACAGGAATCAAAACGAATCGAATTAAATTTATTGTGTTTCTAGTTTCCGGTTTAATGGCAGGATTTGCTGGCTTATTATATGCCGGCCGGATGCATTCCGGGAGGTTTACATTTGGTGAAGGCGACGAACTATCCGTTATTGCTGCTGTAATTCTTGGCGGAACAAGCCTATTCGGGGGAGTCGGAACCGTTATCGGCACCGTTTTTGGTTCTATCATGATTGGAACAATAAACAATGGATTAATCATCATGGGGCTTGATGTAAGCCAGCAGATGATTATTAAAGGGTTGATCATCATTTTGGCCGTGGCGTTCGGAAGGAAAACGTTAAAAAAATAATCATCCAAAAGAAAAGGAGCATTGTTTATGTCAGTTATCAAAGTAGGCGTAATCGGGACAGGGTTTTCTGCTAAGTCGCACATAGAAGCACTGAGAAGATTAAATGGTGTTGAAGTGGCTGCAATTAGTGCCAGAACATTAGAGAAGGCAAAAAAAGCAGCCGAACAATTTGGAATCCCAAGGTATTATGGAAATGAAGATGATTTAATAAATGATCAAGAAATAGATGTCGTTCATAATTGTACTCCTAATTATTTGCATTATTATATCAATAAAAAAGTTTTAGCTGCCGGCAAGCATTTGCTGTCAGAAAAGCCGTTAGCAATGACGAGTGAAGAATCGAGTGAATTAGTAAGGTTAGCCGAAACAAAAAAGGTCGTCGCAGGAGTATGCTTCAACTACCGTCATTATCCGCTAGTTGCCCAAGTGAAAGAGCTGATGGCCAGCGATGAATACGGTCCGGCACATTTAGTGTATGGAACGTATCTTCAAGATTGGCTCCTGTATGATACTGATTACAACTGGCGTTTAAATGAGGAAAAAAACGGCAGATCACGTGCGATTGCTGACATCGGTTCCCATTGGTGTGATACTATTCAATATGTTCTCAATCAAAAGATTGTCGAGGTATTTGCTGATTTAAAAACGGTTTATCCTGTAAGGAAAAGACCGGTTGGAGAAATCGAAACCTTTAAAAGTGGAGGTCAAGATTCTTTCGAAGAAATAGAGATTAATAGCGAAGATTGTGGCAGTGTGCTGGTTCATTTTGAAAATGGAGCACATGGGGTATTCACCGTTTCGCAAGTAAGTGCTGGAAGGAAAAATTTCTTTACGTTTGAAATTGCCGCGCAAAAGAATACTATTTATTGGAATCAGGAAGAGCCAAACAAAATATGGATTGGACGCCGTGATCAGGCGAATATGGAGCTAGTACGGGATCCTTCCTTGCTGTCTGACTTTTCTTCTTCGCTGGCGCATTACCCTGGCGGTCATCCAGAAGGATGGCCAGATGGTTTAAAAAACTTATTCATTGATTTTTATAAAGCAGTAAAAGCGCATCCAAATCCAGCCTCTTCTTCCTTTGCCACTTTTGAAGACGGACACTATATTATGAAGCTGATTGAGGCTATATTAAAAAGCCACGAAGAGAAAAGATGGGTCAAGGTTGAGACAGGGGAGGTATTGAAATGAAATTAGGTGTTTTTACCGTACTTTACCAAGACCTGCCGTTCGAGGAAATGCTTGATAAAGTGCGAGAAATGGGGATAGAGGCGATAGAATTGGGGACTGGCAATTATCCGGGCAATAAACATTGCAATCCGGATGAATTGCTTGAAAACAGCATGAAACTAAAAGAATTTCAGCGGGCCATCGAAAGCAGAGGGCTGACGATAAGCGGTCTAAGCTTTCATGGCAACCCGCTTCACCCGGACAAGAAGTTTGCGGCTGAATCCCATGATGTATGGAGAAAAACAGTGCTGTTAGCAGAACGTTTGGAAGTATCAGTTGTGAATGGGTTTTCCGGATGTCCAGGCGATCATCCAAATGCGAAATACCCTAATTGGGTTACTTGTTCCTGGCCTCCGGAATATATGGAATTACTGGAATGGCAATGGAATGAAGTGACAATACCGTATTGGCGGGAGGAAGCAAAATTTGCCAAATTGCATGGTGTAAATAAAATTGCTTTTGAAATGCACCCAGGTTTTATTGTTTACAATCCTGAAACTTTATTAAAGTTAAGAGAAAATGTAGGGCCAAGTATTGGAGCGAATTTTGATCCAAGCCATCTCATTTGGCAAGGCATTGATCCTGTTGAAGCAATAAAAAAATTAGGACGTGAAAATGCCATATTTCATGTACACGCTAAAGATACTTATTTGGATCAAGCAAATATACAAGTGAATGGCGTTTTAGATACAAAGCATTACAGTAAAATTTTGGACCGATCATGGACATTTCGGTCGGTTGGCTATGGCCAAGGTGAAAAAGTGTGGAAGGATATTGTAAGTGCCTTGCGTGCTGCCGGATATGATTATGTTCTTTCAATTGAACATGAGGATATGCTGGCATCCATTGATGAAGGATTAGGAAAGGCAGTAAGCTTATTAAAGCAAATTCTTTTTAAAGAAGAAGTTGCTGAAATGTGGTGGGCATAACAGTCACATTGTAAAGGCAATCCCTAGGGAATTTTGAGAGTCCCTAGGTTTTTTTATTTGGGTTACGATGGGCATCACTTTTAATGCGAATTTTTTTGCGGAAAGTCCTCTGCAAATAAAAGCTTAGGATATTCATCTGTCTTTCTTAAACAATTACGAATAAAATTTATTCATTAAGCCATTTGTTTGTATGACGAGTGTAAAAAAAATAAATAATAAAATTTTCGTTATTAAAGAAAAAATGAAGATTGAATGATGAGAAAAACAAGAATTTCCAGCGTTTTCTGCGACGATCATAGATTTCATTAACTATATGTTTTTTTGACGAAATGAATAAAAAATATTGAAATTTTAAAAATTCAGATATATTATAATATTTGAAATATTAGTTCCGGAGGAAAAGGGAGGAGAAAAGATACCCAGGAAAATGAAAGCGTTTTAAAAAAGGGGAGGAGAATTTTGAAAGCGTTTTACTTAACAAGTACGGGGGGATTTTGATGAAAAAGAAGTTATTTTTGATTATGCTAGTTGTTTTCTTAGCCGTTTTATCGGCTTGTGGCAACAGCGCGATTCAGTCAACATCGAAAAAAGAAGAAGGCGGGAGCAAAAGCGGAGGAACAATAAAAATTGGTGTGCTGCTTCCAGATTCGGGGGTTTATGCTTCACTTGGAAAGCATTTGCACAAAGGTATGGAGCTGTATTTTGACAGCATTGATTGGAAAATTGGCTCCAAAAAAATCGAAATTATTAAAGAAGACAGTGAAGCTGATCCGCAAGTAGCATTAAGGAAAGCGAGAAAATTGATTGATCAAGATAAAGTGGACATTTTAACAGGAACGGTAAGCACGGCGGTAGCCTATGCCATTCGCGATGAAGTGGATAAGAAAAAAATTCCGTTCCTTGTTTCGCATGCGGGAGGAAATGATTTAACGAGAAGCAAACGAAGTGACTATATTTGGCGTTCTTCTTTTTCCTCGTGGCAGATTGGCAATTCATTAGGAGAATGGGCGTTTCATAACGTAGGAAAGACAATGTACATTGCAGCAGCAGATTATGCGTTTGGACGGGAAGTATCTGAAGCGTTTAAAGAAGCTTATACTGCCGCAGGAGGAAAAATTGTCGGTGAAGTTTACCCGCCTCTCGGAAACAATGATTATTCCTCTTATTTGACCACGATTAAAAATGCAAAGGCTGAAGCAGTATATGCATTTTTCGCAGGAAGTGATGCGGTGAGATTTGTTCAGCAATACGATCAATTCGGGTTAAAAGAAGATAAGAAATTAATTGGTTCCGGCTGGCTTGTTTCAGAGGACGTGCGGAAATCACAAGGAAACGCAGGAGTTGGAACAATTTCCTCTATTTTCTGGGATTATAGTATAAAAACAGAAGAAAATAGACAGTTTAAAGAGGCTTTTGAAAAGAAATATAATGAACGCCCGACCATTGAAGCATTGGAAGGCTATGATGCTGCCAAAATTATTGCAGAAGCGCTGACAACGCTTGACGGCGACGCCTCAGATCCAGATAAAGTGGTAGAAGCGATTTCTAATGTTGAATTCATAAGCCCGAGAGGCCCGATTAAGTTTGACAAGGAGACCCACCACGTTATTCAAAACATGTATATCATTGAAACCAAGCTTGTGAATGGACAGACGGAAAACGAAGTGATCGAAATTATTGAAGAGGTGAGAGATCCAGGAAAATAGATAAAAAAAGAGGTGATAATCATGGATATTATCGGGGCGCAGCTAGTAAACAGCATTTCATACGGGCTTTTGCTCTTCGTCATTACATGCGGATTGTCGCTCGTCTTTGGCATTTTAGGAGTATTGAACTTGGCGCATGGATCGTTGTATATGATAGGAGCTTATGTCTCATATTCGATTACCGTCCATTCTGGACAAAATTTTTGGCTTGCCTTAATCATTGCACCTTTAGCAGTAGCTGTTTGCTCTCTCATTATTGAAATGATCTTATTGCGGCCGACTTATCAGCTAGGGCACCTGTCACAAGTATTGTTAACATTTGGGCTTGCGTATGTCATTCATGATATGACAGCGGCGATATGGGGATCGGATGTTTTATCGATCCCTTTGCCTCAAAGTTTATCAGGTACGGTAACCTTATTTAATCAAGCCTTTCCTGTCTATCGTTTAGCTGTAATTGCAATAGGTTTAATTTTAGCGGGGCTGTTGTGGTTCATTCAAGAAAAAACGCGCTGGGGGGCGATCATTCGCGCTGGACTGAGCGATAAAGAGATGATATGTGCTTTAGGTGTAAATATTCAACTAGTTTTTACCGTCGTGTTTTTCATAGGGGGATATTTAGCAGGTTTTGGCGGAGTCATTGCTGCGCCGATCCTCGGGCTTTATCCAAGCATGGAATTCCAAACGCTTATTTTGGCATTAGTTGTTCTCGTTATAGGGGGCTTAGGGTCGATCGCTGGAACGTTTGTGGCCAGCTTAACGATTGGGATTGTTGAGACTTTTTGCCGATTTTTAGTTCCTGAGTTAAGCTTGTTCGTCGTTTTCGGATTAATGGCGGTCGTCTTAATCGTCAAACCGAACGGATTGCTCGGAAGGCAGGTGGTTAAGCATTGAACAAAAAAGGTTTCGTTCTTATTGCCGCAGTTATGTTGCTCATCTTTTCCCCCTTTATCTTTTCTTTGTTTTATTTAAATTTGGTAACTGAAATTTTAATTTTAGCTATTTTCGCTCTTAGTTTAAATATTTTGGTCGGATATACCGGGCTGGTTTCGCTTGGCCACGCGGCGTTTTTTGGAGTCGGGGCTTATATGTCCGCCATTCTTGCAAGGGAGATATCTCCAAACTTTTTCCTTACTCTTTTCGCCTCGCTTGCGGCTGCAATCATTGCATCCGCCATCATCGGAATTTTTTGCGTAAAGGTGAGCGGCTTTTATTTTCTTATGTTAACATTGGCTTTTTCGCAAATGATTTATTCATTTGTCCACCAGTCAACGACTATCACGGGCGGTTCAAACGGATTATCAGGCATTCCAAGCCCTTTAATTGGATCACTTGATTTTTCAAACCCGGTTTACTTTTATTATTTGATATTGCTTTTGTTTATATTGATCTACGGCGGTTTAAGCCTCATCGTACACTCCCCTTTTGGGCAAGTATTAATAGGGATTCGCGAAAACGAAACAAGATTGAAATCGATGGGCTATCATACAACACTATATAAGCTTGCCGCATTTGTTTTAGCCGGCGGGCTCGGCGGAGTAGCAGGATCGTTATATACAAGCTTTAACAGCTTCATTTCGCCTAGCGATGTATATTGGACGATGTCTGGCTCTGTTTTAATTATGGTTCTTATCGGCGGTTCCGGAACAATGATCGGGCCCGTTTTGGGAGCAGCATTTATCGTCATTTTAGAAACGATTGTCAGCTCTTATACGACCATGTGGATGATGATTATCGGGATTATCTTTATCTTGTTTGTCGTATTTTTCCCAAAAGGAATTGTCGGGCTTGGAAAATTGCTCTTTCAGTCATTTTCAAAATCCAACAAGCTGTCAGCTATTTCCGGAAAAAAATCCAATGCGTTGTATAACAATGATGTGAAGAATTGAGGGATGGGGCATGGAGAATCCTGTAATCTTGAAGATTGATCGCGTCGGCATGCATTTTGGCGGTCTTGAAATTCTTAAGGATGTTTCATTGGAAGTGAAAAAAGGTGAGCGGATAGGCATTATCGGTCCGAATGGAGCCGGGAAAACGACCTTTTTCAACATTTTAACCGGCGACCTGAAGCCGAGCAGCGGGTCCATTTATTATAAAGGAGAAAATATAACGAATGTTGCCAACTTTAAACGGACAAACGCCGGAATCGTCCGCACCTTTCAACGAAACAATTTGTTGAACGAACTGACGGTGCTTGACAATTTATTATTAGTTTTACAGCGGAAACATCATTTGCAAAACGTGTGGTTTAAAAAGAGAAACGAAAAAAAATACCCGAAGCTTTTCGAGGAAGCAAACCAATTGATCAAAACTTGGGGATTGGAAAAGCGCGCAAATGAAATAGTGAAAAAGCTGTCATACGGCGAACAGCGGCAAATCGAAATTTTGCTTGGCATTGCGATCAATCCGCAAGTTTTATTATTAGATGAGCCGACTGCCGGCATGTCGCAGGCGGAAACGGATTATATTGTCGATTTGCTGCACAATTTGCCGAAGGACTTGACCGTTTTAATTATTGAGCATGATTTGGAGGTCGTATTTGGACTGGCGGATAGAATGGTCGTTTTATATGACGGAGGAATTCTCATTGACGGCGATCCAAATGAAGTGAGAAATGACAGGAGGGTGAACGAAATATATATTGGAAAGGAGGAAGCGGCAGCACATGCTTAAAGTTTCAGATTTAAATACATTTTACGGCGACAGCCACGTCCTCCATAATGTTTCGTTAACGGTTGAACAAGGCAAGGTAACCGTCCTGCTGGGAAGAAACGGAATGGGGAAAACAACAACGATTCATTCTATCATGGGAATCATTCAATCAAAAAAAGGAAAAATTGTGTTTGAAGAACAGGAAATTCAATCAAAGACGAGCTTCCAGGTTTCGAAATTAGGCGTTGCTCTTGTTCCGCAAGGGAGAAGAATATTTCCGAATTTGACTGTAAAGGAGAATTTAATGACCACTTATAGGCCTGCCGAAAATGGCTGGACATTAGAACAAATTTATGACACGTTTCCAAGGCTGAAAGAAAGAGAAGCATCGATGGGAGGGGCTTTGAGCGGGGGAGAGCAGCAAATGCTCTCAATTGGACGCGCTTTGCTAACGAATCCTAAATTACTGCTGCTTGACGAGCCGTCAGAAGGATTGTCCCCATTGATGGTTCAGGAAGTGAAACGGATTATTCGTGAATTAAAGAAGCAAGGTCTTACAATGCTTTTAGTTGAACAAAATTTATCGATGGCGCTTGAGCTTGCAGACCGCATATATATTTTAAACAAAGGCTCAATCGTGTTTGAAGGCTCTCCCGACGAATTAAGCTCTGCTGTAAAGCATAAATATTTGCTGTTAAGTTCGTAAATTGCTCAGAAACATCTGATGATGATGCTGTCAAAAAGAAAAAGGGGCTCTTAGAAAGTCAAATCGCCATTGAAAACAAAAAATCATAAACACCGATATATCAACGTTTCTAAAACATTAATGGGGGCTAATAAGCCGTAAAATCGACTTATTAGCCCCCCTTTTTTACATATTTTCCAGAATAATAGAACGGAAGAAACAGGTCATGACGGTGATTTTCCTAAATAAACTGATGAGCGGGCAGCACCTTATTTTGCAAAAATAAATTGTCGGCGATTTGCAATCAAATTTTCCAAAAGAAAAACAGAGCTGCTGCAATTTACGGGTATCATTTCTAGAAATATTGATTCTTGATGCATAACCCGAATAGAGCTTTCGCAAAGCAGAAAAAGGTTCAATTTGGAACTCTTACATGCTGCAATTGCTTCGGAATGAACGATGAAACCAATCAATATAGGTAAAGCAAGCTGCTGCCTTTTATCGAAATTCCGCCACATTCTGTCCGCAAGCCTCGCTTAATTGATAGTTCATTGCACGAAATTCACGTTCGACAGGCTCTTAACATTACACATTTATGTAAGTATTTCTTTAGTAAACGATTATTTCCAAACCTCTTCGGCAATTTCTACGACATGGCGAAGTTTTGCCCATTGCTCGTCTTCTGTGAGCAGGTTTCCTTCCTCAGTTGATGCAAAACCGCACTGAGGGCTTAAGCAAAGCTGATTGAGATCAACAAATCGGGATGCTTCATCAATGCGCCGTTTAATTTCATCCTTATTTTCTAATTCTCCAAATTTTGACGTGATCAAGCCGAGAACGATGGATAAATTTGACCGGTTTACGAAGCGAAGGGGTTCAAAGCCGCCGGCTCTTTCGCTGTCGTATTCCAAAAAGAAGCCGTCCACATTTACGCCTTCAAACAATATTTCCGCCACTGGCTCATAGCCGCCGGATGAAATCCAAGTGGAACGGAAATTGCCTCGGCATATGTGCATCGTAATTCTCATATCATCAGGACGATTGGCAACAGCTTCATTAATTGTTTTCGCATACAATTGTCCTAACGTATCCGGATTTAAGCCGCGGGCCCGCATTTGCTCCTTTTGCTCTTCTGAACAAAGATATGCCCATGATGTATCATCCAGCTGCAAATAACGGCATCCAGCATCGTAAAATGCTTGAATTGCTTTTTTATACGTTTGGGCTAAATCGTGGAAAAACTCGTCTTGATCTTCATAAGCGCTTTTTTCAATCGTCCCTCTGAAATGAAGCATGCTCGGGCTCGGGATAGTCATTTTGGCTGTATGGCCGGAAGCGATGCTGTTTAGAAACTTGAAATCTTCAAGCATCGGATGGCCATTGAAATCTAGTTTGTCAACAACTTTAATAGAATGAGATTTTGTTTGTTTTTGATGGAATTGGATTCCGGTCTCTGTGTCGTATCCTTCAACACCTACTAAATTTTCAAGGAAGTCAAAGTGCCACCAAGCTCTTCGGAATTCGCCGTCTGTCACCGCTTTGAGGCCAATTTCCTTTTGTTTTTTGACGATGCGTGTGATTTCTTCGTTTTCCACCTCTCTTAATTGCTCAGCTGTTATTTCCCCATTTGCTTTTTTCAATCGGGCTTGTTTAATTCGGTCTGTTCTTAACAGACTGCCTACATGATCTGCTCGGTAAGGCGGCAAGTGGCGTTGCAATGATTGATGGGACATATGCTGTTTTCCTCCTTCTCCGGTTGAAATATTATGAATAATAACAAAAAATGAAAGAAAAGTAAACTTTATAAGCAAGGGGATTTTTCATTAGAGAGGTATGAATGCCATTTTTTGATAAATTTTCATAAAATAAAAGCCCTCAGCCGCCATGTGCGGCCAAGGGCAAATCACTTGCCTGAGAAAGATTAGCTAATGACAAATTCGAAGCTGCCGAATAATTTTACATCTTTGCCGATGAGGAATCCTCCTGTTTCAAGAGCAGCGTTCCATGTTAAACCATAGTCTTCGCGATTGATTTTTCCTTCTACATCAAATCCTGCGACAATGCTTCCGTCCAACGGGTTTTTCGATTGACCGTTGAATTCTACTTTGAACGTTTCGGTTCTAGTAACATTTCTAATTGTCAATTTTCCTGTTACTTCATAGTCATCGTCGGAAACCTTTTTAATAGATTCGCTGACAAACGTGATGACCGGATAGTTTTCGACATCAAAAAAATCCCCGGAACGAAGATGGTTGTCTCTGTCTTCATTTTTTGTGTCAATAGAAGAAGCTTGAACTGTTACTTTTACTTTTGCAGATTCGAGCTGATCGACATCACCGTCAACTTCTACATCAAATTGTGTGAATTCTCCCTTTGCTTTGGAAACCATTAAGTGTTTTACTTGGAAAGAAATAGAGCTGTGCACCTTATCTAATTGAAAATTTGCCATTTTTTATTTTCCTCCTTTTGTTTTGATATTATCATAACCGAAAAATATCTCGAATTCAAATATTTTTATATAAATATTTTTTGACAAGGTAAAAGAAAAAAGAACCAATTTTGATAAGATATTCTTTAAGTAGACAGTGGACAAGGCCCATATACTTAGAGGGGATTTTTTTGAAACGAAAAGAGCAAACATTTCGTCATTATTAAGAAAAAGGCTCTGCTTCCTTATTGACGAAAAGCACCCTTTAGAAAATTCGCGTTTTTTATTTTTGTTTAACCTCTGCAAGCAATTGGCTTATTGCAAAGGAATCAGGGCGGGAGAGATGGTTCGAATGGCGTTGGCATAGCCGATCAATAGAATGTTTTATAGAGAGAAGTGAAAGAATGAACAGTAAAAAGAAATCTTGATTTTGGATAATTCCAAAAAATATTTTTTTGTTTATGATTACAGCGGCTCTGATTTGAGGCGTTTTCCATCACATCATGACAGTGTATAAGCAAAATATCCACCATTAGGACAATTAGTTGAAGTAGATGGAAAGAATATGCACGTTTATACAAAAGGTGATGGAGAAAACACGATTGTGTTATTAAGCGGTTTAGGCACAGCAGCTCCCGTGTTAGATTTCGAACCCTTAGTAAATGAATTGGCAAAGAATCATAAAGTGGTCGTAGTAGAGAGCTTTGGATATGGATGGAGCAACGTAACGAATAAGGAACGAACAGTGGAAAATATAGTGGAGGAAATTAGAACCACTCTAAAAAAATCAAATATAGAAGGTCCATACATATTGATGCCGCACTCTATTTCTGGCATATACAGCATGTATTATGCTAATGCATATCCAGATGAAGTGAAAGCAGTTATAGGGATTGATTTCACCTTGCCGCAGGTTTTAGAGTATTTCGGCGAGTCAGCTCCAACAATGTCCGAATATATGAAGTATGTTTTCACCAACTGGAATTGCACGATTGGCATTATATATCATTCCTGATGATTTCCTTCCTAGTAGCTGAAAAAGGTACTTATTCCGAAGAGAATTGAACAATGACCAAAGCCATTTCTAGGCATATCAGGCGGGAAAGTTAAATTGACTGTTTGCTCAATATATTTTTTATTTCATTTGCTTCTTGTTTGTATCCTTTGCCTTGATTTTTACTTCGAAAGAAGATCGAGTGAACGAAGATGGGAAATCCAATGTAACTTTTTATCAAACGAAATTAAGCCGCAGTTTTTCAAGTAAAATAGTTACTTTAGAAGGAAATCATTATCTTCATTGGACTCGTTATAAAGAAATGAGTGCACACGTAAATGATTTCACGAAAACATTTGCAGGTGGTGTTCATTGAGGAAGCAACTAGATAAAGGACCTCCTTGGGGGTTCTTTATCTAGCGAATTATCAAATATTATTTGGTAGAGCTTAGCATTAATACGAGATTTTAATTCTTTATTGTTCAATAAATTTTATGACATCGCTCAAACTTTTTTCTGCCATGGAATGAAGTCGCAAATCATAATTTTCGAAAGGTAAAGACTCCGTTACTGGATTTGGCACAATTACGCATTTCAGTCCAGCAGCTAGAGCTGCTTGGAGCCCATTTAAAGAATCTTCAAATGCTAATGCTTCATTTGAGCTGATATTTAAGGCATCAACTGCTTTTAAATACAAATCAGGTGCCGGTTTTACCTTCTCAACATCATCCTGTGTGATAATAGTATTAAAATAGTTTAACACCCCAAGTTCATCTAAATAATGAGTTACCCACTCCCTTGTGGAGCTTGAAGCAATAGCAATTTTATATCCTAAATTGTTTGCTTCTTGCAAATAATCCTTTACACCTTCACGTGCCTGAGGTGTTTTCATCTTTTCTTTATAAATGCTTTCTGCTTTGGCATCAATTTCCTCAATATTACAGCTTTCTCCCAATTGTTGTTTGAAAAACTCGTAAAGTACTGTATTATCTGACCCAACGCTTTTTACATAATGTTCAAGGGGCAAATCAACATTATAATAACCTAAAGTTTCTTTATAAGCCTCAAACCAGGGAGTCTCTGTGTCTATAATTAAACCGTCGAAATCAAAAATAATTGCTTTTATCAAAGCTTTTTCTCCTTTCCACTCATGAGGATAAAATAAATACACCTTCATAAACTATATGCAATAAAGTTAACTCAATATGTTCCAGCAATTCTGAGCACCAATCGATTGCTCATGATTTCAATAATAGTCTAATCGTTTCTTTTTATGCGGATAAAGGAATATATATTGTATCGGTTCACGCTCATAATTAGGAGCACATTTCCTGACCTTTCAGTTTATTTCATCAAATAAATTCGGTCCTCTCCCTGCCGCAAAACCTTCATCGCCCGTTTTTTCTCTCCAATGTGAACAAAGATGTCTCACTCCGGTCTTGAAGATGAGGGGAGACCAGTTTTCTCTTTTCTGGTATTCGTCTAAGCAGAATAGAAGGACTCGGTCACATGGCAGCCGTTCTGGCAAAGACATCTGCCTGGATCACGCTGCATCGAGTCCTTTTTTTCCTTAAAATAGTAATGTTGTATTTTTCTCACTGTAAAACAACGTTATGAACAATTTTTGCATTGTGCTCCAGCTGAATACCGAAACACAGTTTTGCATAATCTTTTTTTACAACTGTCTATTTGGCAGGGAAAAGACTATTTACACAGTCTACTTACTTATTCAACGAGACCAAGCTTTTTCAAACCGTGATAGACACCGGAATTTGTTACGTCTGTTGTTTGGTGCTTCGCATATGGCAAAAGGTTTGGATCTGCGTTCCCCATTGCAAAACCTTCGCCGACTATTGAGAGCATCTCTTTATCATTCATGGCATCGCCAAAGGCAATGGCGCTTTCTTTTGGCACGCCAAGATAATTTAATATTGCTTTGACAGCTTTGCCCTTATTGACCTTTTCCCTAATGACATCGTAGCATTGGGCCAGGCCTTCGATATTCACTTGGGATAAGTATATAAGATCGTCTTTTTCATAAAGAGAAACATCGCGATCAGCTAAATTTAATATCGTCATTCCTAAAACTTGATCGATGATATCATATGAAAACAACTCATTTTTTTGTAAATGAAATTTTTGGATGAAATCTTTCATAGCAGGGGAATCAAACGAGCTAAGGACATTTTTTTCTCTTGTATACATGACGAGCTCGTGTCCATGGTGTTTGGCGGTATGCACAAAGTTTTGAACAAGATCTGGATTCATCGTCTCTTTTAAAATCTCGCGGCCCCTATAAACCGTAAATGCGCCGTTATAGCCAATAAACGATTGAACGTTCAGCTCTTTGCCGATATGCGAAATTTCATGCAAAGGTCTCCCTGTTGCCAGAAAGACCTCTACACCTTGTTTCTGAACTTCAGCTACAGCTCTTTTCGTAGATTCTTGAATTTGATCATCCGGTGTCAAAATTGTTCCGTCTATGTCCAAAAATAAAAGTTTATATGTCATCTCCATAAACTCCCGTTAAAATTTATTTTGTTGTAAGATTTTATCATAAAATAAAAATTGTGAAAACTCTAACAAGATGAATTGTCTTGCAAAAATAGTTTTTGTGCCGGGCTGAAGAATGTTTGAAACATTTCAATTCGCAAATTCGTATATTGAAAAAACGGATACAGAGGTGGATTTATATGTCAGTAGTCAACATTTTAAAATGGGTAAGCGGGGGTCTTGAAGCATTTTTCGGAATTCCAGTTATAGGTGGAACGATTATATTATCTTTCCTATGGACGCCTTTGGCGTTTATGTTTGTACTGCACCTTGTGACGTTGATTTTTGCCATTATAACAAATAAAAACAAGCATGGCAGCATTTTAGGAATTATTACTTCCTGCATTGCATGGATTCCGATTGTTGGAATGGTGATGCATATCATAACGGCAATTTTCCTCTTGATCGATGCATACCGTGAGTTTAAATATGAAATTTAATGTTTTTTTGCTTGGGGGTGTCTAATAAGTCGTTTTTACGGCTTATGGACGCCCCCATTAATGTTTTAGAAACGTTGATATATCGGTGTTTATGATTTTTTGTTTTCAATGGGGATCTGACTTTCTGGACAGCCCCTTTCTTACCTCTAGTCAAGTATTTTTTATTAAATAATTTGGTTAATATAGATTTTATTTTGGAAGGAAGGGGGACCCCTTCCTTCCAAAATAAATTTTCGCATGACAAATAGACCTCACGATTTCCATTTTTTTCGTCAGGTCTTTGTGATATAATCTTACTTACGATTACTGATGCATTGTTGCCTTTTCGTAATCGTATTTCAGATTATGTGTGATAAGGTGATAAGCCGATTTCAAGAACTTATTCACGCATGCTATGGACGCAACTTTATGAGGTTTCCTCTGGGGTTGCGTTTTTAATTTATCATAATAATCTACAATATGATTTTGTGTGTTTTTCCGTAGTTGGATCATGGTCTGGATCATGTAAAATAGAATCTTTCTAAGTTTGTTATTTCCTCTTTTATTAATCTTGTCTTTATAAAAGGTATTCCCAGATTGATATCTCATAATATCAATACCGACGTAAGCATTCAGTTGTTTATGGTTTTTGAATCGTCGAATATCTCCTAATTCTCCAATTAAACGAACTGCAGTCGTTTCTCCGATTCCTGGAAATGAAATTAAAATCTGATACTCTTGTTTATCTTTCGATAATTTAACCATCTTTTGGACAAGTTGATCTCTTTTCTCCTTCAAGTCTGCAATCCGTTTGGCATAATCCCGCACTTGTTCACAGCGAATATCATCTTTTGAAATTGCTGGATACGCTTCTTTTGCTGCTTCGATTAAAGCGATCCCTTTTTCTTCAGCACGTGCCAATGATAAGTTTTTTCTTGTGTTGGCTTTTAAACGATTACGAATCACTGTTTTTGAACAAACTAACACATGATCCGGATGAGGGTATAATTGAACGACATTCAAAAATAAAGCAGAACGTTTACTGAATAGCTTTTCTAACTCGGGAAAACTCAATTGTAGAATCGCATGTAAACGACTATATAAATGCGTCATTTCACTACTTAATTCATCATAATATCTCGTCATTGCACGCATTTGTTTATAATATTCCCCTTCTTGATAAGTTTGTTCACGTTCAACTCTAAAGTGAGTTTTCGCAAGTTCATGAGCGTCGCTTTTATCTGTTTTTTGTCTCCTCATTGAAGCCATTTGAATATTCGCTTCGAGTGGGTTAACTCGATAATACATATAACCTTGATCACCTAAGAATCGTTCTAGTGGTTTTGAATATACGCCTGTTGCTTCAAAGACAATATCAGGTGCCTGTGCATCTTTTTGTGTTAAAGATATAAGGGTTTCGTTTAATTTCTCGAAAGAGTAGCGGTTATGGGTTATTTCACCCTCATATTCGCATTGACGATAACGGTCATAAATGACCATTGTACTTTTCCCCATACTGACATCAAATGCCACTACGTGTTTCATATTTTCTGCCTCTCCTTTTTAGCCAAACATAGAAGTTCTTCACATTGCCTTATTGATTCCATTTTCTTATACACGGTCTCTTCGGACCCAACATACTAAACTGATTCAAATAAGGATGTGAAGTTGGTCTGTTTTTAATACGGACTCTATTTGGTCCCAGGGGATGTTCGACCTTCCTTCACTTCTACTATAAAAAAATAGTAGCACAAACCTTGGCCTAGGTCTGTACTACTAATGTTAGTATGTTTTTTTAGAAAAAAAGTTACTGACCTAAAAAATTGGATGTGTTATCGGCATCTGTGCTTTCTGCTTTCTAATCCAAGATGAGAAATGTCAGTCTTCAAAAGCTGAACAACTTTGGTACAAGCCGCGATGCTACGACAATTCAAATAGTACTTCCAAGCAGGAACTTCAGGCTGGGAAATATACGAAAGGCTTACCGTCCAAACACTTTTGGATGCTGATGGCAAATAATATATGAAGAACGAGTGTGTAGTGCGTAAGAGGGGAGAAGCTCCATTGAGAAAAAGATAAAGGACAAGCTTTTCGGCTTGTCCGAAATGAATTCGTATGAGATTTGATTGAAAAGGAGTTTAAGTCAACCCGTATGCCGGATACTTGCCTTGTTCACAGCACTTTGCTTAAAAAAGCTTTTGTTCGTTCGTGTTTAGGATTGTTAAAAAGCTCGCTAGGTGTGTTTTCCTCTACAATATATCCGCCGTCCATGAAAATCACTCGATCGCTCACTTCTTTGGCAAATCCGATTTCATGCGTCACGACGACCATCGTCATTCCTTCCGCCGCTAATTCTTTCATAACTGTTAACACTTCACCGACCATTTCTGGATCGAGGGCGGATGTAGGTTCATCGAAAAGCATGATTTTAGGATTCATTGCAAGAGCGCGGGCAATGGCAACGCGCTGTTTTTGGCCCCCTGATAATTCGCTTGGATAGCTTGAAGCTTTTTCGCTTAATCCCACTTTTTTCAGCAGCTGCAAAGCTTTTTCGTTTGCTTCCTGTTCCGAGACTCCTTTTACTTTTATCGGAGCAAGTGTAATATTTTCCAACACTGTTTTATGCGGAAATAGGTTAAACTGCTGAAACACCATTCCAACCTCTTGGCGAACTTTATTAATGTCCAAGTTTGGATTTGTAATATCTTGACCGTTCACGATAACCTGTCCTGCCGTAATGTCCTCAAGCTTGTTTAAACAGCGAAGAAACGTGCTTTTGCCTGAACCGGATGGACCAATGACGCATACAACTTCTTTTTCTTTAATGTCTACACTGATGTCTTTTAACACTTCAAGATTCCCAAAGCTTTTCTTTAAATGTTTTACTTGAATCATCCGGTTGTTGTTCTCCTTTCAACAAAGCTTAATAATTTGCTTAAGGACAATGTCAGAACAAGATAGATGAGCGCAACGGTGAGGTATGGCTCCCAAACGATATAATATTGCCCCTGCATAGCCCGTCCCCAATACATCAGCTCAGGGGTGGCAATGATGGCGGCGATTGACGACTCTTTTATTAAAATGACGAATTCATTGCCAAGAGGCGGAATCATCCGTTTCGTCGCCTGCGGCAAAATGACATAGCGCATCGCCTGTTTATGGCTCATACCGAGAGATCTTGCAGCTTCCATCTGTCCTTTATCAATCGATTGAATACCTGCACGGAATATCTCTGCAATGTAGGCGGCAGAGTTTAAAGAAAGTGCAACAATTGCCGCTATAATTCCATTCGTATCACCGATTAGCAGCGGTACGAGCCCGAAATGAACGAGCAGCATCTGGACAAAAAGAGGCGTGCCTCTGAAAAATGTAACGTACCATGAAAAGGGCAGGCGAATAAATTTATTTTGAGCAATTTTCCCGATGCCGATAAAAAGACCCAAAATGGTGCCGATGGCGATTGCACCAAGAGAGAGCCCAATTGTTACAAGCGTTCCTTGGAAGAAAAAGGGTACATATTCAGCTATGAGATCAAAACGAAAATTCATACATATATCTCCCCGCGTGCATTCCGGACAAGCAAAATACCTGTGGAATGCTGAAAATTATTGCTGATTTTTTAATATATCAATATCTGGTTCGACACCAAACCATTTTTTATAAATCTCACTGTACGTTCCGTTTTCAAACAGTGTATTGATCGCTTTGTCAAGTTCTGGTTTTAATTTGCTTCCTTTCGCGAACATTAGACCGTAAAACTCCGAATCGAAATTTTCCGGATCTTTAATTGCTTTCAATTTTTTGTCCGGATTATTTTTAATATATTCGTTGACAACCGCGTTATCGGCCACAACTGCGTCTGCGCCTCCGTTCAGAAGTTCCATGATCGCGAGGACGTTGTCTTCAAATTTTTTAACCGTTCCATCGCCGGCAAGTATTTTTTCAGCGGCTGTCTGACCGGTTGTTCCGTTTTGGACAGCAACTTTTTTGCCTTTCAGATCAAGCGCATTTTGAATATCGCTGTCTTCAGGAACTAAAATCATAAGAGTTGATTCAAAATACGGAACAGAAAAATCGTATGTTTGCTTTCTGTCTTCAGTAATGGACACAGAGGAAGCTGCCAAGTCAGCTTGTTTTCTTTGAACTTCAGCAAACATTGGATCCCATCCGGTATGTTTAATGTCTACTTTATAACCGGCCTCTTTAGCCACAGCGTTTATGAAATCAATATCAAAGCCGACAACTTTACCTTTGTCGATATATTCAAACGGAGCGTATGCTGCGTTTGTAACAACCTTTAACGTTTCTTTCTTCTCACTGCTTTCTCCTTTATCGCCTTCAGAACCTCCTGCACCGCATGCTGAAAGTATAAGCATTAGGCTTGTGAAAACAGCAAGTGCAATTATTTTGCTAAAATATTTTTTCATAAGTACCTCCTTATAAATGAATCAAAGAATGAAATTCGTTTCGACATTTACTGGTCTATTATAAATGAAAGATGTATATTCTTTCAATAACATGCATATTGATTCGAAATGATTGTTTTATTTGAAATTATATCATAAAAAGTGTCATGTTAAAATGAACAATTGCAGGCGGATAAAGAGCAAATTTTTCATGAAGAAGACGAAAATTTGGATTGTAAATAAAAAGAGAGTATAATGATTGGCAGAAATTATCATAAAAAAGCAGGTGCAGAACTTTTGGCATCAACCTGAAAATACAAATTCTTCTGTCTTATCGTTCAAATTTGTTGGGGAATTACGGAATTTGTTGGAATAATTTCCAATACATGATGCGCTTTGCAGATTGGACAAGATGCTTTAGCTTTCTAGAAGGAGTGAGAAAATGAATAAAGAACAATTGATTTTGGCGCTAGAAAAGGTTCGCGCCCAAAATCCTCTCGTCCACAACATTACGAATGTCGTCGTCACCAACTTTACAGCAAACGGTCTGCTGGCGATCGGCGCTTCTCCGGTTATGGCGTATGCAAAGGAAGAGGTTGCGGATATGGCGAAAATATCCGGCGCGCTCGTTTTAAATATTGGCACATTATCTCCTGAAGTAATCGAAGCAATGATTATTGCAGGAAAATCAGCGAATGAACACGGGGTTCCAGTCATTTTAGATCCTGTCGGTGCGGGAGCCACCCCTTACCGGACGGAAGCTGTTTGGGAAATATTAAAGGAGGTTCGCATCTCAGTTATTCGCGGGAATGCACCTGAGATTGCCAATGTGATAGGTGAAAAGCTTGCAATGAAAGGGGTGGATGCGGCGGATTCAGCTGCTGATCCTGTTTCGCTGGCCAAAAAAGCGGCCGAAGAGCTGAATACAGTTGCAGTCATTACCGGAAAAGAAGACGTGGCAACGGATGGGAAGACAACGTATTTGATTCAAAACGGCCATCCAATTTTAACAAAAGTTACCGGAACAGGCTGTTTATTGACTTCCATTATCGGTGCTTTTTCAGCCGTTGAAAAGGACTCTCTTGCTGCTTCAGTAGCCAGCCTCGTCACTTATGGGGTCGCTGCAGAAATCGCATTTGATTTAACGGAAGAAAAAGGTCCTGGAAGCTTTCAAATCGAATTATTGAACCAGCTGGCAAAGGTGACGGGAGACGAGTTGCTGAAAAAAGGGTCTTTTATAAAAAAATAAAGCAAAGGTGATAAACATGGCGCGAGTGTCGGCAAATAAAATGCGGGAGCTGCTAAAGGTGTATTTTATTATGGGCAGTGTAAACTGCAAAAGGAAGCCTGCTGATGTGCTTGAAGAGGCGATTGCAGGCGGAATTACGCTTTTTCAATACCGTGAAAAAGGTGCGTGGGCTTTAACAGGCGAAGAAAAATGGCGGCTTGGAAAAGAGCTGCAGGCTATTTGCCAAAAACATCACATTCCGTTTATTGTCAACGATGACGTTGATCTGGCTATTGAACTAGATGCAGACGGCGTTCATATCGGGCAAGAGGATGAACCGGCTGATCTTGTCCGGAAAAAAATCGGTGACAAAATTTTAGGCGTTTCTGCACATACAATTGAAGAGGCGCAAAAGGCGGTTGTCCAAGGCGCTGATTATATCGGTGTGGGGCCAATTTTTTCTACAAACACGAAAGAGGATGCAAAAAAGCCACAAGGTCCAAAATTGATTGAAAGCATGCGCAAACAAGGGATCGACATCCCTATTGTCGGAATTGGCGGGATCAACATCGCCAACGCCGGTCAGGTGATCGCTAGCGGAGCAGACGGCATCTCCGTCATTTCTGCCATTTGTCTAGCGGATGATGTTAAGGAAAGTGCAGCTCAACTGAAGAAAGCAACGATGTGAAACATTTTTTTCAATAAGATTTTGTGGATATAAAATATTTACATATAGGTTCGGCTTTTGAAAGTCGGCGAAAGGGGAGTTCTTTTATAAACGTAAAAAAGGAGCGGCAAGGCTCCTTTTTTAAATGAAAGTATAGAAACTGACATTTCTGCCGGTTTTATCGGGATTTGACTGCTGAGAGAATCGGGCCATACTTTTCTTAAATTTGTGCAGCAGTTATTTTTTCTCGATAGGTTTTCGCAGCTTCGACCATGACTTTTAAAGCACTAATCGTTTCATCCACTGATCTTGTTTTTAGCCCGCAGTCAGGGTTAACCCAAAACTGGCGCACGTCAAGCACTGCTAAGGCGCGGTCGATATTTTTTGCCATTTCTTCAACGGATGGAATTCGCGGGCTGTGAATGTCATATACGCCTAAGCCAATCTCTCTTTTATATTGATACGTTTCAAAAGCATGAACAAGCTCTCCATGGCTTCGGGAAGATTCAATAGAAATGACATCCGCATCAAGGTCATCAATTGCCTCCATGATATCCTCAAATTGCGAATAGCACATATGAGTATGGATTTGTGTTTCCGGGCGAACAGAGCTGGTGGCGAGCTTGAAGGCTTCAGCAGCTCCTTCGATATATTCTTTTTGTTTTGATTGTTTCAGAGGCAATCCTTCACGTAATGCAGGCTCATCAACTTGAATCATGCCTATTCCATTTTTCTCTAAAGCTAGCACTTCTTCGCGAATGGCAAGGGCGAGCTGGCGAAGAACGCTTATACGGTCGATGTCATTGCGCACAAATGACCAGTTTAGGATCGTGACAGGTCCTGTCAGCATCCCTTTAACAGGCTTGCTTGTCAGTGATTGTGCATATACGCTTTCTTTTACGGTCATCGGCTGATCAAATGCTACATCTCCGTAAATAATCGGCGGTCTCACGCATCGTGACCCGTATGATTGCACCCAGCCGTTATTTGTAACAGCAATTCCATTTAATTTTTCCCCGAAAAATTCGACCATATCGGTCCGTTCAAATTCCCCATGGACGAATACGTCTAAACCGAGCTGTTCTTGAATGTCAATCCATTTTTTTATTTCATTATTGATGACCGATTCATACTGCTCGTTTGTATATTCGCCTTTCCGCCATTTTAAGCGGATTTGCCGGATTTCTTTCGTCTGCGGAAAGCTTCCGATCGTAGTAGTCGGTAAAATCGGCAGATTCCATCTTTTTTTATGCAGTTTTTGCCGTTCGGTATAATCCAAGCGTTTCGTTGGATATGCTCCGATATTTTTGCTGGCCTCTTGAACCTTCTCATTTGTCCGAAAGGAAGAATGGATAAAATCCGTATAAGAGCGGTCATATTGTTTTAAATCATCGATCGTTCTTTTCCCTTTTGCATATTGAGCGAGTTCATTTACTTCATCCAATTTTTCATCAGCAAAGGAAAGAGCATTTTTCAATATGGACGGCAAGCTCTGTTCGTTTTGAACTGTAACAGGTACATGAAGCAAGCTGCATGAAGGCTGAATGATCAATCTATCAATATCTACATATTGCGCAAGATCATCGATTTCCTTAGCTTTTGATACTAAGGATGCTTTCCAAATGTTGCGGCCGTCGATCAAACCAGCTGCGAGAATTTTGTCTTTCGGAAAGCCGAGCGTTTTGATGTTCGACAGATTGACGCCATGATCATGTACAAAGTCCAGGCCAATTGCAGCGACAGGAAGAGACACGATTTCTTGATAATGGGTTATACTTTCAAAGTATGTTTGCAAAATGATATTTAACGAAGGAAGCGCTTTGTGGAAAGCATCGTATACCTCTTTAAACAAAGGAATCGATGAATCATCTAGCTCCTGTACAAGAATCGGCTCATCAATTTGCACCCATTTCGCACCGGCCTGAGCAAGTTCCGTCAACAATTGGACGTAAACAGGAATTAAAGCAGACAAATGTTTATGAAAATCGTGTTGATCGTATTGTTTTGCCAGCTTTAAAAAAGTAATTGGACCTAGCAAAACCGGTTTTGCTTCAATATTCAGCTCGTTTTTCGCTTCCTGAAAAAGTTCAAGCAGACGGTTCTTTACTAACGCCGGCGTTTTATTTTCAAGCTCCGGAACAATATAATGGTAGTTTGTGTTGAACCATTTGGTCATTTCCATTGCTTCTGCTTCATCAGAGCCTCTAGCCATTGCAAAATATGTTTTTAATGAAGTCGGCTCCATATGCTGGAATCTAGAAGGAATATACCCAAACATAAATGCAGTATCGAGGACATGGTCATATAATGAAAAATCTCCTACAGGAATCAGGTCTATTCCTTTTTCCTTCTGTTTTTTCAGATTGAGAAGACGTATATCTTTTAATGTTTCCTCCAAGCTGCTTTCTGAAATGTTTCCGTTCCAAAATGATTCCAGCGCTCTTTTCCATTCTCTTCTTTCACCAATTCTTGGATAGCCAAGATTTGAACTAATTAATGTCAATATTGACACCCCCATTTGATTTGTATCTCAACACATAATAAAAAAACCCTCTTTTTACGCGTAAAAGAGGGAATTGTGGACTCTAACTCGTGTTGAGATACATGTAGGGCTTAAATCTCAACATGGCTTCATCACTCCTCCCTATGACGCGTAGGTGGCAGTGCATACAACAGGCAGGTCTCCTGACTTAGGATCATCGCTTTCGATCCTCCTTCCCATTTCAAACATTGAAACAGTGGATGTTGGCCGAAAGCTCCCCATCACAGTGGCGCGACCGTGTTGGAATTTCACCAATCTTCCCTTTTAAGCGCATATTGCTGATGAAATATGACGCACCTGCTGCTTGGAACACTATATGAAACTATAATTATCAGAATAGATGATTTTTTTTGTTTTTTCAATCCCTATTTTTTAGGTTCAGAAAAGTGCTGCCCTATTTTGGGAAATCAATGGACAGAAGCAGGAATTCACATACAAATTGTGTGTTTAGAGGGTCGTTTTTAAAATTTAATTTTTCTAATAACGTAAATTCGAAAAATTTTGTTGTTTACAATACAGGATCGTTGCAGTGAATAGTTTGAGATACGATGGTAAAATTAGGTGCTTGGAGCCTTCACTGAAAAAGGAGCTATAAAAAACGTATTTTTCAATACGAATCATTTGAAAGAGCAGTATTTTCATGTTAATACTTGGATTGGAAGAAGTGTGATTTTTCAAAAAATAAGTGGGATTATAGAAAGGATGATTATGTTGAACGACATTATCAAAACCATTTTAAATCACCGTTCAGTTCGTCATTTTGAGGATCGGCCTTTGACAGATGAGCAAATCCGATTAATTGTCGAATGCGCCCAAGCCGCTTCAACTTCAAGTTACATGCAAGCCTATTCCATTATCGGGGTGAAAAATATACAAACGAAAAAAAAGCTCGCTGAACTGGCAGGAAACCAAGCTTACGTAGAGAAGAGCGGACATTTATTTATTTTTTGCGCTGATTTGCACCGTCATGAAGTCATTGGTGAAATGGAAGGCAAAAATGTAGAAGATTCATTGAGGAGCACTGAAAAATTTATGGTAGCTCTCATTGATGCTGCACTGGCCGCTCAAAATGCTGCGTTAGCGGCTGAGTCAATGGGACTCGGCATTTGCTACATCGGAGGCATCCGCAATAATTTAGAAGAAGTATCGAGGCTGTTGAAAATTCCAAACAAGGTCATCCCTCTTTTTGCATTAACTGTCGGCTACCCTGCAAAAAAAACGGCGAAAAAACCAAGAATACCTTTTGAGCATATTTATCATGAGGAAGAATATAAGCAAGATCAAGAAGCATATGTGCGCGAGCTTGAACAATATAATGAAATAGTATCCAATTATTATGATCAGCGAACAAACGGGATTCGCAAAGATACTTGGACTGGTCAAATGGCTCGCATGCTTTCGAATCCGACAAGAATGTACATGAAGCAATTTGTTCAGAAAAAAGGATTGAATTTAAACTAAAGCTTCAGCTCCTATCTCGATTTTATGAAGATAGGAGCTTTATTTTTGAACAGAAAATTGTATGTAAGTCATTTATCCGAACTCTTCCTTTCAGCATGAATTTGTTTATTTTTCCCCTGACTCGGCTGCTAACTCATTTTGCTTATTTCCTCACTTGGCAAATTTAGAATGATACATCGGTTCAAGAAAACAGATGAAAACGTCATTTTTCAGCTTCTTCATGTACATCCCTCGAAAATACATTCCCATCAGCTTTTATTTGGAAAATATAGAGAAGATTCCCTGAAAAAACGGAATTTCTCTATATTGTGTCAGATTCGTGGCAAAAATTTTACAAAAAATTTATCGTTTCTTGACTGTTTTTTGAATTAAAGTTTATTTCGATAAAAATGTGATAAAGTTCATTTACAACTCAATTATTTTTTGAATCGATTAAGTCGGTTTTTTATGAAAATTTAAAACATTTCTGATTTGAGAGGGATCGAAAATGCCGGCACAACAACAAAAATGGTTGAACTTGTTTATGAAGGTTTTACCACTGTCATTGCTTTTTTTGTTGACAGGTTGCAGTGAACGCTTTGTTTTATTAAATCCGAAAGGACCTGTTGCAGAGGTTCAAAAGGATTTAATCCTTTGGTCAATTTGGTTTATGCTGTTTATTATTGTTGTCATCTTTGTGCTGTTTGCCATTATTTTATGGAAATACAGGGAGAGACCAGAAAATCTTGATTATGAGCCTCCTGACCAGCACGGAAATACACTTCTGGAAATCATTTGGACAGCTATTCCTGTGTTGATTGTCATTGCATTGGCGATACCAACGATTAAGGCGACTTTTGAGCTTGAAAAACCGCCGAAGGAATCTAGAGGGGTTGAACCAATTGTAATTCATGCGACAGCAGCCGATTGGAAATGGATTTTCAGCTATCCGGAGGAAAATATTGAAACAGTCAATTATGTCAACATTCCAAAAGATGTTCCAGTTGAATTTAAATTGACAGCTGTCGGCGGGATGAGCGCTTTATGGATTCCAGAGCTGGGCGGACAAAAATATAATATGGCTGGAATGGGAATGACTCTTTATTTGCAGGCTGATCATGTCGGTACGTTTAAAGGGCGGAATTCAAATTTTACAGGAGAAGGATTTGCCCATCAAACATTTGATGTGAACGCAATGGAAAAAGAAGATTTTTATAAATGGGTGAAAGAAACACAAGCATCAGCTCCATTGCTGACGAAAAAACAATTTAACGAAATCATCCAAGTCGGAGTTTTAAAAGATAAATTGACTTTTTTTCTGGAACACATTTGGCGTGGGTTGATTTTGCGAAACCAGGTGAGCATTTAGACAATATCCCTGCAAAAGAAAAGCACGGTACCATAAAATTGGAGGAAGTTGAATCTGATCATCATGATAATCGTGAACATGAAAGCCATCAGCACGAAGGACATTAATCGGAAGGAAGGAGGAACGTGCTGTGAAATGGGATGAATTTTTCGTTACCGGCGAACCCCTTATATATATGGCGGATGCAGCTATTGTATTAACAATTATTGGTATCGTTTTTGTGTTAACCTATTTTAAAAAATGGAAATGGCTGTGGAAAGAGTGGCTAACGACTGTTGACCATAAAAAAATAGGGATTATGTATATTATTTCCGCCGTATTAATGCTATTCCGAGGGGGCGTAGACGCACTTTTAATGCGCGCCCAATTGACAGTGCCAAATAATACGTTTTTAGATTCACAGCATTATAATGAAATTTTCACTACACATGGAACCATTATGATTTTATTTATGGCAATGCCGTTCATATTCGGGATCATGAACATTGCAGTTCCTCTCCAAATTGGAGCTAGAGATGTGGCGTTCCCGTATTTGAATGCACTCAGCTTCTGGACGTTTTTCTTTGGCGCCTTGCTGTTCAACATTTCATTTGTGATCGGCGGCTCACCGGATGCAGGGTGGACGGCATACATGCCTCTTGCTGGAAATGAACTCAGCCCGGGGCCGGGCCAAAATTATTATTTATTAGGATTGCAAATTTCAGGGATCGGTTCATTAATCTCCGGTATTAATTTCATTGTAACGATTCTAAAAATGAGAGCTCCTGGAATGACTTTAATGCGCATGCCGATGTTTACATGGGCAACACTTATTACGTCTATATTGGTTGTTTTCGCTTTTCCGGTATTGACGGTTGCTTTAGCATTAATGACGTTGGACAGAATATTTGGCACTCACTTTTTTACGCTTTCAGGCGATGGAGTGCCAATGCATTGGGCGAACCTGTTCTGGATTTGGGGGCACCCGGAAGTGTATATTGCCATTTTGCCAGCGTTTGGGGTTTTTTCAGAAGTTGTCTCAACGTTTGCAAGAAAACGTCTTTTCGGTTATACAGCCATGGTTTGGTCCATGGTGGCGATTTCTGTATTAAGTATGCTCGTTTGGGTGCACCACTTTTTCACAATGGGTTCAGGAGCCCCGGTTAATGCATTTTTCTCTGTATCGACGATGGCGATAGCCATACCGACAGGGGTAAAAATCTTTAACTGGCTCTTCACTTTATATAAAGGTCGAATCAAATTCACATCTGCGATGCTATGGTCTTTGGCGTTTATTCCAACTTTCGTCATCGGCGGGGTTACAGGTGTGATGCTTTCGATGGCTGCGGCCGATTACCAATATCATAATACGTATTTCCTTGTAGCCCATTTCCATAATACGTTAATTTGCGGTACGGTCTTTGCTGTCTTTGCAGCGCTTCATTATTGGTATCCGAAAATGTTTGGCGTCATTTTAAATGAAAAGCTCGGCAAAATTACGTTCTGGTTTTTCGTCCTTGGCTTTAATGTATGTTTCTTGCCGCAATATGTTTTAGGATTTATGGGCATGCCAAGAAGAATTTACACATATCCGGCAGATGCCGGCTGGACGGAATTAAACGTCATTTCGACTATTGGCGCAGTTATGATGGGAATCGGCTTTATCTTCCTGTGTATTAATGTTGTGTACACGTACTTTAAAGGTGAGCGTGACCTCACGGGAGATCCTTGGGATGGCCGGACGCTGGAATGGTCTATTCCGTCGCCTGCACCGCATTACAACTTTGCCGTAACACCGCAGGTAAAAGGTCTTGACGCTTGGTGGATGATGAAGAAGGAACGGAAAGAAGGAAAAGAAGAAGAGGAGCCGGAATATAAACCAATCCATATGCCATCAAATTCGGGGCGGCCTTTCATCATGTCGATCTTCTTCTTTATAGCCGGCTTCGGTTTAGTTTTCGAATGGATGCCGGTTGCGATCATCGGATTGATCGGCGTTATCATCTGCATGATTTTGCGCTCTTTTGAATATGATGATGGATACTATGTGCCGGTCGAAGAAATTAAACAGACGGAAGCAGGGAGGGAGTAACATGTCGGAAATTGCTCCAAAACAATCGAATCTTCCACTTGAGTATTCAACGAAACAAAATCAATTAAATATTTTAGGTTTTTGGATTTTTCTCGGGGCAGAGCTTGCCCTGTTTGCCACCCTCTTTGCTACGTATCTTGTGCTCGTCTCCAGAACAGCGGGCGGACCAGGTCCCGAGGAATTGTATGAATTGAAAACAGTTTTGATTGAAACTTTTCTTCTGCTTACAAGCAGCTTCACTTGTGGTCTTGCCGTTTATGAAATGCGAAGAGGCAAGCAAGCCGGTATGATCGGCTGGCTGATTGTTACGATATTGTTGGGAATCGGTTTTTTGTACTTTGAAATAGAAGAGTTCATTTTGTATGCTGTTCATGAAGGTGCAACAATGCAAACAAGCGCGTTCCTTTCATCCTTCTTCGCTCTTGTTGGAACGCACGGGCTTCATGTCACGATCGGGATATTTTGGATTTTGATTATCATTTTGCAGGTGCTGAAAAGAGGCCTTAACGCGGATACGGCAAGAAAAGTGTTTATTTCAAGTCTATATTGGCATTTCCTTGATGTCGTTTGGATTTTCCTCTTCACACTCGTCTATTTGACAGGGATGGTGAGTTAACTTGGCACAAAACGAAAAAGGATTTCCTTGGAAGCATGTCTTCGGGTTTTTGTTGTCCATAATATTGACGTTATTGGCGGTGTGGATTACATTTTCAACCGATCTGCCGACAAATACGATTATTACATTAATTGTCGTTTTAGCATTTTGCCAAGCGTTTATTCAGCTTTTGCTGTTCATGCATATGAAAGAAGGAGAAAGCGGTTCTTGGCAGGCAACAATGATTTATTACGGGATCTATATCGCAATTGTCATTGTTGCAGGGTCTATATGGGTTATGTCCTTAGGCCATCAACATCACTATTAACATAAGCGTCCCGAAAAAAGGTTACGAAACCTCTTTTCGGGATTTTTTTGTTCAAAACAAGCAATTGAGTGTTTTCCGTTTGTAAGCTGTGCATAAGTGGATAAGTTTATCAACAAATGTGAATTATTTAATCATATATGTAGTAGGGAACAAATGTGCCAATACGAAATGTGGATAGCTAATGTGGATATGTGGATAAAATATGTGTAAAAGCTGTTTATATTAGGGGGATTTCCTGTGAATATCCGTTGATATATAAACATTTGTTTTTTAAAAGAAGAGAATTTCCGCAAAGCTTCTTTGTATACTTTGTTGTTTTTGCCCAATGAGTACGAACGAAACAGTACAAAGATAATGTGGATAAACTGTTTATATTTAACCTGATCTATAACGTGTCCAGCTATAGGAGGTAGATTTTTTTTGGAGAAGACGTATAATAAATGAGAACGTTCGATCTTCTTGCCCGCACGTGCTTTCAAGGAGGTAAAGGGATGTGAATGTTAATAAAGAAAATAATATTGTGGAATTATTGCTGAAAGAGAAGATTGTAAATGATGAGGATCGCCAAATTCTTGATATGATTGTGCCGGAAAGGCTGAATCGTTTATATGAGGTATTGAAGGAACGGACTCGTTACGTATCCATATTGTTGGAAGCGGTGGATGACGGCCATAATCAAGCGGCTGTTCTTCGTTCTGCTGAAGCTTTTGGCGTGCAGAATGTAACGGTTGTAACCGGAAGAGCGCCTTTTGCCCCTAATGAATTGGTGACGAAAAGTGCAGACAAATGGCTGACAATTGATTATCAATCAGATATTTGTGCAGCCATCAGTCAATTAAAAAAGAAAGGATATCAAATATATGTTAGCCATTTGAGTGAACAGGCTGTTCCTCTTGAAAAGCTTGATGTAAGCAGACCGACTGTCCTTGTTTTTGGAAATGAACATAGCGGTGTTTCAAAAGAGGCGGTTGACATGGCTGACAGAACGTTTGTAATTCCTATGAAAGGGTTTGTGCAAAGCTTAAACATTTCCGTTGCTGCTGCCTTGTCAATTAAACATATAACGGATCTTGCAAAGGGGAGAGCTGGCGCCGAGTATTATTTAACATTGGAAGAAAAACAGGAGATCTTTCGGGATTGGATGCTTAAATCGTTAAATAACCGGTTGAGAAAAATTGTTGCTCAATACAAGTAGCTATTACTGGACCCCTTTTTTCTTCTTAGGGGTCCTAATTCTTAATCGCTGCCAGTGACTATTAAATCTTCATCAATATATGCTAAGACTGCTCCAGGAATAACCCGATCTCCCTCTTTGACGAACAGCTTGTCAATGATTCCTCCAATACCGACGCTGATTTGGACAAGAGTACCCTCATCCGTTTGAATGGTAAACAACGGTTCCCATTCATAAATCCGGTTTTTTGCTTCGGTCATAATTTTTTTTATGACACCATAAAACGGACTTGTCACAATTTCTTTATTTCCCCATGTTTTTGTCATCACGTCTTTTCTAATCATTCCATCACTCTCCTTGAACTTAAGATTTTTTGCATAGGGCATAATCCGGGACAAAAGCGAAATGGGTGTTATGAAGAGGAGATTTGGCCAAAACTTCTCATCATGAGGTGCAGGCTGGAAACAATGGTGTGTTGTAAGATGCGTTAATTAAAAATTTTTTTATATTCTAAATACTATTCTATTCCAAAACGAAATATCCTGCAAAAGAAAAATAAAATTGTAAAAAAAATGTTATAAATTAATGTAAGTGATTATTATTTAGTATAAATCCAAAAAAAACGGGGATGGTTATGCATGCTTGATTATGTTCGTTATTATGTTCACCGCTTTTTTTATAAAATTTTTCATTTTCAAAAAGAGCCCAACAAAACAATTGCCGTCGCACACCGGGGAGCATCTGGATATGCTCCGGAAAACACATTTGCAGCCTTTGATCTCGCTATTGACATGAAGGCGGATTATTTAGAATTGGATGTACGGATGACGAAAGACGGGTTGCTCGCCGTTATTCATGATGAAACGATTGATCGTACAACAAACGGGTCAGGTTTAGTTAAAAATTTCACATATGAAGAACTAAAACAATTTGATGCTGGAGCCTGGTTTCATCGAAAATTTTCCGGAGAAAAAATACCCCTTTTATGCGATGTCCTTAAGAAATACAGGGGGAAGATCAATTTTTTAATAGAAGTTAAAGAACCGAAAAAGCAGTTCGGCATTGTAGAGAGGTTGGCAAAAGAACTGATCGAAAAAGGGGATCAGCAACTGAATGTGGTCGTTCAATCCTTTGATACCGCTTTTTTACAGGAATTCCACAGTGTCTTGCCGTCGGTTTCTCTTGGAGTGCTCATCGGATATAGACATGGCGCTATTACGGAGGAGCATTTACAACAATATGCAGCATTTGCGACATATATCAATCCGAATAAAGCGCTTGTAACCCCTAAATTAGTTTATATGATTCATCAGAGCGGCATGAAAATTATGCCTTATACAGCTAGAGATATACACGATATTCAACATTTGATGGCCATGAATGTCGATGGAATTATTACGGATTATCCCGATTATTTGACAAATTTTCCAAAATCACCCTCTCATAGTAAAAGAAGCAGGATTAGGTAATTTCGGCTTTTAAAATGGACACTAATTTTGGCAAATATTGAATGACGGTATAGAAAGGAGTACAATACGGTTAGTGCTTTCATAATATAATGGAGATTCGTCCTTGAGATTTGTTTCAACGATTAAGCCCGTTAGAAAGATCTGATAGATTGCAAGGAAGCTTGAAGGGGATGCCTGCTCTGAAAGGTTTCAAATTTTTGCTGAACAGGCTTCATCCATCTATCATCGCCGCTAGACACAAATGGGCCTCTTGGACATTTCAACATTCCGTATGGAACAGACAGCGATTAAATATTATGGGGGTTTCATGATGATGAAAATGTATAATGATGATAGTTTGATGCTCCATACCGATTTATACCAAATCAACATGGTCGAATCGTATTGGAGGGATGACATCCACCAAAAAAAGGCAGTTTTTGAGTTGTTTTTTAGAAGACTTCCTTTTGGGAGCGGTTACGCTGTTTTTGCCGGCCTGGAACGAATTATTGATTATATACAAAATTTCCGCTTCACAGAAGAGGACCTTGCTTATTTAAGGGAAGAGCTGAATTACAAAGAAGATTTTATCCGTTACTTGGAGAACCTTCGTTTTACCGGCACGATTCGGTCCATGAAAGAAGGAGAGCTTGTATTTGGAAATGAACCGATTTTGCGTGTGGAAGCCCCTCTAGGGGAAGCGCAGCTTATTGAAACAGCTCTTTTAAATATTGTGAACTATCAAACGCTTATCGCAACAAAGGCTTCAAGAATTAAACAAATTATTGGAAATGAATCAGCGCTTGAATTTGGAACAAGAAGAGCCCATGAGATGGATGCAGCTATTTGGGGAACCCGTGCAGCTTATATTGCCGGCTTTGATGGGACAAGCAATGTCCGAGCAGGGAAGATTTTCGGAATTCCTGTTTCCGGAACCCACGCACATGCATTTGTTCAAACGTATCGTGATGAATATGTTGCATTTTGTAAATATGCAAGTACTCATAAAGACTGCGTTTTTTTGGTGGATACATATGATACGCTTCGCTCCGGTGTTCCGAATGCCATTCGGGTTGCAAAAGAATTTGGCGATAAAATTAATTTTATCGGTATTCGCCTTGACAGCGGGGATTTGGCTTATCTGTCCAAAAAAGCGAGAAAAATGCTTGATGATGCTGGTTTCCATAACGCAAAAATTATAGCTTCGAGCGATCTTGATGAACATACGATTGTCAATTTAAAAGCTGAAGGAGCGAAAATCGATGTGTGGGGAATTGGAACGAAGCTGATTACCGCCTACGACCAGCCTGCATTGGGAGCTGTGTACAAATTGGTTGCCATTGAAGGGGACGACGGCAAATTAGTCGATACAATAAAAATTTCATCAAATCCGGAAAAAGTGACAACACCAGGCTTGAAAAATGTATATCGAATTATCAACAACAAGGATAAGAGGGCTGAAGGAGATTATATTACATTACATTTTGAACAGCCGCAAAAAGAAAAGCGGCTGAAAATGTTCCATCCTGTCCATACATTTATCAAAAAATATGTAACCGATTTTACGGCAAAGGATTTGCATCACGATATTTTTGTTGATGGCGAGCTTACGTATGAATGTCCTTCATTGGAAGAAATCCGGTCATATGTAAAAGAAAATTTGGAGCTGTTATGGGATGAATATAAACGCATTTTAAATCCTGCCGAATACCCTGTTGATCTGAGCGAATTGTGCTGGGAAAATAAAATGAGAAATATTGAGGAAGTAAAGCAAAAAGTTAAAAATATGGATTATTAACATGAAAAGAGCCGAACGAACAGCCACAATGGTCGTGAGCTAATCGATTCGGCTCTATTATTTATTCGTATAATCTTAATGCGGCATGACAAGTTGGGCCGACATATTGATTTAAAGGAAAGGAATGGCGGATGGCTGCTGTAATAAACTTTTTGGCGGAATAAACGGCTTCTTTAACCGTTTTGCCATTTGCTAGTTCAGCTGTAATCGCGCTTGAATATGTGCACCCAGCACCATGTGTATAGGTTGTGTCGATTCGTTCGCCTTCTAGGATTTCAAAATCCTTTCCGTCATATAAAACATCAACAGCATATTTATGTTCAAGCTTTCCGCCGCCTTTCACCAAAACATATTTTGCACCAAGATCATGAATAATGGCAGCTGCTTCTTTCATTTGATCGACCGTTTGAATAGTACCTAACCCGCTCAATTGCCCTGCTTCAAAGAGATTTGGAGTAATAACCGTCGCGACTTTTGTCAGAGAATTGCGAATCGCTTCCGCATGGTCGGGATAAAGCACTTCATCTGCCCCTTTGCATACCATGACAGGATCGATGACCGTGTTTTTTAAATTATATTTTTTAATTGTATCTGCTGCCAGCTCGACAATTTCTGCTGTCGGGAGCATTCCGGTTTTCATGGCATCTACACCGACTCCCTCTATAATCGTTGCGAGCTGGGCCTTTATGGTATCGATTTCAATAGGGAATACTTGATGCTGCCATCCGTTATGAGGATCCATTGCTACAATTGTAGTGACCGCAGTCATTCCATAAACTCCGTATTCTTGGAACGTTTTTAAGTCCGCTTGTAAACCTGCTCCACCGCTGGAATCGGAACCTGCGATCGTCAAGGCTTTTTTCATTGTCATTTTGTTACCTCCATCCAGCTGTAAAGATT
Source organism: Aeribacillus sp. SP014 (assembly GCF_054055575.1). Taxonomy (NCBI): domain Bacteria; kingdom Bacillati; phylum Bacillota; class Bacilli; order Caryophanales; family Bacillaceae; genus Aeribacillus; species Aeribacillus sp. SP014. The sequence continues at coordinate 521,348 of NZ_JBSRXI010000001.1, forward strand.
TTATAACAACATTATAGCAGTTTGTACCATAAGAAGAGAAAAACATTTGCTTAAAAACAAAAAAAGGATTAAAATATAATTAACCATCGGTTAATAAATAAGAATGCAGCTAAATGCCAACACGCCAAAATCAGAGGCACGCTTGTTGTTGTTAAGAAAGGAATGGAACAATTGGCTCCTAGAAAAAAAGACACTGAATTAACGAAAGAGGCAATTATGAATGCTGCTAGAGAGCTTTTTGTCATAAAAGGATATGAACATGTTTCCATGCGAGAAATCGCCAAAGAATTGCACTGCACACATGGAGCACTTTATTATCATTTTCAAAATAAAGCAGAGCTTTTTTATAAAATTGTGCAGACGGATTTTCAATTTTTAGACGGGCTGTTAGAAAAAGTGCTGCAAGCCTCGTATTCTTCTAAAGAAGAAGCTGTAAAAACGATCTTGTTAAAGTTTATTGAATTCGGGCTGACATATAAAAGTCATTATAAGCTGATGTTTTTAACACAAAATCTCGAGCTTGATATGCTGATGGAGCAAGAGCCGAATAAGTCATATGAACGTTTTGCGCAGGCTATTTTTCAGTTTGCTCCAGATAAAGCAAATCCAACAGTCATTTGGTGTTTGTTTCTTGCAGTAAGCGGTTTTGTAACGAAATATGTACAGACCGATGCTGAGTATAAAGATATGGAAGGACTTGCTGAACAATATGTTGCTTTTTTAATCAAAGGATTTTTAAGTTGAAAAAAGTAATAAGCACTTAAGCTTATTTACTTTTTTGCATATTATTGACCAATGGTTAATTTTAAGATCGGAGGTAAAAAGGATGAAAAAAGCGGTTATTTTAGGTGCATCAGGCGGAATGGGCTACAATTTAGTTCATGAATTGCTGAATAGAGAGAATATTGAGGTTGTCGCCGTAGCCCGCAATACAGAAAAAATGAAAAAAATGTTTCACCGTTTGAACGATCGCGTCAGCATTGTCGCTGGAGATGCCCTCCATCGATCCAGCATCTTGCAAGCATGCGAAGGTGCGGAATGGATTTTCCATGCCATTAACATACCGTATCCGCAGTGGGAGAGAGATCTACTGATCATCATGGAAAATGTGCTGGCGGTAGCAAAAAAAGAAAAAGCTAAGCTTGTTGTCGTTGATAATATTTATGCATATGGCCGGTCAAATGGAAAAACAATGTCCGAGACTGATCCGAAAAATCCTCATACTAAAAAAGGAAAAATACGATTGCGGCTTGCTGAAATGGTGGAAAAGAGCGGAGTAGACTACTTAATCGCTCACTTCCCCGATTTTTACGGTCCATGTGGGGAAAAAACATTGTTGCATCATACGTTAAAAAAAGTTGTCCAAAATAAACGATCTCAATTTATCGGGGATTTAAATATACCGAGGGAATATATTTTTTTGCCGGACGGTGCCAAAGCTTTAGTTGAGCTTGCATTAAGGGACGATACCTATCATGAGCACTGGAATATACCGGGGGCGGGAGTTATTTCCGGACGGGAAATTATTCAAATCTTGAGGGAAAAGCTTCAATATGAAAAGAAAGTAAGTGTTGTCACGAAATCGATGATTTATTTTTTAGGGTTATTCAGCCCGATGATGAAGGAAATGGTTGAAATGATGTACTTAGTCGAAGAGCCTGTCGTATTATCGGATGAAAAATTTGAAAAAAGAATCGGGCCGCTGCCAAAAACTCCTTACGAACAAGGCATCATCGCAACTGTTGATTTTATGAAACATCAAGAAGAAGCGTGATCACCCCGATGTTGCAACTGGCTTCGCATGGAACGGAGAGACTAAATGCTCAATACTTTCCCGATTTCGTCTAATTCAGCAAACCTTTTGAGTGGAACGGAGTAATTCAGCTGCTTGCTCCGTCTCCGCCCCATGGTTTATTGTTTAGCAAAAGCTCCCTGCGGTGAATACATATTTTCGGGTGATTTCGTTAACTGTTCCCTTTCAAACAGCACTCTTCCATTCCGAATAGTGACAGGAACCCCTTGTTCAGTATAATATCCGTGCTCTTTTGCAATAACGTCAAAGCTTTTATTGGATTTTAGAATAATGACTGGCGTATGCAGCTCAACTTTTTCAAAGAGCCAGCGAATTTCGGCGTTATGCATGCGGACACATCCGCTGCTTGCATACGTTCCAATCGATCTTGGATTATTATTGCCGTGAATGGCAAAATTGTTTCCATAATATCCTAAAGCATCAAGACCAAGCCAGCGATCACCCAATGGATTTCTCGGGTCTCCTCCTGGAATCTTTTCTTTAAAATAAGGGCGGTTTTTAATTTTTGTGACAATGGGGAAAATGCCTTCTGGAGTTAGCTGAGCATATTTTCCTGTTGCGACATGAAATACTCTTTGAAGAATTCCGTCTTCAAAAAATGCCAGTTTATTTACGCTCTTGTTTATTATGATCAGCTGACCATCAATCTTTTGTTCAGCTGCAACTGGTGATGAAAGAATAAAAAAGAAACAAGAAATAAATGCGATACCTATATAGATTTTCTTTATGCTCATATGTTTTTAAACCTGTCCTTTCTGTCCATTCTCTTTATAAAATTATGTGCTTATGCAAAGAACTATTCAAAAAAAGCTGCAATTACGAAAAAATTTGTAATCAAAAAGAAACATAAATAATTTTTTTGTGAACTTGAATAAAGGAGTAAGCAAAAAAATTATTTCCGTCTTGTGTATCGACATCAAGCTCGAAACCTCTTCTAGCAAATGATTGGGATGAGGTGTGCCTCAGGATCATGACCCTCGCCTAAAATGCCTTCCTTATGGGCGTCTGCCACATTAAAGCATCGAGGGGGGGGCAGCACCTTTGATGTCGTAGGCCTTGTCCGTCTGTTTCAGCATTTTTTCAATGACGAGCTTTGTCTCATTTGGCTATTCGGTAATTGTTAAAAATGAATGGATATTCCGTTTACCTGCGAGTTTCTAACAGACGAAAATCAATAGAATCGTCAGAACATTTGCGTTATCTTGGAACATTACGGCGTGTTTAAACGTGATAAAAATGCATCAAATGTTTTTCGTACATTTAGGGCACCAAGCTTCTCACTTTAAAATGGGAACGGCAAAAAAGTTGATATTTCAGTCTTTACTGGGATTTTTGCCCTCTTGCTTCTGTCGAAAGCCTTAATGTTTCATGTGGAACATTTTGCAAAATATTAGCGACAGCTGTCACCCTTTGACAAAAAAAGCCGAATCATCATAACATTAAAAATAGTGATAGATCAGTAGAAGCTAAGAGGGTGGCAAACGTTGAAGCAGATTTTAAAAAATGATTGGTGGGGACTGTTGAAAGAAGAGTTTGAAAAGCCATACTACAAAGAGCTGCGGGAATTTTTGAAGCAGGAATATGCCCATCATACGATTTATCCGGATATGTACGACATTTTTAATGCTTTGCATTACACGCCTTATGAAGAAGTAAAGGTTGTCATTTTAGGCCAAGATCCGTATCATGGGCCAAATCAAGCACATGGATTAAGCTTTTCCGTAAAGCCGGGGATTGCTCAGCCGCCGTCTCTGAAAAATATTTTCATCGAGCTTGAGAACGATCTCGGCTGCAAGCCTCCAAACCACGGTCATCTTGTCAAATGGGCGAAGCAAGGTGTTCTATTATTGAACACTGTGCTGACGGTAAGGCAGGGACTAGCCAATTCTCATAAAGGAAAAGGATGGGAACAATTTACCGATCGAGTGATTAGCTGTTTAAACGAGCGAGAGCGTCCAGTCGTCTTTATTTTATGGGGAAGGCATGCACAGGCGAAAAAAGAAATGATTAACATGAATAAGCATTTTGTCATTGAGTCGCCGCATCCATCGCCATTTTCGGCAAACAGAGGCTTTTTTGGCAGCAGGCCTTTTTCTAAAGCAAATCAATTTTTAAAGTCCATCGGATCAGAAGAAATTGACTGGTGCATCAGCGATAATGACATTTAATTGCTGCCTGCCGTTTGCGTGATAAGTGGAAACATGAAAAAGGGACTATCCAAAAATAAAACGGATGAAGAAACATCATAAAGTTTTTCTTCATCCGTCTTTTTATTTTTTTGGAGATTCTGTTGAAAGTGAATGACTTTCCGGTCGCTTTCAATAGATTGTGTTCCATGGCCACAATTCCAACTCCGTTTGGACTTTCGAAAGCCCTCGAAAAGAAAATTTGCGGAACGACCGATTGCCTTTAATATGACGGGGCGCACTTTCTGCCTCGGTTTTTCTTCAAGAATAGATTTGTGCACCCTCGTCATTGCATTGGAATCTGTCATATTTGCGCATAAAAGGATTTTTTAGGAAATATTGAAACAATATAGACTTGTAAAACGTCTTTCAAATAAAAAGGAAGTTCGAAGCAAATGAGCAATATACCAAGACTACAAAAGCATCGCTTTGTTCTTTGCGGAATAGAGGATTTGACAAAGTACGATCATTTCTAACAATTTTATTTATTACAAAGGAAAAATATGTTAAAAAAGGTATCTTAATCTTAAGTTCTTCAGCAATACTATTAACAACATTCGTAGGATTTGAAGGTAATAAAACAAGTGCTGCGACAAATGAACCAACTACTGTATTACCAACTGAAAATGATTATGATGCTTTAAATAATGAGAAAAAAGAGTTAGTTCTCGACTATAATAGTTTTGCTAAAAATTATCAATTAGATAGACCAGGTTCTATTACAGTAACTGACCCAGTTAGACCTGGCGGCGTTCAAACAAACTCTGTTCCTAGCTATGCAGTTAAAAAAGCTTTAAAATGGGCGATTAATAACACTACTACCATAACTAATTTTGTAGTAAAACTTTAGGGAAAGACGCAGCTGTTAAAGTAGGAAATTTAATGCATACTTACGTTAAACCTGCTTTAAGAAAATTAGAAAGTGTGGAAAATTTAACCTATGGTAAGATAGAAGATGCTGTTTATCAAGCATTAAAAAAACCTCTAGGAAAAACCACAGCTAGAATTGTAGCCTCCGTAATTAGAGAAGCTATTGAATTTTTGGCTCCAGTGTAAGACACATAGGTAGGGAGGGGAAGTATGAATGAAAGAATTAGAGGATAGAATTAAACATATTGAAGAAGAAATTGAACAAATTAACAGACTTGATAAAGAAACATATCAATTAACACAAAAACTGGGTAAAGTAATGAAACTATTGGTTGAACTTGTTGAAACAAACAAACATATTGATAAAAATGATATAGACTATGTTCTTTTAAAATTAAATATTGATGCAACTAAGTATCATAAATTAACCTTATTAGTCAGTAAAACAGAAAGAATGTATAGAAAAACTGGTGAATTTCCAAATCTTCAGGAGTTTCATCAGTATGTCATTGAAACACTTTCTCTCACTGATGAAGACAAACAAAGTTTTCCAATTGAAGTTACTGAAAACCTATTAAAAAAATTTGCAAAAGATGAAGATAACCTTTTTCCAGTATGCAAAAAGATTCTTTCAACAAAATAATAAAAGAGCACACTCGTCCGAGTCGAATTCTGGTTAACTAAAACTGTTTTCCGAGCAATAATTAAAGGTGGAATTTCAAATGGAGCGACATACTTATGTTCTTTGTTTGGTGGAATTGGTGGAGCAGTTGCAGGAGCTATCGTAGGGGCTATTTTATCTGAATATGTAACTGGCGTCCCAGTATAGAAAGTATAAATATAGTAAATATTCTATAGTCTTTCCCCAATTGGGGGAGAAATGATTATTATGAAACAAGCCGTTTTTTCCGCAGTTTTTGCGGGATTAGTTGTTTTAGTAGGTGAGTATATTTCACAAATAGTTTCATCAAGTTATCAAAATACCATTTGATGATTGGCATCCCATTTATTTGTAAACTGTTTGAAAAATAAGCAACATATCATATTTTAGACTTTCTGATAAAGTCGCTAAATGAAGTAAGTGGAGAAAACAGCTCGTTTTTCTTCATTGGCTTTTGTATTTTTGAAAGTAGCTGGCGAATACCAGCATAGGCGAATTCCCAGTTGCAAAAGAGATTTTATCTAAGTGAGAGGTGCTTTACCATCGCCTCTCACTTTTTGCGTTTCTTTAAGCAAATTCTCGTCTTTGTCTGATTGCAATATAATTATGTACTTTATTTTGCAGCACACAGTTCTTTCTTTATTGTTCGTTTGACGCTTGCATTTTTACTAGAAAGTATGTTTTTTTGTCAAAACAAATAGAGGCCCAAAAAGCCAACTTTCAATGACTTTTGGGCCAGCTCCATTATTTCAATGCTTGCTGCAAAAACTCAGGAAGCTTAAAGCACCCTTCGAGAATAGCTTGATTTACATATTTTGTATCTTTCGAAAAATTGTCCGACTTTACATCTTCATATTTTTTCGATCCGATTGTAAAGCTCCATAGTCCTCCCGGATATGTAGGAACAACAGCTGTGTATAGTTTTGTAATCGGGAATAAAGATTGAATATGGCTATAAGACCGTTTTAAAACATCCAAGTGGAAAACAGGCGATTGACTTTGGCATACCATGAGGCCATCGTCTTTTAACGCTTTATATAGGTTGGTATAAAAATCTTTTGAAAACAGCTGTTCTGCCGGTCCAATCGGGTCAGAAGAGTCAACAATGATCACATCGTATTCATTTTGTTTGTTTTCTACATATTTCACGCCGTCAATAAATAAGAAATTTACGCGCGGGTCGCTTAAGTTTCCTGACACTTCAGGCAGATGCTCCTTGCATGCGGAAACGACAAGCTCGTCAATTTCCACCATATCGATTTCCTTCACTGAATCATATTTGCATACTTCTCTGGCAACACCGCAGTCTCCGCCGCCGATGATCAGCACTTTTTCCGGATTTGGGTGGAGATTGAGCGGGATATGGGAAATCATTTCATTATATATATGCCCATCAATAGAAGTGGTTTGCACAACTCCATCTAGCACTAGCATGCGGCCAAAATCATATGAATCCAATACCATAACATGTTGAAAAGGGGATTGCTTTGAAAAAAGCACTTCTTTGATTCTATAGCTGATTTTTAAATTTTCTCTTTCATCTTCTGTTAACCATAAATCGCCGTTTATTGTTTGCAAATATTGATTGTCCATCTGCAGGCCCTCCTTGTGCTCAAAAATTCCTTACTTATTGTAACAAGTTTGTTATGAAAAGTGAATGAAGCAGACAAGTTTGTCAATAAGGAAAAAATCAAATATGATAAAAAAGCAAGATCATTATCTTTCAATAAGGAGCGATAGGAGTTGAATATACCGGTCTCAAGCATAATAGGAAAAATGGAGGAGGAACTGAAAAAGGCAAAGGCAGCAGGAACACCTCATGATCTAAAAGCCCGGCTTCTTGTCATCCGTTCTTTATGTGATGTTATTTTGGATCAACAAGAGGAAAATTATGATTTTTCAGCTATTCAAGAGCCAAAAAGCGAAAGTGAAATAACTCCATTAGAGCTGGAAAAAATGATCGGAAATGCAAACAGCAAAACGCTGACAATGAAAGAACGTTTGTTGGTCGAAGACGATGCAAATGGAGAATCTATTTTTGATTTCTAACAAAATCTTGTCATCTGTAAAATCTTCATTTAAAAAAAACGGACGATAAGGTAAGATGAAGGGAAAAAGGGGTGAAGATGATGAAAATATTTTTCATTCTTGGAGCCGTCGGTGCTTTTTTGTCTGTAGCTTTAGGAGCATTCGGCGCCCATGGTTTGGAAGGGAAAATTCCGCAAAAATATTTGGAGACATGGCAAACAGGTGTACAATATCAAATGTTCCATTCGATAGGCCTTTTTGTCACGGCTCTGTTTTTGCAGCAGCATCCGCAGGCAGGCTATGCAAATTGGGCCGGGTGGCTGATGCTCATCGGTATTCTCCTGTTTTCCGGAAGCCTGTATATATTAAGTGTGACGCAGATCAAAGTGTTAGGTGCAATTACGCCGCTTGGAGGCATTTCATTTTTAATTGCATGGGTTCTTCTTGCTGTTGCTGCAGTTAAATATATGTAAATATAAACGTCTGTCTACTATATCGGGACAGGCGTTTTTTGTGCAAAGAAATGAAAGGGTGACCTTCTTAACCGATTCAAAGGTCATAGCCAGAGCTTTATCCAAAAATGTGTCCCGTTCATTTTGGCTCCTAGCTTCCTAATGATAGAAGATTCAGTGTGAATGCAATGTTTTTTTGTTCAACATACTGTCAAAAAGTACTATGGAAAATGTGATTTTTTTCACAGATTGACTAACGTAAGCTAAACTACAATTTTTTTAAAAGAAGAAAAGGTGGTGTTATGGGTGGCAAAAGAATTCATCTCCGATAAAAAAGAGCAGGAAATTGCTCAAAAGAAAGAATATTCGTTATTTGGCACTTTTTTATCCGTTCTTATGCTGGCTCTTTTTTTAATACTTTCTTGGTTTGGAGTTTACTACTTATTTATTCAACGATTATAAAGGAGGGGGATCATCTTGCATTTGCACAGACTTGAAAAGGTTTGGCTATTAATAGGTATAGGTACGCTTGTGATGTTTTTAACAATCGTGGGCATCAGTGCATTTGCACAAGGTCATCATCCGCCGAGTGATCTGACCACATTGGATCCGCAAAAAGTAGACACGACAGAGCCGTTTAATCAACCAGGCTTAAAGAAAATTGGAGACAACGAATACGAACTTGTTATAGTTTCTCAAGCTTTTGCCTTTATGCCGAATGACATAAAAATACCGGAGGGAGCAAAAGTTCATATTATCGTGACAAGCAAAGATGTTGTTCATGGCCTTGAAATCGTTGGCACAAATGTAAACATGATGGTGACCCCGGGACATGTGAATTCGCTTACACATACATTTCATAAACCCGGCAGCTATTTAATAATTTGCAACGAATATTGCGGTACTGGGCACCAAATGATGAGCACGAAAATTGAGGTGACAAAAGCATGAAAAATACAGCGCTTCACCCAAACGATGGAAAGCTGGCGCTCGCCCATATTGCAGTTGGTTATATTGCATTGTTTTTAGGAGCGATTGCCGGGTTATTGCAGGCTTTTGTTAGAAGCGGAACGCTTGAGCTTCCGGCAGGGATCGGATATTATCAGCTTTTGACTGCTCATGGCGTTTTGTTGGCACTTGTTTTTACAACATTTTTTATCATTGGTTTTTTATATGCTTCCATGAGTCGGACGACAGGTGATTTAACTCCGTTTGCCAAAAAGTCGGCTTGGATCGGCTTTTGGCTTATGACGATTGGAACAGCGATTACAACGGTTATGATCTTATTAAATAAAGCGACCGTTCTATACACTTTTTATGCACCACTTAAAGCATCGCCATGGTTTTATATCGGTCTGACGCTTGTTGTAGTCGGCAGCTGGGTAAGCGGAGCTGGCATGTTTAGCCAATACGCTGTCTGGAAAAAGAAAAATGAAGGAAAGCCGTCTCCTCTATTAAGCTTTATGGCAGTTGCCACAATGATTTTATGGATCATAGCAACATTGGGCGTAGCAGTAACGGTATTATTCCAGTTTATTCCTTGGTCCTTCGGGTTAGTCGATAAAATCAATGTGCTGTTAAGCAGAACACTTTTTTGGTATTTCGGCCATCCATTAGTGTATTTCTGGTTATTGCCTGCCTATATGTGCTGGTACGTCATCATTCCAAAAATAATAGGCGGGAAAATTTTCAGCGATTCGCTTGCAAGACTGGCGTTTGTACTGTTTGTTCTTTTTTCCATCCCAGTCGGCTTCCATCATCAAATACTAGAGTCTGGGATCACTCCGTTTTGGAAGTTTTTGCAAATTGTGTTGACGTTTATGGTCATTGTTCCATCTTTAATGACAGCTTTCGCTTTGTTTGCAACATTTGAAATAAGCGGAAGAGAAAAAGGGGCCAGCGGACTGTTTGGCTGGGTGAAAAAGCTTCCGTGGACAGATGTTCGCTTTTTTGCACCGTTTATGGGAATGCTCGTTTTTATTCCTGGCGGAGCAGGCGGAATCATTAATGCAAGTAACCAAATGAACCAAGTCGTTCATAACACTTTATGGGTAACAGGACATTTCCATTTAACAGTGGCCACCACTGTAGCGTTGACGTTTTTTGGTATTTCCTATTGGTTGGTTCCTCATTTAACAGGCAGAACGTTAACACCGCGATTAAATAAATTAGGGATCATTCAAACCGTTTTCTGGTGCATCGGTATGTTCCTAATGTCAGGAGCCATGCATACAGTTGGTCTGTTTGGAGCTCCTCGGCGGACCGCTTATACAACATATGGAGACCATCCGCAGGCGTTGGAATGGATGTCTTATCAAACTATCATGGCGGTTGGCGGAGCCATCTTATTCGTTGCCATTTTGATGATTCTTTATATTGTTATAAATTTGGCAGTGGCTGCTCCAAAAGGAACGGAAGAATTTCCAGTTGGTGAAGTTCATGAAGATGCGGAAAAAACGCCATTGCTTCTAGAAAATTGGAAAATTTGGATCGGTCTGTCTGTTGTGCTAATTGTAATCGCTTATACAGTACCGGTCATCGATATCATTGAAAATGCACCAAGTTCACCGGGATTTAAATTCTGGTAGAAGAAACTGGGCGTGGAATTTTCACGCCCGGTTTTTTTTATTGCTATGGATGCGGAAAATGCCCTAGATGAAATGGGGGAGGTAATCGGAAATTTTTTCTGAATCTCGATTATACGTTTTAAGTCGAAGGGAAAAAAAGCTTTATTGGCCGTTTTTGAAATTTAAGTGCTTTTATTTATATAAGTAAGATCGAAATGAAAATAAAAGCTCATAGAAAAGCTGAATAACCTTGCTTCATTAAAGAAGCAAGGCTGCTTAGACTTCTGTCCTGCTTAGACTTCTGTCTATTTGACAAGGAAGCTAGACAAGGGCAGGGCGCTGTTCAAGAAATTATAAAGCGTCTTGCAGCATTCCTACCGGCCTCTCTCTGTCTAGCGTTTTTCTTATCTTGGTGGATAAGAAGCGAGACTTTGAGGGGATGTATATACGATTTCCTCATCGAAAGTGACGTAATTCAAAAAAACCATCAGCAATAAATATCGCCTTCCTGTTTGCGGGTCGCTTAAAATGAGATGATCTCTTCCGGCAGCTTCAATGACGCCGCGAAATACTTTCGCCGGCCATTCAGGATTGTTTTCAAAGGTCATGTATACGGTGGCCAATTTCCCTTTATTTAAGCGCAAAATGTTTTCGACATAGGATTCTTCAAGCGGAAGCATTCCGGGTACAGCTTGACCGCTGGTGCCGCTTGGTTGAGCTGAGGGAGGGGCGCCGATAACAGACCCGCTGGGCGCGTAAAATCCGTACGGATAGGTTGGCTGTACAGGAGTAACTGCAGGAACTGGATACCCCTGCTGCTGCCGTTGGTTCTGTTTTTTGTTGCTCATGTTCAACCTCCTAAAATCTATATACGCTTGGGCAAACAGATTGTGCAGGAATATAAAAACAATGGGATTTATATCGTCCTGAGTTATATTGGTTATACCATGTAGCAGGGCAATCGCCATATGGCTTAAAAAACCACAAAGCAGTTTCTGCAGGACTGTAGCGGTTTCCTTTCAAAACTTTTCTTGCTAAGTCTATTTCATTTTGCCTTGCAGCCTGATAAAAATATCCTTTCTGTGTGGCTTCGAAGCCTCCGGGGCTTTGAAACACCATACTGCGAACGGTGCGTATATCCTTAAAGTCTAAACAATCTGCAAGGACACGGTTGACACCGACATTGCCTACAAGAAGCATGCCTAAATCTCCGTCTCCTTCTGCTTCAGCTCTCATCAATCTGGCCAATAGCTTTACATCTTCTTCAGTATGTGGGAATTACAGCCATTTTTTCACCTGCCTTTTTCTTTAAAAAGACATTGCCTAAATAGTAATCTTTCATTCCAATGTATGACGATGAAACCTTTTTTATGACATTCGGAAAAATTCCCATTCCGACATCTTTGTTCTGTATAAAAGAAAAAAAGAAGCTTATAAAGTATGAGGGGCTGTCTAATAAGTCTATTTTCCGGCTTATAGACGCCCCTTTAATGTTTTAGAAACACTGATATATCAATGCTTATGATGTTTTATTTTCAGTGGATTTTGACTGGACAGCCCCATATTTTGAGAAGTGGCATATATGTATTCATCCATGGCGCTTGGCATGGTGCATGGTGTTGGGAAAAGTCACCCTCTCGCCCATTCTTTCCATTGAAATTTTTCTTCAAATCTCCCCGTACTTTTATTTTGTTGCACGTAAGAAAGAGATAAATCGTGATTTGTTACACTTCCTGCACAACATGACCTTTTTCCGTACACATTAAGCATGTCAGCTAGGATTTCTTACTCACTATGGGCGCCCTTCAGCAGAAAAAACCAGTACTGAAAGCAGTACTGGTTTATACATGTAAAAATGCTGCAATTTTTTCAGGATGCAAAATGTTGCCGACAAAGAAAGAGCCAAATTCGCCGTATCTGGCGCTTACTTCATCAAAACGCATTTCATATACGAGCTTTTTAAACTGCAAAACATCATCAGAGAAGAGCGTGACGCCCCATTCCCAGTCATCAAATCCGACAGAACCGGTAATAATTTGTTTTACTTTATCTCCGTACTTGCGGCCGATAAGTCCGTGGCTTCTCATGAGGCTCCGGCGCTCTTCCATCGGCAGCATATACCAATTGTCATTGCCTTGACGGCGTTTATCCATCGGATAGAAGCAAACATATTTTGATTTCGGCAAAATAGGATATAGTCTAGATCGGATATATGGATTTTGATACGGATCTTCATCATTTCCGCCGCCTACGTAGCTGCTCAATTCCACAACGGAAACATATGAATAGGCAGGGCTTGTATATTCAGCCAGTTTTGTTTTATTAAATTCCGTTTCAATTTCATTCAATTCTTCCATCGTTGGCCGGAGAATCATGATCATCAAATCTGCTTTTTGTCCAACGATCGTATATAAAGCGTGGCTGCCTTGTTGGTCTTTTTCCACTGCACTCCATTTTTCTAACAAATTCAGAAATTCATGAATAGCTTCCTGGCGTTCATCGCTAGATAAAGTTTTCCAAGCGCTCCAATCGATCGAGCGGAAATCGTGCAAACAATACCAACCATCGAGCGTTTCAACGGCTTCATTTGAACGAACTTCTTCACTCATTTTCGTCACCTCTCATATTGGCTATGTACAAGTTTACTATACCACAGTTTAGGGGAGAATATCCGGGTAAAACAGTATGACAATTATGTGACAGAAAAAAGTGCTGTTGAAAGCGCTATGATGAAATTTTTCATTTTAAATTTAAGAGCAGGTGGGGTATGCTAAAAGTGAATGGAACAATTCATGTTAAAAGAATGTTTTAAGATTAAGGAGGCTGACTTTGTTTTGGCAGACATTTTTGCAGCATTGAAAAATAAAATATCGGGAAAAAATATTAAAATTGTTTTTCCTGAAGGATTGGATGAGCGAATTTTAACAGCAGTTTCCCGATTAACAGAGGAAAATTTGTTACAGCCCATTTTAATTGGGGATGAAACAGAAATTGAAGAAAAAGCAAAGAGTTTAAATATTTCTGTTGCAGGTGCAAAAATATATAATCCTGCCAATTACAGTGGAATAGAAGAGCTTGTTCAAAGCTTTGTTGAACGCCGCAATGGAAAGGTGACAGAAGAAGAAGCACGGAAGCTTCTTTTGGATGAAAATTATTTTGGCACGATGCTTGTTTATAAAGGGGAAGCGGACGGGCTTGTGAGCGGTGCTGCACATTCAACCGCAGATACAGTGCGGCCGGCTCTTCAAATCATTAAAACGAAACAAAACGTGAAAAAAACATCAGGCGTATTCGTCATGGTTCGTGGTGAGGAAAAATATATATTTGCTGATTGCGCGATCAACATCGCTCCAACCAGTCAGGAGTTAGCAGAGATCGCTATTGAAAGCGCGAAAACGGCAAAAATGTTTGATATCGACCCTCGCGTTGCTATGCTCAGCTTCTCGACAAAAGGTTCAGCAACATCCCCGGAAACAGAAAAAGTGGCAAAAGCAGTTGAATTGGCAAAAGAAATGGCTCAGGACTTAATATTGGACGGAGAGTTTCAATTTGATGCAGCTTTCGTGCCGTCTGTTGCGGAAAAGAAAGCGCCGGGATCTGTAATTAAAGGCGATGCCAATGTATTTATATTCCCGAGCCTTGAAGCTGGAAACATCGGCTATAAAATTGCACAGAGACTTGGAAACTTTGAAGCGATCGGACCGATTCTCCAAGGATTGAATGCTCCAGTGAACGATCTTTCTCGCGGTTGCAACGCTGAAGATGTATATAAATTAGCGATAATCACAGCCCTTCAGGCGCTTGCATAAACAAAAAGCAGGGAATTTTCCATCAAAAATTCCCTGCTTTTCACATTTTTTGCTGAATCAACAACACCTTCCGCTTCTAAACAGAAAGGCTTTGCTTTAATTCATCGCTTGAGCGCTCCCACATGCCTTCATCATGGTTTCGAAGAAAATCGGAAAGAACTTTTTTCGAGCTTTCATCCATGTGGTCGACAATGATGTTCCGTTTTAGCGATTTATCCATGCGGTTTACGTGTTCAGGCAATGATTTATAACCTCGTCTTGCCTCGCGATCAACAGTCATATAACAGGCAGCAACCCCGGCATAATATGGCCCATCTTCTTTTCTGTCAATTGTTACCCATACAAGCCAATACGGTTTTCCGTTCGGAACGTCTTCTTTCACATGAGTAAATTTAATGCCGCGTTCTACCTGGCTCCTTGCATGCATTGCGCCGATATCTACAAATGCCGTTTTTTCCTCGATGTCAATGAAGACAGGGGAAACATTTTCCAGGCTAAGGGTGCCTGCTCCAAAGCCGCGATGGCCGTCAGTTGGATCGTTTTTAATAATTTGGAACTCGACCTTTTTCTTTTTTTCTGTCATGTAAACATCCCTCCTTTAAAAGAACGGTTGTAAAACGAAATGAAAAAGAGTGATAACGGCTCGGCTTCCCCAATTAAATATCGGATGAATAATATATTGATCCAAAGGGGTGATAACAATAATTAAAAAAATAAGCACTCCGTAATTTTCATATTGAGTAAGCTTGGCGCGGATGTCCGGCGGGGCTAAATCTTCAATGATGCGATAACCGTCAAGCGGCGGAAACGGCAATAAATTAAAGATAAACAACATAATATTTAATGATATAAGAATATTAAAAAATTGTTCAACCATTCTGGCTCCATCATAAGATAAGCCAGCAAATAATCCAAACGAAAAGAAAAAGTTCAGCAGCAAAAAAGCGAGAAAGGCAATGAATAAATTGCTCAATGGACCAGCTACAGATACTAATACCCCGGATAAGCGGGGATTTTTAAAATAGAAACGATTCACCGGAACGGGTTTTGCCCAACCAAACCCTGCCAAAAATATTAAAAGAGTACCGATCGGATCTAAATGGGAGATCGGATTAAGGGTCAGCCTCCCTTGATTTTTCGCTGTCGGATCTCCGAACTTATAGGCAACAAATGCATGTGAAAATTCATGGATAGTGAAGCCGACGATCAAAGCAATAATGACAAACGGTATAACTTCTAAATCGTAATATAAAAACGGCAAAAATGCGCCCTCCTATTCTAACGATTTCCTTTGCTTACAGTATACTATAAAAAGGTTGAAATACATAAAAAGGATTTTCTTCATTTTTTTAGGGGAAAATTCAGCTGATTTTTGCACTGAATTTGTGATCTTGCAATCGTTGAATAAATTGATAAGCTTCCTCCACTTCCTCATCCGTATAACGCTGCTTTTTTTTGAGCGTGAATACTTTTTCCTTCACTTCTTCCTTGTCCAAATGATCAAAATATAAAATGGTTGATACAAGTTCTAAAAAACGTGCTGATTGGGCGTTTAATTCATTTATGCAATTCTGCAGTTCGGGCATGTCCAAATCGTAATGGCTTAAAAATTCCTGCCCCGACTTTGTAAGGGAATATTTGTATTGATAATAGCCGCCTTTTTTTTCTTTTACTTCATTGATAAAGCCCATGTTGCAAAGCTCTTCAATGCGAAGCGTCAACTCTTCTGAATACGGCCCGTAAAAATGGAATTCGTATTTTTCATAAAAGGGATAATTAAGTTTTTTTGCTATAAATATAATTTTTTGCAGTTTTTTTCGTCCGATGATCTCTTTCGAAGCGGACAGCACTTTCATTAATTTTGCGTGTTCGGTTAACACACCCTTCATCTCCTCACCTACAGAATAAATCCATCTTTGTCAGTTAGCTGCAAAATTTCTAAAATTTGTTTTTTCAAGTTTCGTTTCTCCGAGAAATCTTTTAAAAAATCAAGAGGAAAATATAATTTATGATCCGTTCTCCGCTTTCCGGTAATGGCGTCCACAATTTCCGACTCTCTTGAAAGCTCCCGTATTTCCCCGTTTGGCATGAGCAAATGGATCGGCAGCCGTTCTTCTTCCTCGCCCGGTCGGTAAAAATCGTACGGAAGATCTGAAGACGAGTCGACAACAAGATAATATTCCGGATCAATGCCTGCTTTTTTGAACAAATTCGTTAGTTCAATCAGCTTCATCAATTGTTCATTGGACGGTTGAAACTCCACATATTTAAACAGGCGCCTGTTTATAAATCTGTTGCACAGATCGCTTAAAATCGGATCCTTTTCCTTTTGCCATTCTTGGAAATAATAAAGGATGATGGATTCGTCTAATTTTAAATAATCTTCGACTGTAACATCTCCTTTGAAAATCGAATAAAAATGGACTGGATCTGCTTGGAATGAATAATTATTTTCATACAGAGCTTTTGCTCGATGGAGAATTTTGGACAAAATGACTTCAGCGCTTCTCGTTACTGGATGAAAATATACTTGCCAGTACATTTGATATCGGCTCATAATATAATCTTCGACAGCATGCATGCCGCTGTATTTAATGACGACTTGATCCTCTCTCGGCCTCATCACACGCAAAATGCGTTCCATGTCAAAATGGCCGTACTGAACGCCTGTGTAAAAAGCATCTCGTTGCAAATAATCCATTCGGTCGGCGTCAATTTGGCTGGAAATTAAGCTGATAACCTGCTTATTTTTGTATGTTTTCGCAATGACCTCTGCCACTTTTTTCGGGAATTCCGCCCCTGCATTTGAGAGAACACGGTTTATTTCTGTATTTCCTAAAATAATGGCTTGGGTAAAATCTTCGTGATCCAGATGGAAGACCTTTTCAAACGAATGAGAAAAGGGACCGTGTCCGACATCGTGCAAAAGGGCAGCGCATAAGCTTAGCAGCCTCTCATCTTCGTTCCATTCCGGTCTCCCGCGAAATACGTCATCAACAATTCGGCGGACGATCTCATAAACGCCTAATGAGTGGTTGAATCGGCTATGCTCCGCACCGTGAAAAGTTAAAAAAGTTGTCCCGAGCTGGCGGATGCGGCGCAGCCGTTGAAATTCTTTTGTCCCGATCAAATCCCAAATGATTTTATCGCGAACGTGGATGTAACGGTGAACCGGGTCTTTAAAAACTTTTTCTTCTGGCAGCTTTTCACTTGCATAGGTCATTTTCTTCCCTCTTCCGTTTTGACATGATTATATTATAACTTGTTTAAATTCAGGTGAACACCTCGTTTTTTAAAGTGCGATTCTAAACAGACACAAAGGAAAATCGGGTCCATGTCGTTCAACAACCTTAAATAAAAAACCGCCTCAGGAAGCATTCATTCCTTAAAAGGCGGTTTCTTATTTTTTAAGCTTTGCTTTCACTTTTTCTATTAACTCTTCTTCCGTTAACGCAGCGACCGGACGGTTGTTCACAAATACAAACGTTTTCTTTCTTCCGGGCCCGCAGTACGATTGGCAGCCGATTTCAATTTTAGCATCGGGATCCAAATTCTTTAATTTCGGAATAAGCGATTTTAAATTTGGCGCTTTACAATCGTCGCATACACGGAACTCATTTGCCATCCTTTTGAACAATCCTTTCTTCATGAATAAGCACTATCGGGTAGTATACCTTGTCTGTTTTTTGAAATCAAGTACAGCGCTTTTCTGTAAAAATCTACTATCCTTGTATATATTTTTAATCTTTTGGGAAAAATGATGCTAGAACAAATAGTATTATTCAAGAATAAGGGAGTTGAGAGTGAATGAAAACAAGACAGGATGCTTGGACAGAAGAAAACGATCTGCTATTAGCAGAAACCGTTTTGCGGCATGTCCGTGAAGGAAGCACGCAATTAAACGCTTTTGAAGAAGTTGGTGATAAGCTGAACCGCACGTCGGCCGCCTGTGGCTTCCGCTGGAACGCCGTTGTGCGCCATAAGTATGAAAAAGCTTTGCAGCTTGCAAAAAAACAGAGAAAGCAGAAAATGAGAGCGCTTGGGAAAGGCCAGACTGCAAAGAAGCGATTGCTTTATACGCCGCCTGAAGCGTCGCCTGGTGATTTTACTGAAGTAAATGCGGTGCAAAATTCAAAGAATTATAATCATCCAGAGCTTGCAGCCAATTCAAAAGTGGAACTGACAATGGATAGTGTAATTGAATTTTTAAGAACTTACCAAGGGAACAGCGAACATATCGAGGCTTTGCAGCAAGAAAACGAGCGTTTGAAAAAAGAAAATGAAGAACTGATTAAGAAAAACGAAGAGTTGGAGAAGAAGGTTGCCAAGCTTGAGGAAGAATCGAAAACAGTTCAAGAAGACTATGAAACACTTATGAAGATTATGAACCGCGCTCGAAAGCTAGTTCTCTTTGAGGAAGAAGAACGTCCGACAACAACGTTTAAAATGGATCGAAACGGCAATCTAGAAAAAATGGCGGAATAGCGGAAGACGCTCCGCCTGCGTTTTTTAAAGGACAAAGGGCGGCAGCCTGATCTTATTCAATATTGGAATAATAGCCATACAAAAAATAAAATGGGATTGCGGCATTATCCGCAACATACTAAAAAGTAGCAAGCATTCGCCAGCTACTTTCAATCAAACATACAAAATCAAGTAGAGAAACGGTTTGTTTTTCTCTGCTTGATTTATTTTTTAGGCACTTATTTAGTGTTTTATTGCTGGATAAAAAGGTCAAACACAAACCCGTAATCTTTTAAATTGTATTGCTTTTTCGCATTCATCAGCCAATTGAACGCAATATCGTTAATTTCTTTAAATTGCTCGGAAATATTGCTTTCATTTATGCGGTTGTTGGTGAAAACAGAGGCGGCCATTTGCAGGCTTTGTTTTGCATACTCCATATAATTGTCATGATCGTTTGAAATTTCTTCTATTTTAATCAACGCTTTATACAAATCTTTTAGCTCTTCTAAATGTTTTTTATGAACATCAATGGAAAAAGGCGTGTTTCCAATTTGGAATTTGATTTCTACATCTAAATCAATAGTCCCTGCCGTTTCAAGCAAAACGTTTGAAATGCGGTGGGTATAGTAGTCATACCGCTTTAAAGTTCGTTTTTTGCTGACAGCGCTTGTGCCGTCAACATGGATTAACGCTTTGTTTGTGAAACAATACTCGTCGGTTTTCGACTTAATGAGGAAGTAGATTTTTTCCCCATCCTCATGCATGACATAATCATCCGCGTCCACTTTATCATAATCCTCCGGCTTGATCACCGTGCCGATATCACTTAATCCTAAAACATCAGAAGCTACTTTTTTAAACATAACATTCTCCCTTCCCGATTTAAATATTAGGCAAAAATTTTTCATTCCGCTCTATCATTCTTATGAAGTTTGCTTCATACAATTCCAGTTCAAAGTCGGTTAAATTGGAGGAATAAATGCGGCCGCTCAAATGTTGTAAAGCTGCAAAAAGGTCGTGCACCACATCCTGGACGGTTAACTTCACCTTTAATAATTCATGTAAAGACGCCATCGTGCTCGGATTTACGTTTGGGAACTTGAAATGTTCGGCTTCTCCTTTTGCCGCCTTGTCATAAAACTGTTTAATCACGTTTGCGCGCGCTGCTCCGCTTCCTGTGATGCATAAATAAATTTGAACCGCTACGCCTCTCTTAAGACGGCGCTGAGAAATGCCGGCAAATTTTTTGCCGTGAATGCTGAGGTCGTAGCTCCCGGGACAATATGAACCGACAATTTCTCCTGCTTCGACTTCTGCACCATACGGTTTCAAGATGAAACAGATTAAATCCTTCATTGCATCATAACCACGGTTAATGTCAATTCCTTTTTCCTTTTCCGGTAAAATGATCGATACGTTTAAAATCCCTTCATCCAAAACAACAGCCAACCCGCCGGAATTTCGAACGATGACTTTATATCCTTGTTTTTTTAAAAAATCTACTCCATCTTTTAAAAACGGGGCTCTTGTATCTTGAATGCCGAGAACAATCGTATCATGATGCACCCAAGTGCGGACTGTCGCGGGGGACATGCCGCTCCCGACTGTCGTGCACAACGTATCATCGTAAGCGAATGATTGCTTGGCATCAAAAAAGAGTCCTAAGCTTGAATGATCGATGATTCTCCATTCCGGCTGTTTTAATAATTCGTTCATTGCTGTGATAATCCTTTCAGTCGTGTGTTTTTAAGCATGAAAAGGATAGTAGAAATCGGCTATTTCGTTTATTTTTCCTCAGATTCTTCGCTGAAGCTTTCGAAAAATATAAGAGCTGTAGCATACATGTAATCGGTCGATTTCTACAAAGACTGGCCTCTTGTTATGACATCTGAATATATATCGTCCTTTTTTATAGTATATCATAGGAGCTGCATCTTCTTTGAAAAATAAATAAGGGCTTGCGTCAAGACTATGCGCAAACCCTTATTTTGCCTATATGTCTAAAACCACGGCATAAGCCTTCTCCATAATGGTTCATCCTTTTTTTTCCGCCCGCTGTTTTTCGGCTCTTCCATATTGTCGAGGTGCTCCATGCAATATTTTGTTGGTTCCGTGCCTTTCACATAATACGCAAGGCGGGAGACGGGACATTCTTTCGTCGCTAAAAGCCCGTTTTCCGGATTGACATAAACACCGACAACTCCTTCAGGCGGCTTAAATTGTTTTACAGGTTCATGTTTCAACGCTTCTTCCATAAAGCCGGCCCAAATTTTTTTCGAATAGGCTCGTTCCTCGACCATGTCAATCGTCTTTCCTTTGTCATAACCTGTCCATACACCTGCTACGAGCTGCGGGGCAAATCCGATCATCCAGCTGTCAGTCTTTGTCGTCCCGGATTTCCCAGCAAAAGGCCTTGATAGTTGATCGATAATGTTTTCCCCTGTAACAGTTGTATAACTGTTTAGCTTTCGATCAAACATGCCGGTCATTAAATGTGCGGTGATAAAGGCTGTTTGTTCATTTAGAATTTGCTCCTTTTTAACATTTGCCTCATACAAGACTTTTCCATTTTTATCAATGATTTTACGGACAAATATCGGTTTTATTTTTTGACCGCCGTTCGCTAAAATGCCGTAAGCGTTCATGAGATCGAGCGGCCTTACGGGAGAAGTTCCTAAAGCTAGCGACGGAACCATTTTAAAATTTTCTCCGATTCCAAAAAGCTTTCCCATTTTTATTAATTGATCCATACCGATAAACATATGGGTTTTAACAGCATAAATATTATCGGACAAAGCAAGGGCTTCTATTAATGTAATTTCATCATTTGCGTAGTAGCCATTGTAGTTGCCCGGGGAATACGTGTTTGTTCCATTTTGAAAATGGAACGTTGTCGGCTCGCTTTTCAGCGTTGTGGACGGCGTAAATCCATTTTCCAAGGCTGCATAATATAGAAACGGCTTAATCGTTGAACCAGGCTGACGTTTTGCCTGAGTCATGCGGTTAAAAGGGCTCTCTTTATAATTCCGTCCGCCGATTAGAGCTTTTACCTCGCCTGTTTTCGGATCGATTGCCGAGAAGGCAACTTGGATATCCGAGTCTTTCCTCATGACTTTTTCTACGGTCGATTCAGCAATTTTTTGCAGATTTGGATCAAGAGTAGTAAAAATTTTCAGACCGGCTGTTTCAATTAATTGGTGGTCCTGCAATATTTCTTTTACTTCTTTCATAACCTCATCTTGAAAATAGGGGGCAAACTTTTCTGTTTTGGTGTTTTCGTTCGTTTTGAACGTTAATTTTTCCTTTGCAGCCAGTTCACTTTCTTTTTTTGTAATTAACCCTTGTTTGACCATTGTCTGCAAAATCATCTCTTGTCTTTTTTTTGATAAATCATAGTTCACCATCGGTGAATAGGAGTACGGTCCTTTCGGAATGCCGGCAAGTAGAGCGGCTTCGGCGAGCGTCAAGTCCTTTGCCTTTTTGCCGAAGTAATAACGGGAGGCCGCCTCGACCCCGTAGGCTCCGTGTCCATAATATATTGTATTTAAATAGCCTTCTAAAATTTTTTCTTTCGAGTAGTTCATCTCGAGCCGAATGGTATAAAAAGCTTCTGTCATTTTCCGAGCCCACGTTTTTTCAAATCCAAGATATAAATTTCTTGCGTATTGCTGGGTGATCGTGCTGGCTCCCTGCACCTTTGCCATCGCTTTGAGATCGGCAACGGCAGCACCTGCTATTCGTTTAAAATCAAAACCGTGATGATCATAAAAATTTTTGTCCTCAATAGCGATTGTCGCATTGATTAAATAGGGTGAAATTTCATCAAGCTCCACCCAAAAACGGCGGCCGCCGTGATGCTCCTCACCGATTTTCGTTCCGTTGCTTGCGTACAATACAGTTGATTGCGGCACAACAATGGAAGGAGCGCCTTGTACTTTAGCCGCAATCAAAACAACCGCAATACAAATAGCTGCCGCAGCAAAAACAAAAAAATGAATAAAAAATAATGCCCGGATTGTTTTGATGGTAAGACGAATGCCTTTTGGCGTCATCGCTTCCATTTCCATCACCTCTTAAGCCCGTTCGTTTTGTTATTCAGTATGAGGTGATTCGCAAGTTTTTAAACTTCCACCTATGAAAAATGAAATTTATTCTTTGCAATTTTGATAGATTCCACTATACTTTTTTTGAGGTTTACGTGTTGTCTGTTCAAATTAGGGAAAGATATTGGAAAAACATATGAAAGGAAGATTAAATCTTGGGAGGACTTTGGTATACAGAAAAACAGACAGAACATTTCGGGATTACGATGAAAATTAAACGCACTTTACATACAGAACAGACCGAATTCCAAAAATTGGAGGTAGTGGAGACAGAAGAATTCGGCAACATGCTTTTCTTGGATGGAATGGTAATGACATCGCAAAAAGACGAATTTGTCTACCATGAAATGATGGCCCATGTACCGTTGTTTACTCATCCGAAGCCAGAATATGTGCTAGTTGTCGGAGGAGGAGACGGAGGCGTTATCCGTGAAGTGCTGAAGCATCCAAGTGTAAAAAAAGTAACACTTGCAGAAATTGACGGCAAAGTGATCGAGTATTCAAAAAAATACTTGCCGGAAATTGCCGGAAAACTAGATGATCCACGCGTTGAAGTGAAAGTTGGCGACGGCTTTATGCACATTGCACAAAGCGAAAATCAATATGACTGCATTATGGTTGATTCAACCGAGCCTGTCGGTCCTGCGGTCAACCTCTTTACAAAAGGGTTTTATGCAGGAATATCCAAAGCTTTGAAGGAGGACGGCGTTTTTGTCGCGCAAACGGATAATCCTTGGTTTAAGGCAGATTTGATAAAAAATGTCTATCATGATGTGAAAGAGATTTTCCCGATTACAAGGCTATATACTGCAAACATCCCGACATATCCTAGCGGGCTGTGGACGTTCACGATCGGATCGAAGAAATATGATCCAATTGAGGTAAGTGACGATCGTTTCTTTGACTTGGATTCTAAATATTACACGAAAGAAATTCATAAAGCTGCATTCGCTTTACCGAAGTTTGTTTCCGAAATAATTAAATAGCCTTTAGGAAAACTGAACAAAAAGCGAATAGCATGATACAGTTTAAGCAAGAGGGATCAGCCTCTTGCTTTTTCAGACAGGAGGGTGATGTCCATGCGATTTGATGAAGCTTATTCAGGAAATGTTTTTATTAGAAGCCATCCAAGCTTTGAGGAAAGTGAAGCAGTCATTTATGGAAT
This sequence comes from Aeribacillus sp. SP014, assembly GCF_054055575.1. Lineage (NCBI taxonomy): Bacteria > Bacillati > Bacillota > Bacilli > Caryophanales > Bacillaceae > Aeribacillus > Aeribacillus sp. SP014. Next base: position 545,469 of record NZ_JBSRXI010000001.1, read on the forward strand.
GCCGATGGATTGGACAGTCAGCTACCGGCCAGGCTCCCGTTTCGGTCCGGCCCGCATTCGGGAGGTTTCCATCGGATTGGAAGAATACAGTCCTTATTTAGATCGTGAGCTTGGGGACGTAAAATATTTTGATGCAGGCGATATTCCTCTTCCGTTTGGAAATGCAAAGCGGAGCATTGAGTTGATTGAAGAGTTTGTGGACAAAATTTTAAAAGCGGATAAATTTCCTCTCGGAATTGGAGGAGAGCACCTTGTAACATGGCCTGTCATTAAAGCGATGCATAAAAAATATCCAAATTTAGCGGTCATTCATATCGATGCGCATACAGATTTGCGCGAGCATTATGAAGGCGAGCCTCTGTCTCATGCCACTCCGATCCGGAAAGCAAGCGATTTGATTGGCCCGGAAAATATTTTTTCATTCGGCATCCGATCTGGGATGAAGGAGGAGTTTGAATGGGCGAAAGAGGCTGGACTTTACATTGCCAAATTTGAAGTGCTCGAGCCGCTCAAAAAGATTCTTCCGAAACTTTCACAAAGACCTGTATATGTTACGATTGACATCGATGTGCTGGATCCTGCTCACGCGCCGGGAACCGGAACAGTCGATGCTGGTGGCATTACATCAAAAGAGCTGCTTGCTTCTATTCATGAAATTGCCCGTTCTGATGTGAAAGTTGTCGGCGCTGATTTAGTTGAAGTCGCACCTGTATATGACCATTCAGAACAAACAGCGAATACAGCGAGCAAATTGATTCGCGAAATGTTATTAGGCTGGGTGGCAAAAAGAAAGTAAAGTCATTTTTCTGCCATAGTGCTTCTGCTATGGCTTTTTATTATTCAAAAGCTGAACAGCTTGGATCGAGCGTCAAGCGGCAGGCAGGCCAATATAAAGCTTTTAACAGCAAATGATTTCCACTAAAATATAGAATAAATCCCTAAAAAGGATGATATAAAGACATGCGCGTACCTGTTCAAATTTATGTTCAAAACAAGATTTTTCAAAATCAAACAGAAGAAGAGCGGATTGAATTTTATACAACCGGGGAATTTTTCAAAAAGCAGCACACTTTTTATTTGGTTTATGATGAGATTCAAGATGATGAAACCGTTAAGACGTTAATCAAAATCAGCGAAAAGGAAACGACTCTCATACGTTCCGGAGGCATTCGCTTAAGACAGCGCTTCAAGCAGGGACAAAAAACGTATGCCAATTATGAAACACCGTACGGGACGCTGAAGCTCGCAGCAGAGACAAAATCGCTTATCTGGCATACAGATGAAGAAAAACATGGTACACTTAGCATAGAATATTTGCTCGAAATAAATGGAGATACCCCTCGTTTACACAGTTTAAGCATTCAATTTAAGAAGGAGGAGCATTGAATGAACATTGTAGATGAAGTAAAGGAGCAGCTGAAACAAGAAATAAAAAATGCTGTATTGAAAGCAAACATCGCAGAAGAGGAGCAAATTCCGGAAGTTATTTTAGAGGTGCCGAAAGAAAAAGCACACGGCGATTACTCAACAAACATGGCCATGCAGCTTGCTCGCATAGCTAAAAAAGCGCCTCGGGCGATTGCAGAGGAAATTGTTCAACATTTTGATCGAGCGAAAGCATCCATTGAAAAAATTGATATTGCTGGTCCGGGCTTTATTAATTTTTTCATGAATAATGAATATTTAACTAAGTTGATTCCAGCCATTATTCAAGCGGGTGACAAATACGGCGAATCAAATGTTGGGGAAGGTAAAAAAATCCAAGTGGAGTTCGTTTCTGCAAACCCGACGGGAGATCTTCACTTAGGGCATGCGCGCGGAGCAGCATTCGGCGACTCTCTTTGCAACATTTTAGAAAAAGCGGGGTATGATGTAACCCGGGAATATTATATTAATGACGCTGGAAATCAGATTCACAATTTAGCTCTGTCCGTAGAGGCAAGATATTTAGAAGCGCTTGGAAAAGAAGCGGAAATGCCTGAAGACGGATACTATGGACAAGATATTATTGAAATCGGAAAAAAAATTGCTGATGAATATGGCGACAGTCTGCTTGAAAAAAGCGAAGAAGAACGGCTGCAATTTTTCCGTGACCTCGGTCTGAAATATGAGCTTGAGAAAATTAGAAAAGACCTCGAAGAATTTCGCGTTTCCTTCGATGTTTGGTATTCTGAGACATCCCTATACAAAAGCGGCAAAATTGATGAGGCGCTCGACATGCTTCGGAAAAACGGCCACATTTATGAACAGGACGGGGCAACATGGTTCCGCTCTACTGCATTTGGCGATGATAAAGATAGAGTGTTGATTAAGAAGGATGGGTCTTATACGTATTTAACACCAGATATTGCTTATCATAAAGATAAATTGGATCGCGGCTTTGATAAGCTGATAAACATTTGGGGCGCGGATCATCATGGCTATATACCGAGAATGAAAGCAGCCATTCAGGCGCTGGGGTATGATCAAAATATTCTTGAAGTGGAAATTATGCAAATGGTCAGCCTCTTTAAAAACGGCGAAAAAGTGAAAATGTCAAAACGTACTGGCAAGGCTGTCACGATGAGAGAATTGATCGAAGAAGTCGGCTTGGATGCCGTTCGTTACTTTTTTGCTATGAGAAGCGGCGACTCGCATATGGATTTTGACTTGGATTTGGCTGTATCGGAATCAAATGAAAATCCTGTCTATTACGCACAATACGCTCATGCGCGTGTATGCAGCATTCTCCGCCAAGGAAACGAGCAAGGCCTGTCTTACAATGCAAACGAAAGCGATCTTTTGAATGAAATTCAATCTGAGAAAGAAATAGAGCTGTTAAAAAAGCTTGGTGAATTCCCTGGCGTTGTCGCTGAAGCCGCAGAGAAAAGAATTCCGCATCGGATTACGAATTACATTTTTGAGCTGGCATCTGTGCTACACAGCTTCTACAATGCAGAAAAGGTGCTTGATGCAAGCAATGAAATGAAATCTAAGGCGCGGCTTGCTCTTATGAAAGCAACGCAAATCACGCTGAAAAATGCCCTTACCTTAATTGGCGTTTCCGCTCCTGAAAAAATGTAACGAATTTAGATGTGGGAAATGATTCGAGTAAAAGGGAAATAGGAATGCTTTCCGATTTCAACCTAATCGCACCTCATTTTCCAGGATGTTAAAACGAAGAGAGCAGAAAAAGCCTTTTTTCAACAAGTTATTGTGTGAAAAAGGGCTTTTTGCTTTTTTGTTTGCATATATTTGAAGGAGACATGCTATTTATTTTCCGACAGCTGTGCTGTTTGTTGAGTTATAACCCCTTTTGTATTTTGTTTATTATAGGGAAGAGCTTATTCATTTTTTGCTGTATTAAACAGGATCCATCATACTGCTTTTTGAAATGAGGCTGAACCAGCTGAGACTATGGAAAAGCAGACAATGAAAAAAGCGAAAAACAAAAAACGCGATCCAAAAGTAAATTGCAGGCTCTATTTCTAGGTCAAGAGAGTTTTCCACAGCGATGTGAACGCTGTTTGAGTTGTTCAGCAAACGCCCGGCAGTCGTTGCAGAGATTATTGGTCGCTTAGTTATATTGAAAACTAACATCCTCATAAATCATTTTGAAAAACCCCGTTCTTTTGCAGAAATGTCATTAACTGTTTTCGGCCGCGGAAAATTTTTGTTTTCACCGTATTTTTAGGCAAATTCATCTGCTGGGCAATTTCTGTATAGGATAATCCCTGCTGCCGCAATAGAATAATCTTTTTTGTATTAGGATCCATTTCGTTTAATGCATTTTGCACATATTCAATCATTTGTTTTAATAAGGCCTCGGATTCGGGATTCCATTCTGAGCAGTTGTGAAAAATTGCTTCTTGCTGCAGATGGTTTAGCAAATGATTGTTTCGTTGAATTTTTCGAAGATGGTCGGTGGCTGTATTTTTTGAGACAGTCGTAATCCAAGCGCTGATATTGGTAGGCATATCATTCGTTTGAAAATATATATATATTTTAATACAAACTTCTTGGACGATATCATCAACAAGAGATTCGTTTTTCACAGTCCTTTTGACAGTTTTTTTTATTTGATGATGGTGTTGTTTAATGAGCCCGACAATGTCAGTCGTATCCATTTTTCCGGCACTCCTCTAGCAAAATTAACAAATAAATTTTGGAATTTGTTCAATATTTTAGAAATAAATAACTGTCATTATATACGAAACAAAGGAAAAATGGTTCCGATTTTCAACGATTTGGTGAATTGACTGAACGTTCATTCATTATATAATATAATTAAGAAACGTCCGAAATTTCAGTCAAATACAACAGGGGGATTTTATGAATGGGGGAGAATAATGAATACACTATTATGGATTAATTTTTTTGCGTTTTTGCTTGTAACCGTTTACGCGGTGTATTTGTTTATTTATTTAATTCAAACTAGAATTGCTTATATCAAACTTGGAAAAAAAGAAGAATTCGACGGGAAGGTAAAAGAACGTTTCGAACGGATTTGGGTCAATGTGTTCGGACAGAAAAAACTATTAAAAGACAAGAAAATGGGCTGGGTTCATGTTATTTTTTTCTACGGCTTTATTCTTGTCCAATTCGGTGCGATTGATTTCATTTTAAAAGGGCTGATTCCGGGGAGCCATTTGCCTTTCGGACCGTTATACCCGATTTTCACCTTTTTCCAAGAAATTGTTACCCTCCTTATTTTAGTAGCGGTAGTTGCTGCTTTTTACCGGCGATACATTGAAAAGCTTGTCCGTTTAAAACGAGGGTTTAAATCCGGACTTGTCCTTATTTTTATCAGCGGATTAATGCTGTCTGTACTGCTTGGAAACGGTATGTACATGATTTGGAGGGGATATGAACGAAGCTTTAGTGAACCTGTTGCCTCATCGGCTGCTTTCCTGCTGGGCTTTGTCGGTGAAACAGGCGCCGCTGTTATTTTTTACGTTTTTTGGTGGGTGCACCTGCTCATTTTGCTCACATTTTTAGTGTATGTCCCTCAGTCTAAACATGCCCATTTAATTGCAGGACCTGCCAATGTTTTTTTAAGTCGTTTGTCAAATCCAGGGAAGTTGGAGAAAATTGATTTTGAAGACGAAACTCAAACATCATATGGAGTCGGAAAAATTGAAGATTTCCGGCAAACGCAGCTTCTCGATTTGTACGCCTGTGTTGAATGCGGACGGTGTACAAATATGTGTCCGGCGACTGGTACTGGAAAAATGCTTTCGCCGATGGATTTAATCATAAAGCTTCGGGATCATTTAACAAATAAAGGGGCTGCCATCACTTCCAAGTCCCCTTGGGTGCCTGCCTTGGCATTTCAAAATACGATGGGAAATCAGTTGGCTCTTCAGTCGCTGCAAAAGGGAACAGGTGAAGCGGCGGCGGCTCTCGACTACAATCCAAGCCTCATCGGGGAGGTCATTTCAGAGGAAGAAATATGGGCATGTACGACGTGCCGGAATTGTGAAGACCAATGTCCAGTAATGAACGAACATGTCGATAAAATCATTGACCTGCGCCGCTACCTTGTATTAACAGAAGGAAAAATGAATCCGGATGCGCAGCGGGCGATGCAAAACATTGAGCGGCAAGGAAATCCGTGGGGCCTAAACCGCAAAGATAAGGAAAATTGGCGCAAATCACAAGAAGATGTCTACGTGCCAACGGTGAAGGAATTGAAAAAGCAAGGCGAGGAGTTTGAATATTTATTCTGGGTCGGTTCCATGGGATCATTTGATAATCGCAGCCAAAAAATAGCTTTATCGTTTGCTAAACTTTTGAACGAAGCAGGTGTGAAATTTGCTATATTAGGAAATAAAGAGAAAAATTCAGGTGACACACCGAGGCGCCTCGGCAATGAGTTTTTATTTCAAGAGCTTGCTGCAAGCAACATAGCCGAATTTGAAAAATATAATGTGAAGAAAATTGTTACAATCGACCCGCATGCTTACAACATATTTAAAAATGAATATCCGGATTTCGGTTTTGAAGCCGAAGTATACCATCATACAGAACTTTTAGCAAAACTGTTGAAAGAAAAGAAGCTCGTTCCGAAATATGAAGTGAATGAAACGATTACTTTCCACGATTCTTGTTATCTTGGAAGATACAACGAAATTTATGATCCACCCCGTGAAATTTTGGCATCCATTCCAGGTGTAAAAGTTGTTGAAATGGAACGGAATCGGGAAACGGGCATGTGCTGTGGAGCCGGCGGCGGTCTTATGTGGATGGAGGAAGACACGGGAGTGCGCATCAATGTTGCGCGCACCGAACAAGCACTGGCTGTCAATCCAAGCGTGATCAGCTCCGGATGTCCATATTGTCTAACAATGCTGACAGATGGAACGAAAGCAAAAGAGGTTGAAAATAAAGTGAAAACGTACGATGTAGCGGAGCTGCTGGAAAAAGCTGTTTTTGGCGAATCGAAGGAGCAAGAGCTCATTTCATAAAGATATGATTAGATAGAAAGCAATTTTAAAAGGCGCCACAAGGGCGCCTTAAGATTTTAAAAAATAGAAAGATAGACAATGGAATTTGACGAAAAAATTTAAAATCAAGACACAATACGGTAGCATAAAGTTGTAAAATTTGTTTATAATGAATGGTATGCAAACGTATCATATGGTACATCACTGAAAGGGCGGCATTCATCATTCGGAATTATATCATGCTTTATTCTATTTTCGTTGCCCTTTCATTTAATAAAGATAGATGAAAGACGAGAAAGGGAGTGCCTGACCTTGAGCTTAACGCAATACTCGCAGGAGCAGCTGAAAGAAATGTCGATGGTGGATATCGCTTACCTTATTCTTTCCGAAAAAAGGCAAGCTATACCGTTTGAAGAATTAATGAAAGAAGTTAGCAGTTTATTAGGGCTTTCGGAGGAAGAAGCGACCGAACGCATTGCACAGTTTTATACGGATTTAAATATAGATGGAAAATTTATTTGCATTGGGGAAAATAGCTGGGGCATTAAGAGCTGGTATCCGCTCGATCAAATTGAAGAAGAAACCCAGCCGACGGTTAAAACGAAGAAGAAAAAAGCGAAGATTGCATACGATGAAGAAGATCTTGACGATTATGAAGACTTGGTTGAAGACGATCTTGACTATGACGATCTTGACGATTATGTAGATGAAGAAGAGCTTGATCTTGATGAAGAAGACGATGATTTTGAGGACGAAGAAGATGATGAAGGCTTTGATGATGAACTAATTGACGATGATTACGATGTAGAAGATGACGAGTTGGATGCTGATTTCGATCTCGATGAGGAAGAATTGGACGAACAATAATGTCCTAAATTTAAGGGTTGACTTTCATAGTTTTCCTCGCTAATATTTTAATTGGGCTTTAAAAGTACGGAAAACAAATTACAATATGAAAGCTCCCTTTCCGAAAAGGAAGGGAGCTTTCATATTTTTTTGTTGATGCCTTCTGACGATTTATTTTGTGCAAATTAACTAAAGGATAGATTGCAACTGGAGGGAATTTTTGCATGACCAAGTATATTTTTGTAACCGGTGGCGTTGTTTCATCTTTAGGGAAAGGAATTACTGCCGCATCTCTTGGCAGACTTCTAAAAAACCGCGGGTTGAATGTGACGATTCAAAAATTCGATCCATATATAAATGTTGATCCGGGAACAATGAGTCCGTATCAGCACGGCGAAGTGTTCGTGACGGATGACGGCGCTGAGACTGACCTCGATTTAGGCCATTACGAGCGCTTTATTGATATTAATTTAAATAAGTACAGCAATGTCACAACAGGAAAAATTTATTCGGCCGTCATTAAAAAAGAACGGAGAGGCGATTATTTAGGCGGAACCGTTCAAGTCATCCCCCATATTACGAATGAAATTAAAGACCGCGTTTTTCGCGCTGGCAGAGAAACAAATGCTGATGTCGTTATTACCGAAATCGGCGGTACCGTCGGAGATATTGAATCATTGCCGTTTTTGGAAGCCATCCGCCAAATGAAAAATGAAGCAGGCCGCAAAAACGTCATGTACATTCATTGTACTCTTGTGCCATATATTAAAGCAGCAGGAGAAATGAAAACAAAGCCGACACAGCATAGTGTGAAAGAATTGCGCTCATTGGGAATACAGCCAAATGTGATTGTAGTGCGCACAGAAATGCCGATTTCCCAAGAGATGAAAGATAAAATTGCTTTGTTCTGCGACATTGAACCGAAAGCTGTCATTGAATGCCGTGATGCCGATATTCTTTACAGCGTCCCTTTAGCATTGCAAGAACAAAATCTTGATCAAATTGTTTGCGATTATTTGGATCTTCAATGCGGACAAGCTGATATGACGGAATGGATCGAGCTTGTCAATAAAGTCCGCAATTTATCAAAAACAGTCAAAATCGCCTTAGTCGGCAAATATGTCGAGCTTCAGGACGCCTATATTTCCGTTGTGGAAGCTTTGAAGCATGCCGGATATTATTATGATGCCGATGTGGAAATTGATTGGATCAATGCGGAGCATGTTACGAAAGAGAATGTGGCAGACTTGCTTCAGGGAGCTGAAGGTATATTAGTTCCTGGCGGATTTGGAGACAGGGGAGTGGAAGGGAAAATAATCGCGACTCAATACGCCCGCGAACAAAAAATTCCTTTCCTTGGCATCTGTCTTGGCATGCAGGTAGCTTCGATCGAGTTTGCCCGCAACGTTCTAGGATTAAAAGGTGCGAATTCATCTGAAATTGATCCAAACACTCCATATCCGATTATTGACTTGCTTCCGGAGCAAAAAGAAGTAGAGGATTTAGGAGGAACGCTCCGTCTTGGTTTATATCCTTGCAAATTGAAAGAAGGAACAAAGGCTTATGAAGCCTACAACGATGAAGTAATTTATGAACGTCATCGCCATCGGTACGAATTTAACAATGAGTTCCGTCAGCAAATGGAAGAGGCCGGATTTGTATTCTCCGGAACAAGTCCAGATGGACGGTTAGTAGAAATCATTGAGTTACAAGACCACCCTTGGTTTGTTGCGTCCCAATTCCATCCGGAGTTTACATCACGGCCAACTAGACCACAGCCCCTTTTCCGGGAGTTCATTCACGCTTCTCTAAACAAGAAAAATCAATAAGAAATGAAAGAAAAGGTTGTCTGAACGATTGGTTAGACAGCCTTTTTTTTGCTCGTAATACAAATTTTTTTATTACGACAATAGCAAAAAATCGCCTCTTTCACTGATTTCCGAAAGCAGCGGCTTTGTTTTTCATTTTGAAGAAAGAATCGGCCGGGAAATCGACGCTGTTCTAAATTTAAAAACCATCCCTATAAACGGCGTCGCATTTTTCATAAAATTTTATTAGAGTATCGCAAAAATGACTAATACGCGATTTTTCATAAAAACGCATTGTAAATCATGAAACAGGTCATCAGCCTCTCTGCTCTACAAAATGTATTGATAAAGGTCTAAAGTCTGTATAAGAGAGGACTAAATTTGAAATCAATGGGTTTCTATGCTAATTCATATAAAAAGAAATTGGCGATTTGCCAATTTCTTCGCATTTCTTGCATGTAAAGTTTATTCTTCATGTTCCTCCAATATTTCTTTCACAGTCAAAAATAAGCAGTAGTAAACATATAATGAAGTCATGAGCACAGGGAAGCCGATTCGTTCATTATGTTCAGTGGGAATAATGGGTTTTGTTAATTTGGAATCTACATGTATATCGACAAATTGCTGTAAGCTTTTTTTGCCGTTAACAGCTGCGGAAACCCCAACGGTTGGAATCCCTTTTTCGGCCAATTGCTGCGCAGTATCAATCGCATCAAGATCAGTCGAAAACGGGGTGAAAAGGAGAACGCGGTCTGCTGCGGTTACGTTATCCACATCAGGCAAGGGCTTGCATGCCGGAAAGGATTCTCCTTTTTCAACTTGGGCATAAATTCCTTCAAGAATTCCCCATCCTTTTACATAAATGGCGCCTTCTCCGATTGCAGCTTGCGCCAGAAGACGTGCGGCATCTTCTATTTGGCTGTTTTCTTTCTCTTGAATTCTTTGGAAAAACCCTGTTAATTGTGTCGTAAAAATTTTTAACATTCAATCATCAGCCACCTTTATACAAAGTTCTCTGCTTATATAATAAGAAAAAGCGGCGAAGAATCAAAATATGAATAATTTGTGAACCGGTTGGCAGGAAATTGTAATTTAATCGAGAATACATAACTAAATAAAATTTTAAAAAGTATTGCATTTGTTTAAGTTAAGAGGTGTAAAAATGGATGGGAAAATTTTAATTGTCGACGATCAATACGGAATTCGGATTTTGCTGAATGAAGTGTTCAATAAAGAGGGTTATCAAACTTTTCAAGCTGCTAACGGTTTTCAGGCATTAGAAATAGCCGAAAACCATTCCCCTGATCTCGTTTTATTAGACATGAAAATTCCTGGGATGGACGGGATTGAAATTTTAAAAAGGCTAAAAAAGGTTAACCCTGATATACGAGTCATTATCATGACCGCGTATGGAGAATTGGATATGATTCAGGAAGCGAAAGATTTAGGGGCATTAACACACTTCGCCAAGCCGTTTGACATTGACGAGCTGCGAGATACAGTGAGAAAATATTTGCCTTCCCGAGCGAAATAAAGTGTATAATCCATGAATTTATCGGGATAAAGTTGCCGAAATCCTCATAAGTTGGTATTCTATTTAGTAAGAAAAGATGATTGGCATCATACATACATTTTTCTTGCTCAGGTCATGCTAGATTTGAGCTTTTCGCTAATCGCAACATAGGCTACTTAATTTAAGGAGGATTTTTCGATGCCCTTAGTTTCAATGACTGAAATGTTAAATCGTGCAAAAGAAAACGGCTATGCTGTAGGACAGTTTAATTTAAACAATCTCGAGTTCACACAAGCGATTCTGCAAGCAGCAGAAGAAGAAAAATCACCGGTTATTTTAGGCGTTTCTGAAGGCGCTGGTCGCTATATGGGCGGTTTTAAAACGGTTGTGAACATGGTAAAAGGTTTGATGGAAGATTATAAAATTACCGTTCCAGTTGCCATCCATTTAGATCACGGCTCAAGCTTTGAATCATGTGCAAAAGCTATTCATGCCGGCTTTACTTCTGTTATGATCGATGCCTCTCATCATCCTTTTGAAGAGAATGTCGCTTTAACTTCCAAAGTAGTGGAGCTTGCTCATCTACATGGTGTTTCTGTTGAAGCGGAATTAGGTGTTGTCGGCGGACAGGAAGATGACGTAGTAGGAGAAGGAATTATTTACGCTGATCCAAATGAATGTGAAGAGCTTGTAAAACGGACAGGTATTGATTGCCTAGCTCCTGCATTGGGATCTGTTCACGGTCCGTATAAAGGAGAGCCGAACCTAGGCTTTAAAGAAATGGAGGAAATCAGCAACCGGACTGGAGTTCCATTAGTACTGCACGGGGGAACAGGAATTCCGACAAAGGATATTCAAAGAGCAATTTCTTTAGGAACTGCGAAAATTAACGTTAATACAGAAAACCAAATAGCATCTGCTAAACGCGTACGCGAAGTTTTGGCAGAAAATCCGGATATGTATGATCCGCGCAAATATTTAGGTCCTGCCCGGGAAGCCATTAAAGAAACAGTTAAAGGCAAAATGCGCGAATTCGGTTCATCCGGAAAAGCAGAATAAATAGATAAGGTTTCATATTTCTTTATGCAATTTACGGCCGCCTTTCTTTTATGAAGTATGGCGGTTTCGTTTCTTGTTTTTGAGAAAGCGATCACATAAGGGAGGTACCAGGCATGTTATTTTTTATTGATACAGCAAATATCGAAGAAATTAAGGAAGCTCAATCACTAGGCGTTTTGTCAGGAGTAACAACTAACCCTAGCTTGGTTGCAAAAGAAAAAGGCGTAACGTTTGAAGAAAGATTGAAAGAAATTACATCCATTGTTTCCGGGTCTGTCAGCGCGGAAGTCATCTCAACTAAAGCGGAAGAAATGATTGAGGAAGGTCAAGAATTAGCTAAAATTGCACCAAATATTACGATAAAAGTTCCTATGACGCCTGATGGTCTAAAAGCGGTCAAAAAATTCTCAGAATTGGGAATTCATACAAACGTGACGCTTATTTTTAACGCCAATCAAGCGCTACTAGCTGCAAGAGCAGGTGCTACATATGTTTCTCCTTTTTTAGGTCGGTTAGATGACATCGGTCATAATGGATTGAATCTCATTTCAGAAATCTCCCAAATATTTGATATTCATGGCATTGATACGAAAATTATTGCTGCTTCCATCCGTCATCCGCAGCATGTAACTGAGGCAGCATTGCGCGGAGCTCATATTGCCACGATTCCTTATAAAGTGTTGATGCAGCTATTCAAACATCCGCTGACTGATCAAGGTATTGAGAAATTTTTAGCAGACTGGAACAATCGATAAATGATAAAACGGGGGGATTTCCCCCGTTTGAAAAATCTTTTGCCGTCGAATCCGGTCTTTTGAACTTGCTGTAACGCCTGAAGGAGTAGATCTGCTCGTTTTTCTGATGAACGTTTTGTCATGCCCTATCTATTTGTGTACAATAAAATTACCGCCTTTTCGTATGTATTTTTCAACAAATGGTAATCAATGTGTAAAGAGGGCTTTTCATCATGACAGTTTGTTAAAGAAAATCTGGATCCCGTTTTCTTTAGCAAACTGTTAGGTCACAAGAAGGGAGACTGCTATGGAAAAGTTAAAAGTTGCAGGCGGGCAGAAGTTGAAAGGTACGGTGAAGGTAAGCGGTGCCAAAAATAGCGCAGTAGCATTGATTCCGGCAACAATTTTAGCAAGCTCATCCGTTACGATTGAAGGGCTTCCGGATATATCTGATGTACATATTTTGGGCGATTTATTGGAGGAAATAGGGGGCAAAGTTTCGTTTCACCAAAACGATATTACAGTCGATCCGACAAGCATGCTTTCAATGCCGCTTCCAAACGGAAAAGTGAAAAAGCTGAGAGCCTCTTATTATTTAATGGGAGCGATGCTTGGCCGGTTTAAAAAAGCGGTGATCGGGCTTCCCGGCGGCTGTCATTTAGGCCCGAGACCAATCGACCAGCACATAAAAGGGTTTGAAGCTTTAGGTGCTTCTGTAACAAATGAGCATGGTGCCATTTATTTGCGTGCGGATGAGCTTAGAGGAGCTCGGATTTTTCTTGATGTTGTAAGCGTGGGTGCCACCATAAACATCATGCTTGCAGCGGTCTTGGCAAAAGGGCGGACAATTATTGAAAATGCTGCAAAAGAACCTGAAATTATTGATGTTGCAACTTTATTATCCAGCATGGGTGCAAAAATAAAAGGGGCCGGAACGGACGTCATCCGGATCGATGGGGTTGAAAAGCTGCATGGCTGCCGCCATTCGATTATTCCGGATCGAATTGAAGCAGGGACGTATATGATTATCGGTGCCGGCATTGCAGAAGAGCTCATCGTTGACAATGTCATACCTCTTCATCTTGAATCCCTTATTGCGAAGCTTCGGGAAATGGGGGTCCATGTAGAAACGAGCGATGATCAAGTTTATATCGCCCGTCGAAATAAAGAATTAAAGCCTGTCGATATAAAAACTCTCGTTTACCCGGGATTTCCAACCGATTTGCAGCAGCCTATGACAACGCTTTTGACACAGGCGAACGGAACGAGCATGGTGACGGATACCATTTACTCTTCAAGATTCAAGCATATTGATGAATTAAGAAGGATGGGTGCTCAAATCAAAGTGGAGGGTCGGTCTGCGATCATAACAGGTCCGTCAACTCTTCAAGGTGCAAAAGTAAAAGCGAGCGATCTTCGGGCAGGGGCATCGCTTGTAGCAGCGGGTTTAATGGCCGATGGAATAACAGAGGTAACCGGCATCGACCATATTGATCGCGGATACAGCCATTTGGAAGAAAAACTTGCCGGGATTGGTGCCAAAATATGGAGGGAGAAATTAACTGACCAAGAAATTCAGCAATTGCAAAATTCATAAGAATCACCAATTTTGCATGAAATGACATCAAAGGGGGAGGAACACAAAATGGAAAGAAGTTTATCAATGGAACTTGTACGTGTGACAGAAGCAGCTGCCCTTGCGTCTGCACGTTGGATGGGCCGCGGCAAAAAAGATGAGGCGGATGATGCCGCGACCTCAGCAATGCGAACCGTTCTAGATACGATCCCGATGAAAGGAACAGTCGTGATTGGAGAAGGAGAAATGGACGAGGCTCCGATGCTGTATATTGGGGAGAAGCTTGGCAACGGCTACGGCCCGCGTGTCGATGTCGCCGTAGATCCATTGGAAGGAACCAATATTGTGGCGTCAGGCGGCTGGAACGCACTTGCTGTTATAGCGGTAGCCGACCATGGGAACATGCTTCATGCGCCAGATATGTATATGGACAAAATTGCAGTAGGGCCTGAAGCTGTCGGGTGCATAGATATTGATGCTCCGATTATCGACAATTTAAAAGCTGTTGCAAAGGCGAAAAATAAAGATATCGAAGATGTTGTAGCAACTGTTTTAAATCGAAAAAGACATGAGCATATTATTCAAACCCTTCGAGAAGCGGGTGTTCGCATTAAACTGATCAATGACGGCGATGTCGCTGCGGCAATTAATACCGCCTTTGACCATACGGGCGTTGATATTTTGTTCGGATCTGGAGGGGCTCCTGAAGGAGTGTTGGCAGCAGTTGCTTTAAAATGTTTAGGAGGAGAAATACAAGGGAAGCTGCTGCCGCAAAATGACCAGGAGCTGGAACGATGTCAAAAAATGGGGATTGATGTCAACAAAACTCTTCGAATGGAAGATTTAGTAAAAGGCGATGATGCGATTTTTGCTGCAACAGGTGTAACGGATGGCGAGCTGTTAAAAGGTGTGCAATTCAAAAGCTCTATTGCAACGACTCATTCTGTTGTGATGCGTGCGAAATCCGGAACAGTTCGCTTTATCGATGGCCGCCATTCTTTGAATAAAAAACCGAATTTAGTTATTCGATCTTAGTAAGAGGAGACGAATAGATCTCCTCTGCTTTTTAAAAATAATACCCTTCAAAATACTTTCCGCTGTTTTTTAGCTTGAAATGTATTGCGAAAAGTAAAAAAATAAGGTAAAAATAAAGAGGTTGTTATAAAAAGATTTCTGCTTTTAAGCTTCCTACCTTCCTGCCTCCTTCTCAATCCATTTGTCCTTACATTTTCAAACAACATAATTTTAATGGATGGAAGAACGAAACGTGAGACATTTTGAATATGGTAAGAAAAGCGTGGTGTAAGTATGAGCGAGATTTCCATTTCAACTCTTGAAAATATGAAATTAAAAGAGTTGTATGAACTAGCACGGCAATTTAAAATTTCATATTACAGCAAATTAACAAAAAAGGAATTAATTTTTGCAATATTAAAAGCAAATGCGGAGAAAGAAGATTTGCTATTTATGGAAGGCGTCTTAGAAATCATTCCTTCTGAAGGATTTGGTTTTCTGCGTCCAATTAACTATTCTCCCAGCGCAGAGGATATTTATATTTCAGCCTCGCAAATCCGCCGTTTTGATTTAAGAAACGGCGATAAAGTATCTGGAAAAGTCCGCCCGCCAAAAGAAAATGAACGATATTACGGATTGCTTCACGTTGAAGCGGTAAATGGCGACGACCCCGAATCTGCGAAAGAACGCGTCCATTTCCCGGGCCTTACTCCTCTTTATCCAAATAGACAAATGAAATTGGAAACCGAACCTAAAAATTTATCAACAAGAATTATGGATTTAATTACACCAGTCGGCTTTGGACAGCGCGGTTTAATTGTGGCACCCCCTAAGGCAGGAAAAACAATGCTTTTAAAAGAAATTGCCAATGCCATTACGACGAACCATCCTGAGGCTGAACTGATTGTGCTGCTTATTGATGAACGTCCTGAAGAGGTAACCGATATTGAACGTTCTGTAAAAGGGGATGTCGTAAGCTCAACTTTCGATGAGGTGCCGGAGAATCATATTAAAGTCGCTGAACTCGTTCTTGAACGAGCGATGCGTCTTGTGGAGCATAAACGGGATGTCATTATTTTAATGGACAGCATAACCCGGCTGGCCCGCGCGTATAACTTAGTAATTCCGCCAAGCGGCCGGACGCTGTCAGGAGGGATTGACCCTGCCGCATTTCACCGTCCGAAGCGGTTTTTTGGGGCGGCGCGGAACATTGAGGAAGGCGGCAGCTTGACGATATTGGCAACTGCGCTTGTAGATACGGGATCGCGAATGGATGATGTCATTTACGAAGAATTTAAAGGAACGGGAAATATGGAGCTTCATCTTGATCGTTCATTAGCGGAAAGGAGAATATTCCCTGCCATTGATATTCGCCGTTCCGGTACACGAAAAGAAGAATTGTTAATTCCGAAAGAGCATTTAGAAATGTTATGGGCGATTCGAAAATCTATGTCGGATCAGATGGATTTTGCTGAACGCTTCTTAAAGAAAATGCGCCAAACGAAATCAAATGAGGAATTTTTTGAAATGCTAAAAGAAGAATGGAAAACAACTGGCATAAAAAGTTTCTAACTATGTTGCATTTCTTGTAAACCCTTGTTATAATTTTTTCATGTGTGTTTAAGAATGTTGAAGCGTGAAATAATTGCACGTTTCCGAATAGATAAACTCTGTTTCGAAATGATTCAGGGCGTAAAGGAGTTGAAAACTATGAAACCGGGAATTCATCCAAATTATAAAAGAGTACTCGTAAAATGTGCATGCGGAAACGAATTTGAAAGCGGTTCTGTTAAAGATGAGGTGCGCGTTGAAATTTGTTCTGAATGCCATCCGTTCTATACAGGCCGCCAAAAATTTGCAACTGCAGCCGGACGTGTAGACAAATTTAACAAAAAATACGGTCTTAAATAATTATGTAAAACAGGCAGTCTTTTCATTCTGCCTGTTTTTTCACTTATTTGACATGTTTTTATAAAACGGGGAGAGATTTTTAAATATGGCGCAATTGTTTTTTAAATACGGGGCGATGAACAGCGGCAAATCCATCGAAATTTTAAAGGTTGCTCATAACTATGAGGAACAAAACAAATCGGTGCTGATTTTCACGTCTGCCATTGACACTCGTGATGAAGTTGGATATGTATCAAGCAGAATTGGCTTCAGACGAAAAGCGATACCGATCTACGATGATACGAATATTTTCCAAATTGTGAAGGAGTATCAGCCTAAGCCGTACTGTGTGCTAGTGGATGAGGCACAATTTTTAAAGAAAAAGCATGTACTTGAGCTTGCGGATATTGTTGACAAATTGAATATTCCCGCAATGGCGTTTGGATTGAAAAACGATTTTCAAAATGAGCTTTTCGAAGGAAGCAAATATTTGCTGCTTTTTGCGGATAAAATTGAGGAAATGAAAACGATTTGCTGGTTCTGCGAAAGGAAAGCAACAATGAATTTACGGATTGACGACAACGGCAAACCGGTATATTCGGGCGAGCAAATCCAAATCGGAGGAAATGACAAGTACTATCCTGTCTGCCGAAAGTGCCACGCGAATCCGCCGTTATGAATCATTGCTTATTTGCATTAGATGGGAAGAAACGTTGTCGGCAAGGTGTGATGAAGAGAATCTTACGATAAGGAAATATTTTCATTTAAAAGAGCTGATCCTTTTGGGCACCTTAAGAACAGGAGGTGCTTTTTATGCGAATATTGATACCATTCATTTTGGCAGCAATATATTTACTGTCAGGGTGTGGAACGGCGGATAAAATATCAGATAATCGCTCATTAAATCTCGATCATAATGGATCCAACCTGATGACGAGGGACGTTAAGCCTGAAAATACAGGAGATGTGGTCGACCAGCAAACACAAAATCCAAACATAAATATTGCGAACAGCCCCTTGACGATCAGGGAGGCAAAAGAACAAATCGTCCGTACACTGGAAACTGAAAAAGGTTTAGAGCTCGATTCTTTTTGGACAAATGGGGACGATGCTTGGGCGGTTATTTATACATCACAAAAATTGACGGAACAACAACGCGAAAACCGGCAAAAGGAGCTGTATGACAAGTTGCAGCGCGCACTGCCCCGATACAACTTGCATGTTCAGTTAATCAATAAAAAATAAAACTCGTTCACCGATTGAGCGAGTTTTATAAAGAACTTATAAATCGAAAATTGATTTCGTGTATCGAGTGTGTGTCATGAAGACGGGCTTATAAACCGAAAATGGAGCTGAGCAGCGTTTTATATACTGCCTTCTTTTTTCGGGGTTTATCAATCGAAGACATTTGAAGTTCAGGCATACTTTTTTTGCTTTCAAGCTCTTTTATTTTTCTTTCGAGCGTCTCGATCCTTCCTGTCAGCTCTTCAATTTCCTTTCTTTGCACTAAAAGCTGATATGACACGACATCGTCAGCTTTTGAATAGATCATTTGCTCCAGATCCGCTATTTTTTTCAACAATTCGTTCGAAACCGTTCCACCAGCATTTTTAGCCGATTCTTTTCTTTTCGCTTTTACTATTACTTGTTGCATTGGAACTCCTTGTTTTATTTGATTGTGAACTTCTTTGAGCAAGGCGATATCCTCGTCAGAAAACATATAATGTCCAAGTTCGTTCCGTTCCATTGGAAGATTAAGCTGTTTGATCCAGCGCTGAACTGTTTTCGGAGAAACACCGATTTTTTTGGCAGCATCGGTTGTATTCATCGAACCTCCCCTTTCAAACGATCATAATATACATATTCAGCTTTTTTATAGGAGAACCCTTCCTGTTTGACAAAACAAGCGGTCATCCGGCAAAAGTTCTAGAATATCGACAGAGGAGCCGGCAATTATCCGAACGTTTGAAACTGCGAGAGCTTCAAAAAATATATTCTGTTCCATTCGGCCGCTGATTCTATTTCATGGCAGAATCATTCGTCCGCATACATCTGGTTTTGTCTGTCAGCCGACTTGATTTTGTCCTGCACTCTAGATCAAAAACGTAAAAATTTTAAAAGGTTGCTAGTTTTGTACAAATGATGGCAGCATATTGGATTGATTAATCGCTTTTTAACAAAACCTTGATGTGATTATAAAAGCCGTCCGAACCTGTAAAATCGACTTTGCAGTATCGCATATCGAAAAAAGCTTTTTTGCTTCCCAATTGTTAAAAACGGTTGTTTTTGACTGGTACAGTTTCCTATACTATAATTTAGAAAGTTACAAACGGTGCACCACATAGGAGTTTCCCTATGAGTGGGCTATGACTAAAAATAGAGGTGAAATTCCGTGTTAGAACGTTTGCAAGCGGTTGAAGACCGATATGAAAAATTGAATGAGCTTTTAATGGATCCGGAGGTTGTCAACGATCCGAAAAAGCTGCGCGAATATTCGAAAGAACAATCTGATCTTCAAGAAACGGTTGAAGTTTACCGTGAATATAAAAAGGTAAGAGAGCAGCTAGAAGATGCAAAAAGCATGCTTGAAGAAAAGCTTGATCCAGAAATGCGGGCAATGGTAAAAGAGGAACTGGCAGAGCTTGAAGCGCGGGAAAGCGAGCTGATTGAGCAATTAAAAATTTTATTGCTTCCAAAAGATCCAAACGATGAAAAGAACGTTATCATGGAGATCCGCGGTGCAGCAGGCGGAGAGGAAGCAGCGCTTTTTGCTGCAGACCTTTACCGCATGTATACTAGGTATGCGGAAGATAAAGGCTGGAAAATAGAAGTGATGGAAGCAAACACGACCGGGACTGGCGGCTATAAAGAGATCATTTTTATGATTACAGGAAAAGGAGCCTATTCCAAATTAAAATTTGAAAACGGTGCCCATCGCGTGCAGCGGGTACCGGAGACGGAATCGGGAGGCAGAATTCATACGTCAACTGCAACAGTCGCCTGTTTGCCGGAAGCGGAAGAGGTAGAAGTAGAAATTAACGAGAAAGATATCCGTGTTGATACATTCGCATCAAGCGGTCCTGGAGGACAAAGCGTTAACACTACGATGTCAGCTGTACGTTTAACACACATTCCAACCGGAATTGTCGTATCCTGCCAGGATGAAAAATCGCAAATAAAAAATAAAGAGAAAGCCATGAAGGTTTTGCGTGCCCGCATTTTAGATAAATACCGCCAAGAAGCGCAAGCGGAATATGATCAAAACCGAAAGCTTGCTGTTGGAACCGGTGATCGATCGGAACGCATTCGTACGTACAACTTCCCGCAAAACAGAGTTACAGACCATCGCATCGGTCTCACATTACAAAAGCTTGATCTCATCCTAGAAGGAAAATTGGATGAAATTATCGATGCTCTCATTTTAGAAGATCAAGCGAAAAAACTGCAATCCCAAGGGGAGTAAACTATGCCGAAAGTTTTCGAAGCCCTCAAATGGGCTTCTTCTTTTTTAAAACAAGCGGGAAGAGATGAGAATGCGGGAGAATTGCTGCTTTTGCATCATATGAAGAAAAGTCGGGCGAGCTTGCTTGCCGATTTAAGAATGGATATTGACAAACAAGTATGGGAAATCTTTCAGCAGGACGTGCAAAAACATGCTCAAGGGATGCCTGTGCAATATATTATCGGTTGCGAACAATTTTACGGCCGCCCTTTTAAGGTGAACGAGCATGTATTGATTCCGAGACCGGAAACGGAAGAGCTAGTTCAAGGCGTGCTGCTCCGCTCTGAACGTTTATTTTCTGAAAGGGAGCAAATCGATGTTGTAGATATTGGCACGGGGAGCGGTGCTATTGCCGTCACATTGGCTCTTGAAAATAAAAAAATGCGCGTGTCTGCCACCGATATTTCCGAAAAAGCGCTTGCAGTGGCAAAAGAAAATAGCGAAAAGCTTTGTGCTAATGTGCATTTTTATCAAGGCGATTTGCTGAACCCTATTATAAATGCGAAGCAAAAAGCGGATGTTGTTGTGTCCAATCCGCCGTATATTCCGGATGAAGAAATTATGGAGCTGTCAACGGTTGTAAAGGACTGGGAGCCGACATTAGCGCTTTCAGGAGGAGCGGACGGCCTTTTGTATTATCGAAAAATTGTGGAGCAGCTTCCAGATGTGATCCGCTACCCTGGATTAATCGCATTTGAAATCGGGCACGGGCAAGGAAAAGATGTGAAAAGCATGCTAGAGAATAGGTTTCCAAAAGCAGAGGTACAAATTGAATACGATATGAATGGAAAAGAACGGAAAGTATTTGCTGTCCTTTCGTTATAATAAGCTTTTCGGGCCATTCCCTCCTTTTCTAGCAAACTTCAAATCTGAACCAATTTTATGTTTAAGATCTCTCTCTTCTGTCGATAATGACGTACTGAAGGGAGAGGAAAAACGATGAAAAAGAAATTATCTGTTATATATATTTTTTTAATGCTGTTTGGCAGCCTATTAACAGCTTATGAAATGCCGACAGACGCAAAACAAAATAAGACGGTGATCATTCCTGACGAAGCCATTCGTCTGCGAATTTTAGCAAATAGCGATTCTCCGGAAGATCAAGCTTTAAAACGGAATGTTCGGAATGCGGTCAATGAAGCAATTAATCAATGGGTTCAGGATCTAACTTCGATTGATGAGGCGCGTAAAATCATTCGAGCAAAAATACCAGAAATTAAGGATATCGTCCAAAGCGTTTTAAAACAGGAAAACAGCAGCCAATCCTTTACAGTGGAGTTTAAAAAAATTCAATTTCCGACAAAGCTTTATGGAAATTTCCTTTATCCGGCTGGAAACTATGAAGCCATATTGATCACTCTTGGAGAAGGAAAAGGAGCCAACTGGTGGTGTGTGTTGTTTCCGCCGCTTTGCTTTGTCGACTTTTCAAGCGGTGAAGCTATTCAACAGGATGAAGAAAAGGATAAAGTAAAAGAAGAAAAGAAATTAGAGAAAACAAAAAACTTATTCGCTCCTGAAGAACATGATGAGGAAGTAGAAGTGAAATTTTTCTTAGTAGAATGGTTTACAAATCTGTTTTCATAGGTCTAATTCAGCTTTTGCCTCATACATTGATTACTAGATTTGTCCGAATAAAAGGGGTGAAAGCGTGTATTATTCATTGCGGTTTGCGGAAAGGGAAGACTTAAAAACCATTCAACAATTTGCAGATCAAGCGGGCGTTTCCACGGAAGGCTTCGACAACAGCCATTTTATTATTATGGAGACTGATCATGGTGAAATAGCGGGATGTCTAGGAATGGAAGTCATCAATCAGGATGGTCTCCTCCGCTCTTGCGTTGTGTCCAGCAATTTGAATCAAGGACATATCATTTCCCTATTAAAATCGGCAGACTTATTAATGGAACAGTTTCGTTTGAAAAATATTTATTTTGCAGTCAACAAAAATTCTGTAGCAGAGTTATTAGAAATATTGGGATTCAAGAGGATTCAAGCGGATGAATTGCCTTCCCACATGCTTGCGTCAAATCTGATGAATCAGTTGGTATCCGTTCCAAATGTAGAGTTTATGGTAAAATAACGCTAAGGATACGTATAAATTATACACAATATCCACAATATTTATCCACTGCAATCAACAGCTTTATCCACAATTTGTGGATAAAGCTTGTTCTTGAAAAATAATTGAACAGTTTCACTATTGCTTAGAAAGATTCATAACACTCGTTCATGTATTAGCAAAGGAGTAAACGAAATGAAAACGAAGCATTGGATTGTGGATAATTTAGAGCATGTTACAAAAAATTCTCCACAAATTGTTCAGGCAGCCGAACTATTGAAAAAAAATGAATTGGTTGCCTTTCCAACAGAAACAGTCTATGGACTAGGAGCAAACGCGAAAAGCGATGAAGCAGTAGCAAAAATTTATAGCGCGAAAGGAAGACCGAGCGATAATCCGTTAATTATCCACATTGCTAAAAAAGAACAGTTAACAGAGATTGTGGATAGCTATCCCGATTGGATTGATCCATTAATTGACCGTTTTTGGCCAGGCCCTCTTACCCTTGTTTTGCCAAAAAAAGAAGGTCTGTCGAATCTTGCCACAGCAGGATTATCAACAGTAGCAGTGCGCATGCCGGATCACCCTGCAGCATTAGCATTAATCGAAGCAGCAAATCTGCCGATTGCAGCTCCGAGCGCCAATCTTTCCGGAAAGCCAAGTCCAACTTCTGCTAAACATGTCATGGATGATCTCGAAGGGCGAATCCCGGGAATTGTCGATGCAGGCTCTACTGGACTTGGCGTAGAATCAACAGTACTTGACTGCACCGAGGATATTCCAGTGATCCTGCGTCCAGGTAGTGTTACAAAGCAGCAATTAGAAGAAGTCATCGGTTCGGTGCGCATAGATGCTGCGCTGCTGAATCAGGAGGAATTGCCGAAAGCGCCGGGCATGAAATATACACATTATGCACCTGATGCTCCTTTAACGATTGTTGATGGAAGCAAAGAATTTATTGAACAATTAATACAAAAAGAGAAAGAAAAAGAAAAAAAAGTCGGGATGTTGACAACAGAAGAAAATAGTCGTTTTTACAGCGCGGATAAAATTGTTGTCTGCGGGAAAAGAAGCGATTTGCGAACAGTTGCCAGCGCACTGTATGATTCGCTCAGAAAATTTAATGAAGAACAGCTGGATGTATTATTCAGCGAAGCGTTTCCTGCGGAAGGCGTTGGACAAGCTATTATGAATCGCTTGTTAAAAGCTGCATCCCACCGGATCATAAAAGAACGGTAAACTTTTAATGCCTTGAACAAAAATCGGCGCTCAGGCCGGTTTTTTTGAGTCCAGACTTTCTGATCCTTTGTTTAACAGGCGGAATTGACAGATCAAAAGCAAATATAAAAATGGTAAAGGCTCATCTGCCATCGCACGCATAGGCAGAAACAGATCGCGCAGTTAAATAAACAGAGATCAATGAACCGGGCGCCATTCTTTGTCATAATGTCCCTCTGACGTGCATATCGTTCAATATGCGTGTCCGGGGGAGGTTATCTATATGGCTGCAGAAATAGTAACTTTATTTTTAATGGCATTTGCATTAGGGATGGATGCCTTTTCAGTGAGCCTTGGGATGGGCTTAGTTCGTTTGCGATGGAAGCAAATTTTTGACATCGGTATATATATTGGGATTTTTCATATGATCATGCCGCTTATCGGAATTGTCTTGGGGAAAGTACTATCGGAAAAGTTTGGTTTAGTTGCCATGTATATTGGAGGATGTCTGCTCACTCTTTTAGGAATTCAAATGATTTATTCGTCTTTTAAACGCGATGAATCGCCTTTCATTGCACCGGTCGGCATCGGCCTGTTCCTTTTTGCGCTGAGCGTCAGTTTAGACAGTTTTTCGGTAGGATTAAGTCTAGGTATCTACGGAGCGGAGGTTTTGTTAACCGTCGTAATGTTTGGTTTTATGAGCATGGTGCTCACTTGGAGCGGGTTATTGATCGGCAAACGGGTTCAAGATTGGTTCGGCACATATAGTGAAGCTTTTGGCGGCAGCATTTTGCTTGTATTTGGCTTGAAATTATTATTTTCAATGTAGAAAGCTGTATTGTCTAAACCAATCGTTTGAGCACAGTCATTGGACGTGCTTTTTTTTGTTAATTTTTTTGGTTAAATATGCCTATTATGCAAAAAAATTGTGACTTTTTGTCGATAATAAAAATAAAAAAAATTCCTCATGGTTTCCATTCTTTCGAACTTTTTGATTATAATGAAGGTAACATCAAAAGGGAGAGATAGAAGGGAGAAAACCTTGTGACAAACATTTTATTCGTTTGCACCGGAAATACATGTCGAAGCCCGATGGCGGAGGCTATTTTTAAGCATTTGCAAAAAAACGGCCGATTTAACGTTCGTTCAGCAGGCGTGTTTGCATTGGATGGGCAGAAAATTTCAGAAAATGCAAAAAAAGTGCTGGAGGAAAAGGGAATACATGTTGAGCACAGTGCTTCAAAACTTACGGAAGAACATATCGATTGGGCAACATATGTATTTACGATGACTAAAGATCATAAAAACATATTATGCCAATTTTTTCCTAAAGCAGCCGAAAAAACATTTACGGTAAGCGAGTTCGTTGTTGGAAAAGATGAGGAGATACGTGATATTACCGATCCGTTTGGCAGTTCCGTGGAAAAGTACAGAAAAACAAGGGAAGAGCTGGAGCAATTGCTTCAAAAGCTTATTTCAAAATTAGAAACAAATTAGCAGGCAGGTGGACTCTGTGAAAAACAAGAATCGATACAAATTCAGCATCCGTTTAAAAATCGTCATCTTTATTACGATTGTTGCTCTTATTACATATTCAACAAGCGGATTTTTCATTTATGTTGTATACGAGTATGTGAAACAATATATTGACCGAACATCTTTTACCATTTTGACGCTGACTCTTGGAATCATATGGTCAGGGATTTTAACAGCTATTGCAGCTGGATTTCTTATTTCTCCGCTAAAGCGGCTTGAAAAGGCTGCTCTTATAGCGGCCGATGGCGATATTTCCGTAAATGTTCCTGACATCAAATCAGATGATGAAATTCGGTCCTTAAGCAGAGCCTTTAATGAAATGCTTTCCAATTTAAGACATATGGTGAAAAACATTGAAATAAATTTTGAGCAAACAAATGAGCAGGTGAAACAAATACATGCTGCAACAGAACAGGCAACAAGACAAGCTGAAAGCATTTCATATACGATTAAGGAAATTTCAACAGGAGCCGACCAATCGGCGGCTGCTATTCAGGAAACAGCAGAAGCGGTGGAAGATACGGTAGAGCTTGCTAGTCAGGTAAAAGAAAAAGCAAAAGTATCCGAAAAAATGGCGAATGAAATGGTTCAATCACTTGACCAAAGCAAAAAGATATTTCAATCTTTAATTAAAGGGATTCAATCGTTGGCCGAAAAAAACGAGCAATCTATTTTGGCGGTACAGCGTCTTGAAGAAAATGCCAAAAAGGTGGAGACTATTGTATCCCTTGTCGGCGATATTGCCGATCAAACAAACCTGCTGGCGCTGAACGCGTCAATTGAAGCGGCAAGAGCAGGTGAACACGGCAGAGGGTTTGCTGTCGTTGCGGAAGAAGTTCGAAAGCTTGCTGACCAAAGCGCCAAAGCTGTTCAAGGAATTTCCGAGCTGATCTCTAACATTCAAAAAGAAGTAAGCAATGTTGTTGAACAGATTGGAGATCAAGTGAAAACAGCTCGACAAGAAGCGCAAAGAGGGAAAGAAACAGAGAAAATTCTTGTGGAGATGTCGAAATCGATTTTGCATGTTGCCGAAGCGGTTAAGGTGATCAGCGAGCTGATGGACGAACAGCAAAAAAGCATTCAACAAACAGGAGCGCAATCTGAAGAAGTGGCAGCGATTGCCGAAGAAACATCTGCTGGTGCACAGGAAGTGGCCTCATCTGTACAAGAACAAGCTGATAATATTTCTAACATTAATCAATTAACGAGAGAGCTTGAAGCAAGCGCTCAGCAGTTAAAGAAAGTAATCGATCGATTTACTTATGAAAAATAAAAAGGAGGAGCATCTAGTGAAAGTCATAATTGCCTCAGATCACGGAGGGGTCAACATACGTGAAGAAATCAAAAAATTGCTTGACGAGATGAATATCGAATACGAAGATATCGGCTGCGACTGTGAGACATCAGTTGATTATCCTGATTACGCATTGCCGGCAGCTGAACGAGTTGCGAAAGGCGAATTTGACCGCGGAATTTTAATTTGTGGAACAGGGATCGGAATGTCAATAGCGGCCAATAAAGTAAAGGGTATTCGCTGCGCCCTTGTACATGATGTGTTTAGCGCAAAAGCAACCCGGGAGCATAACGACAGCAACATGCTTGCAATGGGTGAACGTGTCATCGGGCCGGGACTTGCCCGCGAAATTGTGAAAACGTGGCTGACAACAGAATATGTGGGAGGCAGGCATGCGAATAGAATAGAAAAAATTTCAAAATATGAAGAAACCCATTTATAAGGTGATGATCGAATGCCGGAATTGCAAAAATACCGGGAACAGCTTTTAACAGTGTTGGCCGATTTTAAAGAAAAAGCACCAATTCAAAAAGGGCAGCTGATTGTCATAGGGTGCTCAACGAGCGAAGTAATCGGAGAAAAAATCGGCACTGCCGGAAATACGGATGTTGCCGAAATGATATTTTCTGCATTATCGGAATTTCAAAAAGAAACAGGTGTAGAGCTCGCTTTTCAATGCTGTGAGCATTTGAATCGCGCTCTTGTCGTTGAACGGGAAACAGCAGAAAAGCGCAATTACGAAATCGTTTCTGTCATCCCAATCCCGAAAGCAGGCGGTTCCATGGCAGCGTTTGCTTATGAGCATATGAGGGATCCGGTTGTTGTTGAATTTATTAAGGCAGATGCAGGCATTGATATCGGAGATACACTTATTGGCATGCATTTAAAGCATGTCGCTGTTCCTGTTAGAAGCTCGGTCAAGCAAGTCGGACAAGCCCATGTAAACTTAGCTTTTAGCCGGCCGAAGCTTATCGGCGGTGCGCGGGCAGTTTATACAAAATAAACATTCGAAGATTAGCAGTGCGAACTTACGTCATGGTTTGTGCTGCTATTTTTTTATAAAAGAAGTGGAGCGGAACGAAAAAATCATGCACATCATTTCTTTGAAGTATAGGGGCCCCTCCATCTTTAGAAATTGTAAGCAAAAGTCGTATCAAACTTTGATGCGATTTTGTTAGTGAAAATACAGGTTGCCGATCATTTCCTGCTTGACGACCCTGTGCATTGAGCTAGGTATAGAAGCTCCGTTGGTCGAGTTGTACAAGACATGATTCATTTTACGAACTGATAGTTTAAGAATACAGGCAGAATCGAGGTTTTAAGAAATTCCGAATTAAAAACTATTCATGCCAAAAAAAAGTTTGGGAAGAATGCGCTTACATAAAAGAAAAGGGTTGCCAAAGGATGATCAATACGGTTATTCTGATTAATAAGTAGATCGGCATGACGATTTTGTCGCTCGCCTGTGCCGTTCAATCGATGAAAGACTAGAGGGGGAACATTTCATGAAATATATTCAACAACAGGATCCTGAAGTATATGAAGCGATGCAGAACGAATTAAAGCG
Source organism: Aeribacillus sp. SP014 (assembly GCF_054055575.1). Classification (NCBI taxonomy): domain Bacteria; kingdom Bacillati; phylum Bacillota; class Bacilli; order Caryophanales; family Bacillaceae; genus Aeribacillus; species Aeribacillus sp. SP014. The sequence goes on from NZ_JBSRXI010000001.1 coordinate 573,510, forward strand.
CCAGCGTACGAAAATCGAACTGATTGCGTCAGAAAATTTTGTCAGTGAAGCGGTAATGGAGGCCCAAGGTTCTGTATTAACAAATAAATATGCAGAAGGTTATCCGGGACGTCGCTACTATGGAGGATGCGAATATGTTGACGTTGCGGAAGATTTAGCTCGCGAACGGGCGAAAAAAATTTTTGGAGCTGAGCACGCAAACGTTCAGCCGCATTCCGGTTCTCAAGCCAATATGGCTGTTTACTATGCTGTCTTAAATCATGGGGACACTGTTCTCGGAATGAATTTGTCTCACGGCGGCCATTTAACGCATGGAAGTCCGGTAAACTTCAGCGGAATGCAATTTAATTTTGTTGAATACGGTGTTGATCCTAACACTCATCTTATTGATTATGATGATGTTCGAGCTAAAGCTCTTGAGCATAAACCGAAAATCATTGTTGCTGGTGCCAGCGCTTATCCTCGTGAAATTGATTTTAAAAAGTTTCGGGAAATCGCTGATGAAGTGGGAGCTTACTTAATGGTCGACATGGCTCATATTGCCGGCCTTGTTGCTGCAGGTCTTCATCAAAATCCTGTGCCGTACTCCCATTTTGTAACAACTACGACGCATAAAACACTTCGCGGTCCAAGAGGCGGAATGATTTTATGCAAAGAAGAATTTGCAAAACAAATTGATAAAATCATTTTCCCGGGCATTCAAGGCGGTCCGTTAATGCATGTTATTGCGGCAAAAGCGGTAGCATTGGGAGAAGTTTTACAAGAAGAATTTAAAACATATGCGCAAAACATTATCAACAATGCGAAGCGGCTGGCAGAAAAATTAAAAGAAGAAGGACTGACTTTAGTATCTGGAGGAACAGATAACCATTTGATTTTAGTTGATGTCCGCAACTTGCAATTAACCGGAAAAGTTGCTGAACATGTTTTGGACGAAATCGGCATTACTGTGAATAAAAACGCGATTCCATACGATCCTGAATCGCCTTTTGTTACAAGCGGAATCCGTATTGGAACGGCAGCTGTCACAAGCCGCGGTTTTGGTTTGGAAGAAATGGATGAAATCGGATCGATTATTGCATTTGCATTGAAATTCCATCAAGACGAAGCTAAATTGGAAGAAGCGAGAAAACGGGTGCAAGCTTTAACAGAAAAATTCCCGCTCTACCCAAATTATTAAGGAAATATTGAGTGTTCGAAGCCACATGCTTCGGACGCTCTTTTTTTATTTTAATTTTCTGCCTCTTAAAACTATTTAAAATGGATTTCATCGTTTGGAATGTTGGCGAAAAAGGTTGATGAAAATGTTGAAACTCAAAAATTTTTTCTGTAAAATCTATTGAGGCAAAAGAAAAGGAGATGTGAAACTTGGGCAAAGTGTTTGTATTTGATCACCCGTTAATTCAGCATAAGCTATCCTATATTCGCGATAAAAAAACCGGAACAAAAGAATTTCGAGAGCTTGTGGATGAGATTGCTACATTAATGGCGTTTGAGATAACACGAGATCTTCCGCTGGAGGAAGTGGAAGTAGAAACCCCGGTAGGAGTAGCGAAAACAAAAATCTTGTCAGGAAAAAAACTTGGGGTTATTCCCATTTTGCGTGCGGGGCTAGGAATGGTTGACGGCATTTTGAAACTGATTCCTGCCGCAAAAGTCGGCCATATCGGGTTATATCGGGATCCGAAAACATTAAAGCCTGTAGAATACTATGTAAAACTTCCTTCTGATGTGGAAGAGCGGGATTTCATCGTTGTTGACCCAATGCTGGCTACCGGCGGTTCAGCAGTTGAAGCAATAGAGTGTCTAAAAAAACGCGGTGCAAAAAATATCCGTTTCATGTGTCTAGTAGCTGCTCCTGAAGGGGTAAAAGCAATGGAAGAAGCTCATCCAGATGTCGATATTTACATTGCCGCTCTTGATGAGAAATTAAACGACCATGGCTATATCGTACCAGGTTTAGGAGATGCAGGAGACCGTTTATTTGGTACAAAATAACAGGAGAGGGCGAAGTGAAGTGCCCTCTCTTTCTTTTTAACATAGTATGAAAAATTCATTAATATAAGGAGCAGCATATTCCCGCTCCATCAATTTCTCACTTTTCCCTTAAAACGACTTTTTTCATGCAATAAACTGATGTTCATAGCGAACAATAAGTGCTGAGGTGATAGAAATGGGAAACCCTTCAGTGCGAATTTGTTTGCTTTTTGTCTTCATTTTCCACGTTTTTGATGTAACTGCTTTTGCAAAGACCTTCCCCGAACATCCACAAATCCCTGAAGAGAATGCTGATGAACAAGTCACAATGATCATTGTTTTGTCAGATCAGAACCTTTCAAAAATAAAAGAGTTGATTCAAAAAAAATATCCGGAAATAAACATTTGCTGGGAATATAAAAAAACGTTTACCGGGTTTTCCGTAAAAGGGAAAAAAAGAGACCTAGATCAGCTAGTAAAAGAGCCTTACATTGAACATGCAGAGCCTGTAACGACTTTTCAAGCAACGGTTGAAGAAAGTGTTCCTTTTATAGGCGGCATCGATGCACGCGGCTATTTTGACGCGAAGGATGAAAGATTGACGGGAAAAGGAGTGAAAGTAGCTGTTATAGATACGGGGATCGACTACAACCACCGAGATTTACAAAAAAATTATCAAGGCGGATTTGATTTTGTAGATCTAGACAAAGACCCAATGGAAACAGTCGCGAAAGACAATTCGAGGACAATTCACGGCACTCACGTAGCAGGAATTATAGCCGCAAATGGAAAATTGAAAGGGGTTGCTCCGGATGCCTCCATCATTGCCTATAGAGCGCTTGGCCCTCATGGATACGGGACGACAGACCAAGTTATTGCAGCGATTGAAAAATCGATTGAGGATCAGGTAGATATCGTAAATCTTTCTCTTGGCAATGATGTGAACGGCCCGGATTATCCGACAAGCCTGGCGTTAAACCGAGCCGTTGAAGAGGGGATAACTGCAGTTGTATCAAGCGGAAACTCTGGTCCTAACATTTGGACCGTCGGTTCGCCTGGCACTGCAAGCAAAGCAATTTCCGTCGGCGCATCGACACCGCCGCTTGACGTAAAGTATTTAACCCTTTCAGGATTTCAAAAGAAAATACCAGCTGAATCTTTGTTCAATTCTGCCCCTTGGACAACAATTAGAGGACGAATAGAATATGCAGGCTTAGGGGAGAAAAAAGACTTTAAACCTTCTGTTAAAGGAAAAATAGCCTTGGTGAAGCGCGGGGAAATCACGTTTGCCGAAAAAGCGAAAAATGCAAAATCAGCCGGAGCCCAAGCGTTGATTATTTACAACAACATGAAAGGAAGATTTACCGGCAATTTAGAAGAAAAATTGGACTTTCCTGTTGTCTCCATCTCAAAGGAAGATGGCGAATGGCTGCTGAAACAATTGAATGAAAAATCGTTCATCAAAACAACCATTCAGATAGAACAAGATCGCCTCGCACCCTTTTCATCAAAAGGGCCGGTAACAGTCACATGGGAAGTGAAGCCCGATCTTGTCGCGCCTGGTGTAGCAATTGACAGCACAATACCTAAAGGGTATATGTCTCTTCAAGGAACAAGCATGGCTGCTCCGCATATAGCAGGTGCAGCGGCATTGATCAAACAAAAGCATCCAGATTGGTCGCCGGAACAAATAAAAGCAGCTATGATGAATACTGCTAAACCGCTTTATGATCAAAATGGAAGGCTGTACAAGGTGTTTGAGCAGGGGGCGGGAAGAATCGATATTTTATCGGCTGTTCAGACAAGAGCTCTCATTTATCCGGCATCTCTATCATTCGGTCAATTTCACAAAAATATCGGCAGGAAAAAGAAAGAGATCACGTTAACTCTTGAAAATCTCTCCGATCAAGAAAAAACGTTTGTTTTTTCTAAACCGCATTATCAAAAAGGGGTTCAATGGCAGCTCCCTATTTCCGTAAAGGTTCCTGCTAACGGGAAAAGAGAAGTATCCGTCTCGATTGATGTTGCACCAAAATCATTGAGGGAAGGATTGTATGACGGGACACTTGTTGTGACAGCCGGCAGCCAGACAATCCGCCTTCCATATTTATTCGTTGTTGGCGAACCGAATTATCCAAAAATCATGGGATTTGAATTTGGGCTTGCCGATCAAGGGAATATGTACCATTATGAGCTTTATTTGCCGCAAGGGGCGGATGAATTCGGGATTGCCCTGTATGATCCGGACACTTTAACATTCAAAGGCTTTTTAGACTGGCAAAGAAATATTCCGGGAGGTTTGTTGAAAAGAGACATTTCCGGGCAATTTAAGGACATTCCAAACGGCGTTTACAAAGCGCTTATTTTTGCAAAAAAAGACGGGGAAGAAAGCAGCTATGAAACGACAATCATTTTAGATAAAAAAATATTAAAAAGTCAATAGAAACACCAAAAATATTTGTGAACAAATTGTGATATTATTAACAAATAGCTCAACTTTTGACGTGAAACAGATTGACATTGATTGGTGCCTATTGTATGCTAAACGGGGTGGGATGATAAGGTTTTCAACAGCCTTTTAACATAATGAAAATAAGGTAATTTTATATTGTGAGGACATACCCAATGCGGCAAAAAGAGCACCATCCGCTCCGAGCATACGCTTTAATGACCGCCATTCTTTCCTATTTGGCAGGGTCAGTGCTCGTTGGGATTTTTGCAGGAAGATGGCTTGATCGACATTTGCATACAGAACCCGTTTTTTTGATCATCGGTCTTCTAATTGGACTGGCTGCGGGAATAATTGCGATGCTGAGATTAGTCCAACATTTTTTTCAGGAGAATGAACGGTAACTATGGATCGTATAGAAAAATTGTTTGTGCGCAGCAAAAAATATTTGCTGTTTTTGCTTGCCATCTATGTGTTAGCGTGGGGGTTTACTCCTTATCAAGATATTTTCCTCGGTCTTGCCCTTGGTACAAGCTTTAGCCTCTATAATTTATGGATACTAGTGCGTAAATCAAAGCAAATACAGCAAGCAATTGAAGAAGGCCGTACAGCACGTTCGCTTGGAACGGTTTCAAGGATGGCAGCCGCAGGATTGGCGGTATTAATCGCACTTAAATTCCCTGAACATTTCCATTTAATTAGCGTGGTTATTGGTTTAATGACAATCTATATTGTCATTATGATAGATTCTATTCTATACATTTGCGGACAAGCTTGGGAAGAGAGGTGAATTTTGTTGGGTCACGAAGCGCCGATAGTAAAATTATTAGGGCTTGAATTTAATTTGTCCAATATTTTAATGATTCTTGTATCTAGCGCAATTGTATTTATCATCGCCGTATTGTCGACCCGCTCTTTGGCAATGAAGCCAACGGGTATGCAAAACTTTTTGGAATGGGTCATGGATTTTGTGAAAAACATTATTAACAGCACGATGGACTGGCAGACAGGAGGCCGATTCCTTACTTTAGGAATGACGCTCATCATGTACATTTTTGTTTCCAATATGCTTGGTCTACCATTCGCTATCGTTGTTGACCATGAGCTTTGGTGGAAATCGCCTACGGCTGATCCTACCATAACGCTGACACTGGCCATTTTAGTCGTCGGTTTATCGCATTATTACGGGATTAAATTAAAGGGCTTTTCCGCCTATGGAAGCGACTTTTTCAAGCCACTGCCGTTTTTGTTCCCGCTTAAAATTATTGAAGAGTTTGCAAACACGTTGACGCTTGGTCTTCGTCTTTACGGTAACATCTATGCTGGGGAAATTTTGCTAGGTCTGCTTGTCAGCTTGGCAACTAGCGGAGCATTCGGCTTCATCGGGGCAATTATTCCGATGATGGCGTGGCAGGCATTCAGTATTTTTGTAGGTGCAATCCAAGCTTTTATCTTTACAATGTTAACAATGGTTTATATGGCGCATAAAGTTAGCCATGACCATTAAAAATAAATGACTTCATCATAATTTTTGTGTAAAAAATTATTTTTAAACAAATAAAGGAGGACTTTATTCATGAATTTATTAGCAGCTGCAATTGCAATTGGTTTAGCGGCACTTGGTGCTGGTATTGGTAACGGACTTATCGTATCTCGTACAGTAGAAGGTATTGCTCGTCAACCTGAGGCGCGCGGTATGCTTCAAACTACTATGTTTATCGGGGTTGCGTTGGTTGAGGCGATTCCGATTATCGCGGTTGTTATTGCATTTATGGCTTTTGGTGCGTAATTTGAAAATTTCAAAAGAGCCTTGCCCAGATTGGTGTTGAAAAAGGCTTTTTAGAAATCGGCATGCAATCAATTTGCGTGAAGTCCGAATCGAAAGGACAGCAAGTGAAAAAGAGGAAATGGCGAAGTTATTTAAGCATCTTCGCCATTCCTTTATGTTGTGAATGGTAACAGAGTCCCAATATAGCCGGTAGTTGGAAAACGGAAGTTTTGAAGGGAGTGAAACGAAGCCGTGTTAACAGTTGAATTTGCCCTCGGAGCTGGAGGCTTCGCAGCAGGAGATATGCTCGTTCAGCTCGTTGTATTTTTAGTTTTGTTAGCATTGCTCAAAAAATATGCTTTTGGTCCGCTTATGGGCATTATGAAACAGAGGGAAGAATTTATTGCAAATGAAATAAACGCTGCGGAAGAAAAGCATGCGGAAGCCAAAAAGCTTGCCGAAGAGCAGCGTGAGCTATTAAAGCAAGCCCGCATCGAAGCACAGGAGCTTGTTGAAAATGCGAAAAAACTCGGCGAACAGCAAAAAGAAGATATCATCCAAGCGGCTCGTGCGGAGGCAGAAAGACTGAAAGAAGCAGCCAAGAAAGAAATCGAACACGAAAAAGAGCAAGCCGTTGCTGAATTGCGTAATCAAGTGGCATCATTATCCGTTCTTATTGCTTCTAAAGTGATTGAAAAAGAATTGAATGAAGCTGAGCAAGAGAAGCTGATCAATGATTATATTAAAGAGGTAGGAGAACAGTTATGATTGGCGGAGTGGCAAAGCGCTATGCGTCAGCTCTTTTTCAAATTGCAAAGGAAAAAAATCAAGTGAAGCAGTTTGAAGAAGAATTGCGGATTGTAAAGCAGGTGTTTATTGAAAATCAAAAATTGCTGCAAATTTTAGAGCATCCGAAGGTGTTGCTCGAAAATAAAAAATCATTGGTCAATGAAGCGTTTTCTTCATTGAGTGCTGAAATTATCAATACTCTTCTTCTGCTTATCGATCGCCATCGCATCCGCTTAGTTCCTGAACTTGTAGATAACTTTGTGGAGCTTGCAAATGAAGAACAGCAAACAGCAGAAGCAACGGTTTACTCCGTCCGTCCGTTGAAGGATGAAGAAAAGCAGGCTCTTTCAGAAGTATTTGCGCAAAAGGTCGGAAAAAAATCGCTTAAAATCACAAACGTCATTGATCAGAACTTAATTGGCGGACTGAAACTTCAAATCGGCAATCGTATTTTTGACGGTAGCATCAAGAGTAAGCTCGAACGCATCGGGCGGAATTTAGCGAAAAGTTCGTAGATAGGGGTGAAACTCATGAGCATCAAAGCTGAAGAAATTAGTGCACTGATAAAAAAGCAAATTGAAAACTATCAGTCTGAAATAGAAGTTAGCGATGTCGGCACAGTTATTCAAGTAGGTGACGGGATCGCACGTGCTCATGGCCTCGACAATGTCATGGCCGGTGAGCTTGTCGAATTTTCAAACGGCGTTATGGGATTAGCCCAAAACCTTGAGGAAAATAACGTCGGTATTGTTATTTTAGGCCCTTTTAAAGACATTCGTGAAGGCGATGAAGTGAGAAGAACAGGACGGATTATGGAAGTTCCTGTTGGAGAAGAGCTGATCGGCCGCGTTGTAAATCCGCTTGGACAACCAGTGGACGGGTTAGGCCCGATTGAAACAACAAAAACACGTCCGATTGAAAGCCCTGCCCCAGGCGTCATGGACCGGAAATCTGTTCATGAACCGCTGCAAACGGGTATTAAAGCGATCGACGCTCTTATCCCAATTGGCCGCGGACAACGCGAGCTCATCATCGGTGACCGTCAAACAGGTAAAACACAAATTGCGATCGACACAATCATTAACCAAAAAGAAGAAAACATGATTTGTATTTATGTTGCGATCGGACAAAAAGAATCAACAGTTCGAAATGTTGTTGAAACACTCCGTAAACACGGTGCATTAGATTATACGATCGTTGTAACGGCATCTGCGTCTCAACCGGCTCCATTGCTTTATTTGGCCCCATATGCCGGTGTATCTATGGGCGAATATTTTATGTACCAAGGAAAACATGTCCTTATCGTATATGATGATCTTTCAAAGCAAGCTGCCGCTTACCGTGAGCTTTCTCTATTACTACGCCGTCCACCTGGACGTGAAGCGTTCCCTGGGGATGTCTTTTACTTGCACTCCCGTCTATTGGAACGCGCAGCAAAACTTAGCGATGCAAAAGGCGGCGGATCTTTGACGGCATTACCATTTGTTGAAACACAGGCTGGCGACATCTCAGCTTACATTCCTACGAACGTAATTTCCATTACAGACGGACAAATTTTCTTGCAATCTGACCTATTCTTCTCAGGTGTGCGCCCTGCGGTAAACGCCGGATTGTCCGTTTCCCGCGTCGGCGGTGCAGCGCAAATCAAAGCGATGAAAAAAGTTTCGGGTACGCTTCGGTTAGACCTTGCAGCATATAGAGAGCTTGAAGCATTCGCTCAATTCGGTTCAGATCTAGATAAAGCAACTCAGGCGAAGTTAAACCGCGGTATGCGTACAGTTGAAGTATTGAAGCAAGGCATCAACAAGCCGATCCCAGTTGAAAAACAAGTCATGATCCTTTACACCTTAACAAAAGGATTTTTAGATGATATTCCTGTTGAGGATATTCGCCGCTTTGAAGAAGAATTTTATGCTTATTTAGATCAAAATGAAAAAGAGCTTCTTGAAGAAATCCGTTCGACAGGAAATCTGCCTGAAGACGAGAAAATGGAAAAAGCCATCAAAGGATTCAAAAAAACTTTTGCAGTTTCTGAATAAAGAACGATAAGGCTGTGAAAATACGGGGATTCTTTTCACAGCCGTTTTCAAAACATGATCGGCTATTTTTCAAAAAGGTGGTGAGAACCTTTGGCATCGTTGCGCGATATTAAAACACGCATCAATTCGACGAAGAAGACAAGCCAAATTACAAAGGCGATGGAGATGGTTTCAGCTTCGAAGCTGAATCGGGCGGAAACCAGCGCCAAGTCATTTGTGCCTTATATGGAAAAAATTCAAGAAGTTGTGGCAAACATCGCCCTTGGGAGTACGGACGTAAGCCACCCGATGCTTGAAAAGCGTCCGGTCAAAAAGACAGGATACGTTGTCATTACATCAGATCGCGGGCTTGCCGGTGCGTTTAACAGCAACGTGCTGCGCGCCGTTTATCAAACGATTCAAGAACGGCATCGTTCGACGGATGAATATGCCGTGATTGCCATCGGAAAAGTCGGCCGCGATTTTTTCAAAAAACGCGGTATGCCTGTCGTTGAAGAAATTGTCGGATTAGGCGATGATATAAGCTTTTCGGATATTAAAGAAATTGCTTCCAATACAGTCAAGCTGTTCGAGGATGGAAAAGTAGATGAAATTTATATGTTCTACAACCATTATGTCAGCGCCATCCAGCAGGAAGTAACGGAGAAAAAGCTGCTGCCGCTTTCGGACATCGCTGCGAATAAAAAAATGACGTCTTATGAATTTGAACCGTCTCAGGAAGACATTTTGGCAGTGCTTTTGCCGCAATATGCTGAAAGTTTAATTTACGGCGCCTTGCTTGACAGCAAAGCGAGCGAACATGCTGCGAGAATGACGGCAATGAAGAATGCAACAGACAACGCAAAGGAACTGATCAATACGCTGACTCTTTCCTACAACAGAGCTCGTCAGGCAGCGATTACGCAAGAAATTACAGAAATTGTTGGCGGGGCATCAGCGCTTGAATAGATCACTGAAACAGTACGTTAGGAGGGAAACAGGAACATGAAAGGACGCGTAGTTCAAGTAATGGGTCCGGTAGTGGACGTAAAGTTTGAAAGCGGACATTTGCCGGAAATTTATAACGCCCTAAAAATTTCACATAAAGCGCGCAATGAAAACGAGGTAGACATTGATTTAACGTTGGAAGTAGCGCTTCATTTAGGGGATGACACCGTTCGGACAATCGCTATGGCTTCAACGGACGGCGTAACGCGCGGAATGGAAGTCGAAGACTTAGGCGCTCCAATCTCCGTGCCAGTTGGAGATGTCACATTAGGACGGGTATTCAATGTGTTAGGGGAACATATTGACCTTGGAGACCCGATTCCAGCGGAAGCGCGCCGGGATCCAATTCATAAGCCTGCTCCGAAATTTGAACAGCTGTCAACACAAGTTGAAATTTTGGAAACAGGAATCAAAGTTGTTGACTTGCTTGCTCCATATATTAAAGGTGGAAAAATCGGCTTGTTCGGCGGTGCAGGAGTTGGAAAAACGGTTTTAATCCAAGAGCTGATCAATAACATTGCACAAGAGCACGGCGGTATTTCCGTATTTGCTGGAGTTGGGGAGCGTACTCGTGAAGGAAACGACCTATACTTTGAAATGAAAGACTCCGGCGTTATCAGCAAAACAGCAATGGTGTTCGGACAAATGAACGAGCCGCCTGGAGCGCGTATGCGCGTTGCATTAACAGGTTTGACAATGGCTGAATATTTCCGTGATGAGCAAGGGCAAGACGTTCTCTTCTTCATCGACAACATCTTCCGCTTTACACAAGCTGGTTCCGAAGTATCTGCGTTGCTTGGACGCATGCCTTCTGCTGTTGGATACCAACCGACGCTTGCGACAGAAATGGGACAATTGCAGGAGCGGATTACATCAACAAACGTAGGTTCTGTTACATCGATTCAGGCGATTTACGTGCCTGCTGACGACTATACAGACCCTGCTCCGGCTACAACATTCGCACATTTAGATGCGACAACAAACCTTGACCGTAAGCTGTCAGAGATGGGTATTTATCCAGCGGTGGATCCACTTGCTTCAACGTCACGTGCATTGGCTCCGGAAATCGTCGGTGAAGAGCATTACAACGTTGCCCGCCAAGTTCAGGCAACATTGCAAAGATATAGAGAGTTGCAAGATATTATTGCAATCCTTGGTATGGACGAGCTTTCAGATGAAGATAAGCTTGTTGTACATCGTGCTAGAAGAATCCAATTCTTCTTATCACAAAACTTCCACGTTGCTGAGCAGTTTACGGGACAGCCTGGTTCATATGTGCCTGTAAAAGAAACTGTACGTGGATTTAAAGAAATTCTTGAAGGTAAGTACGACCACATTCCTGAAGATGCGTTCCGCTTAGTGGGCACAATTGAAGATGTCCTTGAAAGAGCGAAGCAAATGGGCGTTGAAGTATAATATTTTGGGACCCTAGGAGGAACTGAATATGAAGACCGTACAAGTCAGTGTCGTCACTCCCGATGGCCCAGTTTATGATGCGGATATAGAATTGGTCAGCGCCAAAGCTCAAAGCGGCGAGCTTGGAATCTTGCCTGGTCATATTCCAATGGTTGCGCCGCTTGCAATTGGCGCAGTTCGGCTGAAAAAAGGAAATAATACAGAACTCGTGGCTGTCAGCGGAGGTTTTTTGGAAGTTCGCCCTGATAAAGTCACGATCTTGGCACAAGCAGCTGAAAGAGCTGAAGATATCGATGTTGCCCGCGCGGAAGCTGCAAAGAAACGTGCTGAGGAACGCTTGCAGCGCAAAGGCCAAGGGCAGGAAGACATAGATTTTAAACGTGCTGAGCTGGCGCTGCAACGTGCCATCAATCGTATTAACGTGGCGAAGAAGAACTTCTAATTTCTCATTTAAGACGTCCCGGCGTTTAAGTTCGGGCCGTCTTTTTTGAAAAAACTAAGAAATCATGATCATGGCTATTTTGCAATGTTGGCTCTAGCCTGGATGCAAAAAATCGGCAACTTACTTTTATTGACAGCAAAAAATGGACAACATGTAATCGCATCATTCAACTCTAAAACTGCAAATCCAAAAATAACGAATTGACCTCCTATCTACATTCCACATCAATGAATGCTTCATTTATAAGAAATAACAACATGAAAAAACTGCCTAACCATTGTTTTTCACAAAATCAAATAAAAAGTGTGCATGAATAGGAAAGATTTTTATATAATAAAGTGGGTTTGTGAAACAAGAAAGGAAGATTTCGGAAGGAGGAGTAATGTGGCGGGGCTAGGCCAGCAGGCGCTCATTAGCATCATAGTAAATTTAGTATTTATTTTTCTAACTTGGCGGGCTTTACAGGCTCTTCAAATTGAAAAAATCATTCGTAAAGGAAGAGTTGTCGAGACAAGGCTTTTGCTCATTTTATTGACCATCGCCATTGCGTCATCAGTGAGCAATTTTTTCTTGAACTATTTTTTTTGGTCACAGCAGCTGCAATATCTTTTTTAAACATGTCGAGGGACAATGAATACATAAAGGCTGTTGTCTAATCTTGACGACTTTTTCCACGTATGCCAAAACCCTTTCCGGCAACACTTTTAATAAGGAAAGGGTGATGGCGGTGAAAAATTTATATTTTGTCTTTATTTTCATATTTTTATTCGGTTTTCTTTTGTCAGCTTGGCACACAGAACGAACGAATGCTGAAAGACACGATATTCACGTAGAGGAAATCGTGGAGCAATTTCAGCAACAAAACATAGATGTGGCAGAATGGTCAATTTTTGCAAAATTTTCTTTTCCCCAAAATAGCAAAAAAGTGAAACGAATCTACACACAGTTTCGTCAATTTAATTGGTCTTACTTGGAAAACGGTAATTTTGAAAAGTGGACCGGCACTTATTACAACAGCGATAAGCAGATCACTGAAACATTGCAAATTATTAAACCTCATGCAAAAGCAAGCCCGAAAATTCAAGTTATATATGAAGCAACAGGGAAACGTTGGAATGGCCGTGCATGGATGAAGCTGGAGCGCTATTTTAACCGTCACATTTTCGACAAAATTCCAGGAAATCCTACATTTTTCACTTGTGTCAAAGGCTATACAGATGATAAGATGAAAGGTGTTTTGTTTTTTGAGGCAAATAACCTTTTAAAAAGGTTTCATGCAAAACCGGTGGAAAGCTTAAACGAGCAACGCTTCGTTTCCATATCCGGTTTTACAAACGATTGGGATCATTCTATTAAAACGAAAAATGGAAAGATGAACATTCAAATTTCGCTCAGAAGTGCAGGAATGGGCGAAAGAACTACTGTAACAGTAGGAACACCTATTATTACAACTGAATATTAATATAGAGAAAATGGGACGCGGAGGGGAATACCTTGGAAAAAATCATCGTCCGCGGCGGTCGAAAGTTAAACGGTACAGTAAAGATCGAAGGAGCTAAAAATGCCGTTTTACCTGTCATCGCTGCATCTTTATTAGCTAGTGAAGGAAAGAGTGAAATTTGTGATGTTCCTAAGCTCTCCGATGTTTACACGATAAACGAAGTTCTCCGCTATCTCGGAGCAGAGGTTCGTTTTGATGGTAATCAAGTAGTTGTCGATGCATGCGGAGAGCTTTTAACGGAAGCGTCATTTGAATATGTTAGAAAAATGCGTGCATCTGTGCTTGTTATGGGACCTCTTCTTGCCCGCAAAGGCCGTGCACGTGTTGCTTTGCCGGGAGGATGTGCCATCGGATCCCGTCCGATTGATCAGCACTTGAAAGGCTTCGAAGCGATGGGTGCAACGATAAAAGTCGGCAACGGCTTTATTGACGCAGAAGTGAATGGCAGACTTCGCGGAGCCAAAATTTATTTGGATTTCCCAAGTGTCGGCGCAACAGAAAACATTATGATGGCAGCCGCACTTGCAGAAGGAACAACTGTAATCGAAAACTGTGCAAAGGAACCTGAAATTGTCGACCTTGCGAATTTTATAAACAAAATGGGCGGAAATGTCCGCGGCGCAGGCACTGGTACTATCAGAATTGAAGGTGTAGATTCCTTGCACGGTGCAAAGCATTTAATTATTCCAGATCGTATTGAAGCAGGAACATTTATGGTTGCTGCTGCCATTACGAAAGGGAATGTTCTTGTAAAAGGAGCAGTTCCGGAGCATTTGACATCATTAATTGCGAAAATGGAAGAAATGGGCGTAACCATTATCGAGGAAGAAGAAGGCATTCGTGTCATTGGTCCGGAAACATTGAAGGCAGTGGATATTAAAACAATGCCTCATCCAGGTTTTCCTACTGACATGCAGTCTCAGATGATGGCCCTGCTGCTTCAGGCAAACGGAACTAGCGTAATTACCGAAACGGTATTTGAAAACCGCTTTATGCATGTAGAAGAATTTCGTCGTATGAACGGAGATATTAAAATCGAAGGCCGCTCTTGTATCATCAACGGTCCTGTAAAGCTTCAAGGTGCAGAAGTAACGGCAACCGATTTAAGAGCGGCAGCTGCATTAATTTTAGCTGGGCTTGCTGCAGAAGGGTATACACGGGTTACGGAGCTGAAGCATTTAGATCGCGGCTACGTCCGTTTTCATGAGAAGTTAAAAGAGCTTGGCGCAGATATTGAACGCGTCAATGATGAAGCAGACATCCCGGCAATTGAACAACAAGCCGTTGCAACGAATTTAAATGTATAATTTCACAAAAGAAGCTAGCCTCTTTTAGGGAGATGCTAGCTTCTTTTTCGTATTACCCGCTTATTTTTTTCATATTTTTTCGTTTTATACATAAAACTCCCCCTGCAAACAGCATCTCCGATTTCAGTCATAAAAGGTTGTCCTTCCCCATAAACTTTACTAAAGTCAGCGATAAAAGAAATGGGGGCTGTAATATGAAACGAGTGAAACCGTTCTTTCTTTTTTTTGCAGCAATATTTTTCATTATTTTGATGGTGCCAAGTTTGCTGGTAGCCCCGTTTGCCGAAAAGACGAAAGCTACGCTTGGCGAGGAACTAGCCGAGAAGGAAACAACGGATGTGCTACAAAAGGAATCAAAAGTTTCTGTACCAATTTATCGTTCCCAAGAAAAAAAAATTGATGAAGTTCCGCTTGAAGAATATGTGGTCGGTGTTGTCGCCGCCGAGATGCCCGCAGAATTTGAAAAAGAAGCGTTAAAGGCTCAAGCTTTAGCTGCTAGAACGTACATCGTGAAAGAGCTGTTTACGGGCCAAAATGTCGGCTCTCCCGAAGGAGCGGTAGTCACGGATACTGAGCTCCATCAAGTTTATAAAAATGAAGAAGAATTAAGGAGAATTTGGAAAAAAGATTTTGATTGGAAAATAAAAAAGATTAAAGAAGCTGTTGCCGAAACAAGAGGCCAAATTTTAACGTATGACGACAAGCCGATTGATGCTTCTTTTTTTTCAACGAGCAATGGATATACGGAAAATTCGGAGGCCATTTGGCCGAACGCCCTTCCTTATTTAAAAAGGCGTGGAAAGCCCTTGGGATGAGAAATCGGAAAAATTTCTCGCTAGGGAGGTATTCACCGTTCAAGAGTTTGAACAAAAATTAGGGATTAAAATAGGGAAAGGCAATTCAATTGGAAAAATTATCGAAAGGACGCCAGGACACAGGGTCGCTCTAGTCGAAATTAACGGGAAAAAGTTTACTGGAAGGGAAATAAGAGAAAAGCTAGGTCTAAGGTCAACGGATTTTTCGTGGACATTGAAAGGCGACCAAATTATTGTTACGACAAAAGGATACGGACACGGAGTCGGCATGAGTCAGTACGGTGCCAATTTTATGGCGCAGGAAGGGAAAAATTATAAAGAGATTGTCTCACATTACTACCAGGGAATTGAAATTTCACAAGCCAACCCGTTTTTATCAAAATATATGGCGAAAAAATAAAAAATCGGTGCGTTTTGTGAGAAAATCGGTAATCGGTTTTCTCACATTTGTTTCTTTAGGGGAACCGCTGATAGTGCCATTAAGCTGCCAACTTCATTTCGAACTAAATGAAATATTGATCGACTCGATAAATTCTTTTTTAGAGGGGCTGTCCAGAAAGTCAAATCCCCATTGAAAACAAAAAATCATAAACACCGATATATCAACGTTTCTAAAACATTAATGGGGGCGCCAATAAGCCGTAAAAACGACTTATTAGACACCCCCTCTTTCTTACCTCTAGTCAAGTATTTTTTATTAAATAATTTGGTTAATATAGATTTTATTTTGGAAGGAAGGGGGACCCCTTCCTTCCAAAATAAATTTTCGCATGACAAATAGACCTCACGATTTCCATTTTTTTCGTCAGGTCTTTGTGATATAATCTTACTTACGATTACTGATGCATTGTTGCCTTTTCGTAATCGTATTTCAGATTATGTGTGATAAGGTGATAAGCCGATTTCAAGAACTTATTCACGCATGCTATGGACGCAACTTTATGAGGTTTCCTCTGGGGTTGCGTTTTTAATTTATCATAATAATCTACAATATGATTTTGTGTGTTTTTCCGTAGTTGGATCATGGTCTGGATCATGTAAAATAGAATCTTTCTAAGTTTGTTATTTCCTCTTTTATTAATCTTGTCTTTATAAAAGGTATTCCCAGATTGATATCTCATAATATCAATACCGACGTAAGCATTCAGTTGTTTATGGTTTTTGAATCGTCGAATATCTCCTAATTCTCCAATTAAACGAACTGCAGTCGTTTCTCCGATTCCTGGAAATGAAATTAAAATCTGATACTCTTGTTTATCTTTCGATAATTTAACCATCTTTTGGACAAGTTGATCTCTTTTCTCCTTCAAGTCTGCAATCCGTTTGGCATAATCCCGCACTTGTTCACAGCGAATATCATCTTTTGAAATTGCTGGATACGCTTCTTTTGCTGCTTCGATTAAAGCGATCCCTTTTTCTTCAGCACGTGCCAATGATAAGTTTTTTCTTGTGTTGGCTTTTAAACGATTACGAATCACTGTTTTTGAACAAACTAACACATGATCCGGATGAGGGTATAATTGAACGACATTCAAAAATAAAGCAGAACGTTTACTGAATAGCTTTTCTAACTCGGGAAAACTCAATTGTAGAATCGCATGTAAACGACTATATAAATGCGTCATTTCACTACTTAATTCATCATAATATCTCGTCATTGCACGCATTTGTTTATAATATTCCCCTTCTTGATAAGTTTGTTCACGTTCAACTCTAAAGTGAGTTTTCGCAAGTTCATGAGCGTCGCTTTTATCTGTTTTTTGTCTCCTCATTGAAGCCATTTGAATATTCGCTTCGAGTGGGTTAACTCGATAATACATATAACCTTGATCACCTAAGAATCGTTCTAGTGGTTTTGAATATACGCCTGTTGCTTCAAAGACAATATCAGGTGCCTGTGCATCTTTTTGTGTTAAAGATATAAGGGTTTCGTTTAATTTCTCGAAAGAGTAGCGGTTATGGGTTATTTCACCCTCATATTCGCATTGACGATAACGGTCATAAATGACCATTGTACTTTTCCCCATACTGACATCAAATGCCACTACGTGTTTCATATTTTCTGCCTCTCCTTTTTAGCCAAACATAGAAGTTCTTCACATTGCCTTATTGATTCCATTTTCTTATACACGGTCTCTTCGGACCCAACATACTAAACTGATTCAAATAAGGATGTGAAGTTGGTCTGTTTTTAATACGGACTCTATTTGGTCCCAGGGGATGTTCGACCTTCCTTCACTTCTACTATAAAAAAATAGTAGCACAAACCTTGGCCTAGGTCTGTACTACTAATGTTAGTATGTTTTTAATGCTGCTAATTTGCAAAAAAACGTTTTCAGCTTCGATTCGTCTTTTTGGAAATAAAAGATTTTGACGATATAGTAGGATGCGAAAACACCGATTGTATCCTTAATAAGATCAATGATTGTCGCAGATCTTGAGGGAACGAAATATTGATGAATTTCATCACACAGCCCGTAAAAAACAGCGATCATCGCTGAGGCGAAACTTAATTTTTCTATAAGCTTTTCATGGACAGCGAAGGCGAAAATGAAAAGCCAATAAAGAATTCCGAACTCAATGAGATGAAGCGACTCTTTCAAAAAATGGTCGAACGAAAACGGCGTTTTGACGAAAGTGTCAGCTGGATAGCTCGACAAGATCCAAATGACCGCCATATACATAATCGGTAAAATACTGATTACATATACCGCAAACTTCTTCATGATCCAAACTCCTTCAAATATTTTTCAACAATATGCATAGAAAAAAACAAATAGCAAAAAATAAAAGAAAAAATTTTATTTTGATGTATAGATTCTCTCAAACTTGTTCACAATGGTTGCTGAGGTGATGAACAATGAGAGAGGAAGAAAAGAAACGTACTTCTCAAGGCTCGAAGTTCCAACAGTTTTTCAGAAAAAAATGGGTTTTTCCTGCTATTTATTTAGTCAGTGCAGCCGTTATTTTAACAGCCGTTTTATGGTATCAAGCAATCCGCAACAATGATGCAAACGATTTATCAACGGACGATGGTACAGACGTTTCCTATAATGAAGATCAATCGGTGGAAGTAAATCAATCCGTCGAAAACTTCAAAATGCCGGCCATCGATCCTGATGCTGTGAAGGTAGTAACAAACTTTTATGACTTTAATGCTTCAGAAAAAGAACAAGAAACGGCACTTGTCTTCCATAATAACACATACCATCCAAACCAAGGTATCGATATCGCATCAAATGATGGAAAAGCATTTGAAGTCACTGCATCTTTAAGCGGAACGGTTGCAAAAGCTGAAAAAGATTCTCTTTTAGGATATGTCGTAGAAATTGAACATGAAAACGGTGTAAAAACCATTTACCAATCGCTTGCCGATACGAAAGTACAGGCCGGCGACAAAGTTAAACAAGGAGAAATTATCGGACAAGCTGGGAAAAACCAATTCAATAAAGACGCTGGCGTCCATGTTCACTTTGAAATCCGCAAAGACGGTAAAGCCTACAATCCATTAAACTACATGGACGAGCCGTTAACAAGTTTAACTGAAAAATCTGTTGAAGAGCCTTCTGACGGGGCAGCACAAAAAGAAGAAAATAAAGATGGAGAGGAAGCTACTTCAGACGAAACAGCCCCATCAGATGAAACTCAGCCTGATGAAGAACAATCTCAGTCAAAGGAAAATTCAGAACAAGAAAAATCTGATAATTCTACAACTAAACCTTAACTAATACAATCCTACTCAAACGAGTAGGTTTTTTTTTGTCTAAATCATATCTGGTAAAAATTAAATGAGCATAGGCTGCTGAATTCTTCATAAAGAACAGACCGAAAAATTTTTCATAAACGGTACAAGAAACAACGTACGGTAAGGTGCAAGCGAGAAAGCAGGCTTGCCGAAGCATTTTTTAAAAACATAATGTGAAGCGATCGAAAATTCACTTTATTCCATATATAATAGAATCAATCTAAGCAAGAGAAAGGAAGAAGCACGTGGAAAATATTCTCTTTCGAGATGCAACGATACATGACTTGCCTAAAATCGTCTCGATCTACAATTCAACGATCCCAAGCCGGATGGTGACAGCTGATACTGAACCTATTTCAGTGGAAGACCGCATACAGTGGTTTCATGAGCACAATCCAAAAACGAGACCGTTGTGGATGATCGAACAGGATGGAAACGTAGCTGGCTGGCTCAGCTTTCAATCCTTTTATGGAAGGCCTGCTTATAACGGAACTGCGGAAATTAGCATTTACATTGATGAACAGTACCGGGGAAAACAAATCGGCGATTTTGCCTTGAAGACCGCTATAGAAAAGGCTCCAAGCCTCCAAATAAAAAATTTGCTTGGCTTTATTTTCAAGCACAACATCCCGAGCTTAAAGCTGTTTTACAAAAATGGATTCCGAGATTGGGGGCACTTTCCCCGTGTGGCGGTACTGGACGGTGTTGAGCGAGATTTAGTGATAGTGGGGAAACGTGTAGCCGATTGAACGTATTAACAGTGTCTCCGCTCGCAATATAGTATTTTAGCTTCTTTTTCATTCGCCAGTTGAGAAAAAAGCGTCTTTTTAGCCAAACTGCAATCCTTTTTTAGAACATGATTGTTCGACTGTTTAAATTTGTTTGAATCTATAGACTGATGTTGAGTTTTCCTGCGGAAAAGTGTTCGCTGCATGATTATGGGCGATCCTGTTTTCTGGCAGTTTGTGCAGCGAAAGAAATTCAATCAGATCTGCCATCTGCGAGTATGTATATTTTAATTGCGTACCAGAGTATTAAATAAATGTTTGCTTCCATTGAGTGATAGGGGCATTTTATGCCGATTTCTTTTTGATACGAACGCTTCGATTAACGGTTTATGTGGACTGGAAAACTTGCTTAACAGCAGCAATCCACCAGTGCTGAAAAAAACATCCGCAGCAGCCGTTTTGGCCGGATTGACAAGCTTTACGCAGAAGCAGCAAAAGTAAGTGTTTTGCTGCGTAAAAGCACTTTTTCAAAAGGAGGGTGGAAAACGGTGGAATTTTCGATTCAACCGCTTGGTGATACAGGAATCATCATTCAATTCGGTACGGAGATTTCCGAAGCAATTTATCAACAAATCCGTCAATATGTATATTGGCTGGAACAAAGCTGCATTGAAGGAATAGTCGAATGGGTTCCTGCTTACACCACCCTTGCTGTTTTTTATCGACCAAATATTATTTCGTACGATGAACTTTCTCAAAAGCTTTTAAAAATTGGAGAAAAGATAGAAAGCATGCCAGTGCCGGATCCAATAGTCATTGAAATTCCGACATTATATGGCAAGGAGGCAGGGCCAGATATTCAGTTTGTTGCTGAAACGAATGGATTGTCGGAAGAAGAAGTAGTGAAGATTCATTCATCCTCCGATTATTTGATTTATATGATTGGGTTTGTTCCAGGGTTTCCATATTTAGGCGGAATGGACAAAAGAATTGCGGCGCCGAGGAAAAAGACACCCAGATCTAGAATTCCTGCCGGTTCAATCGGAATTGCCGGGGAGCAAACAGGGATTTATCCTTTGGAAACACCGGGAGGCTGGCAAATCATCGGGAGAACGCCTGTCAAATTGTATGATCCGCAGAAACAAGATCCAATATTGCTAAAAGCCGGCGATTACATCCGATTTGTCCCCATTACGGAAAGAGAATATGAAAAAATTGAACAGCAGGTGCTAAAGGGTTCATATAAAGTGGTCAAATATAAAAAGGAGGCGGCAGAAACATGATATCTGTTGACTTAAACAGCGATTTAGGGGAAAGCTTCGGCCATTTTAAAATTGGCAATGATGAAGAACTGCTTCGCTGTATTTCTTCAGCCAACATTGCTTGTGGATTTCATGCCGGCGACCATAATGTCATGATGCGGACTGTAGAGCTTGCGAAAAAGTTTGATGTGGCGATAGGCGCTCATCCAGGGTTGAACGATTTAGCCGGATTCGGACGAAGGGAATTGAAAGTATCTCCTGAGGAAGTCTACAATATGGTCGTTTATCAAATTGGAGCTTTGCAGGCTGTGGCGGCATCAAAAGGGATGAAGCTGAACCATGTGAAGCCCCACGGTGCTCTATACAATATGGCTGAAAAAGACAAGGCGTTAGCGGAGGCGATTGCTCAAGCAGTAAAAGATGTTGACGAGTCGCTTATCCTATATGGACTCTCAGGAGGCGTCCTTTGCCGTGCGGGGGAAAAGATCGGGCTTACGGTCGCGCATGAAGTCTTTGCCGACAGAACGTATCAGCCTGACGGAACATTAACTTCAAGATCAGAAAAAAATGCAATCATACACGATCCAGAGGAAGCGGTAGAAAGAGTTCTCCGTATGGTGAAGGAGGGAAAAGTAGCGGCAATAAACGGGCAAGACATCCCCATTCAAGCTGATACAATCTGCATCCATGGCGACGGTCCGAAGGCATTAGCATTCGCTGAAGCTTTAAAAAGCAGACTGGAAGAAGAAAATATTCGTATTGTCAATCCGGGAGCGAAAAAAGATGAAAGAAATATTGTTAGTTGAAAAGCCTGGTTTGTTAACGACTGTTCAAGATTTAGGAAGAACGGGCTATCAGCAATACGGAGTTGTTGTTGCCGGCGCTATGGATTCGTTTTCCATGCAAATCGCAAATCTTTTAGTCGGCAACCGAAAAGATGAAGCGGTGCTGGAAGCAACAATCGCAGGTCCTTCCTTAAGGGCCGTCCGTGATATTGTGATTGCGATATGCGGAGGCGATCTAGCGGCAAAAATCAATGGGAAAGACGCTCCGTTATGGAAAAGCGTGCTGCTGAAAAAGGGAGATCAACTTTCTTTTACCGGTTTAAAAAGCGGAGCGAGAGCCTATATCGCAATCGCAGGCGGAATTAACGTCCCTAAGGTCATGGGGAGCAAATCAACGTACTTAAAAGCGGGAATAGGAGGATTAAATGGAAGAGCCCTTCAAAAAGGGGATGTAATCATGGGTTCGGATGCTGTAAAAACAAGCACGATTGGCCGAATGTTATCCCCTTCCCTTATCCCGAAATACGAAAAGCACATGACCATTCGCATTGTCCCGGGTCCACATGAAGAGGCGTTTACAAAAGAAGGAATCGATACTTTCTTTTCTTCTGTATATGAAGTCACACCGCAATCGGACAGAATGGGCTATCGGCTGAAAGGGCCGAAAATTTCTCATAGAAAGCCTGCCGACATTTTGTCGGAAGCTGCTCCCCTTGGCGGAATTCAAATACCTGCTGACGGACAGCCGATCATTTTAATGGCTGATCGGCAAACAACGGGCGGATATACGAGAATCGGAACAGTCATTACAGTGGATTTGATGTACGTTGCTCAAGCGGTGCCAGGGGCAAAGATTCGCTTTCAGCCGGTTTCCGTTCAAGAGGCTCAAAAGCTTTATTTTGAGCAGATGCGCATCATGCGCCAAATATCAGTCGGAGCTGGCATATATGATGAATAAACGAAAGTTTGGAAAGTGAACATATATGATCATTGAACGAAATTTTATTAAATAGACCCGATAAGGTCTGAACAATTTCGGTATCTGCGCTAATAAAAGCCTGAACAAGTCAAATATTTTAGGAACATAAAAAAGCAAGAGAGAACTTGTCCACATTGCCGAAGAGCTCATCAAAAATGTTTTTCTGTTTTGTCATAAGAATCAAACCATTCTCCATTTCTCGACATCTGTTCCAAAAAGGAGCAGATGTTTTCTTTTTTTCACTGGAATTATACATATTTCCCGGAAAATGATTGGCATATATCGTCGAAAAACTAATCAATGAAAAGTGTCGAAACATGCCCTCGACTTTAAGTGGAAAATAAATTTTCATAAATCCCTTGTCCTTCTTGACTTTTCAAGAATATATCTTCACCCAAGCTAATAAAATGTTACAAACCTAACAAGAGAGTGTTTGAGGTGAGGGATCGTGGAGATAGATGATCAATACAGCAAAAATGGCAACTTTAGATTCTACATCATGTATATAGCTGTATACACTGTGCATGCGAATCTCATTTCACACTTCTCACATCCACATTAGGGAGGTCGAGTGGTGTGCACGATTACATCAAAGAACGCACAATCAAGATTGGAAAGTATATCGTGGAGACGAAAAAAACTGTTCGTGTAATCGCGAAAGAGTTTGGCGTTTCCAAGAGTACCGTCCATAAAGATTTAACGGAAAGGCTGCCGGAGATAAATCCTGATTTAGCAAACGAAGTAAAGAAAATACTAGATTATCATAAATCGATTCGCCATCTTCGTGGCGGAGAAGCAACAAAATTAAAATATAAAAAAGAAGAACAGCAAAAAGAACCGATAAAACGATGATGATTCTCGACGCCAACCGACAAAACTCTCCGAAAATCTTGTCTTTTTTTACAAAATCATACTTTTTATGCAATTATATGATACAATAAGAAATTAGGATATTAGTTGGAGAGATGATGATTGGCAAGGGAGGATCATAGTAATATGTTTTCAAAAGATGTAGGAATCGACCTAGGAACAGCAAATGTGCTGATTCATGTAAAGGGCAGAGGCATTGTGTTAAATGAGCCTTCTGTTGTGGCACTTGACCGCAACAACGGAAAGGTGTTAGCGGTTGGCGAGGAAGCGAGACGTATGGTTGGCCGTACACCTGGCAATATTGTTGCCATACGCCCGCTGAAGGATGGTGTCATCGCAGATTTTGATATTACAGAAACAATGCTCAAACATTTTTTGAATAAGTTAAATGTCAAAGGCATTATATCAAAGCCGCGGATTTTAGTTTGCTGCCCGACAAACATTACTTCAGTGGAGCGGAAAGCGATCCGAGAGGCAGCTGAAAAATGCGGCGGCAAGCAAGTCTTTTTAGAGGAAGAACCAAAAGTAGCTGCAATTGGCGCTGGGATGGAGATTTTCCAGCCGAGTGGAAACATGGTGGTGGATATTGGCGGCGGGACGACGGACATAGCTGTACTATCCATGGGTGATATCGTTACCGCCTCGTCCTTGAAAGTGGCTGGAGACAAATTTGATCTTGAAATTTTAAATTATATTAAACGGGAGTATAAGCTTCTGATCGGTGAACGAACTGCAGAAGATATTAAAGTGAAAGCGGCAACAGTATTTCCAGGTGCACGCGACGAAGAAATCGATATTCGGGGTCGTGATATGGTCACAGGACTGCCTCGGACGATCACTATTAGGTCGAAAGAAATCGAGCAAGCATTAAAAGAACCTGTCGAAGCCATTATTCAAGCAGCTAAAAATGTGTTGGAGCGCACACCTCCTGAGCTGTCTGCAGACATCATTGACCGCGGTGTTATTTTAACAGGCGGCGGAGCACTCCTGCATGGGCTTGATCTGCTCTTGTCTGAAGAGCTGAAGGTTCCGGTTACCATAGCGGATGATCCGCTACACTGCGTTGCTGTCGGAACAGGAATCATGCTTGAAAACATGGACAAACTGCCAAAAAGAAAGTTTATATAACAAAATCGTAGCAATAAGTTTTTTAGAAATCGGCTTTTACGCCGATTTTTTTACTTTCAAATCTGAAAGACCAATCCTGCTTTTACATACCCATTCAGCTCCCAACATCCAAATGATATTTTTCTTTATGAACAGTTTGGAAAGGAGACGGAAGATAAAAGACCTATCAGAAAATTGTGATCTTTTACCTATAAGATAATAAAAAAATTGTAATGAGAATCATCGAAAAGTCCTTTATAATATAAAATTAGGAGAACATGTCGGATTTGTTGGATGGGGTGAAAAATCATGCTTCGAGGATTCTATACAGCTGCAGCAGGAATGCTCACACAGCAGCGCCATGCGGAAATGCTTTCAAACAATATAGCCAACGCTAACACGCCGGGATATAAATCTGACCGGGCTGCAATACGGGCTTTTCCGGAAATGCTTTTGTCAAGAATTGAAACAAAAAACGGTGTGACAAATATTTCGGAAGTTGGATCTGTCAATACAGGCGTTTATATGCAAGAATTGATTCCACTATTTACCCAAGGGGATATCCGTGCAACTGATTTGCCGACTGATGTAGCTTTAGTGGAAGAAGCGGTTCCAATTCATGAAGAAACGAATTTAAAAGGCACTCTCTTTTTTGCTGTTGAAGCGGGAAATGGTGAAGTGAAATATACGAGAAACGGCCACTTTACGATTGATGAGCAAGGCCGCCTGACAATGGCAGGAAACCCTGTCCTGTCTGTAGCCGGAACGCCGATTATTATTGAAGGAAACGATTTTACTATTACGCCTGAAGGAGAAGTTCTGGAAAACGGACAATACACAGGTCAAACGATCGACATTCGGTTTGAAGATGATGTCCGCAATCTTGTCAATGAAGGGAACGGCTTGTTTCGAACGGCTGACGGAACAGAGCTGCCAAGTGCAATTGGAAACGGCAATGTGCAATATGTGCTGCGCCAAGGATATATTGAACGTTCCAACGTTGATGTTGCAAGGGCTTATACGGATATGCTGACAGCCTATCGTTCTTTTGAAGCAAATCAGAAGGTGCTGCAAGCATATGACAGAAGTATGGACAAAGCAGTCAATGAAATCGGCCGCATCGGCTGACAAAGAGGTGTTGTAAATGCTCCGCTCAATGATTACAGCGACTAATACGATGAATCAGTTACAGCAGCAATTGGATGCAATCGGTCATAACTTAGCGAATATCGATACAAACGGTTATAAAAAAACGAGCACAACCTTTCACGAATTGATGAGACAAGAGCTGAACAATCAGCCGGATCTTCAAAAAGAAACAGGCAGATTGACTGATTACGGCCTTCGTCTTGGCGTCGGCGCCAGACTGGATAAACAGCTTGTCTTTCATCAAGGCGCTATTAAAACGACAGGCAGAGAGTTAGATGTTGCGCTTTTACACAAGGATCAGTTTTTACAAGTGGAAGTAGACGGCGAGGTCCGGTATACAAGAGACGGTGCTCTTTATTTATCTCCTGCAAACGATGGTACGAACCGCCTTATGCTTGTGACGAAAGACGGCTACCGAGTGCTTGATGAAAATCAAAACCCGATTTACTTGGACGGAGATATTCGAGATATTGTCATTTCTGCAAACGGGACGCTTACAGCAGCGTCACGGAATGAAGGAGAACTACCGCAAACGGTTAATCTTGGAGTTGTCAGAGTAGATCGTCCGAGCATGATGATTTCACTCGGCAATAATATATACGGCTTACAGCAATTAGGAAACGTGCCCATCACAGATGTGCTGACGAATTTGGAAGGGGATTTGCGGACGGAAATCGGCATGCGGCAAGGGGCTCTGGAAAGCTCAAATGTCGACCTGACTCAAGAAATTACAGACTTAATGATCGCACAACGCTCCTACCAACTAAATGCTCGGTCAATCACGATCGGCGATCAAATGCTTGGACTAATCAACACGGTGAGGTAATAGGGCGATTTCTGCAATTGTGTTGAACAGTTGAAAATCGGCAAAATGCAATTTAACAAGTTTTACCTCTAGCCTTAAACGGGTGTTAGCGTGAATATAGAAATAGGTCTTTTTGATCTTTGACCTTAAAAGAAGCTGCTGTATCAGCTTTTTAAAACTTGTTATTTTTTTTAAGGGAGTTTTTATGATGGCTGCTCAGGAAAAAGTTGATATTTTAACAAGGGAAGAACGGAAAAAAGCGAAAAAAGAGGACGGAGTCAAGAGAAAAACGCGCACACGAGTCCGGCTTATTCCAATTTGGCTTCGTCTCATTTTACTTGTTTTTGGAATGGTCATCAGCATGGCAATCGGTGCGATGATCGGATATGGAGTGTTGGGGGACGGACGTCCATTAGATGCACTTAAACCGTCTACATGGCAGCACATCATAGATCTTGTTGAAAAGGACGCGTAATTCTAATATACTTGATGAAAGGCTGGGGGAATTTTCCTTCTTGTTAAGATCTTCTGCAAGACTGGTTCTAAGAAACGAGCTGATGCATTGCTCAGATGCCGGAGATCGGGAGACGAAAAAATGGGGCATAAATCGTTCATTAGAGCCATAAAAAGCTGCGGAAACAGACTATCGTTTTAATCCTTAAGGAGGCATCTTCATGTTGGATATTCAGCAAATAAAAGAGATCATACCACATCGATATCCGTTTTTGCTAGTGGATCGAGTTGTTGAATTAGAGGAAGGCAAGCGGGCGGTCGGCATCAAAAATGTCACAATTAACGAACCGTTTTTTAACGGACATTATCCGGATTATCCGGTTATGCCAGGCGTTTTGATCGTTGAAGCACTGGCACAAGTAGGCGGAGTTGCCATGATGAAGAAAGAAGAATATAAAGGGAAGCTCCCTCTTTTTGCTGGCATTGATAAATGCCGTTTTAAAAGACAAGTACGCCCCGGAGATCAACTAAAACTGGAAGTGGAAATTATTGTACAGCGGGGTCCGATCGGAAAAGCAAAAGGAATTGCAAAGGTTGATGACGAAATTGCTTGTGAAGCTGAATTAACGTTTGCTGTGAAATAAACGGGTGCCTTATAATGGCATCTGTTTTTTATTAAAAAGGCAAATTAGACAGCCGTTTTTTTCAAAAGTTTTCAAGGAGGCTGTTGTATTGACCTCGTTTTGAATGTACTTGATCTTAAAAGATCTTCTTTCTGTATTCTCTCCCAAAATTTTCGATGTTCTCCAGTACGGTGTATTCATCTCTATATCTTCATTTTTTATTTCTTCTGATGTTGAAAATATTGCTTTCGTTTGTTTTTCCCCGATTATGACCCTTCTGAGGTGTTTTCTCTTCTTTTTTACATTTGGATATGAAAATGTTGGATTGCAAAAGTTTATTTTCGAAATCGTTCTTTTACGAATATTCCTTCTTATCCTTTCTTCAATCTATGTCATCATATACTGAAGGTTAAAAAATTTAATCTGTGTTTTAGAAAAATTTGTTGAATGTGTTAAAAATACTTGGGCATGTTAAGAACGTATGAACAATAAGAAAGGAGCAATCATATGAAAAAGAAATGGATGTTCATGTTGATTAGCATGCTTATGGCGTTGATGGTGGTGACAGGGTGCAATACAAATAATGAGGTCCCTCCGGATAATAATGACGATACAGAAGAAAATCTAGGTCCAACAGATGAAGACAATAACGGAAATACATTAGATGAAGAATTGCCACCAGATGATGAAGAAGGCGCCGATAACAATCAAGATGATACTACTAACGATAATAACGACGAAAACAACGTAGAACAAGAAAATCAATAATTAAAGAAGGCCGTTCGTGCCTTCTATTTTATTTTTAGGAGTTAAATGAGGTGTCTCATAACTGATTTAAGTTAAAATTGATTAGATGTGGAGCATCTGCGGTTTCATCTAGGCAAATCTGGCCAGGATTTTTGTTGGCTTTCACATTAAAATACGCAAGACTATCCTTTTTCATGGAGGACTATTCAATTTTTTTTAAATCGGCATTTAGTTTTTGGATCATGGATTTTATGGATTGTTTTACTAAATGCCTCCAGCAGCTCTTGTCCGGATAGACCTTTTGAAATTAGTTCTCTGAGGACCATTTCTGCTTCCTGCTTGGAAGTTCGGTTATTATAGATTCTGCCGTCAAAAAGGACAGAAATATGATCCTTTAACATAGTGATCGAACGAATTTTTGCAATGATATGAGCGGGTCTATTATTTTTTTTAGTAATCGTGGCTAAAAGCTTGAGTTCATCATTATTTTGCAAATGGTGTTCAAAATAAGGACGAAACTGTTTAGAAAGAAGCGCCTCAATTAACCACGAATTTTCGCCGTCCTCTTTATTAATGATCAGCCCATCAGCAAGAGGTAAATTTTCGATGCGGTTTTCCTGATCTTTCCTCTCAACTTTCAATTCGACAAGCTTAAAGGTTTTCATGGTTCAAGGCCCCCAACTAGAGTTTATGCTTTATTATAACATAAAATAAAAAAGGCTTGACAAAAGTCAGCCTTTACTCTATTTTCAACAGTTCATGAATCATCGTAGCAACATACTGGGATAATTGCTGTTGATTATGATTTGTTTTCGCTAATTTTTTAATCGCATCGTATAAATTGGGATGTTTTATTAAAAAGTCAATTACTTCCTCCAAATGTTTTTCTGACCGATACGGTTCAAGCACTTCTGCCAACATGCTCGGGGTACCGCCTTGACCAACTAGATGATCAATGCTGATTTCGAGTGCTTCACTAATCGAAACAAGCTGCTCCAGACTAGGCTGCTGCACTCCAGTTTCCAATTTGCTGATTACTGATCTTGTCATATTCAATTTTTCGGCCAGCTGTTTCTGAGTCCATCCTTTTTCTTTTCGGAAAAATTTCATATTCATTTGAAATTTTTGTTGTGCGTCCACGATTCCACCAACTTTTCCATACCATTAAAAATATGGTAAAGGAAAAAGAAGTCATCGTCAGATCGTAATAAGATCAATAAAATAAACGTTCAGTATTAGAACAAAATTAAAAAATGAAGAAAAAACAAGAGATAAGGAGAATTTTCGACAATTTATAGGAAAAATGAACTAAAATACATATATTACAAATATTTCGTAAATATAGATAATTTTTACATTAACGATTATACTTTTTTAAAAAGGCCTAAGGGGGGATTTGATGACGAAATATAAACTCAAAAAAATTCATATTATCCGCGGTCATGAAAATAGAACTAGAAATAAGGAATTCATGATGTTGAGGATTGGCGATTTTTCCGAAAATGAGCTTAGCTATCATTATTTTCAAATCCCGAGCGATGCGGTAATTGATGTATATTTTCAAATGGAGGATAAATTGTCAATATTGCGGGTAATGTTTGGGATGCAAGAAAAGCAGTTTTATGTTCAATTGTTTACATACGACCACACAACTCTTCGCTATAAAGAAGAAATCATCGATGAGCAAATGAAATCTTCTCCAATCTTCTCAAGGCTCTTGCAGAACATACACATCTATGGGTCGAATCATTTTTCCTTCATTGCGACAAAAAATATGAAAAATCCCGAAAATTAATAAATCGTTGTTTATTTTCGAAAAATAGCTATAGGAAAATGAGAAAATCAACGTCGTTAAAGGCGGAAAAATCTAAAAATAGACATTTTTCTATTTTTTTAACTTCAGCTACAATAAGGGTGCACATTACGAGAAGGGAGGGATGATGTGATCAACCATGTGACGCTCGTCGGTCGATTAACGAAAGATCCTGAAATCCGCTATACAAGTGAAGGGGCTCCTGTTGCCAATATTACGCTGGCTGTGAGCCGCAACTTTCGCAATGCGGCAGGGGAAATCGACACAGATTTTGTTCATTGTACACTTTGGAGACGAACAGCTGAAAATACTGCAAATTACTGCCGGAAAGGATCGATCGTTGGCGTAATCGGAAGAATTCAAACGCGCAACTATGAAAACAGCGAGGGCAAAAAAGTGTACGTAGCAGAAGTTGTTGCGGATTCCGTTCGATTTATGGGCACTCCGCCGCAAAGAATGCGGGCAAGAGAGCTTTTCGATCCGGAATCCGCACCTGAACAGTCTGAGGCATAGTAAGTCTGACTTTAGAGGAAAAACAATCCTTTTCGTCTTCAGCAAAATAAGGCATGTTTGATGTAAAGTAAGTTTGCTTTTGATTCCGCAGAAGAAACGAAAATCAATCTTATGAGAAGAAAAGTCCACCTTTTGACTCAAATCGAAAATGGACTTCCGTTAGCTAAGTCGTCCGCTTTTTTCCTTCCAGTGAAAAGAAAAAATCACAAGGCATCCCCTAAAAGCTCCCTCAACCTTTGGCCAGCCGTTTTTTTGAGGCTGGCTGTTTTGTTGAGAGGAAAGGAATTATCAGCTAATGAAAGGCAACAGCCGTTTTTTAGAAATGACGTTTTGATACATTTTGTTCAAATTTTTTAGAGATGAAAATGATGCTTCATTTTATAAAAGCTTCAACCGCTCCATTCTTGGCTTCCTTTTAATGTATTTATGCTGTTTCGTCGAGACTGCTTCCAGCTTCCGGTCTTTTCCTCAGCTCAGCCTCATTAAAATTGATAAGACTCCAAGATCTTTTTTTGTGGTGTATAGACTCCGCTGCTCACTCCCAAAAAGAGTGGTTAAAAGAGTTCTTATTTATTTGCAGCTTTTATTAATTCTTCATAAAGTTTTTCCCATTCCGGGGCATGTGCTTCCGTTTTAGAATCTTTTTTTGCCAAGAAGATTCCCTCCTTTTTTAACAGCTTAAGAATGGAATAATCCCTTTGCTTTCAAACTTTGATAAAAGAAGTCGCTAAAGTAGACACGGTCACTTTTTAAAAAGCTTTACATTAAAAAAAACCTTAACGCTTTATCTCTTTTTTTATTCCTCAGTCGTTTTCGATCGATGCAGACACGCTTTATCGTCTTTCTTCATTTCTGAGTGCAATTAAGTCCTTCAATTCTTCTGTGGAAAGTTCGGTGATCCAGTTGTCGCTTTGGATCAGCTCTTCGTTTAATGCTTGTTTTTTCTCGATCATGTCGTCGATTTTCTCTTCAATTGTGCCGGTAGTAATCAGTTTATGCACGTGGACAAACCGCTTTTGGCCGATGCGGTAGGCGCGGTCGGTTGCCTGGTTTTCAACGGCCGGGTTCCACCAACGGTCAAAATGGATGACGTGGTTGGCGGCTGTCAAATTTAATCCTGTGCCTCCGGCTTTCAGCGACAAAATAAACAAGCGGCTGCCTCCATTTTGAAACGTCTCGACAAGTTTGTCCCTTTCTGTTTTGGATAAGCCTCCGTGCAAAAATAAAACGTCTATTTTAAATGTTTTTTCAAGCAAGTTTTTCAGCATTTTCCCCATTTGAATGTACTGGGTAAAAATTAAACAGCTTTCGTCTTGATTCAAAATAGCTTCAACTAATTCAAGCAGCTTATCGATTTTATGAGATCGGCCTTGAAGAGTAGAAACAGCCTCTTCCTTCAAATAAAGAGCGGGGTGATTGCAAATTTGTTTCAGCTTGCCCAGCATTTTTAAAATGAGTGCTTTCCGTTCGAAGCCGTCCGCTTTCATTACTTCCTCAAGTGTGTCTTTGACAAGCTGTTCATATAATGATGCCTGCTCGACGGTGAGCGGCACGTACTCCTTTTGTTCTTGTTTTTCCGGTAAATTCAATGCGACATGCTCATCGCGTTTTGTTCTTCGAAGCAGAAACGGCCTGATGATGCTGCGCAGTTTTTGAATTTTGTCCGGTTTTTCCCCTTTTTCGATCGGAAGCACATATTGCTTCTGAAATTGGTGAAGGCTTCCTAAAAGACCTTTATTGATAAAATCAAAAATGGCCCAAAGCTCCGTCAAACGGTTTTCTATCGGCGTTCCTGTCAGCGCAATGCGCTGATGGCTGTTCAATTTCCGGATAGATCGCGATTGTTTCGTATGGGCGTTTTTAATATTTTGCGCTTCATCGATGCAGAGGCTGGACCAATGAACAGAAGAAAGTTCGTCAAAATCAACGTGGCTTAAGCCGTATGACGTCAAAACAATATCGGAGCCCAAAACCTTTTTTTGAAATGCTTCGCCTTTTTTCCGGTTTTGGCCGTAATGTAAATAAACGTTTAATTGAGGAGCGAATTTTTCTATTTCCTTTTGCCAATTGCCGAGCACGGACGTCGGCACGATGATCAGTGCGGGCGTTTCCGGCTTCTCCCGTTCCTTTACATATTGAAAATAAGCAATCATCTGCACTGTTTTCCCGAGCCCCATATCGTCTGCCAAACATGCGCCAAAACCGAAACGGCGTAAAAATAACAGCCAATCCACGCCTTGTTTTTGATAAGGTCTGAGGGTGCCGGCGAAATGCTTCGGCATGCTTACGGAAGGGATTTCCGAAAGCTCCCCCAGCTGCTTCACCATTTTTTTTAATGTGCTGTTTAATTTGATTTCGATCCCAGCAAATGGGCGCTCTAGCTCGTCCCCCTCTTCGCGATTTCGCCCAAATTCCTGCTCTAAAATATCAAAAATGTGGAGGCCCTCTTTTTCTGCACGCTTCAGCATTTTTTTCATCTGCTCGATCATTGACGGATCAAGCATGACCCATTTTCCCCGTATGTTGACGAGCCGCCGTTTTTGCTCAACCAGCTGTTCAAATTCTTCTTCGGTCAGCTCCACGCCGTTTGTTGCGATCCGCCAATTAAAGTCGATGAGGGAATTCATCCCGACAAACGATCTTCCTTTCGGGACGGTATTCACATGCGCTTTCAATGCCAGGCTCGATTGCTTCACCGCCTGCCACCAGGATGGCAAAAGAATCTCGACGCCTGATTTGATGAATGTTTCGCTTGCCTCAAATAAAAAACGCCACGCCTCCTGTTCGCTTAATAGAGCTTCTCCATTTTCAAATGCAAGCCATGGGACGATTGCAGTAAGGCGCTGCTGTTCACGCTCAATTGTGTCCGTATATTTCCGCCATTTAGCCGGCAGCGAGCTTTTCCCTTTGTATAGAAGCAAAGAATCTTTCTCTGTTTGATCACGCAAAAACATTTCCAGCTTCCAAATGCCGCCATCCTGTTCAGGTTCATTTAAACGGACGCCGATTTGAAACGGCCGATCGTTTAATCGCCAGCCTATTTTCTCAAGCCAGTCCTGTTCGTCAAGAAAATGCCCTTCAAATGATGTGAGCAAAGGATATGTTTCGACAAGCTGATCCCAAGCACGTTTCGCTCCTGCGCTTCTTTCCAAAAGGTCAGAAACGGCAGCGGAAAACCATGGAAGATCAATTTCCTTAACCGTTTTATCCTTCGGCTTCCAGCCCAGCTTTCCTTTTTGCCAAGATGAATAGTCAGGCATGAAGTTACCGGTTTGAACATGCTGAAAAATCAGTTCAGCTGTTTGCAATGTATAGGCAAGATCGCTGGAAAAGGAAATATTGAGCAAAGAGTTGACAGGTCTTTTGGCAAAAAATTCGACCGCCTGCCACGGCGAAAGCAGAATACAATTGTCTGATACACGCAAATCGGTGCCGTAAAAGGAAGAAGTATGCCAAATAAATGCATATTGCGGCCATTCCTTAAGCGAAAGAAAGGTGCCAACTTCATCTGTACACCAAATGCTGTATTGATGATCTCCGATTTTCTCAGCGCAAATCACAAGACTAGTTGTGGTGAACATGTCCCCACTTCCTTTTCTGTTGAATACTTTTGATCTTTAAGCTGTGTATTACATCAATTTTCCTTTTACGAGCTCTTCTTGAAAAGCGCGAAGGCGTTTATACTCGCTCGTAATATGCTGAAAATAGTGTTCCCAAGTGTCCATATCGCCCGTTTTTTTATAAACGCGTTTCAGCCTTTTTAAATATTTCACAGCGTCTTTGTAGCTCGATCGGTTTTTGGAGGCGATTTTGCCGGCAATTTCTTGATGCAAGAGGGGAAGCAGCACACCGGGTGCTTTTTTTTCAATGACAGTAAGAAGCCGGCTCTCTACATCATCTAGAGAGAAACCGATCGAAAGCTGAAGCTCCGCCCATGTATGAAACAGGCTTTTTTCTATTAAATATTCATGATAAACTGCATAGCTGTACGGAAGAAGCTTTCGGCAAGCGTGTTCGAACGTCTCGTCATCCCCAGTTTGAGCGCGATAATGTTCAAACTCATTTAATAAATAATATATTGTTTCTTGTCGATCGTAAAAATCTTCCACTTGAATATACAAATTGGCTTGATCAAGAATCACCGGGACCCATTTTCGGAACCGTTTAAATTCTTTTCGTTTGTTCATCGATATAATCCAATCAAACAAAAACGGCAAAAGAGGAAGATCAGTTTCATGCAAGTAATGGATGATATGGTCGTCGTTTTTGTCTAAAAAATCAAAATGGAAAATAGCGAGTTCGCATTCAAGAATGAACAAACCGCCTTTTTTCATTTCATCATCTTTTCGATGTTCAAGCATCGTCCGCTCTTCTTCTATCCACTTTTTTCGGTTCAGCAAATGCTCCCAGATGATCCGGTAAATAACGACTCGCTCGTAAAGAAAAGCTTTGCCGCAAAACAAAAGCTCGCGGATGTGATCCGTCATGTTATGTAAAATAGGATCAGCGGAAAAAGGTAAAGGCGTTGTTTTGATTTGCTTTACATGTTCAATAATCGCAAGCTGCAATTCTTCTATCACTTGAGCAGCGTATTGGAAAAGAGCTGGCGAATTTGTATTTGTTTCGTTTTGATGGCAAAAGCGGCAAATTTCAACAAGCAGACTACTTGCCAGCATGATATGGTAGAGAGGTTTTAATTCTCGGTTTTTAGGCTCCTTCTTTTTCAGAAGAGGATACACTTTATACCAAATCGCGTAAATTCTTTGTGTACCGAAGAGTGTTTCAACATTGTCCAATTCGGCTTTAAAAAGCTCCGACCAGTCTTCGGCCGGTTGTTCACTCGGCTTCATTCCTTTTTGAATCAAGCCTTCCTCCTTCAACACGGCCAGCTTTTTATTCGGTTTTTCTTTCCACTTGTTAAAAAAGTCACCGAGATCGTCTGTTAATGCATAAATATATAAAAAAACAGCAATGAGATGACGGCATGGAAACTCATTAGAACAGGAGCAGCTTGACAGCTGAAAATATTCCAAATCAAGCTTGACATGAGCGCGCTTTACGTCCTCAACTGCCGCCGTAATAAATATTCCTTCTTGCTTGACATTAAACACGTTTCCTTGTCTATATAAAAGAAACCCTTTTTTCATCCATTCACGGTGTTCCTCTGTTTCAGAGGAAAGCATGTTCATTACTTGTTCCGAACAATGAAGCACTAATTGTTTATCGAATATATGGGAAGGCATGAGAAGTCCGCTCCTTTGTCGTTTATAGCAACACGTTCCTTACGATTATAGCGCAAAATGCGAAATCGAACACGATTCTTGTCTATTAAACTATTGCAACTTTGATTTGATGTTTGTATAATTGTCATATCTTGCTGTTTAATTTTGTAAAAATTTGAAGAAAGGAAATTTTTCAGAATGAAAGAGACAAAGAAGATCCAGGACGAATTTCTGAAAATTCTCCTTAATGCGTATAAGCAAGGTGAAACAAACGAACATGTCACAACGAAAGAGTTATTAAAACAGCTTGAACACGAGATTAAAAAGGTGTATGTATCATAGCTGTGGGATTGTGGGATTATCCCACATCATACTGAAAGTAGCAGGCATCCGCCAGATACTTTCAAGCAAAAATAGAAATATACGAAATCAAGTAGAGAAAAACGGTTTGTTTTCTCTACTTGATTTATTTTAAGTGACTTATCTGACATCTCCTTTCATTCTGCATGTTTTAAAAGCTAGGGAACGTTTGATTGTTCTATCTCCACCGAACTAAAAATAAGCCTTTTTTCCTGTAAACATCATAAGGCGGCTGACCGATATGGGTATTGTAGTTCTTACTTCATATTATTTTTGTAAGGATTTTTGAAGTTTTTAATGACGCTTTCTTGGTATTTGCTAGGAGAAGCGCGTCAGGGGAAGGGGAGGGTGAAGGGTTGAAAGGTCAATGGTTGACACCGGAAGAAATCGAAGCAAGAAGAAAAATCAAAAAAATGTGCCTTTATATCGCTTTTCCGGTTTTTGCTGTTGCCATTGGGGCGGCTGCCGCAATTTTGCTAAATACGATGTAGGAAGAAAGTGTAAGGAGGTGAATTGAAGCGATTCACCTCCTTACGCTTTTTTCTGAAAAAGGACAAAATTCTCTATAAAAAATGTCGAGTCAACTAGATGTTGGAAGAATTTAATATTATAATAAATTGATAGGTAATGACATATTTTGCAACGGAGGTAAACATGGAAGAAACAATTAGTTTAAAAGAGATATTGGATACATTGAAAAAACGGATCAGCTTAATTATTCTCATTACGGCGATTGCAACAGCGTCAAGCGGCATTGTCAGCTATTTTTTTATTACTCCGATTTATCAAGCTTCCACCCAAATTTTAGTCAACCAAACGAAGGATGACCAAGCCGCTTTTCAATACAACGAAATTCAAACGAATTTGCAGCTCATTAATACATACAATGTCATTATTAAAAGCCCAAGAATTTTAGAGCTGGTGATTGAAGAGCTGGGTTTAAACGAGACGGTCGACGAATTGAATGAAAAAATTACGGTCGGAAGCGAAAAGGACTCGCAGGTCGTCAACATTTCCGTTCAAGATCCTGACCCGCAGCACGCAGCAAATATTGCCAACACGGTTGCAGGCGTTTTTCAAAAGGAAATTAAAAACATTATGAACGTTGACAACGTCAACATTTTGTCGAAAGCGGAAGTGAAAGAAAATGCTTCCCCTGTCAAGCCGAAGCCTGTCTTAAATATGGCAATCGCGTTCGTTGTCGGATTGATGGCCGGCGTCGGGCTTGCGTTTTTGCTTGAATATCTTGACAATACAGTGAAGACGGAGCAGGATATTGAGAAGCTTTTGGAGCTTCCAGTGCTTGGGGCAATTTCTGAAATGGACAATGAAATGAACAGCTCGGCTGTGAATCAAGCTGTCAAAAAATCGAGAGTAAGGGGAGAGACGTATGGCGCCTAGAGCGAAAGGAATGAAGCAAAAACAGCGCACATTGATCACAGCGCTAAACCCGAAGTCGCCGATCTCTGAACAGTACCGGACGATTCGGACAAACATTCAATTTTCATCTGTTGACCATGAAATTCGTTCGATCATGATTACATCAACTGGCCCTGGAGAAGGGAAGTCGACAACGGCGGCAAACTTGGCTGTTGTATTTGCCCAGCAAGGGAAGCAGGTGCTGTTAATTGACGCCGATTTGCGCAAACCGACAGTTCATTATACATTCAGGCTGCAAAACATTCACGGATTGACGAGCGTGCTGTTAAGAAATGCGACTTTACAGGAAGCTGTATCGGTAAGTGAAGTTGATCATTTGGACGTTTTAACGAGCGGACCGATTCCTCCGAATCCAGCCGAGCTTTTGTCATCGAGAAGCATGGTGGAGCTGCTCAAAGAAGCTTATGATCAATACGACATTGTAATTATCGACTCTCCGCCTCTTTTAGCGGTAGCGGATGCGCAAATTTTGGCTAATCAAGTCGATGCGTCGATCATGGTGGTGGCAAGCGGAAAAACGGAGAGAGAAGCAGCGTTAAAAGGAAAGGAATCATTGATAGCGGCGCAAAGCAAGCTGCTAGGAGTTGTATTAAACGGCAAGCCGCAGAAAGACAGCCATTATTACTATTATTACGGCGGGAAAAATTAGGTATTTTCTCCTATTTTCCTTTGAAAAAAACAGTCTACTTGTTTAAAATGAGAAATATCTGATTTTTTTCCGTGATTTGAAGGATGGTGTCGTATGATGATTGATCTGCACTGTCATATATTGCCGGAAGTGGACGATGGAGCGAAGCATTTGACTGAAAGTATCGAAATGGCGCGAGCGGCTGTCCGTCAAGGGATTTCGGTCATTACCGCTACACCGCACCATAAAAACGGGAAGTTTGACAATGAATGGAGTTTCGTTATAGAAAAGACAGAAAAATTGAATGAAACATTGAAACAGGAAGGAATTCCGCTTACAGTTGTTCCCGGCCAAGAGATCCGGCTGTACGGGGAACTGCTTGAAGACTTTTCGGCTGGGAACTGCGGCGGTTTAAATCAGTCAAACTATATTTTAATTGAGTTTCCTTCAAACCATGTGCCAAGATATGCGGAACGGTTGATATTTGATATGATGATGGCCGGGCTGAATCCGATCATTGCCCATCCAGAGAGAAACAGCGAAATTGCTCAAAATCCCGACCTTTTGTACAAGCTTGTAAAGCAGGGAGCGGCAGCCCAGCTGACAGCAGCAAGCATTACGGGAACGTTTGGCAGCAAAATTAAAAAATTTTCTTTCGAGTTGCTAAATTCCAATCTTGTTCATTTTATTGCTTCAGATGCGCACGATTTGAAGTATAGGAGCTTTCACATGCAGGAAGCTTTTGCAGAAGTGGAAGAACAATTTGGCATAGATGCGGTCGAATATTTCAAAGAAAACGCCGACTGCGTCATTCGAAACGAAGCGATTTACAAAGAACCGCCCGAGCGCATCAAAAAAAAGAAGTTTTTTGGAATTTTCTAAATTACAATATATTGAATGGCTATTAGCGCCTTTTCTATATATTGTTTTTTAGAATTTTTTAAAGGTGATGTCTCTTTACCTTTATCAATAGAGGCACTCGGCCGCGCTGTGGGTGCTTCCAAAAGGACACCTTAGACGCTAGTCGTCGATGGTGCGGTGTGAGGGCGGGTTAGATGCCCGGTTTATTAACACGGTATATTGAAAGATATGCCTATAGACCTGTATCTTTTTCACGTGCTTCACCGGTTTATTAACACGATATATTGAAAGAATTCACTGGTGAACGCCCAAAATTGTAGGCAGCTGTAAAGCATTCTTTACTCTGCATGGAAAGGAAAATTATACTATTTTATGAATGATTGGATTGAGTAAAAAAGCAATATTGAACAAACACAAGAAAGTATTGATAAAATTAACAGGAAAACATTGACTTATATAAAAAATCTTAATTGAAATTTGCATCAAACATATTAAGCTTTGTTTATTAAACAGTCTGCAAATTGTCAGTAAATAATTTACCTAAAACAGAGAGAACTAAATAAAGAGTATTTAAACAAAAAATGCTAAAACTAAAAAACAAAACTGGAAAACCACTAGAAACAAAAAGTGGTTATTGTTTTCAAAACCGATATGAATCTACGTATGCTCTATTGATGAATAGATTATACGTAGGTCCGTATAAACAAAAAGTACAAAGGGAAGTGAGTGAGTATATTGAAAAAAGTGAGGAAAGCCATCATACCAGCTGCGGGGCTCGGAACAAGATTTTTGCCTGCAACGAAAGCGATGCCGAAAGAAATGCTGCCGATCGTTGATAAACCGACGATTCAATACATAGTAGAGGAAGCGATCGAATCCGGAATTGAGGACATCATCATCGTCACCGGAAAAGGAAAAAGAGCGATCGAAGACCATTTTGACAACAACTTTGAACTCGAACACAATTTAGTGGAAAAAGAAAAATTTGATCTCTTGGAAAAAGTGCGCCAATCTTCCAAAGTAGATATTCATTACATACGGCAAAAAGAACCAAAAGGGCTTGGACATGCTGTCTGGTGCGCCCGAAAATTCATCGGCGACGAACCGTTTGCGGTGCTTCTTGGAGATGACATCGTGCAGGCGGACAAGCCTTGCTTAAAACAGCTGATGGACGAATATGGAAAAACGGGAGCATCGATCATCGGCGTACAGCCTGTTCCTGAAGAAGAAACACACCGCTACGGCATCATCGAGCCGCTCGAACAAACGGGCCGCCGATACGAAGTCAAAAACTTCGTCGAAAAACCGGCAAAAGGAACAGCGCCATCCAATCTCGCCATCATGGGTCGGTACATACTAACACCTGAAATTTTTCAATTTTTAGAAGAACAAAAAATCGGAGCCGGCGGCGAAATTCAGTTGACTGATGCCATCCAAAAACTAAATGAAATCCAACGTGTCTTCGCCTACAACTTCGAAGGAAAACGGTATGATGTCGGAGAAAAGATCGGATTTATTAAGACGACGATCGAGTTTGCGATGAAAAACGAAGAACTAAAGCAAGAGCTGATTCAGTTTATGGAAGAGTTGATAAAAGAGGAAAGGATAACAAAATAGAGAAAAAGGGTGAGTCGATTTGGCCTTTGTGAAAGCATCTAATCAAGAGGATACAAATCAGCAGCTATTGTTAATTGACAAAACAGCGGTTAATCATAAAAGAGGATATTTGCTTGCGAAACGAATTATGGATTTATTAGGAGCGTTTCTTGGAATTATACTGTTATTACCTGTTTTTATCATTGTAGCTATTTGTATCAAACTTGAAGATCCAAAAGGCCCTGTGTTCTTCAAGCAAATACGCGTCGGCAAAGACGGCAAAAATTTTTATATGTATAAATTCCGATCGATGGTTGTAGATGCGGAAGAACGACTAAATGATTTATTAAAATATAACGAAGTATCCGGTGCGATGTTTAAAATAAAAGAGGATCCAAGAACTACGAAAATAGGGAAATTCATCCGAAAAACAAGTATTGATGAACTTCCGCAGCTTTGGAACGTTATTAAAGGAGATATGAGTTTAGTTGGCCCCCGTCCTCCACTGCCTAGAGAAGTAGAACAATATACAAAGTATGATATGCAAAGACTGCTTGTGACTCCTGGATGCACAGGCCTTTGGCAGGTGAGTGGAAGAAGTAATGTAGGGTTTGAGGAAATGGTGGAGTTGGATATTAAATATATAAATGAGAGATCTATCTTTTTAGATATTAAACTTATATTTAAAACAATAATAGTTATGTTTACTTCAAAAAACGCTTATTAATATGCACAATTAAAATTAATTTAAAAAGAGAGAGGTTTAAGCAATGTATAATTTAAATGGTAAAACTATTCTTGTTACAGGTGGAACAGGATCATTTGGCAAAAAATTTGTTAACAAAATTTTAAAATATGATATAAAAAAAGTGATTGTGTTTAGTAGAGATGAATTAAAACAATATGAAATGGCGCAGGAATATACGGATCCTCGTATTCGCTTTTTTATTGGTGATGTACGGGATAAAGATCGTTTATACCGTGCGTTTGATGGTGTTGATGTTGTTATTCATGCAGCAGCTCTTAAGCACGTTGGTGCATGTGAATACAATCCATTTGAGGCGATCAAAACCAATATACATGGTGCTCAAAACATTGTAGAGGCAGCGATTGACCGAGGGGTTCAAAGAGTTATTGCATTAAGCACAGATAAAGCTTGCAGCCCTGTAAACTTATATGGTGCGACGAAGCTTGCGTCTGACAAACTTTTTGTAGCTGCAAACTCTTACGTAGGTGAAAAAGATACGAGATTTTCAGTGGTTCGTTATGGAAATGTTGTTGGGAGCCGCGGCAGTGTTGTTCCATTCTTTAAGAAAATTCGACATACTGGTAAATTGCCTATTACAGATGAAAGAATGACTCGTTTTTGGATTACACTTGATCAAGGTGTTCAATTTGTCATAGATAATTTACAGCGTATGCGTGGCGGAGAAATTTTTGTACCG
Source organism: Aeribacillus sp. SP014 (assembly GCF_054055575.1). Classification (NCBI taxonomy): domain Bacteria; kingdom Bacillati; phylum Bacillota; class Bacilli; order Caryophanales; family Bacillaceae; genus Aeribacillus; species Aeribacillus sp. SP014. Next base: position 616,131 of record NZ_JBSRXI010000001.1, read on the forward strand.
AAAATTCCAAGCATGAGAGTAGTAGACTTAGCGGAAGCAATTGCTCCAGAATGTGAAATCGAAATTGTTGGTATTCGCCCAGGTGAAAAACTTCATGAAGCGATGATTTCAGAAGACGATGCCCGCCGCACTTTAGAGTTTGATACATATTATGTGATCCAGCCTGAATTCCCTTGGTGGTCAGAAGAAGCTTTGAAAGGTGGAACTCCTCTTCCAGATGGGTTCAAATATACAAGTGATACAAATTCTGAATGGTTAACTGTGGAAGAGTTGCGAGTATTGGTAGAAGAAATGTAAAACGTTTCTTCTACTTTTTTCTAGTTTAGGAGTGAGATATATGGAGAAAGATAAAATTTTTGAACCTGTCAGACAATCGTATTTACCATATGGAAGGCAATGGATTGATGAAGATGATATTGAAGCTGTTATAGAAGTACTGAAAGGAAGCTATTTAACAACGGGTCCATATCTTGCAAAGTTTGAACAAGCTGTTGCAGAATATGTTGGAGCCAAATATGCTGTTGCTTTTTCGAATGGAACGGCAGCATTACATGGAGCTTGCTTTGCAGCCGGAATAGGCAATGGAGATGAAGTCATTACGACACCAATGACTTTTGCTGCTAGTGCGAACTGTGTGATTTATCAAGGCGGGACACCTATTTTTTCTGATATCGATGAAAAAACATATAATATAGACCCTAATAAAATTGAGGAAAAGATTTCTGATAAAACGAAAGCAATTATTCCGGTTGATTTTACAGGTCAACCTGCTGAATTGGATGTAATATTAGAAATTGCGAAAAAACATAACCTTGTAGTGATTGAGGATGCTGCACATGCCTTAGGGGCTGTATATAAAGGGAAAAAGGTTGGTTCCATTAGTGATATGACGATGTTTAGCTTTCATCCAGTAAAACATATTACTACAGGTGAAGGCGGAATTATTACGACAAACAATAGAGAATACTATGATAAATTACTGCAATTCCGCTCACACGGGATTACACGTGAGAAAGATAAACTAAACGAATTTCATGGTCCTTGGTATTATGAGATGCAGTTTTTAGGATATAATTATCGCATGACGGATATTCAAGCTGCTTTAGGGACAAGTCAGTTGAAGAAGGTTGATAAGTTTGTTGAACTTCGTCGAAAATATGTTGCAATGTATAATGAAGCATTCAAAGATATAGATGAAATTATAACTCCATTCCAACATGAAGATGGACAATCAAGCTGGCATTTATATATTATTCGATTAAAATTAGATAAATTAACAGCGTCAAGGCGCGAAATTTTTGAAGCGCTGCAACAGCAAAATATTGGTGTCAATGTTCATTATATTCCTGTCCATTTACAACCTTATTATCAACAATTGGGTTACAAAAAAGGGATTTGTCCGAATGCTGAAAAATTATATGAAGAAATGATTACATTACCTCTATTCCCTGCAATGAGTGAAAAAGATGTTCATGATGTAATCAAAGCAGTGAAAAGAACGATAGACTATTATAAGAAGTAAGAAGGTGGAAAAATGAAAGTTGCTGCTATTATCCAAGCTCGTATGGGTTCTACGAGACTTCCGGGGAAAATATTAAAAAAAGTATTAGACAAAACATTACTTGAATATCAAATTGAACGAGTAAAAAGAGCAAAAAGTATTGATGAAATCATTATCGCCACAACTACGAAAGAAAGTGATGACCAAATTGTTCAACTTTGTCAGCAACTTTCAATACCTTATTATCGAGGATCAGAGGAAGATGTGCTGTCTCGTTATTTTGAAGCTGCTACACAATTTAATGCAGATGTCATTGTTCGATTAACATCAGACTGCCCAATTATAGACCCAAATGTTATTGATAAGATTGTAACACATTATTTGGAAAATAAAGATCGATACGATTACGTTTCAAACACATTAACTCGCACATATCCAAGAGGACTGGATACAGAAGTGATGTCATATAAAGCGTTAAAAAGAGCTCACGAAGAAGCTAAAGAGTTAATGTATCGTGAGCATGTAACTGCCTATATATATCATCATCCTGATCAATTTAGATTTTTTAGTGTGTCAAATGTAAAGGATGAAAGTAAACATAGATGGACAGTAGATACAGAGGAAGATTTCCACTTAATTAAAAACATATTAGAAGTGTTATATCCGACTAAGCCATTATTTACATTTGAAGATGTTATTCAAATTTTGCGATCAAAGCCTGAGTGGGTGCAGATTAATGCACATATTGAACAAAAGAAACTATAGGTTGTGTTTTTAAAAATGAATGTACTATTTAGGACTGACTCATCGCTAACAATTGGAACTGGTCATGTGATGAGATGTTTAACATTGGCAAATCAACTAAAAAAACAAGTTAATGCCAATGTTTCTTTTATATGCAGAGATCTTGAAGGCAATTTAATTAATTTTATTAAAGACAATGGTTTTCGCGTTTTAGTTCTCCCAAAAATTCAAATAAATAAGGCTGACCATCTTGCCATTTTTCAATGGTATGAAAAAAATTGGAAACAAGATGTATATGAAACTCAATTCTTGTTTAAAAAATATAATTTTTCAATAGATTTATTAGTTGTCGATCATTATGGATTGGATAGTAAATGGGAAAGCAAGATAAAGCCTTTTTCAAAAAAAATAATGGTGATCGATGATTTGGCAAATCGGAAGCATGTTTGTGATTTTCTCCTTGATCAAAACTGGTATTTAAATTATCAAGATAGATATAAAAATTTAGTTCCTCCTGAATGTAAACAATTATTAGGACCCAATTATGTGTTGTTAAGGGAAGAATTTATCGAAGCTTCTCGTCAGAAACGCATTCGTGATGGGAAAATTCATAACATCCTTGTTTTCTTTGGCGGAACAGATCCTACAAATGAAACGATCAAGACACTGAATGCATTGGCTTTATTAGAAAATAACATAAAAGTAAATGTTGTTGTAGGTTCATCTAATAGAAGAAAACATGAAATTCGAGAATATTGTGATCGATATCTCAACTTCTTTTTTCATTGTCAAGTGTCAAACATGGCAGAATTGATGAATGAAGCAGATTTAGCAATCGGAGCTGGCGGAACAACAACATGGGAGAGATGTTATTTAGGGCTTCCATCCATTACAATTATTGTAGCGGATAATCAAATAGAGTTAACGGATTCTGTTAGCAAGTTTGGTGCGACCATTAATCTTGGATGTAGTCATGAAGTTACGTCTGATCAAATATTTGAGGCTGTAAAGGATTTAATCGAGCATCCTAAAAAAGCTCAATTACTATCTGAACGTGCTTCTAAACTTGTCAATCACAAAATTGTAAATACTTATCCAGTTGTTAAGGTAATTATGGAGGAACTAAAATGAACTTATTAGAACGTACAAGACTAGAAGATATGAACTCCTCACATTTAGAAATGGTTTTAAATTGGCGAAATCAGGAACATATTCGATCAGTAATGTTTCATGATCGGGTTATTTCGCTAGAAGAACATAGAAAATGGTTTGACAGAGTTAAAAAAGACAAACGAACCATTGTAAAGATTTTTTACTTAGAAAATGTTCCAGTTGGGGTTGTGAATTTTACTAATATAGATTTGGAAAATGGCAAATGTTCTTGGGGATTTTATGTTGGTGATCAAAGTGCGCCAAAAGGTTCAGGAACTTTAATGGGATACTTAGCCTTAAATTTTGTATTTGAAGAGTTAAACATCCGTAAATTATGTGCCGAGATAATCAGCTTCAATGAAAGAAGCATTCGTTATCATCAGCGGTTAGGTTTTAGAACAGAAGGTGTTTTGAGAGAACACGTCCTTAAAAATAACCAATATGCAGATGTGATATTAATGGCTTTATTTAATAAAGAATGGAAAGAACAAAAAAGTAAAATAAAACATATGATTGAAGGAATGAGAGTATGAACGAAATTATTGTTGAAGGAAGAAAGATTGGACCAAATCATAAACCATTTATTATCGCAGAAATGTCTGGGAATCATAATCAATCCTTAGAACGTGCTTTAGCGATTGTTGAGGCAGCTTCCAAGGCTGGAGCACATGCGTTAAAGATTCAAACATATACAGCGGATACAATGACATTAAATTTGGAAAATCCGGAATTTAAAATTGAAGATAGCGATAGTTTATGGAAGGGACATACGTTATATCAGCTATACCAACAAGCCTATACTCCTTGGGAGTGGCACAAACCTATTTTTGATCGTGCTCGAGAATTAGGGATGATTCCTTTTAGCACCCCTTTCGATGAAACAGCAGTAGACTTTTTAGAAGAATTAGATGTACCGATGTATAAGATTGCATCATTTGAAAATACCGATATTCCACTCATTAAAAAAGTCGCTTCAACAGGGAAACCAATGATCATTTCAACAGGAATGGCAACGGTAGCCGAATTAGATGAAACGGTAAGAGCAGCGAGAGAAGCAGGTTGTAAGGATCTAGTTCTTTTAAAATGTACAAGCACCTATCCAGCTTCTCCTGAAAATACAAATATACTAACCATTCCGCACATGAGAGAATTATTTGACTGTCAAGTTGGTTTATCCGATCACACGATGGGAGTAGGGGTTGCAGTTGCCAGTGTTGCGTTAGGAGCAACAGTAATTGAAAAGCACTTTACCTTATCAAGAGCAGACGGTGGAGTGGATTCTGCTTTTTCAATGGAACCTAATGAATTGAAAACATTGGTAGTTGAAACTGAAAGAGCGTGGCAGGCATTAGGGGAAGTAAAATATGGACCAACGGAGAAAGAAAAGGCGTCGCTAAAATTTAGAAGATCGATTTATGTTGCAAAGGATATTAAAACTGGTGATATTTTCACAAAAGAAAACATTCGTGTTGTTAGACCAGGTTATGGGTTAGAACCAAAATATTATGAAGTGTTGCTGGGAAGAAAAGCAAATAAAGATATTAAGGCAGGTACGCCTCTTAATTGGAATGATCTTAAATGATTCTAGAAATTTATATAAATGGAAGAGATTCGAAAACTGGTATTTATATTGATTTTCAAGAATTTATTAAAGAAATTGACTTGGAGAGTATTGAAGATAGTGCCTATGAATTCAGTTTAGACTGGAATAAAAATATTTCTTCTAAATTTTTAACTTATAAAAATGTTAATTTGGCTCCTGTTAGCCAATTAAGTGTATATTTTTTTATAAAAGATTTATTTGTTTGTCAGTATCTTATTGACCATATTTATAGCCTCAATAGTGGTCTTATTAAAATTAAAATCCCTAAGGAAATTGGTCATCTTTTAAGAAATATACTGAGAGAAAAAAAGTACAAAAATGTTAAAGTAAAAAGAGTATTTACAAAAGATGATTTTTCATTTATTAACTTGACTAAGTTAAGTCAAAATTTCTTTAAAAAATTTCATTTAGATACATTTATAAAACACGTAGTTAACAGTTTATATTTAATGAAGTACATCCAATTTAAGAAAAAAAGCTACGTTGGTGATATTTTAATATATCCAGATGTAAATAATGATCCTACGAATTATACTCTAAAATTACTTTTCGATGAATTGAATAAAGATCCTGAAACTAATAACGTCAAGATTACGTGCACAGATAATAGGGTAATTAAAAAATTTTTTGAAAACATTGCAACACCATTAATTGTTTTTTTGAATTTCAGAGTTTTGTTTAAGTTTATCACCATATGTCCTAGCTTTATTGTTAAAAATTTGTTCTTAATAAAAAAATATAATAATTTTGAGTACAAAATAATTTACCGCTTTTTCAAAAAATTAATCCTTTGTTTCTATAGTACAAATTTCTTTGATTTATTATTAATTAAAGAAATGTTTTTAAAAACTAAACCCTCTATTATTTTATTGGGTACTGATTGTCATCGTATAACAAGGCTAATAACAATATTAGCGAAGGATGAAAATATTAAGACTATTGTTGTGCAACATGGGGCAACAAATGGGAAATTTGGATTCTCACCGCTTTTTGCTGATTATTTTATCGCTTGGGGGAATCTATCTAAAAATATTCTAACTACTTGGGGGGTTTCTGAGAATAAAATAATTACACTTGGTAATCCCAGATATGATATTTTTTTTAAAAAGTTAGAGAAAATAAGAAAAATGGAAAAAAATGAGTATATGACAATAGCTTTATCTGGCTGGAATATGGAAGAATCTAAGTACTTTTTAAAATTAATATATAATTGGTCAAAGACATTAAATAAACATGTTAAATTTTGCATTAAACCTCATCCATCTGAACCTAATTTAGAAGAGTTGCGTACTTTTATAGAGCGTAATTTAAAGGGTTTCATGCTGATTGATAAAAATATAGATGTGTTAACTTTAATTAAGTCGTCTCTTTGCCTTATAAGTTCACAGTCAACAGTCTGTATTGAAGCAATTTCGTTAGGTTGTCCTGTCATAGAAGTTGATTTACCATTTGTTAGAAAAATTATTCCATTTGATAAATTTGATTGTGTATATAATGTAGCTAGTGTTAATGATTTTAAAATAGCAGTAAATTCAATACTCGAGAAAGATGAAAATTTTAAAATAAAAGGAGAAAAAGCTCAGGAATTTCTCTATGAATATATTGGGGTGTTTGATGGTAAAAGTAGTATAAGAATAAAAGAATTTATTAAAGATTTATTAAAGAATGGTGAAAATAATGAAAGTAGAAAATAAACCATACTTACCTATAATTATATTAATAATATGTATATTCTGTTCCGTCTTTTCTATTTATATTTCAAATGCAATAGTGATTAATATTAACTTTTCTGGGATTGTCGGGTTTTCCTTGTTTTTTCTAATTATGATATTGATAATATTTAATTATAAAAACGATATATATTTGTATTATCTTTCGTTACTTTGTTTACCAGGAATATTTGATGATTTAATGCCACAAGTAAAAATAGGTTACGAATATGAAGCTGGATTTACTACATTTCCAATTTTTTCGCTATTCGATTTATTACTGATTATTCTGATCTATAAATATAAAAATAGAGAAATTAGGAAGAATATTATCTGGATATTAATAATAATGATTTTAATATTAGACGTAATAAATTTTACATTTTCCATTTTTAATTATAGAGGAGAATATCTAGGGGTACTGTTTAGAGGAACATTATTATTTGTTAGATTATCACTAATTTATATACTCTTGGTATCCATAAAAATAGATAAATATTATTTTATGAATTTGAGCGCTTATGTTAATATCAGTATTTTAATTTTATCTCTAGGATCGTTTTTCTTATCAATTGGTAAAGAGAGATTTGTTGGTGGGTACTATGGCATGAATATATTCGCTAATTTTTTAGTTATGTTGACACTTATTTCGTTCGGTTTCTTTCTTATATATAAAACAAAGTTAAATGTGTTTTACCTAATTACCACAATTATAGGATTAATAATAATTTTATTAACTCAAACTAGGATGGCGCTCTTATCATTATTATTTGGATTTCTACTCATGATTTTATTGTTAAATGTAAATTACAGAAAAAAATTGTCCTTGTTATTATTAGGCTCTCTCTCTTTGGTTATTATAAGTATATATCTGTTAAATACATCTCAATTTACAAGATTATTAGTTCTTATTAGTCCAATAGATTATTTACAAAATGTTGACCTTTCAACTAATACAACATTAGGCACTAGGCTTTTATTATGGGAAGCAACATTACAAATGGTCAAAGATAACTTATTTTTTGGTATCGGGGCTGGAATGTGGAATTTTGTAAGGTACGAATATGGTGTATCATTTCCAGTTTTACTAGATTCACATAATAGTTATTTAGGGATCATGTCGGAATATGGTATAATTATCTTTATTTTATATATGTTTTTTATAATACTTTGTATTTATAAATCTATACAAAATATCAAAAAAGAATCAGAAGTTCAAACAAAAAATGTCCAAAAAGTTTATTTAATAGCTGTTATATGTTGGCTTTTAACTGAATTAAGTAATGCAGGAATTTATAAAGTATCAATTCATATTTTTGTCTGGACTATTTTGCTATCTTTATATTTATTCAAACCAAATAGAGACATAGGTGAAAATATTGAAAAATAGAGTTTATAGCTTAATATTGAGGATTTTTTCGTTGTTTGCAAAATTTTTGATTGTTTTTTATCTTGCAAAATTTTTCAATTTAGAACAGGTAGGGATTTATAACTTATTCTATACAAGTATAAATGTGGGTATATTTTTGCTAGGGCTTGACTTTTATTGTTATAGTAACAGGAGATTGATTACTGATAAAAATAAAGAGTTTGAAACCCTTACTGATCAATTTATTTTTTATATTTTTATATTTATTATTTCAATACCTCTATTCTGGACATTATTTTTATTGAAAGTTATTCCCTACAAATTTATTTTTTATTTTTATTTAATACTATTATTTGAACATTTTTCTCAAGAACTTTATAGAATATTTATAATCCTAAAGAAAGTAACGGTTGCGAATATTATATTTTTTATTCGAAATGGTCTTTGGATATATATTGCTATAGTTTTATTTTCTGGTTTCCTTTCACCGAATTTAACAAATCTTTTTTTACTATGGTTATCATTTGTTATTATAAGTGTAATTTTAGGCTTTATAATGCTACATAATACAATTAAGTTTAAATATGAATATAAATTTTCTTTAAATAGGATAATTTATGGTATTAAAATATCTTTTCCTTTTTTTTTGTCAACGATTGCATTAAAAATATTAGAGTTTCTTGATAGATATTTGATTAAAGTTTTTCATGGGAATGAAGATGTCGGAATTTACACACTATACTATAGTATAACAAGTATAATAAATATTTTTGTATTTACTTCAGTTATTAGTTTTCTTTATCCGAAATTGATAATTGCTTATCAAAAAGGGTTAAAAAAATTATTTAGACGAATCTTAAAAAAATTACTATTTCAGACAACAATTTTTTCATTCTGTTCCATTATTTTAGTTTTAATTGGGTTATTATTAATGAACCATCTGTTAAAATTTGAATTATCAAATGTAATAATGTTAATGGTTGTTATCCAAATATTTAATTTTATATTGTTGAATATATCTTTAGTGTTTCATTATCAACTATATGCAACAAACAACGATCAGTTTATATTAAAAAGTACCATTTCAGCATCAGTCGTTTCAGTGATTTGTAACTTTATATTAATACCACAATATTCATATTTAGGAGCTAGTATATCTATGTTAATGGCTAACATTACATTATTAATTATAAGATTATATTATTCTAGAAGGGTTGTTTAAAAATGAATATTTTTATAATCGGTTCAAAAGGCATCCCTGCTAAATACGGTGGTTTTGAAACGTTTGTAGAATATTTAACGAAGAGAAAGGTAAGTGAGGACATCACTTACCATGTTTCATGTTTAGGGGAAAATAACAAAGAATTTTTTTATAACAATGTTAGATGTTTTAATATAAAAGTTCCTGATGTGGGAAGTGCAAAAGCGGTTCTTTATGATTTAATGAGTTTAAGAGAATGTATACGATATATTAGAGAAAAAAATCTAACTAACAGCATTGTTTATATTTTGGCTTGTCGAATTGGTCCATTTTTTGCTTTTTATAAGAAACAGCTAGAAAAAATGGAGGTAAAGGTGTTTGTAAATCCTGATGGTCATGAATGGAAACGAAGTAAATGGAATTATTTGATTAAACGATATTGGAAGTTTTCCGAGGGGTTAATGGTAAAACATGCAGATTTATTAGTGTGCGATTCGCGTGGAATTGAGTCATACATTCAAGATGAATATAGACACTATCGTCCTAAAACAACGTTTATTGCTTATGGAGCGGATGTGAAGGAATCTTCACTTGCGGATAATGATTCAAAACTTGTTGAATGGTATCGTCAGCATCAGGTAAAGCCGTTTGAATATTATTTAATTGTCGGTCGTTTTGTTCCTGAAAATAATTATGAATTAATGATTCGGGAATTTATGGCATCTAACACTAAAAAAGACTTAGTGATTATTTCAAATGTCGAACAAAATGCTTTTTATCAACAATTGCTTGAACGAACTAAATTTGATCGTGATCCTCGTATTAAATTTGTTGGAACTGTATATGACCAAGAGCTTTTAAAGAAAATTCGTGAACAAGCTTACGGATATTTACACGGTCATGAAGTTGGAGGCACAAATCCATCCCTTTTGGAAGCCTTAGCATCAACTAAAATCAATTTATTATTAGATGTTATTTTTAATAAAGAAGTTGGAGATGATGGGGCAGTATACTTTACAAAAGAAAAAGGGTCGTTAAGTGAGTTAATTAATACTACTGATCAATACGACCAAGGACAAATAGAATTATTAGGGACAAAAGCAAAAAATCGCATTATTAGCGAGTATTCCTGGGAGAAAATTGTTAGCGACTATGAACAATTATTCTTAAATAGCAATTAAGGGGCTGTTAATAATGAAAGGCATCATTTTAGCCGGCGGAAGCGGCACTCGCCTTTATCCTTTAACAAAAGCAGTATCTAAACAATTATTGCCTGTTTATGATAAGCCAATGATCTATTATCCGTTATCTGTTTTGATGTTGGCTGGTATTCGTGATATTTTAATTATTTCCACTCCTAATGATACTCCTAGGTTTGCAGAGCTATTAGGAGACGGTTCACATTTAGGAATCTCCTTATCTTACACTGTGCAGCCTTCTCCGGATGGTTTGGCACAGGCATTTATTATTGGTGAAGAGTTTATCGGTGATGATAATGTCGCACTTATTTTAGGAGACAATCTGTTCTATGGGCACGGTTTAACTCAGTTGTTGCAGAGAGCGGTTGAGCGTAAAACAGGTGCGACTATTTTTGGCTATTATGTCAATGACCCAGAACGTTTTGGAGTTGTTGAGTTCGATGAAAATGGAAAAGTCATTTCTATTGAAGAAAAACCAAAGAATCCTAAGTCTAATTATGCAGTAACAGGCTTGTATTTTTATGATAATCGTGTTGTTGAAATTGCGAAAAGTATTAAACCATCTGCACGAGGAGAATTAGAGATTACAGATGTGAATAAAAAATATTTGGAGCTTGGTGAGTTGCATGTTGAAATTTTGGGTCGCGGTTTTTCATGGTTAGACTCTGGTACTCATGAGTCACTTCTGGAAGCATCACAATTTATTGAAACTATTGAAAAACGTCAGAGTTTAAAGATTGCTTGTCTTGAAGAAATAGCTTATTTGAAAGGGTATATTGATAGAGAGCAATTATTAAAGCTAGCTGAGCCGTTAAAGAAAAATCAGTACGGTCAATATTTAATTGATATTGCAAACCAGAAAAGACGACCAATCTATTTATAAAATGATGGGGTGTTTATAATGAAAGTGACCGAGACTTCATTACCCGGTGTGTTGTTAATTGAACCAAAAGTGTTCGGCGACCATCGGGGTTTTTTTATGGAAAGCTATAATAAAAAGATTTTTTCGGAATATGGAATTGATTTTGATTTTATTCAAGATAATCATTCGTTGTCACAGCAAGCAGGGACGATACGCGGACTTCATTATCAGTTAAATCCTAAAGCGCAAACGAAATTAGTTCGCGTTACTCGAGGAGCGATTTACGATGTAGTTGTTGATATTCGTAAAGGTTCACCAACATTTGGAAAATGGCAAGGTTTTATATTAACTGAAGATAACAAAAGACAGCTACTTGTGCCTAAAGGTTTTGCCCATGGATTTTGTACATTAGTAGAAAATACAGAAGTACAATACAAAGTGGATGAATATTATGCACCCGAACAGGATCGCGGCATTCTTTGGAATGATCCGGTGTTAGGGATTGATTGGCCGACAGGGAATCCAATTTTATCTGATAAAGATACAAAACATCCATTATTAAAAAATGCCGAAATCAACTTTGAATGGGAGAGACAGTAATGAATCTTTTAGTTACAGGTGGAGCAGGTTTTATTGGAAGTAATTTTGTTCGTTATATGCTTGAGAAATATTCAAATTATAAAGTAGTCAATTATGATTTATTAACCTATGCTGGTAATCTTGAAAACTTAAAAGATGTTGAAAATCATCCTAACTATACTTTTGTAAAAGGTAATATTAATAACCGTGAGTTAGTAGATTATCTTGTGAAAACTCATGAAATTGATGTAATTATCAACTTTGCTGCTGAATCTCATGTCGACCGCAGTATTACAGATCCTGATATTTTCGTGAAAACAAATGTATTAGGCACGCAAGCGTTATTAGATGTGGCGAAAGCCAATAATATTAAAAAATATGTACAAATTTCAACAGATGAAGTGTACGGAACGCTTGGAGAAACGGGATATTTTACAGAACAAACACCATTAGCGCCAAATAGCCCTTATTCGGCAAGCAAAGCTGGCGGAGATTTGCTTGTAAGAGTGTATCATGAAACGTACGGTCTCAATGCGAACATTACGAGATGTTCCAATAACTATGGGCCGTATCACTTCCCTGAAAAACTCATTCCGTTAATGATCACGAACGCGTTGGAAGGAAAAGAGCTTCCGATTTACGGTGACGGCCAAAATATTCGCGACTGGCTGCATGTGAAAGACCATTGTGCGGCGATTGATTTAGTCATTCATAAAGGAAGACCGGGGGAAGTATACAATATCGGGGGTCATAATGAGCGAACAAATAATGAAATTGTTTATTTAATTGTTGAAAAGCTTGGTGTATCAAAAGATTTAATTAAATATGTTGCCGATCGTCCGGGACATGACCGCCGTTATGCGATTGATCCAACAAAGATTATGACAGAACTTGGTTGGAAGCCCCAATATACATTTGAAACAGGTATCCTTGAAACGATCCAATGGTATATTGACAACCAAGAATGGTGGAAAAATATTAAATCCGGTGAATATATGAATTACTATCAAAAACAGTATGGTGACAGATCATGAAAGTGTTGGTGACTGGTGCAAAAGGACAGCTTGGGACTGATCTAGTACTTTTGCTTTCAGACCGTGGTTATGAAGTTTATGGGTACGGGAAGGAAGAATTAGATATTACCAATTTTGATCAAGTTAAAAGAGTTATTCGTGAGATCCATCCAGATGTAGTTATTCATGCTGCTGCCTATACAAAAGTTGACCTAGCAGAATCTAAGCCAGATCAAGCATTTTTAATTAATTCATATGGGACGAGAAATGTTGCAGTCGTATCGGAAGCGGTGGGGGCTAAACTTGTCTATATAAGCACGGATTATGTCTTTGATGGAACAACTACTACACCTTATAATGAATTTGCTTCGACAAACCCACAAAATGTATATGGAAAAAGCAAATTGGCAGGTGAACAATTTGTCCGTGATTTGCACTCTAAATTTTTTATTGTTCGCACTTCTTGGGTGTTTGGAAAGCATGGAAATAACTTTGTTAAAACAATGCTAAAACTAGCTAAAGAACGGGATGAGTTAATGGTCGTTAATGATCAAGTCGGTTGTCCAACATATACGGTTGATCTAGCAAACTGCATATTAGACTTAATTCAAACTGAAAAATATGGGATTTACCATGTTTCAAATACAGGCCAATGTTCTTGGTATGAATTTGCGAAAGCTATTTTTGAAGAAGCAGGAGTAAATGTTAAAGTAAATCCATGTACAACAAAGGACTATCCTAGACCTGCTCCAAGACCGTCTTATTCGGTGTTCGATCATATGGCGTTAAGATTAAATGGATTTAATAATATGAGAGATTGGAAAAAGGCACTAATAGATTATTTTAAAAATTAAAAATATATAGAATGCGTTTCTTTAGAGCACTCTTATTAATTTCTAATGATGCGCATAAAAAGTAAGTGTCCATCTATACTTACTCAAAGAGTTAACCATTGTTCATGTTCTTGACAAGGGATGCCCTTTACAAGCAGAATTTTATTGCGGAAATCCATAAATTTTAAGCCATTTGGTCTTTGGTAATCGACCCTTATAAAGAGTCATTTTTCGTAAGCGTCAAATAATCCCCACCTACAAGTAGATGGGGATTAAGTTATGATTTAAGTCATTCTTTTTACGTTACTCAACGGACTAATGGGATCGTTGATGACCAAAATATCATTGAACCAAGGGATTTCAATCTTGGTGTCCATGTCTGGTAGTTTCCCAAAAAGATAGGCATTGGATTTAAGCCACTCTCTTTTACTGTCTCAATAATTCTGTAAATCGTTGTATTGCTTTGAGCGTCCCCCGTGTGGTGCTGGCAAATAACCAATTTTTGCAACTGATTACAAATGGCTTGATTGATCAGCAACTGTCTAAGTGAAATACTTAAAACGGATTATAAAACCGGCTTCCATCATGGAATGTGATGATTAAGGTGACAATGAACAGAATACTAAACAGAGCGATTGCAAAGTAGTCACTTTTTTGGAAAGGTCTTGCACTATACCATGTGCGTTTTTTGTTTTTGCCAAAGCCGCGCAGTTCCATTGCGTTGCTGATGGTGTCAATTTTGTTTAGGCTTGATAAAATGAGCGGTGCAAGGATGGAGGCAGCATTTTTGATCCGTTTAGGAAGTTTTTCTTTGCGGGACATGTCAAGGCCTCTAGCTTGTTGGGCGCGTGCTATATTCCGAAAATCCCGCTGTACGTCCGGTATATATCTTAATGCCAAAGAAACAGCATACGAAATTCGATAACTCACACCGATGCGATTGAGGGAAGCCGCGAATTCGCTCGGATGAGTCGTCACAATAAAAAGCAAAGCCGCTGGGATCACTGTGAAATATTTTAACGTAATATTCAATTGGTAAAAAAGTTGTTCCAATGTGACGTTATACCTTCCTGATATTTCAAATAACACATGGCTGGAGCCGTAAATTTTTACTCCTTCTTGCGGTGAAAAGACATAAATGGCAACATTGTTTATGAAAAGAAATACTAAAATAAATACAAGAACAAACAATATCTCTTCAAGTTTAATTTTTGAAATAATAAAAATGAGAATACTAATTAAAAATAAAAATAGTAGAATACGAGTGTCGTATGTCAGCATAGCTGCAGTCGACCATAAGATAAAGCATATTAGCTTTGTTACACCTGTCAACTGATGAACAGGAGATTTTCGGTCAATATAAGATAGCATCTCGGCTGCCAACCTGCCTTACCTCCCGATCATATTCTATGAAACGTTCCACAAACTTCCTCGGTTCTGGTATTCCTGTTTTTAATGCCAGATTATAAAGAGACGTTTCCTTTAAATTTGCCTGTTCGATGATGTCAATATCAGAAAGGACATTGACAGCTGAGTCATCGGCAATTTTCCTGCCTTCTGCAAATACAATCGCTCTTTCTGTATACTCCAGCATTAAATGCATATCATGAGTAATCATCATAATCGTGACGCCTTGCCGATTTAATTGAACAAGAAACTCCATAATGTCAGTATAATGGCGAAAATCTTGTCCGGCAGTTGGCTCGTCCAAAATAATGATTTCTGGTTCTAACACTAAAATGGAAGCAATCGTAACCCGCTTTTTTTGACCAAAGCTTAATGCTGAAATCGGCCAATTCCGAAATGGGTATAGCCCGCAAATTTTTAATGTATTGTCGACGCGTTCTTTTATTTCAGCTTCCGCTACTCCGCGAACCTTTAAGCCTAAGGCTACTTCGTCAAAAATCATATGCTTTGAAATCATATGATTTGGATTTTGCATGACCATGCCGATTTTTAACGAGCGTTCTTTAATCGTTTCGTTTGTTATATCCTTGCCGTTAAACAATATGCTCCCTGAAGAAGGCTTTTCAAATCCACAAATTAATTTTGTAATTGTAGATTTCCCTGCTCCATTTTTTCCAACAATGCTCACCATTTCCCCTTTGTTAATTGAAAAAGAAACATCCTTTATCGTTTCGTGACCTGGTGAATAGCTAAACGAAATATTTTTCAGCTCTAAAATTGGTTTTCCATCTTTACTTGGCGTTTTTGGATTTGAATCTTCAAACCATTCCAACAAGTTTTTTCGGCATAAATCCGCTTTAAACTGATTGAAATCAGCAGGATGCATATCCTCAGTTAGCTTGCAACAGGCATATTTGACCGCTTTAATATATAACGGCTCCCGTATATTCGTCTCTTCTAAAATGTTAGTTGTTAAAAGCTGGTCAGGGCTCATATCAGCTACTATTGAGCCGTCATTGACCACAATAATGCGATCGACATGGCGATATAAAACATCTTCTAAACGGTGTTCAATAATGACAACGGTTGTATTCGTTTCTTTTTGGATTTTGTCGATTAAAGCCATTGCATACTTTCCAGTAGCGGGGTCAAGGTTTGCGAGCGGTTCATCAAACAACAGGATATCCACTTTGTCAACCATTACTCAAGTTTGACAGAGTACACTAAAGAAAAGCCCGAAAATACTGGTGTTTTGGACTTTACCCACAACACGTACCACTACACTTGTTAGTGGCACGTGTTTTTTTCTAATACTCTAGGAGGCGCTTGTGTGACAAGTGCTTCAAATGCTAGATTTGCTTGACCTTGTAATTCTGTGCGAACGATTTGCTCTTCACCATTCACGCGTATTTTCGAGGTCTTCATCTGGCTTACATCATGCAAAATATCCTTTACACTTGTTTGGCATCCTATTTCTTTTAGCTTATAGGCCAAAAAGGATTCCATGACAAGCGCAAGGAAACAAACCATGATATGGCCTCGAATACGAGATTCCACTCGATGGTACATCGGGCGAAGTTCTAGATTCGACTTCAGGTTACGAAAGGCTTGTTCCACTCTCCACAACTCTTTATAGGCAAGTGCTGCCTCTTCATCCGTTAATGACGAGTTGGTCCGAATGGCGTACTTTCCGTCAAACTTTTCGTCATTGGATACCTTCTCTTCATCAATTTTGGCCGATGCTTTTTCTATCGTTAAAAACTTGGAATACGCACGGTTTTTGACGAGTCCAGATGGACCGAGTTCATCAAGCTTCGATTGAAGGTTTTCTAACACGACTTGACGACTCGCTCGATCACGTTCTTCAGCGTCCGGATTGTAACAGAGTACATACGTTTCGCCATCGATTTTCTTTGACTTCACTTTTAGATTCGGGAGAACCTTCTTATATGGCCCACGGATGGATAATAGCTCTTGGGCTTTCTTCGACTTTCGTAATTTGACACCCACAATATATTCCATGCCCAGTTCACGAATTTGATCTAAGTTGGCTTCACTAACCATTCCGCGGTCTCCCACTAGAATGACTTTCTGAATAGGATAGCGCTTCTTCAGATCTCCAACCACCATGCCAAATGTCTTCGTATCATGCATGTTTCCAGGGAAGACTTGATGCCCAATCGGAATCCCTGTTTTGGTCATTAATAAGCCAATCACGACTTGTTTTCGATCTCCACGATGATCTTTGGAGTAACCATAGTGAGCCAGCAGTTCGTCTGCTTCCTCTCCTTCGAAATAGGTGCTTGTCGTGTCGTAAAACACGATATCTACTTCTAATGAGGTTAAATCGGTTAAATGTCCATAAAGTTGTTCCTCAATTTTTTCTTTTTGTTCACTTAAGAAGTCTAATGCACGATAGTAGTGATGGAGTTGAATGTCTGAAAGACCTTCTGCATAAATCGTGTCGATCCATTGTTTGAAGATATAATGCTTACTATTGGGATCCATGAGACGGTTTAACACCATGGCAAAAATGGCTTCGTCATACTGAGAAGCAGCCTCGGAATCATCCATGATTTTACGTAATAGCCGACCAAGCCCTAACTTTTCCCATACCTTTCGGAACAGATAAACCGGCCCAAACTCTTTTGTCCAAAGCACGGAGACAGAAGAGGAAGAGCCTTGCCCGTGAATTCGGTCAAAGTAACGCTCTGAAAATTTGGCTAATCCCTCGATTATGTTATCGACAGAGCCATTCTCTAATAAATGTTCTAACCTCCCTAGATTACAAAGCGTTTGTTGCCGAACTTTATTGTCTACGCGAAATGTACGACATATTTGTAGATATTGACGAACAGAACCATTTTTATTTTTTTGCTTATTAATTCGAATATACATAGCACTAATAGTATAACATATATTACATATTATTGGATATACAAAAGTTATCCACATAACACTACACAATGATTATATTTTCGATAAAAAAAGTGGATAACTATTGGTATAATCACCTTTAGTTATCCACATGTAGTGAAATGGTGTCAAACTTGAGCATTACACCAGCGAGGGAAACCCTCTGCTTTTGCCCGCCTGACAAATGATGGACAGAGGCAGGCAAATAATCATCCATTTCGACCATTTTGGAAGCATCTTTTACGATCTCGAACATTTCCTTTTGCGGAGTGCAATCATTCTCCAGTGCAAAAGCTATGTCTTCACCAACAGTTAATCCTATAAACTGGCCATCAGGATCCTGTAAAACAGTACCAACCATTTTTGATAAAGCAAAAATATCTAACTCCTTTGTTTCCTGACCCATTACTTTTAAACTTCCGGTCATTTCTCCTTTATAAGAGAAGGGGATTAGACCATTGATGCAGTGGCCAATGGTGCTCTTCCCAGATCCTGAAGGCCCAACGATTAAAACTTTTTCCCCTTCGTAAATGTTTAAATGAATATTTTTTAATGTTGGATTTTTTTGGCTATAATACTTAAAGCTAAAATTATGAAATTCAATCACTCGTTTTCTCATTCGTAAAAGCTCCTGTAAGTAAATATGTTGTCAAAACTCACAATGTGCTTTTATTCTTTATCAAGACTTCCTTTTTGACTGCGTGTTTTTGCATAGAGTAAAAGAAGAAGTGTTCCAATGACGGCAACTGTTACCATATTGGAAATTCCAACAACTAATCCTTGCAGGAAGACTTTATTTGCTGGCTCAGCATAAATCAGTATATCAAGAGAAGGTGCGACAAGGAACCAGCCGATTGCTTGAACAATCACCTGAACAATATTAAATGTAATAATTTTTTTAGTGCCGAATTCACCAGATTCGATATCGATGCTTTTGGAAGCCAGACCAATTAAAAATCCGACAAGCAAGCTGACAACAACCCAACTCCACCAAATAGATCCATAAAATATTAAGTCTTTTAACGCATGACCGATAAGTCCGATTAAACCGCCTGCGACTGGCCCAAAAATAATTGACATAAGTGCTAAAAATGCATAAGTTGTTTCAATATTGGAATTTGGTATCCCTGTTGGAATGGACGCAAATCTTCCCAGAATAACAAAGACAGCTGCTCCAATTCCAATTGCTACGATTGTTTTGATCGATAGATTGTTTTCTTTCATGAAATTCCTCTCCTTTTTTTATTTTTATGATTATATTGAATTTCCATTATATACGAAATTCGGTACTTTGCAGATAGTGATTTTCCATTTGGCACCTGCTTCAATATGGTAGGCCTTCGCAAATGATCCTTGATTGATTGCCACACCGATTTTGTCGAGCGAATTGACGTAAAGCAAAGGCTCGCCCAAATGACTATCCGCAAATGATCTGCCAAACGTCATAATATTTTTATATACTTGTCTTGTTTCATTTTCAATCGTTACTTCAAAAGAATCTCCGTAATCTACGTCTAACTTCTGAAACAAGCTGCGATCAATATTGGTCCATAAGTTTCCAAAGCGGACATCAAGTATATCAATATTCCCTTTAATCGCACCATTTTGAATATAGGCTTCTAAAACCGGCAGTTCAATTAGCGAATCGATTGGAATTTCCGGCCCCACCTGTTCAAACGTAATCACTTCGGATGCAAGCCGTGCGCCGGTATAAGCGTAAATATCACGTCCATGGAAGGTATAAGAATGCCCGGAATTTGGCAGCCGGTTTACCTTTTCATCGATCAGCCTTGCTTCTTCGATCCCAATATACTTCTTTATATGTGTGATCGTTCCATTGTCGGGTGTCACAATATATTGGTTTGATTTTGTCTTCACAACAATGCTTCTCCGTTCTGAACCGACACCCGGATCAACAACAGAAATAAATACCGTCTCCTTTGGCCAATACGATATCGTTTGGTACAGCCTATAAGACGCTTCCCAAATATTATATTGGGGAATATCGTGGGTCAAATCAAAAATCCTCAGGCTGGGATTAACATTCAAAGCGACTCCATACATTGCACTGACAGCTCCATCGCTTAATCCAAAATCAGTTTGAATAACTAAAAAACGATTCATAAATTTTCCCCCATACATTGTTGTTTTATAAAAAAAACCACGTCTTTATCTATATAGATAAGGACGTGGTTTTGCTCACGTGGTACCACCTTACTTCACTGTTTGCTCGCACAAAACAGCCTCTGCCAGTACTACGGGCTTAATCCCTTCATACTGTGGTATTTGTAACGAGTACCAAACTCGGCGGAACCTACTTGTACCTTCGTGCTTTGTTGGGATAAAACACGAAAATAATACTTTCAGCACGCAACTCAGAGGCCATTGTTCGGGTTCGTATTTTTGCTTCTTCTCAGCTACCGAAGCTCTCTGTGAAAAATAACTGAACCTTACTTTTCCTCTTCATAGTTATTGTAAGAAAATTATTAACAATTTTTTAATTAATTATAATCACCGCCGCGAACATGTCAAGCGTTGGAATACGAAAAGTATGGAATGTGGCGGGGATTTGGTGCGGAGTGCTGGATATTAGGCTTGATGTGGAACTTTTTTAGGTCTGATGTGGAAAAGATTTAGGTCGAATGAAATATGTTTGTGCGTATGTGGAACAAACTTGGTTCGGTTAGTGAACAACCTTTTGCACGGCTGTACTTCACCCGTAGTGGGCTCAAAAACGCAGATATGCTTCGGTATACTGACGGTTATCCCCTTTCCCAACGGTCACCACGGCAGGATTAAACACACCGGTACTTTGCTAATTAAAATGGTAACCTAAGAAAAATGAGGAAGGATTACTCATGTTCCTGTTTTTTGGAAGACAACTAGGATCAATTTCCAAGCAAGGAGGAACTTGGTATAGTTTTTGGCTCTGTTCAAAATTTGTCGAATCATTGGTGATTGAAAGATAAGATAAGGTGTATTACAATAACATTATAAGAACATACGTTCTGAATGTATATGGTGGCAAAGTTTTCATTAAAACGGCTGCTGGTTGAGATTTGTCAAGCAGTGCGTTTTGGAAGGTGATGCGTTTTCTTTTATCTGGAAAATATGTAAATAACTTCTGCTTTTCTTTAGATAAACCTCTACTCTCCCCAAAAATTCTCCTCGAAAGGATGATTCCCGTTATGAAGGAATACCTCGATTTAAAATTGGACTTTATGTTTAAACAATTGTTCGGCCATCCGAGCCGAAAGCAGCTTACAATCGCTTTTTTGAATGCGGTTTTGCATCGGACAGGCCATGATCGTATCATCGATGTGCAGTTTGATAACACAGAGCTGGCAAAAGAGTTCGAAGAAGGGAAAATGAATCGGCTTGACGTGCTCGTGTGGACCGACCGAGGCGAGCGGATTAACGTGGAAATTCAAATCATTGACCAGCACGATATGCCGGAGCGGATTTTGTATAACTGGGCGAGGCTCTTTTCCCAGTCGCTCTTCAAAGGCCAAGGGTACAGCGAACTTCCTCCCACCATTATGATTGCAATTCTCAACTACCCGCTCTTTCCGCATGAAACCGATCGGTTTCACACCATCTTTCATATCCGCGAAGATAAAGAACAATTTCTTTGGAGCGCGCATCTTGAATTTCACGCCATTGATTTATCACAATTTATGGTAAAATGGAAGAAATATAGACGTGATGTGAAGCGATCTTCGGAGTGGCCCTGGTTGATGATGCTGTCAGCGGTGGATGCCCGGAAACAAGAGATTGATGAGACGATTCTCAAGGAACTGGAGGTGTTGGCGATGAACGAGCAAGAAATTCGCGAAGCATTGGAAGAGTGGGAGAAGCTAAGCGTCAGTTCCGAAAATCGCTACGCGTATGAAATGCGGCTGAAATGGCTGCGGGATCAATTGTCCAATCTTCTTGGCGAGCGGCGTGCGGGGATGGAGGAAGGGTTGGAAAAAGGATTAAAACAAGGGTTGAAACAAGGGCTAAAGCAAGGTCGGGAGGAAGAACGGAAGAACATGATCCGGCATATGTCGGCGAAAGGAATGGCAGCGAAAGATATTGCCGATCTCACTGGACTTGCGGAAGAGGAAGTGCGAAAGTGGTTGAAATAGATTGCCTGTCATTTGTCGAAGCCGTTTGACAGTGGTTTAGGCTTATTCATCCGAAGAAGTAGTGGAAACGTTAGAACACCTGCCGCCTAATAAGGCTTTGCTGCGCCATCGAAAAATAAATGTAGCACTCGGTAGGCGAAAAAAATGAAAGTGCTCTTGCATGAAACTGAAGATCGCACTTTCCCTTTAAAGGACTTTTCCATGCAAGAGCTATTTTATATCCCCTAATTTTTGAGCTACGGGTATTATTCAATAGAAACCATGCTGGTCATTCAGCATGTTGGTATCATGGACTCTAGCGATTGGGCAAATCGCCGAATTCCCTCGGGAATGGATTTTGTTTCTACTCGGCCGTAGGTAAAACGTATATATTTAATTAATCATATTGAAAATAAAAAAGAGTCACAATCTGTATCTCAAATATTAAGAGGTATGCCAGTTTGGGGAAACTGGTGCGGACCTGGACATGGTGGCGGTGTACCAAAAGATAAATTAGATTCTTTATGTATGACACATGATCTTTGCTATAAAGTAAAAGGATATTTCAATTGTGGCTGTGATAAAGCTTTAGTAGCTGGGATAACTGCCGCTCTTCCATTTATGAAATCTGACGAAAAAAGAGCTGCCTTAGCAGTAGCAGCTTACTTTAGTATAGCACCTTGTAAAAAATAATAGAGTGGGGAATTAAATGATTTATAAACTTATCATGTTTATAATATTTTGTATTTTAATGTTTATAGGATATTTAATTGAATGGATTACAGGAGGAAGACCTTGAATTTAGGATCATTATCTTAGTCAGTTCTTGAAAAATACAAAACATCAGCTAGTACTTTCGCTTGTTGACAAAGTCTCTGCTTAGACAGTCTACAAGCTTTATTACTATATCTAAAAGTTTGACAGAGTACACTAAAGAAAAGCCCGAAAATACTGGTGTTTTGGACTTTACCCACAACACGCACCACTACACTTGTTAGTGGCACGTGTCTTTTTTTAATACTCTAGGAGGCGCTTGTGTGGCAAGTGCTTCAAATGCTAGATTTGCTTCACCTTGTAATTCTGTACGAACGATTTGCTCTTCACCATTCACGCGTATTTTCGAGGCTTTCATCTTAAATAACCATTCATTTAGCGCAGCGCTGTCAATATCTTCGCCAATTCCATCATCAAATGTTTCTTCGAACCGTTCTTTTTCTTCATCCAATAAGTCATCATAATGTATACCTTCTTCAGGAAATTTTAATTTTGTTTCAATCGTGCGATAATCCACTAAATATCCATCCTGAACAGCTTGATCTCTAATTCATAGGCATAGGTCGGTACTCCGTTTTCTAAATCAAACACTTCGTAACGAAATTTAAGACAATAGCATTACTTTTTTCAATTTCATCCTTGATCAGCGACCAAGGCGCCGGATGCAGCCATTAAGCAATCATTTTGCTTTGGCAACAGCGACGCCTGAAATACTGGAATCTTTATAATTTGCTGATTTATGCTGAATGTTTTAATAATCCTTCCTTCTCTTTCCGGTTTTCCTTTCGCTTTATAACGGTGCTTTTGAAAGTGCCGACAATGCCTTTAGGAAAACCTAAAATAACAATTATATAGAGGAGACCTAAGAAAATCGGCCCATCGTTCAAAAATCGAATACTCGGTCCCAAGCTCCGATAAATAGTGCTGAATAAATTCAACCGCTCCGCTGCCTAAAATTGGCCCAAACAAAGTACCGACGCCGCCGATCATTGTCATAAGAAGCGCATCTAATGTGGTTTCAATGGAGAAGACCGACGGATCCACAAAGCGAAGGGTCACTGCATATAAAGCTCCGCTGTATGCGGCCACCACCCCGGCTATGACGCTTGCGATAATTTTATAATGAAGAACTTTAAAGCCAAGGGCTTCTGTTCGCTTTTGATTTTGCGAAATCGCTTTTAATACTTTTCCAACAGATGAATAAGTGAAAGTACGAAGCAAAATATAGATAAGAACAAGGCTGATTAATGTAAAAAAGTAAAAAGTAAACCGGTCTCTCAAAAATTCCGGCACCTGGAAGGTAAATCCGTCACCCCCCTGCGTCATCGATCTCCATTTTTCTGCAATAATAAGAAATAATTCAGAAAATCCCAAGGTAAGCATGGCATAAAAATGACTTTGCAGCCTTAACGACAGCATTCCGATTAAGAAGCTGATTAACACAGCTGCAATAACAGCAATAGCGATGCCGAGAAGGAAAAATCCTATTGTATTATCATTGGCATTCAGTATAATCGCCGTGCTATAAGCCCCGATGCCAAAGAATAGACAATGACCAAAGGAAACGATACCGGTATAACCTAAAAGAATATCATAACTCATCGCAAAAATAGCAAAGATAAAGATTTGCGTAAATAAAATGAGCATGCTACGGGAATCATTGACGAAAGGGAATATGCTTAAGAAAAGAATTGCGATTATGCCGGCAATGAGCGAAAAACGATTATATTTTGCTAAAGCCACTTTAGACTCCCCCCTTTTCTCCTAAAAGTCCGGACGGCCTGAGCAATAAAATAACAATAAGCAATAACATATTTACAGCAAGGGACAGATCAGGGTAGTAATAAGCGGTATATGCGCCTGCCAAGCCGACAATGATTGAGGCAACGGCTGCCCCCTGAATGCTTCCCAGGCCGCCAATAATAACGACAATAAATGCTAATACCGCATATTGCATTCCCATATCAGCAAAAATCACGCCGGAATATGGCCCCAGCAAAAATCCGCCCAAAGCGGCCATTCCCGCTCCCAGCAAAAAAACAAAGGAGAAAACGCCTTTAATATTTATGCCAAGCGCTTGTACCATTTCTTTGTTGTCCACGCCTGCGCGGATCATAATCCCGATTTTCGTTTTATTTAATAGAAGCAAAATCATAACGTAAATAACCAGCCCGACAAGAATTACAAACAAACGGTATTTGATAAAAATCACACCGCCAACATCTATGCTACCTTCAAGCCATTTGGGCAAGCCAGCGCGAATGGGATTCGAGCCCCAAAACACACGCAGCAACTCAATCAGCACAAGCATTCCGCCTAAGGTTACAAGAAGCTGCCGAATGTGATTGCCATAAACCGGTCGGATTAATATTTTTTCAACAATCCAGCCGAGCACCATGCCGCCTATCACCGTAGCGATAAAGGACAGCAAAAAGTTGCCGGTAACTGTAAAGAGCCATACCCCTAAAAAGGCGCCCCATGCAAAAAAACCGCCATGGGCAAAGTTTAAGACACTCATAAGTCCGAAAATAAGCGTAAGACCCGATGCTAAAAGAAAGATCAGCATACCTGTCGATAGACCGTTGATCAAAAGATTCAGCAATGTATTCAAATTACTTCACCTCACGTGATCAGGATATTCCCAAGTACTTCCTTACCGTTTCTTTATCCTCCCTCAAATCATTCATAAACCCTTGATGGACAATTTTCCCATCGTCCATCATGTAATAGTAATCACCTATGTGGTTGGACATAAAGAAATTTTGTTCAACGAGCAAAATGGTAGTTTTTTCCTTTATTTTCACGATCGATTCCATGAGTTTTTCAACCATCAGCGGGGATAGTCCTTTGCTGGGCTCATCAATTAAAAGCAGGCCGCTGCTGTTAATATACGCCCTAGCAATGGCAAGCATTTGTTTCTGACCTCCGCTTAAATAGCCGCTTTTTTTATGCCAGTATTTCTTTAAATCTGGAAAAATCTCCAGCATCCATTCAGCCTTTGCTTCTCCTTCAGGGTCTTTTTCCTTTTTTGCCAGCGCAAAAGTTTCTTCCACCGTTAAATGTTGAAAAATACCCTGATCTTCCGGTACATAGCCGATTCCTTTCGAGGCAATCACATGAGTTGGGAGACCATTCAGCTTTTCATTTTTATAGTAAACACCCCCCCTCGAAACATGGTAAAATCCCATGATCGTTCGAAGTGTTGTAGACTTTCCTGCCCCGTTTCTCCCGAATAAAACAGTAATGGTTCCTTCTATTACCTCGAAAGTGACACTTTGCAAAATATGAAATTGTTCAATATAGGTTTCAAGATTTTCCACTCGCAGCATGTGAAAGTCCCCCTAAATAAGCATTTTGTACACGTTCATCCTGCATAATTACACCCGGTTCTCCTTCTACCAACAATTCCCCATTGAATATGACTACAAGATAGTCCGACAAAGCAAGCACCATTTCTATTTTGTGTTCAATTAAAACAATGGTATTCTCTGAATCTTTTTTGATATTTTCAATCACTTCCAAAATCACCGGAACTTCTTCCACCGATATTCCTGCTGTCGGTTCATCAAGAAGAAGCAGATTGGGCTTCAAGGCTAAAAGCATGGCAATCTCCAGTTTTCGTTTTTCCCCATGGGTTAAATTTATAGCTAAATAGTCCTCTTTTTCCTTTAAAAACACCATATCAAGCAGCCTTCTTGCTTCTTCAAGCTGTTTGCGGTATTTGGCAGGTTTCGGTAAAATACTGTAAAAATCTTTTCTTTGCGACTGGACAGCAAGTCTGACATTTTCAAGAACCGTCAATTCCGGAAAAATATTTGTTAATTGAAAAGATCTCCCCATCCCCATTCGTGCTCTCTCTGCCGCTGATAAATTGGTAATGTTTTGTCCTTTGAAGTAAATCTCTCCCTTTGTCGGTGAGAGCTGTCCGCTCAGCAGGTTGAATAAAGTAGTTTTTCCTGCCCCGTTCGGCCCGATGATGGACAAAAATTTTCCCTTAGGCGCCTTAAAATTGACATCCCGGATTACTTCCTGTTCGCCAAATGAAATGGAAAGATTGCGAGTCTCCAATAAAGCATCCAAGTCTTGCGCCCCCTTCCTAAATTTTTATAAAGAGGAGAATACAAGATTCTCCTCTCGCTTTATTGATTTCGAATCGGTGGCTCGGTTTCGTTCATATCCAATTCGCGGATCAACACCGGAACCGGATGGTCAACGCCTTCCTGATTTTCCAGAGTTATCGAATAGAGACTTTGTAGAGCCTGATGGTCTTCTTCACGGAATTTCATTTTGCCTTTTGGGGAATCAAATTCCATGCCTTCCATTGTTTCAATCAACAGCTGAGCATCCGTGTCTCCCTCCGTTTTCTTTAAGGCTTCTACAATGGCGATGGCTGCCGTCATGCCTCCGGCAGTAAACAGATCCGGAATTTCGCCGTCAAACCGTTTCTTATGTTCTTCCACCAGCCAGTCATTGATTTCGTTATCCGGAAGTGTATGATAATAAATCGAATAGCCTTCCATGCCGATTAATGCATCCATGGTTTTCAGCGATGCAATATCCTGTACGGCCGTTGAAATTTTTATTCCCTTCTCTTGAACCTTCATATCTTTTAATTGTTTCCACGGCGCGTTGGAGCCTGCCCAGACGATATACAAGTAATCCGGTTTTTCGCTGATGGCACTTTGAATATTGGCCGTAAAATCGGTTGCATTCGGGTCCGCGTAAACTTCAGCCACAATTTCTGCGCTGCGTTCTTTAGCTGCTTCAATAAAGGCTGCGATACCATCCCGCCCATAAGCATTGTCCTGCGCTAACGTTGCAATTCTAACGCCTTCTTTAGCGATCGCAGCTGCACCTGCAACTGCATCTTGAGAAGAGTTTCGTCCTGTCCGGAAAATATATGGGTTAAAATTATCGCCTGTTATGCTGTCGGCAGCTGCTGGCTCCACGATCATGATTCTTTTATATTCTTTTGCCAGCGGCAAAACGGCAAGCGTATCGCTGGAACTGGTTGAGCCGACAAGGAAATCTACTTCATCCTCTTCCAATAGTTTTGTAGCCTTTTTCACAGCAACATCCGGTTTTGTTTCTGTATCTTCCACAATAAATTTGATTTTTTTCCCTACAACTTCACCTGTTCCGTCCGTCGCATAGTCAAGCCCAAGCTCAAAACCTCGAACTGTTTGTTTTCCGTAAGCTTCCAGCGCTCCTGTTAAAGAAGCCAATACACCGATCTTGATTGTATCTTTTTCTTCTTCTGAACTTGAACTGTCGCTGCCGCATGCCGAAGTCAATAGGAGCGACCCGATTACACATGTAATAAGAAAACTTTTTAGTACGGCTTTTTTCTTATTGAACATGTTTCCTATCCTCCCTAATTATTTTGATTTTTATAAAACTGAATGCGGTGAAGCAATCCATCGGCGACTATTATTTCACCATCATTGGTAAAACCAATGCCTTGCGGTGAGAAGAAATCTCCCGCACGTCCGCTGAAACTTCCAAACTGCTCTATAAATCTTCCATTGGTGTCATACACATTCACGCGATTATTTGAAGTATCCATTACATAAACCAGATCATTTTCGTCAATTGCAATACCTGTTGGTAAGAATAGGTCTCCCGGTCCTTCTCCCCAATTTTCCAATGGATCCAGATTGCCGCTGCCGTTATTGGTTCCCCATTTTGCAAGAAAATTGCCGTTGTTATCAAACTTTTGGACTCGGTTGTTGATTCGGTCTACAACATATACATTATCCTGGGAGTCGATGGCAATCTGCATCGGCTGGAAGAATTCTCCGTCACCTGTGCCTTTTTTGCCCCAGCTTTTTTGGAAAATAAAAAGGGAATTGAACTTCTGAATCCGGTTGTTTTCCGAGTCAGCGACAAAAATATTTCCTTTTCTGTCAACCGCTACCCCTGTCGGGAATTGGAAGTATCCATTTAACGTTCCATAAGATCCATAGTAAGCAAGCAGCACTCCAGAATTTGAAAACTTTTGAATCCTGTGATTGACTGAATCCGCAACATAAACGTTGTCATATTTATCGATTGCAATTTGTCTTGGTACGAAAAATTGTCCTGGATAGCTGCCATAGCCAAGCGGACCCCCCGTTCCGTACATGCTGCCCCATTTGCTGACCAGTTCGCCTTCGGAGTCATACTTTAAGATTCTGTGATTAAAGGAGTCAGAGATAAATATGTTTCCTTCCGAATCCACTTCGGCATCGAACGGACCTGCATATTGTTTATCGTGCCAACGGTCATTGCCAACAGACATAATGTAGCTTGCAGAAAGACCCATTTCAAAAAAGTTCACCAGACGATTGTTGCCCGTATCTGTCACATATAGATTTCCATCTCCATAAGGCAATACTTGATTCGGGTAAACAAGTAGCGGAAAAACGCCTGTCTGGTACAAAAATAGATTATCCATGCTAAACTTCATAATGCGGTTGTTGTACGTGTCCGCTACATAGAATGCACCTGTTTCCCGATCAAAATTGATTCCTCTCGGATGGTAAAACTGATAAGGTCCCATGCCCGGTTTAGGTCCGCCAATTTTCCGCTTAAATTGGCCATTTACATCAAAAACCTGTATCCGGTTATTGTAAGTATCCGCTACATAAACTTCGTTGTTATTGCTTATAGCAATTCCTTGCGGCAATGCCAGTTGTCCGTCTCCTTTTCCGTATTCGCCAATAGTTAATAGATATTCGCCATCAGAATTGAATTTCTGTATGCGATGGTTGAATTCATCGGTGATATAGTAATTGTTGTCCTGATCAACGGCTATTTCTCTTGGAAAACCGAATTGATAGTTTTCCTTACCTTTTGTTCCCCAGCTTTTTATAAACTGGAATTGTGCATTAAACTTTTGAATCCGGTAGTTTCCTGTATCGGCAACTAATATATTGCCCTCATTGTCAACGGCAACGCCAAACGGCATATTAAACTCTCCGGGTCCATCACCAAGCTTCCCATATGTAGCCAGTATGTTCCCGTAGGAATCCATTTTTATAATCCGATGGTTGCCCATATCAGACATATAAATATTCCCGCTGCTGTCTTTCGCTAATGCAACAGGGCTTCGAAACAGCTCTTCGCTGTCCTCCTCAGCACCCCAAGACTCTTGATATACTATTTCTGCAGAAGTCTCCGCCCCCAAAAAGCCGAAGCATATAGCGAATATTAGTAAAGATTCCCAGATTTTTTTCATTGGACATCACCCCAGCCATTTAATTACCGTAGCTGCCCAGGTATAGCCGGTGCCAGCGCTTACTGCCACTGCGATATCGCCGTTCTTTAGTTTTCCCTGCTCACTAGCAAAGTGGAGTCCGATACAAGGATCCAAAGCAGACATATGGCCATAATGATCAAGATATATCGCCTTATCATTAGACAAATTTAGCCCGTCCAGTAATTCTCTTAACATGGATCGTTTCGTATGCAGCGGCAGCAACAGCTGTATATCCTCAACCGAAAGCCCGCTTTTTTCCAAAGATTTCTTGATGACTTTGTGAAAGTTTGGAACGGATACCGGATCGAGTTTTTCCTTCATGCTTAAAGGGTCTGTCACATCAATATAATGCTGGCGGTTTTCAACGGTAACGTAGCTGGCAAAATGGACCGATCCACCTGCAGGCACCCGGACATCATTATGGAAAGAACCGTCCGTTATGATAGCGCTTTCAAGAATCTCACTCTTAGATGCCCCCCTCTTTACAAGTGCAGACGCTCCCCCGTCGGCAAAATTGAACATAAATCTAGCCCGTTTATTGCTGTAATCTAGAATTTGCGATTCCTTGCATCCGCCGACCAGCAAGATGTTTTCAATGGAATGATCGGAATTCAGCATGTCCTTGGCAACTTTCAATGCAATCGGAAAGCAGGAGCTTACGTTCATAATTTCAAAGGCATATGCGTTCCTAGTCCCCAATTCATAGCTAATTTTCGGAGCACTGGACCAGACGTAGTAATCTTTATGGGGGCTGCCAAAATAAATCACCACGTCAATGGATAATGGATCAACCTTTGCCAAAATATTTTTTGCTGCTTCAATTGCCATGTCGGATGCATGCATCGTCTGATCCGCCACATGCTTTTCATACAAACCAAATTTTTCAATGATGACCGATTCCGGTATGCCTGTTTTTTCAGCCAATGTGGCTGCGGTTTCCACATCCTTTGGAAAATAAACACTTGTTTCTTCGATTCCGATCCGCTCTGTCATACTTTCTCTCCTTCCTTTGGCACGAGCATAACTGCTGATCCCATTAGCACCAGCTCACCCTTCTGGTTCCGACACTCTGTTAATAGTTTTATAATGTTCTTTTCTTCAATAAACTCCTGAACCGTGGCTGTAGCTGTGATTGTATCCCCGATATATACCGGAGCGGTAAAACGAAGAGTCTGTTCCATATAAATGGCACCTTTTCCCGGTAGATACATGCCTAAAAGCTGTGACAAGAGACTGGAAGTTAACAGGCCATGGGCAATGCGTTCTTTAAATCTAGTATTCTTTGCATACTCTTTATCAATATGGATCGGATTAAAATCACCGCTCAAACCGGCGTACAATACAACGTCAGCTTCCGTAATTGTCTTGCTGCAAGAAGCTGTCTGTCCTTCAGTGAATCTTGTCATTATTGTTTCACCCTTTCCCGCATTTCTGGCAGGTTGCTCTTTTGGATTTTTCCTGTCGCATTTTTCGGAAGTTCATCAATGAAATAAATTTCTTTCGGCACTTTATATTTTGCTAAAAATTTCAAGCAGTAAGTTTTTACATCCTCTTCAGTTATCGAAGCGCCTTCTCTTTTCGCAATAAAAGCAACCGGAACTTCCCCCCAGCGCGGATCTGAAATGCCGACCACCGCCGCCTCCCTGACTTCCGGCAGCTGGTTGATGACTTGTTCCACTTCAAGGGGATAAATATTTTCTCCGCCGGATATGATCATTTCTTTCTTCCTTCCCACAATATAGAAGAAACCTTCGTCATCTGTCCGTGCCAGATCTCCTGTATGGAACCAGCCGTCTTTTATCGCCTCGTTTGTAGCTTCCGGTCTATTCCAATATTCTTTCATAACAATTGGGCCGCGGACAAGCAGATTGCCGACCTCGCCCGGCCTAACCTCATTTCCTTCCTCATCCACCAGCTTCACTTCGCTGAATAAGACCGGTTTTCCAATCGATCCTTTTTTCCTACGGGCATCTTCTCGGCTCAGCATAAAGACTGTCGGAGAAGTTTCAGTCAGTCCGAACCCTTGGCCGAATAAATAGCCTTTATCCGTAAACGCTTGAATCAGTTCGCGAGGACATGGCGCGCCCCCGCTGTAGAACCAGCGCACGGAACTCAGATCAGCTACATTAAACGCCGGGCAGTCCAATAAAGCCTGGTGAATGGATGGCACGCCCATCACAACCGTAGCCTGGTGTTTTTCAATCATCTCGATGGCTTTGTACGGATCAAATTTTCCCGGTATAATGATCGTTCCTCCGACAAAGAGTGTCGGCAAGGCGAATAAGCCAATTCCGCCGATATGAAACAGCGGAAGCAACACCATGGAACGGTCCATGGATGTTAAATCAATGGCAAGAATATTGTTAATCGCATTCCAGTACATGTTGCTTTGTCTGAGCACCGCTCCTTTTGGCTTCCCGGTTGTTCCCGAGGTGTAGCAAATAATGTAAGGGTCATTCTCATCAATTTCTTCATCAGGCAGTTCTGCCTCCTTCTGTTTTATATCATTCAGCTTCTCGATGGAAAACAGCTTAACCCCGGTTTCTTTTTCGATGCTTTTTGCCATTTCAAAAAACGGCTCTTCCGCAGCTAATATAGAAGTTCCGCTGTCTTGCAGCTGAAAAATCAGTTCGTTAATATTCAAACGGATATTTAAAGGAACGGCGATGCATTGAAGCCGTGCAATGGCAAACAGCAAAACGACATACTCGAGACGGTTTTGGGAAATTATTGCAATCCGATCTCCTTTTTTCACTTTCAGTTCATTCAATAGGAATAGGGCTGCATTTTGAATGCTTTCATTTAATTCCTTATAAGTTAATTGTTCCTGATCGGTAATAACTGCAATTCGCCTCGGATTAATGCTTGCTCTTTTTTCAATCCAATAAGCGATTCCCTGCATAAAATCCCCATCTCCTTTATGTTTTTTTGATTCCATTAAAGATCAGCGTCATCGCGGCATCAAAAACTTCCTCCGGCACATCCTGTCCTTCCCAAAACACCCAGCGCATGCCTAAAAATTGTCCGATAGACATTAGGCAATACGCCACGGTTTCCAGATTGATATCTTTAAACTCTCCGTCTTCCACCCCCAATGACAAACTTTTTAAAAAACCGGAAGCAAGTTTGTCATAATACCAGCGATATAAATCCTTGTCGACAACAACTGCTTGCTGAACGATGCTGTATAGCTCAGGGTAGTCTTTCACCCAACGGAAAAATGCCTGGAATCCCTTTCGTTGGGCATCTTCATGATTCTCGGCATCCTTCATTTCCTCTTTTATTTTGAATCTTAATTCTCGGCTGTACATTTGAATCAGTGCATCAAAGACTTCCTTTTTTGATTGAAAGTAATTATAAAAGGTACCCTGGCCAACGCCTGCTTCCTGAGTAATGTTGACGATGGAAGTTTCATAATAACCTTTTTTGCCAAAAACCTTTTCTGCTGCCCTTAATAATTTTTCCCTTGTTTCCATGCCCTTTTTTGTTAGATTAAGAGTTTCTGCTGTAGCATTTTCTGACATATGAATCACCTCTCAGTTTTTATTATATTCAGAATATTTTTTATTGTCAATATCTTTCTTTTTAACTACTTTACAATTGGATGAAGGAGAAAACCAGTTATTCTCCGACGGTTTTTTTAGTCTTTTCAGCCCAAAACGCCCAACTATTCGAAAATGCTTAGGTGGAAGTGCTATAAAAGGGCAAGAAGAAAGGAATAGACTGGTTTCAATTCGATGCGAAGGCCTGAAGCGATAATTTTAGTCAATGAACTAATGTAGACTAACCTTCTTTAACCATAGATTTCATATTATCGATACTTGCACCATCATAACCGTTGATACTGTACGGATCGTCTTCTACAATGGCTATACCAAATTGTGAGCATATTTCAAGAATTCTACACTTTTTTCAAGATCAAGTGTCGCTCCTGTAGGATTTTGGTAAGTGGGATTCAGGAACAACATTTTGAGGCGGTGTTTTTTTGTGCAGTTCGACGATTTGATCTGGGTCAATTCCTCCATTTTGTACGGGTAATAGATGGGTATTTAATCCTTCCGAATGGAAAATCGGGAGCGAATAGGCATACGAAGGATCTTCAATGGCAGCTGCGTCTCCAGGTTTAAGTAAACCTCGAATAATGAGATGAATGGCCTGCTGGGCTCCGGATGTAATCAAAATGGAAGAAGGAGCAGATTCGATACATCAATAAGTTTTCATATGCTTGGAAATGGTTTCGCGCAGTGTAGTATTGCCTTGAATGTGTTCGTACCCTAAATCGTTGCACAATTCTATGGAGCTATTAATATCTTGCATCAATTTTATAGGTGTTGATTGCTTTTTATTCGGCTGTGATGAGCCTTGGAGCGATTATGAAAGTGAGTTTGGAGAATTCAAGGCGCCCGTGTTGTGTTTGAGTGATTACGGTCATCTTCTTCCCCATTCATTGTCAAACGATGCTCATACACAAATGCACATTTATTTGTTAAAATATTAATTATATTCTGACAAAAATGAAACCTATCGTTTTCGGAAGCAAGAGGTATTCTTTCGAAAAATTTACATCCATGAAACAAAATCATTAAATATACAAAGTAATCTATATATGGAATAAACGGTTTGCGGCCGTTTTATCACCGACAGAATGGGGGAGGGTGCAGTGGAGAAGATTGCCTCGCATGCGTATGAAAAGCCGGGCTGGAAACTGTATGTTTCGTTGCCGATTTTATCGTGGGCGTTGTATGATTTTGCGAATACGATTTTTTCCTCGAATGTGAATACGATTTTTTTCCCGCTTTATGTTTCGGAAACGGTGGGAAAAAGCGAGAGCTTGAACCAAATCGCCAGTACATTTATTTCGTATGCAAATGCGTTAGCCTCTTTCTTTTTAGTGATATTTTCACCTTTATACGGCACATGGATTGACCGGACCGGGAGAAGAAAGAAATGGCTTGGGATTTTTACGACTCTTTCGGTTACGGCAACTTTGCTTATGGGTGTTGCCGGATATTCGAATCTTGGGAATGCCATGTTTGGATTGCCGGCGTCTTTTGTCATAATCGTGCTTTTATTTGTCGCAGCAAAGTTTTTTTACCATTCGAGCCTTGTTTTTTACGATTCCATGATTTCCAGTTTGGGGAATAAACAGGAAATACCGCTTATCTCCGGTTTTGGCGTTGCTGTCGGATATGTCGGAACGCTTGTCGGGCTCGCTGTGTATCCGTTTGTTGGAGAAATGGATTACTATCGGGCTTTTATTCCAAGCGCCCTTTTGTTTCTTCTCTTTTCTTTCCCGCTGTTTTTCTTTGTCAAAGAAGAAGCCGAAAAAGCCGATGCCTTAAAGCGAAAGGCCGGATTTTTTGCAGGCTATCGGGATATTTATGCAACATTAAAAGAAATGAAAAAGTATCAAAACATTTTTACTTTCATGATTGCTTATTTCTTTTTGAATGATGCGGTGGCAACGACGATCGCCATCATGTCCGTTTATGCCAAAGTCATTGCCGGGTTTACGGCAGGGGAGTTCATCCTTTTATATTTAGTCTCCACAGTTTCGAGTATTATCGGTTCCTTTCTTTTTGGCTATATTACGAGAAGCAAGGGAGCCAAAAAAGCGGTTTTGTATGTCGGCATCGTGATGTGCATCGCACTGGCGATAGGGGTGCTTGCTTTTTCCAAGCTATCTTTTTGGATTGCTGGGAGTTTGTTCGGCGTCAGTTTAGGAGCGATGTGGGTCACTTCGAGAACATATATAGTCGAACTTTCCCCGCCAGATAAGCAAGGGCAATTTTTCGGACTGTTCGCTTTTTCTGGAAAAGTGTCAGCCATCATTGGTCCAGCGATTTATGGAAGCATTACCCTCCTTTTTCATTCATATGGAAACATTGCCAATCGGTTGGCGATGGGATCGCTTTTGATGATGGTGCTCCTTGGCATTTTCTTTTTGCAGAAGGTAAAGCCACAGAAGCCTGCCGCGCCGAAAAGCTGATGAGAGGTTTTAAGGAGGACATTGCCGAAAGCTATTCCGTCATTGAAATCATGGAAACAGAAATAACTACCAGCCGCCATCTGGGCGCTCTTGTTCGTCTTTCTTGTTGCCTCATCGCTAAAAATTTATGAAGAACTTATTTTAAAAATTGGTTCTAAAATGAATTGACTTAACCGGACAAAAAATTAAGGTCAAGTAGATGAACAACCATATCTGAGCATACTGCTTATTTAGCATAAATGATCCGAATAGAAATTTTACATGGAGTGGCGGACATGTTAGGCTTGATGCCTTGCGAAGCAAGGATTGGCGCTCGCTCCTTTCGCTAGGAAACATGTCCGCAGAAGCTCCGTGTCAAGCGATATAGACCTAAAATTTTATACAGGGAATGGAATATTCGTATTTTGTCATTCATACATTTTTTAATTGCCAAAAACAGATAAATAAAGCAAAAAGGTTGGTGTTTAAACTTTCGGAGCCAGTTCGACAGCGGCGCGAATGGCTTCGAGCATGCTGCGTTCGTCCGCCAGATTTTTTCCTGCGATATCAAAGGCTGTTCCATGGTCGACAGATGTGCGGATGATACCGCCTTTGAGGCCGACGGTGATGTTTACTCCGGCTTCCAGCCCCAGCACTTTAATAGGGGCGTGCCCTTGGTCATGGTAGCAAGCGACAACAATATCAAAATCTCCGCGCACCGCACGGTAAAATAATGTATCTGCCGGATATGGTCCGGTTGCATTGATTCCTTCCACTTGTGCTTTTCGGATGCCGGGAATGAGTTTTTCCTCTTCCTCTCCATTGCCAAACAGTCCGTTTTCTCCAGCGTGAGGGTTGATGCCGCACACGGCGATGCTTGGGTTTTCTTTTCCAGCTCTTGTCAACGTTTCATGAGCCAGTTTAATGACTTTGTAGGTCCGATCGGAGAAGAAAAAAAGGCTTTTAAGAACCTTCCCCATGAGTCATGCCAGATCGAAAAATTTTAAATAAAATTTCTTTTGCTCTTAAATGGGTTGTGCGTATAAAAGCTGATAGTTCTCTTTTAACTACGGACAGATATTATAAGTGAAAGGGAAAAGGTCACAGCGGAAAATAGAAATTGAGCATTCTTAACCAAGATGAATCATTTTAAAACATTATGGCATTGTTCCTAAAGCGGCTATTCGTCCGATGTAAAGTTAATAAATAACAAGGTACAATCTATCTACGGCAACTGGTATGTCTTCATTTTTTATATTGGCAAATCCGATAATCAAAATAATTTTTTTCCCTTCTTCGATATTGCCTAGTAAATTGAATCTCTTCATGGAGTATATTTCAAGTTTTTCTTTTTTTGCTCTTTCTTCAATTTCTTTATACCCTTTATCCGTTTTGAATTCCGCAATGAAATGAAGTCCTGCCGGCACATTTTTAATCTTAATGCCATTTCGAAATTTCCATTTCAATTCCTTAATCAGATTTTCTCTTTTCATCTCATAGTGATTGTTCATGCGCTTGACGTGTTTTGCGTACTCGCCGCTTTCAATAAAATAGTGAAGCGTAAATAAATTCAGTGTATTGCTTCCCTGTATCCAATATGAAAAATGTCTTTTGTACTCTCTTAATAAATCGGGAGGCAAAACGAGATAACTGATTCGGAAACTCGGCATGATCGTTTTGGAGAATGTTCCTGCATAAATCACGCGTTGATTCCGATCTAGGCTTTGCAGCGACGGAATATTGTCCGTTCCGTATTTAAATTCGCTATCGTAATCGTCTTCTACAATATACCTTCCTTCAGAAGCCGAGGCCCAATTCAAAAGTTCAATTCTTCTTGAAATAGGCATAATGATTCCGGTCGGGAATTGGTGTGACGGGGTGATAAAAAGGAAATGTGGATTCAAAGCTTCCACTTTCTTGATGTCTATTCCTTTTTTATCAAGATCGATTGGAAAAACTTCAAAATTCATATCTTTTAATAATTGGTAGATGCGAGAATACCCAGGGTTCTCAATTGCAGCTTTTATATTTTCCCTCTGCATGCCCAACACTTGACGTATCAAGGGCTGTGTCCCGGGGCCGATAATCACTTGTTCTGGTTCGCATTTAACGCCGCGTGTAAGCGCAATCATACGCGAGATGGTTTTTCTCACAAGGTAAGGACCTTGAGGATGAGAAATGTCCGAAAGTTCGTTTTTGTGATTTTTTATTGCTATTTTTTCACACTTCATCCATTCTTTAAACGGGAACATGGAGATGTCAGCCGTCATATGTGATAAGGAAAGCCATCCCTCATCTTTCTTGGAGAATTCTTCTTTTAAATCATCTGGAAAGTTCATTTTAGCCTCTTTTTGATTGTTGAACTGTGTAATATTTTCCACATAGTAGCCTTTTCTTTCAATTGCGTAAATATATCCTTCAGCCAGGAGCTGCTCGTACGCGTTTGAAACCGAATTAATGCTCACTCCTAATTTTTCTGCTAATTTTCTTTTGGAAGGCAATTTCTCATTGGTAGGGATCTTTCTCTCTAAAATCGCTTCTTTTAACGATTTATAAATTTGTTGATAGATATGATTTGACTTATCCTTTTTATCTATTTGAAAAAATATCATGATCTATCTCTCCCTCTGGTACCTGAAAAATCAGAAAACTGGTACTTTTCTTTTAATGTATTTATCGTAATATTATTTATTATCAGTGTAAATTATCAGGATAAATGATGTTAGAAATAGTAACATAAAAAGAAGATAAAATGTAAGGGGATTCAGGATTTTATTTTTCCTTAGAATTGTTTTTAGTCTATGCGATTTCCGTTATTAATGCAAAAGCTGTGGAGATGTTATAGAAATGTGCATTTTCTAATTATGTATTCGTATGTGACGGAACAAAGCTTTTGTTTTCTACAATGTTTTATAATAATACTTTCTTAATAAATTTAAAAGGGAGTGAGAGTAATGAGTAATAAATTTTCAAAATCAATGTCAAGAGCCGATGTTCTATTTCTTTCTGTTGGAGCAATGCTTGGATGGGGATGGGTTGTTCTTTCTGGTGATTGGATAAGTAAAGCAGGTTTTCTAGGAACGGCAATTGCCTTTTTGTTAGGTGGGCTGCTTGTTACTTTTATTGGTCTGACCTATGCAGAGTTAGCAGCTGCAATACCTGAAACTGGCGGTGGATTAGTGTTCGTCCAGCGAGCCTTTAATGATAGGTTGGGATATATTGCTGCATGGAGTGTCTTGTTTGGATATGTATCAGTTATTACCTTTGAGGCAGTTGCATTACCTACCGTCATTGATTATATAATTCCTGTTGATCACCAACTCTTTTTATGGAATCTCGGAGGATGGGATATTTATTTAACTTGGGTTTTGATTGGATCCTTTGGTTCGCTGTTGTTGACATCGATGAATTATTTTGGAATTAAACCGGCTGCTATTTTTCAAAATATTTTAACTATTTCTGTTATTTTAATAGGCTTAGTTTTAGTTTTTGGAGCATTTGCAAATGGAGGTTCGGTGCATACGAATTCAATTCTTGGAGAAGGAGTGGGGGGAGTGATGGTCGTTCTTATCATGATTCCATTCCTATTTGTAGGGTTCGATGTTATTCCGCAAATCGCTTCAGAAGTAAAAGCACCACCAAAAGTAATAGGTAGGATACTTATTTTTTCTATTATACTGGCCATTGTTTTCTACATTTTAATTGCATATGGGGTATCAGTTGGATTAACACCGTCTCAACTCGAGGTTACCCGACTTGCTACTGCTGATGCAATGACGAATCTATTTAGAAGTCCAGTGTTTGGAACAATTCTTGTGATTGGTGGGGTTGCCGGAATCGTGACAAGTTGGAATGCATTCATTATTGGTGGAAGTCGAATTTTATTTGCCATGGCGGAGAGAGGGATGATTCCAAAATGGTTTGCTTACATTCATCCAAAATATAAGACACCGACACATGGCATTATCTTTTTAGGATTACTTGGTTTTTTTGCACCATTTTTAGGGCATTCAGCTTTAAACTGGTTTGTAAATGCTGGTGGCATTGGAATTGTCATCGGTTATATGCTTGTTTCCATCTCATTTATGAAACTTAGAAAAACAGAACCTGATTTAGAACGTCCATATAAGATACGAAATTGGAAATTAACTGGAGTCATCGCCATAATTTTAAGTATTATATTTATTACTTTTTATTTACCTGGAATGCCATCTGCGCTTGTTTGGCCTATGGAATGGTTAATTGTGTTTGGGTGGTATGGAATCGGAACAATCTTGTATCTGTTTGGTTCTAGAAAAGACTCTGTAAAAAAATTTAAAGATGTCTCGTCGACTTAGCTTTTGACGAGAATCCCCTTTGAAGGATTTCTAATTTATATAGAAAGTGAATTGGAAGGTAAATGAGAACAGTGTGCATTTTAAAT
This sequence comes from Aeribacillus sp. SP014, assembly GCF_054055575.1. Taxonomy (NCBI): domain Bacteria; kingdom Bacillati; phylum Bacillota; class Bacilli; order Caryophanales; family Bacillaceae; genus Aeribacillus; species Aeribacillus sp. SP014. The sequence goes on from NZ_JBSRXI010000001.1 coordinate 656,733, forward strand.
TTTTACCATACCCCTAGCTTTATAAAGAGTGTTTAACGTTTTAACTGGTACCTGAAAAATCAGAAAACTGGTACTTTTCACTATAACAGAAAATTGACATAATTCGTATATATATTGATTTTGAGGAGGCAATGAAAAAATGGCATCATCGACAACGATGGAAGACTTGCAGGCTAAACGGAAAAAGTATGTTCCTAAAGGGGTGAGCAATGGAAATTTAAGTATTGCGCATCATGCAAAAGGGGCTACCATCGTAGACATTGACCAGAATGAATGGATAGATTTTGCAGGGGCAATCGGAACTTTAAATGTAGGGCATAGTCATCCTAAAGTAACGGCTGCGGTAAAAGAACAGATTGATAAATTTTTGCATCCTGGTTTTAATGTGATCATGTACGAAGGATACATTAAGCTGGCGGAAAAATTATGCAAGATTACTCCAGGCAACTTTGATAAACAAGCAATTCTTTTTAATTCGGGGGCTGAAGCAGTCGAAAATGCAGTTAAAGTGTCCCGTAAATTTACAGGCAGACAAGCGGTCGTTTCATTTGTCAGAGGGTTTCATGGAAGAACGAATCTGACGTTGAGCATGACGAGCAAAGTCAAACCATATAAATTCGGATTTGGTCCTTTTGCTTCAGAAGTGTATCAAGCTCCTTATCCATACTTGTACCGAAAACCGGATCATATGACAGATGAACAATATATTGATTGGACGATTGAAGAATTCAAGAGGTTTTTCGCTGCTACTGTGGCACCTGAAACGGTTGCTTGTATCGTAATGGAACCTGTTCAAGGGGAAGGCGGTTTTATTCTCCCACCGAAGAAATTTGTCAAATTTGTCAGGGACTTCTGTGATGATCACGGTATTGTTTTTGTGGCAGATGAAATTCAAACTGGTTTTGGCCGTACAGGCAAATTATTTGCAATTGAACATTTTGATGTTGTCCCGGATTTGATTACTGTTTCCAAGTCATTGGCTGCCGGGTTGCCTTTAAGCGGTGTAGTAGGCAAGGCGGAAATTTTAAATGCTGCCGATCCGGGTGAACTGGGTGGAACGTATGCTGGGAATCCTGTAGCTTGTGCCGCCGCACTGGCAGTCATTGATATCGTCGAAGAAGAGGATTTGCTCACAAAATCAGAAATACTGGGACAAAAGATTGAGAAAAAACTGCTGGAATTACAAGCGAAACATGAGTTTGTGGGGGAAATTCGCCGCTTAGGTGCTATGGTAGCGGTGGAGATCGTAGATAACCGTCAGAACAAACGACCGAATAAAGAGAAAACGAATCAAATTCTGAAATATGCGAATGAACATGGTCTTTTATTGCTTTCAGCTGGTATTGATGGAAATATTATACGCTTTTTAGCTCCGTTGGTTATTACTGACGAGGAATTAAATAAAGGGTTATCCATATTAGAAAAAGCTTTTGCTCAATGAACTGGGTGAAGAAACTGAGGATAAAATTGCCGGGAATCCATTAACCAGTGGCGTTATATATTATTATATCCCGGCAAAGAAAAACCCAGAGGGAGGTAAACCTTGATGGCAGCGACGATTAAAGTCACGAATCCTGCAACAGGTGAGTTGATCCAGGAAGTAAAGGCAGATACAGAAGAAGAGATTAATCTTGCATTGCGGAGAGGGCATGAAAGTTTCCGAAAGTGGTCCAAAATAAATGCACATGAACGATCGAGACTATTAAAGCTTTGGTCTAAAAAAATCCAAGAACATAAAGATGATCTTGCAAAGATCATGACAATGGAAAGCGGTAAACCTTTGCACGAATCATTGGGTGAAGTTGACTATGCAACTAGTTACATTGATTGGTATGCAGAAGAGGCGAAGCGGCTTTATGGACGAACAATTCCTGCAAATACGGAATCCAAACGTATCATTGTCAGCCGCCAACCGGTAGGATTGGTTGCAGCCATTACTCCTTGGAATTTTCCAGCCGCAATGATGACAAGAAAAGCTGCACCGGCATTGGCAGCTGGATGTACATTCGTTGTGAAACCAGCAGAAGATACCCCGTTAACCACGATGAAATTGATTGAGCTCGCTCATGAAGCCGGAATACCAGCGGATGTAATTCAATGTGTGAATGGCTATGGCAGTGAGGTAGGAAAAATATTTACGGAAAGCAAATATGTCAGAAAAATTACGTTTACCGGATCGACCCCTGTAGGAAAATTATTGATCAGAGACAGTGCCAGTACGGTTAAACATGTTTCAATGGAATTAGGCGGCCACGCACCGGTCATTGTTGCACATGATGCTGATATTGACTTGGCGGTAGAACAAACGATAGCTTCCAAGTTCAGAAATGCCGGTCAAACATGTATTTGTGCAAACAGAGTTCTAGTGCATGAAAGCATTGTAGAGGAATTTGCTGAAAAATTAACAAATGAAGTTAAAAAATTAAAAGTTGGAAATGGTTTGGAAAAAGGCACTCAAATTGGGCCAGTTATTAATGAAAAAGGCTTTCATAAGATTGTCTCGCAGGTCAATGATGCAATCAGTAAAGGTGCTGAAGTTCTATGCGGCAATAAATACAATGCAAATAGGGAAAAAGGCTACTTCTTTGTTTATCCGACGGTTCTCAAAAATGTCAATGAGAACATGAAGATTATGCAAGAGGAAACATTTGGACCCATTTTGCCAATCACAACGTTTCAGGAATTAGAAGAAGCTGTTAATATTGCAAACAGCACGCCTTATGGTCTGGCCGCTTACTTTTTTACAAATGACTATAGAACAGGCATCTATCTGCATGAGCATTTAGATTTCGGAATTATCGGCTGGAATGACGGCTCTCCATCTGCTGCCCACGCTCCTTTTGGAGGAATGAAAGAAAGCGGAATCGGTCGTGAAGGTGGAGTGGAAGGCATTGAACCGTATTTGGAAACGAAATATTTGTCAATAGGGGATATTTATAAATAAAAGACTTTTTGCAGGGAGTTTTTAACATCTGTTAATTTTCAATTTGATAGAAACTAATCGGTTTTTCATAAAGTTGGTTACATCCACCATCCATGATCAGGAATTCGATTTGGAAATTTGTACAATCTGTCACATTTCCGATCAATGTTGGGTCGACTTCTCCATCGTTTACATGAGTTGGAGTTACTTCGATCGCAATCGGTAATTCACTGATGGTATCTACAGAAAGATGCACTTTATGGCCAAACCAAGTGATTTTATTGCTAAAAGAATCAAACTTTGCTCCCTGTTTGTTCACTCTATTTTTTAGGCTTGTTCTTTTCATAGGCGTTAATGCCGGCACTATCGATAGCCTGATGCCCTCCATTGATACGACTTCAGCTTGGCCTATCTGGACAAGATCATATAAAGATTTTTTCTGCTAGATTTTTTTGGGTGTGTTCATGGAAAATACTGTACTAAAAGTAGAGGTAGATGGTTCAGGTCGACCGATATTTAAACCGCATTGATAACGGAATGAATGTCTTAATCCAATCGGTTACGAAGGGCTGTAAACGTATCAAAACCTTCTAATGGAGCAGCAATAAGAGCTCTTAAAATTCCTTTCCTTAGAATGACCTTCAGCCCCCCCCTTGGGGTGAAGAATTGCTTAGCAAAGGGACGTAAATCAAGAGCACTAAAAAAGATTTGGCAATTTTCTTTAGAATCTAAAATTTACAGTTCTTCAAAAAGGAAAATAGACTTTCTTGTAGAATGTACAAAGTGACTTCCCCCTAGCGAATTATTGTGTTTTGGTCACATCAAAAATTCTACAAATGAGGGGTGAAGTCCTTTTTTCTTTCTCTTAGAACAAAAAAATGTAAAATGTTCAAATAAAAAACTTGATTAGAAGTTAAAATTTTTTTATTTTTGTTCTTAATTTCTCTAAATTTCAAATGGTTCAGGTATCAATATTTGGATTTCTACAACCTAAGTTTAGTATCCTTGATAACTGGGCACTTCATAGTACAGCTTCCAGTTCATTAGGGTTCCTGTTTTTTTCCAAAATAAAAGGGCAGAGAATCGAAAAATCCTTATGCAGTGATATGCAAAGGGGCTATACATGGAGAGAGGGCCATCATAACCTTTTTTGGTTTTCCAAAATTATTGAAGCTGACGCTTGACTAAAGAATCATGGCTACAGAGGATCCACGCCAAGCCCTTGATGGATAGATCGCATATATTTATACATAATTTTGATAAGATATACTGAAACACTCTGTATTTTTTCTTGCAGAAAACAGTTTTTTGAGTCGCGAGATTTATTTTCATAGAATGCAAGAGTTTTCCTGATGAATTCATGAAGAAGAATATTTGTTACAGCCTGAATACGTGTTTTGATTTGCCGCAAGTCTTCGTACCCATTCATACACTCTCCCTTTCAATAAGTACATGCAGTCAACGGAATTCGGACTATGATGAAACTTAGTCTAATGCTTCTTCGCATGAAAGGCACGGATCATGCTTGCCTCTTCTCAGATCCTGTCTGCTATTTCGATCGAGTTTTATTTCCGCCTCCATTTAAAAAAAAGAAGGATTACTCATCTAGAAAATAATTAGGATCTATTTTCAAGGGAAAAAGAACTTATCACAATTTATGGTAAAATGGAAGAAATATAGACGTGATGTGAAGCGATCTTCGGTGTGGCCCTGGTTAATGATGCTGTCAGCGGTGGAAGCCCGGAAACAAGAGATCGATGAGACGATTCTCAAGGAACTGGAGGTGTTGGCGATGAACGAGCAAGAAATTCGCGAAGCATTGGAAGAGTGGGAGAAGCTAAGCGTCAGTTCGGAAAATCGCTACGCGTATGAAATGCGGCTGAAATGGCTGCGGGATCAATTGTCCAATCTTCTTGGCGAGCGGCGTGCGGGGATGGAGGAAGGGTTGAAACAAGGGCTAAAGCAAGGTCGGGAGGAAGAACGGAAGAACATGATCCGGCATATGTCGGCGAAAGGAATGACGGTGAAAGATATTGCCGATCTCACTGGACTTGCGGAAGAGGAAGTGCGAAAGTGGTTGAAATAGTTACCTATCGATTCGACTGAAATGAGCTTGTTTGCGAAAAACTTTTGGGTTTTTGTATGTTTTTGCATTCCTAACGGGATCCGCTCCTTTTATCACTTATTCCATATTTTCTCTAGTAAGACGGTTGGTTAATGGTGTTATTTTTCAAACAACTGGTCGGAATCACTTAAACTTTTTTAGCTCGTTTAAGGCTTTTTGCGCTAACATTCCATCAATTAAGCGATAGTCATGGCTAAGGGATAGAGCCATCATTGAAGCGATTTCAATGGAATCATTTACAACAATAGTTTTTCTCGACTCTGCCACCATAGCTTAAATTCCACTTCGTTTTTGTGTTATTAATGGTATCGGTACAAAAGAGAGGATCTGCTTTTAGCGGATAGTGCTCCCCATCATGATCGTAACTATTTTTTATTAAATGGATGCAGTCCACATCTTCATCTAGATTCACAGAGCGAACTTGTTTATTGATGTGAGCTGTTGTGTAAAAGCAGCAATAACTGATCCGTCTTAATGCAAAATTCAGTTCTTGTTTACCTAATCATTTGTGCTGCTTTCATGCTCGTATCACCGTAATCTTTCGCTGGCAGCAATAGCATCATTCACATTTCTTGTTGTGAATAGGCAAGTTTTCCGCGGCAAAATGTCATTACTACTTCAAGGCGGTCATTTAAAACAACTAGGTCAGCATCTTTTCCTTTTGCAATGCTTCCTTTGCGATCATAAACGTTTATTTGTTTGGCAGGGTTAACGGCTGCCATTTGAATAATGTCTTGAAGCGTACATCCGGTGTAAGCCATCATGTTTTTGGCTGCATCATTCAGCTTCAAAATACTTCCTGCCAGCGTCCCATCCCGCAAAACTGCCCGATCTTCATTCACTCGGACTTCTTGGCCTCCAAGTTCATAGATTCCTTTACCGAGACATTTCGCTCTCATTGCATCCGTGATTAAAATAAGCCCGTCATTTCCTTTATTTTGATAAGCAAATTTCACCATTCCCGGACACACATGAATGCCATCTGCGATAATTTCGCACAACACCTCATCATGCATGAGCACTGCTAGAGCAGCTCCCGGCTTGCGATGGTGCAATCCGCTCATTCCATTAAATAAATGGGTTGCATGGGTAATGCCAGCTTGTATGCTTTTAGCAGCTTCAGCATAAGAAGCATCTGAATGCCCGATGGAGGCGACAACTCCTGTTTGTTTTAAATAATCGGTTAATTCTATTCCACCTTTTCTTTCAGGCGCCAATGTCACAAGCTTTATCGCTCCGCCGGACATATGCTGCCATTTTTTAAATAACTGCAAGTTCGGTTCGAGAATATTTTCTGAGTGCTGCGCCCCTGCTCTTTTAGGGGAAATAAACGGACCTTCCAAGTGGACTCCTAACACTTCTGCATATCCGGGTTCATTCGCTGTTTCCATGTACTTTCTTACATTGATCAGAGCTTCTTCAATCCGCTGTTCAGAGCTTGTCATCGTTGTTGCTAAAAAACTCGTCGTTCCTTCCCGGGGGAGTGCCGCTGCCATTTTGCGAATTGCCTCATCGGTTGCATCCATCGTATCGGCGCCTGCTGCTCCATGAATATGCAAATCGATAAAACCAGGAATAACTGCATATTTGTTTTTGCTTTCAATTTTTTCAACCCGTTCGTCTGTAACAGTCAGCTTTTCTTGAGGACCAACTTCGAGAATTTTCCCATTTTCTATTAATACATATCCATTTTTGAAAACTCGTTCTTCAGCATATACCGTCATATTCGATAATAAAATCTTGTTCATAAAGATCTCCTTTTTCTAGTAACAATCTCTATTTAAATTGTATGTATGTGGAACAAAATGTTAAATGACTTTTATGGGATTTTTAAGCACATATATTGGGTCTATCCGGAAAATTGAAAAAATATGAAACTACTGCTTCCAGATAAAGAAAATTTCAATAATTCTTTTTAGCAGCTTTTCCTTTAAACCGCAGTCGTTTCATTATTTTGAAGCAAACATATCGTTCATCTGCATGCCGGAATACACATTATATCACAATCGCTTATTCGTAATGTAAGCTTCCGTTCTGAAAGAAACGTTTTTTCGCTAGTGTGCATAAAGCAGACCGGTCCAATCAGTAAGGATATGTCGTTAAGCGTCGTCTGCAAAGCTCCGAACAATCGAGAGGCTAGCGGCTGGATCTGGATAAAGAGGCTGAATAATTTTTTTGATTTTCGCAAAACTTTTTATATTTATTATTTGCGAATATATAGGTAGTGATAGAAGTTTTGAGCTTTGGGATTGGAAGTGAAGCTTCACGATGGATCAAGAGAAGAAATGGATAAAAGCAATACAGAAGCGGGCAAGTGAAAAAGCGGCAAATAAGCTGATCTCTTATTATTACAAAGAGATTTATGCGTTCGTATTTAAACAAACGTTTGATCAAGAATTAGCGAAAGATTTGACGCAGGAGATTTTCATCAGCATGCTGCGCGGCATTCACCATTATGAGGGGAAAGCGGCGTTCCGGACATGGCTGTATAAAATCGCAAAGGCGAGAATCATCGATTACTATCGCTCGAAAGAATATAAACAGCAGAAGAAAACGGTCAATTTGTTAACAGATCAGCGGGAAAGTGATGATGTGCTTTTTACAATCGAACAAAAGGACGAGGTAAAACAGGTTTTAAACCTGCTTGAACGATTTGATCATGAGAATCGACGAATTGTGCAAATGAAAATTTTTGCAGGCCAAACATTTGCCGAGATTGCCGCAAAGCTCCAGATAAAAGAATCAACCGTAAAAACGAAATATTATTCTACATTGCGAAAAATCAATGAGCAGTTAAAGGAGGATGTCCATGGCCATTGATAACGAAAAAATTCCTTTTCCTAGCGATAAGGAGATCAAACAAGAAATTCAGAAGATTATTGCAAAAGGCATGAACAAAAAGCCTTCCTTTTGGCAATATATGTTCACTATGTATCGCGAAGTCGGTTTCCGCAACGTCTTTCGTGATCTGACGGAAATCGCTTTTACGATTGTTTTAACTATCGCTGTTTTCGCTATGTTTGTTCTTTCAACCGCAGAATATTTTTCATGGACAGCCTTGGATGTATATACATTCATCTTTTGTTTTTCACCAGTTATTTATTTTGTCATCGTTTTTTTCTTTTTTATTTGCCAAAAGCAAAAGCCGGCGTTTGAGGTGGAAATGACTTGTAAATACAATGTGTATCAATTAGCAGCATTCCGTATGTTCATGTTCAGCATTTTCGCTATGCTCGCCAATGGAGTCATCATTTTCTGGCTGGCAACAGAGTTTTCCATTCATTTTCCTTTTGCCTTTTTATTATCTGTTGCATCTTTATTTCTTTTTGCTGCTGCTTTTTTGTATGTATTGCTTTATGTACCGACAAAAAGTGGGAAAATTGCTTTATTTATCAGCTGGATTGCCGCAAACTTGTTTCTTTCTTACATGAACAGCTATGTTTATCAAGCCTTTTTGTTAAACGTTCCGTATTTTATTTACATCATCATCGTGATGGCTGCGATGTATATATATGTTCATCAGCTTAAGCTGTTTTTCGTCAAAACCAATATAAAAGGAGTTTTGTAAAGATGCTAATTGTCGACCATGTTTCCAAATATTACGGCAATTTTATTGCTCTTGAAAATGTTCATTTACAGTTTGACAACGGAATTTACGGACTATTAGCTCCAAATGGCGCTGGGAAGACAACATTGATGAAAATGCTTGTCACACTCATCTTTCCGACAAAAGGAGAAATTCGTTACAACGGAGAAAATATCATCCATCTCGGCAGCAAATACCGCGAGCTTCTCGGTTATTTGCCGCAGCAGTTCGGATATTACAAGCATTACACCCCTGCAAAATATTTGCTTTACCTTTCAGCATTAAAAGGGATTTCAAAGCATGAAGCAAAAGAAAAAATACCGGAGCTTTTAAAGCTCGTTGGACTTGAAGATGTCATGCATAAAAAAATGAGGAAGTTTTCCGGCGGGATGATTCAGCGGGTCGGCATCGCCCAGGCATTGCTGAACGATCCAAAGATTTTGATTCTTGATGAGCCCACTGCAGGTCTTGATCCGACCGAACGCGCCCGTTTCCGCAAGCTTTTAACCCAATTAGCAAACGATCGGATCATTATTTTATCAACGCATATTGTGTCTGATGTCGAATCGATTGCCAATGAAATCATTATGATTAAAGATAAAACGATTTTATATAAAAAGCCGATACGTGAATTATGCCAATTATTGTCCGGCCGCATTTATGAGACCGCAGCTGATTTTCAGGATGCAGAAATCTTTCGGAAGCGATTTGCAACAATTTCGGAAAAGCAAGAAAATGGCCAGATGATCTTTCGGTTTGTTAGCGACGAACAGCCAAATGAAAATTGGAAAAGTGTTGAGCCGACATTAGAGGACGTATTTCTTCATGTATATGGAGAAGGGGCGCTGGCATAATGATCAAATACGAATTAATAAAAGTTGTCAAGTCGCCGATCTTTATCATTTTACTATTATTTTTTGTGACGTTGAATGGTTTGATTATTTTCGACCATAAAAACGAACGGAAAAATTTACCTGTTTTACAAAACATAGTTGAGCAATACGGGACGAAAATTGATGATGAAGCATTGGCAGGTATGAAAAAAGAAATCGATCATGAAATGGTATGGGTGAATGAGCTGAATCCAAAAAGCGGGAAGCAGTATCAGTTTCCATATGAGTTTATAAAAGGCCATGAAGCATTTCTGTACCAACATCTTACGGATCGTGAATTAAACAGGCTATTCAATCTCAACTTGTTCACTCAATATTATGAAACCGCTAAAAGCGTCGATGATATTTACAGCGAGCTGGATGCGACAGAGTTTGCCCGGCAACAAATCAAGAAATACGGATTAAGCGGGGAGGCAGAAGAAACGGTGCTGAACCAAGCCAATCTTTTAGAAAAGCGGCTGAAGCAGCTAGTGAAAAACGGTGAACATCGCCATTTCTTTTATTTAGGATCAGTCTATGAAATGCACTCCTTGCTATTTAAAAAGCTTGGCCGGGCGATCGCTTTTGAAGGAATGATCCTCGTCGTTTTAATCACAGCATTGCTAACTAATTATGAATTTGAGAACCGTACATCCTTTGTTGCATTTACGAGCAAACGCGGGAGAAATTTGCTATGGGACAAGCTTGCTGCAAGTGTAATCGCTAATGTGTGTGCTGTTATGTTGTTAATCGCAGCGACATTGATCATTTACTTTTCTGTCTATGATTATTCTAATCTTCTGTTTGTGCCGATTAGCAGCTATTTTAATAGCGAAACGCCTTTTCCTTACATATCGTGGTGGAATCTATCATTCTTGCAGTATGTTTGTTTATTTGTCGGCTGTTTACTATTAAGCCAGCTGCTGTACATGCTGCTCACCTTCAGCTTATCTATATGGCTGAAAAACAGCTATCTTGTTTTCTTTACATTTGCTCTGTTCGCGGGTGTTAGTTTATGGCTTCCAAGCGTTGTTTCACTGAATAGTAACTTTATCTTGATCATGCATGTGAATCCGTTTTATTTAATTATGAATCCGCATGTATGGTTTATGGGAAACAACATTTTTACGATGTTTCCACATTTTGAAGCTGTAACGATAGCAGCGTGGGCAGTCATATTTGTTCTATTAGGATTCATCAGCATGTACAAATTTAAACGGCAACCATTAAATTAGGGGGAAGAATATTGAGAGTTTTTTTATACGAATTAAGAAAATTGTTCAATTGGAAGGTGCTGCTGCTTATTTTGTTCATCAGTTTTCTGTTTTACAAGCTGTTTTTAAGCTTTTATTTTGAAGTTTTCCCTAATGGACGGCCTGCAAAAGATGAGTTTATGATTACAAAAGAAATGATCAACAAATATGGTCATGAAATGGACGAAAAAGAGTTTCGGCATTTTAAAAGCTGGTATAAGCAAAAAAAAGACGAGGCCAATGCCTATTTAAAATCACAACAAGATGCGGAAAAACTAGGCATTACAACATATGAACAGTTTCGACAATTGGATTTAACAAATAAACAGTATGCAGATTTTCATGAAAAAGTCGTGTTTGCTGATCAAGTAGATGTTTTTTGGGAGCTGCAAGCATTCGAAAATATCATTGAACAATATGAATCGAAAGGGAGGGATATTGAATCTTATACCGATGAAGATCAGCAAGAACGTGTAAAACAAATCATGGCAAACAATGATGTCAATTCTATTCTTCCATATCTTGTCTATGAAAATTACAATGAGCTCATCCGCTTTTGGGCGGTTTTGATTATTATAAGCGTTGTCATGGTAACAAGCCGCGTTCATATTACAGACAGACTAAACAATGCGATCAGTCTGCAATACACGACGAAAACCGGCCGGAATTTGTTTTCTGCAAAACTTCTTGCTGCTTTAGCAGCCACAGCATTGATCACAACTGTGCAGATCGTCATTTTTTGGTTTTTCTATCTTGGGAATGGTACGCAAGCTTTTTTTCCGCTTTCCATCAATTCGTTCTATAATTTTTACTATTTTTGGTTTGACTTTACATTTGAAGGCTATATCATCACAACGGTGATCGCTACTTATATTGTTGCCATTGTTGCGGCGCTCTTTTCAGTATTTCTCTCACGGATCGCACAAAACTACATCACATTGATCGGCTCGCTTGTCCCGATCGTTGTGCTGCTAAGCTATTGTACTTTAAAATACCTTGTTGGCGAACTGTTTGCGATTCTTCATCCGCTTATGCTTACAATCGGCACCTTTCTTGTATTGATCGCGATCAGTACGATATTCATCATTTACAGAATGAAGCAGGAAAAGCTTGTTGATCTTATATAAGCCAAGCGATAGCGGACAAAGCACGATCTTGATGATAGCGGGCTGGAGATCGATGAAGCAGGAATTCACGGGGTTGCTTCCTTCATCTGATTTTCCTTCCTCCAGCCTCGATAAAATAACAGACAGTCTGATACGATTTACATTCATTTTTTAGAGCTTCGGCAAGCAATCAGAAACATCATGCCGCTATACCATCTGATTTTTATCTGCCTATTTTTTGACTGATTTCTATAAATCCCTACCATTTTGAAATTTGATTGATCGAGAGGGGCTCGAAACTTTAAGACAATCAATCTCATTAGAACAATTTTAGTGTCGACTATTCAGTTTATGGGATTCGAAAACTTTAAGACGATGAATCTTAGACTTTGCCAGCGTTCCTTTCTATCTGCTCCGTATGGTTTAAGGTGGACATTTCAGGAGGCTGGCAAGGTCTTTTTTATTGAAGTGCATTACTTTTGGACACCTGTATCAAGCGGAACGATGAAGGTTTCCGTCATTTCTGTTTTTTTCTTAATCTAAATGTTTTTCCTCTTTTATATTCATTATTGTTATATGATGAAGTGAGGCTTTAACGGCATTACTTGAGCGGTTTGTAGTAAAACTAGAAAAAAGTTCCTGTCTCTGCTGTTTTGAATTGTAGCGGGCTGGAAACGTTCAAAAATCTAGTAAAAAACTTCATTATTTAAATTCCTATTAATAAGTTTGAAATTTTAGATTGACATTTCTTATAGGTAGTTTTATATTATTTACAGAACATGTGTTCTGTTTGGTGTGAATATTAATACTTGTCCCTAGTTATTACAATTTTTAATCTTTCCCCCTCTTATGTTTTCCTCTCATTTTTATTCTCCCTCGAAAGGACGATCTCAACTATGAAAGAATACCTCGATTTGAAGATGGATTTCATGTTTAAGCAGCTGTTCGGCAACCCGAACCGAAAGTCACTTACCATTGCTTTTTTGAATGCGATTTTACATCGGAGCGAAGCAGATCGCATTGTCGATGTTCAGTTTGAAAGCACGGAACTGACGAAAGAGACAGAAGATGGAAAAATGAACCGGCTTGATGTACTGGTGCAGACGGATCGAGGCGAGCGCATCAATGTAGAAATTCAAATCGTTAATCAGCATGATTTACCGGAACGAATTTTGTATTACTGGGCGAGGGTTTTCTCCCGGTCATTAGCAAAAGGACAGCCGTACAGCATGCTTCCCCCTACCTTTATGATTACCATCCTTAATTATCGGCTTTTTCCTCATGAAACGGAGAGATTTCATACGGTTTTCCATATACGAGAAGATGAAGAACATTTTCTTTGGTGTCCGCACCTTGAATTTCACGTCATTGATTTACAGCAATTTATGGTAAAATGGAAGAAATATAACAGAGAAATAAAACGATTGCCAGAGTATCCGTGGCTGATGATGCTGTCAGCAGTAGACGCCAAAAAGGGGAAAATCGATGAGTTTATGCTCAGTGAACTGGAGGTGTTTGCGATGAATGAGCAGGAAATTCGTGAAGCGCTGGAAGAATGGGAAAGCTTAAGCGTCAACCCGGTAAACCGTTATGAATACGAAATGCGTTTGAAATGGCTGCGGGACCAATTGTCAAACCTCCAAGGCGAACGGCGGGCAGGATGGGAGGAAGGGTTGAAGCAGGGTCGGGAAGAAGGAGTTCGACAGGTAGCCATAGAAATGCTTCGTTCAGGGCTAGAAGAGGAAGTTATTATGTCGGTTACAAAAATAACTGAAGAAGAGCTAGATGAACTGAAGAAGAAACTATTGGATGAATGACTTTTTTGACAATGAGTAGAATAGTTCATTTTATGTGAAAAGAGGTATGAACTAAAATTTTTTTCATGTCTCCAGTGGATGGCGAAAAGTGAAAAATCGAAACTGGAGGTGTTTGCGATGAATGAGCAGGAAATTCGTGAAGCGCTGGAAGAATGGGAAAGCTTAAGCGTCAACCCGGTAAACTGTTATGAATACGAAATGCGTTTGAAATGGCTGCGGGACCAATTGTCAAACCTTCAAGGCGAACGGCGGGCAGGATGGGAGGAAGGGTTGAAAAAAGGGTTGAAGCAGGGTCGGGAAGAAGGAGTTCGACAGGTAGCTATAGAAATGCTTCGTTCCGAATTAGAACAGGAAGTTATTATGTCAGTTACGAAATTAACTGAAGAAGAGCTAGATGAACTGAAAAAGAAACTATCGCCTCACTCCTTTTAAGCGGGAAGGAACGAGACTCCCATTACATGATCAATTATTGCCTGCTGTTCAAGTCAATTCTGTTAAAAAGGAAGTTACCTGAATTTTGTGGACGAGATAGAGGAGTTATACTTGTTATTCCAGTAAAATGGGAGTGCTGCAAAGCATGTGCCAACATTGAAGACGCCTGCCAGTGCGCACGAACTTGAAAACTTTCCTCTCTTGACCGGGGATTCACGGAATCAGACGTATGCAATCGATGAGCTGACAGGCGGAATGATTTATTGGCTCAGGTTCCAGTAAATGGTTGATAACAAATTATTCATTATTCGTGTGATGCTCCCATTTAGCTTTCTATCCAATCCACTGTTTTGCAGTAGGAATTCTTTTAATGACGAAATAATCCAAAACCCACACTATCAATAGTGATGCGCCCACTAATGGGAAGAAAAGGCCTAAAGCAATGACAATGACGGCTACTCCCTTTAACATTTTAAAGTTTTCTGGCAAAGCCGGAGCACCCAATTTGCCTTTCGGTTTTCGCTTCCACCACATTATAACGCTACTTACAACAATCATTATAATGCCAATAGTTAATGCAAGCATGAACAGCTGGCTAATGAATCCAAATTCTCCTTGATGAAATGCAATGCCTAGTGAAATTAATTTTCCCAATGCACCATAGTCGTTCCATGCAAATTTAGCTAAAACTTTTCCGCTGTATTGATCTATATGCAGCGTTTGTTGTGCCCAAGGCAGTGGGCGGTTAGGATAGACGTCAGCAGGATCTAGAAAGATCGTATATACACCGGTTTCTCCATCAGGAAATGCAATTCTATATCCCGGTTGGACGTTGTTTTTTTCTGCAATTTGCATAACTTTATCAACAGAAATTGTTTTCACCCCATTGGGACTTGATTCGGGCACAGGTAAGTTTTCAGCTGCCCAAGGAACATCTGCTATTTCTTTTGTTGGCATTGTTGATTTAGGAAATGCATATTTTTCCCATGGTTGATCTCCTTCCGGGTTTCCGGAAATGGGATCAACGATACGATGTGCCATGCTTCCCCAAACACCGGACCACATGAGTCCAGAAAACAATTGTACGACGATAAAAAGAGAAAGCCAGATTGCTGTGACGGCATGCATATCGCGCCAAAACGTGCGGTTTCTTTTACTCAGGTTTATTCGCGGAATCAATGTCCCAAAAAGAGATTTTCTATTTCGCGGCCACCATAAGTAAACACCAGTAATAATTAGGATAATGAACCAGCAAGCGGAGAGCTCCACTAACCAGTTTCCAATGGTTCCGCCCCATAATTCACCGTTATGCAAATCTTTCACCCATGCCATGAAGCGTGCATTCTCATTTAACTTTCCAATAATGTCGCCGTTGTATGGATTAACAAACACAGATATACTTTCCCCGTTCACCATTATTTCAACCTCAGAAGACCTGTCCGGCGCAAAGGAAGGTGTAAAACCTGTAATTTTTGCATGTGGATAATTCTTTTTCACTTCATAAATCTGTTCTGTAGATGAAATTTTTTGCTGTCCTTGTTGGACGTAATAAAGATCATGGTACATGTAATTTTCAATTTGCGGTTTAAACAGGTAAATTCCTCCGGTAATAGACAAAAAAATAATCAGCGGTGCGAAAAAAATCCCTGCGTAAAAATGCCATCTCCATACTGTTTTATATAAAGAAGCTTTCGTTTGTTTGAATGCTTTTGAATCCTTTGCTACTGCATCTATTCTTTCAAATTCCATTGTTTCCACCCTTTTTTTAAGCAATGACAAAAACTTTTATAGATCATGTCGATATAACCTCAACAATTGCAATGCGGTTTTTTCCTTATGATTTGTATTTTTCATATGGTCAATAATAGAGCCTTCCTTTATAAACAGAATTTGATCGCCTGCTTCTGCGGCAACATCCATCATATGAGTGGAAAAAATGATGATCGTGCCTTTCATCTTTTGTTCTTTTATCAAATTGACAAACTGATCAATCCAAAATGGGTCTAAACCATTTGTTGGTTCATCTAACAAGAGCAGTTTTGGATTTCCTAACAATGCTTGTCCTAATAATAGTCTTTGCCTCATTCCTTTTGATACATTTTTCACTAGTTCTCTTTTAAATTCTTCCAAACCTATTTTTTTAAAAATGTCTTGTACAGATGATTGATCTTTTTTTCGCAGTTTGGCATAAAATGATAAAAATTCTTGAAGCGTCATGAATTGCTGAGCATGAAAATCATCGGGCATGTAGCCGATCTGCTCGATATAGTTTTTTCTGTTTTTAATTAGACTGATATTGTTTAAAACAATGTCCCCGGAGGACGGTTTTGAAATACCCGCCAAAATGCGAAGAAGCGTGCTTTTTCCGGCTCCGTTTCCGCCGCATAATACGATGCATTCCCCTTTTTTTGCTTCCAGTGACATGGAAGAAAGCACAACTTTTGTTTTATATTTTTTTGAAACGTCGGAGACTTGTAATGTTGTCATTGTCTTTTCTTCCTTTCAAGCTTCCAGACGGAAAATGCAAGCATGATGCTTGAAAAGATGAACATATAACCGACGAACAGCACCCATAACGCTTTTGTTTGCATAAAAGAGATGAGCTCGTCGTATGATTGTCCAAAAACAGCTCCGCCGTCAAGCTGAACAACAAATACTATACGGAGCAATTCCGCCGGATTACAGAATAAAGATGCCTTTAAAAGCGGAGCTATCATCGGATAAGGGACAAAGCTCAAAACGGAAATGACTGCAGTCGGCCATATCATGATAAGAAAGAACCACACGCCGACCGAAAGTATGAGAGCTTGCCATCTCGTTTCTGAAAACGAGCCAATGGTCAAGCCGATGACGAGAAAAAACCATATTAGCGAGATAGAAAAAATATATAAAATGAGCACCCATTTCAAAGATAATGAACTTCCCAATAAAGTGCCGACCAAAAGGCTCAAACTGAAGCTTAAGCTGAAGATGGCAGATTGTGCGGTCAATTGCCCGCAAAGCTTCCCAACCCAATAGGCAATAGTCGGCAACGGATACGTGCATAAAAGACTCCACTGGCCATTTTCCATTTCATTCGCGATGGAAAACGATCCAGCCACCAGCATAAACAGTGGTACGATGTACAGCACAATGTTGGCGATTGTGCCTGTCATGTTTGTATAGCCTGTGAGAGCAGGGTTATTCCGCTCTAACAAAAATAGTAATGATAAAACGAAAATCCATAGAAACACAAACGTGTAAGAAGAACGCTGCCTGATTGTCAAACGCCATTCGGCTTTCCATATGTTCCGCATAACTCCTCCCGCTGTAAAAAAAGGGCACTTATAAATTTGCCCTTCATTCATGTGAATGATCATTGCCCTCATCCATGTGGCTGTGGTCGCCATTCATATCCGTATGACCATCCTGCATATTCTTTTCCATCATTTCTTTATTCATTTTCCATTTATGATCTTGCAATTGATCGAAGTTTAATATTTTTCCGCTATTTTTTGAAATGAAGGCTTCAGCATCTTTTTTATCTTGGAAAGAAATGACGTTGTAGGCCATTGGCGTCCGTATCGATTGATCATACACGTAGGTTGCTTTATCAGATTCAACCCATTCTTTCGAATGATAATCTCTGACGAATTCCGCTTCGATGTTTTCATTTTTATTTTCGCTTTTCCATTTATACATACATCCGATATCATCAAAAACTAATGTTTTGCCATTTTTTAAAATAAGCTGTGTTGCAAACTGATTATCCATTACAGCCATGTTACATTGAGCGCATTTATCGTTTTTTTCATCAATGGCTCTTGGCGACACTTCCTTTTTTCCGCACGCAGCAGTGATAATCAGTAGAGCGCATAACATGAAAATGAAATACATTTTACGCATCCTCTTTTTTCCTCCCTATCCTCCATAAAGTAATGCTTCCTAAAAACAAGAGAAGACTGAAAACAATGATCACTCCAGAAGATGACTTTGATTCATCTTGTATTGGAGCTGTCATAAGCGGCGAGTCATCCGTCATCGCTTCATTGTCTGGACTTTTCCATAATTTTTGCAATACAACCATGCCTGGTGAATGGAAAAACAGCTGGTATTCTGGAATATCCTGCGTCAAACTTAAAAAGAACGGATTCGTTTTATAAGGTATGTCACTATAACCGGATCCATCGGCATCAAGCTTTAGAGAGGCGTCCCAATAATTCCTTTTCACTTCATTGTCCGAGCTGCTCAAAGCTTGAGCTTCATTTACATTGCTAATAAACGTATTGTTTGAAACGATGTTTCCGTTCGCCTCTTTGAATTGAATGCCAATAAAATTCCCACGCATTTCATTGGATAAAATAAGGTTATTGGAGGCGCTTTCGGCAAAAATACCAACTCGATTATAAGAAATATTATTGCGAACCACCTTTGTCTCTGTCGCATCAAATAAAAGAATCCCCTGAGCATGAACATTGCGGTTGTTAAAAATGAATTCATTATTTTCGATTTTTCCACCCTTTGTTTCCATGACCATCGCTCCTGCCACGTTATTTTTGGAAATGTTTTTTTGAATTGTTATGTGGTCAGAATACATAATGTGTATGCCGTAATTTGATTGCTGGATGAGGTTTTGGACGGCCGTTGTATAATCGCTTTGCTCCATATAAATCCCATCTCTCACTTTTTCGATTCTGACTTTTTCAATGACATTTTGTTCTGACTTCCATAAATCAATCCCGTTATGTTGTTTTTCACCTTTTATCGAGCTTTGTGTGATGACGGTGTGATAGGCGTGTTCAAGCTTTAACCCGATCCCCTTTGTGCGAATATGAACGTGTTCAATTCGGTGATGATTTCCTGATACTTGTATAGCGGCAGCGTTTTTCTCTTGGCTGCATTGAACAATTGTTACGTTTTTTACTGAAACGCGTTGACCTTTAATGGAGATGACGGGTTCTTTACGGCAGGATTGAATGGTTACTTGTCCATTTCCTTGTAACGTAACAGGTTTTGAGAGCACAATCGATTCATGATAAATGCCTCTCGGTATTCTCACGATTGAGTGCTCTGGAGCTTGATCAATCAGATATTGCAGTGTGCTTTCGGCATGGATGCTGGATGGATGTGTCCAAAAAAGCATCAAGAAAACGATTAAATACCATAATTTTTTCATGACGGAATCCTTTTTTCAGTGTCATTGTTCTAATTGAAGGTTAGCGTATAATTGTGTGAAAACTATGAAGCCTATTTGGATATTTTTTTACATTTGTTTCCTTTCTTACATTCATTTACTGACCTTTGCTTTTAAAATTGGCAATTTGTCAAATCCAATCGCAGGAGGTCTAAACATGATGGACAGTCATGTGAAACATTTGCTTGCCTTTCTATCGCTCGGAGCTTACTAGGACAAATTTATGAAAAACTTCAAACAAATTTCATAATTTCTGGTTATAATTAATAAATTAGAAAATTCATTTAATAAGTTGAGAGAAGGTGTCAAGTGGCTGATGTCTTTAAAGGTGTTAATCGTTGATGATGAAGAAAAGATGCGAAAGCTGATTAGAACGTATTTGACAAGAGAAGGATATATATGTTTGGAAGCAAAAGACGGGTTTGAAGCACTTGAAAGATTAAAAAAGGAAAACCCGGATATGCTGATCGTTGATGTCATGATGCCTTACATTGATGGTTTTACTTTAGTTGAGGAAATGCGCCAATATCTTCAAATTGATTCTCCAGTCATTTTTTTAACGGCAAAAGGGAATGAGGAAGATAAGGTGAAAGGTTTAAAGATTGGGGGAGATGACTATATAGTAAAACCTTTTCATCCTTCAGAGCTTTTGGCGCGTATGGAAGTGATTTTTCGCAGAACACATCGAATTGCAAGCGATGTAAAAATAGCAGCTATTGGACCGTTGCAATTTGATCTTCAAGGCCGGATTGCCACTGTTGAAGGCCGCAGGCTTGCGCTCACTCAAAAAGAATTTGATCTATTATTCCTTTTAGCCAAAAATAAAGGAAAAGTATTTACACGAGGTCAATTGCTTGACCAAATATGGGATTCCGATTATGCAGGAAGTGAACGAACCGTTGATACTCATATTAAAACGATTCGTCTAAAATTAAAGGAGCACAGTCATCTAATTCAAACCGTTTGGGGAATCGGTTACAAGTTTGAGGTGCCGTCTTGAAAAAAATAAAACATTTTTCAGTTAGTCAGAAAGTATTGCTGCTCTTTTTCGTCAGCATCATTTTTTCCATCTTGTTTTCTTTTCTGTTCATTCACTTCCTATATAAAGAGCTTTACATTCGCAGTGTGAAAGAGCGGCTTATTTTTGAGGGAAAGCAGACAGCTGCTCACTTTCATTACGGTTCGCTAAGTGAAGATATTAAAGAAAAAATTGAATGGTATAATCTCATTTCACCTTATGAAGTAATAGCTGTTGATCAATTAGATGAGCTTCATCAACATTTTCCGTATCAAATTGATTACAAACATCTGATCAGTCAAGAAGATGAGAAAAAGCTCTCATCCGGGCAATACGTAGTTAAAGAGGGCTATGTTCATGAATTGGATCGAAAGATTGTCGGAGCAATATTCCCGCTAACCCACGAACAGAACTTAATAGGTTTTATATATATTTATATTCCTTTAGCCGAAATACCAGAGGTTTTTAGTAAAGGCATTCCGATTTTAATCTTGTTCGGTTTAATCTTTTTCGTATTGATCTATTTTGTTATCACGTACTCAATTCATTCGATCTTTCGTTCGCTGCGAACTATTCAAACGATTGCAAAAGAGATCAGCCGCGGAAATTTTTCTAAAAGAGTTCCTATCCAAACGTCAGATGATATAGGAGAATTGGCGAGCGCCTTCAACAAAATGACGGAATCTCTTGAAAAACAAGACGAGCGCAAGAAAGAATTTTTATCCAACGTGGCTCATGAATTAAGAACCCCTCTCACATATATTGGAGGATACACGCAAATCTTGCTGGATGAAGCTTATTCATCAAAAGAAGAGGCGAAAAATCATCTTCTGCTCATCAATAAAGAAACAACGCGAATGCAGAAGCTCATAAACGACTTATTACAATTAAATGAGCTGGAAAACAAAGATATGACTCTTGAAGCAGAGCCGATCGCCTTTTCCCAATTGATTCTTGATTCATTAGAACTGTTTGCGCCTGCGCTGAAGAAAAGGAATATATCCATCAAAACAGATTTAGATGATGAAATCATCATTATGGGAGATATGAACCGGCTGCATCAAGTTTTTTGTAATGTGATTGACAATGCCATTAAGTATTCCTTCGAAAACGGGATGATCAACATTGCATTGTATCAGAAAGAGAGGCGGGCTGTTGTTATCGTTCGGGATAATGGAATAGGCATACCGAAAAAAGAATTGGATCGTATAGGGGAACGTTTTTACCGGACAGATAAATCGCGTTCAAGAGAAACAGGGGGAACAGGCCTCGGGCTTTCCATCGTCAAACAAATTGTTGCTTTACATAACGGGACGATGAAAATTGAAAGTGAAGAAGGGCGAGGAACATCGGTTATTTTGTCATTTCCGATAGTAGAGTAGATGTTTAAAAAGGCTATACGAAATGTGGCCTTCAGGCAGTACGATAAAAGTTTCCTCTGGTCTGCAAATGCTTTTGATCAATCTTTTTTTGAGGTTTCGCATTTTTTAACCTACTGACGAATATTTCAAGAAATTTTTTAGCTAAACGTCGTTCCTGTTTAAGATTCCTAAACAACCATCATTGAAACTCATCAGTATATTTATCCTTTTATTTCCGTGAAAAATCCCTCTGTGAGACAGGTTAGGTGTTTTTTGCAAAATAAAAGTGCAGAGAATTGCAAAATCCTTATGCAGTGATATGCAATGGGGCTTTACATGGAGGAGGAGCCATGATAACCTTTTTTGGTTTTGCCAAAACTTGCTCCTCTTGCAATTTCATTTCTTGTCGGAGCTTGCATGATAACCTTTTTTGGTTTTGCCAAAACTGTTGAAGCTGGCGCTTGACTAAAGAATCATGGCTACAGAGGATTCACGCCAAGCCCTTGATGGATAGATCACATATACATTTATTCAAAATTTTGATAAAGATATACTGCAACACTCTGTATTTTTTTCTTGCAGAAAACGAAGGTTAAACTTTTTCCTAACTGTCTGCATAAGAGGGATCATAATATAAGCCGGGTTTAATTTGTAAGATTGCTTATATGTTGTTGTTCAACATTTATTTTTATGTTCTTAATGGAAAATCTTTTACCTTCAACATCCTCGCTCTCAGATAATTTGGAAGTGTTGACTGCTACATAATATGTTCCCGTTTTATCTATAGCTATATGAAATTTCTCCTCAAATTTTTGATTAGGCTTGATTTCGTCTTTATATAAAACTCTGTTTGAGGTTTAATCTTTTGAATAAATTACTTCACCTCGCTTATCCTTTATAATGAATGATTCTATTATTGGTTTACTATGAAATAAAGTTGTTTCAGCTCCGTTATTTTTAAAAGCTGGAATGATATCAAATTCTTGTTTGTTTTTAACCGCTTTGGGGACTTTTAATTTCAGCTCAAAATTTCCGTAACTTGCAGTTTTCTCATCTTTCTTTAATTCATTTACATTATTGCAGCCAACCAAAAAAACATAATGAATAATAAAATAATGTTACGCAATCTTTTCACTTCTGAATCTATATTCATTTAAAACTAGTCTAATTTCTAATTGGGCATTAGTAGGTATATAAATGATGACCTCACTTAATATTCCTATAAGTCTATTTTGCCGCTCACAAGTAATTAAGCTTGTCTTATTCCCTTACGTATGATGCCATAATAAACTTTTTTGTAATATTATGTAAATGAAAATCAACAATTTAGAGTAATTCAAAAGCATTAAATCTTGCAAATTCAGTCCACACATTTGATAGTGTAAAAATGAAAACATGAAGACTGCTTCCCGTTAGTGAATACAAGGAGGAATACAATCGTGGTTCTACACCCATTGCCTTTGAAATGATAAGGTTTTTTAACTAAAAATTAGGGATTTATAGTCTAATCCTTCATTTGATAAGAAAGATTATTTTTTCATTTATAATCATAGATTTCCTGTAGTCTAAAATTCATGCAATAAAAATAAAACAATACGATTCATTTATATATTTATCAGCTGCTGAAAGCGTGCGGTTTACACCATTTTGCTTTCATGAACGAATATCGCTTCGTTACGTCGTGCGCTTGCGTTCATTACGGTATTTCCTCTGGAACGCTGAACGTCTTTTTCTCGTTACTCCGTACTTTTATATGTCTTTTGGCTTATAACCCCCATGAAAGCAGGTAAGACTTTCTTTCATTTCTACAGCTCCAATCTGTTTCCACCGTTTTGTCCGCTCATGCACCACTTTTCAATTTTAAGTGAAAAACTGTGTATTAAATAAAAGGTTAAAACATTTTACACTAAAAGCATCTAATGAGCAGAGACTAGATCAAAAGGAGGAGATCGTAATGAGTGACTCATGGCTTGAATTAGAAGGAAAGGTGGCGATTGTAACAGGCGGCGTTTCCGGGATCGGATTACATATCACAAACGAACTGATCCGAAATGGGGCAAAAGTTGTTGTAGCCGATTTAAATGGAGAAAATGGACCGCAAGATAATGGTTCTTATTTTCTAAAATGTGACGTTACAAAAAAAGAAAGCGTTGACAAAATGGTGGCCGAAACCGTGAAATTATTCGGCTCAGTCGATATTTTAGTAAATAATGCCGGAGTCAACCTGCCAAGACTGTTAGTCGATGTCAAAGGTGAAAAACCTGAATACGAGTTGAATGAGAAAGATTTTGACTTTATGGTAGCTGTCAATCAAAAAGGTCCTTACCTTTGTGCACAGGCGTCTGCCAGAGAAATGATTAAGCAAAATAAAGGAGTTATTATCAATATTGCTTCCGAAGCCGGACAGGAAGGATCATCTGGACAAAGCTGCTATGCCGCGACAAAGGGAGCATTAATAGCTTTCACTCGTTCGTGGGCAAAAGAACTCGGCAAATACAATATCCGGGTTGTTGCGGTGGCGCCTGGCATCAACGAACCGACAGGCTTGACGTCAGATGCTTATAATGAAGCGCTTGCCTATACTCGAGGAGTCACAGTTGATCAATTGTCAACGGATTACAGCAATTCCATTCCTCTTGGGCGTCCGGGTAAACTAAAGGAAATAGCCGATTTAGTTTCTTACTTGGCTTCAGACCGTGCAAGTTATATTACTGGTACGACAGTTAATATTTCTGGAGGCAAATCCCGCGGTTAAGATCACAGCAGCCTAAAAAAAGGGCCTATAACGAAATATCACAAAATTCCAATCACTACCTTTGACTGATAGACGAAACTATGTCACTTTATTTTTACGTAAAAGGTGGTGAATATTGTTGGATTTTACAATTGATGGCCGTGTTGTTCAAATGCTAGAAATGTTTCAAAAAAAATCCTATTGTTCTTTGGATTATCTTGCCAACTCATTGGGAGTCAGCACGAGAACAATCCGCAATTATATTAAGCTACTTAACAGTGAACTGAATGGGATTGCAGCCATCAAAAACGAAAAGGGAAAAGGCTACCATTTGTTTATTGAAGATGGCCATATGTTTGATGATTTCATTGAAACCGTTTCTAAGAAGAAAAACATGCTGGATTCATCACAAAGGCGTATCGCTTTTATCATTGATCGATTAATCAACAGCAAAGGAAGGAATACGCTGGATGAGCTCGCTTTTGACATGAATCTGGGGAGAACAACTCTTGTAAATGAAATAAAAAAAGCTGCCGTAGCGTTGGAATCTTACAATTTAGCCATTCATGGAAAACCGAACAGCGGGATGAGCCTAAAAGGAAATGAACTGGATATCCGTTTTTTTATATTAGATAACGTCTATGACTATTTATACGGGGATTACCCGCTGGATGAAGATATTAAAGAAGAAATAATGAAGATTGCCAATCACTACAATTTAGAGTCTACCACCCAAAAAAAGTTAATGCAATTTATTATTGTCATGTTGGATCGTTTTATAAAAAATCATCCTCTTACGGAATTGGATGAAAAATATAACAAACTATTAAATACACAGGACTATTCGATTGCTTCAGAAATCGTTTCCGTAATCGAACGGCATTTGCCGGTTGAAATTTCACAACCTGAAATACTGTTTATAACATTGCCGATCGCGGGAAGAAGAACGCCGACAAACATTCGAACAATTGCAGACATTACAATTTCCGACGATATTAAACGTCTCTTGGACTTAATAATCGAACAAGTAGGGTTTGATAAAAGCATTATTTTCGAAAATGAAACATTTTTCAAAGATATTCTGTATCATTTAACCTTTATGCTGAACCGCTTGATGTTTGATGTGCGTTTGAAAAATCCGCAGCTGGCTGATGTGAAGGAGAAGTATCCTGTCGCCTTTAAATTGGCCGAAATTGCCGGGCAAGTAATTGAGAAAGAGTATGGACTGAAGGTTCCTGAAGATGAGCTTGGCTACCTATCCTTGTATTTCGGAGTATTCATTGCCCAACATGATGAAATAACGAGAGCTTTAAAAAAAGTTGCAGTCATTTGCGGAACCGGGCGGGGATCTGCCAAATTAGTCTCTATTCAACTGCAGCGCATATTAAATCCAAATACTCAAATTGATATTTACTCTGAAATTGAAGTTTCAAAAGAGCTTTTGAATCAATACGATATGGTCTTTTCAACAGTAAAGCTTCATTTTGCAATTGATCCACCTGTCATCATAATCAACGAAATCTTTGACGAAGCGAGTGTTTCTAGGCAAATAGAAAAGATGACCTATCGGAAAAAATTTAAAATGAAAGATTTTGGCAATCACCGTTCAATTTTAAAACTTTTACTCAACAAAGATAAATTCTTCGTCTTAGATACAAATAAAGGCTACCACGAAAATGTGAATGATATGATCGACGTTTTAGTCAAGAAAGGCTATTTGGACGAAGGTTTTAAAGAGAGGCTGAGAGAAAGGGAAGAGAAAGGATCAATGGTTTTTGACCGGTATATATCCTTGCCGCATACAGTTAACTACAAGTCCAATCAGATTGAAATGGCGATCGGTGTTTTTCCTGAAAAAGCAGTGGTTGACGGGAAGGAAATCAAGCTTGTCTTTCTGTTGGGAATACCGGAAAAAGCCGATAATGATGCAAGCCTCCTGATTAAAATTTACGATGAAATCATCAAAATCGCCTCTGATCAGAAACAGGTAGAGGAATTGGCCGATGCAGCCAGCTACGAAGATTTTACAAAATGCCTCGAACAAGCAAGCAGTTCATCATCAATCTTAGGGATGTGATAGGATGCAATTGATCATCATTATGCTTTTTATAGCAGGAGCATTTATGGTGCAATTGGCATTAGGTTATTTTCAAATTAAACATTTTGCCAAAGCGTATATAGAGCTGCGAAAGATTGGAAAAGTGGCAATCGGAAAGCGCCCCGGCAGAATTCGGGCGGGGACCATTGTATTATTTGCAGTTTCCGACAGCGGGAAGATTCTGAAAGCAATGAAAATACAAGGGGTTACAGTTTTAGCGAAAGTTCGGGAATTGAAAGGCTTATACGGGCAAAAATATAAAAACGCTTGGAGAAGCCGATATGGCTCATTGCAACAAGCTATTGAAATCAGCTATTTTGGATGCGGTCAGCAATTATAAGATTATTATGAGCGGCGGGGAAATTCCCGAAAAGCCGAGTATCTTTAAACGAATCATGATGCAGGCAGAAAACATTGTTTCGGTAAAAAAATCATGAAGAGGTGAGGAACGTGGATATTATTGTTACGATTGCTGAAGGTTTTATGAATTTGTTTAAAACTGGTGCAGAAACATTTATTTCGTGGATGCAAAGCATTGTTCCGCTTGTGTTGCTATTGATGGTTTGTATGAATACACTCATTCAGCTTATTGGAGAAAAGCGGGTCAATAAACTTGCGATGGCATCTTCTAAAAACCCGTTGTTAAGATATTTAGTCTTGCCGCTTGTCGGTTCATTTATGCTAGGGAATCCAATGGCGTTGTCATTAGGACGTTTTTTGCCGGAAAGATATAAACCGAGCTATTTCGCTTCAGGTGCATATTTTTGCCATACCAGCAACGGTTTATTTCCACATATAAACCCAGGGGAATTATTTATTTGGCTCGGTATTGCGGCTGGAATTGAGAAACTAGGTTTGAGCACTGCAGAATTGGCTGTCCGTTATTTCCTTGTCGGTCTCGTGATGAACTTCTTCGCAGGCTGGATTACAGATTTTACAACAAGAATAGTAGAAAAACAGCAAAATATTAAATTGAAAACAGAAGTAACGTTACATCATCGTTAGAAAAGGAGGAGGAATGGGAAATGGCTAAATATCGGTCGATAAAAATTGTGAAGGGCAGCGGCGGTTTTGGCGGACCGCTCATCATTACACCGACGGAAAAAAGAAATAAAATTGTTTATATTACCGGAGGAGCAAAGCCTGAAATTGTAGACAAAATTGCTGAACTGACAGGTGCCGAGCCGGTCAACGGTTTTAAAACATCAGTACCGGATGAAGAGATTGCGCTTGCAATTATTGATTGCGGCGGTACATTACGCTGCGGCATCTATCCGCAAAAACGCATTCCAACTGTCAATATTATGCCAACAGGAAAAAGCGGACCGTTGGCCCAATATATTACGGAAGATATTTACGTTTCAGATGTGGGGTTGGATCAAATTCAGCCCGTTGAAGAGAGTGCTAGAGAGGCGGCTCCGGCTGAAGAAAAAATTCCGGAAGAAAAACCTGAAAGAGAGTTTAAATATAGCAGTGATAAAAAGATTTCTGAAACAATGGCAGCAAGCTCCAATAAAAACTTATTAACGAAAATTGGACTTGGCGCAGGAAAAGTCATTAGCACGTTCTATCAAGCAGGACGTGAAGCAGTGCAAACAATGATTAACACGATTATTCCGTTCATGGCTTTTGTATCATTGCTGATTGGAATTATTCAAGGTTCAGGAATCGGAAACGTATTTGCCAAGATCATGTCGCCGCTGGCTGGCGATATATGGGGATTGCTCTTAATCGGGTTTATCTGTTCATTGCCATTTTTATCACCTTTGCTTGGACCTGGAGCAGTAATCGCTCAGATTATCGGGACGCTGATTGGAGTGGAAATTGGCAAAGGGAATATCCCGCCAAACTTGGCGCTGCCAGCATTGTTTGCCATCAATACGCAAAACGCCTGTGACTTTATACCTGTAGGTTTAGGACTTGCAGAAGCAGAACCTGAAACAGTAGAGGTCGGTGTACCGTCCGTCCTTTATTCAAGATTCTTAATCGGGGTTCCAAGGGTGTTTGTCGCTTGGCTGGCAAGCTTCGGACTTTATGATTCGTAAATTTGTAATTATAACATCATGAGTTTTGCAAAAATCTGACATATGGGAGGGAAGGCACAACCGTAACAGGTTTGTGCCGACTTTATGACAATCATTTATAAGAATAAAATAAAAGGAATCGGAACAATGGCCGATCATTTTTTGAAAGAGAAAATGATTATTTTATTTGGCAATGAAGCTCCGCAGGATCTGAAAGATTTTTGTTATGTCATTGATGTCGTAAAGGCGGAAGGAGTCATTCAAGCTGGACAGAAGCTTTATATTAATAATGAAAAATTTGAAATCACGTCTGTCGGCGATGCTGTGCAAAGAAACTTAACAACATTGGGGCATATTACTTTGCGCTTTGACGGATCGACAACACCGGAACTGCCGGGCACTTTGTACTTGGAAAATAAAGATATCCCTGAAATTGGATTGAATACCGAAATAAAGATTGCAAGTGAATAAAAATTTTGATATTTTCCATTCATCATTGGCTATTCATCCGACTTTTTTCAATAGGAGGGAAAAATGAGGCTGAATAGATTCAGTGAATGAAA
Source organism: Aeribacillus sp. SP014 (assembly GCF_054055575.1). Taxonomy (NCBI): domain Bacteria; kingdom Bacillati; phylum Bacillota; class Bacilli; order Caryophanales; family Bacillaceae; genus Aeribacillus; species Aeribacillus sp. SP014. Next base: position 685,818 of record NZ_JBSRXI010000001.1, read on the forward strand.
CATATACATAAAAGATTTTTTGCAGCTTTAATGGATAAATGGATAAACTGTGAAAGATTTAAGTGAAACAAGTAAATAAGACAGCAAACCGGGCACCCATTTTTTGCCCGGTTTTTTTGGCTTTTTAATTCTTTCTCTTAACAGCAGTTTGCTTGCCGGCAATAATTTATGATCACTACGCCTTGACAACATTGAAAATAAGAAAAAGTCACGCCAGTTGTCCGGAATCATTTTCTATATGGAAGATTTGAGGCGCAATTAAATTGGCAGAATTAGTAAGAAAAATTCCGAATCTTCTTTGGTTAGATGGGATTTGTTCACTGTCCATTCATGCCAACTCAAAGATTATGATGATCTGTAGGCGGGAGCTTAAGATGAAAGGAAAGATTGGACAAAAAGTCCAGCTGGCACTAGTGGTTGAATACTTATAAGTATGGAACGGTTGAAGGAGAACTTTTGCCTGCTTACTTTATCACTTTAACACAAGAAATGGATGGAGGAATTAGTGAGTGTATCTAATTACAACTTAATTGCGGGCGCCGGAAAATACTCAATACTTGTGAAGGCTCGAGTTATTTAGGAAATATATATTTTCAAAAATTAATGGATTCCGCCGAGAGCTCCCAAATTTTTATAGTAAAGGAGGACTAAGGCAGCCATTCTAAAAACATCAATGCTTCAAATTGAAAAAATAGGCGGGCATTCACCTTCTTTTTGATTCAGTCAAAAGTTTCCAAATTTGTAACTGAGAGCAATTTTTTTGCGTGATAATATTTTTATATTATAATAATTATAACTTAATAATAGATAAAGAGGTGTTTCCCATGTCTATTTATCAATTTGAAGTAGAAAAAGCAAACGGCGAAAAAGTTTCTTTAGCAGAATTTAAAGGAAAAGTGCTCTTAGTGGTGAACACCGCTAGTAAATGTCGATTTACATACCAGTTTGAAGAATTGCAAAAGCTATATAAAAAATTTCATGATCAAGGTTTTGAAATACTAGGATTTCCATGCAACCAGTTTGATCAACAGGAGCCGGGAACAAGCGATGAAGCAGCTTCTTTTTGCCAATTAAATTATGGCGTCACATTCCCGATGTTTGCAAAAATCGACGTGAACGGAAAAAACGCTCATCCATTATTCGAATATTTGAAAAATGAGGCGCCGTTCCGCGGATTTGATGAATCGAATACGGCAGAAAAGCTATTAAAAATCAAACTAACAAATGAATACCCTGAATGGCTGGTTGGCAACGATATTAAATGGAATTTTACAAAATATTTAATTGATGAAAACGGTCAAGTCGTGAATAGATATGAACCATGGGACGAACCGATTGATTTTGAGCAAGATATTCAGAAATTATTGAAAAACTAACTTCCGGTTGAATTGTTTTTTCATTCGACCGGTTTTATTTTTATGTATAAGGATGCTAGCAAGAAGCTGCTAGTTCTTTTGCCTGTTTCACTCATCTTTCAATTACTGCGTCAGCGGCTAGAATGTTGAAAGATATCAAAAAAAAGTGACACCGTTGAAAGCGGTGTCATTTATCATTTTTTTAAACTTTTGTATTCTCGATATTCTCAATAGTAGACAATTTAGTTGATGATTCAGAGCTTTCCAAAGAAGCGGACTGAGGCTGATGCTCGTTTATAAATGATACGCTTATTGCAGCGATTATTCCAGGTATAGCAAAGGCTAAGAAATTTTGGAATGTAGAAAGTTGCATAGATAATAAAACTCCCCCCATTATTGGACCGACAATAGCTCCCAGTCTGCCAATCCCCAATGCCCAGCCGACACCACTTGACCTGATTGTCAACGGATAATAGTTAGATGCGTATGCATTCGAAATTATTTGAGTGCCAATCGTAGCTGCTCCTGCTATTCCAATAAGAAAATATAAAAAGAGAATATGTCCCTTAAAGCCTAACAATGTTAATGAGACGGAGCCTAGGACAAAAAAGAGAATTAAAACTTTCTTTGCACTCCAACGATCAGCCAGCCATCCTCCAAAAATCGCACCAAAAATTGCTCCTAAATTTAGCACCAGTAAAAACATTAAACTAGAATTGATAGGGTAGCCGGATTCCAACATTAATTGCGGCAACCATGTGTTTAGTCCATATATCATTAATAAACACATAAAAAAAGAAATCCATAGTAATATAGTGCTTAATGCACGTTTTTCATGGAATAATTTCATTACTGAAATTCCTTGCTGTTTTTCTTTATTGGAAATTACAAAAGAATCTCCATCTTGAAATTGTAAGCTTGGATTAATACGTTTTAATACTTTTTTAATGTTTTCGGCATTTGATTTTGCTAATAAGAAATTAGAAGATTCCGGTAGCGTCTTGTATAAAATAGGTAAAAAAAGCAAAGGGAGTCCTCCTACAAAAAACAATGATTGCCATCCGAATTTTGGCAAGAGGAGAATGGCAAGACCAGCTGATAACATTCCCCCTAATGAATATCCACTGAACATAATGGATACTAACGTACTTTTCAAAGGTTTAGGGGAGTATTCAGTTGTTAAAGCAACAGCATTTGGCATAACTCCGCCTAACCCAAGTCCTGCAATAAACCGATAAATCCCAAATTGACCGGGTCCATTGGAAAAACCGATTAAAAAGGTAAAAAAGCTAAAAAGCGCTAAAACAAAATAAAATAACATTTTTTCTTCCAATTTTATCAGCAAGCGGGCCAAAAATTAAAGCGCCAAACATCATTCCGATTAATGCATAACTTCCCAACGCCCCCGCTTGAGTAGGTGTTAAAGACCATTCTTTTATTAATATTGGGATAGCTGAACCGTATATAACTAGATCATATCCGTCAAACATAATGATAAAGCCACACCAGAAAACTAAAAGAAAGTGAAAAGAATTAAATTTGGCTTCGTTGACGACCTTTTCGATGTTAATGTGCATACATTTACCTCCCCATATAAAATTTATTATTTTGCCATTACCTTGTCGCATGTCTCATTTTGACTCACGAAATCTTTCCCACTGAATTTACTTTCTAGGAGCAAACGCAGCGTTTGATTGTAAGAGCATACACCCTCCTCAATTTTGTTAACTTATGTTTAACTAAATTAAATAATGTTGTACAATATATTAACAACTATCCAATCTTTTGTAAATAATTTTCTATAAATTTAGAATAGAAATTCTTATCAAAATAATTATTGACAGAAAATGATGAAAGCGTTTAATATTTAATTAAACAATAAACAACATAGTTAAACTATGTTTAACAATTACTATGAGAGGGTGTTTTGCATGAAATTTGGTTTTTTTACTTTGACTGATAATCCCATTGAATACGGTGCTGAAAGGAAAGATCCAAATCAGCTCATTAAAGATGTTGTAGAGCAAGGAGTGTATGCAGAAGAATTAGGTTTTAATTCTGTATGGTTGCCAGAACATCATTTTAGTGTGTTTGGTGTTCTTCCATCTCCTTCCATGGCACTGACATATATTGCAGCGAAAACAAAAAAAGTAAAACTAGCTCCAGCAACAGTCTTATTGCCGGCAAGCCATCCAATTAGAATGGCAGAGGAATATGCGCTTTTAGATTTATTAAGTGATGGAAGAGCCATTTTCTCGGCTGGAAGAGGGTATGACAAGAGGGAATATGACGTATTTCAAGTAGATTTTAATAGAAGTAGAGATATTTTCTTTGAGCAATTAGACATTATTAAAAAAGCATGGACAGAAAAATCTTTTTCATATAATGGAGAGTTTTATCAATTCCCAGAAGTTGAGTTAACGCCAAGACCGGTCCAAGATCCACATCCACCAATTTATGTAGCTGCATTTAGTCGACCATCTATAGAAAAAGCTGCAGAAATGGGGGAAAATGTTATATTTGCACCATTTGCAGCTACGATGGTTTTTGGTAGTGTACAAAATGCTGTAAATGAGTTTAAAAAATTATCTGAATCGAAAGGTTTTAAAGGAAAACAAGCACGTTGTTCATATTTCTTAAATGTAGTAGAAAGCGAAAAAGAAGTAGAGGAAACGAAACAAAGAATGCTGAAATATTTCAATGGATTAGTACCTGCTTTCCCTTCTGATCCGAGCACGGCACCTCCGCATATTCGTTATTTTGTTGATATAGTTTATAAACTTAAGAACATGAAAACATCTGATTTGAGTGAGCAAAGCATTATTGTTGGCGATGCAGAATACTGCGTGGAAGTGTTGAAAAAAGTGGAGGCTGCAGGAATAGAAGAAGTTATTATTTATTTTGATTTTGGAGGTCTATCACACAAAGAAACTTTAAAATCGATGGAGCGATTCTCAAAATATGTAATGCCGCACTTCCAAGATTCAAATATCTCAATTTCCGCTCGGTGATTAATGAAGTAAGAGGGGGCAGTTCCGCAGAAATGTCACCCTCTTTCATTTGAAACAGTCATATTATAATTCTAGTTTCAGGCCATATATACGTGAGGCAAGATAAGCAGGAAAGATGAAAATATGATCCAATGATTTTTTTATTAGTAATATCGTCATTCTTTCACAAAAAAATTTTGAAGGGTGATGATGTTTTTGAATATTGAAAATGCTATACTTGAATATTTAAAAGCACATCCGGGAGCAAGTGCACAAAAAATGCTAAAAAACTTAAATGCAGCAATTAATACCAGATCTACACAAATAAAACAGGATACTTTGCAAACAATCGTTTTTAAAAAACTTAGAGTTTTAAAGAGGAAACAAAAAGTCTTAAATAAAGGAAATTCTTGGTATATATGCAATTAAAATAGCAACTGTATTGTGAAATATTTATTGGTGTAAAGGGGAAAGAATTATGCTGAAAACCGATAAACAACTTTTATTTAAAGAAGTGATGGGAAATTATCCTACGGGTGTAACGATTGTTACGACGACGTCTGAAGATGGAAAGCCCGTTGGACTAACGGTTAACTCATTTGCTTCTGTATCGTTAGATCCTCTAATGGTGCTTTGGTGTATTGATCATAAAGTTTCGTCTTTTAATGATTTTATTAAAAGCGGACAGTTTGCGGTTCACATACTTGCTGGTGAACAGCAGGAGCTATGCAAAACTTTTGCGAGCAAAGGAGTGGATCGCTTTAGCAAATGTCATTGGGCTTTTTCTGACAATAAGTTGCCGATTATTGAAGGAACTTTTGCTGTTTTACAGTGCAAAACATACAAAACTGTAGAAGCTGGAGACCACACTATTTTAATAGGAGAAGTACAGGAAATTCAAATCGATAGCAATAAAGACCCAATGTTGTACCATCGTAGACATTTTGCTTCCATACCGCCGGAGTTTTACACAACTAAAAATTAATGGTTAAGCTTGTAGACGGGAGGAATTCAATAAGTCTACAAGCTTTTTGTTTTTAAGAAAATGTGATCAGCGAACCAATACATTTTAAAGTAATCGTTTTATGTGCAAAGATGTTTCTACAAAAAATTTGAAGATTAAAATAAAATTCAATAAACTCTCCATTTTCCTGAAGTATCGTCAAGAATTTTATGTGCGTTTTGCGTGTGATTATAGTTATTTTATTAACAATCATCACATTAGTTAGGAACCATTCTTTTCTCTAGCCGCAATGCGAGAAAACCTCAGCCTTTTTTTTTCATTATATTTCCTATGTATGAATAAAATGTTTGTTGGAGAAAGATAAGATCCTTTCCGTTAGAAGGAGGAGTTTCTCTTAAAAACTAGGTGGAAAGGCAAGTTAGATGCAAAAAGGACTCTCTTCCTGTATTGTGATAAGTGCACAAATCACACACAAGGAGGAAAGAGAGAAAAGAGAGAACTATGTAGGAGTTTATCACAGGTGGGCAAACATTAAAAGAGATCGAAATGGAATTATAAGATTTTTTCAGTAATCTGAGATTATTGATATGATAAAAGATATAGAAGCGCACTTTAAATAAGGTCGATCAAAATTCCTTATGGTAATATAGATAACAAAAAGTGGAGAATGAGGGGAAACTATATGGAGATGGAAAAAAAGGGAATAAAATCAATTGAGGTAGGATTTTCTATAGTTAAAGCTGTATCCCGTTCCGACGAACCATTAACTATTACAGAGTTATCTAAAATATGCAATATGCCAAAAAGCCAAATTTATCGTTATCTTGTAAGTTTATGCAGAATTGGTTTTTTTAAAAAAAGGTTCTGACTTACGATATGCCCTTGGAGATGAACTCATTTCGATTGGCATTCGTGCCATGGAAAATGTTGATATACATATTAAGGCTCAGCCGTTTATTAAACAATTAAATAAGACATTAGATGAGACTATTGCGTTAGCTATTTGGATTGAAAATGAGGGGCCGATTTTTATCAGTTGGGAAGAAAGCAGCAAACTAATTAAAATTAATGTTCGAGTCGGATCGATCGTTCCTCTAACGACTAGTGCAACTGGAAATATTTTTGCTGCTTTTTATCCAGAAACTAAAACAAAAGATTTAATTGATCGTGAGCTTTCCAAAAATCAAATGAATCAAAAGCAATTAGAGGAAACACTATCAACAATAAAAAAAGAAGGATATGCTTATACTCAATCGTATTTGCCTGGAATCACAGCTATTTCTGCCCCAATTTTCGGACCAAATAAAGAGCTCGTCGCAGCATTAACTGTGATTGGTCTATCCGGTGTTATAGATATATCTGAAAATTCTATATACACCAAGGAATTATTGAAGACAGCAAAAGAAATTTCCCGTGAACTAGGTTATTAAGCTTTAATTTGAAATAAGCTCCATTCGACTTAGAAAACATTGCAGGGTCATGATTTGAAAATATGAATCAGATATGCCTAACTAAAATGTAATCTAATTTTAGATCAACATGTTGAAAAGAATATGAAGCTGTATGATTTTAAGGTTCAAGCTGATTTCCTCCCCTCTCCATTGAATTTTAGGAAAGGGGTTATTTGTTTTTCAATAAAGAGCTTAGATGTTTTTATGTGAAGCGCTTCGATTAACAGCACCTTGTAAGCCAGATTACCTGTGGATTTTTCTCTGAAGCGGCAAAGACAACAGCGTGATCCGTGACCGAACCCCAGGAATAATTGATATTGTGTTGTTTCCCTTACAAGTTGTAAATAAATTGGCAGCCCCTCTTTTACAAACCTTTTTAAAAAAACATATAATATGTTTATACAGTTCTAAATTTTCCAAAGGGTATGGCAAAAATGGGGATTTGGTTAAAGTAAGCGTCTGCACTGCAAGGACTGAAACAAATCACATAACTCTTTTTTTCGCTTTGTATCAAATTTTAAAGTCGGGGGTTTTAAGCGGTTTATTTGGTTCGTCAAAACAAAGGGGGAGTAAAAATATGGAGCTTCGCAAGCAAAATTATGAAATCATCCCGATTATCGTCGATGTTCCGTCTAATTTAAGAACGATCAACTTTTTTTTAGTGAAAGCAAAAGAATCCCTTGCTTTAATAGATGCTGGTTTGGATTATGAGGCTTGTTGGAATGCATTGTTGGAAACGCTGCAAAAAAACGGGTTGGCTTTGCATGACTTAACCGAAATCATTTTAACTCACAACCATATAGATCATGTCGGATTAGTGAATCGAATCATTGCGGATCACCCCATTCAAGTTTATGCCCACAAAAATGCGATCCCGCGCTTAAAGAGAGACCGCCAATTTCTTGAGATGAGGGTGGAGTTTTTTTCTAAATTATATGAGGAAATGGGATGTCATGAAGCAGGGAGAAAGCAGGTCGATTATTTAAAAGAATCGATTGTGAAAAACAGAAAACTTGCTATCCAAGCGGAGATCATTCCAGTCGAGAGCAGCCATTTGGATTTTCAAATTGTCGAGGTGCCCGGACATGCTCCGGATCAAATTGCGCTGTATGATCCAAAGCATCGTTGGATGATTTCAGGTGATTTGCTGATTCAGCATATATCCAGCAACGCACTTGTCGAACCCGATTCTTTTGGACGGCGGATGCCGACTTTACTCCAGCATAAACATTCTTTAGAGAAAGTTTCGGATTTGCCTCTCGATCTCGTATTTCCGGGACACGGCGTATTCATTCAAGACCCGAAAGATTTAATAAATAAAAGATTAAAAGGGATTGAGAAAAAAGCAGAAAAAATTATGAATCTCATTTTAAACGGGGTAACAACCGCGAGCGGTCTAGCCCAAGCCTATTATGGAAATAAGTATTCGGAGCAGTTTTCGCTTGTGATGTCTGAAATTATAGGACATCTAGATTATTTAGAATTCAACGGAAAAATTAGAAAGGAGATGGAAAAAGGAGTTTGGCATTATTCCATTAATAAAGAATAATAGAAGGTTTTTGATTGGCTGTTGACGATGAAAATTTTTTCTTGTATTTCGCAAGCTGCAAAAGTAACAAAGTTTCATTGTTTGCAAGCATGATACTAATTATTGAGGTATGAGGAATGATGGGAAGAAAAAGGAGAAAAGATGCACCTTTAATTAAAAATATTGCAGAGCACAAGGAGTGGCAGAAAAAAGATCGTACTCGGACATCTCTTACTCTTTTGCAGAATCAGGAAAAAATCCGCCAAAACACGAAGTTTTATTATGATCCAGAAAAAGATAAAAAAGATATAGAGCATTATTACAAAAATGTCATCGGAAAAGAAATCAAGGGGCTGAACCTATTTTACCATTATCATAATCTAGTGAAAAAAACACATAAAAATCAGCTGCCGTATTTTATATGCAAAGATCATTATTTGTATACGTGGGTCGATTTGCAGCCGGATGGAACAGTGAAAAGCATCTATTCTGGCGAAAAAAGCGATCCTAGCCGAATCATACAAGAAGATTTCGAAATAATTCAAAAAAGATATGAGCAATTTCAAGCTCTTTTAGAAATAGTCAGCAAAAAGGACATTTCTTTATTGAAAAAGATGAAAAGCATTGACTTGCGTTTAAAATATAATACAGAACATATTGTTCCGCAGTCTTGGTTTCATGCACGGGAACCGATGAAAAGCGATTTGCATCATTTATTTGTTTGTCATCCGGAGTGCAATGTCAAACGATCCAATTATCCTTTTCATGATTTTTCTTTTTATCAGCCGGAATCGCCAAAAGAAAAAATCCGCAATCGCTGCGGAGTTGTCAAAGACGGCCGATTCGAACCGGAACATGGCAAAGGTACTGTTGCGAGAGCAATGATGTATTTTTTATTGCGATACCCGAATGAAATAAAAAAAAGCAGCCTTAAACAAATTAATCTTTCTTTACTGATTCACTGGCATGAATCGTTTCCCGTTTCCATCTATGAAAAGCATCGGAACCAATCGATTTATTATATACAGGGAAACCGCAATCCTTTTATAGACTTTCAAGAGTTAGCGTATAAAATAAAGTTTCCGTTTCATATTGGATCATGTGGCGTCAAGGAATCGTGAAATCATAGACTATAGGAGCATACTTAGAGCACCTCGTTTTGCAAAATAATCACAAGAAGAGCCGTTCTTTCGAAATACCGATTGTAAAGCTCCTGATTTTTCCTGCTTAACTCTGAGCTAAAATTTCAAGATGCTCTTTCCATACAAGATGACGGTCAATGGCAGCTTGCGGTCAGAAACATTTCGGATTTTGTTTGTCTCTGTTTATTTGCAACCTGCTGATCCGTAATGGTTGCTGGTCGGCGATTTATAATGAAGAACAGACGAATGTTCGTTCGTTTGAAAAATTGGCTATATTTCTGTCATTCAGAACTCCCTAGTTTCGAGAAAAACAAGGGAGTTTTTGTTGCATATGCTTATAATGATTGACTTTTTCCCTTAGGCAACGCTTCACTATCTGCTTGCTCTTGTTTGTTCGTAACTAAAGTACGATCATTGATATTATATTTGAAATACGTTACTTTTGATTTTGTCACATCATAAGTGTGAACACCAGAATTCGGACCGAAAGAACAAAGACACATGGTTAATTCCCCCTTGTAAATGCATGAACGGCTTCGCGCTGAATTTCTGATAATCTTCTGCTGAGCTCATCTGATTCACTGCTTCGAAGATTTTGTTCTAATTGCTTTAACAAGTTCATTATTTGATCAACAGATTGTTGATCATGACCACTTCCATTCTTCGGATTACTAATGTTATTGGCATTGTTCATATCTCGGAGCACTTTATAAGGCTCGCGGTTTAACAGAAGACTAGTCACATCAGGTCGTGAATAATGTCCGGTGGCATCGTGCCAATGTGCCATATCAGCAATTAATTTCATATCAACTTCAGCGTACAAAATACCTTCCTTTCCTTTTAAAGGACCGGATAATATCGAACCACCGGGTGCGATAATCGCCGTCCAGCCCCCTCCAGGCTTTATCCACTCTTTTTGATAATCAGTCTGTGTTAACTTTTCCACATTGTCCTTGTCGACTGTACTTTGACAATTGATAACAAAACATCCGCCTACTTGAGCATGATAACGCGCAGATAGTTCAGTAGACATATCAAATAATGTATCCCAACCCGTTATACTTGAAAATCCTACCCATACGGCACAATGCAGCTGGGAGCGTTGTGCGATAAGGGAATGACGTACCAAATCCATAGTATGCTCCCAGCAGACCAGCCCGCTCATTCGTCCCAGCTCTGTGTCATAAACATTTAGATAACTTCCATCTCCCATGCCCCAATGAACACGCTCAACATGAGTCGGCATCAATTTCCTGTGTTTGCCAAAAATTTCCCCTTTATTATCAATAAATAAAATTGTGTTATAGCATGTTTTTCCGTCGCGCTCTGAAATACCAATAACGACATGTATATTATGTTTTCGTGCAGCTTCACATAAAGCATCAGTTGTTTTACTAGGTACTTCTACAGAATTGAGAAACCATTCCTTAAATAGTTCATGATACCACATTGGTGTTCCTAACCAGATGTGATACGGATAGCCAGGAATATAAGACTCAGGCAATACAACTAATTGAGCCCCTTGTTTCGCCGATTCTTCAATTAGCGAAATAGCTTTTTCCAAGCATTTTTCCCTGTCATATAAAATCGAAGAGGCTTGTACGGCAGCAACCGTGAATTTCTCATTTGAAAAATCGCTCATCAGCTAATCCCACCCCATAGAATTTTTAATTATAAGAATAATTAGAATATACAGTAAATTTTATTTGAGTTCAATAAAAAAATTACGTTTTTTATACGAATGAATAATAAGAATTTGTATTATGATTTCATACATCTTTCCTTAATTTATGATAAAATATGAATTTTTTATAATTATATTTTAAAATTTAGATAAAATTTTAAATATTTTCCATTATGTTTCTTTTATGAAATTATAAATAACATTATGTAATTGTGTTAGTATATTAGCTGATTCCTAACAAGACGGTTAAGAAGAGCTCGTACATCCAAGGACATTCGATTTTACAGTAAGTGTCAAACGAATCCCATCTTATCTTTTCCGGATAGACAGGTTTTTCGTCGCTGTTGATTACAAGCGACTGGGCAAGATCTTTGACCTTGTACTTCTTTATATTCTAAATCCTTGTTGGGAAGTCTATAGATAAATTAAATAAGTAATTGGATTTGAATCCATTTACTTGATGCAGCATCCATTTCGGACTGCCTTAATGCCTGAAAATGAGATTTATCAGAAGGAGGATGTCATTCGTTCAGAAGGTGTCCTTAATATTTGATAATAACGAGAACAGATCAGTTCATCCCAAAATTGTAAAGCGAAAATTCAAAAAAAGGAATGAAAGCGTAATCAATTTTAGGAAAAGTGGCCTAAAATTGTGCTTAGAAAGGAGGTACAAATGCTACTAGACATTCGAAGCAATTGTCTTTTGAAAGAAGTAATCAAAAATCCAAACATTAGTAGCAATGAACTTGCTCAAAAATTCAACTTGAGCAAGAGACAGATCAATTATAGTTTTTCCAAGATCAATGATTGGCTTTATGAACAAAATTTCCCTCAGATTGAAAGGACAAATCACGGCTATTTTGTTGTAGATCCGAGTTTACTAAAAGTATTGAGTGAAAAGGAAAATACTCAATCAGTCGATTTTTATGATTTATCGAAACTGCAGCGCGTCCATTTCATTATATTGATGATTTTAACGAGAATGGATGCCTTATCGTTGGCTCATTTCACATCTGAACTAAAAGTAAGCAAGAATACCGTTATTGACGATTTGAAAAAAGTAAAGGATATTGTCGAACAACACGGCCTTGAATACAAGTATTCAAGAAAATATGGATACGTCATTGAGGGAGACGAATTTCAATGCCGGAAACTGTTAATCTCTATCACGAACAGCATCTGGACAGCAGATCAAGGAAAAGAAAAGATCATTCAGATTTCGCAATTATCTGTAGATGAGTTAGAGGAATTTAAAAATCGCCTCGAAAAAGTGGAGGCATCGTTAAATCTGAAATTTACAGACGAAAAACTTGAGTTAATGCCTTATATTTTAATTTTTATTTTAAGAAGAATACGGAAAGGCCATCATATCGGTTCTTTTAACCTTAATTATAATGAGATTTCCGGCACAAAAGAATACTTGGCAACGGAAGAACTTTTGCATGATTTTCCAAATGTTTCAGAGGAAGAACGGCTCTTTATTACTCTGAACTTGCTGACAACGAATGTTTATTGGTCTAAAGAGGAGATTGATAAAGAAATTCCTGAATTAAAAAGCGCGCTAAGTCAAGTGATCGACAACTTTGAAAAAAATACGTTCATTTTTTTGAAGGATAAAGAGCAGCTTCTTCAAAAGCTCGTCCTTCATATGAAGCCCGCCTATTTTCGAATTAAATACAATTTAACTGATACAAATGATGTTCTTGATGATATCAATAAAAATTTCAAGGAATTGCATCATCTTGTTAAAAAATCGGTTAAACCGCTGGAAGATTTAATCGGTTCAGCTATTCCGGAAAGTGAGATTGCTTATTTAACAATTTTAATCGGCGGGTGGCTTTCCAGGCAGGGCGACAATATTAGCCAAAGAATGAAAGCCATAGTTGTCTGCCCAAAAGGAATATCAGTTTCCAGATTGATGTATGGGACGCTAAGAGAACTGTTTCCTGAATTTATTTTTCTTGATTCATTGTCTGTGCGCGAATTCCAACAATATGAAATGGATTATGACATTGTCTTTTCTCCAGTTTATTTGAAAACAAATAAAAAGTTCTTCCTTGTAGATCATTTTATTGGTGCTGAAGAAAAAAGACGATTGCGAAAAGAAGTGATGTCTGACTTATATGGGTTTGTACCTGAAGTAATAAATGTTGAAGAATTAATGGGAATTATTGAAAAGCATGCTGTCATTAAAAATAAAAAAGAGCTTTACAATGCGATTCAAAGCTATATTCACCAAGGCTCTAACAACAAGTTAGAAAATCATTCTATTAAAAATCCGAATTTATGCGATTTAATTACTCCTTCAACGATGATATTCCGCCATTCGGTTCGTAGTTGGGAAGAAGCGATTAAACTGGCGGCACAGCCTTTGCTTAAGGATAAAAGCATTAAAGAACAATATGTTGAAGCAATGATCAGACATTGCCAATCAGATCCTTATTTTGTCATCAGTGAACATGTAGCTATTCCACATGCTTCACCTGATGAAGGAGTAAATCGTTTATCGATGAGCTTATTGAAATTGCGAAAAGGAGTAGCCTTTGAAAACTATCAGTCCATTAAGTTAATCATTGTGATTGCAGCTTTAGATAAAGATCAACATTTAAAAGCATTCATGCAATTAATGAATTTAGTGAGAAATGAACAGGATTTGAATAAAGTATTGAACGCACAAAGCATGAAAGACTTACATGAAGTTCTGAAATTATATGCACAAGAATAAAAGCTCTTTTATTAATGGAGTAGGTGATATACCAGTGATTGATTTGCATTTTGATGAATCTTTGATTTTTTGCGACTTAAAAGCGAAGGATCAGGAAGAAGTTTTGAAAGTAATGGGAAACCATCTTTACGAAAAAAACTTTGTAAAAGAGAGTTTTATAGATGCAATTATTGAGAGGGAAAAAACCTTTCCGACCGGTCTCCCAACTTCCAGTAATATATCTGTCGCCATTCCCCATACGGATTCCGTTCATGTCAATAAAAAGGCGATCAGCTTGGCGATACTAAAAGACGCTGTTGAGTTTGGAATCATGGGGGAGCAGGAGGCAAAAACTCCGGTAAAAATTGTGTTTTTATTAGCGATCGACAAGCAAAATTCTCATTTGAAAATTTTGCAAAAACTGATAAGCATCTTTCAAAACGAGGATGTCATCAAGTTTTTAACAACAGAAAAAAATAAAACATTAATCAAAACAAAAATTATAGAATGTTTAGATTTAAAGGAGATGAATTGAAATGAAGAAAAAACAAGTATTAGTCGCATGTGGTGCTGGAATTGCTACTTCAACTATTGTCAATGATGCGGTGCAACAGCTTTGCAAAGAACATAACATTGAATGTGAAATTATTCAAATAAAAATTACAGAAGTTGGTTCTTATGTGGACACGGCTGACTTATTAATTAGTACAACAATTGTACAGCAGGAGTACCCGTTCCCGGTTATTAATGCACGCGCTTTCTTAACAGGCATTGGACTGGATGAAGTGAAAAAAGAAATTTTGGAAGCGCTGAAAAATTAAACAAACGTTTGATTATTTTGGTAGGGGTTTAAGGAGGGGAAAAATATGCAAGGTTTTGTTGATGCGATACGAGCATTTTTAGATTTAGGTGCAACAGTTATTTTGCCCGTGGCGATTTTTATACTAGGGTTAATTTTCGGACAAAAACCCGGAAAAGCCTTTCGGGCCGGTTTGACGATTGGTGTTGCATTCGTAGGGATTTTCTTAGTAGTTGATCTTTTAGTCAATAATCTAGGGCCGGCAGCTCAAGGAATGGTTGATCGATTTGGAATCGAACTGAATGTTATTGATGTAGGTTGGCCGGCTGCTGCATCGATTTCTTGGGCCTCCCCAATCGCAGCCTTTATCATTCCTCTCGGATTGTTAGTAAATGTTTTGATGCTTGTGACAAAAACGACAAAAACAATGAATGTAGATATTTGGAATTTTTGGCATTACACTTTTACCGGTGCAATTGTATATACGTTATCAGGCAGTATTATTCAAGGCTTAATTGCCGCGGTATTATTCCAAATTGCTTGCTTGAAAATTGCAGATTGGACAGCTCCGATGCTTGATAAATATTTCGGGCTTCCGGGAATTTCTGTTGCAACGGGAAGCACGGTTTCATACGCAGTTCTTGGTATCCCATTGATCCAATTGATTCAAAAAATACCAGGTCTTAAAAATTTAAATGCTGATCCGGAAACGATTCAAAAAAGATTTGGGATCTTTGGTGAACCGATCTTTATGGGGCTAATTTTAGGTGTCGCATTAGGATTATTGGCTGGATATTCTGTCGGAGATACGATCGAAATCGGGATGTCTATGGCAGCAGTTATGGTGTTAATGCCGAGAATGGTGAAAATTTTAATGGAAGGTTTAATGCCGATTTCTGAATCAGCTAGAGAACTGCTTCAAAAGAAATTCGGCGCACAAAATATTTATATCGGGCTAGATGCTGCCGTTGCAATTGGTCACCCGTCCGTAATTTCAACAGCTCTTATTTTAGTACCGATCACAGTAGCAATCGCCATTATTTTACCTGGAAATAACGTTCTTCCGTTTGGGGACTTAGCTACCATTCCTTTCATTGTTGCATTTATTGTCGGTGCTGCAAGAGGAAACATTGTTCATTCGGTAATCGTTGGTACGTTGTTAATCGCCCTGTCACTGTACATGGCGACAGATTTGGCGGCGCTCCATACTGAGATGGCTGTAGAATCTAAATTTAACATGCCTGAAGGAGCGAGCAAAATCTCTAGTATCGACCAAGGTGGAAATCTGATCAATTACGTCATCTATAGAATTTTTGCGCTATTCAATTAATAGTCTCCAATATTGCAGCTTGCTGGAGGGATAAAGAAATGAAAGCTTTAGTAAAAAAAGAACTAGGATTTGGGAACTTGGAAATAGTAGATGTGGAAGAACCGAAAGTCGGACCGGATCAAGTCAAAATTTTAGTGAAATACAGCGGAATATGCGGTACGGACATTCATACGTATGAAGGACATTACAAAGTGAAAGCCCCCGTTACGTTAGGCCATGAATTTTCCGGTGTAGTAGCAGAAGTCGGGGAGAATGTAACTGAATTTCAGGTAGGAGATCGGGTAACCTCTGAAACTACTTATTATATATGCGGAACATGTAAATACTGTCAGTCCGGTGATTACAATTTATGCAGCAACAGAAAAGGGCTGGGCACGCAGCAAGATGGAAGCTTTGCAACCTATTTGATTGCACGTAAAGAAAGTGTTCATAAGCTTCCTGAAAATGTAGATTTTCTATCTGCAGCGATGACGGAGCCGCTTGCATGTGCACATCATGCAGTAAAGAAAGCTACGATTCATCAAGGTGATGTCGTTTTAGTACTCGGCCCCGGTCCGATTGGTTTATTAGTCGCTCAAGTCGTAAAAGATTTAGGAGCTAAAGTTATCATAACCGGATTAAGCAATGACAAGCTGCGGCTGGAAAAGGCAAAAGAGCTTGGACTGGATTATGCCGTAAACATTCAAGAAGAAGACGTCAAACAATTAGTCAATGAATTGACGGATGGCTACGGTGTAGACGCAGTATTTGAATGTACCGGTGCTGTACCTGCTTTGAACATGGGGCTCGATTTATTGAAAAAGAAAGGCCAATTTGTACAGGTTGGCATTTATGCAAAATCTGAAATCCCTATTGATATGGAAAAAATTATTCAAAAAGAAATTGTATTTACCGGATCTCGCAGTCAAAAACCAAGCGATTGGGAGCCGTCTTTAGCCTTGATGAATGAAAATAGAGTAAATACTAAAACACTTGTAACACATCAATTCAACATTTCTGAATGGGATAAAGCATACGAAGCAATTAAAAGCGGCGATGCAATTAAAGTTATTTTAACTCCTGTTCATGAATAATCAGTTGTTCCCCACCGCATAGCAGGTGGGGATATGTCTAATGTAAGTCTTGTCAAAGGGGAAGAAGTAAAGTATTGACAAACATGTCAATAAGAAGGTGAAAAAATGATTGAGAGCATCATAGATTTTATTCTTGGACCGTATGGGAGAATGGTCAGCGATTTTTATATTGAACATCAATTTATCATAAATTCAATCGTGTTGGCGGTTGCATTTTACAAGCTTTTCAAAAATAAATCTAAAGGTGTTCGTTCGGAGCAAGATATGAAGGTTCATAACGAAAATTAAACCATGCGGGAAAGGGAATAGGAAATGAAAGCGCTAAAACTTTACGGAAAACGAGATCTGCGGTTCGAGGATGCTATTGAACCAAGGATAGAAAATGAGAACGACGTGATCATTAAAGTAAAAGCAACAGGCATATGCGGTTCAGACATTTCAAGATATGCAAAACTGGGACCTTACGTACAAGGAATGATTTGGGGACATGAATTTTCCGGTGAAGTGGTAGAAGTTGGTCCTTCTGTCTCTCATGTAAAAGCAGGAGACAGGGTTGTCGGCTGTCCTGCTTTATATTGCGGTAAATGTGAAAGCTGCAAAAAAGGGATTTTGTCCCAATGTGAAAGCTTGCATGTTATTGGAGCCTTACAGCCGGGATCCTTTGCCGAATATGTGAAATTGCCTGGGGAAAATGTGCTTTTCATACCGGACGAGATAAGCTATGACTCCGCCGCTTTGATTGAGCCGTCATCCGTTGTCGTACACGGGCTTTACCGGACATCGTTGCAGCCGGGTGACAGCGTTGCTGTCATGGGATGCGGAACTATCGGGCTTCTAGCAGTCCAATGGGCAAAAATTTTTGGAGCAAGTGAAATTTTTGCGATTGATATCGATGATCAGAAATTAAATATTGCCAAAGAAATGGGAGCGGATTTTACGATTAACCCTCTTGAAAAATCGGCATATGATCAAATCATGGAGCTGACGAATGGAAAAGGAGTAGACATTGCTGTAGAATCAGCGGGATCCCCTGTAACATCCGCCCAAGTTTTTTCATTAGCGAAAAAGAGAGGGCAGGTTGTATTTATGGGAATTCCATACGGAGACGTCCTAGTCGAAAGATTTTACTTTGAAAAAATCGTCCGAAACGAATTAACCGTATTAGGATCTTGGAATGCCATATCGTCTCCGTTTCCGGGAAAAGAATGGAAAACGACAATCGATTGTATGAGAACCGGAAAAATAAACGCTGAGGCGCTGATCACACATCGCATCACGTTAGAGGAAGGACCGAAAATGTTTGAAAAAATTTTAGAAAAAAAAGAGTTCATCGGCAAAGTATTGTTTTATCCGGAAATTAGGCTTTAATTTTCAGCCGCTGTTTGAGCTATGCGGAAAGCCTTATTCTTGCCATTTGAACTATTGTTACCTCCTTGGAGCTTCATTTGCAAAATATACAAATGATAAAAACAGCCGAACAAAGTCTAGCCTTCCTTATTTGGGAGGCATTCAGACTGTCGGCGAATGCTTTCATCCAGCGTCACTGGCCTCGTCCGCTCATGAACTTTTTTGGTTCGATTCGCATCTTCCCTAAAGATCAGTTCCTTGTCTGCCAAGCGTGTTTAAGACAGACTAAGGTGGAAAAAATCGAAATGAATAGACGCTTAAAATGATGGTAGGGCTGTCCAAAAAGTCAGGGTTAACTGACTTTTTGGAGCCATTCATTTGGTACAGTCAAAATATTCCGTTGGAGAGGTGCCCAAGTTAACTGACTTTTTGGAGCCACTTCATTTTAGGGATTTATCGGACAAACCATTTTTTCCTATCTTGTTTAATCCTTCAGAAGTCTTATGAAGGATTTTTCTGATGTTCTCTTTCTGAATTACGTTCTTCAAAAGTTTTATGATGGACATTCAGCACATACAATTGCTTCTTGTTGGACTTCATTGCCTCTATGAAGGACATTTACAAATTTTATTCGATTATTTTTGTCCTTCACAGTAGTATTCCTCCCCAATCCTTCATTTTAGGAACCCATCGGACTGTCATTTTTATATAGAGAATTTTGTTTGAATTTGCTCTGTACACCCCTTGATAACCATCCCTGTCATTATGCAGTATGTCAATCTTTCGTTTGTTTTGTCACCATAAAAATAATGGCTCATCTTTCAATACATAAGTGCTGCGTTTTGCCTTGCCAATCCATTCAAGAGGTGTTTGTGGATTTTTGGACAGTTGGATTTCATGCTTTAACTCTTACCTTTGATTGAAAATTGCCATATCAACCTTGATTTTTATTCTGAATATTTATATTAGCGACGCGGTATAAATGAGATGTTCTTTGGATAGATAATTCAAACGTTGATTATGGATTGTTTAACATTCGATCACAATTGGTAACAGGAATTGAAAAGGGGACATTGAAGAAAAATAATATGGCAATTCAAAAAACTTCCTAGATTTTTTTAAAACAGGAGGCATTGGTTGTGAAAGTTTTTCGTTTTCCAGAAAATCCACTGATTGCTCCGGACGATGTTAAACCTTTTCACCGTGGACATGAAGTAATAGGAGTTTTTAATGCTGGTGTTGCCCAGTTGAACGGCGAAGTGCTTCTATTGCTGCGCGTTGCTGAACGTCCTTGTCTGTACAGATCCAAATGTCGTGAAAATTTCTTATATCGATTTTTCTTCAGGAAAAGGAAAGCTGAAAGAGATGGAATTGCAAAAAAATGACACAAGATATGATTTTTCTGACCCAAGAATGATTTTTTACAGTGATTCCATGCATAGAGCTGCCTATGTCACATCTTTATCTTATTTTCGGCTTGCCCGCAGCAAAGACGGACGGAATTTCACCATTGATGATAAACCTTTCATGTATCCGGAAACTGAACGTGAAGCATGGGGAATTGAAGACCCAAGAATTACTAAGATTGGTGCATCTTTTTACATTCAGTACAGCGCAGTGTCGCCTGAAGGCATTGGAGTGGGGCTTGCCTCAACAACTGATTTTAAAACATGCAGGCGGCTAGGGTTAATTTTTCATCCTGAAAACAAAGATGTGGCCATTTTTCCTGAAAAAATTAATGGCAAGTACTATGCGCTGCATCGACCTGTACCGAAAGGAATCGGCAGACCGGAAATATGGATTGCTGAATCGGACAATCTTTTATATTGGGGAAATCATCGGCATTTGCTTAGTCTTAGCGAAAAAGGATGGGACAGTTGCCGCATTGGCGGGGGAGCAGTTCCGTTTAAAACCGATAGAGGCTGGTTGGCTATTTATCATGGCGCTGATCAAAACGACTGCTATTCTTTAGGTGCTCTGCTTCTAGACTTGAATGATCCTGGGAAAATGTTAGCTAAGACGGAGGAACCCATTTTAAAGCCTGAAGCGGATTATGAAATGAACGGATTCTTCGGTCAAGTTGTATTTACATGCGGAGCTTTGACGGAAAATGGTACAGTTCGGATTTATTATGGTGCATCGGATCAATCGGTTGCAGGTGCGGAAATTTCTATTGAAGAAATAATGGAAAAACTTCACAAACGTTTCATTTGAAATAGGGCAGGGCATATAAATAATTTGCTGATCTTTGTAAATGATATAATTGACGAAATACTTTTGTTATGTAAAATAATTAAAAGAATTCTTTTGAAAAGGTAAATAAAATGATGAATCCATTTGTAAAATATTTTTCCCCCGTTACACATCATTGTCAAGCATCATTGGAATTGAATATGATAAAACATCAGAAAGTCTTTGCTAGAAACAGAAATGCAAAAGTGTGGAGGGAGCTTTTGTGCGGTTGGAGAAAACGGGCATTAAGTCAAGCGCTAAGCTGCTAAAAGAATTTGAAAATGCTCCTCAGCCGATCAATCCACAAAAGTTAATTTTCAAAGGTGTAGGAAATAGGGACGTATATAATATCTCGGCGCCGTTTTTAGATGATGGGGAACTTGTCATAGCAGGTAGAGTAGAGCCTCGAAACAGCGAGCATTCAGAAGTATATTTCTTTGTAAATCGGGATGGAAAGTGGATTCCGAAAGAAGGAGCGCCGAAATTTCAGCTGCAGGATCCGTTCGTGACGAGAATTGGCGGAGATTTAGTTTTTGGCGGAGTTGAAATTTTTCCGCATCCCACTTTTAAAAGCTCACTTTGGTGGAGAACGCTTTTTTATAAAGGGAAGAATATTGCAGATTTAGAAAAATTCGCTAAAGGTCCTGAAGGCATGAAGGATATCAGAGTGATCGAATTAAAAGACGGATCAATTGGAGTGTTGACGAGGCCTCAAGGCGAGAAAGGCGGTCTCGGCAAAATTGGGTTTATCCGAATACCGACTCTTGATGATCTTAATCCCGAAAATCTCGAAAAAGCCACGCTTTTAGAGGGGCAATTCACGGATGAAGAATGGGGAGGAGCAAACGAACTGCATTTGCTTTCAAACGGTCTGATTGGTGTACTCGGACATATAGCAAGCAAAGATGAACAAGGGAACCGCCATTATTATCCGATGGTGTTTGTATTAGATCCTGATACAATGAAATTTTCTGATATGGAACTAATCGCAACGAGATCCCATTTTTTGAAAGGCGCTGCCAAGCGGCCTGACCTTGTCAATGTAGTTTTCAGCGGCGGTTTAATCAGAAAAGGGGATGGAACAGCTGATCTATATGTAGGCACCAGCGATGCAGAAGCGCAAAAAATTACCATTGCTGATCCGTTTGTGAAGTATGAAAAATAAGGAAGATTGCAAAATAAAAGGTTCATCATCAAAAGGCGGGGGTGACAAATTTTCTTCCCGTTTCTAGGCGGATACGAAAGAAAAGATGTGCGTTGTTTCGGTATCCATCCCCCCTTTTTGATGAGTTTTATTTTATTTTTTCCCAAAGCAAATGGGACAAAGAATGCATGGAGGTGCTGCTTGGGTTGGAAAAACAGCAGGCACTTCATCAGAAGGAATAGAAACCATAAAAAAATGGTAATGGCAGAATAGATTTGATAAACTGGTTTGTTTAGTCAACAATTACGATATCAGAGTTTTCGCTTTTTTTATACCTATTAATAGAAAAATTATTCATTTTATATTAACAACCCCAAGTATGGTGAGAAATAAAATAAAACCCAGATTATCCACATGGAATGGAATAATCTGGGTTTTGAGATTTTCTTAAGCTTTTATTTGTACTTTATCATTCAGCTCTCTATTCGCTCCATCTTTTACAGACCAAATAGCTACGAAGCTGATCAATGCAGCGAAAATAATATAAATGGCAACAGGAATGTAGGAATTATTAAATTCCACCAATAAAGCGGTTGCAATTAACGGTGCGGTCCCTCCGGCAACTGCAGCCCCAAGCTGATAGCCTAGAGATATTCCCGTATATCGAACCTTGGCCGAAAAAATTTCTGAAATCATTGTGCCGAGAACTGCATTCACAGATCC
The DNA here is from genome assembly GCF_054055575.1 of Aeribacillus sp. SP014. Taxonomy (NCBI): domain Bacteria; kingdom Bacillati; phylum Bacillota; class Bacilli; order Caryophanales; family Bacillaceae; genus Aeribacillus; species Aeribacillus sp. SP014. Next base: position 708,284 of record NZ_JBSRXI010000001.1, read on the forward strand.
CCAAATAATGCCTAGGCCGATCACCGTTGCTAAAATTAATAAAAACACCGAATTTTGTTGAAGCATCCAAAAATATGGGAACGCATATAAAATAGTGAGTATAATTCCGCTAATATAAATCGTTTTTCGTCCGATTCGATCTGATAAGCTTCCGACGAGCGGAATGACGATTGTAGCTACGATAGAGCCTATCAGTACAGCATTTAATGCATCTGTATTATCAAAATTCAAAGTTGAAGTGGCATACGATACAATAAACGTACCGAATATATAAAACGGTGCAGTCTCCACGACTTTTGCACCCATCGCAATTAAAACCTCTTTCCAATGGTAGCGAAGAGTGTCTACCAATGGAATTTTAGCAACCTCTCCTTCTTGTTGAGCTTTTTTAAAGGCAGGCGTCTCATCAATTCCTTTTCTAATCCACAGCCCGAAAATTACAAGCAATGCACTTAACAGAAATGGAACACGCCAGCCCCATGACATAAATTGATCATGCGGCAAAAGTGACATAATTGAAAGGGCAAGGGTGCCTAAAATCAATCCTAAAGAAATTCCCATTTGAGGTACACTTCCAAAAAAACCTCTATTATTTTTTGAAGCATATTCAACAGCTAGTAAAACAGAGCCTCCCCATTCTCCGCCAAGAGCTAAACCTTGTATGAAACGCAACAGAGTCAAAAAGATAGGAGCCCAAATTCCGATCACTTGATACGTAGGCATTACCCCCATGCCAAATGTGGCAATTCCCATTAAGCTAAGGGTTAAAACCAATGTTTTCTTTCTTCCTAACCTGTCGCCAATATGGCTGAAAATAATTCCGCCAACAGGTCTGAGGAAAAACGCTAAAGCAAAAGAAGTATAGGCAATTAATAATCCGACTGTAGGGTCTTCATTAACAAAAAACAATTGGTTAAAAACTAATGATGCAACTGTTCCATAAAGAAAGTAGTCAAACCATTCAATCGCACTTCCTACTAAACTGGCAATCAATATTTTCCATTTACCCTTGACCATGGCTTTCTCCCCTTCTTTAAATTTTTCGTTATAAATCGAATTGTTTAAACGCTTTCATTTTCACGAAGCTTTCAGTTCATTTAGAGCTTTGTCTGCCTCCTTTCATTTTATTAAATTTTCTGACAACAGATAAACAGGTCATCTGATGACCGGAAAATAGAAATATCTTTTTTTATATTAACATAAATGACATTTTTGTAAAAAGTATCTTTTTAAAAAAATTCCATTTCACGAATTATTTAACTAAATACGTAAAAAAAGCAGATCATCCAACGTCCGATCTGCAAATAAAAACTAGCATCCATGACTGCTGAATGCTTTAAGAAAACGATTTGATTATTTCAGCACAATCATCAGCAGTGAATGAAATATAACAGAAAAAGCAGCCCATTGCAAAAAGAGTGGAGCTAAAGGCTGAACTTAGAACGGCTTGAATGAATCAGCATTTATCCCGGTTTTAGCAAGCAGCAGTTTAAGGACTCACATTTTATGTTTTCAAAGAAAAAAAGCGCCTCCGTGGAGAGCGCTTTTTTTCTTTGAAAAGATTTTTTGGAAAGGAGTGTTTCCGATGTTCAGAGGTTTAAAATTAGCAATTCACTTTCGCATCACTTCTTGATTTATTAAATTGGGCGGACATAATCCTTTCAGCCCCTTTATTAAATTTTCCGCCGCCAGTTTTGCCATTGCATACCGCGTTTCATAAGTTGCTGAGCCGATATGCGGTAATGTGACGACATTATTCATTTTTAACAGAGGGTGATCTTTCGGGACAGGTTCTTGTTCAAATACATCAAGCCCGGCACCTAAAATGAGGTTGTTTTGGAGCGCGTAAATAAGGTCTTTTTCGTTGACGGTCTGGCCCCTTGAACCGTTGATGAAAATGGCGCTTCGTTTCATCAATTGAAATTGTTTTAGCCCGATTAAATGCTTTGTTTCTGATGTTAACGGCGTCATGAGGCAGACAAAGTCTGATTGTTTTAGTAAGTCCTCAAGCTCGCAATAGATGGCATGAAATTGTTCCTCTGCCTTTTGATTGCGGGATCGGTTATGATATAAAATGTTCATGCCAAAACCGAAATGTGCTCGTTTGGCAATGGCGGTGCCGATTTTCCCCATGCCGATAATCCCAAGTGTTTTATGGTGAACGTCAACACCAAATAAATTTTCTCCAATCGGAGCTTCCCATTTGCCTTCTTTTACGTAACGATCTAACTCCGCCATTCTTCTAGCTGTTATAAGGAGCAGCCCAAAAATTGCATCAGCCGTTGTTTCATTTAAAACATCAGGTGTATTGGTTGCCATAATGTTTCGTTTCGTTAATTCCTGAATGTCTAAATTGTCATATCCAACGGAAACATTGCTGACAATTCGCAATTTTGGAGCTTGCTTTAAAAAATGCTGATCGATTCGCATTCCTGCGCCAATAATCCCTTCAGCGTCATGTAAGTCATGCAGAAATATAGAATAGTCTTCACTGTCGGGGTAATATTTGATCTCACATACTTGTTTCAAGCTGTTTAAAATATCTTCAGGCAATTTTTTATATACTATCACCTTTGGTTTCATGTTTTTATCCTCCAAAAATATATTTTACATCAAGGCGGAATCTATTATGGAAGAAATTGTGCTGCACGTATTCTAAAGGTGTCTTTTATGTGAGAAAAATGGAAGTAAGCGATTGACCGATCTAAAGTTTGAGCATGGAGATTTTCCCAATTGTTATCTAGGAAAACAAAGAAGGTTATCAAGGCTGCTTGTCCACAAAACCTCTTTTGATTTTGCAATTTACCTCTTAACGGCGCGTTAACAATACAGGCTTGAGAGCTTTCCCGCTTTTGGATCAGTTTCATAACATCTAATACAAGTTTGTCGGAGCACAGTTATAAATGGGCGCAGCGATTCAAACGTCTTGGACGAGTTTGTCTGTTTGCTGAAAGGATGATTTTCTCACTAGGCGATATGTTCTAGTGTCCCTGTCAGCTGAAAAACAACTTAAAACCTAAAAGCGCTCTTCTCCGTAATCAGGACTTCTGGACATTAGCACTATTTCATGCGTTTTTTTCAATACGTTTTCGGCAATTTCATGCCCTTCAATTTTTCCTCCGTGTGTTGATTGAGAAGCAGCAATTTGTCATTCATAGATTGAAAGATACTATTCTTCAAAAATCGGTTCTTTCTACTAAATCATGTTAGTTCATTCGGAGGATGTATTTATGACCCACCCATATTATAATCAATCTGGATATTGATGGGATAGGAGGAATATTCATAATGAAAAAGAACTTCATAATAGGTGCAATAGCTGTTGTCTTAATACTTTTTGGTTTTGCTAGTTTTGGAGCAGCTCCGAAAAAAGCAGCAGGTCTTTCTCTTTTTCAATACAAAAGCGGCTATTTTACCAATTATGTCGAAACGCCAAGCTATCAAGAAAAGTGGACGAGCAGCACAAAAAAAGTCTCCATCTCATACGGACGCATTGAAGCTTCAAGTGCAGCAAAAGGAACATTTAAGCTGTATATACAAATTAAACAAAATAATAAAGGAAGCTGGAAAACGATCAAAACGATCAATGCCAACAAAAACGGCACAACCCGTTTCGATTCACCGAAATTTTCACCAAAAGATCGTTACAGATTCAAGCTCGTTAACGAAGGAACCAAAAAGAAAGTTACGTATAAATTGACATGGGCAACAACAGGATCTAAGAAGTGATGAGGAAATATTTCTTCATCACTTTTTAGTTGATGAAAACTATCCGCCGCCCAATATTTTGCGAACACAACCGTAGAATATTGAGAAAAGAAGCCAGCCTTTTAATCTAGTTAAGCCGAGGTCTTCTCTCGATTTCAATTTTAAGTCCTTGTGCCACTATAATAGACATGAATTCCAAACAAAGATTCTCTTCGGTGTGCATTTATTTATTTGGCTGCGGTGTGCCAAGCTGATCATCAATCGGATATTCAGTTTTTAGTATCTTAATAAAATTCGCTGCACTTTTAGACAGGTACCGATTTTTTTCGAAAATTATCGATGCTTCAGCTGTAATGGATGAATCCTCAATTTCCAGCATTTGAATGTTTGGAATTTGAAAATTGGAAACGGCAGATTTTGGGACAATCGTTGCACCTACACCTTCTGCAACTAATGATAAAAGAATCGTTACATCAGGACACTCGCATAAAATTTTTGGTTCAAATCCATGCCGTGCGCATTCATTCACAACCATTTCATACTGGCCTTTCCCGCTGATTCGGTGTAATAGAAGCAAAGGCATTTCTTTTATATCTTTCATTTGAATAGAATGATGTTTATAATTCCAATGCTGCGGGATGACGGCCACATATGGATCGCTTGGCAGTTTTATTGTTTGATATTCATCGGTATCAATGGGCAATCGTATAATCCCTACCTCTATTTCTCTGCTTTTTAAAAATTCACTGATTAAGAATGTATCTCCTTCTCTTAAATGGAATTTGACATTGGGGAATTTCTCAAGAAGCTTCCGCATTGTTTTGGGTAAATAGGAAAAGCATGATTTCACACATCCTATTGATAATGTGCCTTTCGTTCCATCGTTTATTTCTTGGACTTCCAAAATCATATCATTCAATTGATGAAGGAGCTGTTTCGTTTTTTTGTAGAAAATTTTTCCGGATTCCGTTAATTCAAGTTTTTTTCCGTTCCGTTCTAATAAAATGACTCCAAGCGTTTCCTCCAATTGCTTCAACTGGTGACTTAAAGGCGGCTGCGCCATATGCAGCTTTTTCGCCGCGCGTGTAATTTGTCCTTCCTCGACAATCGCTGCAAAATATTTCAGCTGTTTAATGTCAATCAATCTAATCACCTCATGTGAAGGTGCATATTTTTTTTATATACAAAACCAATTTTTTTTATATTTTTCATATATGATATCATATGTTATATTATTTTTGAAGATTCAAAAAAGTAAATCGAATTGTGGATGAAAAAATCTATTTAAGGGGGAATGAAGATGCCTGCAAAAACTGGCAAAGAGTATATTGAGCGTTTGAAGAAAGCGAAAAGCAGCGTTTACATTCATGGGGAGAAAGTAGATGACGTCACGGAGCATCCTGCATTTAAAAATGTGATTCAATCAATGGCAAAGCTTTACGATCTTCAATACGAAAAAGCTGATAAGATGCTATATACTTCACCAACAACAGGAGAAAAAGTCGGTATAACATTTATGCAGCCTACCACAAAAGAAGAACTGATTGCAAGACGCGAAGCAATACAGGAATGGGCTCGAACTTCCGCCGGAATGATGGGGCGGTCTCCGGATTATTTAAATGCTGAAGTGATGGCAATGGGAATAGCGAATGATCTGTTCGCAGAAGATGATCCAATGTATGCGGAGAACGCAAGAAAATATTATGAATATGCGAGAGAAAACGATATTTCTTTAACACATACCCTTATACATCCGCAGATTAATCGCTCTAAAGCTCAGCATGAGCAAAAGGATGCAAATGTTTCCTTGCATTTAGTCGAGAAAAATAAAGATGGAATTATTGTTGATGGTATTCGTTTGTTGGCTACGCAAGGCGGCATAACGGATGAAATATTAGTTTTTCCTTCAACAGTTAAAAAATCAAGTGAAGGGGATGACCCGTATTCATTAGCTTTTGCAATTCCAAATAATACTCCAGGCGTAAAAATTTATTTGCCGCGAAGCCTTTGACTATGGAAAAAGTCATTGGGATCATCCGCTCGGGTCGCGATTTGAAGAAGGAGATGCTATTGTTTCATTTGAAAACGTTTTCGTTCCTTGGGAACGGGTATTTGTCTGTGGCAATTCTTCCATTTGCAACCGAACCTTCCGTGAGACGAATGCCGTTGTCCACATGTCGCATCAAGTAGTTGCCAAAAATGTAGTGAAAACTGAATTTATCCTTGGAGTTGTCCTTCTAATTATGGAGGCTATTGGAATTGAACAGTTTCAGCATGTAAAAGATAAAGGAACAGAAATTATGCTGACTCTTGAGACAATGCGCAGTCATTTATATCGTGCAGAAAATAATGCAAAGCTTGATAAATGGGGAACAATGACGCCGGATTTTGCTGCGCTTGATGCTGCTCGAAATTGGTATCCAAGAATTTACCCTCGTTTAGTGGAAATCTTAAGGATTCTTGGCGCTTCTGGATTAATGGCCATTCCCGACAGAAGCTGATTTTAATAATGAAGAAATCAGCGATATTGTCAGAAGAGCGATGCAAGGAGCAAATATTGATGGATATGAGCGCGTTCAGTTGTTCCGTTTAGCTTGGGATATTACAATGAGCGCATTTGGAAGCCGTCAAACTCATTATGAATATTATTTCTTTGGAGATCCGGTCCGCATGGGTATGGTCTATTTTGACGGGTACGAAAAAGATTATTTCAAAGACTTGGTTCGTGAATTTTTAGGAACTACAAAAGTAACAACTGTTTAACAAACAATAAATGAAGGTGCCACACGTTAATTGTGAAAGCGATCATGACAGCATAGCGAGTTGAATTTGACTTAATATACAATATCATATATGATTATAGCAAACTATATTTTTCTGAAAATTTTCTATTCTCGGGGGAATTTAATAGGGAGGGACTTTCAAGATGGTAGATTTTAATATTATTCGTTGTGCAAGGGCGGTACTGTTGGTGACAAATTTGGAGGCTTCACGCGATTTTTATGAAAACGCTTTAGGATTCGTTGTGACAGAGGCTGATGAAAACCATTTATATCTCAGAGGGTATGAGGAACATAATCATCACAGCCTGGTGTTGAAAAAAGCAGAGCAGCCTGGTGTGGAAGCGATCAGTTACAAGGTTTATTCCGATGAGGATTTAAACAAATTATATGACTATTTTCAACAAAAAAATATGAATCCAAAATGGATAGAAAATCAGCATGCAGTTGAAAGGGCTTTCCGTGTGCAGGATATTTCAGGTCTTCCAGTTGAGTTTTTTGCCAGAATGGACACGGTTGAAAGGCTGCTGCAAAGATATGACTTATATAAAGGAGCAAGAATACAGAGAATTGACCACTTTAATTGCATGGTGCCGGATGTACAAAAAGCATATGACTTTTACGTAAAAGAGCTGGGGTTTGCGTGCTCTGAGTATACCGAAACAGAAAATAATGAATTATGGGCTGCATGGCTACATCGAAAACCTAATGTGCATGATTTGGCGTTTATGAATGGAAACGGCCCTCGTCTTCACCATATCGGCTTTTGGCTGTCGGATCAACTTAGTCTCATTCATGCCTGTGATGTGTTAGCGGCTATGGGATATGCGAAAAATATAGAAAGAGGCCCTGGACGTCATGGTCTTTCAAACGCATTTTTCCTCTATTTGCGTGATCCAGATGGACATCGAATTGAATTATACAATGGAGATTACTTGACAAGCGATCCGGATTTTCTGCCGATTCGCTGGGATATAAATGATCCAAGACGCCAAACATTTTGGGGGCATGAAGCACCGGACTGCTGGTTTAATGAAGCATCACAAGTATTTGATATTCATAGCGGAGAGTTAGTTGAACTAAAAGAACCAAGTGTGCAAAAGCTAAAACCTGATTTTGTCATTTAATTTTAAGTAAGAAAAGAGAGGTAGCGATGAAAAGAAAATTGTTTATTAATGGAAGTTGGGTAGGAGCAGAGCATTATGCTCCTCTTTCCTCTCCATATAATAAAAAAGTAATTGCAGAAATTCCAATTGCTTCAGAAGCTGACGTTGAAAAAGCGATCGAAGCCGCACATAACGCCTTTCTGAAAATGGCGAAAATGCCAAAGCATGAACGCGGACATATTTTGGAAAAACTGGTGATGCTTTTAGATAAGAGGAAAGAGGAAGCGGCAGAAATTATTGCAAAAGAGGCGGCGAAGCCAATCAAAACAGCATTAGAGGAAGTGCAAAGAACCATTCAAACATACAAATTTTCGGCTGAAGAAGCAAAAAGAATTCATGGGGAGGCACTATCTTTAGATGCGGCGCCCGGAGGGGAAAATCGGACTGCCTATACGGTTCGTGAACCGATCGGTGTAATAGGAGCTATCACTCCGTTTAATTTTCCAATGAATCTAGTTGCGCATAAAGTAGGACCGGCCATTGCCTCCGGAAATACGATTGTCTTAAAGCCGGCCTCCCAAACACCGTTATCTGCTTTCTTTATAGCTGAATTATTGCAGGAAGCAGGACTGCCTGATGGTGCATTGAATGTTGTAACAGGAAGCGGCAGCATCGTTGGCAATAAAATCGTAGAAGATGAGCGGGTTAAAATGATCACGTTTACGGGAAGCCCGCAAGTCGGAAAAGAGATCAGAAATAAAGCAGGCTTGAAACGCGTCACGCTTGAGTTAGGTTCCAACTCGGCTTTGATCGTAGATGAAGGAATCGATGTTAAAAGCATCATTCCAAGATGTGTTAAAGGGGCTTTTTCTAATCAAGGGCAAGTATGCATCTCGCTGCAAAGAATTTACGTACATGAACATGTATATGATGAGTTTGTCAATGCATTTGTGAAAGAAACGGAAAAACTGACAACAGGAGATCCGCTGGATTTTCAAACAGATGTTTCAGCGCTGATTTCCGAACATGATGTAATCCGTGTCATCAGCTGGATCGAAGAAGCTAAAAAAACAGGTGCAATAGTTGCAACAGGGGGAAATGCGAAAGGAAATATTGTCGAACCAACGGTTTTACTCAACACAAAACCTGATATGAAAGTTTCCTGTCAAGAAATTTTCGGCCCTGTAGTGTTAATCGAAAAGGTTTCATCGATTGAACAGGCTGTTGAGTATGTAAATGATTCCCGGTATGGACTGCAGGCAGGGATTTATACAAAAAATATCCACCATGCTTTATATGCGGCTGAAGAGCTAAAAGTAGGCGGTGTAATGATTAATGATATCCCGACGTTCCGAGTCGATCATATGCCATACGGCGGAGTGAAAGAGAGCGGAATGGGGAGAGAAGGAATTAAATATGCGATTGAAGAAATGACGGAGCTAAAATTAATCGTGATAAATCGGCAAGTATAAATAAACGTAGGAAGAGGTGTGTAACATGGATGATCGCACGTTTCGAAATGCGATGGGGAAGTTTGCGACAGGAGTCACTGTCATTACGACTGCCATAAATGGGGAAGTACGCGGAATGACGGCAAATGCATTTATGTCTGTCTCTTTAGATCCTAAACTAATTCTCATTTCAATTGGAGAAAAAGCAAAAATGAATGAAATCATTAAGCAGACAGGAAAATTTACAGTAAATATTTTGTCTGAAGAACAACAAGATTTATCGATGCTTTTTGCCGGTCAATTAAAAGAGAAACAAAATGTTACTTTTGATTGGGTCGGTGATCAACCAGTGCTGCCCAATTCGTTAGCAAATATTTTATGTGACGTATACAATACACATGTTGCCGGCGACCACACTTTATACATTGGAAAAGTGACTGACATTTATATGAAGGAAGGTGCCCCATTGTTATTTTTTGAAGGAAAATATAGAAATTTGGCTAGTCATGCCAACGCGGGGTGAATGGATGGAAGTCGTTTATATTAACAATTCCAAAGTATTAGCGGAATGCAAACCCGAGCCGTGTGTCATGGCAGTCGGCTTCTTTGATGGAGTGCATTTAGGACATAAGAAAATCATTGAAAAAGCGAAAGAAATTGCGCAAGTAAAAAAACTAACATTTGCCGTGATGACATTTTTTCCGCATCCAAGTCAAGTCATTGAAACGGATAGAAAAGTTATCTCCTATCTGTCGCCGCTTCCTTCCAAAATGGAAATCTTTTCACAATTAGGGGTAGAGAAACTGTATATTGTAAAATTCGATAAAAATTTTTCTGAATTATCCGATGAAGATTTTGTTAATCAATACTTAAAAGGCTTGATGTGCAAACATGTCGTTGCCGGCTTCGACTTTACGTATGGTTTTAAAGGAAAAGGGAATATGGAGAAGCTGAAAAACGTTGGAACGGGATTTTTTGATGTGACGACCATACCGAAAATCCAATATAAACAAGAAAAAATAAGCTCCTCCATGATTCGGAAGCTGCTAGAGTCAGGCCTTGTAAGTGAAATACCTCATTATCTTGGAGATTATTATCGTGTTTCATGTTTAGTGAAATCGATGGAACGAGGGGATGCTGACAACAATTTTATTTTTAAAGCGCAAATCGATCAGGATTATTTCCTGCCTAAACCGGGAATTTATAAAATCCAAATAAAATTCAATGAGACATTTTACAACGGTTTATGCAATATAACGAACAAAACATTAAAACCTTACTTATTTGACGGTGTTATTGACGGATTGGATAGAATAGCAGAAAAAAATAATGTCCAATTGAGGTTCATAGAACAATTGCTTGATCAACCAGTTGCTGCTGCTTATGATCTTTTTAGCCGAACAGTCATATAATAATTTATAGTTGAAATCATATATGATTATATATATAATAAAAATAAATTAATGAGATTTGAAATATTCAGATAATAATCATTTTGTTCAGGAGGTTGCTTATATATGTCTTATAACGAAATAAAGCAAAGATTAAGAGGATCGATTGCTCCTGTTGTTACTCCATTTGATGCGGAAGGCAATATTGATTTTGAAACGATGAAAAATTTAATCAACTGGCAAATTGAAAGCGGCAGCCATGGGATTTCAGTGACAGGAACTTCTGGCGAACCCAGTTCATTAACAACGGAGGAACGCAAGCAGGTAATGGAGCTGGCGAAAAAAACAGTGAATGGCCGAGTCCCGTTTGTTCCGGCAACAGGATCGACTAATCATGATGAAACACTTGAACTAACGAAATTTGCACAAGAAATTGGCGCAGATGCTGCGATGGTCATTGTTCCGTATTATAATAGGCCGTCCCAGCATGCGTTGTATAAGCATTTTAAAGCAGTAGCTGATTCTGTAGATATTCCGATCATTATCTACAACATCCCAGGGAGAACAGCTGTAAATTTAGAGGTCAAAACAATGGCTCGTTTAGTGGAGGATTGCCCGAACATTATCGGTGCAAAAGAATCCAATAAAGATTTTGAGCATGTGAATCGGGTGCTGCTTCATTGCGGAAGAGATTTTTTACTATTTTCAGGAATCGAGCTTTTATGCTATCCAATGCTAGCAATCGGGGGAGCAGGTTCTATTAGTGCAACGGCTAATGTGGAACCGGCAAAAGTTGCGGAATTGCATGATGCTTGGTTTGAAGGCGATATAAAGAGAGCTCAGGACCTCCATTTCGAGTTAATGGAATTAAACGATATTTTATTTGCCGAGACAAATCCGGGACCTGTAAAGGCGGCGCTTGGAATGATGGGAAAAATCACGCCGAAATTAAGATTGCCTCTTGATTTGCCTGCGGAGGAGCTTCAAGAAAGAATTCGGCAAACGCTGCAAAAATATGGTCTTTTAGAGAAAGTAAAAAATTAAGGCAAGCTAAAAAGGGCTGATGTATTGCGCCTGCTAAGGAGTGAATTGGATGGGCAATGCAGTAGTGAAAATTTTTGGAATGCCAAATATAACGGAAGCCGAAGTGGATCCAGAAAACAATTCAATTTTTTTAAATGGAACTCAATATCACGTCAATCAGCTTTCTTGGGAGCCTCCGGTTTCAGGTACGATTTACGGTGTCCTTTTGAATTATCAGGGCGCCTTTCATCGATATCGTGAGCAAATGACACATTCACCATATAACGAACCACCGAAAGCGCCAATTTTATATATAAAACCGATTAACACATTAAGTGGCTACAGGAGCCCCATACCATTGCCTGAGGATGCAGACGAATTAGAAGTAGGGGCAGCACTCGGCGTGGTCATTGGGCGTACTGCCACTAAAGTAAAGGAAGAAGAAGCCTTTCAATATGTTGCTGGATATACAGTTGTGAATGATGTAGCAATTCCGCACGAAAACATTTATCGTCCAGCGATTAGGGAGCGGGCAAGAGATGGATTTAATCCGGTTGGTCCGTGGATCATCAAAAAGGAATCGATAGTTGATCCTGATTCATTGGACATTCGCGTTTTTGTCAATGGAAAGCTTGCACAAAAAAATAACACGAAAAATTTCATCCGGCCAGTTGCTCGGCTGCTGGCTGATATAACAGAATTTATGACGCTTTATCCAGGAGATGTGCTGCTGACAGGTGTTCCTGAGCAAGCGCCTTTAGTAAAGGCAGGAGACCATGTTCGCATTGAAATTGAAGGTGTAGGCAGTCTAGAAAATACAATTGTTCATGAAGCGGATTATGTGAAGGGGGCTGTGCGATGAAACGAGCTAGAGTTGCTATGAACGGCACCATTTATGAAGCAATTGAAGATAACGGCTTCCTTCAACTGAATGATCATCGTAAAGTGACAGAAAAGGACGTAGTCTGGCTTCCGCCTGTAAGCCCGCGGACTGTTTTTGCATTAGGTTTGAATTATGCAGATCATGCTAAAGAGCTGTCATTTCATGCACCAACTGAACCGCTTGTGTTTCTAAAGGGACCGAATACGATTGTTGGGCATCGATCTGAAACGAAACGTCCTCCTGATGTAGATTTTATGCACTATGAATGTGAACTGGCAGTGGTAATCGGAAAAATGGCGCGTAATGTCAAGGCTAGTGAAGCGTATGAATACGTCTTAGGATATACGGTTGCAAATGACTACGCTGTCAGGGATTATTTAGAGAACTATTACCGGCCGAATTTGCGCGTGAAAAATCGCGATGCATTCACCCCGATAGGCCCTTGGCTTGTCGATAAAGAAGATATACCAGATCCGATGAACTTGGTCCTTCGTACTTACGTTAATGGAGCGTTAGTGCAGGAAGGAAATACAAAAGATATGATTTTTACAATCCCTATGTTAATCGAGTATTTAACTAGCTTTATGACCTTAAATTACGGGGACATAATTCTCACAGGAACACCTAAAGGAGCGGTCAATGTTAATGTTGGCGATGAAGTGATTACAGAAATAGAAGGGATTGGACGTTTAATTAATCGAATTATATGAAGCTGTCATTCAGAATCTTTTCTCCGTCACCAATACTTTAAAGGAGAGCTGACGTTATGCCGCATTTTATTTTAGAATATACCGACAATATCAAAAAAGAGGCAAAAATTCCAGAGCTGCTGAAAAAAGTTAATGATGTGCTGATTTCCAAAAGCGATATATTTCCAATTGGAGGCGTGAGATCTAGAGCCATTGAATTGAAAGATTATTGTGTGGCTGACGGCTCTGAGGATGATGCCTTTGTCCACGGTACGCTAAAGATTGGCGCTGGGCGTACTGAAGAGGATAAAAAAGCAGTTTGTGATGAGATCTTTGCAGTGATGAAAGATCATTTTTCTATCCTTTTCAAAAGGAGATATCTTGCATTGTCTTTAGAACTATATGAATTTAGTGAATTTGGAACGTACAAATATAATAACATTCATCAGCGCTACAAAAATTAATTGCATACTTGGAGGAATCGAAATGACCACATATAAAGTTGGGAAAGTTCTTCATTATATCAATGGCAAGTTTGTAGAGGGAGTTGCAGGGAAAAGCTTTGAGAATATTAATCCCTTTAATAATGAAGTAATCAATGAGGTAGCGGAAGGATTTGCAGAAGATATTGACTTAGCAGTAAAAGCTGCCAAAAAAGCTTTTGCTGACGGCCCTTGGGGAACAATGTCGGTAGATGAAAGAATGAAGTATATTTTACGAATTGCTGCATTAATTGAAGAAAATGCGGGAGAAATTGCTTATTTGGAATCTCTAGATACAGGATTGCCAATCAGTCAAACGAAAAAGCAAGCATCCCGTGCAGCTGAAAACTTTCGATTTTATGCACAAATGGTTAAAAGCCGCATGGTAGGAGAAGCGTATAAAGTAGACGGAGATTTTATTAATTATACTATTTACAAGCCAATTGGGGTGGCAGGTTTAATTACGCCATGGAACACTCCGTTCATGCTGGAAACATGGAAAGTGGCTCCGGCGTTGGCAACAGGTAATACGGTTGTCTTAAAACCTGCTGAATGGTCGCCGCTGACTGCTAACAAGCTGGCTGAAATTATTCATGAAGCGGGACTGCCAGAGGGAGTTTTTAATATCGTTCACGGCTTTGGGGAAACAGCTGGCGCGTCCCTCGTGAGACATTCTGATGTCCGGCTTATTTCCTTTACGGGCGAGACGACAACAGGTGCCGAAATAATAAAAAATAGCGCAGATACGTTGAAAAAAACCTCTATGGAGCTAGGAGGAAAATCTCCTGCAATTATCTTTGCCGATGCTGATTTGGAAAAAGCCTTGGATGCTGTCGTTTGGGGAGTATTTTCTCTTAACGGGGAGCGCTGTACAGCCAATTCGCGGTTGTTTTTGGAAAAATCGATTTATGATTCCTTTGTTGAACGGCTGAAAGAGCGTGTGCAAAATATCTCGGTAGGGGATCCATTGGATTCTTCGACAGAACTAGGGCCGCTAATTCACAAAAAACATTGGGAAACCGTTTTAAATTACATTGAAATAGCCAAAAAAGAAGGGGCAGAAGTGTTTACAGGAAACGTTCCGCAATCATTGAAAAATGGCAACTTTGTTCCACCGACACTTCTTCTGAATTGCCATAACGGTATGAAAGTTGCTCAAGAGGAAATATTCGGACCTGTCATGGCAGTTATACCATTTGAGACTGAAGAAGAAGTCATAAAAATGGCTAATGATGTAAAATATGGGCTGGCTGCTTATGTATGGACGAACAATTTGAAGCGCGGACACCGAATTGTCCAATCGATTGAAAGCGGAATGGCTTGGGTAAACTCGCAAAACGTCAGGGATTTAAGAATCCCGTTTGGCGGAACGAAATATAGCGGTATTGGCCGAGAGGGCGGACATTATAGTTTTGATTTTTATACAGAGGTTCAAGTAATTCATGTGGCGATTGGAGATCATCACATTCCTCAGTTTGGTAAATCAAAAAAAGCCGAAACGATTTCGGCTCAGCAATAATAGAAAGCTAACTCGTTTTGCTTGTTAGTATATATTCTTTAATATATGATATAAGTATGGAACAGAAGGTAAAAAATAAAACACAAATTGCATATGATTATATTCTTTCACGAATTGAAAATGGTGCTTACGGGCCTGGATATCGAATAGTAATCGATCAAATTGCAAAAGAGCTGAATTTAAGCAGCATCCCTGTCAGAGAAGCGATCCGCCAATTGGAAGCAGAAGGCTTAATTCAATATAAGCCGTATAGCGGAGCAGTTGTAAGCAATATCAACGAAAAAGAGTATTTGCAAACCATTTCGGTTTTGGCGGTGCTAGAAGGCTACGCGACTGTTTTAAGTTCTAATATTATAAAGGAGGAGACGATCAAAAAATTAGAAGAATTAAACGAAAAGATGAAACAGTCGCTGCAAGATTTTGAATTAGAGCAATTCAGTGAATTAAATTATCAGTTCCACACCTTAATATATGAAAACTGCGGCAATAACTTTTTAGAGGAACAGATTAAGCAAATTTGGCAGAGGATGAAGCGGATACGGACTTATGGCTTCACACTCGTTCCGAAGCGCTCTAAAGAGTCCATTAAAGAGCACGAAGAAATTATTCGATTGCTTCGAGAAAAGGCTCCGCCCAACCAAATTGAGGAATTTGTCCGCCAACACAAATTAAATACAGCAGAAGCATTCAGAAATCGGCAAAAATTTTCATAATAAAACAATTTCGAACAAATTCAACTGATCGTACTCCGTACTCAGTTGAATTTGTTCAGGTAAAATAAATATTTATGCAGCCAATATCGTATATAATTTTATATATAGTATTAAAATAAGTATTTTGTGAAAGCGATTTCTAAAATATTTTGAGAAAATGAAATATTAAGGGGGAGAAGCTATGGTAAAAAAGTATCAACTTTTTATTGATGGGAAATGGGTAGACGCTATTTCTGGAAAGACTTTTGAATCAGTTAATCCCGGATCTGGTGAGGTACACGCTATCGTTGCGGAGGCAGGTGCAGATGATGTCAATCGGGCGGTTAGAGCTGCTAGAAAGGCATTTGAATCAGGTCCTTGGACAAAAATGACCCCCAGTGACCGAGGTAGGTTATTGTATAAGGCTGCGCAAAAAATGTGGGAAAAAGCCGATTTTCTTGCTGAAGTGGAATCACAGGACAATGGATTGCCAATAAGTGATACCAAGTCTATTGCAATACCAGCAACGATCGATGTTTTAGAATTTTATGCAGGTTTGGCAAATAAAGTTCAAGGTGAAACACTAGCATCACCTAACAACCGTTTCAATTATACTCTAAGAGAACCATTAGGTGTTATTGGAGCTATAGTACCTTGGAATTTTCCGCTTATGCTTACTATGTGGAAATTGGCTCCTGCTCTTGCAGCTGGAAATACAATTGTGATTAAGCCGGCTGAACAGACACCGGTGAGTATCTTAGAGTTAGTAAAACTATTTCAAGAAGTCGGAATTCCAGATGGAGTAATTAATGTTGTAACAGGTTTTGGAGAAACTGCAGGCCAAGCCTTGGCTTCTCATCCAGATGTAGACAAGATTGCATTTACAGGGTCCACAAAAACAGGTCAACTAATTATGCAAGCAGCCAGCAAAAATTTAAAACCAGTTTCACTTGAGTTGGGTGGAAAATCCCCCGAATATTGTGTTTGATGATGCTAGTCTTGAAAAAGCTGTAAATATGTCTGCTTTTGGAATTTACTTTGCCCAAGGACAAGTATGTGCGGCTGGGTCTCGTTTATTTGTACAGGAGTCAATTTACGAAAAATTCATGGATCTATTCATAAAAAAAGCTAATTCTATTCGTGTAGGAAATCCGCTTGATCAGAGTACGGAAATGGGGCCACAAATTTCAGAAGAACATTTAAAAAAAATAGAACATTATGTTGCTGTTGGATTGGATGAAGGGGCTCGACTGACAATAGGTGGGAAAAGATTAAATAAAGAGGCAAATGGATACTATTTTACTCCAACAGTGTTTGAAAACGTTACAAATGACATGACGATTGCACGTGAGGAAATATTCGGCCCTGTTGTATCAGTCATTAAGTTTAAAGATGAAGAAGATGCATTAATTAAAGCAAATGATACCATTTATGGACTAGCTGCTGGTATTTGGACCAATAATTTAAAACGTGCCCACAGAATGGCTCGCGGTCTTAAAGCAGGAACTGTATGGGTTAATACTTACAGTTTATTAGATAGTGCAGCACCTTTTGGCGGAACAAAACAAAGTGGGTTTGGTCGTGAATTAGGTGTTCAAGCGATGGAAATGTATACGCAAACTAAGCATGTTTGGATTGATTTGAATGAAAATTAAAAATAAATGAATGGAGAGGTGTAGAAGATGAATTTTGAATTTAATATTCCTAGTCAAGTAATCTTTGGTAAGGGTGCCGCTTCAAAGCTTCAGGACGTCCTAGCAGAGTTTCATGTAAAAAGAGTAATGTGTATATATGATCAAGGTGTACAAAAAGCAGGAATTGTTGAAAAAGTATTGTCAAAGATTAAGAAAACTAATGTTGATATTATTGAGTTTAATCAAGTTCTTCCAAATCCTCCTGATACTATTTTAGAAAAAGGAGCTCTTCTAGCCAAAAACGAACAAATTGACGCATTGATCGCAATAGGTGGTGGTAGTTCAATTGATGCAGCTAAAGCAATCAATATACTTATTTCTAACCCTGGTCCAATCGCTAAGTATGAAGGAGTGAATAAAGTTGAACGTCCAACAAAACCTTTAATAGCAATTCCTACTACTGCAGGTACGGGTAGTGAAGTTACTGGGGTAACCGTTATAACTGATACAAAAAGAAAAAAGAAAATGGTAATTGCTGGACGAAATTGTGGTGCAGATGTTGCGCTAGTAGATCCTGAACTTACAATAGCATTGCCACCCAATATTACTGCATCAACAGGTATGGATGCTTTAACTCACGGAATTGAAGCATATGTATCAAAGTTTCATTCTATTCCAACAGATATCAACGCTTTAAAAGCAATTGAACTTATTTATAGCAATCTGGAAAAGGCATTTAATAATGGGAAAAACATCGAAGCACGGACAAACATGTTACTCGGAAGCATGCTTGCTGGATTTGCATTTAACTCTGCATTATTAGGTTTAGTTCATGCAATAGCTCACCCGTTAAGTGTCTATTGTGGATTACCTCATGGGGTAGCAAATGCTTGTACTTTGCCATATGTCATGGATTTTAATGCGAAAGATGAAAATGTACAAAAGAGATTTAAGAATGTCGCAAAGGCAATGGGTTTGCCTGTTGAAGATTTATCGGACTTTAAAGCAACTAAACAAGCTATTGAGGCTGTGAGAAATTTGTCTGAAAAAGTTCAAATACCGTCTCTAAGTAAATTAGGAGTTAAACGAGAGCAGTTTGACATTTTAGCTGATGCTACTTTAAATGAGGAATTAAGCATATTAGCGAATCCAAGAGAAGTAACTAAACAAGATATATTAAAAATTTTAGAAGTTGCTTATTAAAAAAATAAGGCGAATGAATAAATAAAAGATATTTTTAAAAATGTTTATATATTTAAAAATCGATTGATATCAAACTGATTCCAAAATATTTTTAATTCCGTTATAAAAAAACGAATAAAAGCTAGCAAAAAAACAAATAGAAGTAATTTTCGGAATATTTGAAACCATATCTTAAATCATATATAATATTATTGATGATTTGTTGGTCAAAGGAAAGGGGTGGTCCTCTGATTTCACTAATATGAAAGCGTTGTCACTAAGAAAGATAAAGCTTTTAAGGAATTTTGCCAAAAATAAAGGAGGGGGTTACGTTGAAAAAATTTGTTTCGTTGATCATTTTGATGTTATTTCTCTCTATGCTGGCAGCATGCGGAAATTCTGAAAGCGCCGGTGGAAAAAATAATGATTCCGGTGGTTCCGATGTCATTAAAATTGGTGCTATTTATTCAGCTTCGGGCGGCGGTGCTCCTTTAGGAAAATCACAGATGGAAACGGTAAAAATGCTGGTGGAGCAAGTAAATGAAAACGATGGAATAGATGGAAAGAAAATAGAGCTGATTGCCTATGATGATAAGTCCGATCAAAATGAAGCCGTGCTGTCTATGAAAAAATTAATTGAGCAGGATAAAGTATTGGCTGTTGTTGGGGGTACGCTAAGCGGAAATGCTTTAGCAATGGTGCCGCTTGCGGAAAAGTCAAAAACTCCATTCATTGCATCAGCTACAAGTAAACAAATTGTAAAACCTGATGATAATTCTTCACGGGACTGGATCTTCAAAACGACACAAAGTGATGATGTAGTAATTCCTAAAATTTTAGCCTATTTGAAAGAAAAAAATTTAACGAAAATTGCCTGGCTGAATGTTGCCAACCAATACGGCACAAGTGCTCATGAAGAATTTAATCGCCTGAAAGGTGAATACGGCATTGAAGCTGTTATTGAAGAGGAATTTGAAGCAACTGTTGATGATGCGAAAGCGATGCTGACTCGCGTAAAGAAATCAAATCCACAGGCAATTATCGTTTGGGGAACTGCTCAGGAGTCTTCAGTTATTACGAAAAATCTCCATCAATTAGGAATGAAACTTCCCATTATTGAAAGTCAGGGAATTGGTACTAAAGAGTTTATTGAGTTAACCGGAGAAGCAGCGGAAGGAGTTATTTTTCCTGCAGGGCGTTTAATTGTCGCTGAACAATTGCCGGATAATGATCCACAAAAAGAAACACTTATTAAGTATAAAGAGGATTTTAAAGCAAAATTCAACCATGACGCAAATACGTTTGGAGGCCATACTTGGGACGCATTCTATTTATTAGTGAATGCAATTGAAAAAGCCGGAACTGACAAAGAAAAAATTAGAGAACAGCTCGAGGATACGAAAAATTTTGTTGGAATTTCCGGAATATTCAATTTTTCGAAAGATAATCATACTGGCCTTGATGAAAGCAGCTTAGTTATGGTTCAAATCAAAGACGGCAAATTTGTCATTGCAGAATAATGTTGTAAAGGGATCTTCAACGATTAAAAGTACGGGGAAGATCCCTAAAGACCAAAAATAGAAGGGAAGTGTGGGAATGGAACTGACCAGCCAATTTATTCAGTTAATTTTTTCTGGACTGACCATTGGAAGCATCTATGCACTGATTGCTATTGGATTTGTCATTATTTTCAACATAACCGGCCTTTTAAATTTAGCACAAGGCGATTTTGCCATGCTGGGTGCACTTACTTGTATTTCGTTTGTCAATATGGGCTTTCCATTAATTATTGCAATAGCAGTAAGTATTGTCATAGTCACGATTATCGGTGGTTTGTTCGAAAGGTTGGCAATTTATCCTGCAAGAAATTCATCAACCGCAACACTTCTTATTATTACGATAGGTGCAGCTTTTGTATTTCGGGGAATTAGCATTTTAATTTGGGGAACTCAGCCTTTGGCGCTGCGTCCTTTCTCTGGAAATCAGAATATCAATTTTTTTGATGCTACCATTCAGCCGCAAAGCTTATGGGCTATCGGCATTTCCTTATTAAGTTTAGCTGTCCTTTACTACTTTTTTAATAAAACCTACTTAGGAAAAGCGGTAACAGCTTGTGTTGTCAATCGTTTTGCAGCAAGGCTAATGGGAATCAGCCCCCAAAAAATGTCGTTTTGGGCAGTATCCATTAGTGCTGGTCTTGGAGCGCTCGCAGGAATAGTGATTGCCCCCATTTCGGGTGCTTCGTATGATATGGGAATCATGATTGGCTTAAAAGCATTTATTGCTGCAGTAATTGGAGGGTTGTCAAATGCACCTGCTGCTATTGCCGGAGCATTTTTAATCGGAATATTAGAATCTTTTACGGAAGGATATTTATCTTCAGGATATAAAGATGCCATTAGCTTCACTCTTCTTTTAATCGTATTATTCTTCATGCCAAATGGATTGTTCTCGAAAGTATCAGGAAAACGTGTTTAGAGGAGAGGAAAAAATGGATAACAATTTAACGAAAATATACAACAGGAGTTTGAAAGGTCCTCTTATCTTTTTTGTCGTTATTATGCTTCTTCCTTTTATTTTTCAATCAAATAATTATATTTTAAGTACTTTCATTATGATCGGTTTTTACTCATTGGTCACTACTGGACTGACGCTATTAATCGGATATGCAGGGCAAATTTCCCTCGGGCATGCAGCTTTTTACGGTATTGGTGCCTATACCTCTGCATATTTTACGGCTACATTGCAGATGCCTTCCTGGATAGGAATTTTAGTTGGGGCGATTATTGCATCACTCGTTTCTTTAATCATTGGTATTCCAGTATTTAAACTAAAAGGGCATTATTTAGCCTTAGCCACTCTTGGATTTGGAGTGATCATATTTACATTTTTTAAAGAGTGGAAAACAATAACTGGAGGATTAAACGGGTTTTTTGGCATACCTCCTTTAAGCTTATTCGGCATTTCATTTTCAACAGATTTTCAATTTTACTTCTTAATTTGGATCTTTGTCTTTTTAGGAATTTTCTTTGCGCGCAATATTGTTCAATCAAGAGTCGGAAGAGCTTTAATGTCTATCCATGGCAGCGAAATTGCTTCGGAAGCAATTGGTATAAATATTAATAAATATAAATTGCAAATTTTTGTATTAAGCGCCGTTTATGCTTCAATTGCTGGAAGCTTATACGCACACTATGTCACCTTTATAAATCCTCAATTGTTTGAAATGATGACATCTATCTACTTTTTAATAATGGTTGTCATCGGTGGGATAGGGAATATTTGGGGCGGATTGATCGGAGCAGCGATATATGTATTTTTAGGAGAATTGTTGAAAGATATTGTACCGAAAATTATTCCCAATGCTAGCGGGGAATTCGAAATTGTATTTTTCGGCGTGCTGCTTGTAGTTATTTTAATATACATGCCAAATGGAATTTCAAAAGCGATCTTTCATTTTATCAAAAGAATCACTTCAAGCTTTAAAAATAAACCAGTTTCAGCATTTTCAAAGAAGTCAACGGGAAGTGATATTCATGACTGAGGAAACATTATTAAAAGTCGAAAATCTTTCAAAATCATTCGGCGGTGTAAATGCCGTTGAAAATGTTTCGTTTGAAGTGAAAAAAGGGGAAATTGTTGCTGTAATAGGTCCAAATGGCGCCGGCAAAACAACCCTTTTTAATTTAGTGACAGGTGTCATCCCGGCAACAAGCGGAAAAATAACCTTTAAAGGCGTTTCCATCATCGGGAAAAGACCTTATCAAATTGCAAGTCTTGGGATGACAAGAACATTTCAAAATTTGCAAGTATTTAATAATATGACCGTCATCGAAAATGTGATGACAGGAAGTCATATAAGATTAAAAACTGGAATTTTAAGCTCAGGCCTGCGATTGCCGAACGTTTATAAAGAAGAAAAAGAGGTAATGCAACAAGCATTGCAATGCCTTGAACAGGTCGGTATTGCTGATTTAGCTTTTGAACGAGCTGAAACATTGCCTTATGGAAATCAAAGATTATTAGAGATTGCCAGGGCAGTAGCTGCAGAGCCTTCATTTATTTTACTGGATGAACCGATGGCCGGGCTGAATCCGCAGGAATCCCGCAATCTAGTGAATGTACTGAAAAATATGAGAAAACAAGGGATGACATTTTTATTTGTTGAACATGATATGGAAACGGTGATGTCGATTGCAGATAAAATTGTAGTTCTTGACTATGGGAAAAAAATTGCGGAAGGAACGCCTGAAGAAATTTCAAGCAATCCTAAAGTTATTGCAGCCTATTTGGGAGAGGAGGAAGCAATCTAATGTTAGTAGTAGACAACCTTCATACGTACCACGGATATTTGCACGTTTTGAAAGGGATTCACTTTGAAATAAAACAAGGCGAAATCTTTGCGATGGTAGGGTCAAATGGCGCCGGGAAAAGCACCCTTCTTGGAACAATAGCAGGCATTTATAAACCGAGATCAGGAACCATTGTATTTGAAAATGAAGAAATTTCTTATGGTAAAGTAGAAAAGATCGTTGAAAAAGGCATTTGTCTTGTCCCGGAAAGAAGACAAATTTTTGATGATCTTTCTGTTAAGGATAATTTGCTGTTAGGATCTTATCACCGATATAAAAATGACAAAAAAAGTGTTATGGAGGATTTCGAGCAAGTTCTAGACTTTTTCCCTAAATTAAAAACAATGTTGGATCGACCGGGCGGATTGTTGAGCGGCGGCGAGCAGCAAATGGTTGCCATAGGCCGCGGGCTGATGGCGAAGCCAAAACTAATGATGCTGGATGAACCGTCTTTAGGATTGGCTCCGCTTATTGTCAAAGACATTATGAATATTTTAAAGCAAATGAAAAAAACATTTGGAACGACCATTTTGTTAATTGAACAAAACGTCAAAGCAGCTTTGCAAATTGCAGATCACGCTTGTGTATTGGATCGCGGAGAAATTGTCATTCAAGGAAAAGCGAGCGATTTGCTGGAAGATGAAAAAATAAAAGATACGTATTTAGGTATAAGCAAAAAAGAAAGACTAAAGCTTTAGTATAAACAACAGGTCTGTACTAACCTAACTTGCCCAAAAGCCGGGAGTTTGGCGGCATAGAATTCCGAATATTCCAATAACCAAAGGAGGAAGGGAACGGATATGAGAACGATAGATTGGAAGGAAGTTGAGAAAAATATAGAAAACGGCCGATTTCCTCAATGGTTAGTTACAGATCCGGAAATATACGAACTAGAAAAAGAAAGAATTTTCGGCAGAACATGGCAGTTTCTGGCGCACGAATCGGAATTAAAAGAACCAGGAAGCTTTGTTACGAGGATGATGGTCGATGACCCGATTATTTTAGTGAAAAATAAAAATGGAGAAATCAACGCATTTTTGAACTCTTGTTCTCATAGGGGTGTTCGTTTGTGTACAGAAGATTATGGAAATAAAAAAGCATTTTCATGCCCTTATCATGGCTGGACTTATAATTTAAACGGTGAACTGATCGGGGTTGTTGCAGGGAATAAAGTATTTGGGGAATCGATGGATAAAAGCGAGTGGGGACTGCGCCCAGTTCCTCGTGTTGAAAGCTATCAAGGAATGATTTTTGGAAATCTTGATCCTGACGCTATGTCTTTAGAAGATTATTTAGGCGAAATGAAATGGTATTTTGATATAATGCTTGGCCGGAGCGACGGAGGGATGGAAGTGAGGGGAGTCCCTCAACGATGGGTGGCAAAAGCAAATTGGAAAATGACAAGTGAAAATTTCGCGGCAGATCCTTACCATGTTCAAACGACTCATAGATCCGCCGTGGAATTGAAGCTTACACCGAGCGATCCTTTGTATGCATCATATGGACATCAAGTTGTTTTGTCAAACGGACATGGAATTAATGTAATTACATCTGCTACTGGAAGATCGAATAACATATACCAAGGTATGCCTGAATCGATGTGGTCGATGTTTGAGAAAAATTTAAATAAAGAACAATTGGACATTTTTTCTAGAGTTCAAAATTTTGTTGGCGGAGTTTTTCCAAATCTATCATTCTTAAGCTCTTGCAGCGGAACAGAAGGAACAAAGTATAATCATCTTCAATTTAGAGTATGGCGGCCGTTAGGGCCCGATCAAGTTGAAATTTGGGTTTGGTATATGATTGATAAGGCGCTGCCGGAAGATTATAAGGAAAAATCGTACAAAGGCTTTATTGCAACGTTTGGCGCGGCAGGTACTCTTGAACAGGATGATACGGAAAATTGGGCTCGCATTGTTGAGGCCAGCCAAGGGTTAATGGCAAGAGATCGAAATCTCAGCTACAACAATATGCTCAACTACTTAATGGGATTAGATCACTTAGATCCGGATGAGAATTTTCCGGGACCGGGAAAAGCGTACCCAACTTGCTATACAGATCATATTGCAAGAAGTATGCATAAATACTGGCTGGAGCTGATTACGAAAGAGCCAGAGGTGAAATCTCATGAATAGTGATATTCAATATGAAATTTCTCAATTTTTATATTATGAGGCCTATTTGCTTGACCACCGAAAATATCGGGAATGGCTTGAATTGCTTGATGATGATATTCAATACACGATGCCCCTGCGGGTAACCGTTGATAACAAAATGGGAAGCAATTTAAATACTGAAATGACTTATTTTGCAGATTCGAAAAAGGACATAGAGATAAAGGTCGAAAGACTTTATACGAAATCAGCCTGGGTCGAAAACCCGCCTACAAGGCAGAGGCATTTTATAAGCAATGTGGTCGTTGAGCCTGGCTCCCGCTCTAATGAATATAAGGTTAGAAGTTATTTTCTATTTAAGCGCAGCAGAAGTTCAGAAGCAAAAACTGAGGAATTGTTCGGAGAAAGAGAAGATATTATTCGGAAAGTGAATGGAAAATGGAAAATAGCAAAACGAACTGTGCATCCAGATCAGTCCGTATTATCAGTCATGAATGTCAGTATGTTTTTATAAAAAACGTGTATGTGCCAATATATTTTTTTTGCCCATTTCTCGAATTATCAACATATTTAGGCTGTTTGCTGCTTGAAGAAGAAAATGATTGGAAAGGATTTATGAAGCTTCTATATTTTCTGTAAAGGCGGAAATAGCTTAAAGGAAATGATAGATTTGCTGATATTCCAATCGTTTAGTTTATGATTCGAAATGTTTAACGGCTTTTTTTGCTTTGATTACATTGGGCATAAATTTGCCAGCTTGCCATGTTTAGATGCATAAAACGCGAGAGAGTTAAATTAGCTCCCTCGCGTCGGGCATTCATTCATGATGTACTAGACTCAAAAAATGAATGATCGTGTGTTCGTCTTCATGAAAACTCATTTTATCATTTGCCTTCCAGCTGTTGTTTTATAACTTCCAGCGTCCAATATTTCGGCGGTTTTTCTGCTTCTAATTTTGCCAAGCATTCCCGGTGGATTTCGGCAACTCGTTCTGGTGTGATGATGTCAGCAGGATCCACTTCTACAATTTTTACTGTACTTTTATCTTCGTAAAGATGCTCTCCCTTAAGTCTCCCCGTTTCATCATACGGCCATAAAAATACTTGACGGCTTGAGTAATGATAAATTTTGTCCGGATCATCTACTTCAAATCCTAAATCAAGCAATCCTTGGCCTTTAATTAATTGGTGGAAAGTCAGTTCATCTGCAATTCCCCAATCAGCCACAGCTAGCAAGTCATCAGAATGCCAAAGTACTGATTTTGATGCAATATGATAGAAGTTGAGGACTCCTTCTTTTCCTTCAATAACAGTTGGCTCGCTTCCCCAAGTAACACGATAAACGGGGTGATCGACCATCATATCGGAAGAAACAATTTCATTGAACATGCCGGCGCCTTCCAGATGAACGTGTCGGCGGAAGTTTTCAAGAATCGCAATATGCAGTGGATTGGTTGTTTTAGCCAGCAATTCTTCAACGGGTTTCATGCAATTATAAATTTGTTCTTCAAATTTATTCATATTATTCTCCCCCTCTTTTTGTTAACGCTTACATTTTTAACAGAATCAATTCTGTTCATTACTGATATCTTATATAAAATTTCCTGAAAATTTATTAAATATTATGATAATTTTGATAAAAAATGCTAATAGTTTGTGGTGAGGGGGATGGAAATGGGGGAAGTTTTAGACTCCAACGAAATGATGAAATTTTTGCCTGAATCTGGGCAATCTTAAATACTTTGCGAAATCATTTAATTTCAGCTTTAGGTCTCGACAGAGCTAAAGGTTTTTTATTACGGTATGGCTGGGATTGCGGCAATAATTTTTCAAATCATTTAAGAAGGAAAGATGCTTATCATACGCTGACATTGAAAGAACTGTTTATCGCTGGTTCGCATATGCACGGCATAACGGCTGATTTAGGCATTTCAGTTAAAGAGCTGCATATCGACCCTGTAACAAAAGATTATTATTCAGAAGGCTATTGGAAGCATTCACAAGAAGCTGAACACCATATTGCCACCTTTGGATTATCTTCTGATCCAGTATGTTTTACACTAATAGGATTTGCAGGCGGATATGTGAGCAATCAGTTGGGTAGAAAAGTAATTTTTAAAGAAGTTGAGTGTGAAGGAAAGGGTGATCCGCATTGTCATTGGATTGCCAAACCGGTTTTAGGATTGGGGAGAAGAAATCGAAAAAGAGCTGCCTTATTATGAAGAGGAAAATTTAGGACAAGAGCTAGACAAAGCTTTTATAAGGATAGAAAGGCAGAAAGAAATGTTTAAGAAAGCTCTTATGATTATTGAAAAGTTGACAAATTCGCTATTAAATGGGTGTGGACTAAAGGGGATATTGAACACTTTAGCGGTTGAGATGAATTGTGCTCTTCTGCTGGAAAACTCTCACCGTCAGTTGATTGAAGCGAGCGATTCGCTTCGAAAAATTTATTTAAACAGCGCTGATTATGTGAGGGAGAAAGTGGAAACAGTAGATATAAAAGAAAAATGTAATACGAATCGGATAAAAGTTTCTTCAGCAAAAGGCTATACATTTGAAAAATTAATATCTCCTGTTTTTGTAAGAAACAATATTTTTGGTTATGTTTCACTAATTCGTGAATCAGAAGGCTTTTCGGAATTGGACTATATCGTCATTAAAAAGGCGGCATCCATTTGTGTTATGCAAATAATAAATGAAACTTCTGCGTTTGAAAACGAACAACGAATTAAAAAGAGAATTGCTGAACGCCGTTTTTAGGGGGGGAATTTTCAGAAGAGGAGCTTACTTACCGATTAAAATTAATGGGATACAATCTTAATCAACCGCAATATGTGTTTTTGTTTCATCTGGACAGCAGCCAAGAGTTTAATCGAAAAGAGCTTGAAGATTCGCTTAATCATTATAAAACTGCAGCAGCTGAAAGCTTAAATAAATTGATCAAGCAGCAAGGTTTAGCATGCATAATGACAACAAAAGTCAATTAGCTGATTGCTGTTATTCCTGAAGATTTTATCCGTCAATTTTCATCTGAAGTTTCATGCGGGCAATGGCTAATTGATCAGATTTTCTCCGAGATTAAACCTTTTGAAATGAAATTGGGGATCAGCAGTTTATGTCAGCAAGCATCAGATTTGAAAAAAGGATTAAAAGAAGCAGAAAAAACAATTAAGATTATGAAGTTTTCTAAAAGCAATGCGAAAGTCAAAGCATTTAAGGAGTTTTTAGCGGTTGCGGAGTTAATATGCTCTGAAAATTTACCGGAAATGGAAGCCTTTGCACATACAATGCTTCAAAAAATAAAAAACTACGATGACAAGCATGCTCAGATTTATTAGAAACGCTTTATTGGTATGTTGAAAATAACGGACATCTATATAAAACAACCGAAAGAATGCATGTTTCATTAGGGTCTGTTCGTTACCGACTGAAGAGGATGCAAGAAATTGGCGGGTTTGATTTATCGTCGAGCCAAGGCTTCTTTGATGTTCATGCTGCGGTCAATATTTATCTTTTCTTAGGGCTCATTGAAGTCAAAATGAAATAAAGCGCAAGTTTTATAATCATGACAATTTGTCCAATAAACTCTACTCCCTCTTGCACGCTCAGGCTGCTTCAGAGGATTTTCATCAGAAAATACAATCCATTCAGGAAATTTACAAAAATAATTATCCGATTTTTTAAGTGAACGCTATTTTAAAAATTTTACAATGGGTTTATTGTGCTAGGAACGTTTTTTTCTACACGGTGGAGAAAATAAACCCCAATACTTTTTAAATGGGGGAATTTACCCCCTTCTTCCGCAAATTTCTTCAATAAATTACAAATCTTTACATTATTCGTAAGAGTATGGTACTATTAATACTACTAAAACTCGTAAAAAATGGGGTTACTGAAAAATGAATAAAATGAATATTCTATCTATTAAAATAGAAAATGAACGAGCATATATGATTTCATTGGCTGAGAAATATGGATATACATCTGAGGTTGTGTTAAAAATCAGCCAGGAACTTGATAAGCTGATTCATCAATACCAAATCGAGCTCTTAAAAAAAACGAAGTGAACTTGGCAGTATTGATAAAATTATCTCCCATCTTGAATCAAAATGGTATCTACCTTTCAGCTTTCAAATTGGGCAATCGTAAGAATGGCAGCTCTTTTGATTTTCCGACACATATTTTAGATTCCCGGAGTATACCGCTGTTCTTGTTCTATGAGCCCCAAGATAGAATATGAAAACATCATCTTTTCGTTTGTCAATTGGCTCTGCTTTTTTATTTGTAAAGGTTAAATCACAGCGCAGGAAGAAGGTTTAGAAGATGGATAAACAGGCCGTCAGGGAAAAAATATGGACTCAGCTTGAAAAAGAGAAGCTTGGACGCTTTCCGTTTCCGCTGAAAAATAGAATTCCAAATTTCAAAGGAGCTGAACAAGCTGCAAAAATTGTTGCTTCGATGCCTGAATATAAATCGGCAAACGTCGTAAAGGTGAACCCTGATGCTCCGCAGCTTCCAATTCGGACGAAAGTGCTAATTGATGGAAAGACTCTTCTTATGCCAACTCCAAGATTAAAATCCGGTTTTATCATGGTGAAGCCTGAATGGGTGCCAAAAGGAGAAGAGAGAAAAGCCGCCAGCTTGAAACATATGAATACGTTCGGAAGGGAGATCTCTCTCGATCAGCTGCCAACTATTGATTTCATCGTGGTTGGATCGGTTGCAGTCCATAGGGACGGGCGCAGAATTGGAAAAGGCGAAGGATATGCTGATCGCGAATATGCCATTATTCGGGAGCTTGGGCAGCCTTCTGTTCCTGTCGTCACGACTGTTCATAGCATTCAGCTGGTAGAAGACGATTTTCCTATTGATCCGTATGATTTGACGGTTGATTGGATTGCTACAGAAAAAGAATTGATCAAAACGAACACTCCTTATTCAAAGCCGGAAGGAATCATTTGGGAACAAGTAAGTGAAGAAGAGAAAGAACAAATGCCTGTTTTAAAAGAAATTTGGGCAATGCTATACAAGCGTTCTTAACGATCATTCCCTTGCATTTACTTTATTTAGCATGACGTCATCCCATTCATTTAGAAGCAGGAAAACTAGGAATACTCCGCATAAAGTTTGTGAAAATTCTCAATTTTCTACCCCTTATTCTTTTCTCAGAAGAAAACGTAACAATGTACAATAAATTTTAAACAGTTTGAAAACGAATCGTTTTTTTCTGCTATTAGGCAATTGTATAATAGAGTTAGAAGTGCAGATATGATGATTGGGAGGCCTATAAATGCAAGGGGAGACGATGCATCCAAAATTAGAAAAAATTGTCGAAAATGTTGAAAAAGTTATTGTAGGAAAGAGTGAACTGGTCATTTTAAGTTTGTCGGCATTGCTTGCTGGAGGGCATGTGCTTCTCGAAGATGTACCCGGAGTTGGAAAAACGATGATGGTGAAGGCATTGGCAAAGTCTGTTGGGGCTGATTTTAAAAGAATTCAGTTTACACCTGATTTACTGCCTTCAGACGTTACTGGAGTATCGATATATAATCCGAAAACAATTGAATTTGAATACCGACCAGGACCGATTATGGCTAATATTATTTTGGCCGATGAAATAAATCGAAGCTCACCAAAGACCCAATCCGCCTTGCTTGAAGGCATGGAGGAAGGAAGTGTCACCATTGATGGCGTGACAATGCCGCTTGAAAAACCTTTTTTCGTTATGGCGACACAAAATCCCGTTGAGTATGAAGGAACTTATCCGTTGCCGGAGGCTCAATTGGATCGATTTTTACTAAAACTGAAAATGGGCTATCCTTCCGTTACAGAAGAAGTAGAAGTGTTGACAAGAGCTGAAAAAGGACAGCCGCTTGATGAACTAACGTCAGTCATCACCAAAGACGAACTAACGGCACTTCAGGAAGAAATCAAACAAGTATATGTAGATGATACGATTAAACATTATATTGTAGACATCGTAAATAAGACGCGGAACCATGATTCCGTCTATTTAGGAGTCAGTCCCCGTGGTTCTGTTGCACTTATGAAGGCATCTCAGGCGTATGCGTTTATTCATGCCCGAGATTATGTGATCCCCGATGATGTTCAATATTTATCCGTGCATGTCCTGCCCCATCGCATTATTTTGACATCTGAAGCGCGTTATGAAGGGAGAACAGCTGAACAAATCATTGAAGATATTCTTGCCGAAATCCCTGTGCCTGTAGTGAGGTCGCTGTGAAATCAATGAAAGGCTTGCTAAAAGGCACACGGCTGGCGTGGAACCTTGCTTTTTTAATATTGCTCGTGGCGGCTTCCTTTGCATATGCCATGTTTCAAGGAGGGTTTGTCAGCTGGTTTTTATTGTATTCATTGCTGCCGTTTGTTGTTTATTCTGTTGCGTTGGCTCTTTATCCGCTGAAGAAGCTGCGAGTTCGGCGCAAATTAAATAAAACGGAATTTCAAGCAGGCGAACCGCTTGTTTGTACTATCGAAATTGAACAGCCGTTTCCCTTCCCTTTTTTCTTTGGAATCGTTGAGGATGTCCTTCCTGAAAAGCTGAAAAATTTTGGATCAGCGAAGATTGTATTGTTTCCTTGGTGGAAAAAACGTTTTTCATTCCAATATTCGTTATCTAATCTTCCGAGGGGATCCCATCATTTTGAAACAGTGCGATTTAAAACAGGAGATTTGTTTGGAATCATTGAAAGAGAAGGCATTTATTCGGCAAACAATCACATTGTGGTCTATCCGCCATTTTTTGAGTTTCAGTACCGTCCCCAACAACTTTCACTTGAAAAGGATGCAGGTTTTGCAAGAACACGATATATAAAAGATGTTTCGATTGTTGCTGGGGTAAGGGAATATGAACCAGGAGACAAATTATCTTGGATAGACTGGAAGGCGACAGCGAGACGCCATTCGATCATGACAAAGGAATTTGAGCAGCTAAATAGCCAACAAATTGTTTGTTTCATCGATCGAACAAAGTCATCGTCATTTGAAGAGCTTATCTCATTTACAGCTTCGTTCTCTAAAGCAGTGCTCAAAAACGGTTCCAAGCTCGGGGTAGTTTCGGTTGGGAAAACGAAGAAAGTTTTTCCTATATCAAATCATGAGCATCATTGGAAGCATATCCTGTATCATTTAGCAGTAGCGGATTGCGATGGTGAGGACGAGTTTATCAACCAGCTTTTAGAGGAATTGAACAAATGGGGACAGCATTCATCTATCATGATTATGACAAGTCATTTACACTCTTCCTTGATTGACAAGCTTCTAGCGTTTCCGAAGCCGCGTCATGTCACCATTTGGCATGTGACAAAAGCGGTTGAAAAGCGGAGAAGAGATCAAGAACTAATAGATAAATTGCGGCGGCATTCGATAACTGTCCGCACTGTTGACGCCGGCATGTTCCGAGATGCAGCGCAAAGGGTGGGAAGCCGATAATGAAACAGCAAATCGTTAACTTTTGTTTATATTTGCTATCGTTTATTTTGCTGTGGGAATGGCTGCGGCCGCTTGAATATTCGACTGATTCTATCTATACCGTTATTTTCGTTATATTTATCGGAATTTCTCTCTTTTTTACATTTATGCAGCTAAAATGGTATATCTCGTATCCGGTTAAATTATGTTATATTTTCTTTTTTATTCATCAGCTGTTTTACAACGGCTCTGTTTTTGAAATAGGATGGATATTAGAATTTATTCATGATCTTCGCTATAACTTAAACTTGATCACCGAAAGGTATTTCGGCGGAATGACTCCTCCATTCCGGACGTTTCTTTTCTTTGTATTATTGTGGCTGCTTGTCTATTTATTAAACTATTGGATTATTCAGAGAAAAAGAATTTTATTATTTTTAATTTTAACTATTACGTATGTGGCAGTATTAGATACGTTTTCGCCATATGATGCAACTTATGCGATTATACGGTTAGCGGTGGTTGGATTTTTCCTTTTAGGTCTTCTGTATTTTGAAAGGATGATTTTTTCGGAGAAAATTCCGTTTAGGTCTATTTTGTATTGGAAATGGATTGTGCCGCTTTTGGCAATGATTGTTGTTTCTGCTGCGATCGGGTGGCTCGCTCCGAAAGCGGCCCCCCAATGGCCAGACCCTTTACCGTATTTTTCGAAGTATAAACAGGACGGAGAAGGGGAGCATTTGTCAAATTCGGTTGTCAAAAAAATCGGTTATGGTACCAATGATGAGCAATTGGGCGGTCCGTTCATTCCAAACGATGCACCTGCTTTTCGGGCGTATGTAGAAAGACAGCATTATTGGCGAGTTGAAACAAAAGATGTTTATACAGGAAAAGGCTGGATGACAAGCGACAGACAATTTTCCATTGCAAATGGATTTATCGGTCCGTATTTAAACTTGACGAGTAGTCAGGTTCAAACGGAACAGCTTGTTTCGACTGTAGAAATTGAGCGCGAATATCCATATCAGCATATTATTTATCCGCTTGGATTGCAGGAAATTTCCAGTGATGCTGATCAATACCGCATCGAACATGTTACGGAGAATATATTCCCAATGTTTAATGAATCGGGGGAACGGCTTTCCAGTTATTCTTTGAAATATTCTTATCCCTTGTTTGAAATTGAAAAATTGCAGGCTGTTCACTCGAATGAAGGTGCTCCAAAAGAATTGGTCGAACGATATACGCAGCTTCCCGCAAGCCTTCCGGAACGCGTGAAAAATCTCGCTGTGGAGATTACAAAAGATAAAAACAACTTTTATGATAAAGCCAAGGCGGTTGAACAGTATTTTTTGAAAGAACCGTTTGTATATGAAACGAATGATGTGGCTGTCCCGGAATTGGATGAAGATTATGTCGATCAGTTTTTATTTGAAACGAAGAAAGGATATTGCGACAATTTTTCGACATCTATGGTTGTTCTTCTTCGGTCTGTCGGAATTCCGGCGCGCTGGGTAAAGGGATATACCCCAGGGCAGTTTGTGGAAACGACAAGCGAAGGATTGGAAGTGTATGAAGTAACTAGCAACAATGCCCATTCGTGGGTAGAGGTTTATTTTTCTGGAATTGGCTGGGTCCCTTTTGAACCGACGATCGGTTTTTCCAATCCGCAGGAATTTGCACATCAATCAGATGAAAATCAACAAGATTCATCCGCTGCCGAACAAGAACAAAGTCAGCCGCTTGAGGAAGAAAGTCAAGAACAAATCGATACGGATGATACTAAGCAGCCAAAGAAATTCCCTTTTTCGCTATCACCAGCTGTTATTGTCTCCATCGGTTTCATCTTGTTTATAGCGGCATGTGTGTTAATACTTTTCAAAACGAGAAATAAATGGATGACCAGTTGGATGACTAGCTTCTATAAACGGAATCATGATGAGAAAGATTTTTTGAAAGCATACAGGCTTTTGCTTAAATCTCTGGAAAGATGTGGCTACAAACGGGAAAACGGGCAAACGTTAAGAGAATATGCAAAACAGATTGATCAAATGTTTGGAACAAATAGTATGTCGCAATTAACTTACATTTATGAGCGGGCGCTGTATCGGGGCGATGATCCAAGCAAGGAATGGGAGCAATCGAAAGAATTATGGGAAGATTTAATCAAAAAAACAACTTCTTGACCGGGTCTTGATCACTTGGTATGATAAGAAAAAATTCATAGCGGGAAGCTCCTTCGTATATCCTCGATAATATGGTTCGAGAGTCTCTACCGGGTTACCGTAAATAACCCGACTATGAAGGCAGAAGTTAGTAGATGTACTAGAATTCTGCCTTTTTTTCGGTAGAATTCTATTTTTTTGAAGTCAGATGTGAAACAATATATTGATCCATCAAAATAATGAGGTGAACACGTTGGAGAACATCCAAGACATGATCTTAGTGTTAGATTTCGGCAGCCAATACAATCAATTAATTACGCGCAGAATTCGCGAATTTGGTGTTTACAGCGAGCTTCATCCGCATACGCTGTCGATAGAAGATATCAAAAAAATGAATCCGAAAGGAATTATTTTGTCAGGGGGTCCAAACAGCGTATATGACGAAAAGTCTTTTCGCTGCGACGAGCGGATTTTTGAACTCGGGGTTCCAGTGCTCGGAATTTGCTATGGCATGCAATTAATGACCTATTTGCTCGGGGGAAAAGTGGAAAAGGCGAAGCACCGGGAATATGGGAAAGCAGCTTTACAAGTAAAGGAAAAATCGCCGTTGTTTGAAGGCTTGCCTGATGATCAAATCGTTTGGATGAGTCACGGGGATCTTGTGGCCGATATTCCGAACGGCTTTAAAGTAGACGCCACTAGCCCATCATGTCCATTTGCCGCAATCAGCAATGGTGAGCGGAACATGTACGGGGTTCAATTTCATCCCGAAGTGCGCCATACAGAATTTGGAAACGACCTATTGAAAAATTTCGTTTTCCGTATTTGCGGGTGCACAAATTCGTGGACGATGGAAAACTTTATTGAAATGCAAATAGAGAACATCCGCAAAACTGTCGGAAATAAGAAAGTGCTGTGCGCGCTAAGCGGCGGGGTGGACTCATCTGTTGTAGCCGTTTTAATCCATAAAGCGATCGGCAATCAATTAACGTGCATTTTTGTTGACCACGGACTCCTTCGCAAAGGGGAAGCGGAAAGCGTCATGAAGACGTTTAGCGAAGGGTTTAACATGAATGTCATTAAAGTAGATGCAAAAGACCGCTTTTTAGAAAAATTGAAGGGTGTTACTGACCCGGAAAAGAAAAGAAAAATCATCGGCAACGAGTTTATCTATGTTTTTGATGATGAAGCGGCAAAATTGGAGGGCATTGAGTTTCTTGCTCAAGGAACACTTTATACAGACATTATCGAAAGCGGTACGCAGACGGCGCAAACGATCAAATCGCATCACAATGTCGGCGGACTTCCGGAGGATATGAAATTTCAACTGATTGAACCATTGAATACACTCTTTAAAGACGAAGTTCGCGCACTTGGAACAGAGCTTGGTATTCCAGATGAAATCGTTTGGCGCCAGCCGTTCCCGGGACCAGGATTAGCCATTCGGGTTTTAGGAGAAGTAACGGAAGAAAAGCTAGAGATTGTTCGGGAATCCGATGCTATTTTACGAGAAGAAATTAAAAAAGCCGGATTAGAGCGGGACATTTGGCAATATTTCACCGTTTTGCCTAACATCCGCAGCGTAGGTGTGATGGGCGATGCCCGCACGTACGATCATACAATTGGAATCCGTGCTGTCACTTCAATTGACGGCATGACTTCAGATTGGGCTCGTATTCCGTGGGAAGTGCTGGAAGTGATCTCTACGCGGATTGTCAATGAAGTGCCGCACGTGAACCGAGTTGTCTACGATATTACAAGCAAGCCGCCGGCAACAATTGAATGGGAATAAATCTGACCAACTTGTATAAATCGGAATTATCATTTTTATATAATAAATATAAACATTCTCGTATAATTTCGGGAATATGGCCCGAAAGTTTCTACCAAGCTACCGTAAATAGCTTGACTACGAGGTGTTGACGGTTCGATGGCTGAAGGAGGAGAGGATCCTTTTCCTTTCTCACATTGGGCTTTCAGCAACCTCATGGTCAAGCGCATCCTTGGAATGGAGCGCTTATTTTTTTGCTTAAAGTTTTTTATACAGCCAATTGTAGGAGGACTTTATAATGAAAAAATATTTTCAATTTGGATGAACTTGGCACTAATTACCGCAGGGAAATTATTGGCGGAATTACAACATTTCTTTCAATGGCCTATATTTTGTTTGTCAATCCAGCAACGCTTTCATTAAGCTCTGTTGCTGATTTTCCCAATGAATTGAGAATGGATCAAGGAGCTGTCTTCACTGCGACCGCGTTGGCTGCAGCCATCGGGACACTCATCATGGGTATTGTGGCACGGTATCCGGTAGCTCTTGCTCCCGGTATGGGATTGAACGCGTTCTTTGCTTTTACTGTCGTTTTGACGTACGGCATCCCTTGGCAAACAGCCCTTTCAGGTGTTCTTGTTTCAGGTCTCTTTCTTGTCTTGCTGACGCTTAGCGGATTGCGGGAAAAAATTATTGATTCCATTCCGCCGGAGCTGAAGCATGCAGTCGGTGCGGGAATCGGATTGTTTATCACATTTATCGGTTTTCAAAATGCAGGCATAATTGTTAATGATGACGCTGTTCTTGTCGGCTTGGGAGACTTGCGGAATGGAAATACTCTTCTATCTATTTTTGGATTAACTATTACGATTATTTTAATGGTTCGGCAAGTGAAAGGCGGCGTGTTTTACGGCATGGTGATTACGGCCGTTGTCGGAATGATTTTTGGCCTTGTACCAAAACCGGATAAAATTATTGGGGAAATTCCGAGCTTGGCTCCGACGTTTGGAGTAGCTTTAGGACATTTAGGAGATATTTTTTCTTTACAAATGCTTGTCGTAATCTTAACGTTTATGTTTGTTGACTTTTTTGATACGGCAGGAACGCTGGTTGCGGTTGCCAATCAAGCAGGGTTATTGAAAAACAATAAACTTCCGCGAATCGGCAGAGCTTTAGTATCTGATTCAATGGGAACAGTTGTCGGAGCGATTTTAGGAACATCTTCAACCACTTCTTATGTAGAATCGTCAGCAGGGGTTGCGGCAGGCGCGCGGACAGGTTTTGCTTCCATTATAACGGCAGGATGTTTCCTATTAGCTTTATTTTTCTCGCCGCTATTGAGCGTTATTACATCTTCTGTTACGGCTCCAGCGCTCATTATTGTCGGAGTTTTAATGGTATCATCTTTAGGGCAAATAAAATGGGATCAGTTTGAAATTGCTGTTCCGGCGTTTTTAATCTTGATTACAATGCCATTAACGTACAGCATCGCAACCGGTATTGCTATCGGCTTTATTTTCTACCCGATCACGATGCTTTTGAAAGGAAGAGGAAAAGAGATTCATCCGATTTTGTATGGTTTATCTATTGTATTTCTGCTTTATTTCATCTTTCTTGTCAATTAATAAGAAGTCGAAGGATCAGACTGAAATGCTGTCTGATCCTTTTCTTTTGTTTCAAAAGGCAGTGAAACGGCACAGATCATGATCAAGGTTCGTCAAAATCCGAACATTCGGTGTTTAAAGAAAAATAATGTTCGATTTTATCGTTGACATAATGATTTTTCATTGTTAAGATGGAGTCGAAAACAGCATATGAAAACTAAAACCTCATATAATCTTGGGAATATGGCCCAAAAGTTTCTACCCAACAACCGTAAATTGTTGGACTATGAGGGAAAGTAATCGGCAAGATTTTTCAACTGAGCATACATATTGTTTATGCCCGGTTTGTGTTACTTTCCCTTATTGACAGGGAAAATGCAGAAGCGGGCTTTTTTTATGCCTTTCAATTATTGTCAAGATTTTTAACGAAGGTGGCAACCTATTATTAAAAATAAAGAGGGGAGCATCGCCATGAATCCTGTCGTTGGAGTGATAATGGGAAGCACTTCAGATTGGGAAACGATGAAGCATGCCTGTGAAATATTAGATGAGATGAATATTCCTTATGAAAAAAAGGTTGTTTCTGCCCATCGCACACCTGATTGGATGTTTCAATATGCAAGCACTGCCAGGGATCGCGGAATTCAAGTGATCATTGCAGGCGCAGGCGGAGCAGCACACTTGCCGGGAATGGTTGCAGCGAAAACAACTCTCCCTGTCATCGGAGTTCCGGTTAAAACAAACGCGTTAAACGGACTGGATTCGCTGCTCTCGATCGTGCAAATGCCCGGCGGCGTGCCTGTTGCAACAGTGGCGATAGGAAAAGCGGGCGCGGTGAACGCTGGTCTGTTAGCGGCGCAAATTTTGTCAATCAATGATGCTGATGTTCAGCAAAAGCTTGAACAACGGCGAGAATATATAAGAAAAAACGTCATGGAAAGCAGTGATCAGCTTGTATAAAAAACTTTTGCCTCAAAGTACAATTGGAATCATTGGAGGCGGTCAACTAGGCAAATTTATGGCTATCGCTGCCAAAAATATGGGATATCGAGTGGCGGTGCTTGATCCAACACCGAATTCTCCATGCGGCCAAGTGAGCGACATTGAAATCACAGCCCGTTACGATGATTTGGATGCAATCAAAGAGCTTGCGAAGGTGAGCGATTGTATAACGTATGAATTTGAAAATATTGATTACGAGGCGTTAACTTGGCTTGAGCAAAACGCCTACTTGCCTCAAGGAAGCAGACTGCTCGCCATTACACAAGATCGCCAGACGGAAAAGGAAGCAGTGGCGAACGCTGGTGTAAAAGTTGCGCCGTATGAAGTCGTTGAATCAGAAGATGATTTTTATCAAGCCGTATCCAACATAGGCATCCCGAGTGTTTTAAAGACATGCCGCGGAGGATATGATGGGAAAGGCCAATTTGTACTAAAGCAAGAAGAAGATATAGAAGAAGCAAAAGCTTTGTTGAAGAACGGACGCTGTGTATTGGAAAAATGGATCGCATTCGACAAAGAAATTTCGGTTATTGTCACTAGAAGCGTGACAGGTGAAGTCAGCACATTGCCTGTTGCCGAAAACATTCATGTTAACAATATTTTGCACGAAAGCATTGTACCTGCAAGAATTTCTGATTCGTTGAAGGAACAGGCGGAGGAAACAGCAAAAACATTGGCGGCGAAGCTTGGGCTGATTGGAACGCTGGCAGTTGAAATGTTTGTGGCGAACGATGAAATTTATATAAATGAGCTCGCCCCCCGGCCTCATAATTCAGGTCATTATTCATTAAATTTATGTGAAACATCGCAGTTTGAACAGCATATTCGCGCGATTTGCGGATTGCCTCTCGGAAACACGAAGCTTATTCATCAAGGAATTATGGTGAATATACTGGGCCAGCATCTAGAGCCTGTGTTGAAAAACGAAGAGCTGCTGAAAAAAGGGAAATTATTTTTATATGGAAAAGCGGAGGCAAAAATCAACAGAAAAATGGGACATATTACGTTCTTCAGTGATGAAATTGAGGAACTATTGACATATATCGAATCCACTCAAATTTGGAATGTTTGACAAGCTATTCATAAACAAGACGGAGAGATCAATAGGAGGTTGCAGGAATGATTGAACGATACACACGTCCTGAAATGGGCGCGATTTGGACGGAAGAAAACCGCTTTAAAGCTTGGCTTGAAGTGGAGATTTTAGCATGTGAAGCGTGGGCGGAGCTTGGTGTGATCCCGAAGGAAGATGTAAAAAAACTGCGTGAACGTGCTTCATTTGATGTGAACCGAATTAAGCAAATTGAAGAGGAAACAAGGCACGACGTAGTGGCGTTTACCCGTGCTGTATCAGAAACGCTTGGCGACGAACGAAAATGGGTGCATTACGGATTGACCTCCACTGATGTCGTGGATACCGCTTTATCTTATTTGCTAAAGCAAGCGAACGAAATTTTACAAAAAGACTTGGAAAATTTCATCGCTATTTTAAGAGATAAAGCGTTGGAGCATAAATACACCGTCATGATGGGGCGTACGCACGGGGTGCATGCAGAACCGACAACGTTTGGTTTGAAATTGGCGCTATGGTATGAAGAAATGAAGCGAAATCTAGAGCGGTTTAAACGCGCAAGAGAAGAGATTGAAGTCGGCAAAATTTCCGGAGCAGTCGGCACTTATGCCAACATTGATCCGTTTGTGGAGCAGTATGTGTGTGAAAAACTCGGTTTAAAGCCGGCGCCGATTTCGACGCAAACATTGCAGCGTGATCGACATGCCGAGTACATGGCTACGCTTGCTTTAATTGCTACATCGATTGAAAAGTTTGCAGTTGAGATTCGCGGCTTGCAAAAGAGTGAAACCCGCGAGGTGGAGGAGTTTTTTGCCAAAGGACAGAAAGGTTCATCTGCGATGCCGCATAAGCGCAATCCGATCGGATCGGAAAACATGACAGGAATGGCAAGGGTCATTCGCGGAATGATGCTGACGGCTTACGAAAATGTTCCATTGTGGCATGAGCGCGACATCTCTCATTCTTCGGCAGAGCGCATCATTTTGCCAGATGCTACGATCGCGTTGAACTACATGTTAAATCGATTTGGCAATATTGTGAAAAACTTGACGGTCTTCCCTGAAAATATGAAGCGCAATATGGAGAAAACGCTGGGATTGATCTACTCACAGCGGGTTTTGCTTGCGCTAATCAATAAAGGTATGACACGTGAAGAAGCATACGATTTAGTTCAGCCGAAAGCGATGGAAGCGTGGGAGCGCCAAGTTCCGTTTAGAGAGCTGATCGAAGCGGAAAAACAAATTACAACAAAGCTTTCGAAAGAAGAAATCGATGACTGCTTCGATTACAATTACCATTTGAAAAATGTGGATTACATTTTTAAACGCTGCGGGTTAGAACAGTAGATGTCCAAATGGGGCTCGGCAAATCGCAAAAACTGCCCTGCCCCTTGACATAAAATGAAAGGCCAATATTCCGCATTAGGAGGCATGATCATGACCGTTCAAAAGCGCTCATTGCTGTACGAAGGAAAAGCGAAAAAAATTTATGAAACAGACGATCCCAACATTTTTCTTGTTTATTATAAAGATTCCGCTACCGCGTTTAATGGGGAGAAAAAAGCTGAGATTGTGGGCAAAGGACAGCTAAACAATGAAATTTCAAGTTTGCTGTTTGAAAAGTTAAATGAACACGGCATTCCGACCCACTTTGTTCAAAAAATTTCGTCAAATGAACAGCTTGTCAAACGGGTGACAATCATTCCGATTGAAGTAGTTGTAC
Source organism: Aeribacillus sp. SP014 (assembly GCF_054055575.1). Taxonomy (NCBI): domain Bacteria; kingdom Bacillati; phylum Bacillota; class Bacilli; order Caryophanales; family Bacillaceae; genus Aeribacillus; species Aeribacillus sp. SP014. Next base: position 750,059 of record NZ_JBSRXI010000001.1, read on the forward strand.
GAAATATTGTGGCAGGAAGCTTGTCCAAAAGATTGGGCATTGCCGAAGGAACTGAGATTAAAAAGCCGATCATTGAGTTCTACTATAAAAATGATGACCTGGGAGACCCTTTAATTAACAGTTTCCATATTGAACTACTAGAGCTTGCGGATAAAGAGCAGCTGGATGAAATAAAAACATTAGCTTTCAAAGTAAACGATATTTTATTGAAGCATTTTCATGAAAGAAACGTGAGACTAGTAGATTTTAAGCTTGAATTTGGCTTGCTAAACGACGGAACGCTTGTTGTTGCAGATGAAATTTCCCCTGATACGTGCCGACTTTGGGACAAACATACAAATGAAAAGCTTGATAAAGATGTGTTCCGCCGGGATATCGGCAATTTGACGGATGCTTATAAAGAAATTTTAAAACGTTTAGGAGGTACAGTTCCATGTACAGAGTAAAAGTATATGTTACATTGCGTGAAAGTGTGCTTGATCCTCAAGGAAATGCGGTGAAAAATGCTTTACATTCAATGAATTTCAACGAAGTGGAAGATGTTCGGATCGGGAAGTACATGGAGCTAGCAATCGGAAAAACGGATCGAAATGTCGAAGAGATTGTCGACGAAATGTGTAAAAAGCTTTTAGCAAATCCTGTGATTGAAGACTACCGTTATGAAATAGAGGAGGTAGCCGTCAAGTGAAATTTGCCGTGATCGTTTTTCCGGGTTCCAATTGTGACGTTGACATGTACCATGCCATTAAAGATGAACTGGGAGAGGAAGTCGAATACGTTTGGCATGACGCTCAAGATTTAAGTGGCTTCGATGGCATTCTCCTTCCCGGCGGCTTCTCATACGGCGATTATTTGCGCAGCGGAGCCATTGCCCGTTTTGCCAATGTCATGAAGGAAGTTGTGAAAGCTGCAGATGAAGGGAAGCCTGTACTTGGCGTTTGCAATGGGTTTCAGATTTTGCTTGAGGCTGGTCTTCTTCCGGGTGCCATGAGACGGAACGAGAAGCTGAAATTTATTTGCCGCCCTGTGAAATTAAAGGTGGAAAACAACGAAACGATGTTTTCGAACAAATATGATAAGGGCGAAATTATCACCATTCCGATCGCACATGGGGAAGGAAATTATTATTGTGATGAAAAAACTCTTGAAGAGTTAATCGCAAACAAGCAAATTGTTTTTACGTATCAAGATAATCCGAACGGAAGCTTAAATAACATTGCAGGCATCGTAAATAAACGCGGCAATGTCCTTGGAATGATGCCGCATCCGGAACGGGCAGTCAGCGAACTTTTAGGAAACACAGACGGGTTGAAATTGTTTCAATCGATTGTAAGAAGTTGGAGGGAAGCTCATGTCACAAATTCTTGAACCAAGTCCAGAAATGATAAAAAACGACAAAATTTATAAGCAAATGGGAGTTAGTGATGAGGAGTTTGCCCTCATTGAAAAAATATTAGGACGATTGCCGAATTACACGGAAATTGGAATTTTTTCTGTTATGTGGTCAGAGCATTGCAGCTACAAAAATTCAAAACCAGTATTAAAAAAGTTTCCAACAAAAGGAGAACGTGTGCTGCAAGGACCTGGTGAAGGAGCAGGGATTGTTGATATCGGCGACAATCAAGCCGTCGTCTTTAAAATAGAAAGCCATAACCACCCTTCTGCAATTGAACCGTATCAAGGTGCAGCAACAGGAGTCGGAGGCATTATTCGCGATGTTTTCTCGATGGGAGCCAGACCAATCGCTCTCCTTAACTCTCTTCGCTTTGGGGAACTTACAAGCCCGCGTGTCAAATATTTGTTTGAAGAAGTTGTCGCTGGCATTGCCGGATACGGTAACTGTATCGGAATTCCAACCGTTGGAGGAGAAGTGCAGTTTGACGCTTCCTATGAAGGAAATCCGCTGGTCAATGCGATGTGTGTCGGACTCATAAACCATGAAGATATCAAAAAAGGGCAAGCAACTGGTGTCGGCAATACAGTGATGTACGTCGGAGCCAAAACCGGAAGAGACGGCATTCACGGTGCTACATTTGCTTCCGAAGAATTGTCGGAAGCTTCCGAAGAAAAGCGTCCGGCTGTTCAAGTTGGAGATCCTTTCATGGAAAAACTGCTTTTGGAAGCTTGCCTTGAAGTAATCAAATCTGATGCACTTGTCGGCATTCAAGATATGGGAGCAGCGGGGCTTACAAGCTCATCGGCAGAAATGGCGAGCAAGGCGGGCTCAGGAATTGAAATGAACTTGGATCTTGTTCCTCAGCGGGAAGCAGGAATGACTCCTTATGAGATGATGTTATCCGAATCGCAAGAAAGAATGCTTCTCGTAATTAAAAAAGGGCGGGAGCAGGAAATCATTGATCTGTTTAAAAAATATGATCTGGAGGCTGCACCGATTGGTAAAGTTACAGATGACAAGATGCTGCGCCTTATTCATAAAGGAGAAATCGTTGCGGAAATTCCTGTTGATGCGCTTGCGGAAGATGCGCCTGTTTACTATAAACCGTCTAAAGAACCTGAATATTATCGCCAGTTTCAAAGCATGCCGCCCTATGTTCCAAAAGTTGACGATTACAAAGAAACGCTTCTTGCATTGCTGAAACAGCCAACGATAGCCAGCAAGGAGTGGGTATATGACCAATACGATTATATGGTGCGGACGAACACTGTTGTAGCGCCCGGTTCTGATGCGGCTGTCCTAAGAATCAGAGGGACGAAAAAAGCTTTGGCGATGACAACCGATTGCAACTCACGCTATTTATATTTAGATCCAGAAGTCGGCGGAAAAATTGCAGTTAGTGAAGCAGCAAGAAACATCGTATGTTCAGGAGCGGTGCCGCTCGCTATTACAGACTGTTTAAACTTCGGCAGCCCGGAGAAACCGGAGATTTTTTGGCAGCTTGAAAAAGCGGTGGACGGCATGAGCGAAGCGTGCTTAGCTTTAAATACACCTGTCATTGGCGGAAATGTTTCCTTGTACAATGAAACGAACGGAACAGCTATTTATCCAACTCCGGTTGTCGGGATGGTCGGACTTATTGAAGATACAGATCATATTACAACGCAATCATTTAAAGAGGCGGGCAGCATCGTTTATTTGCTTGGTGAGACAAAACTGGAATTTTCCGGAAGTGAATTGCAAAAAATGCTTGAAGGCAAGATCTTTGGCAAAGCGCCGGAAATTGACCTGGAAGAAGAGAAGCAACGTTTAGATCAGCTGTTAGCTGCCATTCGCGAAGGGCTTGTCCAGTCGGCTCATGACGTTGCCGAAGGAGGCCTGGCCGTTGCGCTAAGTGAATGCTTAATCGGAACGGGTCTTGGAGCGGAAATTACGATCAACGGTGATGCATTGGCAGGGCTGTTCAGCGAATCCCAGTCCCGCATCGTCGTTTCCGTAAAACCGGAAAACAAAGAGGCGTTTGAAAAGATTGTTCAAGCTGAAGCTATCGGAACGGTCACAAACAGCGGAATTCTTAAAATTGTCAACGGCAATGGAGAAACATTGATTCAAGCATCAGTGGAAGAGTTAGAACAAGCTTGGAAAGGAGCTATCCCATGCTTGCTGAAATAAAGGGGCTAAATGAAGAATGCGGTGTATTCGGCATATGGGGTCATAAGGACGCTGCTCAAATCACTTATTACGGTCTGCACAGCCTTCAGCATCGCGGACAAGAGGGGGCAGGGATTGTCGTAACAGACGGCGAAAAACTGACAGGGTTTAAAGGGGAAGGACTTGTCACAGAAGTGTTTGCCAATGGGGTAGACAATTTAAAAGGAACAGGAGCTATTGGCCATGTTCGCTATGCGACGGCTGGAGGAGGCGGCTATGAAAACGTCCAGCCGTTCCTTTTTCGATCGGAGCAAGGCGGTCTCGCATTAGCTCACAACGGAAATTTAGTGAATGCTTCCGGATTGAAGCATCAGCTTGAAAATCAAGGAAGCATCTTTCAAACAACGTCAGATACAGAAGTTCTTGCTCATTTAATTAAAAGAAGCGGCTATTTAGAGCTAAAAGATAAAGTGAAAAACGCGCTTACGATGATTAAAGGGGCATACGCCTTTTTAATCATGACGGAAACAGAGCTGATGATTGCCCTTGATCCGAACGGACTCCGTCCTTTATCTATCGGACGTCTCGGTGATGCATATGTTGTCGCTTCGGAAACCTGCGCTTTTGATGCTGTTGGAGCTCAGCTCGAAAGGGACGTTGAGCCTGGCGAGCTTATCATCATCAATGGTGAAGGACTGAAAAGCGAACGTTTTTCCAAAACGATTAACCGTGCGATTTGTACGATGGAATACGTTTATTTTTCACGCCCTGACAGTAATGTGGAAGGAATAAATGTTCATACTGCAAGAAAAAATCTTGGCAAACGGCTTGCGATAGAAGCGCCTGTAGAGGCGGACGTAGTGACTGGAGTTCCGGATTCCAGCATATCTGCGGCGATCGGCTATGCCGAGGCATCCGGTATACCGTACGAGCTCGGTTTAATTAAAAACCGATATGTCGGCCGTACGTTTATTCAGCCGTCCCAATCATTGCGGGAGCAAGGAGTGAAAATGAAACTTTCCCCTGTCCGCGGGGTAGTGGAAGGCAAACGGGTTGTCATGGTGGATGACTCAATCGTAAGAGGAACGACATCGAAGCGTATTGTCAAGATGCTGCGGGAAGCAGGGGCAACGGAAGTGCATGTCCGCATCAGTTCACCGCCGATTGCCAACCCTTGCTATTACGGTATTGACACCTCCACTCATGAGGAGCTGATCGCTTCTTCTCATACTGTAGAAGAAATTCGCAGCATCATTGGCGCCGATAGTCTTGCTTTCTTAAGCACAGAAGGGATGCTGGATGCGATCGGAAGGAAATATGAAGGTGAATTTCGCGGGCAATGTATGGCATGTTTTACAGGAAAATATCCGACAGACATTTATGAAGATACGATTCTTCCTCATGAGAAAGGCTAATATGACAGACCAAAGGAGGATAATTCATGTCCAAAGCGTATAGAGAAGCAGGTGTGGACATTCATGCGGGCTATGAAGCAGTTCGCCGCATGAAAAAGCATGTGGAAAAAACGAAGCGTCCCGGTGTTTTAGGAGGGATCGGCAGTTTTGGCGGAATGTTTGATCTGGCAAGCTTAGGATATAAGGAGCCGGTGCTTGTTTCCGGAACAGACGGAGTGGGAACGAAGCTGAAGCTTGCCTTTATGGCGAATAAACACGATACGATTGGAATAGACGCTGTGGCTATGTGTGTAAACGACATTTTGGCACAAGGTGCGGAGCCGCTTTTTTTCCTGGACTATTTGGGGCTCGGGAAAGCAGACCCTGAAAAAATTGAAAAAATTGTTAAAGGTGTTGCCGATGGCTGCCTGCAGGCGGGTTGTGCGCTCATCGGTGGAGAAACAGCGGAAATGCCCGGCGTATATGATGAAGATGAATACGACATTGCCGGCTTTGCTGTCGGTGTTGTCGAGAAAGAAAACATTGTCACAGGCGAACGGATCAAGCCTGGGCACTTTCTCATCGGCCTTTCATCAAACGGCATCCATTCAAACGGTTATTCACTCGTTCGCAAAGTGCTTTTGGAAGAAAATAAGCTTGATTTACATGAAATATACGAGCCTCTAACCGAAACGCTCGGAGAAGAATTGCTAAAGCCGACAAAAATTTATGTTTCTTCCGTCCTGCCGCTTGTGAAAGCATATAAAGTTGACGGCATGGCCCATATTACCGGAGGAGGGTTTATTGAAAACATCCCGAGAATGCTTCCGGAAGGGCTTGGAGCAGAAATCGATTTCGGTTCATGGCCGATTCATCCGATTTTTACCTTTATTCAACAGCAAGGAAATATCGATTTGTCTGAAATGTTTGAAGTGTTCAATATGGGAATCGGCTTTGTTCTGGCGGTCGAAGAAGATGTTGTTCAGCAGTGCCTTAATGAGCTTGAAAAGCTGGGAGAAAAGGCTTTTCTCATCGGCCGGGTAAAAGAAGGAAGCGGAATTCGGCTGAAAGGAGGGCCTTTTTCATGAAGCGGATCGCGGTGTTTGCATCCGGGAGCGGCTCTAATTTCCAAGCGATTGTAGACCATGTAAAGAGCGGGAAGCTAAAAGCAAATGTGATGCTTTTAGTTTGTGATAAACCCGGTGCTAAAGTGGTGGAGCGGGCAGAAAAGGAGCAGATTCCTGCTTTTGTTTTTGATCCGAAGCAATATGAGTCGAAGGAACAGTTTGAAGAAGATATTTTACAGCAATTGAGGCACTATCAAGTGGACTTTATCGTGCTGGCCGGCTACATGCGTTTAATCGGCCACACTCTTCTTGACGCTTTTGCGGGGAGAATTGTGAATATACATCCTTCCTTGCTTCCTGCATTTCCGGGAAAACATGCAATTGAACAAGCGCTCCGTGCCGGCGTAAAAATTACGGGTGTCACCATCCATTATGTTGATGAAGGAATGGATACAGGCCCGATCATCGCTCAGCGTGCGGTTGAAATCAGCGAAGATGATGATGCTAATACACTTGCAGAGAAAATCCATAAAATCGAGCATTCATTTTATCCTGAAACAATAGGAAAAATTTTAGAAAAATTAGAGGTGAAAGCATGACAATCAGACGGGCAATTGTCAGTGTATCTAATAAAGCAAACATCATTCCGTTTGTGCAAGAGCTTGTCAATCTTGGGATCGAAGTAATCTCCACTGGCGGAACGAAAAAGCTTCTTGAGGAAAATGGAATAGATGTCATTGGAATTCAGGAAGTAACCGGTTTTCCGGAAATTATGGACGGAAGAGTTAAAACGCTGCATCCTGTTATTCACGGGGGGCTGCTAGCGGTTCGCAGCAATGATATCCATATGAAGCAGATGGAGGAAAACGGTATTCAACCGATTGACTTAGTCGTTGTGAATTTATATCCGTTTAAAGAGACAATTGCCAAAGATGGCGTGACTTTTGAGGAAGCGATCGAGAACATTGACATCGGCGGGCCGACGATGCTTCGGGCTGCTGCAAAAAATCACCAAGATGTAGTAGTTGTCGTTGATCCTGAAGATTATCCCGTCATTTTAGCCGAACTGAAAGAGAACGGAGAAGTAAGCATAGAAACAAAACGGAAGTTGGCTGCCAAAGTATTCCGTCATACTGCTGCATACGATGCACTGATTGCGGAATATTTAACAGAGCAGGCAGGGGAAGAAGAGCCTGAATCGATTACTGTGACATTTGAAAGGAAGCAATCCCTTCGTTATGGGGAAAATCCTCACCAACAGGCAACGTTCTATAAAAAGCCGATCACGCCTCCATCATCTATTGCCGAAGCCGTCCAGCTCCATGGAAAGGAATTGTCGTATAACAACATTAAAGATGCGGATGCGGCACTTAGCATTGTCAAAGAATTTGATGGACCGGCAGCGGTCGCTGTTAAGCATATGAATCCGTGCGGCGTCGGCGCAGGTGAAACCATTTTTGAAGCTTATAATCGGGCATATGAGGCGGACCCGACTTCAATTTTCGGCGGCATTGTTGCACTGAATCGTGAAGTTGATCAGAAAACGGCTGAAAAAATGAGCGAAATTTTTTTGGAAATTATCATTGCCCCTTCGTTTAGCCAAGAAGCTCTTGAAATATTAACGAAAAAGAAAAATATTCGATTGTTAACGATCGACTTTTCGAAAAAATTCCAACCGGAGAAGCAGCTGACATCTGTTTACGGCGGCCTTCTTGTTCAAGATCAAGATATTTATACGCTCGATGACGCGAACATTTCAATCCCAACAAAAAGACAGCCGACTGAACAAGAATGGAAGGACTTAAAGCTTGGCTGGAAAGTCGTGAAGCACGTCAAGTCAAATGCGATTGTTTTGGCAAAAGATGAAATGACCGTTGGTGTTGGTGCAGGCCAAATGAACCGGGTTGGTGCTGCCAAAATCGCGATTGCACAGGCTGGCGAGAAAGCGAAAGGCAGTGCACTTGCATCAGATGCGTTCTTCCCAATGCCTGACACCGTTGAAGAAGCAGCGAAAGCAGGGGTTACAGCAATCATACAACCAGGCGGATCCATTCGCGATGAAGATTCGATAAAAAAAGCGGATGAATACGGAATTGCAATGGTCTTTACTGGAGTCCGTCATTTCAAACATTAAGAAAGGGGATGACTGATGATGAAAGTACTTGTTATTGGAAAAGGGGGCCGTGAGCATGCGATCGCTTGGAAGGCGGCCAATAGCCCTCTCGTTGAAAAAGTGTATGTCGCGCCTGGCAATGATGGTATGAAAGACGTTGCAATAAGAGTTCCGATTTCAGAAGAACAAACAGACGAATTGATCCAATTTGCCAAAACAAACAACATTGATTTAACCATTGTTGGTCCTGAAATTCCTTTAATGAACGGTATTGTCAACGAATTTGAAGACGCTGGATTAACTGTATTCGGACCGAGGAAAGAAGCGGCAATTATTGAAGGAAGCAAATCATTTGCAAAAAATTTAATGAAAAAATATAACATTCCGACTGCCAATTATGAAACGTTCTCTGATTTTGCCAAAGCGAAGCAATATGTAGAAGAAAAAGGCGCCCCGATTGTGATTAAAGCGGATGGGCTTGCGGCGGGAAAAGGTGTCGTTGTTGCAATGACAAATGAAGAAGCAATTGACACGCTGTCCGGCTATTTAAAGGAAAATAAGCTGGGAGAAGCAGGAAAATCCGTTGTAATTGAAGAATTTTTGACAGGTGAAGAGTTTTCCCTTATGGCTTTCGTAAATGGAGAAAACATTTACCCGATGGTGATTGCGCAGGATCATAAGCGGGCCTTTGACGGAGACAAAGGACCGAATACAGGTGGAATGGGGGCTTATTCTCCTGTCCCGCAGATTTCTGATGATGTTGTTCATGAGTCTGTAGAGAAAATTTTAAAGCCGGTAGCGAAAGCTTTGAAAAATGAAGGAGCGGCATTTACCGGTATTCTTTATGCCGGCCTCATGCTGACAAAAGACGGCCCGAAGGTGATTGAATTCAATGCGCGTTTTGGAGATCCAGAAACACAGGTAGTTCTTCCTCGACTAAAATCAGACCTTATCGATGTGATGTTGAAAGTGTTAAAAGGAGAACCGGTTGAACTTGAATGGACAGATCAAGCGGTGTTGGGAGTCGTTGTGGCGGCGGAAGGCTATCCGGGCAGCTATAAGAAAGGAACACCGATCGGTTTGTTAAAGGTTAGTGCGGATGCCCTTTTATTCCATGCCGGAACAAAAGAGGAAGGCGGCCAATTTGTAACAGACGGGGGTCGTGTATACCTTGTGGCGTCATTTGGAGATAATTTAAAAAATGCGCAAGAAAAAGTGTACAAGCAATTAAAAGAGCTTGAGACGGAAGGTTTGTTTTATCGTAAAGACATCGGCTATCGCGCACTATAACGAATTTGGCTTTCAATATTCCGAACCGATGAATACTAATAAATAAAAGACATATCTACCACATATTTTATAAACCTTTCCAATGGGACAGGAGGTTGTTCCTGTCCTTTTCATTTTATAAAGGAATGTAATCGGCATTTTTGACATAGCTTCTTCTTAAACAACTTCCTATTTTGACCGCTCATTATTAAAAATAAACCAGCGTTTCTTCTATTAGGAAACGATCAATCTAGAAAGCCTCTGCACCGTTATCCCAAGTTCAAAATTTTGTAAGAAACTTTAGTGCTTTAATATTTTTCATATGTTAATATATAAAGTAACAGAGTCATTTTGAGTAATTACTTTTAATTGAGGAGGACTGAGCAGATCATGCGATCTGGTGCTTTTTGGAAAGCCCATGAAATTCGTGAACATCTAGATGTCGTTTCAAATAGATTAGCACCAACCTTGTGGCTGAAAAATGCAGTATTTTTACATCCATATTTAAACCAGTGGGTGAAGTCAAATATTTGGATTTATAAAGACCGCATTATTTATGTCGGCAATGAGGAGCCGGAAAAAACAGCAAATACTGAAATATTTGATTGCAAAGGACTTTATTTAGTTCCTGGCTATATTGAACCGCACGCCCATCCGTTTCAATTATATAATCCTCATTCGCTTGCACAACATGTATCGCAAACGGGAACTACAACACTAATATGCGATAACCTATTTTTGCTATTACAATTCCCAAAAAAGAAAGCGTTTTCTTTTGTTGAAGATATGCAATCTTCTCCAGTTCAGTTTTTTTGGTGGGCCCGCTATGACTTGCAAACGGAATGCAGAGAAGAAGATCAACTCATTCCGCCAGATGTCGTAAAACAATGGATCGAGCATCCAGCCGTTATTCAAGGAGGAGAATTGACAGGCTGGCCAAAGCTTCTTTTAGGGGATGACTTGTTTTTACACTGGATTCATGAGACAAAAAAGGTCGGGAAGCGTGTAGAAGGCCATTTTCCAGGGGCTTCTCGAAAAACATTGACAAAAATGAAATTATTTGGTGTCGATTCCGATCACGAATCTATTAGCGGAGAAGAAGTATACAATCGATTGTTATGCGGATACAGCGTGCCGCTCCGCTATTCTTCAATACGGCCGGATTTGCCGAAATTGTTGGAAGAGCTGCTTGCATTTGGAGTTAATCGTTTTGACGAAATGTTTTTTACAACGGATGGTTCAACGCCTGCTTTTTATGAAAATGGAATGATTAATCAGACCATTCAAATAGCGCTGGAGGCCGGAATTCCAGAGTTTGAGGCTTATAAAATGGCAACGTACAATGTTGCTAGATATTATATGCTTGATTCAAAATTGGGAGTAATCGGTCCTGGTAGGTTAGCCTCCATCAATTTCCTGGAAGCGAAAAATAACCCGAACCCAGTGGCTGTTTTGGCGAAAGGGAAATGGATTCAAAAAGAAGGTCAGGTGTTTGATCATTTCTCTCAAGCAGACTGGAGCAAATACGAAGTTGCACCGCTTGAAATTGATTGGGATTTGACAATGGATGATCTTCAATTTTCTATGCCGATGGGATTAAAAATGAGGAACACGGTTATCATTGAGCCGTATTCCATCACTATTGACAACTTCGTTGATGAACTTCCGCTAGATCATGACGAAAGCTTCCTCGCTGTCATCGATAAAAAAGGGAAATGGCGGATCAATACAATGTTAAAAGGCTTCGCAAAGGGGATAAAAGGCTTTGCAAGCACTTATTCAACGACTGGAGATGTGGTGTTGATAGGGAAAAACAAACAAGATATGATGCATGCATTTTCCAGATTGAAAGAAATCGGCGGGGGAATAGTATTAACGGAAAATGGCCAAGTGATTTATGAAATGCCTCTTAACATTAACGGCACTGCGTCATCGAAAAAATTTAAAGATCTCATTAAGGAGGAAAATGGTTTAGTCCAAATTATGCGAGAAAAGGGCTATAAATATTTAGACCCGATTCACAGCCTGCTCTTTTTATCCTGCACACATTTACCATATATCCGGGTTACACAGGAAGGAATTTATGATGTTATGAAAAAAACAATACTCTTTCCGACAATAATACGTTAAAATATAAAAGGGATAAATTAGTTAAGGTTGTGGATGAATGAAAAGAACATTGATTTTATTTACGATGCTTTTCTTTGTCTTTATAACAGCTTGCACAAATGAAAAAGAAAAAGAGAAAACAAATGACGAATCGTCATCATCTGAAAATCAGCCAGTTGAAAAAGAAACAGCCGTAAGCCCTTTGACAGGAAATGCTGCGACCGAAAGCATTGACAGCCGCCCAATTGCTGTCACGATTAACAACCATCCGAAAGCGAGGCCTCAATCAGGATTAAATAAAGCGGATATTGTTTACGAGGCTTTAGCTGAAGGCACGATCACGCGCTTTTTAGCCATTTATCAAAGCGAGAAGCCAAAAATTATCGGTCCAGTCAGAAGTGCGCGGGAATATTTTGTCGATTTGAGTAAAGGGTATGAAGCAATTTATATCAGCCACGGCTGGAGTCCCACTGCTAAAGAAATGCTAGAGTCAGAGCACCTAGACTATTTAAACGGTCTGTTTTATGATGGTACGCTGTTTTGGCGGGATTCAACCCGGAAAGCTCCTCATAACTCGTATATTTCTTTTGAAAATGTCGTAAAAGGAGCAAAAGAAAACGGGTATTCAATGACAAAGGAAGTTGCCCCGCTGCCTTTTCTTTCAGATGAAGAAATAAGCAGCATTTCTGGAGAAGAAATGTTAGAAGCTGTTGTTTCCTATGGTTCTAAACCGGAATGGCGCATTAAATATGTATTCGATCAGCAGCTAGGCCGCTATAAGCGGTATTCCGGGGACGAACTGACAGTCGATCGCGAAACGGAAGAACCTGTTCTTTTAGACAACATTTTTATTGTCCAAACGGATCATCGTTTTCTTGATGATTACGGTCGCAGAACGATTGATTTAAACTCTGGGGGCGAAGGAATTCTTTTGCAAAAAGGTATGATGAAAAGGGTCGATTGGAAAAATGTGAACGGACGCATCCTTCCTTATGAAAATGAAGAACAAGTAAAATTAGTTCCCGGCCATACTTGGATCAATATCGTGCCAGATTTGGATAAGGCTTTTCAAAATTCAGCTGAGAAAGGAGAATGATGCATGCAAATTGACAAGCTGCGGGGGAGAGAGTTAGACCAATTGTTCCGGGCTATCCTTTCTTTAAGAGATTTGGAAGAATGCTACCGTTTTTTTGATGATCTTTGCACCGTCAATGAAATCCAATCGCTTGCCCAACGGTTTGAAGTTGCAAGAATGCTTCAGGAAGGCTATACGTATCATAAAATTGAAACAGAAACAGGTGCATCGACAGCGACAATCTCCCGGGTAAAGCGGTGCTTGAATTACGGAAATGATGCTTATGCAATGGCGCTTGAAAGAATTAAAGATGACAACGCTTCGTCATAAATTTGGGCTGCTGGGTGAAATCAGCAGCTCTTTTTTAGTTTAGAACTTTTAAAACTCTGAAAGGCTTCTTCAACATAGCTTAAAAAAACCCCTCTCATATTAAAAAACTCTTTCTAAACATCTACAGACTTTCATTGATTCACCATTTTTTTGTCCTATTATAATTTGATATAATAATGAAATGGTATATGAAATGGAGGATTATGTATGTATGATGTGAACGAGTGGAGACATGTGTTTAAGCTCGATCCGGATAAAGTCATTTCCGATGAACAGCTTGAAAAAATTTGTGAATCAAAAACGGACGCTGTTATCATTGGAGGAAGCGACAATGTAACGGAAGATAATGTTCTTTCTTTGCTTTCGCGGGTGCGGCGTTTTCTCGTTCCATGCGTGCTGGAAGTATCGAATTTAGAATCGATTGTTCCAGGATTTGATTTGTATTTTATTCCGACGGTTTTAAACAGCCGAAATACTACATGGATTACGGAGCTGCATCACCAAGCAATGAAAGAGTTTGGTGACATTATGAACTGGAATGATATTTTAATGGAAGGTTATTGCATTTTAAATGGAGAGTGTAAAGCGGCAAAATTGACCGAAGCAAAGACGGAGCTTAATTTGGATGATATTAAAGCGTATGCGAGAATGGCGGAAAACATGTTTCATCTTCCGCTCTTTTATTTAGAATATAGCGGAACGTACGGCAATGTTGAAGCAGTAAAAGCAGCGAAATCGGTTTTAACGAATACTAGGCTTATTTATGGGGGCGGCATTCAAAATGCTGCGCAAGCAAAAGAAATGGCCGAGCACGCTGACATCATCGTTGTCGGGAATGCCATTTATGAAAATTTACAATCAGCGCTTGAAACTGTCCGCGCTGTTAAAGGGTAAAGAAAGTGAAAATGAGGTGAGTGTTGAATGCATTTTTTGACTGAGCAGCTCCTCTCAGGTTTGAATGAACAGCAGCAAAAAGCGACGAAACATACGGAAGGTCCTCTTTTAATCATGGCGGGTGCAGGCAGCGGCAAGACGAGGGTTCTCACCCACCGGATCGCTTATTTAATGGCAGAAAAAGGGGTAGCACCTTGGAATATTCTTGCTATTACCTTCACAAATAAAGCAGCGAGGGAAATGAAAGACCGGATTGAACAACTGCTTGGCCCTGGCGCTGAGGAAATATGGATTTCCACTTTTCACTCGATGTGCGTGCGAATCCTTCGCCGAGATATTGACCGGATCGGCGTCAATCGCAATTTTACGATATTGGATACATCAGACCAATTGTCTGTCATCAAAGGGATTTTAAAAGAACGAAACATTGATCCTAAAAAATATGATCCTCGAGCCATTCTCGGCACTATCAGCAGCGCGAAAAACGATCTCATTTCCCCGGAGGAATTTGCTCGTCAAGCAGGAGATGTGTGGGAGCAAATTGTCAGCGATATATATATCGACTACCAAAAAAAATTGTTGAAAAACCAAGCTCTTGATTTTGATGACCTCATTATGTCAACGATACTGCTTTTTCAACGTGTTCCAGAAGTACTTGAATATTATCAGCGGAAATTTCAATACATTCATGTTGATGAATATCAAGATACAAACCGCGCACAATACACGCTTGTAAAGATGCTGGCATCCCGTTTTCAAAATATTTGTGTTGTCGGCGATTCGGATCAATCGATTTATCGCTGGCGAGGGGCGGACATCGGAAACATTTTATCGTTTGAAAAAGATTATCCGAACGCTAAAGTGATTTTGCTTGAACAAAATTATCGTTCTACCAAGCGTATTTTGCATGCGGCCAATGAAGTCATTAAAAATAATATGAACAGAAAGCCGAAAAATTTATGGACGGAAAACCCTGAAGGGAAAAAAATTGTTTACTACCGGGCCGATCACGAAATTGGGGAGGCCCAGTTTGTCGCCAAGCAAATTCAAGAGCTCGTCCAATCAGGCAAAAGAAAACTTTCCGATATTGCTGTATTGTATCGTACAAATGCACAGTCCCGTGTCATAGAGGAAGTGCTGTTAAAATCGAATATTGATTATAAAATTGTCGGCGGCATTAAGTTCTATGACCGGAAAGAAATCAAGGATATTCTTGCATACATGCGTCTAGTGGCAAACCAGAATGATGATATTAGTTTGGTGCGAATCATCAATGTTCCGAAACGGGGCATCGGTGCATCAACCGTTGAAAAAATAATGAATTATGCAGCCCAGCAAGGTATCTCGATGTTTGCTGCTTTAGAAGAAATGGAACATATCGGGGTCAGCACTCGTGCTATGAAAGTGTTGACGGAATTCCGTGAATTGATCCAGCAGCTGTCACAAATGCAAGACTATGTGTCCGTTACAGAGCTTGTGGAAGAGATTCTTGACAGAACCGGCTACAGGGAGATGCTTAAGCAGGAAAAAACATTGGAAGCCCAAGGTCGTTTAGAGAACATTGATGAATTTTTATCTGTAACTCAAAACTTTGAAAAACAAAATGAGGACAAAAGCCTTGTCGCCTTTTTAACGGATTTGGCCTTGATTGCGGACATTGACCGCATTGATGAAGAGCAATCGGAGCAGAAAGATTCCGTGTTATTGATGACGATCCATTCGGCAAAAGGTTTAGAGTTTCCGGTTGTATTTATGATCGGGATGGAAGAAGGTGTATTTCCCCACAGCCGAGCCTTGATGGAAGAGGCGGAAATGGAGGAAGAGCGCCGGCTGGCATACGTCGGGATAACGCGGGCAGAGGAAGAATTGTATGTAACAAATGCGAAAATGAGGACCCTTTTTGGAAGAACAAACATGAACCCGGAATCTCGTTTTATTGAAGAGATGCCGAAAGAGGTTTTAGAAGACTTAAATGAAAAGAAATCTCCAAAGCCGAAACTAAATAGAACAATCGGAGCGAAATTAACGGGAGGAGATGTAAAGGCTTGGTCAGTAGGTGATAAAGCCGTGCACGGAAAATGGGGTGTCGGTGTTGTCGTCCGAGTGAAAGGCGATGGGGAGGATCAAGAACTTGACGTGGCATTTCCAAGTCCTGTCGGCATAAAACGGTTGCTTGCTAAATTTGCACCAATTGAAAAAGTACAGTAACTATTTGAAGGAAGGAATTGACACATATGGACAAACGTACGGCAGAAAACCGTGTAAAAGAATTGCACAAGCTTTTGAATCAATATAATTATGAATATCACGTTCTTGACAATCCGTCTGTTCCTGACGCAGAGTATGACCGCCTCATGAGAGAACTAATAGAACTTGAAGAAAAATATCCAGAGCTGAAAACCCCTGATTCTCCCTCCCAGCGGGTGGGGGGCGCTGTTTTAGATGCTTTCCGAAAAGTGGCGCACCGCGTGCCGATGCTAAGTTTGGCAAACGCTTTTAATGAGCAGGACTTGCGTGACTTTGACAGGCGAGTCCGCCAAGCAGTTGGGGATGTCGAATATGTAGTGGAGCTGAAAATTGACGGGCTTGCGGTTTCCCTTCGATATGAAAACGGCCTGTTTGTACAAGGATCAACACGAGGAGACGGCACGACGGGGGAAGATATCACGGAAAATTTAAAAACGATCCGCTCGATCCCTTTGAGACTAAAGAAAAATTTATCGATGGAAGTGCGCGGGGAAGCATTTATGCCGAAAGCATCATTTGAGAAATTAAATGAGGAGCGCATTGCAAAAGGGGAAGTTCCGTTTGCCAATCCGAGAAACGCTGCGGCTGGTTCCTTGCGCCAGCTAGACCCAAAAATTGCCGCGAAACGAAATTTAGATATTTTCGTCTATAACATAGCAGAGCTTGGCGATACCGGAGTGTCTTCTCATAGTGAAGCATTGGACTTGCTTGATGAACTCGGCTTTAAAACAAATCGTGAACGCAGAAAATGCAAAAACATCGACGAAGTGATCGAGCTGCTTGATCAATTGTTGGAAAAGCGCTCTCAGCTTCCGTATGATATTGACGGAGTTGTAATTAAGGTTGATAGTTTGCGTCAGCAGGAAGCGCTCGGGGCAACTGCGAAAAGCCCGAGATGGGCGATTGCCTATAAGTTTCCGGCAGAAGAGGTGGTGACGAAGCTGCTGGATATTGAACTCGCTGTCGGACGCACCGGCGTCATTACCCCAACAGCGATCTTAGAGCCTGTAAAGGTTGCCGGGACAACCGTCAAACGAGCTTCCCTTCATAATGAAGATTTGATTCGGGAAAAAGATATTAAGCTTGGAGACTTCGTCGTCGTGAAAAAAGCCGGGGACATCATTCCTGAAATTGTAAATGTTCTTGTTGACAGAAGAACAGGCAATGAACAGGATTTTCGGATGCCTTCGCACTGTCCCGAATGCAATAGCGAGCTGGTCCGGTTAGAAGGAGAAGTTGCGCTTAGATGCATTAATCCAAAATGTCCGGCGCAAATTCGCGAAGGTCTCATCCATTTTGTTTCCCGAAATGCGATGAATATTGAAGGACTAGGGGAGCGCGTCATCACCCAATTGTTTAAAGAAGGCTTGATTCAAGATGTAGCGGATTTATACAAATTAACAAAACCCCAATTGCTTCAGCTCGAACGGATGGGTGAAAAATCAACGGATAATTTGTTGCACGCGATTGAACGGTCGAAGGAAAATTCGCTGGAGCGCCTTTTATTCGGTTTAGGCATTCGCTATGTTGGGGAAAAAGCCGCCAAGATTTTAGCAGAGCATTTTGAAACAATGGAGCGGCTGCAAAGCGCGACAAGAGAACAATTAATCAACATACCGGAAATCGGAGAAAAAATGGCTGATTCCATCGCTACTTTTTTTGAACAGCCTGAAGTAAAAGAATTGATTGAAGAATTAAAGTCGTTCGGCGTCAATATGACGTATAAAGGTCCGAAACGGACAAATTCAGATGAAGGGGATTCGTATTTTGCCGGTAAGACAATCGTTTTAACAGGGAAGCTTGCTGAAATGTCCCGCAATGAAGCAAAAGAACAAATTGAAGCAAGAGGCGGAAAAGTTACTGGCAGTGTGAGCAAAAAAACAGATCTTGTAATCGCTGGTGAAGATGCCGGCAGCAAGCTTGCAAAAGCTCGCGAATTAAACATAGAGGTTTGGGATGAGTCTCGTTTACTTGAAGAACTAAGGAAATAGGAGAGGGAAGGTACCTTGAAAAAACTTTTGATCATAGCGGCAGCGTGCATGGCTGTGCTCAGTGCATGCTCGCAGGACATTGGAGAACCGGAGCAAATTGTACAAGAGACGGAAGAATCAACGGAAGAAAAAGCAATTATTCCGAAATACAGAATTTCGGAAGATTATTATAAGATGCTCGTGCCTTTTAAAACGAGTGAAGCGCGAGGGCTTGTGGCAAGCAATCTCAATACAAGATTTGATGTTGATGAATTTGAAACTGGTCTTATGCGGATGGCCAGCGACAAGTTTCCAACGGATAAATATGTGTTTCAAGAAGGACAATATTTAGACAAAAAAACTGTCCAAAACTGGCTTAGCCGCAAGCTGGAAGGAAAAGATTTGGAAGAAGCGAAAAGAAAGGATAAATCTTTCAAAAATGAAGGTTTAAATCCGCCAGAAAGCTCCGAAAAAAGCCCCATTTATGTAACGCATATACTTGAACATAATTACCTTGTAAAAAAAGATGAAAAAACACTTGAGCTTGGCGGAGTGTCGATCGGTTTGGCCTTGAATTCTGTTTATTATTACCGCACGGAAGACGGCATCCAAAAAGAAAATAAAATAGACAAGGCCACCATTGAAAAGAAAGGGAAGGAAATCGCACAAGTGGTTGTGAAGAGGCTTCGAGATATAGAAGGATTAGAAAAAGTGCCGATTGTTGTTTCCCTTTACGAACAAGCGCCTAAATCTTCGATTGTTCCAGGACATTTTTTTGCAAGAACAATCGTTGATGACGGAAGCGAAAATATCGGAAAGTGGGAAAATATTAACGAAGAGTATTACTTTTTCCCATCTGAAGAGGGAACAAAGAAAAAACCGGATGATGCCAACACATTTAAACGTTTAAAAGGAGATATTGAAGACTTTTTCCCTAACTACACAGGCGTCATTGGGAAGGCTTTTTATCAAGACGGTGAAATGAAGCAAATGAAAATAGAAATACCGGTTCAGTTTTACGGAAAAACAGAGGTCATAGCCTTTACGCAATTTTTAACTGGAAAAGTTGTGGAATATTACAAAGACTATATTTCTCTGGAAGTGACCATCAACTCTTCAAGAGGTCCGGAAGCGCTCATCGTTAGAGAGCCAGGGCAGGACAAACCGACAGTTCATGTTTTTCAATAAAAAAACAGGTGATTTCAAAAAGGGGGGATTTTGAAATCACCTTTATATTGATCGTTTTTTGGCTGGCATTTGGTTAAACGGTGTTTACCACTTTACAAAAGCAGTACCGACAATGATCAACAAAATGAACAATACTACTATAAGGGCAAATCCGCCGCCGTGTCCGAATCCACCACCGTACCCGAATCCGCCGTCATATCCTCCGTAACCGTAGCCTTGACAAGAACCGAATCCAAAACTCATGTTTTTCACCTCCGAATAATGTACCGTACAATATTTTTATATTCACGAATGAATAAAACGTTTGGACGAATGTACCTATATTTGAATTTTTGGTTGAAGTCCTTCGACGTTTTGAAAATTACATGTGAAAAGAAAATCATCTGTAAGAGGGGCTTTTTTCAGCCTGCCTTCGTGCAATATTGTTTCAACATTTCGGGGGTGTTGCTTTATCTGGCTAAAATTTGATATTATCAGAGTATTGCAGTGTGTTCGAAAAAGTGGAGGTGAATTGGGATGTCACGCATTTCGAAAGAACAAGTAAAACATGTTGCTCATCTTGCCCGCTTGGCAATTACGGAAGAGGAAGCAGAGATGTTTACCAATCAGCTTGACGCGATTATAACGTTTGCTGAGCAGTTAAATGAATTGGATACGGAGAACGTTCAACCAACTTCCCACGTTTTGGATATGAAAAATGTCATGCGCGAAGATCAACCTGAGCCGGGTCTTCCACGGGAAGTTGCGTTGAAAAATGCTCCTGACCAAAAAGACGGACAATTCCGCGTACCAGCCATTCTTGAGTAAGGAGGACGAAGCGAACATGGCTCTGTTTGATCATAAAATATCTGAATTAAAACAAATGCTGCACCGAAAAGAAATTTCCGTCTCCGATCTTGTCGACGAGTCTTACAAGCGCATTCAAGAAGTCGACGGAAAGGTAGAAGCTTTCTTAACCCTCGATGAAGAACGAGCCCGAGAAAAAGCAAAACAACTGGATAATGAAATAGGAAAAAAAGATACATACGGTTTATTGTTTGGGATGCCGATAGGAATTAAAGATAACATTGTGACAAAGGATTTACGCACAACCTGTGCAAGCAAAATTCTTGAAAACTTTGACCCAATTTATGATGCAACAGTTATGCGCAAGCTAGAAGAAGCTGAAGCGATTACGATCGGCAAATTAAACATGGATGAGTTTGCGATGGGATCATCCACTGAAACGTCCGCATTTAAAAAGACGAAAAACCCATGGAATTTAGAAGCGGTTCCAGGCGGTTCCAGCGGCGGCAGCGCAGCGGCTGTCAGCGCAGGAGAAGTTCCGTTTGCACTAGGCTCTGATACAGGCGGCTCGATTCGCCAGCCGGCAGCATTCTGCGGGGTTGTTGGCTTGAAGCCTACATATGGACGAGTCTCCCGTTTCGGATTAGTCGCATTCGCGTCTTCATTAGATCAAATCGGACCGATAACAAGAACTGTTGAAGACAACGCTTACCTTCTTCAAGTCATTTCAGGTCTTGATCCAATGGATTCCACAAGTGCAAATGTGGAAGTTCCTGATTATATATCCGCTTTAACTGGAGATATTAAAGGGCTGAAAATTGCGGTTCCGAAAGAGTATTTAGGTGAAGGGGTAAGCCGTGAGTCGCGCGAGTCCGTACTGGCTGCTTTAAAAGTACTCGAAGGATTGGGCGCAGAATGGGAAGAAGTATCTTTGCCGCATTCCAAATACGGTATTGCTACATATTATTTGCTTGCCTCATCCGAAGCATCTGCGAATCTCGCCCGTTTTGACGGAGTCCGCTACGGCTATCGCTCCGACAACGCTGAAACCTTGATCGATATGTATAAACAAACACGCGCGGAAGGCTTTGGAAATGAAGTAAAACGCCGCATTATGCTCGGTACATTTGCATTAAGCTCTGGATATTATGATGCTTATTACAAAAAAGCGCAGCAAGTGCGCACGCTTATTAAAAAAGATTTTGAAGACGTTTTTGAAAAATATGACGTCATCATCGGACCGACAACCCCGACTCCAGCATTTAAAATCGGCGAAAAAATTGACGATCCACTCACGATGTATGCGAACGATATTTTAACAATCAATGTGAACCTTGCCGGAGTTCCTGCAATTTCCGTACCTTGCGGATTTGCCAACGGCCTGCCGCTGGGATTGCAAATCATCGGCAAGCATTTTGACGAGAGCACCGTTTATCGCGTTGCCCATGCATACGAACAAGCAACAGACTTCCATAAACAAAAACCGGAACTGTAAGGGGTGAGAACTAATGAACTTTGAAACGGTCATCGGACTTGAAGTACATGTGGAATTGAAAACGAAATCGAAAATCTTTTCAAGTGCACCAAACGCTTTCGGTGCTGAACCAAATACAAACACAACGGTCATTGACCTCGGATACCCGGGAGTTTTGCCCGTTTTAAATAAAGAAGCCGTTGAATTCGCAATGAAAGCTGCGATGGCATTGAACTGCGAAGTGGCTACTTATACAAAGTTTGACCGGAAAAACTATTTTTATCCGGACAACCCGAAAGCATATCAAATTTCCCAATATGATCAGCCGATCGGTCAAAACGGCTGGATTGAAATTGAAGTGAACGGAAAGAAAAAGAAAATCGGCATTACGCGCCTTCATTTAGAAGAGGATGCTGGCAAATTGACGCATACTGGCGACGGCTATTCTCTTGTAGACTTTAACCGTCAAGGAACACCGCTGATTGAAATTGTATCAGAGCCGGACATCCGCTCACCTGAAGAAGCCTATGCATATTTGGAAAAATTAAAATCGATTATTCAATATACTGGCGTATCCGACTGTAAAATGGAAGAAGGATCTCTTCGCTGTGACGCAAACATTTCGCTCCGCCCGATCGGACAAAAAGAATTTGGCACAAAAACAGAATTGAAAAACTTAAACTCATTTAACTTTGTGCGCAAAGGGCTCGAATATGAAGAAAAACGTCAGGCGGAAGTGCTTTTATCCGGCGGCGTCATTCAACAAGAAACACGCCGTTTTGATGAGGCTACAGGGAAAACGATTTTAATGCGCGTTAAAGAAGGATCAGACGATTATCGTTATTTTCCTGAACCTGATTTAGTCACTCTTTACATTGATGATGAGTGGAAAGAAAGAGTCCGGTCATCGATTCCGGAGCTGCCGGATGCGCGCCAAAAACGATATGTTGAAGAGCTTGGACTCCCAGCGTATGATGCTAAAGTGCTGACAATGACGAAAGAAATGTCTGATTTCTTTGAAGCAACAGTTAAAGCCGGAGCTGATGCGAAACAAGCTTCTAACTGGCTGATGGGAGAAGTATCAGCATATTTAAATGCAGAGCAAAAAGAGTTGTCTGAAGTGGCGCTCACCCCGGAAAGTCTTGCAGGAATGATCAAGCTGATCGAAAATGGAACCATCTCCTCCAAAATCGCGAAAAAAGTGTTCAAAGAGCTGATTGAAAAAGGTGGAGACCCTGAAAAAATCGTGAAAGAAAAAGGGCTTGTTCAAATTTCTGATGAAGGTGCCATCTTAAAGCTTGTAATCGAAACATTGGATGAAAATGAGCAATCGGTTACCGACTTTAAAAACGGAAAAGATAAAGCGATTGGATTTTTAGTCGGTCAAATTATGAAAAAAACGAAGGGGCAAGCCAACCCGCAATTAGTAAACAAATTGTTATTACAAGAAATAAAGAAACGATAATTTTGATAGACGCTCAGCTTAGCAGCTGGGTGTTTTATTTATAGTAAAATGGGAATAAAACCCATCCGTGAATTTTTGAAGCTGGAATTTGAAAAAAGTGTTTAAATGGCGAACAGTTTTATCAAAATAAAAATAGAATAAACGTTTATTGACAAAAGTAGTATAAATGAACACAAATGATAGAAAAAACTTGTTTGTTTTGGCAAAAAGGAATAATCTATTAATGATTCTATTTTTACAATAGAAATGGATAGTATAGGATGATGTGAATGAAACGCGCAAGAATCATTTATAACCCCACATCTGGTCGAGAGGCTTTCAAAAAACAGCTCCCTGAAGTTCTTGCTAAATTTGAAGAGGCTGGCTATGAAACATCGTGCCATGCTACTACCGGTGAAGGAGATGCGACAAACGCAGCGAAACAGGCTGCTGAACGCGGGTTTGACCTCATTATCGCTGCGGGTGGAGACGGTACGGTGAACGAAGTTGTGAACGGGCTCGCAGTCATGGAAAATCGTCCGACGCTCGGAATCATCCCCGTCGGAACTACAAACGATTTTGCCCGTGCAATCGGCATTCCCCGCGACAATATTTTGCACGCAGTCGATACGCTGCTGAACGGCGTAAAAAGGAAAATAGACATTGGAAAAGTGAATAACCAATATTTTATTAATATTGCCGGCGGCGGAAAATTAACAGAGCTTACTTATGACGTTCCAAGCAAATTAAAGACCGTTTTAGGACAGCTTGCTTATTATTTAAAGGGCATTGAAATGCTCCCTTCCATCCATCCGACAGAAGTGGAAATTGAATATGATGGCAAGCTGTTTCAAGGAGAGATCATGCTTTTTTTAATCAGCTTGACAAATTCGGTCGGAGGGTTTGAAAAGCTGGCTCCAGACTCAATTTTAAATGATGGCATGTTTGATTTACTGATTTTGAAAAAAGTCAGCCTCGCGGAGTTTATTCGCCTTGCCAGCCTGGCGTTAAAAGGCGAGCATATTCACAGTGAAAATGTAATTTATACAAAAGCCAATCGGATAAAAGTAAAGACAGAAGACAAAATGCAGTTAAACTTGGACGGCGAATACGGAGGACTCCTGCCTGCTGAATTTGAAAACTTGTATCAATATATTGAGATCATCATGTCAAAAGAAAAAGCGGAAAAAAACGCGCCAATTGAAAAGAGCAGCGAATAGGCTGCTCTTTACCGTTTTTGAATAGATGAAATGCGGCTCCCTGCGCTAATTTCAACGATTTATATGACTTGTCTGCAACATTTTGCTTAAAAAAAACCACTGCAAAAGCTTTGCAGGCAGCTTGTTAAACAAAATGTAATGAAAGAAAGGTGCAGCTGTTTTTACAGCCTTGCTTTCAAGCTGGAAAAACGAAATTTTTATTTTCCAAAATGGTAATGATCGTTTTCAATTTTATTGACAAGTTTTAACAACTCAATGACGTTCAATTCATATAATTGTTGTCCATCTTCCCCTTTGTAAACACCGTTGGCAATAAGCTGTTCGATGAGTGACTCTTTAAAACTTTGATCCATGTAAATTCACTCCTTCAGCTAATATAGACGCTTTTTCATGAACCAATGTTACGTGCCGCCCTTTTATATTTTCATTACAATAGTATTTCCTATTATGACAATAATAAAATCACTTGGGTCATTTTTACGGTTGTGATACAATTTTTTCAGTTCATTCTGATCAAAAAGGAAGAAAACAACATGGAAGCACCAGTGAAGAAAAATGATTATTACGATGTATTGTTTGAAGATTTAACACATGACGGGGCAGGAGTAGCCAAAATCAACGGCTTTCCTTTATTTGTCCCGAATGCTTTGCCTGGAGAAAAGGGAACAGTCAAAGTTGTCAAAGTAAAAAAAGGCTATGGATACGGACGTCTCATGAAATTATCGAAAACAAGCCCCGATCGGGCAGATGCGCTTTGTCCCATATACAAACAATGCGGAGGCTGCCAGCTTCAGCATGTAAGCTATGACGGCCAACTGCGCCATAAGCAAAAAATAGTAAAAGAAACGCTTGCCCGCATCGGAAAAGTGGATGTAGAAAAAGTCACGGTTCATCCAACGATCGGAATGAGCGATCCTTGGAATTATCGAAATAAAGCACAGGTTCCAATCGGGGAGCGGGAAGGCGCCCTGATTGCAGGCTTTTATCAACAAAGAACGCACGAAATTATCGATATGGAGAGATGTCTCATTCAGCAGACGGAAAATGACCGAATTGTCCGAGAAGTTAAAGCGATATTGAACCGCTATCACATCCAAGCTTACAACGAACAAACCCATCAAGGATGGCTGCGCCATATCGTTGTCCGCTACGGGTATCAAACAAAGCAAGCGATGCTTGTTTTCGTTACCCGAACAGCTGATTTTCCACATAAAAAGAAAATTTTAGCTGAAATTACCGCTAAATTTCCAAACATTCGATCGATTGTCCAAAACATAAACCCGAAACGGACAAACGTCATATTTGGCGAAGAAACAAAGCTGCTTTCGGGTTTGGAATATATATATGATTATATCGGATCAATTAAGTTTGCCATTTCCGCACGCTCTTTTTACCAAGTGAACCCTGAACAGACGAAGGCGCTTTACGAAAAAGCGTTAGAATACGCCGAACTTACAGGAGAAGAAACGGTCATCGACGCCTATTGCGGGATCGGAACGATTTCACTCTTCCTTGCGCAAAAAGCTAAAAAAGTGTACGGCGTGGAAATTGTGCCCGATGCCATTGAAGATGCCAAACGAAATGCAAAACTAAACGGCATCGAGAACGTTGAATTTGCCGTCGGTGAAGCAGAGGAGATCATGCCCAAATGGCATGCACAAGGAATTCGCGCAGACGTCATCGTCGTGGATCCTCCTCGAAAAGGCTGCGATCATTCACTGCTTCAAACAATTATAGCAATGAAACCAAAAAAAGTCGTCTACGTCTCCTGCAACCCGGCGACATTAGCGCGCGACATTGCCATCCTAGAACAAGGCGGCTACGAAACAAAAGAAATCCAGCCAGTCGACATGTTCCCGCATACGGCGCATGTGGAGTGCGTTTCGCAGATAGTTTTAAAATGAAAAAATGAGGCAAGATAAGGTTTCTCTCTTGCCTCTATTCAATTTTTGGTGTGGTAAACCGGTAATGAATTATTGGTGTACCGTCCTCTTTTACCTCGATTCGATTAATCAGTCGATGGAGAATATCCTCGGTTAATTCATCGAAATTTAGGAATTGAAGTAATTCCTTTTTAAGCTTTTCAATCGTTTCGATTACATCCTCGCTTTCCATCAATGAAAGAAGTTCATTTTTCAGTTCCATTAATTCAGTTAAATCCTTGTTCGTTGCTTCAATACTCTCTTGATATTCTTCATTGGTAATGATTCCGTCAGCTAACAGGTTGATGAATTTCCTTTTTCGATTTTTTAAAACATCCATTTGTTTGTTAATCTTATTGATTTTCTTTTGAGAATCCGATTTTGTACTTTTCGATTTTCTCTCCATCTTCTTTATATATTTCTCTTTATCAACTTGTTGAATTAAGGTTTGGATGTCATCTAGGATCGTTTCTTTTAGAAAATCCTCTTTTATATCGTGTGGGCGGTACAAGCTTTTTTCCATGACGCGCATAAGCCCCACAAATGTATCCGTCTCGATTGCTTCGGAACCACTGATGTTAGACTAAAAAGTAGACACAGATTATTATAGTAATAATAGACTGAAAAATGAGGTGTCTACATGACAAAAAAACAAAGGCGGTACGAGGAAGACTTTAAGCGTCAAACTGTTCGTTATATTTTGGAGGAAGCGAAATCCGTTGCACAAGTGGCTCGTGAGCTCAAAATTAACGAAAATACTCTTCACGGCTGGATGAAAAAATATAAGCAAGAACCTGAAATATCAGAAACCCAAACGTTTCGATCCGAAGACCACGAAGTTCGTGAACTGAAGAAACGTATTCGGGATCTGGAGGAGGAAAACTCCATCTTAAAAAAGGCGATGCACTTCTTCGCGAAAGACCATCGGTAAAATATTCATTTATCCATAAACATCGCTTCGATTACCGATTGGAGAAGATGTGCGAAGTATTGAAAGTTTCTCGAAGCGGTTATTATAAATGGCGTGATCGTCCCAAAAGTGCTAGACAAGAGCGTCGAGAAGAATTGACGCAGGAAGTGCGTCGTGTGTATATCGAATCCCGCCAACTGTATGGGAGTCCCAAGGTTGCCAAAAAGCTTAATCATGGAGGAATTAAGGTTTCACAGAAGACGGTTTCCCGCATAATGAACAAAGAGGGAATGAAGTCTCGTACCGTGAAAAAGCATAAGGCAACTACTAACTCAAAACATAACCATCCGGTCCACGAAAATGTCTTAAACCAACATTTTACTGTTACGAAACCAAATGAAGTATGGGTAGCTGATATCACCTACATTCCAACGGATGAAGGTTGGCTTTATCTAGCTAGTATGATGGATTTGTATTCAAGGAAAATAGTCGGCTGGCATATAGACTGTTCCATGAAAAAGGAGCTAGTGTTAAGTGCTTTAAAGCAAGCCTATCAGCGTCAACAACCACAGGGTTCTATCCTCCATCATTCTGATCGAGGGAGTCAATATGCTTCAAATGACTATCAAGCTAAGCTAATGGAATACGGAATGAAATGTAGCATGAGCCGCAAAGGAAATTGTTATGACAACGCTTGTATTGAATCATTTCATGGGATAATAAAAAAAGAACTAATCTATCAGACTCGTTATAAAACAAGGGAAGAAACAAAAAAGAGCATATTTGAGTATATAGAAATATTTTACAATAATAAACGTATTCACTCCGCGACAGAGTATTTTTCACCATCTGAATACGAACGTATGTACTATAAAAAGGGAGCTTAATGAACATATTAATAGAATAGTTAGACCCGAAAATTTACCTTTTAAAAATAATTAGGACAACGTCGTAATTACTTTTAAAAGGCCACCAAGCGATAGCGCGGTAGCTGCGAAAAAAAATCTATAAATTTTTGTGTCTACTTTATTGACCTAATATCATATAAGCTAAAAGAAATAGGATGCCAAACAAGTGTAAAGGATATTTTGCATGATGTAAGCCAGATGAAGACCTCGAAAATACGCGTGAATGGTGAAGAGCAAATCGTTCGTACAGAATTACAAGTGCAAGCAAATCTAGCATTTGAAGCACTTGTCACACAAGCACCTCCTAGAGTATTAGAAAAAAACACGTGCCACTAACAAGCGTAGTGGTACGTGTTGTGGGTAAAGTCCAAAACACCAGTATTTTCGGGCTTTTCTTTAGTGTACTCTGTCAAACTTGAGCCAAACAAGAGAAAACGGTTTTGAAATATGATTTTTTAAGCATCTTCTTTGTCGGTGTCTTAGGGACAGTAGGAATTGTGTTTACTTTATTAAACACGACAGGTGTTTTAGAGTTATTTGAACATAAAATGATTCAAGAGGAACGAACCTTTGATTTACCAGTTTTTGAACAACAAATAGGAGAATCGATTGAAAGGGTTGTGATTAATAGTCATTATCCATTATTAGTAGAGAGTACTAAGCATGGGGAAGTAACGATGTTTGAAACGTACAGGGGAACGGTGAGTGATCATCAGCCTTTATTAGAAACTGTCAACGATTATTTACTTGTACAAGAAAAGGGAGATACATTATTTATCGAAATGAAAAAGCTTCCGCAAAAAGCTTATGATTTAGGTGATTCATACTTTATTATGGAAGCAACTATATTAGTTCCTAGCCATGTAAAACTAGAAATTAACGCTAATCATTCAGAGGTTACGATGAAGCCCCGGGACTTAAAAAGTGATTGGATGATAGAAACGGCATATCAAGTAGGGCTTATTATTGAAAAAGAGAGTGATGTCAAAATTTCTATGGAAAATGTAGCTGAAATTGTAGCTGAAGATGAACAAACTTCCCAAATGAAAGAATGGGTTTTCGGTAATGGTAGTTCTGTCATACAAATTTTGAAAGCAAATGAAGTTCGGATGCAAACAAGGAATTAATGAAATTATAAAGGGAAAAAAGTGTAGGGTGGCTCCGTCGTTACTTGCATAATGAAAAAGGAAGGTCGACCCACTATTGCACCCACTATCGCAACTCACACTATTGCAGGGCGACCCCTCCATCTGATTCAAAATGAAAAAATAAGTCTGACCCTCTGTTGCAATGGTTGGAGTTTTTTTTGCTTTTGAGTTATGATAAAATTTAGAGCAATTTTATAAGAGATTCTATTATAGAAAATAGGATGATGGAGTATGAAAAGAGCTAGAGTAATTTATAATCCTTCTTCAGGAAGGGAAGTTTTTAAAAAACATTTACCAGAGGTATTAGATAAACTAGAGATGGCAGGTTATGAAGCATCTTGTCATGCAACCAAAGGTCCTGGTGATGCAACCGAAGCAGCCCGACTTGCCGCCGAAAGAAAATATGACCTCCTCGTCGTTGCTGGAGGAGATGGAACCATTAATGAAGTCGTGAATGGAATTGCAGAACAGCCTTATCGTCCAAAACTTGGGATCATTCCCGCCGGTACGACAAATGATTTTGCAAGGGCCCTTGCGATTCCTCGGGATATTTTAGCGGCAACGGACGTAATTGTAAAAGATGAATCCATTCCAGTCGATATCGGTCGTATGAATGATAAATATTTTATTAATATTGGCGGCGGCGGAAGACTAACAGAACTTACATACGATGTTCCTATTAAGTTAAAACAATGCTTGGGCAACTCGCCTATTACTTAAAAGGAATTGAAATGTTACCTTCATTAAAAGCGACAGATGTAACAATTGAATATGACGGAAAGCTTTTTGAAGGGGAAGTGATGCTCTTTTTAGTCGGACTGACGAACTCAGTTGGTGGTTTTGAAAAATTAGCACCGGATTCATCTGTCAATGATGGCTTGTTTTCTTTATTAATTTTGAAAAAGACAAACTTAGCTGACTTTATTCGCATTGCAACCCTTGCTTTAAAAGGAGAACATATTAACGATCCGAAAGTAATTTACGAATCAGCAAGTCGCATTAAAGTAACATCTAATGAAAAAGTGATGCTCAACCTTGATGGGGAATATGGAGGAGAACAGCCAGCAGAATTCGTGAACCTTTATCGCCATTTAGAAGTTTGTGTGTCATTAGAGGATATAAGGGAACAAGATAGGCCGGATCGATATTAAAAAAAAAGGCTTTGACAAAAGGTTTTCAGCCAATAAAAAACGCGAACTATATTATGAAACTTTACTTCGAAGATTCAATATAGTTCGCTTTTTGTCGTTACTTATAGATGGATTGTTAGATAATTATTCGGTTTTTAGAGACCCCATTTTAGTTCTGTCCCAGCCTCTTTTTTATGGTGTTATATTGATATAAAAATAACCAATAATTTTTAGCTAGGAGAAAGAAAAGGGGTTAGCCGAAAATACAAAATCAATCCCGTTATTTCATCATAAAATCAATATATTATTAAAGTTTTCCAAAAAGTATTATAATATATAGAAATTTCGTTTAGGGGTGATAGATGCTTGTTTAATAAAATTATACCAGCCATCCGTAATATGAAAGACTTTGATTATGTTCTTTCCAAAGACCATGAATTTATTATTTTTCTAGAAACGAGACTATCCCAAGTAGAAAGTATTGTGAAATATGCAAAAAGGCATAATAAAAAAATGTTTTTGCACGTGGACTTGATTCAAGGATTGAAAGCGGATGAATATGGTTTGGAATATTTAGCGAATAATGTGAAGGTAGATGGAATTATCTCAACAAGATCGAATATTATTGCCGCAGCGAAAAAACATAAAGTGATAGCCATTCAACGGGTGTTTGCTTTAGATAGTCAAGCCCTTGAGAATAACTTAAACGTTTGTAAAAAAATTCAGCCAGATTTCATCGAAATTTTACCTGGAGTGATTCCAGAAATTGTAAAGGAAATTAAAGAAGCGACAGGAATTCCCCTCATTTCTGGTGGGCTGATTCGGACAAAAGAGGACGTGAAAAAATCATTAGAAAGCGGCGCTGTCGCGGTTACAACATCAACAAAGGAATTATGGTAGAATATAAAAAAATAACAGAATTATTTAAACGTTGACAACGTTTTCAAAAGATTATAGAATACTTATAAGTTTTATAAGTTAATATTTTGTGAGGAGAACAGGAGACACATTAAATGCTTTGAATGAGTATTCAAAAGTATTTAATGTGTCTTTTTGTATTTTTTTAGTCTCACGATTCTATTTAGATGTTTGGAGGTGGAGAAAAAGGTAGGGTTTCGCCTATATTATATTTTTATTTGTCTTGGGAGAAGTTTATAGAACCCCTTGAAAGAGGGGAACGATTAGTCAAAAAAAGATAGGGGGATATTATGAAAAATCAAAAGAAGCTCGCTATATTATTTATTATTTCTTTATTGCTCATTTTTGTTGGGAGTTTTTCTGCATCGAGATTTAATAACTCAAATGGGAAAGTGGACGTAACGAGGATTTATTTTGAAACACCGAGGGGGGAACTATCAGGTTTACTTTATAAACCTGAAGGAGCGGATGAACAGCCTAGACCAACGATCATTGCCACACACGGGTATTTAAACTCAGCTGAAATGCAAGATGCCCAAGCGATAGAAATGTCAAAACGGGGTTATGTCGTATTAGCCCTCGATCAATATGATCATGGCCATTCTCGTAATACGATGGAAAAACCGAACCCATTCTTCTCATTTTGGCCACATGCCATTTACGATGCGGTTCAATATATGTATGAACAAGACTATGTTTTAAAAGATGAAATGGGTAACGGTATTATTGGGGTAACAGGTCACTCAATGGGAGGTTTCTCATCTACCCATGCTGTAATGTTAGATGAAGTAGATTTTCAGTCTACAGGAATTAGAAAGATTCATAGCTCCCTTACAGTTGGTTCTGACTATCAATGGGTGAAAGCACTTGGCTATACAGAAGAAGATATTAATAGCTCATATGGTCCAAGATGGTCTGGGAAAATTGCTGGACAATATGATGAGTTCTTCTTCGATGAGGAAGCAACGGCTGCTGGCCAACCAGTAGTTAAGAAAAATTATGTAGGTACACCTGAAGGTCAAGCCTTTTTAGGTAATCCAGAAAATGCGGTAGCCGGTCAAGTATACGATGTAGATGGTGGAAAAAGAGTCATTTATCAACCAAATGAAACTCACCCATGGAATCATTTCTCTAAAAAGACAACAGCCTATGCTATCGATTTTTATGATATGGCTTTTGCTGACTATAGTCATCTCGTTCAAGTTGGCGAAGATGGTCAAACCTGGATGTATAAAGAATGGTTCTCTTTTGTAGCCCTCATCGGTTTCTTTATGTTCTTTATTCCAGTGATTATGTATTTATCTAAACTACCATTTTTCAAAAATATTTATTCAACGAAACCAGCACCTCTACCTGAACCACAAACGAATGGTGGAAAGCTTGCTGGCTGGTTAATTTCTGTATTTGCAGGATTATTCCCAGCTCTCTTCTTCACCGCATTATATAGTGGTAATGTTCATACGATGACTTTACTCCGACAAATTATTATGACTATTATTGCTTTATCACTCATCGCTCTTATTTATTCGATGGTGAAGAAGGTAGAAAAATCAATGACCACTTGTTCTGCAATCGTGCTTTTAATATCGGTCATTCAATATATATTCTTACGGTCACAAAGCAAATTCTTCGCCACAACGGAGCTGTTTGGCGGACCAACGGTGAACCCTATTTTATTCTGGGCTATCAATGTGTCAATGGTTATGCTAATGATCATGGTTACTTATCACTATGTTTCTAGAAAACCACAAGGGGCAACAATAGAGAATTATGGTGTGAAAGTTCGTCTTTCATCTGCAGTAGCTTCCTTAGTAACAGCCTTCGTTGCAGTAGTGATGGGCTATGCTGTTCTTTATATAGTCGATGCCTTATTTAAAACAGACTTCCGACTTTGGACGTTTGCGGTAAAAACATTTGAACCTCACCATGTGTTTGCTATTTTGAAATATGCCCCATTATTCTTTATTTACTACTTTATTGTAGGTTTATCGGTTAATATGAGCACAGCGGGTGAAAAGTATAATGGATGGAAAGGTTATGTGATTTCTAGTCTTCACTTTATCGGGGGCCTACTCCTTTATCTTGGCTACCATTACGGATTATTATTTATAACAGGGACGGCAGGATATCCATCTGAATCCCTTTCTTCCATTATCGTCATTGGTTTAGTACCAGCACTTCTCGTAGCGTCTATTTTTAACCGTTATTTCTTTAGAAGAACAGGAAATGTTTATGTCGGTGCCTTCCTAAATACATTGTTAATGACAACGATTACGGTTGCTAATACAGCTATTTATACAATTTTCTAAAGGAAGAGGAAAATTTAATAGAAAAGGAGAATGTTAAATAAGCTCCTTAATAGTGGGTGCTGATTGAAAGTTTTCTATCTAGCACCCTCCCATTTTTTTCAATCAACAGGGAGGGAATCGGTATGGGAAAATATATTTTAGCCCTTGATCAAGGAACGACTAGTTCCCGGGCCATTTTATTTAATAAACAGGGAGAAATCGTGGCGGCAGCCCAACAAGAATTTGAACAATTTTTTCCAAAGCCAGGTTGGGTTGAGCATGATGCGGATGAAATTTGGAACTCCATTCACACTTGTATAGCGGAAGTGTTGCGGAAAGCAAAAGTAGAAGCATACGCTGTAGCGGGAATTGGTATTACAAATCAGAGGGAGACGGCTGTTATATGGGATAAACAAACAGGGAAGCCAATTTACCGAGCCATTGTTTGTCAATCTCGACAGACGGAAGATATTTGCCGAATGTTAAGGGAGAAAGGATATAACGACTTATTTCGTGAAAAAACAGGACTTCTCCTTGACCCTTATTTTTCCGGAACAAAAGTAAAATGGATATTAGACAATGTAGAAGGGGCTAGGGAAAAGGCGGAGAAGGGAGAATTACTTTTCGGAACGATTGATACTTGGCTCGTTTATAAATTATCTGGTGGAAAGATCCATGTCACCGATTATTCTAATGCTTCTCGCACTTTGATGTTTAATATTTATGATTTGAAATGGGATGAGGAACTATTAGAAATTTTAACTGTTCCAAAAAGTATGTTACCAGAAGTTCGCCCATCTTCAGAAATATATGGGTATACAGATGAATATCAGTTTTTTGGAACAAATGTACCGATTGCAGGTATTGCTGGTGACCAACAAGCAGCTTTATTTGGACAAACTTGTTTTGAAAAAGGGATGGCAAAAAATACGTATGGAACCGGTTGTTTTATGTTAATGAATACAGGGGAGAAGGCTGTTAAGTCAAATCACGGCTTATTAACAACGATCGCTTGGGGAATTGATGGGAAAGTAGAATATGCTTTAGAAGGAAGTATTTTTGTTGCCGGTTCAGCTATCCAATGGTTACGGGATGGTTTGAGAATGATTAAAGAGGCTCCAGATAGTGAAGGGTATGCAACTAAAGTTGAATCAACAGATGGAGTTTATGTCGTACCAGCTTTTGTCGGCTTAGGTACTCCTTATTGGGATAGCGATGCTCGGGGAGCAGTTTTTGGCTTAAGTCGGGGAACGACGAAGGAACATTTTATCCGTGCCACATTAGAAGCCCTCGCTTATCAAACGAGGGATGTGATCGAGGCGATGGCCCAAGCATTCTGGGATACATTTAAAATCCCTTCGAGTCGATGGTGGAGCTGTTAAAAATAATTTCTTAATGCAGTTCCAGAGTGATATTTTAAACGTTCCAGTCATTAGACCTGTAGTGAATGAAACGACTGCCTTAGGAGCTG
The DNA here is from genome assembly GCF_054055575.1 of Aeribacillus sp. SP014. Taxonomy (NCBI): domain Bacteria; kingdom Bacillati; phylum Bacillota; class Bacilli; order Caryophanales; family Bacillaceae; genus Aeribacillus; species Aeribacillus sp. SP014. The sequence continues at coordinate 784,881 of NZ_JBSRXI010000001.1, forward strand.
CCTTTTTAGCAGGACTTGCTGTTCAATTTTGGTCAGGTAAAGAAGAAATAACGGAGACATGGCAAGTAGATAGAACATTTACGAGTGAAATGGATGGGGAAACGAGGGAGAAGTTGTATACTGGATGGAAAAAAGCGATAGCAGCCACCCGTGCCTTCAAATAATCGGATAATCAGAACAATATTTACAGTTTTTCCCCTCCCTCTATAAATGTTGATATATCAATGGTTGTAGCCATTTCAGGGGTGTCAAAAAAATATTTTTCGACACGTTTTCTAACTTTGTTTCTCAAATCTGTATATATATGACATTGGATGGGTGCGCTTCGCTGCCTCTACTGGTTAAATTTGGTTGTAGTGGGGGAAGCGTATGGGATGCACCGTGGATCTCTGCATCGCTGATGATGACGAACCCTCCCATGTCTCTTGGCATCCTTGTGCCTACATTCCTTCGTTCGGTCTAGTCATCAGGCAGAGGCCGGCTAAGCTCCTTTAGGGACTCAAGGTCGAATGGATGATATCGTGCCAGCTTCTCCGTGTCATCCTTGTTGTCTAGGGAATCACAAGGCATGCAGGCATCAAGCCGCCGTTTCGAGACCAAAGATGTCCTGCATCATTCGCTTCGCATCGAACGCCTGGTGCTTCGTACACACAGCGTGCAGTACCTTCAGTAATTTCCCGCATAACACCACAATGGATTGCTTCTTGCGCAACGGATTATCGGGCCGTGTCGTGTAATATTCATGTAACTGTCGAAACGCTTCGTTGTGGCGGATCATCGGCATCATCACGCGGAAGAGGAGGGCGCGCAACCGCCTTCTTCCACGCTTCGAGATCCGTTTTTGCCCTTTGTGTTGGCCGGAGGAATGCTCCCGCAGTGTCAGGCCCGCAAGTTTCAATAATTGGCGCGGATCCTGATAGTGGGAAAAACTCCCGATTTCCGATAACAGTTCCACGATAGTCGCATCCCCTAAGCCCGGAACCGTTTTGAGCCATTCGTACTGGGAATACCTTTTATAAAGACAAGATTAATAAAAGAGGAAATAACAAACTTAGAAAGATTCTATTTTACATGATCCAGACCATGATCCAACTACGGAAAAATACCCAAAATCATATTGTAGATTATTATGATAAATTAAAAACGCAACCCCAGAGGAAACCACATAAAGTTGCGTCCATAGCATGCATGAATAAGTTCTTGAAATCAGCTTATCACCTTATCACACATAATCTGAAATACGATTACGAAAAGGCAACAATGCATCAGTAATCGTAAGTAAGATTATATCACAAAGACCTGACGAAAAAAATGGAAATCGTGAGGTCTATTTGTCATGCGAAAATTTATTTTGGAAGGAAGGGGTACCCCTTCCTTCCAAAATAAAATCTATATTAACCAAATTATTTACTAAAAAATACTTGACTAGAGGTAAGAAGGGGCTGTCTTAGAAAGTCAAAATCCACTGAAAACGAAACATCATAAGCATTGATATATCAACGTTTCTAAAACTCAAGTTTGACAGAGTACACTAAAGAAAAGCCCGAAAATACTGGTGTTTTGGACTTTACCCACAACACGTACCACTACACTTGTTAGTGGCACGTGTTTTTTTCTAATACTCTAGGAGGCGCTTGTGTGACAAGTGCTTCAAATGCTAGATTTGCTTGACCTTGTAATTCTGTGCGAACGATTTGCTCTTCACCATTCACGCGTATTTTCGAGGTCTTCATCTGGCTTACATCATGCAAAATATCCTTTACACTTGTTTGGCATCCTATTTCTTTTAGCTTATAGGCCAAAAAGGATTCCATGACAAGCGCAAGGAAACAAACCATGATATGGCCTCGAATACGAGATTCCACTCGATGGTACATCGGGCGAAGTTCTAGATTCGACTTCAGGTTACGAAAGGCTTGTTCCACTCTCCACAACTCTTTATAGGCAAGTGCTGCCTCTTCATCCGTTAATGACGAGTTGGTCCGAATGGCGTACTTTCCGTCAAACTTTTCGTCATTGGATACCTTCTCTTCATCAATTTTGGCCGATGCTTTTTCTATCGTTAAAAACTTGGAATACGCACGGTTTTTGACGAGTCCAGATGGACCGAGTTCATCAAGCTTCGATTGAAGGTTTTCTAACACGACTTGACGACTCGCTCGATCACGTTCTTCAGCGTCCGGATTGTAACAGAGTACATACGTTTCGCCATCGATTTTCTTTGACTTCACTTTTAGATTCGGGAGAACCTTCTTATATGGCCCACGGATGGATAATAGCTCTTGGGCTTTCTTCGACTTTCGTAATTTGACACCCACAATATATTCCATGCCCAGTTCACGAATTTGATCTAAGTTGGCTTCACTAACCATTCCGCGGTCTCCCACTAGAATGACTTTCTGAATAGGATAGCGCTTCTTCAGATCTCCAACCACCATGCCAAATGTCTTCGTATCATGCATGTTTCCAGGGAAGACTTGATGCCCAATCGGAATCCCTGTTTTGGTCATTAATAAGCCAATCACGACTTGTTTTCGATCTCCACGATGATCTTTGGAGTAACCATAGTGAGCCAGCAGTTCGTCTGCTTCCTCTCCTTCGAAATAGGTGCTTGTCGTGTCGTAAAACACGATATCTACTTCTAATGAGGTTAAATCGGTTAAATGTCCATAAAGTTGTTCCTCAATTTTTTCTTTTTGTTCACTTAAGAAGTCTAATGCACGATAGTAGTGATGGAGTTGAATGTCTGAAAGACCTTCTGCATAAATCGTGTCGATCCATTGTTTGAAGATATAATGCTTACTATTGGGATCCATGAGACGGTTTAACACCATGGCAAAAATGGCTTCGTCATACTGAGAAGCAGCCTCGGAATCATCCATGATTTTACGTAATAGCCGACCAAGCCCTAACTTTTCCCATACCTTTCGGAACAGATAAACCGGCCCAAACTCTTTTGTCCAAAGCACGGAGACAGAAGAGGAAGAGCCTTGCCCGTGAATTCGGTCAAAGTAACGCTCTGAAAATTTGGCTAATCCCTCGATTATGTTATCGACAGAGCCATTCTCTAATAAATGTTCTAACCTCCCTAGATTACAAAGCGTTTGTTGCCGAACTTTATTGTCTACGCGAAATGTACGACATATTTGTAGATATTGACGAACAGAACCATTTTTATTTTTTTGCTTATTAATTCGAATATACATAGCACTAATAGTATAACATATATTACATATTATTGGATATACAAAAGTTATCCACATAACACTACACAATGATTATATTTTCGATAAAAAAAGTGGATAACTATTGGTATAATCACCTTTAGTTATCCACATGTAGTGAAATGGTGTCAAACTTGAGTAAAACATTAAAGGGGCGTCTATAAGCAGGAAAATCGACTTATTAGACAGCCAGTTTTGTATGTCTTGTTTAACGATTGTCCCAGCGTTAGTTGAAGATGACACAACGAAAAAACAGTTATCAGTTATCTAGCTTTTAAAAAATAGTATAGGAACCAAACTGCGTGATTTTGCTCATCTGCTGCTGCTCTGCGAAATACTTCTTTAATGTATTGATTAGTCGTTTCATCTGCAATTTCTAAGTAAAAATCAACTGTTCGTTGCTCATCTTGTAGAGCAAATTCCAATCCATTTAAATAAACATCAGGACATTCTTCGGTGATTTTGGGTTGAGGTTGTTTCCCAGTTAGACTGACATAAATCTGTCCAAATTGTTGAAAATGCCTTATTTCATCCTGTCGAATTTCAAGGATTTGTTTCCGTTCATTCTCGTTTGAAGTCAAATTAGCTAACTTGGCATAACAATTTATTGCACTATACTCTCTGTAATGCACCCCTTTGTCAAGACACAAATTGATAATATTTAAGTTATCCATTCTCTCCTTTCGCTATGAATGTGGTGCGTGTGCAAAAAAGGCTTGACATGGAGCCTCTACGGGCACGATTTTTTGCGCTGGAGCGATGGACAGATAACATCGCATGGCTAAAACAGCCTATCATGCCCGTCTCTCCATATAAAGCCTCTCATCACGTTCGATGGTTAGGATGCTTGAACCATCTTAGGTTGCTTGTACACTGTTGCTGCGTCAAATAGTCCAAGGATTGGTGAGGTCGGTCTGTATTATAGAACGTAACATAGCGTCGAATGCCTTTTCGCAACTCTTTAGGATTCTCGAATTCATTGAGATAGATACATTCATACTTTAAAGCTCTAAAGAATCGTTCCGTACGACTATTGTCTGTTGCTCGTCCTTTGCCATCCATTGATACCTGGATGCCATACTCTTTCAACAGCCCGAGATAGTCAGCGTTTGTAAAATGGCTGTCCTGGTCACTATTGATGATGGCCGGCTTACCATGACGCAATGCCCGCTTCAGACAGTCGATGACAAATCCTTTCTCCAGCGTACTAGATAACTCGTAATCGATCACTTTGCGGCTGAACCAGTCGATGATGGTAAACAGGTACATAAAGCCCCGTCCCATACGAAGGTAGGTGATATCCACTCCCCACACATGGTTCGGATGGGTGATCTCCCATCCACGGAGCAGGTAAGGTCGGCAGTACTTGGCATGTAGCCTCTTACTAAGGTTGGGTTTAGGGTAAATAGCTTGTATACCCATAAGGCGCATGAGACGGCGTACGCGTTTACGATTCACATCAAATCCTTTCTCACGAAGTTTCGCAGTCATGCGCCTGTAGCCAAAGTAGGGATGAGCTGTATAAAGCATATCCATTTCGTGCATGAGCATGATGTTTTCTGAGCTTTCTGTTTGTCCCTTTGATTGGCGATACACGCTAGTACGATGAATACCTAATAACTGTGCCTGACGCTTGATTTTGATCGATGGGTGATTGAATTCGACCATAGCCTTTCGTTCGTCAACAGACTTATTTGAGCCCAGATTTTTTTCAGCCAGTCAACTTCAACCGTTAACTGACCTACCAATTTCTCTAAATTTTCTTGTTTGGCCTCATATTCTTTACGGATTTTATCCACTTCGCTTGAGCCTTTTTCAAAGACCATCGAGGATCGTTCTAGAAATTCTGCTTTCCAACGACTGACCATGACTGGGCTTAATTCATATTTGGCGGCTATTTCATTGACGGTTTGCTCTTCACGCAACACCTCAAGAACCACCTTAGCTTTAAATTCTGCGGTATATCGGTTTCTTTTTTTCATGGTATCATTATAACTTATTTATCACGCTCATGTGTCTCACCTTATGGGAGCATTATACTCCATTAATTGCCTTTTCAATGTCACTAATCAATTTTTCATTTTGTCTGTACACCAAATTGTAATTATTTAAATAAGAATACATATTAGAATACATACCAGAACCTCCCAGTTATACTCAGTCGTAGTATTATACGGGTAATTAAAGTACTGGGTGCATATCGTTTAGAATGTTCTTTGGAAAAGGTCAAATTTTTCTTCAACTATCCTGCTCGTTAGCTTAATAAGAAAATCAACAATGAACTATAAAAGTCAATAAATTTTTTGGGTTCATGTTCAGTAGCGTTGCATAAAAAATAAAAACAGTTTATGCAGAATTTTCTGAATAAAAATATTTTATGATAAACGAAAAACAAGGCAGTAACCAACTAAAGGTGATCACTATCCATTTGGTAATAAATGTATTTGTTTTATTGTTACAATTTGAAAATTATTTAAGAAGAAAATTTGCGTGATAATGTCAAAGAAATACTATAAGTATGTGTCTTAATCTATAAAATCATTTTTAATGTCTTGTTATGTATAAAATACCTATTGCAAATCTAATAGGAATTGCTTATAATTTACTGTACAGAATATAGTATATTGTTTTTTAAGGAAGATAGAGTATGTGGGAAAAATTTTATTCTAAAAATGGTTTAGCAGCAAAAAACATTGCCAAAGAATTGATAAAATTAAAAGTTGGAGATAAAATTCCTCGTATCTCTGACTACTGCGCCCAACTATCAATTGGCAGGGGAACTGTACAAAGTGCATTAAATTTATTGGTGGAAATGAAAGCGATTAAATTGGAAGCCAGAGGCCATTTAGGCACGTATCTAATTAGCAAGGACAACAATTTATTGCTTGAGATTGCCGGTATCGCCCCATTAATTGGCTCTATGCCGCTTCCATATTCAAGGAAATATGAAGGATTAGCGACAGGAATAGTGGAAGCATTTGAATCAACCGGAAAAACAATAAACTTAATTTATATGCGCGGCGGGTTGAATCGAATTGAGGCGGTTCGGACAAAGAGAAGTGATTTTGCAATTGTTTCTAAGATGACAGCAGATAATATCATTTCAGAATATCCAAATTTAAAAATTTTCAAGAAATTTGGAGCCAACAGTTATGTATCCGCGCATAAGATTTTCTTAGCTGATTCAGATAATCATGTAACTAATGATAAATTAAGAGTTGGCGTGGATATGGAGTCTCCAGATCAAATGCAGCTGACATTTGCTGAATTTGAAAACAGGAATGTCGAATATGTCAATGTCAATTATATGCAGTTATTCGATATGCTTAATTCAAAACAAATTGATGTAGCTGTTTGGAATGTCGATGACAAAAGAATGAATCAAACATTTCAAGCAATCGATTTTCAATCAGCGAAAGCGAAGAAAATTTCCCGAGACACAACAGAAGCTGTTATTGTGATTGATGGTGATAGAGAACAAGAAATAGCAGAAAAGTGGGATTCAGTTGATATTCAAAAAATACTGGACATACAAAAAAGTGTTGAAAAGGGGGAAAAAATACCACGCTATTAAAACATTAATTTATCATTTACGGGATCCGAAAGTCATAAAGTATAAGATACTATTAAAATTTGCGTTTTATACAAGACACAAAATTTATTAAAACAAAATACTAAATACAGTATATTGGAGGTTAAAGTAATAGTGAATAGCAATCAAGTGAAAGAAAAGTTAACTATTTTATTAACAAGCAGTGTTATTACACAAAAAGCTTTTCATGTAACTTTAAATACATTTGATTACTTATCAAAAAAATTCAAAAAGGAGGTAATTGAAAACTCGGAAATGTTTTGGACACATATGTCAATGGCTTTAACTAGAATGGAAAGGGGTGAATGCGAAGATGGTCCTTCCAATACAATCATGAATGAAGTGAATGAGACGCCTTATAAAGAGGATATAGAAGAAATTATAAACCATATAAATTCACTGGTTGGCCAAGAACTCCCTGAAGGAGAGCGTGTCTATTTTTATCTGCATCTTCATCGAGTTATTGAATCAAATAAATAGGAGGAGTTTTCCTATGGTGAGAATTGTAATAGGTGGACAGTTGAATAAACAAGCAATTGAAAAGCAAGTGAAAGAAATCGGAGGAAATAATGTAGAAGTATCCGTTAAAAGTGATTTGGAAGCAGTTATGGCTGTCAAAAACAAAAAAGCTGACTATTATATTGGTGCCTGTGAAACCGGATCAGGTGGAGCGCTTGCAATGGCAATTGCATTATTAGGCAAAGATAAATGCGTTACTTTGGCATCTCCAAGTACCATAAAAACCAAGGAAGAAATCGAAAAGGAAGTGAATGATGGCAAAATTGCATTTGGATTTACGGCATCATCTTCAAAAAATATATTGAATATACTAATTCCTGCTTTATTAAAATAATCAGCTTTCGCAGTTTTATATTTTCTAAACATTTGATGGAATTCACTTCAATCCCTGTAAAAATGCAAATTGTTTTTTTGGAACATGTGATTAATAAAAAGAAAGACACCTTTTTCTTTTGGGGAAAATAGGGTGACGAAACTTTTAACAAAAGAAAAAAGGTGTCATTTAAATGGTAATGAAAGAAACCTGCTTTACGCAATTACCAAAAGAAATTTCATAGTTAAATATATCATCTAAGAGAGGCTAATATCAAGAAATATATAGGCTATTCCTGTTTGTAAATCGATTTTTTCCAGTGTTTCAAAATAAAAATCAGTGAATCTGCGTAAAAAAGATACTATTTATCGTTTTTTACGTTCACTAACATTCTTTTTGTCTGCAGTTCTGTGAACGCAGTGAATGGCTTGCACTTTTAAGTGCTGATACAGCCTTGCCCAAATCATCCAATATGAAGTATTTTTTAAATCCGTATCCCTTAAAACCTAGGCAAGCAGTTTCAAGGCCGCTTTTATGACAGGTTGATGATTGATACAATCACTGTTTTTACATGATTTTGATGGATGATATCGGAAGAAGATCCGTTGGCAAACCTTTTGATAGTTTTGCGAAGATGTGCGAGACAAGGATGACATCACCGTTTTACATACACCGAACGATCCTTGTCAAGCACTTGCCAACAAGAAGTTTTTTGGATTGGGGCATTTTGAAAAATCAAATGAAGAAAAGGGTGGCATTTTCCACCTAATTATATCGGGCAATGTCTAACAATGTGCGAAAGTTGAGTATAAAAAATGAATAAACAGAGGTGAGTAGAATGGATTTGAATCTCATTCAATGTATTGTCATAGTTGCTGTCGGTGCGTTAGGTTCTATTCTCGTAAACCGCGGGGTAGCGGTGTTTAATGACGGGTTGCGTCCCATTATGCCTGAATACCTTGAAAATCGAATGACAAGAGGAGAACTGGCTGCAACCAGTTTTGCATTGAGTTTTGGATTAATAGTCGGCTTCGGCATCCCTCTTTCTATAGGAGCTACGATTATTATTGGCCATAGTATTTTATTAGCGTGCGACATAATTGGTATTTGGACTCCAGATAATAAAATAGGAATGGTTACAGCCGGAGTTCTCGGTGCTGTTTATAGTATAGGAATAGTGTTAGGTTTGCAATTTGTCGTAGATTTATTTAACATGCTTCCAGTAAATTTCATAGATTCTTTAAGTCTTATCGGTAATCCGATTATTATTGCATTTACAGTATTTCCTGCTATTGCCGTTGGGTATCAGCACGGTTTAAAAAAAGCTGCTGTCACGGCGATTGTCACTTTAGCCTCCTTTTTGTTATTCGAAAAGTTTGGAACATTTAAAGTCGCAGGATACGATATTTCCCTTAGCCCTGAAGGAATGGCGTTATTAATAGGAATGTTAATGATGGTTTATTATGCCTCTAGAGTTAAAGGCGGAGAGGATACTACAAATGCCGATTTAGTAAATATTTTTAATGAACGTGTAAATCGAATTAAGAAGAATCGCTGGTTATTAGCTTTAATGGGTGGACTTGTTTCTTTAACATCTTCCATGTTGATTTTAGCAGTTGATGCAATGCCTCAAGCATTGATTAATAAAGGTCTTTATACAGAGGCAGCCATTGCTACATTTGCACGTGCGATCGGATTTATTCCTTTAGTTTTTTCAACTGCCATTGTAACGGGGGTTTATGGTTTAGCTGGTACGACATTAGTATTTGCAGTCGGTCTTATTTTCAGAGATATACCGATTTTGGCATTTGTGTTGGGTGCTTTAGTCATGTACTTGGAGGTCATATCATTATCAGCAGTATCAAAAAGTATGGATAAATTGCCTGGCATACGCGAGATGGGAGAGCATATTCGAACTTCGCTGGCAGATGTTCTCGGAATTGCGATATTAATCGGCAGTGCAATGGCAGCGGAAAAAATTGCTCCAGGAATCGGGTTCTTTTGGGTCATTGGATTTTATTTAATCAACCGGATGGCATCAAAACCACTTGTTGAATTGGCTGTTGGGCCAATAGCGGTCATATTATTGGGGATCATCGTTAATCTTCTTTACGTAGTTGGTTTATGGCAGGTTGGTTAAATACAATGGCATCTCTCCAATCTCATTTTGGGATTGGAGAGATGTTCAGTTGAAATTATTAAAAAAAGGGGAAAGTATCTAATGTTGAAAAACGGGATTACCTATATGCATGAGCATACAACCATTGACCTTTCTGAAGTAAAAAATAATGAGGATTGCCGGTTGGATGTATTTCCTGAAACTGTAAAAGAATTTAAAAAATTATATGAAAAGGGTGTACGTAATATTATTGATGTAACCAATATCGGAATGGGGAGAAGTATTACATACGTCCAAAAGGTTTCAGAAGAAAGCGGGATTAATATTATTTTCGCTACTGGTTTCTATCAAGATTCTTTTTACCCGATTCAAGTATTTCGGGAAACAAAAGAAAAGCTGGCAGAAAGAATGATAAAGGAAATTGTCGAAGGAATAAAAGGAACAGATGCAAAAGCTGAAATTATTGGTGAAATTGGAACAAGTTATAATAAATGGACAGAAGCTGAGAAAAAAGTGTTTGAAGCAGTTGTCATCGCCCATAAAGAAACGAAAAAACCAATTTCTACACATACATCTATCGGAACGTTAGGACATGAGCAAGTGGAATTCTTTAAAAAGCATGAAGTAGATTTAAATCGAGTGGTCATAGGACATGTTGATTTAACAGGAGACGCCGATTATGTATTAAAAATGCTAAGAGAAGGAGTATATGTAGAATTTGACACAATAGGAAAAGAAAGTTACATGCCGGATCGCGTTCGAGCAGAAATGTTGAAAAAAATACAGGATAAAGGGTATATCGACAAAGTACTATTATCTATGGATATTACTAGAAAATCACATCTCGAATATAAAGGTGGATTAGGGTATTCCTATTTACTGGACACATTTGTCCCCCTTTTGCAATCTTATGGGATTACAAGTGAATCGATCGATAAAATGTTGATTCATAACCCACGTGCTTTTATGGAAGGGTAAGGTGAATGATTATGGAAACTTATCCGCTAAAGAGTATTTCTATTGAAGAAGCTAAGCGCAGACAGTTTAAGCTCGTTGATGTCATTACAAGGCATTTTCGCGGAGATGAAATGATTTCGCTTGGTGATCTAGGTGTTGTAAGAGGCATTAATAAACCAAAATTTACAAAAAAAGTAGAAGAAACATTAGCTGACTTCTTTGGCGTAGAGAAAGCATTATTGGTGCGCGGCGCTGGAACAGGTGCATTGAGGTTTGGTTTTATGAGTTTTTTGCAGCCGGGTGATCAGCTCCTTGTACATGATGCACCTATATATCCAACAAGCAAAACAACTTTAGAATCAATGGGGATAATGCCGATATATGCGGATTTTCACAATCATGAAGAAATCAAAAATACAATCAGGCAAAATCCAAAACTAAAAGGCGCATTGATTCAGCATACTAGGCAAAAAATTGATGATCATTATGATTTGGCTGAAACAATAAAAATAATACGTTCGGCTGATCCGGCTCTAATTATAATAACAGATGACAATTATGCTGCAATGAAAGTAGAAAATATTGGGGTGCAAGTCGGAGCGGATTTGTCCACCTTCTCAATGTTCAAGCTATTAGGTCCAGAAGGTGTTGGAATCATATTAGGGAAAAAGGATTTAATCAAGGAAATAGAAAAAATGAATTATTCCGGAGGAAGCCAAGTTCAAGGCTATGAAGCTTTGGAAGCATTAAGAGGTCTTGTATATGCTCCCGTTATGTTGGCTATACAAGCAAGCGTGAATGATCAATTAGTCCATGCCCTTAATAATGGAGCAGTAAAGGGTGTGAAAAGGGCTTATTTAGCCAATGCACAATCAAAAGTTTTACTTGTGGAATTTACTGAACCAATCGCAGAAGAAGTACTTTATCATGCCAATGAATTAGGGGCGGCACCCAATCCGGTCGGCGCCGAATCAAAATACGAAGTTGTGCCAATGTTTTATAGAGTTTCCGGCACTTTCTTATCGTCAGATCCAACATTAGCCAAAAAAATGATACGTATTAATCCATTAAGAAGCGGAGCGGAAACAATTTTAAGAATACTAGAGGAATCCATTCATCGGGCAACCGAAAATCATAAGGAAATATAGTAAAGGGGGATCAAAAATGAACAAAAGAGTCATTATTATTATATTGGACAGCTTAGGTGTCGGTTATATGGAAGATGCCAAAGACTATCACCCTTTAGATGTCGGCGCCAATACTTTTTATCATATTATTGATGTAGTGCCATCATTGAAAATTCCAAACTTTGAAAGATTAGGCATCAACAAAATTTTACATCATCCGAAATTAAAAAATGTTGATAATATTGCCAGTTACGGTGTTTTGAACCTTATGCATCAAGGAGCAGACAGTTTTGAAGGGCATAATGAAATTATGGGAACAAAACCAAAAAAAGCGTATTTAGCTCCTTTTGTTGAAAATATGGATCAAGTAAAACGTGCTCTAGAAAAAGAAGGATATAAAGTAACGATCCCAAATCCTGAATTGCCGTATCTATTAGTCAATGATTTAGTCATCGTCGCTGATAATATCGAAACTGATTACGGCCAAATTTATAATGTGAGTGCTCCGCTAGATTATATTCCGTTTGAAGAAGTATTAAAAATAGGGCAATGTGTGCGCAAAAATGTTAAAGTCAATCGTGTGATTGTCCTTGGTGGCGAAAATGTAACACCCGAACACTTGCAACGATCAGTAGAAAGACGGGAAGATGGATTAGTAGGGGTGAATTCACCTAAATCAAATGTATATAAACAAGGGTATCAAGTACGTCATTTAGGTTTTGGCATCTCTCCTGAATTTCAGCTGCCAACATTGGCGAAAAAAAGCGGAATGGAAGTTTCTCTTATTGGAAAAATGCAGGATGTCATTTATTGTGAAGGCGCCAATAGATTTCCGGGTGTCGATACGGAACAAGTAATGAAGGATATTTTACATGAAATGGACAATGTAAAACATGGAGTAATTGCTGCAACAGTACAAGAAACAGATTTGGCCGGACATGCACAGAATCCAGCCCGCTATGCGGATCGTATTGAAGTGGTCGATAGATATTTGCCGGAAATACTGGAAAAAATGACAGAACAGGACCTGTTGATTATGAGTGCGGATCATGGGAATGATCCTACGATTGGCCATAATCAACATACAAGAGAGAAAACGTATCTGTTAGTTTATCATAAACAAATATCCCCCGTTAAAATTGGAGAAAGAAAGACGCTATCAGATATCGCTGCAACTTCTGCAGAGTATCTTGGACTTAATAAAACTGAAAACGGAACTTCATTCCTTCAAATATTGCAAAAAGGAAAGAGGAGACTGACGGATGTTTTTACAATCGACAATAATGCATAACAAAAAATTAATAGAAGCTGCATTGGACTTTCATCAGCAAGGAATTATCCCACCCAATACTTATGTAATAGATCTTGATACAGTAAAGAGGAATGCTAAAGCTTTATCTGAAAAAGCCAAAAAACAGGATATTGAACTATTTTTTATGACAAAACAATTTGGCCGCAATCCGTTGGTGGCGCAAGCTATTGTTGAATCAGGGATTGAGAAGGCAGTCGCCGTAGATCCATGGGAGGCCATGACTCTTAGTAAAAATGGCATTCAGATTGGCCATGTTGGACACCTCGTTCAAATACCTGTCCATATGATATCAACAATATTAAATCTTAATCCTGATTATGTTACAGTTTTTAGTTATGAAAATGCTCGAAATATAAGCAGAATTGCTCAACAGATGGGAAAAAAACAAAAAGTCTTTTTGCGCATTGCAAACAAAGACGATTATATATATAACGGTCAAGAAGGTGGATTCACATTTGAACAGTTAGTGAAAGATATTGAATCTATGGAAAAATTGGAAGGCATTGAAATAGCCGGTTTAACAAGTTTTCCTTGTATATTGATTCAAGATGATGTTCCAACCATTACCCCGAATGTCAAATCCATGCAGACTGCAAAATTGTTTTTAATGAATAGAGGATATGAAAAGCTAGAGATGAATATGCCAAGTGCCACTTCTACCGCAACAATGAAATTATTAAAGGAAAATGGTGCAACACAAGGAGAACCCGGTCATGCATTAATTGGAACGACTCCATTGCATGCTTCACAAAACTTGGAAGAAAAACCTGCGATGGTATATGTATCGGAGGTATCCCATTTATATAATAATCATGCATATGTTTTTGGCGGCGGATTTTATCCGCGTTCACATATGAAGGAAGCATTAGTTGGAACAAATAGACAAAATCTAAAGCGGGTTCCTACAATTGATAATGCTCCGACTAATATTGATTATTACGGCTCATTGGCGACAGACGGAGTACGAGTGGGAGATACGGTCATATATGCCTTTCGCACACAAGTATTTGTTACCAATGCCCATGTTGCCGTCTTAAAGAATATTTCCGCCAACCCTGAACTTGTAGGAATTTATGATTCTATGGGGAATTTAATCAATTGATCCAATAAAAATGATCATTTTTACTGCAAGAGCATGGTTGTTAATGGGAATTTTGGAGGAGATTTTAAATGTATCGAGCTGTCTTTCTGGATATAGACGGGACAATTTTGAATTCTAAAAATCAGCTTGAAGATGAAACCATAGAATCTATTCATAAAGTGCAAAAGAAGGGGATTATCGTTGGTTTGGCTTCAGGCAGGTCTTTAGAAGCCTCAAAAATTTATGGTGATAAATTACAGTGTTCGCTTTATGCTACTTATAACGGCAGCCTTGTATTTTTAAATAATAAGATCATTCATGATGTAAAAATATCAGCAAAAGTTGCCTATGATCTTTGCAGCCAAACTTATCAATATGGCGGCAAGTATATTCACTTTTCGTACAGTACCTCACGATCTAATCAGCCTTTATATGAAGAACATTTACTGCCATTTGCAAAAAAGGCAAATTTAGAGGATACGGATTGCGAAGCGCACCGATTAACTTTATATATAAATTCTGAACAACGTAAAGTTCTTAAAGAGAAAGTGCTGGAGGATTATGTTTTTGAAGAAGGAGATCGACTCGAGGTATATCCAAAAGGTTCTAAATGGACCGGTATTCAATCTGCCATTCAACAATTGAATATATTGCCTGAAGAAGTGATTGCAATCGGTAATGGGATAAATGATGTCGAAATGTTGGAATCATCTGGATTAGGAATTGCGATGGGAAATGCAACTGATTATGTAAAAAGTAAAGCGAACATGATTGTTGAAGATAATGATCATTATGGAGTGGCAAGAGCACTAAGAACGATTTTTAAAATCTAACATATTTTATTTCAGATTAAGGATTTCCATAATGATTTTGTAGAAAGGTGAAATGACATGGAAATTATTAAAGTAAAAGATTATGAAGAAATGAGTGAGAAAGCAGCTAATATAGTCATAGAGCATATGAAAAGTTTGAAAAGACCAGTCATTGGTTTTGCAACAGGTTCAACTCCAATTGGTTTATATAATTGTTTGGTCAAAAAGTATCAGCAAAAGGAAGTTTCATTTAAACATGCAACTACTTTTAATTTAGATGAATACGTTGGGCTGCCTAAAGAAAATAAGAATAGTTACCACTATTATATGCATGAAAATTTATTCCAACATATTGATATTCAACCGGAAAATGTTCATATTCCTAATGGAATGGCTGAAGATTTGGAACAAGAGTGTATGACTTATGACAGACTAATTTCTAAAAATAAAATTGATATACAAATATTAGGACTGGGATTAAACGGCCATATTGGTTTTAATGAGCCAGGGACCAGCTTTAAAAGCAGAACGCATATTGTTAAACTGGATCAATCAACGCGAAAAGCAAATGCTAGATTCTTTCAGTCGATTGACGAAGTACCAACGAAAGCAATTACGATGGGAATTGAAACGATCATGGAAAGTAAGAAAATCTTGCTGCTTGTTTCTGGTAAAAAGAAAGCGGACGCGCTTGCAAGGCTATTGGGTAACAGTGATATTTCTGAAGAGTTTCCGGCTTCAATTTTAAGACAGCATAATGATGTGACAGTGATCGCAGATAAAGAGGCCTTGAAAAAAATAAATGAATAATATTTATTGACTATTTTTAAGCTCCTTTTTTGTGAAAATAAATTCATGAGTAGACTGCGACTTTTGGGTTTCAAATCAAGGCGTAAGAGAAAAGATATAATTGAAACAAACTGCCGAAAATACGGCTTCACGCATAAACATTTTGTTCGTGTATTTACATGTAATTCTTTGTAAGGCTCTTTATTGAATAAGCAATCGATAAACAATGGAAAGCATTCATCGTCCAATAGCGATGAGTGCTTTTTTTCCCTTTTGAGCTATCCATGACAATATTTGCAAATACATGATATTTCCAATTTCTTGATTCTTACCAAGTTGTTGATCATAATGGATTGCCTTTTTACTGATCGAATACTCTAGCTACAATAAGATTTTTTTCTTCGCGGATTCGTATAAAAGTAAAAAAAGAAAAAGGGGATGGATTATCTTGAAGCTATATATTCAAATGAGGAAAGCAGATTGAAGACATATTTGCAAGACTATGAAGTAAACGAGTAAATACAAGGCCAAAGTCTTGTTGTATTGGGAGGTATTCATGAATAAACTAAATTTTTGCTTGCAAGCTGTTATTCCAAAAGTGGATGGATTAACCGAAAAGATAAAATCGGAAGAACCCCTCTATCCACGGCATGCTATTTCGGATATGTGGATATATCGAGGGTTTTAGGGTTTTGTTGAATAACGGTGCAAAAATAAATGAAATATGTATGGATCAAGCATATAACGGATGGGATGGTCATATACAGATTGGTACATTGAACCTCTCCGAGAGTATGGTTGGATCAATCTATATTTGGATGATTTATCGGACATTCCGATTGGCTTAATAGGTGTGGGAACAATGAAGCCATTTCATAGATCGAGAAACAACATGTGCATATTCTTTCGTTGGATCATGATTTGGGAACAGATGAAAAAGGAAATTTGCGAAGAATCGGTTATGATTTGGTTAAATATATTTGTGAAAAAGATATAAGACCTACAAACAGAATTTACATTCATACCGATAATGTCGTGGAAAAGGAAAACATGTATCAAACCTTACTGGCCGCACAAAGAAGAGGGTTCATTGACAAGGATATTGAAATTTATCATTATCAGTTTGTTAGGAACAGGACTCGCGAAGAGAATGAAACATATTTTATGTTGCTTTGTATATTTTAAGCATATAAATGTGTTGTTTTTTGTGTAGAATTACGTGTATAATATAGATTAATAATGCATATATTAAAGGAAAGGGGGATGGAAGGTGGGTGTTCATACATTGAAAAAAGAACAACATCCTATTGCTAACACGAATACATTGCATTTTTTGAAAACAAATGTTTTAAGCGTAACGGACATTTCGAGAACAAAAAAATTATCAGAAATACTGGACCTTTTTTCCAATGGTTTCACAGATGAAGTATTTGTTATTCAAAATGCAAAAAAGAAAAATGCACAAGCTGTAGTCGTCAATATAGATTATTTTGAAACATTGCTTCAAATGAAAGAAGTTTTAGAAGAAGCACTTGATCAAGTCGTTATGGAAGAAGCCTATGCACGTAAAGATAAACCTGCAAATCAAACCTTATCAGATATTTTTGATGAAGACGATATGAATGTAAATGAATTAATGAAATTATTAGAGGAAGATGGATGTGAAGACACTTGAAGATTTGCAGGCATTGGTTTTAGAAAAATATAATGTCGATCTGAGATTTGTTGAAGATGTTAAACAAGATATTAAAGCGATTAACAAAGGACATAGGCAAACCGTTTTATTAGAAATATTAAAAAGAGCTAAGCAAGGCCCCCTATTCAAGCCTGACGGAGTTGCTGAATCTTTACATGGGGACTTACATGGTTTTGCAAGGATTAAATCAAAGTCATTAAATATTAGGGTTATTTATCGGCCAGTTGAAGGACGGCCGATAAGAATGGAAGTTATTGCAATTGGTCCTCGTGATAGGAAAAAGGCATATCGAATGGCTGCTGAACGTTTACAAAAATTCTTTATGGAAATGGATTAGCAGTTTTCTACCGCGGTGGAACCTCACACCACTCACTAAAGTGGCGTGCTTCTCCATGTTTCTATGAGAATTTCCTGCTTCATCACCTCGCAGCCTATCTCTACAGGCTTCGATCCACTCCTGCATTGATTGCGTAAAATATGCTTCGAGAATTCTCTACTGGCTGTACAATCTTTTTTAGAAAAATACTCTGTCAAACAATGACAAACACAATTCCTGCTCCTATGAGTCAGGAGTTTCTTTGTTGTATTTTCTCCCTTTTTGTGACAAAAACGGATTTGCCGAAACATAGGCCCTATATATAGAAGTTAGTAGTTTTTTTTTCGACATAGGGTGGAAAACCAACGTCCAGAAATGACAGACATCATACCACTGCTGGCGAGAAAACAAAACAAAGGAACAAATCCAAAAAACAATTTTGTGTTTTGGGAGGCAGATTATTGAAAAAAAAGCACATCGTTTAACTGATATGTCTTTTGCGAATAGGTTTCTATAAAATGCAATAGGCTTTCCCTGTTGCGATCCTCTCTTATTTTTCTTCTCCTCTATGAAAAAAGAGATGGTGATTTTTTCTGGTTTACGGTTTTTGAGTGATAGAACCGATCTTTTTATCTATTATTAACGTTTTCAATAGGAAATTGAAATTGGAATTATCCAATAGTTTAGAAGGAGAAGAAAATGATGAATGAGGAAAAAATGAAAATGATCGAGTTGGCTGTGAAAGATTTGGTTTTGTGATGCACAAATTCAGGACACAAAACGGTCTGCTTTAATTGGATTATGTCAAAAATTATTTGAATAAAGCTCATCGACCGGGATTCGATTCATCCTCAGTATCTAACGGGAGATAGTAACCTTCTGCACAGCACAGCAAGCACGGCAACATTTTTAAGGAAAAACAGGAAAGTGGGAGTATTTTTCACAAGAAAATATGCATCCAGTCCCATCATTAGACAAGAATGCTGGAACGATCATGTTCCTAATTGGAACAATAAAAAGGGAACCATTTTCAAAACACCCGGGATACCGTCAATCCCGTCAAACGGAGAAGGAACAAAAAAGGATTAAAAGCAAATGATAGTTTTTGATAAACTTAAAAAAACCCATCCCAAGAATGCTGGCGTCATAACAGCATTCTTGGGATTTGTTTGTAAAACATAGAATATTGGGAAAATTTTTGTTTTGGGACAACTGAAACTTTAAAACAGCAGAAATCCGATGGAGATCGGGATAAAACTGAAAATTAGAATCATGACGCAAAATCCCATAATATCTCGGATGTGGAGGCCTGCGATCGCTAAAATGGGTAGCGCCCAAAACGGCTGGATCATATTTGTCCAAGCATCTCCCCAGGCTACCCCCATTGCTGTTTTGGCCGGATCTGCTCCCAATTCCATTGCTGCCTGAATCATAATCGGTCCTTGAACCGCCCATTGCCCGCCCCCGGATGGAACAAAGGTATTGATTAAGCCAGCGCTAAGAAAGGAGAGGTAAGGCAAGGTTTGTTCGGTCGAAACACTGACGAACCATAATGCGATTTGCTCAGACAATCCTGAATGAATCATCATTCCCATAATTCCAGCATAAAAGGGAAACTGGATGATAATCCCACTGGCGTTTTTAACGCCGTTCGCTACCGTATCCAGAAACCTTTTCGGTGTTTGATGAAGCAAAATTCCAAGGAAAAGGAAAATAAAATTGACGATATTAATGTTTAGGTTAAATCCGTTTACAACAAAATGATAAACAATAAATGCAATTCCCATAATGCCGATGATCAGGGATATTGTCCGACTGTTTTCCAATTTTTCTGCTGGTGTCATAGGTGTCACATGTTCTACTGCTGCTGCTTCTTCATTTGGAATCACCCATTTCGTTCGATCTTCGAACTGGCTCTCTGCATTTTTTAACAAATAACGGTTAAACAGCGGCAAGGCGATCAAAAGGGCAATAACAATAAATAAATTTGTCGGGCTAAAAAGGGTTTTCGTCACTGGGATCACGCCCATGGATTCCTCCAAAAAGTGGCCCGGAGTTGCAATGGTAAGCGGGATCGAACCGGAAAATCCCCCGTGCCAAATGAGGAATCCGCTGTATGCACTGGCAATTAAAATACGGTAGTCGACGGATGGAACATGCTTGGCAACATGTATGGCAAACAGAGCACCGATCACCAGCCCGAAACCGTAATTAATCAGGCAGGCGATTAATGAAACAATGGTTACAAGCATGACGGCATGGACAGGGGTGCGTGCAAAGGTGCTTACTTTCGCCAAAAACCTTTTAATGACGGGAGTGTTTGCTAATATATAGCCGGTTACAACCACAAGGGTCATCTGCATGGTAAATTCCAGTAAATCCCAAAAACCTAAACCCCAATGGGTGACCATGTCCACTGGACTGTTGTCTGTAAAGAAAACACCTAATAAATATACTAAAAACGTTAAAATAATGGCGAACAGCAAGGCATCAGGCAAATAACGCTGCACCACCCGGTTGAAAAAGGATGTAAGTGTCTTCAATGGTTTCTCCTCCCTTTAGCAAATAATAAATTCTGTTTGTTTTTTCCGCCGGTTCCGTTAAAAAATAAGAACAAGTAAATGAGTGCATGATGGAACCGCTTTCAAAATTCTTTTTTTTGCATCCGCTTACATAAAAGTTTACACAGGGACAAACATTAAAGTAAAATAAATAAAATGAATCTTATTTATTACATTTGGGAATAAAAAGGGGGATTCGATGGAACTTCGGGACATTCAATCCTTTATTGAGGTGGCCAATCATCAGAGTTTTACAAAGGCTGCGGAGCACTCCTATTTATCCCAGCCGTCATTAAGTAAAGCCGTGAAAAAGCTGGAAGAGGAATTTCATATGGAACTATTGGAACGGTCCACGAGGCATATTCAATTGACGGATGCAGGAAAAGTTGTTTATGAACAGGGAAAAAAGTTAATGAGTATTTTGGAAGAAACGAAAATGCTGCTGGATGAACTGGCAAACGTCGCCATTGGAGAAATTAAAATCGGCATTCCTCCCCTTATTGGAACGTTGTTTTTCCCTTCCATTGCCGGAAACTTCCATCAACAATACCCGAATGTCAAATTGGAGTTGGTGGAGGTTGGCGCAAGGGTGGTAGAGCAGCTGGTGGAAGAGGGGGAAATTGATGTCGGCATTGTGGTTCTGCCGGTGGATGAATCCATTTTTCACATTTCTTCTTTTTTTACGGATGAATTCGTCCTTTTTATCCACAAGGATCATTCTCTGGCCTGCAAACAAAGGGTGTCCGTCAAAGAATTGGAGAAGGAAAGCTTTATATTATTTGCAAAAAACTTTACGTTGCATGAATTTATTATTAACACCTGCAAAAATTCTGGTTTTACCCCGAATATCGCCTATGAAAGTTCCCAATGGGATTTAATTTTGGAGCTTGTTTCATCAAAAATGGGGATCACATTGCTGCCGAAAGTGATAGGCGGAAAACAAAATAATCCGGATATTGTTATTATTCCCTTGAAAGAAAAGGTTCTTTGGCATCTTGGTATTATCACGAAAAAGGGTCGGTACCGCTCCTTTGCTTTGAAAAAATTGCTGGAGATGCTTACGGAACAAGAGAAGTGATATCTATACATTCCATTTCGAGTAACATTGTATTTCAATGAATAAATAAACCGTTTCCTAATGATGGAAAGTACCTTAGGACGGAAATTCCTTGACTGCAGTCTTTCATTTTTTGTACAAAATAAACATATAAATTGGTGGTGAATGAAAAAGTTATCCGTACGACGAACATTGATAACCGCCTTTAAAAGATTCTCTGTCAGGGGGACCAGCCGATTCAGCGGAACTAACTGTATCCACTCTGAGCCGCCAACTCAAGAGCGGATTACTTTTTTTAAAAAAGACAGTATTGGTCCAATCCACCCCCAGAGGAAATAGCGAGCATGAGAGATTCAAATAATCAAGTTATCCCCTTTCCTTCAGGGAGTGGCTCCACCCTTGAGTTTTTCGTTTCTAGCAACTGCGTAAGAGGCATTCACACCATAATTAGGTCCCACACATAGATATACCAAAGGAGTTTTATTTAAAAATGAAAACAGGGTAACCTCATTCAATAATTTTATGGTACCCCGTGGAAGGATAGAAATCTTATTTTACCTTACATTTTTATGCTGAAATTATTTTCAGTTGTTTCAATATGATGATCGTATAACGAACGCTTTCTCGTATCCGGAACTAACAGACTTAAAATAAGGGATAATATAATGCCTCCCATCATAAATCCGCCAAAGACCCATGGGGAAGGTCCAAAGGATTCGGCCATTGTTGTCCAAATCATTGGACCGAAACCAACAATGGCGGCTGCCACTTGATACCCGAAGGATAAACCTGTGTAGCGAACCTTTGCCGGAAATAATTCGGAGAATAAGGTGCCCTGTGTTGCGAAAATCGATGCCCAGATGATTCCCAGCATCACGCCTTGCATGATGTATAACCAGGAAGCGCCCTCGTTAACCAATGAAAAATAAGGGATAGATAAGATAAACAATAAAATTAATCCGACAATATAAATGAGTTTTCGGCCAATATAATCAGACAAGTATCCTACAACCGGAATGGTGATAATCATAGTCGCGCAGCCAATGGTAAGGGCTGTTAGTGCCACTTGGTTGGAATACCCCAAGTACACCGTAGAATAAGAAAGAATAAATGACATTAAGAATACATTGAAAAATCCGTCCCCAATTTTTAAACCGATAGCATGCAAAACACTTTTCCAATTCGTTTTGAACGTTTCCAAAAATGGTATTTTCGCAATTGCTCCAGCTTCCTTTTGTTGTTTGAAGGCAGGAGTCTCTTCAATTCCGCTTCGGATCCAGAGCGCGAGTCCAATCAGAACGACACTAAATAAAAACGGAATCCGCCATCCCCATGCCAAAAATTGTGTATCAGAAGTAAAATAACTAATAACCGTTAAGCTTAATGAACCGAGAACTAAACCGATGGGTACACCTAGCTGGGGAATGGAGCCATACAGTCCGCGAAGGCCTTTCGGGGCATATTCGGTGGCCAACAGAACAGCTCCACCCCATTCACCCCCAAGGGAAATACCTTGGATGAGCCTTAAAAGGACGAGTATAATCGGCGCCCAAATACCAATTTGCTCATAAGTAGGAAGAAGACCAATCAAAAATGAACTTCCGCCCATTCCAATAAGTGTAAATATTAAAGCGGCCTTTCTTCCCATCTTATCACCAAAATGACCGATGATAATGCTGCCGATAGGTCTGGCTGCATAGCCGATGCCAAAGGTTGCAAAAGAAAGTAATAGTCCTACAGCCGGATCATGACTTGGAAAGAATAGAAATGAAAACACAAGTCCCGTAGCAGTACCATATAGGTAAAAATCATACCATTCAATGACAGACCCTGATAAGCTGGCAAACAAGATACGGATTTTGTTCATAAAAATACACCCCTCATCTCACATATCTAATAATCAAATTCAAATTCTCTTTTTGAGGGAATTCACGGTTATTTCATTATCGCTTGCACTGGAACGGCGGAATTTCATTAACGACATTCCGAGGTTTAACATGTTGGAAAAGCAGGTTCATAAAGGTAAATTGAATGATTTTAAAGTACATTTTCGGATTTCCTCAACAAATGTTTTTGAATTTTTCCGACAGACGTTCTAGGAAAGTCCTTCACAAACTCGATGGTATTCGGGATTTTAAATTTTGAAAGACGGTTCCGGCAATGTTCAATCAGCTCCTGTTCCGTCGTTTGTCTGCCTTCTTTTAAAACTACAAACGCTTTAATGGCCTCATCCCGCATCTCATCAGGCACACCGATGACAGCAGCTTCATACACGTCCGGATGTTCCATGATGACATTTTCTACTTCCATTGCCGCTACGTTTTCTCCAGCACGTTTGATCATATCCTTTTTCCGATCAACGAAGTAAAAATAACCGTTTTCTGTCATAATGGCGTTGTCCCCTGTATACACCCAGCCGTCTTGAATAGTTTCGTTGGTTGCCTTTTCATTTTTGAAATACCCTTTCATAATAGTGCGCCCCGGAATGCCTTTTACAATGATCTGACCGGGTTTGTTGACCGGTACTTCTTTTCCCGCTTCATCCACAAGTTTGACTTCGGCGCTGAGGATGGGCTTTCCGATTCCAGTATTATCCTTTTGTCCGTATAATGGATTCATTAATGGCGGTGCTACAGTTTCTGTCATTCCGTATAGCTGCAACAGCGGTACATTGTATTTTTGTTCAAATTCCTGCAGTTGTTCAGGCGTGACTGATTGGGCAAAGATGATTAAGCGGAGAGGATTTTCTTTGTCTGCCTCATCAAAACGCTGTGCTAAAATCATGCGGATGGGAGCTGCAAACAATGAACCGACCGTTGCATGCAGCCTTTTTGCCTGCTTAAAATATTGGGAAGCACTGAACCGTTCCGTGATGGCAACACTTGCTCCAACGGTTAAGGCAGGCATAAACAGATAGTATTGGCCATTGCCATGAAAAAGGGGAAGTACGATCAAAGCCCTGTCTTCTGGGGTAAAGTTCAGGGTCTTCGAAACAGCCTCGCCAGTATAAAGATAATTGGCATGAGTAATCATGCATCCCTTCGGCTTAGAAGTTGTTCCCGAAGTATACATGATGGAGACAATATCATCGCTTTTGAGGGATATAGGAGGAATGTCTCCCTCTGCTTTTTCAATTAAATGATCCATGCTTATTTCTTTGTATAGATCATTTTTGCAGCGGCTTAACAATATTTTTTTAAGATTTGGCAATTTGCTTTGAATTGATTGAAATTTTTCTAAATACTCCTCTTCTGTAATTAGGAGAACCGATTCCGAATGGGCTATTGTATATTCCATTTCATTTGCAGTCGAGAGGATGTTTGTTGGTACCATAACCGCACCGACTCTAGCCAATGAAAACCAGCAGACAATGAAGTCAGAACCATTTGGAAGATGGAGAGTAACCCGGTCGCCTTTTTGAATCCCTAAATCCAAAAGTACTCGGCTGAATTTATTCACTTTTTGCAAAAACGTCTGATAAGTATACATGGTGGTTTTTTTGTTATTATCTTCAAAGACAAGAAATGGTTTATCTCCGTGTAACCTGCATTTTTCATGAAGCAAATCGATAATCGTTCTTTCTCCAATAATATCCATCGATTTCACCCCCTATAGTAAACGCTTACACTGAAAATAGACTGTAGTCTTTATAGACCATAGTTTATTTCAATATATTGGATTTGTCAATAATATTTTGTTAATTTAGAATATTTTGTATAATAGGTTTTCCAAGACCGTTAGATATAATAAAAGACAAGTTGAGTTAGGAAAAAAGGGGATTTTTTTATGACATTAAATGCAAAGCAAAAAAAAGCGCTTAAAACCAAAAAAAGAATTTTGGAAACAGCTTTGGAGCTGTTTAGTCAAAAAGGATATAACCAAGTCACTGTGGATGAAATCGTCGAGAAAAGCAAAACGTCGAAGGGAGCCTTTTATGGGCATTTTGCTTCGAAGTCAGAAATTTTTTTGGAAAAGTTTAAGGAAATTGATAACTTTTATGATGAATTTTGCAAAACATTGCCGAATGATTTATCTGCTAAGGAAAAGATTATACGTCTTTCCATCACACAAATGAAGTATTTGAAAAACGATTTAGGGAAAGAGTTAATGCAAACGATTTATATGAATCCCCAAAGCGCAAAATTTCTGGCGGATACGAATCGAAGATTATATCACATTCTTGAAAATTACTTACAAGAGGGACAGGAAAAAGGGGAGTTCACCAAAGATTTTTCAATACAAGAGCTGGCCATGATCATTTCCAGGTGCATGCGGGGAACTTTATATGATTGGTTTATTTTCGAAAAGGAACTAGATCCGGTCATCGAGATTGAAAAGATGCTTCAAGCGGTTTTTCAAGGAATTGAAAAATATTGATTTAAAAAATTACTAGAGCTTCAGGATCATAGAAAATTACTTATCCTTGATATGATGAAATTGAGCCATACTGATCATCCTTTTCTTCCTCTCTTATGTTTGAATGTTCTGACACCTCCAAGCATAAGAGAGGTTTTGAAAATTGGGAAATCAAGTGGCTCATTTTTTTATGTGGTCGATCCTCTGTAAAGTGACTTAATATTAAATGATCAAATTCAAACATACATCCTATATGTAAAAATTTGTGTTTTTTTGCATAGAGTGAAATCCACGCCAAAAAATGACAGAACATCATCGCTGCTGGCAAGATAAGCAAACAAAGGGATAAATCCTAAAAAACAATTGGAACTGTTTGTTAAAATTATCTATTTTGGGAGGCAGAATAAGTGACTGATTTTATAATTGAGTGACATGTTCATCATCTGTTGTTTGAAGAGGTGATTTATCTGTTTTATTTTGTGTAACTGTTCGTGTTTGCATCAACGTAAAAATTTTCGATATCCCCCTTTAACCAAGATATATCTCATAAAGAGCTCTCTTTGGCTGCTTATGGATTCTTTTTTGATCTTCTTTATCGGTAGAAACTCTTATTTAAACAGCACATCTCATTCGTTCAGGTGATATCTGGCGATTGGTAAATAATAGGATATGTTTATGGAGTAAAATGATTCATTTTCAAGAAAAAATTAATTTTAGCGGTCTGGTTGTATAAAGTTGATATAGAATCTGTAAATCTATAAATAATCGTGATGGACTTTAATTAGAAATACTAATAATGAACTATACTTAAATAATGATATACTATAATTAAGATATAATTGTTGTAGAAAAGGCGTGTGGCGAAAGCCATGTAGAGCTTTGAATTAGGCAGGTCGCCTGCATCCTTTCTACAAATATTGGGGGATAAGGATGGGGAAAAATGAGTAGCAGACAAACTAACACAGACGTTATTTTAATTGGTGCCGGAATTATGAGTGCGACTTTAGGGACACTGTTGAAAGAATTAGCGCCGGAATGGGAAATTAAAGTGTTTGAAAAGCTCAACAAACCAGGAGAAGAAAGCTCTAATGAATGGAATAATGCAGGAACGGGGCATGCTGCACTATGTGAGCTTAACTACACACCCGAGAAACCGGATGGATCTATTGATATTAGCAAAGCTATAAAAATTAATGAACAGTTCCAAGTTTCCAGACAGTTTTGGTCTTACCTTGTAAAAAACAATCTAATACAAAATCCGCAGGAATTCATCAGACCGCTGCCCCACATGAGTTTAGTCCAAGGAGAAAATAATGTGAGATATTTAAAGAAACGTTTTGAAGCGCTATCAAACAATCCATTATTCCAAGGAATGGAATTTTCTGATGACCCGGAAAAACTGAAAGAATGGATTCCGCTTATAATGGAAGGACGTACATCGAATGAACCGATCGCAGCAACCAAAATCGACTCAGGTACGGATGTTAACTTTGGAGCTTTAACACGCATGTTATTTGACTACTTAAAAGAGAAAGAGGTCGAAATATACTACAAGCATAGTGTTAAGGATATTAAACGCACAAGCGACGGTTTGTGGGAATTGAAAGTGAAGGATCTCAATAGCGGTTCAGTTGAAATCCATAAGGCTAAATTCGTATTTATTGGAGCCGGCGGGGGAAGTCTGCACTTGCTTCAAAAATCTGGTATTCCAGAAGGTAAACATATTGGTGGTTTTCCTGTAAGCGGATTATTTATGGTATGTAATAATCCAGAAGTTGTAGAGCAGCATCATGCAAAAGTTTACAGTAAGGCTAAAATTGGTGCACCTCCTATGTCAGTTCCGCACCTTGATACACGGTATATCGACAACAAAAAAACATTGCTCTTTGGACCGTTTGCAGGCTTCTCGCCTAAGTTCTTAAAAACTGGTTCAAATTTGGATTTGTTTGCTTCCGTAAAACCGCACAATTTCGTAACTTTGTTGGCATCAGCCTTTAAAAACTTTTCTTTGGAAAAATACTTGATCGAGCAGCTTCTGTTAACGAAAGAAAAGCGCATGAATGAGTTGCGTGAATTTATCCCGACGGCTAAATCAGAGGATTGGGATATAGTCGTCGCAGGCCAACGTGTGCAAATTATCAAAGATACTGAAGCTGGCGGTAAAGGAACGATTCAATTTGGTACAGAAGTTGTTACGGCTGCAGATGGCTCGATCGCTGCATTGCTCGGTGCTTCTCCTGGAGCTTCTACTGCCGTACACGTAATGCTTGAAGTAATTAAAAAATGCTTTCCTCAACATTTGAATAAATGGGAACCGAAAATTAAAGAAATGATTCCTTCTTATGGTGTGTCACTAGTGGAAAACCCGGATCTTTTCCATGAACTTCATACTTCAACAGCAGAGACGCTCGGTCTAAACGGACAAGAACCGATCTCTGGTGTAAACGAAAAAGAACCGGTTTATAGCTAATTTCTTGGATGAGAAACAAAGGTGTGGAATGAATAAAGTTTAAAACAGCCACTTTTCATCAGTGGATAATTGTTTCTATAATAAAGAAAAGAGACTGATAAGTCAATGATTTTAAAGCAGAGCTAATATAAAAAAATTGCAGAATAATAGAATATAATTGAAAATAATCCGTTTTTAAAAATTTTTTGTCACGACGAAAAAAACATACTAACATTAGTAGTACAGACCTAGGCCAAGGTTTGTGCTACTATTTTTTTATAGTAGAAGTGAAGGAAGGTCGAACATCCCCTGGGACCAAATAGAGTCCGTATTAAAAACAGACCAACTTCACATCCTTATTTGAATCAGTTTAGTATGTTGGGTCCGAAGAGACCGTGTATAAGAAAATGGAATCAATAAGGCAATGTGAAGAACTTCTATGTTTGGCTAAAAAGGAGAGGCAGAAAATATGAAACACGTAGTGGCATTTGATGTCAGTATGGGGAAAAGTACAATGGTCATTTATGACCGTTATCGTCAATGCGAATATGAGGGTGAAATAACCCATAACCGCTACTCTTTCGAGAAATTAAACGAAACCCTTATATCTTTAACACAAAAAGATGCACAGGCACCTGATATTGTCTTTGAAGCAACAGGCGTATATTCAAAACCACTAGAACGATTCTTAGGTGATCAAGGTTATATGTATTATCGAGTTAACCCACTCGAAGCGAATATTCAAATGGCTTCAATGAGGAGACAAAAAACAGATAAAAGCGACGCTCATGAACTTGCGAAAACTCACTTTAGAGTTGAACGTGAACAAACTTATCAAGAAGGGGAATATTATAAACAAATGCGTGCAATGACGAGATATTATGATGAATTAAGTAGTGAAATGACGCATTTATATAGTCGTTTACATGCGATTCTACAATTGAGTTTTCCCGAGTTAGAAAAGCTATTCAGTAAACGTTCTGCTTTATTTTTGAATGTCGTTCAATTATACCCTCATCCGGATCATGTGTTAGTTTGTTCAAAAACAGTGATTCGTAATCGTTTAAAAGCCAACACAAGAAAAAACTTATCATTGGCACGTGCTGAAGAAAAAGGGATCGCTTTAATCGAAGCAGCAAAAGAAGCGTATCCAGCAATTTCAAAAGATGATATTCGCTGTGAACAAGTGCGGGATTATGCCAAACGGATTGCAGACTTGAAGGAGAAAAGAGATCAACTTGTCCAAAAGATGGTTAAATTATCGAAAGATAAACAAGAGTATCAGATTTTAATTTCATTTCCAGGAATCGGAGAAAACGACTGCAGTTCGTTTAATTGGAGAATTAGGAGATATTCGACGATTCAAAAACCATAAACAACTGAATGCTTACGTCGGTATTGATATTATGAGATATCAATCTGGGAATACCTTTTATAAAGACAAGATTAATAAAAGAGGAAATAACAAACTTAGAAAGATTCTATTTTACATGATCCAGACCATGATCCAACTACGGAAAAACACACAAAATCATATTGTAGATTATTATGATAAATTAAAAACGCAACCCCAGAGGAAACCTCATAAAGTTGCGTCCATAGCATGCGTGAATAAGTTCTTGAAATCGGCTTATCACCTTATCACACATAATCTGAAATACGATTACGAAAAGGCAACAATGCATCAGTAATCGTAAGTAAGATTATATCACAAAGACCTGACGAAAAAAATGGAAATCGTGAGGTCTATTTGTCATGCGAAAATTTATTTTGGGGCTGTCCGATAAGTCCCTAAAATGAAGCAAGTGGAGAAAAACAATTCGTTTCTCTCCACTTGCTTTTATATTTTTTCGATTTTTATCTGAAAGTAGCTGGCGGATGCCGGCTACTTTCAGTATGTTGTGGGCTAATGCCACAATCCCAAACTCAACATGTACCTTGTCGAGGCCCCGCAAAGAAAATCTGCGGAACGACCGATTGCCCTTGATGTGACCGAACACACTTTCTGCCTCGACTTTGCGTCGAGCGTAGATTGCGGCTTTCTCTTCACATTCAAGGGCTGTTTTGGCCTTTGCTTTCATTTCTTCGAAGATGGGATTCCAGTGAACTTGACGATTTCCCTTCGCTTTTGTGCATTTCGCTTTCAATGGGCAATCGGTACAATCTTCACATTCGTATATTTTGAAGCTTTGTTCATAGCCAGATGGATTCTTTTTGTTTTGGTATTTTTTAAACGTTACTCTCCTTCCATTCGGGCAAATAAAACAATCATCCTCTTCACAATAGGTCCAGTTTTTGGCATTTTTAATGTCTTTTTTGTATGTACGTGTTTGTTCTTTTACATAGCTCCCATAAGGAATTAGAAACTCAAAACGGGGCTCTTTCTCATCACCAACTGCATATACATAGTTTTCTTCACTACCATAGCCTGCATCCGCAATGACCGTTTTGGGCATCGGTAATGAACTGGAGGCTAGCTTCTCCATATGTGGGATAAAGCAACGTGTATCGGTCGGTCGTTGATGAATGGTATAAAACAAGATAAACTGATTCTCTGTCCCCATTTGCACGTTGTATCCGGGCTTGAGCTGACCGTTTTTCATATGGTCTTCTTTCATGCGCATGAAGGTTGCGTCTTTGTCTGTTTTCGAGTAGCTGTTACGGTCACCGAACATTTCCTTTTGTTCCTTGTATCTTGCCATTCGGGGCAGGAAATCTTCACGAATTTGTTTCACCGATTTCTTTAATTGACTGCGTTTTTTTCGCTTCTCTTTCCGAATGGATGTATCGGTCTCCTTTTCGATTTCTTCCGTTAGCGTTTCAACTTTTTCTTCTATTTCTTTTGCGATTTCCTCCATGTTTTGTTCGGTGATCTCTGTATGTTGATCGCTTTCCTTTTGCCCTGTTCCGGCTTCTAATTGGGTTAATTCATGAATGTGCTTTAGTGTTTCTTGGATTTTTTCTTTTAATTTCTCTTCGAATTTCAAAGTGGATTTTTTCCACACAAAAGAATACTTATTGGCATTGGCTTCGATCTTAGTGCCATCCAAAAAGTAGTTTTCCATCGTGATGTAATGTTCTTTTATCAATTTGAGAATCATGACTTCAAAGAGCTCATCCATGAAAGCTTTCATCCGTTCCCCTCGGAACTCATTAATGGTGCGAAAATCTGGTTGTTGCATCGCTGAAAGCCACATGGCAGGAATATTTTCTTTAACGAGTTTTTCGATTCCTCGGCAGGAATAAACCTTTTGAGAATAAGCATACAGAATGATTTTCAGCATCATTTTGGGATGATAGGAACTTCTGCCGCCGCCTTTATAATGAGAAAACAATTGTTTATCTGGTATCGCCTCCACCATTTCGTCCACGACACGTGCCACGTGATGTTCGGGTATAAGAGATTCAATATCATAAATCATTTGAACTTGACGGTTGTCATATGGTTTGAAAGTAGGGGCTAAATTTCTTTTGGCAGGAGTTTTTTCTTCTTTTCCATCTAGAGGAAGTGTCATTTGTGTGTTATAATTTTCACGAGTAATCATTTGATTGCTCATAAAAAATCGTCCTTTCTGTAATGTTGTGTGGTAACTTCATTTTACTAGAAAGGACGATTTTTTTGTGCATTTTTTTTAAAAAGTGAAAAAATGAGGGGCTCCAAAAAGTCAGTTACCCTGACTTTTTGGACAGCCCCAAATAAAATCTATATTAACCAAATTATTTAATAAAAAATACTTGACTAGAGGTAAGAAAGAGGGATGTCTAATAAGTCGTTTTTTCGATTTATAGACCTCCCCTTTAATGTTTTAGTAACGTTTATATATTGATGTTTATGTGTTTTTTGTTTTAATGACGTTTTGATTTTTGATATGCCTCCCCATTAGGTAGACAGATTAAAAAATAAAAATCTGTTTATCTTCATGGGGAGTTTTATTATGATAACCAAAAGAGTTTATCCTTACGGTGTTACACACCCTATTAACAGAAAAATGTTCATGTGAGTCGACTAATCGTAAGAAATAAATATTTAATAATTTTCGAATTTTAAAAATAGTATAATTTAGAATGAACAGCAACAAATCCGTATTAATAGCATTGTTTACTAGTCCGCTTTATATGTTGATCACATGTTTTGATTTATCTATACAGACTGATAGAATGAATGCACTAATGTTCCTTGGATATACGTATCCGATATTTTTCCTTTTGTATTATTTAGTTAACTCAACTGTCTCACAGTAAATTGAATTTCTAAGCCTTACGGTTAAGGGGTTTGTTGGTTGTTTAGAATACTTCTTGACATAAAAATTTGCAAAAAAAACCTCAACTTTATCGAACATTAGGCGGCATTTTTTATGAACTTTGTGATGAAATCGATGAACTAGATTGGACCTTTGCACTTCAACTACTCATTGAAATTCTTGAAGATGCACTTCAAAATGTAAATCAAAAGATTAAAAAATTAATCGAAAGTCAATTACGTAAATGGATTGTAGTTTTGCCTAATTATATCAAGGCTTATTTGCCAAAATTGAGCTGCGAAAGTTGAGTAAACAAGTTATTCTTTATAATACTGCAATCATGAGTGCAGGTACTGAAAAATACAAAACTTATTATGATCAAATACTCACATGCGGAATTTGAATGGAATTATGGAGAAGCCATTTTTGACAATAAAGAGCTTGCTCTGCCGCAGCCTTAAAAGAATTGTAAAACTTGTGTTCGTAAAAAGACACCTGTCTTGGATAAGATTTAAACTTATTTATCAAGATTGACAACAATATTGCCACGTAAAAAACACATGTTAGGAGTTGATTTCGTTTGACTTCATAAACGTGTGTTTTTTGTTGCGCAACTTTTATATTAAAATAGTTTTTTAAAATAATGAACGAATATTATCTTGGCTAATGGAGTATCTGATACGAAAGCCGGACAAGTAGAGAACAATTAAATAGTGATAGTGTGCCGGCAATTCAATTTTTCATCTGATGGGGACAGCGGAGCCATATCGTCATATGTTGTGCTGCGGATCAGGCGCTTTGCTATTGGCCATCATCTTTTTAAATGAATTGATTGAGAAGCGTTTTGAAAAAGATGAATATTTCTTGCGGGTATTATTGAAAATGATAATTGTTATCAAATATAATAATGTATAATCACTATGAAAGGAGCAATGTGAGTGTTTGTTCAAATAAAAACTATTTTAGTGACAGAAGGACATGCCGATCGAATTGTTGACCGCTTCACTTCACAGGGAATAATCGAACAGCAGCCGGGTTTTATCGATTTAAGCGTGCTTAAAAAAAGGCAGAGAAAAAGGGAATGAAGAAGTACTCGTTATGATTCGCTGGGAATCAGAAGAGGCTTGGAAAGCCTGGGAGAAGAGCGAGGCTCACCTTGCTGGTCACCGGGCGAACCGAGGCAAGCCTGCTCCCTCCTACATTTTGGAGAGTCGTCAAGATGTCTTCTATGTGCTGGGTCAGAAAGGCTATGTAGAGTCCTCTACTCGATAAAATAAAGCAGCCTCCAGTCCAAAAGTAGGTTTTTCCTGAACATATGCTCTAAAAATTTTTAAGTGCCCATTCATTTTTAGATGATGGTCTATTGTGAATGGGTGTTTTTTATTGCTTAAGAATCTATTCATGCGTGGGGTTTCTGGATGCAATTGAGCGTCAAAAAGGATTAGAAGAACTTATTAGAAGAATAGTAGATACATAAGAAGGGGAGATCGTTTTGATTATCATGTTGGACGCGATCTCCCCTTCTGGATTTTATGGTATGCAAAATCCGTACACGGTGGCATTAAGACACACATCTAATTTTCAGTTGCTGAGTGTTGTTGAGAATTATTATTCAATAATTGGCATGATGTGCCGAAAAAAAAGTGGAATAAATGCAAATGAACGTTCGACCATTTAAAGAATCCTAAAAACACCCTTCACAGCTAAGCATGAAGGGTGTTTCATCACCGTTTTAAGAATACAATCGTTCGGAGATAACGTCATCGACTGGAACATAGTCATAGCCAAGGTCATGTGCTACTGCTTTAAAGGTTATATTCCCATTCATGACGTTCACGCCTGTTTTAATCGCTTCACTTTCTTTAATTGCTTGAACTACACCTTTGGAAGCAATTTGCACAGCATATGGAATCGTGACATTTGTTAGGGCAATTGTTGCTGTACGTGGAACCGCACCTGGAATGTTGGCGACTGCATAATGCAGCACTCCATATTTTTCGATAATAGGATTGTCATGAGTTGTTGCATAATTAATCGTTTCAAAGTTTCCGCCTTGATCAATAGCAACGTCGATTATGACTGACCCGGGCTGCATAGATTTTACCATTTCTTCCGTTACAAGCTTAGGTGCTTTTGCACCGGGAATCAGCACCGAACCGATAACTAAATCGGAGTCTTTGACAGATTCTGCAATATTATAAGGATTTGACATTAACGTCTGCACAGTTGAACCAAAAATGTCTTCTAATTGACGCAGGCGTGCAGGATTTAAGTCAATAATCGTTACATCTGCACCAAGGCCGTGTGCAATTTTTGCTGCATTCGTTCCGACTACACCGCCGCCAATAATCGTGACTTTCCCGCGTTTGACACCAGGAACACCGCTTAGCAGTATTCCCTTTCCTCCTTTAGATTTTTCCAAATATTGCGCCCCGAGTTGAGCTGCCATGCGGCCGGCAACTTCGCTCATTGGTGTCAATAATGGCAATGTATTATTGACAGTAATTGTTTCATAAGCAATAGCGGTCACTTCATTTTCCACTAAAGCTTTGGCCAATTCCGGTTCATTTGCCAAATGGAGATAGGTAAATAAAATTAACCCTTTTCGGAAATATACATATTCAGCCGGGAGGGGCTCTTTTACTTTCAGAATCATTTCTGCTATTTCCCAAACCTCTGAAGCTCTTTCAACAATCTCGGCACCAGCCTGTTTATACTCTTCATCGGTAAAACCGCTTCCGATTCCAGCGTTTGCTTCAATAACTACTTTATGTCCTGCATTTATTAATTGCACAACCCCTGCAGGTGTGATAGCTACACGATTTTCATTATTTTTAATTTCTTTCGGTACCCCGATGATCATCCTCACCATCTCCTTAAAATAACATCTGCACCACTATCATATCTCTTTTAGTTGAACCTTACTTTATGAAAAAATCAGAAAACCGCAAAAGTAATTTGTGTAAATATACAAATTACTCGACATTCATGCTTTCAAGTTTTAAATCCAGAAATAATGTTATTTTCTGGTTAGGGTCTTTCAGGTTTACTCCTGTTATTTCTACTACTCTTTTTAAACGGTAATTTAACGTATTCGGATGAACATGTAATAATTGCGCTGCTTGATAAACATTGCAGTCACATTCTAAATAACTTTTAAGCGTAAGCAATAAATCGGTGTGATGCTTGAGGTCATACTCTCTTAATTTTTTGATTGCCTCACTTTGATAGTGGTCACGAACTCGGATTTGATAAAGTTCATCTAAAAACTGATAGATGCCGATCTCCTGAAAACTATACTTTTGCTGTAATTCATCGGGGAATTTTTCCTTAAGCCTTAATACTTTCAATGCTTGTTTATAGCTGCAATGAACATGCTCCGGAGAATGATAAACAGAGCCGAAAGCACCAGATATATTTCGGATTTGTAAACGCATACTTATTTTGTTGATAAAATCTTTAATAAAACCGGAAAGAGCGTTAATCGCCTCTTTTTCTGTTCTGAGCCGGGTAAGCAATATTAGTTGATTTTGATCAAATAATTTGCTGACTACTTGAACTTGGTGCAATGTTTCAGCTAAATAATAGGCATGTTTTTCAATAGCTTGTGTTATATCATTTTCAAAGTTAATGATAGCAACAGCAAGATTTCCATCCAGATTAACCCCAACTCGTTTAGCCTGGTGTTTAATCTTAGACACATCGTTCAGATGACCTGTTAATAGCTTCCATAGAAATTCTTGATGACTCTCTTCTTCTTTTCGTTTTCTTATTCGCTGAAGGAGGAGCTGGTTTTTCACAAGCTTTGCAGCTTCCTTTAGCAAATGCAATTGATCATCGCCCATTGTTTTATCATTGATTTGTGCCCATATAAAACCTAAAACCTCATTATGTTTTCGAATCGAAACAGCGACACGGTTGCCAAGTCCAACTTCTTCGATTGCAGGGACAATAACAGGTTCATCGCTTTCGAACAGTTTTGACATAATCCCATTTTTCCAAAGGCTGTTAATGATTTTATCTGGCACTTTTCTACTCATAATCGTGGCCATTCTTGCTTCATCTACATTTTCTTTATGTCTGCTGTAGGAAATGATCTGATGATTGGAATCCTCTATCGTAATTGGACATTCAAGCATTTCACCAATACGGTCTGCCAAAAGGTCTAGGGAATCGTCTTGCCGCAACTGCGAAAGTAATTGTGGATAGCCTAATGAATTCCTCATTAATTCTTGCCCCCTTTTGCATTTTTACAGTCTTAAATCCAATAATGAAGGGTCAATTGAAATGAACAAGAATCACCCGTTTAGTCGATCATTATTGAAAAAATTCTAAACAATTAGAAGAGTCTAAACAATATTCGTACTAAAATATCCTGCGCAAGAAGCTCATACCGCCGAAGGTAACATAAAGAGTAAAATAGCGAAAAAAAGAATATCTACATGGTCAGCCAAACACCGAGAATCGCAGATTACATTTTGTTTGCTTCTATAAATGCAGCCAATTCTCCAAGGATTTACAGTTATGAAGAAAACTAAATATTTGCTTTTCCTTTTTCAATTACGTGTTTTGCTAATTTCATGATATTGATTTTTCCTAAATTCGGCCTGGCTTTCCTTTTTGATTGATCGATTCTTTGCCGATCATTTATCCTGCAAAAGGGATGTAATACGAAAAATTACTAATAGGAAACGCACTTTTTGCTAAGTAGAAAAACACGGGGTCAGCATATATAAAAATCTCTGT
Organism: Aeribacillus sp. SP014; assembly: GCF_054055575.1. Taxonomy (NCBI): domain Bacteria; kingdom Bacillati; phylum Bacillota; class Bacilli; order Caryophanales; family Bacillaceae; genus Aeribacillus; species Aeribacillus sp. SP014. The sequence continues at coordinate 822,148 of NZ_JBSRXI010000001.1, forward strand.
TAGTTCATAGTTATTTTTAATTAATCTTGCCGATTGTTCAGCAGTTTCACAAATCAAAGGTGTCGTCATCAATTTATTACATTCGGCAGCGATCTTACCAATTTCATGGTATTAGGCTCAAGCACAACATCTGCAATCATTAATTGAATGATTCCACCTCCTTAAAATGGTTTTAATAATCTATAATGAAAATATTCCGTCTTTATTAAAAGCAGCATCCCATATAAACTGTCTTTAAATAGATTATTTTTTTAAAATGCAGCATTCTCAATATTATCGTCAGGAAATCTGACAAATTATAAAAAGTAAACGTTTTCAAAACCACCTATTTTAGAAAAAGTTGGCGAACGTATAGGATAAAATCTGGGTAAAACCGATGAACTGCTTGTTCATTGCATAGACGACGATGCTTTACATTTTGCCGGGTTTCAAAAGAATAGGACATTTTTTCTGGAAACATATGGATAGATATTCAGCTTTGTATAATTGCCACTTGATCGAAATCTTCCTTGAAAAACTTCTTCGCATAACGGTGTGAGAATTTTGCATTACTGTTGGATCAATAAAGTGCTTGTACTCATGCATTTCGAAAGAATACTACGCTGCTGAACAGTGCTATGCTGATGCTATTATTTTACCACGTTCTTGAGAAACTTGCTTTTGCTTGTCGTGTTGTTAAAATATTTGGCAGTGATGGCTATTTAATACTTTAATGGGAAATTTCGGATCGTTTCGAAGGTTCTTTATTTTTACGGGAGAATCCACATCCTGATATGTTCATTCCGTAGGATGCCCAGTGGAAACAGCTTGAATAGTGGTGCTCGTAAAGGATATTGAAGGAAATCAATCAATATTCGGCAAAAGCCCTAAACAATTCGTATTTGAATCGTTTAGGGCTAGGAATTCTATGTTTGGGTCTGTATTTACAGTGATGTGAAAGGACAAAGGCTGTTCAATTGTTTAAATATAGTAAGTAAAATCCTCGGGTATTACCCGCTTTAAGAACTGTTTTGTTCTTTCTTCTTTTGGATGTGTGAAAATTTCTTTAGGTGATCCTTCTTCTACAATGACTCCGCCATCCATAAAAATCACCCGATTGGCAACATCTTTCGCAAAAGACATTTCATGAGTTACAACCAACATTGTTGTTCCTTCTTTGGCAATTTGCTTCATAACTGTTAAAACTTCACCAACTAATTCCGGATCCAGTGCGGAAGTTGGTTCATCAAATAAAATGATGTCTGGATTTAAAGCAATCGCTCTTGCAATGCCAACCCTTTGCTGCTGCCCGCCCGATAATTCACTAGGGTAAGCATTGTATTTGTGGGACAGTCCTACTTTATCCAATGCTTTTTTTCCAATTTCATTCGCTTTTTCTTTTGGAATCTTCCTGCCAATAATAAGCCCCTCTGTTACATTTTCTAATGCTGTTTTATTATTAAACAAATTGTAATTTTGAAATACAAATGCAGTCTTTTGTCTTATTGCATGAATTTGTTTTCTAGTTGCTTTATGAAGATCAACCTGAATATCCCCAAAAATTGCCTGACCTTGATCTGCTTTTTCAAGAAAATTTATGCATCTTAGCAATGTTGTCTTTCCTGATCCGCTCGGTCCAAGAATGACGACAACATCCCCTTTATCTATTTTTAAATCAACTCCGTTTAAAACTTTGTTTTTCCCAAATGATTTATGTACATTTTTAATTTCCAGCATGTGATCCACCTCTTGCCTTCAAGCTTAAGTCTGGTAGTTTTATAAATATTCTCCAAAACTACATATCAATATAAAATTCAAAAAATTGAGACATGTTAGACTCTTAATATTATTTCATGCAATAGCACCCTATGACTTAATGATGTGCTTTAATAAAATTGACAGTGGCTGTACAAAAATTTGAAAGTGCTTCAGCCGGCGTTTGAGGAATGAGCATTCTAAATGTCTGATCATTTATTAATCCAACTGACTGTGCAGTCAATAAGGTATATATGATTTCATTTGCATAAGGATAGGATCTGTCATATGCAAGCTTTTGAATCACTATTTTTGCAGTGTCAAATGATGAACGAGAGGATGTATTTGATCCACACCCTGTTTGTAGATGAGTAATGCTAAATCTGTACCTACCGCTTCGTCGTCTGCACCTTTTATCCATTCAAAAATCTGTACCATCTAATTGAGTCGTTCTAAATTTAAATCATACTATTTAGCTAGGTTTAATTTTCTATAATAATAGATCTTAATAATTTGAAAGTCAACAGTTGATTGTACAGATCGGACAAATTGATAAAAAGAAATGAGAGTTACTAGTACTATGAGCTTGTTTTGAAGTTTCATTGTAGGTACAGCGAAAATATTATTGTTTGAAGAAATGCTCATATGTATTTTCAATACATTATTGCCTAGTTGTAAACTCATATAGAATAGCTGGCGAATATTATTTAAAAAAATTATTCAAAAATAATTAATTCCGTTTTACACTCCATTTCGTATTCACACTTTTTAAAAAAGTTCATGTCCAATTTTTACCGTTTTTGTATCTGCTCTATATTACTTTTTTATAGAATCTAAACTTATTTTTATGGAGATAACAGCTTCTCCATACATATTTTTATGGACTTCATATTGCGTTATCGATACATAAAGAAGAAAGTGCTGGTACAAACATTAAATTTTCTTAATAAAGTTTAATCAATGAAACAGCATTTTTTAAAAATACTCCAAATCTTCCATTTTTCCCTTGGCCTTAACAGCTTTATCACACTACCTCATTTCCAAAAAAAGGGAACTGATCTAATTTGTTGCATCTCCATTTTTTTCTATTCATTTTGTTAATCGATAGCCTATATTCACATGAGTAATACACTGTCCGAATAATTTTTCAGACATAAGGCGAATCAATCATTCTGATAAATACAAATTATTTTTTTATGAATGAAATTCAATTAAACAAGATTTTTCTATTTTCCTGTAAAAAATTCGACTAAAGTCTTCTAATACGGAGTATCCAACTAAATAAAAAACTACTAAATGAAAAATTTCTATAATTATGGAAAACTGGAAGATTCATAAAAATTTATTGACAATGAGAATCGTTATTAATAAGTGACCGAAAGGGGGAAAGCTATTTAATTCTGGAATATAACAATCTATTAATTAAATTTTAAAGGAGGGTACGGATCAAAAAATGAAAAAAATTTTTTCAGTCGTCTTTTTACTATTTGTAGTTTTTTATGCTTCATTGCCGGCATCGGCGAATAATTCCTTGGCTGATGGAACATATACCATCAACTATAAAGTTTTAAAAGCAGATAATGATTCGGTATCCATGGCCAATGATTATTGGGAAAAGCCTGCAAAACTAATTGTGAAAAATGGCAAATACTTCGTTCAAGTAAGATTAAATCATAGTTCGTGGATTAAAGAATTTAAAGTTTCTAATGTGGATACAAAAGTGATAAGCACAGATACTTCTGCAAATAAAAGAGTTGCGCAATTTGAAGTAGATCAAGTTCCCGACATTGTAACCTCTCAAATACATGTTTATATTCCAGAAGACGAATTTCCTGGAGAGGGTGTTTATGACAGCCATTACACAATAAGACTAAAGTTTGATCAAAATAGTATTAAAGCTGTTAGCTCAGATTCTAATAGTTCAAACGAATTATCTACCTCTGCTTCTACAAAAACAAGCAATGAAAAAAGTAGTCAAAATAAAACAAACAATCAAAATGAAACAGACAAGCAGACAGAAAATAATCCGGAAACTAGTGACAGCACGTCACTTTATGTTTTCATCGGTTTATTTTTATTATCTGCAGCATTTCTAATTTTTAAATTCAAATCTAGATTTAAAGTTTTGTAGAAGGGGAGGTTTCTTGTGAAGAAAAGGATTAGAAAGTTTTTTGCCATTTTTATGGTTTTCCTGCTATTATTGCCGACCGTCAAAATACAGCCTGTTTTTGCTGAATCGGCTTTAGCAGACGGAGAATACACGATTGGCTTTAGGGTCTTGAAAAACGGGACAGAAGATACCTCGACAATGGACGGCTATACCGTGAAGCCGGCCGGCTTAACAGTGCAGAACGGCAAAGCATATGTATCAGTGACATTAAAAAGCAGCGAATGGATTAAAACTTTTCAAGTAGAACGTAATGGTGAATACGTCGATGCGGAGGTTGTATCGACGAATGGAGCAGAAAACACGAGAGTCGTCAAGTTTGAAGTGGATGATTTAACGAAAAAATTGAATGTTCAAACAAGAGTCGCCGTACCAGGCGTATATGATACAGTTCATACGGTTCAATTCCAATTTGATGTAGACAGCATTACACCAGTGCAGGCGGAGCAGCCGGAAGAGGGCGGGCAAGAGCCTGAAAATCCGGATCAAGAAGATGGGGAAGAGCCGAAAGATCCAACTCCTGGAGATACTGAGCCAAATCCGCAGCCGGGAGAAGATGGCAATCAAGATGAACAGCCTGCGGAACAGCTTCAAGACGGCGAATATACGATTGGCTTTAGGGTCTTGAAAAACGGAACAGAAGATACCTCAACAATGGACGGCTATACTGTGAAGCCAGCTGGTTTAACAGTGCAGAACGGCAAAAAATACGTCTCAGTGACGTTAAAAAGCAGCAAACGGATTAAAACATTTCAAGTAGAGCGAAACGGTCAATATGTCGATGCGGAGGTTGTATCGACGAATGACGTAGAAGACACAAGAGTCGTCAAGTTTGAAGTGGACGATTTAACGAAAAAACTGAATGTTCAAACAAGAGTTGTTATACCGCAATATGGTTATGATGGATCTTATACGGTTCAAATCCAGTTTGATGTAGACAGCATCAAACCAATGAAGAAGGATCAGCCGGATGAGGATGGACAAAAACCAGAAGATCCTGGGAAAGATCCGGGTACAAATAAGCCTGGAGACAATCCATCGAACAATAACAATCAAAATTCTGGAAATAACAATGGCGGCCAAACAAGAAATGAGTTGGCTGACGGTTTATATACCGTGGAATTTACTGTATTAAAAAATGGTACAGAAGAACCGTCAATGGTCAATGATTATGTTGTCAGCCCGGCACTATTAACTGTAAAAAATGGACAATTAGATGTTGCGTTCACATTGCTAAAAAGCTCATGGATCACGAAATTACAAGTGGAAAGAAACGGCCAATATCAAGATGTGGAAGTGCGAAGCAAAAATGAAAAAGAAGATACAAGAGTAGTAGGTTTCCCGATCGAAGATTTATCTAAAAAAGTGAATGCTAAGATCAAGGTGGATATTCCAGATCTTCAATATCACAATACGTATGATATCCAAATTGCTTTTGATCCAGATAGTGTAAAACCATATGATGGAACAGGCGTTCCAACGAAGAATACGAATTCCAGCGATCAAGATCAAAACCAAAATCAGGATCAAAATCAACAAAATAGCAATAGCGATGACGATTCACTAACCTTTAACCGAGATGCAGATCAACAGTCGACAGACGATGACGCTTCCAATAACTCAAATAATTCAACCGTGAATGCCAAAACGGCTGATCTTTCCCAAATTGGTTTGTATTTGGCATTGCTGCTAGGATCTCTTGCCATCATAGTTTGGAAGAATCGCTCAAGGCTCCTTATTCATTTGAAAAAATAACCTGACTGTTGTCTTGATGCGGACATGCCCATCAAGACAACATTTTCTTATTTAAAAAAATATGACAACGACTTTTTAGGTCGGTCGAAAAAGCGGGGAGGCTTTGTTTAAGTGTGTAAACAAAGAAGAATGGGATGGCTGATCCTTTTGATAATGCTGCTGGTTGTCGTCGCCGGTTGTTCTTCATCTGCTGCTGAATCAACGGAACAAAAAAAGCCGAAAAAACAGGATCATCGAGTTGTCTCATTATCTGTTGCCGTTACGGAAATTTTTGATGCGTTAGATATTGATTTAGTTGGCGTCCCCACAAGCAGCAAAAAACTGCCGGAGCGGTATAAGAATGCGAAAAGAGTGGGGTATGCTAAAAATCCTGATATGGAAGTTTTGATGTCTTTAAAACCTACTGATGTATACTCTGTTTCAACTATTCAATATGATTTAGAGCCAGTGTTTGAAAAACATAACGTTCAAGTAGATTTTTTGGATTTAACCAGTCTTCAATCAATGGAAAAGGAAATTCTTGCACTCGGAGAAAAATATGAACGACAAAAACAAGCGAAGAAGATCGTTGATAGATTCGAAAAAAAAGTAAAAGAAATCCAGAAAAAAACTCGTAACTTGGAAAAACCAAATGTTTTAATCTTACTCGGAGTTCCCGGAAGTTACTTAGTGGCAACAGAGCATTCCTATATTGGCGATCTAGTGAAATTGGCGGGTGGAAACAACGTGATTCAAGGAGAGAAAGTGGAGTATTTAGAATCTAACACAGAATATTTATATGAGTCCAATCCCGATGTCATATTAAGGCTTGCTCACGGCATGCCGGAGGAAGTAGTCAAAATGTTCGATGAAGAATTTAAGAAGAACGATATATGGAAGCATTTTGATGCTGTCAAAAATGGCAGGGTGTATGATCTGGAAGAAGAATTGTTCCCGACTACCGCAACCATTCGAGCGGATGAAGCTTTAGATGAATTGGTGAAATATTTGTATCCTGAGTTTCATGAATAAGCGGACAAAAAAGAAAAGGGTGCTGATCCATGAAGAAAACGTGGCTAACTTTTGCAGTAGTGACCACAATGCTGGTTGTTGTCACTTTTTTCTCTATTGTGAACGGAAGTTTGGAAATTGGCGTTGCTGAGTTGATCAGAGGCCTTTTGTTTGGTGGAAATGAAGATGTAGAAGTCATAAAGGATATGAGATTTCCACGGATCATTGTGTCCCTTTTTGCTGGAGCAAATTTGGCGGTATCGGGATTATTATTGCAGGCAGTCATGAGAAATCCTTTGGCGGAAGCTGGGATCATCGGGATTTCTTCAGGAGCCAATTTTGTTGCATTAACTATGATCAGCTTCTTTCCTACGTTGTTTTTTTGGATGCCGCTGTTTGCTTTTCTTGGAGGGATACTTGCCTGTTTTCTTGTCTATTCCTTTTCATGGAAATCAGGACTCAGCCCCCTTCGATTAATTTTAGTTGGGGTGGCAGTCAATGCGGTGTTTACTGCATTATATGAATCCTTTAACTACAGAGGCTATACGACAACCAGTTCTGCGAAAGCTACTGCATCAACATTATCTCAACAAACGTGGGACGATGTTCAAACAATTGTTATATATGGTTCCATCGGTTTAATATTGTCCTTGCTCGTTTATTCTTGGTGCAACATGCTGGCTTTACAAGATAAAACGGCGCGAAATCTGGGGCTTCACGTGACAAGAGCTCGGGTTATTATATCTGCGATTGCAGTTTATTTGGCAAGCGTCACAACCGCAACTGTTGGGGTCATTGCATTTGTCGGTTTGCTAATTCCCCATATTGGACGGCTATTAGTCGGTTCAGATTATAAAATATTAACACCATTCTCCATTTTATCAGGAGCTTTGCTTATTTTAACGGCCGACACAATCGGAAGGGTGTTTTTAGCGCCGACGGAACTTCCTGCATCCATTATTATGTCATTAATCGGCGGTCCCTTTTTGATTATATTGATTAGAAGGAGTGATCGCATCTATGGAGGTTAAAAATGTTTCATTCTCATATAATCAAAAAGAGGATCAGTTAAAATCAATTAACCTTGCTGTTGAACCTGGTAAAATTACGACGATTATCGGTCCGAATGGATGCGGAAAGTCCACATTATTAGAAGTTATGTCTAGCCACAATGCACCGCAAAAAGGCCAGATTATTTTGGACGGAAAATTGATTCAACAATATAAGCCGAGGGAATTGGCGAAGAAACTATCGGTTGTTCATCAAAAAAATGAAATTCCTTTTGATATCAATGTCGAGAACCTGGTGAGCTACGGCCGCATGCCGTATAAAAGATTTTTTCATCATCATAACTCAGAAGAGGATGAAGAAGTGATTGATTGGGCGCTTTCCATTACCAATTTGCAATCAAAACGAAAAGAAAAAGTAGAACAGCTGTCTGGGGGAGAAAGACAGCGAGTTTGGATAGCGATGGCATTGGCGCAAAAAACTCCTATTTTGTTTTTGGATGAACCGACAACATATTTGGATGTTTATTATCAATTCGAAATTTTAGAGCTCATCAAGAAGTTAAACAGGGAGTATAACATTACGATTGTGATGGTGCTGCATGATATGAATCAAGCCATTCGTTATAGTGATTGGATTATTGTGATGAAAAACGGCGAAATTGTGATGGAAGGTTCTCCAAAAGAAGTGATCACGGAAGGAATGATTGAAAGCATTTATGGGGTAAGAGCCATAGTCAATCATAATGATCAAAGCGGATTTTATGTTGTGCCAATGGGAGTTGCTAGAAGGAATGACAATGCGACATGAATGATCGGGGATTGAGAAAGATCATTGGGAAACTCGTTAGCATTGTTTGCATTGGGATTTTGTTTTTTTCAGCGTATCAAATTATAAGTATCCTTTACGATTACTATACAAACCGGCAAGTTTTAGCTGAAATTCAAGAGGTTTATCAAGAAAATCGTACCGAGAGAACTTCTCACGAAGGCAAGGACTTTGAAAGAATTCGTTCGTCTTTTATTGAATTGCAGCGCATTAACCAAGATATTGTTGGTTGGATTGAAATTCCCGACACATACATTTCGTATCCGATTCTTCAAGCGGAAAACAATGAGTTTTATTTAACAAGAAATTATAAAAAAGAGAAATCAAGGGCTGGAAGCATTTTTATGGATTATCGAAATGATGTGAAAGGCCTAAATCAAAATGTTATCCTTTACGGACATCGTATGAAAGATGACACGATGTTTGGACAATTAGATAAATATCTGGATGAATCGTTTTTCCAGCATCACCGCACCATTTATTTTGATACGTTATATGAAAGCTACGATGCTGAAATCTTTTCAGTATATAAAACGACTACAGATTTTTATTATATCGATACTGAATTTTCCTCTGATGACGAATTTTTATCATTCGTCAATCAGTTAAAAGATCGTTCCATTTATAAGACCGATATTGATATCGAACCGAATGATCAAATTTTAACTTTATCTACTTGTGATTACACGTTTCCTGGAGGAGAAGGGAGACTTGTCATACATGCAAAATTAAAGGAGAACAAGTAAATGGTTGAAAATTTCGAAAATAACAATTGACAATGATAATCATTTTTAATTAAAATGGTAAAGGAGGGATACTTTTGAAAACAAAACTTTTCCAATTCACCCTCACGTTTTTCTTATTGCTCTTATTTACCGGATGCGGGGTAAAAGGAACTGAATCAACAGGAGGGACAAAAGTAACAGAAAGCAAAGTGAAAGTGACCGATGCATCAGGTCGTGAAGTTGCTTTTGACACTCATCCGAAAAAATTTGCTTCATTAACGATCGGTGATATGGATATCATTCATCAATTAGGAGGGGAAATTGTCGGCAGGCCTAGTACGAAGGTAGAGATACCGGAAGAATTAGAAAAAGTAGCAGAAATCGGAAATACACACCAGCCGAATATAGAGAAGATCGTAAGTTTGAAGCCAGATGTGTTAATTGCCAATGTTGGTTTTGATAAAAACATCCCCGCATTGGAGAATCAAGGAATACAAACTATCATGACGGAAGCGAATTCCATTGAAGATATAAAGAAAAACATCGAAACATATGGAACTCTTCTCGGTAAAGAATCGAAAGCTCAAGAGTTGATTAAACAAATCGAGCAAGTCGTTGAGAAGCAAACGGAAGCTTCCGAAGCTCAAGCATTGCTTGTTTATGGAGCACCTGGATCATTTTTAGCAGCTCTCCCAACGTCATTGGCAGGAGATATTTTAGAAAAATCGGGTGGAATCAATGTAGCATCGAACTTTCCAAAGTTAAAAGAATATCCGCAATACGCTCAATTAGCGGTAGAACGTGTGGTGGAAGCTGATCCAGATATCATTTACTTAATCACACACGGTGATCCTAGCGGAGTAGAAAAAGCTTTTAAACAAGAAATGGAAAAAAATGCAGCTTGGAAAAACTTAGATGCAGTAAAAAAAGGAAACATTGTGGTGCTGCCATCGAATTTGTTTGGCACTAATCCGGGGACAAAGATCACAGAAGCAGTGGAATATATGCGTCAAAGCTTGAAAGATATAGGAAAGGATTCATGATGAATCGAAAGAAACGAATATGGCTTATCATCATTCTGATCATCTTATTGTTTCTAAGCGTATTCTATAGCCTGACAGCAGGCAGTATCTCTATTTCATTTAAGGAATTTTTTGCGGATATGGGCGATAAGGAATCGTTAGTGTACCGTGTTGTTTGGGATTTGCGGCTCCCAAGGATTCTCGTTGGGCTGCTTGTCGGCATGTGTTTAGCGGTTTCGGGTGCGATTTTACAAGGTGTAATGAAAAACCCGCTTGCGGATCCCGGTATTATTGGCGTGACGTCTGGGGCAGGACTGGCAGCGACGGTGATCATGGTGCTGTATCCCGATCAACTGCACATTTTGCCTTTAGCAGCCTTTCTAGGCGCTTTTCTTACGGCTATGCTGATTTATTTGCTAGCTTGGCAAGATGGAACTTCCATTGTTCGAATTATGCTGGTCGGGATTTCAATCAACGCCTTTTTAGGTGCGATCATGTCATGTATTATGATTTTACATAGCGACAAAGTTCAAGCGGTTCTGCCATGGCTAAATGGCGGGATTAGCGGCGTAAGCTGGGTGCATGTAGAGATGATTGTTTATTATGCCATTTTTGCACTGGCATTAGCGTTTTTTTCCATCAAACATATCCGCATGCTGATGCTGGGGGATGAGGTGGCCACTTTATTAGGCCATCAAGTGGAAAGAAGCAGATTTTTCTTAATTTTTGTCAGTGCTCTTTTAGCTGGAATAGCCGTCAGTGTGGCCGGACTGGTAGGATTTGTAGGTCTTATCGTTCCGCATATCATTCGATTGCTCATCGGAAACGATTATCGTTATTTGCTGCCATTATCCTGTGTAGGCGGCGGCATACTCGTTGTGTTCGCAGATGCTGCGGCAAGAAGCTGGTTTGATCCTATTGAACTGCCGGTAGGGATCCTGCTGTCTTTTCTAGGCGGTCCGTTTTTCCTATATTTGGTCTTTAAAGGGGGAGTGAAGCATGCTCACCGTTAAAGATCTGACTTACCACCATTCCAAACGATTTGGCATCAACGAAATGAATCTGGAATTGCCAAAGGGTGAAGTGATTAGTATTATCGGGCCTAATGGATCAGGAAAATCCACCTTGCTGCGGCTCATCGCTGCCTTATTACAGCCCCAAAATGGCGAGATCATTCTCGATGGAAAAAATATCGTTTCTGCGAATCGAAAAGATATCGCAAAACAATTAACTATGCTGCCGCAAACACATGATGTTACGCTCGATTTTACCGTACGTGAATTAGTAGAGTTCGGCAGGAACCCTTATAAACGAAAATTTGTCCCATTCAGTCAAGAAGATAAAGAAATCGTTGATTGGGCGTTAGCTCTTGCCAATGTGAAACAATATGAACATCAACACTTGTCTTCCTTATCAGGAGGCGAGAGGCAAAGAGCATGGATTGCGATGGTTCTTGCCCAGAGTACTGAATATTTATTATTGGATGAACCGACCACGTTTTTAGATATTGTACATCAATTGGAAATTTTGGAGGTTGTCCAAACGATCAATCAACAGTATAACAGGACGGTCATCATGATTCTTCACGATCTGAATCAAGCCGCACAGTATAGTGACCGCTTAATCGTGATGAAAGACGGGACGATTTATCAACAAGGCAGTCCAGAGGAAGTATTTTCGGAAAAAATGTTTGAAGAGGTATTTGGTATTTCTGTCTCCATCCATGATATGGATGGAAAACCAATGTTTATTCCAAAACGATTCAAAAGAAAGGGGAAAAAAGAATGTACATCGTTACCAATTCCATTCGCGTGAAAAAAGGATATTCCGGAAAGTTAGTGGAGCGTTTTAAAATTAGAAAGGGAATTGAGAAATTTCCTGGGTTCATTCGTTTAGATCTCTTAGTAACAGACGGATTAAAAGATTATGACGAAGTTCGTGTATACACAACATGGGAGAACAAAGAAAGCTTCGAAGGTTGGTTCCACAGCGATGTGTTCCAAAAAGCGCATGAAAATCGAAAACAACATGACTATGTTATTGGAAATCAAGTGTCCTTCCATGAGCTAGCATATTCCTATGTAAAAGAAGATGAGCGTGCTGTCGAAAATTTATAAATAAAAAATGGCAGAACGATTTTTGTGAAGTAGGTTACAAAAATTGATTGGAAAAAGAATAGATATCCGAATTGCGGCCTTTTCCAAATGAATTGCGGGAAAAGGTCGTTTATTTTTTTCAGCAAAAACAAAAAATGTGGCACGGGGCTGTCCAGAAAGTCAAATCCCTATTGAAAACCAAAAATCATTAACATCGATATTTCATAAAAGGGGGCCGTCAATAAGCCGAAAAAACGACTTATTAGACAGCCCCAATCAAGAAAATAGTTAGTTAAAACCGCAAACACTCCGGCTTGGACAGCGGAACAGCTGTTAGAAACAAGAAAATAGGTAGTTAAAGGCAGCTGCTAAAACAAAATTTGTATAAAAAAATGATTGCAAAAGATTTTTCAATATCCTTTGCAATCAAAACTTTACTTCGTTTTTTCACTCTTTTTCAGCAGGAATTTCTTTGCCGTTCAATATTAGTTTGAACGTAACGTCACCTTTTAAAGATGCAGAAACCGCACAATATTTTTGTTTGCCTAATTGGATGGCGCGCCAAACTTTTTTCGGCGTTATATCCCCATTTACTGTAAATGTGATGGTATAAGCGGTGAAAGAAGAGGGCAATTCTTCGCGACGCGTGCCGTCGACTGTAATATCAATTGCCTCAATATGATCTAATTCATGTCTTAAAATCATCGTTACATCAATTCCAATGCAGCCGGCAAGAGCCGCTAGGAGCATTTCTGTTGGGGTTGCGGCACTTCCTTCTCCACCGTAGTTTTCCGTGGCATCCATTGCCATTTTGTATCCGGATGGACCGACTGCTTCAAAAGCACGGCCGCCCTGCCATGTTGCTTTAATTTGCATATTGTTCAATTCCTCTCTTTTAAAACTCTGTAACTTGTTGCAAAAATTTTTGTGCCCGCGCTGTTTGCGGATGTTCAAAAAATGCTGCTGGCTTCGCATCTTCTACGATAACGCCGTCTGCCATAAATAAAATGCGGTCAGCGGCACTCCGGGCAAATTTCATCTCATGCGTTACAATAATCATCGTCATGCCGTCTTCTGCTAATTCTTTCATTACTTTTAATACTTCTCCTACAAGCTCCGGATCAAGTGCAGAAGTCGGTTCATCGAATAGCATCAACTTCGGTTCCATCGCAAGAGCTCTTGCGATCGCTACACGTTGTTGCTGTCCGCCTGACAGCTGAGACGGATAAGCATCTTCTTTTGCTGCAAGCCCGACTTTTTCTAACAAATTGGCTGCGATGCTGTATGCTTTTTCCTTCGGCATTTTTTTCACTACTAATAAAGCTTCCATTACATTTTGGACGGCCGTTTTATGCGGGTATAAATTAAATTGTTGAAACACCATCCCTGTTTTTCGACGAATGGCATAAATTTCTTTTTGTTGTGCTTTTTTTGAAGCATTTGCATCAATCACATGACCGTCGACTGTAATGGTGCCGCCTGTAATTGTTTCAAGTCCGTTGATGCATCTTAAAAACGTACTTTTTCCTGAACCGCTTGGACCAATGACTGCCACTACTTGATGGGCTGGAATGGATAATGAAATATTTTTTAATATTTCGTGCTGTCCAAAATTTTTCTGTAAATTTTTAATCTCTATCATGCTGTCACCACCTTAATAAACAGACAGCCGTTTTTCGATTTTATTTAATAAAAATGTAAAGAATGTACTCATAATCCAATACATCGCTGCAATGGCTGCATAAAACGGCATGTAAACATAATATTGCGCCACTAATAATTGAGCAGAGCGCATTAATTCTGTGACCGCAATAACGGATACGAGCGATGTTTCTTTTAACATTCCGACAAATGTATTGCCAAGTGGGGGGATAGCGTAGCGAATCGCTTGAGGGATGATAATTCGGCGCATCGCCTGGCGTTCCGTCATACCAGTTGCGAGCGCTGCTTCTGTTTGCCCTTTTGGTATGGATTGAATCGCACCGCGAAACGCTTCTGAAACATAAGCGCCGATGTTAATACTTAGTGCAATATACGCAGCAGTTAATGGGCCTAATTCAATCCCATAATCAACTAAGCCATAATAAACGATGACGATTTGCACCAATGCCGGTGTCCCCCGAATAATGGACACATAGGCTCTTGCTATACCACGCAGAATGCGATTGCCCTTAAGCCGGGCAATCGCAATGATTAAACCAATGATTAAACCGAAGAACATGGAAACTACAGTAATGAGTAATGTATAATATGCCCCTTTTAACAAAAATGGCAAGTTTTCAATGACTAAGTCCATTTTGGCAACCTACTTTCATCATTCTTCGGTCGGCTCTTCGTCAAACCATTTTACATAAATTTCTTTATATGTTCCGTCTTCTTTCATTTCTTTCAATGCTTTATTTAAAGCATCCACCAATTCTTTATTGCCTTTTTTCACAGCAACGCCAGCTTGGTCCTCCTTAATTGGATCGCCGACGGCTTTAATTTTATAGCCGTTTTCTTCAATGACTGGTTTTAATGCATAGACATTGTTGATCGTTGCATCAATTCTGCCAGCATCCAAGTCTTTTAATGTTGTAATCACGTCATCATATGTGTTGATTTTAAAATCGCCCACTTTTGGCAATAATTCATTTCGCAAATATGCTTCATCATTTGTACCAAGTCCAACTCCGATTGTTTTTCCTTTAAAATCATTAACAGATTTGATGTCATTATTGTCTTCCCGAACGATCACTTTGACTTTATTTGTAATATATGGTTCTGTAAAATCGATTTGTTTTTTCCGTTCATCTGTGATTGTCACTTGGCTTACTAAAATATCGAATTTACCTTTTTGAAGCCCAGGAATTAAACCAGAAAATTCTTGTGCAACAAAATTTGCTTTAACGCCTAGACGTTTTGCCAATTCTTTCGCAATGTCAACGTCAAAGCCGTCGTATTCTTTGTTTTCATTCATAAAATTATAAGGTGCATAAGTACCCATAATGCCGACAGTGATTTCGCCTTTATCTTTGATTTCCTGTAATGCGTTTTTCTCTTGATCTTGAGTTTGTTTTTCTTTTTGATCATTGTTATTGCCGCATGCTGAAAGTATTAGAGCTGCTATTGCAATGAGTGAAATGAACCATCTTATTTTTTTCATGTTTATCCTCCTTCATTAGACACCAAAGATTCCAAAAAATTCAAAGTGTACAGTTTCTTCAATGAGCTGTTGAAGTGTTTTTTGCTGTAATGCATCTTTTGATGATGGCGATTGAAATAGCCATCTGGCTAAAACTCCTTCCAGGAGGCTCATGATGAATACTGCCAGTAATTTTGGATCTACTTCACGCGAGATCATTTTCAGTTCTTTGGCCTGTGCAATATTTTCCGCAAAAGCTGTTTCCATGTCTGCTTTAATCTCTTCCACTTTTTCTTGTATCTTTGGCTGAGAATGAATGCCTTTTAGCAATATGTTCATGAAATACTTATTGTTTTCAGCGAAATGAAAAATACGTTCAAACATTTGTGTCGTGGAAGCAACGGAATCTTGCAAGTCCACTTTTTTTGTGCGGTACCCTAGTTTGATTGCATCTAAAAGTTGGGCACGACCTATTTCCAGCATCTCAAGCGCGATCGCTTCTTTGCTTTTAAAATACCAATAAAATGTCCCTTGGGACACATTGCCTTTTGCGACGATATCTGAGACTTTCGTTTTTTCATAGCCAACTGTCGCAAATAATTCTAATGCAATTTGCAATAATTGCTGTTTTCTTTCCTGTCTTCGAGCTTCTGCCTGCACTATACCCCCCCTGACTGACTCATTAGTCAATTAAATCCTATAAGATTACTATAAATTAGTCAACACTTTTGCTTCATTTTTTTCAAAAAGCATGCTGCAAATTTAGAAATGGTTCGGCTGAAAAGAATAACAGAGCGAATCACCGTTATTTTATGGAAATCTGCATTACGTTATTCGTCCCGCTTTCACACACAGTCCTCTGTGTTCGTTCATGAACAGAGCAAGAGAAGAAATCAAAGAAACAATGCTTTTCATGTGGAAAAAATAAATCTGCCGATGTCTGCAGTTGTTTTGCTGTTAACGAGATCAACTATCAACGTTTTCTTCATTATTTTCGACTGTATATCCCAGCAATTGATTTAGCTGACTTAGGAAATCAGTGAAAAAGGAGATAAAGATGGATTCATTGTGACTTTTCCCCTTTAGGATTTTATTAGCAAAAAACAATGACGCCGTTTGCGAGCACTGTCCTTCTGCAAAGAGCCTTGCTTGTATGCGCGAAAAAAGAGCAGGAATGAGGATAAAATTTTGACACGTAATCAAGTTGTCTTGCATTTAGTTGTGGATAAAGAATATCAAGAATACCAATTCACCTATATTTTCAAAATGATCCTATCTTCTGTAAGTTTTCCTTCAAAAATATCTTCCTCAATTTCTGCTCGACGGTTTTTTATGAAATGTCCTTGCCTTTGTCCACCTAACGTGTGCTAAAGATACCTTTACTATGAAAAGCCGATGGCAAGAGCATCTTCTGTGGTTGAAGCGATCACACTCTGTTCTAATAGACCTAATTTCAAAAGTTTTATAAATTTTCCATACAGATTATCTATAGGATTAATTTACTATGGTAAAATATTACACGTAAATGTTGTTAGGTATTTTGGAGGTATCATTATGTCGAAAATTGTCAATGCTTTTCGAATGCTTCTTTTATTGAAATCACGAGGACGAATGCAAATTAAAGAATTAGCAGAAGAACTTGAATTAAGTGAAAGGGTTATTCGAGTTTATCGAGATCAATTAGAAATGGCTGGATTCCATATTCAGACAGCTAGGGGAAGATATGGAGGTTATGTTCTGCCGAAAAGCAATATTTTTGAATACTTGTCGCTTTCACCAAAAGAATTAGAAGCGTTAGTACAGGCAAGTGAATATTTAAAAAATCATCCTACCTTTTTGCAATTCGATGATTTTGAAAGTGCCGTCATGAAGATTCAAAGTATTTCCAAACAGCAGATTCAGTCTTCGTCTGAATGGAAGCCAATTATTTTAGAGGAAAAAGCAAATGTCGATTGGAATCATGAAAAAGATAAGTATGAACAATTAAATTTTGCAATCGCGGCTCGCAGAAAAGTGAAGATTGTTTATGAGGCTTTAAATTCAGACCGCACTGAACGCATCATTCATCCTTACAAACTGATTCCGTATAAAGAATTTTGGTATTGCATTGCTTATTGTGAGCTGAGAAATGATTATCGTGATTTTAAATTAACTAGAATTCAAGATTATCAAATATATGAAGAAAGGTTTCAGCGTGATGAATCATTTCGGCTCGAAGACTATATAGGTAAAACGAGTATTTATGCTGATACCTATTTTGTTGAATTGCATGTAAAACCACCATTTTCCAAGATTTTAAGTGAAAAGATCTATTCAGAGGATCAAGAAATAGAGCAACAACAAGATGGATCCATCATTTTTCGGGCGACGATGTCCGGGTTGCCGGAATTAACTAGTTTTGTATTAAGCATGGGATCTGCAGTTCAGGTGCTCGGTCCGAGTGAACTTCGCCAAAGCGTCGAGGAAGAAGTAGAAAAAATGTCAAAAAATTTTTTAAACTGACATATTAAGTTCCGGAATAGATGATAGGATGATGATAGAAAAGCTTGGAGGGAAAAGAAATGAGACTTCGATGCCAATTTGAGGTTGAAAGGCTACCCGTTGCTTTCTCGAATATTAATATGAATTTTAGTGTATCTAGAGTAGGTGCAAATATTTAAAAATATCGCAGGGAGCGGGATTAAATGAAGTTTATTGCCCATATACGCGAAAGTGATAATAAAATACAAACTGTTAAAGATCATTTGTTAGAAGTAAGAGATTTAGCTGAATCCTATGGGGAAAAGCTAGGTGTAAAACATTTAACTGGTCTTGCGGGTGTGCTTCATGATCTTGGAAAATGCACAAATGAATTTAGAGAATACATATTAGAAGCAGTAAATAATCCTGATGCACCGCCTAGAAGAGGAAGTGTTGACCATTCAACTGCAGGTGGGAAACTTCTCTATGAGATTTTTCATACAAGCGAGAAGTTAGATCCTCATAAAGGTCTCTTAGCAGAAGTGGTGGGAAATGCGATAATTTCTCATCACTCGTATCTTCAAGATTTTTTAAATCCAGATTTAGAATCAAATTACTTAAAAAGAGTCCGTGATAAAGAATTGCCTGAATTTGATAGGATAAAGCAATATTTTTTTAAATATGTTATGAATGAGAGAGATTTTCATAATTATGTTGACAAAGCAGCTGAAGAGTTAAAACAATTTTTAGCAAAAGAGTCATCAGGAAATTATGAAAAGCAACTAATGTTTTTAACCAAATTTGTATTTAGTGCTTTAATTGATGCTGATAGAACGAATACAAGATTATTTGAAGAAAATAAAACCAATGACCCTATAAACAATCATGAAGAGTTATTTGATATATACTACGAAAGGCTCATGAGAAAAATCAATTCATATAGTAAACAAAAGGATGCCTGTACAACTATTAATCTTCTAAGAAAAGAAATGTCTGATCAGTGTGATAAATTTGCTGAGAGAGCATCAGGAATATATACGTTATCTATCCCAACTGGTGGAGGGAAAACATTAGCAAGTTTAAGATATGCTCTTAAACACGCGAAACTTTATAACAAAAAACACATCATTTTTGTAGTCCCCTATACAACTATTATTGAACAAAACGCAGAAGAAGTTAGAAAAATATTAAAAGATGATGCCAATATATTAGAGCATCATTCAAACGTTATTGAAGATATAGATGATGATGAAAATCAAGATGGCTTGATTAGTGTGCAACAAAAATTAAAATTAGCCAAAGATAATTGGGATTCACCAATTATTTTTACAACGATTGTACAATTTTTGAACGTTTTTTACGCAAATGGGAGTAGAAATATTAGGAGGCTACATAATTTAAGTCATTCAGTGATTATTTTTGATGAAGTGCAAAAAGTTCCTATTTCATGTGTATCTCTATTTAATCAGGCACTAAACTTTTTAAAAACTTATGGTTGCTCCAGCATCGTGCTTTGCACTGCAACTCAACCAGCATTAGACTTCGTTGAGCATAAATTAGAAATAAATACGGATGCGGAAATGGTCAAAAACCTAAATTATGTAATTAATGCATTTAAACGGGTGGAAATCATTGATAAAGCAACAAATGAAACATTTAATAATGAAAAACTATCCAATTTTATTGAGGCAAAAATAAGAGAAGTACAAAGTGTGTTAGTTATTTTAAATACGAAATCAGTTGTGAAAGATCTGTATACTCAATTGAAAATGAAGAAGATAAATTTACCAATTTATCATTTGAGTACATCAATGTGTGCTGCTCATCGTAATAAAATTTTAGGTGAAATAAAAGATCATCTGAAAGAGGGTAATAAAGTAATTTGTGTAAGCACCCAACTGATTGAAGCGGGGGTAGATGTTAGTTTCGATTGTGTGATTCGCTCATTAGCAGGATTAGATTCCATTGCACAAGCTGCAGGCAGATGCAATCGGCACGGTGAAAAGGACATACAAAATGTTTATGTTATAGACCATGAAGAAGAAAAGTTAAATCGTTTAAAAGAAATAGCTGTTGGAAAAGAAGTTGCGAAAAGAATTTTGATTGATATAAGCCGCGATCAGGCCAATCATGGTGGCAGCATCTTGTCTATGCAAGCGATGGAAAGATATTTTAAAGAGTATTATACGGAATTCAAGCAGAGTTTGAATTATTTTATACCGAAATTGAAAAAAGAAATGGTAGAGCTATTGATAGCCAATAGAAGAAAAAGCTCCTATAGCCAAGCATATTTTCAAAAAAATGGTGCGCTTCCTCCGTTATTTTTAGTAAATAGCTATAAAACAGCGGCTGAACATTTCCGAGTGATTGACGACATGACTACTTCCGTAATTGTTCCGTATGGTGATGGTAAGAAAATTATCGCTGAATTCAATAGCAATAAAAGCATTTATGAATTTTCCCAGCTTTTGCGAAAGGCTCAGCAATATACGATCAACATCTTCGATTATGAGCGCGAACAATTAATCAAAAATGATGGGTTAGTGCGTTATTTAGACGGCAAAGTCCTAGCCTTAAAAGAAGGAGCATATGATAAGGAATTCGGCCTCAACCTTGAAAATGACAGCCATTTGGATGTAAGTATATTTTAAAAGATGCTTACTTAAGAGGGGTCTGGGGTCTTAAATAAAATAAAGTACAATCAAAAGGGTGCCAATTACTTTTGGTGCACCCTCTTTCAAATAATATAATATATTTTTCAATCCACGCTTTTAAAAGCGACAATTTATTATACCATAATCAAGATTCAAATATTATATTTCATATACTATATTATTTAATTTGAATATTTTCTGAAAAAAGATTATTATTAAATTATTAAAAAATTCAAAAAGGAGGTGTCTGTATTGAGAAACGCTATTGAATTTGAAGTTTATGGTGATTACGCCTTATTCACGGATCCTTTGACAAAAATGGGAGGTGAAAAGCTGTCCTATCAAGTGCCAACCTACCAGGCGTTGAAAGGAATTGTCGAGTCGATTTATTGGAAGCCCACCATACTTTTTATCATTGATGAGGTTCGAGTGATGAATCCGATTCGAATGGAATCCAAAGGCATTCGGCCAATTGAATATGGTGGGGGAAATACACTGGCTCATTATACGTATTTAAAAGACGTAAGATATCAAGTGCGTGCACATTTTGTTTTTAATCCGCACCGTCCTGATCTTGCTTTTGATCGCAACGAACATAAGCATCACAACATACTAAAACGTTCACTGAAAGCTGGAGGGCGAAGAGATATCTTTTTAGGCACTAGAGAATGCCAAGGGTATGTTGAACCGTGTGTATTTGGTGAAGGTGAAGGATTTTATGATGATTATGGCGATATTCATCTAGGTACCATGGTTCATGGGATTAATTACCCAGATGAAACCGGTAGAAACGAAATGGAAGTACGTCTATGGAATCCAGTTATGAAGAATGGCATTATTCAGTTTATTAGACCAGATCAATGTACACATGTTCGAAAAATCAAGAAAATGAATCCGAAGCGTTTCGATAAAACAAATATTGAATCTGCTGATGAACTGCTAAATCAATTAGGAGGGGGAGGTGAATAAATGAGCTGGTTATTAAATTTATATGAAACATATGAAGCCAATTTAGATCGT
The DNA here is from genome assembly GCF_054055575.1 of Aeribacillus sp. SP014. Classification (NCBI taxonomy): domain Bacteria; kingdom Bacillati; phylum Bacillota; class Bacilli; order Caryophanales; family Bacillaceae; genus Aeribacillus; species Aeribacillus sp. SP014. The sequence goes on from NZ_JBSRXI010000001.1 coordinate 843,731, forward strand.
GTAGGTGTAATGGAAAAAAAGCATAATGAACAAGAGTATACTTTGTTGCCGATTTCTCATACGACTCAAACCGCGCATATTACAGTGAATATCACAGAAGACGGGCAATTCCATTCGGCAACAGTCATTAAGGAAGTGACTGTCATCCCTTGCACAGAAGATGCCGCGAACCGGACTAGTACGAAAATAGCCCCTTATCCGCTTCACGATAAATTAAGTTATGTAGCAGGCGATTTTGTTACATATGGTGGAAAAATAAAAAAAGAAGAACCTTTTAGCTATTATATTCAACAGTTGAAAGATTGGGCAGAATCACCCTATGCAACAAAAAAACTAAAAAGTATTTATAGCTATTTAAGTAAGAAACGATTAATTAAAGATTTAGTGGATGAAAAAATTTTGTACTTAGATGCTGAGGGTCATTTAATAGATAAATGGGATAAAAAATACGAATCTTTGTATGGTAGTAAACCACCCATATTTTCAGTAATAAATGGCGGTATAGAGAGTGCCTTTATTCGATTTAATGTTTATTCGCCTAATAAAATACTAACAAAGGTTTGGGAAGACCCTGAAATGTATGAATCTTTTATTTTATTTTATAAAGATTTGTTAAGTGATGAGGATCTATGTTATGTAACGGGAAAAAGGCTGCCAAGCACTGACAAACACGCAAACAAAATTAGAAATGCTGGCGATAAAGCGAAACTAATTTCTGCCAATGATACGAGTGGTTTTACGTTCAGGGGACGTTTCCATGAAAGTAATGAAGTGGCCAGCATTAGTTATGATGTTTCCCAGAAGGCGCATAATGCATTGAAATGGCTGATTAACAGGCAGGGAAAAATCATTGACCAACGCGTGTTTCTTGTATGGGGAAATGATGAAATTAATCTTCCAGATCCGACAGAAGATACTTTTGCTATCCATCCCATGCCATTAGAAAAAAAAGAAAGAAAATCGTTTACGAATCAGGAATTTGCCAATGAAGTAGCCAAAGCTTTGGAGGGGTATAAAGCGAATCTGACAACAAAGTCCGAGGTGAATATTTTAATCCTTGATTCTGCTACCCCGGGGCGTCTTGCGGTGCTTTATTATCGAAATATGGATAGAAAACTGTATTTGGATAGACTGATTAAATGGCATTCGACTTGTGTGTGGCTCCATCGTTATCGAAAAGATGAACAAAAGAAAACGGTTCAATTTTACGGGGCTCCCGCGACTAAAGATATCGCGTTTGCTGCTTACGGGCCGACAGCAAATGATAAAGTGGTGAAAGGGCTGATGGAGCGCATCTTTCCTTGCATTGTCGATGATAAAAAAATTCCTCTGGACATTATAAGAAGCGCTTTTTATCGCGCTTCAAATCCAGTGGCAATGGAAAACTGGGAATGGGAAAAAACGTTAAGTATTGCCTGCGCTTTAATTAATAAACAGGAGGGATTAAATGTGGCGCTAGATACAGAAAATAACGACCGCGATTATTTATTTGGCCGTTTATTAGCAATTGCGGATGTGTTGGAAAGACGCGCTTTAGATTCTGATGAAACGCGAGCTACTAACGCCATCAGATATATGAACGCTTTTTCCAAACACCCCGCAAGAACATGGAAGATCATTCAGGAAAGTATTCAACCTTATCAAATGAGGCTCGGGACAAGAGGGCTATATTTGTCCAAACTAATTGATGAAGTGGCTTCTAGAATGAAATTTGAAGATTTTAATAACAAACCGTTATCTGGTAAATACCTATTAGGTTTTTATAGCCAACGACATGCATTATATCAAAAATCAGAAAAAAATACTGAACCATCTAATGAAGTAGGAGGAATGTAATATGTCAATCTTAGATCATAAAATTGATTTTGCTGTTGTATTATCGGTTAAAAAAGCCAATCCGAATGGAGATCCATTGAATGGAAACCGTCCGAGACAAAATTATGACGGACATGGAGAGATTTCGGATGTGGCCATTAAACGGAAAATCAGAAATCGACTGCAGGATATGGGAGAGTCCATTTTTGTTCAATCGAATGATCGAAAAGTCGATGATTTTAAAAGTTTAAAAGAGCGTGCAGAAGCACACCCGGAATTAAAGAAAATTATGAGTTCTAAAAACGGCTCAAGTGAAGAGTTTGCGAAGATAGCTTGCCAGTTATGGATAGATGTCCGGGCCTTTGGTCAAGTTTTTGCCTTTAAAGGATCCGATTTATCTGTCGGTGTTCGTGGTCCTGTTTCAATCCATACGGCAACAAGTGTCGACCCTGTTGATATTGTCAGCATGCAGATTACAAAAAGTGTAAATTCTGTAACAAATGAAAAACGCAGCTCTGACACTATGGGAATGAAGCATCGTGTTGATTTTGGTGTGTATGTTTTTTACGGCAGTATGAATACGCAATTGGCAGAAAAAACAGGATTTACAAATGAAGATGCGCTAAAAATCCAACAAGCTCTTGTTACATTGTTTGAGAATGACGCATCTGCTGCGAGACCTGAAGGAAGCATGGAAGTGCACAAAGTTTATTGGTGGGAGCACAATTCAAAACTGGGACAATATTCTTCCGCTAAAGTTCATCGTTTATTAAAAATTGAAAAAAATGTGGAAGAACCAAAATCGATTGATGATTATACGATCACTTTAAATGAGCTAGATGGTTTAAAAGCTGTGGTCATCGATGGTAAATAATGAGGAAGAAATTTATTTAATGTTGTCCGGTATTCAGCATTTTCAATTTTGTAGACGCCAATGGGCTCTCATTCATATTGAACAGCAATGGGAAGAAAATGTAAGAACGATTGAAGGACAATATCTTCATCGAAAAGCTGACAAGCCATTTATTCGAGAGAAGCGTGGCAATAAACTGATTGTTCGAGCAATGCCTGTAAAGTCAAATGAACTGAAAATTACCGGTGTTTGTGATGTTGTTGAATTTGTTAAAGATAATAATGGTGTAGAAATAGTGGGTGCTGAAGGAAAATATGTTGCCTATCCTATAGAATATAAACGTGGAAAGCCGAAAATAAATGATTCAGATATATTGCAATTAACAGCACAAGTTATGTGTTTAGAGGAGATGTTACTTTGCAAAATAAACACAGGATATATGTTTTATAACGAGATAAAACGGAGAGTAGAAATACCTATAACATTAGAAAATAAAAATAAAGTAAGGTCAATTGTCTTAGAAATGCATGATCATTATAAGCGCAAGTATACGCCTAAAGTGAAAACTGGATCTTTTTGCAAAAACTGTTCCCTCCAAAATATTTGTTTGCCAAATTTAATGAATAAGCGGACTGTAAAAAGTTATATTGAAGGAAAGATAAAAGAATGAAAAAACTGCTTAACACATTATTTATCACTCAATCAGATGTTTATTTATCATTAGACGGCGATAATATTGTCCTTTTAAAAGAGAATGAGAAGATAGGTAGATTACCGCTTCATAATTTAGAATCAATCGTATCCTTTGGCTATACTGGTGCAAGTCCTGCATTAATGGGATATTGTGCAGAAAAAAATATTTCATTAGTTTTTTTAACTAAGAACGGTCGATTTCTGGCAAGAGTGATCGGAAAAAGCAAGGGTAACGTCATCCTTAGAAAGAAACAATATCGTGTGTCTGAAGATGAAGTTATGTCGGTAAAAATTGCACGTAACTTTATTATTGGAAAGATTTATAACAATAAATGGATAATAGAAAGAATGACTAGAGATTATCCATTACGAGTGGATGTAGCTCTTTTTAAAGAAATCTCTCAACATTTATCATCTATCATTCATGATGTGCGAGAGTGTGAAGATTTAGAAAGATTAAGAGGTTTGGAAGGACAAGCTGCTATAAGTTACAATAAACTGTTTAATCAGATGATATTACAGCAAAAAGAGGATTTTTATTTCCACTCGCGATCACGAAGACCGCCATTAGATAACGTGAATGCAATGCTTTCATTTGCTTATACGTTATTGGCAAATGATATGGCATCAGCGTTGGAGGGGGTTGGTCTCGATGCATATGTTGGTTTTTTGCATCGAGATCGACCAGGAAGAGCATCTTTAGCTTTAGATGTAATGGAAGAATTGCGGGGTGTTTACGCAGATAAGTTTGTCTTAACATTGATTAATAAAAAAATTGTTAACAAAGAGGATTTTATAAAAAAAGAAAATGGAGCTGTAATTATGACAGATGAAGCTAGAAAGAAATTCTTATCTGCATGGCAAAATAGAAAACAAGACAAGATAACACATCCATATTTAGGCGAGAAAATAACTTGGGGATTAGTTCCACATGCACAAGCTTTACTATTGGCCCGTCATTTACGTGATGATTTGGATGAGTATCCACCATTTTTATGGAAGTAGGTGTAAATTTTGTTAGTTTTAATAACTTATGATGTTAGTACTGTAAGCAGTGCAGGACAAAAAAGATTAAGGAAAGTGTCAAAAGTATGCCAAAATTATGGCCAACGAGTCCAAAATTCAGTTTTTGAATGTAACGTCGATGCAGCCCAATTTACAGCTTTAAAATTAGAACTTACCAATATTATTGATGAAAATAAAGATAGTCTCAGGTTCTATCAACTAGGAAACAATTATAAGTCTAGAGTAGAGCATATAGGTGTGAAAGCATCACTTGATTTAGAGGATCCTATAATTTTTTAGTGCGAATGTATAGTGAGCTTGAAATTCTTGATGCATTCGCACCTGATTTTTTTTGAAATTATTGCCATATTTTATTTTTTTTTGAAAAAAGTTCTTTATTTTTATAAAGAAAATGGCGGTTTTTTGTCAAAATTACATCAATTTAAGTAATTTTGAGAAAAAATCGCTGTCGCATCCTTTATGGATGCGTGGATTGAAATTAACATTGTATTATTTGCTCTATCTTGTTTTTTGGTCGCATCCTTTATGGATGCGTGGATTGAAATATGCACACCGCCAACACTTGCCGGCTCATCTTCGTCGCATCCTTTATGGATGCGTGGATTGAAATTTTTGTTTGATTGCATCCAAAACTGCCTTTTGTCGTCGCATCCTTTATGGATGCGTGGATTGAAATATGCAGCGAGGGTTGCAGCTTCATGGGTGGTTGCAGTCGCATCCTTTATGGATGCGTGGATTGAAATCACTCACAGCAGAAGAATATGTCGGAAATGAGCCGTCGCATCCTTTATGGATGCGTGGATTGAAATTTTTTGCTTAATATTGACTTTTGGAATAAATAGAGTCGCATCCTTTATGGATGCGTGGATTGAAATTTCCGGGCTTTAGCCACCTTGTCTGTCGCTTTGGCGAGTCGCATCCTTTATGGATGCGTGGATTGAAATAACGTTTGCTGTTGTCGGACAAGAGTTTGCTAGTTGTCGCATCCTTTATGGATGCGTGGATTGAAATATACAATTCAGCAGCCAACTTCATGTCTCCGGGAAGTCGCATCCTTTATGGATGCGTGGATTGAAATTACCGATACTAAATGCAGTTTTGCCTACACTTACGTCGCATCCTTTATGGATGCGTGGATTGAAATAGCCTTTAGGGTTTTATCAATTTTGTTAATTTCCGTCGCATCCTTTATGGATGCGTGGATTGAAATAATTACAAAATCCATATCATCAGCCATGCTGTTAAGTCGCATCCTTTATGGATGCGTGGATTGAAATATCTCCTTTCGCCCTATATTTCGACAAAAGGAGAGTCGCATCCTTTATGGATGCGTGGATTGAAATAGTTTGATAAGTCCCCTTCTGGCCTCATGTTCATTGTCGCATCCTTTATGGATGCGTGGATTGAAATACTAATATCACTTAAAATCCCATAATACGTCTTAGTCGCATCCTTTATGGATGCGTGGATTGAAATGGTCTTGTTTAAGCAGCCATTCGAGATAGTCCGGCGTCGCATCCTTTATGGATGCGTGGATTGAAATTGTATTGACTGGAAAAGCAACCGTATGACTTGTTGTCGCATCCTTTATGGATGCGTGGATTGAAATCATCTTGATGGAAGCCTTTAAATTCAATCGGTGTGGTCGCATCCTTTATGGATGCGTGGATTGAAATCAAGGAACTGGTACTTTCTGTATTGTCGCAATGCCGTCGCATCCTTTATGGATGCGTGGATTGAAATAATCCCGTCCCAGTATAACTCATAAATTCGATCAAGTCGCATCCTTTATGGATGCGTGGATTGAAATAAATGTACAGTCCTCTCATCATCATGTCCGCTGAAGTCGCATCCTTTATGGATGCGTGGATTGAAATATCGATTGGAACCGTTTTGAAGAAGTCCACGCTGAGTCGCATCCTTTATGGATGCGTGGATTGAAATGACAAGTCGGTAGAGTTGAAATATATTTACTAGACCCGTCGCATCCTTTATGGATGCGTGGATTGAAATATCAAAGATGCGTTTCAGCCTGGCTTTTTTGGCGTCGCATCCTTTATGGATGCGTGGATTGAAATGAGCAATGGGCGTGTCAGCAGCAAACGAAATTAACGTCGCATCCTTTATGGATGCGTGGATTGAAATTTGCCTTACGTTGTAATGGTTTTTTTGCTCGGTCGTCGCATCCTTTATGGATGCGTGGATTGAAATAGGTCCGTATTTGTAGGGTTTAGACCTTAAGAAAGTCGCATCCTTTATGGATGCGTGGATTGAAATATCTTGTTGACTGTTTGTAAGCTGTTTTGCTAGGTCGCATCCTTTATGGATGCGTGGATTGAAATAATCCGTTTGCGACTGCTCCCGGATCGTTACCGCCGTCGCATCCTTTATGGATGCGTGGATTGAAATAATCACAAATTCAATATACTTGCCATCCTCGTCGGGGTCGCATCCTTTATGGATGCGTGGATTGAAATATCTTTTAGCAAAAGAAAAGGTGGTGCAATCGTGGTCGCATCCTTTATGGATGCGTGGATTGAAATCTTTATATCCCACTTAGTTTAGATAAAACATTGAGTCGCATCCAATACGGATGCGTGGGTTAATACTCCATATCCCCCTTTGCTTTATACATGTCTGAATTGTCACATCTTTTTAGATATGTGAAGAGATTGAAATTTCACAATAATTTGTGTTGAGTGCCTTGTTGCCCAAGTTTGTTGTAATCCTTAAGTTTTTTAATGAAAATATTTTTGTAAAGGTTTAAAATGAAACATATACTAGTGCTTTTGTCATAATGCAAGAGAAATTAGCATTGCATGAATCAGAGGCTGGTTTAGGGGGAGTTTCCAATGGCTTGAAAAAGCGGTGAGACGATAATGAATATAAGCTTCTAAAGGAAAAATATTTTATCTATTTGGTTAGCATTCGGCTTGCTTCTTATTCGTGATGCCATTCGGAAAGATTTTATATTGCATTTTTCCCGAAATGGTTGTTTTTATATTTTAGTCGGTGCTCAAAATAGAAAGATTTTTGGTTATGCGGCAGCTTAAGTGCTTTCTGGTTTACCTGTTTTCTTTTTAGTATTTTCCGGCTCTTTTGCAACAGCTATATTCAAATAGCTTCCTGCTTTGCCGCTTTCATTTTAGTAATTCCATACGTTCTTTGCCGATGTGTAACCTCCAACTAGAAAAAGAAAAAAAGTTACATAAGAAGGTACGAGGGGGATTATTATGATACGGATGTATAAAAATTTAAATATTGGCTGGAAATATTCAATTGGTTTGATCGTAACAGTGGGATTATTTATTATAGCGTCTATTATTATAGGAAACCAATTTTTTCAAATAAAAAACAACATTGAACAAATTGACCGTAGAGGAGAAAAGGCTGTACATATAACTGAAATGGCTTCGCTTTTCAGAGCTGCTGACATTCGAGTGGCCAATTATATAAATACAATGGATGAAAAAAACTTGCAAGAGTTTAATGATCGTATGCAGGAGTATGAAGACAAAAAGAAGGGAATAGAGTCTCAACTGGAGACTAAAAATCAACGGGATTTATTAGCAAATATTGAAACAAACAAGGAAATGATTAATGATCTGTTTTTAAACCAGCTAGTTCCGGCTTTGAAGGGTGGAAACAAGGAAGAAATCGGCAAGTTAAGAGAACAAATCGCTGAATTGCGTACAGAAACAGTTGCTCAGCTAGATCAATTGACAAAGGCCGTAGAGGAAGAACGCATTGTAGCTGTCAATCAAACATTAAATGTTATGCAGCACAGCCTACTCATATTGGTTTTATCTGTCCTTTTATCAATCGTTCTTGGGGTAACAGTGGTTTTCCTTATTACGCGGACGATAAGGAAAAATTTACTTGTAGCAGTAAAAATGGCGAATCAAATCGCAGACGGGAACCTGCAAGGTCATGCAGTCATTTATGACGGTAAAGACGAAATCGGCCAATTAATCAATGCTATGAATAAAATGAAAGGAAACTTGCATCAGATTATTGGACATATGACAAATGTTTCAGGCAATTTAAGCAAACAAAGCAGAACGCTGTCACAATATTCCGAAGAGGTTCAGCAAGGCAGCCAACAGATTGCTTCTACCATGCAGGAATTATCAAGCGGTGCTGAAGAACAAGCGAACTCTGCATCAGAGCTATTAGAACAGATGAATGAATTTGAATCGATCGTAACAAATGTGTTAAAAAATCAACAAGAAGTGCAGACATTTTCAGACTCCATGCTTACTCTGACGGAGGATGGCAGTCAGGCAATGATAAAATCAATCGAAAAAATGGAATCAATTGATGCGAAAATTCAAGGTTCACTCGCAATGGTAAAAGGGTTAGATACAAAAACAAACGATATTGCCAAATTAATTAACGTCATCCAAGAAATTGCCGATCAAACCAACCTTTTAGCGTTGAATGCTGCGATTGAGGCTGCGAGAGCAGGAGAACATGGAAAGGGTTTTGCAGTTGTCGCTGATGAAGTGCGCAAGCTTGCAGAACAGGTAGCTTCCTCTGTTTCGGAAATTACTTCTATCATTCAAGGCATTCAAACTGAATCTAAAAATGTTGTTATTTCATTGGAGGATGGCTATAGAAACGTAGCAGAAGGTACGGAAACTATTTCCAAAACAGGTGATATCTTTAATGAACTAAAAGAGACCATTAAAAAAGTCTCGCATAAAATTCGCGGTATGTCAGAATCGATTAACAGTGTTCTTGACAATACGAAAAAAATGGGAGAATCCATTGAAAGTATTGCATCTGTATCAGAAGAATCTGCAGCTGGAATAGAAGAGGTGACAGCTACTGCTGAACAGTCTAATTCTTCTATGAAGGAAGTAGCAAATTCAGCAAAACATTTGGATAAAGAAGCAATGGATTTTGATCGATTAATACAGCAGTTTAAAATTTAGTTAGTTTTTGAGATTGTATGTAACACACGTCTATTTTAAAAAATGAGGGCCATTTCAAACTTTGATAAATGTAAGTTTGAAATGGCTTTTTGTAATGCGTTTTGAAATGAATTTTTTAAGTTTCAAAATAATAATGACGGTGAAGTCCACAGCCTGGATTAAACTGCGCATTGCAGTTCGGGCATTGATATGCACTGTGCAAATACTCATTAATAGTCAATTCTTTCCCGCAATGGCCGCATAAAATCGCCTTCTCATCAAACAAGGCTTTGGGCCAAACTTGTGGATTTCCGCATCCCTCTTCCTCATGGCATTTATGACATGGATAATAAGTCTGGCAGCAATAAAATTTGATTGCAATAATATCCACATCTTTATGGTAATGCTTGCAACGAGATTGTCTGTCGACAACTTTACCTTTCACTTCTATTCCATTTATGTGCATTGGCTTTTCACCCCAGTTCAAAACGTCTTTATCATGTGCCACAAACAGAACGAAAAATCGTCATTTTTTATATAAAAGTATAGCATAACTGTTTCTTTCAATTGTGCTTGGTTGTGATGACTTTGGGGGCTGTCTTAGAAAGTCAAATCGCCATTGAAAACAAAAAATCATAAACACCGATATATCAACGTTTCTAAAACATTAATGAGGGCGTCAATAAGCCGATTTTCTAGAAATAGATCAGTCTTTTCTTGATGATTTTGTGATATTGAGCAAAAACGATTATTTTAATGGCGCACAATATGGGCTTAGGGCATGCCGCAAAAGGACAAAGGTGCAGTTCGAAATTTGGGAAGCGATGAGGTTCAAGCAAAATTCATAAAAGTGCAAGATTTAAAGCAGGTACCTAAATTGTTTCCTATGAAATGGAATAAAGAAAATACTGTATGCAAAATTGTTTAAAGAAGGCTTGAAACGGGCAGGATTACATATTAAAATTCCTCTTTTTTAGGAATAACAGAACTGCTAAACATAAAAAAAACAGTTTGTTTACCTTATCCCTTATTTTCGTCTTAAAATACAAAGCTTTGTTTGCGTGTTACATAATAATAGTATATAATAGTATTAAGTAACGTGGATTAAGGGGAATAACTATATGGAATATGTTGAAGCTCTAAGAGATATAAAACAAATCAATGCCATGAAAAGATATTTAAAAAAGCATTCAGAGCGAGATTATGTACTCTTTGTGTTTGGCATCAATACCGGTTTAAAGATCACAGAAATATTGGAAATAAAAGTAGGAGATGTTTTGGGGGATGACGGTTACATAAAGGATTTTTATCTGCTTCCACATAAAGAATCTAAAACGACTAAGGAAGTGTATCTCAACCAAAAAGTAAAAAGGGCGATTCTCCACTATATCCAATCGAGACAATTGAACCGCGAAGATTATTTATTCCAGTCCGCGAAAACGAAAAAGCCCATCACGCGTCAACAGGCTTACCGCATTATCCATCGTGCCGCAGAAGTGGTCGGCATACAAGGGAAAATTGGAACGAACTCTATGCGTAAAACCTTTGGATTTCATGCCTATAAACGAGGAGTCGCCATTTCTTTGCTTCAGAAATATTTTCACCATTCGTCTCCTTCTGAAACACTCAAATATCTAGGAATTTCGAAAGATGAAAAAATTAGAACGGAAATTGATGTAAACCTTTAATATTCAACAACCTTAATCCATTCATTTAAAACATTTATAAGGAGGAATTTTTGCATGAATATTAGAGAAAGTGAACTTCCGGGAATTGGATATAAGTTTGAAATTATTACAAAGAACCAAGATAAGCTTGTTATTGTCATCCATGATGATGGACGGAGAGAAATTTATCATTTTGATTCAGATGATCATGATGAGGTTTTAAGTACTGCCACATTTGATGACTCAGAAGCAAGACAAATTGCTGGAATTTTAGGCGGAATGGCATATAAACCTAAAGCATTAGAAACCGTTGACTTTGCGTTTGATGATTTAATTATTGAATGGTATCAAGTAGAACCTGGTGCACCAGTTGTGAATAAAACGATCGGTGAGATTGATATAAGAAACAATTATGGAGTTACGGTCATTGCTATTAAGAAAAAAAAGACAAAGAAGACACACAACCCAGGTCCGGATACGGTGATTGAGGCAGGCGATACATTAGTAATTTCAGGAGAACGAAACCAACTAAAACAACTAGTTAACAACTTATTATCGAACAAAGGAAAGGAGTGAGGTTTATAGATGGATCATTTAGTCTTTGAAGTTGGTACAGCACTTGTCCTTGTTGCAATTGCAGCTATTATCGCAAATAAGCTTAAATTTTCCATTATCCCTTTCCTGATTGTCCTAGGTATGCTTGTTGGCCCGCATGCCCCAACGATTGGGATTATCGACTTAACCTTTATTGAAAGTAAAGAAATTATCCAATTTTTAGGACGCATTGGTGTTCTGTTTTTGCTTTTTTATTTAGGTTTGGAATTTTCTGTTGGAAAATTGATGAAATCAGGCCGAAATATTGTGGTAGGCGGGAGTCTTTATGTAGCAATCAATTTTGTTTTAGGCCTTTTATATGGATTTATCGTCGGGATGCCATGGATGGAGACTCTTATTATTGCTGGGCTTGTCAGCGTGTCTTCCAGTGCAATCGTCGCCAAAGTCCTTGTTGATTTAAAAAGAACAGCAAATCCAGAAACAGAGTTAATCCTTGGGATCATCTTATTTGACGACATTTTTCTTGCTTTATTTTTAACCACAATGTCAGGTGTCTTGCTTGCCGGCTCTACTTCTGTCCTCGGTATCATTACCTCTGTTCTTATTTCGGTTGGCTATATGCTGCTGTTTTTTTTCATTGCACGAAAAGGTTCGCCTTTATTAAATAAATGGTTGAATATTAAATCTGACGAAATTTTCATTATTGTTATATTTGCTACATTGTTTTTTGTTGCTGGGTTTTCAGAAACCCTTCATGTTGCAGAAGCGATTGGCGCATTGCTGTTAGGTCTAGTTTTTTCAGAAACTGACTATCGAGACCGCATTGAACATATGGTAGTTCCGTTTAGAGATTTCTTTGGCGCAATCTTCTTTTTCAGCTTTGGATTGAGTATTGATCCATCAACATTAGCTGGTGCGATCTGGTTAGCTTTAGGCGCTGCCGCACTCACAATTGCTGGGAACTTTGTAGCTGGTATGATTTCGGGGAGGAAAGCGGGGCTATCCCATAAAGCTTCTACCAATATTGGTTTAACCATTATGGCTCGTGGAGAATTTTCGATCATTGTCGCAAATTTAGGGATTACAGCAGGATTAAATCCCATTTTAACTCCTTTTACTGCCCTTTATGTTCTTATTTTAGCGATCGTAGGACCGCTACTTGCGAAAGAAAGCAAAAATATTTACAAGTTTTTAAATAAAATTTTCAAATGGAGTAACACACCGGAAAAGAAAAAAATAAAAGTCCCAGGCGAGTAGCTCGCCAATGGGAAATTTTATGCTCAATGAACATTATTATACACCAAAAACATCTCTCAAGAAATATAGAAATAAAACGCGAAAAATGTACGTAAGCTGTTTTCAAAAATTTATTGAAAATGCAGGTTTTCTCCTTAAAACAGAAAACCTGCATTTCCTTGTAAACTATTACTTTGCGTACAAAATTTCGCATTTTTTGTTTGCGTTTCTTTAACGTATGGATCGAAGCGGCTGAACAGAATGTGCATTTGCTTGTTGACAGTTTCGCTACATAAAATCATCATTATTGTTGTTTCAATGTACATTTCGAATTTGTTGCACCACTTTTAATTGACATCATTTTTTTATTGTAAAAGATAATGATTGACAATACTTAAAAATATTTTCCCTGAGACGAGAAGCGCACGCTCGTCAAAGTCAAAGCGGGGATGGTGATGAGGATAATGAGTTTTTGGATCGTCTCCTCTTGCACCGACATGAAAATAAACACCTGGTTTATGCTTTAAATAGTATGCAAAATCTTCTGCTCCCATTGACGGCTGATAATTATAAAAACAGTCAGATGCATACGTCTCGCTAATAATGGCTCGCAATTGTTCGGTTTCATTTCTAGGATTGATAACTGGAGGATAGCCGTTTAAATAATCAATTTCGTAGCTTGCGTGCGAAGCTTGGCATAGCCCTTGAACAATCGCTCTGATTTCCTCCTCAATTTGCTCCCTAACGTTTGGATTAAATGTTCTTACTGTCCCTTCTATTCTAGCGTTTTCTGCAATGACATTGAAAGCTGTTCCTGCTTGAAACACACCAACTGTCACAACAGCTGAATCTATCGGATTCACGCGTCTGCTGACAATTTGCTGCAAGTAGTTCACAATTTGGCTGCCGATGACAAGAGCATCTACTGTTTCATGCGGACGGGCCCCATGGCCTCCTTTTCCTTTTATTTGAATCGTAAATGCATCGACAGCAGCCATAACGGGTCCTTCTCGTAAGCCTATTTTGCCGTACGGAATATCAGTGGAAACATGTGCGCCAAATACAAGGTCAACATCGTCCAGGCATCCATCTTCAATCATAAACTTGGCGCCGCCGGGCGGTTTTTCCTCCGCGTGCTGAAAGATGAATACGATGTTGCCTTTTAAACGGCTGCGATCGATTTCACTTAATACTTTTGCAACCCCGAGGAGAGCTGCTGTATGCCCGTCGTGGCCGCAGGCATGCATAACTCCTTTTACGGACGATCTGTAAGGAGAGTCATTCTCTTCATGGATCGGAAGCGCATCAAAATCTGCGCGGAAGGCAATGGTTTTTCCTTCTTTTCCGCCCTTAATCATTCCGATAACTCCATTTCCGCCGATTCCGGTCTTTACCTCAATCCCAAAGGAGGAAAGCTTCTCTGCAATAAATTTTGGTGTATTTTCCTCTTGAAAAGAAAGCTCAGGATGACGATGCAAATATCTTCTCCACGAAACCAATTGTTCGAAATGTTCCATTAAAGAACGATGAAGCTCCTTAATCATTTTCGCACCTTCTTTCAAAAATAATGATCCTTTTTTTCGATTAAAAGCTGTTAAATCATCATCAGAAATATGAAGTATCTAGTGGTCTAGCTGGGAAGAGAAGTAAGCTGAGTTTTAAGATCAAAAGTAACTCTTTAGCAGCGTTAGATAAAACTCGTCTTTACTTCTAAGCCAACTAAAAAAGGCTTCATCACGTATTATTTTCTTTAATATTTCGCCTTCTTTAGAAGTACGAAAACTGCTTTTTCAGGTATGGTTAAATATTTTAATCACCAATTCTTTATTAAACCTATACAATATATTGCAATTACTTAATATTCATTTTACCTCCCTTTTTTTGTCACACCAAGTAAAATTTTTCATTTATTTATATTTTACAGAACCATCTAAGAATGTATTCGCTGCCTCTATTCTATATAGAACTCTAGTAGAAACAAAAGAGGTTAACTCATGAAAAGTTCGCTATTGCTCAAAACGAAGAACCAAGCTGGAAAAGGGATATAAAGAAAGCGCCATAAAAATAATCGAACAACCAGAACGTTCGAACATAAAAATGATCTGTCCTTTTCCTAAAGCGAGAAATGTAATATTCGATGATTGGTTTTTAAAAACAACAAAAATTATTTTATTCGTCCGGATAGTTACATAAGATAAGATGCCATCTTCTTTTCCGGGTTTCTACCATTTTTAAATTGTACATTCCAGAGTGGTTTAATAATTAATTCTTTTTTTCTAGAATATAATGTATCTCTAATTCTTCAAGATCCAATACTACTGTTTTTTCTTTGGCAACCATCATACTTTCATCAAATGATCGAAAATATTCACCCCAACTTATTTTGACATCATTCCATTTTTTACCTTATTAACAATCCAGCGGTTGTTTTTGAAAAACCGTTTTTACCTGACGTTTAGTTCATCTATACGCAAATTTGCTGAATTCTCCTTTGATTTTTAAGTATTTTTAACATTGTTATTTAATTTTCGTAATTTTATAATGAGCGTGTAAATAATTTTCATTATTCTGATAAATGAAAACGCTTTTTTATGCGCTAACGCATCAGAAATATTTGATACATGCAAAGGAACTGTTGGAATACCGAAATGTTTAGAGGAGTGAATAAAATGAAAGATATCGTTTTGCTGGAAGGAGCAAGAACGGCATTTGCTGAAATATCTGGATCATTTCGAAACACTACTGCGACTGATTTAGGTGCATTTGCGGCTAAAGAAGCTATTCGAAAATCTAATATTTCGCCTGATGAAATTGATCATGTTGTGTTTGGAAACGTTCAGCAATCAAGCAGAGATGCACACATTTTAGCAAGACATGTTGGATTAAAAGCCGGCACCCCGATTGAAGTTCCTGCCGTAACGATTAATCGTTTATGCGGAACGGGGATTGAAGCAATCCTAACAGGCGCCCGCTACATTTTAACGGGAGAAGCAAATGTTGTGCTGGCTGGCGGCACGGAAAATATGAGTCAAGTACCGCATGTCATTCGCGGTATGAGATGGGGAAGTCCTCTAGGTTCGCCTGTTGTAGAAGACTGGTTATGGGATGGACTATATGATACGTATGGCGGCTGCACAATGGCTGAAACAGCTGAAAATTTAGCTGTCAAATATAATTTAACGAGGGAAGAAATTGACCGTCATGCTTTATCTAGCCATGAGCGTGCGATTGCAGCGAGAGAAAAAGGGTATTTTAAAGAAGAAATTGTACCGGTTACTGTGAAAGGGAAAAAAGGAGACATCATTATTGATCAAGATGAACATATCCGCCATACGAGCATGGAGCAGCTTAGTAAATTAAAGCCTAGATTTATTGAAAATGGTGTTGTCACGCCGGGAAATGCAAGCGGTATGGTTGATGGAGCAGCAGCTGTTGTCATTGCATCAAGTGATTATGCAGAAGAAAAGGGGTTAAAACCGATTGCCCGCCTTGTTTCCTGGGATGTTGTAGGAGTAGAACCGAAGTATATGGGGATCGGTCCGGTTCCTGCTATTCAAAATGCATTAAAGAAAGCAAATTTAACGATTTCTGATTTGGACTTAATTGAAATCAATGAAGCTTTCTCTGCTCAATATTTAGCATGCCAAAAAGAATTAGGCTTTGATCTTGAAATAGGTAATGTAAATGGGGGAGCCGTTGCGCTAGGACATCCTCTTGCTGCAAGCGGAACAAGAATCACGACAACTCTTATTTATGAATTAAAAAGGCGAAACAAAAAATATGGCGCTGTATCTGCATGTATTGGCGGAGGACAAGGAATCGCCGCTGTTTGGGAAGCGCTGTAAATCCGCAGAAAAAATTGAATGCTTCGGCTACACGAGAAAATAACGGGTTAAATATATTGTCGGATCAAGCCTTATTTGTTTCCATTCGGCAATGGGATTTCAAAAGAAAAATGGGACAACTGTATCGGAATGTCAACTGCTGATGCAGAACATATTATTGAAGCAGTCTCTGCAACTTTTTTGATTATAAGAGAGTTGATGATAAATAAAAAGGTATGAAATGTTCAGCTGCTGTTGAAGCTGCCTTTTAATTCCGGCTTGGATAATCTATTTTGAATGAAAAAGCCTCTAGACTTATGAACTTCGTCTAGAGGCTTTCTATTTTATGATGCGGATTGCTTTAAATATGCTTCTCCTTCAGGTTTTGCCCGTTTGATAAAGAAAGTGAGAACGAGGGCGATCAGTGCAATTAACAATGATATTTTGAAAGAAAAGTTGATTCCATTCAGCATTGCCTCATTCATAATATCGGCCATTTTAGCTGGATCACCCGCTGCGGCTTGAGCCAATCGCTCCGCCTCCGCCTCCGTTTTATTTTGCATGAGCGTGACAAGCAGCGCTGAACCAGCAGCTCCTGAAACTTGCTGCAACGTGTTGTTCATCGCTGTAGCGTGCGGGTTCATAGTTTGCGGCAGCTGATTGATTCCGTTTGCCATGACGGGCATCATCACCATCGACATTCCCAACATTCTTAATGAGTACATAAGCATTAAAAAGCTGTAGGATGTATCCATTGCTAAGTGGCTGAATTCGTATGTTGTAAAAATGGTAATAGATAAGCCGATAATGGCGAGCGCTCTAGCGCCAAATTTATCAAAAAGCCTTCCTGTTATCGGCGACATAATTCCCATGATGATTGCTCCCGGCAGCATTAAAAGTCCGGAATCAAAAGGTGAAATCCCGCGAATTGTCTGAATATATATTGGCATAAGCAGCATCGCTGAGAACATCGTCATCGAAAGAACGATCGAAATTGCGGATGATAAGGCGAACATCGGATATTTATAAATTCGAAATTGCAAAAGAGGCTCTTCCATTTTTAATTGCCGCACAATAAATAAGACTAAGCTGATCGTTCCGACAATAATGGTTCCATATACATGAACGGAATCCCAGCCTTTTTCCCCGGCGGAGCTAAAACCCGTATAAAATGCCGCCAAACCCGATGCTTGATAAGATGAGCGATAAAATATCCAAAGATATTTGTTTTTGCGGCAAAATGTTTTTTAATTTAAAGATTGCAAGGATGAGTGTGAGAGCAGCGATCGGAATAACGATGTCAAACAGTGTGCGCCATGAATAATGCTCAACAATCCATCCGGATAGCGTTGGTCCTATCGCTGGCGCAGTGATCATCACTAGTCCAAAAAATCCCATTGCTGTGCCGCGTCGTTCAACAGGAAAAGCGACAAGCATGACATTCATTAATAAGGGAGCCATGATCGCTGAACCGGCCGCTTGAAACATTCTTGCAACCAATAACACGCCGAATGTCGGCGAAAGTGAAGCTAACACCGTACCGGCTGTAAACAAGCCCATTGCTGTAATATATAGTTGGCGATTCGTAAACTTTTGCAACAAGAACGCGCTGGCAGGAATTAAAATCCCATTAATCAACATGTAGCCTGTTGACAGCCATTGCGCAGATGAAGGGGATATTTCAAAATCCTTCATAATGGATGGTAGTGCAACATTTAGAAACGTTTCGTTAACAAAAGACACAAATGCACCAACAAATAAAATGGCAATCATCCCATAAGGCGGTTTGTTTAATGTTTCATGATTAGTCAAGTGAGAATCCTCCTTGTACTTATAGTATATTATTTTATACTGTTGTTATAAAAGATAATAATAATATATACTGATAGTATAAAAAAATCAACAATAACTTTTATTTTTGAGTTCAATCATAAAGGATGTGCAGTCAAATTGAACGATCGAAAAAGACAAGTAATGGAAGCGGCGCATACTCTTTTTGTTGAAAAGGGATTTGTGAGAACATCAGTTCAAGATATTTTAGATAAAAGCGGGATATCGAAAGGGACATTTTATAATTATTTCTCATCGAAAAAAGAACTTTTAATTAGTATTTTTGAAAAGATTAAAATGGAAACAGATCAGCGGAGAATGGAAGTGTTGGCTGGCAGGCAAGCAAACGATAAAAACGCGTTTATCGAACAAATTCAAGTCAAGATGGAAATCAGTAAAGAAAATAAACTATTCGCTCTGTTTTATGGTGTGCTGATGTCAGAAGATGAAGAGCTTAAAGGATTGGTGCAGCAGTATCATTTTGATGAACTTTGCTGGGCACAGAAGAGGATTGCAGAAGTATTCGGGGAACAAATACGTCCGTATTCGGTTGATTTGGCCGTGTTGTTGTATGGAATGGTTCAAAACGCCATTCATTTCGCTGTCACTGCCGGAGCAGAAATAGAAATTAACAGCATAATCGCTTATTCGTTGAGAAGAATTGAAAAAATAGCGGAAAATGTTGTGAAAACGAAGGATCAGCTATTTGATCCGGATATAGTAGAAAGGCTGGAGCCGGAAGAGGCTTTGAATCGGAAAAAGAAAAAGGAATCCCTTTTCAATCAAATTGATAAAATAAAAAAATCGGCAGATGAGGAGCAAAAGGAATTGCTATCCTTTCTAAAGGAAGAATTGCAATCTTCTGTTCCGCGGCGAGCGCTGATTTACGCGGTGATGTCCCAAATTGATCAGAAGAAAAAGCTTGAGCATTTGGTCGATGAGGTGCTAAGATTTAATACTTAAAGACCTATAAAAGGCTGAATCGTTTTGCCATTCACTTACCAAAAGACTTGGATATAATAATAGGAAATGAAGTTTATTGGAGAGATTAGCGTGCAATTAAATTCCAACAAGATTATTGAAGCCTGTTTGCTAGCTGGTAAAATTATGCTTGAAAATGGAGCGGAAACGTACCGCGTTGAGGATACGATGCAGAGGATGGCTACATCCCTTGGTGTAAAGCAGTCTCATTGTTTTGCTATGCCCACTGGAATTATATTTTCCATTGACGAAATGGAACAGACAAAACTTGTACGTGTGCTGGAACGGACAATAGATTTAAATAAAGTTGCGATGGTGAACAACATTTCTAGAAGGATGGCGCAGGGTGAAATATCTGTTGATGAAGCTTTGCTGGAACTGAAGCAAATAGACGAATCAAAACCTGAATATCCAGTTTGGCTGCAATTGACCTCCGTTTCCATCTTGAGCGGCTGGTTTTTAATCATGTTTCAAGGAAAGTGGGCAGATTTTGTTCCTGCCATGATTTCAGGCGGTTTAGGTTTTGCATTTTTAGTTTATGTTCATCGTTTTGCTAAAATTAAATTTTTTTCAGAGTTCCTAGCATCGTTTGTCATTGGATTTACAGCCATTTGGCAGGTGAAGCTGGGCATCGGGACAGATTTAGATAAAATTATTATCGGTTCTGTCATGCCGCTTGTACCGGGGCTGCATATCACGAATGCTGTCCGTGATTTGATGGCAGGACATTTAGTGGCTGGATTATCAAAGGGAGCTGAAGCGTTTTTAACAGCTTTTGCGATCGGGTCAGGAATTGCCATCGTTTTATCGATTTATTAATTGAAAGGATTGTTGTCATGCTGTCACAACTTGCAGCAAGCTTTATTGCAGCATTTGCATTTGGAATTATTTTTAATGTACCAAAAAAGACGTTATTTGCATGCGGAATTGCGGGAGCAGTTGGATGGCTTTCGTATTTATTCTTGATTCATTTTAAGATGGATTTAATTATCGCTGCATTTATTTCAGCGCTTCTTGTTGCCTTCATTAGTCACTTGTTTACGAAAATGTATAAAGCGCCGATCATCATTTTTTCTGTTCCAGGTATTATTCCGCTTGTCCCAGGAGGGATTGCGTATGATGCCATGCGCCATGTAGTCGAGCAAGACTATTTTACGGCGATTGAACTAGCAGCTAAAGCTTTTATCATATCAGGAGCCATCGCCATGGGACTAGTGTTTTCCGAAGTATTGAATCGGATGATTATGAAAATTATTCGGTAGTAGCTCTTTTCAATTAGTTTACCGGTGCATTTGCCGCTTAGGGAACAAATTTTTATACATGTCAGTTTTCATGGTCTTGCTTAGCTGGTTATGTTTTTTAAGGTGGGGGCGGTAGCTCTTTTCAATTGATTTGCCGCCTAGGAATAAATTTTTTTACATACTAGCTTTCATAGTCCCGCTGACCGGCTATGAATTTTTGAGGTGGGAAATCACTCTTTTCAACTGACGTGTCGATGTTCACTGACCGGATTAAACTTTTTGAGGTGAGCTGCCATGCTTTATCAAGTTTTTGTGTATGGAACGTTGTTAGTCGGCGAAGCAAATCATCATGTTGTAGAGCCCTATTTAATCTCTTGCAAAAAGGGGCATGTGAAAGGCCGACTGTATGATGTAGGAGATTATCCAGCGCTTGTTCTTGATGAAGGAGAAGACGAAGTTGCCGGTGAATGGCTCATTGTGACAGAAGAAGGATTAAGGCAAATGGATTTGCTGGAGGATTTTATAGAAGGCCGGTCGAATAATGAGTATGAGCGTGTTTGGGTCAAGGATAGCAGGCGAAATATAGAAGGTTTTGTTTACGTATATTCCTTGGAAAAAGCGCAGCATCTTCCTATCATATATTCCAATTCATGGCGAGAGCATCGGAGAAATCAAAAGTAAAAGGCTGATTCAACACATTGCTTTTCAGCGATGTTGAGTCAGCCTTCTTATTGGTTGTTTGATTAATACGTTTTCTTGTTCATTGCATTCGATTGAGGGGCTGTCCAGAAGGTCAAATCCCTATTGAAAAACAAAAAATCATAAACATCGATATATCAACATTTCTAAAACATAAAAGGGAGCCGTCAATAAGCCAAAAAACGACTTATTAGACAGCCCCGTGTTTAAACAGGCAGAATGAACCATCCTGCTTACATTATTTCAATTTGATGAGCTGTTCATATTTTTCAAGAATTAGTTTTGTTAACGGGTCGTTTTCGTCAAGCTGGCTGTACTGCTTCAAAGCTGCAGATGCTCCTTTTGTTTTAATGATTTCTTGCAATTCGACTGCCTCTTGGTCTTCTTTATAGTCAAACAATAGCGCAGCTGCTACGGCTGTTGCGAGATTTTCAGGTTTTTGACCGAATTCCATTAATCTTTTTGCTGGTAAAATTAATCGGTCGTTTGCGCCAAGCTTGCGAATAGGTGATCTGGCTACTCTAGTGACATTATCGGAAATTTGTTTGTTTTCAAATCTAGAGATAATCTTATCGATATATTTTTGATGCTCGGAACGATCAAAATGATAAGTTTTCGCCAGCATGTCGCCGGTTTCAGCTAGCGCGCCTTCTAAAATTGGGCGGACAAACGGGTCCAATACAGCTTTGTCGATTGTTTCTATATTTTTGAAATAGCCTAAATAAGCTGCAGTAGCATGTCCAGTGTTGACAGTAAATAGCTTGCGCTCAATATATGGATTTAAGTCGTCAACATAGGTGATTCCTTGAATATTTGGCAAGCTTCCTTTTATGTCTGTTTTTTCCACGACCCATTCAAAAAATGGTTCAACAGAAACTTTTAAAGGGTCCTCGTGGGTTTGTAATGGAACGATGCGGTCGACAGCTGCATTAGGAAAGCCAACATATTGATCCAATTTTTGTTTTTCTTCATCTGTAAGCGATTTGCGCACTTCTTCTTTTAATAATTGGCTGCCGCCGATCATATTTTCACATGCAATAATGTTTAAAGGCTGGACTGACTGTTTAAATCGTTCCTTAAGTCCTGAAGCGATTGTCGGTGCAATGATTTTTAAAATATTTGGACCGACAGCCGTTGTAATTAAGTCAGCTTGGCAAATGAGATCGATAACTTTGTCAGTTTGTTTTGCACTGTTAATTCCTTTTACACCTGTGACGGTGATTGTTTCTTTTTTTTCGCTGGCTAATTCGATGATATAACTTCCTCTTTTATTTAGCTCAGAGATTAGATTTTCATTCACGTCAAGAAAATATATTTCATAGTTAGCTTGATTTAGAAGAGCGCCGATGAATCCTCTTCCTATATTTCCAGCGCCGAACTGCAAAGCGATCATGTTTATTCCACCTCATTGAATAAATTGATTAATTCTTCTTTGGTTGCTGCATTGATTATACGGTCAACATTTTCTTCCTCTGAGCAAAGGATGGCGATTTTCGACAAGAGCTCCAAATGTTCGTTGTCTTTTCCGGCAATTCCGAACACTACTTTAGCAATGTTGCCTTCTCCATATTCTACGCCTTCAGGAATTTGAATAATGGAAATACCTGATGATAAAATGTCTTTTTTTCCTTCTTCTGTTCCGTGAGGAATAGCTATATGGTTTCCCATGTATGTGGAAGTGATTTGTTCTCTTTCAAGCATTTTGCTGATATAATGTTCGTTCACATAGCCGTTTTCCACAAGAACCTTTCCAGCTAATTTAATAGCTTCCTCCTGATTGTCCACTTTTGCATTTAAAACAATATTCTCTGCTGTTAATATTTGCTTCATCTTAGTCACTCCAATTAAAAAATTTTTCTTTCATATAACGATGGAAAATCTCATTCAGCTTATGATAGACAGCTGCTTCATCTCCGCTTTCAAATAGTGTTAAACTGCTATTGCTCTCAATAATATATGAACTGATTTGGCTTAATATTTCCAGCTTATTTTGAGTTAGCTGTTCAGGAGCTAAAAGCAGCAATATCCGGCTGATTTCCATCGCATTTCCGTCCATTCCGAGGACGTTGTCCGCTTTGTCCAAATCATAAATACGAAATAAAGGAATCAATACTTCTTCATCTTTTAAATGAAATAAAGCAATTTTTGTCCCGGGAATTCCCAATCCTCCTTTTTGTTCTCTCGCCAAAAGCTTCTTCGCAACGGATTCATCATTTGTGATCAATTTTTCTTTATGCAATGTGCGGGCGATTTCCAAAAGATTTTTTTTATGCTGTCCTGTATTTTCAAGCAAGCTCACATTGAAATGGAGCAAAACTGTTTTGATAATATCGCCCAGTTCAAAAAATTGATCGATGATGTGAATCATATCGTTTGAAGGATTTTTCCGGAAAGGAATGCCCGGAACATTGTTTTCGCTTCTTTTGAATTCTGTCAGCTTTTCATTCATGTACCTTTTTATTTTGGCGATATCATGCTCATTTAACAGCGGGTTAACTGTAATATATGGCACATGACGATACGGAAGATCGGTAGTTGAAATAATAATATCGTATTGGCTGACATCCAGCCTTTTTAAATCAATAAGAGAAGCAATATGAATGTTTTCTATTTCAGGAAACTCCTTGCGAAGTCTCGTTGCCAGCATTTTGGAAGAACCGATTCCGCTGGGGCAAACAACTAATCCCTGCAGCGAAATATTCTCCATCTTTGATTCTAAAGCGGAGCCAAAATGCAGCACGAGAAAGCCAATTTCATCCTCTGATAACTGAAGATCATAAAAGATTTTTTTTACCCCTTCTTCGACAGACGCGAAAAGGGTGGAAAATTTTGTTTTGATCTGTTGCAGCAGAGGATTGTGCGTATGAATCTTCTCTTTTGAACGTGTAATAGCAGGGACAAAATGGGCTACCAACCCTTGATATAAAGATTGATCTTCCGTCAAGGGAAAGCCGGTTTTGTTGGAAACAAATTCAATGAGCGCATGGACCTTTCTTGAAATGTCTACATCTACATCAAAGAAGGAAAAATCTTTATCTTCTTTTCTGCGCGCTCCTAATAAATGAGTCGCGACATAGCCGATTTCCGCTTCAGGGAACTTGACCTGAAAGGCTTTTTCCAATTCTTTGACGATCATGCGGGCGGATTCGAATTCTTTTGTGCCTTTCAATTCTTGAAAAACTTGAGGATCGATATCGATTGTTTCGCCTTTTTGGATTCTTTCCGCTGCCAGCATTAAATGGACTGCAAGAGCAATATAGGCACTGTCCGCAATAGAAAATAAAATGGTTTGCCGAAAATTTTCAAGTACTCCTTCAACCGTTTTTATTTTTTCTTCATCAATGATTTCAAAAATTTTTTCCCTTTTTTCATTTTTCTCTTCTTTTATCTGCCTTTCAATTGCTTGCAAAAAACTTTTTTCATCCAATTTCTCCATTATAATGTTTCCAAGGAGAGCCCTCTTTCCATTTTCTGGTCCAATGAGTTCTATTCCGTATCCTCTTTTTCGGATGAGCTTCAAATCAAATTGAGCAATCCATTCTTCGATTTGATCTAAATCATTGCTTACGGTTGCAGAAGTGACGTTTAATTTTTCAGCTAGTGTAAACAGTTTTAGAGGCTCGCTGGCCTCTAAAAGTGAACATAGGATAAGCACTTTTCTTTCTTCCTGGCTAAAGTCTGTGTGCTCTCCAGATCGGATATCTTTTAATAAATTTTGTTTCCGCAGCGATGGACCGAATAAGCGAATTCCTTTTCCTTGCAGGCTGTCAATATAAAGACCATATTTTTTTATCACTTTTTTTATATTTTTAAGCTCCCGGTGAACTGTTCTTGAGCTGACGTTTAATCGTTCAGCGATCTCTTTTGTGGAAATGTGTCGGTCCTCCTGCAGCATTAATTCGATGATTTCCCGTTCTCTCGCCCGCAAGTACATGGAATTCACCCCTTTTAAAGTGCACAGCTGTGCAATCTGCTTATGACTGTTCTTTTAATTTTTCTAGCAGTTCATCGTACTTAGGACTGTTTAAGAAATTCTCAACAGAAATGTGTGTTGCATTAGGAAGCTTTGCTTTTGCTCTATCTGTTAAATCTTTATGTGTAAATACAATGTCTGCGTCATCAGGCAAATTGTTGATGGCAGTGTTTGTTACTTCGATATTTAACCCAGCTTTTTTGACTTTGTTTCGCAAAATGGAAGCGCCCATTGCACTGGATCCCATGCCTGCGTCACAAGCAAAAACAATCTTTTGGACATTGGCTAATTCATTTTCTTGCAGCTCGGCATCTTCGCTGTCTTTTTGCGCTTGATTTGTGAGCATTTCTGCTGCTTTGCTTTCTTTACCTTTTAATTGCTGCATTTTCTCTGCTGCTGCTGATAAGTCTTCCTCGCTGTCTGCTTTCGCTGCTTTTAAGATGATGCTTGAGATGAGGAATGAAACAGCAGTTGCAACAATAACACCAGCCAACACACTTATATAATGTCCTTTTGGAGTCATAATCATTAATGCAATAATACTTCCCGGTGAAGGCACTGCCACAAGTCCGGCATCAAAAAGTAAGAATGTTAACACTCCGCTCGCTCCGCCGGCAATAGCAGCTAAAATTAATAATGGTCTCATTAAAATATAAGGGAAGTAAATTTCGTGAATTCCGCCCAAAAAGTGAATAATGGCTGCACCAGGAGCAGTTTGTTTAGAATTTCCTTTTCCAAACAGCATATAGGCAAGCAAAATTCCTAGACCTGGCCCTGGATTCGTTTCAAGCAAAAATAAAACGGATTTGCCTGTTTCTGCTGCTTGTTCAATTCCGAGCGGGCTTAAAATTCCATGATTAATCGCATTATTTAAAAACAGCACTTTTCCGGGTTCGATAAATATACTTGCGAGCGGAAGCAGGTTGGCATCGACAATGAATTTAACTCCACCTGCCAAAATGCTGCTCAAAGTTAAGACAATCGGGCCGATTCCTAAAAAAGCAATAATCGTTAAAATAGCAGCGACAATACCAGCTGAAAAATTGTTGACAAGCATCTCAAATCCGGATTTAACTTTTCCTTGGAACAGTCTGTCCACTTGCTTTATAATATACCCACCAAGAGGCCCCATTATCATGGCACCTAAAAACATTGGAATGTCCGCTCCAACGATTACTCCCATCGTTGCGGTTGCACCCACAACTCCTCCGCGCAGATCATACACCATGCGCCCGCCGGTAAAACCAATTAGAAGCGGCAACAAATATTGTATCATCGGATTCACTAGTTTTGCTAAAGCTTCATTTGGTGTCCAACCAGTCGGTATAAATAACGCAGTGATGAGTCCCCACGCAATAAATGCGCCGATATTTGGCATAATCATTCCGCTTAAATAACTGCCGAATCTCTGTATTTTTACTTTAATATTTGATTCTGCCATTGTGTTCACCCCTTTTATTTTTTTAGAATAATGTTTCTACATTTTAAATTTTAAAGCGTTATCATTGCGAGTCTCAATTTAAAGAAAAGTCAAGTTTGTCACTTTTGCTGCTGACAAAATTTATTTGAAGTTTAACCAAACGCATGCTTTTTATCCTTCTTTTTAGCTATTTTTTGGCATCTATTAGATGACAAATTTCCTGTATTTTATTACTATAAATGTAACTTCTATTTTCTGTATAAGGTGCTTGAAAATGGAATCGTATTATGTGGAGGGTATCGTAGTGGGGATGAAAAGACACGAAGCTCTGGAAGAGATTGAGAGAGTGCTGGGTATACGGGCTGTTGAAGTGCTGACTCATGTTGGAGAAGAATACTTTCGCTCCCTTGTTAAGTATATTGCAGAAACATTACATGCGCCAATAGTCCTTGTCGGAGAAGTGGACGAAACATCTTCAAAAATAAATGTACTAGCAATGTATCGAAACGGAAATTTGTCTGATGGAGATGTTCAGCCAATACTAGCTTTGGAAAGTTCTTTAAAGGAAGCGAGCTTTTACGAAAAATTTATTCACCAGTTATTCTCTAGATTAAAGGGAGATATAGAAGGCGCCGGTTATTTGGAAATGCCTCTTAAAAGCTACAAAGGGGAGATCATTGGGCTCATTTTTATTATAAACATAGAGACGACGGAGACAAAGGAGAAAGCCGAAACGATTTTTCGCTTGTTTAGGGATCGGACTGCGAAGGAAATAGCTAGGAATAAAAAGGAAAAAAGATTATTAAAGCTGGCACACTACGATTCGTTGACTAATTTATTAGAACGGGCTACTTTTCGAAAAATGGTTGATGAAGAAATAGGAAAACATCCTGAAATAAAAAGAGGCTTTTTCTTTATTGACATTGACAATTTTAAAATGATCAATGATTCTTTCGGGCATAAGAAGGGAGACGAGCTGTTAGTCAAATTTGCAAAACGATTAAAAGACATAATGAAAAACGAAAACGCGCTTCTTTGCCGCAATAGCGGCGATGAATTTGTCATCATGCTGAGAGATGTAGAAAAGGATCAAGTTTATAATTTAGCAGCAAACCTTGTCAATGAGCTTCAATATCCACTAATTTTAGGAGAAAATGCTGTGTTTATCACAGTAAGCATAGGAGTTTCTTTTTTTCCTGAGCATGGCCACAATGCAGACACACTGATCCATCATGCTGACTTAGCCATGTATGAGGCAAAAAAGGATGGGAAAAGCACATATCGCTTCTATCAATCTTTTATGGAGCATCATTACGAACGTTTTCTCCTGAAGCAGGAGCTGCGGCGCGGTATTGCCAATAACGAGTTTGTCTTATATTATCAGCCGAAAGTTGACATCATTCAAAGGAGAACCATCGGGTTTGAGGCTTTAGTTCGATGGAATCACCCGGAGAAAGGGTTTCTTTCCCCATCAGAATTTATTGAGTTGGCTGAAGAAGATAATACGATTGAATTGATAGGAAACTTAGGATTGGATGAAGCGTGTAAACAGCTTAAATGCTGGCAGGAGGAATTTAGTAATAAACAATTAACGATTGCGGTCAATATGTCGGCACGTAAATTTTTTCATAGTGATTTAGTTCATCAAGTCCAGGAATCGATTTCAAAATACAAGCTGCCGTATTCTTCGCTTGTCATCGAAATAACGGAAACAACGGCCATAAAAGATTTTGAACATGCGGTAAAAATTATTCAAAAGCTCCAATCATTAGGTGTGCACATTCATCTGGACGATTTCGGCAAAGGTTTTTCCTCTCTTTATTATTTGAATAGACTTCCTGTCAATGCAATTAAGATCGACCGTTCGTTTATACAACAAATCGGGCAGGGGCAAAAGGAAAATCCAATCGTCAACGCCATCATCGCAATGGCTCATTCTCTAAATTTGGATGTCATTGCAGAAGGGGTCGAGACAAATGTTCAGCTCAAATATTTGCTAGGGAAGGGCTGTCATATTATGCAAGGATACTATTTCAGTAAACCTTTGCCAGCGGATAAAGCCGGGGATTATTTAAGAAGAATGTAAATAATGATTCACTTCTGCCTCCATTTCTCAAGCCGTTTTGAGAGAGGAGGCATTTATTTTTTTGGATCGGCGTGTTATCAGAGTGCGTTTTTTCATATAAAAGATGCCGGCATATCGAGTCCGGTCTTTTTGTTTTGTAAAAATGTTTATGTGTTTGATAGACTGTATTATGTTAAGGGAAGATCCCGTGGATTATGTATTAGTATATTTTGAGAAAGAAAGGATGAGGGAAAGGTTTTGCGCATTTTTGTGTATACAGTTTTGATAGCTATTTATATTTTATCTCGTTTTTTTCATGCCCCAGTCATAAGCTATAGCACTGGAGCTGTCGCTTTGGTAGCACTCGCAATTTCAGCGGTTTATGCCAGAGGACTATATCTCATTTCAGGTGCCATATTTTTATTGATTGGATTTGTTTTATTTATTCAAAGTAAGCAGCCATGGCATACGTTTATTTTGCATTTTGAGCAAGTGCTTGGTTTGCTTTCATTGTTTTTCGTATTGCCATTTATGAATTCCATCATTCGTGTCGGAAGGTATGATAAACATTTAAGCTTGTTACTTCAGGATCAAGCTGCTGATCTGAACCATTTATATCGGCGAAGCTCAGGAGTTTGTCATATACTCGGTCTATTTTTAAATATTGCTACAGCCCCCCTTCTTATTAAATCATTAAATGTTATACTGCATGATTTGCCCAAAAAAGTGCTAACGAAATTTTATTCGCAAAACTTGCTGCGCGCCTATGCTTTATGTCTTACTTGGAGCCCGATGGAGGTGATGGTGAGTTCAACGATAGACATTACAAAAGTGCAGTATTTTATCATTTTTCCAATTTTGCTTTCGATGGCAATCATAATGCTTGGGTTTGATTGGCTCATGTCTTCGTATAAATATAAAGGTATCCAAATCGCCTTTCATACGCCTCATTTTTTTAATAAGAAAAAGGGTTATAAAAAAGCTTTTGAATTAATCGGAATGCTGCTTTTGTTTATTTTCATGGTGTCGACTGTTCAACATTTTTTACAAAAAGGCTTTCTGTTTTCTGTTGTATTATTGATTATCCCATTTTCTGCTATTTGGTCTTTGTTTATTAAAAAAGGAAAAAGATATTTTACAGTTGCAATCCAGCATTGGAAAGAGCGGACAAGGGGATTAGCCAATTACTTTTTCATGTTTTTGGGAGCAGGTTTATTTGTAGAAATGCTGGCAGACTCGCAATTGCTATCATTTTTAAAACCTGTTTTTGAATTAGGAACTGAAAAGACGTTGATTTTATATAGTACAATAGGACTTTATTTTTTCATTACATCGTTAATTGGTTTTCACCCTTTAGTAGGTTTTGCTTTATTGTCAGAGCTCTTGCAGCCGCTTTTAGTCGACATACCATCAATTCCGCTATCCATTGTGTTAATATGCAGCAGCTTGTCGACTGTGATGTTCAGCCCTTTTAATATATCAGTATCAATTTTGTCTGATGAATTAAGCGCACAATCTTATCGGATCGGTTCATGGAATATGATTTTTGCATTAGGGTACATTGGGTTCGGCATTGTGGTAGCATGTTTTGTTGAAATGTTTTTTATGTATTGACACCGTTTACAATAAAACTTATAATCTTCTTAAAAAGAGATTATTTTCAAATTTCTCAACAATAAATATTTTTTAGATCGATCTAATAGAATTTTTAGATCGATCTAAAAAGCTCGGATATTGGATCGATCTAATGGAAGAGTAAACAGAGCCAAATCGATGTGATAAGCAGGTGATTAGATGAGAAAAGCTCAGCCATTTATTAACGGATGTTGGATCAATTCGGGGCGGCCAGTAGTACAGGTGCGGAGCCCTTATTCTGGCGAAATAATCGGTGAGCAGCTGCTGTCAACAAAGGAAGATGTTGAAAATGCTTTATCCTCAGCATTTCAAGCAAAAAAAGAGATTGCAGGAATTCCAGTTTACGAGAGAGCCAATATTTTAAAAAAAGCATCTTCCTTGCTAGACAGCAGAAAAGAGACATTCGCAAAATTTATTTCCGAGGAACTCGGCAAGCCATTGAAAAACACATTGGATGAAGTATCCCGCTCGGTTGAAACATTGGAACAATCAGCGGAAGAAGCAAAACGGCTGATCGGAGAAACGATACCGGGAAGCGCTTCGCAGCGCGGAACGAAAGCATTGGCCATGACGTTTCGTGTTCCGGTTGGGGTTGTTGCAGCTATCACCCCATTTAATGCGCCGTTAAATCTCATTTGTCATAAGATCGGACCTGCATTTGCAGCCGGAAACAGTGTTGTGTTAAAGCCTGCTCCTCAGACGCCTTTAATTGCAGCGGAACTGCTGAAGCTTCTGCTTGAAGCAGGCTTTCCAAAACACGGTATTAATATGGTGCTAGGAGGAGCAGAAGTCGGTCAGCAAATTGTTCAGGATGACCGGGTCAATGTTATTTCGTTTACAGGTGGAGTTGCTGCCAGCCGTAATATATGTGACTTGGCTGGAATGAAAAAAGTGCTGTTAGAGCTAGGAGGAAATGCCGCAACCATTGTACACGAAGATGCTGATTTAAAGAGAGCGGCAGCTTTATGTGCCTTAACAGGCTACAGCAATTCCGGTCAAAGCTGCATTTCCGTTCAAAGAATTTATGTACACGAGACTGTCGTTGAGCCGTTTACAAAACTTTTCAAAGAGAAAGTGGAGCAATTAAAGGTTGGAGATCCATTATCGCCGGATACAGATATTGGCTGTTTGGTGGATGAACGAGCGGCGGAACGCGTTATGAATTGGATCAAGGAAGCAGTCCAATCCGGAGCCGAGTTGATTACCGGAGGAAAACAGCATGGGGCGACAGTTGAGCCGACTGTTCTTCTGAATCCGCCGAAGCAAAGCAAAGTTGTATGTGAAGAAGTGTTCGGCCCGATTGTCAGCATTATTCCGTATTGTACGATTGAAGAGGCAATAGCGGAAACAAATAATTCGTCCTTTGGACTTCAAGCGGGATTATTTACAAACCGCATGGATGTCATTTATCAAGCAGCTAAGGAGCTGGAAGTAGGAGGCGTTGTAATCAACGGCACTTCAAATTTCCGGCTTGACCATTGGCCTTACGGCGGTGTGAAAAATAGCGGGATTGGCCGGGAGGGGCCGCGTTATGCAATTCAGGAAATGACAGAAATGAAGATGATTGTTTTTCAAGATCCTTATTGAATGAAACAAACATGGTGGTGTACAGATTGATTGAGCTATATGTAAAAAAACCGAACGAACTAGAGCTGCGGCATAACAACTCAGTTCCAGCTCCAAAAGGCGATGAGGTAAAAATTCAATTAGTATATGGAGGGATTTGCGGTTCTGATTTAAGTGTTTATAAAGGAAAGCTCCCTTATGCAAAATATCCCGTTCGCGCCGGCCACGAACTTGTTGGGGTGATTGTGGAAAAAGGGGAACAAGCTTCATTTAAAATTGGAACAAGGTGCGTTGTTTTACCGAATACATTTTGTGGAGTATGCGATCAATGCCAAAAAGGTTTGACAAATATATGCCGGAACAAGAAATCGTTAGGCGTAAATATTGATGGAGGGTTTGCCCAAGAGTTTAACATTTCTTCCAAATATGTTTTAGCAGTGCCTGATGACTTGCCGAATAAAAAAGCAGTTCTCGTAGAGCCGCTCGCAGTTATCGTCCATGCCTTTAAAAAGGTCAATGTGGAAAAAAATATGAAGGTAGCTGTCGTCGGCTGCGGGAATGAAGGAATGCTGGCAGCGGCGCTCGCCCATTATTTAGGTGCAAAAGTGACAGCGATTGACATCAATCAGCACAAGCTTGATTTAGTTAGAGAAATCGGTGATATTTCAGTTTTCTTGCCGCATGAGATTGAATCGCTTGAAACGTTTGACGTTGTATTTGAAGCAGCCGGTACAAAGGTTTCAGTTGAAAGCGCTGTAAAATTGGCGAAGCCAGGAGGAGCTGTCGTTTTGATTGGGCTGGCGCAGGAGGCGAATTTTCCGATTGTTCATATTGTGCGCAGTGAAATCACAATATATGGTTCAATAATTTATCAATTTCCAGATGACTATTTGCAAGCGATTGAATATCTACGGGATCCTGAGTTTTCCGTCGAACAAATTGTTTCTAAAATTTTTTCCATTACCGACTACAAGGAAGCTTATGAAACGGCCGCTTCCGGAAATGCTGGAAAAGTTATTTTAAGCTTTAAGGAGGCAGAAAAATTATGAAAAAGCTGGTTTCCGATCAACTCGTTCAATATTTGGAAAACCGCGGGGTTGAACATATTTTTGGTCTTTGCGGCCACACAAACATTGCTGTTTTAGCCGCTTTAGAAAAAAGCTCCATCAAGTTTGTAAATGTAAGGCATGAGCAAATTGCTGCACATATGGCAGACGGGTATGCGAGGGCAAAAAAGGAAGCGGCAGTTGTCTTAAGCCATCTTGGACCAGGATTGACGAACGCTGCAACAGGTGTTGCAAATGCCGCTTTAGATTCCATTCCGATGGTTGTCATTGCAGGGGATGTACCGAGTCATTTCTATGGAAAGCACCCACATCAAGAAATTAACCTGCATGCAGATGCATCCCAATACGAAATATACCGCCCGTTTGTTAAACGTGCATGGCGGGTTGACCGGCCGGATCTGTTTCCGGAAATTTTAGAAAAAGCATTTCAATTAGCTGAAAGCGGAAGACCAGGACCTGTTTTAGTATCTGTGCCAATGGATATTTTCTCGAAGGAGGTCGATATTGCTTTATTTGAAAAATTGAATCATCATACGAAAAAGTTGCATAAGCCTTCTATCGATAACGAGACTGCAAAAGAAATTGTCGAGAAACTAATCAAGGCGGAAAATCCATTGATTTATGCTGGAGGAGGCATTATGCTAGCCGATGCTTCCAAAGAATTGAAGGAATTAGCTGAACATTTTGACATTCCTGTTGCCTACACATTAATGGGCAAGGGAGCCATTTCCGACGATCATCCATTAGCCTTGGGCATGACAGGCTTCTGGGGAACAAAATTTGTAAATGATATGTGTTTGCATGCAGATTTGATTTTAGCACTCGGCACAAGATTTTCAGAGGCGGATTGCAGCTCCTGGGAGCCGGAATACACCTTTAACATTCCGAAAACGAAATTGATTCATATTGATATTGATCCGAACGAGATTGGAAGAAATTATCCGACTGAAATCGGAATTGTGGCAGATTTAAAACAAGCGCTTTCCGTAATAAACCGGGTGGCGAAAGAGCTCGTTCCAAAGGGAAAAGAAAATAAAGAGCTGAAACAGAAAATTTCTCAATATAAACAAGAATTTCGTAAACAGAATGAGGAACATATTCGTAATGACTGCTATCCGATGCGTCCGGAGCGGATTTTACAAGAAGTTCGTGAAGTGCTGCCAAGAAATGCTTTTATAACAACGGATGTCGGCTGGAATAAAAATGGGGTTGGACAGCAATTTCCGGTATATGAAGCGGGCACTATTTTCACGCCTGGGGGCTATTGCACGATGGGCTTTGGTGCGCCCGCAGCATTAGGAGTAAAAATAGCACATCCAGATAAAGTGGTCGTTTCATTAGTCGGTGATGGAGGCTTCGGACAAAATCCGGCGCTTCTTGCCACCGCTGTTGAAGAAAATATTCCGGTTGTCTGGGTGATCATGAACAATCATGCTTTTGGAACCATAGCCGGACTGGAAAAAGCCCACTTCGACACAACCTACGGAACGGTATTTCGAAAAGATGGAAAGCCGTATTCACCTGATTATGCAGCCATTGCGAAGGCTTACGGTGTGGAAGGTGTAAAAGTTCAAGCTGCAGCGGAATTCAAGCCAGCATTGCAGCGGGCCATTGAAGCAAATAAACCGTTTGTGATTGATGTGGAGATGATCAATGTACCAACGCCGACAGCAGGACATTGGAATATTATGGACATCTATTCCCCGGATAGGAAAGTTCACCATGTTTCAGTGGATTAAAACATTTCCAATTAAATTATGAAGGAGGAATTGATTATGCCGAAAACGAGCGCAGGCATGAAAATTAAAGTTCTTGATCCTTTTCAAGACGCTAAAACATTATGGTTAGGGCTGGATAAGCCGGAGTTGAACCAGATTCGCAAGGTTTTCCAGCTGATTACCCCGCAAACTGTAGGATCTAAACATATTATGGCTGGAATTACGATTTTTTCCCCCGGGGAAGCAAGCTCCCTTCACAACCATCCAGAATCTGAAGAAATGGACGTAGTTATAAAAGGTTCAGGAGAAGTGGTTGATGGAAATGGAAACCGCCGTCCATTTAAAGAAGGAGACTATATGTTCATACCCGAGGGCGAATATCACCAGCATGTTAATACAGGAAATGAACCGCTTTGGTTGTTGTGGTGCTATAGCCCGCAAGGAAGCCTGCCAGAAGATTAAAGAAGCAATTTTTTGCAGGAAAACAAAAACGATCATTTTCAAAAAGATGGACTAAGAAAGGGGTTATTGACAGGGTAGAAATGAGGATAATCCATGCCATGTCAGCCCTTTTCTGCTCCCCCAAACGCCTAGTTATTAATAAAATCAAAACTATAAACCTTTCGAAAATCAAATTGATTGTAAGATAGGAGTGTGAAAAAATGAAAAAAATTTCTTTCATCTTAATATCTTGTTTGTTGCTGTTAGTCGGATGTTCAAGCGGTTCGAGTTCGGGAGAAAATAATGAATCAGGCTCAAAATCTTCAGAAACTAAAATTATGAAATTAGCAGTGGCGACTACAAAAGAACGCTCTCTCTCAAAAGGACTTTATAAATTTGGTGAAATCGTCGAAAAAGAAACAAATGGATCTATTAAAGTTGAAGTATATCCCGATGGACAGCTCGGAGGGGATTTAGAAGTATTTGAAGGATTAAAAATGGGATCTATTCAAGGATCAACCATGTCGACTGGGCCGCTCGCATCTTTCGCTCCAAGATTTAACGTATTGGACTTACCTTTTTTATTTAAAGACAGAGAAACCGCTTACAAAGTTTTGGATGGCGAAATTGGGCAAGAATTAATGAAAGATCTGGAAGGAACAGGTGTTATTGGTATAAACTACTGGGAAAACGGGTTTCGCCATTTAACGAACAACGTCAAAGAGGTTAAAAGTGTCGATGATATTAAAGGATTAAAAATTCGTACGCTTGAAAACAAGCTTCATATTGATCTGTGGAAAGAATTAGGGGCGAATCCTGTTCCAATGGCTTTTACAGAGCTGTTTACTGCACTTGAACAAGGGGTTGTCGATGGACAGGAGAATCCTGTTGGAAACGTTGCAGCTAATAAAATGTATGAGGTTCAAAAGTACATTACAAAAACCGGTCACGTGTATAATGCAAGCCCGTTTTTAATAAGCGAAAAGTTTTGGAAAACACTTTCCAGCGAAGAACAAGAGATCATAAAAAAAGCAGCTGAAGAAGCGAAAGAATATCAGCGTCAGTTAAATGCAGAAGAAGATGAAGAATTATTTAAAGAGATTGAAAAAGAGGGGATGGTTGTTACAGAGTTAACAGATGAACAAAAGCAAGCGTTTATTGACAAAGTACAGCCAATTTATAAAAAATACGGAAAAGAATTTGGTGAAGATCTAGTTGCTAAATTATTGGAGGCAGGCAAATAAATGATGACACTATTTAACTCTTAGGAGTGTGCTCACTCTTAAGAGTTATTTTCCAATTATTTGAAAGTGAGGAGGGAGTACGGTTGAAAAAGGTTGCATTTATGCTAGATAAGCTGTTGCAGATATTAATGGCGTTATGTTTAGCATCCATGGCAATTCTCGTCTTTGGCAATGTCGTATTGCGTTATGCTTTTCATTCCGGCATTACATGGTCGGAAGAAATGTCGCGTTATCTATTTGTTTGGATGGTGTTTTTAGGAGCCATCGGTGCTTTGAAAGATAACGACCATTTAGGGGTGGATGTACTCTTAAAAAAGCTGCCGCTTGGGGCAAAGCGAATTGTATTTATTTTAAGTAATGCGATTGTTCTTTATGTACTGTGCCTGCTTCTGGATGGAAGCTGGAAGATCACTATGAGCAGCTTGGAAAGCAGAGCTCCTGCCACGAATTTGCCACTCGCTTATGTTTATGGAATGGGTATTGTGGTGAGTATCGGAATGGGAATAATAGTAATATTTAATATTTATCAGGCTCTCTTTCGGCCAAATACGCTTGAAAAACTTATCCGAATGAAAGAATCGGAAGATGAAATTATGGAAGCGGTTCATGAAGAAATCGTGGAATTACATCATGGGAAAAAACAAGGGATGGCAGGAGGTGAGAGGTAGATGGCTTTTGTTGTTTTTGTCAGCTCATTAATTGGTGTCATGGCGTTGGGGATGCCTATTGCGTTTGCGCTTTTGGTGAGCGGTGTTGCTCTCATGTTTTTTCTGAATATTTTTGACACTCAAATTATGGCACAGAACCTCATTAATGGGGCGAACAGTTTTCCGATGATGGCTATTCCTTTCTTTATTCTTGCGGGAGAATTGATGAACGCAGGAGGCATTTCTAATCGAATTATTAACTTTGCCATGTCTCTTGTCGGTCATATTCGTGGAGGATTAGGATATGTAGCGATCATGGCAAGCGTCCTTTTCGCCGGTTTATCCGGTTCAGCGGTAGCGGATACGGCGGCTCTTGGCGCTATTCTGATTCCGATGATGGTCAAGGCTGGATATGACCGAAATCGGTCTGCTGGGCTCATTGCAGCCGGCGGTATTATTGCCCCGATCATCCCTCCGAGCATACCGATGATTATTTTTGGGGTAACAAGCGGCGTGTCGATTACAAAATTATTTATGGGAGGGATCATTCCAGGGCTTCTTATTGGTTTATGCTTGGTTGTCTGTTGGTGGTTAATGGTAAGAAAAGAGCAGGTAGAAGTCTTCCCCCGAAAATCTGCAAAAGAAGTATTGTCTGCTACCCGTCAGGCTATTTGGGCGCTTTTACTTCCAGCTATTATCGTTGGAGGACTTCGGGGCGGGATTTTTACTCCGACAGAGGCTGCTGTTGTAGCTGCATTTTATGCGTTATTTGTCGGGTTGTTTGTTTATCGAGAACTTAAAATACAAGATTTGTTTAAGGTGTTAGTAGCTGCTGCAAAAACAACAAGCGTTGTAATGTTTCTTGTAGCAGCAGCAATGTTGTCAGCTTGGTTGATAACAGTAGCCAATATTCCATCAATAGCTGCGGATATGCTTGGACCGTTAATCGAGAACAAATTGCTGCTTCTGCTAGCAATTAATGCGTTAGTTCTTTTAGTTGGTACGGTAATGGATTTGACGCCTACTGTTCTGATTTTAACTCCTGTTTTAATGCCTATTATTGAAAAGGCGGGAATCGATCCGGTGTACTTCGGGGTGCTGTTTATACTGACCAACTGCATTGGATTGCTCACTCCTCCAGTTGGTACTGTGTTAAATGTCGCTTGTGGGGTTGGAAAGATAGGAATGGAGGACATTATGAAAGGAATATGGCCTTTTTTACTTGCAGAAACACTTGTTCTTTTACTGCTTATTCTGTTTCCGTCCATTGTTACCGTTCCGCTTCAATGGTTTACAGATATGTAGATTTTTAAAGTGTTTACTATCTGATTTAAAGATACTTTGATTGGACTGAAGGTATTGTTAATTTGCACATTATTTCAGGAAGGATGGAGCAAATGATTGGCTCCTTTTCTGAAATAATGTGCAGTTTTTTATGATTAAATCTTTTATTTTGCGATTTTCTTCAGATACTCGTACTTGAATGAATTTTTCCCTATTCAAAAAAGCTGTCTTTCGCACATCGAGCTTCACTATCTTGGTGATATTCCACTGCCTCCAATCGCTCGATTTCTTTTTCGAACGGGGCTTTTTTCATTTGGTATCCATACAACAGGCAAAGGTGAATCACTTGGAGCCATCTATGAAACGGTTATATGGCGGCTTCCTCCCGCCAGAAGTACATATTTGATCTATGCTCTTGTCTATATATAAACCGACTTCAGCCCATTTTTTCAGGTGATTTGTGGTGCTCCCGCAGCCTGAAGGGAGGTGATTATTTATAACATTTTCAAAGCCGTAAAGCATGGAAATAAACAAATTGACAACGTTTTAAATGTAAAGGTATACTTTTCTCAACTGAATTCGTTGATTAATTGCGTTAGCAGGTGATTAGACAGATGGGACAAAAAAAACAGTCCCGCGTGACGCTGCAGGAGGTTGCAAAACACGCGGGTGTGTCGAGGGCTACAGCTTCCCTTGTTGTTCGGGGCAGCCCAAATATTTCAAAAGAAACAAGAGAAAAAGTGTTAAAATCGATAAAAGAGTTGGGGTATATATATGATCGTGTTGCAGCGAATTTACGATCCCACCAATCTTCAACAGTTGGTTTGATTATAACAGAGATCGGCAACCCCTTTTTCTCGGAATTATTGGTGGGTGTTCACGAAGCTTTAGATAAAGAAGGATATACCGTAATATTAGGAACGACGTTTGATTCCCCTGATAAACAAGATGCGCTGCTTGCGACAATGCTTGAATATCGTGTCGGCGGGGTAATTATGAGCCCTGTCCCAGGCAGTTCACCAGATATGGTAGAACGGTTAAAGCAATGGGGGATTCCTGTTATTTTAGTAGCGAGAAAAATGCTGTCAGAAGAGCCGTTTGATTATGTCGGAATCGATAATGTTGCAGGCGGACGGATAGCGGCTGAACATTTAATCGAACAAGGCCACCGCCGCATCGCTTTTTTGGGCGGTTTTTCTAATTCATCAGTATGGACAGACAGAAAAAAAGGATTTTGTGAAGCGATTGAACAAGCCGGGCTGGAAATGGATGAATCGCTGTTTGTCCAATCTCCCGCAACTAGGCAAGGGGGAATAGAGGCGATTAAGCGAGTTATGCAGCATCCTCAGCCTCCAACCGGGGTTTTTTGCTATAATGATGTTGTTGCATCTGGTGTTATGCTCGGATTAAAAGAACAAGGCATTGTTCCAGGCAAAGATGTGGCTGTGGTTGGTTTTGATAATATTCCGGAGTCAGCGGTATTCAGCCCTTCTTTAACAACCATTGCAGCTTTTCCTGATCGGCTCGGTGCAAAAGCTGCTGATCTCTTGCATCGGAGAATGAAAGGTGATGAAGAAAAGGCAAAAAAACTGATTTTACAGCCTGAGCTTGTAGTGCGGGAGTCAAGCTGACACACCATGATGAAGAAATCTAGGGAAGTGGATGCGTTATGAAGGAACATGTAGAAATCCCTCTTCGGGAAAAAAATATTGTTTTAATTGGATTTATGGGAGTCGGCAAAACGACTATTGGCCAGTTGGTCGCGAAAAAGCTGTACCGAGATTTCATTGATGTGGATCAGGAGATTGAAAAAAAGCAAAATATGCCCATCTCGTTAATATTTCAAAAATTTGGCGAAGATTATTTCCGAAAAATCGAAAAGGAGTATATTGTTGATATTTGCACGAACACACGCTTGAAGGTTGTATCTTTAGGAGGGGGAGCCTATTTACAAGAAGAGGTCCGCAATGCTTGTTTATCAAACTGCATCGTCTTTTTGCTGGATTTATCTTGGGACAGCTGGAAGGATCGAATGCCGCTTTTAGTCGAGAACCGCCCTCTTTTAAAGGAAAAATCAATGGAGGAAATTGAAAAATTGTTTATAAAACGGCAAAATGCATACTCTCTCCATAACTCAAAAGTATCGACCAATAATCTTGATCCTGAAACAGTAGCAGATGAAATTGTAAATTCGGTGAAATTAACGTGGAGCATCTATGAACCGAACCAATAATATGAGATTATCCCTTTAAATGAATAGTTTGCAAGATGAGATTTGGGAAAGGGATTTAAAAACATGAATGTAGAAAACTTATTGTCTCCTTATCTTCAACTGGCTGATGCTGTCATTGTGACAGATAAAGATCATGTTGTCGTCGCTGTTAACGATGCGTATGAACAAATAACGGGATATAAAAAGGATTTCATTGTCGGCAGAAGAGCAGGTGTCATTAAATCTCATTTGACCCCGGAGCAAACTTATGCTTCGATGAAAAAAGCATTATCGGAAAAAAAGCCTTGGTCCGGTGTTTTTGTGAATCGTAAGAAATCAGGAGAATTATGGCACTCATCTATAACGATAACTCCTATTCTAATAGAAGATGAACTGTTTTTTGTAGGAATTTTTCGGGAATTGGAGCAGCTGGACAGCGGAGCATACGTTCCGCAGGAGCAAATAGAAGAAACAAAAAAATCAATATTGGAAGTGCTGGCGATTTCTTGTGAAATTCAAGATCCAAGCATTGAGGATCATTTGATCAACGTTCGAAAACTAACTGAAAAGCTCATTTATGCTCACAACAGCTATCATAATCTTAATTTATCAGAAGAATATATGAGAAATGTTGCTTATTCCAGCATTTTGCATGATATAGGAAAAGCTGGCATACCTGAAGGAATTTTATATAAACCAGGACCACTAACAAAATATGAACGCTTAATTATGGAGACGCATCCGTTAATAGGCTTTGACATTTTGAAAAAAATAACAAGCAAACTGAAAGATAACTTTTTAAGGCAAAGCTATAAAGTGGCCGAAAATATTATTCTCTTTCACCATGAAAAATGGAATGGAACGGGATATCCGAAAAACTTGAAAGGAGCAGAAATTCCTTTAGAAGCTAGAATTGTTGCGGTTGTCGATGTGTTTGAGGCTTTAACGAGCAGCCGTCCATATAAAGTTGCATGGCCGATTGAAAAAGCGTTGAATTTTTTAGTGGAGCATCAAAATACGCATTTTGATCCAGATGTAGTGGCCTCATTTCTGACAATTAAGGATTTTTAAACAGAAGGAAATTTTAGTTGAAGATCAACTAAAGTTTCCTTCTTTTTTTGAAAATTTTTTATTGTGTTTTTTGTGTAATTGTGTATAATAAATCGTCGTGAAATAAACAATTTTCGATAAATATATTAATTTTTTTTGACAAAAAGTTTACTAGTATTAAACAAATGAGGTTGTTATGATGAAAATTGGGAGGAAAATTCGAAATTTGCGGATAAAAAAAGGTCTGACGCAAGAAGAGCTAAGCGAACGAACCGATTTGTCTAAAGGATACATTTCCCAATTGGAAAGAGATTTAAGCTCTCCCTCATTGGAAACGTTTCTGAATATATTGGATGTGCTGGGATGCAATCCAAAAGATTTTTTCGATGATGAGGATGCCGAGCAAAAAGTAGTTTACGGCAAAGAAGAACGAAAAGTATTTATTGACCAAGAGAGAGGATATAAGGTTGAATGGATTGTTCCTGAATCAAATGAAAAAGAAATGGAGCCGATTCTTTTAACGTTGTTTGAAAAAGGAGAGTTTAAAGTTTTTGAACCATCCTTATCTGAAACGTTTGCCTATGTTCTGAAAGGAACAATAAAAGTTCGGATCGGAACAAAAAAGTATGTGGCAAAGGAAGGAGAATCCATTTATTATCATGCATCCGATGAGCATCAAATTGTCAATGAGGCAGAAAGCATGTCGCAAGTAATTTTAGTGGCAACTGAATCTTATTTATAATTCTTGATGCGGTTGGAGGAAACGTCATGAACAATAAAACAATTATTCGTTTTGAACAAGTGACAAAAAAATATGATGAT
This sequence comes from Aeribacillus sp. SP014, assembly GCF_054055575.1. Classification (NCBI taxonomy): domain Bacteria; kingdom Bacillati; phylum Bacillota; class Bacilli; order Caryophanales; family Bacillaceae; genus Aeribacillus; species Aeribacillus sp. SP014. The sequence goes on from NZ_JBSRXI010000001.1 coordinate 886,211, forward strand.
GATTTGCCAGTATTGGATAATGTAAGTTTTGAAATCGAACGCGGAAAATTTTACACGTTGCTTGGACCTTCAGGATGCGGAAAAACAACCATTCTCCGTCTAATTGCGGGATTTACGGAACCGACCAGCGGCACGATTTATTTTAACGGAAAAAATATTAACCATGTAACGCCGAACAAACGTCAAGTCAATACAGTGTTTCAAGATTATGCCCTTTTTCCGCATCTGAATGTGTTTGAAAATGTTGCCTTTGGCCTTAGAATTAAAAAAATGAAAAAGGATATCATCGAACAAAAAGTAAAAGATGCCCTTCGTTTTGTAAACTTATCTGGCTATGAACAACGGAACATTCAGGAGATGTCAGGAGGACAGCGGCAGCGGGTCGCCATTGCGAGAGCGATAGTCAATGAACCGGAAGTGCTTCTGTTAGACGAACCGTTGTCAGCTCTTGATTTAAAGCTGCGCACGGAAATGCAGTACGAGCTGCGGGAGCTACAGCGCCGGCTCGGCATTACATTTATTTTTGTCACACACGACCAAGAGGAAGCTCTTGCAATGTCTGATGAAATCTTTGTTTTAAATAAGGGGAAAATTCAGCAAAGTGGAACGCCGAAAGATATTTATGATGAACCTGTTAACCGCTTTGTGGCAGACTTTATCGGAGAATCGAATATTGTCGCAGGAAAAATGATTCAAGATTATCTTGTTGAATTTGTCGGAAAGCAGTTTGAATGTGTTGATAAAGGCTTTGCTCCGAACGAGGACGTAGAAGTGGTAATTCGACCGGAGGACTTGGAAATAACAACTCCTGAAAAAGGAAAGCTGAAGGTTTATGTGGATTCCCAGCTGTTTAGAGGAGTTCATTATGAAATTTGCTGTTATGATAAGGATGGCAACGAGTGGCTTGTTCATTCTACAAAAAAGGCAGAAGTCGGCGAGGAAATTGGTCTTTATTTTGAACCGGAAGCAATACACGTTATGCGTTTAGAAGAAAATTCTCGTATTGGTGTTGCCGATGAAAAGTAATATTCGCGCTTTATACTTCTTACCATATGTGTTATGGATCTTACTATTTGTTGTCGTTCCGATTCTGCTTATCATTTATTATTCGTTTTTTAACATTGAAGGAACATTTTCTTTTGAAAACTACGAGAAATTTTTCACGCCGGTCTATTTGAAAATGGCGTTAAGCTCATTTTGGTATGCGTTTTTAATTACAGCCTTTTCGCTATTGATCGCTTATCCGACAGCTCTTTTATTAACGAAAACAAAACATAAGCAGCTTTGGCTTTTGTTAATCATTTTGCCGATGTGGATCAATTTGCTGTTAAAAGCATACGCCTTTCTCGGCATTTTTGGAACCTATGGAATAGCCAATCATTTTTTGGAATTAATTGGTGTCGGTGCTAAACAAATATTGTTTACAGATTTTAGCTTTGTGTTTGTTTCTGTCTATATTTTCGTTCCATTTATGATTTTGCCGATTTTTAATGCTTTAGAAAAATTAAATCCAACGCTTGTAGATGCAGCTAAGGATCTCGGAGCATCCCCTTGGATTACGTTCCGCCGGGTCATTTTTCCGCTGACGCTGGACGGTGTTAAATCCGGATGCCAAGCAGTGTTTATTCCTGCATTATCGTTATTTATGATTACCCGCTTGATTGCAGGAAACCGGGTAATTACGCTTGGCACAGCAATAGAGCAGCATTTCCTAGTTACTCAAAACTGGGGAATGGGAGCAACCATTGCGGTCTTTTTAATTCTTGCAATGGTGATCATCATGTTTTTAACAGGAAATCGGAAGTGAGGGATGAAAAATGAACAGAAAATGGAAGGTTTCAAATATATATTTAATCATCGTATTTTTCATCTTATACGCTCCGATTTTCTACCTTATTTATTACTCGTTTAACAGCGGCGGAAAAATGCATCATTTTGAAAATTTTACGTTGGACTGGTATAAAGAAGTCCTGCAGGATGTGCGTCTGTTGATTATTGTACTGAATACGATTGTAATTGCTTTGCTTTCTGCGGCGATTTCAACGATCATCGGCGTTTTCGGTGCGCTCGCCATTTACTCCGTCAAAACAAGACGGGTGAAAAATACATTGCTTTCGTTAAATAATGTTCTATTAGTCAGTCCTGATGTCATCATCGGAGCTTCCTTTTTAATTTTGTTTACCATTGTCGGCATTCAGCTTGGTTTTATTTCTGTTTTGCTGTCTCATATCGCCTTTAGTGTGCCGATTGTCGTATTGATGGTATTGCCAAAGCTTCAGGAAATGAGCCCGACATTAATCGATGCGGCAAGAGATTTAGGGGCGAGCCAGTGGAATGTCATAACAAAAGTAGTAATTCCCTACATTACCCCTGGGATTTTTGCTGGATTTTTTATGGCTTTAACCTATTCTTTGGACGATTTCGCCGTTACATTCTTTGTTACTGGAAATGGTTTTTCCACTTTATCTGTTGAAATATATTCAATGGCTCGACAAGGCATTTCCCTTACCATTAATGCTTTGTCAACACTCATTTTCCTTTTAACGATTTTGCTTGTGATCGGCTATTATTTCATCACGCTGCGCTATAATCGTCCGGGAAGATTGGGGGGACGGAAATGAAAAAAATTGTGCAGATGTTTGCGATAGTATTTATCGCTTCGTTTGCCATCCTGTTTTTTATTGCGAGACTGAATGCATCTGAAGGCTACTCCGGTGATAATACCCTTACGATTTACAACTGGGGAGAATATATTGATCCGGAATTGATCGACCGTTTTGAAAAAGAAACAGGTATAAAAGTGATTTACCAAACATTTGATTCAAATGAAGCGATGATGACAAAAATTTCCCAAGGAGGAACAACATTTGATATTGCCGTCCCTTCTGAGTATGCCATTAGCAAAATGAAGGAAGAAGGTCTTCTTATTCCGATTGATCATTCGAAAATTCCTAATTTAAAATATATCAACCCCCGTTTTCTAAATTTATCGTTTGATCCGGGGAATAAATATTCCATTCCATATTTTTGGGGAACGGTCGGCATTTTGTATAATCCGGAAGCTCTCGGGGGAAAAAAGATCGACAGCTGGAATGATTTATGGGATAAAGATATGAAAAATCAAATACTTCTTGTCGACGGCGCCCGAGAGGTAATCGGAATGGGGTTGAACAGTCTTGGCTACTCGTTAAATGATACGAACAAAGACCATTTGCTAGAAGCGAAAAAGAAACTGGATAAACTGACTCCAAACGTGAAGGCGATCGTTGGAGATGAAATCAAAATGCTGATGGCAAACGAAGAAGCAGGCGCCGCTCTCGTCTGGTCGGGAGATGCTGCAGATATCATGTGGGAAAATGAGAAGCTAGATTACGTGGTGCCGAAAGAAGGCTCTAATCTTTGGTTTGATAATATGGTTATTCCGAAAACGGCCAAAAACATAGAAGGCGCTCATAAATTTATCAACTTTATGCTAGACCCGAAAGTGGCTGCGCAAAATGCTGAATATGTCGGCTACTCTACTCCAAATGAAAAGGCGCTTGAATACTTGCCGAAAGAGATTTCTGAAGATGAGCGGTTTTACCCGTCCCCTGAATTAACGGATAAATTGGAAGTGTATGAAAACCTAGGGAAACGAATGCTTTCCTATTATAATGATTTATTTTTAGAATTTAAAATGCACTCGAAATAAAAGGAAACCATCGCCATCCTCAATTTGGGAGGCGATGGTTTTTTAATGATTTTTGCGAAATCTGATCTTTGAAGCAAGAACGAGCTGTTGTTGGAACATATACGGCATAAGCTACCCTTATGTACTGTAAAAATGGATGCATAGTAGATCTAATGGTATTTTGAAGGGCAGCTGTTTGCAGCATAGAAAAAATGCGCATATGGGCTTTTAAAATCGAAAACAAGAATCGGCACTTTGCCGGTTTCTGCTCATCGCGCTCACCTTTAAAAGAGTGTGGTTATGAACATTTCCTTAGCTGCTGCCGCATCCTCCGCCGCAGCTGCTTCCGCAATTTGAACTGGAGCATCCTGAAGAAGAGCATCCGGAACCCCCTGAATGATCATTGGAATCGCTGAGTGCAGCCCCGCATGCATAAACAGAACCTCCGCTTGTCCCTGCATCCTTATTCAAAAGCTGCGACATTTTTTCTGTATAACTGTCCTGCTCGTACAGCGATAAAAATACCATAGCCGGCAGCAGCATCGAGTACGTATCGTCTGTTTTTATTTCCTTGCGGAGCGATTTGTTTTGTCGTTTCATTTCTTCTGCTTTTTCAATATCGTTTTTCAGCTGTTCAAGCAGCTTTGTTTGTAATGGCTTGATCGGGTCAAACGAACGAAAATATTTATCAAACAGTTTTTCGTCACTAGCTGAGCGAACTTCTTCCAAAAGTGTTTTGCTTAGCGGATTTTTTAAAAAGCCTCCCCACAGCTTCGTGCTGTTTGGATAGATTTCAAATAAGTGCAAATACATCCAATCAAAAAGGGCTCTTTCGTGAGGAATCGGTGTCCGTTCCACATTAGGGCTGTGATGCAGAAATGATCCAAAAAATTTTTTTGAAAAATTTTCGTATTCTTTCGTAAACATAATCATTTCATGCCATATTTCATCCACTTCATCGCTGAACATTGGAACTGATTTTAAAATTCCTGCCAACAAAAAATATCTTTTTAATTCAAATAGGCGCCAGTTAAAGTCCGTTTCGGTCCAACTAGGATGATTTGCTAACACTCTTTTCTTTACTTTTTCCATATATTCTGAGTTTAGAGAGTCTTCCAAACGAGAGATAATTGGCAGCCCTTCTGGAATGCGGCAGGCTAATTCTGCCGGGACAGCCTCTTGAACAAGCTTTAATGATCTTTTTTTCTTCGTTTTATTGATATTGACAACGATGAACATAATGAAAATACCAATGATCAATCCTACTAAAAGCTCAGTCATAATATCCCTCCACAACACTATATATATCTTAATTATACTATTGGAATAGGAAATTTATAGAAACGATTTTCGTGAAACTCGAATATTGTATAATTTCAAAAATATCGTAAAATGGAAAGAGCAAAAAATTCCTATTTAATCATATAGAAAGGTTTTGGCGATGAACGTTCAAAAAATAAATATAGCAGGGAAAAAAGATCATATTATTTTTTTAACAGTTATCTTTTGCTTTTGGTTTTCCATTTATATTTATGTTCCAATCTTTGGGGTTTATTTAGAACATTTGCAGTTTGACTATTCACTTGTTGGCATTATTTTTGGCAGTTACGGCATCACCCAGATTTTGATTCGTTTGCCTCTTGGAGTTTTATCAGACTATTTAGGGCAAATGAGAAAAGGAATGCTTATAGCTGGTTTTTTTATGGCGTTTGCCAGCGGAATCCTGTTTCTTTTCTTTCAATCATTTATCCCGATTTTTATTGCAAGACTTCTTTCAGGAATTACCGCGTCGATGTGGGTAATGGCTACTACATTATACGCTCAATATTTTACGGAAAGTCAATCTTCCAAAGCGATGGGAATTCTCCAGTTTATGACGGTCGTTTCCCAATTTATTAGCATGGCTATCAGCGGGAAAATTGTAGAGTGGTTCGGCTGGGAAATGCCGTTTCTCATTGGGACCGTCATGGCTTTGATTGGTCTTATTCTTTCATTTCGCATTAAAGAAATCGGCGATAAGGTGAATCTTATTGATTTCAAATATATGAGTCAATTAAAATATGTTCTCGGCATCAAGCCGCTTTGGGGCATCTCAGCTTTATCGCTTGCCGGACACGGAATTTTGTTTATGACGATTTTTGGATTTACACCGGTTTATGTCTCGAAAATCGGATTTAGTGAGTCCGTGTTTTTTTGGGTCGTCACTTCCTTTTTTATTCCGCATGCAGCTGCATCATTGCTGCTTGCCTATTTTCCTGTTCGAAAGCAAAAACAACTGCTTTTGCTTTCATTTATTTTAAGCGGATTATTTCATCTTCTGTTGCCGTTGTCAAATTCGATTCTATGGATTTGCTTCATGCATATTTTCATAGGGTTTTGGCTTGGTTTTATTTTTCCGCTGCTGCTTGCGATGGTTATTCAAAGCTGTCAAGAAGCATATCGGACGACCGCAATGGGCTTTTATCAATCATTTTATGCAATCGGCATTTTCACTGGTCCGATGTTAGCGGGCTTTATTGCAGATCACATCGGTTTTTATGAAGTGTTTCTTGCAACAGGCTTGCTTGCCTTTGCAGCTGCTTTTCTGTCTTTATTCATTCCAAGCTCCCGCATGGAAAGGAAAGCGGAGCGAATCTCTTCGTAAAGAGATAAAGTGGAATACGAACATTTTTTCATATTAGCGTTGAATCCTATATTGCTTGGGAATATGAAATGACATCTTGGCATAAATGAAAATGGCTGGCTGTTTTTGCACGGAGAGATCAACGGTCTTTTTCAACTATGTATGTAGTTTTTTCAGTTTCCATTCGATAGCTTCCATAAGAACCTCTCAATTTGTAGCGGCTGAGCTATATTTGCTCAGCCGTTTTTTTCTGCCAATTTTTTAAACAACTTGTCAAAGAAAATAAACAGAACAACATGAAAAAAATAGTGGCTAATTGATAATAAACGAGGATCATTGATTGATAGATCAGCGGTTTCAAACTCCTTTATTAAAATTATTATAATTTACTATTGATTTTTAATTAAAATATGTTATCATATAGTTGTAATGATTAGAGAAATATTATTTTAAATTATGAGGTGATCGGTAAATGGGAGATAATAAAAAGCTTACGACGAGCTGGGGTGCTCCTGTAGGGGACAATCAAAATTCGATGACAGCAGGCCATCGAGGTCCGACATTAATTCAAGACGTACATCTTCTGGAAAAACTAGCCCATTTTAATAGAGAAAGAGTTCCTGAACGAGTTGTTCACGCAAAAGGTGCCGGTGCTCACGGATACTTTGAAGTGACAAATGATATGTCAAAATATACGAAAGCGAAAGTTTTCAACGGAGTAGGCAAGCGAACACCAGTATTTGTAAGATTCTCAACTGTTGCAGGTGAGCTTGGCTCCGCTGATACGGTCCGCGATCCGCGCGGTTTTGCCGTTAAGTTTTACACAGAAGAAGGAAACTATGACATCGTAGGAAACAACACGCCGATTTTCTTCATTCGCGATGCGATTAAATTCCCTGATTTTATCCACACACAAAAACGCGATCCAAAAACACATTTGAAAAATCCTACTGCCGTATGGGATTTTTGGTCTCTATCGCCTGAATCATTGCACCAAGTAACTTATTTGATGGGAGATCGCGGAATTCCGGCAACATACCGTCATATGAATGGTTATGGAAGCCATACATTTAAATGGACAAACGAAGACGGGGAAAGCGTCTGGATCAAATATCATTTCAAAACTGACCAAGGTATAAAAAACCTTGATACGAAAACAGCTGTAAAAATTGCCGGAGAAAATCCGGATTATCATACAGAGGATTTATTCAATGCGATTGAAAACGGAGACTATCCTTCTTGGACGCTTTATGTGCAAATCATGCCGCTTGAAGATGCCAACACATACAGATGGGATCCATTTGACGTGACAAAAGTATGGTCTCACAAAGATTATCCATTAATTGAAGTAGGAAAATTAGTATTAAATAAAAACCCTGAAAACTATTTTGCAGAAGTTGAGCAAGCTGCATTCTCACCGGGAAACCTAGTTCCAGGAGTCGATGTATCGCCGGACAAAATGCTGCAAGGTCGTCTCTTTGCATATCATGATGCACATCGCTACCGCATCGGGGCAAACTATAACTCACTTCCAATCAACCGTCCGCGAGTTGAAGTGAACAACTATCAACGCGATGGATTTATGCGCTTTGACTCAAATGGCGGAGGCTCTGTATATTATGAACCAAACAGCTTCGGCGGTCCAAAAGAAACACCTGAAGCAAAACAAGCATCATACCCAGTATCAGGTGTTGCGGAAAACGTTCCTTATGACCATGATGACCATTATACTCAAGCGGGCGACTTATACCGTCTCATGAGTGAAGATGAAAGAGTACGTCTTATTGAAAATATTGTAAATTCAATGAAGCCAGTTAAGCTGGAAGAAATAAAACTCCGCCAAATCGGCCACTTCTACAAAGCAGATCCTGAATATGGAACCCGCGTTGCAGAAGGTCTTGGTTTGCAAGTGCCTGAAGAAGTAAAAAAAGGTTAATAAATATTTCATAGCTGGACGATCTCGGAAGGTTCAAACGAACTTTTCGGGGTCGTCTTAATTTTTGTCACTTTCGAAAAAATATTTGGAATTACAACCTGCTTGCTTGTGAATGCGTCAGCTTTCAAACAATAGTTGGAATTACCACATGTCCCATAAAAACATATAATTGCCTTCTTTAATAGGGAAAAGTAAAAATAGTTAAAAAATTTTATATAAAGTTGTATGATGGAAAATATAAATAGTTTCGTTCATACTTTTTGGAGGCTATGCTTATGAAAGAAGTGGCGTCTTTCTTAAAACCGTACCGCCTGGCGGTTGTTATTGCTCTTGCTCTCATGTTAACCGAGCTGACAGTGGAGCTTGTCCAGCCTTTGTTTATGGCAAAAATTGTAGATGATGGAATTTTGAAAAGGGATTTATCAGCTGTCGTCCATTGGGGGCTGGTGATGGTTGGTGTATCGGCTCTTGCCTTTGCAGCAGGCATCATTAATTCATTTTTTGCGACGCATGTCAGCCAGAGCTTTGGATTTGATATTAGAAAAGTTCTTTTTGGGAAAATTCAATCCTTTTCATTTGCGAACTATAATCAATTTTCCAATTCATCTTTCATTACAAGGATGACAAATGATGTCTCCCAAGTGCAAAACACAATTTTTATGGGACTTCGGATTATGCTGCGTGCTCCATTGTTGGTGATCGGCGGCGCGGTTATGGCTCTAGCAGTAAATTTTACCTTATCCTTCATTCTCATCGTCATTCTTCCGTGCCTGATCTTTTTTCTTTTATGGGTGATGAAAAGAGCAGGATCGATGTTTCGAATCGTGCAAGAAAAGCTGGATACGGTGAATAAAGTCATACAGGAAAACTTGACGAATATGCGCTTAATCAAAGCTTTTTTGCGAAATGACTATGAAGTTAATCGTTTTCAGAAGGCGAACAAAGATTTAAAAGACCAAACAATTTTCGTGCTCCGCTTTATGGAAATCATGCAGCCTGTCTTGCTTTTTGTAATGAATGTAAGCATTTTAATTATTTTATGGGTGGCTCATGCTGGACCAAGTGAGGTAAAAGTAGGTGAAGTCGTTGCGATCGTCAATTATTCAACGAGGATCATTTCTGTTTTATCTATGCTGTCTTTTATTGTCTCTGGTTTTTCAAGGGCAAAAGCCTCCAGCTTAAGGATTTCGGAGGTGCTTCAAACAGAAGTAAAATTGACTGATGAGCTTGCCGAATCAAGTCATCAAATAAAAGAGGGAAAAATTGAATTTCGATCGGTGTCCTTTGCATACCCGGATTCAGCCGTTAAGGTGCTTGATGATGTATCGTTTACGGTAAATGCTGGAGAAACTATGGCGGTGATGGGGGCTACCGGCTCCGGCAAATCGACTCTTTTCAATTTAATTCCGCGATTATATGACTTAGAAAAAGGAGCCGTTTATATTGACGGTTTCGATATACGTACGATCAAGCTTGAGCATTTAAGAAGGTCAATTGGGATGGTTCCGCAAGAATCGCTGTTATTCACTGGAACGGTAAAAGATAATATTTTATGGGGAAAAGAAGATGCTACTATGGAAGAAATCATTGCTGCTGCAAAGGATGCCCAAATACATGATACGATTTTAAAGCTCCCTCATGGATATGATACCCTTATCAGCCAAAAAGGCGTGAATCTTTCCGGAGGGCAAAAGCAGCGAATTTCGATTGCCAGAGCGCTTGTCCGAAAGCCAAAAATATTGCTGCTTGATGACAGCACGAGTGCTTTAGACTTAAAGACGGAAAGAAAACTGCTTCAAGCATTGATGAAATATCCATGTACGACCTTGATCATTACGCAAAAAATTGCAACAGCGATGGCGGCTGATCAAATTTTACTACTAGAAAACGGAAAGGTGCTTGCGAAAGGAAGGCATGATGAATTAATACGCAGCGTTCCACTTTACCAAAAAATCTATGAATCACAATATGGAAAGGATGGCATCCGTCATGCTCAAAAGTCTTATTGAACCTTTCCGATATGAAAAACTAAAGCTGACAAATGAGTCAAAAGTGAAGAAAAGCTCTTCAAAAGTTAAAGACTGGAAAGGAACATTAAAAAGAATTTGGGGATATATGTCAGATCAAAAGGTTTTGTTTTTTTTCGTTTTGCTCATGGTTTTTATTAGCACAGTTTTAACAATCCTTGGGCCTTTTTTAGTAGGGAAAGGGATCGACATTTATATTGTAGAAAAAAGCGGAAATCACTTTTTCTTTTTTTTCGTCGTTCTTGTTTTGATCTATGCATTGCATTCCCTTTCCATTTGGCTGCAAAACACATGGATGATCAAAGTAGCGCAAAATACTGTGTATAAAATGAGATCCGATCTATTTCGCCAGTTTCACCTTCTTCCCATTTCTTTTTTTGATCAGAAAAAAACGGGAGAGCTGATGAGCCGAATGACCAATGATGTTGAAAACGTCAGCTCGACATTAAACAGCTCAGTGATTCAAATCTCATCCAGTGTTCTTACATTAATTGGTGTTATTTCTGTTATGTTATGGATGAGCCCTTTTTTAACAATCATCACCTTAATAGTTGTTCCTTTATTGGTTGTAGGTATGAAATGGATTACCCGGCGGACTGGACAATTGTTTAAAGAGCAGCAGCGAAGTTTAGGAGAACTGAATGGATACATTGAAGAAACCATCACTGGTCAGCGAATTGTCAAAACTTTTTCACAAGAGAACCGGGTTATGCATGAGTTTTTAGAAAAAAATGAAAGGCTGCGGAGATCTTCATTTTGGGCTCAGACGATTTCCGGTTTTATCCCAAAGCTTATGCACGTATTAAACAATTTAAGTTTTACATTGATTGCAGGGTTCGGTGGAATCTTTGCTCTAAAAGGGTGGATAACCATCGGAACGATTGTTGTTTTTGCGGAGTACGCCAGGCAGTTTACACGGCCTTTAAATGATCTTGCCAATCAATTTAATACATTATTATCTGCGGTTGCCGGTGCAGAGCGGGTATTTGATTTGCTCGATGAGCAGGCAGAGGAAGCTGATTTTGGAGAATATGTACAATCCGCAAATATAAAAGGAGACATTGTGTTTGATCGAGTATCTTTTTCATACGGGGAAGAGAGCCAAACGATAAAAAATATTAGCTTTCATGTTTCTCCGGGAGAAACAGTTGCCCTTGTCGGTGCCACCGGCGCCGGAAAAACAACGATCATCAATTTACTGGCACGCTTTTATGAAGTAAATGAAGGGAGAATTTTGATAGATGGAAAGGATATTTCCAAATTAAGACGGAGTGAACTTCGTCAAGCAATGGGGTTTGTATTGCAGGATCCTTTTTTGTTTCACACGACAATTCGTGAAAATATCCGATATGGAAGATTGGATGCAACAGATGAGGAAGTGGAGGAAGCGGCAAAGCTAGCAAATGCTCATTCATTTATTAAAAACCTGCCTGATCAATATGATACAATCATTAACGAAGGTGGAACGAGCATCAGTCAAGGTCAAAAACAACTTCTTTCAATTGCGAGGGCGATTTTAAAAAATCCGTCCATTTTATTGCTGGATGAAGCGACAAGCAGCATTGACACTGTAACAGAATTAAGGATTCAAGAAGCGCTGGAGAGGCTGATGAAGGGGAGAACAAGCTTTGTGATCGCTCATCGGCTGAATACGATTAAAAAAGCAGATCAAATATTTGTTATCCAGGATGGCCGCATTGTGGAAAAAGGATCTCATGATGAATTGCTGGAAAAAGAAGGATTTTATTTTGATTTAGTCACAAACCAGCTAAAACCGCAATTAAAAACGAAAGACATGTTGTCAGAAATAAAGGATCATATATAATGAATATAATCACTTTACTTTGTTAAAAGGGGAAACAGTATGAAATTAGTAGCGATTGATTTAGACGGGACATTGCTATCTTCCAATTTATCCATATCAGAAGAAAATCTTGCAGCTATTCGGGAAGCACAAAATGAGGGAAATATCATCATGATTTGCTCCGGCAGGGCGCCTGAGAGTATTCGTGAACTGCTGGACGAATATGATTTTGCATGTCCATTTGCAGCAAGCAATGGAACAGTTGTCGTAATCGAAGGAGAAAAGCCGAAATACATTTCAATGAACAAACAAAACATGTTGGAAGCAGCCGAAATTTTGGAGAGTTATGGTGTGCCGTATAAACTTTATACAAATGATGGTATTTGGATGCCGGAAGACTGGAGCGCCAAAGTTCGCTCTGCTCTGCAGTCGAATCCGGAGCTGGCAAAATGTTTGCTTGAATCTGAGTACAAACAGTTTATTGAGCAGCCAAAAAGGACCGACAATAATCGATACTTTCGTCATATACAAGATGTTATAAACCGCGGTGATTTATCGGTCCAAAAGTTTTTTATTTTGCAATTTAATCAACATACTAGAAAAGAAATCATGGAACAATTAGAAAACATTGCTGGGATTGCGGTTACGACATCAGGTGACTACAACATTGAAATAATGGATGAAAAGGGAAATAAAGGATACGGATTAAAAGCTGTTGCCAAGCACTACAATATCCCATTGGAACAAACGATTGCGATTGGTGATAATTTCAATGACGTTCCAATGCTGGAAGCTGCAGGGCTTTCCGTTGCAATGGGGAATGCCGAGCCTGAGGTGAAAGAAATGTGCGATATCGTGACGAGGACAAACGATGAACACGGTGTCGCCTATGCTATTCGACAATTTGTGCTGTAAATGGTTTATGGATGTGAAGGGGTGTCTAATAAGTCGTTTTTACGGCTTATTGACGCCCCCTTTAATGTTTTATAAACGTTGATATATCGACGTTTATAATTTTTTGTTTACGATAGGGATTTGACTTTCTGGATAGCTCCTTTCATTTTATTTACTATTGAAAACTGCGGCGGTGCGGCTTCTTTGAGGCGGGCAATAAAAAAGTGTGATGAATTATTTTTATTGTTTCGCTAGTTCTGTCTGCCATACTTTTTTTAACATAGCTGTTTCGTCACACGATGGAAGTTTCGGACAATTGATGCAATCCTTCCACATTTTTTGCGGGAGAGATTGCTTGTCAACGATATCGAATCCTAATTTGGTAAAAAACTCGATTTGATACGTTAAGGCAATCAAATTTTCAATTTCCAACCTGTTTGTTTCATAAATGATTTGTTTTACGAGCTCTTTTCCGATGCCTTTGCCGGTATGGTCAGGGTCAACGGCCAGCGAGCGGATTTCAGCCAAATCTTTGTCTAAAATATGCAAGCTGGCAACGCCAGCCACTGCTCCGCCTTCATCTGCAACATAAAAATTTTGTAAATTCTCATAAATAGATGCGTACGTTCTGCTGAGCAGCTTTCCTTCCAATGCATAATGTTTAATTAATTGATAGATGGCATCTGTATCGCTCATAGTCGCTCTTCGAATGTGCATGTATACTCCCTCATTTAATCGAATGAATAATTATAAATAAAACAAAATATTTATTCATATATATTATCGGTATGAACATTATTTTGTCAATAAAAAACCAAACAATTTATAATTATGCAAGTTCATCAAATATTTAAACATTTTCTGTAAGTAAAATTTTGGAGGGAGAAAATATTTGATAAGAGGATTTTACTACATGGAAGCTAGCATTCAATGAAACTTATGGTAAAAAATAGATGTTTGCAAGAGAGGTTTAATCTTCTTCATCCATCAAATTGTGGACAAATTCAGACATTTTTTCTTAATTTATTGAAAATGAGTCTTATTCTTATTATAATTGATAACGAATCTCATTATTAATTTATTACGGAAAGAGTTAAAAAATGAAAAAACGATATTTGATCATTGCTCTCATTATCCTTTCAATTGCATCGATTTTTATCGGAGTAAACGATATTAAACCAACTGATATATTCAATTTGACAGATGAACAAATACAAATTTTGATCATCAGCAGAATTCCGCGCGTTATTAGCATTATTATTGCAGGAACGAGTATAAGCATTGCCGGTCTTATTATGCAGCAGCTGAGCAGAAACAAGTTCGTTTCCCCAACTACGGCAGGAACAATGGATTCCGCCAGATTGGGGATTTTAGTTGCGATCATGGTTTTTGCAGACGCTAGTCCGATTCAAAAAATGATTGTCGCTTTTGCTTTTGCACTTTTAGGAACATTTATCTTTATGAAAATATTAGAAAAAATTAAATATAAAGATACTATTTTTGTTCCTCTAGTCGGGCTGATGTTCGGCAACATCATTGGATCTATCACTACTTTTTTTGCATACAAAAATAATTTGATTCAAAATGTTTCCTCATGGCTGGAAGGAGATTTTTCGTTAATTTTAAAAGGTCAATATGAATTATTGTACGTCAGCATTCCTTTTGTATTAATTGCATACTTGTATGCGAATCAATTCACTGTCGCTGGAATGGGAGAGGAATTTTCGAAAAATTTAGGCTTGAATTATAAACAAGTTGTCAATATCGGACTTGTTATCGTAGCTTTGATCACTTCATCTGTTGTATTGACGGTTGGAACCATTCCGTTTCTAGGTCTTGTCGTTCCGAATATTGTCGCCATATACAATGGAGACCATTTGAAAAAGAATTTGATTCATACCGCTTTGCTCGGTGCTGTTTTCGTTATGTTTTGCGATATTTTAGGGCGAATCATTATATATCCGTACGAAATCTCGATCAGCTTAACCGTCGGTGTCATCGGCAGTGCCATTTTTGTTTACTTACTTATGAGGAGAAAAGCATATGGGTTATAGAGCGAAAATAACATCTCTTCTAGTGGTCGCAGTCCTTTTAATTATCACCTTTTTGTTCATCGACCTCGGCAAAAATTGGGATTATGCATTGCCGCGCCGTTCGGTGAAGATGCTGGCGGTTATTATTACAAGTGTAGCAATCGGTTTTTCAACGTTAGTATTTCAAACGATTACAAACAACAGAATTTTAACTCCGAGCATTTTAGGTTTAGATTCTTTATATATGCTTTTGCAAACCATGCTTGTCTTTTTATTTGGTTCAACACATGTTGCGATGATCGATAAAAATATTAACTTTGCGCTTTCCTTGTTCTTTATGATGCTGTTTGCACTGATCTTTTACAAATTCCTTCTTCGAGGCGAGGGTCAAGACATTTATTTTCTTCTTCTAATTGGACTGATATTCGGAACATTATTTAACAGCTTGACTTCTTTTATGCAAGTGCTGATAGATCCTAACGAATTTCTAATTGTACAGGACAGAATGTTTGCCAGCATCAATAACGTGAATACGGATTTGCTGTACTTGTCGATTGCCGTTATGCTGCTGGCGGGTCTTTATTCACTGAAATATGCCAAATATTTAGATGTGCTGGCACTTGGAAGGGAGCATGCGATTAATCTCGGCATTGATTACGATCATGTTGTCAAAAGGCTTTTAATCATTGTGGCTGTTTTCGTTTCGATTTCGACAGCTTTAACCGGTCCGATGACGTTTTTGGGTCTTCTCGTGATTAACGTGGCAAGGGAATTTTTTAAACACATATAAACATAGTGTTTTAACGATCGGGACCGTTCTTTTTTCCATCATTGCGTTGGTTGGCGGTCAGCTATTGGTCGAAAGAGTGTTTACATTTTCAACTACGTTAAGTGTTGTCATTAATTTTGTTGGAGGGGTTTATTTTATTTATCTTCTATTAAAGGAGAATCGATCATGGTAGAAGTAAAAAATGTTTCAAAACAGTACGGAAACAAATTTGTAGTAAAAGGTGTCTCGCTGAAAATTCCGAAACAAAAAATCACAGCCTTCATCGGCCCAAACGGAGCTGGAAAAAGCACACTGCTATCAATGATCAGCCGATTAATAAAAAAAGATGAAGGAGAAATATTGATTGACGGAAAAGAAATTGGCGCATGCAAAAGCAACGATTTGGCGAAAAAAATTTCGATCTTAAAGCAATCAAACCACATTAATCTTCGCTTAACAGTCAGGGAACTTGTCTCTTTCGGCAGATTTCCGTATTCAAGCGGAAGATTAACAAAAGAAGATCAAAGGCATGTGGATGAAGCGATCCGTTACATGGGGCTTGAAGAGATCGAACATAAATTTCTTGATCAGTTGAGCGGAGGCCAAAAGCAGCGGGCTTTTATCGCTATGGTGATCGCGCAGGATACCGAATATATTTTGCTTGATGAGCCATTGAACAATTTAGATATGAAGCACTCTGTGCAAATTATGAAAATGTTAAGAAAACTTGTCGATGAACTTGGAAAAACAATTGTCATTGTACTGCACGATATCAATTTTGCATCGGTGTATGCCGATTATGTAGTTGCAATGAAAGATGGAGAGCTCGTACACGTCGGGCCAACTGATCAAGTCATAGATCATTCTGTCTTAAAAGACGTATATGATATGGATATAAACATTCAGCAAATAAACAATTGCAAAATATGTGTGTACTTTTCTTAAGAAGGGTAGTATGGATGGAGGCATTTTGATAAACATCTCAGCAGAAGGAAGAGCTGTCAGCTCTTCCTTACAAAGAATTCGAAATGATAATGATTTTCTTATTCAATTGAGAGATGTTTAAAGAATTGCCGACATCATTAAAAAAATATACAGGGGGTAATTTTTATGAAAAAGTTTTTAGTTTTTCTCATTGCTTCTTTGATGGTTTTTGTTGTTGCAGCTTGCGGCTCGAACGGGTCAACTAGCGGCGAAGGTGAAAAAAATGACACGAAACAGGAGTCAGAAGAACTGACGATTAAGCATCAGCTTGGCGAAACAAAAGTGAAGAAAAATCCAGAAAAAGTCGTCGTTTTTGATTTTGGTGCTCTTGACACATTGGATAAGCTTGGCGTTGAAGTGGCAGGTGTACCGAAGGATAACCTTCCATCCTATTTAAAAGACAAATACAGTGACGATAAATATGAAAATGTCGGCGGTTTAAAAGAACCGGATTTTGAAAAAATCAGTTCGATTGAGCCTGATTTGATCATTATTTCCGGAAGACAATCAGAGGTTTATGAAGAGTTTGAGAAAATTGCACCAACCATCTTTATGGGTGTTGATACAACGAAATATTTAGAGTCATTCCATGAAAATGTGAAAACACTTGGAGAAATTTTCGGTAAAGAAGAGGAAGCTGAAAAAGAACTGGCAGCAATCGATGAATCGATTAAAAAGCTAAAAGAAAAAGCAGAAGCGTCTGGAAAAAATGCATTAGTTATTTTAGCCAATGAAGGGAAAGTCAGCGCATATGGACCGAAATCTAGATTTGGACTCATCCATGATGAATTTGGAATTAAAGCTGTAGATGAAAACATTGAGGTTTCTACACACGGACAAAGCATTTCATTTGAATATATTGTTGAAAAAAATCCTGATTACTTATTTGTGGTAGACCGCGGTGCTGTTGTAGGCGGCCAATCATCTGCAAAACAAACAGTAGAAAATGAATTAGTGAAAAAGACAAATGCCTACAAAAACGGCAATATTGTGTACTTAGATCCTAACTACTGGTATTTATCCGGCGGCGGATTGATTTCGGTTGCTGAAATGGTGAAAGAAGTGGATAATGCGATCCAATAATTTTTCAAAAGGGAGCTGAAAACAGCTCTCTTTTTTCATATGCACCCGGGCATGGGTGTAATCTCTAGGGAGAAAGTCCAGAGCTGCGAAGGCAAAAGTAGCAGTTAGCTTAACGCAAGGGTGTCCGTGGTGATGTGGAATCTGAAGGAAGCGGGCAGCAAACTTAAGGTGTCTCTCGAAACACGAACTTCATATGAGGCTAGTTGCCATTGGATGAAACAAAGTCCTTTCTGTCGAAGATGGTACAGAGTAAATGAAGCAGACAGGTGGAAGGAAAGACTGCATCCTTACCCAGAGAGGTATTGTAATGCACCCCTTTGTCAAGACACAAATTGATAATATTTAAGTTATCCATTCTCTCCTTTCGCTATGAATGTGGTGCGTGTGCGATAAAGGCTTGACATGGAGCCTCTACGGGCACGATTTTTTGCGCTGGAGCGATGGACAGATAACATCGCATGGCTAAAACAGCCTATCATGCCCGTCTCTCCATATAAAGCCTCTCATCACGTTCGATGGTTAGGATGCTTGAGCCATCTTAGGTTGCTTGTACACTGTTGCTGGCGTCAAATAGTCCAAGGATTGGTGAGGTCGGTCTGTATTATAGAACGTAACATAGCGTCGAATGCCTTTTCGCAACTCTTTAGGATTCTCGAATTCATTGAGATAGATACATTCATACTTTAAAGCTCTAAAGAATCGTTCCGTACGACTATTGTCTGTTGCTCGTCCTTTGCCATCCATTGATACCTGGATGCCATACTCTTTCAACAGCCCGAGATAGTCAGCGTTTGTAAAATGGCTGCCCTGGTCACTATTGATGATGGCCGGCTTACCATGACGCAATGCCCGCTTCAGACAGTCGATGACAAATCCTTTCTCCAGCGTACTAGATAACTCGTAATCGATCACTTTGCGGCTGAACCAGTCGATGATGGTAAACAGGTACATAAAGCCCCGTCCCATACGAAGGTAGGTGATATCCACTCCCCATACATGGTTCGGACGGGTGATCTCCCATCCACGGAGCAGGTAAGGCCGGCAGTACTTGGCATGTAGCCTCTTACTAAGGTTGGGTTTTGGGTAAATAGCTTGTATACCCATAAGGCGCATGAGACGGCGTACGCGTTTATGATTCACATCAAATCCTTTCTCACGAAGTTTCGCAGTCATGCGCCTGTAGCCAAAGTAGGGATGAGCTGTATAAAGCATATCCATTTCGTGCATGAGCATGATGTTTTCTGAGCTTTCTGTTTGCCCCTTTGATTGGCGATACACGCTAGTACGATGAATACCTAATAACTGTGCCTGACGCTTGATGCTGATCGATGGGTGATTGAATTCGACCATAGCCTTTCGTTCGTCAACAGACTTATTTGAGCCCAGATTTTTTTTTCAGCCAGTCAACTTCAACCGTTAACTGACCTACCAATTTCTCTAAATTTTCTTGTTTGGCCTCATATTCTTTACGGATTTTATCCACTTCGCTTGAGCCTTTTTCAAAGACCATCGAGGATCGTTCTAGAAATTCTGCTTTCCAACGACTGACCATGACTGGGCTTAATTCATATTTGGCGGCTATTTCATTGACGGTTTGCTCTTCACGCAACACCTCAAGAACCACCTTAGCTTTAAATTCTGCGGTATATCGGTTTCTTTTTTTCATGGTATCATTATAACTTATTTATCACGCTCATGTGTCTCACCTTATGGGAGCATTATATATGACCGACATGTCGAATTGATTAGTATGAACGTCTTAACCTTTTCGATAAAAGAAACAGACGCAAGAAACACATCCATATGCCGAAAGTCATAGACAAGGTCAACATTTGATTATGAAACTCGCAAGTTAGACACCGTGAGAAGGCATTACAAAAAGCCAATACTTTTCTACATAGTATTGGCTTTTAATCATTGATGAAAAATGAAGTGAATAGACTCTCATCTCCTTTTAACTTAAATTCTTTTTCTTTTTTGAAGTTATCAAGATTATAAATTTGTATCTTTGTGCCGTCTGATGTAATAAATTGATCTTCATGAATATATGATACATAGTTTTCAATTTCTGTAGTAAATACATCAATTTTAGAAGAATTTAAATGAAGTTTCGCAATTTTCTTTTCCGTGGGTTCTCGTTGTATATCTCCTTGTGTGATAAAGATATGATCTTTGTGTACATGCATATCACTCAAGGATTTGAACGGAAGGGTAATCTTTTCAATTTTCTTGTTCATCAAGTTTATTTTTATTAATTCATTTGACTGATTGTCTTTTCCATCTGATGTTTTTACTAGGAAAAGATCGTTGTCAACGAGCTCCATATCTGATGAATACATCATATCGTCTATTTTTATTGTTTCAATTAAAGATAAATCTTTTTTATTGATTACATTGATAATACCGTAAATATCATCTGGATTGGAGTGTATAAAGGTTAATACATATAATTTGTCTGAATGTTCAATCATATAGTTCGCCTCCCCCTTGAGCTTAGTGGATGCGACCTGTTTTCCTGTTGCTATATTTGTTTTGGCAAGCTTAGAGGAAGTAAGATCTCCTTCAGACATATAAGCAAACTCCTTATCAACAGTCCAAACTGTGGGAGCAATTTTTTCTTCGTTAGGAATTTCTTTAATCTGCAAATTACTTTTATTTAACTCTAATATAAATTCATTGGTGTTGTATTTAGATTGTGGATTAGCGTAATATACTTTATTATTCATATGAATAGGTCTTTCCATAAAAGCTCCAAGAGGCATTCCTCTGTATTTCGTTTTATGTTTTGAAAGAAACTTTCCTTTTTCATTGTACAGGTGTATAACTGCTTTCTCAAACATATCTGTATAAATCACTGCATATTTGTAATCTTCGATGTTTTTTGTTTCCGTTGAGAAGCATCCTTGTAAAAAGATCATGGAGGATAACAAACAGATAAAGATCATTTTGTATCTGTTTGTTATCGTATTAAAAAGGTTCATTTGTTAAACTCCTTTAGTATAAATGATATACGTGTGAGAAGAGTTAACTAAATCAATTGGAAATACGATTCCTCCGCCATGATTTAAGTTTAAACCTGTAGAATACTTATATGCTTCATATACTAATTGCGAACAATAAAATTTTTTTGTAGTGTTGATATTCGTAAATTCCCAATTATAAGGTTTTCCTTTGTGTGAATACGCTCTGTCTGCAGCTTTTGCATCTTGAGCGACAGTTGTTCCCTTTGTCGTTACCGCATAAACAGTTTTATATTTTTTATTCCAAGTTTTTACTCCTTTTTCTGGGAAAGATTCAACTGTTTTTGTTTGTGAGTATATGATTCCTGCATGACCTACTAGAGAACCAAATTTTCCATCTTTAGTTACTAATATAACTCCTTTTCTTTTTGGATATGATGGTGCTGCTAACGCTTGAAAATTATTAGCTTTAAAATTATAAGATGATGAATTTTTATCAGGTTGAACTAGTTCTGGGTCAGATTCGATCTCTTTCTCCACTCTTTCAAAAGTTTCTAACTGTTGTTGGACTATGTCCTCAGAAGAAGTAGAATTTGCATGAGATACAGCTGGCAAAATTACCGATAACATGCATAAGGACAAGACTGTACTCAATACTTTTCCAATTTTCCCTTTATTAAGAATTCTCCTCCTCTGTTAATAAAGTATTAGGAAAAAATTCCTTTTCATTTTCATTATATATTAAACTCAACTTTTTTCAACTTAAATTTGGTAAATTAGTAAAATATTTCTGGTAAATAGAATAATAGATGAACATAGAAAATGGTGATCCTTTTTGCAGATAAAGTTAGCCAAAAACAACACCGGCACTTATTAAGACAGAAAGCCAGGTGTGCTTTTCCTATAATCCCGTCTACCGCTAACATACAAAAGCATTGAAATTCCATAACGGCTCTAACGCTACTTCCATAAAAAAGTTGCCCACAAATACTTGACTCAAACTTTTTCATTTGAAAATAAAGGATGAACGGAGTATTTATAGTATGATAGAGAAAAAGGGGGAAGAAAGGCATGGGAAATTTACATGGGAAACGGATCGCTATCACAGGCTCTCGAAAGAGCGAGGAAATTTCCACGTTAATTCGTAAAAAAGGAGGGGAGCCTGTTATTCGAGCTATTCAAGAAACAATAAAATGCTCTCCTTCGGATTTGGAGGCTGATCTTCGAAGCATTGTTGAAAAAGGGACTGACTGGGCTGTGTTTACGACAGGAATAGGGACGAACGCTCTGTTGGAAGCGGCAGAAAAGATCGGCATTTTGGATTCATTAATAAACGTTTTAAAAGAAGCAAAAATAGCTGCCCGCGGCTATAAAACGAAAGCGGCTCTTAAACAAATCGGCATTCAGCCGGATGCTGCCGATGATGACGGAACGAATGACGGGCTGCTTCGGGCTATTGAAGGATTTTCTTTTAAAGACAAGCATGTTTTTTTACAATTGCATGGAGAACCGGTGCCAAAGCTTTCAGAATGGTTTGAAAAGCACGGAGCGATTTTGCATGAAATTTTGCCATACCGCTCCATTGTACCTAATCCTGAGACCGTTGAGCAGCTGCTGGATGAAATAATCGAGAATAAGCTGAATGCTGTTGCGTTTACAGCTGCCCCGCAAGTAAGAGTGCTTTTTAAATTGGCTGAAAAAAAAGGAGCAACATCCGACCTTATAGAGGCATTTCAACAAAATGTTTTGGCAGCAGCCGTCGGCAAAGTAACTGCTGGAGAATTGAAGGAATATGGGGTGCAGCGCATCGTGGCTCCAGAACTGGAGCGGATGGGGGCGATGATTGTCGCTTTGGATGAGTATTTTCAATGATGTTGTCGTCAAAAAATTTAATGGCTGATTGTGTGTATAAAAAACAGGTGGAGCGTGACAGCTTCGAGGATGAATCACGTCCACCTGGGTTTGAACTTTTTACCTAAAAATCAGTATGTATGAAAGCATCGATTTATTTCATGAAAAACAAATACTGTAAATTTTGTGCAATATAATTCGGGTAAATTTTGTTTTTTTCAATATCTTCTTTTCTAGAGGCTCCAGTTAATACAAGGCATGTGCGGCAATTATTTGTTTTTCCAAGCAAAATATCGGTTTCTAAACGATCGCCAATGATTAAGCACCTGTTGCTGTTTATGTTTAATTTTTCAAGAATTTTTTTGCCGTAAAAAGAGGAAGGCTTCCCGATCACCTGATCGATCGGCCGTCCTGATGCAGCTTCTATTGCTTTCGCTATTGCCAGTGTATCTGAAATATACCCTTCAGGAACTGGACAAAGCGAATCCGGATTGGCTGCAATTAATTTGGCTCCATTACGAACCGCGTTCATTGCCAAATTGAGTTTTTCGTAAGTGAAGCAGCGATCAAGCCCGACAAGTACGTGGGTCGCGTCCATAGGATTGTCGGTCATTTTTAGTGAAAATTTGTGGAATTCTTCCGAAATCGCTTTTTCGCCTACAATATAGACTAAAGAGTCCGGAGATTTCTCTAAAAAATATACAGCTGACAAATAAGAAGCTGTTATGATTTCGTCCAGTTTCGCTTGAATTCCTAAATGATGAAGCCGCTTTCTGCATTCTTCTCTTGTTTGTGTCGATGTATTTGTGATAAAAAGAATTTTTTTGTTATGGCGCCTTAATCGGTCGATCGTTTCTTTTACACCGGGCAAAAGTTTATTGCCAATATATATAGTTCCATCTAAATCAAAACAATATGCATCAAAATCGTCAATGTGTAACAATACAATACTCCACCTTTATTCTGTTGAAAGTTCTTTTAGTAGAATTTCTTTGCCTTCGCGTAACTTTTCTAACGGTGTTCCGGGGGCATATTCTAGGATGAGCTGACAATCGATTGATTGTTCATGAATCGTTTTAAAGATTTCTTGCCATGGGACGGTTCCTTCACCGATTGGCAAGTGATCGTCTCCTGTTCCGTTATTATCATGAACATGGAGGGCAATCAGTCGATCCTTTGTCTGTTTCATTATTTGCGGAATATCCCAACCGTTTAAATTTGCGTGGCCAATATCAAGTAAATATCCTGCCGTGTCATGAATATTTTCTAAAAAGCTTATAAACTCATCTTGCGTAAAAATCGAACTGCCGTTGTATCCGACGTTTTCGATTGCCAGCTTGACGTTCAAAGGTTTAGCAAATTCACATAATTGATGGATATAATCTTCAGCTCGCTGCTTTGCTAAACGTTTGTCAAAAACCGGAGAAAAACAGAACCCAGGATGGATCACAACATGCGAAGCCTGAATCATGCCGGCAAACTCAATCGCTTTTTTGTATTCAAAAAATGAAGCTTCCCGAATCGCTTTATTTTCACTTGTTAAGTTAATATCCCATGCTGGCGGATGAATGGTGTAGCCGATGGGCAATTCTTTTAGTTTGGAAGACAATTTTTTGAATGATTTTTCCATGTCATCCCATTTTTCGCCATCCATTAATAGTTCAACTTTATCAGCTCCATATTCAATTAAGTCATGGACATTTTTTAAAGGATCTTTTGATATAAGCGGCAAATCAGAATAACAGATTTTTCTTTTCATAAACAACCACCTCATGAAAGATATGTTTCCACATTGATTTTGTGATTCATCGGACTGCTTTCATTCAGATCCAGCTCTTGCGGATAGCCTATTGATTGTGTGGATTCTTGATCAAAAATATGAATACGATCCATTTTTGGTTTTAGATAGACCATTTCCCCCGGATGCCAATTCTTTTTTTCACTCATCGCAATCACTTCATGACCTTCTAAATTTATATAAATACTGTAGCTGCTTCCTTGGTTTTCCACGTATTTCACTGTGCCTTTTATTGTGTTTTCTTGGGGAGTTTTATAAATTTCTAGATGTTCAGGACGAATTCCAAAAACAAACGTTTTGGCATTGCATTCATTTATTTGTCGGATCCACATCGGATGCAATAAAAATGATTGTTTCCCGATCACAACCTTACCATCATAATAATCCATATCGACAATATTCGTTGGAGGCGAGCCGATAAATTTTGCCGTAAAGATGTTTGCAGGGCGGTTATATACATTTTCCGGCGTATCTACCATTTGTAATTGCCCTTGATTCATTAACGCAATACGATCCCCTATAGTCATTGCTTCAATTTGATCATGTGTAACATAAACGATAGTTTGCTTATACATTTCATGGATTTTCACTAGTTCCTTGCGCGCAGATACTCTTAGCTGCGCATCTAAATTTGATAATGGTTCATCAAGCAGAAAGAAATCAGATTTTTTTACAACAGCTCTTGCTAAAGCGACACGCTGCCTTTGACCGCCGGATAAATCTTTCGGCAATCTGTTTTCATATCCTTTCAGCTGGAGCATTTCTAACACAGCATTTAATCTTTTTTGAATTTCGTCTTTATGAACCTTCTGAACTTTTAAACCGTACGTAATATTTTCAACGACATTCATATGAGGATATAATGCATAATTTTGAAATACCATCGCTACATTTCTTTTTCCGCTTGGAATGTCATTCGCCTTTACGCCATTCAAATATAAGTCGCCCGAAGTAATTTCTTCAAGGCCTGCAATCATGCGTAAAGTTGTCGATTTGCCGCATCCGGACGGACCTAGAAGAACTAAACGTTCTCCAGGATGAATGGTAAGATTGAGACCTTTTACAACATGTGTTTTTCCATAGGATTTCCAAACGTTTTCAAATCTTATTTCCTTCATTGTGCCATCCTCCGTTATTTAATTCCAGAAGAAGTAAATGTTCCTATAATATACTTCTGGAAAATTAAATATAAAGTTAAAGGTATTATCATTGTGATGACTGATACGGCCATGGCGACAGTAAAATTCGTGCCGCCTTCTGAGCTGATGTACATCTGTAAAGCAAGAGGCAATGTATAATTTTCCTTGCTTTTTAAAATGAGCACCGGCCATACGTATTCGTTCCAGGTAGTAATGAAAAACCAGATACCTGTTGATGTGACAGCCGGCCTAACTAATGGGAGAACGATATCTTTCATAATCCGGGCGTGTCCAATATGATCTAATTTGGCTGCTTCAATTAACGAGATGGGGATTGTTTTCATCGACTGCCTCATTAAAAAGATACCAAGCGCATTGGCAAGCTGCGGCAAAATAACACCCCAAACGCTGTTGACTAAACCGATACCCGATATGATCAAATAGTTTGGAATCATTGTTACGGTAAAAGGGATAAAAATTGTACTAATTAACATAAAATATAAAATGTTTTTCCCTTTAAACTGCAAAAATACGAAAGCATACGCTGCTAAAAATGAAGTAATCAGTTTGAAAATTGTTGCAACAGAGGCAATAATGAACGTATTCATCGTAATTTTGAAAGCAGGTAAACTATTAAAGAATGTGATATAGTTTTCGAATGTCGGATTTAACGGAACTATGTTCAAAACATTGTTGTAGGCATCTTCCAACGTTTTAAACGATGAACCTAATGCAAAAACGATCGGATATAATAGAATAATGATTGTGATGATAAAAATAATGTGCCAAGGTATCGCAACAGATCGTTTAATTTTCATAATAGATACCTCTTTCAACAAACTTAAATTCAAGAGCTAATAATATGAAAAAGATTAACATCGTCATAATTGATAAAGCTGCAGAATGTCCTGTTCTGTAAAGTACGAAGGCTTCGTGATAGGCGTGATAGATCGCATTGGAGCTGGCGTAATTTGGACCGCCTTGTGTTATCACTTTTATAGGCGTGAATACATACTGCAGTCCTTGGACGATTGTAATAATAAACACATAAATGCCAGTAGCGCTGCTCATAGGCAAGACAATATGAAAGAATATTTTCCATAAAGGAACATTATCCAAACGGGCTGCTTCTATTATTTCGCGTGAAATACCGTTGATAGAAGCATAAAGGACGATAAAGTTATAGCCAAATACTTTCCAAGATGTAATCAAACTTAAAACCAATATGACCCAGCCGTCTAATTTGCTCCAAATCGGCATTTCAATACCGAACCATCCTAAAATAATGGCAACAGGTCCGGAAACTGGATTTAAAATCCACGTAAACAATATCGAACCGACGACCAATGAGATGAATGCCGGCAGAAACAAGGCGCTTTTATAAAAACCATTAAATCGTATTAAAATTAAATCTAAAACGAAAGCAAAAAGATACGGTATGATACAGTTTATAACTAATAAGAAAGCAATATATATAAATGTATTTCCCAAAATTTTATATGTATTTCGATCAGATAAAACATCAATGTAGTTTTTCAATCCTACAAATTCTTTTGTCGGAGTAATCATGTTCCAGTCAAAAAAGCTTAAATAAATTGTGTATAAAAATGGCCAGAACATGAATATCGAAAATATAATTAACGTTGGAATCAATAAGCAATACGCTTTCCAACTCTCTTTATTTTTTAAAACCGTCCCATCACTCATATTTTTATTACCCTCCGTACTGATACCGAAAATAAAAGTTAAAAGGAGGGTGACTAAAGGAAGTTTTTTTGAAAAATTGTTATAAATGTTAGTCACCCTTTGTAGACATTTCCTTTTACTTTAACAATTCATTGATGGATTTTTCCGTTGATTTTAAACCTTCTTCTACTGATACTTTTCCTGTAAGAATTTCGTCGCGTACATCTATTAATAATTGCTCTGCCTGTAAACCGGCGTCTCCAGGGAATGATGCCCAAGGAACAATCTTGTCCATTTGTTCTATGGCAGGCTTCATCATTTCATTTTCTTCTAAAAATGATTTAAGTCCATTTTCTGCTTCTGCAACATCTTTACGTGGAGGCACATAACCTGTTCCTTCTGTCCATTTGGCCATTGATTCAACGCTATAAAGAAATTTCATGAATTCCCATGCTGCTTTTTGCTGGTCTTCATCTTTTGCTGTAATAGCCAGCATTGCGCCACCTGCCGGCAGTCTTACTTCTTTTCCTTCCCATGCTGGCGATTTGATTGCCGCTACGTCAAATTTGGCATTCGCTTGGATATGCGAACGTTGGGCAATCGTTGTATAGACCATGGCGACATTGCCATCGATAAAGCTTTGTACACCTTGATCCCAAGGCAAATGCAAGGCTGTTTTATCTTTTAACACCATATCAGCCCATAGTTGATACGCTTCAATTCCTTCTTTTGAAGCAAATGTTGCTTTTCCGTCCGTAATCATTTTGGCTCCGTTGCTTTCTAATAAAGCTTGTGTAGCCCAGTTATCTGCCGGCTCCTGCAAATAAAACCCATATTTTCCTGTTTTCTCTTTTATTATTTTGGAAAATTCTCTTACCTCTTCCCACGTTTTTGGCCCATTTTCATCTAGTCCAGCTTTTCGTAAAAGGTCTCGATTAATATAGAGGACTGGATTGCTTAACGAATATGGAATCCCGACTTGTTCACCATCCGAATTTTTCGCTAAATCCAAAACATTTTTTAAGAAATGATCTTTTAAAAATGTTTTATCTTCTGGAAAATATTTATCTATTATTTCTTGCGGCGGCACATAATGAAAATTATTTGAGAAGTAGTCTAAAAATGCCCATCCTACTTGTACAACTGCTGGTGAATTGCCCGCAGCTACTTCAGCCTGTAAATTTTGCATCAACCCTTTATACATGTCCGGGTTGTATTTGGCTACGACTTCTACAGTATCACTTTGTGCATTAAATTCCTTCACTAACTCTTCTACTGTTTTTCCGCCTTGAGTTTCAGCATTTACGTGCCAGTATTCGATAACCGTTTTTTTGTTGCCGTCCTCTGATTTAGAAGGAGAGTCATTGGCTGCCTGCTTGCTCGTGTTGTTACAAGCTGCTAACATAAATACTAATGTAAATGCGCAAATCAATTTTACAAATGATTTCATTATATTCCTCCTCACCAAATTGTTTGACCGTAATTAATGAAAGGATCTTCAAAATGTCGTGACATTTCGTCTATTTAGAAAATTCTTTACATGAATCAGTTAACAAATCGTGTTGCCTTTGACTGGCTATCACCGTCCGTGTTCGAGCAAGCGGCTTCTACAAGCTGTCTTCAATTTCAGATAAAGCTATTTTTCATCGTTATGCCAATGACAGGTTGGCAGATCGTTTGCATTAATATTTTAGGTGTAAATGCTTTTTATCTCCCGACCTGACAAATCTATTAAATGATGTCGAAATCACCTCCAATTGCTTGCATAACAAAAAAAGAGACTCCAAATATAATGTATATATCTATTCCATATACATTAAATTTGAGGTCTCTCTATTTGCACCAGTAATTATTCACTTGTTACTTATAATATAGATGAGAATTGTTAATCTAGTATAAATCATATGTAAATTCTCTTTTAAAATTTATTTAAATTTATTTCCCACAATTTTGAGTTGGACGTCGTTACAGCGAGTGCGCCATTATTTATCGCTTCCTTCGCATGTTCAGGCAAAGTCAACAGCCCTCCTGTTATAACGGGAACTTGCGAAACCTTTGTGAATTTCTTTAAAAAATCCGGCGCACGGCACGGCATAATTTCTATTATATCTGAGCGGATTTGATCCGCATCCTTCACTAAATTATGATAAACTTCCGTGTCAATTAAAAAGATTCGCTGAATAACAAATAAACCGCTTGATTTTGCCTTTTTTATTATGCCGTTCCTCGTTGTAACGATCGCCGTTGGCTGGACATTCTTTTTTACAAAGTCAATTCCATCGCCATCCATTTCCAGACCGCCTATTTTTTCAACATGCAATATGACGGGGAGCCCTTCAGACTGGATGAAATCAACATATCTTTTTACCGTTAAAATGGTTCCTGTCATTAGTAAGACAGCACTTAAATGTTCTTTATTCTTGATCGCTTTCTCAATATATTTCGGTTCTTTAATAGCTGCTACCATTTTATGTTTTTTTAATCTTTCCAACAAAATTGTTCCTGCATTGCTTTTTGCCACAGCTAAATTTCCTTTCTTTTAAAATTCCGAATCTGCTCTCAAGATTTAACAAAGTATTTTGTTATAAAAGCAATTCGATTGGCAAACGTTTGTTATATTTTGGATTGCGCGAAACATCTTGTTGGGCAGAATATGCTTGCTCTTTGGATGGGGGCAGAGGATCAAAAGCTTTTAAAAGAAATATAAAAAACAAATATTAAGCAAATATTGTGCGAAAGCTAATTCATTGTAAATTTTGCTTTACAAAAGATTTACATCTAGCATGATTTTGCATGAAAGATTATTTTTAATAGCCGAATTATTTTTGCCGTTTTCTAAAGTCGCTGGAGAGACTGGTTCCAAATAAGAAAGATGTGTATAAAAAAGAGGATGTATGCTCTTATCATGAACATACTATCCTCTGAAAAATTAATATAGGCAATTAGATGATTAGTTGGAAAAGCACTTTCAACTTGTAGGGCTGAGATATCCCTTGAAACAGGAAAGTTTGCCTTGCACAGCGATTATGCTCTTCCCCAAATACGATTAATCCAGTTTTCAATAAGTCCGACCGCTTTATCGAGAAGCAGCCCGGATACGCCGATAAATAGTATAGCAGCCATGACTAAATCAAGCCTCATGGAATTTCTGGCGTCGACAACTAAATAACCAAGTCCTGACTGCGTTCCAACCATCTCTCCTGCTACAAGAAAAATCCAAGCTGTACCTACAGCTATATGAAGCCCGTTCGCAATATAAGGGAATGTGGCAGGAAAAATGATTTTGCGCAATAGCTCGAATTTTTTAATCTCGAAATTTTGCGCCACTTTCAAATAAGTTTTATCAACGTTCTTTACAGCAGATACTGTCGATAGCAAAACAGGAAAGAAGGCAGCAATAAAAATAATTACTATTGCCGGCATATTGCCAATCCCAAACCAAAGTACAATAAACGGCGACCATGCGATTGGCGAAACAGGCCGCAATACTTGGATAATTGGGTCAATCACTCCCCATAATAGTGGAATTCTGCCAAAAATAAGTCCTAAAATGATCGCTAATACAACGGCAGAAAGATATCCAGCCAAAAATCGCATGATACTCACTTGGAAATGTTCGAACAGTGTACCATCTTTAATAAGCGAAAGTATTCCATCCCATACTTGAATGGGTGAAGGGAAAAGTGCTGAATCATATTTTCCAATGAAAATAATTAACTGCCACAAGGTAATCAAGATAGCAAAACCAATGATGACATTTATGAAATTCTTATATTTAATCATCCTATCACTTCTCTTTTTTCTCAAATTAATTGGTGAATTTATGCATCATCAACCATGCGGAACTGTCATTCCAGTATCCTTCCATCATTAGGGCTTCTGTTGTTCAACATGCCTAGTACCTGCTTAACCATAAATTCGCGTCCATCTTTCGGTTTGCTCAAAATGAGTGAGAGGAATAGGAATCCCCCTTATGGAAGCTTTGCATTGTCTATTAGCGAATGATCTACAAATTCTTCATAAGATGGCGGATTTTTTTGTAAGCCCATCTCAATCAAGTTTTTCGTTAATTCTTTATAGTCTTTTTCATGAATGATTAAATCGTCATAAGCAATCCATTTAAAAGATAAATCCATTACTTCTTTGTCCGCTTTCATATATTTGGAGGACATTTCAATTGTTTGCTCATCCTTGTGCTCTGCTACCTCACCAGCTTTTAAGTAATAATTAACAAAATCCTGAGCAATCTCTTTTTCCTTTTCGATAAATTCACCGCGCAGTACTAGTGCACAGTCAATGGAATTCTGCCAAATTTCATTATCTTGAAATAGTACCTTGCCCTTTCCGATCGATACGGAAGCTGCACCAAAAGGTTCTGCAACGACATATCCAGCAATTCTGCCCTCAGATAAAGCTGCCGGCATTTCTGCTGGAGGCATCTCGACAGCCTTTACATCATCGTACTTTAATCCGTTTTGTTTTAACATTTGATAAAGCAAAATATTGTGAGTGGAGAATTTGTGTGGAATAGCAAAATTTTTCCCCTTTAAGTCTTTAACACTATTAATATCATTTGCTACGACAAGTACGTTCCCATCTCGATGTCCTAATGCGACAGCTTTTAAATCAATGCCTTGTTCTTTTGCCTTCATAGCCAAAGTAACTAGCATGGAAGCTCCGTCAATATTGCCTGTGTTTAAGGCGTCTACAAGCTCAGGCCACGAACCAAATTTCACGAGTTCCAGATTGAATTTTTCATATTTTTCTAATTCCTTCTCGATAAACAGAGGTACTGCATGAGTAATCGGCAAATACCCGATCTTGATTGTTCTTTTTCCATCTTTGCCGCTTTCGGAAGTATTATCGCTTCCGTTTGCCCCACAAGCAGCCATTGTCAATAACAATACTGATATAACTAATAGAATCAGTCCAGATTGAATAATCCTTTTCATCTAATTTCCCCTTTTCCTATTTTTATTTTTTTATATACAATGTGAGCTTGCTTTGAAAAATTAGATATAATACTCCGTTGTTACATTAGGATGGTTAAAGTGGAATTCTTCAAAAATGATTTTTCGATAATACTGAAAATCAGAATGGCTTCGGTCTCGAGGCTTCGAGAGAGCGATCTTGATCTCCCTGTGAATATGACCGGGATTTGGATGCATAATGAGAATCCGGTCTGATAAATAGATTGCTTCATCAATATCGTGGGTAACTAAAATAATAGTTGTTTTTTCCTTTTGCTGGATGCGAAGCAGTTCATCCTGCAAATAATAACGATTAAACGTGTCCAAAGCTGCAAACGGTTCATCCATTAAAATTAATTCTGGCTTCAGTGCAAGTGCTCTGGCAATTCCTGCTCTTTGCTGCATTCCTCCAGAAAGTTCATGAGGAAACAAATCTTCTTTTCCTTTTAGACCAACCAAGGCCAAGTAATGTAACGCTCTTTCCTTTCGTTCTGCAGGATGAAGCTTGAGACCTTCCAGCCCCAATTCTACATTTTTAAGCACTGTTCGCCATGGGAGCAGTCCATAGTCTTGAAACAGCATTATGCATTTCCGATTCGGCTGATTCACCACATTCCCATCAAGCAAAACTTGACCGCTATCCGCCTTTTCAAAGCCGCCGATAATATTTAAAAAAGTGCTTTTCCCGCAGCCGCTTTCTCCTAATATGGAGATGATTTCACCTTGCTTTATTTCTAGTGAAATCTTGTCTAGAACGTGTATTTTTTTATTTTTATTTGTGAAGCTCTTGCTCAAATTTTCAACTTTAATAATTGTAGACTGCTGAGAATCCATTCATTACACCGCCTCTTAGTCGTCGGATTTTCATTAATCTTCGGTTAATTCATTAACAAAATAATTCTTATAAGAATAGTGAGTTTTAATATTTGTAGATCATTTTATTATACTTTGTTAGTTTTTTCAACTATATATAGAAAATATTTTTTAGTGTCAATGAGTTTAATTTTTGAGAATGAATCGTGTTATTTTGATTGTGAGCGGTTTGCACCGATGTATCTGGACGTTTTGTAGAAGAAGTGATGGGAGTTCAATGAGGATAAGCTTAGTCATTGCGTTTTTATAGATTTTTATTATGATGGACGTTTGCGGATGGCATTTTTGAAGCCGGAGGCAGGAAAACATTTAAAGCTGTAAGCGGGATTTTTAAAGTGATGCTTTAAGAATAGGTAGGTGATCAAGCATACTGGATTTTACGGAAGGTGTTGAAAAAGGAGAACAACGGAATGATGATAACCTGGAATAGGGGATTTATAATATGGACTTCGTATTCGTTAGACAAAGGGAAATGAATTTATGTGAAAATTGGTATCTAAGAGGCTAGACGCGTGGAAAACTCCTCCTGAAAGGCAATTGCCGGAGCTTCCAGCACGCCTATCCTTAAACTAGTCTTAGAGGACCTGACAGCATTTTTATTTAATATTTTGAAGCTCACTTTCAATAGAAATAACTTCAACATTTTGGGCAAGTTCGCCTGTTTTTTTTGGAATAATAGGCAATGTCCACCTCATCACCTGTAGCCGGGTCAATCAGTTTTTTATAACATTTTTTTAAATGTTTGCTTCCCCAAATAATTAGTGCATTGAAAACATGCTCTAAATCTTTTCCGCTTTGTGTTAATACATAGCGGTATCGAGGTGGATGCTGTGAATAAAGCTCTGATTGAACGAGGCCTTCTTCTTCTAAATATCTGAGACGTTCCGAAAGCAAATTGGAAGAAATTCCCGGTAAAGCTTTTTTAATTTCATTAAAAAGTGCATTTCCGTTTAAAATTTCATGAATAATTAACAGTGTCCAACGATCTCCAATGATATTAAGTGATTGCGCGATGTTGCAAGGGATATCATATCTTATTTTCATAAACTAATCTCCTCCATTTGTTACAATCCATTTTAACATAAAATAATTTAAAAGTGATTAAGTTGATTTTTTGAACTAAGTATATTAAAATGACTTTATGATAATAAAAAAGTGGGGGATAAAAATATGGCGCTATACTTAATTGAATCATCCTTAAATGGTATTGTATCAGCAAAAGAGGAATTAGATCAAAAAGTTTCAGAGCTTCAAGGAAAATTAAACGAAAATCAGGCATCATTAATTGAACTTCAAGTATCAAAGGATTTCTCACGCGCATTCTTTATTGTTGAAGCAGAAAATCAAAAAGCTGCCACTGAAACGTTAAAAGATATTCAGATACCTATTCATCTAGTAAAACAAGTTCGTCTTGTTGGAAAAGAACTCGAAGATGTAAAGAAAAATAATGAAGTTGTCAATTATTTGGTTGAATGGAATTTACCAGAAGATTTGACAATGGAACAATATTTGGAGAGAAAGAAGAAAAACTCTGTACATTATCAAGAAGTTCCTGAAGTAACATTTTCGAGAACTTATGTTTGTGAAGATATGACAAAATGCCTTTGCTTCTACGATGCACCAGATGAAGAGGCTGTTAAGCGTGCCCGCAACGCAGTAAAAACACCAATTGACTCCATTACGGAAATATTGGCAGATAAATAATCAATTTTAATAACCTTTTTTTAAGAGGCGGGGCTGTCCGATAAGTCCCTAAAATGAAGCAAGTGGAGAAAAACAATGCGTTTCTCTCCACTTGCTTTTATATTTTTTCGATTTTTATCTGAAAGTAGCTGGCGGATGCCGGCTACTTTCAGGAAGTTGTAATAAACCAAGCATTGGTTTATTGTCTTTTTTTTTGCAAAGCTCTTTTGAAATACATATACAGGTTCATCTTTATCAAAAAAATAGGAGAGGCGGCAAAATAAAGATTGATTTTTTGAACCTAATATAATAAAATAACTTTAAACCGACTAAACACGTAGGAATTATTTATTTAATAATAATTGGAATGCCTGATTTCGGACATTATGAACGCGGGTGATGATTGAAATGAATAGTTTGGACGAAAAAGTTGAAACGTTGGAGCAGTTAATTGAAAAAGAATTGAAACCATATGTAAAAAAAATTGATGCGGAAGGTTTTTATCAGGAGCAATATTTGCGGGAGCTAGGGAAAGCTGGATTTTTCTCTACGAATCATAAGTCGCAAAAGGAATATATTTTACAAGAAATGAAAGTAGTAGAAGAAACAGCAAAATGGTGTATGACGACTGCATTTTGCCTATGGTGCCATCTGGCCGCTTTAACTTATGTGCGAAATTCCAATAATCTTTCATTAAAAAATAAATTGCTCCCTTTGTTGGAGAGTGGAAAAATTTTAGGTGCAACAGGCTTATCGAATCCGATGAAATATTATGCAGGACTTGAAAAATTGCACTTAAAGGCAAAACCTAAAGAAGATGGTTATATACTTTCAGGTGTTTTGCCGAATGTATCCAATCTAGGTGACAATCATTGGTTCGGTGTGATTGCTGAGGTGGATGAACACAAACGAATCATGTGCTTCATTCCGAGCAATGCAGAAGGATTAATATTAAAGGAAAAAAATGATTTTCTAGGTTTAAATGGAAGCGCAACATATTCTTGTACTTTTCAAGATGTTTTTGTCCCGAATGAGTGGGTTTTATCTGACGATGCGGATCTTTTTGTGGAGAAAATCCGCCCGGTTTTCATTTTATATCAAATACCTCTTGGTTTAGGTGTTATACGATCTTCCATCGCCTCCATTGAAAAGGTTATTAATAAACAAAATGGCTGCAACAGCTTTTTGAAAATACAGCCGGGTCAATTGAAAACACAAGAGCGCAAAATTCAAGATGACATTCATGCATTGTTCAGCGGTCAAAGACTCGATTGGAAAGAAATTGCAAAGATACGTTTGGAAGCTGCTTATTTAACCCTTGAAGCTGTACAGGCAAACATGCTTCATCACGGAAGTGCCGGATATCTCATGCATAGTGCACCTTCCCGCAGACTCCGCGAAGCGTATTTCTTTGCTAATTTAACACCAACAGTGAAACATTTAGAAAAAGTTCTTCACTCATAAAAAATCCCTCATGGTTATCCATAAGGGATTTTTTGTATGTGCTGGGCATCTGTACATTCGCCAAGCTTTAAAGCAGCAGTATTTTGTTTAAGACAAGGGTGTCTAGGGCGCCAAGATCTGAAGGAAGTCAGCAGCCAATTTTCGACTTGCGGAAAAGATGATCGATGTTTTATTCTTTCTCCTTTTTTTTCTTTAACCTTCCTTCGCGTCGAGCAGCGTCCCGCAATAAAAATTCAATATGGGAATTGACGCTGCGGAATTCCTCTTGCGCCCAACGTTCAATAACGGCATACAATTCAGGATCGATTCTTAAAGGGAAATTTTTCTTTTTTGCCATGATGCGACACAACCATTAATATAGACTTCCGGTATTTATGACCGGCTGGGTGCCGCGATCGGAGATGATCGCAACCATTAAATTATTCACCATGTTAACCTTTCTTTCTTCATCAAGCTCAATCGTTCCGTTGCTAGCCAGCTGCTCGACAGCCATTTGGGCCATGCTGACGGCTCCTTCGACAATCTTTTTTCTCGCAGATAAAACGGCGGCTGCCTGCTGGCGCTGAAGCATGGCGCTGGCAATTTCAGTCGAGTAAGCTAAATGAGTCAGTCTAGCTTCTATTACTTCAACTCCAGCGACGTTCAACCTTTCTTGCAATTCATCTGCCAGCTCTTTTGAAACAACATCGGCGTTGCCTCTTAATGTAATATTGTGGTCATCAAACGTATCGTAAGGATATTTCGTTGCTACATGACGAATGGCAGCCTCGCTTTGGATTTCCACGAATTCTTCATAATCATCCACATCAAAAGTTGCTTTTGCGGAATCGATTACTTTGAAGACGATGACCGAGGCAATTTCAATCGGATTCCCTTCCACATCGTTTACTTTTAGCTTTTTGCTGTTAAAATTTCGAACGCGAAGGGACACCTTTTGTCTAATAGTTAATGGAACCGTTAAAGCAAGGCCACTTTTCCGAATGCTTCCTAAATAACGTCCGAAGAAAATGACAACGTTTGCTTGATTCGGCTGTACAATGGTAAGGCCGCTTCCAAGCAGTGCGGCAAGAACAACCAATACAATTGCAGGAACAATAAACTCCTGGATAAATGTAAAAGCTGCTCCGAGCAAAAGTGCAACGATTAATACAATTCCAATAAACCCGTCAATAAACCATGCCTTTTTTTCTTTCAACTTTCATTGCCCCTCTCATATTATTATTATATTAAAATGATATCACTTTTTGAAATAAATGTAAATTATTATTGTCAAAAAATTTTGGCGAAAAACGTTTTTGGAGCTATGAAAATTCAATGAAAGCCAAAATAAAAAACCTCAACTAACAACCATGCTAAACGTCATTTCGTTAGCAAGGGCTAGTCGAGGATTTCGGTTTAAATATATTTAGTTCATTATTGTTTGCATAGATTCATTTCTTTAGCATTAAAACAGAAAAATAAGACATACAATGAGGATGACAATAAACAATAAGGTATAAATCCATGTCAACGAGCGAACATTGCGAAAGGAGCTTGTTTCATATTCCCTTGACCTTGCGAGTTCATCATGGGGACTGTTCCCGATCGCTTTATATGTTTCTATTTTGTTCCCTACTTCTTTTCCGATAAACGCAGTTAAAATGAGTGCAAGTACACAAATAATAATGCCTACGGTCAATAACATACTATACATAAAACCATCTCCCTGTCTCTTTACATTGTGGTAGAGAATTGATTCGTTAATGTCCTTGCTTGATAAAATAGAAATTTATTTATGCTGAATATTATAAAATGCATCAGCAAATCTTTTTATTCCTTCATTTATATTTTCTTCATTTTCTCTTGCGAAGGTAAAACGGACATATTTTGTACTTGATCCAAGCGTTGAGCCCGGAACATAAATAACCCCG
This sequence comes from Aeribacillus sp. SP014, assembly GCF_054055575.1. Taxonomy (NCBI): domain Bacteria; kingdom Bacillati; phylum Bacillota; class Bacilli; order Caryophanales; family Bacillaceae; genus Aeribacillus; species Aeribacillus sp. SP014. The sequence goes on from NZ_JBSRXI010000001.1 coordinate 924,368, forward strand.
CGCTTGATCGACTCTTCTAGCAGCTGGATCTCATTAAAGTCTTTCTTTATTTTGCACCATAAATGAATGCCTCCTTGTGGGATATAAAAATCAACATCGTCTTTTAAGTAGAATCGAAGGCTTTTGACAATTTGATCCCTTCTGTTTTCGAGCCGTTTGACTAAGCAGTTGATATGGGCATCGAAGTCGTCAGATTCCAGAAAATCATTGGCAATCCATTGAGTAAAGCTGGCATGACCGAAATCCACTTGCTGTTTGGCATCAGACAATCTTTCAATCACAGGCTTTGGTCCAATAACCCAACCAATTCGCAAACCAGAAGCAACAATTTTTGACAATGAGCTGATATATAAGACATTTCCATGCTCATCCATTGATTTTAGCGGGTAGGTCTCTTCCCCATTAAAGGACGTTAAACTGTAAGGATCGTCTTCAACAATCGGTATTCCATACTCAGACGATATTTCCAATATTTTTTCCCGCCGGTTTTTATGAAGGAAAGCGCCTGATGGATTTTGGAAAGCAGGATTTAAAAAGATCATCCTGATTCGATGTTTTTTATGCAATAGAAGCAAATCATCCGGGTTTATACCGTCTTTGTCAACTGGTAAATAGAAAGGTCTAATTCCGGTTGATTTAAAGACCGGGAGACTGTAATAATACGAAGGCTCTTCTAATGCTATCGCATCACCCGGCTTTAATAAGCATTGGACGATTAAATATAAAGCTTGCTGCGCTCCTGATGTGATGAGAATGGAAGACGGATTTGTCTCAATTCTCCGATATCGTTTCACATGCTTTGTGATAGTTTTTCTTAATATCTCATTCCCTTGAGGATGATCATATCCTAGGCTTCCGATAAATGACCTTGTCGAAATGATTTCTCGCAAGGAGTCGATTGGAAAAAGATCTTCCGACAATTCACCGCTAGCTAAATTGATTAGTTTATGCTCTTCCATCTCTTTGCGTATTCTCTGGGTCACAGGTAAATTCGGCAAGAACGATCCTGCCTCAATATACCGATTCCAGCTTGGTACACGCTTCTTTGTCATGCCCCATATATCTTTGCTGATTGTTGTTCCGCTTCCTCTCTTTCTCTCGATAAGTCCGTTTGATTCTAATTCGTCATATGCAGCCACAACTGTGCTTCTGTTTATTTGCAGCTTATTGGCCAAAAACCGTTCAGAAGGCAGCGGTTTATCAGGGGGAAATGTGCCATCCGCAATTCCATTTTCAATATATTCGGCCAGCTGTTTATATATAGGCTTTTTTGCATTTCGATCCGGTTTCCAGTCCATATGCTTCACCCTTTAGATTTGCTTGGCACTTCCTGCTATATGGCAAGTTAACCAGGTTCTTTGTTATTTATCTATAGAATGTTCCTATTGAACATAATCGAAAATGTTGTTATATCCATCAAAATTTGAACCTGTTCAAACATTAATTATAACGCTAGATGAAAGAATAATGCCCATCCAATTCAGTAACATTTTACCCATCCACTTTTATTTTAACTTGGAGTTTTTAGCACATGATTTGAACGCTGCTGAAAAATCATTATCTTTTGTAACATGGACGCAATGCTTAAAGCTGTCCTGCCCGATTTTTTCTTTACTTGAAGTTGAAAACCCTTAAAATAGATGTGCGATTTTCGGCAAATTTATTTCACTTTATGGTTCGTCTTGGATAAATGGCTGTTGCAGTATTGAAATTGGATGATTGACAAAATCTTTGATTGGATGGTCCAAAAATTTTTGAACATTTTTATTATGAATAATATACTCCAATTCAAACCGTTTCTCATATTTTACGCTTAATGCTTCTATAGAATTAAGTGTTGATAGTTAGTTCGACACTCAGCCACAGCTGTATTGTACAAAGGAGCATGCTAAGAAATTACCATTAAATTACTTCAGATGAGATATCACATGAAAAGCTCTCATGGAAAAACATAATCCAATTATTTTGAACTCTAATACATGGGCCGGCCCTTCTATGCTTAAAAAGAGGATTATTCAAAGTGTTTTCCTTCCTGTGCAGATTTTTTTATGGAAGATGAATAGGGGGCAACTTCCGAAGGTTATTGACTTTGAAGGTTCATGAGCTTCGGCATTTAAGATGGCTTTAGATTTTTCAATTTGGTGGAGGGGAAGAATATGTCGAACAGAGCACAAAAGGTTAAAGTTGCTGTTATACAAGCCTCATCTGTTATTATGGACCGGGACGCCACGACAAAAAAGGCGGTTAGCCTCATACATCAAGCTGCTGAAAAAGGAGCAAAGATTGTTGTATTTCCTGAAGCTTTTATTCCCGCTTATCCTAGAGGCTTATCTTTCGGTACAACGATTGGGAGCCGTTCGGCTGAAGGGAGGAAGGATTGGTATAGATACTGGAGCAATTCTGTAGCTGTTCCGGACGAAACGACGGAACAACTGGGCGAAGCGGCTCGAAAAGCAGGTGTCTACCTTGTGATAGGCGTTACAGAAAGGGATAATGAATTTAGCGGCGGGACTCTTTACTGTTCTGTTTTATTTTTCGATTCTGACGGACAGTTGTTAGGAAAACACCGCAAATTAAAACCGACTGCAGCAGAACGGATTGTTTGGGGGGAAGGGGATGGAAGCACATTACCAGTGTTTGACACCCCTTATGGAAGAATAGGGGCGCTAATCTGCTGGGAAAATTATATGCCGTTAGCAAGGGCTGCGATGTATGCACAAGGAATTCAAATTTATATTGCCCCAACGGCTGATGCAAGGGAAACTTGGCAGTCAACAATCCGCCACATTGCTTTGGAGGGGAGATGCTTTGTTTTGTCTGCCAATCAATATGTGACAAAAGATATGTATCCGAAAGATTTGGCTTGTTATGATGAACTTGCTTCTTCACCTGAAGTAATGAGCAGAGGTGGTAGCGCGATTGTTGGACCGTTGGGCGAATATGTGGCAGAGCCCGTATTTGGCAAGGAAGACATCATCATTGCAGAACTGGATATGAAACAAATCGCCTATAGCCAGTTTGATTTTGATCCTGTTGGGCATTATGCAAGACCTGATGTTTTTAAATTGCTAGTCAACAAAGAGAAGAAGACAACTATTGAGTGGAAAAATTAATCTCATGATGAGACTCGTTTCTACGATTGATCTCATTATTTATTTGAGATTTTGCAGTTCAATAAACAATAAGGGAAATAAAGAAATCCCTTGCTCCTTTACATTAAGAAAGCGTTTATTTTATAATTAGTGTAAAACAAACGTTCGAGTGGATTCGCTATTTTAAGAAATATTTTCCGGGAAATATCGAGCCCTCTGGCGAATGGCAATGATTTTGTCGAACTTAGCTGAGAGCTTGTTTAAAAAAGGAGATGCTCTTAATTGATAAAAATTAAGAAAATTGTTTTGCATATATTACAGATGCGTTTGAAAGCCCCATTTTCTACTAGCTATGGAGACATTCACGATCGCGAATTGTTGATCGTAGAAGTAAAGGATGATGATGGTGCAGCCGGTTTTGGAGAAGGGGTTGCTTTTTCCATTCCATGGTATACAGAAGAAACCGTGAAAACAACTGTGCACATGATCGAAGATTTCCTCATTCCGATTTTATCAAAGACGTCGTTTCATCATCCTCGTGAGTTGGTTGAATCGTTTCGTTTTATTCGCAGAAATTATATGGCAAAAGCGGCTTTGGAAGGTGCCGTGTGGGATCTATATGCAAAACAGCAAAATATACCTCTTTCACAAGCTCTCGGGGGAATGAAAAAAGAAGTTGAAGCTGGGGTGAGCATCGGTATTCAGCCAACAATAAAAGATTTAATCAGTCTTATTGAACAATATCAGGAGGAAGGATACAAGAGAGTAAAAATAAAGATTAAACCAGGTTGGGATATTGAAGTAGTTAAGGAAATACGGAAGCATTTTCCGAACTTGGATTTAATGGCTGATGCGAACAGTGCCTATACATTAAAAGATATAAATCATCTAAAACAATTGGATGAGTTTCAATTAATGATGATTGAGCAGCCTCTTGCGCACGATGATATTGTGGATCATAGCAAACTTCAAAAAGAATTGGAAACACCGATCTGTTTAGATGAAAGTATTTGTTCCTTAGAAGATGCTCGAAAGGCTGTTGAACTTCGAAGCTGCAAAATTATGAATATAAAAATCGGCCGTGTTGGCGGTTTGACAGAAGCAAAAAAAATCCATGATTTTTGCAAAGAGCAAAATGTTCCAGTTTGGTGCGGAGGGATGCTTGAATCAGGGATTGGACGGGCCCATAATATATCCCTAGCGACACTTGAACAATTCACACTGCCAGGAGATATATCCAGTTCATCTAAGTATTGGGAAGAAGATATTATTGAACCGGAAATATCGGTTTATAATGGGAAAATTGCCTTGCCTGATAGCCCGGGGATCGGTTTTCATGTAAGCCGTGAAAAATTAAAAAAATACACTGTTGAAACGAAAGTATTTACCCTATAAACAAAATAATCCTCTGCATGTTTTGCAGAGGACTATTTTGTTTATTTTACAACCAATCTTGGCGCCGCCATAATGAGAATAACAGTAACGACAGCGCATAATACAAAGGCTCCTATCATCGTAATGCCGTTTACGATCAAAGAATAAACGACCGCTGACATTCCTTCTGGTGCATATTCTCCGAAGAAAAAGACACCGCTGATAAAATGCCAAAAATAACGTGCAAAAGCTCCGATGAAGATGCCAAAGATGATGAAAAAAAGAGCAGAGCTTTTCTTTCCATCTTTCAGCTTATTTTGGATAGTTTTACTGAAAAGACCGGCTAAACCGATAAAGGAAAAAGCTAGGAAATAGTCGATGAAACCTTGAACAGGCGTCAGGATGTATGCATCACCTAATACAATTTGCAATAATCCCCATAAAAGGCCGGAAATGAAGCCAATCTTTGCACCGGATCGAAACGATAATATGAGTACAGGCACCATGGCAATTGATATAGAAATGGCTGATGATAATTGAATGGAAGGGAGAAGATCAAGTATAACTGCCAATGCTGCAAAGATTGCTGCTTCTATTAATAGTAATAAACGATTTTTTTCCAAAAATAAAACCCCCTGTATATTATTTGCTATCAACAAATATCCATAAGGGGGAAAAAGGCTGTATCATGGATCAGTTACTTCCACATCCCTACGCTAGCATTAACTAACAGGTTCAAAGGGTCTGGACGAAATACCCGTCCACTCTCAGCATATAGCTCCCCTTGTGGATCTGTTGATATTCGAATCTTATGTCTATCATAATAGACTATAAGAAAATTGTCATTCTTTTTTCGCTATATTCAAATATTTAAACACGATAAAGCTGAAATGCAGCCTTTGGACAAAAAATAATGAAAAAAGGGCGTTTATAATAAGAACTTTTTTCAGAATGGGGGTTTTGATTTGAATCTTAATCGTGAGCGTTATGAAGTAGTGGATGTGGTGCGGGGGGCTGCGATATTTGGAATTTTACTTGTGAATATGGCGCATTTCAGCTATCCAGATGTATATTTATACCAAATAGGCAGCGAAAATTTTTTTACTGAAACATGGAGAACATGGGATTTTCTAACGAGAAATATTTTGGAAATATTTGTGCAAATGAAGTTTATTACAATGTTCTCATTATTGTTCGGATTTGGAATCATCATCATGGAGGAACGGGCTTTAGGAAACGGCAGGAACTTTGTTTCTATATATATACGCAGACTGGTGGTGCTTTTTGTATTTGGACTAATTCATTCATTTTTCATCTGGGATGGAGACATTTTAATGGATTATGCTGTGCTGGGGTTTCTTCTCCTTTTTTTCCGGAAGTGTTCCTGGAAAACCCTTTTGGTATGGACTGTATGTTTATTTAGTTCATATTTGCTCCTTATTGGTTTGATGACGGCTGTATCCAATGGTGAGGATGCTTTAGTCCAAAAAAGAGAGCAGGCTTCGTTACTGGAAGAGGAGGCAAGAAACGCAATCCATTCATATCAAAACGGAAGTTTTTCCGATATTTTCCATCAGCGTATTCATGATCGGTTTTTTTACATGTCTATGTCTGGCATGTGGCCTTTTCAACCGCTTGTCTATATAATAAACATGCTCCCATATATCAGCATGTTTTTAGTTGGCATGATATTTGCGAAACAAAAGCTTTTTCAAGAACCGGAGAAGCATCGAAGGTTATTAATAGCCATCTGGTTTTTCGGGCTTATCATTGGGCTTCCGTTAAATATTTTTGCGGTCAAAGCTGAAAATAGTTTTTACATGGTGTTCGGTGCACCATTTCTCATGTTGTTTTATGTGACCTCTCTCATATTTTTATATTATCACCCAATCTGTCGGCAAATTGTTAAGAAGATTGCACCTGTTGGACGCATGTCATTGACAAATTACATCATGCAATCTGTTATTTGTACATATATTTTTTATCATTACGGATTGGGATTGTACGGTAAAGTATACCCCTTCGCCGGTTTTTGGCTTGCACTCGCAATTTTTGCCGTGCAGCTTATCATCAGCCATATTTGGTTTAAATATTTTCAATTAGGTCCGTTGGAGTGGGTATGGAGAACAGCGATGTATTTCAAGCGCCAGCCTATTCGCATGAAAAAGGAAGTTTTGAAGCATAATAACAGATCAAGATGAATTGTAAAAATGTAGTTTCAAATCTCAGATTTTGAGTTTATGATAGCTCTTTCTTTTCGAAAATAATTTATAGTATGATGGAACAAAGGAGTGTCTAGGCAACATGTTTCTACAAGCAATTTTTATTTTTTTGCTGCAATTATTGTATGTACCAGTATTGACGATCCGAACTATTTTGTTAGTGAAAAATCAAACAAAGGCTGCTGCTGGTATAGGTTTGCTAGAAGCAGCGATTTATATTGTCGCTTTAGGAATAGTTTTTCAAGATTTATCTAATATTTACAATATTAGTGCATATATTATCGGTTTTGGTGCAGGACTGTTGTTGGGCGGTGAACTGGAGAAAAAGCTGGCTTTTGGATATGTAACATACAATGTGAATTTAATGGATAAAAATTCCGAATTAGTAAAAAAATTGAGGGAGGCTGGTTTTGGGGTTACGGTCTTTCAAGGAGAAGGAATGAATTCGATCAGGTATCGTTTGGAAGTTGTTGCTCAACGCTCTCGGGAGGAAGAATTTTTAAACCTTGTCAATGAAATAGAACCAAAAGCGTTTTTAAGCTCGTATGAAATTCGTTCTTTTAAAGGTGGATATTTAACAAAAGCGATGAAAAAGCGGGTAAAGCGTTTAGAAAAAGGACGAACATAACGGTCGAAGGGAGGGTGAAGCGTGGATATATTTGCAAAAATTGCTGAGGATCGGATCAAAAAGGCATATGAAGAGGGGGAGTTTAAAGAACTTCCCGGGATGGGGAAGCCTCTCCCGCATGACGATTTGTCTGATATTCCGGAAGAACTCCGAATGGCTTATCGTCTTTTGAGAAACGCCGGAATGGTCGATCAAGAAAATGACTTGAAAAAGGAACTATTAACTATTCAAGATTTACTAAAATGCTGTGAAGATGAAGCCGAAAGGAAAAAATTACAACAAAAGCTGTCGGAAAAACAATTAGCATTGGAACGAATCGTGAAGAAAAGGAATATATTCAACACACCTGCATCTCAATTTTATAAAGATAAAGTTTATAAAAAGCTTATTTGACGTTTTCGAAAAAGAATGGTGCCTTTATTTTCGCCATTCTTTTAAATTTGCTGTTTTTTCAAGGCTTCTCTATGGAAGACATAATATAAAGCAAGATTGAAAAAACCTAAGAAAATGACTATCACCGAAAGCGGCAGCTCCTTTGCAAAACCGACCAAAATTCCAGACAATAAACAGAAGAGAGCAACGAATAAATAAAAATATTTCATAAGTGTCACGACCATTTTTTTGACCCCCAAATAAAGAAAACGTTTTCTTTTATTATAAATCATTTGTCACAAAAATGAAACAAAAAATTCACATTTTGTCCAAAAAATAGACACCGTTTTGACAAAAAGTTATTATACAAAAAGCAGCTTATACTGAATTTATAAAGCTGCTTTAAAGTAAAAACGATTTCTTCTGAATTCTGGCATCTAAACAACAAGGAGGTCTATCTTTATTTTTCTCCTGCAAAAGAAAAAAGAGAATGATGAAAATGGAACGCGAACACGATTCACTTGCTTTAGAATCCAAGCTAAACCTCTGATGGATGGCAGATTGGGCGGTTCCTAATGTGACTCGAACATCGTTTTGAGAAGCGTATAGAACCACATATAACAAATCAACTGAAGCAAGCTGATGAGGACAGCAGCTGCGAGTTTTCACAACACTTCAACATCGCTAAGTTAAACACTTATTGCCGTCATTTGCACAAGCCCATTCGCAACGAGCAGCAGAAAGCTCAATTCACTTAAAGAGTGCTCTTTCGTAGGTTCCCCAATTCCTCTGCAATTGCTTGCATTTCGCTGGGGCTGAAAGTATTTTTTTTCATTACATGGTCATAAATTTCTTTTAGGTCTTCATACATATTTACATTAAAATGTGTTGGTTGAACTGCACTGATGTTGATCATATTCAATTTTTCTGTAATTTTTTTAATCATGTATTCCATATTTTCTGCTGATTTTTCACATAAATTCAATTGATTTCATCCTCTCGTTTTTTTATTTGTTTCATTGTATCATGTATTATGAAAGATTGAATATTATGATCAAAAAAATTGATCTTTCCAAACTATTCTTTGCAGCTTATGAAAAAACGATTGAAGCAATGGTTTCAGGAGGTTTCAGCAATGATAAAAGTACTTTTTGTTTGTTTAGGAAATATATGCCGTTCGCCAATGGCTGAGGCGGTTTTTCGTGATTTAGTTAAACGGGAAGGTCTGGAAGATAAAATTTTTGTCGATTCAGCGGGAACGGGAGGCTGGCATGTAGGAAGCCCGCCGCATAGAGGGACTCGAGAAATATTAGACCGTTACCAAATTTCTTATGAAGGTTTAAAAGCACGTCAAATTCATAAGAATGATTTATCAGATTTTGATTATATTATTGCCATGGATGGAGAAAACTTAGGAAATTTGCGCCGGATGGCAGGATATAACAATACGGGTGAAATCAGTCGTTTAATGGATTTCGTACCAGATGCTGATATTTTGGACGTCCCTGATCCGTATTATACTGGGAACTTTGAAGAGGTTTATGACATGGTTGTCAAAGGCTGCAAAGGGCTGCTCCAGAAGATCAAAGAAGAACACCATCTTTCGTAGAAGAGGTGAAAGTCAAATGAAATCGCAAAATAAATTGTTAAAAGGGCTGTTCATCGGAGCGATCGCAGGCGCAGCGCTTTCTTTATTGGATAAAAAAACAAGGGACGATGTAATCAGCAAAAGCAGATCAGCTTTTAGCAAAATCAAGCAGTGCGCAGAAAATCCGATGGAGATTGCTGATAAAACAAAGGAAAAAATGAACTCTGTCAAAAGAACAATCGAGCAAACAATCGAAGATATTGAATTTGTTTCTGAAAAAGTGAAAGAATTAAAAGAAACGACACCGAAAGTAATGGAAATAATGAAAGAAGCAAAAGAGAAATGGAAGGAGCGCCTTTGACAGAAACTAGTTTGAAATGAGGTGCCAAGATGGATGACCACATCAACCTTCTTCAAATCGCTAAAGAGCTTTTTAAACGGTTTAAAGAAGATGAAATATCAAGTTTAGCTGCGGAGTTAGCCTACTTCTTTCTTTTGTCTCTTTTTCCATTCCTTATTTTTTTAATGAATCTCCTTGCATATTTGCCCCTCTCTTCAGATGTTGTTCTTGATTTTGTCGCACAATATGCACCGGGAAATACAATGAAATTGATCGAAAACAATGTGAGGCATATTATTGAAACTCAAAATGTGACCCTTTTGTCGTTCGGAGTCATTGGAACAATTTGGTCCGCCTCAAATGGGATTAATGCGATTGTCAGAGCTTTTAATAAAGCATATCAAGTGGAAGAAAACCGTCATTTCCTTGTAGCTCGCTTGATGTCTATTTTGTTGACTTTTGCCATGATTTTAGTCATTTTAGTTGCACTGCTGCTTCCGGTGTTTGGCAGAGAGATAGGCTTGTTTATATTTCGGGCGTTCGGATTTACAGAAGTGTTTTTAACGATATGGAATACGATAAGATGGTTATTAAGTGCTGTTATTTTGTGCATCGTTTTTACAGGACTGTATTTTATTGCGCCAAATAAACGGATGAAAATTTCTGAAGCATATCCAGGCGCTTTATTTGCTACCGTTGGCTGGATTGTTGTTTCTCTTCTTTTTTCTTACTATGTCGGAAATTTTGGGAATTTCAGCGTGACATATGGAAGCCTCGGCGGGGTGATCATTCTTCTAATTTGGTTTTATCTTTCCGCGGTTATTATTATATTAGGCGGGGAGATCAATGCAATTTTATCAAAAGATTCCAATAATTAATAAAGGCCGCCATTATTTCGAAGACTTTTTTTCATTTCACATGGTCATATTAAAAATGAGGCTGAAAAAATTGACGTAAACAGGAGGACATACAAGTGGCAAAGCAATCAAAAAAAGGCGGTCAACACAACAAGCAAAACTCAAAATCCAAGCCGAAGCATAAAACAAGCGGAAGTGCGAACGGTCAAAACGGCTACCATTAAAAGAGATATTATCAAGCGCATTCCCCGGGCTGTCGACTTTTTCGACAGCCCAGGTTTTTTTGTATTCAGCAAGAATTTAGCTATGTTTGCCATGAGTTCAGAGCTTTAATTTTATATTAAATAAAGTTCGGCAAGAGGTGAGTGTCTGCGCGTTGAAGCTTCTTTTTTTGCGGGAATGTTCGCATCGGACCTCCGGCGGCGGAAGGCTTCTTATGCTTTTTCTACTCAGCCATTTCTAAATATCGATCATAAATAGAAGCATAAATGTGTTCAATGTCCGCATCCGTCATGTACATAAGCGTTTCCCGATCAATATTTCCTATTTTTTCAATAAAATCAATCATATTTTTTCTTTCCTGCCGTTTCATCATTTTTCCCCTCTCCTCTATAATGTTATGATACAGTTTTTTTATTTTGAAACTATTATATAACAGATGAAGTAGATGTTCAACTTATTTTTTAATTTTTTTCCCGCAATCTGTATTAATTGCAAATAAAAAAATTAATCAATTACAATAAAATTGTAGATATTAATGGAGGAGATGATACAGCATGGAATTTCAAATGAAGGAAATTGGATATAAAACAACTTTTGAATACGGAGAACTGCATGTAGCAGGTGATGTTACATACGGATTCCGTCCATTTCAATTGATGGTTTCCGCCATTGCGGGCTGCAGCGGAAGTGTTTTCAGAAAAATTTTAGATAAAAAAAGAATCGTTTATGACGATATTACGATTCAAGCTGAAGTTGAACGGAACGAAGAAAAAGCGAACAGAATTGAAAAAATTCATCTTCATTTCATCATTTCAAGTTCCAGCGAGGATTTGGACCGTGAGCAAATTCAAAAATGCTTGGAGCTGGCGCACAAAAATTGTCCGATGGTTCAATCAGTAGAAGGCAGCATCAACATTACGGAAACATTTGAACTAAAATAAAAGCTTTTATGAGCAAAAAAATTGTTTTTAGAAAAAAATGTAATACAATAAATATGTACAATTCCGATCTGATTTCTAGGAGGTAATGTGATGACACAAACGAAGCTTGCCCGCCAGGCCGAATATGAAATTGATTCTATTTATTTAAAACGCTGGTCTCCTCGTTCGTTTTTAACTAAAGAGGTTCCGGAGGATGTGTTACTAAGCCTTTTTGAAGCAGCACGCTGGGCGCCTTCTGCTTTCAATTTCCAGCCGTGGCGTTTTATTATCGCTCGCACAGAGGAAGACCGCAAAAGATTTATGTCATTCATTGGCGAGTTTAATCAAATTTGGTGCAAAAACGTCCCGGTTTTTGCCTTGATTATTTCTAAAAAGACTAGCGAGCGGGGGGAAATCGGCTCCCACGCCTTTGATGCAGGTGCAGCTTGGGGCTATTTATCATTAGAAGCAACAAGAAAAGGCTTGATTACGCATCCGATGACAGGCATAGACTTTGAAAAAGCACGTCAAGTTTTAAACATCCCTGAAGAGTATGCAATCAATGCGCTCATTGCAATTGGCTATCAAGGGGAAAAAGAAGCTCTGCCGGAAAGCTTGCAGGAAAGAGAGGCACCAACCCCTCGTCGTCCTATAAAAGAATCCATTTTTGAAGGCCTTTTTGGCGAATCGCTGAATGAATAAAAGTTTCAACTAAAAAATAGAAGCAGATGATAGAGATCTGCTTCTATTTCATTTTTATGAAGAGGAATTGTGGCATTGCCGATTTACCACATTTAGTTCTGAAAAATTTCCTTTCAGTTATTACGCTAGAGTCGAAGGTGTAAAAGTTCGTCCGGCAAATTCAAAAACAAAAAGTTATACGGCCTCGCTAAAACGGCGTTTATGTTGGATTGTAAAGTAGGTGATCGTTGCGAGAACAAACACGATCATAAAAGTGAGCAAAATAAATGCATTTTGCCACATAAACGCATAATCGCCGCTCGAAATGACTGAACGGAAGCCGGCTACGGAATATGTCATTGGCAGCCAGTTGTGGAGCGGCTGCAACGCTGTTGGGATTAACTCTAACGGGAAGGTACCGGCGCTTGTAGTTAATTGTAAGATTAAGATAATGATTGCTAAAAATCTTCCCGGATCACTTAACGTTGTGACAAGCAGCTGAATTAACGTCATGAACGTTAAGCTTGTGATGATCGTAAATACGATAAATCTCGCAATACTTTGCACTTCAATGCCTACTCCTGCTAGTAAAATTGTATCGGCAATCAACGATTGCATGACGCTGATCATAACGAGAACACCAAACTTGCTAAAAAACCAACTCATTCCCGTTTTAGGTGTAGTTGCTGGTTCACGAAGAGGGTACACAATTGTTACGAGCAAGGCGCCGACAAACAATCCCAGCGATAAGAAGTACGGAGCAATCCCCGTTCCATAGTTAGGAACTTCGTTTAATTTTTCGTTTTTAATTTTTAATAGGTTTTGCAAACATATCGTATATTTCTTTGTCCGCTTTGACGTTGCTGGCATCTTTGGCTCCATCGTGCAATTTTTCTGCCAATTCATTAGAACCTTTATCCAGCGTCGTCATTCCTTCCGTCAATTGACCAGACCCGTTAGAGAGCTGCTCGATTCCGTGTGAAAAGTTTCCTAACCCATTTGTAAGTTTTTCCATTCCGTTTGCTAATTCGCCGGAACCAGCAGCAAGCTGATTAGTGCCATCTTGCAGTTGATCAGAACCGGAAGCGAGATCATGCAAGCCGGCTGATAATTGTCCGCTTCCTTCCATCAGCTGGGTTATTCCGCTTTTCGCTTCATTCATTTTTTCACCGAATGTCGATAATCCTTGGGAGAGCTCCTTCTGTCCGCCAGCTAATGATTCGGCACCTGCGGTGAGCTGCTCCTGCCCTGCTACTAGTCGTTTGAGACCGTCGCTTAAAGCGACTGTTCCGCTATGCAATTGCGCTGATCCAGAAGAAAGCTGATCAGCTCCATCTTTCAATGCTGCAGCATTTTCGGAAAGCTGGCTGATACCGCTTGTTACTTGTTTGCTTCCATCCGCCAGCTGCCCTACACTTGCACGCAGTTCTTTGAGTGCCGTTTTTTGCTGCGGATCAGACGTTTGAGCGATCATAGCATCAAGCCGGGCTGTCAGTTGTTCCAGTCCGGCACTCACCTGTGCCGCTCCCGTTTTCGTTTGTTCTGCTCCCTTAGCCCATTGTCCGAGTGATGACGACAGATTGCTGGCTCCGCTTCGTACTTTCTCGGCTCCGTTTGCGAGCTGAGGAGCTTTTTCATTTATTTGTTTCATTCCATGAAGTGATTGCTTTAATCCATCCGCCAGCTGCTGAGAACCATTTCTTGCCTTTTCTGCACCATCGAGCAATTTCTCTTGGCCTGCAATCAATTGTTCAAGACCGGAATTAAAACGGTTCATTCCGCTGTTCAGACGCTCGGCTCCGGAACTAGCGGATTGCAGCCCATTTTTAAATATCAATGATTTTTCAGCCATCGTTTTTAAATGTCCATATATTTCTTGAACTCCTTGTTCCGCAGAGAGCGCGCCGTTGTACAGCTCTTGTGAACCATCTTTGGCCGAATCAACCCCGTCCTTCAGCTTTATTGCTCCTTGTTTTGCTGAATCAATGCCGTCATGCAGTTTCTTTGCTCCTTCGCTTGCCGATTCGAGCCCTTCTGCCAGCTTCTTAATATTTTGGAACATTGTTTCGGCATATGTTTCCGTTAATGTATCACCAACTTCTTCTTTCAGTTTTTCAATGGTTTTATCCCCGATTTGTGCTGCGAAAAAGTTCATGCTCTCATTCGGCATATAAATGAGCTCCATTTTTTGAGGGTGTTCGTCCTTTATCGTAGTTGCATGCTTTGAAAAGTTTTCTGGAATTTTGATAACTAGATAATATTTCCGGTTTTTTAATCCGTTTTCCGCTTCTTTCTCGTCAACAAATTCCCAAGAAAGCTGCTTTTTCTTTTTTAGATTTTCCACTAGATCGTCGCCGATCTTTAACTTTTCCCCATTCAATGTTGCCCCTTTGTCTTGATTGACTACAGCGACCGGCAATCTCTCTAAGTGGCCATACGGATCTCCAAATCCCCATATAAACATTCCGCTATACATAATGGGGATAAATAAAATAGCGATAACAGGAATCAAAATTTTCCGATTCGCTACAATCATTTTTAGCTCATGTAAAAATAATGAGATTCCACGCAACGGTTATCTCCTTCCTTTTTCGTACTTTTGACCATTTTGCTCATTTAGTCATTTTATGATAAAAGAAGAAGGACTATCTATTTCGACAATCCTTTTAAAAAATACAGCTCAAATAATTCTGCGATTTTCTCCTTTGGCAGCGGCTCATGTTCCTTTTCCCAATCAAAGTTTAGGGCGATATACATTTTTAACATTAAAAAGGCGGTGATTTCGGAATCACAGTTGCGAATTTCTCCTTTTTTTATGGCGTTGTCAATTTTTTCGCGGATAAAGGCGATAATCGCCCGATCCAATCTTTTCATCACTTCTTGAACGGCCGGAGTCCCGATATCCCGAATTTCTTGGAGAAGCTTAATTGTTAGTGGATGTTGCTTTCGAAACTCTGCAATGCGATATAAAGCGCGATGGGCGTTTTCAAGAAATGGACGATCGGGGTCCATTGCATGCTCTGCCGTTTCTTTTATTTCTACAATAACTGAGGAAATAATTTCGTCTAACAAATCCTCTTTGCTTTTAAAAAACGTATAAATTGTTCCTTTGCCTACATTCGCGAGTTTCGCCACTTGTTCTATCGTCGTTGCCTTATACCCGAATAAGGAAAAAGATTTTGTCGCCGCATCAATAATATTTTGTTTTCGATCGATAGCCATGCTCCTCATCCTCTTGATTGACTAAATGGACATTTTGGTCATTTCGTTAAAATTATCATACTATATTGCCTGATTAAAATAAAGGGGTTTTTTTACAAAATGATCGACAGGCTTTACACATGCGGCTGTCCTCATTTTTAAAAAGGGAAGAAGGTCCAAGCACGGTAACGTTGTGAAATGTTTGCAAAAACCACCACGTTATAGTATACCGTCAATCATCCGAAGCTGTAATCGGCAAAAGGCTTCTGCTTCAGACATCATTTTTTTCTTGTTGTTGTATTTTTTAGATTTGTCAAATATATTGCTTATGTCAGAATAAAAATAATTTTTACGGACAAATTTTTTCCATAATTGTAAACGGCCTTTTTTAAAAGGAAGTGTTTATTTTAAACAACTTTTGTTAAAATAAGTAAGCAAAGTTTTCGGGAAAATTATTGCTAAATATGGGTGGTGAGCTTTATGTTCAATCGTATATTATCGATCTTGGTTGTTGTTGGATTGCCGTTGTCCGTTATTGGCAGTTTGATGCATTGGAATGCACTGCTTCTATTTGCAATTTATTGTTTAACGATTATCGGACTTGCCAGTTTTATGGGAAGAGCGACAGAAAGCTTGGCGATTGTGGCAGGTCCACGAATTGGCGGACTGTTGAATGCGACTTTTGGGAACGCTGTTGAGCTCATTATTTCAATCTTTGCGTTAAAAGCAGGTTTAATTTCAGTTGTTTTAGCATCTCTCACAGGTTCTGTAATCGGCAACTTGCTGCTTGTTGCAGGTTTATCGTTTTTTGTCGGTGGATTAAAGTACAAGCGGCAGAAGTTTAATGAATACGACGCAAGACATAATTCTGGATTGTTAATGTTTGCGGTCATTGTTGCCTTTGTCATTCCAGAAGTGTTTGCACAAACAATGAATGATACGGACACATTGACGTTAAGCATTGGCATTTCCATCATTATGATCGGGCTCTATTTAGCCGCGTTGTTTTTTAAATTGGTAACCCATCGGGGAGTTTATCAGAAAAAAGAGGAGCAGATCGAAGAACACGAAAGCCCGGAATGGTCTGGCAAGATCGCAACCATCATTTTGTTTTTGGCAACAATTGCGGTTGCATATGTTTCGGAAAATCTTGTACATACGTTTGAAACGGTCGCACATGAACTTGGCTGGAGTGAATTATTTATTGGGGTAATTGTCGTTGCCATTGTTGGAAATGCAGCGGAGCATGCGTCTGCGATTATTATGGCTTACAAAAATAAAATGGATGTAGCGGTTGAAATCGCCATCGGATCAACCTTGCAGATCGCCATGTTTGTTGCGCCTTTGCTTGTATTAATTTCGCTTCTGTTTTCAGAAAAAATGCCGCTCGTCTTTACGCTTCCTGAGTTGATTGCCATGGCGACAGGAGTACTGCTCATGATTGTAATTTCCAATGACGGCGATACGAACTGGTTTGAAGGGGCTACTTTGCTTGCTGCTTATGTCATCATGGGGATAGGCTTCTATCTATTATAGGAAGATATTTTGCGGATAAAATACAAATAGCTTGAAAAAACTACAAGCAAAGGCTACTTGAAAGGAGATAACCACATGAAACAGCTAATGACGTTATTTATTTCAGTCATGCTTGCATCGGTTTTTTCAAGCTTAAGCTTCGCTGAAGCACCAACTATCCCCAAATCGGTGATGGATATTTCAAAAGAAAATACGTATCCAAATCCGAGTCAAAATCTTCCTTATTTACAGCCAAGTGAATTAACAAAAGAGTTAATCAAAACATCCAACGTCCCGATTGAAAATCCTGTTTTAATTAAAATGTTAAATGAGTCTTCCATTACACCTTCTCCAACCGCCATAGGATATAGAGCCGCCATTTACTTGGGACGGTGGGCATTGAATTATGAATCTGAGGAAACAACAGTCAATTGGGAGTATCAAAAAATCAATACAAACTTTTTTGACAATCGAGGCGGTAAGTCGCCCGTTCAAATTAGCTATAAACAGGAGGCACAAAAACGGGTAAAAGGAGGATTAACCGCTAGAATTTCTGATCATAAAGATGTCAAAAAATTGATGCTGATGAAGGCGGCAAAGAAATCGAAAATGCCGCTAGCATTTGAAACAATTGTCGGCTTCGGGACGAAAAAAAATCAAGTATATAATATCCCGCCGAAAAAAATGGGGTATTTATACGCATACGTTCCCGCTGTCAACGAAAAAGGAAAAGTCACTTACGGAGAAGTGTATTTAATGTTAAGGGGAAGCAAGAAGCAAATTGTTGTCAAAAATGTTACGCAACAAGGCATTGGAGCATGGATTCCTGTGCAGGATCGGGCATCCTTCCACTTTCTTATTACCAATCAGCCTAGATAATAGAAAAGGGCGGGCGAAAGGCAAATATATTGCCGAAAGAAGCCCAAGCCCTTTTATTATATGCGCGCTTTTCTTTTTGTAAAATCTAAGTCTCGGTAATAACTATTTTTCACTAAAAGATTCGGTCCAAGACACGCTACGTTTGGACAATGGCAATTCAGCTGTTGGGCAATCGGGGATTGCATCCATTTTTCATAGGCTGATAAAAGAGTATCTTTTTTGATGTTTCCAAGCGGCGGTACATCGCCGAAATCTGTCACAATAATGTCCCCTGTAAAAATATTGACATTGAGACGGGATCTGCCGTCAGGGTCATTTCGAACAGTCACGTTTTTGCTTTCTCTCAATCGCTTCAGCAATGCTAAATCTTCCTCATTGTCGCTGCAAGCGTAAAACGGGAGTGTTCCAAACAGCATCCACACTGATTCGTCGCGGATATCCAAGAGCTTATGAATTGCTTCGCGTATCTCATCCAAGCTGAGCGTTTCAAGATTGCTAGCGAAATCACTTGGATACATTGGATGCACCTCATGGCGTTGACATTTCATTTCGTCTACAATTTGTCTATGGATTTTTTCAAGATGAGGAACCGTCCGTTTATTCAGCATCGTCTCCGCTGAAACAATTACTCCCGCTTCAGCCAGAGCTCTAGAGTTTTCAATGATTCGTTCAAAATATTTTGCGCGTTCTTTATATGGAGGCTTCTTTTTCATCATTGCAAATCCGGCTTCAACAAAATCATCGACTGTTCCCCAGTTATGGGAAATATGCAAAACATCTAAATACGGGATAATTTTTTCATAGCGTTTCAAGTCCAATGTTAAATTGGAATTGATTTGGGTTCGTATCCCGCGTTCATGTGCGTATTTTAAAATGGGAACGACATAATTTTCCACAGATTTTATCGAAAGCATCGGCTCCCCGCCGGTAATCGAAAGGGATCGCAATGTCGGCACTTCGTCTAGCCTTTTTAAAAGTAAATCGAGCGGCAGCCCTTCAGGATCTTTCGGAGATAAAGTGTATCCTACAGCGCAATGCTCACATCGCATATTGCAGATTGTAGTGGTGGTAAATTCTATATTTGATAATGTTAATTCACCGTATTCCTTCATATCTAAATAAGCTTCCCAAGGGTCATAGGAAGGAGTAATCTTTTTGAGGGTTGTATAAGTTTCCATAAAAATCATTTCTCCTTTAATTAAACTGCACCATTAAATAATTGTAGCATGCCATCAGAAAAATGTAAGCGAATTTGAATCGAATATGATGTAAAAAAGTGTTGACAGAGGGGAAGGATAGTGGCATAATCCAAGTAACCGAATAAGAATTATAAAGTTAATAATAAAACTCTTATCAAGAGCAGGTGGAGGGATGAGCCCAATGAAGCCCGGCAACCGACTCATATGATGAGCACGGTGCTAATTCTCCCAACAGAGATGTTGAAAGATAAGAAGTTGTTTTGACAAAAAACCTCTTCTTATTGAAGAGGTTTTATTTATATAAAAAAATCTGAATGAAGAGGATTGAAAAAATGGGTCACGTAACAGCAGTATACCAAATCATTGCGAAACGAGAAGATTTAGAAAAAAAAGCAGAAGGCATTGCTCTTGGATTAACGGTAGGTTCGTGGACTGACCTTCCTCTTTTAGTGCAAGAGCAGTTAAAAAAGCATAAAGGACAAGTGGTTGAGATAAAAGAAACAGGCGAGGATCCATCCTCCGGCAAAACGATTGCACAGCTTCACATTCGCTTTCCGGGAGAAAACTTTTCTAAAGACATTCCTGCCATCTTAACGACAACTTTTGGAAAATTATCACTAGATGGAGAAATAAAATTACTAGATTTGCAGTTTGACGATGAGATCTTTCGGTATTTTCCAGGTCCTCGATTTGGAATTCAGGGGTTACGAGAAAAACTTGGCGTTTACGACAGACCGTTAGTGATGAGCATCTTTAAAGGTGTAATTGGACGTGATATGGATTACCTTCTTGCCCAATTGCGGGAGCAGGCTCTCGGGGGCGTCGACTTAGTAAAGGATGACGAAATACTTTTTGAAAATTCGCTCACATCATTTGAAACAAGAATAAAGGAAGGCAAAAAAGTTCTTGATAACGTGTATCAAGAAAAAGGGCACCGAACTTTGTATGCGGTCAATTTGACGGGAAAAACATTTGAATTGAAAGATAAGGCAAGAAAAGCAAAAGAATTAGGTGCCGATATTTTGCTATTTAATGTTTTTACATATGGCCTCGATGTGCTGCAAGCATTAAGGGAAGATGATGAAATCGCCCTCCCAATTATGGCTCATCCGGCGTTTAGCGGATCGTTTACTTCATCCGAAAAATATGGGCTCTCTCATTCCTTATTGCTTGGAAAATTGATAAGAATTGCTGGAGCAGATTTTTCGTTGTTCCCTTCACCATATGGCAGCGTTGCATTGGAGCGTGACAAAGTTTTAAAAGTGAAAGAAGAATTGGTGAAGGAATCAGTTTTAAAACCAGTTTTTCCTGTTCCATCTGCTGGCATTCACCCGGGTCTTGTTCCCATTTTAATTCATGATTTTGGAAAAGATTGTGTCATTAATGCAGGAGGCGGTGTTCACGGTCACCCGCAAGGTGCTCAGGGTGGAGGAAAAGCTTTCCGTCAGGCAGTTGACGCTGTTTCCCGGGGTGTTCCCCTTAATGAAGCAGCTGAAGACATAGAATTACAAGAAGCAATTCGGCTCTGGGGATGGAAGGAGGCACCGTCCAATTGAAGCCAGTAATATTTTGTGATTTTGATGGAACGGTGACAAAAAAAGATAACATCGTTAGCATCATGAAGCGTTTCGCTCCAAAAGAGTGGGAGCAATTGAAGGATGGCGTCCTTTCCCAGTCGATTAGTATTCAGGAAGGAGTCGGCAAGATGTTTGCACTTCTTCCATCTTCTTTAAAGGGTGACATCATTCACTATATTTTAGAAACTGCAGAAATAAGGGAAGGATTTCGCGACTTTGTTCATTATGCGAAAAACATGAACATTCCTTTATACATTGTCAGCGGCGGAATCGATTTTTTTATTAAACCGCTGTTGCAGCCTTTTGATTCTATTACCGCACTGTTTTGCAATAAAGCGGATTTTAGCGGAGAAACGATCACCATTCATTGGCCTTATACGTGTGATGAAAAGTGTCCCAACCAAAATTGTGGGTGCTGCAAACCGACAATTATTCGGCAAATTGCAAATGCTGACACTCATTCCATCATCATCGGGGATTCCGTCACAGATTTAGAAGCCGCGAAGATTGCAGATACAGTTATTGCACGTGATTATTTATCAAAAAAATGTCAAGAATTTTCTATTCCTTATCAATCTTTCGAAACATTTTACGACTGTATTGACATTTTAGAGAAGACAATAAACAAAACAAATTTCATAGAAGAAAAAGGTGGCGCAAAATGAGTGTCGTTTTAACTCGTGTTCATGAGCTTGCGGAGATTAAAGAGGAGCTTGCTGCGAGGGATTGGTTTATGGGGACAAGCGGCAATTTAGCCATAAAAGTTCAAGATTCCCCGCTTCAGTTTCTTGTGACCGCAAGCGGTAAAGACAAACGAAAAAAAACGAAGGAAGATTTTTTGCTTGTAGATGGAGAAGGAAATCCTGTAGGCGCAACACAGCTGAAGCCTTCGGCAGAAACGCTGTTGCATTGCGAAATATATAAAAGAAGCAAAGCCGGCTGCAGCCTGCATGTACATACGGTTGCAAATAATGTCATCTCCGAACTTTATGGTGACGCTGGGAAAATTGTATTTCAAGGACAAGAACTGATAAAAGCGTTTGACCGCTGGGAGGAAGATGCAGAATTACAGATTCCGATTATTTATAATTATGCCCATATTCCTACATTAGCAAGCACTTTGGGCGATTTCGTGAAGGAGGATAAAGGGGCAGTTCTTATTCGCAACCACGGAATTACTGTATGGGGAAAAGATGGCTTTGAAGCGAAGAAAATTTTAGAAGCTTGTGAATTTTTATTTCAGTATCAGCTTGCTCTTATTCAAGCAAAAGCCGGTCTCCTTGCGAGTACAGGAGCTTTAAATAATTAAACATTTTAAGGAGGTATTTTACATGACAACGATTAAAATTCAAGGAACAAACGAAGTTATCAGCAATCAAGAGGAAGTGATTTCATTTTTAAATCAACAAGGTGTTATTTACGAGCAATGGGATATTGCCAAATTACCAGAGCATTTAAAAGAGAAATATCTTTTAAATGATGAGGAAAAACAAACGATTTTACAATCTTTTGAAAATGAAATTAAAGATATTTCAGCAAGACGCGGCTACAAAGCTTGGGATGTCATTTCTTTAGCAGATCATACGCCAAACCTTGAAGAGCTGCTGAAAAATTTTCAGCGTGAACATCATCATACAGATGATGAAGTGCGCTTTATTGTAAGCGGCCATGGAATTTTTGTTATTCAAGGACAGGACGGGAAATTTTTTGAAGTGCATCTTAATCCGGGAGACCTTATTTCTGTTCCAGAGGGCAGACGCCACTATTTCACATTAGCTGATGACCGAAAAGTTGTTGCGATCCGCATCTTTGTGACAGAAGAAGGCTGGGTGCCAGTTTACGAAAAAGAAGAAGTAAATTAAGTTTACAAAAAATTTATGAAAAAGCGGCTTTAAACATTCACAGCTGCAAGCTTAACATCATCTTTTTCATATAACTGGCTGCTCTTCGGATACACAATTCATCCAGCTCAGTGAACAATGTTCCTGAATGCAAAGAAACTATGAAAATACCACAGCGGCTGCTGACCCGGTTTTAATAGGTTTACACATTTTTGCGAAGAAGCTTGCAGCTAAAAGAGCACCACAAAAATAGGCTTGTCTTATGTTACAAGAGGATATAGTTTCACTTGAAAACCAAGTAAACACAGATAATTTATCAAGTATTATGGCGGGATGGGGAAAATCAAGAATAAATGATGCAGATTTATATTTTTAGGAAGGGGCTGTCTTAGAAAGACAAAATCCACTGAAAACGAAACATCATAAGCATTGATATATCAACGTTTCTAAAACATTAAAGGGGCGTCTATAAGCCGGAAAATCGACTTATAGACAGCCCCCTCTATTTAATGGATGCGGCGGCTGCTTTGGATCTAGAAATCCGAATCCATTTGGAGCATTTGCCGAAATCGGCTTTTACAAGCAGGTGACGAAGTGGTCTTGTAATAATGTCGTCCCCATATTGTGAATGGATATTATGAAAGACTCTTTTTTCACTTTATGACAAACAAAGATAGAGGAGGGAATTTTTTTGAAGGATTTTACAACATATTTTACGATGACTGAGCAAGATGTCATCGAATATGTACAGAAAAAACTCGATATTTTTGAACAAAACGCAGAATTGGAATGTCGAGAGATTGGCGATGGCAACTTAAATTATGTATTTCGTGTCGTTGATCAAAATAGCGGCCAGTCTGTCATTATTAAACAAGCTGGTCCGGTTGCGCGTATTTCAGACGCCTTTAAAGTTTCGCCAGATCGCAATCGGATTGAAAGCGAAGCATTGAAGCTGCAAGGGGAATTAGCGCCTGGATTTGTACCTAAGGTTTATTCGTATGATCCGATTATGAATTGTTGTGTGATGGATGATCTATCTGACCATGAAATTATGAGGACAGCTCTTTTAAAACATAAAAAATTTCCTTTGTTTGCCGACCATATTACAACGTTTCTTGTCAACACCTTATTGCTTACTTCAGATGCCGTTATCGATCATAAAGAGAAGAAAGCATTGGTGCAAAAATTTACAAACCCAGAATTATGTGAAATAACAGAAGATCTCGTGTATACAGAACCTTTTTACGATTGTGAGCAAAATGATGTATTTCCAGAAACGAGAGAATTCATCCGTGAAGAAATTTGGAATGATTCAAAGCTTGCATTGGAAACAGCTAAACTGAAGTTTGATTTTATGACAAAAGCACAGTCCCTCCTCCACGGCGACCTTCATACCGGTTCCATTTTTATAAAGGAAGATTCAACAAAAATAATCGATCCTGAGTTTGCTTTTTATGGACCTGCTGGGTTCGATATTGGGAATGTGATTGCAAACCTTATTTTCGCCTATGTAAATGCAAGCTTTACAATTGAAGATCAAGAAACAAAGGAAGACTACTTGCAATATATTCAACAAACAATCTCAGACGTAATAGAGCTGTTTACAAAAAAATTTTTACATGCTTGGGATGAGAATATAAAAGAAAGAACTGCAAGTGCACCTAGTTTTAAAGAATGGTATTTAAATTCCATCCTTGAGGATGCCTCAGCCGCTGCTGGACTTGAATTATGCAGAAGAATTATTGGGATCGCCCATGTAAAAGACATCACGTCAATTGAAAATAAAGAATCCCGAGCTTTGGCTGAAAAAATTTGTTTAACAGCTGGTAAAACCTTTATTCTTGAACGGGCAAACATTCGTACAGGCGACGACTTTGTGAATGTTTTATTACAAAGTGTCCGCAAATTTATTGAAGGGGAAAAGTTTTATGACAGCAGTAAAAGCCATTCAATCCGTACAACTGGATGATGAAAACAATACGGTGATCATACTCGACCAAACGCTATTGCCGAATGAGAAAGTATTTCTGCATCTTTCTACTCCAGAAGAAATATGGGAGGCCATTTACCATCTGAAGGTTAGAGGAGCGCCTGCGATCGGAATTGCTGCTGCATTCGGTGTTTATTTAGGCACGAAGCAATCAAAAGCGTCGACTTATGAACAGCTTTTGGATGATTTTCAAAAAATCAAACAGTATTTGGCTTCATCGCGGCCGACAGCAGTGAATTTATTTTGGGCTTTAGATCGCATGGAGGATAGACTCAAAGTAGAAAAAGACAAAAGCATCGAGGAAATTAAAAACGCACTGAAGGAAGAAGCAGAACATATCCGTAATGAGGATGAGCAAGTCTGTTATTCGATCGGGGAGCATGCCCTGTCATTATTAAAACCCGGCTGGGGTCTTCTGACCCATTGCAATGCAGGAACAATTGCGACGGCGAGATATGGGACTGCGTTAGCTCCCATCTACTTAGGCCAAGAAAGAGGCTACCATTTCAAAGTTTTTGCAGATGAAACAAGACCGCTTCTTCAAGGTGCACGTCTAACTGCATGGGAATTGCAGGAAGCTGGTGTGGATGTAACGTTAATTTGTGACAACATGGCATCCATTGTGATGAAGGAGGGAAAAGTACAAGCGGTTTTAGTCGGGTGTGATCGAGTTGCCGCAAACGGAGATACTGCCAATAAAATTGGAACTTCCGGAGTGGCAATCTTAGCAAAATATTATGGAATCCCGTTTTATGTTTGTGCTCCGCTTTCAACAATCGATTTAGATTGTTCGACAGGGGAACAAATACCGATCGAAGTGAGAAAAGCAGAGGAGATCACGTCAAAATGGTATGAAAAACCGATGGCGCCGGAAAATGTGCAAACATATAATCCGGCATTCGACGTGACCGATCATGAACTCATTACGGCAATTATTACAGAAAAAGGGATTGCCTATCCACCCTTTACCAAAAGTTTAAAACACATGAAAAGCGTTTAATTGCCTTTTCATACA
Source organism: Aeribacillus sp. SP014 (assembly GCF_054055575.1). Taxonomy (NCBI): domain Bacteria; kingdom Bacillati; phylum Bacillota; class Bacilli; order Caryophanales; family Bacillaceae; genus Aeribacillus; species Aeribacillus sp. SP014. The sequence goes on from NZ_JBSRXI010000001.1 coordinate 949,881, forward strand.
AAAACCCCTTAAAAGGGAATGCTTTCACATTCTTTTAAGGGGTGTAAAATTTTATTCGAAATATAATTCCGGACGTCTGTCTTGAAAAATAGGAATGGTTTTTCTTACACGGTCAATTTCTTGAAGATCCAGTTGGGCGTAAAAAATTCCTGCATCTGTTTGATCATGAACAAGAAGCTCGCCCCAAGGGGCAATGACCATTGAGTGTCCATTAAATTCATTATTTTGATCCGCTCCGACCCGGTTTACTGCTACAACAAACATTTGATTTTCAATTGCCCGTGCTTGGAGAAGCAATTGCCAATGGTCAATTCGCTTTTTCGGCCATTCGGCAGGAATGAACATAATGTTTGCACCTTTTAATGCATGGGTGCGAATCCATTCCGGAAAACGCAAATCATAACAAATAACACCACCGCAAGTGATGCCGTCCAGCTCAAATATATTTACTTTTTGACCGGCACTCATAAATTTATGCTCATCCATCAATTTAAACAGATGGGCTTTGTCGTATTCAGCGGTGATATTTCCGAATCGGTCGACAACGTACATGGTATTAAAAAATTGTCCGTTTTTTTTCGTTGCAACTGAACCGCCGACAATATTGACATGATATGTTTTAGCAAGGGATGTCAGCAGCTCAATTGTTTTTTCTCCATTTTTGTCTGCAAGCTCATCAAGCTGATCAAGGGCGTATCCTGTATTCCACATTTCAGGCAAAACAATTGTATCCGCTTGATGGTTTGCTGCTTCTATTATATTTTTTTGAGCGATTTCATAGTTTTGGTCCGGTTCGCCTAAAATGATATTCATTTGTATACAAGCAACTTTCATGATTTTCAGCCCCTAGACATTTTTATATAAAGACTATAGAATTTTTATGATAATTTCAACTATTTTTATAAAAAAAGGTGGATTAGAGTGGAGATTTCAGAACGTTTAAAAAAGCTTCCAACACAATTTTTCTCTGCCCTTGTGAAAAAAGTGAATAACGCTGTAGCCGAAGGAAGAGATATTATTAATTTAGGACAAGGAAATCCTGACCAGCCGACTCCCCCGCATATCGTCAAAGCGCTGCAAACCGCAGCAGAAGACCCGAAAACACATAAATATTCACCATTTTCAGGTCTGATCGAGTTAAAACATGCGGCTAGTGAATATTATAAGAAACAATACGGTGTCGATATAGATCCGGAAAAAGAAGTGGCGATTTTATTCGGTACGAAAACTGGACTTGTTGAATTGCCGATGTGCCTATTAAATGAAGGAGATCTAATGCTATTGCCCGACCCGGGTTATCCAGACTATTTATCAGGCGTTGTTTTAGCCGGGGCTCAATTTAAAACGTTCCCGCTGTTGGCAGAAAATCGGTTTTTACCTGATTACAACGCCATTCCGTTGGAGGATAAAGAAGCGGCAAAATTGATGTATTTAAACTACCCGAACAATCCGACAGGAGCAACGGCCGATCTTAAGTTTTTTGAGGAAACGGTTACGTTTGCAAAGAAGCATCGAATTTCCGTTGTCCATGATTTTGCGTACGGTGCGATCGGCTTTGACGGCAAAAAACCGACCAGCCTTCTTGAAGTGGAAGGAGCTAAGGACATCGGCATTGAAATGTACACATTGTCGAAAACCTACAATATGGCCGGCTGGCGTGTTGGATTTGCTGTAGGGAACCAGAATATCATTGAAAGTATTAATCTTATTCAAGATCACTTATATTGCAGCCTTTTTCCAGCAATACAATTAGCAGCAGCTGCCGCATTAACAGGCGATCAGTCGTGTGTAGAGGAGCTTGTCTCCCTTTATGAAAACCGCCGAAATACGTTTATCAATGCTATTCGGCAAATTGGCTGGAACGCTCAAGCTCCGAAAGGATCATTTTTTGCCTGGCTCCCTGTTCCGAAAGGATTTACTAGCGAAGAGTTTGCCGATTATTTGCTTGAAAAAGCAGATGTCGCCGTTGCGCCAGGAAACGGCTTCGGACAATATGGAGAAGGATACATACGCGTTGGTTTATTAGTTGATGAGAGCAGGCTTTTAGAAGCGGTTGATAGAATTCGCAAACTGAACCTTTTTTAACTGCTGCAATGAATGTTGAAACCCTCTCCTTATCCCCCTAAAAAAATGATCAGCACGTGAATGCCTTTCCAATCAAAATTAAAAGAAGTATAATAAAAATTGTGTTAAGTGGGAGTTTTTTGACTGAATGTAAGGGGGATAAGCGGGATGGAAAAATTATATGAGAGTATGTATCAATTAATTGTGGAAACGTCTACAAAATTGCCGAAGGATGTCCGCCGCGCTATTTTGAAGGCGAAGCAGCGTGAAAATGCTGGTACAAGAGCTGCGATGTCGCTTGCCACGATAACCGAAAATATTAAAATGGCAGATGAAAATGTATCGCCGATCTGCCAAGATACCGGATTGCCGACATTTAAAATTAAAGTGCCAGTCGGTATCAATCAAATTCAAATAAAGGAAACAATAAAAAAAGCGATCGCTCAAGCGACGAAGGACGGGAAGCTTCGCCCGAACTCGGTTGATTCGCTCACTGGAGAAAATTCCGGCGATAACTTGGGCGAAGGGCTTCCAGTCGTAAAATTTGAACAATGGGAAAAAGATTATATCGATGTTCGCTTAATATTAAAAGGCGGCGGCTGCGAAAACAAAAATATTCAATACAGCCTGCCGTGCGAACTAGAAGGATTGGGAAGAGCCGGCAGAGATTTGGATGGAATCCGCAAATGTATTTTGCATGCGGTATATCAAGCACAAGGCCAAGGATGCAGCGCAGGATTCATTGGAGTTGGAATCGGCGGAGACCGTTCAGCGGGGTACGATTTAGCGAAAGAACAATTATTCCGCGAAGTCGATGACGTAAATCCGAACGAAGAATTGCGGCAATTGGAAGAATATATTATGGAAAATGCAAACAAGCTTGGCATCGGAACGATGGGATTTGGCGGGGAAACCACTTTATTAGGCTGCAAAGTCGGCGCAATGCACAGAATTCCTGCAAGCTTTTTTGTTTCTGTCGCATACAACTGCTGGGCATTCCGCCGTTTAGGTGTGCATATCGATCCAAATACGGGTGAAATCATAAAATGGCTTTATCAAGATGGAGAAGATGTTGATTTTCAGGAAAATGCTGCACAAGAAGAACATGCAGCATCAACGGACTCTGAAAGACGTGTCATCACGCTGCAAGCGCCAATTACAGAAGAACAAATCCGCGAGCTGAAAGTCGGCGACGTTGTTCGCATCAACGGAATCATTTACACAGGAAGGGATGCCATCCATAAATATTTAATGGATCATGATGCGCCGGTTGATTTAAACGGTCAAATTATTTACCACTGCGGACCTGTCATGTTAAAAGATGAAAACGGCAATTGGGAAGTGAAAGCGGCCGGGCCGACCACTTCCATTCGCGAAGAGCCTTATCAAGGGGAAATTATGAAAAAATTTGGCATCCGTGCGGTAATGGGCAAAGGCGGCATGGGGCAAAAAACGCTGCAAGCTTTAAAAGAGCATGGCGGAGTATACTTGAATGCGATTGGCGGTGCTGCTCAATATTATGCGGATTGCATCGAAGCGGTTGAAGGTGTTGACTTGCTGGAGTTTGGAATTCCAGAAGCTATGTGGCATTTGCGCGTAAAAGACTTCACGGCCGTTGTCACAATGGATTCACACGGCAACAGCCTGCATGAAGACATTGAAAAATCGTCATTAGAAAAGCTTTCTCAATTTAAAGAGCCGGTATTTAGCTAAATATTAAACTCAATGCCATAGCCAGATGATTGGCTATGGTATTTTTTTGAAATCAAGATGGAGCATAATTCCTAAAAACGGATAAAGACTAATAGTAAAAATAATGGAAAGGAGATTCACAGCTTGAATTATTTCCGGATTTTATATTGCTCTGTCTTGTTATTTTTTTCTTTTTTTAGCTGCGCCTCTGCTGCTGTCAGCAATCACCCGATTCATTGGGGTTTTCAAAAAAACAATAATCATCAGCCTCCTGATGCCGGGAAAGAATGGAATGAACTTTTAAATAAATATGGAGCGTTTTATTTAGGAGATCCCAGCAAAAAAGAGATTTATTTAACGTTTGATAATGGCTATGAAAACGGCTATACATCGAAAATTTTGGACGTACTGAAAAAGCACGATGTACATGCGACGTTTTTTGTAACAGGCCATTATTTAAAAACAGCCCCTGATCTTGTAAAGAGAATGGTGAAAGAAGGGCATATTGTCGGCAATCATTCATGGAGCCACCCTGATATGACGACAATAAGTGCTGATAAAATAAAGAAGGAGCTTGATGCCGTCAGCGACAAAGTAAAGGAGCTTACAGGCCAAGAAGGAACAGTATATGTGAGACCGCCAAGGGGCATTTTTAGCGAACGCACACTTGCATTGTCCGAAAAATACGGTTATCGCAATATTTTTTGGTCGCTTGCATTTGTCGACTGGAAGGTGAATGAACAAAAAGGCTGGCGATATGCATACGACAACATTATCAATCAAATTCATCCGGGCGCGATCATTTTGCTGCACACCGTATCAAAAGACAACGCTGATGCGCTTGATGAAGCGATTAAAACTTTAAAACAGCAAGGCTATACTTTTAAAAGCTTAGACGATCTAGTGATGGAGAAAATGTTTGAAAGTCCATTTCTTTATTAATAGAAGCGGATTATGTGATATAATAGCTCCGAAAAAATACGATAAAGGTCGGTAAAAACATGTGGAATGTGACGATAAAAGCGGCGCCGCCGTATGACTTCGACCGCGTGTTAGAGCGCCTTTCACTTGATCCGTTGAACAAGGTGGACGTGCACAAGCGAACCGTCCTTGTTCCTCTTTATAGTGAAAAAGAAGAACCTTTTGTTGCCGCTGTAAAAGCAATCGGATCGAAGGAAAACCCAGTATTTGAAATATCAGGGGAACAGGATGAACAAAAAGAACGAGCCATCCATGAGCTGACACGCATATTTCAATGGAAGAATTCGCTTAAAACCATTCAAGATCATTTCCTGCAATCCAACCTTGCTCCGCTTTTTCAAGAGCATGAAGGGACGCCGCTCGTGTTAGATTTTCATCCGTATGCTTGTTTAATGAAATGCATCATTCATCAGCAATTAAATTTATCATTTGCCTATCAATTGACGACCGCTTTTGTGCAAACTTTTGGTTTTCAAGTAGATAATGTATGGTTTTATCCCAAACCGGAAACAGTATCCAAATTGAACTATGAAGATTTGCGGGCGCTGAAATTCAGCATGAGAAAAGCGGAATATGTTATTGATACCTCCAGATTGATTGCAGAAGGAGCACTGCCGCTTCAGGCCTTCCATGAATGGAGCGATGATGACATTATGAAAAAATTGGTTCAAGTGCGCGGCATCGGCCCGTGGACGGTGCAAAATTTTCTTTTATTTGGGCTGGGCAGGCCGAATCTGTTTCCTGCTGCTGATATCGGCTTGCAAAATGCGATCAAGCATTATTTTCAACTGGAAAAGAAACCGACAAAAGAAGAAATGGAAAACTACAGCCGCGAGTGGGTTCCTTATTTAAGCTATGCAGCTTTTTATTTATGGCGAAGCATCGAAAAGAGACGGGGAGAAGCGAAATGAAGATAAAAAATAGACCGGCATCTGTGACGATTCAAAAGGGACAGCAATTTCCGCTGACCATTAAGCGGCTTGGCATTAACGGAGAAGGTGTCGGGTATTTTAAGAAACAAGTTGTCTTTGTCCCGGGAGCTTTGCCCGGGGAAGAAGTGGTCGTTCAAGCAGAGAATATTCAACCAAATTATGCAGAAGCCGTTATTAAAAAAATACGGAAAAAATCCCCTCATCGTGTGAAACCGCCCTGCATCTATTATGACCGATGCGGAGGCTGCCAATTGCAGCATTTGCAATATGAACAGCAGCTTGCTGCCAAACGGGACATTGTCATTCAAGCGCTTGAGCGCCATACGAACCTAGAGGTTGACGCCCTCGACATCCGTCCGACAATCGGTATGGACGACCCTTGGCATTACCGCAATAAAAGTCAATTTCAGCTCGGAAATGAAAAACAGCAAGTGATAGCAGGCCTGTATGGTGCGAATTCACACAAGCTTGTTCCAATTCACTCTTGCATGGTCCAGCACCCGCTGACAGATAAAATTACCCAAACGGTAAAACAAGTACTGGAGGATTTTCACATCCCGATTTACCATGAGCGAAAACGGACGGGCATCGTTCGCACAATCGTCGTACGCGCCGGAGTTCAGACGAACCATGTGCAAGTCGTCCTCATTACAAAAGCGGAAGAATTGCCGCGAAAAGAACTGATTGCAGCGGAGATCATGAAGCGCGCGCCGGAAGTAAAATCAGTCATGCAAAATATAAATGGAAGCAAAACATCGTTGATTTTCGGCGACAAAACGGTTTTGTTAAAAGGTGAAGAAGTCATCCAAGAAACATTGGGCGACCTTTCCTTTGAACTATCCGCCCGCGCTTTTTTCCAGCTTAACCCGGTGCAAACGGTCAAACTTTATGACGAAGTCAAAAAAGCAGCAGGTTTAACAGGAAGCGAAAAAATCGTAGATGCCTATTGCGGCGTCGGCACGATCGGCTTGTGGCTGGCAAAGGATGCAGCAGAAATCAGAGGAATGGATGTCATTGAAGAATCCATCCGCGACGCGAAAAAAAACGCCGAAAAACACGGGATCAAAAATGCAACATATGTCACAGGCAAAGCAGAAACATGGATGCCAAAATGGGCAAAAGAAGGCTGGCGCCCAGATGTTGTCGTCGTCGACCCTCCCCGCACCGGCTGCGACCGAGCGTTTCTCAAAACAATCAAAAAAGTGAAGCCAAAACGATTCGTTTACGTCTCATGCAATCCGTCCACCCTGGCAAAAGACATTCAATTTCTTTCCAGCTTGTACAAAGTCGAATACATCCAGCCCGTCGACATGTTTCCGCACACGGCGCATGTGGAGTGCTGCGCGTTGCTAGGGATTGGGATACGCTAAAGGCTGCGGAATCTAAAGGTGAATATGAAATATAAGTGCATCAGTGTCAGTCATTTCTAGAAAAATTATAGGAGTGACTGACATTTTTCTTTTTTATGTCCAAATACAATAGTTAAAATAAAACTTCTCAATTTAGAAGTAATAACCCAAGAAAGTGTTTTCCATTAAAGGGGTGTGACCATTAGTTAGTATCTAATAAATATTATGTACAGAATTAAAAAAATATTTACTGAAGATTTCGATGAGAATTATTAACTATTAAAATATAAGGAAAGGAGATTATTAATGGCATTAGCAAAGGCAGATTTTTATTATGGGGCTTTATTATCACAATTAGTAAATAGTGGGTTTGCACCAACAATTATTGAGCGTGGAGATACACGAAGAATTTATTCTTTATCAAACGATTTTAGTGATTTTAAAGTTTATGCAAAGTACTTACCATGTAAATATATTGACTTAATACAAGTAATATCCACTAATTGAGGGGAAGAAGCTATTATGTGTTAGCGAAATTTAAAGAAAACATGAGAATTCTAAAGAAAATTAAAGTTTATAGAGGGAGGTATTTTTTTGAAACTACATAGTATTAAGATTGAAGGATTTAGAAGACATTTTCAAACGGAAATATTATGTTCAGATGCAACTTTTTTAATTGGTCCTAACAACGTTGGAAAAAGCTCGATATTAAAGGCCATAGAATACTTATTAAGCGATACTCAAAAAATGCCAGATGAAGATTTCTTTTCAATACTTGGAGAAGATAATAACAATAAAATTTTATGCGATAAAGTTGTAATAACTTCAGAGTTTAGAGATATTCCACCAAATGCATACAAATGGAAGGGTTTTAACAAACAACGAATGTTTAAGTATGAAAGTCATGATGAGGATGAGAGTGGATATAGGATATTTTATAGGAAAACTTACTTCCTTGGGAATAACAAATGTAAAATTGAGATGTTGCAGTATAACAGCTTTTTAAAGGAAAAATTTAAAGAATGTAATTCTATACAGGATTATATAAATTATGGACTTAGTGAGGAAGTTGTTAAGGAATTATTCCCTGATAAAAAATATAATCAAAAAATGACAGAAAATATGTTAAAAGTTCTTGAAGACAATGGTGTTGAGGAAGTTTTTGAAATTGATGAGAATAAAACCAAATGGTTTGAAAATCCCGGGGGAATTGCAGGAAATGTATTACATAAACTTCCGAGATTTCTTCTTATATCGGATAAGCCAAATAATGATGAATTGTCAGGAAAAAATGGAGCGTTGATAAAAACCTTAACACAACTATTTGAAGATGTTAGAGATAAATCAGAAAATTTTAAAAAGGTACAGTATTATCTAGAAGAACTTGCAAAGGAGTTAGATCCAAATGATGAAAGTAGTGATTTCGCACAGCTGTTATCAGGGTTGAATAAAGTATTAGGTGAAGTGTTCCCTAACACTACGTTTCTTGCAAGAGCAAATTTATCTAATGCAGGTGACGTAATAAAGCCTAATTTTGATGTTGAACTTGGAAGTAATATTCACACTTCAATTAACTATCAAGGAGCAGGTGTGATAAGATCTGCTATTTTTGCAATGTTAAGGTACAGAAGTATGCGTGAAAATAAATTAACAAGGGAAGAATATATTAGACCTTTATTAATAGCGTTTGAAGAACCTGAAATTTATTTGCACCCACAAGCTGCAAAACAAATGAGAGATATAATATATGAATTAGCTATGGATAAAAATAATCAAATAATTTGTACAACACATTCACCTTACATGATTGATTTGAGTAAGAATACTCATCAAGTATTAAATTCTCTTTACTTAGATTATGATAGAGTTGAACTAAATGATTCAAAAAGAAATTTAGAAGTTGTACATTCTAATCCTTTTAATGTCAGTGAAGCATATAAAAGCCTTATAGAAGATGAAAAAACTTATATTAAGATGTTATTAAAGATTGATGATAGTATAACAAAGGTCTTCTTTACAAAAAAAGTTTTGATAGTAGAAGGCGATACAGAAGAAGTTGTAATAAGAGAAACAGTTGCAAGGATGCCTGAAGATATGTATAAGGATTTCTCATATAATTGGGAAGTTGTAAAGGCAAGAGGAAAGGCTGCAATTATTCCATTAGTGAAATATTTTAACGCTTTAGGTATTTATCCATATGTTATACATGATAGAGATGGTGGTATAGAAAAAGCCTTTAATTTTAACAAGTTAATTTTAGATGCGGTAGGAGATCCAAATCGAGTTTTTCCTATTAAAGAGTGTATGGAAGACCTGTTAGGGTATAAATCTTCAAGTTCCGATAAACCATATAAAGCTTACCATTTTATAAATTCCAACTGGGGGAAGAAATGGGAAGATATTAATCCAGAGTGGAGAGGAATAATTGAACAGATTATATACGGTAAAAAGGAAAATAATACTTCATATATTGAAGTAGCGGCAACGAAAGATGAAAATTAATACTTCGCTTTATCTTATGGAAATCATTTTTATGATACATTTTATGGTATAATCATTTTCAAATTCAAAAAAGGGTTTGATAAAAAATGGATTTAAATTCGGCTGATCGGGAGCAGATACTGTCGTTTTTGAAAAAAATAATTGTTGAAACATTGCATGATCAATCAGTAAAAGTCTATCTGTTTGGTTCGTGGGCTCGTAAAGAGGAAAAGAGGACATCCGATATTGACATCGCTCTTTCTGCAGATTCAGCTATTCCGATTTCTAAGTGGGTGGAACTTCGTGAACGAATAGAGGAATCGCCATTACCGTACAGAGTAGATCTTGTCGATTTATCTAAAGCCGATCAGGCTATGAAAGAAAAAGTGAAAAAGGAAGGAATTTTATGGAACGGTTAAAGGAACGTATTCAACTTGCTTTAAAAGCTCTTCGTGCTTTCCAAGAGGTTTTGCTCCTAGAGAATCCAACGGAAGTTGAACGGGATGCAGCTATTCAGCGATTTGAGTTTAGTTTTGAAGCTTGTTGGAAAGCAGTAAAACAATTTTTATATGATAAAGAAGGAATTGATGTCGGTTCACCTAAAGGAGTAATTCGTTCAAGCAGGGAAATTGGAATTTTATCTGATGAGGAAACGATCATTGCATTAAAAATGGTAGATGATCGGAATTTGACAGTTCATACATACAATGAAGAGCTAGCTGTTGAAATTTTTGGCAATCTCCATAAATACTATCAACTTCTCTATAACTGGATTATACGTATAGAGAAGAGAGAATATTAAATATAGTTGGAAGAGTAAAATTCCGTTAACGATGTATCGTTATTTTTTAAGATTGGCATTTGCAGTTCGCCCACTCAATTTTCTACGCCTGGGAAGAATTATGAACATCGTTTTATATTGAACAGATTTTCCCTATCTTTTCTCAAACAATCGATTGTTTATCGTCAATACCGAATACATGCATTCGGTATTGACTTGTGTAAATGAAATTTGCTTCATCGGTACCGGCAGTATTCGGGAGAAAAGCGGAAAAACGGCTCTACCGGTCGGGTCTGAAGGATCGGCTGACAATAAGTATCCGGTTTTTGCTTTATTTTGTTTTTTGATTAAGCCAATTCCCGATTTCAACCGTCGGTTCCACATTCACTTTATCATCCCCGGGGGCGCTTTAATAAAAAAATAACTGTGCCGGGTTGTGACCGTTGAGCATATTTAATGCCTGGGGGAGTTACATAGAAATCGCCTTTTTGAAAGGTGTACAGTTCTCCTGTTTCCACATCTAAATATTCCGTTTTTCCGCTGATAATGTATTGATATTCATAAGCTTGCGTGTGGTAATGCGGCAATTCACCCATAAAATCACCGTATGAAGTGATTCCGATTTCCAGTTTGTCGCCTTCTATATATGGAAGTGTTGTCGTCTTTTCGGGCGATTTCTTAATTTGTTCGCTTATTTCCTTCACGAATTGATAAAGTTTTCGCCCCTCGTTTTTGATAGTTCTAATGTTTCTTTTGTTTTTGGCGCCTGTTTCTCAGTTTAAACTTCTTTCTTCGAATATGAAAAAAGGGACGAATGCAAAAATCTCGTCCCGTAGGGAGTTGCTCTGATACATTTAATACTATCTTCAAAAAGCAAACAAAGATCCCCTTATGCCACTCGTAACTGGTTTTTAATGGAATCTAGTGGCATTCCTCGTTGGGCTTCGTAATAAATAAACTCAATGAGATTGTGAATTTTTCTCGATCTCACACTCGCAAGACCGGTTGAAAAATCACTTGAATGTTCTGTCATGCAATAGATATACGTAAATTGTACGATGGCCCAAAATCGTTTAATGGCTCGCTCATGTCGGATTCGATATCGATCGAAACCTAATGTTTCTTTCGTTTGCCGAAAGTAGCTTTCGATCGACCAGCGTTTCGCATAGTATCCAAGAATAGCCTAATCGCTCAGTTTTTGTGTCTGTACTTAAAAAACAACGCAAATGCTCGCTCGTCATCGGTTGATCGGTTTTCCAATAAAACAATACCACCGCATTTGGAATGTCGTTCAATGCCCCTTCGTAGCGATACATTCGATACGTTTCGCCTCCCACGGTCACGAGGTGGGTATCGGAAATGACTCAACGTCGTTCGGTGTTTCGGATGGTAACTCACTGATGGAGATCCGTCAGAGTACCAGAACATCCTTTTGTGAGCATTCCATCTATGAGGTGGACGAGATGGTTCATCACAGACTTGGAATAATAAAGTTTTAATCCGAGAGAAGATCATGTATTGTAAATTTCTTGATGATGTGCTAATCGTATCCATACGAGAGACATGAACCTCTTGTTTAGGTAGTTTGATAGCACATCTATTCTAACCAAGGAATCGGTTCATGTCTCTTTTTATGTTTATTTGTAAATTTATGTTAGTAAATTTGCTCAAGTACAGTATATGAGATGGATGAGAAAGAATTAATATTTATGAAGAATATTAGGGATTCTGTGCCGAAAGTTAATCAAGATACTCTTTTACAAAAAACGTTTCCAGCTAGTGATATCGAAAAATACCTCAATGGAGAATATAAAGAAATTGGTGGTTATTTTGCAAAAGCAGAAGATGTAAGTCATATAAAAGATTACGCACATGTTGTCGAGTCCTTAAGACTAGATTATAGTTATGTTAATGATGATAGGGTAGTACGACCTTTTCCAGAAAACAGAAATTCCTATGGAAAAATCTTATTTAAGACTGAACACATTGGGAGTATTGAAATTCCTTATGGAAAAAGAATGGGAGGTACAGTCTTTGACGAACCACCATGTACACAGAATGGATTTACAGCTTCAAGAAACGGAGAAATAGTTCCTGAATGGAAATTTAAAGGTTACTTTGCTCCAAAAGATGGGGCTGAATTGTATGAAGTAATCAATGGAGAAGAATTTTTACGCGCTATATATGACGAAGACGTTGGTAGATTTGTTCCGATAAAATAATTACTGGAGGGATTATTTTGAAAAAAGGATTATATGCCAAATATAAAGGTGAGGACTATAAGGCTAGATTAATAAAGAATAAAGTTAGGTTAATTAGCTATAATGCAACAGATTTAGATAAGGGGTTTAAAGAAAAAAAATATCCAGATAATTATGACATTAGTAATCTCCCTAGAGTGTATATTAATGAAGTTGAACAGAATGAGATAGAAGATATTTATGAAATAGAACTTATTGGAGTGATTGATGGACTAGAGGTGCAAATATTAAATGAAAATGTTAATGAATATCTTGTTGCTACATCTGATGTTGCAATAGGAGTTGAGTTAGATCTAGACAGAAAAGATCGAGATACATTTATGGATTGGGTGCCAAAAAGTAGGGTTAAAACTATAACACATAAGAAATCAATCATACTCTGATTTTCACAAGGTGGGAATTTACTAAACATCGAGTAGGAGGCTAATGAATTAGAAGTGCCTCAGCATTTGAAAATCGGCGCAGCAAACGGTGCGTTGCAAGTCGGCCGATTCGTAGACAACACCATAACAAATCTGAAAAATGCGATCCCTGACCGGCAGATGGGATTCGCCATGGAAGGGGTTGGGGATGTTAAGGTTCCGGCGGAAAATACGCATGCGGTGGAAAACAAAATCCGGGCATACTTGAGCAAGGTCGATGGGGTGAATTTGGAGGACATAAAAGAAATTAAAGATAATTCAAAAGGTTTAAGTCCAGGTGATAAAGCGAAAATTGAAAAATGGATGTATCCACCCAGTGAGGAAAAGTACCTTAAATATAAAGATGTATATGATAATCCAAAATATTATAATCAAGAAACTGGAGAAGTAATATGGCCTCCAAATGATGGATTCGCAGAAGAACCGGTTGACACAATCCTGAAAGAAGGAATGTTAATAGATAGATATGGAGAACCAACTGGAGGCTTCTTTTCTCCAAAGGGTGTTCCGTATGAAGAGAGAGCGCTCGCATTGCATAGTGACGAAGCAAACTATTACGTTTATAGAGTATTGGAAGACTTTAGTGTTAAATCTGGTAAAGCTGCGCCTTGGTTTGGTAGACCAGGCGGGGGGAACACAATTTGTAAAATACCATGAAAATGGGAAACCTTATACAATTAATGAATTAATTGAAGAAGATTTAATTGAACTTGTTTCTGTAAGGAAGTGGAGTCCATGATGAATGTGCTTGAACTCTTAAAGAAGGATCCTAATCTTTTTATCGTTGAAAATGATAACCAATCGTTAAAAGAAGTTTCTGTCTATCAAAAAAATTATGATAAAGACAATGTGTATTTCGATATGTCTATAAGATGTAAAACTGATATTGTCAACAAAAAAATGAGATTATATGAAGTCCAAAGAAATAAAGAATTTTTGATTGGACAATATGCCGATTCGGAATTTGGCCAATTGGCATTTTATATAGTTGTGTATAGTTACTTTAATCAAGATAAACCAAGTAATAGCGTAAGAAAAATGCTGCGAAATATAGGAGAAGATGTAAATAAAGCAAATAAAATCCTTGAAGATCATATAGGGAAAAATTATTTTTCTTTGTATAGAAAAGAAATTGGAAAAATAAATATTGATAAAATAAATGACGATCGTTGTGATGTTTTTTACTTGTCTCTTGAGAATAATATAATCCCAATTGTCCTAAACAAAAGATTGCCAAGTGCATTTGTGATAATTTACAATTATGGCTTTTATTTAAAGCAATTTGACTCCTTAATGAAAAAGATCATTTCACATTACAATTTAAAATTAAAGAAAGAAGAAACAGAAGAATTAAAGAGATTGTATTTAAAAAAATAATTACAGCGGTGATAGTTACGAAACTGATTTAATTTATCATAAACACTAAAATATGAAGTCTTAATTCATAGAACCTCAGCTTTTTCTTTATTATCGCGGTATCTCGACATGGGCCGGTCCCAATCGGTCTAAGGGTTGATGACGGAATGAGCAACGAAAGACTTTGAAAAATAGCACTTCTTTGTAAAAAATGTTGGGGGGAATAAAGTTAACAACGATGGCTTCGAATATAACATTAAGGATACGGGAACAGGCGAAAGTACTATAGATCCTAAATTAGAAAAATATGTTTGTGAATCATTTGAAGGTATAGGGAAAGAGGCACAAAATAATTTCAATAAATATCTCAGAGATAATGTTTGGTGTGATGAAACGTTATCTAATGCTGAAAAGATTGAAATTATGAAAGCTAACTTTAATAAGTTAACACCGGAACAAAAAATAAATTTTAATGTTTTAAATGATGTTAGAGTGATAAAAAATGCTGATTGTTCTAATTGGGGAGAATGGCCAGATATTGACTGGCCAAGTTTTCCAGGTTTGAATAAAGATACTGTAATTGGTGTATTTAATAAAGAAACTGGAGAAATATTAATTCCAAGTGAATGAGATAGAATTGGAAGTCCTTTTGGCAACAATTTAGGTGTGGTAGAAAATAGTTATCATAGTACACAAAGTGAACGTTCTATTTGTTATATTGAAATGAGTATGCGAGGAACACCTATTATTTTGATAAAACGTACTATAAAGATGCAATAGATGCTATTAAAAATTTTAGTATTGACCATCCAGAATATTCTGTTAACAAAATCAATTCTATTATTGATAAATTAAATATAAAGATTGGAAAAAATAATCCTCATATTACTGAAAATGTTATTGCCAATTGGTATTCTCAATATAAAGCTTTTCAATCAAATCCTGAATTGGTAGCTTTGTGTAAAGAAAAAGAAATAGACTCAATATATGGTGTTATGGGGGAAGCAGCTCCATGGGAAAATAACTACGGGTGGTGCGAAACAAATTAACACTCCAATAAATGTGAAAGCTTTAGAGGATATCGGTATATTACAAAATAAAGGAGGTTGGTAAAAAATGACACGAACTGAATATGAAAATAAAATAAAAGAGTTAGGCATAGATTTGGAAGAATTGAATATTGTTATTGGTAGAAAAACCAATGTACCATTTTCAACAGGTTGCTACTTTGAAGGTGATAATTGGATCTTATATAATGTGGATGAAAGACAAAATTTTTCAATTATCGAGAGGGGAAATGAGAATCAAATTTTCAAATTTTTATATATGATAACGATGGGAAAAATAGGTAGATAGAAAATAAACATTTTAATTTGACCGCACTTCTTATCCAAAGCTTCTAAGCTATTCCATGTCGATGAAATAAAATTAATAGTTAATGGAAATTAAATTTGACCGTAATAAATGGTTCAGAGAAGAGGGGTTTTTGAATCCTTTTTATGTTATCCATGATAATAAAGATCCAATATTGTAACAGGTTCGGAAGTAATATTTAATAATGAAAGTGATGCCCTTGATAACTTTATAAAAAGGCTTAGAACAGAAAAGCTGTTATTTTAGGATATATAATATTAGCTAAGAACAATAAGGTATTTAAGTAATAGAAACATAAAATTGATGTTAGTCTAAAAATTAGACACGGAGAACAGGGAGATTATAATAAACTTAATTACAATAGGTTTGTTTTTTGAAAATAAAAGTGCAGAGAATTGCAAAATCCTTATGCAGTGATATGCAAAGGAGCTTTACATGGAGGAGGAGCCATGATAACCTTTTTTGGTTTTGCCAAAACTGTTGAAGCTGGCGCTTGGCTAAAGAATCATGGCTACAGAGGATCCATGTCAAGCCCTTGATGGATAGATCACATATATGTATATTTATACAAAATTTTGATAAAGATATACTGCAACACTCTGAATTTTCTTCTTGTAGAAAATAACTTGCATCATTTTACAGAAATATATTTGGAAAATGCACAAATGCTTGGTAAGAATGTGCATCATCTAGGGGATTCGCAAAATTTTTCGCGGTATTTCGGATGTTAGAATGAAATTGCCCTAATTTACAACATAGCATTTCAATATATACTCTCCCCTTTGTATTTCACCAGCTTCCCGCACAACTATTTTCTCAGTCTTTTCAGCGCTATTTGTAATAATAATTGGCGTTACGATTTCTTTATTATTTTTTTCAATAAATTCTATATCAACATTCATTATGGGATCTCCAATTTTTACTTTTTGCCCTTCACTCACAGTTACTTCATAACCTTCACCATTTAATTCAACCGTATCTAGTCCAACGTGAATTAATATTTCTAACCCATGTTTTGTTCGAATACCTATTGCGTGCTTAGTAGGAAATACTTGAATAATTTGTCCTTTTACAGGGGACACCACCTTTCCGTCTTTAGGAATAACCGCTATCCCATCCCCCATCATCTTTTGGGCAAACACGGGATCCGGTACTTCTGATAATGAAATTACTTCGCCATACATAGGTGAAAAAATTTCTTCTATAATAGTTTTGGGATTTTTCGCAAATATTTTTTTTAACATACTAATTCCTTCTTTCTATCTATAATAATTTTATGAAAATTGTATTTTAATA
The DNA here is from genome assembly GCF_054055575.1 of Aeribacillus sp. SP014. NCBI lineage: Bacteria > Bacillati > Bacillota > Bacilli > Caryophanales > Bacillaceae > Aeribacillus > Aeribacillus sp. SP014. Next base: position 966,870 of record NZ_JBSRXI010000001.1, read on the forward strand.
ATAAAGACAAGACAAAGAACAGACAGCAATCCAACAATAATGGTACTGCCGACAAATCTTAAATTTGCTCCTTTTTCCTTCCGGTTCAACGTACTATTTTTTATTAATTCTTTATGTGCTTTCCGGTATTTGCTAATAGCTAAAAGAAGCAACATACTGCCAAATATATTTCAACCAGCAATAATGAAATCGCCAACCTTCCTATTTCTAACTGGATCTGTTTTATAAATCTGACAACACCATTCTTGTCAATACACCAAAAAAAGATTTAACATGGCAAACACAAACAAATTTTAATGAAAGGATCCTCTTTTACTTGAGCAAAAAAAGGTTGGTTTGCCTGCAGCGACATTATATATAAATAATTAAGAAAGAGAAATGGGACGTATAAAAAAGATGACCGATATTTTAAAAATGCGCAAACTTTGTAATATGGAAGGGGAATCATTCGAATGTTTTTGTTGGCACGTTGTATTATGCGTCTTCATCTTTTCCCGCCCTTTCAATTGTTTCTTTTTTCTCTTTCAGGTAGTCAACATAATGGCTAAAAATAGCTTCTCCAATAATAAAAAAAGGGGCAAATGTTTTCAATTTTGTTCCGTTATGGCTTGCGAGATTTGAACTTCTGGCATATAAATTATACGGAGTCATTCTAGCCAAACGATTATTTACTAAATTTGTTATAGAGATAAAAGGAATTCCTTTGGCAACTAAATTTTGCACTGCAGGAAAAATTGTTGGTGTATCTCCTGATAAAGAAAAAATGATCACAACATCGTTTTTCTGCAAATCCTTTACAATTATTTCAAACTCCAATTGGGAGTGGATAACATTCAAATACTTTTGAAGCGGCAGAAACATTCTTTGCAACTCTAATGCACAATGTAATTGTGCAGTGCCCGTCCCAAAAACAAATACTTGATTGGCATTATATATCAATTCACAAACATCCGAAAAATCTTTGGTTTGAATATATTTGATTGTTTCATGAAGATCTTCCTGCAAAATTTCTACACCGCTTTTTTCTTCTACCGGATCCTCTCGACCTTGCCATTTTAAGAACACTCGGAATTCACTATATCCACTAAATTCCAATTTCTGTGCCAACCGCAATATTGAAGAGCGGGAAACATTGCATTTTTCAGCTAGATTATTAATCCCTAACGAATAACAAGTATTTTTATTATTCATAATGTACTTTAAGATGTGTAAATCTGTCTCATTTAATTTTTTATAATGTTTATTAATAAGTTCTTCTAATCTCAAGCCATATCCCCTCCTTCAATAAATAATTTATGTTTGCTCTTGTCATCTCCAATCGCCGTGCCGTTAACTGCGAATAAATTCGCTGGAAGAACTATATGGAACTGTACTGGATTATTATCCTTTACATTCCTTCGGAAGCAGCCAAATGTAATGCCAGAACACTACAATACTTAGTTTAAAGGAAAAAAAGGTGTAAGTCTGCTGCTTGGAAAAAAATAATTATTCATTAACAGAAGGAGGAGTGAAACAAAAAAGTACAAAAGATTGTTACCCTTTTGTACTTTTTGTTTGATAAAATCGATCATCTTAAAAAGATTCGCTCACTACCACATCATCTTTATGAAGTTCAGGCCAGAAATCTTTATTTGCTTCAATTAAATCATCCAATATTTCTTTAGCAACTTTTGCACTTGGTACTGTTTTGGATAATGTTATTGCTTGCCATAATTTTTGGTAAGAACGGGTAACCCACGCCTCAACAACCAATTTTTCAACTGATACTTGTTGTTCCATTAATCCTTTTTGGAATTGTGGAATTTCTCCTATCGATAATGGCTCTGGACCATTACTTCCAACAATACAAGGAATTTCCACCATTGCAGTTGGATCAAGATTAATAATTGATCCTTTATTTTCGACAATTAATAACATTCTTTCATGAGTGTTATATGCAATGGCACGTGCTAAATCTACAATATATGCTGCATGTTCATCTATATGAAGTTTACTGCCTTCTGTGGATTGATTTTCAATTATTTTTCTACATTCGCCGAAAACAAATTTTTCACGGCCTTCCATTACCTCATTGGCTCTTGTATATTCAGGATTAGAATGCTCCACAACATAATCTGGGAAGAAGTAGTATTTCAAATACGTATTCGGCAATGTATTTGGATCTAATGCATATACATCACGCGCCTTTAAGAATGTTTCATTCCAACTTTGATCTACATGCTGGTTATCTGCGCTATTTGGTACATTATATCCATGTTTAGCTACATGTTCTTTTAGTTTTGGCATTAAATCATTTCCATCTTTATCACGGATTTCTGTCCACCAGCCAAAATGGTTTAATCCAAAATAACGGACATTCATTTCTTTACGATCATTTAAACCTAAAATTTGTGCCATGCGCATTTCAATTCCAATAGGCATGTCGCAAATGTTTAATATTTTGGAATTTGGCCGCAACCGACGGGTAGCTTCAGCAACAATAGCTGCTGGATTGGAATAGTTTAACATCCATGCATCTGGAGAGTATTTTTCCATATAATCAATTAATTCTAATACTCCTCCAATAGAACGCATTCCATATGCAATTCCGCCTGGCCCGCATGTTTCTTGACCAACTACACCATGTTTCAAAGGTATTTTTTCATCTAATTCACGCATTGCATATTTTCCTACACGAATATGCGCCATGACAAAATCAACATCTGTAAAGGCTTCTTCAGGATTTGTTGTTGCCAAAAATTCTATTTCCGGAGCTCTTTCTTTGAGAATTATTTCGCAAGCCCCTGCAATTGTTGCTTGACGTTCCTCATCATTATCATAAAGTTTTAATTTCCGAATTGGAAACTTATTTAAATGATCTAATAACATCAAAACAATCCCTGGAGTAAAAGTACTTCCCCCGCCTGCAATTAATACCGAGAATTTTTTCATTTTTAGCTTTCCTCCTTTAATGCAATATCCTCTTTCATCCAAGTTATAACAATTCATTTGTATGAAAACAATATTCCTTAACCATTCTGGTCGCTATCTCAAGTTCAGTTCTATTTCCCACAAGAAGGGAATTTTCCCGCTTGTCAAATAAACAACATTTTAGAATTTGCAAGTAAATGTGAAGCCTTTCAGTTTTCTTTATATTGTTTTTTTGCTAGAATCACTCAATAAATTCTCAAATTGTTCCCTTACTTGTGGAACCGATAAACCGACTATCACTTGAATTGCTTTCCCATTCTTAACAATTCCGTGGGCTCCAGCTGATCTAAATCGGCTATCAGGCGCTATTTTTGATTCATCTACTACTGTTACGCGGAGTCTTGTAGCACAGTTTGTTACATCGGCAATATTAGAAGATCCGCCTAGAGCTTCTAAAAATTCACTAGCTTGAACAAAATAAGCATTTTCTTTATTTGCACTATTTTTATTTTCTGCTTGCTTTTTAGCTTTGTAGTCTGCTTTTGTATACAGTTTTACTTCTTTTTGGTCATCTGCTTCACGACCTGGGGTAGCTACATTTAGTTTTACAATTAAATAACGAAACATGAAAAAATAGATAACCGTAAATGCCAATCCAATTATCCACTGAGTGATATAAGTGGAAGTATGGTATTTGAATAACGGAATCCAGTTGGAACTAGCAATTTCTAACAATCCGCCACCCATATTACCAACTGCACCAAACGCATACATCACCGCAGCCATAGAAGCTGCTAAAAATGCATGTACAGCAAATAGAAGAGGAGCAACAAATAAAAATGTGAACTCTATCGGTTCTGTGATCCCAGCTACAACAGATGTTAAAGTTGCTGCAATCAACATACCTGATACGATTTTCTTTTTCTCAGGTTTTGCTGTTACGTATATCGCTAATGCAATGCCAGGGATTCCAAAAATTTTGGACATACCATGCAAAGCAAAACCGCCTTCCGGGAACATTTCTTTTAATGAATGAGCACTTGTTGCATATTCTGATAAATGCTCCATCCAATATTTTGCAATTCCGCCATCAACAACTGCCGGGCCGTAGATAAAAGGACCGTATATAAAATGGTGCAGCCCCGTTGGAATTAAGATTCTTTCAAGGAATGTATACAACCAAACCCCTAATACATCAGAGGAAGCCAAAAACCCTTGTAAAGAAGCAATTCCGTTCTGAATTATCGGCCATCCCCACGAGGTAAGCAAGGCAAGAGGCAATATAGCAAAAAAACAAACAATGACAACAAAGGATGTTCCTTGGAAGATACCTAGGAAATCTGGTAGTTTTTTGTCAAAATAATGATTGTGGATTAAAACAACAATGGAAGAAATAACAATCGCACCGATAATATTTGTATCTAAAGTTTTAATACCGGCAATTTCCGTTAACCCGCTCACTCCTCCAACTTCTTCGCTAAAATCGACACCAAAATTTTCCCCCCAAATCGTTAAAATAGCGTTTACAAAATAATTGAAAGTTAAATAGGTTACGAGTGCTGCTAAAACAGCTCTCGCGTGTGCTTTTTTCGCTAATCCAATAGGGATGCCGGCAACAAAAAGCAACGGGATTTGATTAAATACTGTCCATCCACCTTCCTCTATTACCGTCCAGAATTTATACCATGCTCCATCTGGATCAGCCAAAGAACCCATAATATCCCCGTTTTTAAATAAAATTGTGAGACCTACAAGTATCCCCGCAAATGGGAATAATAATACTGGCACAAACATCGCCCCACCGAACCGTTGGAATTTTTGCATCATCCTTGATCCACTCCTTTTCTAGCAATTAAATAACAATACTTAAGAAGTAATTTGTGGGATCTGTTATTTCATGCAAAAGATGATTGCCACAGCAAAAATGTCAAGGTGCTTATAGTTGCAACTATAAATTGTCAGCGCTTACAATTAAGTTATATTAAAATCTAATTTTTAACAATAACTTGGCAAGATGTCGGGACTTATCCTTTCCATTTGAACATTTTCCCACAGTTTGAAAAATTTCACGAACTTTTCAAACTGGAAAAACATATAAAATTTCTTTCTCACGGTTATTCACTATGTAGCTTTAGCTTCCCTAAACATCGAGTAGGAGGCTAATGAATTAGAAATACTGCAGCATTTGAAAACCGGCGCAGCAAACGGTGCGCCTAAAGTCGGCCGATTCGTAGACAACGCCATAGCAAATCTGAAAAATGCGAACCCTGACCGGCAAATAGGATTCGCCATGGAAGGGGTTGGGGATGTTAAGGTTCCGGCGGAATTGAGGGGAATTTTGGTTACTCCATAATTAGTGGGGAAAGTAAAGAGCCTCAAGAAGTTATTAATACTGTATATGAAACGGTTTCTAGATTTAAAAGGGATCCGATAAAAAGAGATAATGCACAACGTGTAATAAATAAGGAAATTGGTTGCTTTTTAAGGTCTATTAATTCGCCTCAATTTATTGCAAATCAATTCACACGTTATCATTTCAATGGGACGAATTTATTTGACGTAATACAAATATTAGAAAAATTAACCGAAAAGGACCTAGAAGAAGTACTACACTTACATTTTTCTGATGAATCGAGTTCGACACTAATCATTAAGTAAATGATACTTGTTATTTTTCTATAAATTTTTTTTATTTAATGTAGTGTTAAGGTAGTATCCATCTATTAATTTAACATCAATCAATGGAAAAATACTATTTATTCTCTCCTATATTATTTTCATAACCTTGGATGTACAAACAAAAATAAGTAAAAACATAGGCTCTTAGACCTAATAAAAAAACAAAACGATTCAAAAGCCCCTTTTAAAATGTATTATTCTACATTATTATTCTGAATAGAAAGATAATTTTTGAAAAAATAAATGATTTAACGGGTGTAAGTAGAATACATATATATACTAAGATAATATGTTGGAGTGAGAAAATGTCGTACTTATTAGATGTTCAAAATATTACAAAGCGATATGGCAATAAAGTTGTTTTAAAAAATGTTACATTCAATGTTCCGTCAGGATCAATAGTTGGCTTTATTGGTGATAATGGTGCAGGTAAATCTACTACATTTAAAACAATACTAGGTCTAGTTTCTCAGGATTCAGGTAGAATTAAAATCTTTGGCAAAGAAAATATACATAAACAGCCTAAGATGAAGGAAAAAATTGGAGTTGTGTTCGATGCTATGAATTTACCGGCGCACCTAACAATCAAACAACTAAATAAAGTTTTTTTGAGAATATTTAATACTTGGAATCAAGATGATTTTTTCCGATTGGTTAATTCTTTTTCTCTCCCCGAAGATAAACAAATATATAAATTTTCTCGTGGGATGTCAATGAAACTTTCTATAGCTGTTGCACTGTCACATAATGCAAAACTACTATTACTAGATGAGGCAACAGGAGGGCTTGATCCCTCATCAAGAGAACAAGTCTTAGGTGAGTTAAAAAGCTTTGTGAGAGAGAGTAGTGGTGGGATATTACTTTCTTCTCATATTATGAGTGATATTGAGAAAATTGCTAGTCATATTGTTTTTATCAAAAATGGTGAAATTTTATTAAATGAGAGAAAGGACAAGATTCTTGAAAAATTTGCAATTGTTGATATCAAAAAGGAACGATTATCTTTACTAAATAGAAATATAGTTGTTGCAAAAAGGGACTATGGTTCTTATTCTAGAATACTTGTATCAAATAAAATGGAATTGCCAAAGGACCTTAGCTCTAAAAAGATTTCAATGGAAGAACTTAGTCTCTTACTAACTAACAGGGAGTGAAATTTAAGTGAAAGGTCTATTATTGACAAACTATTACCTAGTTTATCGAAGTATTTTTGCATATGTAGGTCTCGCATTATTGATTTCTGGTGTACTTTTATTTTTTTCAGGGCCTATGGTAAGTGGTGTGGCCGCTATGTTAATTATATTATTAATGACTTTGCCTTCACTTGAAGTTATAAAAATAGAGAGTAAGTCTGGTTATGATAAATATGTACTTACCTTACCGGTTAGTAGGTCTAATATTGTCCGAAGTCACTATATTTTTTACTTATCGGTTGTGATTATCGGAGCATTTCTTTCATATATTGTTATTTATACATATGATCTAATTTTTGAAACACAAATAAATGGCATAATTAATATTATTTCTTCTGGAATTTTCGTAGTTCTTTTAGCAGGTGCGCTTATATACCCGTTCCTCTATATCTTTGGTGCAGACAAATCTGATGCATTTGTACTTGGAGGAGGATTTGTAGGTCTATTTGTTTATTATGGAATCAAATTCTTAGTAGAAGATTTAATAGACAAATTACCGTTATCCATAGATTCGTCTTTATTAGTTCCGATTTTATTTATAGTACTTGGTATTACTGTATTTACTCTCTCATATTTAATTGCTGTAATTATTTATCGAAAGAAAGAATTTTAGACTATGTGATTAGTACATCAAGTAGGCGCAAAAAATCGTGCCCGTAGAGGCTCCATGTCAAGCCTTTTTTGCACACGCACCACATTCATAGCGAAAGGAGAGAATGGATAACTTAAATATTATCAATTTGTGTCTTGACAAAGGGGTGCATTACAAAGTTTCTGTCTATCAAAAAAATTATGATAAAGACAATGTGTATTTCGATATGTCTATAAGATGTAAAACTGATATTGTCAACAAAAAAATGAGATTATATGAAGTCCAAAGAAATAAAGAATTTTTGATTGGACAATATGCCGATTCGGAATTTGGCCAATTGGCATTTTATATTGTTGTGTATAGTTACTTTAATCAAGATAAACCAAGTAATAGCGTAAGAAAAATGCTGCGAAATATAGGAGAAGATGTTAATAAAGCAAATAAAATCCTTGAAGATCATATAGGGAAAAATTATTTTTCTTTGTATAGGAAAGAAATTGGAAAAATAAATATTGATAAAATAAATGAAGATCGTTGTGATGTTTTTTACTTGTCTCTTGAGAATAATATAATCCCAATTGTCCGAAACAAAAGATTGCCAAGTGCATTTGTGATAATTTACAATTATGGCTTTTATTTAAAGCAATTTGACTCCTTAATGAAAAAGATCATTTCACATTACAATTTAAAATTAAAGAAAGAAGAAACAAAAGAATTAAAGAGATTGTATTTAAAAAAATAATTACAGCGGTGATAGTTACGAAACTGATTTAATTTATCATAAACACTAAAATATGAAGTCTTAATTCATAGAACCTCAGCTTTTTCTTTATTATCGCGGTATCCCCCTATGCCACTCGTAACTCGTTTTTAATGGAATCAAAAAGATTAGTTTTTTAAACTAATCTCAGTTTGTCGACTTTGTCGATAAGCTGAAAGCACGTTTCTGGAAATCATGAAACGTGCTTTTCCTATATCTTTTATTCTTTTAAAACATCATTTTTGAAATGATAATAAATCTTTGGTGAAACATCTTCTTTTATTTCGATTCGATCAACCAAACGGTGAAGCATCTCAGAAGTTAGTTCATTGAAATGTCTATTAAATCAATTTGTAGTCTTTCCTCATATTTCTTTCGTTCACGTTTGGATTGATAGTAGATTTTCCAGCTTAAGCTTCAGTTTATTCGAAAGCAGATTATTGATTTCTTCAGTTATTAAACGGTAATTTTCATTGCAAGCAATTTTCTGTTGGTTGAGCTTTTTCCATATTTTGCTCAACTTTTGTTAAAAAGTGCAAAAACTTCCCCCTATCTTTTAACACGGATCAAATGAACAATTTATTTTTCTTGCAATAACATACGCCAGTAATTCTCAATTCGATTGAATGTGTCATCGGCACGCTGTGCAACAAAATCTCTTGCCAATTGGTAATCTATATCCCTTGGTGAGATGCCTTTCGTAGCAAATGAAAGCAGTTGTTCTTTTGCTTTTGCAAGCACTCCAGACAAATCTTCTTCATTTTGAATGCTCTCAAACATTTCTTGATAATTTTTGATGACTGATTCAATTTCTGCTTGTGTATATACCGTTTTCCCAAGTTTATTCGTCATGGACAGCTCACGGCTTTGTTGGTATGTTAAAGGAGCATTTAGTGACCTGATTTTGGCTCGTGCTGCGATGAATCGCTCCTCTACCGATTGGTGATTTATGGCTATTTTCGTATTGTGGCGGACATAATCTTGAATCAGTTGATCAAATCCTTTTTTTACATCACCGCTTAAAAACGTATCACTGAAGTATTGAAGTGCAGCTGTTGAAGAAGCCAATTCAAGATGGGCTTCATAAGAATGCTGTTGTTCTTTACTAATTCCAAAAAGGCTAATCCCTAGATATGGCGACAAACTATCTACTCCGTCCGTTATGTGTTGTAAGATGGATTCTACTTTTTTTACTTCTTCATTACTTAGCGAATCGAAGTATTTGGATTCATATAAATATTGGCTGAACACAAGCCATTGATCCTTTGGCCGATAAGAGAAAATATCAGAAGGGTCAACGTTTTCTACGTGAAAAAACTTTTCCATCGGTATGGCCATCAAGCCTTGAACTTGTTTGATTTCATCCGAAATCGTAAGTTTATAGGCTTGTCCGTTTCGGTTGACTTCCACTTGTTGTCCGGCCAATGGATTTTTGATTTCGTGTACGGGTGGCATTTTGGCTCTATTTCGAGCGACTATTGCTCCGATATATCCAAGATCAATTTTCACGGTTATTCCCTCCTATCTAAATAATTAATGGAAGGCAATGGTTCCACTTTGCTTCCATAGTAAAAATTCAACGCACTAAAGAAATCGATTGATTTACCTGTTTTTAAATCGACGATTAAAATGTGATTGCCATAGTTAAAATCGCCAGTTTCCAGTCTGCGTTGTGTTGTTTTTTTAAAGTATCAACAAACGAACTATAGTAGTACGGGTTTGGACCAGATTAATATTGTGATTCGTGCTATGTAAAAAGCGTACCTACTTCCAGATATCCCGTAATTGCAAAAATCGGAACTTGCAGAGTTCATGTTTGGTTGGTCTTCCGCAAAGCTTTTCTGCACACAATAGTCATCAAAGTGATAATTAAATTGAAAACCAAACAATTTCATTATTTATAATCGGCTTTTTAAATAAATAGTTAAATGATTATAAGGAAAAATTTAAATAATCTACCTAAAACTTTCTATTTTAAGTAAAATATCCTAGGATTTGAGGCGCGTCAGCCAGAAATTGGATGGAATAAGTAGTCAATGAGGGATTGTTTGTTGCAAAGGGTAAAAAAGTTAAAAATATCATAAGTATATCGCCTGATTTTAAACATGTATTATCAGTTAAAGAAAATGCGGAGAGTGGGGATGCCGTTTACTTGAGGTCTTATTACGGAATTCTGTCTCGTCCAAAAAAAGCTTCCCTATAAAACAGATGGGGAATTTAAAGTGGAATGGTTAGCGAATGATATTGCCGCCGTTACATATAAAACCGTTGATCATACGATTCAACAATTTATCGGGACTTATGGTGATCGCGGTAACGGAAGGTCCTATTATTATGTCGGGGCTGAAATCCATGGTCGATGGCAAGGAAATAACGTTGAGGTTGTGAGCAATTCAGAAGGAATTTCTGTTACTCATAATGGTAAAAAGGAATTATTTTACTGGGATCATATTACTCAGTTTAGCTCTCTTGCTGTTGTTTTAATGAGCCATATCGAAGAGATTTGGACTATATCATTAAATGAAAATTTTGTGGCTGATTCCGCAGACTCCGAACATACAACTGGTGAAATTAGTTTATATAAAGCAACAATGAAAAAAAATAAGCCTATCATCCTGCATTATAAAGCTTCGCAATAACATCTGCAGCCGGTTGGTATACGAGAAAGTAGTCGATTGCCTAGGCGAAAATGACCTGGCAACCACAACCTTATGATTGAGGATTTGGTAAATTAATCCTAGACTAGGCAAGTTAAAACATTCAACCTATACAGAGTTCGTTTTCCAACTAAAACGCCATCCCAAAGTTGCAATCTTTCCTGTCTTTTTTCTGTTCAGGGAAGATTTTTTAAAATGTAACCGATATCCTAAATTCTGGTCAAAATCGGTGTTTTTGAAGGAAGTAAACTACAGAAAAACCTTTATTATATGAAAAGGTACCATCTTCATGTTTTTTCTTATCTTCTAAATCCCTTTTCTTTTTTATACCCTATTAAAATAAACTCCAACCCCGATCTCGGAAAATAAACATTTCTGATTTCGGGGTATTTTTCTGTCAAAATACTTACCGCATCTTAATCCTATCCTAAAAAAAAGAAATTTGTTGATATCGGACCTGCAAAAGGACGGCGTGCTCAACGGAGTTTACGAAGGCAAAAGGTATTCGATGAGGGAAAACTGCGATCAATTTTGTTGTTTCCATACAGTGATGCCTCATGTACTATCTTCCTATATTTGTAACGGTGGTCAGTACTTATCAGCTAAACGAAAGAAATAGAATCAGATATTCATTGGGGCCTATGAATTATTTTTCGGGAAAAGCTTTGACAAAGTTTTTTTTCTTTTTCATAATGAAAAATACGATGATAATGAAAATCATTATCATTTTTAGTAGAACAAATTTCCATTTAAGATTTGTTTGCAATATTGGAAAGGGCGGGATCAGATGGATGAATGGAAGATAAAAGGGAAAATTTCTCTTGTTACTGGAGCTGCCCAAGGAATTGGAGAAGCGGTGATCAGCCTGCTGGCAGAACATGGTGCAAAGATAGCGGCAGTTGATCGGAATGCTGAGAAATTGGACAGAACCGTTTCGAAATTAACAAGGCGCGGATATGACGTCAAAGCATTTCCAGCGGATGTGACTGATCGTGATGAAGTGGATCGTATCGTCAACGAGATAAAAGAAAAGATGGGGCCCATCCACATCTTGGTGAATGTAGCTGGCATTTTTCGGATGGGGGCCGTGGAAACCTTTTCTGATAAAGATTGGGAAGAGGTGTTTAAAGTGAACACTTTAGGAGTGTTCCATGTTTCGTGTTCCGTCAGCCGCCGGATGATTCCCCGCAGGACAGGTGTCATTGTGACGGTAAGTTCCAATGCGGGAACGGTGCCGAGAATGTACATGTCGGCTTATGCGGCTTCAAAAGCGGCGGCAACGATGTTTACCAAATGTTTAGGGCTTGAGTTGGCGCCGTATCAGATTCGATGTAATGTAGTTTCACCGGGATCAACGGAAACGGACATGCAGCGGTTCATGTGGGCCGATGAAAACGGTGCGGAAAAAGTAATCACCGGTTCCTTAACGGAGTTCCGTCTTGGCATTCCATTGAAAAGGCTCGCACAGCCGCAGGATATTGCCGATGCCGTGTTATTTCTTGTTTCGGAACGATCGCGCCATATTACGATGCACGATTTAAGGGTGGACGGCGGAGCGACACTGGGTTGTTAACCATTCTTGGGAGGGATGACAAATGAAAATGAATACCATGCATTTCGCATCAGCAGAACAGATTCTTTCGGAATATCAGGAAGGGACATCCTTTTTCATGGCCTCCCCGACTAGAACGCTGTTAACGAAAGGCATTGTTCAAACAGTGCCGACGACGGGGTATAGGCATCATCCAAAACAGCTGCTTGGACAAATTCAAACCTTGCTGCAGGATGCAAAAGAAAAAGGAGGTACCCATCCCATGGTGGCAGGGGCCATTCCCTTCGATGATATGTATCCGGCCAGGCTGATGGTGCCTTTAGAGGTTAAATGGTCAGGTCCTCTTTCCTTTGATCATATGCTGACAAAGGAGGAACAGCCGGCGGTCCGGCATTATCATGTGACCCCAGTTCCGACGTCCCATGGGTATAAAAAAGCTGTGGAACAAGGATTACAAAAAATAAAGGACGGTGAACTGCAGAAAATTGTGCTATCGAGATCGGTCCATTTGACATCAACGGAAAAGCCAGATGTGTCGAAGCTTCTCTACAAATTGGCCATCCGTAATCCAAATGGTTATACTTTTGCGGCACCGTTGCTAAAGGGAGACGGGTCCGATCGAACATTCCCCGCAACATTAGCTCAACAGGGGGTGGGGACGCTGTTGGGGGCGAGCCCGGAACTGCTCGTGTCAACATCAGGCAGTCAAGTCATTGTCAATCCGTTGGCAGGATCAACGCCCCGAAGGGATGATCCGCAAGAGGACCGGAGGAGAGCAGATGCTTTACTTATTTCGGAGAAAAACCGCCATGAACATGCGATAGTGATTGAGGCAGTGACCAAAGCTCTGAAACCTTTCTGCAAAACATTGCATGTACCAAAGGAACCGTCCCTTCTCTGCACGGAAACGATGTGGCATCTTTCCACAGTCATCAGCGGGGAACTGTTATCACCGTCCATTTCGTCCCTTGAGCTTGCTTTAGCGTTGCATCCGACACCAGCGGTTTGCGGCACACCGACTTTATTGGCAAAACAGGCGATACAGGACATCGAGCCATTTGAACGGGGATTTTTTACTGGTACAGTAGGCTGGTGTGACATCGATGGAGATGGAGAATGGATTGTCACCATCCGCTGTGCAGAAGTGGAAGAACAAAACCTCCGCCTTTTTGCTGGAGCCGGCATTGTGGAAGGATCGGTGCCGGAGGAGGAATTGTCGGAAACATCGGCAAAACTGTGCACCATGATGAGAGCGCTGGGGCTTGACGATGACATTTTGGCATAAAAGCAGAGCACTTCCATGGTAAGGAAGATGTCAAAGCCTGACGATGACATTTAGCATAAAGCAAAGTACTTCAATGGTAGGAAAGAGGTCGCCACTAGCATAAACCAGACCGCAGTTGACTAGTATCTGGTTGGACAAAACATGGCATCTTCTATCTTAGTTCCGTATTGAAAAGATGTCGAAAAGTGAAACAGACAGCTACCTCAGTTCAGTCGGCATTAAAAAGATATTGAAAAGCAAAATAGACAGCTTCATGGCATCTTCTGTCTTAGCTCCGTATTGAAAAGATGTCGAAAAGTAAAATAGACGGCTTTCTGAGTTCCGTTGGCATTGAAAAGATGCTGAAAAGTAAAACAGAAGAGCCTCATGGCGTCTTCAGCCGAATGGAATCGCAACAAAACGTTTGATGAAAAATTTGAATTCCTTTACATGGCTGGATATTTATATGCATGGAATCATAAATAAAAGAAATTGGAGGGTGACAGATGTTAGAAGGATATACAAAATGGCCGGAGGAGCTGGCTGCATTTTACCGGAAAGAGGGCTGCTGGGCAGGACAAACCTTTGGCGATTTGCTGCGGGAACGTGCTTTGAATTATGGAGACCGGGTTGCGGTGTCCTTTGATGGGAGCGAACTGACCTATCGGGAACTTGATCAAAGGGCTACTGAGCTTGCTTCCGGGTTGCAGCGGATCGGCATTCAAAAGGAAGATCGTGTTGTGATCCAATTGCCAAATCGAATTGAGTTTTTTGAGGCCATTTTTGCCCTGTTTTATTTAGGAGCATTGCCAGTTTTTACTTTACCTTCCCATCGCTACAACGAAATCCGGCATTTTTGCGAATTCAGCGAGGCGAAGGCCTATATCATTCCAGATGAATACAGAGGATTTGATTACCGCTCCCTTGCTAGACAAGTGAAGAATGAAGTCCCTACATTGAAACACGTGATTGTAATTGGAGAAGCTGAGGAATTTGAATCCTATGAAAACGTGTTTACCGAACCGGCAGAATTGCCAACTGTACAGTCAAGTGATGTGGCATTTCTCCAGCTGTCCGGAGGAAGCACAGGATTGCCGAAGTTGATTCCCCGCACCCATGATGAATATATTTATACCCTCCGGCTGAGTGCAGATATTTGCCGGCTTCATCCAGACAGCATTTATCTTGGGGTTCTGCCCATTGCCCATAACTATCCTTTAAGCTCGCCGGGGGTGTTGGGAACACTTTACGCCGGAGGAAAAGTGGTGCTGGCGGACAGTCCCAGCCCGGACGAGGCCTTTGCCTTGATTGAGAAAGAAAGAGTGACCATTACGTCATTGGTTCCCCCTCTTGTTTGGATTTGGCTGGATGCCTATTCAGATTGCCAATATGATTTATCGAGCTTGGAAGTCCTGCAAGTGGGCGGAGGAAATTTCAGCCCTGAAGTTGCCAAACAGGTACAGCCCGTGCTTGGCTGCAAACTGCAGCAAGTCTACGGGATGGCAGAGGGGTTGGTCAATTATACAAGACTGGATGATCCCGACGAAATTGTTATCAATACTCAAGGAAGACCGATGAGCCCATACGATGAAATTAAAATCGTGGACGAAGAGGAAAACGAAGTGGGGCCCGGCAAGGTCGGTGAGCTGTTGACAAGGGGGCCTTACACGATTCGCGGCTATTATAAAGCGGAGGCACAAAATGCCAAATCTTTTACTGCGGATGGATTTTACCGAACCGGTGATTTGGTGAAACTGACACCGTCAGGCTACCTTGTGGTGGAAGGTCGGGTTAAAGATCAAATTAACCGGGGGGGTGAAAAAATTGCGGCGGAGGAAATGGAAAATCATCTTTTGGAGCATCCGTCCGTTCGAGATGCGGCTGTTGTGGCAATCCCTGACAAATTTCTGGGTGAACGGTCCTGTGCCTTCGTCATCCCTAGTGATTCCGCATTGGAAGCAGCTGAACTAAAGTTATTTTTGGAAAAACGAGGTGTGGCCTCCTTTAAGATTCCAGACCGGATTGAATTCGTGGATTCCTTTCCAAAAACCCCGGTAGGAAAAATTGATAAACGGGCATTAAGGAAAATTGTTGCAGAAAAGCTGTCACCACTGGTACAACCTAGTGAATTTGTTGAAAGGAAGTGATGAAATGGCAATCCCTCATATTCCGTCTTATTCAATACCTGAACTTTCGGAATTAATCGAAAACAGAGTATCCTGGACACTGGATCCGAAGCGTTCAGCCCTTTTGATTCATGATATGCAAAATTATTTTCTAGACAAATTTACCCCAAATGCTTCCCCGATCAAAGAATTAGTCGAGAATATTCAGCGGCTGAAAAAGGTGTGCCAAGAGCGGGGCATACCGGTGATTTACTCCGCTCAGCCCGGGGGCCAAACAATAGAACAGAGGGGTCTTCTCCAAGATTTTTGGGGAGACGGGATCGGACAAGATCTTGATCAAATGGCTATCCGTCAAGAAATTGCCCCAGGGGATCAAGATATTTTGCTGACTAAATGGAGATACAGCGCATTTAAACGAACTAATTTGTTAGAAATTTTACAAAAGCATGAAAGGGATCAGCTCATCATTTGTGGTGTGTATGCCCATATTGGATGCTTATTAACCGCTGCGGATGCCTATATGCAGGACATACAGCCGTTTTTTGTAGCCGATGCGGTGGCCGATTTTTCCCTTGAGGAGCATAAAATGGCCGTACGATATGCGGCGAGCCGCTGCGCGTACACGCTGACTACCGAGCATGCATTGGACCTGCTTCAAAAAGAACAGTCAGCCCCTCGGCATTCGTTGCCAATGAGTTTAGGAGAGATGCGGAAACAAGTAGCGGAATTGATACAGGAAGAACCGGAAAATATCTCCGTTGATGAAAACTTGTTCCACAGAGGATTGGATTCCGTCCGCATGATGGTGTTAGTAGAGAAATGGAGAAGAGCAGGGGCGGAGATCACCTTTGCGCGCCTTGCCGTCCGTCCGTTTCTGTCAGAATGGTGGGAATTATTGTCCAAAGCGAGTATGATCGAATCCATTCAAGATTCGTAATAAAGGAGGCATATCCATGTCACATTGTCAAGATCAATACATGCCTTTATCCAAAGCTCAAGCAGGTATTTGGTTTGCCCAGCAGCTGGATCCTGGCAACCCTATCTTTAACACCGGTGAATATATCGAAATCAAAGGTCCGGTGGATCCTGTTCTGTTTGAAAAAGCACTGGAAAAGGTCCTTTCGGAAGTGGAATCTTTGCATGTCCGGTTTAGTGAAAATGAGAACGGACCGTTTCAAATAATTTCCCCGTCGAAGGAGATTCCTTTCCAATATGTTGATGTGAGCAATAGAGCAAATCCTCATGAAGAAGCAATAAAGTGGATGAAACAAGATTTATCGACGCCTGTTGATTTGACAAACGATCCTCTGTATACCGAAGCGTTATTCAAAATTTCCGAGGAGCACTATTATTGGTATCAGCGCATTCACCATATTGCCATTGACGCATTTGGTTTTTCGCTGATTGCCCAAAGAGTCGCTCAAGTTTACACGGCTTTTGTAAACGGACGATCCATTCGAGGGGAAGCATTCGGCTCCATCCAGAAGATATTGGAGGAAGAAAAAGAGTATGAAGCGTCCACGCAGTATGAAGCGGATCGATTCTATTGGATGGATCGGTTTCAAGATGAACCCGATGTGGTCAGCCTATGCCAGAAAACGGCACGGACTTCGGATACGTTTCTTCGGAGAACGTTCCATTTATCGTCGTCCGATACAGAGCGTTTCAAACAATCTGCTCAACGGCTGAACGCGGGATGGCATGAAATGTTCATTGCGGCGGCAGCCCTATACATTCATAGGTTTACGGGGACAACGGACGTGATCCTCGGGCTGCCTATGATGAACCGGTTAGGATCTGTGGCCTTGAATGTGCCCGCCATGGTGATGAACATTGTGCCTCTCCGTTTGCAGTTCGATCCGGATGATTTACTGTCTGATCTTCTTCGTCAAGTCAGAAAGGAAATGGCTGAAGCGAAAAAACATGAAAAATACCGGCATGAACAACTGCGGCGGGATTTGAAGCTTTTAGGGGAACATCAGCGGCTGTTCGGCCCTCAAGTGAATCTCATGCCTTTTGACTATTACCTAAGCTTCGACGGCCATATCGGTATTCCCCGTAATTTAGCTGCAGGACCGGTGGATGATTTGGTCATTCAAGTATATGATCGAGCGGATGGAAACGGGCTGCGCATCGATTTTGATGCAAATCCGAAACTGTATCGGATCGATGAGCTGGAGGCCCATCAAACCCGTTTTGTGCATTTGCTGGAAACAGTGGCATCACTGAAAGAGGATATGTGCATCGGAAAGATTAAGCTTCTTTCTGAAAAGGAACGGCATCAAGTACTGACTGCATGGAACGATACTTGGCGTTCCATGCCGGATGAGCATTTTCTGCAGCTTTTTGAAAAACAGGCAGCCGATCATCCGGATGCTACGGCCATTATTTGTGGAAATGAGGTGCTATCCTATCAAGAATTAAATCAAAGGGCGAACAAACTGGCCCGATTGCTCATGAAAGAAGGCGCCAAACCGGAATCATTCATTGCGCTGGCCCTCCCCCGATCCGCATCTTTGGTGGCGGCGATGCTGGCCGTATTGAAAACCGGAGCGGCTTATTTGCCGCTGGATCTTGATTTTCCAAAAGACCGTATCGAATATATGCTGGAACATACGAACCCTGTCCGCATTGTGGCAACCTCTGCTGCTAAAGAAAAACTTGGCCATGCTCCGGCTCATTCTATGATCCTGCTGGATGATCCGGAAACGGAAAAAACGTTGCGGGATCAGCCTGATCACAATGTAGACATAAGCCGTTCAGCCAATCATCCCGCTTATGTTTTATATACATCAGGCTCTACCGGAAAACCAAAAGGGGTGGTAGTGCCCTTTCAGAGCCTCAACAACTTTTTGTTTGCCATGCAGGAGACGGTGCGGATAGGGAAACAGGACCGGTTCCTTACTATTACGACGGTTTCCTTTGATATTTCGGCATTGGAATTGTATCTGCCATTGATTTGCGGCGCCGCATTAATCATGGCGGAGAAAGAAACGGCAAAGGATCCGAAGGCCTTGGCGGAGATGATAATAAAGGAAAACATCACGATAATGCAGGCAACACCAATCCATTGGCATATGCTGGTATCACATAATCCGGAATGCATATCGAACCTTCGGGTTTTAACAGGAGGCGAGGCGCTCCCGAGCGGGCTGGCCAAGGAGCTAAATCATCTTTCTGCAGAGGTCATCAATTTATACGGTCCGACGGAAACGACGATCTGGTCCACCTATTCGTATCTTCATGCAGATGACAACGCAGTGCCTTCCATCGGCCGTCCTATCTGGAATACTCAAGTGTATGTACTGGATGACCGGCTTCAGCCGGTACCGACCGGAGCCGCTGGTGAATTATATATTGCCGGTGACGGGCTGGCAAGGGGATATTTAGGTCGTCCGGATTTAACCGCCGAGCGTTTCATAGCCAATCCCTACGGTACGCCGGGAAGCCGCATGTACCGAACAGGGGATGTGGTCCGATGGAGGAAGGATGGGGCGTTGGAATATATCGGCAGGACCGACCATCAAATTAAGCTTCGGGGGTTCCGAATCGAAATCGGCGAAATCGAAACGGTGCTATCGGCATTTAAAGGTGTGGACCGCGCCGTTGTAACGGTTTATGAAGATTATCAAGGGAATCAGCGGCTAGCCGCCTACATTATTCCTCATGAAAGATGGAAAGACAGCTTTGATGTTACGGCACTCCGCCGATTTGTCAGTAAAAAACTGCCGGATTATATGGTGCCATCCGCTTTTATGGTACTAGATGAATTTCCGTTGACTCACAATGGAAAAATTGACCGAAAAAGGCTGCCGGCGCCCGAGACCGGCATCACAGCAAAAGGGCGCAAGCCAAGAACGCCCCAGGAGGAAATCTTATGTGAGTTATTTGGAGAAGTTTTGGAGCTGTCTTCCGTTGGGATTGATGATCATTTCTTTGAATTGGGCGGACATTCACTATTGGCCGCCCGTCTGTTAAGCCGTATTCGGGATGTGTTCGGTGCAGACATTCCGATCGGCAAATTGTTTGAATCACCGACGGTCGCAGAACTTGTGAAACATGTGGAAGAGGCAGAACAAACAAAGCCGCCTATTTTACCGCAAGTTCATGATGGGGAAATTCCCCTATCCTTTGCCCAGCGCAGGCAATGGTTTTTATATCATTTGGAAGGTCCAAGCCCTACATATAACATACCGGTGGTCGTCTCTTTAACGGGTGATCTCAATGAAAATGCGCTGAAAAGAGCACTATATGATGTCATTGAGCGGCACGAACCGTTGCGGACGATTTTCCCAGACGATGCCGGAGCATCCAAACAAGTGATTTTACAACCCCATCAAGTTGGGCCTTTATGGATGAAGAAAGACATTAGTGAAAGTCAGCTTGCCGACGAATTGCAGGCAGCGGTCCGATACAGTTTTCATTTGGCCAATGAACCGGGAATCAGAGTCCAATTGTATCGACTCGGATCTCGCAAGCATGTACTTTTAATCTTGCTGCATCATATCATTGCTGACGGCTGGTCGCTGACCCCTTTAACCCGTGACTTGGCTAAAGCTTATCAGGCACACTGCCGGAATGAAAAAATATCCTGGAACCCGTTGCCGGTCACCTATGCGGATTATGCCCTTTGGCAGCAACAGCTGCTGGGGGATGAAAGCAATCCAGAAAGTCTCATTGCCACACAGCTTGATTACTGGAAAAAAACATTAGCGAATTTACCGGAAGAACTAGAACTGCCGACGGATTATACGCGTCCGCAAGAGTCCAGCTATAAAGGCGGTATCGTAAAATTTTCAATCGATTCAGATCTTCATCAGTGTCTATTAGAACTGGCAAGGGAAAACAAAGCAAGCCTTTTTATGGTTCTTCAGGCAGCTTTTGCGGTTTTCCTTACACGGCTGGGGGCAGGAACGGATCTTCCGATTGGCAGCCCCATTGCCGGTAGAAATGACGATTCGCTTGAGGATCTTGTCGGATTGTTTATCAATACGCTCGTTCTCCGCATGGACACATCAGGAAATCCAAGCTTCCGGGAACTGTTGGAACGGGTGAGACAGGTTAATCTATCCGCCTATGAACACCAGGATCTGCCCTTTGAACGGCTGGTAGAAGTGTTGAATCCGGCAAGATCAAAATCGAAGCATCCGTTATTCCAGGTTATGTTCGTCTTCCAAAATACGCCGGAACCGAAGCTGGAATTGGAGGGTCTTGAAAGCAAATTGGAGATTCAAAATGTCGGTTCGGCGAAATTTGATTTAACGCTGGAGCTTCAGGAACAAAGGACCAAAAACGGTTCTCCGGACGGGCTGACCGGTCTGTTTGAGTACAGCTGTGATTTATTTCGTCATACAAGCGTGGAAGGTTTTGCGAAACGATTTTTGCTGCTTCTTGCGGCCATTTCGGAAAATCCGGACCGGCCCATCAGTGATTTCAATTTGCTTCTGCCGGAAGAACGCACGCTCTTTTTGGAAAAAAGTCGTCAGTCTGTTGCAATGTCTTCAGACTGTCTTGCAGCATTGTTTGAAAACCAAGCGGAAAAAAATCCCGATTCCATTGCCGCAGTTTATGACGGTGCTGTACTGAGCTACAGGGAATTAAACGAACAGGCCAACCGGCTTGCCCATTACCTGATTGAAAAAGGTGTCGGTCCTGAAAAAACGGTGGCACTGGCATTACCCCGATCCTTCGACATGATCATCGGAATCCTTGCCGTGCTGAAAGCTGGGGGCACATATCTCCCGCTAGATCCGGATTATCCGAAAAAACGGCTGGAATATATGATGGAGGATGCTCGGCCGATGTACGTGATCACTAGAAGCGATGCCGCATCAAAACTGCCGGAAGGGAATGAAATTCCTCGGCTGATACTTGATGAAGAACGGACCAAGCATCTTTTAGCCGTCTATCCGGATATTAATCCGGATGATTCATTGCGCACAGAACCATTGTCGCCGCTTCATACAGCCTATATCATCTACACGTCTGGTTCAACGGGAAAGCCGAAAGGGGTGCTCATCCCGCATCAAAATGTCATTCGTCTGTTTCAATCAACGGACCATTGGTTCCATTTTACGGCAGCGGATGTTTGGACCTTATTTCACTCCTATGCCTTTGATTTTTCGATTTGGGAGATGTGGGGAGCGTTCTTATACGGAGGTCGTCTTGTCATCGTGCCCCATCAAATCAGCCGTTCGCCGAAGGAATTTTTGCAGCTGCTTGTGGAACAACAGGTAACAGTGCTGAATCAAACCCCTTCCGCCTTTTATCAGCTGATGCAGGCGGACAAGGAATATCCGAATCGATCCAAACAGCTGGCCTTGCGCTACGTCATTTTCGGCGGAGAAGCGCTGGAGCTCAGTCGGCTGGAAGATTGGTATGAACGGCACGGTGATCAACAGCCAACTCTGATTAATATGTACGGCATAACAGAAACAACTGTTCATGTCAGTTATCTTGCACTGAACCGAAGCCATCTCTCCATGGAAGGAAATAGCTTCATCGGCGCGGGTATTCCTGATTTAAACGTGTATGTGTTAGATGAATATCTCCAGCCGGTGCCGCCGGGCGTTGTCGGTGAAATGTATGTGGCCGGTGCGGGCTTGGCGCGAGGATATTTAGGAAAGCCCGGATTGACAGCAGAACGGTTTGTGGCAAATCCTTTCGGCCCGCCGGGAAGCCGCATGTATCGGACTGGGGATTTAGCGAAATGGAGTGAAGACGGCTCCTTGGATTATATTGGAAGATCCGACCATCAAGTGAAAATCCGCGGATACCGGATTGAATTGGGAGAAATTGAAGCAGCTTTAGTAAAACATCCGGATGTTGCCCAAGCGGCGGTGGTGGTACGGGAGCTGCAGGAAGGAGATCAGCGGCTTGTTGCATATGTGGTGCCTCAACATGACGTGGAACCGGACGAATTGAGAAGACATGCCGCAGCAAGCTTGCCGGATTATATGATTCCTTTCACTTATGTAAAAATGGATCGCCTCCCGTTAACGCCTAACGGCAAATTGGATCGGAAGGCATTACCGGAACCGGAAATCAGCATCGACTTGGCGAAGAGCGGACCGAGAACTCCCCAAGAAGAAATGCTCTGCGAATTGTTTATGGAGGTGCTCCGAGTTCCCCGCGTAGGGATTGATAACGGGTTCTTTGAACTGGGGGGACATTCCTTTTTAGCGGTTCAATTGATGAGCCGGATTCGGGAAACCTTTGGTTTGGAACTGAATATTGGAGTTTTATTTGAAGCGCCGACGGTCCGCAGCCTTGCGGAAAAACTTGAGATGGGAGGCAGTCAGAAATCATTCGATGTGCTGCTGCCGCTCAGAACATCCGGAAGCCGTCCGCCGGTCTTTTGCGTGCATCCGGCGGGAGGACTCAGCTGGTGCTATGCCGGATTCATGAATACATTGGGGCCGGATTATCCGATCTATGGACTGCAAGCCCGTGGTATCGGGGAAAAAGCGAAGCTGCCGGAGACACTGGATGACATGGCCGCAGATTATATCCGGCAAATCAAAACTGTACAGCCAGAGGGTCCTTACTACTTGCTGGGATGGTCCCTCGGAGGGAATGTGGCCCATGCCATGGCGGCACAGCTGCAGGAACAAGGTGATGAAGTGGGACTCTTAGTGATGCTGGATGCCTATCCGAGTCATTTGCTGCCTATTTCCCAGGCGCCCGATGAGGAAGAAGCGATGATAGCCCTCCTCGCGTTAGGCGGTTATGATCCGGACAACATGGATGGCAAACCGCTCAATCTGAAGAATACCATTGCCATGCTGCGGCAGGAAGGCAGTGCATTGGCGAGTTTGGAAGAATCAACTATTTTAGATTTAAAAAATACGTACGTGAATTCCGTCAAAATTTTAAGCGAATATGTACCGCGCCGCTATCGGGGAGATGTGCTGTTCTTCCGGTCAACCATCATCCCGGACTGGTTTGACCCCATCGATCCAGAGATATGGCAGAACTACGTGGACGGGAAGCTGATTCAATATCCGATCAGCTGCCGTCATAAAGATATGTGTCAACCAGGCCCGCTGGCGGAAATCGGACGCATACTGGCTGATTTCTTGCAGGAAAACGGAAACATCCAGAAATGGAAGGAGGAAAAAAATGAAGAATCCGTTCGAAAATGAACAGTTGTCCTTTTTTGTGTTAGTAAATGAGGAAGAGCAGTTTTCGCTTTGGCCTGCTCCGATAGACGTTCCCGCCGGCTGGCGGATCGTCTTTGGAGAAGATACCCGCGCCAATTGCCTGGCGTATATTCAATCCCATTGGACAGACATGCGCCCGGCCAGTTTGAAACAGCAAACCCATGGCATTGTGAAGTAATTAGAAAGACAGAGGAAAGCAAAATGCCGGTATGGGGAACGATGGAGAATGGCAGTCGTGCTTACAGCCAATGGGTGTGGCAAAGAATGAAATGTCCATGAAGCGGTTGTAAAAATGGAAAAAACTTGCTGTGATCCGTTACCGTGCCGCTTTTTCCAGTGCTTTATGTTTGCTCATAGTGAGAGCAAAAGTAGGCTAAGATTTAAAAGCTCTCATGGACATTAATTTTTTTATCAATAAAGGCGGCCGACTTTTATATGAGGAAAAAGAACGATGGTGATTGATGCATGGAGAAAAATGGCTGTATAGGGGAGGAGAAAAAAGACATGCAACAATGGGAAGTGATCCATTCTGTTCCCCATTTATGGAATGACACATGCCATGTTTATTTGGCCAAAACGACTGATTTTCAGCCATGGCATTTTCAGCTGCTTAGTAATGCAGAGCTGGAATATGCGCTATCCTTTCGAAAGGAGCAAGACCGGATCCAGTTCATTATCGGCTGTGCACTAAGCAGACTCGTTTTGGCGGAACAATTGAACATGCCGCCGCATCAAGTGCCCATAGACAGGACATGTCCCAAATGCCAGAAGCCCCATGGCAGGCCTCGGCTGCCTGATGACAAACTGCACTGGTCTGTGTCTCATTCAGGGGAGATCATTTTGGTTGCCTTTACAGTAAATGCTTTGGTGGGAGTGGATGTGGAATGGATCCGGCCGTTCATTTCTTATGACACCACACATATGATAGAAGGAATTCTTACCGAAAAGGAAGCCGTTCACCTCAGCAATTTGCCGAAAAAGGAAAGGCTGAAAGGCATCCTTTCCTATTGGACAAGAAAGGAAGCGGTGTTAAAAGCAACGGGAGAAGGACTGAACACCTCTCCCCAGAAGGTGGAAGTATCCGGTCCCTATCAGAAACCCGTTTTGAAAAAATTTGAAGGACACCAGGATTTGTTATCACAATGTGTGCTGATGGATTTTTTCCTCCATCCCGAATATCAGGCATCCTTGGCAATTTTCAGCCATCTCCCGATAAACCTTCTGCTCTACGACGCGGGAATGCTCATGAAAATGGATTTAGAGATACATGATCATCATCGTTAAACTTTATTTACAAAGTTCAGGTGAAAGCAGCAGTTGTGAGAAAGAGAAAGAAGGCAAGACACAATGGTTTGATTTCGAAATCATTTGGATTTCATTCACTTTGCCTTAACGGGAGATCCAGCCCCTGATCGCTTATGGAGGAATTATAAAAATTAGGACACACCAAACGTTCGTATTTATTGCCGATTATAGAATATTTGTCAGAAGATCATTTAATAAATAAATAGTTAAATGATTATAAGGAAAAATTTAAATAATCTACCTAAAACCTTCTATTTTAAGTCAAAATCGGCGTTTTGACAGAAGCAAACTATAAAAAGATTTATTACAACCCATGGTGCTAGTCGGGCGTCAACGCTCAACTAGCACCATGGGTTTCACATTATTTTAATTGTTTTTTATAAAAAGATTTTAATAGAAAAAGACAAGAGGTAGAAATCCTTCTTGTCTGCAATTAAAATCCTAATTTTGTTACTGTTTTCCACTTAAGCAATTAGTTTCAGACACATCTAGAGTTTTCAATCGTGGATCTGTTATTGTGTCATAAGCGTTTATTCATCGCATCTTCATCTGCATTTTCATCCGTATCTTTATCATTTTTATCCTTATCCGCATCTTTATTGACTTCTAGTTCTTTTCCGTTGACAAATTCAACTTCAATCTTTAGTTCTGAAAAAGTGTTAATACCAAGAACTCGCTTCACTTGATCAATTAACTCCTCTTCTGTTATATCTGGAGTTAAGGTTAATCGATCAACAACCGTTTTAGGGTCCATAATTCCAATTTCATCTTTAAACTTGATTTCTAATTCTTCCTTTGAAAGTTCATATTCCAATTTGAACTTTTTACCATCTGAGTCAATTAACTTTATTTCAAGTTCTTTTACTTCATAAACTGTTTGGAACCCCATCTCTATCAAAATCTTCATCACCATCTTTTAAACCGTCCCGATCACTATCAGAATTTTTCGGGTTATATCCCAATTCAAATTCAAGATAATTAGCTATTTTATCGTTGTCTCTATCTTCTTCACCATCAGTTATGCCATCTTTGTCAGAGTCAGCGTTAGTTGAGTTTGTCCCTACGATAAACTCTTCTTTTGTGTTCAATTTATCAGAGTCATTGTCTTCTTCCGCGTCTTTTATGCCATCTTTATCGGTATCCTTCGTTAAAGGATTTAATTTCGCTTGTATATCTTGAAGGTTCGTTATCATCTAATTCCAGTTTCAATTGGTCGAATTTTTGAAATATTTACCTTTAACAAATTCTGTTTTGATAATTTACCTTTAAAAATTGTAATGGTCCAATGGAATTTTTTGGGAACGCTCAAATGCGAGAAGTATTATTTTTTACATAAGTATAGACATTTGAAGAATTATCTCTTGCGATTGATGAGTACATCCGCTTTTATCATGATGAAAGGTATCAAAAAAGATTAAACGGCCTTAGCCCCATGGAATATAGAGCTAAAGCCGCTTAGGTATATTTTTATTATTTCTACTGACTACTTGACAGGGGGGCAGTTCACTCCTGCGGAGTATAGGAACAGGTAGCCTGCTTTTCAATCCGTTATAAGTTGAATCTTCCGGTTGCCTTTATATAAAAACGTTATTAAGATAACCGTTTCATGAGAGTTGCCTTTTCAACTTCAAAACCCGGCTTGCCAAGTAAGGCAAACATATTTTTCTTGTAAGCCTCCACTCCCGGCTGATCAAACGGATTCACGCCCAGTAAATGTCCGCTCATGCTGCAAGCTTTTTCGAAAAAGTATATCATTTCACCAAAGGTGTATTCATTCATTTCGTCCAGTTCAACAATTAAGTTAGGCACTCCGCCGTCTACGTGTGCTAATAGCGTACCTTGAAACGCTTTTTTGTTTACCTCATCCAGTGTCTTACCGGCCAAGAAATTCAATCCATCGATATTTTCTCGATCTTCTTGAATCGTCAGTTCGATTCGCGGTTTTTTAACTTGCAGCACTGTTTCGATCAGATTGCGGCGGCCTTCCTGAACGTATTGCCCCATGGAATGTAAATCTGTTGTAAAATCAACGGATGCAGGAAATAGTCCTTTCTGATCTTTCCCTTCGCTTTCGCCAAACAGCTGTTTCCACCATTCGGATACGTAATGAAGGGACGGTTCATAGTTCACCAATAATTCGATCGCTTTCCCTTTACGGTAAAAAATATTTCGCACAGCGGCATACTGATAACTTCCATTGGTTAAAAGATCAGGATTGTTATATTTATAATATGCCGATGCTGCCCCTTCCATCATTCGATCAATATTCAATCCAGCTACGGCGATTGGCAACAGGCCAACTGCTGTCAGCACAGAATATCTTCCGCCTATGTCATCTGGAATAACAAACGTTTCATATCCTTCTTGATCGGCAAGCTTTTTTAATACTCCCTTTTCTTGATCAGTGGTAACATAAATACGTTTTCTTGCTTCCTCTTTTCCATATTTTTTCTCCATGTAGTCGCGGAAAATTCGGAAAGCAATGGCAGGCTCTGTCGTTGTTCCTGATTTAGAAATAACGTTGATAGACAGCTCTTTGCCTTCTAATACATCTAATAAATGAGAGATATAAGTAGAGCTGATATTCTGACCCGCAAAATAAATTTGCGTCGTATCGTTCGCCTGGTTATGAAAAGTATGGGACAATGCTTCAATAGCTGCCCTCGCCCCTAAATAAGATCCGCCAATGCCGATAACGACAAGAGCGTCTGAATGACTCCGGATTCTTTCAGCAGTTTGTTTGATTCGCACGAATTCGTCTTTATCGTAACGAATCGGCCAATCAACCCAACCAAGAAAATCCGATCCTGGTCCTTTCTTTTCATGAAGCATAGTATGAGCCACTTTTACAAATTCACTTAGATGATCTAGTTCACTCTCTTTCATAAATGGTAAAGCATTGGAGTAATCAAAAGAGATAGCCATATACCTTCTCCTTTCTTTTCGAAAATTCACCATCGTTCTTCCGTGTAGATCTTGGACCTGAAAATTACTCTTATGCGATTTCATTGAACCTTTCGTGAAGATGTTTCAAATGCTTGCAACTATTTATTTCTTTTCCACGGCATGTCCGCCAAATTCGTTGCGTAGCGCGGCTACCACTTTACCTGTAAATGTATCGTTTTCTAATGAACGATACCGAATCAATAAGGCCATGGCGATGACAGGAGTGGCAGTTTGCAGATCTAAAGCTGTTTCAATTGTCCATTTCCCTTCACCGGAAGAGTGCATAATCCCTTTGATTTCATCTAATTTTGCATCTTTTGAAAATGCGCGTTCGGTTAATTCCATGAGCCATGAACGAATAACCGAACCATTGTTCCACACTCTTGCTACTTTTTCGTAGTCATAATCGAATTCGCTTTTCTCTAATATTTCGAATCCTTCACCAATGGCAGCCATCATCCCGTATTCAATTCCATTGTGAACCATTTTTAAAAAGTGGCCGCTGCCTGCTTTTCCCGCATATAAATACCCATTTTGTAGAGCTGTATCTCGGAAAAGAGGTTCGACAATGCTCCAAGCTTCACGATCCCCTCCAACCATGTAACATGCTCCGTTTCGAGCACCTTCGACTCCGCCAGAAGTTCCCGCATCCATAAAGTGAATTCCAATCTCCTTTAGCTCATTATAGTGACGAATCGATTCCTTATAGTGAGAATTGCCACCATCAATCACAATGTCGCCTTCGCTTAGAAATGGTATAATCTCACGAATCACCGAATCAACAACGTTGTGTGGAATCATCATCCAAACAATTTTTGGCTTTTCTAATGATAAAACGAGTTCCCTTAAACTGGATACACCTGTAGCCCCATATTTTTTTATTTCTTCAACCGCTTCTGAATTTACATCGAATGCCACTACTTCGTGCTTATGGTCAATGAGACTTTTACCTAAGTTTAATCCCATTTTTCCTAAACCGATTAATCCGACTTTCATGTTCATTGCCTCCTAGATTTACCTTTAGCCATTCACATTTTATACGTATATACGCACAGCTAACCTATAGTTCATTTGATGAGAATGAAGTTCGACACGAGCTACCACCAATGAAATCCGTCCTCTTCTAATAATTTATGAGAAGCCTCTGGTCCCATCGAACTTGAACGATATGTGTGAAGAGGAAGAAGATTTTCCTCAAACGCTTCTAAAACAGGCTGTATCCACTTCCAAGATAATTCAACTTCTTTCCAATGAGCAAAGAAAGTCGTGTCGCCATGTAAAGCATCAAAAATTAAGAGTTCATAGGCTTCGGGTACATTTTTTTGGTTAGTCGCAACGCGCATATGAACGGTCTCCATCTTTCCATCGTTTAATACATTTTTACTATTGAATTGCAACGAAATCCCTTCGTTCGGATTGATTTCAATCACTAAAAGATTAGGAGCCGTTTTCTCATTTTTTGGAAAGTACCATTCCTTTAATGGATTTTTGAATTCAATAACAATACGTGTGGACTTTTCCTTCATTCTTTTACCTGTACGAATATAGAATGGCACCCCGTTCCAAAACTCATCATCAATCCATAAACGAGCCGCAACGAATGTATCCGTTGTGGAAGAAGCATCAACCCCAGGTTCTTCTTTATATCCAACAACTCGTTTACCATGGATTTCTCCCGGACCGTATTGACCGCGAACAACGTGTAAACCTACTTCTTCTTTTTGTAGTAGTCGAAGAGATTCCATGATGTTTATTTTTTCATTACGGATGTCTTGTGAGCTGATCCGTTTTGGCACGTGCATGGCTGTCATCATTAACAATTGCAGCATATGATTTTGAAACATATCGCGAATCGCCCCTGCCCGGTCATAATAACCCGCTCTTTCTTCTACCCCAACCGTTTCACTAGCTGTAATTTGTACATTGGCTATGTGCTGATTGTTCCATAATGCTTGAAACACAGGGTTGGCAAATTTTAAAGCTTCGAGGTTTTGGACCATTGGTTTTCCGAGATAATGATCTACCCGATAAATTTCATCTTCTTCGAAAGCTTGACTTAACTTTTCGTTTAAATCTTGGGCTGATTTCAAATCATGCCCAAAAGGTTTTTCGATAACTAGACGTTTCCAACCTTTTGTAGAGCCTAATCCACTTTCCTTGATGTTCGACGTAATTACATCAAAAAACTCTGGCGCAACAGATAAATAAAACATGCGGTTTTCAGGAATATTCAACTCTTTTTCACGTTGCTGAACGATTTTCAGTAGCTTTTTATACCCGTCCATATTCGTTACATCTAAAGGACTATAACGAAATGCGCGAAGAAATTCTTCCAATTTCGAACGGTCATGGATGAAACGTGTAGAAAATGTTTTTACTGAATGTTCCACATGTGTTTGAAACTCATCATCCGACCATTCTCTTCTACCTAAACCAATAATGGAAAACGAATGAGGCATTTTTTGATCGAGAAATAAATGATATAATGCAGGAAAAATTTTTCTTTTAGCTAAATCCCCTGTTGCTCCAAACAAGACAAAGGTCATAGAATCCAATTTTCATTCCCCCATCTTTAAACCGAAAACATTTAAATACAGTGAGATAAAAAGATTCAGATTCAAATGGAATCCGATCTTTTTATCTTTGGTTAAGAAATTTTGATAATGCTTGTCAATTAGAAGTTAACATCTAGACCATAAAGCGCTGCGATGTATAATTTTTTCATTTCTTCTACAGATGTTTCACGCGGATTGGTGCTTGTACATGGATCTTTCACGGCATTGACTGCCATTTCATCTACGTGTGCGTGGAACATCTCCTCGGATACTCCGTACTCTTGGAGTGTATTTGGAATATTCATGTTTTGATTCAAGTCACGAATCCAAGAAATAAGCGAATCTACCAATTCTTTATTGTTTTCACCTTTCAAACCGAGTCGTTCTGCAATTGATGCATAACGGTCCTCGACTACCTTGCGATTAAATTGAATCACATATGGTAAATAAATTGCATTGGCACATCCATGCGCAATATTAAAGGTTGGACCACTTTTATGCGAAAGACTGTGCACGTTCCCTAGTACCGCATTAGCAAATGCCATGCCGGCCATCGCCTGAGCATAATGGACTTGCTCACGAGCTCTTAGATCTCCCAGATAAGAAGCAAGAAGATTCTCTTTAAGTACTTCAGCAGCTTCAATCGCCATCGAATCGGTGAAAACGGTACGAGGCTTAGCTACATATGCTTCAATGCTGTGTGTGATCGCGTCCATTCCACTGTAAGCTATCACATGCTTCGGCATGGATTGAACCATAACCGGATCGATAATTGCCATATCTGGTGTCAATTCGAAATCAGCCAATGGATATTTGACACCTGTTTCCGCGTCGGTAATCACTTATAAATTGGATATTTCAGATGCGCTTCCGCTTGTAGTTGGAATTCCCACGAATTTTGCTTTTGTACGCAATCGCGGCAAACTAAATGGACGAGTCGCTTCTTCGAATGTTAATTCTTGATGCTCATAGAACAGCCACATCGCTTTCGCCGCATCCATTACCGATCCACCGCCAATTCCAATTACCCAGTCAGGCTGAAAATCATTAAGAACACGTACACCTTTTTTGACCATTTGGGTCGTCGGTTCCGTCGTAATCCCCTCGATCACTGTTGTTTCTATATTGGCTTCTGAAAGAAGTTGTTGAATTTTATCAAGATTCCCATTTTTCTTGACGGAGCTACCACCAATGACGAGAACAGCTTTTGATCCTTCCAACGTTTTCAAAACATCGAGAGCATTTTCTCCGAAATAAATATCGCGTGGAATAGTAAAACGATTCATGTTGTTCCCTCCTGTGCTTATGATTTGTTATACAGACGCTAGTATAATAGGTATAATATATTTTTAAAAGTACGCACTTTATTATCATGTAGTGATAAAAATACAATATAGTATATAAAAGTATACCTAAATGTTATAATGGACAAAGAGATACGATGAATGGGACATATTCCCATGAGAAGGAAAAAACACTGACTATTATTTGTGGAAATGAAGTACTTAAATGTGTATAATGTTTGTTTGTAAGTATGTGCATTTTTAGCATATAGTGATAAAAAGTATACTATCTGTCATAATAGATACGGAGGTGCAAGAAATGGGACATGTTTGTGGTAAGGTATATAACTGTGAAAAAGAATTGACGCTTGCTGTCATCGGGGGTAAATGGAAAATGCTTATTTTATGGCATCTAGGAAAATGGGGGACGAAGCGATTTGGTGAACTGAAGGCTCTCATGCCAGGCATCACCCAAAGAATGCTTGTTAACCAATTGCGGGAGCTGGAAGAAGACCTCATTGTTCATCGCAAAGTCTATCCCGTTGTTCCGCCAAAAGTGGAATATTCACTGACCGAATATGGGAAAAGTCTAATGCCGATTCTCGATGCTATGTATGAATGGGGCAAAAACTACATGGAGACTGTTGTGAAAGACCAAGTAAAAATTCATGAGTCCGTCAAGTAAAAACTCTCTCTATTTAAAGGTTCAAAACAAACTTTCTTTTGTTATTATGCGCTTTTATTGACGCGCAATTTGTAGAGATCCCTTCCCTCCAAGATAGCGATTAACAAAAAAGCAACGAAAATGAATGATAAGTGAGTCAAACACTAAAAAACCAACGGGCAGATCGCTTCCCGTTGGTTTTTCTGCATGTACGTTGATCACTCATTAATTTGTACATTTTTACTTATAGTATACTTTTTCACACTATATTACGTAAAAGTATGTACTTGGTAAAGTTGATGATGTACTTTATAATAACATTATCACTTATCATCCATAACATGAATAGAGCAAAATTTTTTCACTTATAATAACCGTATCACTTAACATAACATGAATAGGTTGGCGAGGTTCGGATGGTCAAGGGTTCGCTCCGTTGAATCCGTTTCTGTTCGGCAGCCTTTTGCTGAAGGAAACCTTGAGCCATGGCAATGAGTTTGCCCCATCGCGCTGGCATATGTGGGAGGCTGTCTAACTCTGGAATGACGATTGGAACTCGGTTTTCGAGTGCACCATGAGGGCGCAAGAAGTTAAAATACGCCACAAATAAAGTGACGAAAGAAACAGATCCTTCTTCTGCGCCGAAGGCATGGGTCGGTCGATAGTTGCCTTTAAACGTTCGGTTGAATCGTTTGATGATCTGTTTGAGTGGGCGGAACTCTTCCGATACAGGATCGTCATTGGTGAGCCCAATCACTTGGTGGACATCGAAACGAATGCCGTGTTGCGCAAAAAAGTGTTGAGCCAATAAGTAAATCGGGTTCCCATCGACGACAAGTGTCAAATCACCTGAGATGGAAGACAGTTTCTGCAGGACGTCATCGATGGCGCGAATCGCCGATATCGTATCTCGGTTGGGGGAGACACGATAATACAACACGACTTTTTTTACGGCAACAAATCAAACATAAAGAACCAATAATGCCAACGTCCTTTCACCCGAATGTACGTCTCATCCCCACAGAAAGAGCCAGACAACTCGTATGGGAATCGATCAACAAAAGGTTTGATCATAAGCGCGACACTGATTGCATAGTTGATGACCGTCTGATGCGAAATCGACAGACCATATACATCCTTCATGATGCTCGCTGTTTTTCGGGAAGACATCCCATAATTGACGTAATACGTCAAAATCAGTCCAAGGAGGAGACTTTATGAAGCTAAGAGTCTCAGCTGTTCAATATCATCTCCATACTATAAATTCTTTTGAGGAATTTGCCAATCAAGTCGAGCATTATATTAAAACGGCTCAAGAATTTGATGCAGATTTTGTTTTATTCCCAGAATTTTTTACAACTCAGCTCATGTCGATTGGCAATGAACAAGGACAGCCTTTGACTATTCAAGATCTTCCAGATTTTACAGAACAGTATCGTTCTTTGTTTATAAATTTGGCTAAGCAAACAAAGATGCATATTATTGGGGGAACCCATGTTATTCGTAAAGGCGACCGATTGTACAACGTTGCTCATTTGTTCTGCCCAGACGGAAGAGTCGCAGAGCAGGCAAAGCTTCATATTACGCCTACGGAAGTAAAGGAATGGAACATGTCACCTGGCGATGGCTTACAAGTGTTCGAGACCGACAAAGGAACGATTGCGATGTTGACCTGCTATGACATCGAATTTCCAGAAATCGTTCGAATGGCAAAGGCGAAAGGTGCGGATGTTATTTTCTGTCCTTCTTGCACCGATGATCGACATGGATTCCATCGTGTCCGCTACACAAGCCATGCGAGAGCAGTCGAAAATCAAGTATATGTCGTTACCACTGGTACAGTTGGTTCTCTTCCTACGGTTGATTTTATGAGGGCGAATTTTGGGCAAGCGGCGATGATTACACCGAACGATATTCCATTTCCTCCGCGCGGCATCTTAGTCGAAGGGGAAATCAATCATGATATGGTTGTAACTGCTGATATTGATTTAGAATTATTATACCAAGTTCGTGAAAGAGGATCGGTGACTACATGGCGTGATCGCCGTACAGATCTCTATCCGGATTGGAAATAAGCTGCTCTAGGTAGTGTCAAAAGTGTTATGAAAAAGTGGTAAACAAACCAGCTTTTATCCCGAGACTGATGGTTAACCGATGCCATTTGTCCTTTACAAACACCCCAATGGAATGGAAAAATCCTTTTTATACATCAAAATCTTCACAAGGAGAATGATGAAATGGAATATCGCAGAATTACGAGTATTGAAGCCCCTTTATTTAAAAAAATGCACCAATTGATGCAAGATGTATTTCCTCCTGAAGAAGTATTAGAATTCGATCTCTGGAAAGAGCCTCTTGAGGATCCAGGGATTCGTGTGTGTGTTGCAGTTCATGAAGGGAATGTCGTAGGTGCGACAGAGTATCGCTATTATGAAGATTTAAATGTCGCCATGACAGATTTCACGATCATCGGCCAAGCAGGACTTGGGATCGGGAGATTTTTAGCGCAAAAGAGATTAGAGGATTTGAACGCTTGGGCAGCAGCAAACGGAAAGCAGTTATTTGGCATGTTTGCTGAAATTTATGATCCTTATCGAGTAGAACATTATGAATTTGGCGGAATTAAGCCGATGGATCCATATGTTCGCCGTGAAGTATTATCCCATCTTGGCTATAAGCGACTTGACTTCCCTTATGTCCATCCATCTTGGAACAATGATGGCGAGGCCGTAACAGGGCTCGACCTTTGTTTCCTTCCGATGGACGATAACGTGAATGAACTTCCAGCGGATCTTGTTGTGAAGTTTTTGAAACGTTATTATTCCGTCTTATCAAACAAACCGAAG
Source organism: Aeribacillus sp. SP014 (assembly GCF_054055575.1). NCBI lineage: Bacteria > Bacillati > Bacillota > Bacilli > Caryophanales > Bacillaceae > Aeribacillus > Aeribacillus sp. SP014. The sequence continues at coordinate 1,002,364 of NZ_JBSRXI010000001.1, forward strand.
TCCTGGTTTGAAATGATTGAAAATCTCGAACATAAGGATACTGTGCTGCTTTTAAACATTTAATGAATTAAACAGAGAGACTTTCCCATTTTTATAGCTTAAACTCTCACAAAGCCAATATAGAGCTAAGATAGATAAAAGATAGATCAAAAGTCGATTCTTCCTCAGCGTAGGAAAAATCGACTTTTTATTTCTCAGTATATGGACTATAGGTGGTATTCGCATCAATATCTTTCAAAAAACAAAGAAAAAAGACCGCAAAGTTTTCCTTAAAGGGAGCTCTTTGCGGTCTTTTTGTTCTTTAAAAATTAGTTTGATCAATGACTTGAATTAGTTTAAAATTTTGTTTAGGACTCCTTAAGGCTATTCAAGGTTGGCATGCCTTTTAAACATCGTATTGGAGTCCAATCCCTTTTTCTCCATACATCTCAATATGATCGCATCATAAAATAATAAGAGGGTTTGCTCAAATAGTGATCCCATTGGCTGTATAGTTTTGTATCCATTATCCGATTGATCTTTAGGTGAACCCGGTAATTTAACAGTGAAATCTGCTAGTTGTCCAATGGTCGATTCAGGGAAAATCGTAACAAGCGCTACTGCTGCTCCTAATCGTTTTGCTTTCTCAGCCATGGAAACCAACGTTTTCGTTTCTCCTGAACCGGATCCGATGATTAAAATATCATCTTTTTCCAAGTTAGGAGTGATGGTTTCACCTACAACGTAGGCATCTAGCCCCATGTGCATCATTCGCATCGCAAAAGATTTGGACATAAATCCAGATCTGCCTGCACCAGCTACAAAGATTTTCTTTGCCTCAAGAATCCCCTTTACCAATTTTTCAGCTTCTTCATCAGCGATTATATCTACTGTGCGATTCAATTCTTTTATGATTTCCGCTAAATATTGTGTAGTCTGCATGATTTTATTCACCTTGCTGGATCATTTTTTTCATTTCAGCAGCTACAGCTCGCTTATCTTCTTGTCCAGTAATACCGCCACCTACAATTACAAGATCCGGTTTTGCTTTAATGACTTCTGGCAACGTGTTTAATTTAATGCCGCCTGCAATGGCCGTTTTCGCATTTTTCACGACACGTTTAATAGTCAGAAGGTCTTCAAGAGAATTTTTTCCGACTGCTTGAAGATCGTATCCTGTGTGTACACAAATATAGTCTACGCCAAATTCATCCACTTCTTTAGCACGTTCTTCTAAATTTTTAACACCGATCATGTCAACCAAGATTTTTTTACCTTGTTTTCTCGCTTCTTCAACAGCCCCTTTGATTGACATATCTTCAGCAACTCCAAGTATCGTGATAATATCCGCGCCAGCTTCGGATGCTTTCATCACTTCATACGCAGCTGCATCCATGATTTTTAAGTCAGCTAGAACGGTTAAATTAGGGAATGCCTCTTTGATTTCCTTAACAGCTCTAAGACCTTCATTAATAATAACAGGAGTACCGATTTCTACAATATCCACATACTCCTCAACTTCTTTCACAAGCTCTTTCGCTTCAGGAATATTTACAAGATCCAATGCTAATTGTAACTGCATGAATTCTTCCCCCCTAACAAAAATTTGTTATTTGTCGTACAAGCGAACGTATCTCCGTATCTGTTTACCGCTTATACAGCAACCAGTATACTATGTATGATTTTCTTTAGAAAGTACGCACTTTATTTTTACATAGTGACAAAAAATATACTATTGGTTTATAATAAACTTCTTTCAAACGGCTATATACTGCTACCATTTCGACTCGCACGATCAAACCCATTGGATATAAACCCTTTCCATAATAACGATTAAAACGATGTATAAAAGTTGGTATGTCAACACTAAACTAGACAATTTTTTTGAGGTGTTTCTCTTTGTACTCCACCGGGTGTTTAGTGCAAAATGAAAGTACAGAGTTCTGCAACAAAAAAGTGCAGAGCTTCATGGCATAAAAAAAGGCTTGCCAGCTCCTAAAATACCCTCTACTGTTTAAGGTTGTGAAGAACAAAACAGTAGAGGTAATGAAAGGATGCTAGCAAAGCCTGAAATTCATCATATCAAACATTTGCGTGAAAAGAAAGGGTTATCGCTTTCCGAAATTGTCCGCAGGACGGGATTTAACTGGAGAACAGTCAAGAAATATGCGGATGGAGACATTTCGGTCAGACAAAAAATGAAGCGAAAACGGGGGATGATGGAGGAAGAAGGATACGGTCAAAGCTTTGTAATTAGTTTCTTGTTCAAGGCATTTAAGCAAGTGTATGAGTTTAGTGTTGTAATTTTACCTTTCTCTTCATCATTAATATTACATTAATTTTGAACAATACTAAAAATAATAAATTGAATGAATTTTATAAATATTATTCATCCAGACTCAAAGATTTCTAAGCACTAAATAAGAAGTACTCCCGAAAATGTCGAAATAAGTAAGCGGCCAAACAGTCTATCGACTTAAGGTTGACCCCCTATGCCTATTATAAGACAAGGAAGCTTTTTTGACATCAAGATTTATGCAGATTTACCAGTTGCAAAGTTAGATCGGAGTGGCTCAAAATTCAATTATCAAATACAATCGGATATTGGTTGATACAGGCTCTGATAGTAACGGTTATTTCAAGTGAATTGGCTGAGACAATATTGTTCTTGAGGAAAATGATACGATTTATAGAATAAGTGGCGTTGGCGACTCTGAATTTGTATTTTCGAAAAAAGTAGATTCTATTAAATAGGATTCGAAAGTGCAGCCGCATTCATATGGTTGGCTGTTCTTTTTTCTATATATTTGGAACGATTATAGATTGAAAGAGGCGTGAGGATAAAAAAATGAAGGATATTTCTTTCGTATCTCGAATTATTTAAAAGAGTTACTTTTTTGTTAAACGAAAAGAACTCTTCTCATCCTCGGTAATTTGTTTTCCATATAAGGATGTCATTCATTGTATAGGCTGCATTATTGAATATGAACCGGCCGATGCTCTCAGTAAACATTTAAAAAGATGACTTCAACAATAAAAGATAGCGGAGGAGTAGTCACTATATGTTACGTTTATTCATTATTTTTGTAGCTACAGCAAATGCGTTCATTGTTCTTTATGCACCACAGCCTCTACTCCCGTTGTGGACTCAAGAATTTAATATATCGATAGCAACGGCAAGCTCAGCTATTTCGATTACCATTATTTCATTAGCCGTGTCATCTTTTGTATTTGCTCAATTATTGGACCAATGGGATCGAAAAAAAGTTATTCTTTTTGCAAGTATATTATTAATTTTTCCGAGTATGATGATTTACATTAGTGAATCATTTTCATCAATTTTATTTTGGAGATGTATGTATGGTCTCATCATACCTGGCATCTTGGCTGTGATGATGGCATATGTATCTGAAGAATTTCCTCTAAATCAACGTGGAAGAGTGATGGGAGTATATGTAAGTGCTAATGTGGCGGGCGGATTGCTGGGACGGGTTATTTCTGGACCGATAGCCGACACATTTTCCTGGAGGACTGTTTTTTCAATAATCGCGGTGTATTCCATGGTCGTTGCTTTTTTAGTTTGGAAATATCTCCCTAAACCTAACTATCAAAGAGAAAGGAAGAAACAAAGTTTTGGCATACATTTTAAAAATCCTGCTCTGATAGGTACATTCACTATAGGTTTTTCGCAATTCTTCGCATTTATTAGCTTTTTCACATATATTCCTTTTTATGTTGCTCAACCTCCTTTTCAGTTAAGCAATACACAAATTTCGTTGCTTTATGCTACATATGCGTTCGGCATTTTCTCCGCTCCTATAGCCGGCATGATATCTGATAAGATTGGCCGGCGTTGAACAATGAGTATGGGGCATATTCTTGGCGGAATCGGTATTTTCATAACGCTTTGGCCAACGATTCCTGCGCTTGTTGTGGGATCATCATTGTTGACGCTCGGAAATTTTGCTTCTCAATCAGCAACAACAGCTTATGTGACAGATATGGCCGCCGATTCACGGGGAGCTGCTACGTCTTTATATTTGGTGTTTTTCTATTTAGGAGGAAGCCTTGGCGGTTGGATTCCCGGCCTTTTATGGGAAAATTACGGATGGCATGGTGTCGTTTTTTTAACAATTGGAACAATCATTTTGGCACTATTAAGTAATTTATTTCTCGCAGGAAGAACCCCAGGGAGATTGAAAGTTTCTGAATTATGATATGAACAAAACAGTATTATTTCCTTGCCGAATCATAGTGAATATTTATGACTAAAATAAGGATTCTTTTTCCACAATGGGATTGTCCCGAAAGTCATTGAAACTTGACTTGTATCGTCTCCTTAATGAATTAAGGTGAAGCAGACGGGAACATACTGCGATTTGATTTTGAGCCACTATGTATGCTTTTTTTGCTAGGAAGACAGTTAGCTAATTCAAACCACTCAACGTAAAGTTTTTCGTTTGATCGGTGGTGCATGAAAGATTTTTCCCCATGGTTTTCTTAACTTGATAAGAACTTCATTTTATTGTTCGATTAAGTGTAACTTTTCGAATAGGAACCACCTTTTCCAAGGGTTATGTACTTTATCATTTTTGAACATTGTTAGTGTGGTGGAATCATCGGATTTATTTGCAATGGTAGCGATTTAAAATATAAATCTAACGATGATTCCTCCCAAAATAAATAAACTAAATATGAGATACCATATACTTTCGCTTCGGTTTTCTTTCCATCCCTTAATTGCGTAATAAAAGGCAAATGCAAAAAGTATAAAGAGAAGTATATCCCCAATATATTTGAACACATTCCTCATCCTTCCTCAGTTGAAAATACATTTAAATAATATTCCTCAAGACTGCTAGCTGTCTCTTTGATCTCGGAAATAGATATATTATTTTTTAATATTTTCCCATTGGAAATTAAAATAATTGAATCACAATATCTTTCACAAACCTCTAGTTGGTGTGTAGACATAAAAATACTGCATCCATTTTGTGCGTATTGAATTAAGATGTTTTTAATATCTTTCATACTGACAGGGTCAATTCCTGATAAATACTCATCTAGCAAAAGCAGCTTCGGTTTTTTCATTAATAATGGAATAAGATTGAGTTTCTTTTTCATCCCAAGCGAATAATTGAAAATTTGCTTATTTAAGGAATTTAATAATCCCAATAACTGGAGCATTTCTTTAATTTCCGGACTGTCTATATCAAAATTTAATAACTCGCTCATGAATTTTAAATATTCTTTTCCGGTCAGCACGGAAAATAATAATGGGGCATCAGGAAGTAACATGATTTCTTTTCGATCCAGATCTGACAGTTTTACACCATTGACGTAAATTTCTCCATCATCGTAGCCGGTCAATTCAGATAAAATTCTAAAGGTTGTGGTTTTCCCCGCTCCATTTGGTCCGAGAAATCCGACAATTTTATTTTCAGCAATTTCAAACGTTGCTTGATCTAATATTTTTTTCCCATTTTCAATTTTGGTCAGATTATGGACTTTCAATAAATAATCAGAAGATGCTGCTCCCACTGGATTTTCACTCCTAATAAATAAATTGTTTTTTATTTAGCTTTCTTTTTACTAATAAAAGTGATATAAAGAGCATTCCGAATAGATAAATAGCAAGAAAAATAGGATTGATGAACAAATATTGTGATTTTGTTAAATAACCCATGATAAATAAAACCATGGGGATTGTCATACTAGGAAGTATGATAAATAAAGACATTGCATCTAAGATAGAATCGACCATTTTTTTATCGCCAAATTCATTCAATTCTTCAGCGTTTCGAAATTCAAAATGAGGATAGAAGGCGCTGGAAATATAATTTAAAGCGCCAAAAGCATTTAAAGCTAAAATTTGCATTGAGAGCAACCATATAATAGTAGTTAATGAAATGGGAGTGAGTATATAAACAATGAAATCACCTATTATGATTAAAGGAATTAACGTGATGATGTAAACAAAAAACTTTTGTTTAAATACATACCAAAGATTTTTTCCAGCATTTAAATAAATTAAGACATTGGTGCCATCACTTTCTAAGGCCATTCCCCCTATGAAATGCTGATAATGACGTTCCGCCAAAAAATAAATATGGTACAAAATAAAAAATGAAAATACTAATTGCTGCACTTTGTACTCATCATCTAAATTGGCGAGCAATCCGCTAAATATGCCAACAGAAAACCAATAAACGAAATCGCCAAACATATACGGAAGCCTCTTTTGAAAAAAGCTCGATCTAATAAATAAAAGAATCGTAAAAGCTTTTTTCTTTAAAAACGGCACTTTTAATAACGGGGAAGGCAGCCGATCAAAATACTCCGCTGATCGCCTGTTGGGGTTTTCTTTAAAAAGAATGATAAATAACAAGTAAAATACCATAGTAAACATACACATCAATATCGTGCCAATATATGTATATAGAGAATTAGCAGTGAAAATATCAAAAAAGCTTAAATTGATTTTGATCGTCGTTACACTGTCAAACAGAATTTCCCAACCTTTGTTAGACCATTTTTCAAATGACTCGGATGTGGGATTTTCTTTAATAAAGGGAATATCAATAAGCCATCCTGTAAACTTTGCAGCGAAAAAATAGCCTATAGAAAATATGATCATTCTTGATATGACAATTTTGGCTACTTTGTTTACGAAAGGTTTTTCTATTATAAACTTGTATACATAAAATGTGTGCGAAAAAGAGACAGCAATGCTGACAAACAAATATAAAGAAAAGCTGAGCAGTGTTAATCCAATTACCATAGATATGTTTAAACCGATTGCGTATGATAAGCTAAAAAGCAATGTTAAAATATGTATGATGAAACTTCTTATGTTCCAGCAGATTGTTTCGAAAATAACCATAGAGTTGGCTTTACTTAAACTCAATTTAAAATGTGACAGAAGCCACTCCTTGTCCATTGAGCTTAAATTCCACTTGGAAGCTTTTATGCCAGCAATAACAGAGAAAACTATTACATATACAAAATAAAACTGCCAGAGAATATAAACATTGTTGTTAATTTGGGAAATTTTTTGCAATAAAAAGTCCAAAAATGGCGCACCTGTCGTTGCTGTATGTAAAAATTCATTCATAATTACCAGTTTTAATAGAGCATATGCAGAAAAAAAATAAAAAATAGCCTCTATGACATCAAGAAAAAAAGCTGTGATCGCAAATATATATCCTGAATACCCTCTTCTATTTAAAAATTTACCCCATTGATTTTTCCATCTTATATAAATCTTCCATTTAATCCATGCTGCTCTCATTTTGACTCCCGACTTTCATAAATTTAATGTAATCAATCCCTCTACAATGGAAGCTAGAAGGATTCCTATAATTACCATTACGACATGTTTTAATAAAAATTTCAACCCATATTTTCTATTAAAATAAAATGTAAATCCTAAAAAGCCGATAGCTCCTGCTAATAAAAAAAAGGGGATTTCAAATATTCCATGAGGTATAACCTTTAAAAATATATTTAATAAAGGTTGATCAGATAAAATAAGATGAGTTAGACCTGCTCCGATAGATATGCCATTAAAGAGTAAATAAATAAACGTAGGAATCCCAAATGTAAATAAACCCAGCATTAAAACTAGACAAACAAGTATATTATTTAAAAAAATAGAATACACTGAGTACCAGCCAGCTTTATAAGTTCTTTGGAGCTCAGCTGCCTCCTCCATTTGAGGCGAAGTCGAAAAAATTATCATGACCCCAATAATTAAACCTATGCCAAATACAATGGCAGAAAGGATAAAAGTGTTTCGTAGACGGGAAAAATAGTTCAACATCACTCACTCGCTAACTTTTTCTTAAGTTAAATAGAAGGTAGGATAGAGAAAGACTAACGGCTCTCTATCCTATCCTAAAAACATTATGCTACTACAGCTTTTTTGCCTCCGGCTCTTAGAGCTATCTGCAAGGCTTTTAATGTGAGACCTGCTCCGGTTATCAATGTCAAGAATGAAGCTATTCCTAAACCGGCGTCCAAAAATGCAGCAATAGTATTTGCAGTAGTTTCATTAATGCCATAAGCAACTAAAAGATCAAGTTCCAACATTATAATTCACCTCCTTTCAAATAAGTTCAATTAGTGTGTTAAATATAATTGTTACTGGAAATAATATGGAAACTATCTTTGTTAAAGACTGCTTTGTAACAATTGTTAAGCTTAAACAAATTAGAAATAATGACCACAAATTAAATAATTCAATTTTCGATAAAAATATTTGCACAAATTGATTCATGTTTAATCCTGAAAATAGGTAGGCCAAGCTGGTGACAGGAATATGATATTGAGACGGATCAGATAACACGTATTTTATACCGAGCCCCAAAACAACAGGGGATTGAGCGATGATGACAAATCTCAATAATTCCCTGAATTTTACTTTCAATTTTACGATGGAGAGAACTATTTTTATTAAGGCTGTAAGTAAAAGAATATTAACGAAAAATAAGAAGACTTGCATAATTGCAGCAAAAATAGTAAGAGCATTTTTAAACGATTGTGATGGATTGTTTCCTAAAAGATCTGCTATATATTCGGATTCTAATAAATTTTGACTTATAACAATACTTATTGCGGCAAACAATATAACTAATGTCAAAGTAGCTAGTATTCCTAGTTTTTTTTCATTATGTATGTTCAATAAAGTTTTTTGCGGCGAATAAATGATTTTAAATGGATAAAATATCCTTTTGATAAAAACATGACTAGGGTTTCTTACCAATTGCTCTTGCTCTTCAAGACGCATTATCAAATCACCTGCTTACATAATTTAATGAGTTTTCGATATTTATTTGCTAAAAAACAATGTCAATATTTCATATGATCACAATGCTCCGGCTTGTTGTTTAAAGTTTTAGAGAGAAGAGAAGAATTGATATATTTTTGGTAGAATTTACAATTTCTTCTTCTTAATTCAAAATATATTACAAATCTTCTAAAAAAACATCGGTATTTTCCACAAAAAATGATGTGGAAAATACCTATTTTTAGAAAAAACAATGAAAAAAACTGTCATTTAGTGTAAAATTTTTACTATAAATACTAGTTGAAGGAGGGATAAAAAGCGAGAATCGATAGGATGCACTGAACTTTGCATTCGCAAAAGAAAAGATTGGATTTGGATGTGTTCTCATCACTTGTGTATATATGAAAAACAGACGGACAGTTAACGGAAAAGTAAATGAGTTTTTGGAAAAACACTTGTTTAGCTCTAAGCTTGAAAAAAGGCATCTTTAAACTGTTGCGCCTTTAGAGGAAAATGATTTGGAAACGAAGATTATTTTTTTCGAGATGTGTATACGCTTTTAGTCTATAATCGCTAATTTTTTCATCTGATTTTAGTGAAGCTAGTCTAAATACATTCTGTTCTAATTGAAATTCTTTTAATGGAAATTTTGTGAATTATTCTCACATCTGTTCTCTTCAATGTTTTTTAGACTTATAAAATGCTTTAAAAATAAAAGGGTTTATATTGAGTTTTCCGAGAAATCAATTAGGGTGAGTGACGATCTAAAATCTTCGAAGAAGATGGCTACGCTTAAATGCAGTCAGAACTGGGCATGGTAACTTCCTGATAACTTTGCCGAGATTAGGATGATTGAAATGAAAATTAAAGTACTACTGGTAGATGATCACTTACTAGTCTTGTTAGGAATCAAACAATTATTAGAACACGAATCAGATCTTGAAGTTGTAAATACCATTTGCGACCCTGCCGGCATCAATGCAGCAATATCAAAAAATCATCCGGATGTTGTGGTAATGGACATAAGAATGAAAGGCTACAATGGAATTGAGTTGACAAAGAAATTAATCGAAAGCTATCCGAATCTGAAGATTGTCATATTATCAGCTTATAACGATGATGAATATATTGACGCATCTTATCATGCCGGTGCTTATGCGTTCATTACGAAGGAAAACTCTGCTACAGAACTTGCAAATGCGATCAGACAAAGTTTTTTGGGCAACAATATCATTCCTAGAAAAAAAATAGAATATCAGAATCACTATTTAACCAAAACTGAGTTAGAAATTTTAAAGCTGATTTCTGAAGATAAAACGAACGCAGAGATCAGTGATATTTTGATGGTAAGCAGAAGAACGGTCGAACACCATGTTTCATCAATTATTAAAAAGCTGAATGTGTACTCAAGAGTTGGTGCAGTGGTAAAAGGAATAAAACTAGGACTATTAAAAACTATTTAAAATCGATATATTTTGTCCAAATCGGAAGCCTACATTCCAGCATGTAGGTATTCAAGACATAGATATTGTGTCTGAACTCAATTGCGCTTTAAACAACAAAACCGCTGTACCGTGTGTGAGAGTGTCTATCAAACATAGTGATTCTCTTATTTTTTAAAGCCGAAATGTATAAACTTGACTTTTCCAGGTGGAGGATTTAGCAAAAAGACCTATTTGTTCTCTCAATTTCATTCTTAAGCACTATTCAGAATAGGACATTTTATCTATAGGAAGATAAAGGTAAATATGTTATTTTTAAACAGAAAATTTTTTTAATATTTTGAATAGGAGGAATCAAAAATGAAAAAGAAATTGTTTATTGAAGAATTGGAAGTAAGGCAATCTAGCTCTCCGTTATTTGTGAGCCCTATTGTGGATCCGGGATATGCCACAACGTTAGCTTTAGGCGAAGAAGGAGGATATACAACTCAAGCTATCGGGGAAGAAGGCGGACCAATTGTTACCACATATGCACTTGGCGAAGAAGGCGGTTTTATAAAATAGGTTTTGCAAAAGTTGGACAAGCGCCCCAGAGAATGTTTTCTGGGGCGCTAAAATTCGGAAAATTCTCATTTATTTCATCGGAGGTGCGAAATGGCGGAAGTATCTGTTGGTATTATCGGTTCACAATTTGAAAGGCATTGTCTTTATTTACAAAAGGAATTGGTTCGACAAGGCGCCCAAGCATTCATTTTAGATAATTCGCCGGATGTCCCCTACCCCTTAAGCTTTGGCGGTGAAGACAGCCATTATGAAAACCGTGATTTATCGGAAACGAACGTTTACTTTTTGAGAGCATTATTTGTTCCTACTCCTGCATTCGATACTTCTCAAATAAAGGAACAAATCAAGGAGAATGGATTTTTGGCATATGCGGCGGAGCGGGAGAGATATGCTGCTTGGCTGTCTTGGTTAAAATCTTCCTCTTACTTCGGCAGACTCATCGTCAATCCTGTTGATACACTGCTCATTCATTTTGCAAAGCCTTATCACCTTGAGTGTCTAAGAAGAGCAGGTATTCCCGTTCCTAAAACGTTAGTAACCAGCAATCCGGAAAAAGTTTTGGAATTCAGCCATAACTGCGATGTCATCTATAAACCCGTTGCTGGAGGAGCATTGTGCCGTCTATTGACAGAGGAAGATAAAAAACCTGAAAGATTAGAAGCATTGAGCACAGCACCGGTGCAATTCCAAGAATACATACAAGGCCAGGATGTACGTGTATTTGTCCTGGACGGAAAAGTCATCGCATCATTTATCATTGAGGGAGAAGGAATTGATTATCGTGAAGGCGCCCATCAAGTCAAACCCTTTGAGATAACGCCAGAGATCGCTCAGTTATGTATAGAGGCATGCGAAACATTAGGGCTTATTTTCAGCGGAATTGATTTAAAACTACGTCCAGACGGTTCTGTTATATGCATTGAATGTAATCCAAGCCCAATGTTCGAAGGATTCGATCGGGTTGCCCCTGTTTCAATTGTTTCCCAGCTGGCTTCATACTTGATCAAACAAGCCATTCTTAAAGAGGAAAATAAACTGAAAGTGAGAAACTGACGTTTGGAGAGGGAGTATTTGTGAATTACTCACAGTCATTTCAAAAACCGTTAGTATACAAAATAGGAAAGATAAAAGAAGATCGGTACTGGATTGAACGACCGGATGGACTTTTATTGCAAATAGATAACTATTCAAAAAAATTGTTGGAGCAGTTGGCAAACAAAGAGCCTATATCTTCTATTGCAGATAAAATGGAAGTATCGGAGAAGGAAATTTTACTATTTCTTGAAAAGTTAGGCATCGATAAGGATGCAGCCTTTTCCCTTATTGAAGAAAAACAATCTGATTTTGAGCCGGATCAAAAGCCGCTCATAACCTATTACAATCCTTGGCTGGAGCGTAAATGGTTTAACTGGATTACCGCAGGTGCTGTTTTGATTTCGATCATCAGCACCGTTTTGTTCATGATCAACACTCCATTTTTTCTCGTCACTGATCTAAAAGGTCAATGGATCATCGCCGGAGTTTTAACATTTTCAGTCCTCATCCATGAGCTTGGGCACTTATTAACAATGCCGCGTACAGGGAACATTTCCATTTCTGTTCAATGGTCCGGGCCTGTCCCGTTATTTAGCATTGTTTGCAATGAAGCTTGGAAGCTATCAAAATGGCAGCGCATGCGGATCAACATCGCGGGCTTTACGGCAGATTTGATTGTATGCGGATTAACATCAGTGATCGGCTTATGCTTTGCACAGCTTTCACCATGGATTTGGTCCTTTCTTATTGTTCATATGTTTAGAATGCTGTTTGCGATTTTCCCGCTGCTTCCTGGAGACGGCTACTGGATGATCGTTGATCTATTGAATCAGCCGAATTTGTGGAAAAATGCAATAGATCAACTAAAGAAATTGAAAATTAATTGGCTTTCCTTCTATGCTTTTGTGCGGATTGCCTTTCATATCTTTATTTGGATTTTATATACGTATTTCATTTTTTTGTGGTCAGCTATCATATTCACAAGGCCGTTTGAAGACGTTCTTTTATTCTTTTTACAGCCTGCGCCGTTGTTGTTATTCCTGAACCTTTTCTATCAGCTGATTTTCATTACTTCCATCGGAATCAAGCATATAAGGCGGCTGGGCAAGGCGGAACGGGCTCTGGAACGGTAACGATTTTTCGCCATTTTATGAAAATCATAACTTAATGATTCGCCATAAACGGCTCTCGAGTTGTTGAAAAGATTGCAAGAGTGGAATTTTTGAATGATTATTCCCGGAACGGAGCCAATCTTGAACATAATTTAATTGATTTTTTTTGAAAAAATATTGACAAAAAATTCAATCCATGGTAATCTTTAAACCGCAGTAAATCAATAGGAATAATTTAGGTTCGATCAGACGACTGAAGGGCCTTGCAATGCTTGGAAATAATATATTTTCAGGCGTGCAAGGCCTGTTTTTATTTAATTTAAAGAAATTGGTTGGACCATTGAATGTCTGAACCAAATGCGTTGTAAAAAAGGAAATGGAGGGGTGGTTCATAGTGTCACACAAGTTTTTAGTACATAATGTCGGCGATTCTGTGGGAGTCGCAATAGAAGACATTGAAGCAGGCGAGCAAATCCAAGGGGTCATCTTAGAAGACGATTCAGTTGTTTCAGTAGAGTCTAGAGATTTTATTCCTCTTGGTCATAAGATTGCTTTAGTGGATTTGGATGAAAACAGCAAAGTAATTGAATATCGCGTACCGATTGGTGTAACTACAAAAAAAATCTATAAAGGGAGCTATGTTCATACTCATAATTTAAAAACGGCGAGGTGGAAATATGGAGAATAAAATTTGGGGTTATCGCAGAGAGAACGGAAGAGTTGGTATTCGGAATCATGTAGTGATCATGCCTGTCGATGACATTTCTAATGCGGCAGCAGAAGCGGTTGCTAAAATTGTTCCTGGTACTTTAGCGATCCCGCATGCATACGGGCGATTACAATATGGGCCGGATTTAGACTTGTTTTTTAAAACGATTATCGGCAACTGTTCTAATCCAAATGTAGCAGCTGTTGTTGTGATTGGTATTGAGCCTAACTGGACAAATCGAATTGTTGAGGAGGTACAAAAAACAGGCAAGCCGGTAGCTGGATTTTCAATTGAACGTTATGGCGATTTGTCTACGATTGAAAAAGCAGCTCGAACAGCACAAAAATTTCTGCAGGATGCTTCTGAAATTCGCAGAGAGCCTGTGGAATTATCAGAAATTTTAGTAAGTATTAAATGCGGAGAGTCGGATACGACAACCGGGTTAGGATCATGCCCTACGGTAGGAAATGTAGTTGATCGTTTAATTGACGAAGGCGGAACTGTTTTGTTCGGTGAAACCTCCGAATTAACTGGCGGCGAACATATAATTGCAGAGCGTTGTGCCACTCCAGAAGTAAAACAAAAATTTTTAAGCCTTTATCAAAACTATGTTGAAGAAATCGCATCAAAAGGTGTTGATCTGCTTGGCAGCCAGCCGACGGAAGGAAATATAAGAGGCGGCCTCACAACAATTGAGGAAAAGGCGCTCGGCAATATCGAAAAAACGGGCACAAAACCGGTGGTTGATGCTTTAGGACCTGCGGAGGCTCCAGTAAAAGCGGGATTGAATTTTATGGATACCTCCTCTGCAGCAGCTGAATGCATTACTTTAATGGCAGCTGGAGGGGCAGTCGTACATTTCTTTCCTACCGGTCAAGGCAATATAATTGGTCATCCAATAGTACCCGTTATTAAGCTTTCGGCAAATCCAATTACAGTTTCTACTATGTCAGAGCATATCGATGTAGACGTTACAGGATTATTGAAACGGGAATATAATCTCCAGCAGGCTGGCGATTTGCTGCTTGATATTTTGATCCGAACAATAAACGGACGTTTAACTGCAGCGGAAACATTAGGGCATAGAGAATTTGTTTTGACGAAACTTTATCGCAGTGCATGAGCGGAGGAAAGTAATGAAAATACTAATCTCTGAATATATGCCTGAATCCGGGATTAACAGGATGAGGAAAATAGCGGAGGTCGAATACAATCCGGATTTATGGAGAAATAAACAGGAATTAATAAACAAAATAATAGATGCAGACGCATTAGTCGTTCGAAACCAGACAATTGTTGATCAGGAAATACTGGATGCAGGGAAAAAATTAAAGGTAATCGGCAGATTAGGAGTCGGACTTGATAATATAAATTTACTTGCAGCAAAACAACGTAATGTAAAAATCGTCTCCGCCAAAAATGCCAATTCGGTTTCAGTAGCAGAATATGTTATGGCCGTTATTTTAACGGCATCGAGGTCTATCATACAAGCCGGAGAAGACGTTAAAAAAGGAAATTGGAATAGGAAATTATTTACGGGAAATGAGATATACGGGAAAACATTGGGATTAATCGGAACGGGAGAGATTGGCCACAGGCTTGCTAAAAGAGCCATTGCATTTGGAATGAAAGTGATCGGCTATGATCCTTATATAAGAGAATTCGATTATCCTTTTTCTGAAACGGGGATTACAAAGGTTGAATTAGCGGAGGTCTTAAAAGAGTCCGACTTTGTAAGCATTCATGTTCCGCTAACGAATGAAACAAGAAATTTACTTAGTACGAAAGAATTTAACTTAATGAAAAAAAATGCAATTATTATCAACACTTCTCGCGGGGGAATTATTGATGAATCCGCCTTATTCAAGGCGGTGGAATCCGGGCAAATAGCTGGTGCTTACTTAGATGTACTTGAGAATGAGCCGGTCGAAAAAGACTATTTTCTATTAAACAGCAGCAAGATTACTGTAACTCCGCATATTGCTGGATTAACAGAAGAGTCCCAAGAACGAATCACTAACATTATTTCAGATGAAATTATGAAAGTACTTGAGGGAAAAGAATCACTATTTTTAGTTTCATCTGATTTTTAAAAGGGTGAGTGAAGTTTGACTGTTTATGATGCGAAAGCTTTAAAAAAATTTGTTGAAGATGTTTTGGTGAAGCAAAACGTTAAAAAAGAGAATGCTGAAGTTGTAGCAGATTCATTAATAAGGGCAGATCTTGAAGGTATCACAAGCCACGGAATCAGCAGATTGCCGATCTATTCAAAACGTTTAAAAGAGGGGCGGATTAATCCGACCCCGTCCATAAAAATACAAAAAAAAGGGTTATCCATTTTAACTGTCGATGGAGATAACGGATTGGGCCAGATTGCATCATATTATGGCATTAAAGAGGGAATCAAAACAGCAAGAGAAACGGGAGTTGCTGCCATCGCCATTCGAAAAAGCAACCATTTTGGATGTGCATCATATTATTGCAAGGCAGCTTGCGATGAAAACCTTGCAGCAATTGTGATGACAAATTCTCCGCCTGGGATTCCGCCTTGGGGAGGCAAAAAAGCTTTCTTTGGAACGAATCCGATAGCATTTGGCTTTCCAGTCAAAAACGGACCGGATGTTATTATCGATATGTCTGCAAGCGTCGTTGCAAGAGGCAAAATTATAGAAGCGGCAAAGGAAGGAAAAGCCATTCCAAAAGGCTGGGCAATCGATCAAAGAGGCAATGATACGGAAGATCCTGCAGAAGCATTAAACGGAGCCGTTCTTCCTTCAGGAGGAGTAAAGGGGTATGGCTGGGCTTTGGCAGTGGAAATATTAACAGGGCTATTAACAGGTGCTGCTTACGGCCCACATGTCGAAAATATATATGACGATAACGGCCAAATAGCAAATGTAGGGCATTTTTTTATTTTAATCGATATAGAAAAATTTATGCCTGTCGATCAATTTACCTCTCTTCTGCAAAAAATGCTTTTGGAAATGAAAGCTGTTCCTAAAAAAGAAGAAGTCCATACAATTTTGTACCCTGGGGAACGAAGAGAACAATCTTATATTCATAAATTACATTGTGGTATTCATTTATCTCAGGAAGTTGAAAAGGATTTAGTGCAGCTGGCTAATCAGTTGCATTTGGAATTTCCTACCACAGGTGATCATTATGTTTGAAAATATTCGTTTTGATCGTTCCACTGTTCCGAATAAGATTGTTGAAGAATTGAAATCACTTATTCAAGAAAATAAGTTGAAACCCGGGGAAAAGCTGCCGTCAGAAAGAGAGCTTTCTCTTAAATTAAATGTGAGTCGAAATACAATAAGGGAAGCTTACAAAGTTCTCTCTACGCTCGGATTTATTGAAATTAAACAGGGGAATGGCGTTTTTGTAGCGGATGGAACGAATAATTTAGCTCAATTAGCCAATCATTACTTTGTCAAAAGCGACCAATTTGCAGATTTATTTGAAATAAGAATGCTCATTGAAACGCAAGCGGTAGTATGGACTGTTGAACGGGCATCCGATTCGGAAATTGACGTTTTGTATCAGTTTGTGAAAGAGACTGTACAATTAACCAGCGAAAATAAAGTGAATGAAAAGATATTGTCTGAACGAGATCACAAATTTCATATTAGAATTGCGGAGCTTTCCAAGAACGCAATTGCTTATCGGATAATGAACAGTCTCACTAGCCTTTTTAACAATATCAGGGTGGAGACATCTAAAATACCTGATCGGATGCACCATTCGTGGCTGGAGCACTTAGAAATTGTCGAAATGATCAAAAAGCGCGACATAATTAGGTCAAGGAAAAGCATGGAGAAGCATTTACAAAGTGTCGAGCAGACTTTAGAAAACGCAAAGAGGGATAACGGCTAACATATGACATTTAAGTTTATTTCCGAGAAAAAATCGACGGGTTCACCACTGTATTGTTCGGCCTCTTATCGGTAAATGAAAGCAAAACTCTATCACCCTTATATATGAGCTGATGTGCCTTAGCGCCGACGCTTGCCATTTCCCTGATTTTTATAGCAAAAATATATTGTCAGGCGCCATTTTTTCCGAGATTCATTGAGATATTTCTTGTGCTATTTGGAATTGGCTGTGTTTTGAAAGGAAAAAGGCAGAGCTGCCAGCAGGAAAAATTCGCCTCACCTTCTTTATTAAGCTTCTTAATTATGAGCATAGGCTGTGCAGCCAGTCCGTCAGCGGTATCCGTTCGCTGGATTTTTTTATGATGATGAGGAACTTATCCTAGAACCAGGCTATTTAAATTCTGAAGATTTTACGAAAGATGTACAAAATGAAACGGAAGCATAAACAAAATTAGCCGAAAAGACTAGAATTCGCAAATGACATGAAGGCCATTTTCTATTAAAATGATTTTAAGATTTAAAATAGATAGAAAATGGTAAGCAAAAACAACAGAGAAAGTTTTCTGTGCTGGCAACACCAAATCGAATAGTTTAATGGGGAGTGTTTTCGAACAGACGGGAGTCAGGATGCACTCCCCAGCTATTTACTATAGGGGGAAATTTTTGTGGCAGAAACAATTGCACCAATGACGGCAAAACATTTGGAACAATGTATTGAACTATATATGAAAGTTTTTAATCGTGACCCTTGGAATGAAAGCTGGACATATGAAACGGCTAAAGAAAGGCTTACAGATTTGCTGCATACTCCGAAATTTACAGGATTTTTTTGGGAAATCGATGGAACTCCCATTGGTTTTATAGCAGGGAACAGCAAGAAAACATATCAAGGAATAACTTTTTATTTAGCGGAATTATGCATCAATCATGAAATTCAAGGTAAAGGCTATGGCTCTAAGCTTCTCCAATATTTAGAGAAAGATTTACAAAAGAAACAAGTTAAAAGCATTTACCTCTTAACATCCACTGGAGGACTCGCAGAAAGCTTCTACAGAAAAAATGGTTATGCTGTGAATAGCAATCGAATTGTGATGAAAAAAAATTTGTTTTAGACAGTTTTTTCCTAGCTGAAATTTTATCCAGCCAATTTTCGGTCTCCGCCAAAGAATCATGCAATCACTGTGCGCATATGAAACCGAATGAGATAATGTTTTAAAACGAGAAACGAATTCAAATTTTGTCAAGTGCTATTCCCCACGCTTATGTTTGGGGAAATTTTTTTTGTGATTGACAAAAAATAATGGTAAATAGTTAAATATATTTAATTAAATATATTTAACTATTTATTGGGGGATTTTATGGTTAAAGACAGCATTGCGTTTATTGCAAATTATTTGTGGAGGGAATCGATTAAAAATTTACATATGCATTTGACGGAGGCAGAGATTAAAAAATTCAGCAGCAATGACTACTATTATTTAACGACTATTTACTATATGGGGAAACCCAATTTTTCTCAGGTGGCAGAAGCTTTGAACCTCACGAAGCCGGCTGTTTCAGCGATGATTAGAAAGCTGTCAAAAATGGGCCTTATAGAAAAAATACAATCGCAGGAGGACAAACGAGTTTATTATGTAAGTGTTACAGAAAAAGGAAAGAACATTGTCGAAGGTGATGAAAAGCTCTACAAGAAAATTGACTTGCAAATAAAAGAGTGTTTAGGAAGCGATCATAAATATGAATTTCTGGAAACTTTATTGGCAGAAATCGTTCGTTATTTGCAAAAAACAGATCGCTAATGCATCATATACATTCTTACATGGAGGAGCTGTTCATGAAAAGGAGTTTTGAGGGTAAATCCGTTATTGTCATAGGCGCTTCAGGGGGATTAGGTTCAAGCTTTGCAAAAGCTTTTGCCGATAAAGGTGCAAGGCTTCTTTTAGTTGGAAGGAATGAAGAAAAGGTTAAAAAGACAGCAGAGCAAATAACTGGAGATATAACAACAGCCGTTTTTGACATTACTGATTTACAATCGATTGAAGAACTGAAAGATATTGTAAAAAGGTGGTCGGCCCATATTGATATTGTCGTCAATGCTTCGGGTTATGACGTGAGAAAGTCTTTAGCTGAGCATAGTTATGAAGAAGCGAAGAACACGCTTGATATCAATCTTTTAGGAGCGATTCTTATAACGAAGGCATTCCTGCCGCATATGAGAGAACAAAAAGGCAGCACGATTGTGCATATCGGGGGATTTGCAGATGGCCGCTTGGCTTTTCCTTATTATAGTGTCGATGCTGCATCACGTGCAGGGCTGTTCACATTTATTGAAGCTGTAAACCGTGAATTGGAATTGGAAGGCAGTCAAGCAAGGGTTGCCTATTTTTCGCCAAGTCCTGCAGATACTGAAGCTGAAAGACCATTTCATCCGCTTTGGAGGAAAATGGGTGTTTCCATTATGCCTGTTGAAAAAGTGGCAGAGGATTTGCTTAAAACAATTGAAAAAAAGAAGACAGTACGAATTATGGGAGGGATGTCCACGATCCTTTTTGCCAAGCTTAACTCCATATCACCGAAGCTGGCTGATGCTATCATGATGAGAAAATATGGAAAAATGCTTCAACAATTTTTTTACAGGACAGAGGATGGCGGACAGCAAAAGCCGAGTAGGCATAAAAGAGGCTATCTCCGCAAGATTGCTGTCATTCTTATTATCGCCTCGTTTATTTTGTATGGACTAGCCGCCGTTGTCCCATTGCTTCCGCTCACTCTTACTCAAAAAGCGGCGGCTGTTCCGGCGCTGATTGCAATTGGCGAAATCGTTTGGTGGGCCGGGCTGGCAATCGCAGGTCGGGAAGTCGCTGCCAAGTACAAAAAATATCTTAATCCGTGCACTTGGTTTTCCTGTAAAAGAAAAACAATTTAAAGATTAGAAAAGTGCCATCAGCTGGAATTCTAAACTTTATGCGAGAAGTGAGGAGCTTGGAATTTTTTTTTGCCAGATTGGCATATTCTTATTGTTAGTTGTTGGAATAGGATTCATTTCAAAATTATTGGGTAAATATAGTTTGTATTTTTTGCTGGCTCTCACTTTTACAGTTTTAATTTTTGCTGTTCTAAATACGAATGATTTTAGTAATCGGCCTTCTTATATGTTGTTTTATTTGGAACAGTTTGTCTAGCTTCAATGATAAAATTGATGATCAAAACGTATAAGTTAAAATAAAAGGTTCTTCGGAGTTTTATCAGGTAGACGGCAGCTTATAAATAGCGTAAAAGGACATTTTGAAATTCTTTTTAATGAGAAAGACGTCCTCAACATCTATCTTGCTTTCTTCTAAATGTTGATTCGGTTATTAGGCAGGCGGCAGCATGGATTACTTAAATAAGGAAAAGAAAAGACTCACGTTTTGATAAGGTGAAATCCCTTTAAATTCGAACAGTCATACAATGCCCTAAAGGGGCTGTCTTAGAAAGTCAAATCGTCATTGATAACCACGATATATCAACATTTCTAAAACATTAATGGGGGCGTCAATAAGCCGTAAAAACGACTTATTAGACACCCACATTTTGTGATTGCATTTTAATTCATTCGGTTTTAAGCTTCTTTTTCATTAATTCATTTATTATGGCAGGTATTAATAAATACAATGCGTAGGCAAAAGACATCCATGCTGCAAAAGCGATAACCTGCGGCTCATCAAGCTTAGGAAAAATCAGCTGGTGGTTGGATAAAGAAAAAGTATCTAAAATTAAACCAACGATCGTGCCGATGAATCCAAATTTCAGCGGTGCATTTTCGGCTTTGTCAAACAATACATATAAATACGTGGCTCCTGCCAATAACACCCCTGTTCCAGCTATTAGCAAAGAGAGGCTGACAGCAAACTCCGCTGTACCCGGTCTGAAAAGAACGCTGTCCCCAAACATAACAAAAAACATTGTGGCAAAAAACCAAACAAAAACGCTCCAGCATGCTGTGTGCAAATATCCTTTCATTTGTTCTCCACCTCTTGTAAGCCGCTCAATGCTATAAATAATTTCTCAAGTTCTGCGTATGTTTTCTCTACCGGAAAATTTTTTGACAATAGAGCCTGTAAGGCGATTCCGTCTACAACAGCGTTTAAAATGATCGCCCATGTGTCAAGCGAAATTCCTTTAATTGGTGATAAAGGCCATATTTTTAATAAATTTTCCGCTAGAGCTTTATTTTCTTGTAAAATAATCCCCTCAAGCTGTTCCCTGATTTTATCATTATGAAAACCTGAAACGACGAGTGTTAAGAACAATTTATGAAAAAAAGAATCATGAGAACAACGGCTTTTCGCTGTCTCAATCGCTTGTTTAATGATGTTGCCGTCACTTTTCGATAATTCGTCCCAAGAACTGTCGCAAATATCTTTTACAATATCCAATAATAATTGTTCTTTTGTTCGAAAATGATAATAAACAGTCCCCTGCGTAACCCCTGCCGTTTCGGCGACTGCCCTCAATGTGAACTTTTCAATTCCGTTTTTGACTAAACACTTCTTCGCGGAACGAATTAATTCATTTTTACTAATAACATTCGGCTTTGCCATATGATCACTCCTTATTAGTTATTCATATAACTAACTTAACTCAAAAAAATTTACCGTTTATTCACTGATTCATTTTAGATTATACAAAATTCTTGACAGTACCACAATATAAAATGGTCATAATTACCATCTTTTCAAAAGTCATTTGAATTCTCTCATTTGAATATTGACAAGAAAAGAGTTTTCATGTTGACTCTTTTAAGAGAGAAAGGGCAGGTGAACAAAATGGATATCAATGAGTTTCAACAATGGGTGAAGGAGTATTATGACAGCAGGGGCTGGGCTGAATTAGATATTTTTGTCCGCATTGGATTTTTAGCCGAAGAAACGGGGGAAGTTGCCCGAGCTATAAGAGCGCTTGAAATTGGCAGAGACAGACCAGACGAATCAACAGGTTCAGTTGAGGAAAATAAACAGGCATTAATCGAAGAGCTGGGAGATGTGTTAGGAAACATCATAGTGATTGCAAACAAATACAATATTCCTTTGGAAGAAGTATTTCATTCACATAAAAAGAAGCTGTTAGATCGTTATTCTACTGTTTAAGTTTTATGTCTTAAAAATTCCGTAATAAGGTAAAATTGCGGCATCGCTGTTTCACGTGGTGAACGGATTCTTCCGTATTCTTTGATGCCGCAAACGATTGTTGAATAGATTGTGAAATCCATTTCTTTTTATGGTCGACCAATTGCAAATAAACTTTCTTTTCCGGGCAATAGGGGGGATGCCCAATTTTCAAAAGTCATTAGCGATAAAAACGATTCCAAGGTTATTAGATAAAAGGCAGTGTTCGCATCAGAGGATGACGATTCTGCGTAAAACGGTTCCGAACTTATATAGCTTGATATTCACATAAGGGAGATGCCGTTTTTATTTGGTTATAAAAATTTTTGAAGTTTAACTTTTTAACTGAAAGGCTTTTATAAATTATTGGTTAGAAAAATCCTGATGGGACTCACTAGTGTTGCATTAATTTAATTTTAATATTAAAAAGACTCACAATCTTCACTTATTTTATTTTGTGAAAAGAAAAAGTCCTTTATAATGGATAAGTCAGGTGGTAACCCGTCCAAATCCACTAAAAAGGACCAAACTCATGGACAAGATTACACGAAAAACTTCATTTGGACAATGGTTTTCGCCAATAAATCTTCAATTATTTGAAGAACAGGTGAAAACGATGAAATTAGATTACTATACGAAAAAATTAACGACAGAGTCATTTCTAAAATTACTGCTTTTTGCGCAATTGGAAGAAATCGAAAGTCTCCATGCGCTAAGCGATTGCCTTTTTGATGACCAACTTCAAAAAGGGGTCGACCTTAATTCTATTAGTATTTCACAGTTGTCACGGCGATTAAATGGTATAAACCCAGATCTATTTCAAAAGCTTTTTCTTGATTTAGTCGCAAAAATTCATGCCAAAACACAATACACAAAACGGGTCATGCCTTTAAAAATCATTGATTCAAGCACATTGCCACTTAATTTGACCAATCATAAATGGGCGAAGTTTCGCAAAACAAAGGCTGGTGTAAAGCTGCATTTGCGCCTTGTGTTTATGGAAAAGGGGATATCCTATCCTGAAAAAGCTTTGATGACAACGGCAAGAGAACATGACCGTGGACAGCTTGAAATCATGGTGGATGACAAGGAATGCATGTATGTGTTTGACCGTGGCTATCTAGACTATGAGCGCTTTGATCGTATGACGGATGACGGCTACTTCTTTCTTTCCAGACTACGGAAAAACGCTGTTATACGGGAAGTTTATGATTTTAAACTACCCGAAGATACGAGTGTTTTGTCGGATCAAATGGTATTGATTGGCACAACTCAAAACCGTGCTGAAAATTACTTTCGCCTTCTAAAAGTGATGGATTCAAAAGGAAATGAACTCCATTTAATCACAAATCGTTTTGATTTAAGCGCCGAAGAAATTTCCGAGATGTACAAATCACGATGGGCTATTGAACTGTTTTTTAAATGGGTCAAACAACATCTCAGCATCAAAAAATTCTATGGTCAAAGTGAATGGGCGATTCAAAATCAAGTATTTATCGCACTTATTGTTTTTTGCCTACATGTTCTGGCACAAATCGAAACAAATAGTACGCGAAAAACCTTACAAATTAGCCGTTATTTAAGGGCTGCATTGTGGAAACCAGCGCATATCTGGCTTCGAAAAATTGAAGGAAAAGCCATCCCTTAATAAGTAAATTGTCGTCGTCGCACAGGTCTAATTGTCAATAAATTTCCAAATGGATGGGGTCACCTTTAATTGGGTACTTACCTTTTTGGCTCTAAACAGGAAAAATAATAAAACTGAAAATTACGACAATATTTATGCAACACTAGTGGATGGGACTATTTTTCTATTTTTCGTGTAATGCTGCGGCGGCCGTCTATACTAACAGGAACATCTCCTGCAATTGTAATTCTTCTCACAACTCTTTGTTCGTCGCCATAGTCATTTATTGCATAATGCTGGGTTGCACGGTTATCCCAAATCACAACATCTCCTGCACTCCATTTCCAGCGAACTGTATTTTCTAATTGTATAATATGCTGCTGCAGGACAGTGAACAATTGGGCTGAATCGAAGGTGGAAAGTCCGACAAATTTTTTGACAAAATGACCAAGTAAAAGATTGCGTTCACCGGTTTCAGGATGTATATGGACAACGGGGTGCTCGGTTTCATATAAAGTGGAAGTGAATACTTCGTCATAGTGCTTTTTTGCTTCAGGAGATATATTATATCGCAGTGCTGCATAATCATAGGCATTTGTATGGATTGCCCACAATTGATCAGCAAGATTCCGCAGTTCTGTTGGCAGAGTTTCATAGGCAGCAGCTGTGTTCGCCCAAACAGTATCCCCTCCTGCTTCAGGGATCACAACCCCCCGTAAAATGGAGAATTTCGGAAATGCATCTACAAATGTAACATCTGTATGCCATGAATTGGCCCGGTCGCCACGATCAGAGTCTAGCTCAAAAATATAATTGGAGCCGTCTTTTGCTGGAACAGTTGGATGAACAACAGGATTGCCAAGCAGCTGTGCAAAGGCTTCCTGCCCCGCATCATCTAGATGATGCTGATTTCGGAAGAAAACTACCTTGTACTTTAAGATCGCTTCGCGAATAAATTGAATTGTTTCAGCATCTAGTTCATCGGAAAGTTTGATGCCTGATATTTCAGCGCCAATTCGTCCGGCAACTGGTTTGACAATAATCTCTGATTCATTTTGTACTTGTTTGACATCAGTCATAGAGATCGCCTCCTCAAGAAAGTTTATGATTCTACGGAATATTCATCTTTCTCAAAATTTCATCGGCACTTAATAGAAGCCCCACCTCCTTACTCGTTGAGTGAGCCATTTTAATAAACCGATAATAAGCAAGAAAGCCAGAGCAGATGAGCTCCGGCTTCCAGATGGCTGGTCAGCTTTTTATTCCAGTTGTAAATCCTATGAATTCATATCGGTTTAGTAAAAATATTAGATTCGCAAGAAAAAAATGTCAATATTAAATTTTAAAAATTTTTTATTTATAAAAAATTAATATTTTACAGTAAATTTTAGCTTGACTATTTTTCATTTGCTCAGTAACATTAAGGATAACTAATGGATACTAATTCAATAGGAAATATCGGTTAATTGATTGTTCCCACCGGTCAACCGGAGACATTGCTGCAAAATGTCTCCGGCATTTTTTTAATAGATGAATATGCCGACCAGTACACTGGAGGTCTTTACAGAAAATGTAAAGACCTTTTTTATGCGGGCTGGCATGGACTTAATTGAACTGCCGTATACCGAACGGTACGTGCGGTTGTGTGAGAGGTCGGGGGTTAGTCACCTCTTCCTATTCAATTGAAATCAAAAGGGAGGAGTAAGATGAAGTTGTTGAAGAATTGCAGAGTGATAGGAATTTTATTGTTAGTAGGGACAGTTGTTTTATCTGCTGGCTGCCAGAACAAAACAGTTGCTGAAAAAGAAGGCAAAGCCGGAGGTGATGGCAAATATGAGACGCTGACACTGCGCTATCAAGGATCTCCTGGACAAGTCACTTTCCCGGAATTGGCGGAAGATTTAGGTTATTTAGATCCAATCAAACTTGAATGGGTTGGAAATACAACGAGTGGACCACAGGATATCCAAACAGCTGCAACAGGGGAAATTCATTTTGGCGGTGCATTTAATGGAGCAATTATTAAATTAAAAGCCAGCGGCGCCCCGATTAAAGCCGTGATCAGTTATTACGGCAGCGATGAAGATACGTTCAGTGGGTTTTATACATTAGAGGATAGTCCGATTAAAGAGGCGCGAGATTTAATTGGCAAAAAAGTCGGGATGAATACTCTCGGTGCACACCATGAATTCGTGTTAAAAGAATACTTGCGTCAAAATGGATTAACAGAGGAAGAAATTAAAAAAGTAACGATAGTGGTGATTCCGCCAGTCAATGCAGAACAAGCATTGCGTAATAAACAAATTGATGTAGCTGTGTTAGGCGGAATGCTGCGAGACCGGGCATTAGAAAGGGGCGGGATTCGGAAGCTCTTTAGTGATTATGATTTGTTTGGTGCTTTTAATGCGGGCAGTTATGTTTTTACTGAGAAATTCATTAAAGAAAATCCGAATACTGTGAGAAAATTCGTTGAAGCAACAGCGAAAGCAATTGAATGGGCGCGTTCAACCCCTAGAGAAGAAGTCATTGCACGTTATGAAGCAATTATTGAAAAAAGAAAACGAAAAGAAGATGGTGAAACAGTTAAATTTTGGAAAAGTACAGGAATCGGCTCGAAAGGAGGTTATATACAGGAGAAAGATTTTCAAGTGTGGATCGATTGGCTAATAAAAAGCGGTGAGTTGAAAAAAGGCGAAATTGGGCTGGATGACTTATACACAAATGAATTCAACCCTTACTAAAGGAAGCTTGAACAAAAATGTTTAGGAGGTGTTCAACAGGTGACAGATAAAATTCAATTTGACCATGTCACAAAAATTTTTAAAATTCGGGATGTTGAAAAGGGAAAAGGAAGCTTTAAAGAGTTTACCGCATTGAGGAACGTTCATTTTTCCGTTAAAAATGGAGAATTTCTAACGTTAGTCGGGCCGTCAGGATGCGGAAAATCAACTTTGCTTGATCTTCTCGGCGGATTATCTCAACCAACATCTGGGAAAATTTTAATAGATGGGAAGCAAATCGACGGCCCCGGTTTAGATCGAGCAATTGTCTTTCAACAGTACGCCTTGTTTCCTTGGAAAACAGCTAAGGGAAATATTGAGTTTGGTTTAAAAGCGAAAGGTGTGCCAAAAAAGGAACGTTCGGAAATCGCCCGTCATTTTTTGGAGCTAGTCGGCTTGTCCGGCTTTGAAGAACGTTATCCCCACGAACTATCAGGCGGGATGAAGCAGCGTGTAGCTATTGCTAGAAGTTTGGCTTTTGACCCTGACGTTTTATTAATGGATGAACCGTTTGCGGCCTTGGATGCTCAAACACGCGAAACATTGCAAAACGAATTGCTTCGTATCTGGGAAAAAACAAAGAAGACGATCGTGTTCATTACTCATGGAATTGATGAAGCCGTGTACTTAGGACAGCGTATCGCTGTAATGACTTCACGTCCGGGGACGATAAAACAAATTATTACAAACTCAGCTCATTCCCAAGCAAAGGAAGACGATGCGCGTTCCACGCCGGAATTTGTAAAGACTCGCCATCAAATTTGGGATTTACTTCGGGATGAGGTCAGTAAATCGCAAAATGATCATAAAAAAGAGCATTCAGCTTAGGAAATTTAATAAAAGGAGTGATGACATTGGCTAGTGTTAGCAAATCCATTCAAACTACATATGAAACGAGAAAACATATCCGTTTTTCTTTTCACTGGATCCAAAAACTTGTGAAGCAAACAGCCGTTATTATCCTGCTGCTTTTATTTTGGGAAGTGGCGCCTCGCATTGGAGTGACCGATCCGACGTTCTTTCCGCCTTTTTCAAAAGTAGTTGAAGGCTGGTGGGGATTAGTTGTCTCAGGTGAATTATTGGCTCACTTTCAAGCGAGTATTGTACGTTCATTTATTGGATTTGGAATTGCGCTGCTTATTGCTATTCCTCTCGGATTATTGATTGGCTGGTACCCGATCGTTAGCGATTTGTTAAACCCGGTGCTGGAATTATTCCGAAACACAGCTGCATTAGCGTTATTGCCTGTATTTATATTAGTGTTTGGCATTGGTGAAACATCGAAAGTAGCGATTGTCTTATTCGCTTGTACATTTCCTGTTCTGCTAAATACTATTAGTGCCGTTCGAAATGTCGATCCGTTACTTATTAAATCGGCAAGATCAATGGGATTACCGCCATATAAATTGTTTTATCAAGTCATTTTGCCTGCATCTATTCCGACTATTTTTACCGGAATACGTATGGCGGGAACAGCCTCCATTCTCGTATTAATTGCTGCTGAAATGGTAGGGGCTAAAGAAGGATTAGGATACTTAATTAATTATACTCAAATGAATTTTCAAATTCCCGAAATGTATGCCGGTATTATTACCATTGCCATACTTGGCTTTGTATTAAATTATATTTTAGTATCTTTGGAAAAACGGTTCTCTGCTTGGAAGACAAATCAATAATAAAGGAAAGAGGGGAAAATTAAATGACGGCAAATAAGCGCGAAATGAAATTAGGTGCATTTTTCATGATCCCAGGGCATCATGTCGCAGCTTGGCGGCATCCTGATGCAGAAGCTCATAATGTCATGAACTTTGATTTTGTCAAAAGGCTTGCGCAAACGGCTGAACGAGGAAAGTTCGATATGATCTTTCTGGCGGACACGTATGCAGTAAGAACAGGGAATCAAAAGGCATTTGAGCAGACAGTGAATACACTTTTTGAACCATTTACTCTGTTATCAGCCCTTTCATCTGTGACCGAACGCATTGGGCTTGCAGCTACCGTGTCGACCACATTTAATGAACCCTTTAATGTAGCGCGAAGATTTGCCTCGCTTGATCATTTGAGCAAAGGCCGGGCAGCATGGAATGTTGTCACATCCAATACGGAAGCAGAAGCTCATAACTTTAGCTTAGAGCATCATCTTCCGCATGAACAGCGTTATGATCGTGCTGAAGAATTTGTAGATATAGTGAAAAAGCTATGGGATAGTTGGGAAGATGACGCTTTAGTGATTAATAAGGAATCGGCTCAATTTGTGGACGGCTCAAAAATACAGGCCATTCATCATAAAGGAAAGTGGTTTTCTGTAGAAGGACCTTTAAACGTTTCCCGTCCTGTTCAAGGCCATCCGGTTGTGATCCAAGCAGGTTCGTCTGAAGCTGGAAAAGAGCTGGCCGCACGTACCGCGGAGGTTATTTTTACAGCGTGGCAGACGCTTGAAGAGGCTCAAGCTTTTTATGCCGATGTGAAAGGAAGAATGAAAAAATATGGGCGTTCACCAGATGAATTGAAGATTATGCCAGGTGTTTTTCCTGTTATCGGAAGAACTGAAGAAGAAGCTGAGAAGAATAAGAAGCTGCTGGAAGAACTTATTCCTGAAGAAGCAGGAGTTGCTCTTTTATCTGGAATGTTAAGTGTTGATTTATCAGGGTATCCTGTCGACGGTCCCTTGCCTGATTTGCCTCATTTGGAACAAATAAATGGAGGGAAAAGCCGTTTTAAGCTGTTAAAAGACCTTGCTGAGCGTGAAGGATTAACGATTCGTAAGCTATATCAACGGATAGCAGGAGCACGAGGGCATAGAGAAATTAAGGGAACACCTGAACAAATTGCCGATCAACTGCAAGAATGGTTTGAAAATGGGGCAGCTGATGGCTTCAATATTATGCCGCCATATTTGCCCGGAGGACTTGAAGACTTCGTTGACTTAGTGATACCTGAACTGCAAAAACGGGGATTGTTCCGCACGGAATATGAGGGCAATACTTTACGAGAACATTTAGGGCTAAAACGTCCTGAAAATACTTTAATTGCTAAAATAGGAGAGACACTGTAGATGAAGGGAAATATTGCATCTAAAAAAATAGTCATGCGAAAATGACAGTTTAATGGTCGAGTCAATTAGTTAGGGGTGTCCCAAAAAGTAAAACTTTAGGGCATCCTTTTTATTTTAGAAGTAAGAGCTGGCCGCTTCTTTATTGGAATTAGACTAAGATGCATTTACATAAATTATCTTTTTTATATAATTTAGAAATTAATAAATATTTTAAATTGAAAAGTTCATACTCTATTTTTGTTGCATGGACTGGAAATTCGATAAAAAAAACTTTCTGAAACTTAGTATACGAGGAGTGAGAGGCTATGGAAATATTTCTAGCTTGGAAGGATAATTCTTGATTGAATGTTTCTTGCTGCTCGATGTGTTTCAATAATTTAGAAATGTGATCATCCGAATGAGGGAACGAACGATTTTCGTTTGGTTTTTCAGCTGGAACGTGGCCCGTTACTTCTTCGAACGCCCCTTTCCCAAACCGGTCAACGACAACGATCGCGGAGTTCTCTAACTGCATGTTGTGTTGTTGAACAAGGGTTTGAAAGTGTCTTAGTTTGCCAGGTCGCTTTCAATAAATAATCGCTGTACACGGTCATTTTTGATGAAGGTATAACCGTTCTTTTCCAATAGCTAGGCACCATTTTCGTAATGTACTATCGCCAATTCCTAAGGTATGGCTCACTTCTTTGGTACTGTAAGCTTGTTCTTGCGATTTCATTCGTTCAACCTCCTAGTGGGATGGGACGGGATATAGAGCGTCTCTCCTATCCGTTTTAGAAGCATTCGACAGATATAATTTATTTACCTGTTCTGTAAGGAGGAAAAGGGAGAGAAGGACTGCATAAAATCCGCCTTTTTTATGCAAGATTTAGAGCTTCATAAAAGGGGAAACCCTTGATCCATCAACGATGTATAAAATCCTGCATAAACGAGTCAAAACAGAAAACCGCCAATTCCTTGCGTATCAAGGGGTTGGCGGTTTTCATTACTTCCCATAGTTGGCTTTATGTTACCTAGATTTGTATAAAGCATTCACATATGTTTAATGATTTATTTTTTGGGTTTAAATTTATTATCTATTTCTTTAAATTCCTCACTATCAATATCTGGTGGTTCATCCTCATCTTTTCTTAATTTCCAACCAATAAATCCAGTAACCATCGCAAATATGAGTGAACCTTGCCATTCGATTTCAATATTTGCCATAAAATTATCTATTACTTCAATCAATAAAAAGGTAAGAGTTGTATTCAAAATAAATGGTAGCCATCCTTTACTCGTTTGAAGTATGCCAACAGATTTTAAAGCTTTTGGTATTGCATCTGTAATAAAAGCAAGAGGTATTTCAAGGAATAAATACAAAATAAAGAACAATACTAAATCCAATAATGAATTATATTGGAAACCTATTATTCTTAAAATGATGTATTCAAAAAAAGCAATAAAGAGTAATATTATCAGTACGATAGAAATAGAGATACCAACAGTTTTAAATTTATTGATATGAACTGCCTCCTTCAAATTATTTTTCTCAATATTTTAAATTAGAACGGGTAATTATCATTACCAATTATTAGTAAAAAATGATTTATATATATATATAAAGAACCTGAGAAAGTCTCTTTTCTAATTTTTATTTATTTATCATCATTAAGGAACTATATGCATTCACTTTTCCTTCTCCAAAATAATTGTCTCTACCAGGCTTACCGATATCAGAACTTCCCTTCTCTAGATATTTAAGCACTTTATTAACAGAAGGCTTATTACCTGTTCGTTCTGTATACTCTGAAATAATAAGAGCTGCAGTAGCACTGACTTGTGCTACTGCATAACTTGTTCCTTCAGTTAGTGTGTATCCTTGAGGAATTCCAAGCCCCTTTACTTTCTGCATATTTTACAGCTTTTTTATATGCCTTAATCAGTAACTTATCTTCTTTTTCAGACTTAATAAAATAAGTACCGACGCTTAAGTTGATCACATCATTATCATTATTAGCTGCATCAATAATAGCTTCTATCACCCATACTGATTTCCCTACCTCATTTCCAATAACTTTGTAAGGAACAATTGTTGTCTCTGGAGCAATACTTGACATTATCCCAGCAATAGTTGTGCCATGACCTAATTCATCAGTAATATCCATGTCATTTGTGACATAATTTTTTGCTAATGTTAAATCAATATTTTCTTTTATCAATGGGTGTTCTATATCTACTCCACTATCTATTAAAGCAATTGTGGAATGTTCCCCTGTATCAATAGATAAATTCTTATAATCACTTGTCACATCTTTTAAATACCAATTAAAAGGCGTAAATGTTTCAGAATTTAGTGATGGAAACTCGATATTAGTGTCAAATTGATTAGATTCTTTAAACTCATCGAGTGTTAATTGCTTCACTTCGTTTAGAATTCTATTTGGTGTAACGGCATCTTCGTAAGGGGAAATGAGATCTGGTAATTCCCCTTGTACATCTATATATTCTATTATTTTATTTTTCAATTTTATTTACATCTATATTTTTAGAATTCTCTACATATATTAATTCAATATCTTCGATTGCTGTTACATTCAAAGACGGGTATTGGTTTTTCATAATTTCTAAAACTTCTTTAGCCTGTTTAGGACTTTTTAATAAATATGTGTAGTTTTCTAGAGAATTATTTTTTTCTACAGTATTGTTTGATTCGGCAGAACCATAAACCGGAAATGAGACTAATATTAAAGGAATACTTAGAAGAACAAACAAATACTTTTTACTTAAATTATTTTTCTACCCCACTTTATACAAATTCAAAATTTCCAAACATTCAGTAGTATATCACACTATTATAAAAAATTCCAATATTTTCATATATTTTACAAATTTAAACTTCGATTATATTTTTCGTTTTTATTAATTTCGATTAGGAACTGAAAGCAGCAGGGATTTATCAAACATATCATCAATGATTTCGTTTTTACCATATAAGTATATGTTTTTCAGTATTTCTCGAAGCTCCACATGAAAATTTAGTACATTATTGCGAAAATGGCAAAGAATTTAAAGGTAAAACAGCACAATTGTTTGTATAATCAGAAAATAAAAATTGTTAAAATTATTCCATAAATTAAATCCAATATAAGGAGTGGTTGAAATGGCTATTATGCGGGTTGGCAAGGCTGAAATAAGAGTCATGGATCTTGAAGAATCAGTCAAGTATTACACAAATGTAATTGGTCTTGAAGAGATGAGAAGAAGTGAAGGGAGAGTTTATTTAAAGGCGTGGGATGAATTCGATCATCATAGCCTTATTCTTCAGGAGGCTGACTCTCCTGGCCTTGATCACATTGCTTTTAAAGTAGAAAACGAAGAAGATTTAGCCAAGTACGAAAAGAAGATTGAACAATTCGGGTGTACATTAAAACGGGTTTCAAAAGGAACAAGAATTGCGGAAGGAGAAGCAATTCGTTTTGAACTTCCAACAGGCCACCAAGTTGAATTGTATCATAAAATCGAGCGTGTCGGTACGAAAACAGGAGATTGGAATCCTCACCCATGGCCGGATGGACTGCGGGGAATTGCGCCGCATCGTCTCGATCACCTAGCATTAACAGGAGATGATATAGACACTGTAACGAGATTTTTCACTGAAGTCCTGGATATGTTCGTTAGTGAAAAAATTACAACAGTAGATGGAGAACAAATGGTGGGGAGCTTTATTTATGCTAGAAATGGAAAACCGCATGATGTTGCCTTTATTAAAGGACCGGACAAGAAGATGCACCATGTCGCGTTCTATGTTGACAATTGGTATGATGTGCTAAAGGCAGCAGATATTTTATCAAAAAATAATGTCCAATTCGATGTTACACCGACACGCCATGGCATTACGCGAGGACAAACAACTTATTTCTTTGATCCTTCAGGCAATCGCAATGAAGCTTTTGCGAGCGGTTACATTACTTATCCTGATTTTCCAACTATAACATGGACTGAAGACAAAATCGGTCAAGGAAATTTTTTATCACAGAAGAGAGTTGACGGAGTCATTCGCCAAGGCATTGACGTAAGAAAAAGCACAACTGATCATAAGCGAGGATAAAAACATGCCGATTATTCAAATTCAATTGTTTGGAAGTCTTACAGTAGAACAAAAAGAGACGTTAATAAAAGAAACATCGGACGCAGCAGCTCATGCCTTAAATGTGCCATTAAGCACCATTCGTGTACTGATTCAAGAGCTTCCTGCGGAAAACTGGGGAATTTCCGGAGAATCAGCACAAAAGAAACTCAGTCAAACTAAAGGAAAATAATCGAAATTCTTGTATTTTTAAAGAATTTTCATGATTCTTTCATATCTGTGTGGAACAGATTTCGCAGTGTTTAAACTAAAAAGCGTATTTTGTAAGCGTTACCAAGAAATTTTTAATCTTTTATGGAAATAGGCAGACCGAATAGCGGTTTGCCTTACCTTAAATGATATGTAGGGAGACGCTGAATCTCCTTAAATGACAGGTCGGGGGAGGAAAATTAGAATGGAAAAAAATAGAATTTTATTAGAGAATAAACCGGACATCGCTACTCTTCTTGCCAAAGCAGAAGAGGTAGGGCGTCTTGCTGAGGAAGAAGCTAGCGAAGCTGATCGAAATGCCCGTTTTTCTGATCGGGTGGCTAAGGCCATTAAAGATGCAGAGTTTCACAAGCTTTTGCGTCCCAAGCGGTACGGAGGGCTTTTAGTAGACTTAAGGACTTATAGAGAGATTATCCGCACAGTGGCTCGCCATAGTGTGGCCGGTGCTTGGCTGACATACTTTTACTCCATGCATGAAGTTTGGGCTGCATATCTGGATCCAAAAGGCAGAGAAGAAATCTTTGGGCAAGGAGGATTGCTGGCTGACGTGGTTGCTCCTGTAGGCCGAGTAGAGAAAGATGGTGAAGGCTACCGTCTCTATGGGCAATGGAACTTCTGCAGCGGTGTCCTCCATAGTGATTGGATCGCTCTCGGTGCCATGATGGAACTGCCTGACAGCAATGGTCCAGAGTACTGTCTGTTGGCGTTGCCCAAGTCTGATGTCAAAATCGTAGAAAATTGGAATACGATTGGTCTCCGTGCTTCTGGAAGCAATGGAGTACTTGTTGAAGGCGCCTATGTGCCATTGCATAGAATCCTTCCAGCTGGTCGAGTGATGGCTGATGGAAAACCGGTCGGGGGCGATTATGATGAGAATGATCCGGTATATCGTATACCGTTTATGCCGCTTTTCTTGCTGGGATTCCCTTTAGTATCTTTGGGCGGGGCAGAACGGCTGGTGTCACTATTTCAAGAGCGCACCGAGAAACGTATTCGTGTCTTCAAGGCCGGTGCGAAGGAAAAGGACTCTGCGGCCAGTCAGCGGTTACTGGCTGAAATGAAAACAGAGTTAAATGCAATGGAGGGCATTGTTGAACAATATATTCGCCAGCTAGAGGCTTGTCAAAAAGAAGGAAAGACCGTGATGAACGATATGGAAAGAGAACAACTGTTTGCATGGCGAGGATACGTGGCAAAGACGTCAGCTAATATCGCTGTGAGAACAATGCTGACACTTGGAGGCAATTCGATCTTTAAAGGGGATCCGGTCGAACTGTTCACGCGAGATTTGTTAGCTGTGGCGGCTCATCCAAACTCCCTGTGGGAGGACGCTATGGCTGCATACGGAAGGACATTATTTGGTTTACCGGGTGATCCAGTCTGGTAAAGCAGCGGCAGAGTGTGTAATTGGAGTTAAAATCACTCTTTATGAGTGTGAAATGTTTTAGGTAGAGGGAGTTCAACTTCGCATAAAGCTCGGACCAATAAAACCAGCTGGAGGGTTGTTATTCAATTCTTAACAGTTGTGAGGGTCCAGCACAATATTTATGGGGAATTTTAACAGAAAACTACCGAAAAAGGAAAGGATACTGATACCGATGGATGATCGTTTGTTTCGCAACGTAATGGGGAAATTTGCAACAGGGGTGACAGTCATAACGACGGAGATCGATGGGAGTATACACGGTATGACTGCAAATGCGTTTATGTCCGTATCGTTAAATCCAAAATTAGTGCTTATTTCGATTGGTGAAAAAGCTAAGATGCTTGACCGCATTAAAAAATCTAAAACATATGCCGTGAGCTTTTTGGCTGAAAATCAAAAGGAAATATCTATGCAATTTGCCGGACAAATCAAGGAAAATCGTGAAGCTAAATTTGATTGGTTGAACGGTATGCCTGTGATTAAAGGAGCGATCGCTTCCTTGACATGCAATGTGGTTGCAGAATATGAAGCAGGAGATCATACATTGTTTATTGGAGAAGTTACAGATGTTCATTTTCAGGAAGATGCTGAACCGTTAATATTTTTCCAAGGAAAATACCGCGAATTAAAATCTCTAAAAGAAAGCGTCCATAGTTAACGATTCCGTTGAAAAGAGGGGAGCTCAATTTCTTTATCATAGTGCTAACAACGGGCGATCGAGTAGCTCTCTTTTTCACGAACCGAACCATCGTATAGTCATAGAAACGACGGAAATTTAATGGTTATGAAACAGAATTTAAGCGTAAGAAGCAGGAGGGGAGGGAAAATCATGTTTAAGGTGCAGGTGATCGATGATGGCGAAGGAAACCGCGAATTGCTATGCCATGATCGGGAAAGCTTGCTTGATGCGGCTAATAGAAAGGGCATTAAAATTCCTTATGCTTGTAAAGGCGGTGGGTGTGGAATGTGCAAAATTAAAGTGGAGGAAGGAGAATTTGAAAGAGGTACCAGTTCCAAAGCAGTGTTGCCTGACACGGAAAGAGCGGTGAATTATACATTAGCATGCAAGACGTATCCAAAAACCGATATGAAGATTCTTATTGATCTATCTAAAGTCACTCACTCTTCTTAGGTGGTGAAAACATGAAAGCTGATGAACTGGACTTAACGAAAATTTATAAAATCTCTACTCTTACCAATCAAGACGATCCACAAGAGCGAATAGTTACGATTCCAACAGCCGCCATGGGGATGCTGCGCCACGAGCTGATAGAAACGTTGGGAAACGAGCGAACGAAAGGGTTCCTTCTGCGTCATGGATGGCATTGCGGGGTTAAAGATGCGCAAAAAGCGTTAGAAATGGACTGGGATAGCAAAAAGGAGCTTTTATTCGTAGGTCCGAAAATGCATACGCTGCATGGCTATCTAGAAGAGGTAGATGTATTAGTGGCAGAAGTGGACTTTTCCAATGGAACGATGCACCATGAAGCAATTTGGAAAAATTCTTATGAAGCTGAAGAACATCTTAAAAGATTTGGGCTTGCTCACGAACCTGTTTGTCATACACTTGTTGGCTATGCAAGCGGATATTTATCAACTATTCTTGGCAAAAAAGTCATAACGAAAGAGGTTAAATGCAAAGCAATGGGCCATGAATATTGCCACGCTGTCTGTCGAACTGTTGAAGAATGGGATGGCGAAATAGATGACGAGCTCAAATATTATAAGGCAGATAATATTATCGGCGAGCTTGATGAGACGTTTAAGAAGCTAAAAATAGAAAGAGACAATCTTAGTAAAGCGTACGAGGTTCATCGAAAGCTGATGGAAGAGGTTCTAAAGGAAAATGACTTATCTTCGATTGCATACGCTCTTCATCAAATCACAAAGATACCTGTGCTCATAGAAGATGTCAATTTCAATCTAATTGCTTTCGCGGGGTTTCCAGAACAAAATGCTTCTTTTGCTTCCGATAACTTTAAAAAATGGATTCATCAAAAAAGTAAATACTTAAGAGATTTGAAAACTTTAAAGCAAACGTTATTTTTAGAATCTTCCTCTAAACAAAAAAGACTGATTACTCCGATCTATCTGGATCGAAAAATTGTCGGGTATTGCTCTTTTCTTTATGAAGAAAAAGCTCCGCAGGAAGTGGATAAGTTGATAATACAACATGGAGCGCTTGCTTGTTCGCTTTATTTGTTGAATGAGCGAACTCGCTTTAATACGGAGCAACGGAATTAAGGGAAAATTTTTGGACGATATTTTATCTAAACAAATTTCTTTTGAAGAAATGACCAAGCGGGCCTATTATATAGGCTTTCAATTGAATGATCCGTACTTTATGATTGCAATCGATACTTTGCTTCAAAAACCATCAGTTGAAGAAGAAATGGGCTTTAACGATGATTTAATAAATGATATTTCCATATTTATGAAGAATCGAGGGTTAAATGCTTTATTTGGTCAAAAATCTGGAAAGGTCATCATTCTTTTATCCGAATGTCTGTTGTTAAAAAACAAGATGAATAAGGAAAACTTTTGTAAATCATTAATTGATTACTGTTCCAATAAATATCCTCAATATTTATTTAAAGTAGGAATCAGCTCAAACACCAGTTCAATAGAAGAGGCATCTCAACTGTATGAAGAGTGCCTGTCAGCGTTGAGGGTCGCCAACCGTCATCAGAAGATTATTTTCTTTGATTCCTTAGGGATTGAAGGAATCATCTTCCAAATGAAAAATATAAACCCGATTCAAAAGTTCATTTATAAAAAATTAGGAAAGTTAATTGAAGAAGATAAAAACAGAAATATGGAATTCACTAAAACACTTTATTATTACTTGAGCAACGGCAGCAATGTTCATAAAACAGCGCGTGCTATGAATTTTTCTATAAGCGGTTTGCGGTATCGGCTGCAAAAGATAAATGAAATTTTGCAAATCGATATCAATTCTCCCAGCGTAGGCTATCAGATGTTTTTGTCTCTTCGATTCCTCATCTACTGGGGGGAACTAAATATCGACCTAGATTTGCATTTAGATAAAGAGGAGATTGTTGGAGACTGAAAGATGAACAGCTTTTCTTTTTAAATAAATGGTCAAGGAGACTGGGACGGCACGTGAAATTGCAGCAGCTGCCTATATTGGAGAAATTCCGGATATAAATGGATCATTAAATATTAAGCTTGCTAAAAACATGATTCTTTCAAGCATCTGCTTTTGGTTCTCTAGGAATCAGCCGGTATTTTCTAAATCAAGACGATTATATTTTTGTCGAATGGATGCCTGTACATTTCTTCAACCCATTAACAGCAAGATTTGCCGAGTCAAGAGGAATGTAAAGAGAAGCTGTCATATGATATGTCTTCATGAATAGAAAAATCAGATATCCGAATCGTTAGCAAAAGTAGAAGAAACCTAAACGAGGTGTATACCATTATGCAGGTTATTGATGAAAAAGTGATTCAATTCGCTGACTGCCTTATAGAAGCGGAAAAAAATAGGAAAGCTGTTGAGCCGCTAACTTCTCTCGATCAAGAAATCACAGTAGAGACTGCATATCAAGTTCAATTAGTAAATATTCAACGGAAAGCTAACACCGGACAACGAATCGTAGGGAAAAAAATAGGATTAACATCCTTGGCGATGCAAAAGCTGTTGGGAGTCAATGAACCGGATTATGGTCATTTGTTAGATGAAATGAAGGTGGAAAATAGAGGAGCTCTTCCTTATGAAAAGGTTCTCCAGCCAAAAGTAGAAGCAGAGATCGCCTTTGTTTTAAAGAAAGATTTAATCGGTCCAAGAGTAACAGAGCTGGATGTACTTCAAGCAACAGATTATATCGCTTCAGCCTTAGAAATTGTCGATAGCCGCATCGCCGATTGGAATATAAAATTGCAGGATACGATTGCTGACAATGCTTCTTCAGGTTTTTTTGTATTAGGTGACAAGCAAGTGGCTGTTGATTCTTTAGATTTATCAAGGATAGGAATGGTGTTATATAAAAACGGAGAGGTCATGAACACAGGAGCAGGGGCGGCAGCTTTGGGGAATCCAGCTACCTGTGTAGCCTGGCTAGCCAATAAGCTTTTTGAATACGGAATAACACTTAATGCAGGAGAGATTATTCTTTCAGGTGCTCTTTCCGCCGCCATCGATGCGGAGCCGGACGATTTTTTTCAAGCCCGTTTTGCTCATTTAGGCGAAGTAAGCGTTCGCTTTTGCTAGCCACAGTAAAAAAAGAGTGATAGAAACGGAGTGATATTCATGACTAAAGTAAACGTCGCTATTCTTGGATCAGGAAATATCGGCACAGATTTAATGTTGAAGCTGGAACGTTCCAATATTTTGCAATTAACAGCTATGATTGGGATTGATCCTGAATCAGATGGTTTGCGCCGTGCGAAAGAAAAAGGGTATACGGTTATCAGCACAGGAATCAAAGGGTTCCTCGAGCAACCGGAACTTGCTGATATCGTCTTTGATGCAACATCAGCTAAAGCGCATATCCGTCATGCAAAGCTGTTAAAGGAAGCGGGTAAGATGGTTCTTGACTTGACTCCTGCAGCTGTCGGAGCACTCGTCATCCCGTCTGTAAATCTCCATGAACATCTCGAAGAAAGGAACGTGAATCTCATTACATGCGGCGGCCAGGCGACCATTCCGATTGTCCACGCAATTAATCGGGTGAGTCGAGTTGATTACGCTGAAATTGTCGCAACCATTGCAAGTAAAAGTGCGGGACCGGGAACAAGGGCAAACATTGATGAGTTTACACAAACGACGGCACGCGGCATTGAAAAAATTGGCGGAGCCAAAAAGGGAAAAGCCATCATCATTTTAAATCCGGCGGAGCCGCCTATTATTATGAGAAATACTGTTTATGCTCTAGTAGAAGAAGCAAGTATGAATGAAAAAGCCATTGTTCAATCGATTTTAGAGATGGTGGAAACGGTCCAATCGTATGTACCGGGATACCGGATACGTACCGATCCAATCATTGATGGGAATAAAATCACTGTCTTCCTTGAAGTAGAAGGAGCAGGCGATTATTTGCCGAAATATTCTGGAAATCTTGATATTATGACGGCTGCTGCGGTAAAGGTTGCGGAAGAATTCGCAAAACATCAATTAGCAGCACAAACGGCGTAGAGGAGGAAAACCGCATGGCAAAAAAACGTGATGTATTAATTACGGAAGTAGCTTTGCGAGACGGGAGTCATGCCATTGCCCATCAATACACAGTCGATCAAGTCGCAAAAATCACCAAAGCTTTAGATGAAGCGAACGTTCCATACATCGAAGTCGCACACGGAGACGGATTGGCCGGTTCTTCTTTGCAGTATGGATTATCTCGCACAAATGAGCTCGAGCTGATTGAGGCCGCCGTGTCGGTTTGCAAGCAATCAAAAATCGCCGTCTTGCTTCTGCCGGGAATCGGCACGATGAAAGATTTAAAACATGCTGCCGAGCTTGGGGCGAAGATGGCGCGGGTTGCAACTCATGTAACAGAAGCAGACGTTTCTGCCCAGCACATTGGGCTGGCAAAAGAGCTTGGAATGGAAACAGTCGGATTTTTAATGATGGCCCACATGGCGCCAGTTGAAAAACTGGTAGAACAAGCAAAGCTGATGGAAAGCTACGGAGCGGATGTCGTTTATGTCGTTGACTCAGCAGGAGCACTTCTTCCGCATGAAGTCAGGGATAGAATTCGTGCCCTTAAGCAGCATGTAGGAGTGGAAATTGGCTTTCATGGCCATAACAACCTGTCTCTGGCCATGGCGAACAGCTTGGTTGCCATCGAAGAAGGAGCGACCCGCATTGATGGAAGTGTTCGATGTTTGGGAGCAGGGGCAGGAAATACCCAGACGGAAGTGTTGGTAGCTGTGTTGGATCGATTAGGAAAGGAAACCGGTATTGATCTTTATAAAATGATGGATCTTGCAGAAGAAATTGTGGCGCCAATGCTTCCAGCTCCCCAAGAAATTACAAGAGACAGCCTTGTGCTGGGATATGCCGGTGTTTATTCAAGCTTTCTGCTCCACACCAAGCGGATAGCCCAAAAATTAGGGATTGACTCGCGCGATATTTTAGTTGAACTCGGCAAACGCAAAGTAGTTGGCGGTCAAGAAGACATGATTGTAGACGTAGCAACAGAAATTGCGAAGAAGAGAGAAAAATCGCCAGTTTCATAAGGAGGTGTTGGGGCAATGGCAGTAAAAGTTCGTCACTATCGAAAATTTGCTGAATTGTTAAATGAAGCGGAATATGAAAAAAGGGAGATTACTCGCATCACAGAAGATATTTTGGACCTTTCTGTGGAGGAATCATACAAGATACAAAAGGAGCTCATCAAAATCAAAATAAACAGCGGTCATCGCATCATTGGTTCGAAAATGGGGCTGACAAGTCAAGCGAAAATGACGCAAATGAATGTGAAAGAACCGATTTACGGATATCTTTTTGATTATATGTTCGTTCCAAACGGCGGAGTCGTCCATTTGAGCGAATTTATACATCCGAAGGTAGAAGTGGAGATTGCTTTTATTTTAGGTGAGGACTTAGAGGGCCCAAATGTAACGAGAACACAAGTGCTGTCGGCAACAAAATATGTCGCACCGGCCTTAGAAATTATTGATAGCCGCTATAAAGATTTTAAGTTTACTTTGCCGGATGTTGTTGCAGATAACGCTTCTTCGTCAAGAGTTGTAATCGGGAGCACATTGACTCCAATCCACACGTTAAAAATTGATTTAGATTTGATAGGTGCAGCGCTTTATATAAATGGGGAATTAAAAGCTTGCGGAGCTGGTGCAGCGGTATTAAATCATCCGGCAAATTCTGCTGCTGTTTTGGCTAATATGCTGGCGCGCAAAGGAGAGAGATTAAAAGCGGGCGACATGATTTTAACTGGGGGCATCACTGAGGCGATCAATCTAACAGCTGGAGATACAGTAATCGGGCAATTAGATCAACTCGGAGATGTTTCGTTTAGTGTAAAAGAATAAGAATGCGGATGCCTTGCTGGCGGTATATGAGATTTCATCTATAAAATAACATTCCATTTTTAAGGAGGAATTTTGATGAATAATGTCTTGTCATATGAATATGAAATTCACCTCCCTTCAACCGCAGAAGAGGGAAAGAAGTATCCTGTTGTTTTCGCATTGCACGGCATAGGGTATGACGAACAATACATGCTTTCATTAGTGGAAGATTTAAAAGAGGAATTTATATTTAATAGGCATTAGAGGTGATCTTCCATATGAAGATGGATACGCATATTATTATTTGAAAGAATATGGAAAGCCAGAACGAAAATTGTTCGATATTAGTGTAAATAAATTAAAGAACTTTATTGAAGCTGCACTAAAAAAATACCCGATTGATTCTGACAAAGTATATTTGATTGGCTTTAGCCAAGGAGCAATCTTAAGTATGACACTCGCTTTAATATTGGGCGAAAAAATAAAAGGGATTGTTGCAATGAATGGATATATACCATCGTTTGTGAAGGAAGAATATCCATTGAAGTCTATCGAGCGGTTGTCTGTGTTTTTAACTCAAGGAGAATCAGATCATATTTTTCCTTTAAACATTGGACAGGAAAACTATGATTATTTGCGCAAACATGCAGCTTCTGTGAAGTATACCATTTATCCGGCTGGACATGAAATATCACAAGACAATCAACGAGACATCGTTTCATGGCTGCGTCAGGATGCTTACAACTACGGTCAAAATAAGACAACAAATCTCGCATGATAAAAGGCATCGATTTAATAATATTGGGGGAGGTTGATTATGATAGAAACGGGAAAGTATGCTGATGTGAAAGGAATCAAAACACATTATCACGAGGACGGGAAAGGAGAACCCCTTCTTCTTATTCATGGCTCTGGTCCCGGGGTTTCTGCATGGGCTAATTGGCGTTTAGTATTTCCGCTCCTTTCCCAGCATTTTCATCTTTATGCCCCAGATGTCGTAGGATTTGGTTATACGGAAAGGCCGAAAGATATTCAATATTCCGTGAATGTATGGGTCGAACACATGATTAACTTTGTCGAGACGATGAATCTTGAGAAGGTTTCAATCATTGGAAATTCCATGGGTGGAGCTTTAGCTCTGCATATTGCAAATCGTCGCCCTGATCTTGTTAAGAAGTTAATTTTGATGGGAAGCGCAGGGATTGAATTTCCAATTACAGAGGAACTTGATGCCGTTTGGGGATATACGCCGAGCATTGAAAATATGAAAAAAATCATTGGCATTATGTCAAATGATCCAAGCATGGGGGAAAATGACAACCTGGTCAAAATGCGCTATGAAGCTAGCATTCAGGAAGGTTTTCAAGAATCGTATTCCGCAATGTTTCCGCCGCCTAGACAAAAACATGTGAATGCTTTGGCGCTTACAGAGGAACAATTGCGGGCAATAGAAATTCCGGTTTTACTCATTCACGGAAGAGAAGACCGGGTGATCCCATTGGACAAAACAAGCTGGAAATTATCTCAAATTGTTCCTGACGCCCAACTTCATGTCTTTCCAAATTGCGGCCATTGGGTGCAAATCGAAAAAACAGAATTTTTTGCAGGTCAAGTAATAGAATTTTTGAATAAATAAGCGGATTTTTTACGTACTGCTTCCTGCTTTCAATATGTGCAAAAACCATTTTTTCTTTTCTTAACGTAATCAGAAT
The DNA here is from genome assembly GCF_054055575.1 of Aeribacillus sp. SP014. Taxonomy (NCBI): domain Bacteria; kingdom Bacillati; phylum Bacillota; class Bacilli; order Caryophanales; family Bacillaceae; genus Aeribacillus; species Aeribacillus sp. SP014. The sequence goes on from NZ_JBSRXI010000001.1 coordinate 1,046,941, forward strand.
TCGTTTAATTTAGCGAGGGGATGCTGATGATCACCGTTTGTAAAAAACATATTAAGAACGGAATAAACTTACTCAACACACCGCACGTACAAAAATTATCGCAGAAATATTGGGAGCATGAATGTATTTTTTGTGATGAACCAGCTCATTTTAAACTTTTTTATAGTACGCCTTACAGTACGTCCTATCGAAAATTCCTTTCCTTAAACAAAAATCATTCGTCGCTTACTGGTTAATTCTGAATTTAAAATAGAATCTTTTTGTTTTTAAGCCCGCGCCGGGTTTCGTTTGCTGGCCGCCCTCTGCCTATGGCAGTTTGGCTAGAGCATTCGAAGTCCGGCGTTTTAATTTATCTAAAAAACTCAATACAGGCTGAGCAGTTAATTTAAGTAAGAGAGAAGCTTTTATTTTTTAATAAAATTTTAATCTCCGTTCGATATATGAATTTGGAGATAAGCGAGATTCCCTTTTGCAGTGTCTCTGCAATATAACCCCAAATATACGCAGAGCGATTAGCCTCATCTATTTCCATTTCCATATGCGTTTACATCAGTTGAGATTAAGAAAATATGATGTCAAAAACGGTACAGTGCGCTTTTAACATTTGGAAAGAAAAATAAATTACAAACTCTGAATTAACTAGTGTTACTCTAATGGCTTCAAGCAACAACAGAGTTTTTAATAAATTCATAGTTTTCAATTGATTAGGTTTTCTTAACAACAACAAGATAGGCTGTAATCTTATTTTCCATAATGATTTTAAAAATCTATTTCTCAATTTGAGCCTGTCGGCTTTAAATATTTCTATAATAATTATTATAATTTCTATTGATTTTATGGGTATTTGCTGTTATATTATTAAAAAATGAAAATTAATTATCAATTATTGATAATTATCGAGTTTCAAATGAAGTAAGGGGGGATGAAAATGGAAGCCATACGAGCTGCAAGGGGTCCCCAGCTTCGTTGTAAAGGATGGCGGCAGGAAGCCCTATTGCGATTATTAGAAAATGTGCTAGAGAATGGGGAAAATCCTAAAGAGCTTGTCGTATATGCCGCATTAGGAAAAGCTGCTCGAAATAGGGGATCATATCAAGCGATTGTCGAGGCATTAAAAAATTTAGAGGAAGATGAAACTTTAGTAATTCAGTCTGGTAAACCGATTGGTATTTTCAAGACACATGCTTATGCTCCGCTAGTCGTTATGGCGAACTGTAATTTAGTAGGGAAATGGGCAAATAGCGAAAATTTCTATGAACTTCAAGAGAAAGGATTGATTGCCTGGGGAGGTTTAACGGCTGGAGCCTGGCAGTATATCGGTTCTCAAGGGGTTATTCAAGGAACTTATGAAATATTCGCCACTATTGCTCGCAAGTATTTTCACGGCAGTTTGGCTGGCCGCTTTATTTTAACGGCTGGTTTAGGAGGAATGGGAGGTGCACAGCCGCTCGCAGGTGTAATGGCCAACGCAGCCATCTTGTGTGTAGAAGTGGATGAAGATCGAATTGATAGACGAATAGAAACAGGATATTTGCAAAAGAAAACACACAGTTTGGATGAAGCGCTGCAATGGATTGACCAAGCGAAAAGAGATAAAAAGAGTTTATCTGTTGGATTGGTTGGCAATGCCGCCCAAGTGTATCCGGAAATTTTAAAACGGGGAATCATCCCTGATATTGTGACTGATCAAACTTCCGCTCACGATCTTGTTTATGGCTATATCCCGGAAAACTATACGATCGAGGAAGTACATGAAGCAAGAAAGCTAAACCCGAAAAAGCTGGCTGCTGATGCTCGCAAATCTATAGCAAAAGAAGTTCGGGCTATGCTGGAATTTAAGCGGCGCGGCGCCATTGTTTTTGATAACGGGAATAACATCCGGACACAGGCATCACAAGAAGGTGTACATGATGCGTTCGAAATTGACATTTTCACCGAAGCATTTTTACGTCCATTATTTAGTCGAGCAATTGGACCATTTCGTTGGATTGCTTTGTCGGGGGATCCAGAAGACATTTACAAAATAGATGACTATATTCTTGAACACTTTCCTGACAATGAAATTGCGACCAATTGGATTAGGCTGGCCAAAGAGTATGTTCCATTTCAAGGATTGCCGGCGCGTATCGGTTGGTTTGGTCACGGAGATCGTACAAAACTGGCAACAGCAGTCAATGAAATGGTGCAAAAAGGCCAATTGAGCGGTCCGATTGCATTTACTCGTGACCATCTCGATGCTGCATCGATGGCTCACCCGAATATTATGACGGAACGAATGAAAGATGGAAGTGATGCAATTGCTGATTGGCCGCTTCTGAACGCTATGCTGAATTGCTCTTCAATGGCGGATTTAGTCGCTATTCATTCAGGCGGAGGTGGCTATACCGGTTATATGACAAGCGCCGGTGTAACGATAGTAGCCGACGGTACTGAGCAAGCAAGCATGAGATTAAATCTTACGCTTGATAATGATACAGGACTCGGTGTTTTACGTTATGCTGATGCAGGATATGAAGAAGCATTGGATGAGGTTGAGAAAAAAGGATTGCGGAGAATTGACATAAAGTAGTGATCAGCAACAGATAAATAGATTAGGAGGAATGATGGTTGTGCGTCAATTAACGAAAGACGACGTATTGGCCGCTGTAAAAGGAGGATCAGTCTTTGCTTCCGGCGGCGGCGGTTGGGTTGATCATGGTCTGGAAATTGGCATGGCGGCCATTGCAGTAGGAAAGCCGAAGTTAGTTTCTGTCGATGAATTGCAGGATGATGACATTATTGTCACTGCAACTGCCATCGGTGCTCCAGCGGGAACAACTGATTGGCAAATGCTTGGAAAAGATTATATAAAAGCAGTGCAGCTTGTACAAGAAAACTATAATGGAAAAGTTGTCGGTTTGATGACCCCGCAAAACGGAATGTCCAGCAGCATTAATGGTTGGCTTCCAGCCGCAGCACTTGATTTGGTTGTGGTTGATGCTACTGGGGATATGCGTGCTCATCCGACTGGTAAGATGGGGGCAATGGGGCTTGCTGGACGTTTGGATTTTGAAACGGTGCAGGCCGTTGCCGGAGGAAAACCAGAAACTGGATCGTACATTGAGTTAGTAGTCAAAGGGACGCCTGCGAAAACATCAAATATTTTGCGGACAGCATCAGATATGTCTGGAGGATTTATCGCTTGCGCGCGGCATCCTATACCTGCTAGTTATGTGAAGCAGCATGCGGCTATCGGCGGCATAAGCCGAGCGTTAGAGCTTGGGTACGCGATTATGAATGCGGAACCGAAGGGTGCTGAAGCGGTAATAGAAACGATTTGTCAGACGACAAAAGGATATATTGTAGGAAGCGGAAAAGTGGTCAAAAAAGATGTCCATTACAAAGGCGCCTTTGATATCGGTACAATTTTGGTTGAAGGAGAGGGAAAAAAACTCACCCTTCATGTCATGAATGAGTATATGGCTGTAGATGACGAAAGAGGCAACAGGTTGACAACATATCCAGACGTCATTACAACACTCAATCCAAATACAGGGGAACCTGTCAGCGTTGGACATGTAGAAGAAGGAATGGACATCATTGTATTTAGCATTAACAAATCAAATATTCCATTGAGTTCTAGTGTGAAGGATCCTTTAGTTTACCCAGAGGTTGAGCAAGCATTAGGTATCAGCATTGCTGATTATGCTTTGGCAACTGATGAGAGTTAAGACAAAGCCAGCTGGAAGGTGTAGTGAATGTCGCTAAATGGTTCACAAACGTTAAAAAAAGCGTTAGACATTTTATTTGTCCTAGGAGAAGCAGAAACACCATTATCTGTCAGTGAAATTGCTCAACGAGCCTCAATTCCGGAGAGCACTGTCTATCGTTTATTGCAAACGTTAGAGAATAACGGAATTATTGAGAGGAAATCTAAAGGACAAATAACTCTTGGGTTACGCATTCTAGAATTAGCCCGCAGTCTAACGCAACAAATGGATCGTTATTTAAACGTAATTGCACGTCCGATAATGGAGAAAATTACTGAGAAAACGAATGAAACATCGATTCTAGCAGTTCGTTCAGGGATTGAAGTAATTTGTATAGAAAGTATCGCAAGCTCGCGCTTAATTCGATTTGCCATTGAGAATGGAAGATTGCTGCCTCTTCATCGGGGGGCATCTGGAAAAATTATTCTCGCATATGAAAATGAAAAAATAGTAGAACAAGTATTGCAAAAACTTTCGAGTGAACAGGAGAAGAAGCAGCTCATTTCTGAATTAGAAAAAATTAGGAAGCAAGGGTACTGTATAACGATAGGAGAAGTAGATTCGGACATTTGCGGAATTTCAGCGCCTATCTTCAATTACCAGGGACGAGTTGTAGCGAGTTTGACTGTCGCAGGGCCTGCTGAACGGATTGACTTAGAAGCAAGAGAGAACATCGTTAGTGTAATAACGGATGCTGCTCATCAAGTATCGCAAAAATTTATCGAAACAGCTACTTTTTGATCATGGTCAGGAAGAGGGAGTGCAAATGGAGCAGAAAGTGTATGATCTCGTAATTGAGGGAAATATCGTGCTCCCTGATCGGGTGCTATATAATGGTTCAGTTGCTATCAAAGATGGAAAGATCGCATCTGTTTCTAAAATCAGCCATGAACGGAGATCACATAAAGTTTTGAAAGCTCATGGAAAATATGTTCTTCCAGGAGCGATTGACGCTCATGTTCATAGCTACAGCGCTTTGACAGAAGGCTTTGCAGCCGCCACCCGCTCTGCTGCTGCAGGGGGAGTAACCACGATTATCGAAATGCCATATGATGCTGATCAACTTATATGCACAAAAGAAAGATATGCCGCAAAAAAACAAAAGCTGTCCAAAGAGGCAGTAGTGGATGTAGCGATGCTGGCAACGATTAAACCGAAAAACGGGCTTGATCAAATTCCTCTTCTTGCTGAAGAAGGAGCATGCGGCTTCAAAGTTTCTATGTTTAATACGGATTCCGTCCGTTTTCCACGCATTGATGACGGTGAGCTGTTGGAAGCTTTTTCTCTCATAGCGAAAACCGGTTGTCCAGTTGGTGTTCATGCAGAAACGGACGAAATTGTTAGAAAATATATAGAAAAATACAAACAAAAAGGAGAGACAGACCCACGCGCTCATTGCTGGAGTCGTCCGAAAGTCGCAGAGTCTACCGCGGTTTTAACGGCGTTAGAACTAGCTTACTGGACTGGAGTTCACTTACACATATATCACTGTACGTTTCCGCGCATTTTTGAGCTGGTTCAATGGTTCCGCCAACAAGGCACTAAAGTGACCGCAGAGACGTGCACTCACTATTTGATTTTATCCGAAGAAGATATGCCTTCCTTGCACGCAAGGGGAAAAATAAATCCGCCGTTGCGGACAAAGGAAGATGTGGAACAATTATGGATTCAGCTTTCACAAGGAATGATCGATTTGGTCACTTCAGATCACGCTCCTTGGACGATTGACCGAAAAAATCATGCGGATATTTTCCAAAACTCATCAGGGGCCCCGGGAGTTGAAACGCTGTTGCCGCTGCTTTACAGCGAAGGGGTTGCAAAAGGAAGAATATCTATGCTTACACTTGTCCATCTACTTAGTGAGAATCCAGCCAAGACGTTTGGTTTATCGCACTGTAAAGGAAGGATAGAGGAAGGGATGGATGCTGATTTAGTGGTATTAGATCCCAACCAAAGCTGGGTATTAAATGAGTCTGAGTTGCACTCTCATGCCGGATGGAGTCCTTATCATGGTTTTACTGTTCAAGGGAAAATTATTAACACATTTGTAAGAGGAAAGCTTGTATATGATGGAAAAGTCATCGGAAATCCGGGTGATGGCAAGTTCATCCACGCAGAGCACGATGCGGTTAAAAAATCATTGCAAAGCGATACAGTGAGGTGCTCTGTTCAATGAGAGTCAATACTGAGCGTTTGAAAGAAGATATTGAAGCTTTGGCTAATTTTGTCGACAAAAGTCAGATTGGTTGGACAAGAAGGGCCTTTACACCGTTTTACGAAGAGGCAAGGGGCTGGCTCAAGGATAAAATGAAATCATTAAATTTAGAGGTTAATGTTGATGCCGCAGCCAATGTGATTGGAACTCTTCCCGGAAAAGAAAAGCATCTTCCTGTCATCATGATCGGTTCTCATATTGATACCGTCAAAGGCGGCGGAAGATTTGACGGCATCATCGGGGTTGTCGCCGGTCTAGAGATTGTTCGTTTGCTTAAAGAAAATGGGATACAGCTGCGTCATCCGTTGCAAGTGGTTGATTTTACAGCGGAAGAACCAAGTGAGTTTGGCATTTCAACGATCGGCAGTCGAGGAATGGTGAATAATTTGCCGGAAACAATGCTGCTTAGGAAAGATTTGCAAGGAATTACTCTGCGGGAAGCATTAAAGAGATCTGGAGGAAATCCAGAGCGATTGACGTTTGAAGCGCGTAAACCGGGAGATGTAGCTCTATATTTAGAATTGCACATTGAACAAGGTCCGGTGCTTGAGCAGACAAACCATCAGCTTGGTGTTGTTCGAGGCATTGCAGGTATTCAGCGTTATCGCCTCACTGTTGAAGGGGAACCGAATCATGCTGGAACAACACCTATGAACCTAAGAAAAGATGCGCTTACTGCAGCTGCTGAGATCATTCTTTGTTTCGAACAGCTTTGCCAGGAAACCTACACGGAAGAAGTTGTAGGAACCGTTGGAAAACTCATGAATGAACCGAATGCAGCGAATGTCATACCAGGAAAGGTGACTTGCGAACTAGAGATTCGCTCGTTGGATAAAGATATTCAAGACATGATCATAACTCAGCTCCATCATGCTGCCTTGCAAATTTCAAAGCGACGCGGGGTTTCTGTTCAATTTGACTGCTTGTCACAATCAGAACCGATTCTTGTACAAAATAATGTCCGCAGTGTAATTGAGCAGGCATGCAAAGAGGTGGCACCCACGATGTTTTTATCGAGCGGTGCCGGCCATGATGCCAATCAAATAGCTCGTATTGCTCCAATCGGTATGATCTTTGTGCCGAGTAAAAACGGCAGAAGCCACTGTCCTGAAGAATGGACTGATTATGAAGATGTCGCTTTAGGTGTGCAAGCATTGTTGAAGGCGTTGCTGCTGTTTGACCAGCAGCTGGACTAAAATGCCGGTAAAAAAATGAAAAAACGAAAGTGTGGATAGGGATGGAGTACTTAAAAGACACCGTGACCTATATTTTTGAAAATTCAGATCGTTTTTTGGAGGCTTTGCAGGTTCATTTGGGGCTTAGTTTTATCGCGTTATTGATATCAATGTTAATTTGTATTCCATTGGGGATCGTATGTGCCAAAAAGCCAAAGCTTTCAGGATTGATTATGAATGTATTCAATTCTTTACGAGTTATTCCTAGCTTGGCTATTATTGTGATCATATTGCCAATCATGGGAATGGGATTTTATCCTGCATTAATCGCTTTGATCATTCTGGCATGTCCGCCGATTACGATCAATACCTTTTTAGGATTTCGAGGAATTGATTCTTCCATTATTGAAGCTGCGTCTGGTATGGGGATGGACAGCAAACAAATTTTGACCAAAATAGAAATTCCTCTCGCTCTTCCAGTCATCATTGCTGGCTGTCGAACAGCTGCAGTAGAGATTATTGCTAGCGCAACCTTAGCTGCCTTTATTGGAGGCGGAGGATTAGGAACATTCATTGTTAACGGAATGGGAATGTATAACATTCCTCTGTTGCTAGTCGGAGCATTGCCAGTTGCTTTTTTGGCTATCTGTTCCGAAGTTTGCTTCGCAGCTGTAGAGCGTTTGGTCACGCGCTATCAAAGGGATTAGAGGAAAACGTAAGTTGATTGATCTGAATACTATGTATTTTACTTTCTGTTATGAAAATAGGAGGAATTATCATGAAAAAAAGACTTATTCTTTTATTTACTTTAGTCGTTTTACTAATATCCACGGCTGCTTGCGGCGGTCAAAAAGAATCAGAAAACACAAGTGATAAAAATGAGACGACTATCAAAGTTGGATCGAAAAACTTTACAGAATCGCTTATTTTAGGAGAGATTTATTCTCTAGCTTTGGAGGAAGCTGGTTATAAAGTTGAAAGAAAATTAAATTTAGGCGGTACAATGGTTGCTCATACAGCATTGAAAGAGGGAGAAATTGATATGTATCCGGAATATACGGGTACAGGGCTAATCAATGTTTTACAAGAAAAACCTATGTCTGATCCGCAAAAAGTATATGATCTTGTATCCCAAAAATATAAAGAGAAGTTTAATCTTGTTTGGCTAGAACCAACAGATGTAAACAATTCCCAAGCTTTAGTCACGACAAAAAAAGTAGCAGAAAAGTACGGAGTAACGACTTTGTCGAAATTGGCGGAAGTCGCTCCAAAATTAAGACTGGCGGCTGTTCCAGAATTTGAAGAACGCGATGACGGTTTAAAAGGTTTGCAAAAATTTTACGGCGGGTTTCAGTTTAAATCGGTGCAATTATTTGACTACGGAATTAAATATCGCGTAATCCTTAATGATGAAGCGGATGTGACAGTTGGATTTACGACTGACGGCGATTTGACTAATGAGGAATTGGTACTGCTTGAGGACGACAAAAAGTTTTGGCCTCCATATTATGTAGCACCTGTCATTCGTGAAGAAACTTTGGAAAAAGATCCGAAAATTGAGGAAGTGCTGAATAAAGTTTCCAAACACTTGAATAATAAGGTTGTGCAAAATTTGAATGCTGAGGTTGATATTCAAAAACGTGAATACACTGAAGTAGCAAAAGAGTTCCTTGAAGAAAAAGGCATTATTAAAAAGTAATTATGCCTAAATCCGAGTGAAACCAGGAACTTTCAAAGGCGGTGGTTTCGTGTCAAACATAATCATTCAGTTTGATAAGGTGAGCAAGACGTTCCCTAAAGCCAGCAAACCTTCTGTCTATGAAACTAGCTTATCAATAGAAGAAGGAAGCTTCATCACCATTTTGGGAACATCGGGATCAGGAAAGACGACATTATTAAAAATGATAAACAGAATTCATGAGCCTTCATCAGGAAAAATTTTTGTTCAAGGAGAAGATATTACAAAAGTTCCAGTGACACAACTTAGGCGTAAAATAGGATATGTCATTCAGCAAATCGGTCTGTTTCCTCATATGACTGTCAAAGAAAATATAGCAACAGTGCCGAGAATTTTGAAATGGGATGGAGAAAAGATCAACGAGCGCGTAGACTTTCTTTTAAGGCTTGTTCATCTGCCGCCTGAGGATTTTCGTGATCGATATCCAAGACAATTGTCTGGAGGGCAGCAACAGCGAGTGGGGATTGCCAGAGCGATGGCTAGTGATCCAGATATTTTATTAATGGATGAACCTTTTGGTGCAATTGACGCCATTACCCGTTCCAGTTTACAGGATGAACTGCTGGCAATTCAAAAAAAGATGCGCAAAACGATTCTTTTTGTGACACATGATATTGAGGAAGCGCTCAAGCTAGGGGACAAAATTATTGTGATGAATGAAGGAAAAGTCCAGCAATTTGATACGCCGATTAACATCCTTATGAACCCAGCTAATGAATTTGTCAGCCAACTCGTTAAATCAGACGATGTTTTCCAATTACTTTCTTTTTTGAATGCAGAAAAAGCAATGGTTCCGTTGCAAGGGGAAATGCATGAAAAAAGTGTGGAAGTTTCAACGGAAACAAATCTTAAAACGGTTCTTTCTCTGTTGCTGAAAAAGGATATAGACAATGTGGTTGTCGTCGACAATCAAAACAAACCTGTAGGACAAATTGGTCTGGAGCAATTGAAAATAAAGGATCAGGATTCCTTATATTCGGTAAGCAGGTGAAGCCTATGGTAAATTATATTACTAATTATTATGACACTATTTTGGCGCTGTTTCTTGATCACCTTCGCTTGACGTTTGGTGCGCTGGCAATTGCCCTATTATTTGCTCTTCCAGTAGGTTATCTTTTGACTCGCTGGAAGAGTCTTTCTGTACTGGTATTGTCAATATTTGGGAATTATTTATGTTATTCCCAGCATGGCATTTTTTGCTTTGCTCATTCCTTTTTTAGGATTGGGCATGAAGCCGGCTATCTTTGCGCTTGTCGCTTACAGTCAGCTGATTTTGGTGCGTAATGTAATGGTTGGTTTTCAATCAATTGATCAAGCGATTATTGAGGCGGGTAAGGGAATGGGGCTTAATTGGTTTCATTTATTTTGGAAAATAGAGTTGCCTCTAGCGTTGCCAATTATTCTTGGCGGCGTACGGATTGCAGCTGTTGCGATTATTGGCATTGGAACGATTGCAGCATGGATAAACGCCGGCGGCTTAGGAGTTCTTTTATTTGAAGGTCTTTACCAAAATTCAACTCATAAGATTATCATTGGGACTATACTCGTTTCCACCTTAGCGCTCATAACGAACTATATTTTGTTAAGACTTGAGAACCGTTTGGCATTAAAAGCGAAAGGGCAACTATAAAACATTCATAAAAGAGAGGGTTTTTCATGGGGCAACAAACAATTATCCTCGATGGTAAGTCACTCACGATTCAACAAGTTGCTCAAGTTGCTGAACAAAAGGCTGAAGTAGAAATCAGCCAGGAGGCTATGGAACGGCTTCGTGCTGCCAGAGAGTTAGTGTTGAATTGGGATTCGGTCCATGCCCCTGTTTATGGATTTAATACAGGGGTTGGGATTAATAAAGATCGTCAGGTGCATGAAAAACAATATGAGCAATTCAATAGAAGTTTAATTTTTTCCCACTGTATTGGTGTAAAGCCGGAAGCAGATGAGAAGACGGTCAGAGCCGCGATGCTCATTCGTTTAAATACATTGTTATTAGGTTATACCGGCGTACAGCCGGAAATAGCACAAATGTACAAACGCTTTTTAAATGAGGGAATTCATCCGGTCATACCAGAAAGAGCCTCTGTTGGGGTAGCGGATTTGGGAAATCTAGCTCATATCGGATTAGCTATGATCGGCGAGGGAGAAGTCATTTATCGGGGAAAAAGAATGAATGCAAGCGAGGCGCTGAAGAAGGCGGGCATAAAATCGATAGTTCTCGGTCCGAAAGATGGCTTAGCCATTGCCAGCTCTAATGCTTTTGCTGCAGCCAAGGCATCGCTGCTGCTGAATGAAGTTAAACAATTAATCGACTTGTCCGACATTGTATTTGCTCTTTCTCTCGAAGGGTTGAACGGCAATATTTCCCCTTTAGATGAGTCTGTTTTAAGAATACGGCCTTTCCCTGGAAATTTAGCAAGTGCCGGATTAATAAAGGCTTGTCTTGAAGGAAGCTATTTGTCGTTGCAGCACTTAAATCGGCCGCTTCAGGATCCGCTAAGCTTCAGAGGAGCTTTTGCCGTGCACGGCGCTGTTAGGGATGCGATCGATTATACTGAACAAAATCTGCTCATACAATTAAATTCAAGCGATGATAATCCATGTGTTCTGGTGGATGAACAGCGGATATTGTCATGTTCCAATTACGAAGTAACGACTTGGGTGCTGGCAATTGAAATGCTTGGACAGGCTCTTGCACATTTGTCCAAAATATCTTGTTTCCGTACGATCAAATTGTCATCACCCAATTTTTCAGGACTGCCGCGCTTTTTATCTCCTGATAATGGCCAAAACGTATTGGCTTTTAGTACAATTCAAAAAACCTTTGCGGCGCTTGACGCAGAAATTCGCCATCTGTCTAATCCAATAAATGCTGATTTTATAGCGTTATCAGGGGAAATTGAAGATCATGCCAACAATTCTGTTCAAGTGGTTGACAAAACAGCAAAAATGGTTGATAACTTGTATTACATTTTGGGAATAGAAGCGATGCATGCTGCTCAGGCGATTGATTTGAGAAAAGATATAAGTCTTGGTCATGGAACGGAAGTGGCATATAAGATGATCAGGCAGGAAGTCCCTTTTTTAGATGCTGACAGAAACCTGTCAGTTGATATTGAGAAAATGTACAAGTTGTTGAAGTCAGGAGAAATTTGCCGTGCAGTAAGAGACAAATTAGGGGGAAATTTGTTGGGGCGTTATGAGGTGTCATAATGATCAAGATTAATGTACAGCGATTAATGAAACATATAAAAGATTTGAGTAAATTTGGTCACGACCCTAATGGAGGCGTGACCAGATTTCCTTTTACAGCCGAGGAACGCGAAGCTAAACAATACATAGTACACTTGATGAAACAAATAGGCTTAGAGATTTACGAAGATGAAATAGGAAATTTATTCGGAAAACGTGTAGGCACTGATTCTGCTTTGCCGTCAATTTTAATCGGCTCCCACTTGGATACTGTGAAAAATGGCGGGATGTTTGATGGTGCCCTAGGGGTATTAGCCGGTATAGAAATATTACAGACGATGATGGAGCAAGGCATTCAAACGAGGCATTCCATTTCAGTTGCGGCATTTACTGATGAAGAAGGAGTGCGATTCTCAACCGGTATGCTTGGCAGCCGGGCATTGACGGGGGAATTGCAAGAAGAAGAGCTGTTTCAGTATAAGGATGAAAATGGCATAAGCATTGCTGATGCGATGGTGCAATGTGGATATAATCCGAAATTAGTGCACCGCGCGCGACGTTGCTCTGAAGAATTCAAAGCTTTTCTCGAGCTGCATATTGAACAAGGAAAAGTGCTTGAAAGTGAACAAGCACCTGTAGGAATCGTTACTGGCATTGTAGGTGTCAAATGGTTAAAGGTAACCATTAGAGGAGAAGAGGGACATGCAGGAACGACACCAATGGCGATGCGAAAAGATCCAGTTACAGTAGCCGCCCGCTTAATTGATTTTGTGGAACAAAAAGCACAGCAGAGCGACGGATTGCGAGCAACCGTTGGAAGTATCCGCGTGTTCCCCGGGAGTATAAACGTTATTCCGCGTGAAGTGGAATTATTTTTCGATATTCGTCATCTATCTTGGGAGCTTATTTGTCAAATGGAAGATGATATCCAAATGTTTTTATCTGCATGCTGCAATACAAAAGGCATGACTTTTACAGTAGAAGCGACTCATGAGCTAAAACCGGTTAGCTGCTCTCCTGTATTAATCGAAGCGATACAAACAGCAGCGAAACGAACAGGGACAAAATTTCTGATGCTGCCAAGCGGAGCGGCTCATGATGCTATGATATTAGCTTCTTTAACAAAAATCGGAATGGTATTTGTCCGGTCAAAAGACGGCATCAGCCATAGTCCATTAGAGTGGTCGGATGCTGATGATATTGAAGCAGCCGCCAATATACTGCTGCACGCTCTTTTAGATATCGCAGAAGCTGAAAAAATGTGAAAAGATAACATGATCTATAGAGATTTTTTAACAATTTAGGTTTTTGCCGACGAGTAAATAGTTAGAATATCATTTAGGTTAAAGTTGCAAAAAATCGTATATAGATTTTCTTCTCGGCTGACGGCTTCTTCGCCTTTGGCAGTCCGCTTAAAGCCTCTGAAACCCAACGCTTAGTTCATGGAAAGAGGCCGCTCAGCAAGGAGAACAAATCATCCAGCCATGCGAAGCGGCCTGAAGAAGCTGCTCAATGCATCGCTTTATGGTGAACAGAAAAAACACATTTCTATGGAAGCGGATCTATCATTATTTCTAATAAGATTGTCGATACAACACTTGCGCTCTTGGTGATCTTCGCTTCGGTGTGCCTCGGACTCATTTAGCTTCTTTTGAGAGTCCTTAAAAAATAATTTGTTTTTTCCTCTTGTCATCATCATTCGAAACTATCTTCTTTACCACACTTGATTTATTCTAGGTGCAAAAGCCTTTAAAGCCGCCCCGGTATGGAGCGGCCATGTTGTTTTTTTGATCTTTCTCTGCGTATGAATACGTAATTTAGCATGCCAAATTTCTGCTGCAATCCAGTTCCGGCAGGTTGGTCACAGCACTTTCAACGAGAATAACAGTCAGCTTGCTGGAAACGTAAAACTTGAAAGCTAATACACAAACTGCTTAGCGGCAGGTACGGCTGTCATTGTGACTGATCACTTGCATTCGGGGGAATGCGTTCTCGGATCAGACCCGGTAAATATCGTCACAACTTGTCTGTTCTTATAAAAGTTTATGACTGCTCGGTCTTGACATTGCGGAACCGATTCAAGCCGACGCGGCGGCAAAAGCTGCCGAAATCCTCACCAGGCTCACGCTCGCGAACGAACGCCTCGAGTACAGGTCGGACGGTGTCGACCAGTTGATCGAACGGTACAGTTTCCGTGAATCGTTCGTTTAGTGCTGTGCCGAGTGAATTTCCGCCTAAAAAAATATCATACTTGCCAGGTGCACGGCCGATAAAAGCGATGTTGGCGTTGTACGGGCGCGCACAGCCGTTTGAGCACCCAGTCATGCGGACGGTGATGGTCTCGTCCGAGAGGCCAAGCTCATGAAACAGCTGCTCAAACTGTGGCAACAGATCGGGCAGAGCCCGCTCCGACTCGGCCAGCGCAAGTCCGCAGGTCGGCAGGGCTACACATGCCATTGTATTTTTTCGGACTGTTGATAGCTCATGTGGAAGCGGCACTCCCGCAGAGCGCAATCGCTCTTCAATCGCCGGTCGAAATTCGTCTGGAATGCCGCTCAGGATCACATTTTGCTGCGTGGTGAGGCGAACGGTCGGACGAAATTCGCGCACAATGTTTTGAAGTGCCGATTTCAATTTCATGGTTTCAGTATCTTTAATACGACCATATGGAACGAACAGGCCAAGGTAGCTTATCCCGTCACGCTCACGGTGCCAGCCGAGATGGTCGTGCCCGTTGTGCCATTCCAGCTTTCTTGGTGGCTCTAAAGTACGCCCAAGCCTTGTCTCAACCTCTTGCCGGAACCAATCCAGTCCTCGCCGGTCGATTAAATATTTCATGCGGGCAAAACGGCGGTTTGAGCGATCTCCGAAGTCCCGTTCGATGGTCACAATGGCTACGCAAGTATCAAGGATTGTGTCTACGACATCCTTCCTGGGCACATAGCAAAGCGGACTCGCCAGCCTCGGATAAGTTGTCTGAACGACCGCCGTTCGCCCCATACCGCCGCCTACCAGCACAGTATAGCCAGCAACGTGTCCGTTCTCGATATGTGCCACAAGTCCGATGTCATTGTCGTACACATCGATGCAGTTATCTCCTTCCGGTACCATCGCAACCTTGAACTTGCGTGGTAGGTATACATCACCGTACAGCGGCTCCTCAGTCTCTCCATCAGAAAGCTGAACCGGTTCGCCGTCAAGCCAGATTTCGTGATACGCATTCGTCTTAGGACTCAGCCGATCAGTCAGTGCAAGCAGATCCTCCCGCATCTCGGCGCGGAACGGCTCATCGCCCGGCTTTGCGCAACAGATGATGTTCCGCCCCGAATCGCCGCAGGCGCCAAGTGTTGTGATTAGTGATTCGTTCAGCCTTTTTATGGTAGCCTTCAAGTTCCCTTTCAGTATGCCGTGAAGCTGGATGGTTTGACGCGTCGTAATGCGCAGCGTCCCGTATTCCGAATATTCATCGGCCAAGCGATCGAACACCAAATATTGATCCGGATTCAACACCCCGCCTGGTATTCGGGCACGCACCATCATCGAGTAATGCTTCTCTTTGCCTTCTTTCAAAAGCTTGTGCCGCAAATCCCGGTCGTCCTGCTGGTAAACACCGTGAAACTTCAATACCTGTACATTTTCTTCCGAAAACATCGGTTTGCCATCTTGAAGAGTTTCCTTGATTGTCCCCCGTAAATAGCGGCTTTGTCGCTTAATCACTTCGATTTTTGATTCTTTTTTGTTTTGAGTAGACAAATACAATCACTCCTCCCTGAATTCTGATTTGTTTACTATGATATAAAGAAAAAGACGAAAACACACCATCCAAAAGGACGTCAATTTGACCCATCCACTACAAAACTTGTTATATTTTTCAGCCGATCTATATGGTGAGCAGTTAGGAGCAGTCATCAAGAAAGGAGGCGTCTCCATACTGGGAAATGTGTGCGGATCAGATTCAGGATTTGTGAAATCTGCGTTTGCAGGATCAGGGAGAAAATCGATCTAGAGGATACAGATTTAATTAACACGCAAAAAAATAAACGAATGGAATTTCTTTTTTTGTTGTAAAAGTCAGGATAAACATGGTTCTTACGTTCGATAACGCAGAGCTAAAAATACTTATTTGTACACTCATTTTCTCCATTAACCCCCTTCCCATCACCAAGATTGAGTAAGAACCATAAACATGTACATTTTTTACTGTTTAAGAGTGTACATGTTTACTCGTTTTCTTTTTCTCTTTAAGTGATTTTGATATGTACAATATTAATCAAGGTCGCGCATTATCCAATCTCTTTTATGCATTCTTAAACTAGCATTTCATTTCTGCCGATTCACCCCGCACCTTTAAATGTAATGAAGGGGAGAGGAATCAGGTTTTTTTATCATGATATTCTTGAAATACCTTCCTATATTGTAATAAAATGAAAATAGATTCATAGAACTTTAGTTCTATCAGGAGGTGGGATTTGGAAAAACTTAGGACTTTTGAAATGTGGTCAGGGAAATGAGAATTTCCTTTTTCAATCGGCATGATCCGGTAAGAAAGGGAATTTGCAAACCCTAAAACCTGTGAAAAATGTGCTTGCCCTCATAACAGTGTGTGCATGCTGCAGACAGCTGGCAGAAAACTATATGATTGATCAAATATCACTAAATTCAGGTAAAGAGGCATTTGGCAAATAGAACATTTGAAAGAAGAGGGCTGACTTTTATAATGAGATATTTTTGTAATTTAAGGCTTAAGCTGACCTCATGATCATGGTAGTAATTGCCGCATGACAAATATGCCCCTGTTCCATGAAGCTTGTACATATCATAGTTTGAAAAAGAGCCAATCACAAAATAAGCAATTTCTTTTATAAAATAATTTCGAATTTTTTCGATATGATAAAAATAGGACTAAATAATGATACAATGAAAGCGATTATAAAATTTGGGAGGGGAAATGAAATGAAAGCAGCAAGATGGCACAACGCTAGAGACATTCGAGTAGAGGAAGTAGAAGAACCGAAAGCAGGGAAAGGAAAAGTAAAAATTAAAGTAGAATGGGCAGGAATTTGCGGAAGCGATTTACATGAATATGCGGCAGGTCCAATTTTTGTTCCTGTTCAAGAGCCTCATCCTGTCAGTAAAGATGTGGCGCCTATTATCATGGGCCACGAATTTTCTGGTCAAGTAGTTGAAGTTGGAGAAGGCGTTACGAAAGTAAAGGTTGGGGATCCTGTCGTTGTAGAACCTATTCTTCGCTGTGGAGAATGCCCAGCTTGTAAAAAAGGTAAGTACAATCTTTGCGAATCTTTAGGATTCCACGGTTTATCCGGTGGCGGCGGCGGATTCTCTGAGTATACTGTCGTTGATGAGCATATGGTGCATAAAATGCCTGAAGGTCTTTCTTATGAACAAGGAGCATTGGTGGAGCCTGCGGCTGTAGCCTTGCATGCTGTTAGATTAAGCAAAATCAAACCTGGTGATAAAGCCGCTGTGTTTGGAACAGGTCCTATAGGTCTTCTTGTGATTGAAGCATTAAAAGCAGCTGGCGCTTCAGAAATTTATGCAGTAGAAGTTTCCAAAGAACGTTTGCAAAAAGCGAAAGAACTCGGTGCTACATCTGTCATCAATCCAATAGAGGAAGATCCGGTTCAAAAGCTTCATGAATTAACCGATGGCGGAGTCGACGTTGCGTTTGAAGTAACGGGAATACCGGCTGTTTTACAACAAGCTATTGACAGCACTGCATTTGAAGGAGAAACAGTCATCGTTAGCATATGGGAAAAAGAAGCGGGCATTCAGCCAAATAATATCGTATTAAAAGAAAGAAACGTAAAAGGAATTATTGCATACCGTGATATCTTCCCTGCTGTAATGGAATTAATGAAACGAGGCTACTTCCAAGCAGAAAAACTCGTTACGAAACGAATTAAGCTAAATGATATAGTAGCAGAAGGATTTGAAACGCTGATAAAAGAAAAAGACCAAGTGAAAATTTTGGTAAAACCAGAATAAACATTTAAACAGAGTAGGGAGAAAACGGTGCGGACAAGCTGAAGCTTCAATAGATGGATGCAATGCGAAAAACGCGTGCACCGTTTGGCAAGCAGGGAGAAAGTTGCAGGGGATTTGCCGATGCTTGAAAATATATACAAACAAATAAGTAAGGTTAAATCCCCTCTCTCTATCCAAATTTTTTCATGAGCCTTTATCATTCCATAAAAATTCCGTTGGTTCAAAAACATGTAAATACGTTAAGACATCGGTACTTGAGGGATAATTTTGCCTTCGATACGTTCAAAGATGTCATCTAAATCAGCGCCAGTTATGGTTAGTCCATGGTTTTTAAGACCAATAATAGCTTTAGAAGGCTCTTTTGAAATTCGGACAAGTTCAGCCACCGTTTTTGCAAGTTCAATTGTTCCACAAGGATAGTTAATTTCTGTAGCCTTTATGCCGTCCATCCAAGCATGAACATGTACAATCGCTCCTACCTCCGGGTGTTCTTTATAAATCATCCAGTGCTCAATAGCGTCGACAGATGCCCTTTTTGGTGTTATATTCGGGGGAACGCTTACTTTCATGGCATTTTTATCAGGATCATATCCACTTATTAAGAGAAAATCTTCACCAACTGTTTTCATATTTGCTTTGTTAATTCCGCTTGCACTCATCCAAAAGCTTTCACTGTCCCGTCTGGCACTGAGGTTTCCATAGCTTAGTCCTCCTAATCCGTAAAGTTTTTTTAAATGGCGAAGATCACGAGGTGTAAGATATTCTTCCAATGGAAATGGAGCGGGAAGTAAATTCATGCGGTCAAGCTTTTTTCCGGATTCGCTTAATGATCTCGTAATCTCATCTCCGTTCCACATCTCTTCCGGAAGATCATCATAAAAATTATTGTCAATGACTAACTGCGAAGCTGCGAGCGGTTCCAATCTTTCAAAAATTTGTTTAAAAAATGTTGCTTCTTCTCCTTTTCTATACTCCAATTTATAAAAACCTTGTTCAGGTGTAAGAAAATAAATATCTGTTGTTTCATTATCGTTATGTAAGATATACATTAAATGATTTGCTAAAGACCTGATTAAATACGGATAGGCTGATTTGTGTATGTTTTCGGATTTTTCCGATGTTTCCATAACAGAAACGACAAACGTTGCTTGGGCCTTTCTTCGGTAGGGCCGTGGTTTTTCAGGATCAATAAAATGAAACACAAGTTTTATATTTTCTTCAGGAATGTGATAAAACATATAGCCTCTTGATATAAACTCCTTTTTTATTCCTTCCGCAAGCCAATTTAAAAAGGGAGTTTGCTTGTTTCCATTCATTGTAAAAGTTTTCACGCTGTTTCCCTCCAAACTAGTGTTTTTGTATGAAAAATAGAATTTAAGGTTCTAAAACTACCTTAATGATGGAACCTTTCCTTTTGTTAATAACAGTGCTCAAGGCATCACGGTAATTTTCCAGAGGAAAACGATGTGTTACCAATGGCGATAAATCCACCTTTCCATTGCGCATTAATTCAATGGCAATTTGTAACGTTCGCATCTTCTTTTCTTGATATTCATCGGTACTGTATGCAAAGCTTCCTTTAATATCCAGCTCATTAAGCCAAACGGTTGTGCAATCGACACCGTCAATGATTCCTGCTAAACCTAATAGAACGATTTTTCCTCCATGTCTAGCAAAACGGAGCGCGTCATTTATGCTTTGCTTATTGCCGACACATTCAAAAATAAGGTCGGCTCCACCTTGTACAACCGGATCGCCAAAGATCGGCTCTAACACGCTTGCATAAAGAGATTTGGCCGTTTCGTAAATATAATTTTTATTTTTTGTAAGATAAATGATTGCATCTGCACCATAGCGGGAAGCAAGCTGTGCTTGAAAGGCGTGTTTTGCCAAAATGACAATTCGGCAGGGAATTTCAAGCGCTCTCATCGCGGCGACAACGCAAATCCCTATTGTACCGGCTCCAATGACAAGTACCGTATCATCCTTTTTCGGACGATTTCGCAAAACCGCATGCAGGGCACAGCTAAAAGGCTCTACCAACACACCATTAAAATCATTTACATTATCAGGAAGCTTCAAAACTTGACTTTTATGGGCAACAAGATAAGATCCCCAGCTTCCACCGCTGTCACGGCAAGTGCCTATTAACATCCCTGGTGAAATTTCTCCTTCGGTCATAAAATTGCAAAGATTATAATCACCCTGCCGGCAATTAGGGCAAGGGTCTGCAATTCCTCTTGTTATACATGATAATATTGGGTCAATGACTACCCGGTCACCCACTTGAATGTTTTCCACTTTTGAACCAACTTCTTCAATCGTTCCTACCACTTCATGTCCAATCGTAAATGGAAAAGACGCAAACGGAGAAGTAGTTGGACTGTCCTTTAAAAGAACAAGATTTAAGTCGCTTCCACAGATTCCTCCGTATTTTACCTTTACTTTTACCCATTCATCGTTTGGAAGTTTCGGGACTTCTACACGGCGAAATCGAAGGCAGGATAATCTGGAGTTCCAATAAAAAGATTTTGAAACTTTACCCATCATTTTGCTTAAGACATACCGAGGCATGCTGTATTCAAATTGAATGGAGTTCATTTTTGCATCACCTCCCTTACATGGAATATTTTTATTAATTAGAGTGAAAAATATACATAAAACAACGTTTTTCTTATAAGGTATGAGAAGTATGTTCTATACAAGTATGAAATGGCTTTCCAAAATAATCTTATGTTTCATTTTTCGAATTGAAGTCATTGGTATAGAAAATTTTCCTAAAACTGGCCCAGTCATTGTGGCAGCAAGCCATACAAGCAATTATGATCCTGTTATTCTTTTCAGTATCTTTAATCGAAAAATTCATTTTTTAGCAAAAAAGGAACTGTTTCAGAGACGTATGACCAATTGGCTTTTTCAAAAACTTCATGCTATTCCTGTTGATCGCCAAAGTGGAATGGTCATTCGTCCAGTCCGACGTTCCTTAAAGGTGATTGAAAATGGGGAAGTGTTTGGAATTTTCCCTGAAGGTAAAAGATGTAAAAATGGGGAAAGTGTCAATCCGAAAAAAAGGGGTAGCTTTTTCGGGTTAAAAACA
The DNA here is from genome assembly GCF_054055575.1 of Aeribacillus sp. SP014. NCBI lineage: Bacteria > Bacillati > Bacillota > Bacilli > Caryophanales > Bacillaceae > Aeribacillus > Aeribacillus sp. SP014. The sequence goes on from NZ_JBSRXI010000001.1 coordinate 1,068,110, forward strand.
GGAGCGCCTGTTCTTCCGGTTGCGATTATTTGTCTAGATGCGAAAAAGTGGATTCGAAAGCCAGTAAAAAAAGTTGTTGTTGGGCCAATGATGTATTTAGATGAACTTGAAAGTTCCATTTATACTGCATTTGCTGAGGCTGTTATGAAACTTATGATGGTGTTGCAGCAATCAAAAAAGGTTAGTCTCCCATAGCTAGAACTGATTTAGCAGGAAGAAATCAAAAATTTCCTCGAAATCTAACAGGAGGAACGGCATAGAAGCTACCATCGAAACTCAGCGAATGTGTTTGTAAATGGCTACATTTAACCATATTATTATATTAAAAAAGGGGAAAAGGGATTCTTCCTTTCCAAACAGGAGACTGCCCTATCTATCTTGCATTACACACAAAATTCTTGACGGTACCGTAAAGGACGTAAACGACATTTAGTTAGCAAATATTGATGATAACGATAACATCAAAATTTTTTTGTACTAATAAAAATAGAATGCCAAGCCATTATTAGTGTAAAAACCACTCTCCGATCAGTACTTGAAGCAAATCAGTACTCTTTTTCCACCGCTTAATCCTGTTAAGCGTAAATCCAAACAAAAGGCGGCAGATCAGAATAAAAATTGTTGCTTTGGAACAAGCCGCAAAACACTTAACGGATGGATAAATGGAAATTATATGTGGTAGCAGGAAATTAAATCAAGGGGTGTACAATAGTATAGCTTCAATATAAGCGGAGCAAATTTTCAAGCAAAAAACGGGCAACTCCATAAGGAAGCTGTCGACCGCATAAATGTATTAACTTAAGAAAACGGAAATGAAAAACGACGAATCCTTGAAAACGGGAATCGGAATCTCCTAAATCTCCGAAAACGAAATGGGAAATGCCCAAACCCTCCGAATCCACCGAAAGGAGATCCGAATCCACCAAAGCCAAATTGTCTTTCTTCTTCGTTATCTTCTTCTCGTTGGTCGCCAATAGGTACTAATAAATAGGCATGATCATTATCGGCTTTATCAATAATGCCATCATACATTTTTCCATCGTCCATTTCCAGCAAGACGTAATAATGCTTATGTCTTTTGCGAAAATCATGCTTGCTCACATGGTGATCATAATGATCCCGATAATGCATATTTTCTTCGTACGGCTCCTGAGGATTCGCATATGGAACTTGTTGAACTAGGTTATAAGCATAGTTCAAGTTATAATCATATTGCATATTGATTTCTCCTTTCCTGAAATTCGATTATATTGTATTCACCTAATTTTTCTTTGCTACAAAAAATAACATTTTATTGGATATGTCAAGCAATCATCCCTTTTGCAACATAAGACAGCTCCTTCAATCTATGTCTCATTCATTTTTTCTGCAAAGATAGTAAAGAAGTTTTTTCTTTTGTCTTTTGTTACTCATCAAAAAATTTTTTAAAGGATTGCCAGTAAACTTAGGAAAAAACAAAGATCAATTCCTTGTATTTCAAGTGATAGCCGACGATCATTGGGGATTTTTCACATTGACAGCATAAATGGAGTTGTGTGAATAGATTCCTGCAAATAGGAGAAAATTGTAATAAAATAGATAGAGAATTTACAAAAAACTTGGCAAGACAGTGCATGGGAACATCTTTCATTTGAATGTGCAAACGAGATGAATGTATCAACGGATTGGTAACCAAGCAGGAAAGTGGTTGAACCGCTTAATCGGCAAACAAGCAGTTGTTGCTTTCTAATCCATCTAGAAAACTTCCGACAACCTTCTTCTGTACAAGAAGCTTCATCGAGAAACACCCACCTCTAAACGAAGTGAATGTGGAGATGATAAAACCATGCCAAATAAAACGGTTTTGGCATAATATATAAAACTTTCATATCTTTAATAAAGGAAAGATCTTTAGTATGTATTATTTTATCGTCAATAAAATCTCAGGAAACGGAAAAGGATTAAAAGTTTGGAAAAAGACTGAAAAGTTGCTGCAAGAAAAACAGATAAATTATCAAGCGCGCTTTACCAATCGTCCAAAACATGCAGCAGAAATTGCTAAGGAGTTGTCTTCTGAAAAATGTTATGCTGTTGTAGCCGTAGGAGGAGATGGTACAATCCATGATGTTGCTAACGGGTTAATCAATTCGAATATACCTTTGGGTGTTATTCCTGCAGGATCGGGAAACGATTTTGCAAGGGCTCTTGATATACCAAAGGACTATAAAAAGGCATTAAAACGTATTTTAATGGGAAAACAAAGAAAAATTGATATTGGAAGAATTGGCAACGAATACTTCATTACTGTAATGGGGATCGGTTTTGACGGTAAAGTCGCCGAGATAAACAATGGCTCGAAATATAAAAATTGGCTGAATTTTATTAGATTAGGTAATCTTTCATATGGACTTAGCTTCTTGCATGTTTTATTAAAATATCGTCCTGTCAGCATTCAATTAATGGTTGATGGGGAGAAACTAGTTTTTTGTAATGTATGGTTAATTGCAATTGCCAATATCTCAAACTATGGCGGAGGTATTAAAATATGTCCAGATGCTTGTTATAATGATGGACTATTTGACATTTGTATAGTACACGGCATGAATAAATGGGAGCTGTTGCGCACTTTTCCAAAGGCGTTTAAAGGCAAACATATACTACATCCTGGTGTAACCATGATAACAGGAAAACAAGTGGAAGTTATCTCCGAATTACCTGTTATTGTGCAAGGAGATGGTGAGATTCTCACTAAAACTCCGATGAGTGTGACGATTCAAAGAGGTGGGTTGCTTATCATTTAAATAGTGGCCGGTCATTGTAAAGATTAATGATCTTAGTGAGAACACGAATTAGGTATTTCTGTTTAGGAAGTCATTCATCATAATTAGTATAAAATGGAAAAACAATTTAATACACATGCATTCCAAGTCTTTTCTTGTTAACTTATAAGGGATGTAAATGTCTCTCAATAAAAAGAATTTCTTAAGATAGCTTTATTATCAATTTGAAAATTGGGGAATTATAAAATCGTTATTAGACTTTAAATGCAAAAAGTTATTTACTGAATGTTTGTAAATATAATAAATTTTAATCTTTTCAACATTGCAGATATATTAGTTTTAGGCCAAAAAAACAGTCAGGATATTAAAATTTTTGGAAGATGTGGCGAGTTTCTGATATTTTTCGTACAAGTTTGTATTTTTTCTCAGAGTTCATGAGCGTTTGTACATTTGATTTCGCTAACGAACTGTTTGATGATTACAGCTTACTCATAACGCATTTTTTATGGATTTTAGTCTATTACTATATTAATCTGTGTCTCTTTTTTAATCTAACTTTATTTAGAACGAGAATATGTTCGTGGATCCAAAATAATGTTTTGCTCACTTCTCATTGTAAAATTGTTGCAATTTAAATTATTTGCCAATAAATAGTTTGAAGAGAAGGCTCTTGATCGTTCAATCAAAAAATAGGTGAAGTAAAAAAATGGTAAAACATTTTCATGGAAAAGGGCAATGAATCAATTCAGAGTTTTAACCCATTTTTTATTAGAAAATAAAGTACCTTAGTCAATTTTTAAACACTGCGATTCAAGTTGTGTCCTAGATGTTGGCAATGGAAAATTAGGATTGTTCGGTGCGAAAAACACATAAAGTTTCTCCGTTAAATATCAAGCAATACAGTATCTAGTGAAACAAAACAAGAGCTGAGACGTATGAAAATGGTGCTATACCGTATTTACATCCTTAACGATTAATCAGCCATCCGAGACGAAGGAACTAGGTGATGCACTTGAGGGGAAAATTGGAGAAGAGATTTTTCTATTTATATACTGGGGAGGCAATGGCAGCAGTAATTTTTTTCATCATTAGTTTCATTTGGAATAAAGTCTTTGCCCATTTGCATTTATATTCGCTGTACTCTTTTTGGATTTCGTTTTTTCTGTTAGAGTTTCTCTTATTTCAGGGTAGTGTGTATTGGTTTGCAAAATGGAAGCGATTAAAAAAAGAAAATACTGCCATAACTCCTGCTTATATCGTCCAGCGATTAAAAAATATAAAGAAATGGAATACACTGTTTATTATCATTTCGCCTTTCATGTTTTTTGTCGATCTAGTCAGATGGTATCCGTTGGTACCTGCAACAGGATTGTACATAGCGGGATTTATTTATGTTTTTGCCATACTTGAGTATATAAACTATTTTCATATTCAGCTTTCATATGACAATTTTTCTGATATGAAGTACCTCTTAAAGTCGAAAAAGCTGAAAAAATCGTGTTTACGTAAAGACTTTGAAAGATTAGGATAAAGTATAAGATAGCGGAAGGAAGATGATAAATGATACATATTCTGCTTGGCGCTTCACCTTCGGGGAGTTTAAAAATGGTCTTAAGGGATTTAGATGTGGAGAAAAAAGAGCGCGTCATTTCTTTTTGGGAAACATTCTCGGTAGGTCCGATCTGGAGACTGCATGAAGACATTGGAAAAGAAGCGAGATTTAATTGGATAAAAAATAATTTGACGGATGCATACAATGAGTTTCATGAGTATGAACAAAACTTTCAAAAAACAGTCAATGAAATAACAGCGATTCCAGAAGGATCACCTATTATGATATGGATTTCTGACAACGCTCATGAACAGACCGGATTGCGATTTGTTTTATATCTATTGAAGAATAAAAATAATGACATCTTCCTCATCAACACGACAAAGGTATATGGCGAGCTTTTTAAGAAACGAAAAGAAAAATATAATGTTTTGGATACAGGTGAAATTCCTCCTGAAAAGCTCCGATTCATATATGAACAAAGTAAAAATGAACCGCCTCTTTCCCAGCATGAAAGAGAGAATTTTGAAAAGGAATGGCTCGCTCTTGCAAATACTCGCGAAGTATTGCGAATTTGGCAAAACGGAACGATACACAGCGTTTCGGAAGATTATTATGATCTTTTCATAATAAACAGAGCGAAAAAGCTGCATAACGAAATGAAGACGAAGGATTTTATGAAATCAGCTAGACTAATCGGTGAAGTACTGGGGCATCTAGACCAATATGTAGGAGATGAATTCTTGGAATATCGGCTAAGAAAGCTGATTGAAAAGAGAGCTTTTGAAATGGAAGGCAGTCTGGAAGCTATGGCCTTCTATAGTGTTAAATTGCGATAGGAAAGTGGTGAAATATGATTTACGCCATTATTTTATTTATTCTTGCTGGTTTAGCTGAAATTGGCGGAGGGTACTTAGTCTGGCTATGGATACGTGAAGGAAAACACTACTTGTACGGAGTTATTGGTAGTATGATCTTGGTTCTATATGGGCTGATCCCTACTTTGCAAAACTTTCCTACATTCGGTAGAGTATATGCCGCTTATGGCGGCGTGTTTATTATTCTTTCTGTTTTGTGGGGATGGTGGGTCGATAAAAAAACTCCTGATATTTACGATTGGATCGGAGCAGGCATTTGTTTAATTGGAGTTTCAATCATGCTTTGGGGTCCAAGACATTAGACTGTCCATTCTGATAGGGATTTTTAATAGAATAGCTGCAATTAAATAATGTGCGAGTGAGTAAGCTTTCTTGGAACATATCGAGCATGAGCAAGACAAATTCCGTATAGGGAGTATGGCATCCTAATTAATTGACAGTTTTAGCGTTATGCGGAATGACTTTTTTCCGGTGATGCCGATAATGTGCGATTTTTTAATAAAGGCTTCAGCTTGCCGTTACACTTCAGAGATATTACAGGCTCTGAATAATGGCAACAAGCGTGGCAGGAAGGTGCAATCAAAATGATTTTTTTGTTTTATTTGAATAACAGATCGCTCCCATTCCCGGCCAATCCAACGAGTCTTTAAAAAATGGACGAAAATCTCCTTAATGTCAAGCGATTGCATTTTTTTTAGTATATAAAAAGATTGCTGGCGTTCTTAGGAAGCCCCTGCTGTTGAATTGGTGAAGCGAGGAATTCAATTTTTTAGAAACTTTTATAGGAAAAAAACGTTAATACATATGTAAGGAATATAAAAAAAACGGGGTGTGCTCATGATCTGGGCGTTGGTATTGATTATGTTTGGGGGAGTGTTAGCTGGTTTTTTGCATGTTTGGTTGAAAAAGCGGATATCCTTTTTCCCGTTATTGGTGATAGAAATCGTACTGTTATCTGTTCTTGCAGTCTATTTATTTATAGCATATGAATTGGGTTTTACAATTAGAGCGATGTCTAACTTTGGATACTCTTTTCTTATGTGTTTAATCACGTTTTCCCATGAATCGGGTTACGAAAAAATAAAAAATGAAGCAAACAGAGTGGAAATTGAAAAGATTGAACTCAATAAACATTCGAGTCGGGTTTGGGTTGATGCGGCATTTGCGATGACATTCATTGGTCTATCTGTCTTATATTTTGTTTTCAATTCATACGATTCTGTTTGGTCTCTTATTTTGTTATATACGAATGTTGTAATGATTTGTCAATTGTTAAAAAAAGCTGTTCTTTATCGAAACCTTGAAGTGTATTTCAGTAAAGAAACAAATTGTATTTACATATTATCGAACATCACAGCGAAACGATATCCGCTTTCAGAACTTTCGGAAGCAAAGCTCGAGTCAAATGTTGATGTACTTAAATTATTCCCATTATTTACGATGTTTTCAACAAATGAAGATTTCACGACAAGTATGGGAAAAACATTAAAGCTAGTATTTTCAGGCGAAACTGTCTATTTTAATGCTAAAAACACTTCTTGGCTTACGACCATTGAAAGCCGGGAAGAAAAGGAACTACCGTCGGAAATTGCACAAGTTGAAGTGCTTCCATTTTATCATAAAAAAAATATAAAAAGACTTCTCGGCAAAATGTACTTTGCCATTTCCGTCAAAGGAGTCGGCGCCTACACGACATTGACTGTTATCTTATCACTGCTAAAGGTTCCTATTTGGGCGATCACGATTGCGGTCATTGTTTTTTGGATATTTAATCTTTACATTTCTGATCGATTATTAAAAATTGCATTAGACGTGAAAGAGATAGATGATCCAAATGTTTTAGCTGTTGCAGACAAAGTGCTAAGTCGGGCTGGAATTTCTGATGTGAAAGTTTTTCAAACAGAGGCGAATGAATTAAACGGTTTTGCAGCTGGGGCAAACATCGGTCGATCAATGATCGTATTAACGTCGGAAACGTTAAAGCTTCCGTTGGAAGCAATCGAAGCGGTTTTTGCTCATGAAGCTGTGCATGTAAAAAAACGGGATGTCATGATCGGTCAAATTATACGTATACTTGCGCTTTTAGTAATTGTTTTATTTATTTACTGGTTATACCATTCTTTTCTACTAAGAAATGAGTCTCTTCTTTTTTACATTGTTTTTGTTCTTATTTTATTCCTTCCTCTTATCCAGTCTCTTCTTTTGCAATGGATGGAAGTGCGGGCAGATCATTTAGGGGCTATATGGCTTGACAACGGAAATGATCAAATGGCAGACGGTTTAACTGCTTTAGCTGTAAAACAAGATGAGTTGACATACAAAGCAGAACGCTACAATTTAAGTAATGAAGAAAAAAATTCATCGATTGAGCGGGATTCATGGTTTTTCAGATTTCTAGAATTTCAATTTATGATCCACCCGCCAATGTATTGGCGTATTCAATCTTTAAAGGAAACTGGAACGGAATGGAACATGAAAAAAATACGAAAGTGGTGGAAAGAGCGTTTTTACGAATCGCTTCCTGATAAAAAGAATAAAATGGAAAGCATGTGAATCATTTTTATCGTTTGAAATGCTTATTAAAAATTAAACGATACAAACATAACCCCCATACGAGAAAATGTGACGAATTTTCATATTGAGTCGGCATTTTGAGTGCCGGCTTTTTGTATTTTAAGGGTATCCGCTGATCATAATCTTTTTGTCTTCACCTTTTCCCAATGCCGGGAAAATCGTAATGGAAGACGAAAACCAATTTGGTCCGCTAGCAGTCAGAGTGAGAAATAGAAGAGTATTTGTCAATCTTCTTTTCTGCAGATTTGACCACATAATTTAGGAAAATGAATGTGTTTTTTTCTACAATAAGTAGATAACAATTATGATAATGAGATGCTACAATCAACTTAAAGATAATTCAAAATATTAAGTAAAAGAGAGGTGTTTCAGATAAATTGCAAACGCTTACTTAAAATGTGAAATACAAAAAATTTTTGATGAGGAGGTCTATAATAATATGAAACGGATTAACCCAATGAACGTAATTGACAACAGCCGCATTCATTCATTCCATATTTGGCTGATTTTCTGGTTATTTATCGTTATTATGTTTGACGGATTTGATGTTGTCATTTACGGTGCTTCTGTCCCGCTGCTTATTAAGGAATGGGGAATTTCGGATGTCACTGCCGGGGCTATTGGCAGCTATACAGTTGTCGGAACAGCAATCGGTGCTGTTTTGTTTGGATTGCTATCGGATAAAATAGGGCGAAAAAATATTATTTTGTTGACTACGTTCTTGTTTAGCTTTTTCACGCTGCTCGCAGGTTTTGCAGCAAATCCTGTCTTATTTACGATCTTTCGCGTCATTGCAGGTGTTGGTCTGGGCGGAGTTATGCCTAATGTCGTTGCAATAGCAACTGAATATTCACCGCGACGGGTTCGCACAGCAATTGTTTCATTCATTTTTTGCGGTTATTCTGCAGGAGCTATTCTAGCAGCGCTTACAAGCAGGCAGCTCCTTCCTACAGTTGGATGGGAGTCAGTATATTGGGTAGGCGGAATTCCCTTATTGTTCATTCCTTTCTTATTGAAAAGTGTTCCAGAATCCATCGACTTTCTTTTGGAAAAAGGAAAGGAAGAAGAAGCTAAAAAAATTCTTGCCAAAATTGAGCCGGGAATTAGCAGCGATGGGGAATTTGAAAAAAAGGAAAAAGTGAAAGAAGCGGGATCGCCTATTGTCAGTTTGTTTGAGGAAAAACGTGCATTCAGCACCGTTATGTTCTGGATTTCCTGCTTTAGCGCATTTGTATTGATTTATTCCATGAATACATGGCTGCCGCGCCTTATGATGGAAGTTGGCTATGATTTAAGCTCAAGCCTTGCATTTACTGCTGTCATGCAAATTGGAGCGATTGTCGGAACAGTTGTTTTCGGCCCTATAGTTGACCGGCTAGGCTTTAAAAAAGTGCTTGTTCCATTGTTTTTCTGTGGAGCCATTGCACTATCTTTAATCGGTTTTGCCAACAGTACATTCATCGCTTTTGCCCTGATTTCTGTTATTGGTGCAGCATCCGTCGGGGTTCAAAATATGGCGAACGCATTCGTTTCTCAATATTATCCTACTAATATGCGTTCAACAGCTGTAGGAAGTACAATGGCATTCGGTCGTTTAGGCGGAATAGTTGCCCCTACATTTGTCGGGATTTTACTTTCATTAAATTTACAGCCGCAATATAATTTTGCAGCTATTGCCAGTGCAGCAGTGCTTGGCGGTTTAGCAGTATTGTTCATTCAAGAGCAGCATTCAGTCTATTATAAAGAGAAAAAACAATCTGAGTTAATAAATGAAGATGTAGCCGTCGAAAAATAATTTTTGTAAAATCCCGAGGAGATGGTCTCTTCGGGATTCTTATATAAAGGGATACCTATGATTCGTACGAATCGGTTTGTTCAGTACTTTTTGGCTCATCGAAATGTGACATAGAACGGATGATAAAATGAAACAAGAGCATTATAACTATAAGCCTGCGCCGACATCGATGCCTGTGAAAGATCTTGTGTTTCAAATGTTATCGATTTGCAAAAACAGTGAAATCCGGATGCATTTGAAAAAAAATTGAAAGAGATGGAAAAAGACTTAAAAAAACTAGCAGAAATATATATCGAAAGTACAAAAAGCCTGTTAGAATCCGTGATGAATGAGGATCTTTAGCGCCAAGTCGATCTTTCCAAAATTTTTGATTCGAAAATGTCTGGATTGCAATGATTTCAAACTGCGATGGATCATGAAATCCACCATAAAGGGCAGCTTTTCGTCTATGTACGGGAAATACGGATCTTCCACGTTATGTGATGCGCAGCTGATGAAAGGAACCAGATGATTATCGAACAGAGTCACCTCGTTTCTTTCAGGACTTTGTTTGTGCGGAAAGCAAAATAAATCGATGTCCCTAGTATGACAATTAAGAAAATATAAAGCGGATAGACTCCAAGACCATCTGCTTTTCCGAGTGCAACTTGAGCAGTTCGCCAGACCCCGAATAAAAAGAAATAAACTATTTCTGCTTGCAATAAACGGATGTAAATCCTTCCTTGATTATAAAGAAGCTTTTTTTGTTCTTTTGTAGCATTGTACTGATAATAAAATGCGTCGGGAATGCGGGACAATAATGTTGTCAAGATAAATATTCCTAGTCCTGTAAAAGGTAGAACAAGAATGAAGCCTTTTCCGCCGAATCCATCCGGTTCGCCTTTGAAATTGAAATGCCGTGGTATAGTATCCGGCAAATGCCCCCAAATGAAAATGACGTAAATGAACATTGCTGAAAGCCCAATAATTGAAAGTGTCAAAAGAACATTTTCAATTTTCTTTTTTTTCTCCACAGAGAAAACCTCCGTTTTTCCATTATCGATGTTTTCATACGTATTCACCGTTTGTTTTGTTTCATTTAATCGCAGCTGCAGGATTCTATTATTCTACATCCCAAGTAACTGTAAAGCTTCCTTTCAGCTTGTCGCCTGTGACGATGATATGGTAGATGCTTTTTTCTGCCGCTTTGATTTGATATGTGCTTTCGTCGACTTCTTTTATGGCGACAACGTCACCGCCTTTGTTCAATACATGAAAACCATGTCCGCCTCCGTTATTGTTTTGAATTTTAACGGAAAACGTAATCGTTTGACCTTTTTCCGCATAAATCGGAATGGCGTGTTCTCCGTGGAAATAGTCGAAAAGTGCGATATAGCTTGAATTCCTTTTCCATTCGCGCCAATCTTTTTTTACAGTAAAATCCGTGTTTAAAATAATACACAAAATAAACGGAGCACAGATTGCAAAAATATATTTAAAAAATACGTTTTTTCGCGCCATGTATGTTCCAAAATAAAAAACTAATGAACAAAGAGCTCCGACTGTTCCGCCAACAATCACCATCATCCATCCGAAAGGCAAAAAAATGAGATATCCTGCCAAAACGTAAAAGGCAATTTTAATGGTTCCAGTGATTTTAGGAATTTTCACAGCCAGCAGGTCAATAAAAATAGAACAAATTATTCCGTATCCGTAAAAAATGCTCCAAAGAAAAGGGTTATTCAAATCTTTTGAAACTCCATACAAGTCAAAATCAGCTGCAATGAAAAAAACAGTAAAAAAAATAAACAGCGAGAATCCGGCGCCGGTTAATTTGGGTTTAACATAAGAAATAGCATTGAGGATATTTTTTTGTAAAAACACTAAGTGATCACAGCCTTATATTATTTTCTCAATATTATGTTTATTATAACATTAATTTTTCTCTGTACATTGACGTTGCGTAAAGGTTTATGATGATCTTGTCAGGAGGTGAAAGGATGGAATATACGGTAAAACAATTAGCAGAATTGACCGGAGTTACAACAAGGACATTGCGATATTACAATGAAATTGGGCTTCTTATGCCAGCGAAAATCAATTCATCCGGATATCGCATATATGGGGAAAAAGAGGTTGATAAACTGCAGCAAATTCTTTTTTATCGAGAGCTTGGAGTTGATTTAGATACAATTAAAAAAATCATCAATTCACCATCCTTCGACAGCATGAAAGCTTTAAAGGAACACCGCGAAAAGCTTCTTGCAAAACGCAGGCAGCTAGATTCATTAATCGCAAATGTGGAGAAAACAATAGCGGCAAAGGAAGGAAGGATCACGATGAGCGATAAAGAGAAATTTGAAGCTTTTAAACAAAAATTAATTGAAGAAAATGAAAGAAAATATGGGCATGAAGTTAGAGAAAAATATGGAGACGAAGTCGTCGATCGATCTAATCAAAAACTGAAAAACATGACAAAAGAGCAGTTCGAACAGCTGAAACAGCTTGAGGAAGAGGTCTTGAATACACTGAATAAAGCATTTGTAACTGGAGATCCAGCGAGCGAGCTGGCACAGAAGGCAGCTGATTTGCATCGTCAATGGCTCTGCTATTTTTGGGATCATTATACGAAGGAAGCTCATAGAGGAGTAACAGAGATGTATGTAGCAGATGAAAGATTTAAAGCGTATTATGATAAAAAACATCTTGGAGCAGCGGAATTTTTAAGGGATGCAGTTCGAATTTATACCATGAATTGAAAAGAATTTTTTACAATTCGGTCTTTGGAATGCTTTCTTTGTTGAACCATATTTTAATTCTGTGACATCAGCTACCCATTTTTCATTTGGCTTTTCCGCTGTGAATTCACGATTCAATATATTTTCTGCAACATGTTGAGGAGTAGATCGCTTATAAGATTTCTGCTTTTTTCGAATAACAGATTGTATAGCGGCAACTTTCATCAGTCTTTATGATTGAAGTTCTGACCAAGCTTTCGATTTATATTCAACGTCATTCGACGGTAACCATAGATGCCGTCAACTTTTTTTTTGCAAAATAAAAGTGAAATCCTTATGCAGTGATTTGCAATGGGGCTTTACATGGAGGAGGAGCCATGATAACCTTTTTGGTTTTGCCAAAACTGTTGAATCTGGCGCTTGGCTAAAGAATCATGGCTACAGAGGATCCATGTCAAGCCCTTGATGGATAGATCACATATATGTATATTTATTCAAAATTTTGATAAAGATATACTGCAACACTCTGTATTTTTTTCTTGCAGAAAACAGTTAACTTTCTCCTGGAGAGCTTTCATTTCTTTTACGATTTCTTCATTCTGAAGTTCTCGGGAGGAAGGCGAACGTTTTAACCGCTTATAGTAAGCAGCTCGTGAAATACCGGCGATTTCACATAATAAGATTATGCTTAGGTTTTCTTTCTCATGAAGTTCCCGGATTGCGATATACTTGTCTTCAAAACGGATTTGGTTTGTTTTCGCCTCCTTTCGATTTCCTCTAACTTTCTTAAAAATAGATTCTCCGCACGTAAGCGTTCATTTTCTCTTTCTAACTTTTTCATCTCCAGTTTCATTTTCTCTTCTGGAGATAACCTTGCTTCTTCTTTTTTTCTTCCTCGTTTGTCTTTAAGCGCTTCTTCTTTACCATTTTCATACTTCTTCACCCATTGATATACTTGTTGATAAGAAACTTCATAAGCCTCTGCTGTTTTTTTATAATCTTTTCCGTTCCCTAAACAATCAAGCACAATTTGTATCCGTTCATTCCAAGTCGTTTTTCTTCCTTTAGTCATAGAGCTTGTCTTTCCTTTCGACGTATTCTTTAAATCTCTATGGCCATTATACTTCTTAATCCATCGTTAAAGTTCCGATCTACTTGAAATACCATATGTCCTGACAATCTCGTACTGTGAGAACTCACCAGATAAATAATCTTTTACAGCTGCTTCCTTAAATTCTCTGGTATAACCTTTCCAAGAATTTGAACGTTCTAAACCCTCTATTCCAAATTCCTCAAATTTATTTATCCATTGCTTTAAAGAATATTTAGAAAATGATACCTTTTACAAAGCTCTTGAATAGTACATTCTCGGTTTTCATATGCAAGTAAAACTTCAAGTTTGAACTCTGTAGTATATTGCTTATACATAGAAAAACTCCCCCTAAGGTAAAACAGATTTTTTATATTTTAATCTGTCTACCTTAAGGGGAGCATATCATGAAAGATCAGCCTCTTTATTTTTTACTTAAAACGTATGCGCTAAATCTTTTGCTCTCGCAATTGCGTTTTGTTTAATTTCCTCTGCCTTTTCAGGTTGAGCAGCGTGTCCTTCTACAAACAAGCCTTCAAATGAAGGAACACCGAAAAATTGCATCACAACAGCCAAATAGCGGTGACCCATTTCCATTTGAGCTGCTGGACCTTCTGAATAAATGCCTCCACGCGCTTGAATATGCAGGGCTTTTTTATCAGTCAATAACCCAACAGATCCTTGTTCAGTGTATTTAAACGTTTTGCCTGCAACTGCAACTGCATCAATATATGCTTTCAAGACAGGCGGAAATGAAAAATTCCATAAAGGTGTAACAAAAACGTATTTATCCGCTTCAATAAATTGTTCACAAAGCTCTGAAAGACGTCCAACTTTCGCTTTTTCCTCGGAAGTAAGCTCATCTAAGCTTTTTCCGGATCTCAGTTTCCCCCAGCCATTTAATACATCAGCATCGATTTGGGGAATATATTCTTTATATAAATCAAGGTGAATTACTTCATGGTCAGGATTCGCTTCTTTATAGGTTTCGATAAAAGCCTTTCCTGCTGCCAAACTGTAAGATTGGGTGTCATCAAGTGGATGTGCTGTAATGTACAATACTTTTGTCAACGTAAACCTTCCTCTCTTGGTGCAATTTTAGTTTTTAGTGAAAAAATAAAATTTATAAATTTTTATTTTGAAAATATTTATTTCGAGATAATTTTATAGGAATTTGTTTTAGATTTCAAATGATTTGTTTGCAAAAAATTTATCCAAATTTAGTCAAATAATTTGTTTTCAGCTGTCTAATTTGTTTTTCACGTCTTATCGGTCAATAAACATGGCTGATCTACGAATGAGCCTTGATCAGTTATTTTTGATTTTGAACGCTTTCGTCGTGAAAACCGTTTTTCATCCATTTGTTTGGAATATAATTTATTATTCCCTGTAATGTGAAGCTTAGCTATTGCCATTTTCTCCTTAAATGATAAGACAGCATTTTCTTTACGGAAAGGCGGAGTAAATGCCCGTTTCTAAATTCTTTTCCAATAATCCCATCGTCCTTCATTTATTTCTTTTTCGATTGTTTTAATATATTTCTTTAGTTCAACGGGCATCTCGTCATTTTCCAGCTCATCCATTGTAAAAGTAATCATTTGCGCACCGCTGAAATCCATGACCTGTACAACTCTTTGCCGACCTTTAAAATATGTTAGCATAATGTGATATCTACCCATTTCGTTTCACCCTATTTTTCGTTTTTTTATGGGACCAATTGAAAGAATGTTGGATCGTTTAAACGTTCGGAAAGTTTTTCGAAAGTGGCAGTAAGCGCGAATGTATTTATCGTTAAAGTCTTTTACCGTAATCAATCTTTCAGTTATTACCCCTTGATCGGTCATGTAGATCATCTTTAAAGCAAAACCGTACTTTTTGGCATTCAGCAGCAAACCGTTCATGATTTTCACCTCACAAAAAAAGAACATTTGTTCTATTTTTATTATATGCGAATATATGTTCTGATATGAAGAAGAAAATTTTGGAACGATTCATTTTTTTGGGCATCTTTCTTTAGAATGGAATGGCAGAGATTGAAATCACATGGAGAAGGGAATGCTGTTTTTTTCGAGAAGCGTGCAAGTGGGGAAGTTAAAATCATTTTAAATAAAAAATAGCTGTCAAGCGGGCCTCTATATCGATGATTTATTGACAACACATGCTGTCTTGGAGTGCGTATGTAAAACAAATCAGCTTAACTTTAAGAAGCGAGGCGGAGTGCTGTGTTGACATAACTCATCTGCTCCAAGGAAGGGGAGAAACTAATCTTATTTATTATATAATGCGGCAAAATTTACATCCCATTAAATAGAACTGATGAAGTATCATAAGCTGCCAAAGCTTGTTCAGGTAGTGTGTTCAATAGTGATATTTAGAAATGATAGATATAGAGTGTTTCAAATTGCAAGATGTATGTTTAATAAAATCAAGATTTTTCTGCAAGCACTAGCTTCTAAAATGAAATGCATTTTTAATTGAGGCTGTACAGAAAGTCAAATCTCCATTGAAAACAAAAAATCATAAACTTTCAAAAAGATGAAAGGGGGCGTCAATAAGCCGATAAAACGGCTTATTAGACAGCCCCCCGCCATTGTCCGCACATTCCTTCATTAAATTTTTTGCAGAGCTTGTCTGACATCTTCTTTTAAATCTTCGATATGTTCTATGCCGACAGAGAAGCGCACGAAGTTTGCCGGGATTCCTGCGAGCTGCATTTGTTCTTCGTTCATTGTTCCTTCCCACATCGCTGCTGTATGTACAACGAGAGACTCGACTCCGCCAAGGCTTACAGCGTTAGGAGGAAGCTTTAATGCGGAAACAAAGCGCTGTGTTTCAGCATAACCGCCCTTAATGGAAAAGGCAATAACGGCACCAAAGCCTTTCATTTGCCGCTTAGCAAGCTCGTGCTGCGGATGGCTTGGCAGCCCCGGATAATATACCCGTTCAACTTGAGGCTGATTCTCAAGAAATTCGGCTAACGCCAAAGCGTTCGCGTTAATCCGTTCGATTCGCATAGGAAGCGTGCGCAAGCCTCTCAGCAACAGCCAACCATCCATTGGCGAAAGCACTGAACCGATGGAAATATGCGTATTCCAAATACGTTCAGCTAATTCCTCGTTTGTGCAAATTACGCCAGCTGTCAAATCATGATGGCCGCCCATGTATTTTGTTGCACTATGGACAACAACATCAACCCCAAAGTCATGTGGACGCTGATTGATAGGGGAAGCAAACGTATTATCTGCGACAACGATAATTCCATGCTGGCGGGCAAGATCACACACTGCAGCTAAATCTGTCAATACCAATGTAGGATTGGCAGGCGTCTCAACCATAATAAGTTTTGTATTCGGACGAATTGCCTTTTCAAACGCAGAAGTGTCGGATTGGTCAACGAACGTCACGTCAACACCAAATTTCGGCAGCAGCTCATCCATAATTTTCGTTGTGCTCATATAATGATTTTTTTGGGCAATCACATGATCGCCTGCTGCTACAAGCGATAAAATAGTTGTCGCTATCGCTCCCATACCAGAGCCGGTTACTAAGGCTGTTTCAGTTCCTTCAAGATCTGCTACAATTTTTTGAACCCGTTCATGCACTGGGTTTCCGTAACGTGTGTAATATCGCGGATGACGAGGTGTTCCAGCAATTTCAGAAAATTCGCTTGCACTATGTGCCTGGAATGTTGCGGAATAGTAAATAGCAGGATTGACTCCTTTTTCGTCCGTTATAGAATCGTCGCCATGGATGACAATTGTTTCATCTCTGAGTGCTTGAGGATTCCGTTGTTCTTGTTCATTTCTTTTCATT
Organism: Aeribacillus sp. SP014; assembly: GCF_054055575.1. NCBI lineage: Bacteria > Bacillati > Bacillota > Bacilli > Caryophanales > Bacillaceae > Aeribacillus > Aeribacillus sp. SP014. Next base: position 1,085,288 of record NZ_JBSRXI010000001.1, read on the forward strand.
ATTTATTTCTCCCTTAAATCAAAGTAATTTTATAGATATTATATATCTATTATTAAAAAAAATAAAACTAGTTTGAGAATTCATTTTTGTTCATTATATGATAAAACAGTATGAAACTTTTCGTTTTGATAAGAAAGGGGGTTTGAAAAATGAATTATACAAAACGTTTAAACGAGTATTACGCCGTGATTTTCACATCGGAAAGAACAGAAGGGGACAATGGTTATGAGGAAATGGCAAAGGAAATGGATCAATTGGTGTCCAAACAGCCCGGTTTTTTAGGAGCAGAGAGTGCAAGAAATGAGAATGGGTACGGAATTACAGTTTCATATTGGGAATCATTGGATGATATCAAACGCTGGAAAGAAAATGCTTTGCATAAAGCGGCGCAGGATAAAGGCAGGAAGGAATGGTATAAACGTTATACAATCAGAATTTGCAAAGTAGAAGAGGAAAGGGTTTTCCATATTTGATAGATACTATAGCCCAGAAGAATGGCCGCTTCCCTAAAAAACCAAGGGAAAAGCATGAGACTAGGTTCATAGTAACTTCGCAAAATGTTTTGGCATAGCGCTGGATTGGTGAGGAAAAATTGCATATTATATAATGAAGTAAAGATTGTTCACTATTTGTGAACATTAGGATTGCGCAACTTTTCATTTTAGCTTAACACTGGAGAGAGAAAAATGTTAAAAAACATAAACAGCATAATGGAAAAGATGCTTCCTTTTTTAACCCCGTCAAGTGTTGTGATCGGGATTGTATTTTCAACTATATTTGACGATTTTTCTCAGCTTGTTCCGTGGATTTTTGCTTTTATTACGTTTGCGGGCAGTTTAAATCTTAGTTTTCATGCGTTTAAGCAGGCTCTTTTGCATCCGCTGCCGATTTTCGTCGTTCTTTTGCTGCTTCATCTTTTCATCCCGCTTTGGGCGTTTGCTGTCGGCCATCTTGCTTTTCAAGAAGACAGCTTCACAATCATTGGTTTAGTTTTGGCCGTGATCATTCCAACTGGTGTTACAAGCTTTATTTGGGTATCAATCCATAAAGGAAATTTGGCTTTAGCTCTTGCTGTTATATTAATAGATACGTTTATTTCTCCTTTTGTCGTTCCTGCCAGTTTATTAGTATTGGTGGGGAGAACGGTAGAAATCGACGTATGGAATATGATGTCTGGCTTATTTTTCATGATTATCCTGCCTTCCATTTTAGGAATGCTTGTAAATGAGTGGACGAAAAAAGAATTGAAACAGCGTATTGCAGCCGTTTTAAGTCCGTTTTCGAAAATAGCCTTATCGCTTGTAGTGATCATCAACAGCGCGATAGTAGCTCCTTATTTGGCGAACCCGAATAAAAAATTAATTTTGATTGGGTTTTTCGTTTTTTTGATTGCTACAAGCGGCTACTTTTTTTCATGGATGGCCGGGCGTCTATTAAAATTTCAACAGGATGATATCATCACTTTAACGTTTACGGGCGGAATGAGGAATATTAGCGCCGGTGCAGTGCTTGCGATCACTTATTTTCCGCCGCAAGTGGCGGTACCGGTTGTCTTAGGCATGCTTTTTCAGCAGGTTTTAGCTTCTTTTTATGGACGCATGCTTGAAAAAGTTTATCACCATGCGCTTACTGAAAAAAAGTATGCGGCAAATGCAAAATGAACGCTTTTATGCAAAAAAGCATTAATAAAACGTTATGTGAGCATCCCCTTCAATTAAGGCATTTCTGCCTATATTGAAGGGGTTTTTTAAGGGCAATTTCAGGCATTGATGTGTTAATTATTTTATTCGCCAATTGGACGCAGAACCGGTAAGGAGCATCAATAATGACGTTACATGAATCAGCATTTTTTAATAGTGTTTTAGTAATATTTACAACTTTAACTATAAATTAACAAAAAATTAACTTTTTTTACAAGGAAAATAAAAGCAAATATAGAATTGCTTGGTAAGCGCGCTAATAGATCCTAAAAATAAATTACAGGAGGTATTTAAACAATGTTTCGGCTACTAGTCTCTGAAAAAGTGAACAATGAAGGACTGAAACCGTTGATAGAATCAGAAGCGGTTGAAGTTGTCCAAAAAAGTGTATCGGAAGCAGAAGATGAACTAAATCTTTTTGATGCTCTTTTGGTGAGGAGCAGCACAAAAGTAACGAAAGAGCTTTTAGGAAAGATGACCTCTTTAAAAATTATCGGAAGAGTCGGAGTCGGTGTAGATAACATTGATATTGATGAGGCAACAAAGCAAGGAGTAATTGTCATTAATGCTCCCAATGGAAATACCATTTCGGTAGCCGAGCATACACTTGCGATGATTTCTTCTTTGATGAGGCACATTCCGCAAGCGAATATTTCAGTTAAAGCAAAAGAGTGGAATCGGTCAGCATTTGTTGGATCTGAACTTTACGGGAAGATCTTAGGCATTATCGGTTTTGGGCGCATTGGTATTGAAGTTGCCAAGCGGGCTAAAGCCTTTGGAATGAAAGTGCATGTATTTGATCCAATCCTAACTCCAGAGAGAGCAAATAATTTCGGTGTCGAAATGCTTTCTTTTGATGAAGTTCTTTCAAGTGCGGACATAATTACAGTTCATGCACCCCTGAACGAAAAAACGAGAGGATTGTTAAATAAAGATACATTGGCAAAAACAAGAAAAGGGGTAAGGATTATCAATTGTGCAAGAGGCGGAATTATTGAAGAAGAAGCTCTTTTAGAAGCTCTAGAAAATGGCCATGTCGCAGGTGCAGCGCTTGATGTTTTTGAAGTCGAACCGCCTATTCATTCAAAATTGGCTGATCATCCGTCAGTAATTGCGACGCCGCATATAGGAGCCTCGACAAAAGAAGCGCAGTTTAAGGTCGCTGCACAAATTGCCGAGGAAGTTTTGCGATTTATAAAAGGCATGCCTGTTAGGTTTTCTGTCAATTTTCCGCCCGTTGCACAGGAGGAGAATATTAACAAACAATTGATTTTACATTAAGAGTGCGGCTGAAAAACAAAAATTACAATTCCTTCTTGAATGGAATTTATATTTATTGGAGGATGATAGAGTTATGTATACAGAAATTCTCAGCGACAAGCTAAATTCGTTGAAGGAAAGAGGGCAATACCGTGAATTTATTACGATTAACCGCATATGCGGCCAGTATCCTTTGGCGAAGTTGAATGGCAAGGAAGATGAGCAGCCTGTTGTTGTTTGGTGCAGCAATGATTATCTGGGAATGTCCCAGCATCCTTTAGTAATTGAAGCGATGCAAGAAGCAATCCGGTTAAATGGAGCCGGTTCAGGCGGATCGCGGAACATAGGCGGCACACACTACCAATACACTTTGCTTGAATCATCATTGGCTGACTGGCACGGTAAAGAGGCAGCACTCGTTTTTCCGACCGGATACAGTTCAAATGATGCAACATTACAATGCTTATTGCGTCTGTTCCCTAATTGCATAGTGTTTTCCGACGAGCTTAATCATGCCTCCATTATCAATGGGATACGAAGTGCAAAAGCTGACCGCGCCATATTTAGGCATAATGATGTCGAACATTTGGAGGAATTACTAGCTTCCCAGCCGCATAATCGAGCCAAAATCATCGTATTCGAGTCAATATATTCGATGGACGGCGATATCGCACCGATTAAGGAAATTGTGAATCTTGCTAAAAAATATAACGCACTAACATTTCTCGATGAAGTTCATGCTATCGGTATGTACGGTCCTCGAGGAGCAGGAATAGCTGCAGAGCTTGGAGTTGCCAATCTCATTGACATTATACAAGGAACAATGGCGAAGGCGATAGGAGTGATAGGCGGGTATATTACTGCATCGGAATTGCTGATTGATGCTGTCCGCTCCTTTGCATCCGGCTTTATTTTTACTACCTCCCTGCCGCCGGCAATTGTTGCTGCATGCTATACAAGCATCGGGTATTTGAAATCTTCTGATAAAGAGAGAAATGAACTGCATAGAAAGACTAATCAGCTAAGAAAGATGCTCGTTCAGGCAGGTATACCGGTAATGCCATCGAGTGTAACACACATTCTTCCTGTAATGATTAGGGATGCAAAAAAATGTAAGGCAGCTGCTCAAAGAATGCTTGAAAAACATAAAATCTATCTGCAGCCTATTAACCCGCCGACAGTTCCTGTTGGTACAGAACGGTTTCGAGTCAATGTTACACCGAACCACACTGAAGAGCAGATGTTGCAGCTAACCGATGCATTAAATGAAGTTTTTTGCCACTTTAATATTCCATTTGCACAATCGGCCGATGTGTTCGCATAATTGGTTAGAGATAACCTATTACAATTCTGAGATAAGAGTAGTCCATAGTTTTTTGCCACCCTTAACGTATACAACAGAATAGGAGAGGATATTTATTCATGGATCATAATTTAAAAATTGTTGCTAGAAAGGCAACCATCAATGATGTTGACATGCTGATTGATTTAAGGAAGCTGTTGCTCAATGAAGGGGCAGGCCACTATGTTTCGAAATCACCCGAAGAACAAATGGCATGGCAGAAAAGCTATCGGAAATGGCTTATTCACAATATACCTGCAAATGAAAAAATGGTAATTGCTGTAGCCCACTATGATGGCGAAACCGAAATATCGGCCTGTGCTATAGGAATCATTGATGAACGTGCGCCGATGAAAGGATGTTTAAACGGACTTGTTGGGTGGGTGCAATCGGTTGTTGTTCACCCTGAACGGCGCCGTAGAGGGTTTGCAGAATGTTTAATGAACTATATTTTGGACTGGTTTCAGGCCAATAATGTTGAAAAAGTTATCTTACAAACAACACCGATTGCAAAAAATTTATATAAAAAGCTCGGATTTATTGATTCAGGCGAAGAGCTTTTAATAAAAGAAATTTAAATGTTAAAGGGGGGCAACTGATGAACGTCTTAATTTGTGGTTTGGGATATGCAGGGACAAGATTTCTTAAAGCTTTTTCCAATATGAATAAAGATATTGTTGGAGCTAGAAAAATCAATTTTGCATATGTTAATAGAAATCCTAAACGCAGGGATATTCAATACTTTAAAGAGGTGGATGCTGCTATTGAACAATTTGAGCCTCACATTATTGTAATTAGTGTAAATGATGAGTTCCACATGGATATAATTAAAAAGTTGGAAGGATACAAAGGCTTTGTTATTTGCGAGAAGCCCTTGGCGAATACGAACGATGATTTAGAGCTGCTGGAAGCGAAACTTAAAAGTGTATCTGGATTCTGTCTTAACCTTATAGAACGTTACTCTGATGCAACCATCGTCTTGAAAAAGTTTGTTGAAGAGCATAATTTGCAGCTTATTCGGGCCAATTTTTACTGGGGAAAGAACAGAATGAATGATTATAGGCCAACTGTAGGTGTGATCAGCGAAATAATCCATCCGCTAGATCTTATCCAATGGATTTGTGCATCCAATACTGATCTGGAGTTAAAGTCTATTCAAGGCACTCGATCAGACTTCTCCGTATCAGGTTCTGACGTACTTGACAGTGCAGCCGTAACTGCATGTTTAGGAAAAGCGGCAATAACCGGGTATAGCAGCTTCGTAAATATTGTCCGAAAGAGAGAAGTCGATCTTGTATTCGCTTCTCCACAAAACCGTCTAATCTTTGCCAATATGGTGTTTGATACACCTGTATGGGATGTTGACCATCTTCGTATATGGGAAAGAACTCCTTTCGGAGAACAGGTCATAATGGACATGAAAACGAATATTGATGACTCGAAGCCTGAACTAAAAACAATACGCAAATTGGTAAGATTGGTTAATGATGTTGGCGGGTATGTAGTAAACGGAGCAGCTCCTTCACAACCGTTTGCTAGCCTTCAAACAGCTTTGAAGCTCCAAAAATTATTAAATACAATAGAACGTGATGCTCAGACAATTGGACCGATAAATTATGTTGTTGGTTCACAACGGGAAATTTACAACGATGAAAATGATTGGGAGCGTCTAGGCTAAATGAATGCAAAATTTCAATTGATAATAATTGTAAATTTATCGGTTTTTTGAACCAATTTTTTAACGGCAAAATGATGTTAAAGACAAAAAAAGAGGAGACAGATACAAGAGTTCTTTCCCCAATCATCAAATCGGCTGCTAAAATGCATTGAAATTTACTTTGGCAGAGAGGGAAATGATTATTTTCATTGTACTCCTGCTTCTTTTTTTATTGCGGTTATTTCAATTATTCTCCTTGTTTAATTAAGGATTTGATAGAGAATTTTAATTGCCAGTATCATTTCATGAGATTATTTCTATTAAACTTGGTGAAAAAACGGAATGACAGATTTTCTCATTAAGTTAAGAAATGCATGAACAGTTGGAGACAAATTTCCACTTTTCCACGCAAAGGCAGTTGAAGTAGTAATTGGGTTGTTGTAAATGTCGCGATAGACAACTTTATTTTTTAATACATGCTGGATAGAGGATGGTACAATCGCTACGCCCATTCCTGATGAAACAAGGGATAGGACTGTAGGCAATTCTTGTGTTTCTTGAACTACTTTAGGATGGAATCCCGCTTGATAGCAACTGTTTATCACAGTATCATAGTGGCTTTGATTTGCCTTCCTTCCCGTCAAAATAAATGAATCGCCCGCCAATTCTTCAAGATGAATCGGGGAAGTGCCGGAAGCTAGCCGATGATCCTCTGGCAGAGCAATCATCATTCGTTCTTGCCGAATAACCTCGAAATGAATTCCGTCATTTTTTATGTTGGCGGGTTGGCAAAGGATTCCTATATCAATTGCGCCCTCATGCAAAGCTTTTAATTGCTCTCTAGTTGTCAATTGTTGCAAATCTATATGAATATTAGGATATGCTTTACGATAGTGCTCTATAATTGTTGGAAGAATATCATAGGCTGATGAGGAAATGAATCCTATCGCTATTTCTCCGACCTCTCCACGGTTCACCCTTTTTACTGATTCGACAGCTTCCTCCAGATCTTTGAAAATTTGATTAACTTTTTCCAAAAACAATTGGCCTTCTTTCGTCAGTTCTACTTTTCTTTTCGTTCGATGGAAAAGAGGCACGCCTATTTCTTCTTCTAATTGTCGGATTTGAAGGCTTAAAGGCGGCTGTGCCATATTTAAACGGGCTGCAGCTTTCCCAAAATGCAAATCTTCAGCAACTGTTAAGAAATATTTCAAGTGGCGCAGTTCCAATTAATCTCCTCCTTTATTAATATTTATAAGATATTAGTAGTTTTATAAATATATATTAGACATATTACATTCCGTCTTGTAAAGTGAAAAATAGATAAATCTTCCGTAAAGATAATTCCGTAAAAATGGAGGCTAAGTTATCATGCAAAAAGTTTTTCTCTTGACGATCGGTATGTTCGCTCTTGGGTTTGATGCTTATGTGATAGCTGGTTTGCTTCCGGATATCGGTGCAACTTTTCATATAACTCCTTCACAAACAGGGCAAGCCGTGAGCGTCTTTACGCTTTGTTATGCACTGGCCGCTCCGGTATTTGCAACACTGCTTGCTGGAAAACCGATGCGCAATATTTTATTGTTGGCGCTCGCAGTATTCTCGATAGGCAACGGGATAAGTGCACTAGCTTCAAATTTTTCCATGCTGCTGATTGCACGGGCAATTGCAGGCATCGGCGCCGGACTTTACTCTCCGCTAGCATCAGCAGCTGCAGCATCACTAGTGCCCGAACAGAAACGCGGCAGAGCACTTGGTATGACTCTTGGCGGCATGAGCACTGGAACAGTCATGGGAGTCCCTCTTGGACTGGTGATTGCGGAACATCTGAAGTGGAATGGAACTCTTTGGGTGATCACTGCACTAGGCTTAATTGCCATGATGGGAATTGCCATCTGGTTTCCACATTTTGCAGCTTCAGCTCCACCTTCACTCCGCCAGCGCGTCGCAATGATGACAAATAGACGGGTTGCAGCAATTGTTGGCATCACTTTTATGACCAGTGTTGCCAGCTTGGGTCTTTACACATATATTGCTGTTATTTTGAATAACTTGGCGGACATTTCCAACAACACGCCATATCTTTGGGCATGGGGAATTGGCGGCGTAGTTGGCAGTTTTTCCATCGGCGCTTTGATTGACCGGACAGGCAAACCGGGTTTGCTCATGGCAGGAATTTTGGCCATAATGGCTTTGTCCATGTTCAGTGTGCCATTCGCCCTTTCATTTCCGATCCTGTCATTTCTGCCTTTTATTCTATGGGGGGCGATGGGCTGGGCATCGCAAGCCCCGCAGCAGCATGAATTGCTTCGCATACAGCCTAATCAAGGTGCAGCGGCCGTTGCTTTGAACAGTTCCGCAAATTATTTGGGCAGTGCAATAGGTTCTCTTCTTGGAGGGATAGTGATGCTGGCTGGATTGGCTCCTTCCCAACTTCCGTTTGCCGCCGGCGGCCTTGCATTAGTAACATTACTGGGACAATGGGGGATTTTATCAAGCAAAAGAAAGCATGGAAGTGAGAGAAAACAATCTATGCAACAATGACTATCTCCAGATTGAATAAACATATCATACTCATTTGTCAAATATCAAAGGGGTTGTTTATAAAATTTTATACAACGTGCCATACTAAATAATGGTGATGGTTGAATGTACGAAAAAGAAGAATTGATCCGCTTTGTCCAAGAAGCGAAAAAGTATGGGCATCAGGGGAAAGTTGCCAGTTACATACCGGCTCTTGGCAAAGCGAATCCAAATGATTTATCTATTGCAATATATATGCCTGATGGGAGAATCATTGACGCTGGGGATGTAACGGTAAAAGTGACGCTTCAAAGCATTTCAAAAATTATCGCTTTAGCTCTTGTCATTATGGATCACGGTGAAAAGGAGGTATTCAAAAAAGTTGGTATGGAGCCGACGGGCGATCCGTTTCATTCCATTGCCAAGCTTGAGGAAACACAGCCTACAAAGCCGCTGAATCCGATGATCAATGCCGGTGCACTTGCCGTAACGCATATGATTTCGGGAAGAACGGTGAAAGAACGGCTGCAGAGACTCATTCGTTTTGTCCGTAAGCTAACAGGAAATCCAACCATTTCTTATTCGCAAGAAGTCGCTCAATCCGAATTTGAAACCGCGTTTTTAAACCGCTCCTTATGTTATTTTCTTCGACAGCATAATATTATAAACGAAGATGTCGATGATCTGATGGAGCTTTACACGAAGCAATGCGCCATTGAAATGACATGCATCGATTTGGCGCGCATCGGCCTCGTTTTTGCGATGGATGGGCGCGATCCGTTTACAGAAGAGGAAATCATGCCCCTTGATGTAGCGCGTATTTGCAAAACGTTTATGGTCACCTGCGGCATGTATAATGCTTCGGGAGAATTTGCGATTAAAATCGGGATTCCGGCAAAAAGCGGCGTCTCAGGAGGCATACTCGCATCTGTTCCAAAAAGATGCGGCATCGGCATATTCGGTCCAGCATTGGATGACAAAGGCAATAGTCTGACCGGCATCAAACTGCTTGAATTTTTATCTAAAACATATTCATTAAGTATTTTCTAATATTTGAGGAGGAGACATACGATGCGTGAATTCACTGTTAAATTTCACCTTGAAGATGATATGGAAGAAATGAAAGTGCAAAAGCTGAGCCCGGATGATTTTGAAAGGGTGACAGAAGGAGAGACAAGACATTTGTTTGATCTCGATACAAACATTGGTTTTTTCGTCTTTTTTGACGCTGAGGACAGCGATGGCAATATGTCTTATCTTTCCCTTCGCTACGAGGAGGACGAGGAAGATCCGAGCGAATGCTACCGGTTTGAACTAAAAGACTTTTATGAATTTATAGCTCTTTATCTAAATGACTTAGAATTCGGTGATGAAGTGATGGCGGAGCAGGAGGAAGAGGAAATATACAGCCCCATTCAGCATCTTGCTCATCTTCTTTTCCATGTTGCTGAAGAAGGGAAAACAGTTGAAGTTTGAATACGTTGAATGAAATCCAGGGCATGCATACGAATTCAAATGCCAATTTTTCAGAAAGGCTTATTTTCAATCAACAACATCTATGTGTTTCAGAATTGCATTTTTTGTAATAAATGAAAGTACCGCGGGCGATCCAGATTGATGTTCACCGTTTCGTTAGGGCTTGGCAGGAGAAACGATTTTTGAAAAGTGCTTTTGAACTATGGATTTGGCGAAAAGGTAAGAGGCGCATAATATCGAGCGGCGTCCGATCTTTTTTATATTTCAATGTTTTTTTACCTTTTGTTCATCGTTTCGTCATATTTTTTGCCTAGTATGTGAATAAGACAAACGATGAAGAAGAGGAGGGCTTTTGCTATGGGATATTATGATGAAATAGATCAAAACAATCGTGTGGAAAGAAAAAAGAACAGTTTGTTGAAGCCGGTTCTTTCTTCTTTAATCAGCGGTGTTTTGGGCGGAGCTGTTGTATACGGTGCGTTGACCTACTTGCCATTCCAAGATCATAACAAAGCTTCAAATGAAACAGAGCATGCAGCGGTCAGTCAAAATACAAACGATCAGGAAGCATCTGTTAATGTTGCGAAGATTTCCAATCAAGGCGATATTGCAGAAATTGCTGAAAAACTTTCACCAGCGATTGTCGGCATTTCTAATTTGCAGCAGCAAAGGACAGATTGGTTTGGATCGCGCCAAGATTCTTCCAGCGAAGAAGTGGAAAGCGGAAGCGGAACAGGAATTATCTTTAAAAAGTCCGGCAATGATGTTTTTATTGTTACAAATAACCATGTTATTGAAGGGGCTTCTTCATTGGAGGTAACGCTTTCCAATGGCGATAAGGAAAAAGCAGAGGTAGTCGGTGCTGACTCATTGACAGACTTGGCCGTCATAAAAATTAATAACAATAGTGTTAACACAGTAGCTGAGTTTGGTGATTCCGATAATATACGAGTCGGCGATCAGGTCATTGCAATCGGGAATCCGCTTGGCAGCGATCTTTCTAGAACTGTAACAGAAGGGATTATCAGCGGAGTCAATCGCACAGTGACGATTACAACTTCTGAAGGAGACTGGGCGCTTGATGTCATTCAAACTGATGCAGCGATCAATCCAGGAAACAGCGGAGGCCCTTTAATTAACATGGATGGGAAAGTCATCGGCGTCAGCAGTATGAAAATCAGCCAGGAAGGTGTGGAAGGGCTCGGATTTGCTATTCCAAGCAATGATGTTGTGAAGGCGATCAATCAATTAATGGAAAAAGGAAAAATTGACCGTCCGTTTCTTGGAGTTGCATTATTAAATGTAAGCGAGCTTCCTGAGTATTTCCTTAGAGACACACTCAATTTGCCATCTGACGTTAAAGAAGGTGCGGTAGTTGGAAGAGTTCAGGCAAATTCTCCCGCCGATCATGCCGGATTGCAGGAAAAGGATGTGATCGTCGCATTGGATGGGCAAAGCATTCACAACACGAGTGAGTTAAGAAAATATTTGTACAGTGAAAAGAAATCAGGAGACTCAGTCAAAGTCAAATTATATCGGGACGGAAAAGAAAAGACCGTCACAGTTACCCTTTCAAGTCAAGACTTATCGCAAACCTGATCGGGAATAGTATTAAAAAGAAAGGGCCCGCAAAAAGTCAGTTCAATTAACTTTTTGCAAAGCCCTTTTTTCAATGGAAATCTTTTTCATCAATGTGAAAATGATCTATCTCTGATAAATGAATGATACTCGCCAATTAACAACAGCATCATTTGCTTAGAAAATTTTCATCGCTATACATAACTTGTTTACATATTTGCTTCGCTAGACGAGATATTTTTTGGTTGAGCAGATTGTACAGCTTTGCTTGAGATTGCTAAAACAAATAAACAACTAATACTAATTAAAACTCCGTCCAATATTAGCGGAGCTCCCCAGCTGCCTGTGCTGTCTCTTAAATATCCTGATACGACTGGCGACAATACGGCGCCAATTTCTGCTATCAGATTCAGCATGCCAAATGCCCCGCCTTGTTTGCCTTCCGGTGCCAATTCTGCATTTAATGCATGTGAAACCGGCTGCAATGCAAAAAAGAATAATCCTGATATAAATAAAATGATTGATGTAATAATCGGGCTGCTATTTTCCGTTTGAATATACCAAGCAAAAACAAATATTGAAACAGCTAAAAGAAAAGTTAAAAGTGCTAATACATTTCTGCGGCCGTTCGGTCTATCAGCTAACAGGTCAGAAATTTTTCCGCCAAGCGGGAACCCGATAACCCCTGCTACTGCGTTAAATGAAGCTACTGCTGCTGCGGCAACTAGTGCTCCGCCGCCAAATTCTTGGACAATTGCTGTAGACCAGAATCCATACAACCATAAATGCCATAAAATCGGCAGGAAAGATAGATAAAGGAAAAACAGGTTTTTATTCATAATCAAAGGGTGCACTTCTGATTTTTTTGTTACATAAAGATATATGATCAATATGGGGGCTAAACTAGCCAAAATAAAAGCTATGACAATCGATGAGAGCCCTAATTTTGTTGATGTGAAGTATATCGCCATGATGATAACCAAAAACACAAGTGAATAAATACTTAAGTGATATAACGATTTTCCGTAAAATTCCTTCACACCAGGTGAATTTGGATCTGCTGATTGTATCAATTTTTTATCAGGCTTCATAAATTTAAACATAAGAACAGCAACGATTAAAGTAATGGATCCCATGAATAGAAAAGGAACTCTCCAAGCCTCATTTCCCATTAGAGGAACAAAAGCTTCCAGAAGAAGAGGTGTACCGATTGTTGCCAACGTTAAGCCGATAGACAGGCCAGTAATAACAACTCCCATTCCTAAGCCCATTTTTTCCGGAGGAGTGTTGAAAGCAATATAGGATCTGTCATTTGAATAAAGGATTCCTTCACCTAATCCAAGTAATACACGGAATAAAACAAACATGACGAGTCCGCCTGATAAGCCTGTGAAAAAAGTGGCGACGGCTGCCCACAAAATACTTAATATAATAATAGGGCGGTATCCAAATTTATCTCCCAAGTTTCCTCCAGGAAATTGGTTTAACATAAATCCGGCAAAAAACAAACTGCCTATTAAGCCCCCAAATTCATGAGGATTCGGGACATCTGAAAAAAATGATATTTTATGTTCTATCATCCAAGTAACAATTGGGCCTGTCGCAGTTCTGTCGATATAAGAAACAACCCATCCTAGGAACAGCATTCCCCATATTGTATGGTACCTTTCCCATTTTTTCATTATCATTTTCACTCCTATCTAGATTTAAAATTTAACATAACCTTTAGATAGCGCTTACATAAAAGGGCAAAAAGAAATAGAAAATGCTGCTGGTTGAATATAAGATCATTGGCTGCTGGTTTTCTATATTTCGGACGATGTGCGATGAAAGGAATATAAAACTTTTTTAGCCTACATTCTTGATGATTCCATCTTGTTTTTGAACTTTCTCCGCAGCTTTAAAATTTTTGTACTTTCAACTATTCCAAATGAATTCAAATTTTAAATGCTTTTTGCTCCCGCTTTTTAAACTGTGGAATGGTTTTTTTCCTCTCTCATTTGGTTTTCTTGACTAATAGCGGGCAAATATACATCTAAAACAGCGGAACGGCCAGACTTGACAGTTTTTATTGCTTCATTCAGAGCCTCTTTCAGCTCATGAGGGTTTTCTACTTTTCTTGCATAGGCGCCACCTGCAGCTTCTGCAATTTTCGAAAGATCAGCATGAGGAGTGAAATCTACGAAAAATTGATTCGTTTCATTTGCGATACCATTCGGATGAACAGCTAAGGTTGACAGTTTCGGAGATTTCCAACCGCGATTATTATAAATTACGGTTAAAAATGGCGCGTCATATTTTTGCGATATCCAATGAACGCTCGAAGGGACGCTAAACAGATAAGATCCATCTCCAGTAAGGCTGATCACTGTTTTAGACGGGTCTGCCAGTTTTGCTCCTATCGCTGCTCCGCCGTTCCATCCAAGTCCGCCTCCGCCGCTGCCAAAAATAGAACCTGGTTTGGTCATTTGCAAATGGGTATATAATGTTTGGAAATTTGAAATGCCTTCATTGACAATAATCGTGTTTTCATCGCACACTTCCCGTATGCAGGCAGTTAAATACTCAGGCGTGATAATGTCGTCAAAAAATTGTTCAGCTTTTTTCCATTCTTCACGCTGAGCTTTATGATATTTTTCTATTTGTTTTCTCCTTTCATTTACTTGCAAGCTGTCAATGTCAGCGTTTTTAATCACTTCGTTCAACTGCCGCAAGGCCGTTTCGGCATCAGCTGCGAAAAAACGTTTTGATGGGATATACCATAATGTCATCCCTTCCTTCAGCGGATCTTCATCAATATAGTAAATCGTACAATTTGGCGATGGTTTATTATTCACTGGAATCCAAGGAACATCACTGTCAATGACCATTATAAAATCTGCTTTTTCGATTAAATCGTTTTGTGTTGAAGTATTCCACTGATATCCGCAATGAAGCGGGTGATCAGATGGAAAGTTCATATAGTTTGGCACTGACTCTAAAACAGGTATCGCAAGTTTTTCACAAAATTGAACGAGTTCTTTCACCGCTTGTTTGTTTTTGCCAATATATGACGTGACAATGAGCGGATTATTTGCTGCCAGTAAATCTTTCACTAAAGGATCTATTTCTTGCGGTGCCAGTGCACGCGCTGCAATTGGTCTCCATTGCTCAGGATGAATTTCTACTTTTTCTACTTCCTCCTCCAAAACTTCTCTAGCGCTCGTCAAATATACGGGTCCTTTCGGGCTGCTTTGAGCAATTTGCAGGGCACGATGGACAATTTGTTTTACATTTTTCCCGGTGCGAATCTCATGAGTATACTTCATGTAACCCCTTACAATTCCGGGCTGATCGGGAACATCTTGAATCCAGTGAATAAATTCGTTCCTGCTTCCCCGAAGCTCCCCTTCTTGAGTATATGGAGAAGTTCCGGCAAAAATGAGGACAGGCACCCGACCTTTCCAAGCATTGTGAATGGCAGCGCCAAGGTTTTGCGTGCCGCATTCAACATGCACTAAAACAGCTTGAGGTTTCCCGCTTACTTGAGCATATCCATGTGCAGCGCTTAAGGCAACCATTTCATGTGGACAAGTAATGATTTTCGGAAAATCAATTCCCTCTTTTTCAGCTTCGGCAAGGGCTTCAATAATGGCAGGGTGATCGCTTCCTAGATTTGAAAAAATAAAGGAAACATCAGCTTCTTGTAACGCTTCTAAAAGTGCCTTGCTTGTCGTATATCGGCTGGTCAAACAACACACACCCTTTCAACATAATTTAGATAATTAATACTAGTCAGATAATTCCGTAATCAGAATTGTACTTGAAAAGAAAAGATAGTACAATACTATAATAACTATCATAATAATAGAAAATATCTATAGAAAGGAGCTATAAAATGGAGTTCCGTCTTTTGCAATATTTTGCAATATTGAGTCAAGAGCTGCATTTTACGAAAGCTGCAGAAAAGCTGGGGATTACGCAACCAACATTAAGCCAGCAAATTCGCCTTCTTGAAAACAGTCTTGATACAGTTCTTTTTCGAAGAATGGGGAAAAAAATTGAATTAACGGAAAGCGGAGAGATTTTACTTGAACATGTGAAAAAAATTTTTTCTGAAATTGATCAAGCAAAAATTAAAATACATGAATTAAAAGGATTGAATCGCGGCCATTTAAAAATCGGATGTGTTGGCAATCATCTTCTTTATTCTTCCTTGCTTACGTTTCACTCACAGTTTCCAAATATAAAACTCTCTGTTTACGATCTAAAAACGGAAGAAACGTTAGAAAAAATAGTCAAGTCTGAGCTCGATATAGGGATTGTCTATTTACCAGTTCATCATCCGCAAGTAGAGGTTATTAAATGGTTTTCATTAGAGTTTTTTGCCATTGTATCCCTTGATCATCCTTTAGCTGAAAAAAATTTAATATATTTGGAAGAGCTTCAATCGTACCCGATCTTTTTATTGCCCGAGCAATATGTTCTTAGACAGACGATCGATTCATTTTGTAATAAAGAAGGCATTAAGTTAAACCCAATTGTGGAATTGTCGGATACGTATTCGTTGTTAAAGATGACGCTTTTACATAACGGAATTACGATCCTGCCAAAGCTTTATGTTGAAAACAGCCCGGAGTTTTCTGTCAAGCTTTTGAAAATTGCAGACGAACTTCCGCGTAAAGAGGTTGCAATTATTTATCGAAAAGGTCTTCTTTCTTCCACTGCCATTCGAACATTTATCCAGCAGCTGACAAGGAGATGACTCATTTTAATTTTTAAATAGGTAAAATATTGGATTTGCTTTCAAAGGAAGGTAGGGATAGAATCTATACGTATACATTTTTTAATAGAGGAGCGAATAACAATTGGATTTATTTTCAGTTGGTATATCTATTTCATCTGACGCCATCATTGCCTTATTAAAAATTATTGCAATCGATATTATTTTATCCGGCGATAATGCAGTTGTAATTGCAATGGCAACGAGAAATCTGCCGAAAGAACAGCAAAACAGAGCTATATTCTGGGGGACTGGAGGTGCGGTCGCATTACGGATTTTGTTTGCATCCGTTATTGTTGTCCTGTTGAAAATCCCATTTGTCAACATTGTCGGCGGATTTTTGCTGCTTTGGATTGCTTATAAAGTTTTGGTAGATGACGGAGAAGCTGCGCATGTCCAATCTCAAAGCAGTCTGCTTAAAGCTATTCAAACGATCATTCTTGCAGATGCCGTCATGAGTTTGGATAATGTGGTTGCAGTAGCAGGTGCGGCACACGGCCATATCGGCATGATTGCGGTTGGAGTTTTGATCAGTATTCCAATTATGATTTTTGGATCAAAAGCGATCGTAAAATTAATGAACAAATTTCAATGGATTGTATATGTTGGATCTGGAATTTTAGCTTGGACCGCCGGTGAGATGATCTTTAAGGATAAACATATTGAACAATGGTTTCACATCCAAAACTTGTGGATCGAATATTTACTTATCGGAATTATGACATTGATTGTGTTAGCGATCGGTTATGAGAAAAATAAGCGTGCAGAGAAAGAAAATAAATTGCAGCATAGTGCTTAGCAGGCGGCTGTTGAAACGGCGCCTGTTTTTTTATGAAAAGAAATTCCACGTTTTAATAGATTTAGTTATGTCTAAAATTTTTGTTATCGGCAAATATGCACACTTCTGTAAAATGACGGTTTCTTTTGCAACAGCTCTAATTTGCATGTAAATTCGAGGGATCGTTCTTGTGTATAAGCATTCATCGTCCAGAGAAGGTGAGTGCTTTTTTATTTTATCCACAGATATTTCAGACAATTCACAACTTATACACATTATCCATACTGTTTTTGTGGATATTATGTAACTGTTGGAGCTTAAGAAGCTGGATTTTTTCCATAAAATCCTACTATGAATGTGGATAACTATAGTAATTGTTAACAATTTGTGAAATATTTCACAAATATATTGAAGTTAAATTCAGAAAATTATATATTGAAATTGAAGAATTTAGTGAAATATTTCACAAACTTCTTCGAAAAATAAAAGTGAAAAAACAAACAAAGGAGATGGTTGAAGATGGAATGGCTGAAAGGTCCAAAAATGGCGGTTGTCTGGGCGGCTCTTAGAATTTGGCTCGGTTATCAATGGTTTGTCGCGGGAGTCGAAAAGCTGGGTGGATTTGATGCGACAGGATTTTTAAAAGGGGCGATTGCTAAAGCAACCGGAGAACATCCGGCCGTTCAAGGATGGTATGCAGCGTTCCTTGAAAACTTTGCTCTTCCGAATGTAGAACTTTTTAATTTTATTATTCCAATTGGAGAAGTGTTAGTTGGCATCGGACTGATTTTGGGATTGTTTACAACTCCTGCATTAATTGCTGGTGCGTTTATGAACTTGAATTTTATGTTAGCTGGAACAACAAGCACGAATCCGATTATGTACACTGAAGCAATCATTTTAATGGCAGTAGGCGCAGCTGCGTATTATTGGGGAGCTGACCGGTTTATCCTGCCGTATTTGAGAGATAAATTTACAAACAAAAAATTCAATCAACAAGCAAATGTTTAAATGCAGCAATCATCTTGACTTTTAAAAATTTTTGAAACATAATTTTAAAAAAAGTATATTTTCGGCGTTGAAAGGGGCCAGTAAATAGACTTTAGGCGAAAAAGAGAGTGAAACCCTATGGCTGAAAGGTTTCATCGCTGATAAGCTATTGAACCTACCCCTGGAGCTGTCAGGCTCATAACCTGACCGTATCCTTCGTTACAGGCTAAAGGGAGCACTAAACTAGTGCTAAAAAAGGTGGTACCGCGGATATAGACTCATATTCGTCCTTTTTCGAAAGGATGATATGAGTCTTTTTTATGACTGTCAAGCAATGAAGAGGTGTTTTTTAGTGAGGAAAAAGCGAGTGGTCGTAAAAATAGGAAGCAGTTCTTTAACAGATGACAACGGGGGACTCAGCAAAGAAAAGCTGCACGAGCATGTTGAAGCGATTGCTAAATTGAAGGAAGCAGGGTATGAAGTAATTTTAATTTCGTCAGGAGCGGTATCAGCAGGGTATGGAGATCTTGGATATCCTTCCAGGCCTGTGACAATTAGAGGAAAACAGGCGGCTGCGGCAGTGGGCCAAGGGCTGCTTATCCAGGCTTATACAGAAGCATTTAAAAAATACGGCATTGTATGTGCCCAGCTTTTGATGACAAGGAGCAATTTTCAGCATAAAGAGCAATATCAAAACGCATACGCCACCTTATCGGAGCTTCTAAAGCGGCAAGTGCTCCCGATCATCAATGAAAATGATTCGGTTTCGATTGAGGAATTGACGTTTGGAGACAACGATATGCTGTCAGCTCTTGTGAGCGGATTATTACATGCCGATTTTCTTATTATTTTGACGGATATTAACGGTTTATATGAAGAAGATCCTACCAAAAATCCGAATGCGAAACGATTTGATTTTTTGCCGGAAGTAACAGATGAATTAATTGAACAAACAGAGGCAACATCCGGTTCGAAAGTTGGAACAGGTGGCATGAAATCAAAGCTCATGGCGGCAAAAACGGCACTTGCCCTCGGTGTATCCGTATTTATCGGGAAAGGTAAAGGAAAAGAGAAATTAATCGAAATTTTAAATGGGAACGGTGACGGAACATATATTGGCAAAAACGATTTAAGTGCTGTTCGTAATTCAAAAGCATGGATTGCTCTTCATTCGATCATATCTGGTGATGTGGAAGTCGATGATGGAGCAGTAGCGGCTATTTTGAAGGAAGGGAAATCGCTCCTTCCTGCTGGCGTTAAGCGTGTCAGCGGCAACTTTCAATCCGGAGACGTGGTGCAAATTTTAAACAAGGAACAAAAGCTGATCGGAAAAGGCATAGTCAATTATTCATCTGAAGAATTAAAAGAAATTATGGGCATGCCGAGTCAAAAAGCGATGGAAATGACAAAGCGCATACATCCTGAAGTGGTTCACCGTGATCAATTTGTAGCGATAACGAGTAAGGAGATGATGATATGAGTGAAGTGTTGACAAAAGGGAAGCTGGCAAAAGAAGCTGCTGCCAAGCTGGTTGCAAAGACTACTGAAGAAAAAAACAACGCATTATCAATCATCGCTGAACAATTGCAAAAAGAAACGCCTTATATTTTAAAAGAAAATGAAAAAGACATTGAAAACGGGAAAGCGAATGGTTTATCCGACGCTCTAATTGACCGTCTTCTTTTAAACGAAGAACGAATTAACGGAATGATTGAATCGTTAAGACAATTGATTTATTTGCAAGATCCAGTTGGGGAAGTGCTGGAAAGCTGGACTCGTCCGAACGGTTTACAAATCGAAAAAGTTCGGGTGCCGCTCGGAGTTGTTGGGATGATTTACGAAGCCAGACCAAATGTGACAATTGATGCCTCAAGCCTTTGCTTAAAAACAGGGAATGCTGTTCTTCTTCGCGGCAGCTCATCCGCATTGCATTCAAATATGGCGATCGTAAAGGTGATACGAGAGGCGTTAGAAAAAGCGAATTTTCCTGCCGACAGTGTACAGCTTCTGGAAGATACCAGCAGGGAAACGGCAGCGGAAATGTTCAAATTAAATGATTATTTAGATGTGCTAATTCCTCGCGGAGGGAAAAATCTGATTAAAACAGTTGTTGAAAATTCATCTGTCCCTGTGTTAGAAACGGGCGCAGGCAATTGTCATGTGTTTATTGATGAATCAGCAGACAAAAAGATGGCGATTGATATAACTGTAAACGCAAAAACACAAAGACCTTCCGTCTGCAATGCAGCCGAAACTCTTCTCATCCATGAAAATTGGAATAAGGAGTATATTCGCGAGCTCATTGAAAAGCTCGAGGAGAAAAATGTGGAGTTGCGAGTCGATCAAGCATTGTACAATGAATTCCCGCATTTGAAATTAGCGACAGAAGAAGATTGGGAAACGGAATATTTAGATTATACAATGGCAGTGAAACTTGTTTCGAATGTAGATGAAGCAATCGAGCATATTAATCGTTACGGAACAAACCATTCTGAGGCAATTATCACAGAAAATGCCGCAAATGTAGAAAAGTTTTTCAAATTAGTTGATTCCGCAGCTCTTTACCACAACGCATCGACGCGCTTTACAGACGGATTTGAATTTGGGTTTGGCGCAGAAATCGGGATCAGCACGCAAAAGCTCCATGCCAGAGGACCGATGGGACTCCCTGCACTGACTTCTACAAAATATATTATTAAAGGAAGCGGACAGATTAGAGAATAAGAAATGAAAAAAAATGGAAGCAGACATCTTGATTCGTTCGGATGTCTTCTTCCAATTTTTTATGCTTCCTTCAATCTGCTTTCTTCGTCTGTCATGAAACCGTTTCGTTTTGTATACAGTGTGTACATATCCTTTGAAATTTCAAAGATGTTGTATAAGTTTTTGTTTTCAATATGGGGAAGCTGACGAGATTCATCGGCAAGGGAGACATATGGAAGCTTCTGCGCGGCTTTCATGGAACGTTCATTGTCTTTCCGTATTTTCATAAAGATCGTTTGAATTCCAAATTCATAAAAAATCTCTTGAAAAAAAGCGTCCTTAGCAAGCTGATTATATCCTTTACCATGGTACGGCTTGCCGAGCCAAGTTCCGAGAAATCCCGTTTGGTCAAAAATATCATACAAGCTGATTGTTCCAATAGGAGAGCCCCATTCATCCAAAATGGTGCGGGAAATTAATTCCCCTCGTTCCTCTGCTTCAATCAACTGTTTTGTTATAAACATGTATTCTTCAATCGACGTTGCTTTATGACGAACATAAGGGAAGACCTCTGGATGAACCATAAGTTCGAACAACTCTTGACAATCCGCTAGATCACGTTTTTTTAACATGCTCATCCTCCTCTATCAACGAGGGCGGTTACCACGAAATCTAACGGATCCCACCCTCGAAATTTTTATTTATCAAGTAAAAATTTCGGGGTGGGAATCGAACCCACTAGAACCGGTCAAAGACCGGTGGCGCACCATTTGCCTTCCCTTAAAAACAAGTAAATTTAATTGTCAGCATTTCTTCTAGTATCATACTTGATTTCTATGGAAAAGAAAACAAAAATTTTGTAAAAAGATTATTAAGAAAATTTTACTTTTTTCTTACTACTTTAAGAGTTTCTATAAGCAGTGAATAGGGCAAAATTACAATATTTTCTTTGACAATATTTTTTCCTTTGCTTTGATGCAATAACAGAGAGGACCGCATTTCCTGACTGAAGCAGATTTGCCTGATGCCAGCAAAATATTTAGAAATCATAATAAGAACGGTTGAATTTTGCTTCATAGTTTTATAGCATCAACGGCTAGAAAAGTCAGCAAAATGTTCCTTACAAGCTGAAAAATCTATTGTTACAGTATTCATACACTTTCATGCTTAAAACTTCCATTTATTTATTTTTTCTATGGTACTATAAATATGAGGTGTCTGTACATGTTTATTGTAAAAATAGAAGTTCAACCTAAAAAGAAAAATCGTTTTAATATTTACGTCGATAGAGGAAACGGTGAAATATTTGCTTTTAGCGTCGGGGAAGATGTTTTAATTAAGCACGGGCTAAGAAAAGGGATGGAGCTTGATGAGCTGGATATAGATGCGATTTTGCACGAGGATCAAATAAAAGCAGCATTCAACAAAGCTTTAACTTTTCTTGGCTATCGGATGAGATCGGAAAAAGAGGTCCGTGACTATCTTGTAAGTCAAGGTATAGATGAGAGTGTTATTGAACGTGTAATGGTTGAGCTTCAATTAAAAAATTATGTAAATGACAAGGAGTTTGCGGAAGCCTTTGTAAGAACGCAAATGAAAACCACTTTGAAAGGGCCCGGCATAATAAAAGCAGAACTGGGACAAAAAGGGATTGAGAGCGATTTGATAGAAGCAGCTCTTGATCTTTTCACGAAAGAAAGACAAATAGAAGCAGCGTATAAATTAGCTGAAAAGCAATTGGGAAAAAAAGCGAACATATCTATGTCGCAGCTAAAGCAAAAAATAGAGCAGGCAATGTTTAGGAAAGGTTTTTCATCCGAAGTGATTCAAGCTGTTTTAGAGATGCTGCCTTTACATGAACGTCATGACCAAGAATGGGAAGCATTATTAATACAAGGCGAAAAAGGGAAAAAAAAGTATTCCCATCTAGATATGTACACATATCGTCAAAAGCTTGCGCAATTTTTATATCGAAAAGGTTTTTCGCAAGAACTTATTCAGCAATATTTGCAAAAACACTTAGAGAAAAGCGAGGAATAGGAATGGAAAAACGGTACAGTGAAATGACGGAATACGAGCTAAAAAATGAAATTGCCCGATTAAAAGAAAAAGCGCGCAAAGCGGAACAGCACGGAATGATCAACGAATATGCTGTCCTGGAAAGGAAAATTGCTATGGCAAAAGCATATATGTTGAATCCTGACGATTTTCCGCCAGGTGAGACGTATGAAATCGATGGAGCTCCTGGTGAATATTTCAAAGTTGAATATTTAAAAGGAGTTTTCGCTTGGGGGTATCGATTATCATCTCCTTTAAAGGAGGAAGCACTGCCGATATCGATGTTGATTAAAAAAAGTAATATAAATGAGAAATAAGTTGAGAACGAAAAATGAAGGAAGTTGGGGAAAAGAGTGGCCGCTGATTTCTTTCAATCGTTTTTTTCTTCCTGTTCGTGGCTATGCTTCATCGCGCCTAACTTTACATTATGGTTATCAAACTGAATACTCTCTCAATTGACCTTGAAAGGATACGGATTTCGTTTTTAGCTTGAAATCTTTTGTTAACAAATAGTATCAAAAAAAACCATATATTTAATAAGGCGAATAATGGAAATTTGTTTACTCAAGCAATGTTGAAGCTAAATATTTTCTTTATTAAATTTAATCGAGGAAATCATAGTTGAGTTTTGAATCTAGGCGATTATTTTTAAAAATTAAAAAAGGTCTGTATAAACAAGATCATGCCAAATAATGGCATGATCTCGTATTATTTATTTATGAACGTTTTCGCATTTCGTTTTCCAAAATGATTAAGCTTTGGGTTTGCTGGGTTTCCCCGTTTACTTGACGGAATGAATGTTTCGGTTTTCCCCAAGCTCCTAAAAATTCGTTTTTCTGCTTTTTTGATAAGGATGATCGGTTAGTGTCCATTAGTAAACACCTCTTGAAAGGTCAATGGTTATGAAAAATTTTTATCCCGTTCTCCTGAAGCTTTCATCCTCTCTTGAGGGTGTGTGTTAATGGTTCCGTTCGCACGACGTGACGCGAATTCCGCTTTAGCACGTGGCTCACCGTCAAATTTTTCATGCTTCGGAAATCCTTTTGCTTTATTGCGCATCGCAGATCCTCCAAGGAGAAAAAAATTTGCGCTATTGGACGCGCATAAATAGTATTTGCTTATTAGAAGCCAATATAAAAGAAAATTAAGGAAATGTCATAATCAATCAATTAGCGGTTTAAGTTTTTTCTTCATTCTTTTTTTACTGAAAATCCAACCTGTGTACGAACGAACAATGTTGAGGTCTTTATCGAGCTGTGCAACTGCTACAAAGGGATAATGACCTTTGCTGAAATAACGCAAGTCAATCAAACGGATTTCGGTATAATCAAGCTGCTCTTTTATTTGCCAATGGAAAACAGGGGAAAAATGCAAAAATGCTGAAATATTCCGGTCTTTTTTTGCGGCTTCCATTGCAGGGTGATTCGGCAGCTCTTTGCGCTCAAATTGGTCGACGATTTGAATTTCGGTAAAATTTGAATATGCAACGTAATAATGTTCTTTTGTCACAATGACGAGCTGCCACTTGCGGAATTTCATTGTTGGGTTAAATATGACGTTTTCAACATTTTTCCATCTGTTTAAGATTTTTTTCTTAATCGATCTTTGCATTAGAAGTCTAACGACATAATATAAAGCGATTATGCAATAAATAATTAAAAAGGTATAGCCCCCATGGGCGCCGGAAAGCCAAATGCCAATGCCGACAATATGAGCGATGAAGATAAACGAATCAAACGTATTAATTGTGCCCAGCGCAATCCACTTTTCAGAAAAAGGTCTGAGAGCTTGAGTGCCGTAGCCGTTGAAAATGTCGACAACAACATGAAGAACAACAGCTAATAACGTCCAAATCCATACATGGATGAGGCTGCTGCTTGGCATTAGAAAATGAATTGCTCCAGTGATTAACAGCGACCATAATAAAACTGCGGGAATTGAATGAGTTATTCCGCGATGATTTTTTAAATAAGCTGCATTATTTTTAAATTTAAGAACCGTATCAAGATCTGGTGCTTGTGAACCGATAATCGTGCCAACAAGAACTGCCTCGCTTGTCAGAAAGGAACCGCCGACAGCCGGATCCAAAGTTGCTAAACCTCCCAATGCGATTCCCATGACGAAATGTGTACCTGTATCCAAAGCCATCCTCCTTAGCTGAAAAAACAATCGTTATGATGATATTTGAATTTTTTCCATTGAACGCAAAAAACATAAATTCATTTTTTCTTTCATGCAAAAAAAAAATAATGTACGATAAATTCATAAGTTCTTTTTAGTGTAACATATTTTGAAGTGCATAATGGAGGAAATATTGAAAAATGGGTCAATCACTGCAAAAAATTGAGAATTTCGATATTAAAACATTTCAGGAGGACCTGATCGGCTGGTATATACGGGAAAAAAGAGATTTGCCTTGGAGAAAGGACCAAGATCCATACAAAGTATGGGTATCTGAAATAATGCTTCAGCAAACACGGGTGGAAACGGTTATACCGTACTTTAACAATTTTATTAAAAAATTCCCGAATGTTGAGGCGCTGGCAAATGCGGATGAAGAAGAGGTTTTAAAGGCATGGGAAGGCCTAGGCTATTATTCGCGCGCCCGAAATTTGCACAGTGCAGTGAAAGAGGTAGCAGCAAAATACGGAGGAAAACTTCCGGATGACCCGAAGCAGCTTGGAAAATTAAAAGGAATTGGGCCTTATACGAAAGGAGCAATATTAAGCATTGCTTATAACAAGCCTGAGCCTGCTGTTGACGGCAATGTGATGAGAGTGCTGTCAAGAATTTTACTGATTGAAGAAGATATAGCAAAGCCAAAAACAAGAAGAATATTTGAAGAAGCGGCTGCAAATCTTATTTCAAAAGAACGTCCTTCCGATTTTAATCAAGCATTAATGGAATTGGGAGCAATGGTTTGTACGCCGACTTCTCCGTCCTGTTTGCTTTGTCCTGTACAGGAGCATTGTCTTGCCTTTTCAGAAGGATTACAGGAAAAGCTGCCAGTAAAAACACGAAGCAAATCAACAAAGCAAGTTTCGATTGCTTGCGCGGTTTTAGTGCAAAACAACGATTTATATATTCATAAAAGACCTGACACAGGACTGCTTGCGAATTTGTGGGAATTTCCAAATTGCGAAGTTCGCACAAACAGAATTCCTAAAAGGATATATCTAGAAAATTTTTTGCGGGAAGAATACGGTGTTGAAGCGGAATTAAGCGAGCTAAAAGGAACGATTCAGCATGTTTTTTCCCATTTGACATGGAATATTAATGTTTATTTCGGCAAAGTTTGTAGCGATGAATCAATGAAAGAGCTTGAAAAAGTTTTCATCAAGGATATTGATCGATATGCTTTTCCTGTACCTCATCAAAAAATATTTGCTCTTTATAAGGAAAAAGCTGGCATACAAGTGGAGCCGTAATTCCATTGGGAAGTGAATGAAAATGCAATCGGCATGTACCGATTGCATCCATTATGCCTCTAAAAATTGGTTTAATCAGTCTTTGTTAATACCGCCGCGCGCTTCAATTTCTTCTATAATTTCACGGTGAATAGTATGACCTTCTATATTCAGGTAAGGCATAATTTGTTGAAAGGCGCGGTGATAATACTGAAGCTCTTCACTGCTCCAAGCTTGCTTCGAGATCATGGAGAGCTCTGTCATATCACGTATAGGCAATTTACAAAAACTCCTTTTTATATGTTTTTCTATATCTATTCTTTGTTACGATAGAAATAACTATTCAATACATAAGGAGATGTAAAATATGAATGAAAAAGTAGCGCTTGTCACAGGATCTTCAAGAGGAATCGGCAAAGCTATTGCCTTGAGGCTTGCTGAAAAAGGGTATCACATCGTCATTAATTATGCTCGCAGCAAATCGAAGGCGATCGAAACCGCGGAAGAAATTGAACGTCTTGGTGTGAAAACGCTTGTGGTGAAGGCAAACGTCGGAAAACCTGAAAAAATAAAGGAAATGTTTGCAGAAATTGACAAAACGTTTGGACGGCTTGATATTTTAGTAAACAATGCAGCATCTGGAGTTTTACGCCCTCTAATGGAAATTGAAGAATCCCATTGGGATTGGACGATGGATATTAATGCAAAAGCACTTCTTTTTTGTGCGCAGGAAGCAGCAAAATTGATGGAAAAACACGGCGGCGGACACATCGTGAGCATCAGCTCTTTAGGGTCTATTCGCTATTTAAAAAATTACACGACAGTAGGGGTTTCTAAAGCAGCTCTTGAAGCTTTAACTAGATATTTAGCAGTTGAATTAGCACCGAAAAATATTGTAGTAAATGCGGTTTCCGGCGCAGCTGTCGATACGGATGCATTGACACATTTTCCGAACAGGGAGGAAATTTTAAACGAAGCAAAAGAAAAGACTCCTGCTGGAAGAATGATTGAAAAAGAGGATATCGTAAATGCAGTTGAATTTTTGCTCTCTGAAAAAGCTTTCATGATAAGAGGGCAAACTTTGATCGTAGATGGAGGCATTTCCTTATTGCTGTAACTGCAAATTTTTTTGGATAAGTTTTTTCCCTCCTGGACATGATATATGACGTGGAGGTGAAAAATGATGGCAAAACAACAGCAAAACAAAACAAATGCTCAACAAGTGAGAAAGCAAAACCAACAATCAGCTCAAGGATTTGGAACAGAATTTGCTGCTGAAACAGATGCACAACAAGTAAGACAACAAAATCAACAATCTGAACAAAATAAACAACAAAATTCTTAACTATTAATTTTGAATGTTTCTTTTAAAAGAGCCAGGCAAAAAGCGGAGAACGTTTCAGCTCTCCGCTTTCTTTCATTAAAGGAAAAAAACATAGATGATGATCGCCAAAATGATCCGATAAATAGCAAATGGTGTAAGTTTAATGCGGTTGATCAGCTGCAAAAAGAATCTTATGGCCAAAAGCGCGAAAATAAACGCACTGATGAATCCGGCGATAAAAAACGGCAGGACGTCGATCGTGAAATGCTCCCAATTTTTAATAAGAGAAAGACCGCTCGCCCCCGCCATTATCGGCACAGCCATAATAAACGTAAAATCGGAAGCTGCACGATGGCTTAAACCGGCTAAAACCCCGCCGGAAATCGTTGAACCGGAACGCGAAAAACCAGGCCAAAGGGAAATGCATTGGATGAGGCCGATGGTTAGCGCTTGTTTGTATGTAATTTGATCAACCGTTTCTGCTTTCGGTTTTCTTGGACCAAATAGGTCTGCTGCAATCATTAATAATGCCCCTAACACAAGGCCGACTAATACTCTATGAGCGGAAAACAAGTACGTATCAATATAGTCTTCAAATAAAAAACCTAAGACGGCAGCAGGAAGAAGTCCTGTGATGACAAGGCCAAGCGTTAATCTTTGACCGTTTGGATGCTGCATTTTCTTAATCTGTAATAAATCGAAAAAGCGATCTTTAAATACGATCACCGCTGCTAATATTGATCCAAGCTGAATGACGACTTTAAAAGAGTTGGCGACAGGCTCTGAATATAATTCTTTAGATTTTAGAAGAATGTCATCAACAAGAATCATATGTCCAGTAGAAGAAACAGGGGCAAATTCCGTTAACCCTTCAACAATGCCTAAAATGACAGCTGTGATGATTTCCCACACGATATAGTAACTTCCTTTCTCTCTTAAAAAATCAAAGTTTGTAATGATTCAATCTTGTCAGATTGTACATAATGAATGAATGGAGAGTCAATAATAATTTTGACCTAAGCGTTCATACGACAAAACTTCTTAATTGTCTACATAACTTGTCAAAGGAATCAAGTGAAATAGTTAGAATATGTATCCATAAACATTTTATTAGGGAGGGATTCATTTGAATACATATAACCGCTTTGATCTGCTAGTTGGCGAACAGCTTGAAACGATGGATAAGCTTGTATCGCTTCAATCTAAAATAGAGCATTATCAACAAATGGAATTGGAATTTTTGAGACAAAATGATGATAAGAAATTGCGTTCTGTGCAAAAAGAAATTGAAAAAATGAAAAATGAGTTGATAGACATTCAAAAAACGTTTGAAAAGCAAACGGAAGAAGTTATTAAAATGTACCAAATCGAAATGTATGACTCGAGTCAGCCATTTTAGCGGCATGGCTCTTTTATTTTCTTTTTGAATATCAAACGTTATAATAAAGAAAAATGATTTTTTCGGATTTGAAGTGAACTGTTCATTAGAAAGTAGGGAACAAAATGGCGCTGCCAAAGGAAGGAGATATCATTCAAATACACAGTTATAAACATAATGGATGCATTCATCGTGTTTGGGAGGAAACGACCGTTTTAAAAGGATCGCAAAACTGTATTATTGGCGGCAACGATCGAACAACGGTTACCGAAGCTGACGGCAGAACTTGGATTACAAGGGAGCCGGCGATTTGTTATTTTCATGCACGTCATTGGTTTAATGTAATTGGAATGATTCGTGGTGACGGCATTTATTATTATTGCAACATCAGTTCTCCTTTTGTTTGGGATAATGAGGCATTAAAGTATATTGATTATGATTTGGATATTAAAGTGTTCCCGGATATGACCTATACACTGTTAGATGAAGATGAATATGAACGGCATAAGAAATCAATGAAATATCCGCAAGTCATTGACCGTATCTTAAAGAATAATGTGAACAAATTAATTTATTGGATACGCGGTAGAAAAGGTCCGTTTTCCCCTGAATTTATCGATCAGTGGTATGAAAGATATTTAACATATTTATGATGGAAAAGTCTGTTGGAGTATCAACAGACTTTTCGCTTTGCATTGATCTGAAAGGAGAGAAATGGTTGGGTTCGATTAAACGCTATTTTCAATTTGTAAAACCATATAAAAAACAAATTTTTTTAACGATTTTCATCGGGATTATAAAGTTTGGCATTCCTTTGTTAATTCCGCTCGTATTGAAATATATCGTCGACAATATTTTAAACGGATCATTATCAAATGACGTAAAGATAGAGATGCTTCTTTTTTTAATGGGCATCATGTTATTTATATTCCTCGTCATACGGCCGCCGATCGAGTATTATCGGCAATATTTTGCGCAATGGACGGGAAGCAAAATTTTATATGATATTCGCGATCAACTGTTTACTCATCTTCAGCGGCTGAGCTTAAGATATTATTCAAACAATCGTGCGGGAGAAATTATTTCGCGGGTGATTAATGATGTTGAACAAACAAAGACGTTTGTTATTACGGGCCTTATGAATCTATGGCTTGACCTTTTTACTATTATATTTGCCATTGGGATTATGTTTACGATGGATGTCACGTTGACCATTGTATCGATTATGTTGCTTCCTATATACGGATTGTCAGTTAAATATTTTTACGGCAGGCTTCGTCATTTGACAAGAGTTAGGTCGCAGGCGCTGGCAGAGGTGCAGGGGCATTTGCATGAGAGGGTCAGCGGAATGGCTGTCATTCAAAGCTTTGCGAATGAAGAGCATGAACAAAAAGAATTTGATCGTGAAAATCGCAATTTTCTTGAAAGGGCGATTGATCATACAAAATGGAACGCCAAAACGTTTGCTGTTGTTAACACCGTTACTGACCTAGCGCCTCTTTTCGTCATTTTTTACGGGGCTTATGAAGTGATACAAGGGAATTTAACGATCGGGACGATGGTTGCCTTTACAGCCTATATTGATCGGTTGTACAATCCTCTTCGCCGTTTGATTAATTCATCAACTACTTTAACACAGGCTTTCGCTTCAATGGACAGAGTATTTGAGTTTCTTGACGAACCTTACGATATTGTTGATAAACAGGATGCAATAGCAGCAGACAAACTTTCGGGGGAAATTATTTTTGACAAAGTATCCTTTCGCTATCATGACAACGAAGAATTTGTACTAAAGGATATTCATTTAACGATTCAAAAAGGGGAGACGGTCGCTTTTGTAGGGATGAGCGGAGGGGGAAAATCCACCCTTGTGAGTCTTGTTCCGAGGTTTTGGGATGTAACGGAAGGAAAAATTTTGTTGGACGGCATTGACGTTAGAGATTATAAAGTGCAAAGCGTCAGGGAGCAGATCGGCATAGTTTTGCAGGATCCTTTTTTATTCAGTGAATCGATAAAAACGAATATTTTAATTGGCAAACCAAATGCAACGGATGAAGAGGTCATAAAAGCGGCCAAAGCAGCTAACGCTCACGAGTTTATTATGAGTTTGCCTGATGGCTATGATACGAAAGTGGGCGAAAGAGGCGTGAAGTTATCCGGCGGTCAAAAACAGCGAATTGCAATTGCCCGAGTATTTTTAAAAAATCCGCCGATTTTCATTTTGGATGAGGCTACGTCTGCTTTGGATTTAGAAAGTGAACAATTTATCCAAGAAGCCCTTGATAAACTGGCAAAAAACCGTACGACCTTAATTGTTGCCCATCGTCTGTCTACAATTACTCATGCAGATAAAATTGTACTAATTGAAAACGGGAAAATTGTTGAAACCGGAACTCATGAAGAACTAATGAAAAAGCGTGGACATTACTATAAACTATTTCAAATTCAGCAATTGGGTGAATGGTAAAAAATACCGCAGCAAAATGGGTAATTAGCCATTTGCTTTGAAATCCATAATATACTTTAATTTTAGCAAGACTTTTGCCAGTCAAGTTTTTCATAAATTTTTGATTCAATCCCTTTTGAAAAAACGATTTTGGTAGAATAAAAGAAAAGACTAAATTCGTATAAGAACGGAGGTTGTCATGGCGGCGGAAAAGCAGTTAATTGAAAAAAACTTTTATCAAACATTATTAAAAGAAAATGAAACGAAACATCCGATCCAACTGCTTGGGGAGCTTTTTCAAGAAGAACAAAAAAAGGTCGCATATGATCTGTCTTATGTACGATATGCTCAAGGAGAAGTATATTTCCACCACAAAGATTATGAAGCGGCAATTTTTAAATGGGAAAATATAGAGAATGAGCTGGCGCCATGGGCGAGAAAAAATATCGGAGATGCATATTTTGAATTAGGATTATTTTCATCTGCGGAAGAAATGTACCGTTCCATTGAAACGGATTCAAAAGTTCTTAAAGCAGAAGCATCGCTAAAGCTGTTTTCGCTTCACCGACTTCAAGGAGAAAAAGAAAAGGCATATGAGGCGATTCGTGATGCGGTATCGATCAACCCTGACCATGGTCAAGCATCCACCATAGCTATTCAATTTTATGAAGAACAGGAAGATTGGGACAAAGCTGTCCATCTTACGGTTGAAGAATTAATTCGGACTGAAAAAGCGGAATGGTTTCAGCGTTTGATCAATTATGTTGAACAAGGTTTTGTCAAAGAAAAAGAGCCGGATTATTTCTTTAAAGCATTAACGGTTTTATACAGAACCGACGTAGAGCAATTCGAGAAGCTTGCTGTTTCGCTGTGGCGATGCTATAAACACGATCAAAAATATTTTATTCCATGGTTAAAGACGATAAACAATCTAATTTTCAATGTGAAAGTGGACGAATTTCAGCATTGGGATGAAATATCGCGCTTTTATGAAGAATCCTATAATAAGCTTCTTGGCGGATCATATTTACTAAAAGAGCTTCAAGATATTATGCCGGACATTTTAGCCAATTGGCTGAAACTATCGACAGGAAAACAACTATCGACCGCTGCAGCAGCTGTCGTTGCATGGAGTGAAATTTACCGTTCAAGCTTAGATGAGAAAGTGATTGAAGAAGCGGAGCACGTTTTGGCATCAGGTAGTCATGATCGTGCTGATGGTCATGAAGCCAAAAAACGGCTATTTGCGAAGCTGGCCGATTGGGCGGAAATAAATCAAGTAAATCTTGGGCAGAAATATCATTGGATATTAAAAAAGATTTTTGAACAGAACGAACATTATTTGCTCATTGTTGGAGAAAGCGGTTTTGCCCGATCGCTGCTTGGCCATTCTCTTCCAAGCATTCCTTCATCAAAAATTACTATTTACTGCCATGAAGACCGGACAGACATAAAGCAAATAAATAATGAAAGCATAACAGATGTATTCGCTGAAGAAGATGCGGCAGTTCGTGAAGATGGAACAATTGTTGCGGTATGTGCGCCTAATGATTTGTTAAACGATCATAAGCTAAGTTTAATAGAAGTACCTGACATAGAGCATGTTGATCAAGAGGAGCTAAAGGAATATATACAACTGGCTGATGGGTTGGTATATGTCCATCCAGAGCATCAACCTGCTTCAGTTGAGAAAATGGTAGAAAGCCTGGCATCGATTGCTTTAAAAAAGGAGCTTCCAATTTACTTTTTGCTTGAAGATAGCGGCATGCTTCATAATCATTTTAAAGAACAAATACTTGACTTTTTCCCGGAAGCTGAATTTTTCCCATTCCCTTCAAGAAATGAAGGAGAGAAGCGGAAACAGTCCTTCGCTGAATTTATTCATTCACGTTTTCCGTTTCATCAAGATAACAAAACGGAGAAGCTGTTGTTTTTCTTGAAAAAAGCTATTAAATATGCTTATAGCAAACGGATGGAATTAGAGCAGCATTTAGAAGAAAACATCGATAAAAATAAAGAAATCGTGTCTCGATTAAAAGGATTAATACACAGCCTTGGCGATATGGAAAATGAAAAAGCTAAGGAATTGAGGCAGTCACTCCGCTCCACATTGGAAGAAATAAAAAAGGATCTTCTTGATGAGTTAAGGACTATTTTGCGATCTGCATCGAAATTCATAACGGAAAACAGCGATTTCAGCCATTTACACATAGAATTGAACAAAAAAATGAACGATCAGGTGAAGGCGCATTTTGCTGAAACGCTGCTTCCAAAAATGTCGCAAAAAATGGGAGAATGGGTTTCATTTGCTGAAAGCGAGCTAAAACAATGCCAAGTCTATTTAGATGAAATGTGTGAATCGTTTAATTCATTGTACGGTCATGACCGTGTGAAGCTTATGTCTGATTTCAAAGTAGTGGATGATTGGCGGCGGGATATTGATCGTCTGACAACAGTGGTGAACATCGAAGAAGAAAATATTATGAACCGCTTTAAGCCTGCACAAGTTATATTAAAAGGAGCAGGAAAGCTGTTTTCGTCCATTGGGAAAAACAAGCTGTTTATCGCACAGCAATACAAAAAATACATTGAAACTGAAACATTCGATGATGCGATTCAATCGATGATCCGAAAATTTTTTGCTCAATTCGACTTATTTGAAAAAGGAATTGAACGAGATGTGAAAATGTTTTTCCGTGAACCTGTTCACAACCTTGAACAAATTGTGCAAGAAGGAGAGCAGCAAATTCGGACAGATCAACAACAATTGGACAGCTTGAAAACAAACCCAGAGATTTATTATGATCCGCTGACAGTTTTTGAATTAAACTTAAGACAATGTGAAATATTGAATGAATACCATTCCTTAAACAATAAAGCGGTCGAAACGAATATAAATAAGTTTTCTAGCGGAGATTAAAGCAATGCTTAGCACATTTTTAGATTAGGGGCTGTCCATAAAGTCAAATCCCCATTGAAAAACAAAAAAATCATAAACATCGATATATCAACGTTTCTAAAACATTAA
Organism: Aeribacillus sp. SP014; assembly: GCF_054055575.1. Lineage (NCBI taxonomy): Bacteria > Bacillati > Bacillota > Bacilli > Caryophanales > Bacillaceae > Aeribacillus > Aeribacillus sp. SP014. The sequence continues at coordinate 1,119,698 of NZ_JBSRXI010000001.1, forward strand.
AGGGGGCGTCAATAAGCCGAAAAAACGACTTATTAGACAGCTCCTATTTATTTTATTAGTAGAAGTGAAACGCAGGTCGAGACTGTCTGAGAGCTTTGAGCTCAAAAAGCTGACCGTGATTCTAAAGGAGCCTCCTTGTGATAACATCCAACAAAGCTTTGAGTTGGAAAGCTGAGAAAATACAGCTGTTCCAAATGATATAAAACTTGCCTGCGCTTGGATGATATAAGACGATTTCAATTTAACAAGATGAAGCGGTTTGGAAACAGCATTTCGGCGGGGAGCAGTTGGATGATCATGAAGACAAATTAAAACGCAGCCTTTATCTGCAAAGCTGCGTCCATGAAATTCCAGTTATCATTTGCAGCGGATAAAAATGAAATAAGATTTATTTCCAAGGCAGAAAAGCTCCCGATACTTTTCTGAGAGAAGAGAGGTCTTTCAGCTTCTCAAATAAATTAAATGATTGTCTTAAAAAGCTCTTAAAAAAGATGAAAGACTACAGAATTCATGAATGAAATTCTGTAGTCTTTTACAATTTTTTGCTTTTTTCATCGCCTTCTGAAGGCTGTAATATACGGAGATGAACTTGTTTACTCTTCATCCTCCACATGAATTTTATTTTCTTTTTTATGGAAATGTTGAAAGCTGTTAATCAATGTATCTAAATGCTCCAATTGATCGTGATAATCAACGATGGCGGAGACTAAAGATAGTATTTGGTAAAACGAATCGGAATCTTCCGCTTCTTTTTCAAATTTCAAAAACGCTTGAATGAATTCTTTTCGATTAAATTTGTCATAGGGAAGCAGGTCTTCAGCGTGATTATTTTTAATTTTTTTTGTTATTTTTAACAGCGCCTGCTCATGCAAAATTAATAAAAAGTCAAGCTCTGATATAAGCATTTCATGGAGCTTTCTAGGTATTTGCCGAAGTTCGTTTTCCAAGCAATGAATTTGGCGCAATGTGTAAAATGCCCTGTTCGTTGTGATAATCATCTGTCTATACAGGACAAGTTTTCTTGATTTTGGCAATACCTTCGCTTTAGAATAAGTTCGCTCTTCTTTGTAAAGCAAAAATAAATGATCAAGTTTTATCAGCTGATCTTTGATTTTGTCTATTTCCTCTTTAAGAGGGGCAAACTCAGATTTATTTCGAATATTGATCCGAATCCATTTCATAATCTCATGGGAAATTTCGGTGATTTTATGGTAAAGCTTTGTTTCGTATTTTGGCGGCATAAATATCAAATTAACAAAAAAAGCTGATAAAACCCCAAGTAAAATCGTTAAAAACCGTATGGTAGCAAACTGTACAAAATCGTCACCTGTTGTTTCAAGTATCGCAATAACCGTTACTAAAGCAATTGCAATTGTGTTTTCAATCTTTAATTTTAAACAAATAGCAATGGTAATCACTGCTGTAAGACCAATAATAAACGGGTTTGTTCCGAAAGAAATCCCGAATAAAACTGCGACAACAGCGCCGATTATATTTGCCTGAACTTGTTCAATTACGGTTAAATATGATCTATATATTGACGGCTGTATCGCAAAGATAGCTGCAATCCCTGCAAATGCTGGAGATGGAAAATGAAGCATCTCTGCCAGCATTAATGCCAGTGTAATTGCAATACCTGTTTTTAAGATACGGGCTCCAAGTTTCATGTTGAATAAAAATTTTTCCTTCCTTTCATCAAAAAGGTTGTAAGCTATTCAGACTATACATTGTTTAACACGAATATTCAAGGTTATTTTAAGAGAAAGGAAAAAATTAACACTCTTGTAATATGATATGATCCTTTAATATAGACAGACCAAATAGTTACGTTGTGATCGAGCGAACTTTTGCACTTTTTTCGTACAACTGAAGAGGCGGCAGTTTTACATCACCTCCATCGTTTCCAAAAGAAATAAACAACCTGAGTCCATAAATATCGGGCTCAGGCTGCTTAAAGATTTACTTTTTCATTCTGCCTGCTTGTGCAGTAGGCGCTTTAGTAAGACTCATTTTTTGTCATGTGAAAGCTGTTTAAACGATTGTTCGACTGCCGAAATGGTTTTTTTAATGTCCTCTTCTGTATGAGCGATTGTAATAAACCAGGCCTCATATTTAGACGGCGCCAAATTAATGCCTTGATGAAGCATCAGTTTAAAAAATTTAGCAAACATTTCTCCGTCTGTTTTTTCGGCTTGCTCATAATTCGTCACCTTTTCGCGTGTAAAATATACTGTTAATGCACCTTTTAAACGGTTGATGGTGATCGGTATATTATATGATCTTCCAGCGTTTAAAATGCCTTCTTCAAGCATCCTGCCGAGCTTATCAAGATAGTCATAAACTCCTTCTTCGCTCAGCACTTCCAAACAAGCAATTCCTGCTAAGATCGATGCAGGGTTTCCTGCCATCGTCCCTGCCTGATAAGCCGGTCCTAATGGCGCCACCTGCTCCATAATTTCTTTACGGCCGCCGTAAGCTCCGATCGGAAGGCCTCCGCCGATAATTTTTCCAAGTGCGGTTAAATCAGGCTCTACATGAAGCAGATTTTGGGCACCGCCGTACATAAATCGAAACGCTGTAATAACTTCGTCAAAAATAAGCAGCGCGCCTGCTTTGTGAGTAAGCTGTTTGACTGTTTCTAAAAATCCTTCCTTAGGTTCCACAATACCAAAGTTTCCGACAATTGGTTCAACTAAAACGGCTGCAACTTCATTTCCCCATCTATGAATAGCTTGTTCAAACGCCTCCACATCATTAAAAGGTACAGTGATAACTTCTTGAGCAATGCTTTTTGGTACCCCTGCGGAATCAGGCGTTCCAAGGGTAGATGGACCTGATCCTGCTGCGACAAGCACCAAATCGGAATGTCCATGGTAGCACCCGGCAAATTTAATGATTTTATCCCTTCCTGTGTATGCACGGGCAACTCGAATTGTTGTCATTACTGCTTCTGTTCCAGAATTGACGAAGCGGACCTTTTCTAGAGAAGGGATAGCTTCTTTTAACATTTTTGCAAATTTGATTTCATGAGGCGTCGGTGTTCCATATAGGACGCCTGTCTCGGCAGCGTGCTTGATTGCTTTTGTAATATGAGGGTGTGCATGGCCGGTGATGATCGGGCCATATGCTGCTAAGTAATCGATATATTTGTTGCCATCAACATCCCAAAAATAGGCGCCCTGCGCCCGCTCCATTACAACAGGTGCTCCTCCGCCGACAGCTTTATAAGAACGGGACGGGCTATTTACCCCTCCTACAATATGTTCGAGCGCTTCTTTATGCAGCTGTTCTGATTTTGTAAAATTCATTGTTTCACCTTCTTTTTTACTTAACTGTACAGCCAAAAATATTCAAGCATCCTCGTTTATTCTAGCACTTTTCATAAAAAAGAAAAAAGGTGCATGCAAATTGTTAATTTCAAATAATTCGAGTAAACTAATGTTTGTGATTGATCGATGGAGGTTACAGCTATGAATGTCATTGAAGTAGAGAATTTGCGCAAAGAATTTAAGAGCTATTCAAGCCGCTCTGGATTAAAGGGGGCTTTTCGCGATTTATTCACTAGAAACTATAAAATCAACAGAGCTGTTAATGATATTTCCTTTACAGTGAAACAGGGAGAAATGGTGGGTTATATAGGTGAAAACGGCGCAGGAAAATCGACAACGATCAAAATGCTAACAGGGATTTTAACACCGACATCAGGGAAGGTCCTGGTGAACAATATGAATCCTCATAAGGAACGGGAAAAGTTTGTCCGGACAATCGGTGTTGTATTCGGACAGCGTTCACAGCTTTGGTGGGATATTGCTGTTCAAGAGTCATTCAGGCTTTTAAAAAAGGTATATAAAGTGTCCGATCAAGATTATAACGAACATATGGATCATGTCATTAAAACGCTGGATATCGGCCCTTTGTTAGATAAGCCGGTGCGAAAGCTGTCATTAGGGCAGCGGATGAGATGCGAGCTTGCCGCAGCATTAATTCATAATCCTCCTCTTTTATTTTTGGATGAGCCGACGATCGGCTTGGACGTTTTAGTCAAGCTGAAAATTCGTGAATTTTTGAAAGAGATAAATGCAAAATACAAAACAACGATTTTGCTGACGACACATGATATTGCGGATATAGAAGCATTGTGTGAACGCGTCATAATGCTTGATGAAGGAAAAATTATATATGACGGCTCTTTGGACCATTTGCGCGGGAATTGGGGAAAAGGGAAGCAAATTGAATTTCAATTTGCCTCTTCTGTTGATGAATCCCTTTTATTGCAATTAACGAATGGTTTTCACGTGCAATGGATGAAGGGAGATAAAAGCAATGTTTGGATCGCGCAAATTGCGAATCATGAGGAAATGCCGGAAATCATTAGCCGCGTCATGAAGGCTCAAACTATCGTGGATCTAAGCATTAAAGAAATATCAACGGAGGAGATTATACGCAACATTTATGAAAAAGGTGATGCGAACAGTAACTTAGAAAAGGTGATCATGAATGTCTAAATATTTGGAAATGATCCGCATCCGTTTTTTAATGATGCTCGCTTACAGGACAAACTATTATTCTGGAATTCTCATATACAGCATTAATATCGGTGCTTACTACTTTTTATGGACAGCCATTTATGGGGGAAAAGAAAGCATTCAAGGTTTAGATGCAGCGCAAATGGTGACATACGTGGCAATTTCATGGATGGCAAGAGCATTTTATTTTAACAACATCGACAGGGAAATCGCAATGGAAATTAGAGAAGGAAAAGTGGCAGTGGAGCTGATTCGTCCCTACAATTATCTTGGCATGAAAACGATGCAGGCGTTTGGAGAAGGCGTTTTTCGCCTTTTCTTTTTTTCCATGCCTGGAATGGTGATTGTAAGCTTTATTTTTCCGCTCGAATTACCGCTTGATTGGCAGGCGTGGTCTTTTTTTGCCATTTCCATATTTTTTAGTTTTGTTATTAATACAGAAATTAATTTATTGACAGGAATCTCAGCTTTTTTCTTATTTAACAACGACGGACTAATGAGAGCGAAACGCGTCATCATTGACTTGTTTTCCGGACTACTGCTCCCCATTAGCTTCTACCCAGTTTGGGCTCAAGAAATAATGGAATATTTGCCTTTTCAAGCAATCAGTTATATTCCAAGCATGATCTTTACAAAAGGATTCCAAGAAGCTGAAATTACAGACGCTATTCTTTTTCAATTGTTTTGGTCCATTTTATTGATCATTCCAATTTGTGCTATGTGGGCGGTTGCGAAAAGAAAAATGATTATTCAAGGGGGGTGAAAAGATGTTTTATGTGTCAATGTTTTTTCAATATATCGCTCAATATTTAAAAACAAGGATGGAATACAGAGCGGATATGATTGTAGAGATATTGTCTGATCTATTGTTTCAGGCAGTAAATTTAGTTTTCATTCTCGTCGTATTTGGACATACAGAATCGCTTGGCGGCTGGCAAAGAGATGAAATTATTTTCATTTATGGCTTTTTCTTAGTTCCTTATGCTTTATTCAGCACCTTTTTTAACATTTGGGATTTTAATGAACGATATATTGTAAACGGTGAAATGGATCGCATTTTAACGAGACCGATCCACAGTTTGTTTCAGGTGATATTGGAGAGAATGGAGCTTGAATCGCTTTTTGGCGTTATTACAGGGCTTGTTGTCATGGGGTATGCAGCAGCCCGGCTGAATCTTACTTTTCATTGGTATGACATTTTTATTTTTATTCTATTTGTATTTGGCGGCACCCTTGTCTGCGGCAGTATTTTTGTTGCGCTTGCATCGATTGGGTTTTGGTCGGATGCAAAAACATCGATTATGCCAATGATGTATAACATTGGAAACTACGGCCGCTATCCAGTAAATATTTACAACGATGTGATACGTTTTATTTTAACGTGGATTTTGCCGTTTGCCTTTGTGGGAGTTTATCCGGCTTCCTATTTTTTACGAAAAACGGATTGGTATATTTACGCTTTTTTAACTCCTGTGATAGGCCTTCTGTTTTTTATTTTGTCGGTTATTATTTGGAATATTGGAGTGAAGCGATATCGAGGGGCAGGAAGCTGATCATAGTTTCCTTTCGTTAAGCGATAAAATTCAAAGAGGCTGTTGACATCAGTTTGGTTGACGAACAAGTTTCCTTTAGCTAGTGATAAAATTCAATAAGGCTGAATAACATGTACAAACAATAATTTTCGGGGGAAATTATGGCGATTGTCGTAGGAACAGGGATAATGTTCTGTTTGGTTATGAGCATTCGAACGATGTTTTCTGCTGTGAAAAGAGGTACGTTCCTTACGTTTGAAACTGTATATTTAATTGCTTTAGTATATGCCTCTTTTTTGTTAGGATTTGGTGTGATTTATTTAATTTTAACTCAATACGGCTTTCCGATTTTAGCTGAATCTGGGCGGCCTCTTTATGGGACGTATTTAGAAAATTTAACCACCTGCTTATACTTTAGTGCAGTTACGCTGTTTTCTGTAGGCTATGGGGATATCACTCCTTTCGGCATTGGAAGGTGGATTGCAATTGTACAGGCGATGATTGGCTACATATTGCCTACGGTTGTTGTTGCCAAAACAATGATTGATATTGAGAAGAAACAATAGTTGTAACATGAAGCGAAATTCGGTACGCTGAAGATAAAATGAACAACTGGAGGGATTAGATATGGCAGCTGAAGTGGGAAAGCCTGCACCAGATTTTGAGCTGACTGCTGACACTGGAGAAAAAGTAAAACTTTCTGATTTTAAAGGAAAATATGTAGTGCTGTATTTTTACCCGAAAGATATGACTCCGGGATGCACAACGGAAGCGTGCGATTTTCGCGATAAATATGAAAGCTTTCAAGAGCTTGATGCCGTCATTTTAGGAGTAAGCCCTGATCCGCAGGAACGACATCAAAAATTTAAAGAGAAGCACGGGCTCCCTTTTTTGCTTCTCGTTGATGAAGATCATAAAGTTGCGGAACAATACGGAGTATGGAAATTAAAGAAAAACTTTGGAAAAGAATACATGGGAATCGAACGATCTACTTTTATTATAGACAAACAAGGAATATTAGTGAAAGAATGGCGAAAAGTAAAAGTGAAAGGACATGTTGAAGAAGCTCTCACATTTATTCAAAATAGAGAAGAATGACAGCAAATGATTTGCTCTGTTCACCCTATGTTGTCAAGGCGGGCATTTGTGCCCGCTTTTTCCCGTGCAAAAGCGAAAATCTTTTTCTTAAATTGGTGCATTTTTTCAATGGATAGATAAAATGTTCTACTAAATTAAACGCTCCCATTGACAAAAGTCTTATAATCAATGTACACTAATTATAAATATTATAAAGTAATAATGATACAAAATAAGAATGTTTTCAAGAAATGAGGTGCATGGCGATGTCAGACAATACGTTAAAGGAAGCTCTTGAAATTTTAAAACAAACGGGAGTCCGCATCACTCCGCAGCGTCATGCGATTTTGGAGTATTTAGTTAATTCAATGAATCATCCAACTGCTGATGATATATATAAAGCGTTAGAAGGTAAGTTTCCAAACATGAGTGTTGCAACTGTTTATAACAACCTTCGGGTATTTCGTGAAGTTGGACTGGTAAAAGAATTAACGTATGGCGATGCATCTAGTCGATTCGATTTTGTGACAACGGAGCATTATCATGTCATTTGCGAGGAATGCGGAAAAATCGTTGATTTCCATTATCCAGGTTTAGACGAGGTGGAGGATCTTGCAGAGCATGTAACGAACTTTAAAGTTAGCCACCACCGAATGGAAATATACGGGAAATGCCCTGCATGTCAGCAAAAAGAAAAAAATATGCACTGAGAAAGCTGGTAGGAAAACAAACTATCAGCTTTCTCTTTTCCTTGATTTACGATTGTACTTTTCGTCGAATTCTTTGCCTTCAAGCTCTTTATCAAGAGTCAAAGGCTCTCTGCAATACATGCACATATCCACACGACCGAGCATTTTTGTCACTTTCCCGCATGAAGGACATACTACTTGAACAGCTCTCGTCGATAGCATCCCGATCCAGAAATAGACGACAGTACTTCCGATGATGGATAATAAACCAAGCAGCATGAAAATGGTCATGACCCATACATGTTCTCTGAAAAAGATGCCTATGTACATAATGATAAAACCAACAAATACTAAACTTAAGGCAAAAGTGCGGATTTTATTTATTTTGCTTGTATATTTTTTAGCCATTGTACAAACCTCCTGAACACTACTATAGCATATTTTCACTTTTTTTTCGTCACAGAACGGCCAATTGCTAACTGTATTTCGTTTTTTATTTATAGAAGCTTTTGTTTAATGTGTTTTATTCAGACAGCGGATGAATAAATGATTTGCAGAGAATCTATATACACTTAAAGAAAGGACTCGCCATCCAGATACATTAGCTGTATTATTTAATAGAAAAAGAATGCTGCTTCTCTGCAATCCGATTATTTGGCCTTTGCTTTGCTGCTGTTGTTTATACAAACCTCCGATAAACCTTTGATTATAAAATATTATGGATTACTTAATGAAAAGGCAGCACTCAATATAGCAACAAATTTTTTAGGCAGTAGCCGGAGAATTATCGACTGATGTTTAAATAATGGAAAAATATTGTTTGACTGGAACGAGTATCTTTCCGATCTGAATCGAGCGTTAAAATACATTACCATTTCGGGGCGGAAAAGTTACCATCGTCGAAGATAATCAGGAACTCAACCAGAAGAGAGAAAGTGGAAAAATTCAGTTGAATTTGCAAAATTAATTAGACAGTGTTGGCTAAAGGAAAAGCATTGTTGATGCAAAACGATATCTTTGAAGCATATAATCATATTGTTGCTGCACTGCATCACTTGTAAAGACCGGAAGTGATCGGTTTCTGGCTGCTATATGTGCTCAAGTAAACCAAGCTGTATAAATAATTAAATTAATTGAATATGATAAAGGGCAGTATAAAAACGTTTCAAATTATTTTTATACTGCGTTTGGCTGTTTAATCCGTTCAAAAGCTGATTTCTGTGCGGCTCAAAAAATGTTTTTTCCGAGTTATTTGAACATCTTAAAGTCAGACTGTATTTTGCGGATTAAGTGTGCTGCTGGAATATTTAATTTAATCGAGCGGATTCAGTTGTTTAGAAATCAAAGGGAACAGGCGTTGGCAGTTTTTATTGATATTTTTTAAAAAAAGTGTTGACACTAAAATTTCATGATGATATATTATAAAGCGTCGCTGTTGAAAAGATGAATAATCTTCGAAACAGCAAAATAATCTATAAATGTAAGTTTAAAAATTTTATTCCGGTTGTTGACATAACTTCATTTATCTGCTAGAATAAAAAACCTGATCGGAAATGATCTTTGAAAACTGAACAAAACGAAAAGCGTGCCTGTTGATTCTAAAAGAGCATTTGGTGACAAACTTTTTTTGGAGAGTTTGATCCTGGCTCAGGACGAACGCTGGCGGCGTGCCTAATACATGCAAGTCGAGCGGACCGAAGGGAGCTTGCTCCTTTAGGTTAGCGGCGGACGGGTGAGTAACACGTGGGCAACCTGCCCTGCAGACTGGGATAACTTCGGGAAACCGGAGCTAATACCGGATAACACCGAAAACCGCATGGTTTTCGGTTGAAAGGCGGCATTAGCTGTCACTGCAGGATGGGCCCGCGGCGCATTAGCTAGTTGGTGAGGTAACGGCTCACCAAGGCGACGATGCGTAGCCGACCTGAGAGGGTGACCGGCCACACTGGGACTGAGACACGGCCCAGACTCCTACGGGAGGCAGCAGTAGGGAATCTTCCGCAATGGACGAAAGTCTGACGGAGCAACGCCGCGTGAGCGAAGAAGGTCTTCGGATCGTAAAGCTCTGTTGTCAGGGAAGAACAAGTGCCGTTCGAACAGGGCGGTACCTTGACGGTACCTGACGAGGAAGCCACGGCTAACTACGTGCCAGCAGCCGCGGTAATACGTAGGTGGCAAGCGTTGTCCGGAATTATTGGGCGTAAAGCGCGCGCAGGCGGTTCCTTAAGTCTGATGTGAAATCTCGCGGCTCAACCGCGAGCGGCCATTGGAAACTGGGGAACTTGAGTGCAGGAGAGGGGAGCGGAATTCCACGTGTAGCGGTGAAATGCGTAGAGATGTGGAGGAACACCAGTGGCGAAGGCGGCTCTCTGGCCTGTAACTGACGCTGAGGCGCGAAAGCGTGGGGAGCGAACAGGATTAGATACCCTGGTAGTCCACGCCGTAAACGATGAGTGCTAAGTGTTAGAGGGTATCCACCCTTTAGTGCTGCAGCAAACGCATTAAGCACTCCGCCTGGGGAGTACGGCCGCAAGGCTGAAACTCAAAGGAATTGACGGGGACCCGCACAAGCGGTGGAGCATGTGGTTTAATTCGAAGCAACGCGAAGAACCTTACCAGGTCTTGACATCCCCTGACAACCCTAGAGATAGGGCGTTCCCCTTTCGGGGACAGGGTGACAGGTGGTGCATGGTTGTCGTCAGCTCGTGTCGTGAGATGTTGGGTTAAGTCCCGCAACGAGCGCAACCCTTGACCTTAGTTGCCAGCATTCAGTTGGGCACTCTAAGGTGACTGCCGGCTAAAAGTCGGAGGAAGGTGGGGATGACGTCAAATCATCATGCCCCTTATGACCTGGGCTACACACGTGCTACAATGGGTGGTACAAAGGGCAGCGAAACCGCGAGGTGGAGCGAATCCCAAAAAACCACTCTCAGTTCGGATTGCAGGCTGCAACTCGCCTGCATGAAGCCGGAATCGCTAGTAATCGCGGATCAGCATGCCGCGGTGAATACGTTCCCGGGTCTTGTACACACCGCCCGTCACACCACGAGAGTTTGTAACACCCGAAGTCGGTGGGGTAACCCTTACGGGAGCCAGCCGCCGAAGGTGGGACAAATGATTGGGGTGAAGTCGTAACAAGGTAGCCGTATCGGAAGGTGCGGCTGGATCACCTCCTTTCTAAGGATATATACATTGAAATAGGGTACGCTTTTCCGTTTTGTTTAGTTTTGAAGGATCATATCCTTCTTGATTGTTCTTTGAAAACTGGATAACGGAAAGACATTCACGAATAGATCGCTCATGTTAGGAAGAAACGGTTAAGTTAGAAAGGGCGCACGGTGGATGCCTTGGCACTAGGAGCCGATGAAGGACGGGACAAACACCGAAATGCTTCGGGGAGCTGTAAGTAAGCGTCGATCCGGAGATGTCCGAATGGGGGAACCCACTGCCCGTAATGGGGCAGTATCCATACCTGAATCCATAGGGTATGGAGGGCAACCCGGGGAACTGAAACATCTAAGTACCCGGAGGAAGAGAAAGCAACAGCGATTCCCTGAGTAGCGGCGAGCGAAACGGGAACAGCCCAAACCAAGAGGCGTGCCTCTTGGGGTTGTAGGACACTCGATTAAGGAGTGACAAAGGAACGGGGTAGACGAAGAGGTCTGGAAAGGCCCGTCAGAGAAGGTAACAACCCTGTAGTCGAAACTCCGTTCCCTCCCGAGTGGATCCTGAGTACGGCGGGACACGTGAAATCCCGTCGGAAGCAGGGAGGACCATCTCCCAAGGCTAAATACTCCCTAGTGACCGATAGTGAACCAGTACCGTGAGGGAAAGGTGAAAAGCACCCCGGGAGGGGAGTGAAAGAGAACCTGAAACCGTGTGCCTACAAGTAGTCAGAGCCCATTAACGGGTGATGGCGTGCCTTTTGTAGAATGAACCGGCGAGTTGCGATTTCGTGCAAGGTTAAGCCGAAAGGCGGAGCCGCAGCGAAAGCGAGTCTGAAGAGGGCGAAATAGTACGAGGTCGCAGACCCGAAACCAGGTGATCTACCCATGTCCAGGGTGAAGGCAAGGTAACACTTGCTGGAGGCCCGAACCCACGCACGTTGAAAAGTGCGGGGATGAGGTGTGGGTAGGGGTGAAATGCCAATCGAACTTGGAGATAGCTGGTTCTCTCCGAAATAGCTTTAGGGCTAGCCTCAAGGGAAGAGTCTTGGAGGTAGAGCACTGATTGGACGAGGGGCCCCCATCGGGTTACCGAATTCAGTCAAACTCCGAATGCCAATGACTTATCCTTGGGAGTCAGACTGCGAGTGATAAGATCCGTGGTCAAAAGGGAAACAGCCCAGACCGCCAGCTAAGGTCCCAAAGTATACGTTAAGTGGAAAAGGATGTGGAGCTGCTTAGACAACCAGGATGTTGGCTTAGAAGCAGCCACCATTTAAAGAGTGCGTAATAGCTCACTGGTCGAGTGGCTCTGCGCCGAAAATGTACCGGGGCTAAACGTATCACCGAAGCTGCGGGTTGACACCGTTGGTGTCAGCGGTAGGAGAGCGTTCTAAGGGCATCGAAGCCGGACCGGAAGGACCGGTGGAGCGCTTAGAAGTGAGAATGCCGGTATGAGTAGCGAAAGAGGGGTGAGAATCCCCTCCGCCGAAAGCCTAAGGTTTCCTGAGGAAGGCTCGTCCGCTCAGGGTTAGTCGGGACCTAAGCCGAGGCCGAAAGGCGTAGGTGATGGACAACAGGTTGATATTCCTGTACCACCTCCTCACCGTTTGAGCAATGGGGGGACGCAGGAGGATAGGGTAAGCGCGCGGCTGGATGTGCGCGTCCAAGCAGTTAGGCTGGCAAGCAGGCAAATCCGCTTGCCGGAAGGCTGAGCTGTGATGGCGAGGGAAAGGAAGTACCGAAGTTCCCGATTCCACACTGCCAAGAAAAGCCTCTAGCGAGGTGAGAGGTGCCCGTACCGCAAACCGACACAGGTAGGCGAGGAGAGAATCCTAAGGTGAGCGAGAGAACTCTCGTTAAGGAACTCGGCAAAATGACCCCGTAACTTCGGGAGAAGGGGTGCTCATCAAGGTGATAAGCCATGATGAGCCGCAGTGAAAAGGCCCAGGCGACTGTTTAGCAAAAACACAGGTCTCTGCGAAACCGTAAGGTGAAGTATAGGGGCTGACGCCTGCCCGGTGCTGGAAGGTTAAGGGGAGCGCTTAGCGAAAAGCGAAGGTGCGAACCGAAGCCCCAGTAAACGGCGGCCGTAACTATAACGGTCCTAAGGTAGCGAAATTCCTTGTCGGGTAAGTTCCGACCCGCACGAAAGGCGTAACGATCTGGGCACTGTCTCAACGAGAGACTCGGTGAAATTATAGTACCTGTGAAGATGCAGGTTACCCGCGACAGGACGGAAAGACCCCGTGGAGCTTTACTGCAGCCTGATATTGAATGTGGGTACAGCTTGTACAGGATAGGTAGGAGCCAGAGACGCGTGAGCGCCAGCTTGCGCTGAGGCGACGGTGGGATACTACCCTGGCTGTACTGACATTCTAACCCGCGCCCCTGATCGGGGCGGGAGACAGTGTCAGGTGGGCAGTTTGACTGGGGCGGTCGCCTCCTAAAAGGTAACGGAGGCGCCCAAAGGTTCCCTCAGAATGGTTGGAAATCATTCGGAGAGTGCAAAGGCAGAAGGGAGCTTGACTGCGAGACCTACAAGTCGAGCAGGGACGAAAGTCGGGCTTAGTGATCCGGTGGTTCCGCATGGAAGGGCCATCGCTCAACGGATAAAAGCTACCCCGGGGATAACAGGCTGATCTCCCCCAAGAGTCCACATCGACGGGGAGGTTTGGCACCTCGATGTCGGCTCATCGCATCCTGGGGCTGTAGTCGGTCCCAAGGGTTGGGCTGTTCGCCCATTAAAGCGGTACGCGAGCTGGGTTCAGAACGTCGTGAGACAGTTCGGTCCCTATCCGTCGCGGGCGCAGGAAATTTGAGAGGAGCTGTCCTTAGTACGAGAGGACCGGGATGGACGCACCGCTGGTGTACCAGTTGTCCCGCCAGGGGCATCGCTGGGTAGCTATGTGCGGAAGGGATAAGCGCTGAAAGCATCTAAGCGTGAAGCCCCCCTCAAGATGAGATTTCCCATCGCTAAACGCGAGTAAGATCCCTTGAAGATGACGAGGTAGATAGGTCCGAGGTGGAAGCGTGGTGACACGTGGAGCTGACGGATACTAATCGATCGAGGACTTAACCAAGAAAGAGCATCTATTCGTGAAGGAACCGTTATCTAGTTTTGAAAGATCATGTTTAAAAAGGAATTGACAACTACGGTCAAAAAGTTATAATAGTAGTTGTCTATCCACTGAATGGAACAAATGAATACAATAATTTGCTTGGTGGCAATGGCGAAGAGGTCACACCCGTTCCCATCCCGAACACGGAAGTTAAGCTCTTCAGCGCCGATGGTAGTGAGGGTCTATCCCTTGTGAGAGTAGGACGCTGCCAGGCAATCACTTTACAATAGAAAAGAAGTTGTAAGTTTATTTCTTTCAATTTGATTCAGCCTATAGAAAATGAGGCATTCTACATAATAGTAATATCAGCTAGTCTTCTTTTACATTCCGCAGTAGCTCAGTGGTAGAGCATTCGGCTGTTAACCGAACGGTCGCAGGTTCGAATCCTGCCTGCGGAGCCATTTGGAGAGCTGTCCGAGTGGTCGAAGGAGCACGATTGGAAATCGTGTAGACGGTCAACGCCGTCTCAAGGGTTCGAATCCCTTGCTCTCCGCCAGAATGAAATTTTTGGCCCGTTGGTCAAGTGGTTAAGACACCGCCCTTTCACGGCGGTAACACGGGTTCGAATCCCGTACGGGTCACCATGGAGGATTAGCTCAGCTGGGAGAGCACTTGCCTTACAAGCAAGGGGTCGGCGGTTCGATCCCGTCATCCTCCACCATGTACATAGTAAATAAAATGAATATTAATGAATTTCGGCGCTAGGGCCACAGCATGTTATGATATGTATACATAATTTTTGTGTGAAGAGTGTTTATTGTTTTATCGGCGCGGGGTGGAGCAGTCCGGTAGCTCGTCGGGCTCATAACCCGAAGGTCGCAGGTTCAAATCCTGCCCCCGCAACCAATGGTCCCGTAGTGTAGCGGTTAACATGCCTGCCTGTCACGCAGGAGATCGCGGGTTCGATTCCCGTCGGGACCGCCATAAAAGGCTCGGTAGCTCAGTCGGTAGAGCAAAGGACTGAAAATCCTTGTGTCGGCGGTTCGATTCCGTCCCGAGCCACCATTATATGTATACATATGCCGGTGTAGCTCAATTGGTAGAGCAACTGACTTGTAATCAGTAGGTTGGGGGTTCGATTCCTCTCGCCGGCATTTTTTACAATCGGAGGGGTAGCGAAGTGGCTAAACGCGGCGGACTGTAAATCCGCTCCCTTAGGGTTCGGCGGTTCGAATCCGTCCCCCTCCACCATGATAGGGGCATAGTTTAACGGTAGAACAGAGGTCTCCAAAACCTCCGGTGTGGGTTCGATTCCTACTGCCCCTGCCATTTATAAGATGGCGACTGTGGCGAAGTGGTTAACGCACCAGATTGTGGCTCTGGCATTCGTGGGTTCGATTCCCATCAGTCGCCCCATATTAATATCATTGGGCTATAGCCAAGCGGTAAGGCAACGGACTTTGACTCCGTGATGCGCTGGTTCGAATCCAGCTAGCCCAGCCACCTTTTAAATTTAAGTGCGGAAGTAGTTCAGTGGTAGAACACCACCTTGCCAAGGTGGGGGTCGCGGGTTCGAATCCCGTCTTCCGCTCCAATAATGGCGGCATAGCCAAGTGGTAAGGCAGAGGTCTGCAAAACCTTTATCCCCGGTTCGAATCCGGGTGCCGCCTCCATTACAAGCCGGGGTGGCGGAATTGGCAGACGCACAGGACTTAAAATCCTGCGGTAGGTGACTACCGTACCGGTTCAAGTCCGGTCCTCGGCACCAGTGAGGAATTGCATCAATATCATTACGCCGATGTGGCGGAACTGGCAGACGCGCACGACTCAAAATCGTGTTCCCTTGCGGGAGTGTGGGTTCGACTCCCACCATCGGCATCATTAGTATCCGATATCTCACGATCAAAAATCGTGGAAGCTTTAAAACGACTGCAAACGCAGTCGTTTTTCATTTTTTGGAAAACCGGAAGAATCCGATAGAATTCGAAAAAATTTTGCACGGCTATTTTGTATGGTAGAGCTCCTCCATTGCAACGTCTACCTGCCGGGATTCTTTTTGCTCCATCTCGTCCAAAATGTGTGAATACGTCTGCAATGTTGTCACAATGTCCTTATGACCAAGATGTCGAGAAACGTATTTAATATTCACCCCTTTATATAGGAGCATTGATGCGTGAGTGTGGCGAAGGCCATAACAAGTAATTGGCTTAATCCCGATCGTACCGCCTTTGTTTTTTGTCATGTAGACACCTCATTTTTTAGTCTATTATTACTATAATAATCTGTGTCTACTTTTAGTCTAACATTACTTGTTACCTATTCTCTTCATCATACTCCAAAAATAGGTCTTGTAAATCTCCATTAATTGGTTCATTATTATTGTTAATTGTCACTTTAAACTCAATATCCTCTTCTCCTATTGATACTACCCCATCTAACACCCCTAAAATATTAGATACAGCATCCACTTCTACTTGTTCGATTATTTTAAATAATATTTCTTTATTTTTATCTGATAGTTCTGAATAAAACATCAACGCTTCTTTCCAATAAGGGTCTGTAACTTCATTAATATCAGTATTATTGAATATATCTCGATAAAAATTACGATTTTCTTTTATAATTGACTGATGTAAAAGTTTAACAAACTCTTCTTTATTCATATATCTCATCTCCTTCTCATCTCTGGATACAATTGTTTATTTAATTCAATTAATTTTCGAAGTTGAGAATTAGGAATGTCTGGATATACTCTTCTTAACTCCATTATATCTCTTGCTAATAATTGTCTTACACTCTCAATTCCTTTTGAACTTCTCAAAACTATTCCCCTAGGACCTTTTCTTGTATGTCCAGCTTTTGGTATTAATATTGCTGGTGCATTATTTGGATCATAATTTCGAATGAATTTTTTCATAATTGCTTTTTGTCCAACATGATGTGCATCTAACCTCGGTACACCTTTTATTTCTTTATATAATCCTACATCATACTTACTAAATTTACCCGTACCCTTACCGTCCACCTCATCCCCAGTTTTGCCAATCATGTTAATCGCAGTTTCTTTTACTTCTTCCTTAGCCTTGCTCATCCATGCGCGGGACGCTGGACCAATTCCCGCCAAGGCTAGCTGCCATTGGACAGACGAAACGCTGGTAAGACGGTCATCCCATTGCTTATTAAAATATCGCAGCGTTTTGGTAATCGGCGCTTTCACGACTTGGAGGTACGCCGCTTGAAAGACAGACATCATTTTATCATAGCGGAGAACATATTTCATTTGCGGGACCAATTTCGAAACATCCGCTGCTATCCCGGCCGCTTTCGCTCCTTTGATCCCCGCTTTTCCAGCGATTCCTGCCCCTTTGGCTGGAGGAATGACGGACAACAATAACATTTCCTCCCGCAACCAGGCGGTCCCATCCGGATATCCGTTCTCCAGTAATCGGGTCGTATTCTCCAAACAACCGCTGCAAGTCATACCAGCAAAGAAGCTTCAGACCGAATTCTTTTATGTTGTCGGCGAGCGTTTGGTCTGCCTGTCTGATGGACGCGGCCGTCTGATACAGCAGTTCCTCCGCTTCATTCAGCTTTTCTCCATAGCGGTCGAGCCAATGAATCAGTTCGTCTGTAAGCTCGCGGATGGCGGCGGAACCGATGCCGGGAATCTCCATGGCTAAAAAGAGGGAATCTCCTAGGAAAGCAAGGTCCGCGCGCATTGTATAGGGCATTGCTCTATATAGTTTATTCGAAGCGCTCCTTGAGGAATAAACAATCCGCTTGAACTTTTTGTTCAAGCGGATTGTTTATTTATCGTTGTATTAGGGAATCTTGCTTCACACACTATAACAAAATTACTTTACCGTAATACTAGGAGGATATATTGATAATATTTCAATTACATCATTAGAAGTTAAAAATACATAATGTTCTACCTCTCTTGACTCGTATATACCGCAACTTTCTTTATGAAACCATTTCAAGTATTCTGAGTTTTTAACTTTAAATAAAGACCAATCACTATAAAAATCTGTACCGTAATATTGATCTAAATAATTTAGCGTTTCTAATAACGAACCTTCATCAGTATTTCTATACGATAATACTCCTTCTTTAAAATTCACTACAACTTTTTTTTCACCATTTTCATCACTAAATTCTAAAATAACACCATCTTTACCATCCAAAAGCATATCATTATAAATTGTTGAAGGTATATCATCTAGCGGTATCCATCTTTTCCATTGTTCCATAAAACTTCCTCCATATTTGTTTTCTAGTAACGAAACTTTATTCTCTTCTTGCCATCTTGAATTTCAAGTGTAGGACGGCCATCACTACTTCTCTTTCTAACAATAACTGTTCTTCCATCCTTTAAAATACCGACTTTGAGGTCAGGCGTATCCTTAGTAATTTTAGGTCCCAACGAGTGAAAGTCATTCATTGCTTCACTAAATCCACCAGATAACTCATACTGAATAGTTCTTCCTTTTGTTGCTCTTCCAGGCTTAGCAACTTTAATTAAATCATCAACTGTTTTGCCAGTACCCTTAGTGCTAAGTTCAATGCCATCGTTGCCTGCTTTACCTTCGCCTAGATTTAACCCCGTCTTCTCACTCAGATAAGCTCGAACTTTATTCTCCAATCCATTGGTGTTCTCGTCCGGAACTTTAACGTTCCCAATCCCTTCCATGGCAAATCCCATTTGCCGGTCAGGGATTGAATTTTTCAGATTGGTCAGGCTATGTCAATTGTTGGGGTGCACTGGATGTGAAATGCTTGATACAGCTGTTCTAAGTTAGACCTTGCATTACTTTGCGTCATCCACTTCTTAAAAACTTTTTACATAATAAGCTTTCTTTAATATGATTTTTTGTATTTACGAATTTAAGAAATAACCGGTGCAAAGTTCAACACCACCATTATCGAAAAAAATCCCCTCATAAGTAAACAGTAAATTGATGCATATTTACTGTCTCCTTATAGGGGGATGCTGTCAAAATTCGGCTACTTTTTCCTTTTCGTTCAAATAACCGGATAATAAAAGCCTTTGCTGTCATTATATATTTTGTCTATTATTGTTTTTCATCAACAGGCGTGACGGCGTCGTGCAGATATGTTTCTAATTCTTTGCGATAACGGTTTTGCTCCTCTTCTGTCCACTCCAAGTTTTTCGCCATATATTGAATAACGGATTCCTTCCATTGGTGAACTGAATGAATTTCAAAAAATAACGATCCCGTTCTCCGGATAAAGAAGTCCTCCGGTTTTACGACCATCTCTTCTTCTAAGGCATATTGAAGCTGGGCTAAAACATCAATCGGTAATTGAAACTCATCTCTTACTTTCTTTAATTCAACTGCCAGTTCAAACACCCGGTCTACATTCGTTCCATATAATCGGACCAATCTTTCCGATTGTTTTCTGCTAAATCCCAATTTTTCTCCCTGTTCAACTTTTTTAGTTACGAACGATTCAAAATTTGTTGAACCTCCGAAATCTCCTCCCGAAATCGGCAGGTTTTTCGTTCTGCAAGGGGAAAATGCTTCGTTTTCTTCCTCTTTTAATAATTTGGCAACAAGATCAACGATCGTTTCTGCCATTTTACGGTATCCTGTTAATTTTCCGCCGGCAATGGTAATAATACCTGAATCAGACGTCCAAATTTCATCTTTGCGTGATATTTCAGAAGGACTTTTTCCTTCTTCATGGATTAATGGTCTGAGCCCGGCCCAGCTTGATTCAATATCTTCCACGGTGATATGGACCGTTGGGAACATATAATTAATGGCCTTAATAAGATAATCTCGATCTTCAACAGTCATTTTAGGATGTGCAATATCCCCATCATAGAAAGTATCTGTTGTGCCAACGTAAGTTTTTCCATCACGCGGAATGGCAAACACCATTCGTCCATCAGGTGTATCAAAATAGATCGCTTGTTTTAATGGGAATCGGCTTTGGTCAAAAACAAGGTGAATTCCTTTTGACAAAATCAAATGTTTTCCTTTTAAAGAGTGATCTTTTTCCCGTAACGTATCGACCCAAGGGCCTGTTGCATTTATAATTTTCTTTGCGAACACTTGATATGATTCTCCTGTTAATTGATCAACAACTTTTACACCTACGGCTTTGCCTTGTTCATAAATAAATTCGTCTACCTTTGCATAGTTAATCGCTTTTGCACCGCATTCGACTGCCTTTTTCATAACTTCAATTGTCAAGCGGGCATCGTCAGTTCGATATTCGACATAATATCCTCCGCCTAATAATCCATCTTGCTTTAATAAAGGTTCTTTATCAATAGTTTGCTTTGCATTCAACATCGTTCTTCGTTCGCTTTTCTTCACGTCAGCAAGGTAATCGTAAATTTTCAGTCCAATGGATGTGCTCCATTTACCGAATGTTCCTCCTTTATAAATCGGAAGAAGCATCCATTCAGGTGTAGTTACATGCGGGCCATTTTCATAGACGATCGCGCGTTCTTTCCCAACTTCAGCGACTAACTTCACTTCCAGCTGTTTTAAATAACGGAGGCCTCCGTGCACAAGCTTCGTGGAACGGCTTGAGGTTCCTGCGGCAAAATCCTGCATCTCAAATAAAACTGTTTTCATTCCACGTGTTGTTGCATCAAGTGCAATTCCTGCACCTGTAATACCACCGCCAATAATGATTACATCAAACTGTTTTCCATCGACGTCTTTTAATATTTCTTGTCTTTGATAAGCAAATACATTTTTGTTCATTTGTTATTCCTCCTGTGATCCGTCAAAAGTCCTAAAAAAAGAGACCACATACACACTACGCTTCTTCTACAGACGTAATGCTATGTGGTCTCTCCTTGTCTCCAACCGAATATTAACTTTGAATGTATTATAGCATATTCTTCATCTTCTGAAAATTCTTTTGTATGCGAATTTAAAATTCAAAGCTTTTCCCCATAATGAACTTTTCTTTATTCAGTTGATGAAGAATCAGTGTTTGAAAACGCTATTGACACCATCGCACAAGCCATTTTTTCTTCATTCAATTGATGAAGATGGCTTGCGTCTTTCATGTCTTCTACAGCGTTTCTGAAACTGAATGTCTAAAACTGCCGCCAAAACCTAAAGCATCGAAAAATTGGGTAGCCATTCAAAATAAATTATGACTGTTCAAATTCTTTCCATAATTGCTTATTGGATGTTGTCACGGCTGCAGCACCAGCTTGTAAAGCATTGTTGACATCGTCAATACTGCGGATAAATCCACCAGCAAAGATCGGGATTTGAATTCGTTGATGAATTTCAGCAATAATGTTCGGCATGGCGCCAGGTAAAACCTCAATCACATCGGGTTTTGTTTTTTCTAATAAGGAATAGCTTTTTTCTAAAGCGTTTGAGTCAATGAGAAAAACTCGTTGAATAGCCAATACGCCTTTTTGTTTCGCTTTCAAAACGACACTTGCTTTTGTCGAAAGCAGTCCATAGGGCTTGAAGGACTGGCATAAATATTCGGTTGCGTATTCATCATTTTTAAGACCATGTATTAAATCAACATGCAATAACAAGTTTTTACAATGCTGCTTAGAAATATTGACGATATTTTTCAACTGGGCAATATGGACATCTAATAACACACCATATGCATAGGAACTCTGAAGAAAAATTTCAAAATCCTTCATATTGCGAATCGCTGGAATAATTTTTTGATCTTTATATTCCATTGTTCGTTCCACCTTTTTTATTATTGGCAAAAAATCAGTGTGAATTCAGCTTTCAAACTTAATTGAAACAGAGAAGAGGTCTTTGCTTCAAGTCTCTAGAAAAAAAGAAATCCACAACAAAACACCCCTTCATCCAAACGACTAAAGGGAATTGATGTGGATCTCCTTCTCTCCGCTACAATTTATTAACTTATTAATATTGTACCATAAACAAAAGCGCTGTCAAAGCAATGAGAACATCCACGCATGATCGTTTACAGGGTGAAAAAAATTTTTTAATCGTGAGATTCATAACTACTATCTATTTCAAAAAATTTTCCAGTAATCCTGTTAACAAGTATATTAAAATGGAAAAA
Source organism: Aeribacillus sp. SP014 (assembly GCF_054055575.1). NCBI lineage: Bacteria > Bacillati > Bacillota > Bacilli > Caryophanales > Bacillaceae > Aeribacillus > Aeribacillus sp. SP014. The sequence goes on from NZ_JBSRXI010000001.1 coordinate 1,141,809, forward strand.
GGAGGGGATTTCATGTTCATTAAATTAACAGTTTACAAAAAGAACGGTCTTCATGTCCGGATGGCAGCAGCTTTTATTTCGCTGCTTCAAAATCTCATACAAAATAAAGAGATATTAAAAAAGACGTACGTTCTCTATCAGGATAAAAAAGTTCAAGTGAATAATCTATTATCTTTAGTGTCCTTAAAGATTGGACAAGGAGAGGAATTTATCCTGCATTTTGAAGAAAAAATAGACGATCAAATCGTCCAGCAGATAAAAGATTTTTTTGAACAAACGGATCTTGAAGATTCCCAGCAAGCAGAAACAGATCGACTTCTCATGGAAAATTCCATTACCCTTCATGAGGCCATATCTGCTTTACCGAATGGAATCGTCGTTGTGAATAGCGACAATATCATCACTTATGTCAATGCAGCTGCAGCAAAACTTTTGGAAAAAGATCCTCATGAGCTTATCAATCAACGCGCTGACGAAGTGATTCCCCATTCAAGATTGCATGAAGTACTGAAGACAGGAAAAATGGAATTATCCAAAAAGCAAGAAATCAACCATCATACATTGTTAACAACCCGTTCGCCAATTATTTTTAATGGAAAAACGATTGGGGCTGTTGCTATTTTTCAAGATATATCTACCATTGAGAAAATCAGTAAAGAATTGAATGAAGTAAAAGAGCTGCAGCAGCGACTAAATCTTGTTTTAAAATCTGTCTCAGATTTAATCGGATTAACAGATAAAAATGGAAATTTTATATACAAAAATGATGAAATGGATGTTTTGTTAAAAAAATTAAACAGTGTCCCAAACATTCAATCAATAATCGGGCAACATGAATGGGAAAATATTAAAAGCACTCAAAATCAGATTATGAAACTAATTCAAGTAAACCAACAATCTAGTTATATTACAAAAATAAATCCTATTTTCGTTGACGATGAATTTCGCGGAACAGTTGCCACCATGACTCCATTCGATGATATTAAAAAGCTCCTCGAAAAAATTGATCTAATGGAGCAAAGAACGAAATATTTGGAAATGGAGCTGTCCAAACATCAAGGATTTGATGAAGCATTTCATAAGATCATAGGAAACAGTGAGACATTAAAAGATTCCTTAACAATCGCCGCAAAGGTTGCAAAAACAAATTCGACAGTGATTATTACAGGAGAAAGCGGAACAGGGAAAGAACTTGTTGCTAAGGCCATTCATGAAGCAAGCGACAGAAAGAATAACCTATTTATTCGAGTGAATTGTGCAGCCATCCCTCCTCAATTAATGGAGAGCGAATTATTTGGTTATGAAAAGGGAGCCTTTACAGGAGCGTATAAAACACATCGAGGAAAATTTGAACTCGCTAATAAAGGTACGATTTTTTTAGATGAAATCGGTGATTTAAGTTTGGATTTACAAGCAAAAATTTTACGTGTACTGCAGGAAAGGGAAGTGGAAAGAATTGGCGGATATGCGCCCATTCAGCTTGATGTTAGGGTAATTGCCGCGACTCACCGTGATCTCAAAAAAATGGTAGATGAGGGCAGTTTTCGCGAGGATCTTTATTATCGGTTGAATGTTGTACCAATTCATCTGCCGCCTTTAAGGGCAAGAAAAGAAGATATTCCGCTTTTGGTGGAGGCGTTTCGAAAACAATTGAATGCTAGATTGGTGGAAAAAATATCAAAGGGTATGAAAAAGGATTTATGGAAGCATTGTGCAGTTACCATTGGCCAGGAAATATTAGAGAATTACAAAATGTAATTGAACGGTTATTTAATCTCGCAGATGAAGAAATTTTGCGATGCAAGGATTTACCTTACTACATCTCGAACCCTCAATGTCAAGAAAATAAAAAAATAATGCAGAAACAGAGTATCAATTTTGGCAACGAAGTGCTGACCTTCAAAGAATATGAAAAACAAATTTTTTCGTTTGCTTGTCAATATTACCCAAGCTATAACCAATTAGCGAAAGCGCTTGGGATCACTCATAAAACGGCAGCTAAAAAAATAAGAGAATATGGATTGGAGCATTTAGTTGGGAAAAAGTATCAAATGGATTGATATTTTTTCCCAATGAACTCGCCATAAAAATATGAAAACGCATCCGTAAAGCGCTTTCGTTGTTGGCATCATTTTTGCATTAATAAAAAGTGCAAAGTTAAGAGGAGCATTCCTGTAATGAAGAAATTTGAGGTTTGAAACAAAAAGAGCCCTCTTGGTATAGTACAGGGTGTCAATGCATTGACCCCGAATTAATAAGTTACCAAGGAGGACTCAATAATGAATTATACTCAAAATCGAAAAATCTCGCAAATCACACCATCAACATTAATAATCGGCATTGATATTGCCAAAGACAAACACGTGGCACGGGCACAAGACGATCGAGGAATTGAATTTGGAAAACGCTTGATCTTTGAAAATCGCATACATGGTTTCCAAATGCTTTTAGATTGGGTGAATCGACACCAACAAGAAAATGATAAGAACCATGTGATTTTTGGGGTTGAACCAACCGGACCTTACTGGTTAAATCTCGCTTATTTTCTTACCGCAAAGGGCTATGACTTTGTGCTAGTCAATCCGATGCATGTAAAGAAAAGCAAAGAGCTTGATGACAACTCTCCAACAAAAAACGATACAAAAGACGCCAGAGTGATTGCACAGCTGATAAAAGACGGCCGATACTCCGTACCAAATCTCTTAGACGGTATTTACGCGGAACTAAGAGAAGGCGTCAAAATAAGAGATCAGCTCACTCAACAGCTTGCCATCACAGAAGGACGTATTCAAAATTTGATTCAACGTTATTTTCCGGAGTTTTTCGATGTTTTCGGAGATTGGAAAGGAAAAGCAGCTCTTTGCACGCTAAAACTGTTTCCATTTCCTTCTCAAATGAAAGAAATGACACCTGAAGAGGTTCTCTCAAAATGGAAGCCATTTGTACAACGAGCAGTTGGAATGAAGCGAGCAACGAAACTAGTAGAAACGGCCAAAAAGAGCATTGGAATTCAAATCGGGATTCAGTTTGCCAAACGTGAAATGGAATATCTGATTGACCAATATGAGCTTTATCAAACGCAGTTGGAAGAGTTGGATCAGGAGCTAGAAGCTCTTGTAGAAACGATCCCAGGTGCTAAGCAAATGATGAATATTCCTGGGTTAGGTGTTACAACAGTCACTCTATTCTTCGCTGAAGTGGGTGATCTCACAAAGTACAGTCATCCTCAGCAATTAGTTAATCTGGCAGGCCTTTCATTACGTGAGCATAGTTCTGGAACATTTAAAGGACAAACCAGAATAACGAAACGGGGACGAAGCAGGCTGCGTAAAGCTATGTACTTAGCGATTCGGCCACTCGTTGCCCATAATCCAACTTTTAAAGCTTTACATCAATACTATACAAAACGATCTGAAAGGCCTTTAAAAAAGCAACAGTCCCTCATTGCTTTGTGTTGTAAGCTATTACGTGTCTTATTTGTCATTGGTCAAAAACAGTGTGAATTTGATGGTTCAAAATTATTGCGAGGGTTACCTCAAATTACCTTACAAGTTGCTTAAACCGATTTATTAACCAACATATTAACTAAATTACGATCGAATACTTCAAGTATTTCTAAAGACAAACACCAATAGTGCCGAGTCGGAGTTTATTTTTACCATACGGGCTTATGACCCAGCCGAGGAGCTTATCCGACCTCCACCTCATGGATACGCAGGACGAAGGAATGTATGGATCTCAATCCGGTGATACATGGGAGGGTTAGCGACCGTGAGATGAGTGGAGATTTTGCGCACGGTCATAACTGTTATTACCAAACAATACCAGTTTGGTTGATAGGATGTCCCCCCAACTGTAAGGAATTTAAAGAAATTCAATTTATCACCATGATTTTCGGTGGATCAACTATTAGGTGTCAATGAAATTTAGAGAAGACGGGAGTATTCGGGAGAAAATTAAAGTATATAGAGGGAGGTATGTCTATGAAAAAATTAATCAATGATCCTAATCAAGTAGTTGAAGACATGTTAGCAGGGATGGTGGCGGCTCATTCTAATCGAATGAAGAGATTGCCAAATACAAACGTAATCGTAAGAAAAGATGCACCTATTCAAGGAAAAGTTGGCTTGGTTAGCGGTGGAGGAAGCGGTCATGAGCCTTCACATGCTGGTTATGTAGGTAAAGGAATGCTAGACGGAGCGGTATGTGGAGAAGTGTTCACTTCCCCAACCCCAGATCAAATTTTTGAGGCGATTCAAGCGGTTGATAGCGGAAATGGGGTGTTATTGATTATTAAAAATTACACTGGCGACATTATGAATTTTGAAATGGCTGCCGAAATGGCTGAAGCAGAAGGAATCAACGTAGCAAAAGTGGTTGTGAATGATGATGTAGCTGTGGAGGATAGTACATATACGACAGGCCGGCGGGGAATAGCAGGTACGGTTTTTGTTCATAAAATTGCCGGTGCATTAGCGGAAAAGGGTGCAACGCTAAAAGAAGTAGAAGCAGTAGCTAAGAAAGTTGTGGAAAATGTGCGGTCAATGGGAATGGCCTTAACTCCATGCACTGTTCCAGCAGCAGGAAAACCTGGCTTCGAGCTCGGAGAAAATGAAATCGAAATTGGAATGGGGATTCACGGAGAACCTGGCATTGAAAAAACACAAATCCAGCCAGCGGATGAAATCGCACAAATACTTCTTGAAAAAATTTTAGATGACTTAAAACTTGAGGAAAACGACAAGGTTGCGGTCATGATTAACGGTCTAGGTGCAACACCATTAATGGAATTATATATTATGAACAAAAAAGTCTCTGAGGTCCTAAAGGATAAGAACATTTATATACATGAAACGTTTGTTGGCGAATTTATGACATCGCTTGAAATGGCTGGCTGCTCTATTTCGTTATTAAAATTAGACGATCAACTCATTGAGTTGTTAGACGCACAAGCGGATACAATCGCATTCAAAAAATAGCAATCTCGCTTTCTTGCAGTCTGTCTATAGAAGGAATATGAGGAGAGATGATCAATGACATTTGACGTTGAACAGGCTAAAAAATGGATCATAACTTTTAACGATAAAATTCAGGAAAATAAGGAGTATTTAACGGAGCTGGATCAAGCAATTGGCGATGGAGACCATGGATTAAATATGGCACGAGGATTTCAGGAAACCGTCAAGAAAATTACAGAAGGCAAATATGATGATCTTGGTTCTTTGTTTAAAGATGTTGGTATGACTTTAATTGCTAAAGTAGGCGGAGCTTCAGGTCCGTTATATGGAACAGCTTTCATGAAAGCTTCTCTTGCTTTAAAGGGTAAAAAAGAAGTTGATATAAAGGCTTTAGTTGAGGCATTAGCAGCATCATTGGATGGGTTAAAAGTTAGGGGAAAGGCACAAGTAGGAGATAAAACGATGATCGATGTTTGGGAGCCAGTCATTGAGTATATGAAAAATCGTGAAACGATTCATTCTAAAGAGCTTACTGATTTATCTAAAGAGAAGATGGACGACACAAAAGAGCTTGAGGCAAAGAAAGGCCGTGCGGCTTATTTAGGAAAGCGTTCTATTGGTCATATTGATCCTGGGGCAGCTTCATCGTATTTATTGTTTGCTTCCTTAGCTGAATTGCTCGAAGAAGGAGAGGTGGCCCAATGAAATATGTAAGTCTTGTCTTAATTTCACACAGCTATGAAATTGTAAGCGGCCTAAAAAAGCTTCTGAATCAAGTTCAACCTGAAGTATCTGTAGCCATCGCTGGAGGGGTTGAAGGAGATATCGGAACAAATGCATTAGACATTAAGGAAGCAATTGAATCAGTCTATTCTGAGAAAGGCGTTGTCGTTTTGTTTGATTTAGGGAGTGCACTCATTAATGCTGAAATGGCTATTGAGATGCTAGAGAACAATGAAAACATTATAATAGCCGATGCTCCTCTCGTAGAAGGAGCTTATGCAGCGGTCGTTGAGGCTGGTTTGGGAAGCTCGATTGAAGAGGTCGTTCGAGCTGGCGAGAGTGCAAAGGAACTTGTCAAAATCAATGACTAGCGAGAAAAATTAGGAGTGAACTCAATGATCGAAAAAGAGATTACAGTGACCATTGAAAATGGTCTGCATGCCAGACCAGCAGCAGATTTTGTGAAAAAAGTAAACCAGTATAAAAGCAAGGTTGAGTTAATGATCGGCGACAGAAGGATTAACGCGAAAAGTATTCTTCAGCTTATGAGCGTTGCCATAATGGAGGGACAGACGATCAAAGTGATGACTGATGGAGAAGATGAGAAAGACGCATTAGCGTTTATTGATTTTTTTCTCCAATCAGGTAAAGAATCGTAATCAAGCCTTTGCTTTTGAATTGTTACAAAAATTCATATTAGGTTCATGGGTCCCATTTCCTAGAACTTACTTCAAAACAAATAATATCATAATTCAAAAAAAAGTGATTGACAACGCTTTCTTTTTGTAATAATCTGAAATCAAGTTAATATTTGTGATGGAGAAATGGAGATCCACAGTAATTCCCTGTATGCAGCCTGCATACTAAGGGGGGAATTTGCTGCGGATCTTTTTTATTGACCAAAATTGTAGTCTTTTCGCAAGAGATAACAAATATATGAAAAAGGAGGAAACTTTGATGTCTGCATTTTTAGGTGAGTTAATTGGCACGATGATTTTGATTGTTTTTGGGGGTGGAGTTGTCGGCGGTGTTGTACTTAAAAAATCAAAAGCTGAAAATTCAGGCTGGATTGTTATTACGATGGGATGGGGTCTTGCCGTAGCGATGGCGGTATATGCTGTAGGTCAATTTAGCGGAGCCCATCTTAATCCAGCTGTAACCATCGGATTAGCTGCAATCGGTTCTTTCCCATGGAGTGATGTACCGACCTATATTATTGCCCAAATGATTGGTGCATGTATCGGTGCTGTGATCGTTTATTTGCACTATTTGCCCCACTGGAAAGCGACCGATGACCAAGGTGCAAAATTAGCCGTATTCTCAACAGATCCTGCAATCAAAAATCCCGCAGCGAATCTTTTAAGTGAAGTCATTGGTACATTCATTTTGTTGCTTGGATTGTTGGCACTTGGAGCGAATAAATTTGCAGAAGGAATGAACCCGTTCATCGTTGGATTTCTCATCGTTGCAATAGGTCTCTCCTTAGGCGGAACTACGGGTTACGCCATCAATCCTGCCCGTGATTTAGGTCCGAGAATTGCTCATTTTATTCTGCCGATTCCAGGTAAAGGAAGCTCTAACTGGGGTTATGCTTGGATTCCTGTTGTAGGGCCGATTATTGGGGGAACGTATGGAGCGTTATTTTATAAATGGGCTTTTGAAGGAGTCAGTACCTCTGCTTTTTGGATTTTCACAATTGTTGTAGCAGCTATCGTTGTGGCAGCGCTAGTAAGCAATAAAGAACAAAGCTTGAATGTCTATAAGAAAACGAAAGCAACACTTTAAGTTTATAATTTTAATAAAAAAATGAGGTGAAGAAAATGGAAACATATGTTTTAGCTCTAGACCAAGGAACGACAAGTTCACGTGCGATCATTTTTAATAAAAAAGGGGAAATCGTTCATATTTCACAAAAAGAATTTGCGCAATATTTTCCTAAACCAGGCTGGGTAGAGCATAATGCCAATGAAATTTGGGGTTCCATCTTATCCGTCATCGCCACTTCCTTGTCTGAGTCAGGAATAAAACCTGAGCAAATTGCAGGCATCGGAATTACGAACCAACGCGAAACAACGGTTGTTTGGGATAAAAACACAGGTCAGCCGATATATAATGCCATTGTTTGGCAATCACGGCAAACGGCAGATATTTGTGAGGAGTTAAAGGCGAAGGGATTAAATGATACATTTCGTGAAAAGACAGGTCTGTTAATTGATGCATACTTTTCAGGAACAAAAGTCAAATGGATATTAGATCATGTTGAAGGGGCTAGAGAAAAAGCGGAAAGAGGAGAGCTATTATTCGGAACAATTGATACTTGGTTAATTTGGAAGCTCTCGGGTGGAAAGGCGCATGTGACGGATTATTCAAATGCTTCAAGAACATTAATGTTCAATATTCATGAGCTGAAATGGGATGATGAACTGTTAGAAATTTTAACTGTGCCTAAATCCATGCTTCCGGAAGTACGTCCATCTTCAGAAATTTATGCACATACAGTTCCGTATCATTTCTTTGGGCAGGAAGTTCCGATTTCTGGAGCGGCTGGGGATCAGCAAGCAGCACTATTCGGTCAGGCTTGTTTTGAAGAAGGCATGGCGAAAAATACGTACGGTACGGGCTGCTTTATGCTTATGAACACGGGCGAAAAAGCTGTTGCTTCTAACCACGGACTATTAACAACGATTGCTTGGGGATTAAACGGAAAAGTGGAATATGCTTTAGAAGGAAGTATTTTTGTTGCAGGATCTGCCATTCAATGGTTAAGAGATGGACTTCGTATGTTAAAAAATGCTGCTGATAGCGAACAATATGCAGAACGTGTAGAATCCACAGACGGTGTATATGTAGTACCGGCGTTTGTCGGATTAGGAACACCGTATTGGGACAGCGATGTTAGAGGAGCTATATTTGGTTTGACACGGGGAACGCAGAAAGAACACTTTGTTCGTGCAACTTTAGAGTCTCTTGCCTATCAAACAAAAGATGTGCTGACTGCTATGGAAGCGGATTCGGGTATTTCCTTGAAAACCTTGCGTGTAGATGGCGGGGCAGTAAAAAATAATTTTCTAATGCAATTTCAAAGCGATTTGTTAGGTGTCCCTGTTGAACGTCCTGTTGTCAATGAAACTACTGCTCTTGGAGCGGCTTATTTAGCCGGCTTGGCGGTTGGATATTGGAAAGATCAATCAGAGATCGCGACACAATGGAACATTGACCGTACATTCGAGCCATCTATGAATGAAGAAAAACGTAACAAATTATATGAAGGCTGGCAAAAAGCTGTAAAAGCTGCGATGGCTTTTAAATAAAGGTTCTCAGTCAATTGTTGGGGTGCACTTGATGTGAAGTGCATCTCTTTTATATGTATGGAAGGTAGATCAGTGAGCATATTCCTTATTTCTGAGACGATCAAAGTTGCGGAAAAACCATAAAAAATTTTTTCTCGGTATAAGTTATTCATCTCAAAGTGTATTCAGCTTACTCTAACTTACGGATATAATTTTATATGAAGTATAGTATAGTTATTCTAAATTCTTTAGTATACTTCAATGAAAAAGGAATCCAAAGTTAGAAAGATGATATTTAATGTTCAAATTGGTAAGAATGCTAAAATTGCGAGATCTAGAATTGTTTCGTATAGATAATCAAGATAATGAAACTATCTGTATGCTGTTGATTTTAGATTACAGAAGACCAAGTGTTTTGGATGATTTTCCAATTTTAAAGGAAATAGAGGATGAAAATTCATTTGAAGGCGCGGAGAATTATATCCACACTGTAATAATTTCAGAGGAAAAATTAGAAGAAAATATTGTCGGTCGAATTATTGAAGTAATTGAAGGATTAGTGGAGCATAAGCCAAATTGTGACAATAACTATTCATTTTATATTAGTAAATTTCCTGATCATTTTGAGGCTGGTGCACATTTAATAGAATATATTAAACCTATTTTAAATAAGATGAATTTTGGAATTGATCTAACATATATCACTGATAAACATTTCAATTATTTAACTCAAGAATAATTTTTTCATTAAAAGTAAAAGCGGTATCAAAAATGGAGATCTACTTTTAACTTCTGCTGAACTCGGGGGAACGATAGTAAGGAATCCGGAGAAGTAAAGGCAGAGCGATAACCCCGCCTTCTTGTACTAAAATTTAAGTTCGGCATTGGATGTATCAAGGATTCCTGCTGAATGTAGGAATCCCTTTTTGACACGATTCCGCACTAGAAAATCTGATTAAGTATTTCTCAAAGTATCCCTTGTGAAATAGTTGAACATGAGAAAATAAATTTGATGGCTAAAAAAGGATAAAACATGTGGTAAAATAGTGAAAATTAAAAATTAGAGGAGCGTTGTTTGTGATAAATTATAATGGCCGCAAGTTTGTTTCAATTGAAAATACAGATAATGGAGAAGTTTCTTCAGAAACGCTTTTTGAATATAAACAAGAAGGAAATATAATCTCAGCAACGTATAGCGGTGGAGAAATTATAAAAGGATTCTTAATTGGGATAGTAAAAGAAGATGGATGCTTAGAGTTTAGGTATAACCATGTGAATATCAAAAACGAGATTAGGGGCGGAAAATGTACTTCTACTCCAAAAATCTTACCAGATGGGCGAATTAGACTGTATGAGAATTGGAAATGGCTCGATGATAAGGAAACGGAAGGAAATTCAATTATTGAAGAAGTTGTTGAAAATAATACTTGAGTTGAAGAATAAAGATTGCTGCGCTGCTGGTAGTATAGTGATGAAAAAGAAAAAAAGAATTTAAAGTAGGTGCAACAGCTTTGGTGGAGGAGCAATAATGATTAGCATACAAAAAGATTCGGATGCTGCAATTATCTTGTTCACGAAATTTATGGAATCAATCAACATATGAAACATGTTTGTCAATCATTATCTGAAATTCGACTTTGATGTCTTCTGTTCGAATATGTTAGAACAGGAAACTCCTTTTGATTATTCTCAAGAGGAAGATGCTTACTTTAATTTTATGGAGAACATAGGTTTTACAAACGCTTTGGTCATGATTAAAAGTTTGTTATCGGAGATTAAGGATGGATATAAAAACATATTTGTCGCCGGATTCAGTGCAGGAGCAACTGTTGCATGGCTATGTAGTGAAGAACGACTTGTTGATGGAATTATTGGGGATTATGGTTCCGTATTAGAAATTATATGGAAATATCGCCTCAATGCCCGGATTGCTGTTCTTTCCAGAAGAAGAAAAATTGTTTAATGTTGATGAGTTAATTTTAGCTTTAGAAAACAAGCATAATGTTGAGGTTCATAAGTTGAATGGACAACATGGATTCAGCGACCCATTCTCTTTAAAATATAACGAAGCATCAGCAAAAAAAGCTTTTTACCAGATGTTGTTTTTTCTTTGGAAACATTTAGACGTATTTAACTCCGATGAAAAGCGGACTAACTTCTTTATCTGTGGTGAAGCTCCTTCATGATTGACTAATTGGCAGGCTAGCTGGAGAAGGCAAGGTTTAGTTTCAAAACAATGACGATATTTTTTCTGGTATGAATTTTGAAACAAACGCAGTAATCACATCACCCAAGTGTGAAAAAAGTCGTCGACCTCCAATCGTGTAAAAATCCCTGGAGATCGACGACAGCTGTTTTTTGAAGGAAACAGCAGAATAATGGGCCATTGCTAAATTTTTCTATGTTCGTTATAATTAAAACCAACATCCGCCATTATTTAGAAAACATACTAACATCAACGTTTTTTGGGGTTTTTATCTTAACTATAAGGAATTGAAACTTGTATTTTTTCTTTCATTTTTCGATGTTTCAAAATCGTTTTTATCTTAACTATAAGGAATTGAAACTCTGGATACACACCATCAACAACAGCTCCAGCTAAGTTTTTATCTTAACTATAAGGAATTGAAACCAATCTTTCCTAATGTCCCATTGAAAACACTCAGGTCTCCGTTTTTATCTTAACTATAAGGAATTGAAACTAAAGTTCAGCAATCGCCCTCACATTCACACTTACTTGTTTTTATCTTAACTATAAGGAATTGAAACGCCATATCTTGAAGCTTCAGTGCTCGCTTTTTGCGGTTTTTAAGTACAAGGAATCAAAACTGATCGAGCATTAGTTCACTTGAAAGCGGAAGCAGCTGCACCCGCTCTGTGAGCAATAGTTTCTCAATTATAAAGATCAACGAATAAACATATGCAGTGCCATTTATTTTTGCCTCTTGCCTCTGTTGCATCACTTTTCTACCTATTAGCCCCGTAATGAATTTGGACACCCGATTTTATAATCGTATCTTATAAAAGGGGGAAGTCTTAAGACAGCCGATATCAATTCCTGTTTGCATACCATGCGGGCGTTTTTCAACTTAATTGCAAATTCCTTGTAAACACCCTTTCCTATCATTCATTCACAAATAAAAACAGCTTTCCTAAATACATGATCCCTCCAAATTTGAAATACCTTTACTTCACGAAAATCAATCATATTCTTTAGCAGACAATAAATTTGGCGAACGATGAATGGATAAGAGAAAAAGTTATTCAGAGAGATTTCAGGTGAAAGACAAAATAAAAGCTTGTAAGTATGAAAAGCAATGCCGTATGATAGCAATAAGTTAGGCAATTTTTTCAATTTTTGGAGGTATTCTATGAAAATTGCATTTATTCTTTTTGATCGAATGACAGCTCTTGATTTTGTAGGTTTTTATGATGCGGTAACACGCTTGAAAACAATGGGTTTTAATGAAGAATTAAGCTGGACCTTGTGTGGAATGAAAGATGAAATAAGTGATGATCGGGGAATTACAGTTAAGATTCAAGAAGTGGCTCCTGATTTATCTCAGTATGATTTGTTATTTGTCCCCGGGGGGTTCGGTACTCGAGAATTATTGCATGATTCTGAATTTATCGAATGGTTAAAAACGGGCAGCAATGCGACGTATAAAGTGTCCGTTTGTACAGGTTCCATACTTTTTGGCGCTGCTGGTTTTCTTGATGGAAAGAAAGCGACGACCCATCCAAACGAGTATGATTTACTTCGATCTTATTGTTCAGAAGTTATAGAAGATCGAATTGTGAAGGACGGTTATGTTATTACTGGCGGCGGGGTCGCAACATCTGTGGATCTCGGTTTATTTATTTGTGAGCTGCTTGCAGGCAGAGAAGCTGTTCTTCGCATTCAAAAACAAATGGACTACCCATATTACAAAGTTAGGCAATATAATTTAGACTAAGCTCTTCTATAAGAAGCTTTCTTTTTTGTTGTTATTTATTTTCAGAATTGTTATGATACTGCTTTCTCGTTGAATACATAAATGCTGCAAATTACGCATCATCACCGGTTTTGCTTAATCACTAATTAGGCGAAGAGTTTCGGAACGATGCCTGTTTAACAGGGGTGATTTTATAGGGATTAGTATAAAATTATTTCAAACGAAAGCGTCTCAATAAATTTAGACGGGGTTTGCATCAACCAAAAGCATAAACTAGGCGAAAACCGCATTGAAATTCCGTAATTTTTGCACCAGATTGGAAGCAGATTACTCGGACTTATGCAAGATAAAACTTTCCGTACTTATGGAACTCTAAATACCGCCAACTGGATAAGCGTGGAAAAATAAAATGAAAGCTCTCTGCTCCTCTTTGAGATTCACCTTTTCAAAGAGGAGTATTTGTTTTGATAGTATTCTTTCTTAACTAGCAGGTTGCTCTCTGATGTCAGTCTATATAGACACAATGAGTAGATAATTGTATAGTAAATCTATCGATCATGTCTATAATGAAATAGCAAAAGGTTTCTGCCAATGTGAAGATTTTTTACAAAGAATTTTTTAATCGTTGCGCTACATGTAAACACTGTACATGACTAACTTTGATCGTTTGGAAATGAATCGATGCTCTGGCAAAGCTTCAGCAATCGCAGCTCATATAGTTGAATGGAATCATGATTAAAATGCTAATTTTTGTTTTTTTCTAATGGGCTTTATATCGCTTATTATCATTACTACTCGACACTAAGTTTAGGCCAATGATCCGAATTTTTTATTTGCGGCTGATGAAAAGAAGTAATTTTAAGTTGACAATATAAACTGTAATCATTATTATTACACTTAGGAGGAAGGTTCAATATGAATAGCGATTTTTCGATTGCCGTTCACTGCGTTGCGTATCTGGCTGAAAAGCAAAATCAGCGAGTAACCAGTGAAGACATTTCTCAAAGTGTTTCTGTCCACCCAGTAAGATTAAGAAAAATCTTAAGCATATTAAGAAAAGAAAATATAATTGCTTCTAAAGAAGGGGCAAAGGGCGGATTTTCGTTAAACGCTCAGCCTGAACAAATTACGTTAGACAAAATTTTTAGAATCACTAGTGAGGAAACGCTTGTGCCGAAATGTCCCGATTCCAATGACAACTGTATAATAGGCAAACATCTGTCAGATGTACTCATTCGTATTTTTCATAATGCAGAAGAACATTTTTTAAACTATTTAAAAGGTGTGACGGTCCAAGATATCATTAATGAAATTCATAATAATAGCTCAAAAAGTTCGTTTCATGCCTGAAACAAAATAGTTTGTTGCGGCAAAAATTTTTTTTAAATAAAACTGTAATCAAAAACGTTTCAGTTTAAGGAGGTGAATGATAATGAAGAAAAAACGAGTAGTCGTCGGAATGTCTGGAGGAGTGGATTCCTCTGTAGCTGCTTATCTTCTTAAAAAAGAAGGGTACGACGTCATCGGGGTATTTATGAAAAACTGGGATGATACGAATGATGATGGTGTATGTACGGCAGCTGAGGATTATGAAGATGTTAAACGAGTTGCCAACCAACTCGGGATTCCTTACTATGGCGTCAACTTTGAAAAAGAATATTGGGATCGTGTATTTACGTATTTCATGGATGAGCTGAAGCGAGGCCGAACACCGAATCCAGATGTAATATGCAATACTGAAATTAAATTTAAAGCGTTTGTTGACTATGCTCTTTCACTTGATGCGGATTATATCGCAACGGGTCATTACGCAAGAATCAACAGAGAAAATGGCCAAATCACCTTGCTGCGTGGAAAAGATGCGAATAAAGATCAAACGTATTTTCTTAGCCAGCTAACATCGGACCATTTGTCTAAAGTTCTGTTCCCGCTGGGTGAGTTAACGAAGGGTGAGGTGCGAAAAATCGCCCAAGAATTGAACCTTATTACCGCCAATAAAAAAGATAGTACCGGAATCTGTTTTATTGGAGAACGAAATTTCAAAAACTTTTTAAAGAATTTTTTGCCGGCACAGCCTGGAGAAATTCGTTCGCTTGATGGAGAAGTGCTCGGTACTCATGATGGTTTAATGTATTACACAATCGGCCAACGAAAAGGGCTTGGCATCGGCGGCAAAGGAACAGGAGAACCTTGGTATGTCGTCGATAAAGATTTAGACAACAATGTTTTACTTGTTGCTCAAGGCAAAGACCATCCGGCATTGTTCTCTACTGGACTGATTGCATCAAACCTGAACTTGATAAATGGGGATGTTCGTCTTAGTACGTTTGCATGTACAGCTAAATTCCGCTACCGTCAAGAGGATCAAAAGGTGCGTGTCCATATTCGTCCGGATGGAACGGTGTTTGTAGAATTTGAAAAACCAGTTAAGGCTGTGACACCAGGGCAAGTAGCGGTATTTTATGAAGGTGAGATTTGTCTTGGCAGCGCCATTATTGACAAAGTGATAAAAGACGATGCTGCTATTGCCGCGGCTGCATCATAAAAAGTTCGTTACAGATATAATATATGTTTTTGTACAAATTATAAATATTGTTCATATCTGTAAAACAAATTATTTTAAACAGGGCCTTTCCTTTATATACGGCCCACCTTTTCTTAAGGAGTGGTAAAAACAATGGAAAAATTTAAAAATCATAAAGGGTATTCACGCATGTATCAAGAGAACAAACTGACTTTAGGGCTGTTCTTTCCGATTGAATCGTATATGGGAGACGTCCCTGAGATGAATATCGAAAAGCAAATGAAGCTGGCAAAACGAGCAGAAGAGCTGAATTTCGCTTCATTGTTTGTGAGAGATGTGCCGCTGCGCGATCCAAATTTCGGAGATGTTGGACAAATGTATGATCCGTTTACGTATTTAGGGTATGTTGCGGCTCACACCGATAAGATTGCTTTAGCAACTGGAAGCATTATTTTAACGCTGCGTCACCCACTTCATGTGGCAAAAGCGGCAGCTTCTGTAGACAGATTATCTGGTGAAAGACTCATTCTCGGCGTCGCAACTGGTGACCGTCCAATCGAGTTTCCAGCATTTTCTGTGAATCCAGAAGAACGGAGCGAATTATTCCGAGAATCAGTAGCTGCTATAAGAAAGGTTTGGCGTGACCATTTTCCGACGATTAACACGACACGAGTGCATATGACAAGTGGAGATATGCTGCCAAAACCAAAATTGTCAGATATACCATTAATGGTAACAGGTCACAGTGGACAATCTCCTGAATGGATTGCTGAACATAGTGATGGATGGATATACTATCCGCGTGGAATTAAGTTTCAAAAAGCATTAATCGATAATTGGCGTTCGCTAACAGAAGAATTTAAGCCATTTTCCCAATCTCTTTACATTGACTTAACGGAAGATCCAAATCATGTACCAATTCCGATACATCTTGGATTCCGTACGGGACGAAATTTCGTAATCGAATTTCTTGGAGCTTTACAGGATGCAGGTGTGAACCATGTCATCATCAACTTAAAATATGGACAGCGTCCAGTCGAAGAAGTGATTGAAGAATTAGGCGAGTATGTGCTTCCGCATTTCCCTGCTTTAACATGATAAGAAAATTTAAAAACCATCAATATGAGAAAGGATGGATATGATGAAAGTTTTGGTCATTGGAGCCAACGGGCAAGTAGGACAACAAGTAGTAAATATGCTTCATGCGCATGAACAGCATTCTGTTCGTGCAATGGTTCGAAAGCAAGAGCAATTGGAGGATTTTCAGAAAAAAGGAATTGAAGCGGTGCTCGCTGATTTGGAAGGCACTGTCGATGAAATTGCCGAAGCGGCCAAAGGCTGCGATGCGATCGTATTTTCAGCTGGTTCAGGTGGACACACAGGGGCTGATAAAACATTGCTGATAGATTTAGACGGCGCTGTAAAAGCCATGGAGGCTGCTGAAAAAATCGGAATTGAACGTTTTGTTATCGTGAGCTCATTCCAAGCCCATAATCGTCAGAACTGGCCGGAAAACCTTAAGCCATATTATGTCGCCAAACATTATGCCGACCGTGTGTTGATGAATAGCGGCCTAAATTATACGATTATTCGTCCTGGTTATCTAAAGAATGAAAAAGGTACAGGACTGGTTACCGCAGCCGAAAACTTACCTGTCGGTTACATTCCTCGGGAGGATGTAGCAAGAACGATTGTTCAAGCTCTTGATGAACCAAATACGTATAGAAAAGCATTCGATTTAATGTCAGGAGATAAAGAAATTAGCGAAGCGTTGAAATCACTGTAATGTACCGTTCAACGGAAAAGGAAGGGAGAAATTAGAAAATGGCTTACCCTTTTTACGCAATGGATTTTGCTTTCTATAATTCAATGGGTATTTATAGTTTTGAAGCTCGATGTGAAATGTTAAAGGAAATTGGCTATGACGCAACCCATTTATCCGTCTGGCACGGAGAGCGATGGAGAGATGTAGAAAAGCTCAAAAACGTTAAGGAGAAATATGGGCTGGACGTCGCAGGCGTGTACGTTGTGTTAGATCTTTCACTAGGCGAGGACCATCCAAGAAATGCAGGCATTTTAAAGATGCTGGAGATTATGGAAGGGTGCAGCACGGTTGAGCTGGCGATTCAATCTGTCGGAGAGCATATCCGCCCTTCAGATCCAAAAGGGGACGACATCGCAGTAAAATGGCTGGAAAAAGCATTGAAGATTGCCGAACGAAGAAATATTAACATTTTGCTTTACACGCATCTATCCTTCTGGATTGAACGCCATGAAGATGCAGTGAGACTATGCAAACGCCTGAACCATCCTAATCTTGGAATTGTCTTTTGCGGCTACCATTGGTATGCGGCAGATGGAACAAATCTAAAAGGAACGATTCAAGCGGTAGCTCCTTACTTAAAACAAGTAAACATGTCCGGCAGCAGCCGAAATCCGCACGGTTTTGGCGGAGTGGCAACAATCGAGCCTTTGGATGTTGGAGAGTTAGATAATTTTGCGTTGCTTGGACAGTTAAAAAAGATCGGTTATAACGGAATGATCGGCTACTTAGGTTGGAGTGAAGGCGGCGACGCTTATAGTAAGCTGAGACGTTCACTCAATGCGTTCCGTGATATGGAGCGTAGAGTTGAGGCACACCCGCACTGGGCGGATTTAAAATTAACTCCATAATGAAAAATATTGAGGTGCTAGTCGAACAATAATAAGTTCAACTAGCACCTCGTGCATTCAGCTAATGTACTGCGGTATTCACCGAAGTACATTTTTTTATTGAAGCTTTTAAGATCCTTTATTTTTCAAGAACTGCCTTTTCATTTACAGCCGTTTTTTTCACATACATCGTTACGCCGATGATGATAAGAATAAGAAGCAGCTGCGGCACTACTGTTTCAATCGTCGGATAGAAACCGATTGGTTCAATATAAGGAACATTCGGCAATGAATGTGTTGGCAGCGTGTTTGCTATCTGCATGGCATGAATACTGATTCCGAGCATTTTGAATGATAATACATAAATAAGCAGCGTTGCGCCCATAAAGAACGGCCGGACGGGAATCGCTGAACTAAAGCGGATGATAATAAACCCGAGGATCACTAAGATCGCCATGGCGATAGCGATTCCTAAAATTAACTGGCTGATTTCCATCGACGGAGCCATTCCGGCATAGAAAATAATCGTTTCGGCACCTTCGCGAAAAATTGAGAGAAAACTTAGCAAGGCCATGGAAAACAAGCTTCCTTTTGCCAATGCGTGTCCGAGATGCTCTTTAATATATTGATTCCAGTGGGCGATATTTGACTTTTTGTGAAGCCAAGCGCCAACCGTCAGCATCATTACAACAGCAGTGATGCCGACGATTCCTTCGATCGATTCGCGGCTTCCGGCAACAGTTATTTTGGAGAAAAACATGTTCATGACAACAGCTAGAATAGCACTAGAAATGATGCCGCACAAAACGCCGATCCAAATCCAACCTTGTTTGTCGGCATGATTCGTTTTCTTCAAAAATGAAAGCAAACCGGCGATGATTAAAAGAGCTTCAAATCCCTCACGCAGTAAAATAAGCATAGCATCTATATACGTATAGCTTGTTTTGGCTTCGATGAGCTGAAGGGAATCATACAATTCACTAATCATCGTTTGAGCTTTTTCTACGTTTTTATTGTCAGACTGCAATAAACTGATTGCGGAGGGAATTTCAGTTTCCATGCGATTGTATAGGGAGTAGTCTTTTGTCCGAACCTCCCCTTCAACTACCGGCCATATAAGCAATATTTTGTTTAAATGTTCTGATGCCTCGGATGGGTTATGATCTTTTAGCGACTGTACGCTTTTTTCCAATAAATCTGTTACATCACTTAATGTGTATTCATTTCCAGCGGATTTTCCCGCATTTTTCCCGCTTAAAAAATTTTCAACAGAAGCTGTCAGATCCTTGAGGCTCTTTAAAGCCTTCTCTTGATCAGGCGGAGTTTGCGTCAGTGAAATTCTTAACAAAGCAAGCTGTGTTTCAATTTCGCCATACGAAACAACGCTTTCGGTACGAACAATGTTCTCGTTTGCCGTCCAAGTGGAAAGTAATTGCTGATATTTCATGGCCGCCTGATCAAAATTATTGTTTTGAATCATTTTTTCGATTTCATCAATAAATTGATACATCTGTTTTAGCTTTTCTTTTTCTTTTTGCGGATCTGTCGGATTTTGTTCTTCTTCGTACGAAGTAAGCGCTTTTGATAAAGCGGACAAATTTTCACTTATTTTCGTTGCATCTTTTTCAGATTGAGCCAGGGCGTTTTTCGCATTTTTTAACTGTTTATCGACTTCAGCTGTTTTTTTGCTATCAACAGCTTTTACTTCGTTCCATTGCTGTGAGAATTGTTCTAAATTGTCCTGTACGACATCCCAGTTCGCTTCCTTTGTTTTCATGATGGCATCGCCTATCAAAACATATAAATCATCAAGGTTCTCTGCGGCTACGGCTTTATTTGAGAA
Organism: Aeribacillus sp. SP014; assembly: GCF_054055575.1. NCBI lineage: Bacteria > Bacillati > Bacillota > Bacilli > Caryophanales > Bacillaceae > Aeribacillus > Aeribacillus sp. SP014. The sequence goes on from NZ_JBSRXI010000001.1 coordinate 1,161,734, forward strand.
AATACCCATTGTGAAAAGAATTGCGAAGGCAATAAGCCCTAATTTTTTATACATCAGCTTCAACTCCTATGAAAGAGAGAAAGGGATTATGAAAATAACGTTTCTCCAATATATCCGCCTTTTTTTACTCCAGGAAGACAGGCAAATACGGCACTTCCTCGATGGACGATATATTCGTTTAATTCATCCATTTGCGAAAGCCGCTTTTGAATTGGGATAAATTGCTTGCTTATGCTGCGCTGAAAGCTGATAAACAATAATCCGGCATCAAATGTTCCAGTTTTTGCATCTATTCCATCCGCATATGAAAAAGAACGGCGCAAAATTTTCTGTTTTCCGTCACCGTGAGCGACTCGAACATGGGCGGTCATTGGAATGTAGTATTCTCCGTTTTCATCCTTCTTTTCAAAATCCGGTGGATCGAACTCATTTTTTTGCCCAAGGTATGCACCTGAATCCCGATATCTGCCAAATGTATTTTCTTGTTCCTTTAAAGTAGTCCGATCCCAAACTTCGATAAACATTTGAATCCGCCTTACTACTAAATACGTTCCGTTCACGAGCCAATCAGGTCCGTCACCGGGCTGCACCCAAACGTATTGATTCATTTCAGCAGAATTTTTCACATTTGGATTCACTGTTCCATCCTTAAAGCCAAATAAATTTCGCGGCGTTTCCTTTTTCGGACTCGCTTGCTTTGTACGCTGGAAGCCGGCCTGTGCCCAGCGAAGAACCGCTTTGCCGCGGGCAATTCTCGCTAAATTTCTAACCGCATGGAAGGCAACCTGCAAATCATCCGAGCATGCTTGAATACAAAGATCTCCGCCTGTCCACTGCTCTTCCAATGAATCAAGCGGAAACTTCGGCAGTTCTTTTAGTTCATCCGGCTGCTTTTTTTGCAAACCAAATCTATCCTTGTTGTTTTTTGTAAAAAGCGTCGGGCCGACGCCGAAAGTAATGGTTAAATTTGACGCATTAAGTCCTGCAGCTTCCCCCGTATCATCTGGAGGAAGGTATTTATTATTAGCTGGATCTCCAACCGATTTGCCTTCTGTCATAGCTGCGGCAGCCTTCGTCCATTCTTTAAAAAGCTGAATAAGCTCGTTTCTGTCTTCAGCCGTCACGTCAAAAGCAGCAAAATAAATGTGGTTTTGCACTTCAGTTGCAATGCCTGCCTGATGTTTTCCGTAAAACGGAACAACCGCATTTGTATTTTCTTTTTTTTGAGAGGTCGGCAAAACGTCAGCCAATGCTAGCGCTCCACCAATGCCGGATGCACCGATTAGCACGCCGACTCCTCCGATGCCCGCAGCCTTCAACACATCTCGTCTTGATACGTTCTTGTTAAAGACAGATGTCGTTTCTTTTTTTTCAGGTTCAGACATTGGCTATCCCTCCAGTACAACCCCTAGTTTAGAAAGAGGCTCTGCCAGTTCATTGATCGATTGGCTCAATTCTTTTACTTGATCCTTGGTCAGCTCAGTATATGAAATATACCCGTCGCCTTTTTTATATTTGTCAAGAAGTGCATAAACTGCTTGAAACCGCTGTTCAATTTCCTTAGCGAGCGCCTCATCCTTTTCCTTAAGGGCAGGGCTCATTAATTCATAAATCTTTTCAGCACCCTCAACATTGGCAGCAAAATCGTATAAATCTGTATGGGAATAACGATCCTCTTCCCCTGTAACTTTTGATGTTGAAACTTCATTTAAAAGGTCGACTGCGCCGGTGATCAAAAGATCGGGTGTCACATCAACAGTTTCAACTTTTGCGCGCAAAAGCTTCACATCTTTTATAAGCTGCTCAGCATATTTTTCATAGCCTTTCGTCGTATTTTCAACCCAGAGTCCCTTTTCAATCCGGTGATAACCTCCCCACTCTGCATCAGGGACATCACCTTCACGAGCGTCAATTTTCGGATCGAGTTCTGCAAACGCTTCAGCAATTGGTTCAGAACGCTCATAGTGCATGCGAGCCGGCGCATAAAGTTCTTTTGCTTTTTCCACATCCCCAGCGATCACTGCATTGGCAAACTCTTCTGTCTTTTTAACAAATTCATCTATTTCAGCGATCGCAAACGTGCGATAATCTGTAGATATTTGATTTAAATCAACTTGGGAGCTTTCTTTCGCTGTCTCTTTTTTTGCCGGTTCCGTTGAACTTTCATTTGATTGGGAACAGCTAAACAACAAACTGCTTGATAAAAATAATATGACAGGCAATTTATAGCGTTTCATGCGATCAACAACCCCTCAAATTAATGATTTTCATTCTCAATTATATTGGGAATGAAAATCAACTTCAATAGTTTTCTTCCTGTTACTAGAACTTAAAGGTGAAAATTGTATGTCAATATTGCTCGCTAGATAAGCCTATACGTTTTACTGCATTATTGAATGACTAACATCCTCGAAATGCAAATGTTAAGATACTTCCAGAATTTCAGTCTTTCAGTTTCATATATTTGATTATGACGAAAAACCATTTAATCAATGTTTGGTCAACACAACGTTTCATTGTTTTCACCGCATCATAATAATCTGATTTTGACAATGAAAAGTTCCATGGCTGTCGCTTGGATCGTTTTCATTTTCACGATGACCTATGAAGCGTTTATCTAAAAAACTTTTCCAGACAAGTCGCTATCTAAAATAAAAAACTGTTCAGCAGTAAAAGCTTTAATTCAACGATTAGCGTATTTCAAAAGGAATTTTGCATAAAAAGTCGAATGTTCATATTGGTGGAAAATGTGGGAAGGAGGAGAAAAATGAGTATCGTTGATCCTTTGAAACACGAAATTTGGCGCCGTTTTGTTCGGGAGGGAGTATTGGATCATGGGAGGATGAATAAAAGAATTGAAGAGTCATGGTATATTTGCCGCCGACAAAATGTCGATCCTTACGATGGAAAAGGAAGGATTGTGCTCGATTCGCAGCTGTTGACGGAAAGAAGGAAAAAGAATCAAAGATTGCTTCAAATTGCTGCTCCGATATTAGAACATTTGGAAAAAGTGTTTCAAGAAACGAAATCAATTCTTCTTCTCGCTGATAGTAACGGATACGTTTTGTATATGAACGGCCATAAACAGGCCATGAACAAGGCAGAAACAATCAATTTTATTGAGGGGGTGAAGTGGACTGAAGATGAGGTGGGGACGAACGCAATTGGAACAACATTGAGGATTCGTGAACCTATTACGGTTACTGGGTTAGAGCATTACTCTCTTGCTTCTCAGCAGTGGGTATGTTCAGCCACGCCGATCTATGACGAAAAAAAAGAACTTGTCGGAATTATCGACTTATCTTACCCCATCGACTGCTCTCAATTTTCCAACCATGCCTTAGCCACTGTTGTCGCTGCAGCGTATACGATTGAACAACAATTTCACATGAGAAAAAAGGACGATATGTTGGAGTTGCTTAAATATTCATCGAAAGTGAAAAATCCTCATTTCCCTTCAATGATATGTGATGATCAAGGGAAGATTGTATGGATCAATCATTGTTTACGTTCTTTCTTCGCGAGCATGATGGATCAACCGCTTGAAGAAATTTGTGATAAAAATTGGCGAATCAAAACGAAGACTCCTATTTTTTCTTCCATTTACCATGATTTGATTGGCTATGAAGTTACCCTGCAGAAGACGAATTATCATGAAGCTTTTCCATTTCCTACAACAATTTATCACTTTGAAGGAGTAGTTGGAAAAAGCTTATCATTTCAAAATCTTTTAAAGATCTGTGAAAAAGTTGCAAAAACGGAGTCGACTGTTTGTATCATGGGAGAAACAGGAACAGGAAAAGAACTCATTGCTCGTTCGATTCATCAAAATAGTGTGAGAAAAAATAAGCCGTTTGTTGCAGTAAATTGCGGAGCTATTCCAAAGGAATTGATCGGCAGCGAGTTATTTGGTTACGTTGACGGAGCATTTACAGGAGCCAAACGGACGGGACATAAAGGGAAATTTGTTCAGGCTGACGGCGGAACCATTTTTCTTGATGAAATCGGTGAAATACCGTCGGAAATGCAAGTAGCGCTTTTAAGAGTGCTTCAGGAAAAAGAAGTTGTACCGATTGGCGGGGAAAAGCCCGTTCCTGTTGATATAAGAGTCATAACTGCAACACATCGCAATTTATACAAATTAGTAAAGGAAGGAAAGCTGCGTGAAGATTTATTTTACCGCATTTATGTATGCACGCTTAACGTTCCGCCATTAAGAGAGCGTAAAGAAGATATCCCATTCTTTATTGAGTATTATTGTCAAAAAAATGATTGGCTCATTTCTTTTCCAGATGATGTCATACAGTTGTTTTCAGCTTATCACTGGCCCGGAAATATAAGGGAGCTGTTTAACGTGCTCGAGCGTATACGAGTGGAATATGGAGACCGTATTCCATCCATTTCCCACTTGAAATCCATGCTGATTGCTTGGGAGCAAGAACAGGAAAATTCCGAAACATTCCATAAAGGTAATTTGTCGTATCGGGATCAGCTAGAAAGAGAACGCATTCTAAATATGTTGAAGAAAACAAATGGAAATATTGGTGAGGCGGCTGCTGCGTTAAATATCTCTCGAAGTACACTGTATCGCAAATTAAAAAAATATAAATTGAGCTAATTTGCGACAAAACGATAAAAATTAGGACAAAATGAGATGAAAAAAATATTTTTTATAAAGCGCTTACAAAGAATGTTGATTTGTAAGCATTTTTTTATTGGCATGATAGTTGCAAATGAAAAAAGTGAAGCCAATCAAATAGGAGGTTATCTTTATGACGATTGCCAAATCAACATCTACTCCCATTACACAAGAAAAAGCAAAATGGATATTTCAGAAAATGCATGAAATTCGCCAGTTTGAGGACAAGGTTCATGAAATTTTCAGCAAAGGAGTGCTGCCTGGCTTTGTCCATTTATATGCTGGCGAGGAAGCGGTCGCTGTAGGAATTTGCGCGCATTTAGATGACAAAGATTATATCACAAGTACGCATCGCGGACATGGACATTGCATTGCCAAAGGCTGTGATTTGAACGGAATGATGTCTGAAATTTACGGAAAGGCAACAGGATTGTGCAACGGAAAAGGAGGATCGATGCATATTGCCGATGTTGAAAAAGGAATGCTTGGGGCCAACGGAATTGTCGGCGGGGGGTTCCCGCTAGCTGTTGGGGCAGGCCTGACAGCAAAATTGAAGAAGTCGGGAGCGGTTGCAGTTTGTTTTTTCGGAGACGGCGCGAACAATCATGGAACATTTCATGAAGGTATTAATCTTGCAGCTATATGGAAATTGCCTGTTGTTTTTGTGGCGGAAAACAACGGATATGCAGAAGCGACCCCATTTGAATATGCATCCAGCTGTAAAAACATTGCGGATCGGGCTCAAGCCTATAATATCCCGGGAGAAGTGGTCGACGGCAAAGATGTGGTAGCTGTATATGAGGCGGCAGAAAGAGCAGTTGCACGAGCTCGAAATGGAGAGGGCCCGACATTAATTGAATGTAAGACATATCGGAATTACGGACATTTTGAAGGTGACGCCCAGACTTACAAATCTGCGGAAGAAAAACAAAAGCATTTACAGGAGAATGATGCAATTGCAAAATTCCGCCATTACATTCTTTCCAATCAATTAATATCCGAACAAGAATTATTAAATATCGAACAACAGGTAACAAAAGCGGTTGAGGAGGCGGTACATTTTGCTGAAAAAAGCCCGTTTCCGTCTGCTGAGGATCTTTTAAAGGACGTTTATGTATCTTATTAAATCAAAGGAGTTAGGAGGAACGAAAAATGGCAAGAAAAATTTCTTTTTCTGGTGCGGTCAATGAAGCTATGAAGCTGGCAATGCGCAAAGATCAAAATGTTATTTTACTTGGAGAAGACGTTGCAGGAGGAGCGAATGTGGATCATTTGCAGGACGATGAAGCTTGGGGAGGAGTAATGGGGGTTACGAAAGGTCTTGTTCAAGAGTTTGGAAGAGAAAGAGTGTTGGATACGCCTATTGCGGAGGCAGGCTATATTGGTGCAGCAGTTACCGCCGCAGCAACAGGACTAAGACCGATTGCCGAATTAATGTTTAACGATTTTATCGGCAGCTGCTTAGATGAAGTTATGAACCAAGCGGCAAAACTTCGTTATATGTTCGGAGGCAAGGCGAAGGTGCCTGTAACGATACGAACAATGCACGGTGCCGGCTTTCGAGCGGCGGCACAGCATTCCCAAAGCCTGTATGCCCTTTTTACCCATATACCCGGTTTAAAAGTCGTTGTTCCTTCTACACCGGCGGATGCGAAGGGACTGTTGCTTACCTCCATCTTTGACGATGATCCCGTTATCTTTTTTGAAGATAAAACACTTTATAACCTGAAAGGAGAAGTAGAGGAAGGATTTTATACGATCCCGTTTGGAAAAGCGGATATCAAACGGGAAGGCAGCGATTTGACCATCGTAGCGATAGGGAAGCAAGTGCACACGGCCTTGAAGGCTGCCGACATATTAAAAACGAGAGGAGTCGAAACGGAGGTAATTGATCCGAGAACACTGTCCCCGCTTGATGAAGAAACGATTTTATCTTCTGTATCGAAGACAGGCCGGTTAATTGTCATTGATGAGGCAAATCCTCGCTGCAGTGCAGCTGCTGACATTTCCGCTCTTGTAGCAGATAAAGGATTTGATTATCTGGATGGACCAATTAAGCTGATTACGGCTCCGCATTGTCCGGTTCCTTTTTCGCCTGCGCTGGAGGATCTTTACTTGCCGACACCGGAAAAAGTGCTTAAGGCAGCGGCTGAAATAATTGGAGACGAAGCGATCGTGACCGCATAAAAAAAGCTGTGCGTGTTGATGAATGGAGACATCAACACGCATAGCATTTCTAGTATTCATCAAAGGAGAGATGAAACATGACAGTTGAAATTATCATGCCAAAGCTGGGAATGAGCATGGAAGAAGGAACGGTAGTAGAGTGGTTAAAGAAAAAGGGCGATCCAGTAAAAAAAGGAGAACCAGTTGTGGTGATCAGCTCTGATAAGATTGAAAAGGATATCGAAGCACCGCAAGATGGTGTGTTATTAGAGATTGCTGCCGAGCAGGATGAAACAGTGGAAGTAGGAAAAGCCATTGGCTATATCGGTCAAGAAGGGGAGGTAATCAACAACATAACGAACGATGCTGCCCAAGAAGTGGCGACAACCATTTTGAAAGAAGAAAGCTTATCTTCTCAAACAACAATTCGCGTTTCACCTGCCGCCCGAAAACTAGCACGTGAAGCCGGGATTGATTTGAGCAGTATTTCGGGTTCAGGGCCAAAAGGAAGAATTACAAGAGCGGACGTTGAAAAAGCGATTCAATCGAAAAAAGCATCCCCCCATTTAGAACCTGAACAAGAAGTAGTAATCCCGACAAATAAGCCGGCGGAAGAGCAAGAAGATATTGCAGTAAAAACTGTCACTGGCATGCGTAAAGTGATTGCATCAAGGATGTTTACAAGTCTGCATCAGACAGCACAGCTGACGATTCATATGAAAGCCGATGTGACCTCTTTATTTGAGCTGCAAGAAAAGATTAAAAGCGAACTGCAGGATGAGCAGAATTTAAAATTGACTATTACTGACTTTGTAGCTAAGGCGGTCATTCTGTCGCTGCGAAATCAAAAGCAAATGAACAGTTTGTATGAAAATGGGCAGATTCAAACGTATGATTCAGTGCATTTAGGCATTGCAGTTGCATTGGAGAACGGGCTCGTTGTGCCGGTTTTGCGCCATGCCGACAAGCTTTCCTTAAACGAAATTTCGAAAAATATCAAGGAACTAAGTAAGAAGGCAAGAGAAGGAAATTTAAGCAGCGAAGAAATGAGCGGCTCGACCTTTACGATCACCAGTTTAGGGGCTTACGGCGTTGAATTTTTCACCCCGATTTTGAATCCTCCGGAAGTGGGCATTCTCGGAGTAGGAACAGCTGCGGATACGGCAGTGTTTTCAGGAGATACCATTCAAAAGAGAAAAATTTTGCCGCTCAGCTTAACGTTTGACCATCAAGTAATTGATGGAGCTCCGGCAAGCCAATTTCTCGGGCTGGTGAAAAAATATTTAGAAAAGCCGTATCAGCTTTTATGGCTGTGAGTTTTCTGCTTTCAAGCTTGCTTGATTTTTTCACTATAAAAGTAATGTGTTAATAAAACAAGCGGATCTTTCATGATCCGCTTGTTTTAGCTTACGGGCAGCATTTAATTCTCATTCACAATAATTTTTATTTATTTAAGAAGTGCTTAATTTAAATTTTCCCTTTTTCATTAAGCAAATATCGTAGCTGCCGAGTTGTAATGTTTAGTGCTTCTGCTGTTTTTTTTCGATCTCCTGTATGTTTTTTAAGTGATTTGAGGACAAATGATCGGCCAATTTGTTTTTCTAATTCTTTAATGGAATCCAATACTTGTTCAAGGTCGATGTCATCTTGCTGTTTCCATAACGATAAAATATGTTTCGTCCAATTCGATAAATAAGCTTCTAAATCATCATGAACTGTGCTAGCTTTTGGAAATTTTGTTAGTTGGAAGCTGAAGCTGGTTTTTAATTTGTCGGGTAAATATTTTGGCGTAATTATGTCTGTCTCTCCATCTGCCAATGTTGCGGCTCTTTTGACAATGTTAAATAGCTCTCTGACATTTCCCGGCCAGTTATAGTTTTTCATTAGTTCAATGCTTTCATCTGAGAATGTAAGATGTGAAGCGTTTATCTTTTTTAGAAAATAATCCAAAAACAGCGGGAGATCTTCTATTCTGTTTCGCAGTGGGGGAATTCTTAATTTCACTACATCTAAACGATACAATAAATCTTCTCGAAACGTTTTTTCTTGGACAGCCTCGGCCAAATTTTTATTCGTGGCCGCAATGATCCGTGTATTCGTTTTACGGATCGATTCACCGCCTACTCTGAAATATTCCCCCGTCTCTAGTACTCTTAGCAGCTGTACTTGAATGGCCTGGCTTGCTTCACCAATTTCATCTAAAAACAGTGTACCGTTATTGGCTATTTCAAATATTCCTTTTTTCTGTTTAATGGCTCCAGTAAAAGCACCTTTTTCATGCCCGAATAATTCACTCTCCAATAACGTTTCGGAAACAGCTCCGCAATTTATTCGGACAAATGGTTGATCGTATCTTAAGCTCATGTTGTGAATAAAATGGGCAAGCACCTCTTTGCCTGTTCCTGTTTCTCCTTCAATTAATACATTTATGTTTTTCTTAGCAATTTTTTCCGCCAGCTTGACTAATTCATTCATCTTTTTATTGTTGCCGATAATAAATCCAATCGTATCGGCCAGTTTGTCGGTGTTTGCTGGTGAAGAAAATTTCTCGCTATTTAATAAATCTTCTAATGTTTTCTCTAATTGGCTTATATCATCGAACGGTTTTTCAATATAATCATTTGCACCATTCTTAATGGCCTCTACAGCCGTTTTCACTGTGCTGTATCCTGTCATAATGACAGCTTTACAGGAAGGATGAGCTGTTTTTAATTGCTTAAGCAAATGCAGACCATCTGTACCAGGCAGCTTGACATCAATTAGTGCTAAATCAAAGGAATGGAGCGAAATTAAGTTGGAAAAATCTTCAGCATTCAAACCTACTTTTACATCATATCCTTTTTCTTCTAAAAGATGTCGAAAAAAGTTTCCTACTTCACGTTCGTCGTCTATTACTAGTACCTTTTTCATTGCAAATCATCTCCCTTTCTATTCGTGTCTAACTGGGAGCTTTAAAATAAATTCACTGCCTTCTCCGTATTTACTGTTCACGACAATTGTACCGCCGTGTGTTTCAGCGATCCCTAAACTAACGGACAACCCTAGTCCAGTGCCTTTTCCTGGACTTTTCGTGGTAAAAAAAGGATTAAATATTTCCTGCAAATGCTGGTTTTGAATTCCGATTCCATTATCTGTTATGGACAGTGTGATCCATTTTTTGTTGTCTTCAATTATTTCTTTTGTTTCAATCTTGATGATCTTCTTCGGTATATTTTTTTCTTCCAAGGCATCCTTTGCATTAATTAACAAGTTTAAAATGATCTGTCCGATTTGCTGAATATTTCCTTTCACATGATCTATATGCTCAGCCAGTTCTTGTTGAATGATGATATTTTGTTGCTTAAACTGGTCGCTAAAAATTCCTAATACTTGTTCCACCGCTTCATTGATAGAGCATTCTTCGAACACATATTCATCTTGACGCGAAAAAGTAAGTAAATTTTGGATAATGGATTTACACCTTTTTCCACATAAATATATGTCTGATAAAAGTTTGTAGGAGCGGTCGTCCTGTTTGAATGATCTTAATAAAAGCTGAGAATTGCCAAGGATAGCTGTTAAAGGGCTGTTCAGTTCATGTGCGATTCCGGCTGCCATTTCTCCAATAGCAGCTAATTTTCCAGACTGAATTAGTTGAGCCTCCATCTTTCGTTTTTCTGTAATATCGATAATGTAGATGATATATGAATAAACCTCATGGCTCCTATTAAAGATCGGAAATGAGCGGAATTCAAAGACGTGATTTTTTAAATGAAACTCATCAATAATATTTTCTTTGACTGAGAGATATTTTTCCTGAGTAGCTTCCTTTTTATCGATTTCTAATAACTTGTGTATATTCTGTCCGATAAGATCGGTTTTAAAATATTCTTTTGCAGAATCATTCGATTTTAATATATTTCCTTCTAAATCTGTAATAAACATCATATCTGATACCGCACGAAACGTTTCTTCCCATTCTTTTTTGGCTGTTAAGACTTTATGATAAAGACGGACATTTTCGATGCAAACGGCAATTTGATCGGATAGCTGCTGAAAAAACGCAAGGTCCGATTCATCGAAATGATTGATTTTTTTGCTTCCAATGCTTAAAAGACCGATAGCCGCTTCTTTGCTTACGAGGGGAATGACTAAGGCGCTTTGAATACCTAATGATTGATACGCCTTTTTTTCAATGAAATAATGAAGATCATTATTCATTTGGTAAAAAATTTTTTGTGACGACTCAATTGCCTGCCAATATAAAGAATCTTTTTTTGGAAAAACAAATCCAATAGGAAAATATAAAGAATTGGGAGGATATACATTTGTTAGCGTCAGCTTATCATGTTCATATAAAGATAAACTGATTCGTTCAAGCGGAAAAAAAACTTTTAGCTTTTCAAATATATTTTTCAGCATTTCATCTATTGACATATCGATATTGAAGCTTCTATTTACCTCATTTATCACCTCTAGCTGCATGTTTTTCTTTTTGAGCTCTTCAACCATGATTTTCAATTCATTATAGTAGCTTTTTTTAGAAGATTGGACACCAGTCAGCTTGCTGATCATTTCTTCCCGATCTTTTAGCAACATTTCTACCAAGCCTTTCTGAAAAGTTCTTCAATAATTTCGACAGTGACATCCCTTGGATTTGTGATCATACATGCATCATTTAAAGCAGTTAAGCTCATTTGAGGAATTTCTTCTTTTTTTACATGAATTTCAGAAAGCCTTTGCGGAGCTCCAACATCTTGAATTAATTCCTTCACAAGGTCAATCGCCTTTTTGGCTGCTTCCATTTTCGATATGTCGCAATCATTTAATCCAAGGAGATACGCAATATCTGCAAATTTTTGAGGATTTGCTAAATAATTAAATTCCATGACATGAGGCAATAAAATAGAATTCACATCGCCGTGCAAAATAGGATATCTGCCACCAACTGCATGAGACATGGCATGAACAGCTCCTAAAATGGCATTGGAAAAGGCAATTCCAGCTTGTAAACTTGCCATTGCCATATTGGTTTTCGCCTCTTTATTTAATTTAGAGGCGACAGAAGGCCGTAAATATTTAGCGACAAGCGATATAGAATTTTTGGCATGAACATCAGTTAGCGGTGTTGCGGCCAAACTAATATACGATTCAATCCCATGTGTTAAAACGTCGATTCCTGTTGAAGCAGTTAAATGGGAACTTTTTGTCACGAGTGTTTCAGGGTCAATAATAGCAATATCAGGTATTAACGATTTTGAAATAATGGTCATCTTTTTCTGTTTTTCTGTATTTAAAATAATAGAAAATTGTGAAACCTCTGATCCCGAGCCGGCTGTAGTAGGGATCATGATTTGAGGCGGGAGGGGATGCTTAATTTTGTCGACGCCTTCATAATCATGAATGACTCCGCCATTTGTCGCTAACAGAGCAATAGCTTTGGCTGCATCAATAGCGCTGCCTCCGCCAATCCCGATCACCGAATCGCATCCATATTTAAGATATATATTTCGCCCTTTATCCACTTCTGTATCCTTTGGATTAACCGTAATATCAATGAATGTCTCGTATTTTAAACCGGCTTTGACGCAGCTATCAATGACTACATCCAGCCAGCCGGCCTCCGAAATACCGCGATCACTGACGATGAGCACATTGGATGCGCCCAAACGTAAACAGCAGTTGCCGACTTCAGAAATGGAACCGTTTCCGAATATTATCTCCGGCATGACAAATTTATGAATGTTCATTATGTCCCCCCTTTAACATTGACAGTTTTTCCATAAATACATAATTCCATATAAAAATAAAAAAATCCTTTTAATATGTAAAAGGTAAACAAAATATGTAAGTGGCAAGCAACAATTCATTGCTTACCACAACATACTGAAAGTAGCCGGCATCCGCCAGCTACTTTCAGACAAAAATACGAAATCAAGTAGAGAAAAACGATTTGTTTTTCTCTACTTGAATTATTTAGGGGTCTATCGAGCACTCCCCTATTTTGTTTAATTCTGGGCAATCCAGACGCTTTTCACTTCTGTATAGTTGTCTAATGCATAGGATCCCATTTCTCTTCCTATGCCGGATTCTTTATATCCGCCGAACGGACTTGCAGCATCAAAGACGTTGTAACAGTTTACCCAAACTGTTCCAGCACGGAGCTTGTTAGCAATGTAATGAGCTTTTGTAACATCGCGCGTCCAAACCCCTGCTGCTAATCCATAATTTGTATCGTTTGCACGTTCAATCAACTCGTCTATATCTTCATATGGCAAAGCAGCGATTACCGGTCCGAATATTTCTTCTTTTGAAATGGTCATAGAATCTTCAACGTTGGCAAAAATAGTCGGCTCTACAAAATACCCTTGTTCGGAAGGTTTTTGTCCTCCTGTTAAAAGTTCAGCACCTTCTTCCAGCCCTTTTTCAATATATCCAAGGACTCGGTTTTGCTGCTCGGAAGAAACAAGCGGTCCCATTTCTGTATCTGCTTTTAGTCCAAATCCTTGTTTAATAGATTTTGCATGGGATACCATATCAGCCACAACATTGTCATACTGTTTCTTCTGAATGAAGACGCGGCTGCCTGCACAACAAACTTGTCCTTGGTTGAACATGACGCCATTTAAAGCACCCGGAATTGCTTTTGAAAAATCAGCATCAGGCAAAATGATGTTCGGTGATTTACCGCCTAGTTCTAACGTAACGCGTTTAAGAGATTTCGAAGCGTTTGCCATAATTAATTTTCCGACTTCAGTTGAACCTGTGAAGGCAATTTTATCAACTTGTGGATGTTTGACTAATGCATCACCTGCTGTTTCACCAAATCCGGGAACAATATTGACAACACCGGCAGGAAAACCGGCTTCTTCAATAAGTTCAGCTAAATATAAAGCTGAAAGAGGTGTTTGTTCAGCTGGCTTTAATACAACTGTACAACCGGTTGCAAGCGCGGCGCCAAGCTTCCACATTGCCATGAGCAATGGAAAGTTCCAAGGAATAATTTGCCCTACGACGCCAACTGGTTCATGACGTGTATAGTTAAAATACGGTCCATTGACTGGAATTGTTTGTCCGACAATTTTCGTAGACCATCCAGCATAATAACGCATGTGTTCAATTGCCAACGGTACGTCGGCATTGATTGTTTCACGAATTGGTTTCCCATTATCCAATGTTTCTAGCTGAGCCAGTTCTTCTTTATTTTCCTCCATTAAATCCGCCAGTTTATACATGAGCCTGCTTCTTTCTGCTGCGCTCATTCTTGACCACGGTCCACGGTCAAACGCTTCTCTGGCTGCCTTCACAGCGCGGTCGATATCTTCAGCATCTCCTTCATAAACTGTTGCCAATCTTTCTCCCGTTGCAGGGTTAGGAGTGTCAAATGTTTTTCCTGAAGCGCTTTCAACAAAGCTGCCGTTTATATACATTTTTTTCTTACCGGATAAAAACTTTTCAACTTTTTCTTTTAATTTAGGGGCTGCAATTGAGCTCATCATCAATCCTCCTTCAATTTTAGTACGATACGACCGTTGATTTTTCCTTTTTCCATTCTTTCAAATACTTCATTTATTTCTTCTAATTCAGCGGTTTCAACAATTGGACGGACTTTTCCGCGAGCAGCAAAATCTAATGCTTCCTGCATGTCCTTTCTTGTACCGACGATGGAACCTTTAACGGAAACGCCGTTTAATACTGTATCGAAGATCGGAATAGGCAGATCAGCATTTGGCAGACCGACAACAACTAATGTGCCTCCCCGTTTCACTGACTGATAGGCCTGTTCAAATGCTTTTTTATTCACCGCTACACTAATAGCAGCATGAACACCGCCTACTTGATCATGTATCGCTTTGACAGGATCTTCTTTTAAACCGTTGATTGCAATATCTGCACCTAAATCTTTGGCTAATTTTGATTTTTCATCACTGATATCAACAGCTACCACATTAAGTCCCATCGCTTTGGCGTATTGTAATGCAATATGACCAAGTCCTCCAATACCGTAAATGGCCACCCATTCACCTGGCCGAGCACCTGATACTTTCAACGCTTTATATGTCGTTACGCCTGCACATAAAATTGGCGCTACTTCAACTGGATCTAAGTTATCAGGAATTTTCGCCACATAATCTGCGGGAGCTTTACAGTATTCCGCATATCCGCCATCAACGGAATATCCGCCATTCAATTGATGCGGGCAAAGTGTTTCTTGACCAGTTAAACAATATTCACATTCACCACATGCAGAATATAACCATGGGATGCCGACGCGATCTCCCACTTTTATTGATTTAACTCCCTTTGCGACTTCTACAACAATTCCGACTCCTTCATGCCCCGGAATTAACGGCAATTTGGGTTTAACCGGCCAGTCACCATGGGCTGCATGTAAATCCGTATGGCACACACCGCATGCTTCGATCTTAACTAAAACTTCACCTTCCTCTAGTTTTGGTCTTTCCACCTCTTTAATTTCAAGTGCTTTTTTAAATTCGTTAACTACTGCTGCTTTCACTCAAAACAACCCCTTTCATTTTTTTTTCGACTTTATATCATGCAAGAACCGTACCAAAATTGAAAGCGCTTAATTTGCGGAATATTAGAAAAATACAAAATAGATTTTTGCCGAATTTTTGGCAGACTTGAACAAAATATTGGCAGAATTGTTGCGTGAAAAGAAAAAGCAGGTTGTTCCAATGAGAAACCTGCTAAAAATATAGTGTTCAGTTTTTGCTCAAGCATGAATGATCATATTGCTTTCGGCACTGACGATATGCTTCCATGCAGATATTTTTTGGGGCGACATGTTCGGATTAAAGAGATTTTAAATCCTTCATCCAACTTTTTTTCGTAATTCCGAAATAATTGTGTAATTGCTGATATATTTGAAATAATTTTTTATATTTTTCTACATGGCTGAGAATTGGTTTGTAAGTTTTCAAAATTGGCTGTTTCATCTTTTCAACAGCCTCTTCTACGCTATCATATCCTCCATTTTCCTTGCCAGCTGCAACAGAGCCAAGAATGGCAGCGCCAACTGCAGGGGTATAATCGCTGGCTGAAACAATAATCTCTTTATTTAAAACGTCTGCATATATTTGCATGAGTAAATCATTTTTTTGGGGCAAACCACCGCAAGCAAATATTTCATTAATTTTTAATCCTGCTTGTTCATAATTTGAAATAATGATTTTTGCGCCAAATGCTGTAGCTTCCATATATGCTCTATAGATATCCTCAGGTTTGGAAGCGAGGGTCAGTCCTACAATCATTCCTGAAAGATCTGCATCTGAAAGTATAGATCGGTTTCCATTATGCCAATCTAATGCAATGAGACCAGATTGACCAGGCTCTAGGTGAGATGCCTTTTTTTCCAGTAAATCAAATACTGAAATTCCTTGTTCTTTCGCTTCTTTCATCAATGATTCCGGAACTTGTTTTGCAAACCAGCCAAATAAATCGCCTACAGCGGATTGTCCGGCTTCGTATGCATATAATCTTGGGATAATAGAATTTTTTACTACTCCCGAAATACCCGGTATATGAATTTCTTTTTTGCTCAGCATAATATGGCAAGTGGACGTCCCCATTACCATTGTCAATTGATGCGGTTTGGATGAACCGACTCCTAATACTGCGGAATGAGCATCGATAATGGCAACGGCGACAGGCAGATTTTTCGGCAATCCTAAAAGACTTGACATTTCATCAGTGAGGACCCCAGCTTTTTCACCAATATATCCAATTTTACCTTTTAACTTTGAAGAAACAATGTTTTTAAATTCAGGATGGAGCTTTTCGAAAAATTGCACGGGAAAACCGCTGTTTTCATTCCAAAAAGCTTTGAAGCCTAACGAGCAATTGCTTCTGACAACTTTCCCTGTTAACTGTGAAACAATCCAATCTCCTGCTTCCAAAAATAAGCTAGCTTTTTCATACACTTCACGATCTTTGCAAAAAACTTCATAGCATTTTGGGATAAACCATTCTGTTGAAATGTTGTAGCCGTAATTTTTTAGCCAGCTTTCTTTATGTGAAGAAGCTAATTTGAACATTTCTTCTGTTTCTTTTTTCGGTCCATGATGCTTCCATAATTTTACCCACGCATGGGGATTGTTTTGAAATTCCTTGTGAAAACATAATGGTTTTCCTTTTTCATCTACTGCGACCATAGTAGATGAGGTGAAATCAATGCCAATACCAATAATTTGTGAAGAGCTGATATTTGCATCTTTTATAGCATGAGGAATTCCTTTCATAATGACTTCTAAATAGTCGCCCGGATGCTGAAGAGCATAATCCCTGGGTAATCTCGTCCCATCGTTCGTCGGAAGCATCTCTGTAATCACTCCATGCGCATATGGAATGACACATTGTCCTTTAATAGACCCATCGTCAATGTTTACTATTAAAACTCTCCCAGATTCAGTACCGAAATCAATTCCAATAGTATATTTTTCCATACCAACCACTCCATGAAAATGCTTTCATTGTACTGATTATATTAAACTAATAAAATAAAATTTACAAGCAAAAAATTAATATAATCGAGCAAAAATAAACATATTTTTGTTCATTTATATTGACAATTTAAACAATATCGGATTATATTCATTATAAACAATCAAAAACAAGCAAGAAAGAACATAAATGAACATGGAGGATTAAGGATGACAGATGTGATTCATTCAAAGGCTTATAGGTTAATAGAGCCTGGAAAATTTAAAGAAACAATTATTGAACATAAAGTAAAGGAAGGTGAAGTAGTCGTCCAGCCTATTTTAGCCAGTATTTGTCATGCAGACTTAAGATACTATACCGGCAAAAGAAGAAAAGAAGCTCTTAACCAAAAGCTTCCGATGGCATTATTTCATGAAGGGATTGGAGAAGTAGTCATTTCAAAAGATGAGTTTATACAAGTTGGACAAAAGGTTGCAATTGTGCCAAGCATCCCTGGTTACAGATTAGAACAAAAGAAAAAAGAAGATTGTTGTGAATCCTGCAGGAGAAATGTCGCAGATAACTATTGTAAAACTGGAGTGTTTTTAGGAAGCGGATATGATGGCATTGGTCAGGAGTTTTTAGTATTGCCAAGCGAAAATGTTGTACCAATTCCAGAAAAGCTGAAAGATGAGATTGCTGTATTAGCAGAGTTATGCTCAGTTTCACTGCATGCACTGAATCATTTGAAAGAAGAAGATTTTCATAAAGGGAAAATTGCTGTGTTCGGCGATGGACCAGTAGGATATTTAACAGCCGCAATGCTATATCATTATTTTCATATTCCTAAAAGCCAGCTATTAGTGTTTGGAGCAGTGGAAGAAAAACTGAATCAGTTTGATTTTGCCACTGTACACTTAGTTAACGATTTTCCTTTTTTAGAAGCTAAAGGGGTGACAGTTGCAATTGAATGCACAGGTGGCAAGTTTAGCGAAAGCGCTATCAACCAAGCGATTGATTTATTGGAGCCTGAAGGCAAATTGATTTTAATGGGGGTGACAGAGCAGTGTGTACCAATTAATACAAGAGATGTATTAGAAAAAGGGTTGCAGCTTTACGGAAGTTCTAGAAGTTCAAGTGAAGATTTTAAAACTTTGATGCAAGCATTTCTAAATGAAGATTATCAGAAAACTCTCTCTAAGTTGATACCGGGAAAAAGCATAGCAATCCGAAACGCAGAAGATTTAAAAAAGGCAATGGATGAAGCTGCTGAACATAAAGGGTGGAAAAAAACATATTTATCTTTTTCATGGAACTAAATAAAAGGGGTGTAAAATAATGACACAAGTAACTGGAGTGAAATGGACTGAAAAATTAGGTATACCTTCTTCGATTGCATGGGGTTATTTAGGGATTTTAATTTTCATGATGGGAGATGGACTGGAAATTGGCTGGCTAAGTCCTTGGTTAATTGATCAAGGATTTACAGTTCAGCAAACTAGCCTATTGTTTTCAGCTTATGGGGTGACAGTCGCTGTTTCCTCGTGGCTGTCCGGAGTATTAGTTGAAGCGCTTGGTACAAAAAGAACGATGTGGCTAGGGGTGTTATTTTATATACTGGGGACAATTGGATTTTTGAGTTTTGGGCTGCCGAATTTTAATATTTGGTGGATGGTTCCGTTTTATGCATTAAGGGGCTTGGGATACCCGCTGTTTGCATACTCTTTCCTAGTATGGATTGCTTACCGTGCCGATCAGGAGCGTCTCGGAACAGCAGTCGGCTGGTTTTGGTTTGTATTTACAGGAGGTTTAAATGTTTTAGGGGCTTATTATTCCGTAGTTGCAATCAAATTATTTGGGCACTATACTACGTTGTGGTCATCAATCTTTTGGGTCGTATTAGGGGCGATAATCGCATTAATAATTAATAAAGACAAATTAGAACCAAATCAAGGAAGTTCTGCTAAAGAAAAATTATATGAGCTTATAAAAGGTGTCACAATTGTCAAGGAAGAGCCGAAAGTATTATTAGGCGGCATTGTTCGTGTCATTAATACTACTGCGCAGTTTGCATTTCCTGTTTTTTTGCCTACTTATCTTGCTGGACACGGAATTCCAACATCTACATGGTTGGCTATTTGGGGGACAATTTTTACAAGCAATATTTTATTTAATCTATTTTTTGGATATATAGGGGATAAAATTGGCTGGCGCAATACCATCATGTATTTTGGCGGTATTGGCTGCGGAGTTACTACTTTAGCTATATATTATTTTCCAGAGTGGTTTAATGGTAATATTTGGATCGTTGGCTTAGTAGCCATTTTATGGGGCGGATTGTTAGCGGGATATGTTCCGTTGTCTGCTTTAGTACCTTCGTTGGTGAAAGAGGACAAAGGAGCTGCAATGTCTGTTCTAAATTTAGGCGCTGGCTTGCCTGTTTTTGTTGGTCCTGCTATCGTTGGCCTGTTAATTGGTTCAATAGGAAATGTAGGAGTTATTTGGGTGCTGGCAATACTTTATTTTGTAAGCGCTATATTAACCAAATTTATTACATTGCCTGAAGAAACGAAATAACAAGATCTGAAAAAACATAGTCGATTGAATTCCTAATGAAAAGAGAATAATATAAGAATAGAAAAATTTAAATTGTTAGGAAGTTCGACTATGTTAGCTCTTGAAAGGCAAAAAAAAATAGTAGAATACGTAAAGGAAAAGAAAATTGCTACTGTGGCTGAATTGGCTGTATATTTTAATGTCCATGAGGCAACGATTCGAAGAGATTTGTCGCTATTAGAATCAGAGGGGAAATTGAGAAGGACCCATGGCGGCGTTGTCATTGAGGAAGATAAAGTAAAATCGGAGCCGTCTTTTCAGGATCGGGAAACCGTTCAGTTCGAGGAAAAACGAAGAATTGGCATGCGTGCTGCACAGTTTATACAAGATGGCGAAAATATTATACTAGACTCAGGAACAACGACCGTTCATATTGCTGAAGCGATATTAGATAGAAAAAACATAACAGTAATTACAAACGATATAAATGTTGCGGCAAAGTTGCGTTTTTCAAATGGGATTAAAGTTATTGTAACAGGTGGCACGCTATATCCGGAAAGCTATATGTTAAATGGACTCATTGCTGATGAAGTGTTAGGTAATCTTCATGTGGACAAAGCATTCATCGGAACGCCAGCCCTTCATCACAAATTTGGTCTTACTCATTTTGATGAACAGATTGCTGCAACGAAGCGTTCTATGATAAAAGCTGCGAAGAGTGTCTATGTTGTAACGGATCATACGAAAGTAGGAAGGATTGCATTGCATACTGTTGCCAGTCCAAATCAAATTGATGCAGTTATTATAGGCTCTGAATTAAGTGAGATTGAAATCAAAAAATGGGAAAATAGTGGCGTTAATCTTCATCTTGTATAAAGAAAAATTCAATATTTTACTCAAAATGCTTTCATTTTTTATTAACAATAATAATGAAAAAAGCAGATTGCACCGTACGGGCAGTCTGCTTTTAATTTACTAGCGGCAATTTTGCGAAATCAAGTACGAACAAAAAAACCTCTGAGTTTTGATTAGGAGCTGATCATGCTTTTTGTCCATTTAAAGCATTCGCAAATTCCTCTACTGCTGCGTCCAATCTTTGCACCAGCTCTTCAGACAAGCTGTATTGTTCATTTTCTTCTCTGGTTACCCAGGCATCAACGGCATAAACGCCTCCTAGAATATATCTGCCTCCCATTGTGGATAACACTGGTTTTAGCGCATAATCTATAGATAGAAGGTGAGCCAATGTGCCACCGATAAACAACGGAAGTATTGTTTTGCCCAAAAGCCCTTTTTGCGGAAGTAGGTCAAGGTATGTTTTCAATACGCCTGTATAAGCTGCTTTATACACTGGGCTTGCGATGATAATTCCGTCAGCTTGTTCCACTTTTTGGTTGGCGTTCAGAATCGCCTCGCTGTCAAATTTTGCTTTGATTAAATCTTCCGCAGGCAGCTGTGCTACTTGAATGTAATCAATCTCAATTCCTTTTTGCTGCAATTGCTGTTCAGCATATTGGATTAATCCATTTAATCTTGATGATGTAAACGGACTTCCATTGATAATTACAACTTTGCTCATTTACTACTATGCTCCTTTCTACGATTCTAAAAAAACATATAAATCTTATTGAAATAGTTCGCTTTATGCTATCATCATTTTTATATTCTGTCAATATATGGAGGCTCTTAGCTGTTATTCTAATAGCCTTTAATTTGAGCATAAATCAAGAGAAAATAAGAAGCAACTTTAAGCTCTTGGAGATTTAGCTTTTTCCAAAATTTTTTTGAGAAAATTACATATTGTTCACTTTCTTTTAGATTCAACAATTCGCGAAGATATGAGACGCCTCTTTACGTGTTATTCTTTAATCCCGATGACGCGAATTCGCTTATAATCGGCAAACCAGATGCCATTTTTATATATGACGTTTTTCAAGTTGTTTTCCACGTTTGTGAAGATAAGATTTTTTGTTTCGTTTGTCAAACTGTTAAACAGGCTGCCAGCGAACATTTCTATCCAATTTTTTACCCCATTCTCCCCATGTAATGGCGTTGGACGGTCAAAATGCTGGGCGAACACGACACGGAACCCCACTTCTTCCATCAACGATGAATATTCACCAATGCTTGGGAAATACCAAGGAAATTGGTCTGCTAATTCCTCCATGCCCAATTTATTCAATTCATTTCGGATGGCATCGGTAATTATTTTGACATTGCCTTTGCCGCCGAATTCCGCTACAAAACGGCCGTTCTCCTTTAAGGCCTGGTATATATTGATTAACGCCTGTTTTGGCGGCTTGATCCAGTGAAGAACTGCATTGGAGAAAACGGCATCAAACTCGTTGCGGTATCCAAGATTTAGAACATCCTTCACCTCAAAGCTTAAACCGGGGTATTTTGCTTTAGCCTGATTAATCATATTTTCTGATTTATCAATTCCGACGACGTCAACTCCTAATTCGTAAAGCTTCCAGGCTAAATCTCCCGTACCGCAGCCGAGGTCAAGAATACGTTCACCTTTTTTTGGCTCCAACAGATCAAGCAAATGCTCTCCAAATTTGGAAACAAATGAATGTTTTGCATCATACAAAGCTGCATTCCAACTGTCTTTTTTCATGTGATAGGATCCCTTCTTTCATTTGTAGTAAAAATATGGGGGAATTTTGCAAAATGCATTTCAATGGAACATTCGCTTATTTTTGGCCATTTCTAAACGGTTCCAGTACTTCATCCACCCATTGACGAAATTTTTCATACGCTTCCTCATTTGTTTGAACATTTTCTATAAATCCACCTTTAAATTTATCATAATAATGCTCTTTATTTACAAATAATTGTTGAAATTCTTCCTCTTTTAAATCATCAAAAAATAAATCCATTGTGCCATCAGTTCTTTCCCAGGCAATTCCTTCGATGAAAGGGGAAAATTCATCTTTAAAGTTGTCTACATGTAAATGATTCCCGGTGTAATTTTTCGAATGAAAGTAGTCATTCTTCTTCATGAGTGTGTCCTCCAAATTGATTTTTACATAATTTGAATTTTTTGCTAAGTATCTCGTTAAGAAAGATTACACAATATAACAAGATGTTTCTTGTTTACCAATTTGAAGAGCAATTTCGGAGCAGGTAACCTGCATCACGCTGCGCTTTTTAACTCCATTTTATATTTTAGAATATTTCAATTGTTTCTAGTAATGCTCTATTTCAAAAAAGATTGTAGCTTGGCCCTAGGAAAATGCGATGTTGAATCATTACACAGAAACAGGAGGCACTCCTCTTCTTAAAAACAAGGTGTCATTCCCTTATGGTAAAATGGACGAGAAGAATGTTTATCCCTACAATCTGGCAAAGGCGGGTAAAAAAGATGAAAAAAATAATCCCTCATATTTATTTGCATAACTGTAAGGAAGCGTTGCAATATTATCAGCAAGTATTTGGAGGAGAACTTAAAAATGTAGAGACATCCGATGGAAAAGAAATGTTTAAAGGCCACGAAGGAAAATATATTCATGCCGAGCTGCATATTAACGAATCATGTGTACTTTATTTTGCCGATGTTTTCTCACCGGTGACGAAGGGGAACAATATATGGCTGACATTGGATTTGGAATCAGAAGATGAAATAAATTCAATTTTTACAACATTAGCGAAAGACGGACAGGTCAAAATGGAATTGCAAGATACTTTTTGGAATTCAAAATATGGTGTGGTAATCGATAAATTCGGTGTAGTTTGGGAGCTAAACTATGCAAAATAATAAGCGGCAGAAATTCTAAAAATAAGTGTTTGATTTGAACATGTTTTGCTATAATTGAATAAAAGTTTAGAGGAGATGAGTAAGATGAGTCAGCAAACAGTTGAGAAGGGTTATTTTGGCCAATTTGGAGGAAGCTTTGTTCCAAAGGATTTGCAAAGAGCATTGGACATACTGGAAGAGAATTTCGAAAAATTTAAAAACGATTCAACGTTTAATGAAGAATTGGCATATTATTTAAGAGAATATGTCGGTAGAGAAAATCCGCTGACATATGCGAAAAATTTCACAGAAGCGCTCGGGGGCGCGAAAGTTTATTTAAAACGTGAAGATTTAAATCATACCGGAGCACATAAAATCAATAATGCAATTGGACAGATCTTGCTTGCCAAACGGATGGGGGCTACTAGAATCATTGCAGAAACGGGTGCTGGACAGCACGGTGTTGCAACAGCAACCGCGTGTGCGATGTTTGGAATGGAATGCACCATCTATATGGGCAAGCTCGATACAGAGCGGCAGGCATTAAATGTGTTTCGGATGGAGCTGCTTGGTGCAAAGGTAGTACCGGTTGAAAAAGGACAAGGACGTTTGAAGGATGCGGTGGATGCAGCTTTAGCTGATTATGTGGAAAATTACCAAAACACGTTTTACTTGCTTGGATCTGCTGTCGGTCCGCATCCGTATCCAACAATTGTCAAGCATTTTCAATCGGTTATTAGTGAAGAGTCGAAAAAGCAGATTCTTGAAAAAGAAGGGAAGCTTCCAACAGCAGTGATTGCTTGTGCAGGAGGAGGAAGCAATGCAATCGGAGCTTTTGCGCATTATCTGGACGAACCAAACGTAAGATTAATAGGAGTGGAGCCGGAAGAGGCACCAACGCTTACGAAAGGTGTTCCAGCTGTTATTCACGGATTTAAATGCTTAACTTTGCTTGACGAAAATAATGATCCAATGCCGACTTACTCTATTGCAGCAGGGCTTGATTATCCTGGAATTGGTCCAGAGCACAGCTATTTGAAGGAAACCGGACGGGCAGAATATGTTACGGTGTCTGGAAAAGAGGCTTTGGAAGCTTTTCAGCAATTATCTAAGCTAGAAGGAATCATCCCTGCTCTTGAAAGTTCACATGCTGTAGCATATGCGATGAAACTTGCCCCGCAGCTAAGCAAGGAGGATATTGTGATCGTTAATCTCTCCGGCAGGGGGGATAAGGATGTCGAGCAAGTGTTTGAAATGTTGAAAAAATAAGGTGAAAATCGGCGTTTTTGAACGTCGATTTTTTACTTTCTTTTAACGATTCATCAGCTAATTTTTAGAAGAGCAAGTTGTTTATAGTAATATAAAAAAGGCAGATTTTTGATCCACCGGATAAATGTATATTTATCTTTGAAAAAATTCTTGACAGCTCTGAAATGGGCAAGGTATGGGAGCTGTAGTCACGAAAGTGCTATAGAAAGTTAAAAGATATGGGATAAGTGCGTTCATCACATTTTTTCAATGAATCAAAATGGTGTAGCTTTTGAAGTATAGTTATCATTTGGTCTTAACTTTACTCTGATTTTATAGGAATCTTCTCAGCTCTTAGTATTTTATGTTGGTTGAAAAATTTAGTTTGCGAAGGAATGACTGAGGGGGTCAATCTAACTGTTATCTAAGCTTGCCATGTTTTCGGAGTTTACATTTAAACGCCGGACATTTACCACCAGCTTTGTAAATATATGAACAAAATAAGAAAAACTTGTTGATTTAATGCTTTTTTCAGTGGTATAGGGTATTAAATGGACAACTTGGTATCTATTTTGTTCACAATTTCGACAAAAACATAAAAAAATGTCGTTTTTTTTACATTTTTCCGTTGCACCGTCATTTTCGCTTTGCTATAATAAAACCCGTCATTGCATTACGGCTACCACGAGCGATGCTTCGATGAATAAGCATCGAGTTGCCTCGACGCATCTACTTCCTCGAATAAGCTGGAAGAGGAAGAGGCATGACAAGTGCGTGTTTTTCATCTTAATAGAAAAGAGATAATGTATGCGGGTGTAGTTTAGTGGTAAAACCTCAGCCACGAGCGATGCTTCAATGAATAAGCATCGAGTTGCCTCGACGCATCTACTTCCTCGAATAAGCTGGAAGAGGAAGAGGCATGGCAAGTGCGTGTTTTTCGTCTTGATAGAAAAGAAATAATGTATGCGGGTGTAGTTTAGTGGTAAAACCTCAGCCTTCCAAGCTGATGTCGTGGGTTCGATTCCCATCACCCGCTCCATACATATCATTCATCAACGCAGTGTTTCGTTTTTATAAGCAAACGAAGCATTGCGTTTTTTCATTATAGAAATTTTGTATATGGCTGCCATGCCATTAAAAGAAAGAAAAGGGAGAGGCTTAAGCGAAAATTTGTTGGCGAGCATCTCCACCGTGAATTTGAACAAACATGTTTGCCATCGCTTCAAGTAATTTTTTTGCTTCTTCTGTCCGCATCGATGGCTTTAAATAAACGATATGTAAAGCGCTTGTTGTTGAAAGCTGTACTGCTGTTCGCTTGGAATCAACATAGGGGCTTCCGAAAGGTCCGTTTGCATCACAGGTTACTAGTTTATTTTCCAAATTTACTTGGCGGCCGTTGATGGCATCATATGAATCACCATTTTCACCGATTTGTAACGTAATAGGTCCTTTTATTTTGTTTCGGTCGTAGATGCCTAACGGAATTTCATATTTCAAGGAGAAAAAATTATTTAAGTCAACGGCTGAATGGATAGACTGTAAGTATTGCTGTTTTTGAACGCGGCGAAAAAGAGCCTCATTGGATGGACGGTATCGATTAGGATCAGTGCCAACACGCTTAAAGATTTCCCGCCATTCTCGAATGCCGTCTAATTCAGCTGCATTTTTATTTTCTAGATCGAAAAAAATAGATTCTTGAAAGAAACGAAGTCTCCCTTTTAACATTTGGGGGGATTCGGATACTTGAATATGATCATACTCAATTAAGCCTATTTTAAAGTGAGGAATTCGTTGTTTGACCTCTTCAGCAATAAAAAATTCCATTGATTTCCCTCCTATTTTCAGCCATTTTATCTTAACATAGTTTATATATTTTTTGAAATAAAAACAAAGGGGGTGGAGCGGTGTGGATTTCGCAGTTCTCAAACAAGAAATTATTGAATACAGCAAGCAAATTGGAATCGATAAAATCGGTTTTGCGAGTGCTGATGTTTTTGAAACATTGAAGGAGCGGCTAATTGTACAGCAGCAGTTAGGATATCAGTCAGGATTCGAGGAGCCTGATATCGAAAAGCGGACAAATCCTGAGCTGCTCCTTCCAAAAGCAAAATCGATTATCTCTATAGCGTTGGCATATCCTTCAAAAATGAAAAATGCTCCCAGAAGTACAAAAAAAGAGCGGCGCGGTTTATTTTGCAGGGCTTCATGGGGGACAGACTATCACGTGATTCTAAAAGATCGGTTGAAAAAGCTGGAAAGATTTATTTTAGAAAAAGTGGACGGAGCACAGGTTAAATCGATGGTCGATACGGGGGAGCTGTCGGATCGGGCCGTAGCAGAGCGAGCCGGTATCGGATGGAGCGGAAAAAACTGCATGATTATTACACCGGAATTCGGCTCTTATGTATATTTGGGCGAAATGATTACAAATATTCCTTTTCCTCCCGACAGCCCCATTGAAGACCGATGCGGATCCTGCAACATATGTGTCGATTCATGTCCGACTGGTGCGCTCGTACAAGGCGGGCAGCTCGATTCAAAGAAATGTATTGCTTTTTTAACGCAAACAAAAGGGTTTCTGCCTGATGAATATCGTGGGAAAATCGGAAACAGGCTTTACGGCTGTGACACTTGTCAGCTTGTTTGTCCGGAAAATAAAGGAAAGGATTTCCATATCCATTCTGAAATGGAACCGGATCCTGAAATTGCAAAGCCAAAATTAAAGCCGCTTCTTCATATTTCAAACCGCGAGTTTAAAGAAAAATTCGGCCATATAGCTGGTTCATGGAGAGGAAAAAAACCGATTCAGCGAAATGCGATCATCGCTTTAGCCCATTATAAAGATAGAACGGCTTTGCCTGACTTAATTAAACTGATGCACGAAGATTCAAGACCGATTATTCGGGGAACCGCCGCATGGGCGATTGGAAGGATAGGAGATCAATCAGTGCTTTTTGAATTGGAAAAAGCTCTGGAAAAAGAACAAGATGAAGAAGTAAAGAATGAAATTGTCAAAGGAATTGAAATGTTGAAAGCATGATTTTAATTGTCACCATCATACGTATATAGAAGAAACGAAAATGGTGGTGACAAATGTGGACGTACAGGCTGTTTATCGAAAAATAAATGAAAAGCTGCAATTTTTAGTGAACAAATCTGTCAATCACAATCGGCAGCAATCTTCAGAGCTTGAATGGTGTGAAAAGAAAAAAGAGCTGGCAGCAAAACGAAAAGCGGAAATAGTGAAAGCGACTTGTCTCATAAAATGGCCGAAACAGATCGAAGATGAGGCAACCGTTGTAGATTATTTATGTGATTACAGGCTTCTTTATAAGCAGGGTGATTTTTTATATATAGAAGAAATTGGGGAAGAGCGGGTAGCGAAGTTTTCCAATAAAGGTCATTTAATATCTGATGAAGTTAAACTAAAAGACTGTTTTCATAAAGATGAAGAGGATGATTGGTCAAACGAAGAGTGGCATGGAAAAGATGAACGGGTTTCTTTTCAATATGATCGGTTGAAAAGCGTCCAATATGCGGAACGGTGGTGGAACAGCAGAAATCCGAATTATCCTTATTTTGACGTAAATTGTACAAATTATGTTTCCCAATGTTTACGTGCCGGTGATGCGCCGATGAGAGGCTACCCGAACCGGTCATCAGGATGGTGGCTTGCGAATAATAATTGGAGCTACAGCTGGTCTGTAGCTCATGCGCTGATGCTGTATTTGTCCACATCAAAAACAGGACTTAGAGCGGAAGAAGTTTCGTCTCCTGAGCTGCTTAAGCCCGGGGATGTGATTTGTTATGATTTTCAAGGCGACGGCAGATTTGACCATTCAACATTTGTTGTTGCAAAAGATAAAAGCGATATGCCGCTTGTCAATGCCCAAACATCCAACAGCCGAATGAGATATTGGTCGTACGAAGACTCAACTGCCTATACAGAAAACATTCAATATAAATTTTTTCATATCATTGATGATAATGAGGATTCTTAAAAATGTTATAATAGTTTTCGAGGTGAATCATTGTGGCATTACACGTTGTTTTATATCAACCAGAAATCCCTGCAAATACTGGAAACATTGCTAGAACTTGTGCAGCGACTAATACAGCCCTTCATTTAATTCGTCCTTTAGGTTTTTCAACGGATGATAAAATGCTTCGACGCGCAGGGCTTGATTATTGGGAATTTGTAAACATTCATTATTATGATTCTCTTGACCATTTTTTTCAGCAAAACCAGAACGGGGATTTCTACTATATAACTAAATTTGGAAAACGATATTATACGAGCTATGATTTTAGTGATCCTTCCAAAGAGATTTTCTTCATTTTTGGACGTGAAACAACAGGACTTCCAAAAGAATTGCTTGCAGAAAATGAAGATCGGTGTTTGCGCATTCCAATGACGGAAAACGTTCGGGCATTAAATTTGTCGAACACTGCCGCTATTTTAGTGTATGAGGCGCTAAGACAGCAAAGCTTTCATGGATTATCTTAAACACTTTTAGTTTTGGGCTTCTTTCGGATTGTAAATATACATTATTTTTGGCGGTTATTAAAGGAAGTATGAGAAGGAAGCGGACTACCATAAGGTTAAAAAAGCAAATACAAAGGCCAGAGCTGTCAAAGCGCCTGGCCTTTTTTGCAGTCAACAAGGTATCCCATGAAGAAATGCCAATTCAAAACGTTATTTGCGGTGTTTTTCTTTATATGCTTTCGCATATTGATCAGCAGCAAAAATCGCATCTGCTACATCATCAGCTGTCACATTGAATGCATTATGGATTGTTTCCCCTTCTGCAGTTGCTGCTTTAGCGACTTTTAGTATATCTTCGCGCGAAGCATCTTTTAATTTAATGTCCTCCAACGTGACTGGCAAATCAAGACTCAAATAAAGCTCGATATAGTGTTCAATTTCTTGTTGTGAATGTTCTTCGAGAGCGAGCTGGACAAGAGTACCAAATGCCACTTTCTCTCCGTGTGTCAAATGATGTATTTCGCCTTCTAACGCGGTAAATCCGTTATGAATAGCATGAGCCGCTGCCAAACCGCCGCTTTCAAAACCTAGTCCGCTAAGGAGCGTGTTTGCTTCGACGACCGCTTCTAACGCAGGGGTGACGACTTTTGCTTTTACTGATTCATAGGCAAGCTTCCCGTACTTGAATAAAGTTTGTTCACATTTTTCTGCAATTGCTTCAGCTGCAATTGTAGGGATACCGCCCGCCATCGTTTTTCCTCCGGATTTTATAACACTGCGTGCTTCCACCCAAGTTGCAAGTGCATCAGCGATTCCAGAGGCAAGTAAACGTGGCGGAGCATTGGCGATAATTTTCGTATCGACAAGTACAAGATCTGGATTCTTTTTATAAAAACGGTAGCTTTCAAATACGCCGTCATCAGAATATATAACAGAAAGAGCACTAGTTGGAGCATCAGTTGAAGCAGCTGTCGGCACAATCACTATATAAGCATCTAATTCATCCGCTACCGCTTTTGCGGTATCTAACGTTTTTCCTCCACCAACGCCGATTACAATAGTAGCTTCTGCTTTTCTTGCAATATTCGCGATTCTTTCTACCTCGTTTCTTGAAGCTTCTCCGCTAAAAACTACTTCTTCGGCTGCAATATTTCCTTTTTTTAATTCGTTTACGATTGTATGCCCAGCTATTTTCCAAACTATTTCATCAGCTATCACGACTGTCTTGTTTCCAATTCCTTCAAGATAATTCGCGATTTTTGTAATGACATTTTTACCTTGAACATATTTTGCAGGGCTGATAAATACTCTTTCTGCCGCCATTATTAGCACCCCTTTTATGTTTTGGAGTTATTTTCATGGAACTAACACAAGCCGAAATTCCCTACCTGCTTTACCGCTTCACAAAATTACCGGGAGGACTACTTGTGAACAAATCATCAATATGCACAAAATTATTTTTTGTTGACACCAGGTTTATCGTTGTATCCTGCCGTGAAAATAGCAACTAAAAATGCGATGCAGACACCTAAAACTAAAGCAGTTTTCATGAAAAAGATCCCTCCTTCATATGTACAACGTAATCAAAAATTACTAGTTTTATTATACATTAACATTCCCAACGAGTGAAAGAATTTCCCTAAGGTTTGTCATTTTGTCAAAATTTTTTAACTCATTTTCAAACATTAAGCTAATCAAAAAGCATCTTTAAGGACATCCTCGCATAAATTGTATTAATCTGGTGCTCAAACCAACGATGGAGGAGGTCCCTGATGGATATTTTGAAAAAAATCGAAAAGCATAGAGAAATGGAAGAGCGCTTAAAATGGGAAGGCACCTTCGCTGAATATTTGGAAATATTAAAAGAAAAACCATGGATAGCCCAATCCGCCCACTCTCGCGTTTATAATATGATAAAAGATGCAGGGATTGAGGAGATTAATGGCCGAAAACGATATAAATTTTTCAACCAGGAAATTTTCGGACTGGACGAAGCATTGGAACGGCTTGTGGAAGAATATTTTCATCCCGCTGCTAAGCGGCTGGATGTAAGAAAAAGAATTCTGTTGTTAATGGGTCCTGTCAGCGGCGGAAAATCTACACTTGTCACTTTGTTAAAAAGGGGATTAGAAGAATATTCGAAAACCGATAGAGGTGCAGTTTATGCAATTAAAGGCTGCCCGATGCATGAAGATCCTTTGCACTTAATTCCGCACCATCTTCGCGACGACTTTTATAAAGAATACGGCATTCGAATTGAAGGCAATTTATCTCCGCTTAATATGATGCGCCTTGAAGAAGAATACGGCGGGAGAATTGAGGATGTTTTAGTTGAACGAATTTTTTTCTCAGAAGACAAACGGGTAGGAATCGGCACATTCAGTCCGTCTGATCCAAAATCGCAGGATATTGCCGATTTAACGGGAAGTATAGATTTTTCTACAATTGCTGAATACGGCTCAGAATCCGATCCGAGGGCTTATCGATTTGATGGAGAGCTTAACAAGGCAAACAGAGGAATGATGGAATTTCAAGAGATGTTGAAATGTGATGAAAAATTTTTATGGCATCTGCTATCTCTAACTCAGGAAGGAAATTTTAAAGCGGGCCGATTTGCGCTCATTTCAGCTGATGAGCTCATAGTCGCTCACACGAATGAAACAGAATATCGTTCATTTATTTCAAACAAAAAAAATGAGGCTCTCCATTCGCGAATTATCGTCATGCCGATCCCGTATAATTTAAAGGTCTCCGATGAAGAAAGAATTTACGAAAAAATGATTAAAGAAAGCGATGTATCCGATGTTCATATCGCTCCTCATACATTGAGAGTAGCGGCAATGTTTACTATTTTAACCCGTTTAAAGGAGCCGAAGAGATCGGATATCGATCTTGTGAAAAAGATGCGGCTTTACGACGGAGAATTGGTTGAAGGGTTTAATGCTGTAGATGTGGAAGAGCTAAAAAAAGAATATCCGGAAGAAGGAATGAGCGGCATCGATCCTCGTTACGTCATCAATCGGATTTCTTCTACCATTATTCGGAAAGAAGTGCCTTCTATCAATGCGTTAGATGTACTTCGTTCGTTAAAAGAAGGTTTATATCAGCATCCTTCGATTTCAGAAGAAGACCGTGAGCGTTATTTGAATTTCATTTCCATCGCGCGGAAAGAATACGATGAAATTGCGAAAAAAGAGGTTCAAAAGGCGTTTGTCTATTCATATGAAGAATCAGCAAAAACTTTAATGGACAACTATTTAGATAATGTTGAAGCGTATTGCAATAAAAGCAAAATCCGCGATCCGCTGACAGGCGAGGAAATGAATCCGGATGAAAAATTGATGCGTTCGATTGAGGAGCAAATCGGCATCTCAGAAAATGCAAAAAAGGCTTTCCGAGAAGAAATTTTGATTCGCATTTCAGCATATGCAAGAAAAGGGAAACGTTTTGACTACAATTCCCATGAGCGGTTGCGCGAAGCTATTCAAAAAAAATTGTTTGCAGATTTGAAGGACGTTGTGAAAATTACAACGTCAACTAAAACGCCTGACGAACAGCAATTAAAGAAAATTAACGAGGTTGTAGCGAGACTCATTGATGAATATGGATACAATTCAACATCTGCCAATGAACTTCTTCGCTATGTAGGCAGTTTACTAAATCGTTGACAATTGAAGCTGGTTTCGTTCATGATTCGCCCGAATGGGCGCTATTTTTTTCAAAATTTCTAATCAAAAAAGGTGTGCAACAGCATGTCAATTTTGGAAGATTCGAGCATATGATAGAATAATCTTTTATTTGTCCAAACGAACTCATTCGTTTGAATATAATAAAAGAATTGCCAAGTTTTTTAAGGGAGGGAAAAAAATGACATCCAAAGGGAACCATCACTTTGTTGTTTCTAGAGAGGATTGGTCCCTCCATCGTAAAGGCCATGATGACCAAGTTCGCCATCAAGAAAAAGTGCAAGAAGCGATTCGCAATAATCTCCCTGATCTTATTTCAGAAGAAAGCATCATCATGTCAAACGGAAAAAATGTAGTAAAAATTCCGATACGGTCGCTTGATGAATATAAAATTCGATATAACTATGACAAAAACAAACATGTCGGCCAAGGAAAGGGAGACAGTAAAATTGGCGATGTCGTTGCGAGGGATGGCACAAATGATGCACAAGCAGCTGGGAAAGGCGAAGGCGCTGGAGATTTGCCTGGAGAGGACTATTATGAAGCTGAAGTGTCGATTATGGACTTGGAAAAAGCGTTCTTTCAGGAACTTGAACTTCCAGATTTACAGCAAAAAGAAATGGATGAGAATATTGCTGAAAAAATAGAATTTAACGATGTTCGCCGTACAGGCCTTATGGGAAACATTGATAAAAAACGGACAATGCTTTCGGCATTTAAACGAAATGCGATGGCAGGAAAACGAAGTTTTTATCCGATATATCCGGAAGATTTGAAATTTAAAACTTGGAACGAAGTGGAAAAACCAGAGTCAAAAGCTGTTGTGCTTGCAATGATGGATACGAGCGGTTCTATGGGAATATGGGAAAAATACATGGCGAGAAGTTTCTTCTTTTGGATGATTAGATTTTTAAGATCGAAATACGAAACGGTAGATATTGAATTTATTGCCCATCATACGGAGGCAAAAGTTGTCTCTGAGGATGAATTTTTTTCAAAAGGTGAAAGCGGAGGCACCATTTGTTCTTCTGCCTATCGAAAAGCATTAGCACTTATTGAAGAAAAATACCCGCCTTCCCGGTACAATATTTATCCGTTCCATTTTTCCGATGGAGATAATTTAACTTCAGATAACAGCCGATGCGTGAAGCTTGTCGAAGAACTAATGAAAATTTGCAACATCTTTTGTTACGGCGAGGTCAACCAGTACAACAGATACTCCACCTTAATGTCAGCTTATAAAAACATCAACAATCCAAAATTCCGCTATTTTGTGTTAAAGCAAAAAGCAGATGTGTTTCATGCGATGAAAACTTTTTTTAAAAAACAAGAAAGTAAAACCAGCTATGTGTGAAAAGGGACCTGACATAGGTTCCTTCTTTTGTTTTGCAGTTTCTAGTAACAGCTGTTCAAAAAGATTTTTTGAAGGAAAATTTCAGCAGATTCATTTGCATGTTGGAGAGAAGATAAGCACGAAGATTTTCACAGTCCCCTTCAACCAAAAAAAATTTCCTCCTGCGCTAGACAGGTGATTTTACTGTCTAACGCAAGAGGAAAGATCAATTCGCTAGTTTATTCATATTGTTCGCAAAAGGTATTTTTGTACGGCTACTGATTCTACTGTTCAGAGTTCTTGCCTTTTTCTTTTTCTATTGGTTTATAGTAGAGCTTTTGCGCAAGTAATGTTTGCAGAATAAGGAATGATCCGCTTACTGTCCAGTAAAGAGGCAAGGCAGCTGGTGAAGCAAAAGAAGCTGTTCCTATCATTAGCGGCGACAGCATTCCCATCATTTTCATCGGTCCTTGCAATTGATCTTCAGGTACCGTTCTAATGGAAACTTTAAATTGCACATAATAAATAGCTGCAGCACAAAGCGTCAAAATAAGGTCAGGTGTTCCGAGATTAAACCATAAAAATGAATGTGTTGCAATTTCTTTCGAACCGCGAATGGCATAATACAGCCCCATGATGATCGGCATTTGAATAATAATGGGAAGGCAGCCCATTTTCAATGGATTGATGTCGTGCTTTCGATAGAAATCCATCATTTCCTTTTGAATTTTTTGTTGTTCTGCTTGATCCTTCGCCTTTTTAAACCTTTCTTGCAGCTCCTTCATCTCCGGCATGACTTTCTCCATTTTCAATTTCATATTTTGCTGGTCTTTATATTGGCGAAGCATTAACGGCATAAGAATCAACCGAATCAAGACCGTAATTAAAATAATCGCGATTCCATAGCTGCCGTGAAACCAGTCCGCAAAAGTTTTAATAATAATTGAAAAAGGTTCAACGAATGTTTGATGGAAAAAGCCTGATTGATTTGAGCTGCCAGCGCTGCATCCAGTTAGTGCAACAAAAGTGATCATGACTACGATATACAAAATATTTCGCATCTTTTTCCTCCTTATAAATAAACAAAATGTGTCTCCAACAGGGAAGGAAAAAGATGATCCTCCATATCGTCCGGTCCCTCTTTCCGCTTTCTTTTCTTTATAAGAAATGAAAGAAAAAGGAAAGTGAAATACGGGATCTCTCTTGAAATGCTGTCAAAAAAGCTGTTTTTGAACTGTTCAAATTTCGCTTTGGCAGAAATTTGATAACCAGTACGGACATAACGATGAAAAAAGTTTAGCCCGATCTGTATGCAGATCTGCAGTGAAAGGGCGATGATTAATGTATCAAAAGTCAGCTCTAGTTCGGGCACAAGAGTCACCTCAATAGCAATTATAAAGATATTGTATCGTGAACAAGCCTAATTGTCATTTCTTTATGAAAAAACATTTTAATGTAAACTTAAATAAATTTTAGGTTTACAAAAATCGTTATTTCAACTATTATGTGATTATAAAATTTTTTCGAAAGGAGTTATTTATATGAAGTTATATGATATGGTATTAGTATCAATGTTCGCGGCTGTTGTTGCTGTGCTCGGCCTCATACCGCCGATTGCGCTTCCGTTCACGCCAGTGCCAATCACCGCTCAAACATTGGGTGTGATGCTGGCAGGGGCAATATTAGGATCCAAACGAGGATTTATCAGTTTATTGTTGTTTGTATTACTTGTAGGAGCCGGAGCACCGATTCTTGCTGGCGGAAGAGGCGGGCTGGCAGTATTATTTGGTCCGAGCGGTGGATATATTTTATCTTGGCCTTTTGCATCCTTTATAATCGGTTTTTTAGTTGAAAAGAATTTTGAAAAATTAGCATTTTGGAAAGTGTTAGTATTTAATATAATTGGAGGCATTTTATTTGTTTATTTATGCGGCATTTCCTATTTGTCTTGGATTGCCAATATGAATTGGATAAGTGCGAGCATATCGGCGTTGGCTTATATTCCAGGAGATTTAACAAAAGCGGTGATTTCAGCATTTTTGGCAGTAAGAATTCAAAAATCGTATCCATTGATTAAAGCTCGTAATAAACAGGCTGCTTAAGGGGTGAGCTGATGGGGATCGGGAGAAACATTAGCCAATATGCATACGAACATCCTCAAAAACCGGCAATTAAACAAATAAATGGAGAGACAGTTACATATTATGAACTGTACGAAAATATAAAAAAAATACAAACAGCTTTCGTTCGATTGACAAACAAAAAAAATATAAAAGTTGGCATATTAATGGGAAACACTTCAGAATTTTTAGAAGTGTTTTTTGCCGTTATTACACTTGGCGGGATTGCTGTTCCTTTTGATCCAAAATGGAGAAAGCGCGATATCCGGCATGTATTGGAAAGCGGCCAGCTGGATGTATGCATTGGAAGCCGCGATTTTTTGGAGCGGACCGGAATAAAGCAGGAGAACGTCATGTTAATTGATGAAATAAAAAAAGATGTCCAAACGGATCATCACGAGAAGTGGGAAGAGTTTGATGAAGAATTGTTTTATCTCGGCTTTACTTCAGGTTCAACTGGAAAACCGAAAGGATATATGAGAAATCATAAATCTTGGCTGGAAAGCTTTAATGTCGGAGAACAAATTTTTGGATATGGAAAAAATGATGTCATCCTTGCTCCCGGCCCTTTATGTCATTCGTTGTCCCTGTTTGCGGCTGTTCACGCCTTACATATCGGGGCGACTTTTTATTTGCTCCCGGCTTTTTCTCAAAAGGAAACATTTAATATTTTGTTAAAGAGAGAGGCAACTGTATTTTATGGTGTTCCAACGATGATTCAAGCTTTGCTTCAAATGAAGAAAAATGAAGAGAAATGCATAATGAACAATGTAACAATTATTTCGTCTGGTGCAAAGCTTTCTTATGAAGCTAGAAAGCAGTTAAAAGAAATGTTTCCGAACGGACAGTTGTTTGAGTTTTATGGTGCATCAGAATTAAGCTTTGTCAGTTATGTCGATGATGAAATTTTTAAAAAAGCGCCAAAAAGTGTCGGCATTCCTTTTCCAGGTGTGGAAGTAGCAATCAGAAAAAAAGATGGATCGGAAGCATCCTTTAATGAAGTTGGGGAAGTAGTCGTACGTAGCAATTTATTATTTTCAGGGTATTTCAACAACCCGATTGAAACAAAAAATGTATTGAAGGATGACGGCGCATCAATTGGTGATTTAGGGTACTTAGACGAGAACGGTTTTCTAACGATCGTTGGGCGCGAGAAAAATATGTTCATCAGCGGCGGTTTAAATATTTATCCGGAAGAAATTGAAAAAGTTTTGAAGGAACGGGATGAGGTTGAGGAAGCGGTTGTTATTGGAGTAGAGGACGATTATTGGGGGCAAAAGCCGGTTGCATTTATTAAATGGAAAGAGAAAGCTCAGCATAGAAGCTTCAATGCATTAAAGCGCTATTGCCGATCTGAGCTCCCGTTATATAAATGCCCGCGAACGTTTTATGAAGTGGACGAGTTCCCTTATACATCCAGCGGAAAGATTGCGCGAAAAGAACTTGAATTCATTGTGAAAGGGGAAGAAAAATGACGATCCCTGTCATTGTTATGGCAAAAAGAACGGCTATTGGAAAAATGGGGGGAATGTTTAAATACGTCCGCCCTGAACAACTGGCTGCTGCAGTCATCAAAGCGGTTGTAGACGAGAGCGGAATTGATCCGCAGGAAATTGATGAAGTTATTTTAGGAAATGCGGTCGGTCCAGGAGGAAATATCGCTAGACTCTCACTCCTTTTAGCGGGGCTTCCCGATCAAGTTCCGGGTATTACTGTTGATCGCCAATGCGGATCAGGATTGGAAGCGGTGAATCTCGCTTGCCGGCTTGTCCAATCAGGAGCCGGCGACATTTATATTGCCGGAGGAGTCGAAAGTACAAGCCTTGCCCCTTGGAAAATTGAAAAACCTTTATCTTTATATGAAATGAAGCCACCTAAGATCTATACGAGAGCACGGTTTTCGCCGGAGTCGTTCGGTGATCCTGAAATGGGGGAAGCGGCGGAAAATGTTGCGGAAGCGTTTCAAATTTCAAGGGAAGAGCAGGACTTGTTTGCATACAGCAGCCATCAAAAAGCGGTTCAAGCGATGGAGAATGACAGATTCAGCAGTGAAATTGTCCCTGTAAATGGCATGGATCGTGATGAATGTCCAAGGAAAAGGTTGAGCTTGGAAAGGCTTCGTGCCATGAAGCCGATATTTAAAGAAAATGGCACAGTGACTGTTGGAAATTCTTGTCCATTGAATGACGGGGCTTGTGCCGTCCTTGTCATGTCTGAAAAAAAATGCCGAGAGCTTGGGCTTCTGCCCGTTCTGAAATTTGTCGATTGTACAAGTGCAGGTGTCGATCCGAACCTTTTAGGCATTGGTCCTGTTCCAGCAGTGCAACAGCTGCTGAAACGAACCGGCTTCCAAATGGAGGATATCGATTTAATCGAATTTAATGAAGCTTTTGCCTCTCAAGTATTGGCTTCTGTTAAGCAATTAAACATCCCATTGGAAAAGCTGAATGTGGGAGGAGGGGCTATTGCCATCGGACATCCTTATGGTGCTTCAGGCGCTATTCTTGTTGCAAGGCTTTGCACAGAAATGAAAAGATTGAGAGGCAAACGGGCAATCGCAACATTAGGAATCGCAGGTGGTCTGGGCCTCGCTACATTGTTTGAATTGTATGACGCATAAAACAAATCATTGGAAAGCGCGTTTTCGAAGCAGCTTTCCAATATCCTTTCATTCGGCCAGACAAGTGGAAATAATCGCTTATCAGCGATGAATGGAATAGCTAAGCCTCAATCATCATTGCGAGCGGTATTTGTTTGATTGAGGCGAGCTAAAAGTATAAAAAACGTGCATATATTATTTTTCAGCGCTTCAGGCAAAGCGTTATGATTTGGAGCGTCGGAATCGAAAAAAAATACCAAATGATGATTGCAGCAAATACAAGAACGGCGATCACAGCATAAATGATTTTTGAATAAATGTCTATGTATTCGGTAATGAGAGGCCAAGCTTCTCCTAATCCCGCGCCAACCGATACGAGAAATATATTCCATACGAGAGAACCGATTGTGGTAAAAATCAAAAATAGAACGAAATTCATGTTGGACATTCCAGCAGGAATGGAAATTAAGCTTCGCAATAACGGAATAACTCGGCAAAATAACACAGTCCATATGCCGTAACGGTCAAACCAATTGTCTGCTTTATGTATATCCTCTTTTGTAATTTTCAATATGTATCCCCAACGGTCTACAATTTTTTCCAACCTCTCAACATCCAGCAACAGACCGACGCCGTATAAAATGATTGCACCGACAACGGAGCCGCAAGTTGCCGCCAAAATAACTCCTGGAACTGTCAAGTTCGAATAAGTCGTCATAAAACCGCCAAAAGGAAGGACAATTTCGGACGGAATCGGTGGAAAAATGTTTTCTAGCGCAATAATTAAAAAAATCCCGAGGTAGCCATATTGCTCCATAAATTCTGTAATCCAGTTTTCCATTCAAGTTCCTCCTAATAACGAACAAATTCTCTATATATTATACTAAAGAAATTGTCCAAAAAATGATCAAAAATAAAATCCAGCCAATTGACTGGATGTCCCTAAAGAAGTATATAAAGCTGATAAAGTGCAATTAAAACGGTGGACACAATTAAAATGTTTTTGGCTACTATTTGTTTTTTCTGTTTGTCGATGATTTTCAATTCTTTTTTATTTACTTTCGAGTAATTGGCTGCAATCCATTGTTTTACTTCCCATTTGTTTTGACAGGTCGCCAAATACGTTTCTCCATTTTTTCCAGTTGCATGAATAATAAAACGGCAAGTTTTTTTTGTACTCAAATAGTATTCCCAACCTTTTCAAAAAAAGATTTAGATTACTGTTATTTTATCAGTTTCCAACTAACTTTCAACCTTAT
The DNA here is from genome assembly GCF_054055575.1 of Aeribacillus sp. SP014. Taxonomy (NCBI): domain Bacteria; kingdom Bacillati; phylum Bacillota; class Bacilli; order Caryophanales; family Bacillaceae; genus Aeribacillus; species Aeribacillus sp. SP014. The sequence continues at coordinate 1,201,987 of NZ_JBSRXI010000001.1, forward strand.
TTTATGATTATTTTCCATTTCAAAAATTATGAAAAATGAAAGGGGATTCATTATTTTCTGTCGTGCATGAAGTTCAACAAGAACTTTCATACTAAAAGTAACATCATCTGGAGGTAGTTTTATGAATTCACTGATTATTTACGCCCATCCAAATCCAAACAGTTTTAATTACGCGATCTTGCAGACTACTGTACAAAAACTTCAGCAAAAGCAGCATGAAATTAGAATTCGGGATTTATATGAAATGAACTTTAATCCTGTCTTAAAAGAGGATTACTTTACAAAACAAAATCCAGCCGTATCCAAAGCGATACAAGAAGAGCAAATGCATTTTTCGTGGGCGAAACAATTAATTTTTATTTATCCGACATGGTGGAACGGCATGCCCGCTATTTTAAAAGGATATATCGAAAAAATATTCACGAATGGCTTCGCTTTTACGTTTACGGATGAAGGGGCAAAAGGGCTTTTGCAAAATAAAAGAGCGATTATTTTTCAAACAACATCTCATCCGGAAAATTATTTAAAGCCATATCAGTTAATTGCATCAATGGAGACAATCGTTGATGTCGGTATTTTAAATTTTTGCGGGATTGAAACAATCACTCATAAGTTTTTTTATTCAGTTCCTTATGTCGATGAAAATACGAAAAAGGCGATGCTAAAGGAAGTAGAAGATATAGTTGAAATGATTTAATTTTTTCGAAATATTCACTTTTTGATAGGGATCATGCATAATAGAAATGATGCACCAAAACTAGAAAGGGAGTGAAGTTGGTTGGTCAAAAGCTTGCAAGATACGGTGACTTTACATAATGGTGTTAAAATGCCGTGGTTTGGTTTAGGCGTATATAAAGTCAATGAAGGGGAAGAAGTAATTCAAGCTGTAAAATCAGCAATTAAAGCGGGCTACCGCAGCATAGATACGGCGGCATATTATAAAAATGAAGAGGGAGTCGGAATTGCGATAAAAGAATCGGGAATACCGAGAGAAGAACTATTTATCACAACAAAAGTTTGGAATGACGATCAAGGCTACGACTCTACATTAAAAGCGTTTGATGACAGCCTAAATCGATTAGGATTAGACTATTTGGATCTATATTTAATCCACTGGCCAGTTTCAGGAAAATATAAAGAAACATGGAAGGCATTAGAACGGTTGTATAAAGACGGAAGAGTTCGGGCGATTGGAGTCTGCAACTTCCATGTTCACCATTTAGAGGATTTATTGCAAAGTGCGGAGATTAAACCGATGGTTAATCAGGTGGAATTTCATCCAAGATTAACACAGGAGGAACTTAGAAAATATTGCAAAGAGCAAAACATTCAATTTGAAGCTTGGTCCCCGCTTATGAGAGGTGGGCTTCTCGATAATGAAACTTTAGCCGAGATTGCTGAAAAATACAATAAAACGATCGCACAGGTGATTCTCCGTTGGGATCTTCAACATGAGGTCGTGACAATTCCAAAATCGACAAAAGAGCATCGAATTATTGAAAATGCTTCTATTTTCGATTTTGAACTATCTCAAGAAGATATGGAAAAAATCGATTCCCTCAATAAAAATGAGCGGATAGGTCCTGATCCTGATACTTTTTAAAAGGTAAGAAATAAGAAATCGGTAATACTACAAGCCTTTCCTATATGCTGTTCAGCAGCTTTTGAAAGGTGAAAAAATGCTTCAGCTTCAATGGAAATACATTTGTGAGCTTGAAGAAGAAATATGTTTGGAAATCTTTCCGGATAAATTGATTATTTTGCGATAGTGATTTGCAAATCATTCATCATTTTGCTGGAGCCAAGCGTATGAAGACGATTTATTGCAGTATGAACAAAATTTCTAAATATTGGAGCTACGGATATTCTGTCCGCTTTTCCTGTTAAGATTGACAAAATTTGATTATTCAAAAAGCCGCTTTTGAAATAAAAGCGGCTTTAACTTTCTTGTGCAAGTTTTTGTTTTTCTCCGACAGACAATTGTTCCATATTGCCAAGCAGGCATTTACAGCTTCCATGTTTGTCATGAAAAGACAGGTTTTCCTTATTCTGATTTTGTCCAATTTTCCAGCGCTTCTCGAAAAACGTTTTTTTCCTGTGAACCGACGATACGATCGGCTTCTTTTCCGTTTACATAATGGACAAGCGTTGGAGTTGCATCAATTTTATACTCGTCCCAGCCCTCTTCAAACTCAAGAAGGTTGTATTGGTAGATATCCACATTTAATTCTTTTGCCAAAGGCATTAAGATCGGTGTTGTGTTTTTACAGTGCGGGCAGGTAGAACTGAAAAAATAGACAATGACATCTTCTTGATTATTTAATTTTGTTTCTAGCTCATCCGGAAGTATGATGTTTTGATAATTTGGATCATCCAGCAGCTTGACGGTTTCAGGATGCAGGCTCGACTTTTTGTACGGATTTCCTTCCGCCTTTTGCTTATTTTGCAAATTTGTTACAATTGCCAGTGCCGCGAACAGTACAATAATGATTCCGCCGAATATAAGCAGTTTTTTCATATAATTTGGCGAGAAGACCCCGTAATTTTAAAAATTTTGGGGAAAGTATCGCCGTTATTCACTCCTTTCGTTCCTTTGCACTAAAAAATGTAAACCGATTTTCATAAATGACGGGAATGACGGCAACCGCAAAAAATAAATGTTTATCTTTCTAAGACCTCATGAACTTGCCGGATTGCGATTAAGTCTTAATATGGGTAAAAAAACATAATTGAAAGCTATAAATCCAAAGGTTTTGTTTGCTGGTCTATAGAATTTGCATCATTCGCCTCTTGAAAAATCTGAAAATAACGGAAACGTTATCCTTTCTGCCGTAAAATGAAAAAGCTTGTGAGGAAAATAATTGAAAAGCCAATTAAAGCCAAGAAAGGAATTGTAACGAATCCAAACCAATTAATGTAGTCGCTTGTACAAGGAACTCTTCCGCATGCGAGGCTATGTTCCCCCAAAAAAGGAATTTTTTGTATAGAATAATGGTAAATGGAAATCATGCCTCCCATAATGGACAAAGTTAAGGAATAGCTTGCAATTTTGTAATCCTTTTTTACTACAGCTATTCCAAGTATAACAACGAGCGGGTACATAAATATCCTTTGAAACCAGCACAATTTACATGGTTCGAAATGCATGATCTCAGAAAAATACAGGCTTCCTAAGGTAGAAATTAAAGAAGCGATCCAGCCTATCAACAGCAAATTGTCTTTTCGCTTATCATCCATCCAACTAACCTCTCTGTTTTCTTTCTAAAGGCATTATAATACATTTCCCCTGAATTAAAAATGATTTTGCGATGAAATCAATAAAACATCAGCTAAGAATTATTATCATTCATAAATTTTTACATATTGTTCAAACTATCAACGAAAGGAGTGAGACTATGGATAAAATTCGCGATATCATGTCTTCTAATGTCATTTCCGTTTCATCAAATCAAACTGTTCAGGAAGCTGCTCAGTTAATGAGACAGCATAATGTTGGTGCGATCCCTGTTGCAGATAATGGACAATTAAAAGGAATTATTACAGACCGTGATATTACGCTTCGCTCAACAGCTCAGGGCAAAAACGAAAGCACAACCGTTGCAGAAGTTATGTCGACAAACCCTGTATGCTGTAGTCCAGACGCGAGTCTGCAAGAAGCTGCCCAAATCATGGCACAAAATCAAATTCGCCGGTTGCCTGTAGTGGAAAATAATCAAGTTGTCGGCATGGTCGCATTAGGAGATTTAGCAACAAATAAGACTTCTGATGAAGCGGCAGGAGAAGCATTAACAAACATTTCTGAAAAAGATCTTCAATAACCCCTCTTGCAATCCCGGGATGGGAGTGCCTTGCTGAAAAAAGAGCGTCCGTTTGGCGCTCTTTTTTCCGTTCAGTGGCAAAGAGCTTTGTCGCTCGGTTTGTTTTTTTTCAAATGATACAAATATTACATAAATTTATAAATAACTGGAGAAATGGAAAGACGATCATTTGCGAAAAATATGTAAAAGCTGTTTCGAATAGTTCTAAAAATAGGGATGATCATCTCATTTCCATAAAATTTGTGATAAAATATTTCAGGAGAGAAAAAGAAGGGGAACTGGAGGGGTGTTAAGTTATGGCGAAATGGAAAGAAAATTATCAACGATGGATATCGAAAGAAGATATAGATCAAGAGCTAAAACAGCAATTACTAGAAAAAGCAGACAATGAACTCGAATTAGAGGACTGCTTTTATAAAAGCTTAGAGTTTGGTACAGGAGGAATGCGGGGAGAAATTGGCCCAGGCACAAATCGGATGAACATTTATACAATCCGCAAGGCTTCTGAGGGATTGGCAAGATATATTGAATCTTTTGGAGAAGAAGCCAAAAGACGCGGCGTGGTAATTGCTTACGATTCCCGCCACAAATCGCCGCAATTTGCTATGGAAGCGGCAAAAACTATCGCAACGCATGGTATTCAAACTTATGTATTTGATGAATTAAGGCCAACTCCTGAATTATCTTTTGCTGTCCGTTTTTTAAACGCATTTTCAGGTGTTGTAATAACGGCAAGCCATAACCCGCCGGAATATAATGGATTTAAAGTTTACGGAGAGGATGGAGGTCAGATTCCTCCAAAAATAGCTGATGAAATCATCAAAAAAGTGAATGAAGTTGAAAATGAATTAGAAGTTGCTGTTGAAAATGAAGATATTTTAAAACAAAAAGGCTTGATTAAAATCATTGGAGCGGAAATAGACGAAGCATATAATGAAAAGATCAAAACGATTTCACTGAATCCTAATTTGGCAAAAGAAGTAGATGTAAAGGTCGTTTTTACGCCGCTGCATGGTACAGCCAATAAACCGGTTCGACGAGCTCTTCAATCATTAGGCTATCAAAATGTAACCGTCGTCAAAGAGCAGGAGCTTCCAGATCCAAATTTTTCGACAGTGGCTTCGCCGAATCCTGAGGAGCATGCAGCGTTTGAGCTAGCGATAAGAGAAGGGAAACGCATTGATGCTGATATTTTAATCGGAACTGACCCTGATGCTGACCGTTTAGGAGTTGCTGTCAAAAATGACAAAGGCGAATACATTGTGTTAACAGGAAACCAAACGGGTGCGATTTTGCTCAACTATATCCTTTCTGAGAAAAAGAAAAAAGGATTGCTGCCTGAAAATGGCGTTGTTCTAAAAACGATTGTTACGTCGGAAATAGGCCGCGCAATAGCGGAGGAATATGGACTAAAAACAATTGATACGCTTACCGGGTTTAAATTTATCGGGGAAAAAATTAAAGAATTTGAACAAACGAAACAATACAAATTTCAATTCGGTTATGAGGAAAGCTACGGATATTTAATTGGCGATTTTGCCAGAGACAAAGATGCCGTTCAAGCGGCCGTTTTAGCTGTTGAAGTATGTGCATTTTATAAGAAAAAAGGGCTCACACTTTATGACGGATTAATGGAAATTTTCAATCGATACGGGTATTACAGAGAAGGGTTAAAATCGTTAACCTTAAAAGGTAAGGACGGAGCAGAACAGATTAAGCGAATTTTAGAATCTTTCCGCCAAAATCCGCTTGCTGAAATTGCAGGTAAAACGGTTACGATTATCGAGGATTATTTAACAAGTGAACGTACATTGCTTCAATCGAACAAAAAGGAAACAATTGATTTGCCAAAATCAAATGTATTGAAATATTTCCTTGAAGACGGATCTTGGTTCTGTTTGCGGCCTTCGGGAACCGAGCCGAAAGTGAAATTTTATTTTGCTGTTCAGGCCGATTCACTGAATAATAGTGAAAAGGCATTGGAAGAATTAATAAATGCCGTAATGGAAAAAGTAAATGATATTCTGACAGTTAAAAAAGCTTAACTCCATTTCGATTGAGATCCCTTCAGTCTATCCAATAAGTCTTAAAAATAAGAGCGAGGGAGAAAAACAAGACGTTTTTCCACCCTCGCTTTTTCGTTTACGCTCTTAAAAAAGCGAGCTAAGTCCCGAGTTTTGGCAAAGTTGATAGCCGATTATAGCAGCGGATCAATAGCCATGAAAAAAGGCTCCTGAAAAAACGGGCTTTCGGCAAAAACGATCGCCGCTTTTAGCATTGAAGCAATAACTTAAACGACTAAAACAGAAAGAAAAAGCAACCCCATTTTTCAGAAATAACTTTTCTGAAAAAAGGTTGCTTAAACTATTGAGTCACCTTTCTGGAAACTATTTCAGCGCGATTTCCGGTTCAACCTCTGTTACGTTTTCTAATGCATGGTCAATATAACGAAGTAAAGCATATAGTTTATGCTCAATAATTTGATAATCGTGTTCAAAATTATAAGCGTGTAAAAAATGCTCAATTTTTTTGGAAAGAAAATCGTCGTTTGTGCGCACCATTAAAATAATCAAATTGTCCCATTGCGAACGGTGCGTGTAATATAATGCTTTGTCGTAATCCATTTTATTCATAATAAACATCCCTCCCTAAAAGGAGTTATGTTTATTGTATGAATAAATCGGTTTTTTGTACCGTTGCAAATGTTGGACATAACAACAGCCGTTTCTTTCAAAACAAATGTATAAATGCCTCATTCAAAAAACGAAAGACCATTTAAGGCTTTTTTCTACTTCACATTAAACAAATGCTTCAATTCGTTTTGATTTATGATTAAATCAGCGAGTGTGTACTGATCCAGCACTTGTAAATAAGCTTGCAAGGCTTGCTGGAAAACATGGCGCAGCCTGCAGGCGGATGTGATCACACATTCGCTGTTTTTTTCATTAAAACATTCGACAAGATGGAAATCTTCTTCAGTTTTTCTGACCACATCGCCAATATTTATTTCGGATGCAGGACGTGCTAAACGGAAACCGCCATTTCGTCCTCGAATCGTTTCAATATACCCGTTTTTCCCAAGCTGGTAAATGACCTTCATTAAATGGTTTTTTGAAATGCCGTACACATCCGCAATTTCTTTAATATTGGATAATTCCTCTCGGTTTTTCGTGCCAATGTAAATGAGCACACGGAGCGAATAGTCAGTATAGTTTGTAAGACGCATTGGCCTCCCTCTCTTTGTCCGTACTAGCTCCATTATACACTGATGGATAATTTAGGTTCAAAAATGTGACATCTTTTCAAAAGATGTATTTAAAATATTGCTTTTAAGACGAAGATCAACTATTTTAAAGATATATATAAAATACATCTTTTTTTAAAAAGACAAAGGAGTGCAAATTTATGTTATCCGAACGTACTATTGAAATTATAAAGTCCACCGTGCCTGTTTTAGCTAAGCAAGGAACAGAAATCACAAGTCATTTTTATAAACGAATGCTTTCTAATCATCCGGAGTTATTAAATATTTTTAATCATACAAACCAACAGAAAGGAAGACAGCAAACAGCGCTAGCAACCACACTTTATGCTGCTGCCGAGCGCATTGATCAATTGGAGACGATTTTACCAGTTGTGAAGCAAATTGCTCATAAACACAGAAGCTTAGGGGTTAAAAAAGAACACTATCCAATTGTCGGCGAAAATTTATTAGCAGCTATGAAAGAAGTGTTAGGCGATTTAGCAACAGATGAAATTATTTCTGCGTGGGAAGAAGCTTACAACGAAATTGCAAACGTATTTATCGAATTGGAGCAACGAATGTATGCTGACGCTGAAAATATGGAAGGTGGCTGGAAAGACTTTAAGCCGTTTGTTGTTGTAGATAAAGTAAAAGAAAGCTCTGTAATTACATCGTTTTACCTAAAACCGAAAGATAATGCTGTATTGCCATCATTCCTGCCCGGACAATATGTTACCGTAAAAGTAAAAATAGACGGCCATCAATATTTGCTGAATCGTCAATACAGCTTATCAGACGCTCCTGGCAAAGAATATTTTCGAATTTCTGTTAAACGTGAGGCAGAACCGGATCAACCAAAAGGGGTCGTATCGAATTACCTGCACGATGATGTTCAAATTGGAGATGAGCTTAATATTAGCGTGCCTGCTGGCGATTTTACATTGGATGTCACGCAAAACTCGCCGGTTGTTTTCATCAGCGGCGGTGTTGGAGTAACGCCAATTATGAGCATGCTGAATACAATAGCAAAAGAAAATCCTTCTAGACCGGTTCGTTTTGTTCACTCTGCTAAAAATGAAGATGTTCATGCTTTTCGTTTGGAAGTAAATGAGTTAATGAACAGGTTGCCAAATGGAACATCCTTTATTTGTTATACGGAGCCGTCACGTCAAGAAAGCGCCAATCATACAGGTTATATGACTAAAGACATTCTTAAGCAATTCATATCTGAAAATGCAGATTATTTTATTTGCGGCCCTGTGCCATTTATGAAAGCAGTCATTAATTATTTAAAGGAGCTGGGGGTTGCTTCCGAAAATATTCATTACGAATTTTTTGGACCAGCTTTACAAATTGCGCAGCCTGAAGGTTCGACCATTTAATGTAGTTTTTCCAAAAAAGTTTTTAATATTTGGTGCCGTGAGAAGGCACCATTTTTTTATAAGATTGTGTATTTTTGAACAGGAATGTCTCCCTTTTTTGCTTTTCGTTTGGTGACAGGCAGTTCAAGATGTGAAATGGAAATAGTGCAATCTGACACAACGTTCAAAATGTTTTTCATCATCTCCCGTTTGTTTTCATAAATTGTTGTAAGGAAAAAGAAGGGGGATGAACAATGAACAAGGAGGATCATAAAGTTCTTCAATATGCAATTGAAGAAATAACAGAAATCGCAAAGGGGTTTGGTCTTGATTTTTATCCGATGAGATATGAAATTTGTCCAGCTGATATTATTTATACATTTGGTGCATATGGAATGCCGACTCGTTTCTCCCATTGGAGCTTTGGAAAGCAATTTCATAAAATGAAGCTCCATTATGATTTAGGTCTTAGTAAAATTTATGAACTGGTGATTAACTCAAATCCTTGTTATGCCTTTTTGCTTGATACTAATTCTCTTATTCAAAATAAACTAATTGTTGCACATGTCCTCGCGCATTGTGATTTTTTTAAAAACAATATTCGCTTTAGTAATACGAAACGGGATATGGTCGAAAGCATGGCGGCAACAGCGGAAAGAATCAAGAAATATGAACTTTTATATGGAAAAAGAGAAGTGGAAAAATTTTTAGACGCGGTTTTATCCATCCAAGAACATATTGATCCGTCTTTAGTTCGGACAAAACTTTCTTGGAGCTTGGATGATGTTGATGAGGAAGAAGAGCTTAAGACATACAAAACACCGTATGATGATCTCTGGTCTTTAGGAGAAAAAAAAGAAAAAAGTGAACAGACAATCAAGAAAAAGAAAAAATTCCCTCCCAAACCGGAGAAAGACGTGCTTTTGTTTATCGAAGAGTATAGCCGGGAGCTTGAAGACTGGCAGCGTGATATTTTAACAATGATGAGAGAGGAAATGCTTTACTTTTGGCCTCAGCTTGAAACAAAAATAATGAATGAAGGCTGGGCGACGTATTGGCACCAGCGGATCATGAGAGAGCTGGATTTGACCTCTGATGAAGCAATTGAATATGCTAAATTAAATGCGGGTGTCGTACAGCCGTCAAGAACGAGCATTAACCCTTATTATTTAGGTTTAAAAATATTTGAGGATATCGAAGAAAGGTATAACAATCCGACAGAGGAAATGAAAAAGCGAGGAATTCAACCCGGTTCGGGCAGGGAAAAGCTGTTTGAGGTGCGGGAAATTGAATCGGATATTTCATTTCTTCGCAACTATTTAACAAAAGATCTTGTTATGCGGGAAGACATGTACTTATTTCAAAAACAAGGCAAAGACTATAAAATTGTTGATAAAGATTGGGAAAAAGTGCGGGATCAGCTCGTAAGCATGCGGGTGAATGGCGGTTTTCCGTACATTACGGTAATGGATGGGGATTATATGAAAAACGGCGAACTATATTTAAAACATTGGTATGAAGGGATTGAACTTGATATTAAGTACCTTGAAAAGGTGCTTCCATACATTTATCAGCTTTGGGGGAGAGGTGTCCATTTAGAAACGATTATTGAGGATAAACCTGTTTTATTTAATTTTGACGGCCGGAATGTCCATCGAAAATATTTGTAATGATGGGGCAAGATTGTCTTGCCCCACGGAATTTGTTTTTAGGCTTTAGGAAAAACGGTATCAGCATCATTTTTTAAGATGCTTCTTCTTTTGCTTCCACAGGGGAAGCTTTTTTCTTTTTTAAATATCCGGCAAAAATAACGCCTGCAACAAGAATAATCGTTAATCCCCATTTTAGAAGCGGGTTTTCTTCAAAGAAGCCTTTTAGAAATTTTTCATCTACGATCATTTTGGCTGCTGTAAAGGCAATAACGGCAGCCCCAATTGTCACGATAACTGGGAACCGTTCAATCCATTTGATGATGAGCGTGCTGCCCCACACAACGATTGGAATGGAAATTAACAATCCGATTATGACTAAAAGGAACGATCCGTGCGCGGCACCGGCAACCGCTAAAACATTATCAAGCCCCATTAAAGCGTCTGCTACAATGATCGTTTTCATAGCGGACCAAAAGCTATTCCCGGTATCGACGTTATGCTCTTTTTTATCGATGAGAAGTTTATAGGCGATCCAAAGGAGAAGAATTCCGCCGACTAATAGCAGTCCAGGGATTTTTAAAAGCCAAACAACCGCAAGCGTCGCAATTGCCCGGATAAAAATCGCTCCAAATGTCCCCCATATAATGACCTTTGTTTGTTGGTGTTTCGGCACATTTCTAGCTGCTAAACCGATTAGAATGGCATTATCACCAGCTAAAACAAGGTCAATGATAACAATCGAAAGTAATGCTGAAAAAAACTCAGGTGAGAATAGTTCCAATATTTATCACTCCTCAAATATTTTATACTCATTTCGATGTTTTTATCCTTTGTTATGCAAGACAATATTTTTCCTGTAATTCCTTCGGAGCCATTTTGATCATTTGTTGCATGATAAAAGTAAATATAACGACATCATCCACAATTCCAATTAAGGACAGGAAATCTGGGATTGCATCGAACGGCAACAGGAAATATCCAATTATGAAAGCGATCGAGAATAGCTTTTTTTCCTATTCACCTCCTTCGATAAGAAAAATTCAAATATAAAAGGGAAAAATGAACGAAAGTTATAAATGAACCGAATTCTTTTCCATATTTTTCTCATCGTTTTCCCCTCCACTAGGTTTATTTTTTAAAATTTGTATTGTGTCATGATCCAGACTATCGATTCCTTCTTCAAACACTAATGTTGTTTTAAAACGGTATGTTAAACTGTCTGTTGTTGCGGGAAGATGCTTTGGTAAAACAAATTCAAAAGGAATTTTTGCGCAATCAGCTGGATCGATTATGTCAGGAGCGAATAACGTAATGGAGGCGATTGATTGCTGATCAGCCTGATTGTTTATTTTCATAAGATCACATTGCAGCTGCTTAATCTTTTGAGTTATAGTGCCTCCTTTAATGTAGAGCGTGCCTGTTACTTTTTCTCCTGGCGAATACGTTTCTTTATCCAGTACGAGATCGACTGTTGCAGAGCCTATTCCGATTTTGGACATATATTTTCTAAGCAGCAACTCAAATCATCCTCCCAAAAATTGTTTTAAGATGCAAAAAGACCTTTGCCATTTTTATGGCAAAGGTCTCGCTAACAACATCCAGTTGTTCAATAAAGCCGGTGGATTCCTCCACGAAATGACGACTTTATTGTTAAGCTACTCCCCTTTGGGAATTTTTATTCTTATTCCGTTTTTCTAATTTGATTATATTGGTCAAATTGCGATTTGTCTAGTATTTTTTTTACTGAAGTAAATGTGTTTTGCAAAATGTCGGAACAAATAACAATTTATAAAAATAATAAGGAATTTCAATAGTTCAAATGGAAAATCCGCGATATAATAAGGATAACATGATGATTTTGAGTATAGAATAGATAGGAGAATGATGTATTGAAAATGAAAAAGTATCTTCCGCTTATCATCATTGGTATTGCCATTCTTATACTAATACCGTTCAGCATCCCGATATTGCTTGCGCTGCTTACAGCTCTTGTACTTGAAAAGCCTATCAGCATTCTCCAAAATCGATTTAAAATAAAAAGACCTTATGCAGTTTTGCTCATTTTTGTTGTTTTTTTACTCTTATTATGTATTCTAGGCTTTGGTTTGATAAACTTTATATATACAAACTTTGTGAGTTTTATAGAAAATATCCCTTTATATGTTAGAAAATTCAATCATGATTTTATTAATCCTCTTCTTGATACGTGGGAAAATTATTCCGCTTCCCTTCCAGAAGGTGTCATGACGTCTATTGAAATTTCCATTAATAATTCTGTCAATGCAGTTGACGGTCTTGTGAAGCAATTGATGGAATCGCTCATATTATTTGTTTCCGGCATTCCTGGCTTTTTCATTGAAGCGCTGATTTACTTGATTGCTCTTTATTTAATCAGTTTAGATCTGCCGAAAATATGGGCTTCGCTCGAGACCATGCTGACAGAAAAAACGAGAAATAAAATAAAATATGTTGTGAATGATCTTTACAAAGCAGGCTTCGGCTTTATTAAAGCGCAAGTTATCTTAAGTTTGCTGACATTTATACTAGCTTATATTGGGTTGGTGCTGCTTCGTGTAGATTATAGCTTGATTTTGGCAATCATTATCGTGGTTGTTGACATCCTTCCAATATTGGGAACAGGATCGGTGCTGGTTCCTTGGGCTATTTATGCATTTAGCCAGGGGCAAACCAATCTCGGAATAGGATTAGTTGTCTTATTTCTTGTGATCACTGTCGTCAGACGTGCTGTCGAACCGAAAATTATGTCAACCAACATGGGAATAAGCCCTCTTGCCGCCTTGATCAGCATGTTCATTGGACTAAAGATGCTCGGTATATTAGGTTTATTTTTAGGTCCAGTTGTTGTGATTTTGTTTGAAACATTGCGAAGAGCAAACATTATAAAGCTTAACATAAAAATTTAAAAAGGTTTTCCTTAAATTTGAGCGGAAAATTTGGATTAGAAGCAATAGGAGGATTGAAAAAAATTGCTTAGAATATGTAAATACATGATATTCTAAATATTGGAACGAATGTTGCAAAATTGGATGCGGGAGGCAAGCATTTTGTTTAAATCAAAACTTCATTTTTGGACGTTAGAAATACTTTTGATCATTTTGATCTTATATTTCAGCACAAAAATATCTTTTCTTTTTGAGCCCATTGTGATCTTTATAACTACTTTGTTTTTTCCTATAATTATTTCCGGTTTTCTTTACTTTTTGTTTGCTCCGATTATTGGCTTTCTTGAAAAGCGAAAAATTCCAAGAGTGCTGGCCATTTTGATTTTGTATATCGTGTTTATCGGAGGAATTTCGATCGCCATCGGATTGGTAGGTCCTACGATTGTTAAGCAGTTTAATGATTTAATTCGAAACATTCCTTTTTATATAACAAAAACGAGAGAAATCATTGAAAACCTCTATCAAACAAGCTGGTTCCAATGGGTATTGACGCAAGATTATTTTTCCATTGAAAAAATTGAGAGCACCATTACGCAATATGCATCGAGAATTACAAATAATATTACGAATGGCGTTCAGTCCGTTTTCAGCGTTATCACAAATATAACACTCATTATTGTCACGGTGCCGTTCATTTTATTTTATATGATCAAGGACGGACATAAGCTGCCGCACCAGGTCGTAAAGTTTTTTCCGAGCGATTTCCGCGATGAAGTTATGATTATCTTAAAGGAAACAGGCGAAACCTTATCTACCTATATTCAAGGACAAATGCTTGTTTCCATGTTTGTCGGGCTCTTTACGTTTATCGGATACTTAATTATTGATCTGCCATATGCTTTGCTGCTTGGAATAACTGTGGCAATCACCAATATTATTCCGTATTTAGGTCCGTTTATTGGAGCTGCTCCAGCCGTTATTGTCGGCTTGCTTGATTCGCCTTTTAAAGCACTTCTTGCGATTATTGTCGTGACAATTGTTCAGCAAATTGATGGGAATGTGATTTCTCCGTTTATTATCGGCAAGAGGCTTGATACACATCCGTTGACCATTATTATTTTGTTGCTTGTTGCAGGAAATATCGCGGGAATTTTGGGGATGATTTTGGCTGTTCCAACATATGCTGTAACCAAAACGGTTGTGATTAACTTATATAAATTAATTAAACTGAGGAAAGGGATTAAAAAGACGTAATTCAAAATATAAGCCGCTTGAAAAAGCTCAAGCGGCGTTTTTGGTTTTAAATGATGATTTAGGAGATTTACAGAGTCGGGATGACAGGATTCGAACCTGCGACCCCCAGCACCCCATGCTGGTGCTCTACCAAGCTGAGCTACATCCCGCTGGACAATCTGTATTATAAAGAAAAAATCAAACCATGACAATATGATTCAAATAAGTTTTTAAAATATAGCGCCTAGTTGGAAGCCGAGAAAGGCAAACAAAAGACCGAACGCATAGCTTGAAAGAAAATAGCAAATGGACACTGTTTTTTGTTTTTCTGTTAACAGCTGTTTATTTTCAAGCTGAAACGTAGAAAAGGTGGTAAAGGCTCCTAAACATCCTGTTCCAAATAACAGTAGATATGCTTCTGAAATATTCATGCCGATCAAAAGGCCGAGCAGGAAAGATCCGCTGACATTGATAATAAATGTCGCGACAGGGAACTTCATATTGCTTTTCTTTTTAATCCAATTGGTGACGATCAAGCGGGCATTAGCTCCTAAAAAACCTCCGATTCCTACAACGATAAAGTTGAAAAGCATTACTCTTCACTCCTATTCATGACGGGCCGTTCGTGCGTTGTGCTGGGAAAGCATTTTTCGGCCAAGATGATAACCAGACGAAACAAATAAATAACCGCCTATTAAGCTTGACAATGTATACATAATGGCTGTTTCCCATTTATCGGCAATCATCAATTGAATGTTCTCAAAACTGAAGGTTGAAAATGTTGTGAATGACCCGATTAAGCCAGTACCGATCGCTGCGGCAAAATGGGGAGGAAATCCTTTTATTTTAAATACATATTCAGTCAACCATCCTAAAAGAAAACTTCCAGCCAAATTGGCTAAAAGTGTCGCTGCTGGGAAAGATCCGGTCCAAAAGCTGGAAGTCCATAGGCCGACACTGTATCGAAGGCAGGCACCTGCTATCCCGCCCAAACCGACTAATAAATAAATCATTATATTCACCTCGCAATGGTGGAAAACAACATAGTTCTTTTTAGCCAATATGATTTTCTTAATCTTCGTGAAAACTATATTTCTTTTTAGGGCATCGCCTTTGTAATTGCTTCTATAATGAACGCAATACAAGCTAAAAAGATGGTCAGTAAAGTTGAACATAACAATATGTTTCTGATGACGACAGCAGCTTTGTCGCATCTGCTGAAAGTTTGAAAAGTAAAATATACAAAGATGCCTAATAGAATCGAGGCAAACCAACTTATAAAGCCTGTTTTTGTAGCTAATTTTTGCCAATCAAACATCCAAAAATATAGAATAGCGATATGAATTGTTACTAACAAAATTGACATTATGATCAAGGTTGATTTTAACATAGATCCCCTCCGCACATATTATACCATGGCATGGAAAAATGGGATGCTTAGGTTCCCAAAAAGATAAGCTCTTTTAAAAGAAAGTAGTTGCTTATCGAACAATTCTTTCATAGCATTCCTTTTGGTTTGGCAGCAGATAAAAAAACGGGCAGTCTCTGCTGCCCGTTATCATGAGAACGTAAATTTTTACAACTCATCAAAGCCGTTATCAATCGTGTTGACTTTTGTATATTGTCTCGATTTTTGTTCAAAGAAGTCTGATTTTCCTAAGTCCACTTCTTCATAAGCCCGTATCCATTTCAAAGGATTTGTCCGATAGCCTTCAAAAGGACGTTCGAATCCCAGCTGATTGGCACGGAAATTCGCATAAAATTTAATATAGCTCTCCCACATCTTTTAAATGCAGGCCTTCAATGTCATTGCCGATAATTACACCGGCCCATTCGATTTCCAGCTCGGCTGCTTTCATAAATGTTTTCGAAACGAATTGTTTCAGTTCATCTGTATCATATTCAGGATATTGCTTCAGCACCGCTTTGAAAATTTTTTCAAACAAACCTACGTGTATTTGTTCATCACGGTTAATGTAGTTAATCATCGTGCTAGTGGCTACCATCTTTTGGTTTCTGGCTAAATTATAAAAGAATGCGAAACCGGAATAGAAAAATAAACCTTCCAGTATGACATCAAAGACGATCGATTTCAACAAATTCTCCACATTCGGATTTTCTGCAAATGCTTTATACCCGTTGGTGACAAATTCATTTCGCTTCCTTAAAACCGGTTCGTTCCGCCAATATTCAAATACTTCATCCTGTACGTTTTTAGGCACGATGCTTGAAAGAATATACGAATATGAATGGTTATGAATCACTTCCTGCTGAGCGAGCAAGATCATTAAGGCGTTTATGCTCGAGTCTGTAATATAATCAGCAACTTTTCCGGCATAATCGGTTTGAATGCTGTCTAATAAAGCTAAGAGGCCGATAATTTTTAAAAATGCGTCCTGTTCTCTTTCTGAAAGCTCAGGAAATTGCTTCACATCTTGAGCCATATTGATTTCAAAAGGTGTCCAAAAGTTTGCGAGCATCCGTTTATATTTTGGATATGCCCACGGGTAGGCGACATCATCCCAATTGAGCACGTTGGAACATTTTCCGTTCACTATTGCTGTTGAACGGTTTGGTGCATCAGGATCCATAATAACTCGTTTTGTTAATGTTTGCTCCATATTAATTCCTCCTTAACTTGCACATGATTCACATTCATAAATGTCGCTTGATGTCGAACGGACATAATACGTTGTTTTTAATCCGGATTTCCAAGCTGTCAAATGAAGCTCCAGCAATTCTTTCGCTTTAATCGTGTTTAGGACGTAAAAGTTGAAGGAAATGGACTGGTCAATATGTTTCTGGCGCACTGCATTTTGTTTAATGCTCCATGTTTGGTCGATCAAATAAGCGGATTTATAATACCAAGTCGTTTTCGCATTTAAGTCGGGAACGGTAACTGGAATTTTGTAGTCTTTCTTTTCCTCTGAATAAACTTTTTGGAAAATTGGATCGATGCTTGCTGTGCTTCCGGCTATAATGGAGGTCGAGGCGTTCGGTGCGACCGCCATTAAATAGCTGTTGCGAATCCCAAAAGTCTGCACTTTTTCCTTTAATTCCTGCCATTTTTTTGACGTATAACCGCGGATCTCAAAATATCGCCCTGTATCCCACTCCGAGCCTTTAAAGAGAGGGTATGCGCCTTTTTCTTTTGCGAGCTCCATACTCGACTGAATGGTTAAATACGCAATTTTTTCATATAATTGGTCGACAAATTGGACTGCCTCGTCGCTTTCCCATGTAATTTCCTTTAGTGCAAATAAATGATGCATGCCAAACGTTCCAAGGCCGATTGCACGGTATTTTTCATTTGTAAGCTTTGCCTGTAATACCGGAATGTTATTTAAATCGATAACGTTGTCCAGCATCCGCACTTGAATAGGGATTAAACGTTCCAGAACGTTGTCTGGGACAGCCCGTGCCAAGTTGATGGAAGAAAGGTTGCAGACGACGAAATCGCCGGGCTTTTTCACAATGACAATTTTTCCATCTTCAACATATTGTTCTTCAACAGTAGTAGCACTTTGATTTTGCGCAATCTCTGTGCATAAATTGCTGCAATAAATCATGCCGGCATGCTTGTTTGCGTTTTTTCGATTCACTTCATCCCGATAAAACATAAAAGGCGTTCCCGTTTCAAGCTGGCTGATCATAATCCGTTTCATTATTTCAATCGCAGGCACTTTTTCTTTAGATAAGGAAGGATGATTCACGCACTCAAAATATTTTTCCCGAAAGCTGCCGTTACCTTTTTCTTCATCATAATAATCTTCCAGACTGAATCCCATGACTTTGCGAACTTCGTGGGGATCGAACAAATACCAGTCCCCGCGCTTTTCAACTTGCTCCATAAATAGGTCAGGAATGCATACACCTGTAAATAAATCATGGGTGCGCAGCCGTTCGTCTCCGTTATTTAATTTTGCATCTAGGAAGGCGAAAATATCTTTATGCCAAACATCCAAATAAACGGCAATTGCTCCTTTTCTTTGGCCGAGCTGGTCGACGCTCACTGCCGTATTATTTAATTGCTTCATCCAAGGAATGACACCTGATGAAACTCCTTTGAACCCCCGGATATCGCTTCCGCGGCTTCTGATTTTCCCTAAATAAACTCCAATGCCTCCGCCGCTTTTAGAAACATTGGCAATATCAGTGTTCGAATCATAAATGCCTTGAAGGCTGTCGTCTACCGTATCAATAAAGCAGCTTGAAAGCTGACCGACTGATTTTCCTGCATTAGCCAATGTAGGTGTTGCAACCGTCATATATAAATGGCTCAATGCCCAATACGCTTCCTTTACAAGATGCAAACGTTTGGACGGATGCTCGTTGATCATTAACGTCATAGCGATGATCATAAAACGTTCCTGTGGAAGCTCAAATGTTCGTTTATGAAAATCTTTAGCTAAATACCGGTCGTAAAGGGTCCTTAATCCGATGTATGTAAACAGCTTGTCCTTCTCAGGATCAATGGCATTTCCCAGCTCCATAATTTCCTCTTTTGAATAATGCTCTAGCAAAAGAGGGCTGTAGATTCCAAGATCGGTTAATGTTTCGATTAACAAATAAAAATCGCCGTAGCCCGGTTGGTTGTAATTTCTGTTTTGGCTCGCTTCATAGTAAATTTTTTCAAGAAATACGTGTGCAGCTAAAAAAGTCCAATCCGGCTCACTTTCCGAAATGTTTGCTAAAGCTTCAATAATCAGCAGGTTTGTAAATTTTTCAAGATCATCAATCTGCTGGTATTGTAGGGTTGTCGACACTCTCTCGCTGTATTCATGAAAGGAAAGGGATGGAAACTTTTTTTCAAGCTGCCTTAGATAAAGCTCCCAATCGCTCCTGTTAAAATGATTTTGAAAAACCTCGTATAGATTTAATGCTTTCGTAATATTCATCAAACATCCTCCTTATCAAAATAAAAAACCGCCCAGGAAGCTGAGCGGATCAAACGATGATTAAAAGGGAGGCGGTTTACAAGGCGAAACTACTCCATTCAAACCATCGTTTCATCTTCCCAACCCCCGAAGAATTAGAAACGTTCGGACAAAGGCAGGTCTCCTGACTCGTGCTTCATCCTACTTTGAATCCTTCCCATACGAAACGTACAGTGGATTATTCATTTCGTAGCACTCACAGTTGCGGGGACAGTTCCGGATTCTCACCGGATTCCCTTTTAAGCTGAAAACAGCACCTTTGTCGTTAGGTTTTCAATATATAGTATTTAATTGTTTTTGATTACACAATATATAGATTTTTGATGTTATATATTCATCATAATCGTACTTGGCGAAAATTGCAATAAAAAAGTGAGGCTGATTGAAATTTTGCAACCTCACGAAACAATTAATGAAACTGAATATCAATTTTCTTTTTGTTGTTTTCGGTTTGTTTTGGAATACGGATTTCCAAAACGCCATTTTTATATGTCGCGCTCACTTCTTCTTCTTTTACATTTGCCGGCAATGCAACAGCGCGGTGAAACCGCCCTACAAACCGTTCGCGTCTATGCATTTCTTCTTCCTTTACTTCTTTGCTTCTTTGAATTGTGCCGCTGATCGTAAGAACGTTGCGATCAAGATGAATGTCAACGTCTTCCTTTTTTTCAAGGCCGGGCAAATCACACGTAACAATTACTTCATTAGCAGTTTCATGAATATCAAGCCGGGGGGTATTCATAGTCTCAAAGTTTTCAAAAAAATGCGGGAAGCTTTCAGAAAAAACGCGATTCATGTTTCGTCTAAATTGGTTGATCTCAGAAAAAGGATCGTAAGGAATGAGAGCCATATGATTGTTCCTCCTTTGATTTTTTTACAGAAAATATTATTTGTGTTGGGAAGAGAAATATACATAAAGCAAAGTTTAAATTACTGTTTTTAATCATAAAAATATAAATAAGTCCGCTGCATCCAAATCGTTTCGTGTTTGTTGCTTTTAAAAGCACAACCTAGCAAAATTTGGTGAACGAATGGATAGCATATTGTTGTTATTAAACAAGAATTTACATACGCAGAAAATTAAGTAAGCTGCTTAATTGCAGCCATGCTGGGAATTAACAGATCAAGCTGGATAAATTCACAATGATTGGAAACCGCTGTTGGACAACTTTATAAATTTAAAAATTATTCTTTCGTTGCACATTCTGAAACAACGATGTTGTGAAGACAATCTGCAAGCAATAATATAAAAAACAATAATAAAAAAATTTGGAATATTAAAAAATATAAAGAAGGGAGGGAAAAGCTTTATAACCTTGCAATTCAAAAAATGAAAGCGTTTAACTAATGCTTTTAGGGGGGTATAAAATGGTGGGAAAAGGTAAATTTTGGAGTGTTCTTTTTATTACTATAATGTTGATTTTATCAGGTTGTTCAGGATCGGCTGTAAGCAATAGCAAGTCTAATTCCAGCGGTGAAAAAGATACAATCAAAATTGGCGTCATCCTTTCTTCAACTGGAACATTCGCTCCGCTTGCGGAAAGCATTAAAAATGGATTTAACCTTTATCTTGAAGAAAATGATAACAAGTTGGGCGGAAAAAAGGTGGAAATAAAATTTGAAGATGATGAAGCAAACCCGCAAGTTGCTTTAAGGAAATATCGCCAATTAGTCAAGAATGAAAAAGTAGATATACTTGTTGGACCAATTTCTTCAGCAGTCGCTTACGCATTGAGAGACGAGGTGGAGAAAGACAAAATTATATTAATTGATGCCAATGCTGCCGGAAACGATCTTTCCTGGAGCAAAAAAAGCGATTACATTTACCGCCTGTCATTTTCCAACTGGCAAAATGGCAGCAGTGCTGGAGAATATTTAGCAAAAAATGTTGGAAAAACAGCGGTAGCGATTGCACCCGACTACCCTGCAGGAAAGGAAGTTGTTTCCGCTTTTAAAGAAGCTTTTGAAGCTGCTGGCGGTAAGGTAGTAAAAGAAATATACCCTAAATTAGGAACGAATGATTTCGCAACGTATCTTACTGATGTAGCCCAAGTAAAGCCTGAACTAGTTTTTACATTCATGGCAGGCAGCGATGGAATTCGGTTTGTTCAGCAATACAATGATTTTGGCTTAAAGGGAAAAATTCCGCTGTCAGGTCCAATGGAATTTGGCGATCAACTGATCCTCGAGCCTACTGGTGAAGCAGCAGAAGGAATCATTTCTGGCATACTGTACTCGCCTTGGCTAGAAAATGAGGAAAACAAAAAGTTTGTAGAGGCATATCAGGAAAAATACGGAAAGCTGCCAAACACTTTTTCAGTGGGAGGCTATGACTCCGCAAAAGTCATAGATATAGCGATTAAAGAAGCAGGAAGCACAAATGCAGAGGATTTAATAAAAGTCCTTAAAGGGATTTCCTTTGACAGCCCACGCGGACCAATTACGATTGATCCAAAAACGAACAACCCAATACAGAATTTCTACATCGCAAAAAACACAAAAAAGGATAATCAAATTGTCCCTGAAGTACTGGAGACAGTCGAAAAAGTAACGATGCCTGAAAAAGCTCCTGCAAATTAGTCCATGTAACAGGATTGGGATCTGGGGCAAAGTTCTCCAGTCCCAATTTGTCGTTTCATAAATTGAGAAAGTGGGGGATCGTTTTGTCATTGTCTATATTTTCTGTACAGCTATTAACGGGATTAGCGTATGGGATGCTGTATTTTATGATAGCAGCAGGGTTGACGATTATTTTAGGAGTTATGAATATTGTTAACTTGGCGCACGGTACATTATTTTTACTTGGATCCTATATGGCCTTTACCTTTATGAATCAACAATTCAGTTTTTGGATTGCTTTATTGCTATCAGTTGCTGTTACGGCAGTGATCGGGATTATTATTGAAAAATTATTTATTCGGCAAATTTATGGGAAAGAGCTTGAGCAGGTGCTGCTCACATTTGGTTTAGCCTTCGTTATTGCGGATACCGCAAAGTGGATTTGGGGTACAGAGCCTCAAACGATGGCTGTCCCTGCTTTGCTCGATTCGTCGATCTCCATTGGACCGATGGTTTTCCCTTTTTATCGGTTGTTTGTTGTTTTAATTGGCTGTCTGCTAGCGTTGCTTCTTTGGTATTTTGAGAGCAAAACTAGAATCGGCGCGATTATTCGTGCAGGTGTGGATGACAGGGCAATGGTTTCAGCTCTTGGAATAAATGTTGGGGTCGTATTTACTGGAGTTTTTGCTTTCGGTGCAGGACTAGCTGCGTTGAGCGGAGTATTAGGAGGACCGTTAATCGGGATGTATACAGGTATGGAATCAGACATTCTCGTTACATCATTAATTGTTGTAGTGATCGGCGGCTTAGGTTCGTGGAAAGGCTCTTTCATTGGTGCAATTCTCATCGGATTGATTGAGACCTTCGGCAAGATTTGGTTTCCTTCATTATCAATGCTAATCGTATTTCTTCTCATGGTTGTAGTATTAATTAT
The DNA here is from genome assembly GCF_054055575.1 of Aeribacillus sp. SP014. Classification (NCBI taxonomy): domain Bacteria; kingdom Bacillati; phylum Bacillota; class Bacilli; order Caryophanales; family Bacillaceae; genus Aeribacillus; species Aeribacillus sp. SP014. The sequence goes on from NZ_JBSRXI010000001.1 coordinate 1,224,628, forward strand.
CCGTCCTCAAGGGCTATTTGGAAGGGAGGTGGCATAGTTGAAAAAGAATATTTTAATTTTCATTGTATTTCTGCTTATTGCTTTCGTTCTGCCCTTCGTTTTAAGTGTGTATGGGATAGATCTTGTTTCCGAAATCTTCATTATGGCTATTTTTGCCATGAGTCTTGGTTTAATAATGGGGTATGCAGGAATGGTTTCACTAGGTCATGCAGGATTTTTCGGAATTGGAGCCTATACCGTGGCACTTCTCGGACCGCATATTCCAAATTCCTACTTGTTACTATTTTTTTCTATCTGCTTATCTGGTCTTCTTGCATTGGTTACTGGCGCGATATTTATACGCACTTCGAAATTTTACTTTTTAATGATTACTCTTGCTTTCGGACAATTGCTGTTTGCTCTGGCTTGGCAATTAAAGCAATGGACTGGCGGAGCAGACGGCATGAAAGTTTCCGCTCCTTTGAATCTCGGTTTTGGCGAAATTGTCAGTCCTATAGGGATTTATTCCGTAATGGCAGCAGCTTTTATTATTGTTTATTTACTGCTTAGATTTTTTGTTGAATCTCCAGTCGGTAAAATTGTCAAAGGAATAATGGAAAACGAAGCACGAATGAGTGCATTGGGGTACGATGTACGCATTTATAAGCTTTTAACATATACATTTTCCGGAGCCCTAGCAGGATTTGCAGGATCTTTATACGGATTTTACAACCTTTTTGTAAGCCCAGATGTATCGAGTTGGATGTTTTCGGGTCAAGTTATGATGATGGTAATAATTGGAGGAGTTGGTACGCTGATTGGTCCGGCAATCGGAGCTGGCCTATTCATTTTTTTACAGAACTTTATCAGCACGTACACAGAACGGTGGCCAATTATAATGGGAGCCCTGTTAGTGATTCTTGTGCTGGTTGGCAAAGGTGGAATTATCCATTGGTTTGCTTTATTGAAATCTAAGATTTTTTATAAAAAACGAAAAAATAGCGATGATTACGCTCCGCAGCATGTTGAAAAAGAGGAGGTAGTCAATTGAGTATATTAAAAGTAGAAAATATAAACAAATCATTCAAAACATTACAAGTTCTTCAAAACGTGTCATTGGAAGTTCAGCCAGGAGAACGCCATGTTATCATCGGCCCTAACGGTGCGGGGAAAACAACTCTTTTTAATTGTATTACAAATGTCCTGCCAATTGACTCAGGAAAAATATTTTTGGAAGGGCAAGAAATAAGCAATATGCCTTCCAGTAAATTGGTTCATTTAGGAATGTCGCGAACGTTTCAAAAAAACAACTTGTTCGGAAATTTGACAGTCGAAGAAAATCTTCATCTTGCTTTAACAGCAACGAAACGATATCGCTACCAAATGTTTCATGCGTTGACAAAGCATATCGACCTCAAAAAAGAAACAGATGAAATCCTTGCACAATGGGAGATTTCTACACGCAGAAATGTCAAGGTGAACAATCTTTCCTATGGAGAGCAGCGGCTTCTTGAGATTTTGCTAGCGATGGCGTCTAAACCGAAGATCTTGCTTTTGGATGAACCGACATCAGGAATGTCTCCAGCAGAAACTGCACAGACAGCTGAAATGATTCAAAAGCTTCCTCGGACGGTATCTATACTAATTATTGAACATGATATGGATGTTGTATTTTCCATTGCTGACAGAATTACTGTTCTTCATCACGGAGAAGTGATATTAAGCGGCACTCCCGAAGAAGTTCGAAACAATGAAGAAGTAAGGAAAATTTACTTTGGGGGAGGTGCAAAAGCTCATGCTTGAGCTTCAAAATGTCCATTCTTACTACGGAACGAGTCATATTCTTCAAGGCGTTTCATTTTCAGTTCCAAGCAAGAAATGTGTTGCTCTTCTTGGGAGAAATGGAGCAGGTAAATCAACAACGATTCATACGATTGCCGGGCTGCTTAAACCGCGGAGGGGAAAAATTCAATTTAAGGAACGGCAGCTGAATAACCTGTTGCCTCATCAAATTTCGTGCCTTGGAATTGGATTCGTTCCACAAGGAAGGCGGATTTTCCCTTCTCTTACCATTCGTGAAAACTTGACAATGGCTGCCCGTAAAAATTTAATAGACCGAAATAATAATTGGGATTTGGAAAGGGTATATGAATTATTTCCTGTTTTAAAAGAAAGAGAAAAAAATATGGGTACTGAGCTATCAGGCGGACAACAGCAGATACTTGCAATCGGAAGAGCTTTGATGACAAATCCCAGCTTTTTATTAATGGATGAACCATCGGAAGGATTAGCCCCTGTCATTATCGATCAGGTCGGCGATATAGTTGTAAAACTGAAGCAGGAAGGACTTTCGATCTTAATGGTTGAGCAAAATATATCACTCGCATGCAAAGTAGCAGATGAAATTTTAATTATGAACAAAGGTACTATTGTATGGCAGGGCAGCCCAGATGAATTAATGAAAAATAATGAAATACAACATAAATATCTTGGGGTATAGAAAAACACCACATAACATTTGGAAGAATATGAGGATATATGTTCAATATACGAGCATATATCCTTATTTTTTTAATCTCCAAGCAAAACGATAACGATGTTAGAACTGCGCAAACAATTTTTATAGATCCTCGTACTATTAAATTTGTACAGAACCAAAGTACTTGTTCAGCTTTTTGTGATTCATCCAGAAAAAGAAGGAAAAACATTTGCAACAAGCGGATTTGCCGACGGTACAGGCGGTATGGTGATTTATGAAGCAAACATCTCCCGGCCGCCCTCCTTTTCATCTATCTATTTATGGTTCAGTACCAATAAAAACCCCATCTCTCCTAAGTTCGGAATGATGGGGCTCAAGCGTCTGAAACAAGAATTTATATATGATTGGCCAGCTTTTTTAAATGTTCTGAAGTCTCATTGATTTGCGCAATGAAATTTGTTATATCATCAATGATTTCAGCAAAGTTTTCGAGTTCATTTTTCGTCTTTTCAGTTTGTTCTTTATTTTTGTCGAAGGCATACAAAATATTGTCGAAGAATTGGTTCATCTCTTTCATTCTTTGCGAACCATTGCTTGTAAGCTCTGTTACTTCCACAATAGATGAAGCGGTATCGTTAATTTTCGCTCTGATTTCCTCAATTAAATTGGAAACGCCAAGCACGGAATTTTTTGTTTCTTCCGCCAGCTTTCTCACTTCACTAGCAACAACAGCGAATCCTTTCCCGTATTCCCCTGCGCGCGCCGATTCAATTGCGGCATTTAAAGCCAGCAAGTTAGTTTGTTCAGCAATAGAAGTAACAATCGAGACGACATGATTAATTTTTTCAGAAGTTTGTTCAAGCGACTTTATTTTTAAAGCAATATCATCAGTCCGTTCTTTTATATTGACCATTAAACCGGAGTGAAAATTCAAGTCTTCTCTCCTTGAACTGACCTCTGCTTCGGTTGATGCCGCTGTTTCAAAACGATCAACTGCAATTAAGGCAAATTGTTTGGATCGTTCGTTAATTTTTTGTATAGCTGAATTGGCTGATTCAATAAGATCAGCGAGACGAATGGAGGTTTGGGCGATGTTTTCATGAAGCTCCTGTTTTTCCTTTTCGATTTTTTGCCGTCTTTTTAAATACTCCTCATTATATGCTTCCAGCACAATTTGCTGTTCAAAGTTTAACATTTTTGCAATGGTGACCACCGCTTTATGATAATCTTCCTTCGATGGACACGCTTTCGCAACAACGGAAAAAATAGATTTCTGTAATTGCTGGAATGAACTCATGTACCAAATCGTATCTAATCCAATGCGGACGTGGGCTACAGCAATCCGCTTCATTCTTGTTATATCTTCATCTGTCAAGGATCCGCTAAACATAAGCAGCACATGTTTTTTCAATCTTTCCTTCTGCTTTTCGATCGAGCTGTATTTATTAATTATGTCAATCAAAAATTGTTCTTGATGGAGAGCATCATAAAATGCATCGATAATAAACTTTATGTTTTCTTCAATCGCATCTTTTAATATAAGAGTACAAATAAGATCATCCTTTGTCAGGCCAACCATCGCTAATTGTCTTTGATATTTTTCATCAGTCACTTCAAGTTTTACTTGTTGAAGATCTACTTGTTTTTCAAAAATTGATGGAACTTGTTTTCTTTTTTTAAACATTGGTTGATTTCCCCTTCAAAATTCATTATTAGTGTCCATTGTATATATCGGCAATTAAAAATAGATGATCAACAATTTTTTCAATTAATTTTTAAAATTTATTCAAATTCGTTAAATTTTATATTCGAAAATGAACAATGTTTTATAAAGGCGAAGATTTTAGGATGGTGTAAAACAATAGAAAGACTTCATATTCGCCGAAAAGCACATTCTGAGCAAATAGCCTGTAGATGATGTTGCAGCTGGCGGCATGAATCAAGAATTTTTTTATAATCGACAAATTGCGCGTGCAGTCAAGACTTCCTTGATGGCGCTTTCTTTAACAAAATGATCTTCAGTTTTTTATTCCTTCTCCCAATATTTAGATACTTTAGCAAAAACATGAAACATATACCATAATTTTTTGTTTTTTTTGAAGATTAATTCGATTGTTTGGCAGTCTAGCTCAATGTGATGATCTAACGGATATCGAAGGTTTTTATAGACTTTTATTACTGTAATTGTTTTTAGAAAGATCAGATTTTAAAAGCTTATAACAGCTGCTCGAACGAAATCAGGGAAACACGACACTTCGTGAGTGGATTTGAAAGTTGAAGAGAGGGCGATTTTCCTTTAATGGAATCAAGCTTGGAAGGAATAGAATTAACAGAAATAGAAAGAGGAAGCTGAATTGGAAGGGTTCAAGAACAAAATGGGAAATATCAGGAGAGTGAATGGTCCCCTCCTGATTTATAGCTGTTTAAATTGCGGCTCTTCGTTTTGAATGTAATTTAGCCTCGCTTTTAAATGGTCAAGCACTTCCTGTTGTTGTTTTGCAAGGTTTTGGTATAACTGCTTAGCTTGTTGATCTTCTGTTTCCAGTGCGAAGCTATGTAAGTTCGCAACTGCACTTTCACAGCTTGAAATAGTTTCCATCAATTTTGTACCAACTGTCATTTGAAAAACCTCCTTATTCTCAAATAAAAGGAGACACGGGTAGTGCCTCCATAGCCATGAATATAAATTTTTTAGTTATTGTTGTTGGAAACCGCCAATTTGTTGTTGAGCAAGTGCAACTAAACGCTTTGTGATTTCTCCACCAACAGATCCATTGGCACGGGAAGTTGTGTCTGGTCCGAGATTTACACCGAATTCTGTTGCGATTTCGTATTTCATTTGTTCAAGCGCTTGTTGTGCACCAGGAACTAAAAGTTGGTTAGAGTTGTTGCTGCGGTTTTGTTGAGCCATAATTTTCAACTCCTTGTGAATTTTTTTTTGGCTGGGTTAGCTGGAGTTGCACCAGCGTGAATCAAAAGATTCACTGCCAAACTCGGCTTAACCCACCGGGATGTATGCTGTTCATTAAGTAGTATGAGTAGGATGTAAAAATCTATTCGAAATGAGAAATGGTAATTTCTGTTTTGTGTCGTTACTCTGTAAATCAGACTAGAAAGGGAACATTATACATAAATCAATAACAAATAAAGGAGTTTTCACATGCGAGCCTGTCCGTTATGCAATGGATTTCAGCAACTTCATAAGTATTGTTCCAAATGCGGAGGCATTTTATTAGATGCAGGGAAAATTACTGACTATTTAGATGACTACAGTGCTTATATGGAAATGGACTTGATGAAGCTTTTAGATGGAAAAAGAGATTCACTAAAAAATCATCAATGCATACATCTTTTATATTGCAGCCAATGCCATGAAGGAGAGCATGCAATCATTCAGGAAACATAACGAAAGGGGCTTTTAAGCTTTAAGCTCTGAATTCTTTTACAGCTAAAATTTAAAAAGCCTGATGTGTTTTTCAAACATCAGGCTTACTTTCCGTTATTTTTCTCTATGTCAAAAGGCGGTTCTTCTTCCTCGAGGTCCCTTGCTTCTTCAATATTGGTCGCATTGTAACGGTAGTGAACAGATCCTCCTGAAAGACCTTCATTAATCATTCTGTCAATGTCCATAAACGATTGATCACGACCTTCATATAGCGAATCTTTTACTTCCTTATCCTTATCCATAACCGTATTACCCTCCTTATTCACTGGAATTATTCATTAGGTTGCTCAGGAAAAGGTAAAATTATAAAAAGAATGTATGATATCATGGATGATTACAAAAATTTGTGGCTTGTGCATCCGTTTTTATCAAGTTTTTTTGGAATCGATTTGATTTTTTGCTAAATGATGGAACAATTTGCTTAGCTGGACAATTCCGTTTTGGAATATGTCTTTTTCATCGAACACCATCGGTTTCGAATTAACCTCATAAATAAAAATATTTCCTTTTGTATCAATTCCAGCATCAATAGAAAATTCCCCAATGAATTGAAAACATTGAGAGAGTGTGCTGCCAATTTCATGGCAAATAGTTTCCAGTTTTTTTGTATCGACACGGTTTTTGACAAAGGAGAAGGGAAGGATAGTGCCTCCATGTACTACATGTGTTGTAATGTTTTTAGATGCGCGCACGCCAATTCCCGAAATAACATATTGGTTTTGACTGTAATGAACGAGAATGCGCAAGTCGTATTTCTGATTGTTAATCTGATCGGAGACGATCTCCTGCTGCATCATATACGGCTCGTTTAAAATGAAATGTTTTATTTCTTTCCAAATATTTTCCAATGAAGATTCATTTTTTATAGAATTTACCGTTTTGATAATGTAGTTATGTTTGGATTCGGCTGTTATTTTAATGATTCCTTTCCCTTGGCTTTGTCCAACAGGCTTTAAATAAACGGAGGGGTATTTTTCAAAAAATGTATAAAAATCTTGTTTCGATGTTACTAATTGCGATTCAGGTATGACAGGAAGAAGGTGCTTATTTTTTTGCAAACAAGTAATGACATCCCATTTATTAAAAAAATGTCTGTTGAAATATGGGATGTTTTTTTTGTTTAAAGAGCGGAAAACGAAATCTGTTTTTTGAACTGTATCGCGAAACGGATAGCGATTATAGACAACATCTGGATATAGAAACTTTTTTTTCAACCAGCGATTTTCGTTCGGTTCATATATATAGCCGACGATCGATTTTTCTTTCATGCCAGAAGGTGTAAAAACAAAGCTTGAACTGTGCTGCTCAGCCAAATGTCTTTGTATAGCTTTAAATAACGAAATGTTTCCATAAAAAGAACCGCTTCGATCGTTATCACCAGCTAAAATTCCGACGAGCATTTCATGGGGCATCATAGATCTCCTCAGTTGAAATTGTTTTTTTCATTAAATATTCGGCATATTGGAACGGAAAGCGCAATGTTTGCCGGTCTTCTTGCTGCAAATCTTTATGCATAAAAATGGAGCGGCCAGGCTTCGAGTTCGCTTCAAATAGCCATATGTTCCCGTTATTGTCGATGCCGAAATCAAAACCGATTTCTCCGATTTCACCGTCCATTTTGCGATCAATTGCCTTGCTAATAGAAAGGGCCGCGGTGGAAAGTGAACGGTAAATGTCCTCTTTATTCAGCGGCAATGATAATTCATGCAAAGATTTTATTGTTCCTCCGTTTTTTACGTGTGTTGTAGGATTTCCCTTTCCCGCCAATTTCGCAGCGATTGCACTGACAAGCCAGATTCCGTTTTCGTTCTTGTTTGTGTGCACGCGGAAATCGACAGGATTTCCACTCGATTTAAGAAGAGAAATGCCTTGTTGAGCAATATATTGATCTAATGATCGCTGTGTAAAAAAATGCTGCAAAAAGCCTTCAATAGAAGAGAACAGCTTCAACTGGCCTTTTCCGTTCTCATCATAATAGCAGCAAAGAATTGATCCATTTTTCAGATTTTTCACCAGCTTAAATATTCCTAGGCCAAGGCTTCCGTTTTCAGGTTTTAAATAAATCGTTTGAAAGCGGTTAATCAGCTGTTCAATTGTTTTTATGGACGGAGCATGATATGTCTCCGGCAAGTAATGCCTTACTGTTTCATCTTTGGATAAAATATGATGGACATCCCATTTGTTGAAAAAGCCTGAGTTGAAAAGCGGAATTGAGCGCATAATTAAGTTTTTTTTCGCAGACTGAAAGTAGTCTGAGTTTTCTACCTTCCGATTTGGAAGACGATCATAGATGACATTTGGAAATGGAACGGTTATTTTTACCCATCCGGATTCATTGAATGTATAGCCTTCAATCATCTCTAAATCCCAATGAATTTGATGTATCCCAAATACAAAACAAAAAGCGCCTGTTGAACAGCCGTTGACCACTAATTTTGAAAAAAATATCGATCTGTCGCCTAATGGGCGCAAAAGGGATTTATAAAAACCTGCTGTGAAAATGCCGACAACGGGGCCTAAAAATAGCGTTTCACTATGGACTAAAGCTTTGATCCTAATATTTTTAGGTAAAAGCAGAGATTCGGCAATATCTTTTGAAATATAAATGCTTTGGATGTCTTCGTGATGGAGAATAGAACGGCACGCTATTTTCCGTTTGCCGAAAGAGATCGATTCGATCGTTACATGGGAAAAAGAGCTAGGAAGCAAAACGGTTTGGTTTAGGTGGTCTGCCTGTTTAATTTGATAAATCATTTATTTCCACCCCGGTTTGTAGTGAGTGTTGCAAGTAGCGGGCATAGCGGACAGGAGCTTCGTACAGAACTGTTTTTCTCGCAGGATCTGTTTTTAAAACGACATTTCTCCCTGGTTTAGAATTAATATCTAAAATCCATATCGTTTCATTTTGCAAATCAATGCCGATGTCCACTCCAAGCTCAAATAAAGGAGCAAAATTTTTTTCAATTTTTTGCGGAAGATGGTGAGCAAGCTGTTCGATTTGGTTATAAATATGGTTCAATCGCTGCCTTGGAATATCTTTTTCCCATTGTTCAAGGGAAACGACAGAACCGCCTTTTGACAAGTTGGATACATACGTATGTTTTTGACCGATTCGAATTCCTTTTCCTTGCATAATCCATTGACCGAACTCGTTTTTTTGAAATAAAATGCGTAAGTCAAATGGACGCTGCTGTTTGTCCTTTAAAGGGAGCAATCGTTGAAGAATGTATGAGTCAACTTGTCTCTTCGCAAGAAATGGTTTTAATTGATTGAAATGTTTCAAACGGACGATCCTTTGATTCGCTCCAATGAAAAAGTATAGAAATAGCGTTTCCTTTTCTTTTTTAATTACAAGCACTCCTTTTCCTGAACTGCCGTGAATTGGTTTTAAGATACATTCCTCATATGATTGCAAAAATGTATAAACTTGATCGGGATGTTGGAAATATTCTGTTTCAGGAAGATATTGATAAATGAATGGATCAGTTTTTAATGTTTTATATTGTTTCCATTTATCTGGGAATCCGTAGCCTAGAAAAGAAACATTTTGTTGTATTTTTAATTTTTGAACGGCTTTTTTGTTTTGAATGGAAGCAGCATCTTTGCCATAAAAACAGCGGTCATAAATATAATGTGGAAGTTGAAAAGTACTTCGCCCCCATTTATTAGATGTTAAATTGAATGTAAATCCCGTTAACGTACCATTTGCGAATTGTACGTCCAACGGGCGAAACATAATACATTTCATATTCAATTTTTTTGCCGCTTTTGAAATATTTTTAAAATAGGCTGCTTCATGAAAATATTTATTGACTAAAAATCCGAAAGACAAAAGAGGTTCTGCCACAAATATCCGCCTGCCTCCGTTTATCTATATTTACCCAATTATTATATGAATCGTTATGAAACATCATAACCGCTTATCAAGAAACAATAACGGATGATTGCTTTGGCAGACGGACGAATGGAAGGATTGAGAGAGTATTCAATATTTTTGGATGGCTTTGTATTGACTTCTAAAATCCATGGTTTCTGATCCTCACTTACAGCCATATCAATTCCAAATTCCCCGTATTCTCCCTCCACGTTCATTTCAACTGTTTTGGCGGCTTCCAGTGCTATTTCTGAAAGAATGCTGCAAAGATGTAAACAAGTGCTTTTGTCAAAAATGTCAGATAAGATTTTTTTTATTTTATACAGCTCACCGCCTTTAGCTAAATTGCTAACAAATTGATCTTTAGCGGAAAGGCGGGCGACAGAAGAGGTTATTTTCCAGCCCTGATGATTGATTTTATGGCATAGAAACCTGAAATCAAGCGGTCGATTATCCAATTTGATTGTGTCGATTGTCTGCTGAATAATATGCGGTTCTCTTTTGAGATATGGAAAGAGATGTTTATACATTTCCTGAAAGGAATGAAAAATAATTGGCTGCTCGCTTTTACCGGGATGGGTAAAGTATATTTCGAAAAGATCGTTTTTATTTTTCAAGCGAATAATTCTTCTCCCTTGACTGCCGTTAATCGGTTTAATAAATACGTCTTGAAAATCATTTACAAACACTTGCAAATCTGATTTTTTTGTTAAAAGCATCGTTTTTGGAAGGTAGGGAAGAAGATGCTGGTTGGACGCAAAAATTTTATGAATTTCCCATTTGTTTAAGTAGCGGTGGTTAAACACCGGTATATCGTTTGCAGCTGTAAATTGCAAAAATTTCAAATATTTTTGAGAATACTCTAATTTTCTTGATCGAATCCGATTATAAATCACGTCAGGACAAGGAATGGTTTCCTTTTTCCAATTTTGATGAGATAAATGAAACCCTTTCTTCTGATTTTGCTGCAGATCAGTTAATGTTGAAATACAAAAAAATGCGCCAATTTCCGCACAGTAATTCGCCATCTCTTTACAAAAATCATCAATATTTCCAAACTGGATTTTTTCATCGTCCTGAATAGAATCAATCAATACACAAATGACCGGTCCAAGTTTGAAGGTGTTGGTGAATTTATCATACTGAAGACGAAGCGTTAAAGATTTTATAGGAAGATGAAGAGCGTTGTAAATCTCTTCACTGGCATAAAGAACGATTTTTTCGTTTCGGATGAAGGAGGCTTTTGTTTTAACTGTTTCTTGGCCGCAATGTAAGGAAAACGTTTGGATCAGTGGAAGGGTCAAAGCTTTTTGCAAAGAATCGCTTATTTCCATATAGAAACCGTTTTTTTCTTCGAGTGGAATCATTAAAATTTTTGTTTCTGCCATTTGAATTACCCCGTTTGCTTACAAATGTTAACCGATTTATAATATTAACTTAGGTAAATCATGCTATGATATCGTATGTCTGGCAGTTGATCTTGTGAATAAACAGTGAGGAAGATGCAAATGGAATTTATATTAACATCAGCTATGATGGTCGTAATTAGTGCATTTATTGGCGGTGTTACGAATTACATTGCCATTAAAATGCTTTTTCGCCCATATAGACCAATCTATTTGTTTGGAAAAAAGCTTCCCTTTACGCCAGGCCTTATTCCGAAACGCCGGGATGAGCTGGCTAGGCAGCTAGGAAAAATGGTGATCGAGCATTTAGTTACACCAGAAGGAATCAAAAAGAAAATGGAGGAGGTCTCCTTCCAGCAGAAAATACAATCATTCCTGCTTCAATCGATAGATGCTTGGCTTGCCAAACAAAAAACTTTAACGGAATTACTGGAAGAGTATGGAGTATCCAACAGCAAGGAAATGATTGCCACCCGACTTGAACGAGCGATTGAAAAAAGCATACTTCATTTTTTCAATACAGATCAAAAAGTCAGTCAGTTTTTGCCGCAAGAATGGAAGAAGAACATCGAATTGCAAATTCCTAGTCTTGCAGAATGGATTGCAATGAAAGGCGTTCAATATGTTGAAAGTGATGAAGGGAAACAAGCGCTGCAAAGAATGATCGATGACTTTCTTCAACAAAAAGGAACGTTTGGCGGCATGATTCAAATGTTTTTAGGAAACTTGAATATCGCAGATAAAATTCAATTAGAAGCAGCAAAGTTTTTTCGTCATCAAGGGACGATTGATCTGATTTCTTCCATTCTTTTTAAAGAATGGAGCCGATTGCTTGATATGCCGGTTTCTGAGTTTACAAGCAGGATGGACAAAGAAAAGACAAGCTTGTCCATTGCAAAACTTATTTCGGAAAAAATACGTATCTACGAAACATTGGATAAACCAATTTCAGAGCTTATCCAGCCGTATAAACAAGCAATTATGGAAAAAATGCTGCCAGCCGTCATTTCCAGCTCTGTTCTTTATTTGCAAAACAGTGTGGAACAGATTATGAAAGCCTTCGATATCGATGAAATTGTGACGGCACAGGTAGAATCCTTCTCGGTTGAACGTCTCGAAGAAGTTGTACTGACTATTTCCAAAAGGGAATTTAAAATGATTACCTACTTAGGCGCTCTCCTTGGTGGTATAATCGGGTTCGTACAATCGATTATCATTCTGTTTATTTAATCCCATGAAAACAGGCAAACCGCCTGCTTCATGGGATTTTTTACATATTAAAAGAACAATTGGGCACTTTACAAGTAAAAGGTTCAAAAACGTTAGGGGGATTCGGCATGAGCTTTTTAAAATTTTTTAAGAAATCGATCGATAAAAAGTCATTTGAACAGCTATTAGCAGACAAGGAAAAGCAAGATAGCAGCGAGCAACCGCAAAGCAAAGAAACGATCAAACGCAGCTTGCATGAAAACTTAAAAAAAATTAGAGAAGCATTTGGCAACAGCAGCGACATTGTTACAAGGGAAATAAGAATAGGAAGACAAGGGGAAATCCGCGTCGGGATTATTTATACGGACGGTTTGATTAACAGTGAAGCGAATCATAATTTTGTTATGGAATCGTTAATGTTTGAATTGAGAAGAAATGAAGTGGATCTGAAAGATCTGGCAGGTTTGACGCTGCTCAATTATATAAAAGAAATGGTCTTGACCGTCGGTTCGATTGAAGATGTGCATGATTTCAACGTTATCACGAATGCTGTTCTGTCTGGAAAAGTTGTTTTATTATTCGATGGATACGAACAAGGCTTTGCCGTTGAAATGAAAGGCGGAAAGGAGAGGGGAGTCCAAGAGACAACAACTGAAACAACTATTCGCGGTCCTCGGGAAGGATTTACGGAAAATTTGCGTGTCAATACTTCCCTTATTCGCAGAAAGATAAAAGACCACCGTTTATGGATTGAATCAAAAAAAGTCGGAAAAGTAACAAAAACGGAAGTCAGCATTATGTATATTAAAGGGATTGTGAGAGAAGAAGTGGTGCAGGAGGTCAGAAGCAGAATTGAACAAATTGATATTGATGGAATATTAGAGAGCGGTTATATCGAAGAGCTGATTCAAGATGACTCATACACGCCATTTCCAACTATTTATAATACGGAACGTCCTGATATCGTGGCAGGACATCTTCTCGAAGGCCGCGTAGCCATTTTAGTGGACGGCACTCCTTTCGTTTTAACTGTACCGTCAATTTTTGTGCAATTTCTGCAATCCCCTGAAGATTATTATCAACGCGCAGATATAAGTTCATTAATTCGTTTGCTCCGTTTTTTCGGTTTTTTCACTGCGCTCCTTGCACCGTCTCTTTATGTTGCTATTACAACTTTTCATCAGGAAATGCTGCCGACACAGCTTTTGATCAGTCTTGCCGCCCAAAGGGAAGGCGTTCCGTTTCCCGCATTTATTGAAGCATTTCTAATGGAAATTATGTTTGAAATTTTAAGGGAAGCAGGACTTCGAATGCCAAGAGCTATCGGACAAGCCGTTTCAATTGTTGGAACATTAGTTGTCGGGACGGCAGCAGTAGACGCGGGAATTGTTTCCGCCGCAATGGTAATTGTTGTAGCATTTACAGCTATCTCAAGTTTTTTGGTCAGCTCGTATGACCTAGCGATCACCGTGCGGATGTTACGATTTGTTTTTATGGGGCTTGCCGCATCTTTCGGTTTGTTCGGAATTATCCTTGGATTGGTGGCGCTTGTTCTTCATTTGAGCAGTCTTCGTTCATTTGGCGTCCCTTATTTAAGTCCAATCGCTCCGTTTACGCTGGCAGATCAAAAGGACGTTTTAATTCGTCTGCCCCGCCGTCTGCTTATTTTTCGACCACGACTTTTTAGTTCACAGCAAAATACGAAAAGAGAGAAATCACTTTTTCAAAACGAAAATCAACGAAAGAAGAAATAGATTACCTAAAGGGGTATTAAATGAATGTGGAACATAATCGGCATTCTTTTCGTTTCTGCATGTATTTTTATAATCGAAGCTCTGCTGCTATTAAAACATAAGCTCTGGAAGGATTTTATTGTGTTTATCATTTTTCTTTTTTTAGGAACAGGATTAAGTATTGCCAGATGCACTAATTTTCCTATTCCAAATCCGATTGAATTGCTCACATGGATCTACCAGCCGCTAAGCGAAGCAGTGAACAAAATATTTCAATAAGAGGTTGGTGAAGGTATGTTAGACAACGGGAAAATAACAGCAAATCAATATAAAATGTTAGTTTTATTATTTACGATTGGAAGTTCAATTCTCGTTGCTCCTACTGCATTAGTGAATGATGCGAAACAGGATGCTTGGATAGCAACCATTTTTACGGTCATCATCTCCATTCTTTTAGTGCTTATGTACATTAAAATATATTCAATTTTTCCAAATATGACTCTTGTAGAAATATGCGAGCTTTTGCTCGGAAAATGGATTGGAAAATTCGCGGTTGCATTATTTCTCATGTATGCTTTTATTTTATCCGGTGCATTGCTCAGGGAAATCGGCGACTTTACAACTACTCATATGATGCCTGATACACCGATCGATGCTATCCATATTGTTTTTATGGGAGTCGTTGTTATGGCAACCCTTTTAGGATTAGAAGTGATTGGACGTTCTTCAGAAATCATTTCATTATGGCTATTCATCCTTTTAACAATCTATTTCATCTCGATTTTGCCTCAAATCAAAATAGGTAACCTGCAACCGATATTGGGTGAAGGAATGAAACCGATTTTATTTGGGTTTTATCATTTTTTTAGTCTGTCGTATTTAGAATTAATCGTTTTTTTAATGATTGCTCCCTTTGTCAATCATCAAAAAGGAGCAGAAAAAGGATTTTTAGTAGGCGTTATAATTGGAGGAATCCTGCTTACATTTGTTGTCATGTTTTCTATTCTTGTTTTAGGTGTCGAAAATACAGCCAGACAAATATATCCGAGCTACGCCCTGGCAAGAAAAATTGAAATTGGAAAATTTTTTCAGCGCGTAGAGGTTATTATGGCGGGAATTTGGTTTTTATCTATTTTTTATAAGTTAACCATCAGTTTTTATGCTTTTGTTTTAGGCCTCTCTCAACTATTTAAAATAAAAGATTATCGTTCGATTACTCTTCCTATTTCTATGATGCTGATTGTGTATGCGATCGCCTTCCATCCGAACATCGTTCACTTTTTTGAGTTTGTACATAATATTTGGCCTTTGTACTCTTTAACGATCGGGTTTCTTTTTCCTCTCATCCTGTTGGGTACAGCTCTAATGAAAAAACGTCAGCATCATGTGAGGGGAAATAGATGAATAAGCGGTTGACAAGTCTTTTATTCATATTGGCGTCCATCATGTTGCTGGCAGGCTGCTGGGATCGGAGGGAGTTAAATGACATCGCAATCGTTTCAGCATTAGGAATAGACAAAGTAGATGATGAATTACTTGTAACGATACAAGTGATCAACCCGGGACAGGTAGCAACTGTAAAACAAGGGGGAATAACAAAAGCTCCTGTTAGAACATTACAGTCGAAAGCGCGTACATTGTCCGAGGCGATGAGAAAAGTGACAACTTTCTCGCCAAGAGCCGTTTATTCAAGTCATCTCCGCATGTTGATTATTGGAGAGGATTTAGCAAAAGAAGGAATGGGGGAAATTATTGATTATGTAGTAAGGGGGAAAGAATTTCGGACAGATTTTTATCTCTCTATTGCTAAAAACACTAGAGCTGAAAACATTTTAAAAGTACTTAGCCAGCTGGAGACAATTCCTGCACATAGTTTAAGTTCTTCATTAAAGTTATCTGAAAAATCATGGGGGCCTATCGAAACAATAGAAATCAATCAATTTGTCAACGAATTAGTTTATAAAGGCATTGAACCTCATGTGATAGGTGTAGAAATAATAGGCAATCCTGAAGCTGGAGAAAAAATAGAAAATGTTGAAAAAACAAAAGCTGATGTGTATCTCAAATTTGGCAGTGTAGCTATCATGAGGAAAGATAAGTTAGTTGACTGGTTAACGGAGAAGGAAAGCAATGGTCTCCATTATGCATTAGGAAAAGTGCAAAGAGCAGTCATTAATGTGCCATGCAAAGAGAAGAAGGTGGCAATTGAAACGATCCGAACAAACAGCAAGATTCAAACAAAAGTTGACGGTCATCAGTTTAAAGGCACCATTCAGCTGCATATAGATGGGTCGGTAGCCGAGGTTCAATGCGAACGAATGGATTTGGAGAAAATAGAAACGATAAACCTTTTGCAGAAAAAAGCTGAGGAAAAGGTTAAAAAAGATATTCTGACAGCTATTCAAGCTTCCCAGAAAAAATGTGAAGTAGATATTTTTGGATTTGGAGAAGCCCTTCATCGCAGCCATCCGTCGATTTGGCATAAAGTTAAAAAAGATTGGCACTCTCATTTTAAAGACATACCGGTTCATGTGGATGTTGACGTAAAGCTAAGGAGAATCGGCACAATTAATAACTCTCCTCTTCATGAAATGAAACCGTAGCTTCCCGAACTTCTAAAAAATTCCTTAGGGTGTAAGGGAATTTTAAAACTTTTTTGACAGGCGGCCTTGTCATCCTTTATATTAGCTAAAAGGGCTCGCGGAGCGAGGAGGGATTAGGAGTGTCTAATATTTTATATAATTCCGCGTACGATTTGAAAAAAGCATTAGAACAAAGCAAGGAATATATTCAATTAAAAAAATTGTATGATGATGTCCAACACGATGAATCAGCGAAAAACATTTTCCGCAACTTTCGCAGCACTCAATTAAACCTGCATGAAAAACAAGTAACCGGAAAAGAAATTACAGAAGAAGAAATTATTCATGCAGAAAAATGCGTTCAATTAGTACAGCAAAACGGCAAGATTGCTGCATTGTTGAAAGCAGAGGAAAGCATGAATATGCTTTTACAGAGGATAACCAGCATTATTTTGGAGCCGCTTGATGAGCTTTATAAAAAAAGTGAATAGTAAAAGAAATGAATATCAAATCAAGGATTTTATTGAAAAAAATAAAATATTTGGTAGTCTAGAGTGAGATGTACTTTTTGTGCATCTCTTTTTTCATTTTCAAAATTGGAGGGAACAGATCATGAATCAAAGACTCATTTTCCATTTTTTTATTAAAGAAAAAGGAGGTGGCATATTTTATGAGCCATAGTACGCTATCCAGCTTAAAAACGGCATTGCGAGAACAATTAACGCTTTTTCAGAAACAACAAAATGACAGAACTTCTCCAATCGGCCGATTTTATATGAATAACCAAAAAAAGTTTTTGCAATATGTAAGGGAATTGGAACAGCTTTTTAATCAAGAAGATGAAGATATTTTCAAAAAAGTTTTTATTGGGGCGACAGTGAAAATTGTATATTTGGAAGAAGAGGATGAAGAAACATATACAATCTGTTTTCCTGAAGAAGCTGATCCTGATCAAGGGAAAATTTCATTTTTATCTCCCATCGGTAATCAGCTGCTGCTTGAAATGAGAGGAAATTCGATTGATTTAGACATACCTGGAGGAAAAACAGCTGTTAAAATTTCTGAAATCCATTATTTAGAAAAATAAATTATGAAAAGGGACTGTCCAGAAAGTCAAATCCCCATTGAAAACAAAAAATTATAAACACCGATATATCAACTTTTCTAAAACATTCATGGGGGCGTCCATAAGCCGTAAAAACGACTTATTAGACACCCCCACTCTATTCATTTCCTCTTTCAGCGTCGAGCTGTAGGAATTTCTAATAAAATATTACTTGCGAAAACCTTGATTCATTGAGATACTAAAATGTAAGGGTTTACATCACGAGCCTCTGTATATTTCGGGGTGGTTGTCATGAAAGATGAAAAAATTGTCGGCAGTTTCCAATTAATGAAATCATTGAATAAATCTTTAATTCTTAATACAATTCGGACACACGGATCGATTTCAAGATCTGACATTGCGAAAGAAACAAAATTAACACCTCCGACAGTCACAAATATTGTAAATGAATTGTTGGAAGAAGGATTGGTAAAAGAGTGGCAGATCGGATCTTCCAGCGGGGGAAGAAAACCCATTTTGCTGAAAATCAACTCATCAAATTTTTATGTTTTCGGTATTGATATCAGCCCGAGGGAAATCCGATTTGCCATCACGGATTTAAACGCTCAAACACTTTTATATAAAACAATCACGATGAAAGAAGAGATGACGAGTTCACGTTTATTCCAAATGATTGCCAAACAGCTTTACATTATGATGGATGAAGCTTGTATAGAATTAAAAAAATTTGTAGGAATTGGCATCGGTATTTATGGCAGGATTGACGCAGATGAATGTTCAAGCGGTTTTGCTCCCCAATTGCAGCATCGAAATGTACCGTTAAAAAAAGAGCTTGAAAAAGAATTTCGTCTTCCTGTCAAAATTGAAAATGATGTTCGTGCCATGGCAATAGGCGAAAACTGGTTTGGCAGCGGGGTGGGGATTAGCAATCTTGTATGCATTAAGATCAGTCATGGGGTTGGGGCAGGTTTTATTTTAAATAAGAAGCTGTTTCATGGAACGAACGGACTAGCGGGTGAAATCGGCCATATGTTTATAGAAAGCAGCGGTTTGAAATGTTCGTGTGGGAATGACGGATGTTTAGAGGCGCTTGTTGGGTCTGAAGGGATAAAACAGCGTACATTAAACAAAATATCGCTTGGGTATAAAACGAAATTAATAGAACGGACAAACGGAATGATAGAAAATGTGAACGGACAACTGATTTATGAGGCTGCATTAGAAGGAGACCTGCTTGCTAAAGACATATTAGAGGAGACTGGCAGGTATTTAGGAATTGCCATCATGAACATTATCCATTTATTCAATCCAGAGCGGATTATTATTGGGGGCGGATTGGCAAAGGCAAAGAATTTTATTTTAACTCCGATTCAAGAAGTGGTTGAACAAAGAGCTTTGACAGAGCAAGCGAAAAAAACAGAAATTGTGTTGTCAAAGCTGGGAGATCAAGCGACGGTCATTGGCGCTGTTGCCCTAGTGCTAAATGAAATGTTTTCTGTTCAATACGAATCGGTGTCATAATGTTTCCCCTTCCTTTAGTACACAAAAGTTCTAATTTGTCTCACAAGGACATATTTTCATAATAGAATTTAACAACAAGAGAAGGGGGACAACACATGCTCTACCGCTTGCTTGCCTTAAATATCGACGGAACGCTCCTCCGTTCAAATGGACGCCTTCAGCATTCTACGAAGGATGCGATAGAATTTGTTCAAAAAAAGGATGTATATATTACTTTGGTGACGAACCGCCATTTTCAATCGGCAAAAAAAGTTGCAAAGGCGCTCAAAATAGACAGCCACTTAATTACTCATGGGGGAGCGTTCATCGGAAACCGTTTAGATGAACCTCTTTATGTGAAGCGAATTTCAGAAGAAAAAACATTTAATATTGTGCAAGTGCTCGAATATTTTAATTGTAATATTCGAATCATTCATGAGCGTTTTTCGATCGGCAACCGGAAAAAAATCTCTTCAAATCTTGTAAGCAAAATGCTATTAAATTCGTCAGATCCGCTTTTTTATCCAATACAATTTGTAGAATCTCTTGCTGATGCGTTAATTGATGAGCCAGTAGCTACCCCAAAAATTGATGTATATTTTGATACGAAGGAGGAATTGAAAGAGGCGGAAAAAACGATACTTGATTCTTTTTATGATGTAGATGTGATCAAGGTTCATGACGGAAAAATTGAAATTGTTCCAAAGGGAATATCTAAACTGAATGGCTTGCAGGTACTTGGCAATCATTTAGGCATTAAGCTGGATGAAATGGTCGCAATCGGCGACGGCCTTGACGACTTGGATATGATCCAGCAGGCAGGTTTGGGGGTTGCGATGGGGAATGCTCCGTTTGAAGTAAAACGGGCAGCAGACTGGATCACGAGGTCGAATGATGAACAAGGCGTTTCATATATGGTAAAAGAGCATTTCCGAAAACAATACCCAATTAAATTTTTAAATAAAATTAAAAACAGATAAAAAACATCCGCTTCTTAGGATGTTTTTTTCGTATTGACTGAAAAAATCCCCTTTAGTACACTATAAGGAGTTTTATTCTATTCGACAAGGTGATCACATGCGCATTCAAATCAGCGGCATAAATGATGAACGTTTTATGCGGCCTCTTCAGTTAATATCTAATTTGTTTTTTGAAGAAGCCGAAATTTTTTTAAAACCTTCTGAACATGATATCGAAGCATTATTCAATTTCGAATTCAGACAGAGTGATTTTCGGTTGGCTTGCGAGCTAAAAGCAGAAGGAAAAACGTATGAAGCTTTTTTAGAAAAAAGCTTTACCGCAACAGATGAAAAAGAACAATTCAAACAAATGAAGCAGGCGGTATTGAATGTTTATGTAACAGCTCTTCAACAGTATACGGGAATTACGCAAAAATGGGGGATTTTAACAGGTGTCCGACCCACTAAGCTTTTTCATAAAAAGAAGCTTGAAGGAAGAAAAAATGAAGAAATTTATAAACAATTAAAAGAAGATTTGCTCGTATCAAATGAAAAAATTCGCATCATGGAACAAATTGTAGAAAAACAATTAACTGTTGTTCCTGATCTTTACAATTTGACAAAAGAAGTAAGCATTTATATCGGCATTCCTTTTTGCCCGACAAAATGTGCATATTGTACCTTTCCTGCCTATGCTATTGGCGGCAAGCAAGGAAAAGTTGATTCTTTTCTCGGCGGTCTGCATTATGAAATGAGAATGATCGGCGAATGGCTAAAAGAACGAGGCATCAATATTACGACCGTTTATTACGGCGGAGGGACACCGACAAGCATTACGGCAGAAGAAATGGATATGCTTTATGAAGAAATGTATACATCTTTTCCAAATGTTGATCGCATTCGGGAAATCACAGTAGAAGCCGGCAGGCCGGATACAATTACAAGAGAGAAGCTGAATGTTTTAAAAAAATGGAACATAGACAGAATCAGCATTAATCCTCAATCATATATACAGGAAACATTGAAAGCAATCGGAAGACATCATACAGTTGAGGAGACGATTGAAAAATTTCATTTAGCTAGGGAAATGGGCATCAACAACATCAACATGGATTTAATTATTGGACTGCCGGGGGAAGGGTTAAAAGAATTTGAGTTCACCCTTGAGGAGACAGCCAAATTGATGCCTGAATCATTGACTGTCCACACGCTTTCCTTTAAGCGGGCATCGGAAATGACAAAAAACAAAGAAAAATATAAAGTAGCTGAACGAAGCGAAGTAGAAAAAATGATGAATAAAGCGGTTGAATGGACAAAGGCCAATCATTATGAGCCTTATTATTTGTACCGTCAAAAAAATATTTTAGGAAATTTAGAAAATGTCGGATATTCCCGGAAGGGTTATGAGAGTATATACAATATAATCATCATGGAAGAAATGCAAACGATTATCGGATTAGGCTGCGGGGCATCAAGCAAATTGATCGACCCGGTTTCCCGGGAAATCACTCATTTCGCCAATCCGAAAGATCCGAAATCGTATAACGATGGCTTTAAACATTATACAAATGAAAAAATCAAATTGCTAAACGCTCTTTATGGCGAAAATTGATAATTTTACGCTCCACATACGTATCGGGTCGCGTTGAAAGGAGGGCCCGATAGAAAACAAGAGCTTGGGAACGTCGAAAATGGAGAACTATTCCCGTATTTCCCTAAAAACACTTTAGAACAAATTTTAATAATAAAAGCGATTGCGCCATTAGCCTGCAACAAACGTAGCCGGCAGACTTCAGACAAAACATACAAAAGCAAGTAGAGAAATACGAGCTCCTTCTCTACTTGCTTTTATTTTTAGGATTTCTTGGACAGCCTCTGATAAATCCGTTTCATCACGTTAGCTATAATGATTTTTTAAATTAATGGGATGATATTGAAGGGGGCTCTGTGAACAAAATGGGAGATAATAAGATGTTTATCATAATTGGAATAGTCGGTCTTTTAGCTATTACTTTTTCAAATTTAGTTCTTAAATATGATGTCGTCGCGACCATTATTAGCATTGTTGTGATCGGGATTTTAGTAAGCTCCAGAACCAAAATCATCCTAATTTTTGGGAGTCAGTTTTGGAAAGAAAAATGCCCCCCACAAAATGCTGGGGACTAGGAAAAAACTGATTTTAGATGCCCACTACAATTTTTCCACACGGGTAAAGTCATATCTATTTAGATATTTTAAATTAGCCTCATAAAATTTTGGGAGCAGGATGAATATCGCGAGCGGCTTATGTCGCGCAGTATTTTTGTTGTGAAAGACTTCCCCTGTCATTCTTTTGTGAGCTGTCAACTCTGTTAAGTTTTAGCGATGAAATAAAACAAGCCGGCCAGAAGAAGTTACTAAGCGATGCGCGGTATTTAAACATTGATGCTCCTTCAATATTTTTGAACCGATTTCTTTTGCCTCTTGTTCTGAATTTGCTTCAAACTTTTCATTTAAAAGCAGTTCTCCTTTGTTTGTAAACGCAGTTAAAAAATATGTCGGCATTTCAAACATCCTCCTTTTTTAAAAAATATATTTCTTTTTCCTGAAAAAAAATCCTTTCAGCTTTTTTTAAAAAAATTTTTTGGCAGGGGGCCCGGGTACCGGGATGTATTTTTTCACATTAAAATGATATAATATGGAAAAGCAAACGTACGTTCCGGAAACAAGTGGAAAGAGGGAGACTATGACTCGCCGCATAACATTTATACATACGGCAGATTTGCATTTAGACAGTCCGTTCACAGGGCTTGAGCATTTGCCGGAAAGCATCTTTAAAAGAATTCAAGAAAGCACTTTTACGGCATTTGAACGGGTAATTGAACTGGCGGCAAAAGAAAAAGTCGATTTTATACTGATCGCAGGAGATTTGTATGATGACGAAGATCGCAGTTTGAAAGCCCAGTTGAGATTAAAGAAACAGTTTGAACGGCTCAATGAAGAAGGCATCCAAGTTTTTATTATTTTTGGAAATCATGATCATACAGGAGGTAATTGGGTTCATATTCAATGGCCTGAAAACGTTCATATTTTTTCCGATCGTGATGTAGAATGTATACCGTTTGTCCGCGACGGAAAGGTTTTAGCCAACATTTACGGCTACAGCTATCCGACTCGTTCGGTTACAGAAAATATTGTCTATAAATTTCAAAAAAGAAGCGAAGCGCCGCTTCATATCGGTCTTCTTCACGGCACCGCGTCAGGGACGGAAGGACATGAGCCGTATTGTCCTTTTACGATTCAAAATTTATTGGAAAAAGATTTTGATTATTGGGCTTTAGGACATATACATAAACGGCAAATTTTACATCGTTCCGACCCTCCGATTATTTATCCGGGAAATATTCAAGGCCGCCATAAAAAAGAAACGGGAGAAAAGGGAGTGTATCTTGTAGAATTAGCAGAAGGCGGGAAAAGCGCGTACCGATTTGTGCCGGTATTTGACATACTTTGGAATGAAATCAAGCTCTCTGTAAATGAAATAGCTGCTGTTGGCGAGCTATATGATCATATTCGAGCGGTAAAGGAACAGCAGAGACGAAATGGCTCGGCTCTTTTGACAATTATGCTAGATGGAGCTTCATCATTGTTTTGGGATCTTATGGATCAGGATCATTTGGATGAGCTTGCGCAAATATTGAATGAAGAGGAAGAAGGAAAGAACGAATTCGTTTGGATTGTTTCCATTCAACATCAAATCGTGCCGAGCGACGACTTTTTCTCCTCCTCTTACATTTCGAAAGATTTTGAACAAATTTTGGATCATTTTCATCAATTTGACGAAGCGATGGAGCCTTTATATAAAAATCGTTTATTTCGGCGTTTCTTTCAATCTTTCACAGAAAATGAAAAAGAAGAATTGATAAAAGAAGCGAAAACAATGATTTATTATGAGCTGTTTAAGCAAGAATGGAAGCGGTCGTAAAAAAGGTGATAAGATGAAAATAAAAGAACTGCATATTTATGGCTACGGAAAATTTGCAGATAAAAAAATTTCATTTTCGGATCATGGCATACAAGTCATTTACGGTTTAAATGAAGCCGGAAAATCGACGCTGATGTCTTTTATCCATAGCATGCTGTTCGGATTTCCCGTTAAACAGCATCCGGATAAACGGTTCGAACCGAAAGCGGGCGGAAAATACGGCGGGGCATTAATCATCGAATGTGAAAATTTCGGAACAGTAAAAGTGGAGCGCGTAAAAGGGAGAGCCGCAGCGGGGGATGTAACTCTTTATTTCCAGGATGGACGGACAGGAGGGGATAAAGAGCTGGCTGAAATTTTAAAAGGAACCGACAGACCAACATATCAAGCGATTTTTTCCTTTGATTTATTCGGGCTGCAAAAAGTGTATGAGCTGAATCGTGAGAAGCTGGGAAAATATTTATTTTTAACAAGTGTATTCGGGTCTGATCAGTTATATCGTTTAGAGGAGAAACTGCAGAGAGAGCAGGAGGATTTGTTTAAACCGAACGGACGAAAACCGTTGCTGAACAGATCGTTAAATGAACTGATGGAGGACTTTGCAGAACTGCAACATGCAAAAGAACAGCAGCGCGCTTACAATTTTTTGATCAAAGAAAGGGACAGCTTAGAGAAGCAGCTGAAGGACTGCCAGAACGAGAAGGTGATGCTGAAAACAGAACGGAAAAAAGTAGAAAAACAAATAGCAGTTCTTCCCCTTTTGGAAAGACGGAAAGAATGCTTGCAGCTGCTAAAAGATTTTCCTGACGGCATTCAATTCCCGGAGGACGGGTTTGTTCGTCTGGAAAAGCTTTCGGCAAGAAGAGACGAAGTTTTAGAACAGCTGGGAAGGGTGCAGGAAAAAGAAAAGGGGATCGAGGATTCCTTATCAGCCTTGAAGATCGACGGCCGTCCAGCTGACGAGACAATATTTGAGGAATTAAAAAGTCAATTTCCCCTCATCCAAAAACAATTAGAAGAACAAAAACTTTTCATTGTTCAACAACAAATGCTGGAAGGACAGATTCATGAGGAGCTCATCTATATTTTCGGCCATCAAGATGAAAATGCTATAAAAAAAATCGACACATCTGTTCGCATGAAGGAAAAAATAAAGGATGCTGCGAAGAAATATGAACAATTATTTCAAAGAAAAAAGCTTCTCGATGAACAATATGAGCGTGCCCAATATTCGCTGGAAGAATGTGAGCGCCGCATAAAAGAATACGAATCTTTTCTGCTTGATCCATCTGAAAGGGAAAGATTAATAGAGGAGCAGTCAGCCATAGAACAAGAAATGGCGCAAACAGCCGACAAACATTATTTAAAAGAGCAGATTGCCCAGTTAAAAGCAAAAATCAATGAAAGAGAAAAAAAGAATCGGGAAAAATTAAAAAAATGGAAAATTCTCACTGTATCTTTGCTATCTGTTTTTGCGTTTGCCATTGTTCTTTCGTTTGTTTATAAGAATTGGCTGTTTTTAACAGCGTTTCTTCCATTCATCATTGTTTTCTTTTTCTTCCGTCCACAGGATGATGAGCTGTTAAAGCATTTACAAAATGAGCATGAACAGCTTGTGAAAAAACTTGATAAACAAAATGATTCCCGAATCTTGGAAAGAACGTCGCGTTTGAAACATATTAAGGAAATATTATGGAAGGATCAGCAAGTCCGCCAAAAAATTGAGATCGAGAAGATGAATTATAAAGGTAAAGAACAAGCTTATGAACGGATTCTTTCGTTATATGACGAATGGGAACATGAAAAGTATCAATTGCAACATTTAATTTTCCCGTTTTATGAACATTTTCATCTTCCGAAAGAAGCCGAAGGATCACAATTGCTTGAGCAGTTTGAACGCATCGCAAGCTGTCAAAAGCTGATAAGAGAAAAAAGAATGTTAGAGGAAAAAGTTCGTTTGTATGAAGAAAACTTAAATCAGTTTAGAAAAAAGTTTGAGCCTTTGTGTGAATATTATAACATTCGTGCCGACTCAATTGAGAAACGCTATTCAGAACTGAGAAGAATAATGGAAGAAAATATAAAGAAACGATCGCAAAAAGAGGCATTGATGAAGCAGCTAAAAGAGGTTCAAGAGGAAAAAACAAAATTTCGTTTGACCTTTCAAAGCATTGAAAGAGAATTAGAGAAGCTGTTTCAGTCAGCCGGAGCAGCAAGCGAGGAAGAATA
This sequence comes from Aeribacillus sp. SP014, assembly GCF_054055575.1. NCBI lineage: Bacteria > Bacillati > Bacillota > Bacilli > Caryophanales > Bacillaceae > Aeribacillus > Aeribacillus sp. SP014. Next base: position 1,251,053 of record NZ_JBSRXI010000001.1, read on the forward strand.
TAGAAAAATAGGAATGCTCAAAAAAGAGAGAGAAAAAATCGAAACCGAATTAAACTGGATTGAAGGGCAGCTGCGAACGAAAGGATTATTGACATCAAGCGATATGAACGATTATCAAAATGAGAGGGCTTTGAAAGAGCGAGAAACATTTCTTGAGGAAAAAGAAGAAGAACTCGAAAAAATGGAGGATTCTATCCGGAAGAAATTAGCGGAAACAGAAATAGAGATTAGAAAAATAGAACTATCAGGTCTATATTCTGAGTTGAAATATTCGTTTGAAATGAAGCGTTCTGCAGCAAAAAAGCTTGCGAAAAAATGGGCGGCAATGGCAGTGGCAAGAGAGATGCTGAAACATACGACGAATTATGTTCGAAATGAAAAAATGCCGAAGTTGTTGCATAAAATGGAATATTTTTTCCGAATAGCAACGTCTGGGGAATACGAAAACATTTATCTGGCGGAGGGTTCGCCTTCTTTCTCAGTGAAAAGGAAAGACGGGCTTGTTTTTACGGCTGAAGAACTGAGTCAAGGAACAGCTGAACAACTGTACACGGCGATCCGGTTTGCGCTGGCAGAAAGCATGCAAAAGAGAATTCATCTTCCATTAATGATCGATGACAGCTTTGTGAATTTTGATCATTTGCGCATAAAAAATATTGTGAGTATCATGAGACAGCTGTCGGATCATCATCAAATGCTGCTGTTTACTTGCCATCAGCATATATTATCTTACTTTCAAGACGAAGAAATCATTTACTTATAAAATATATTTGTCAGACCGTCGCACATTTGGTTCGTATGCTATACTATAAGTTACGAGGCGGAAAGTGGAAGGAGAATACGATGGCTAAAGGAATTATTCATTACAATGTTGGGGAGCAGGTAGATCTTTTTTTGCTGATAAAATCAGTAACAAAAGGTATTGCAAGCAATGGAAAACCTTTTTTAACGTTAATTTTGCAAGACCGTTCCGGGGAAATTGAAGCAAAACTATGGGATGTGAGCAAAGAAGATGAAGAAAATTATCTGCCTCAACAGATTGTTAAAATATTTGGCGATATCCATCATTACAGGGGAAGAAATCAACTGAAAATCCGCAACATCCGATTGGCAGAGCCGCATGAAAATTTAAATGTACAGGATTTTGTAGAAAGAGCGCCATTATCTCAAGAAGAAATGGTTGAAAAAATTACGAAGTACATATTTGAAATGAAAAATCCAAACATTCAACGGATAACAAGATTCTTGATGAACATGCATCAAAGCGCTTTTCTCTTATATCCGGCGGCGACGAAAAACCATCATGAATATGTATCAGGCCTTGCCTATCATGTTGTTTCCATGCTTGATCTTGCCAAAGCGATTGCTGACTTTTATCCGAGTTTAGACAAGGATTTATTATATGCCGGGGTCATACTTCATGATCTTGGCAAAGTAATTGAGCTGTCGGGCCCCATTTCCACTTCTTATACAGTTGAAGGGAATTTGCTTGGGCATATTTCCATCATGGTAAACGAAATTGGAGAAGCAGCGAAGGAACTTGGGATTTCCGGCGAAGAGGTCGTCATTTTGCAGCATATGGTATTGAGCCATCACGGGAAACCGGAATGGGGAAGTCCGAAAATGCCGATGGTTAAGGAAGCGGAAATTCTCCATCATATTGATAATATCGATGCAAAAATGAACATGCTGGACCGGGCGCTTGAACGAGTCAAGCCGGGAGAATTTACGGAACGGATTTTCGCTCTGGACAATCGCTCATTCTATAAACCGTCATTTCATCGATAGAGAATCATAATATAGAGCCCCTTGCATAAAATGAAATAAAAAAGCTTGTCTATGCAAGGAGGAGATGGAATGACGTTTCTGCCGTGGTGGGTATATTTATGTATTGTTGGAATTATTTTTAGTGCATATATGGCATATAAAACAGCTAAAAAAGACAAAGAAATAGAAGAAATTTTTATTGAGCGGGAAGGAAATGTATATATCGAAAGAATGAAAAAAGAAAAAGAAAAGCGAGCGAAAGAAAAGATGACATCTGCAAATTAGAAACTAAATTGTGTCAGCTTTTCTACTATGCTTTCAATTTCCTCTATCCGACCAGCGGGAGCGCGACGATTTTCGGAAAAACATCATCCAACAGTCAAAAGACATCAGACAAAACTTGAGCTGCTTTAATCCGGATAAAAAGATCCATTGTCAACCCGGCAAAGCTGGTGCAGGTTGATAAAAAAACATTTATATACGCTGTCATATATTGAATGCTAAAAAGGGGGACGAAGCTTTGTTTTTAGTCCCCCTTTCTTCTATATGCCATATGTTAATTTTGGGTTTCAAACAAATCTTTTAGATCTTTGTCGTTTACTTTTACATCTGCGTTTTTAATTGCTTTGTCAATAGCTTCCTGCATCAATGACGGATCAGATATTTTCTGTTTTTTGACATCTTCTTTCAGGCTGTCTTTCATTTCTTCGAATGGTTTTACCGTCTGAGTGATTTTAATAATGTGGTAGCCGTATTCTGTTTTAACAGGATCGCTGATTTCTCCTTCTTTTAATTTAAATGCCACATTTTCAAATTCTTTCACCATCTGGTCTTTGCCAAACCATCCAAGATCTCCGCCGTTGGAGGCAGATCCGTCGATCGAATATTCTTTTGCCAAATCCTCAAATTTTTCGCCTTTATCAAGTTTTTCTTTTACTTCTTTCGCTGTTTTTTCATCTTCCACTAAAATGTGGCTGGCGCGTACTTTTCCTTTCAATGAATCATAATATTCTTTTAAATCTTTATCTGTAATTTTAATATTCGCTTCTGTTGCCTTCTTGCGTAGCAAGTCGACCTTCACGATTTGTCTCAAAACCTTGTCTCCGTATTGCTGAGCAATTAAATCGTATTGGGAGCCGTACTGCTGTTTCATTTTTTCGAGCTCTTCATCAATTTCTTTGTCGGAGACTTTAAATTTTTCGCTTAATACTTTTTCATGCACAAGTTCTTGTAAAACATCTTTACCAAAACGGTTTTTCAATGCTTCATAAAATTCGTCCTTCGTAATATCTCCGGCTTTTGTTTCAACGACCGCATCATTTGCACCGTTTGAACATGCATTCAAAGCGAATAGGCTGGCCGTTGCGACAACCGCTAATGCAAATTTTTTCATACTTTACAACTCCTACCTTTTTTTGTCTATCTAAAACAAATATACTCACATTTTGACATGAAACTATATGATTTGCAACTGTTTGTCCAAGTAATGGAAAAATCGTTTCGAATTTGGGTTAAGAAAATTCCAGTAAGAAGGACAAATGCCTATGCGAAAAAAAGAACAGTGCATACGATAACGTAAAGACACAAAAAGGGGGTGTCGTGATGAGCGGAGGATATGGTGGAGGCTTTGCGTTAATCGTTGTATTGTTCATCTTACTAATTATTGTTGGTGCTGCTTGGATCTATTAATGGTTTCAAAAAAGTCGGCAGAAGAGGTTTTCTGCCGGCTTTTTTAATGAAGTAAAAAAACTTTTAAGTAAAGGAAATTTCTATGTATGATGAAATTAGTAAAATGGTAATTAAGACATTAATGGTGCGGAATACGTTTGACTGTTTTTCTTCAGGGAGTTCACGAATGGAACAAAGAGCAGTTGTCAGTTTGTTTATATAAAATAGAATGAAGACGGCAAAAATGATAAAATATAATAGCATTTGAAATCCCCCCTTCCATTCATACCTATTACAATATCAAAATAATGACAAAAAAGATAGGGTTATGGGAAATTTTTGGGGAGTTTTCAGCCCCCATTATGAACCGAAGAAAGATGTGATGGAATGAAAGATTTAGAAAGAAGACTGGAAACTCTAGAATATTATATGTCTTTGTTTATGAAAATGATGAATATTGAAATGTATCCTTTCTACAAGCTCGTGATGGAAAAAGGGCTTATGAAGGAGGAAATAGAAGAGGTTTTTCGCATATGCGATGAATTAGCAAAGGAGCATAAGGAGCAAAAAGCGCAAGGATTTGTATATTTTGAAAATCTCCTTACGCTTTTTGCCGGACAGCTGACGCCAAAGCTGGATGTCAATGAAACGATCGATGCCCTTTATTTACAAGGGCTGTATACTGAATTAATGAAAGACTTAAAACGAACTATTGATTCACTGTAGTTTTTAAATAAGAATGTTCCTCCACATCTTTCTTTTTCTTGATTTTTCCGTCTTCAATGACAAAGTCATTTTCGATATTATTGAATGAGCGTTCAAAAATTGTCATGAAATCGTCTCCGTAAATGTTTCGGATAATTGCTGTAATTTCGATCATTTCAGGAAATTTTCCGTATAGATTTTGCAGCGGAAGCGCGCCTTTCAGAACGGTGTTTTTGGATGGATCATAACCTTCAAGAAGCTTAAGCAGCACTTCCTCTCCTTTTTCTGTTAATTGTATGTAAGTATTTCTTTTATCATTTTCTTTTTTGGAAAATTTTAAATAACCGCGTTCTTCTAATTTTTTCGAAAAGTTGAATGCCGTCGATACGTGCATGACCCCAAATTTTGCGATTTCTGAGATCGAGGCTCCTTTTAAATGATAGGCGATCCATAATATATGATGTTCATTGATGTTTAAATCATATGGTTTAATCCAGCGCTGCCAATCCTTTTCAATGGATTTCCAAAGCGCTTTGCTTAGCTGAGCGACACGCTGGCTGAACAGAAGTGCATCTTTTATCGTATAGCTGTCGAGCGATCTCTTCAATTTTTCCACCTACTTTGTATAATACTAACATTTTTAATATCTTCTATTATGCCAATAAAATAAAGATTTATAAAGATGTAATTTACGAAATTTTTAAATAAATAGTGAAACACTAAAAATAGTACACATAGAAGCGGTAATAAATTTTGCGAAGAATGATGAGAACGATCAAGATTTTCTATACTGTAACATTTTTTTCATGATTATAAATTATAGCAAAAAAGAATTGACACCCTGCCAATTCTTTGACATGCTTAATATTTTTAATTGTAAAAGGCTTCCGCAAACTTGAAGCGTCAGTTTCTTTCTTTTTTGATTTGATCTTCTAGCTCTGTTAATTTATCTTTAATCTCTTTTACATGCAGCTCCAAATTTTTTTTATTCGGATCAATTTCCATCTGCCATGCTTGAATGGACCGATTGACATCTGCAGCGACTTCTTTAGCAATTTGCAAGCCTTCTTTCGCTGATTGTGCGATTTGCTTTTTTAACGATTTCCCATCAGATTTCAAGTCTCCAAATATGTTTTCAAGCTTATGCAAATTGCATCTGGTTTTTTTTAAAACATTGCCGTTCCTCGCTTGAGCCGTAATCAGTGCAGCTGCTCCGGCAACAACACCGCCGACGAAAAATCCATATAGAAAAGATTTGCCTTTTGACATTTTTACCACTCCTATAGTTCCTTGTTTTCAAAATCCGTCAATAAAAACATAGCCTTAGTTGAAGATGCATAAACTAAAAGTAAGGGAGGGAAATTATGGCGGGTGTTATTTTTTTATTTTTTATCATTAGCATGTTGTTTCTTGTAGGAGCTTTTTATAATTTGAAGTTAGCCAATTCTGCGAGTTCATATCCTCCAAAACATCTTCTGAAAAAGAGGGCGTCAGTTTTAGCGATTGGCGGATTAACGTCACTTTTAATAGCTTTTCTTCTTTATTATATACAATAATAAAACCCGATCATAGATCGGGTCAATCTGTTTTATTTATTTTCTGATAGAACGTTAGAACGTTTAAGAATGCTTTCAACAATGGGATAAATAATCACCATTGCAATTGTATTGATAACTGTTGCCGGCAATACAACCGCAAGGAACAATGCAGTAAATCCGGCGCCTCCTGGGAGACCTACAAGTAAGAGCGCTGCTAAAAGAAACACTGTGCCGGAAATTTAATGTTCCTATGACTGTTAAAATTCCCGCCCTTGCTATTGCTTGTTTGAGTGGTTTTAAGGCTAGAAATAGAAAATATATTAAAAATGCCGTCAAAATTTTATCAATAATATTCGGAACGAGTCCGCCGGGAAAACTGGTTGTCAATCCGGATAATATGCCAGTTGCAATGCCCAGCAGACCGGCGTTTGTCATCCCAGGAAACAGGAAAATTCCTAAAAACATCATCAACAGCATCATATCCGGCTTCATCCCGTTAAATATGGGCGGAACAATCGCATGAAGAGCAACGCCGATGGCGACAAATAAAGATAAAATGACTAATTCTTTCGTTCTCATCTCTAAACTCTCCTCTTCTGTTCTCATCTTTAATAAACTTTCCACTATTATAGCGTATGATCGTTAAAGTTAGGATAGGCTTTTAATGTTTTTTTCTGAATTCTTTCATAAACTGGGCGAGCTTTTCACATGCTTCAATCGTTACCGCATTATAAATGGATGCACGGCAGCCACCGACAGAACGATGACCGGATAGACCTATTAATCGATTTTCTTTTGCCTCTTGAACAAACGCTTTTGTCAATTCATCAGACGGCAGCGTAAATGTTACGTTCATGAATGAACGGCTTTCTTTTTCTGCATGTCCTTTGTAAAAGCCATCGCTTTCGTCTATAGCGTTATATAATATTTGAGCTTTTTGTTTGTTTCTGCGTTCAATTTCAGCTACTCCGCCTTGTTCTTTTACCCATTCCAACACTAGAGAAAGCATGTAAATGGCAAAGGTCGGTGGAGTGTTATATAAAGAGTTTTTGCTTGCATGTGTTTGATAGCTCAAAATAGTTGGTACATTTTTATTTGCTTTTTCAATTAGATCTTTTTTAATGATGACAACAGTGACTCCGGAAGGTCCTAGATTTTTTTGCGCCCCTGCGTAAATGAGATCGAACTGTTCGATATTCAGCTCTCTGCTCAAAATATCGCTGGACATATCCGCAATCAGCGGTGCATTCGTGCTTGGGAACTCATGCCACTGCGTCCCAAAAATTGTGTTGTTTGACGTAATATGCAAATACGCAGCATTTTGGAGCGAATTTGCCTCGAATTGTTTTGGGATGTGTGTGTAATTTGACTCTTTGCTTGATGCCAACACATTTGTTTCACCAAATTTTTTTGCTTCGCTTAACGCTTTTTCAGACCATGCTCCGCTTAAAATATAATAGGCGATATTTTCATTATTCAAAAAATTCATCGGGATCATGGCAAATTGCAGACTTGCCCCGCCTTGTAAAAATAACACATCATACGAATCAGGGATATTAAGCAATTCTTTCAATAAGCTCTTGGCATTATTGTGAACCTCATCATACGCCTGGCTCCGATGGCTCAGCTCCATGACGGACATGCCTGTATGATTGAAATTCAACAGCTCGCCTTGAGCTTTTTGTAATACTTCGACTGGTATAGCTGCTGGTCCTGCATTAAAATTGTATACTCGATCCACGATTCGTCCTCCTTTTAACACATTTATAAAAACATCCTATCATGAAAAAAGGAGAGGGGAAATAAAAAATTTTGTGTCGGTTAGAAAACAGTAAGGATCCTGTTGTTAGGATCCTTTAGCCGTTTATTTTTTATTGCAATCCGCCTTTTATTGTTTCAGCAAGCTGTGCAAGATCTTCTGGAGTATAATCATTTTGATGGGATTTCCATACTATGCCTAAACCATCTTCTTTTCCGTGTCGAGGAATTATGTGCATATGGTAATGAAACACTGTTTGACCGGCTTCTTCGCCATTGTTATTGATTAAATTTAATCCTTTTGGATTCAATTGTTTTTTTACCGCCTTTGCGACCTTCGTAACAGCTTCAAAAAAGTTTCTTGAGATGTCAGGTGTGAGCTCGAAAACGTTTTCTTTATGTACTTTTGGGATGACGAGTGTATGTCCTTTCGTTACCTGCATAATATCCATAAAAGCTAAAACGTGTTCATCCTCGTATACTTTTGCACAAGGAATTTCTCCGTTAATAATTTTACAAAAAATGCAATCGCTCATAATGACACTCCCCGCAATTTTTTTCTTTATTTTACCACGTGTTGAAAATGAAAGAAAACATAAAAAGGAACGAACATAAGTCCGTTCCTTTGAAGAGGGGTTTCAATGCACATGTTAAAAAAGCGATTTAAAAGTGTCTTTCGTCAACACCCCATTTTCAAATAATGAATGGTATTCCTTTTTGACACTTTAAACTTTTGTTAGAACACGACATGAAAAAATTTTAATGACAAACATCTGTTTAAGTGTGTTGTCACCCTCTTCAGTCAATAGCATACCCACTAATTTATTTTTTATGTTGTGTAAAATAAAAAAATTGAGCGTTTTTTAATGATAAATATCAAAAGGCGTTTAACGCCTCGGGAAAAAAATTGGCGGCATAAGCAAAAAGCGTTAAGTCAAAAAAACCGCTCGCTCTAAAAAAACAATCCGGCGCCGTAAGAGAAAATTGGCTTTGTGAAATGTTTTTAGCATTCGCAGCCATCTGCCAAAACAGGTTAGCTTGGAAAATGAACGCTTTTCCTCACGGTTCAAATGAAAAAGAGCTTCCTGTTGAAAATAAATTAGGACGCTTCCTTAAATGCCATAAAGTTTATTCAAACCGTCCATGAAAAACGATAAAAAACAGATGTCCAAGAAGATTCTTCCGTTCCGTTCCATTCCTTTATCGTGCCAAAAACTTTCCCGAAAAGTACATATAAACAAAAATATATGCAAATAACGCATTGACTGCCAGCTGGACGCCGACAAATAAAATATTCGTTTGCGTTAATAAAACAATGGTAAGAACGGCTAGCTCAATGAAAAGAATGGTAAAAAGAAGGCGTAAAAAGCTTTTTTTCTTTACATTTTGTGGAACTGGATATAAGTCAGCGATAAAAAGAGCATCATAATGCTTGTATAAGCTCGTTAATTGAATTCCGGTTAGGAAGAGAACAGCTGCCGGCAAAATGATGCAAGATACAAGTGACAAAGGCAAAAAGATGCTGACAATAACGCCGATCATCAATAAGCGGATAAACAATCCGAAATAATCTCCTGAACGAATGAAGGATCTGGAAAACATATATAAAAATACATTTGATTGCTTGTAAGGGATGAAAGACAAAATCCAGTCCATCCATTTCCGTCTTTTTGCTTCAGCCTTCAGTTTCGGCACATCAGTAAACATATTGGCCAATCTATAAAATGATTGCAATTTGCGATTTTCCTGCAAAATTAAAAATTCCCACTGCAGCGTTTTGTTCCTCGTTATCTTGAAGAAATAAATGGTTACCAATGCCATCATGCCGTAAATAAACAGGGACAGCATGCTTTCCTTAACAGCCAAATAAATTACCGTGAAATTGACAGCATATCGGACAAACTTATCCATTATCTGGGATAACCGCTCCGGAAAATGCGTCATTTTCCATTGAATCCACAAATTCCAATATTTAATAACCGTAAGCTGGAAGATAAGGAATAAATAGTTGATGCCTTCACCTTCACCGCTTTGAAAATATAAAGGTGCAAGAATGATTAGGCATACGATCATTTGGACAGTCTGAAGGATATAGCTGTATATAAAAGCACGCTGAAAATAATGGTTTAATCCTTTTTCCATAGGCAGTAAAAAGATGATGTCAGGTTCTTTTAACAACGTGCGTACTTGCGAAAAAGTTACCGTTAATGCTAACAAGAGTGCCATTAAGAATGCTGATGGAAAATGAGGTGGGAGTTGATCAAGCCATTGCTGATACGCATAGGCTCCTCCGCCTAATAAAAACATAATCACTAAAAGCAGATGATCGTTCAGCATATAACGCAAGTATGTTTGTGTTTCTTTTATATGTGCTGCCAAACGGGCAGGCCAAATATCATTGATTGATCTCATCGTCTTGCTCCTTTGTCAGCCGAATATAAAGATCGTCCAATGTTGCACCAGGCATATTGAATTGCTCCTGCAGCTCAAGTTTAGTTCCTTGAGCCCGGACGGTTCCGTTGTGCAAAATCACAAAAGTGTCACAAAACCGTTCTGCATTTGCTAAAATGTGGGTTGACATTAAAATGCCAGCACCTTGTTTTTTCGCCTGATTCATGAGATCAAGCAGGGCGTGAATGGCTAACGGATCCAGCCCGACAAACGGTTCATCAATTATGTAAAGGGATGGCTGAACTAAAAAAGCGCACATAATCATGACCTTTTGTTTCATCCCTTTAGAAAAATGTGCCGGAAACCATTTCAACTGCTTTTCCATTCGAAATGTTTTTAAAAGAGGATCGAGCCGCTCGTTAAATGTCTCTTCACTGATCCCGTGCGCCATAGCCATCAATTGCAAATGCTCAAATAACGTCATTTCTTCGTATAAAATAGGGGTTTCAGGAACAAAACTAAATTGCTTTCGATATTGCACCGGATCTTCCTGAAATGTTTTGCCGTTAATTTTAATAGTCCCGTCACTTGGCTCCATCAAACCGATGATATGCTTGATCGTTGTGCTTTTCCCCGCACCGTTTAATCCAATTAAACCGACCATTTCATTTTCGTTTACAGTGAATGAAACATTTTTTAAAACAGGCTTATTTGTGTACCCGCCGGTAATCTGATCTACTGATAATAAAGTCATATTTTCCGCCTCTCCCCTTTATTTTTTTAAAATTAAATGAGGCTTGATGTATTTAGCCGTTTCAACGATTTTTGCATGTTTTGATCCATTCTTCTCTCTTTCCATTTTAAATCATTCCTTCTCATCTTTTACAATATAATATTTCTTTACTCGGGGTGGAGAAGGAAAAATGAGTTTATCGCTCATCCCTAAAGCTTTTTTAAAGTGGTTAGCAAAAGCTTCGTTTTGATCCCATTTGTTAAAATCTTGTTCTGTCTCCCATAAAGTGAAAATGATATAAGTGTTTTTGAAAAGAGGGCGGAGAACTCTTAAGGCAACAAAGCCCGAATGGCTTTCAATGAATCGAGATAGCTCTTTAAATTGCTGTTCAAATAGAGGTTTTCCTTCATCTGTAACAGATATATAGGTAAACACGGCAAACCCTCCATCGCTGCAGATACTTCCTCTTTTATCAATAATTTCATATTTTTTGGGTTCTTTAAAAATTGTTGTTCCTTTTGTTTCATGCATAAGGACGGCGCTTTCACCGTCATGCATGAATAACATGCATTCTGCTAGATTATTTTTTTTGATTTTGCTTAAATATTCAATAGTGCCGAAAGCTATATAAACATTCATAACAGTCACCTCGCACGAAAATCACTTGACAATTTGCGAAAAAAGTTAAACATGTTACATACTGTATCCAAAATTATACAATACTAATTATGGGAGTTAAACAGAGGTGAAAACATTGTTGAAAAAAATAAAGATGATCTCGGGAATCGTTTTATCTGCTGCTGTGTTAAGTATTATCGCATACTTTGCCATGATTTGGATAGGCGCTATCGTTGTGGATGAAAAAAAGCTTGTTTTGCATTCTGCGACCTCTTTGATCGATCAAGAAGGACGGCCCATTACGAAATTATATTTAGAAAACAGAGAGATCATCGATATTGATAAAGTTCCGAAGCATGTACAAAATGCTTTCATCGCTGTTGAAGATAAAAGGTTTTATGAGCATCACGGCATTGATTTTCGGGCAATTTCAAGGGCGCTGTTCAAGGACATTGCTGCTTTCAAAAAAGTAGAGGGCGGCAGTACAATCACCCAACAGCTCGCCAAAAATGTTTTTTTAACAAACGATAAAACGGTTTTGAGAAAAATGACAGAAGCTATCATTGCCATTTATCTTGAACAGAAATATAGCAAAAGAAAAATTTTAGAGATGTATTTGAATCAAATCTATTTTGGACATGGCGTATACGGCATCCAGTCTGCATCAAAATTTTTTTTCAATAAAGATGCCTCTGAACTGACTATTGAAGAAGGGGCGCTGCTAGCCGGCCTGCCGAAGGCTCCAGCAGCCTATTCTCCGATTTTGCACCCAGAAAAAAGCTTAGAAAGAAGAAATGCGATATTAACCTTAATGGAGCGCGAAAACTATATTTCTCCGGAGCAAGCTGTCAGAAGCCAGGGGAAAACATTAGGTCTGAATATTCATAAAACGGAAGATAAGCCTTGGCTGTCCGCCTATATTGACATGGTATTTGAGGAAGCGGAAAATAAGTATCATCTTTCAAATGAAGAACTCCTAAAAGGCGGATATAAAATTACCGTTCCGATCAATATCGATGTTCAGGAAAAAGCATTCAAAGTTTTTAAAGAAAAGGCTTATTTTCAAGGTACGAAAGATGATGCTCAAGGCGCTTTTATTTTATTAGATAATAAAACAGGCGGTGTGCTTGCTGCGATCGGCGGGCGAAATTATGTTTCCAAAGGATTTAATCGATTGACAGCGAGGCGCCAGCCGGGGTCAACGTTTAAGCCGATAGCTGTATATGCTCCGGCAATGGAGGAAGGACTTTTTCAGCCTTATTCTCTTCTAAAAGATGAGAAATTGGATTATAAAGGATACTCTCCAAGCAATTACGATGGACGTTATGATGGACATGTAACCATGTTTGATGCGCTCATTCATTCAAAAAATGCTCCTTCTGTATGGGTGCTCGATAAGCTTGGAATCGATAAAAGCAAAGAGTATTTAGAGAAAAACGGGATTTATATTGAGGATAAAGGACTGGCGATTGCTTTAGGAGGACTAAAGTACGGCGTGTCGCCGTTTGATTTGGCAAATGCATACAGAACTTTTGCCAATAATGGTCAATACAGCAAGCCGTATTTCATACAAAAAATTGTGAATGCCAACGGCGATGTAGTGGCAGAAGTAAAAAAACAAAAATATCAAGTTTTTTCTCCGCAAACCTCGTGGAATATGACGAGGATGCTGGAGCAGGTTGTTAAAGAAGGAACTGCCAAAGCGGGACAATATGAAGGAGCTTTAGCTGGAAAAACGGGTACGACATCATTTCCTGGAAAAAAGGGCGCCGTGATGGATGCATGGTTTGTCGGATATACTCCTGACGTGACGGGGGCAGTGTGGATCGGATATGACCGGACAGATGAAGAACATTTTTTAAAGGGTGGGAGCGATTATCCAACGAAAATGTTTAAAAATATTTTAAGCGGTTTGAAATTTGAGGAAAAAACATCCTTTACGATTCCGAAAAAAGTGAAAGATTTAGAAAAACCAATCAGGCTTTCACGAATCCCTTCGCTTTCCGCCACATATCAATTTCACGCACTTCAATTATTTAAAGTGACATTAAAATGGCCTGCCCAAGATGATGACCGGGTCGTATACCGAATTTATGAACGAAGCGGAGAAAGCAAGAAATTGGTCGGATCTGTAAAGGGAAAAGGAGAATATGAAATACCGTATATTAACATTTTTTCAGAGCATTTTTATCAAGTTGTCCCTTATAATCCGCAAACCCATCAGGAAGGGGAAGGTACTGATTTTGTCAGCCCGCGCTGGGAATAACAAAATGCTGGAAAGATCTTTCGTCGATTTTATGACATTTCCCTTATATTCCTATACAATCGGGCACGGGAAGAGGTATAGTTTAAAAAGAGTATTAGAAAGGAATCGTTTTTAAAGGGGGATTTACATGGATAGGAAGAAAAGCTTTAATGATACTTTTTTAAAAGCTTGCAGAGGCGAAGCGACGGACTATGTTCCTGTTTGGTATATGAGGCAAGCCGGGAGATCCCAGCCTGAATACCGGGCGTTAAAAGAAAAATACAGCTTATTTGAAATTACTCATCAACCAGAGCTTTGTGCATATGTCACTAGACTTCCTGTCGAGCAGTACGGGGTTGATGCCGCAATTTTATATAAAGATATTATGACGCCGCTGCCTGCCATTGGAGTTCAAGTTGAAATTAAAGCGGGAACAGGGCCTGTTATTGAAAATCCGATCAGGTCGCTGGAGGATGTAAAAAAACTTGGTGAAATTCATCCTGAGGAAGATGTTCCATATGTTTTAGATACGATTAAGCTTTTAGTCAATGAGCAGCTGAATGTTCCGTTGATTGGATTTGCCGGAGCACCATTTACTCTTGCCAGCTACATGATTGAGGGAGGCCCTTCCAAAAATTATAACAAAACAAAGGCATTCATGTATGCTGAACCAGAAGCTTGGTTTCTTTTAATGGAAAAGCTTTCCGATATGACCATTACATACGTGAAAGCGCAAATTGACGCAGGGGTTAAAGCGGTGCAAATTTTTGATTCATGGGTCGGAGCATTAAATGCTTCTGATTATCGATATTATATTAAGCCGGTGATGAACCGCATTTTTTCGGAATTAAAGGAAAAAGAGGCGCCGCTTATTATGTTTGGAGTGGGCGCAGGACATTTAGTAAAAGAATGGAATGATTTGCCTTTAGACGTGATCGGTTTAGATTGGCGTCTGTCGATTTCTGCTGCCAGAGAAATGGGGATTTCCAAAACATTGCAGGGAAATCTTGATCCGGCAGTTTTGCTTGCGCCGTGGGATTTTGTGAAAGAACGGGTAAAGGCTATTTTAGAAGAAGGAATGAAACAGCCAGGTTTTATTTTTAATCTTGGACATGGCGTCTTTCCACAAGTAAAACCGGAAACCTTAAAAAAATTAACGGAATTTATTCATGATTATACGCAAAAATAGATCGAAAAAAATGATCAACTTGAATTTTGGAGGTGCACGTAATGTCGAAGAAAAAAATGGGTTTGTTAGTGATGGCATATGGTACACCATATAAAGAAGAGGATATTGAACGCTATTACACCCACATTCGCCATGGAAGAAAGCCTGATCCAGAAAGTCTGGAAGATTTAAAAGAACGATATAAGGCGATTGGAGGCATTTCTCCTCTTGCTAAAATAACAGAAGAACAAGCGAAAGGCTTAGAAAAGCATTTAAATCATATTCAAAATGAAATAGAATTCCATATGTATTTAGGATTAAAACATATTGAGCCGTTTATTGAAGATGCAGTTGAACAAATGAATAAAGATGGAATCACTGAGGCGGTCAGCATCGTTTTAGCTCCGCACTATTCGACCTTCAGCATTAAGTCGTACAACGGCAGGGCAAAGGAAATTGCAAAAAAACTCGGAGGGCCTTCCATCACTTCTATCGAAAGCTGGTATAAAGAACCGAAATTTATTGAATATTGGGCTAAACAAATAAAAGAAACGTACGCGAAAATGACTGAAGAAGAACGGGAAAAAGCTGTATTAATTGTTTCAGCACACAGTCTGCCGGAAAAAATTGTTCAATTAGGGGATCCTTACCCAGATCAATTACAAGAAACAGCTGAATTAATTGCAAAAGAAGCCGGAGTGCAGCATTTTGCTGTTGGCTGGCAAAGTGAAGGCAATACTCCGGAGCCGTGGCTCGGACCAGATGTTCAAGATTTAACAAGAGATCTGTTTGAACAAAAAGGATACCGGACGTTTGTTTATGCTCCAGTAGGTTTTGTGGCTGATCACTTGGAAGTTCTATACGATAACGATGTCGAGTGCAAGGCAGTAACAGACGAGCTTGGAGCAGCTTATTATCGTCCAGAAATGCCGAATGCAAAACCTGAATTCATCGATTGTTTAGCTACAGTCGTGTTAAAACACTTAGGAATGTCAAAATAAGAAGGAGATTTTATGGGAAGAAAAAAAGTAGCAATTGTTGGCGGGGGAATAACTGGGCTTTCAGTTGCGTTCTACTTGCAGTCAGAAATTAAAAAAAATCATCTTCCAATAGATGTTGTGCTGATTGAAGCGAAGCCGCGATTAGGAGGAAAAATAGAAACGATAAAAAGGGACGGATTTATCATTGAAAGAGGTCCGGATTCCTTTTTGGAGCGAAAAAAAAGCGCTACGCAGCTTGCAAAGGACGTAGGGCTCGGAGATTATTTGGTGAACAATGACGTGGGGCAATCTTTTGTCCTTGTCGGCGACAAGCTCCATCCGATCCCGAAAGGAGCGGTTATGGGCGTGCCAACAAATATTGCTTCTTTCGCCACCTCCGGTTTGTTTTCGTTAACTGGCAAGCTGCGGGCTTCGTTTGACCTTTTCCTGCCGAAGAAAAAAGTGGACGGAGATCAGTCATTAGGCGGATTTTTTGGACGCAGGCTCGGCAGCGAAGTGGTTGAAAATTTGATTGAACCGCTTCTTTCCGGGATTTATGCAGGAGATATTTATAATTTAAGTTTATTAGCAATCTTTCCGCACTTTTATGAAATTGAACAAAAGCATCGCAGTTTAATTTTAGGAATGGCCAAGCAGGCGCAAAAGTCTAAACAAAAACAACAACAGGAGCAACATAAAGGGATTTTTCAAACCGTTTCAACTGGTTTGCAATCGATTGTTGAAGCAATAGAACGCCAATTGGATCATACGGTAGTGAAAAAAGGAATAAAAGTTTCGGAGATTAAAAAGGAAGATGATCTCTACCATTTGGAATTATCTGACGGAACTGTTGACAAGGCGGATGCGATAGTCATTACCGCTCAGCATGATGCTATTCCATCTATGTTTCCGAATGAGCAGCAAACACTCGCTTATTTCAAAAAAATGCCTTCAACATCTGTTGCAACCGTTGCAATGGCTTTTCCGGAAGAAGCTGTTCAGCTGCCCGCAGATGGAACGGGGTTTGTTGTTTCGAGAAACAGCGGCTATACGATTACTGCTTGTACATGGACCAACAAAAAATGGCCGCATACTGCTCCGAAGGGCAAAACGCTGCTAAGAGCGTATGTTGGAAAAGCAGGAGATGAAGCGGTTGTTGACCAGCCGGATGATGTGATCATTCAAACCGTTTTGGATGACTTAAATCGATTGATGCCGGTAAAAGGAGAACCGATTTTTTCTATTGTTACAAGATTGAGGAAAGCAATGCCACAATACATTGTCGGACACCTTGACAACATAAGAAATATAAAAAGTATTATGGGACAAAAATACCCCGGAATATATTTAACGGGTGCTTCTTTTGAAGGATTGGGGATCCCGGACTGCATTGATCAAGGTAAAAAAGCGGTGAAAGATGTTCTTCAATTTTTACATTTGGGACAAGCTTAAAAGGCAGGCTTGTCTCTTATTTTTTCAGAGGAGGCATCCATTTTAGCAAGTTTTGACGCTTCCGACTTCTGATCTTTAAAACGCCTTGGTTGGTTCCCATTGTTTAAAGTCCGACAATTCAAATTGAAGAAAATATATATTTGTTGAACAAGTTAGCATTTCTGTTTTTTTTAGAAAAAGCGATCTGGAAAGATATAAAAAATTCATTGCACATCTGTTGACCATTGATCTATAATCAAAAGAAAATCAAGGGATCCCAAAGTTTTTGGAGGAATGAAAGTGGCTACAATTGAAGATGTGGCAAAACTGGCTGGTTTATCGAAAACGACAGTTTCAAGGGTGATAAATAATCAGCCTTACGTATCGGAGGAAAAAAAACAATTAGTGCTAGAAGCAATGAAGCAATTAGGGTATGTACCTAATTCTTCAGCTAGAAGTTTAAGAAATCAAAAAACTGAAATTATTGCTGTCATTATTCCTAGGGTTATGAACCCGTTTTTTGGACAATTTGTTGAATCGCTGGAAATCGTTGCGTCTCAATACCATTATCAATTGATTGTTTGTCAAACGTTATATTCAGCAAAAAAAGAATTAGACTATTTAAACTTGTTAAAAACGAAACAAGTAGATGGAGTGATTATGACGACATTGCTAAATGGCTGGGAGGCTGTTGAGCCGTTTTTAGAATACGGTCCGATTATTTTATGCAACGAATTCGATGAACAGGCAAATGTCCCGATGATTCATATGGATCAAAACTACGGAGGGTATGTTGCAACTAAGCATTTAATCGATCAAGGATACAATAAAATTGCTTTTTGCTGTGGAAATGTAAACAGTAATGTTTCGAGAGCTAGGGAAGAAGGTTTTCGAAAAGCACTTCGTGAAGCGGGATTGTACCTTCCTGAGCAATATATTTTCCGAAATGTATTTACATTTGAAGACGGAAAAAATGTCTTGAGGAAAATGATGGAGATGGTTGAAGCTCCAACGGCGGTCTTCACAGGTTCTGATGAAGTGGCAGCCGGGATGATTTCTGAGTCAAAGAGACTTGGCGTCCGTGTCCCGGAAGAATTAGCGGTCGTCGGGTTTGACAATCAGGCTATAACTGAACTGATGGAGCCTATGATTACGACGGTTAATCAGCCGGTGAAAGAAATGGGTCATTTAGCAATGGAAGTGATGATGGAAAAAATAAAAACGAGACGGTATAAAGAGAGAGAGGTGCATCTTTTGCCTCTTACATTAATTGTAAGGGATTCTTCAAAGCTAGCCAATTACAATGTGTATTAGTACAGGTTAAGAGAAGAGAAAAAATATTCAGGCAATTCTTTTTAGAATTGCCTGAATAAATTTATTTTACATGTAAGCAATGATTGCATTTGTTCCCGTAGCATTCATTCGTGCTGTTCTTCAATTTCTTTTCCGCATTCAATACATTTTTTTCTTGGCAAGTTTCTAAAAAATTCAGTGATTTTTTGTCCTAACATTTATTATCCCCCCGTGCTGTTGTTATTAACATTGTATTATAACAGAATGAAAAATGTCAATACTGTTTTAAAACATTTTTTCTTATTGAGGAGGATAAGGGTGATGAAAGTAACAGTTGTAGGGTTCTGGGGAGGCTATCCAGAAGCGAATGAGGCTACATCAGGCTATTTATTTCAGGAAAAGGGGTTTAACCTGTTAGTTGATTGCGGAAGTGCTGTATTATCACAGCTGCAAAATTTTGTATCACTTTCAGATTTAGATGCTGTGATCCTTTCTCATTATCATCATGATCATATTGCAGATATTGGACCGCTGCAATATGCAAGACAAATTACCGGCATGTTGCAAAAATCAAACAAAATTTTGCCCATTTACGGACATAGCCTTGATACAAAAGAATTTGACAGACTCACACATTTGAATGTGACAAAAGGAATTTCATACGATCCTGATCAATCGATTTCGATCGGTCCGTTTACGATTACATTTTTAAAAACAGATCATCCTGTTGACTGTTTTGCCATGAGATTTACTTCAGGACATAAAACGGTTGTATACACGGCAGATTCAAGCTTTAAAAATGAATTCATTCCATTCAGCCAAAATGCGGACTTGCTTATATGCGAATGCAATATGTATGCGAATGAAGACGGCAAAAAGTTTGGGCATATGAATTCCCACGAAGCTGCGACAATTGCTAAGGAAGCAAATGTAAAAGAACTTTTGCTGACTCATTTGCCTCATAAAGGCAATCATGAAGAATTGATAGAAGAAGCTAAAACGATTTTTAATGGATCGATCAAGCTGGCTAAAACAGGGTTGTCGTTACATATTGATTAAAGAGAAATTATATTAGCAAAATTATGGGACAGCCTTTTGCCGAACATTTCATAAACTTAAAGCTACTTGCAAACTTCATTTTGACAGAATAGTGTTCCATTTTCTGTAAGGGTGCAGTATGTTGGCATCCTTATTTTTTTGGAAAATTCGTCAGAAAATAATTGAAAATCAAAAATATATTGTTATAATTTAAAGCATAAAAGTAAAAAAGGGGGAAGAAAATTTTGAAAACTAGGATAGGAGCAATCGGAGGAATTTTTTTGATGGCGCTCCTCGTGCTGTCAGGTTGTGGAAGCAGCAAAGGGTCCAGCAGCGAAAGCAATAGTGAAGAAGGAAAGAAAGAAACATTTAAAATTGGTATCACTCAATTTGTAGCGCACCCGTCGCTGGATGAGGCATTGAAGGGATTTCAACAAGCAATTAAAGATAAAGGGTTAAATGTAGATTATGATATTCAAAACGCTCAAGGGGATCAATCGAATACCCAAACGATTGCGAATAACTTCGTCGGAGATAACGTCGATTTAATTTTTGCGAATGCAACGCCTAGTGCACTTGCTGCAGCAAATGCTACAAAGGATATTCCAATTGTATTTACATCCGTAACAGATCCTGTCGGCGCCGGGCTTGTGAAAGAGATGGAAAATCCAGGAGGGAATGTAACAGGAACAACTGATACCCATCCTGATGCCATACCGAAAACGGTGAAATTTATTGATCAATATTTAGATGGCAAAAGAATAGGAATGATCTATAATTCAGGCGAACAAAACTCTGTTGCGCAAATTGACCTTGTTAAAAAAGCGACAGAAGGAACGGATTTGAAAATTGTCGAAGCTTCTGTTTCTACTTCAGCTGAAGTGAAACAAGCTGCTGAATCTCTTGTCGGCAAAGTCGATTGTTTTTACATTATCACTGACAATACCGTTGTTTCTGCGCTTGATTCGGTCATTTCCGTTGCAAATGAAAACGATATCCCGCTGTTTGTCGGTGAATTAGATTCAGTCAAAAAAGGCGGTTTTGCTGCGTACGGATTTGAATATTATGACATTGGCTATGAAGCAGGAGAAATGGCTGCAAAAATTTTAACAGAAGGGAAAAAGCCGTCTGAACTGCCTGTTCAATATCCGCAAAACTTAAAGCTTCTTATTAATAAAAAAGCAGCAGCTGAGATGAACGTTAAGATTTTAGACGAGTGGAGCAAAGATGCAGAGTTTATTGAGTAATTTGGAAGGGTGTTTACATGCTGACAGCAGTATATGGCTCACTTGAGGCGGGACTTATTTACGCAATAATGGCTCTCGGAGTCTATTTATCTTTTAGAATATTAGATTTTCCAGATTTAACGGTTGACGGTAGCTTCGTTACTGGAGCTGCCGTCGCAGCCGTCATGATCATAGACGGAGCTCATCCTGTTATGGCGACGATTGCCGGAATGATTGTCGGCTTTCTAGCTGGGATCTTAACGGGAATTTTGCATTCGTATGGGAAAATTAATCCGTTGTTATCCGGTATATTAATGATGATCGCTCTTTATTCCATTAATTTGCGAATTATGGGAAAATCGAATGTTTCGCTTTTACAGGAGGAAACGCTTTTCTCAAAGCTGGCCGATGCGCTGGCACCGATCGATCAAGCCGTTAAGAGCGTCATTTCTTTTTCCCCGACCACATGGTCAGTCATCATTTCAATGGTGTTATTGGTCGCTTTTTTAAAGCTCATCCTTGATTACTTCTTAAAAACGGAAATCGGACTTGCTATAAGAGCTGTCGGAGATAACGAAGAAATGATTAAAAGTTTTTCGGCGAATACAAACTTTCTTAAAGTATTAGGATTAGGATTGTCAAATGGTTTGGTTGCTTTGTCAGGTGCACTTGTCGCCCAATATAATGGCTTCAGCGATGCCAATATGGGAATTGGAATGATTGTGATCGGGCTTGCTTCCGTTATTATTGGAGAGGCAATTGTCGGCAGCAAGACG
Source organism: Aeribacillus sp. SP014 (assembly GCF_054055575.1). NCBI lineage: Bacteria > Bacillati > Bacillota > Bacilli > Caryophanales > Bacillaceae > Aeribacillus > Aeribacillus sp. SP014. The sequence goes on from NZ_JBSRXI010000001.1 coordinate 1,272,388, forward strand.
ATTGTTCGGGCTACCTTAGCTGTTATAATCGGTGCTGTCATTTATCGTTTCATAGTCGCCTTTGCATTTAGATTTAACTTTTTTGAAACAGGCGATATAAAATTAATTACAGCTTGTATCGTCATTTTGGCGTTAATCATCCCGCGATATTTTGAAAAACGGCGTGAGAAAAAAAGAAAATTGGCAAGAAAGCGGGGTGAACAAGTTGCTTCAGCTAAAACACATTCATAAAGTGTTTAACGAAGGGTCATTGGATGAAAAAATCGCCTTAGATGGAATTCATTTAGAGGTCGAAAAAGGCGATTTTATTACGATTATTGGCAGCAACGGCGCAGGGAAATCGACTTTGCTGAACATCATAGCTGGAAAGCTGTTTCCCGATGAGGGGGAAGTCTGGCTTGACGGCGTAAATATAACAACACTTCCTGAGCATAAACGATCAAAATATATCGGCAGAGTGTTTCAAAATCCGTTGTCAGGCACATCGCCGACGTTGACCATTGAAGAAAATTTGGCGATCGCTTACGGCCGTGTTCATAAACGAACTTTGGCCAGAGGTGTAACGAATAAGCGGAAAAATTATTTTGAAGGAGCAGCTGTCGCTTTTAGGGCTTGGATTAGAAAACCGTTTAAATGCGAAAGTAGGATTGCTGTCAGGCGGGGAAAGACAGGCGTTGTCGCTTTTGATGGCAACATTTACGAAACCGAAAATATTATTGCTTGATGAGCATACAGCCGCATTAGATCCCGCACGCGCAGAGGTCGTCCTGTCGCTTACGAAAAAATTTATTGAAGAATATAATTTAACAACGATTATGATTACACATAATATGCAGCAGGCGATTGATCTAGGAAACAGATTGCTGATGATGAATCGCGGAAAAATCATTTTTGAGGCATCTGCTGAAGAAAAAGTAAAACTGACCATTCCGAAATTAATGGACGAATTTGCCAAAATTCAAGATGCAGTATCTGACCGGGTGCTCTTAAGCTGATATTTACCTCTTTCCATTCAGGGGAGAGGTTTTTAAATGCAATTTTGTTCAATATATAAAACAAATGTATGATATAATAAACAAAACATAAAAAAGGAGGAAAACATGAAGCCGATTCAGCAAATTATTGGGGAAAATTTTTGTAAAATCCGAAAAAGGATGGCGCTAAGCCTCGACAAGGTGTCTGAAAAGACAGGCGTTTCCAAAGCGATTCTGGCACAAATTGAAAGAGGGGAAGCGAATCCGACTGTCTCCACGCTGTGGAAAATAGCGAACGGACTTCATGTATCATTTTCCGCTTTGATGAAGGAGGAGGCGGCAAGCGTTCAAAAAATATCTTTATCAAACATACCGGCTATATCTGATGATAATGAAAAGTATAAAGTATACCCGATGTTTACGTTTGAAATCGGCAAGCCGTTTGAGGTGTTTGAAGCACATTTAGAGCCTGGACATGTCCATCAATCGGATGAACATGCGCACGGGGTGCAAGAAATTTTGATCATTCAAAAGGGAGCTTTAGAAATTGTAATTGATGGATGTTCTTATGTTGTTCGCGAAGGGGAAGCGATCCGATTTGCAGCGGATAAAAAGCATGATTATAAAAATATAACGGATCAAAAAGTTAAATATTATGTGATCATTTATTATCCGGAAAACTAGAAATGGAGGTGATTCCGATTGCATTCGACAGCATTGGCAAAATATAAATCGGAATTAATCCAAGGCATTCAAGCAGGAATCAGCATTGCCATCGGCTATTTCCCCGTTGCCATCGCTTTCGGCCTTCTTGCTGAAAGAACGGGACTTTCGATTGCGGAAACGGTGATGATGAGCGCAATCGTTTTTGCAGGAGCGGCTCAATATATGTCATTAAGCCTAATTGCTGCGCATGTTGGTGCATGGGAAATTATTATGACAACTTTCATTGTAAACATCCGCCATTTCCTTATGTCAGCATCATTAAATGAGAAAGTGGAGAAAGACTCCATATGGATAAAAGCTCTGTACGGCTTTGGTGTAACAGATGAAACATATGCAGTTGCGGCTGTCAGACAGGAAATGGTCACAGCACCATATATGTTTGGACTATGCTCGATGGCATATAGCAGCTGGGTGATCAATTCTGGAATCGGTCATATAGTTGGAGAAAATTTGCCCGCTTTCTTACAGGAAAGCATGGGAATTGCTCTATATGCCCTATTCATCGGCTTATTGGTTCCTTCATTAAAAAAACATCGGAAAATTATCGTACTAGCTTTATTATCTGCAGTGATAAATTCCGTTTTATTGACGACCGGACGGCTGTCTATAGGCTGGTCTATTGCATTGTCGTCCTTATTTTCCTCCGTTGTTGTGGAATGTATCTTTAGAAAATTAGAGGTGCAGCAAGATGAATAGCCAAATATTTTGGTTGATTATCGGAATGGGCGTTGTGACATACATACCGCGAATGCTTCCTTTTGTTATTTTCAGTCAATTACATCTCCCTCCGTTTTGGCAAAATGTATTAAAAAATGTACCATATGCAACATTAGGTGCATTGATCGTGCCCTCGGTCTTTTTTATTCACGAGGATTTCCTGTTTGGAGCAGTCGGTGCATTTACAGCGTTCATTGCTGCTTATTTCGGAGCCAACGTCTTTTTTGTAGTTATTTGTTCAATTGCCGTTTTATCTTTTTACAGCTTCTTTTTCTAAATATTTTGGAAAAGCAGTTCTATTACGATGTTTTTTTATCTAAACTACTAAAGGAGGGAGTTAAGCTCAAGGGGGTATTCGGCTTGAAAAAGAGTCTTCTAACGATCATTTTATTATATGCAGTTTACGGTTTGGTTTTATACTTCTATTTATTCTTCTGGACGGGTTATGAGCTGCCGAAGGGAATTGAAGGTACTGCTGCTGATCCGAAAACGTTTTTAACGGCAGAGGAGCTGCAGCTGTCAGAAAATTATTCGCAATTGAAAAATTTGGTATTTTTCATATCCATTCCGTTAGAGTGGATCATCTTTTTTATTGTGCTAAGCTTTGGGATTTCAAAAACATTTCAGCAATGGGCGGAAACAGCATCCCGTTTCTTTATAGTCCAAACAGCTTTATACTATTTTTGGCTGTCATTGCTTGTCACTTTACTAACATTACCTGTCAGCTGGCTGAACTACAAACTGTCAAAGGATTTTCAAATCTCGACTCAGACGTTGAACTCGTGGCTGAAGGATGAAGTGACCGATTTTCTTGTGAATTATGTTTTAATGGCGGTTGTCGTCACGTTTCTATACATCATTATTCGAAAATTTGAAAAGCGCTGGTGGCTTTGGGCATGGTTTGCATCGATACCATTCACATTGTTTATAATGTTTATTCAGCCGGTAATCATTGATCCGCTGTACAACGATTTTTACCCGTTGAAAAATAAAAAGCTGGAGGAAGAAATTTTACAGCTAGCTTCCAAAGCAGATATTCCCGCGGAGCATGTGTATGAAGTGGATATGTCCACCAAAACAAATGCGTTGAACGCCTATGTGACAGGAATAGGATCAAATTCGAGAATCGTTTTGTGGGATACGACGTTAAATAAATTAAGCGAAGATGAAATATTATTCATTATGGCTCATGAGATGGGACATTATGTGATGAAGCACATCTATATCGGAATAGCCGGGTATTTGCTTCTTTCCTTGGCAGGTTTATATATCATTCATCGGTTAATGATTTTTTGTACAAATCGATGGGGAAAAAGGCTGAACATTCAATCTATACGTGAATTGTCGTCGCTTCCTCTATTTCTTTTGCTGCTGGGGATGTTATCGTTCGCTTCAAGCCCTATATCCGGCATAGTATCAAGGTATCAAGAGAAACAGGCGGATTTATATGCAATTGAAATGACAAAAAATGAGGAAGCAGCTGTAAAAACATTTCAACATTTAGCGAAATTTAGCCGCAGCGAAATAAATCCGCCGAAAATAGTGAAATTTTTACGTTACGATCATCCGCCTCTGATTGAACGAATTATGTATATCGAAAATATAAAAAATAAAGAATAAACTCCTTGTTTATACAGGGAGTCTTATTTATTTTTAAATCTGTGATTTTAGCAATATAATATTAATGTTTGTCATTGCTTTTTAAACTTCCAAAAAGTATTTTTATTGATAAAATATAGGATGAGATTAGTATGAATGAAAGAGTGATCATAGATGAGCTGGTTGTCAAAACTGTTGCGGTTGTTTTTCGATAATCAGGAAGAGGAATATGAAAGAAAGATAGATAAAAACAATTCTACTGAAAAAATAAAAGATCAATCATTAACTGACGATAGATTAGAGATGCAAGCTAGAGTTACATATCAATATCCGAAAGGAAACTTTCGGTTTCCGCTAATATCCGATGATGAAACATTGCGAGAAACGAGACGCCCAGCGGATGCGGCAAAATCAAAAGCAAAAACATCTTCTGAACGCAAGCAGTCTCGACTGAATAGTGCACAAGGCGCACAAAAGGAAAGAAAATCTTTTCAGCCAACGGAAATCCCTTCACCGATTTTTGGATTTGGACCAAGGAATAGAGATGATTTATTTTTCAAAAAAATTGAAGAGCAATATCAGCAACAGACGGACATAGACGTACATGATATTTTCATCAATGATCTGGAAAAACAAAAAGAAGTGCAAAGGGAGTTTGCTGTAGCAGAAGAAATAGAAATAAATGAAATGATAGAATATGAAAACGATTATGAAAAAGAAATATCAAAAACACAAGATCACGAAGCTGAGGATTCATATTTTGAAATAACAGCACCGCCTTCGGAGGATAAACAGCGGGAAGCTGAGGAAGCTCAATCGGTCGAGGCTTCAAAGCTGGAGATGGATTCAAAGCAAGAGACGAATCTAAAACAGCGGACAGGTCTAAACCAGGAGACGGAATCAAAGCAAGAGACGAATCTAAAACAGTGGACAGGTCTAAACCAGGAGACGGAATCAAAGCAAGAGACGAATCTAAAACAGTGGACGGATCTAAACCAGGAGACGGGATCAAAGCAAGAGACGAATCTAAAACAGTGGACAGGTCTAAATCAGGAGACGGATCTAAAACAAGAGACAGTTCTAAAGCAGGGGACGAATCTAAAACAGGAGACAGATCTAAAACAAGGAACAGATCTAAATCAGGAGGAAGGTCCAAAACAGGAGACGAGCCTAAAACAGGAAGCGGATCCAAAGCATTTAGAGAAAAAGTCCGATGACAGACGAAAGCCTGTTTCCAGAGGAAAGCTTTCATCAAATCAAAACGAAAAGACAATTATTCCATATAATGTCATTATGTTTGGGCAAGATAAACGAAAGCTTGAAGTAAAGGAAAAACGGCAAAATTATTTGTTTCCGCCGCTCACCCTCCTGAACGTTCAGCCGTTTGAGGAAGAAGCGGATGATCAGTGGATAGAAAAGCAAAAGAATTTGCTCGATCTTACGCTGCAAAATTTTCATGTCAATGCAAAAGTGGTCAATGTGTCACAAGGACCTTCCGTCACGAGGTTTGAGGTTCATCCTGAACCCGGCGTAAAAGTGAGCAAGATAACTAACTTGATAGACGATATTAAATTAAGCTTGTCTGCAAAAGACATCCGGATTGAGGCTCCGATACCGGGGAAAAACACAATAGGGATTGAGGTGCCAAACCGGAAAAGCAAAACGGTTTTTTTAAGAGAGATTTTACGGTCGAAAGCTTTTCAAGCCAACCGCTCTCCGTTAACGGTTGCTCTGGGCCTCAGCATTTCAGGGGAGCCGATTGTGACGGATTTGAAAAAAATGCCGCATGGTTTGATTGCGGGAGCTACAGGGTCAGGAAAAAGCGTTTGTATCAATACGATTTTAGTCAGCTTGCTCTATAAAGCAACTCCAAATGATGTGAAAATGCTCCTCATTGATCCAAAAATGGTGGAGCTTGCACCGTATAACCGCATACCTCATCTCGTCAGCCCTGTTATTACGGATGTAAAAGCAGCTACTGCTGCACTGAAATGGGCGGTAGATGAAATGGAAAGAAGGTATGAATTATTTGCCCATGTAGGCGTTCGAGATATCGAGAAATTTAATGAACGAGTCGGCGACAAGGAAAAGGAGAAACGATTGCCGTACATCGTGATTGTGATTGACGAGCTCGCTGATTTAATGATGGTTTCGCCGAACGATGTGGAGGAGGCGATTTGCCGGATTGCCCAAAAAGCGAGAGCTTGCGGCATCCATTTATTAATTGCCACACAAAGACCGTCTGTTGATGTTATAACCGGTTTAATAAAGGCGAATATTCCTACAAGAATAGCATTTTCCGTATCATCGCAAATAGATTCAAGAACGATTCTTGATACTTCCGGTGCAGAAAGACTCCTAGGAAGAGGAGACATGCTGTTTTTAGAAAACGGTTCTGCAAAACCGGTAAGAGTTCAAGGAACTTTTGTTTCTGATGATGAAATTGATCGCGTCGTTCACCATGTAAAAAACCAGATGGCGCCCAATTATTTGTTTAAACAAGAGGAATTGCTTGCGAAAACAAATTTCCAAGCAGAAGAAGATGATCTTTTTTATGAAGCCTGCGAGTTTGTTGTAGAGCAGGGGCATGCTTCGGCTTCAAGCCTTCAACGCCGTTTTCGAATCGGTTATAATAGAGCGGCCAGATTGATTGATTTAATGGAGGAGCAGGGGATCATTTCCCCGCCGAAAGGAAGCAAGCCGCGAGACGTGCTAGTGTCAGAAGAACAATTGAAAACAATAAAAGAGAGTAGTTGAGATGTACTGAACATGATATTATTAAAATGTTGGGCTGATTTTGGCAATGCCGATTTAAAACGATATACGTTGCTTTCAATTAGGAAACACTAAAAGTATACAATATTGCGTTATGAAGCTTGCAGGAAATAAATATTATAGTTGCAAAACTAGTCATTCGTCATATATTATTTTACAGATAGACGATTGTTGGAGGTTCTTATATGACTGCTTATCATTTTGTTGGCATAAAAGGAACAGGGATGAGTGCTTTAGCTCAAATCCTTCATGATATGAATGAAAATGTACAAGGATCTGATATTGAAAAATATATATTTTACACAAAAAGGCTTGGAGGAACGGGGAATTCAAATATTTCCTTTTTCGAAAAATAACATTCACCCTGGTTTAACTGTAATAGCTGGTAATGCTTTTCCAGATACACACGAGGAGATTGAAGAAGCAAAGAGACTTCAATTGCCGGTTTACCGCTATCACAAATTTTTAGGGGAATTGATGAACAAATTCACAAGCATAGCGGTAACTGGCGTGCACGGTAAAACATCTACAACCGGTTTACTGTCTCATGTTATGCAAGGTGCTTTTCCTACCTCATACTTGATTGGAGACGGAACGGGAAAAGGAGTTCAAAACAGCAAATATTTTGTCTTTGAAGCATGTGAATACCGGCGCCATTTTCTATCCTATCATCCGGATTATGCGATTATGACGAACATTGATTTTGACCACCCTGATTATTATCGTGATCTGGATGATGTTTTTTCAGCATTTCAGCAAATGGCTTTACAAGTGAAAAAAGGAATTATCGCTTGCGGAGATGATGAGCGTTTACAGGAAATACAAGCGAAAGTTCCGGTATTATATTACGGTTTTCATGAGGAAAACGATTTTCAAGCGAGAAATGTGGTGAAAAGCACAACGGGAACTGTATTTGATGTATATATTCGGAATACGTTTTACGGCACGTTTGAAATTCCTGCATTCGGGGATCACAACGTTCTAAATGCGCTGGCGGTTATTACGTTATGCCAATACGAAAATATTGGAATTGATGTTATTCAGGAGCGCGTCAAAACGTTTAAAGGCGTAAAAAGAAGATTCAGCGCCAAAAATTTCGGAGGACAAGTGCTGATTGACGATTACGCCCATCATCCTACGGAAATAAAAGCAACAATTGAAGCTGCGCGGCAAAAATATCCTGACCGGGAAATTGTTGCTGTTTTTCAGCCTCATACCTTTTCAAGAACACAGTCATTTCTTAATGAGTTTGCGGATAGTTTAAAAAGCGCCGACAAAGTATACTTATGCGAAATTTTTGGCTCTGCCCGTGAAAACATAGGGAACCTCACGATAAAAGATTTGCAGGCGCAAATTGAACATTCAGAGTTAATCGATGAGACGAACATTAAAGTTTTGAAAAAGCATGAAAGCAGCGTTATTTTATTCATGGGTGCAGGAGATATTCAAAAATATCAAGATGCCTATGAAAAGCTGTGTGTTTAAAACAAAACGACTGTAACAAAAAATGTTACAGTCGTTTTGTTTTTATAGCGAAGAATGCACTATTTTAAATTCTCAGGATTTAGCTGCTCCAATTCCGGAATGACAAACAGTCCGTCTTTTCGGATCAATACGTCGTCAAAATAAATTTCTCCGCCTCCATATTCCGGACGCTGAATGGCGACCAAATCCCAGTGGATATTGGAATGGTTGCCATTATACGCTTCATCGTAGCATTGCCCTGGCGTAAAGTGGAAGCTTCCAGCGATTTTTTCGTCAAACAGAATGTCCTGCATCGGGTGAAGGATGTATGGATTGACACCGATGGCGAATTCACCGATATATCTTGCTCCTTCATCTGTATCCAAAATGCTGTTTAATCGTTTTGTATCATTAGCTGACGCATCAATGATTTTTCCGTCTTTAAATGTTAACCGAACATTTTCAAATGTAAATCCTTGGTACGGAGAAGGCGTATTAAACGTAATGGTGCCGTTCACAGAATTTTTAACAGGCGCTGTAAATACTTCACCGTCAGGAATATTCATGCGTCCTGCACATTTAATCGCAGGAATATCTTTGATTGAAAAAGTCAAATCAGTGCCAGGACCTTTAATATGTACTTTGTCAGTTTTGTTCATCAGTTCAACAAGCGCATCCATCGCTTTATCCATTTTTTCGTAATCAAGAGTGCAGACATTAAAATAAAAGTCTTCAAACGCTTCTGTGCTCATTTTTGCAAGCTGTGCCATGGATTCATTCGGGTATCTGAGAACCACCCATTTTGTTTTCGGAACGCGGATTTCACGATGCACCTTTTGCCCGATTGTTCTGCCTTCCAGCTTCATTTTTTCTTCTGGAACGTCAGCAAATTCATTAATGTTTTTGCCTGATCTGAGGCCTATGTATGCGTCCATTTCTTTCATGACATTTGCTTCGAAATCAGCCATCATTTCGAATTGTTCTTCTTGTCCTCCAAGCAATAAAGCTCGGTTTATTTGATGATCTTTAATGGAAACAAACGGATGCCCGCCAGCTTTGTAAGCCTCGCGGATGAGAGCAATCACAAGCTCCTTCTCAAGACCAAAGTTTTCAATAAGCACTTTTTCGCCTTTTTGCAGTTGGCATGAATAATGAATTAAAATTTTTGCCAATTTTTCGATTCTTGGATCTTTCAACTTGCCGGCCTCCTTTTTTTTCGTTATACAATAATATTGTAGCGTTTCCTGATTGGATTTAAAACTTGTTCTATTTTTGATATGATCGAAAGGATTCAATTGACAAAATGTCGAATAGATAAATGATTGCAGATTTTATGTTTGCATTCCGAAAAATTAGGGAATTGTATTATTGGTTTTACTTGGAGGTGCAGCAGTTGGAATTCATATTATATGCAAGCATTGCGCTAATAGCTGTAGCTTTTACAGTGTTAGTTGTTTATTTAGCAAAAACATTAAAATCTCTGCGCATTACACTCGATCAAGTAGCCGGGACGCTTGCGGGCCTTGAAAAGCAGGTGGAGGGCATTACAAAAGAAACAACAGATTTGCTTCATAAAACAAACCAATTGGCGGAAGACATTCAGAAAAAATCTGAGAAGGTCAACTCAGTGGTGGATGCCGTAAAAGAGATTGGAACATCCATTCAACAATTTAATCGGTCTATGAAAAAAGTTTCAGCGAGTGTAACTGGACAATTGGAAAAAAATGAAGAAAAAGTTGCTCAAGCCATCCAGTGGACAAATGCTGTGATGGAATTGATTGATAAAGTAAAGCAGAGAAAACGATCAAAGAAGCAAACTGATTAATTAATTTTACTTAAAAAACAGGAGGCGCAAACATGTCAAAAAAAAGCACGAATAAAAAAGGGTTCATAATAGGTTCTATTATAGGCGCTGTTGTTGGGGCAGCTTCCGCATTATTGCTTACGCCAAAGTCAGGAAAAGAGCTTCGCGAAAATTTTAATGATCAGGCGGGAAAAGTGAAGGAAAAAACATCAAAAATTACAAGCGAAGCATATGAAAAAGGAGTACAGTTTATCAGCTTGGCAAAAGAAAAATCACAAAATATTCAACAGAAAATCCAAGAGCAGTCTGAGGGCTTGGTAAAAAAAATAAAGGAACGAAGCAATGAAAATGAAATTTCTGAAAAAGAAAATCCTTCAGATTCCGCTGACACCGAGCTTGACGACGAACAAAGTCAGAAAACAGAAAATTTGACTGACACTTCACAAGCCTCAGATGAAGAGCTTCAAAGCGAAAACAATAAAGAAACAAAGTCATAGGTTTGGCAAGACAATCATCATCGGCAAACAAGCCGATGATTTTCGTTTACAGGAAAATAGGCAGCGAATAGAGGAAAAGAGCGTGAAAATTTTCATGGGGAATATTTTTCGAACAGTGTTACAAGTCCATCAGCCGGCAAGGTTTTCAAGAATTTTAAGCTTTTGCTGCTGATTGCCAAAGCCCTAATCATTTAGTTTACATGTACAAGAATTGTCCGATTCCATAACTGAAACATAATATAAATGAAACATAAATCCCCCAAATATTGTATAATAATTTTATCTGGCATGATGATCATTGGGAAATGACTTGTGAAGAACTGAAGAAAATATTTTGAAAAAAACAAACACTTTACCGCTTAAAAGCGTTTAATCGATAAAGAAATTTTTAGTGACATTTCAAGGAATATGGTTTATAATAAACCCTAATTAAAATCAAATGCTTAAAATTTTGACGGATGTGAAAGGGTGGAAAAAATGAGCAATACAGAATTAGAAGCGCTTAGGGAACGGGTTGATGAAATCAATTTGCAAATTTTAAAATTAATTAACGAGCGAGGCAAGCTTGTTCAAGAAATTGGGAAAGCGAAAGAAGCGCAAGGAGTTAACCGATATGATCCTGTCCGTGAACGAAAAATGCTCGATTTAATAAAAGAACATAATAATGGTCCATTTGAAGATTCCACTTTACAGCATATTTTTAAGGAAATATTTAAAGCGGCATTAGAGCTTCAAGAGGACGATCATCGCAAAGCATTGTTAGTATCAAGAAAGAAAAAGAAAGAGAATACAATCGTTGACGTCAAAGGCGAAAAAATCGGGGATGGCAGCCAATACTTTGTTGTCGGTCCTTGTGCGGTAGAAAGCTATGAGCAAGTAGCTGCTGTTGCGGAAGCAGCGAAGAAACAAGGCTTGAAGCTGCTAAGAGGCGGTGCATTTAAACCTAGAACATCACCATATGATTTCCAAGGTTTAGGTATTGAAGGCTTAAAAATTTTAAAAAGAATTGCTGATGAGTTTGATATGGCAGTTATTAGTGAAATTGTGTCGCCTCAAGATATTGATGTGGCCCTTGATTACATCGATGTCATCCAAATCGGGGCACGGAACATGCAAAACTTTGAATTGTTAAAAGCAGCAGGATCTGTTCGCAAGCCTGTATTGTTAAAACGCGGTCTTTCTGCAACGTTATCAGAATTTATGAATGCTGCGGAATACATTATTTCTCGAGGTAACGATCAAATCATTCTTTGTGAACGCGGAATTCGCACGTATGAACGCGCTACAAGAAACACGCTGGACATTACAGCAGTTCCGATTTTAAAACAGGAAACACATTTGCCTGTATTAGTTGATGTCACTCATTCAACAGGCCGGAAAGACCTTCTAATTCCTGCTGCAAAAGCTGCTCTTGCTATTGGGGCAGACGGTATTATGGCTGAAGTTCATCCGGATCCGGAAGTAGCTTTGTCAGATTCTGCGCAGCAAATGAATATTGAGCAATTCAATCAGTTTATTTCTGAATTAAGACCATTAGCGAAAGTAAATGCCTAATTGAATATCGTCTATTTTTTAAAAAAGGAGCCTTTTAAGGTTCCTTTTTTTGCGTAGATCGTTTACATTATTTAATGAAGGATATACTTTAATGAACATATTTTTTTAACGAAAAAGGTAAAAATATAAGAAAACACGTCAAGCACATTGCGGACGAATGCTTTGTATCGTATGATAAGAGTTATACGGAAGAGACTGTTATTTATTTGATATAGATCATTTAGATGAGGAGTGTTGATCATGAATAATGTGACGATATATGATGTTGCACGTGAAGCGAACGTTTCAATGGCGACAGTTTCACGAGTTGTAAACGGCAACCCGAATGTAAAGCCGACAACTAGAAAGAAAGTATTGGAAGCGATTGAGCGTCTCGGCTATCGGCCAAATGCTGTCGCAAGAGGGCTTGCTAGCAAAAAGACGACGACTGTAGGTGTTGTTATACCGGATGTATCAAGCACATTTTATTCAGAATTGGCTCGCGGGATTGAAGACATCGCAACGATGTATAAATATAATATTATTTTAAGCAATTCTGACCAAAATAAAGAAAAAGAATTGCATTTGCTTAACACCCTTTTAGGGAAACAAGTGGATGGAATTGTATTTATGAGCGGCAATATTACAGAGGAGCATGTGGAAGAATTTAAACGTTCACCGGTTCCTATTGTGCTTGCATCAACTTTTGATGAGAACAATGAACTGCCTTCTGTTAATATCAATTATGAACAGGCAGCCTATGATGCGGTTAAGTTTTTAATCGATAAAGGACACAAACATATTGCCTATGTATCCGGGCCGATGGAAGAGCCTGTGAATAAAGTGAAAAAACTTAAAGGATACATACGTGCACTTGAAGAGGCAGGGATCAAATACGATGAACAATTTGTAGTAGAAGGAGATTATTCCTACGAATCCGGGATTGAAGCATTTGACAAAGTGTTGGAGCTGTCGCCAAAACCGACTGCAATCTTTGTTGGAACGGACGAAATGGCATTGGGCGTGATTCATGCCGCTCAAGATAAAGGCTATGAAATTCCGAAAGATTTTGATGTCATCGGCTTTGACAATACTCGTTTGGCGACTATGGTTCGTCCGCGATTAACAACCGTTGTCCAACCGTCTTACGATATCGGTGCGGTTGCGATGCGCCTGTTAACAAAATTGATGAACAAAGAGGAAGTAGATAATCATATTGTTGAACTCCCGCATCGTATTGAAATTCGGCAATCGACAAAATCATAATCTTTTTAAGCTGAAGAAAAAACGGCCAAGCTTTTTTAAAAAGTTTGGCCGTTAACATTTTTTTTTGCATTATATTCCCTTTGCTGCCGGATGAATTGCAGAGCCAATTCAAGAGTGTGATTGTTTTTTTCTTCAATTTCTTTTTTCCTTGGAATCGGTTGATATAACGGATCGGGATCTTCCCATGTTGGGATTAATTCAACGGGAGATTTCTCCTGCCATTTTTCCAGCCATTCTTTCGGAAGAGCCCCTTGTGCTTTGCAGCTTAAATTTTTCATCTCCAGCCAAATGAGCGACCAAGCTCTTGGAACAACCCGCCAAATATCGTAGCCTCCTCCGCCGACAGCTATCCATTTTCCATCGCAGTAGCTATGGGCAATTTCATGTGCAAGTTTCGGAATTTCCCGGTAAATATTGATGCTGGCGTGAAGATGAGTTAGTGGATCAAAATAGTGGGCATCAGCTCCGTTTTGAGTGACGATGACATCAGGCTTAAAGTACTCTGCAACTTCTGTAACGGCCTCTTTGTAAACTTTTAGCCATGATTCATCTTCGGTAAATGCATCTAACGGAATATTAAAGGCAAAACCGTATCCAGAACCTTGTCCCCGCTCATGAACTGTTCCTGTCCCAGGAAATAAATATCGCCCAGTTTCATGAATAGATAGTGTGCAAACGTTTGGCTCATCATAAAACGACCATTGAACACCATCTCCGTGATGCGCATCCGTGTCAATGTACAGCACCCTTGCCCCATATTTTTCGATAATATATTTAATCGCCACTGCGCTGTCATTATATATACAAAATCCAGACGCTTTCCCCCTGAAGCCGTGATGAAGACCTCCGCCTAAATTTAAAGCATGCTTCGATTTTTCCATCATGACATGATCAACTGCTGTTAATGTCGCGCCAACAATAAGAGAACTGGCCTGATGCATGTTTTGAAAAATAGGTGTATCTTCCGTACCAAGTCCGTAGTTTAAAGCTTCATGCTCAGACAGCTTTCCTTCCCCTGCCTGTTTTACTGCACGAATATAGCCGGCATCATGAATAAGCTCCAGCTCCTCATCTGTTGCAAATCTTGGTTCAACTATTTCATCATCTTCAAGCGCTTTCAATTTTTTTAGCAAATCAACTGTTAATTCTACTCGCAGCTGGTTGAATGGGTGCTTATTACTAAATTTATAATTTAAAAATAAAGGGGAATAAATAAACACGCTGTCTTTCATGTTATTCCCCCATCATATGAGGCCATACAACGGTATAACCTTTTTTCTCAAGCTCAGTAATAAGCCCCATTGGATTCATCGTCTGCACCCGAAAAACTAGTGTTTTGAATTTTTCGTTTTCTTCCGGATACACAAAAACGCTGGAAATGTTTACTTTTCCTTTATGAAATACTGTTGCGACTTCTGAAAGCATTCCGGTTATATTGGGAACTCTTACTTCAATTCGGGAGCTGGGCTGATGGGCTCCAGTCAACTTTACAAACGTATTCAAAACATCTGTTTTGGTAATAATTCCGACAAGCTTTCCATTTGTAGTAATGGGGAGGCAGCTGATTTTATGCTCATAAAAAATCGTAGCAGCATCTTCAACAAAATCAAGAGGGTGTCCGGTTATGACATCGGTTTTCATAATGTTTTTAACTGGCTTGTTTAAAAGCGCATCCAATTTTTCATTTTTACTTAATATAGAGGGAGCAGCATCGCGAATATCTCTGTCTGATATAATGCCAATAAGAGTATTCTCTTCGCTGATGATCGGAATATGCTTGATTCTAGCTTTTTTAATTAAGTTTAAAGCATCTTGGATCGAGTGATCCGGAGAAAGCGTGAGTACGTTTTTTTGCATGATTTTTTCAATAATCATGTTATCCATCCCCTTTCCAAGAATAGCATGGCGATTAATACAAAAATCTGTTTGTAAACCTTAATTGGTCGAATTTCTGAATCGATTCGTTATCTACTCTTTTTCCAATACGAACCATTAAACAGTTTGCAGGATGAGAGCAAATTTCTGGATCATCTGTTGCATACCATTCAAGACCGCCTGCATTCATCATTTTTTCCATCATTTTTCTATACTCCCAAACATTTAAGCCAGTTCCCTTTAAATCCCAATGCCAATAATATTCCGTTGTAATAATGATGTAATCTTCCATTGCATCATCCATCATCGAAACAATCAATAAATTTTTTCCAATTTCACATCCGCGAAATTCTGGAATCACTTCAATGGCTCCTAGCTCAATTAAATTTTCCATCTTTCCTTCAGACCATCGTTCTAGAGGATCAGGGTATAAAAATGTAACATACCCGATGATTGTTTCGCCTTTTCTGGCAATAATAATCCGTCCTTCAGGAAGCTTGGCAATTTCTACAAGCGCTTTGTGCTGCCTTGGTGCAGGACGGAAAGCTGTTAAATCCTCATGAAATTTATAGCCTGCCAGTTTATCGGGGGGAATTGGCCCTTCGACAATCACCGTTCCATTTGGAGTTTCAATTTCTTTGGCATGATATGTTTTTTTATGTTCCATTCATTACACCGCCTACCAATCTAATAACCTATTCATATTATACAGGAATTGTCGAACATAATCGGATTTGTTTTGTAAAAAATTTTTACAAAATTGCGAAATGGAATAAAAAGTTATATAATGATAAACAAATATACTAATTTTTAGGGGGGTACTTCGATGAAAGTGGAAGCGCTACCAGCAATAAAAGGAAACCACAACTTAGCAAACTATGAGGAAGCATATGCAAGCTTTGACTGGAAAGAAGTAGAGGAGAATTTTTCATGGAGTAAAACTGGGAAAATCAATGCGGCTTATGAGGCGATTGACCGTCATGCAGATGGGGCCAAAAAAAATAAAGTCGCACTTTATTATCGCGATGCGAATCGTGACGAAAAGTATACGTTTGAAGAGATGAAAGAGCTCTCCAATAAAGCTGCGAATGTTTTAAAACAGCATACCGACCTTCAAAAAGGTGATCGGGTTTTCGTATTTATGCCTAGAAGTCCAGAGCTTTATTTTGTCATTTTGGGCGCAATTAAACTGGGAGCTATTGTAGGTCCTTTATTTGAAGCGTTTATGGAGAGCGCGGTAAAGGATCGTTTGGAAGATAGTGAGGCAAAAGTGATTGTAACAACAAAAGAGCTGCTGCCAAGAGTTCCAATTGATGAATTGCCTGCGCTCAAACATGTGGTGGTTGTTGGAGAAGATGTAAAAGAAGAAGGAAAAATAATCGATTTCTTTGCTCATTTTGAAAATGCAAGCAAAGATTTGGAAATTGAATGGGTGGATCGGAGAGACGGACTTCTTTTGCATTATACTTCCGGATCAACAGGAAAACCGAAAGGCGTTCTCCATGTCCATAATGCGATGATTCAGCATTATCAAACAGCAAAATGGGTTCTTGACTTGAAGGAAGAAGATATTTATTGGTGTACGGCAGACCCTGGATGGGTAACCGGGACAGTTTATGGTATTTTTGGTCCGTGGCTCCTAGGTGTTACAAATGTTATTGTTGGAGGCAGATTCAGCCCTGATTATTGGTATGAAACAATCGAAAAATACGGTGTCACTGTCTGGTACAGCGCTCCAACAGCGTTTCGGATGCTGATGAGTGCAGGAGACGAATTGGTGAAAAAATATAATTTAAGCTCTCTGCGCCATATTTTAAGTGTCGGAGAACCTTTAAATCCTGAAGTTATTCGCTGGGGAATGAAAGTATTTAATAAGCGCATTCATGATACTTGGTGGATGACGGAAACAGGCGGGCATCTTATTTGCAACTATCCGTGTATGGATATCCGGCCTGGATCAATGGGCAAGCCGATCCCCGGCGTAAAAGCAGCAATTATTGACGATCATGGAAATGAATTGCCTCCAAACCGAATGGGGAATCTAGCAATTAAAAAAGGCTGGCCTTCCATGATGCAAGCAATTTGGAATAATCCTGAAAAATATGAATCTTATTTTATCGGTGACTGGTATGTATCTGGGGACTCCGCTTATATGGATGAAGATGGATATTTTTGGTTCCAGGGACGGGTTGATGACGTCATTATGACTTCCGGCGAACGGGTCGGACCGTTCGAAGTAGAAAGCAAGCTTGTTGAACATCCTGCTGTAGCGGAAGCTGGAGTTATCGGCAAGCCGGACCCTGTTCGAGGAGAAATTATTAAAGCGTTCGTTGCATTGCGCAGCGGCTATGAAGCATCAGAAGATTTGAAAGAGGATATTCGCCAGTTTGTTAAAAAAGGGCTGGCAGCACATGCAGCGCCACGGGAAATAGAATTTTGCGAAAAACTGCCGAAAACTCGAAGCGGAAAAATTATGCGCCGCGTGTTGAAAGCATGGGAGCTTAACTTGCCAACAGGTGACTTGTCGACGTTGGAAGATTAAAAATAATAGAAGCCGTAAGTCTAGTAAATAGGCTTGCGGCTTTGTTATTGGCGGTTCAGGCATTAATAATAGATTGATAAAATAAACGCTAAAAATGGAAATAGGAGAGAGGCTTATGGAATCATCCCTTTTATTGAAAGAATTGCGAACGAAAGAGGAAATTTTAGAAGGATTTTCAGTGATGAAACATTTGCGGACTCATCTTGATGAACAATCATTTCTTGAATTGGTGCTTGAAGCTAAACAAAAGGAAGGATATCAATTAGTTGCTCTTTACGATCATAATAAAATGGTTGCCATCATCGGATTTATGCCAATGATCACTTTATACTACGGGCGTTTCTTTTGGGTTTGTGATTTAGTGACATTGCCTGAAGAACGATCAAAAGGATACGGTGAAAAGCTTTTAACGTATGTTCATCAATATGCTGTAGAAAATGGCTATAATATTGTTTCTTTATCTTCCGGCTTGCAGCGCGTTGACGCACACCGCTTCTATGAAGAAAAAATGCGATACAATAAAGTAAGCTATGTTTTCTTAAAAAAGCTGCCGTCACACTAGCCAGTAAAAGATAAAAAGGACCACGTGCGGTCCTTTTTAAATATTTATTGGGTGAAAGCAAGTTTTGCTGGGCTGTTTTTTCTCTTTCGTCTACTTTATTGATCGTTTAATGCATCTTTTCCATTCGCCTATTGTCTTGCATTTGCCGTCTGCTTCGGTTTTTGCTGCGGCTCTGTTTTTCCAGATTGCACCGTTTTTACAATGGCTGAAGGAGGAGACGCTTTTCCTGCCACATCAACTGCAACGACATAATAGGAGGCAGGAGATTTTCCGACTGAGATGCTTAAGTTATTTTTTGCAGGTATGCTGGCAATTTTTTTGAAACTATTTGAATTAGATGGAGCTGCATAAACTCTGTACCCGATAACATCATATTCACCGCTTTTGCTCCAGGATAATGTTGTTCCGCTAAGCTTTACAGCGGGCACTTTAGAAGGAGCTTTGCCATTATCCTGAAGAACCCTATTGCCGGTCAACGTCAAAGCCTCTAAATTAACTCCGCTAGGCAGAAGTTTAGTCAATTGGGACACGTCTGAAATCCCAAGATTATTCAATACTTCTTTTTTCAGCAGAGGCCCTTCCTGGACGAATTCAGCCGGTGCATTTGCCGGCACTTGATAGGCTACGTTGTCTACTAAAACAAATTTGCCGTACGCCAAGCTTTTATCCACTTTATTCGGCAGAAATTTAGCGTTATACAAGTCAGTTTGAACGAGTCCAGCTTTCTTACATAATTCAGAAGGCAGATCCCCAGAGAGGGCGCAATACGATCTTGAAACAATTCCTTTAGGCATTTTAAAGGAAGTGTTAGGATCTATTAAGTCAGGTTTGACGCTGTATGCGGCGTTCATTAATTTTGCCCAAAGCAATATATTTCTATTGCTGTAGGTCAAACCTTTGTAGGTCGTTTCCAGCCTTTTCGGCGTGTCATAACCGATCCATGTGCCGAAGGATACATTAGGATTTACAGCAACAAACCATGCATCCCGATAATCCTGCCCAGTTCCTGTTTTTCCAGCCCAATCAGATTGAAATGATAGATACCTTTTTAAAGAGGAAGCCGTTCCGCTTTGAATGACATCCCGCATCATATCAATCATTAAATAGGCTGTTTGAGGGGAAAAGACCTTCTCTTTCTTGCTGTTATGTTGATATATAACTTTTCCGTCTTGTGTTTCAATTTTTTCAATCATGTAGGCGTCGACAAATTCACCGTTATTGGCAAATGTTGAAAAGGCGTTTACGTTTTCCTCCACGGTTACTCCGTAAGTCATTGCCCCAAGAGCGAGGGAGAATGAACTGTAATCTTCTTGAGCAAGTGAACTAAATCCCATTTTTTCTAAATAGGATACCGGATTTTGCGAAATAATTTTTGCATAGGTTTTTACCGCCGGAATGTTATATGAATGTTTCAATGCTGTTCGAATACTTGTTAATCCGTGATAGCCGCCTCCATAGTTTTTCGGCTGATATTTCCCGATTGAAAATGGAAGATCTGCCACAACAGTTCCCGGCTGGACGATGCCCATTTCCATCGCGGGTGCATAGACAGCGAGCGGTTTCATTGTTGAACCGTTTGGTCTTAATGCTCTTGTAGCATGGTTTGTCTGCTCCCTGTTATGATCACGGCCGCCAACAAAGGAGATAATTTTTCCAGTTTTGTTTTCGATTAAAACAGCGCCGACTTCAACCGGTTCCTCGATGGTTACGGTCTTGCCTGTTTCAGGATCTTTTTTCTTTTCAAGCTTTGGACTTCCGTAATACTCGTAGTTTTTGACAACCTCTTGCATTTTGTCATAAATTTTCTTGTTAATGGTCGTATGAATGTTGTAGCCGTTTTGTCTCATGTCTTGATCGGCCAGCGCCATGTATCGATTAAACAGCTCTTTATTATTTTTTCGGAGATCCTCCAGCTTGTGACCGTCTTTTTTCGCCAGCTGCTCAGCCAGTATATCCTTCACTCTTTTTTCAACTTCGTATATAATCCAAGGATATTGCTCAATATCAGGTTTTTTCTTTTTGGCTAAATGAGCCTTTAAATCAAACTTAAGTGCTTCTTCATATTCTTTTTTTGTAATATATCCTTCTGCAAACATTTTTCTTAGGACGGTTTTCATTCGGTTTATACCAGGCTGTAAATCTTCTTTTACTTCTCCGTCCTTTGTGAACGGTGTATAAGCAAAAGGATTTTGAGGGAGACCAGCGATAAAAGCTGCCTGCGGTATCGATAAGTCTTTCGCATCTATGCCAAAAATCCCCTGCGCTGCAGCCTGCACGCCTGCAATGTTTCTTCCGGAGCTGTTTCGTCCAAATGATGATACATTTAAATAGGCTTCTAATATTTGATCTTTCGTAAAATATTTTTCTAATCTCAATGCTAGCAGGATTTCTTTTGCTTTTCTTTCAAATGACACTTCGTTGGTCAATATTTGGTTTTTAATTAATTGCTGTGTGAGGGTGCTTCCGCCGGTTCTGACAGAAGAGTTTGAGAACTCCTGGAAAATCGCCCGCATGATCGCCTTTGGGACAATCCCTTTATGCTCGTAAAAATATTCGTCCTCCACTGCAACAATTGCATGTTTTAAATGCTCGGAAATTTGATCAATTTTGATTTTTTCACGTTCAAGATCTGTGCGAATTTTCCCTAAATAGACATTGTCTGCAAAGTACACTTTCGTTGTTTCAGAATAATCGTAAATGTCTTTTTCCAATTCTTTTTCGGAACGGATCGGCTCATCTTTTACAAGCGATGCAAAATAACCAGCTCCTAATCCTCCGATAAAGGAGAAGCCTATTAAACCGATAACCAATAGTAAAAGAAATAAGTTCCATGTTACGTTATAGGCAATGACCATTTTTTGCTGGTGCTTATGATAAAAGGAGCTTACCTTCCTAAAAAATTCGTACCATTTCTCCATTTTTCATCATCCCTCTACAAAATCTAGTTTATTATAGCATATTTTTTTCTCCGGTTGACGCCCTCTGTTCTAATCTTAGTTGACAAAGGATGTCAATTATGCTAAAAATGTTTATTAATGAAAAAAATACTTGAGCGTTGATTGGAGAAAGTAGCAGGCATTTCCCTGTTTCAGAGAGCTGATGGCCGGTGCGAATCAGCACATAAATGCTTTGTGAATTACCTCCATGAGCATTCTTTGTGAAAGTGAAGTAGCAAAGGACGGTTTTAGCCGTTATCAGAATGAGTGAAGAACATGCAAATGTTCTTAAGCAGGGTGGTACCGCGTAATTATACGTCCCTTCATGAAGGGGCGTTTTTTATTTGGATAAAATTTGAAAAGGAGTGGGTTTGATGAATGCTTTGCTAGAAGATTTAAAATATCGCGGACTCATTAATCAAGTAACGGATGAAGAAGGATTAGATAAATTGTTGTCAGAGGAACAGGTGAAGCTGTACTGCGGTTTTGACCCGACGGCAGACAGCCTTCATATCGGGCATTTGCTGCCGATTTTAACGTTAAAAAGATTTCAAGAGGCAGGTCATCAACCGATTGCTCTTGTTGGCGGCGCAACAGGCTTGATCGGCGATCCAAGCGGAAAAAAACAGGAAAGAACATTAAATGAAAAAGAAACGGTGAAGCAGTGGTCAGAACGCATTAAGGAACAGCTTTCCCGCTTTTTGGATTTTGAAAAAGAAGGGAATCCGGCCATTTTGGCCAACAACTACGATTGGATCGGGCCATTGGATGTCATCACATTTTTGCGCGATATCGGCAAAAGCTTTGGCATAAACTACATGCTGGCGAAAGAAACCGTGCAGTCAAGAATTGAAACGGGCATTTCCTTTACGGAATTCAGCTACATGATTTTGCAATCGTACGATTTTTTAAAGCTGTACCAAACCTATGATTGCCGCTTGCAAATCGGCGGAAGCGACCAATGGGGAAATATTACGTCAGGACTTGAACTAATTCGAAAAACGGAAGAAAATGCGAAAGCATACGGTCTTACACTCCAGCTCGTCACGAAAGCCGACGGCACAAAATTCGGCAAAACGGAAGGAGGAGCCATCTGGCTCGATAAAGAAAAAACATCGCCTTACGAATTTTATCAATTTTGGATCAATACCGATGACCGGGATGTCATCAAATATTTAAAATATTTTACTTTCTTATCAAAAGAAGAAATTGAACAATTGGCAGAAGAAGTGAAAAATGCTCCTGAAAAACGGTCTGCGCAAAAAGCGTTAGCGGAAGAAGTGACAAAACTTGTCCATGGCGAAGAAGCACTCAAACAGGCAGTCAAAATTTCCGAAGCGCTGTTCAGCGGCAATATAAAAGCTTTAACAGCAGAAGAAATAAAACAAGGCTTTAAAGATGTGCCTTCGTATGAAACGACCGAAAATGAAATCGGATTAGTCGATTTATTGGTTCAAGCGAAAATTTCTCCATCGAAACGGCAGGCAAGAGAAGACATCGGAAACGGTGCGATTTACATTAACGGCGAACGGGTGCAGGAGCTTGATTATATTGTGTCTGAAAAAGACACCATCGAAGGTCAATTTGCTGTGATCCGCCGGGGCAAAAAGAAATATTTCTTAATTCATTTCAAATAATCATAAGCCTCTGCTCACACTTTAGGGGCCTATTAAAATCAATTGGAAAATATACGGGCGAGTGATTCTAAACGACCACCGCTCATACCCGTATTCTATTAAATAAGTCAAAAGCATCCCCCCTTCAATTGAATGGATTAATTTATTCATTGAAGGGGGGTTTTTTCGTACAAAAGAAGCGAAATTTGTCGAAAAATACAGAATTTTGTATGTCAAAAAATGTACCTAAATCTAGTTTTTATAAAGTATAATCAATTAACAAATTATTGAAAAGGAGGAATTATATGAAAATTAGTCGTTTAAAAAAATGGTTGATATGGGCAATTGTAAATCTGTTATTTTTCTCATCCGTTCCTTTAGACGTTTTCGCAGAAACCATTCATTCTAAAGACAACAACTCTACTGAAAGTCATTTACCGTCAAAAGTCCCGACCCCTAAAATTAACCTTAAACGAGGGGAAATCATTGAGGAACGGACAGAGAATACAAAAGTTTTTTACAATGGTGATGGCACATTTACCAAAAAGATTTATTTTGAGCCGATCCATATAAGGAAAAAGAAGGGGAAGCCATTTGAGGAAATTTCTCCTAATCTAAAATCGATAAATTTCTATTTCATCAACATTTATGAAGAAGATACGAAACTTTATTTACTTTCCATATAAACAGTGTTTTGTTTTCTTTTTCAAAATAAAGTTACAATCCATGCGAAATGATGTAAACGATCAGTAAATGTCACCTTATGATTTTGTGTCCATATTAAATTTTGGAATGTGTTATGGCCAAATCAGAGAATACCTATCTTTTTCTTTTGGTCTAGCAAAATGCTTTACACAAACTTTTAAACATTATTTGTTATTTAATAAAAATATTTACATATTTGGAAAAATAATTATAATTATTTTTGAAAGTGCTATGATGGAATATTTTAATAAATAAATTGTGTAATTCTGATTTGTAAGTGTAATACTATAGCATTCTAGCAGACAACTGTATAAGTTAATTTTATTAATGTAATTAATCTGACTTGCTTTATGTCATTATATTTGCGTTAGGTCTGCTCAACTATTTTATATAATTGAGCGGATCCGAATCTTATTTTTGAGTGCCTCCACATAATTTATAGATTAATGAATAACGAATGAATTGAATATAATGGAAAAAGTTTTGATTAGACAACTTACAGGTGTTAGTTTAAGCACTGCAGGGGTTATTCTGGATTATTTGGATTGGATTTCTTACGCATCATTATTACTGACTCTAACTGGACTTGGAGCTGCTGCATCAGCAGCAGTTTGGTCTTATCGTGCTACAATTTTGGCACTATCCAGATCGGGTAAAAGAGCAGCAGCAAAAGCACTTTAATAGAAATATAGTAAAGAAGGTAGTGTGTGGGGCACTAACTTCTTTATATGAAGGGGATAAATATGTTGCTTATATTAAAACGTCAAGGATTAATCAATACGCTTTCTTTTTTTCTATTGTCTCTGATATTGGTTGCCAATACTTTTTTTTCAATCAGGCAATTTGGGATCATTGAACAATTTAACGAAATCCAAAAAAACTTACCTTTATTTACCGAAGCATTTGTTATTGTCTTTATAACTTCGGTGCAATTGATAGCGGGTATAACAGTTGTAATAATGGAAACACTATTTGTTACTTTTGTAGCAACTTTCATGACTAAAAAGAAATTAAAATTTAGCAACTATATATTTCCAATCCTTTTAGCGAATATCTTTTCAACACTATTAAATATGACTATTATTAAGGCTATCGGTCTTAATGATATGCAAAACATTCCATGGCTGATCTGGTCGCCAGTCTCACAAATATTGTTGGCAGTTTTTATTTATATATTTTTTTCGATTATTGATAAGTCTATATCGAACAACGTAAAAATCAAATTAGGGGTTCTTATATTTTCGGTATTGTATGGTGTACCACTTATTATACATACATTGATAAATGCTACATTTTTTTAATAATTTGGGGAAGGTGTAAAAGAATATGGAAAAATATTTTAAGTTGAAGATGATGGTCGTATTCGCCATTTCAGTTATTTGTGTATTGGTAAGCGTTATCACAGTGATAAGAATCATCGGGAAAATGTTAGGGAATTGAGGACAGATGAAGTATTTCAAATATAAACGTTTAATAAAAAAAAGAAAAGCAATTTCCAATATAGAGATTTTCTACAGATCTATTTTCAATGAGTTTTCTGAAGCAGATAAAAAAATATTGCTGTCCGTATTATACAAAATAAATCAGGTTATTAATTTTATGTCAAAAATAGCACCAATTTTTGTTTACTCGCTCATTTATTATTTTCATTCCTATTTAGAACCTTTTATAAATCCTTTGTATGTCGCAACAATCTATTTAATTTTTAGCCTTTGGTCCACAGATATCAATAATGATGATTATGATCCTCAGGAAATGGAAAATGTTTCTGAATGGATGTATAAAGCCCGAAAAAATAAATTCAAGTTGCTAATCCTGGAAAGATTGGCATTAACATTTGGAACAAGCATTCTTTTTTACTGCATTTTTATCTTTATTTATATGGAAAAAATGAATGTTAGCTACGTAATAATCTTTTTATATGAGATTTTCGGAATCATTGCTGCCGTTCTTACAATTCTTTTAAAATTCTATTGGAGTAATCATCAGATTTTATTTTTATTTTTTCACGGGCCAAACGATATGAAGCGGAAAGAACATTTCATAAGATATCAATATGATCCGCAATTAGATAAGTACCTGATTGCTTTGTCCAGGTCCGTTCAAAATAGAACCTACTATTTATATATATTTTATATTTATCTATTCGCAGCAATTTTACCATTTATAATATGGTTTATAACTTATCATTTTGGTGTTCATCAGTTCATTATCCTAACTGTTTATTTAGCAGTTGAAAGCGTGATGATCAGTTTTATATCCCAGGGAATCATAAATAGTTCAAAGATGTTAAATAACTCAAATTTAAGTGATTACTATTATATAAAGAAGTTTGATAAGAAAAAATACTATGAGAATTTACTTTCTAAATTTCTTTCCAGAAAACTCTTTGTTATCCTGCTCAGCTATTATCTTGGTTTATTCGTACTTTACGGATTTTCGTCCGTTACTGCCATCATTGGCTTATGTTCAACCGTTATCTACTTCAGCACAATACAGATCATTACAAAAAGAGTCTTTCGATTTAAAAAATTATCATTAGAAGAAATCAAAGACAATTTTTTTATTTATTTTTTCAGTCCAATAGAAGATCTGTTTATAATTGGATTTCCTTTAATTATTAGCAGTGCTGTCGCTATTTATTCGATAAAATCAGGAAGTGTCTATCATATAATCATGTGCTTTTTTATATACTCTATTTTTTTATTATTTTATAACTTTCTTAAAGAGAGGTAAAAAATGCTTGAGTTAATAAACATTAAGAAAAGATATGGAGATTCACCTTATATTTTTGATGGTATAAATTTGAAAATTGATAAAAAAAGTATTGTGGAATTACTGGGTGAAAATGGTATCGGTAAATCAACTTTACTGAATACCATTGGCGGAATGACCAAATTCGAGGGTGACATCAAGTTAAATGGAATTTCATTAAAAGACAATTTCAAAAAGTATATGGAAGGAGTTTCATTAATTGGTAATACACCTTTTTTATATGAATATTTAACTCCTTCCGAAACTATAGATATGATCTTGTCCTTCTTGAATAAAAAAAGATTGGACGAGACTCTTGGTGCTCTCATGGAAGAAATTGGGCTCCATAAATATAAAGATACACTAACACGGGAACTATCATTGGGTACAAGACAAAAACTGTCATTAATACTTGCACTTCTTTCTTCGCCTGATTTGATTCTGCTTGATGAACCTTTTGTAAATTTAGATGTTCATTCTAGAAAAGTCATTCTCGATTTTTTGAAGAATTACGTCGTTCAAAACAAAGCAATTTTAATTTATGCAACTCATTCAACAGACATATATTTATCTGATTTTTCAAATAAAACGATAAGGTTAAGAAGAGATGATCTGTTTGATAAGGTGGTATTAGAGAGTGGTACCCGTGAAATTTAAAATATTTAGTATTTGTTTTTTAGTTAGTTCGTTAACGGGAATCATATTTTTCTTTTTAGGTTTTTTGTTATTACCTAATGAGCAGTTTAACCCGGACTTGCATCCTTCTTTTAAAAAGATTTTTTTTACGAACTTTGAAATACATATTCATACCATTTTTTCTCAATCATTAGTTTCGGATTGTTTTCTTTGATTTTTCTCTTCCAGCAGTTTTTTTATTTAGGATTTATTTTCCATAGCTTGGTAGAAAAAACTAGCTTAAAAACAGCATATTCCT
Source organism: Aeribacillus sp. SP014 (assembly GCF_054055575.1). NCBI lineage: Bacteria > Bacillati > Bacillota > Bacilli > Caryophanales > Bacillaceae > Aeribacillus > Aeribacillus sp. SP014. Next base: position 1,299,667 of record NZ_JBSRXI010000001.1, read on the forward strand.
TTTTCGCCGGGCATGGAATAATCGAAGTTATAAATATGTTTTTTACGGCATCAATAGGTTTATATGTTACTGTAAACATTTTTAATATGATAAAAAAAAAGGAATTTGGTAGGAAGTCATTTATCAGTTTGGGAAAAAATCTTTTTATACTTTTGATCATAGATATATTGCTTTTATTAATTGCCGCACTGTTGGAAACATATTTATCTCCGTTATTAGTCGATAAAAGTAATATAAATCATCTTTACCATCATTAAATTGGCATTGTTTAATTTCGGTAACATCAAAGATTTCGTATAAACCTTCATATGCAAGCAGCTGGCATTGAGGGAAGAGGCAAAGGTGGCGCGCCTGCTCAACAAGGCGCCGTTTCCTAAACCAAGAACATTCCAGTGGAATGAGAAGATCCATCTGGCTCCTCAGTTGGATGCTAGGGAACTGTGCAGCCTGCGCTTCATTGGCAATTGCGAGAATGTCATCCTGCCTGCTCCTCGGCACAGGAAAAACCCATTTAGCAACATGTCTGCACCCAGTTTTAACATTTACTTCCTTATATCTTTGCATTTGTAGTATGTCATCAACGGATAAAATCCCCAATAACAGCGGTTTAAAATTCCCCAAAAATGACAGATAATCGTTTCAAAACGACATCTTGGATGAGGGGAGAAACGATGCTGAAGATTGGGGAGTTTTTTATGATTCGAGAGTTGTATCAGAAAGGCTGGACTCAAACAGCGATTGCCAAAAAAGTTACGAGGATTTGCCGAAGCGCATGAAGCCCTTCAACGAATGTTTGAAGAACGTTATTGTTAACCAAATATTGTTCCTTTGCCGTTGGCGTGGGACTGGTTGGCGGTGCGGCGTTTAAAGGTGCCAAAATTGCGTATAGGGTGTATAAAGCTAGACGGGCTCTAAATTTTGCTAAAGTTACTAGAAAGGCTGTAGCTGGAAAAATAACAAGATATACTAAACATGGTTTAGCACAGGCTATGCAAAGAGATGGTGGTAGAGGAGTGGCTCCTAAAGCTATTCTAGATGCAACTAGAAACCCAAAAAAAAGTGGTTCAACAGTCAGGAGGAAGAACGAAATATGTGGGTAAGAATGCGGTTGTAGTTCTAAATAAGAACGGAAAAATAATTACTACTTACGCAAAGGGCTCAAAAGGTATAAGGAGGAAGTAAATGTTAAAGCTAAGCGCAGATATGTTACTTTTATTAAGAGAATGCTTGGAATCCCGTAGACCCGACCTTCTGTGGGTTTTAAATAATGAAATTAATATAAATGAAACTTTAGGTAACGAATTGAGAGATATTGTAAATGAAGAGTTTTTGGAAAAAGGATTAAATGATGATGAACCAAATGAGCTGGGGATAAAATTAGAGAGATTAATAGACGAAATTGGAAGGTGTTTTATGTAAGTATGTCTGTTTAAAAGGTGAAATTTCTCAGATTTACGATTTATAATCGTGAATAATCCTTAGAAGACAAATTCTCTTGAGGTTTTTCGATTAGGGTAATAGGTATGTGTCGAAAGAGAACGTGGCATGAGACTGTGGATCATAATGGTAGAATTAGACAGGTTAGACCTGATACTAAATTTACTGGTGGTGCCAAGGTTCACTATCGTTTTGATAAGAATGGGAACTATTTTGGAAAGTGGTGAAAAAATGAGACAACCAACAAAAGAGGAAGTGGTTGATAAACTGAAAATGATTTTACAAGGTCACGTACGATGCGAAGGGCAACCGGACCGAAGACGGTGAGTACCAATATGAATGGAACGAAGCCGATCAGCTTGTCGCTATCACTCGAAAAGGCGAAAGCACGCCGTTTGTCACCACCAAATACGACGAAGACGGCCGCCGCATTCAAAAGACCGTGGGTGGCGTTGTGACGAACTACCACTACCAAGGCGACAGCCTCAACGTCTTATATGAAACCGACGCGAGCGGAAATGTGGTAAGATCGTATATATACGGAGAAAACGGCCAACTGTTGGCGATGAAAAAAGGTAGTGCCACCTACTTCTACCACTACAACGCGCATGGCGATGTCATTGCTTTGACGGATGCCCAAGGAAACATTGCCGCGCGCTATCAATACGATACGTGGGGAAATATTTTTTCCCAATCCGGTTCCTTGGCCGACGAAAACCCATACCGATATGCGGGATACCAATATGACCGAGAAACGGGTCTATACTACCTGATTGCCCGTTACTACCACCCAACGCATGGCGTGTTCTTATCGTTAGATCCAGGAGATTCGGATGATATCCTCACACAAAACGGTTATACGTACGCGAACAACAACCCAGTCATGTTGGTCGATCCGGATGGGCATTGGGTATGGATGGCCATCAATGCGGGATTTGCGGCGTATGATGGGTATAAGGCCTTTAAAAAAGGCGGTTGGAAAGCGGCGGCGATTGCCGTTGGCGTGGGACTGGTTGGCGGTGCTGCTTTTAAAGCGTATAGAATTTATAAAGCAAAAGAAACAGCCAAGATTATGAAGATTTTATTGGCGGCTAAGCATGGAAAAGGTAACACTACTGTAGAAGTAGGTAGAGTAAGTAAGAGACTAGCAAAAAAGGCTGGGAAAGCATGGGGTGGACCAGGGGCTAAGCCACTTTACAAAAATGGTAAATGGATAGGATATAGAAGTAAAGATAAATCTAAAGTATTTAGAATGCAGTATAAGAAAACAAGAAGGGTATATCAAGCGAATTTTGAGGAATTTTATAAGAGTCCTATCAACAAAAAGACATATAAGTTACGAAATGCACACCTTAATTTTTAGCATGGAGGAGAGACATATAAATGATAATTCCTGAATTATTTTGTTTAACGATAATGGATGAAGACTGGGGAGAGGAGGTTGATGATTTTTGGATAGAAATTGAAGCGGATATTGGTATCAAGGGGGACTCAGATTCTACTGAAGTATTTACTATTTATGTTACAAGTCCAAAAAGGTTAGGGGATATGGTGGAAAAGTCAGGATTGGAGATAGCTAGAGGATTGTTTATAATGAAAGACTTTAATATAAAAAGTGTAGAGAATCGTCTCAAAAAAATACTTGCCCATTGTTCAAGAAAAACGTGGAACGAAACAGCTTTAGTTATTAGTCGGTACGCTATTTGGGAGTATGAAAACTAAAACGAAGTATAATTGGGAATTTTTTAGATATACAAATCCAATCTATTTTCCTAATATGTCGTCTTGTTAACGTAGGGGTACTTTAAAGATAGAATTTTTCAAACCTATCTTGACAGAAACACAGAATATTGATGAAGCCTTTTTATGAAAAATTTTTGTTTAGAACTCACGACCTACTTTAAGGTTTGTGAGCTTTTATTATCTCAGAGTGAGAAAGAATAACAACTAATAGAGAAATGTAGCCAAACAAAAAACATTGATTATGACGGAGAGAAAAACATCCGCACCTTCACGACAGGAAACGGAGCCGGTTCAACCTTTATATATGATGATCGTGGCCTCGTCGAAAACGTATCGGTTGGTACAGCGGACGGAAAAGAAATACTGTCCGAAACGTACCGTTATGATGAAAACGGCAATCGGACGAAAGTGGAATTCCCAACAGGAAAAGCAATCGATTACCGTTATGATGAGCTGGATCAATTAGTGGAAGAAGAGCTTCCAGATGGAACGAAGATCGAGTATACGTATGATGGATTCGGCAACCGGACGAAAGTCGTGAAAACAAAGGGTGGGCAGTCGACGACGACCAATGCCGATTATAACGAGGCCAATCAGCTTATTCGGTTTGGCAGCGAAACGATGAGGTACGATGCCAACGGCAACCGATTGGAAGACGGCCAGTATCGATATGAATGGAACGAAGCGGATCAATTGGTTTCGATTACAAGAAAAGGCGAAAGCACGCCGTTTGTCACATACAAATACGACGAAGACGACCGCCGCATTCAAAAGAACGTGAATGGCGTTGTGACGAACTACCACTACCAAGGCGACAGCCTCAACGTTCTGTATGAAACCGATGCGAGCGGAAATGTGGTAAGATCGTATGTATACGGAGAAAACGGCCAGCTCTTGGCGATGAAAAAGGCAATGCCACCTACTTCTACCACTACAACGCGCATGGCGATGTCATTGCTTTGACGGATGCCCAAGGAAACCTTGCCGCGCGCTATCAATACGATACATGGGGCAAGATTCTTTCCCAATCGGGGGATATGGCAGCAGAAAACCCATATCGCTATGCAGGATATCAATATGACAACGAAACAGGTCTATACTACCTGATCGCCCGATACTATCACCCAGAGCATGGCGTGTTCTTATCGTTAGATCCAGATCCAGGAGATTCGGACGATATCCTTACACAGAACGGCTATACGTATGCGAACAACAATCCGGTGATGTTGGTCGATCCGGATAGAGATCCGACCTAGGGGATGCGGATAACATTCTTACACAGAATGGGTATGCGAACAACAATCCAGTGATGTTGGTGGATCCGGATGGGCATTTTGTGTGGATGGCGATTAATGCGGGATTTGCGGCGTATGATGGGTATAAAGCCTTTAAAAAAGGCGGTTGGAAAGCGGCGGCGATTGCCGTTGGTGTGGGACTGGTTGGCGGTGCTGCGTTTAAAGGTGCCAAAATTGCGTATAGGGTGTATAAAGCTAGACGGGCTCAAAGGTTTTTAAAAGGATTAGGTAACCCATTTAAAGGAAAAACTTTCAAAGAGATAGAAGACATGTTTATAAAAAAAGGTTTTGAAAAACGAGGTTCAGACCCATTAAATGGTAAGGGTGGATATGTAAATCCTAAAACAAGACGTTCCTACTATCTAGATAAGGGGGACACTATAAAAAAGGTTATGAGCCTCCACACGTTGATGTCAATAGGTTAAAGGGTAGTAAAAGAAAAAAGAAAAAATACTTTTTAAAATAGCTTTGGAGGTATATAATGATATTAGGTCAATAAAGTAGACACAAAAATTTATAGATTTTTTTTCGCAGCTACCGCGCTATCGCTTGGTGGCCTTTTAAAAATAATTACGACGTTGTCCTAATTATTTTTAAAAGGTAAATTTTCGGGTCTAACTATTCTATTAATATGTTCATTAAGCTCCCTTTTTATAGTACATACGTTCGTATTCAGATGGCGAAAAATACTCTGTTGCGGAGTGAATACGTTTATTATTGTAAAATATTTCTATATACTCAAATATGCTCTTTTTTGCTTCCTCCCTTGTTTTATAACGAGTCTGATAGATTAGTTCTTTTTTTATAACCCCATGAAATGATTCAATACAAGCGTTGTCATAACAATTTCCTTTGCGGCTCATGCTACATTTCATTCCGTATTCCATTAGCTTAGCTTGATAGTCATTTGAAGCATATTGACTCCCTCGATCAGAATGATGGAGGATAGAACCCTGTGGTTGTTGACGCTGATAGGCTTGCTTTAAAGCACTTAACACTAGCTCCTTTTTCATGGAACAGTCTATATGCCAGCCGACTATTTTCCTTGAATACAAATCCATCATACTAGCTAGATAAAGCCAACCTTCATCCGTTGGAATGTATGTGATATCAGCTACCCATACTTCATTTGGTTTCGTAACAGTAAAATGTTGGTTTAAGACATTTTCGTGGACCGGATGGTTATGTTTTGAGTTAGTGGTAGCCTTATGCTTTTTCACGGTACGAGACTTCATTCCCTCTTTGTTCATTATGCGGGAAACCGTCTTCTGTGAAACCTTAATGCCTTCATGATTAAGCTTTTTGGCAACCTTTGGACTCCCATACAGTTGGCGAGATTCGATATACACACGACGCACTTCCTGCGTCAATTCTTCTCGACGCTCTTGTCTAGCACTTTTGGGACGATCACGCCATTTATAATAACCGCTTCGAGAAACTTTCAATACTTCGCACATCTTCTCCAATCGGTAATCGAAGCGATGCTCATGGATAAATGAATCTTTTACCGATGGTCTTTCGCGAAGAAGTGCATCGCCTTTTTTAAGATGGAGTTTTCCTCCTCCAGATCCCGAATACGTTTCTTCAGTTCACGAACTTCGTGGTCTTCGGATCGAAACGTTTGGGTTTCTGTTATTTCAGGTTCTTGCTTATATTTTTTCATCCAGCCGTGAAGAGTATTTTCGTTAATTTTGAGCTCACGAGCCACTTGTGCAACAGATTTCGCTTCCTCCAAAATATAACGAACAGTTTGAAGCTTAAAGTCTTCCTCGTACCGCCTTTGTTTTTTTGTCATGTAGACACCTCATTTTTCAGTCTATTATTACTATAATAATCTGTGTCTACTTTTTAGTCTAACATCAATAAATTGCAAAAACATCTATTATCCTTTGAATATGACAGTGATGGAGAAAAACTTGAAATCCATGCAAATGAAAAAGGCTTGAGATACTTAAAAGAACAAATTGAAATCCTTTTAGAGCATAAGCAAGGACTTCATTTAATGACACCAAGTTGGGGAGGAGAGGAGCTAACAGAAGAACAGCAAGGAAAGGATAATATTTTAATACATCATGTGAAAATCTTTCACTGGGGCGATTAATCGCATCATACCTTGAGAAAGTAAGTTCTTTTTTATGAAGTGTAGCACTGAATCAACTGGTACCGTTAAGAATTTTGTGTAATGCAAGATAGATGGAGTATCTCTGAAATGGATTTGGAATGAATAGGGGGATGTGTCCCATACCCGTCAAGTTTAGTGTTGTAAATTTTTAAGACCATACTTGTAAATTAGCACATGATTTCAGAATCCCTTTTTCAAATTATTTCGGACAGCTTCGGAAATCATGTGCAAATTTTTTGCGGAGTATTTCGGATTTTGTACAGTGTTTCTAAACGTTTTGCACATTTTTTCGGATAACTATTTCTAGTACGCCTGATGAACGGATGAAAAGAAGAAACACCGAAGGAGCGGATTCGGCCCCTTCGGTGTTAATACTCCATTTCCCCCGCCATGCGCACCAATTTTTTGACTAAGGTGCTAGGCACGTGTCGAGTGATGAACTCGATCAGTTGGAGACCGAACAATGCCCGGATGGAACGACCATCGAGTATACGTATGATGGATTCGGGAAACGGACGAAAGTCGTGAAAACAAAGGATGGACAGTCGACGACGATCACGGCTGATTATAATGCGGTGAATCAGTAGATATTATGCACGAATTGTTAAGAGAAATATTTATGGAAGAGAGAATGCCCTAAAGTGGGAAAGAGGAAGAGCTTATGCAGTGAGAAAGGCTGGGGGCAACATGTATCTTCACGTCAGACCTTAACTGCATAAAAAAAGGAGGAAAGCTATGTTACTAAAAACATTTCTGTTATTAGGTGAAGAAGGGATAACTGATGTTAAAAAAAGCTTTTCCTTTCAAACTAGATGCATGACCAAATTGTATGAAAGAGTCTTTGATAAAAAATATAAAACTGTTGATTGTAGGCAATTAAATTTCCATTGTGGTAATTATCCCGAAATAAAACTATTAGAATGTTTTGATGGTTTCTGTCAAGTTTTAGTACCATATAATGTTGAAGAATTTCTCAAGTATCCAGATAACAAGAAGAAAGTAGAAATTTTAGAACTGTTAAAAAATAGCCTCGATTTCGTTATTAGGGAGAAAAATTGGGATCCTGATCCTTTTCAAGAAGCTTATGAGAGAGTAAAGGAGTTAAACTATATTAATGAATTTATATGGGATAAACTAAAATTTAGTCCAAATAGAAAATATAAAGCTGAGGTAATTTGCAATCACGATCTATATGATTTTACACTAAAGATAGTGATTAAAGATAGAAATGGTAAAGTATTGCATGAAAAAGAAATAGTATCAACTGAACCGGATGAACTTATTTATGATAGGTTTTTAGGTCATTTACAGTGGATAAGCGATGATGAGATAGCCCTTTACGAGAAATATTCAAAGCGATATGTCTCTGTAAAATTATCAGAAGTATTATAAAGAGTATTTTATGGATATAGTTAAGTAATATTTCACACTTGGGCAGTTAGAAATTTTTTAGAAGGACATAATTCGTCCTTCTGATTTTTTACTCTTAGGAAAAAGGCAATGCGACATACTTTTGAATAAAGATAGAAGGAAGTAAAGAGATAGAAGATGAATCTTGAACAATTAATAGGGCTTCTAAGGATAGGCCATGAAAAAAATAGAATTCACTTATAAGGGCGAACGTTATTCAATCACTGATACTCAAAGAGGCATTTGTCGTACACAGTACTATGATTTACAACATCAAGTATATAAAAATTTAGAGCATCTTATAAATAAGCACTAATCGGTAAAGAAAAATTAAAAGATATTATTTCTGAAATTCAAGTGATTAATATTTTTTAATTATCTAAAAAGATAAAGGATATTGTAATAATTACTATGTTGAGTGTTCGAAATTTATAATGATTTCTTTATAATACGTAGACAATTAAATTTTTATTAAAAAATAGAGAGACTTAGGCTAATGGATAAAAAACCGCCAAAATGATTATTGTATAAGTAAGTATAAATGATGGCTGCCTATGTTGTGATTGGACATTTCGGGCAGCCGTTTTCCTAAAGGAAGAGTTTGTGTAAAATAATTCCCGCTTGTTAATCAACTGGTACCTCATATGACAACGAAACGGGTCTATACTACTTGATCGCCCGCTACTACCATCCCACGCACGGCGTGTTCCTGTCGCTCGACCCCGCCCCGGGCGTTGCGGATGACCTCTTGACACAAAACGGGTATGCGTATGCGAACAACAACCCGGTGATGCTGGTCGATCCGGATGGGCATTTTTTCTGATTGGCGGTTAACGCCGGATTTGCGGCGTATGATGGGTATAAGGCATTTAAAAAAGGCGGTTGGAAAGCGGCGGCGATTGCAGTAGGCGTAGGGCTTGTTGGTGGTGCTGCATTTAAGGCATTTCGAGCAGCACAAGCAGCAAAGGGTCTCGCACGGTTTTGGTATAAAGGTACCTTTAAAAATAGTATAGAATCGCTAGCATATCATCATAACTAACATGTCGTTAGAAAGGGACGCTCCTATAGTCCAGAAAGATACACAAAACTAGCGAGAGCATTCTATCGTTCAAATAAACATTTGCGAGAAGAAGTGACACTATCTACAGGCAAAAAAGGATATAGAATTAAGAAAGGAAAGGTTGGAGGTTATTATACCAAAAGAGGGAAAATAGTGACATTTTGGCATAACGGTTGGAAACTCAAGAAAAAGTAGAAATATGAATATTATCATTTTTAACATAGTTAAAGAGAGAAAGAGGTGAACAATTTATGAAGGTTAATCACGATGTAATATTAGAACTTGAAAAAATGAGTATATTATTAAACAATGATTTTCCCTCAGAAGATATAGAAAGAATTGAAAATACCATTTTTAAAGATAATGATAAATACTGTTTGACAGGGGACTTTGACAGCTTTTGTTCATTAATAAGTGGAAGTTTAAGTTATGTCCTTGCTCATAAAAAGATACCTAGGTATCAAAGAAAATTGTTGTATAAAGATTTTTTTGCTTTGTATCCTTATTACGAACCTTTAAGGAAATATTTAAACAAATTCCCCCATTTTTCCGAAGAATTACAAGTTCACGAAAGGGTTCGGGAATTACTTTTAGAAGTATTACGCTAACCAGAGAAAAGTAGCTGCCTAAATTCAGCTATTTCTCTCTGTTTAACGTGTCCGTTTTCTTGACATAACACCATTATTACCTAATCGCCCGTTATTACCATCCAGAGCATGGCGTGTTCCTTCCCTTGGATCCAGACCTAGGGGATGCAGATGACATTCTCACGCAGAACGGATATACGTATGCGAATAACAATCCAGTGATGCTGGTGGATCCGGATGGGCATTGGGTGTGGATGGCAGTAGGAGCGTTAATCGGAGGAGTATCGTCGTATAAGTCTGCAAAAAGTAGAGGTCTCAAAGGTTGGAAGTTGTGGGGTTCTGTTGCAATAGGAGCTGGTTTAGGTGCTATCGGTGGAATAGGCTCAGGTGCTTACCGTGCAGCTAAGGTTGCAAGAAATATTTACAATATTACTAAGGGTCCTACATATGTTAGAGGGAGAGCCGCGCACCAAGCATGGACAAAAGCTATGAAAAGAGTTGTTCCTGGAGGCAAATATGATAAACCATTAAGAGGTACTAAAAAACGTCCAGACCTTCAATTTTTTAGAGGAAGGGTTGTCGTTGAATTAAAACCAAAAGGTTCTTGGAAAAGAAGCTATGTAAAAAGGCAACTCAAGAATTATAAGAAAGCCGGCGCATGGATTATAATTAAGGCAAGTTATTAAAGATATTTTGGGACACACACTTAGAGTGTGTCCCTCTTTGATAGTTTTAGGGGTGAAAAATATGAATCAATATGAGGAGACGGTTAGAAATTTAGTTAATAATTTTAATGAGCATAATATAGATATAGTTGCTCAAGATTTAGCTAAGATGGGAAGAGACATAATTACTATCTTACAAAAATACTTTTATAAAGTAGATCCTAATGGCAAGATTGGAATATTAGAAACATTGAAATTATTAAATGACAGTAGTGTAATCCCTTTTCTGGTAAGCGTCAAATCTTGCACACCTTCTTGATGTGCTAATTTCATGAGATAATCTCCTCAAGATGAAATTGAAGGGGGTTTTTTTTATGCCTAAGAATACTGAATTACAAAAGGTTTGGGAACAACGAATCGCTGACTATCGTAAAAGCGGTCAAACTCAAGTAAACTGGTGCAAGGAAAATCAATGGAGTATTCACCAGTTTAAATACTGGTTAAGAAAAATTGAAAATCCAATAAAAAATCAAGGAAAGTCTACAAAATGGGCATCCGTTACCCTAGAAGATCATTCACAAACAGTTGAAAATTCATTACGGATTGAAATTAGTGGGATTTCAATTGAAGTAAAACCTGGTTTCGATCCGGCCTTTCTTTCAGAAGTGGTTAGGACGTTGAAATCAACATGTTAGCTGGTACAAGAGCTGAACGAGTTTACTTGGCAAAAGGAAGTACTGATTTGAGAAAATCCATTGATGGATTAGCTGCTTTGGTGAAAGAGGGATTTGATTTAGATCCCTTTTCATCAAGCTATTTTGTGTTCTGTAATCGAAAGCGAGATAAATTAAAAATTCTTCACTGGGACTATAATGGTTTTTGGCTTTATTATCGTCGATTGGAAAAAGGAAAATTTCAATGGCCAAATGAAAATGACACTGGAACGATACAAATTAGTTATCGGCAATTACGCTGGTTATTGGATGGTCTTGCAATGGAGCAAAAGAAAGCACACCCAGAAGTAAAGGCTAGAACAGTTATATGAATTTTTTACTTTTAACAAAAACCTTGGAGGAAAATAGCTAAAACCGTCGAATTATTACTACATGATGAAAAATTTAAAGAATCCTACCCAAAACCCATTTGAATTAATTGAAAAACTTCAACAGCAAATCGTTGAATTGACGGCGAAATTACGATGGTATGAAGAACAGTATCGTCTTAGTCAAAAACGAAAATTTGGCTCTTCAAGCGAAAAAACAAATCCTAATCAATTAGAACTACCTTTATTCAATGAAGCAGAGGTAGAGTCTAATGTAAAAGCCGAAGAGCCAACTGTTGAAACAATTACATATCGTCGTAAAAAGAAACGTGGTCAACGTCAAGCTACGTTTGAAAACCTGCCTATGGAAACGATTGAATATCGTTTACCCGAAGAAGAGCAGGTCTGTTCGTGTTGCGGTGAAAAAACACACGAAATGAGCACAGAAGTACGACAAGAATTAGTGATTATTCCGGCTCAAGTCAAAGTTTTAAAACACGTTCGATATGTCTATGGATGCCGTCATTGTGAGCGTAATGAAATAGAGACACCAATCGTTACAGCACCTGCCCCAAAATCTGTGTATCCAAAAAGTTTAGCTTCACCGTCAAGCATGGCATATATTATGAATCAAAAATATGTAGAGGGGCTACCTCTATATCGCCAAGAACAACAGTTCAAACGATTAGGTGTGATCTTATCCAGGCAAACCATGGCCAATTGGATGCTTTATGGTGCCGAAAAATGGCTTGCGCCAATTTATCAACGAATGAAAGAGCATCTCCTCTCTAAAGACATTCTACATGCGGATGAAACAACTGTTCAGGTTTTACATGAACCTGGAAGGTCAAGTACATCGAAATCTTACATGTGGCTTTATCGGACTGGAAGAGAGGATCCACCACTTGTCCTTTATGACTATCAGGAAACTAGAGCAGGAGAACATGCCAAAGAATTCCTAAAAGGGTTTAAAGGATACCTGCATGTCGATGGATATGCAGGATACCATAAGGTATCCGGCGTAACATTAGTTGGATGTTGGGCTCATGCCCGCAGAAAGTTCGATGAGGCTTTAAACGTACTTCCTGAATCCAAACGTCATTCAGCAGTCACAGCTCGGGAAGGACTCAATTTCTGTAATCAGCTATTTGCCATCGAGCGTGATTTGAAAGAATGTACACCAGAAGAACGATATAAAAAACGACTTAAACACAGCCAACCATTGTTGGAGGCTTTTTCAGCATGGCTAAAAACAGAGAAAAGCAATGTTTTACCAAAGAGTCTATTAGGTCAAGCCATTACATACTGCCTCAACCAATGGGAAAAACTCGTGGCATTTTTAGAGGATGGACGTTTAGAAATCGATAATAATCGAAGTGAACGATCCATTAAACCATTTGTGATCGGAAGGAAGAACTGGATTTTTAGCAATACTCCGAAAGGAGCTAAGGTCAGCTCAATCATTTACAGTATTGTGGAGACAGCAAAAGAGAATAAATTAAATCCATTTTATTATCTTCGCTACTTATTTGAAAGGCTTCCCAATATGGATATAAGCAATATGGATGAGCTTGATCAACTACTTCCTTGGTCCAAAACAATTCCTTTGAATTGTCGGGTTTTTAATAATTTATCACAATAATAGTATTTAATCCCTATCATTAAAAGGTGGGGATTATTTTACGCTTACTCTTAAATGGTAGGGGGAAAGGCAAAATAAATGCAAAAAGGACTCTCCTCCTGTATTGTGATAAGTGCACAAACCAAACACAAGGAGAAAAGAGAGGTGGGCAAACATTAAAAGAGATCGAAATGGAATTATTTTCGATGATTCAAGAAACCTTCGGGGAACTGCTTCAACAGGTGTTGGAGTACATCGATCATGAGTGCCCTTGGTAAACAAACGTCACTATGTGCATCAGACGAAATGAGCCGGTGTAGGAAGGGCTTGAAGGGTTTATGATGGAAGAATACAGCTATGACCCGATGATGGACTGGTTTTCTCAATGGAGATAGAACCGCGTGGATCACCGCTTGCCGGGAGTATTTCGGAAAACGGCAGGAACACCGATTTACAAGCATTAAAAGTGTTGAAAGGATTTAAAAAAACAAAAGAGGCACATACAAACAGGATGAGATGGTTGGCGAACGCTTACAAAACAGATCGTAAAAACGAAATATACCCAAAAAATCAAAACAGCAAAAAAATCCCCATCAAAATCTTGTCTCAATCTCTCTGCAAATCTATTACAATAGAAATAAAAACATAATTTATAAGGTGATGCATAATGGATTCTTCATGGCTGAAGCCGATTTCTGAGGCAAAGTATTTGGCAACGGACAATGCTTATCGCTATCGGGCGATTTTACGATATTTTTATATGCAGCATGAACGAATGCGGCAATATTTGTTTCCTGAAGAAGTATTTGCATTTTTAAAAGAACATAAGGAGTTTCAGAACTATACGGAAGACGATCTCCAGCAGGATTTAGATCAGCTTGTCAAATGGAAAAACTTAATTGCTCGGCAAGAGACGGTGAATATTCGCACAATCGAAGAATTTAAAAAGAAACGGTTTCGTTATCAATGCAGTCCTTACACGGTTGAAATTGAGAGGATGATCCGCACGTTAGAGAAGCTAGGGGATTCATTCGGAGGATCTTTAGAAAAAACGCGTTTTGACCGTTTATACTCTTCACTCGTTCGAATAGAAAATATTATACAAAACGATTTTCAAGAAAAACGAGAAGAGATTAATCAAATTTGGGAAGAAACATTCGATTATTTCAAAAAAATCATTCAAAATTCTGCGGATTACATCGCTTACCTTAACAGTGAGAACACGGAAGAACGAATGATGTCGGAAGCCTTTCTTGTATATAAAGAAAAATTTACGACATATTTACGCGATTTCATCGTTGCCTTACAGAAAACATCGTTAAAAATTGAAAAGTTGTTGGAAGATATCGCAGAAGATGATGTTCACAAACTAGTCGCAATTGTTGCTGATTATCAAATGACGATTCCTCGATTAGAAGAAATGGAAGTGACGAAAGAACAACTTGAAGAAGATTTATTCGAAAAGTGGAGAGGTCTAAAAGAATGGTTTTTAGGCAGAGAAGGACGTGAAAGTGAATTGTATTTTCTTCAGCACCAAACGAATGAAGCCATTCGCCGTATGACTCGGGTCGTGCAAAGGCTGGGGGAACGTCATCACAATTTCCGCAGCCGCAAGAAAGATTTTCTCCATTTAGCAAAGTGGTTTTCCGAGCTTCCGAGTTTAGTAGATGCCCACCGACTATCCTCTGTTGTTTTCGGCTGTTTCCATACAAAGCATCTCATAACAGAGAACGATGCAACAGAAAACTTTTATCGCGATATTTGGGAAGAAGAGCCGACAGAATGGACGGTAAAGCCTCGCGTTCGCCATTACCGTGAAAAGAAAAAGCCGGAAGCGATCGAAACACATGAAAAAGAGAAACAGGAGATGAAGGAGAAATTTTTGCTGGAGAAAAAACGTGAGAAAGAAGAGTTAGAGAACCTCATTCAAGACAATAAAATCGTATTACGAGAGTTGCCGGTGATCGAACCGCACATTCGAAAAACATTGTTAAGCTGGATAGCAAAATCAATGACAAAACAAGACGGAGTCGTAAAAACGGAAAACGGGTGGAAAGTGAAAATCTTGCAAAAGGATTCTTCCTCGATTCAATTGAAAGCCTCTGACGGTACACTTACGATGCCGAATTATGAACTTTATGTCCTCGAAAAGGGAGAGATGTAACATTGGAAAAGACGGAGCAAGGGTTTGATGAAAAAGCGAAAGAAGCCATGACAGCCCTGTTTGAAAACTTCTGGATTGTCCGGGAAGAGGAACCAGAGCTTTATCAAAAGATTAGAGAACGTGAAAAAGTATTGAAACGTTACTTGCAAGAAAAGTTTGGATATCGGCTAATCATTCACCGTTATTTTGCAAAGCTCGAGAAAATCCCGGCTGAGCCAGAATCGTGGATGGGTATTCAAGATTTTCAAGATATATTAGATTATGCCCTGTTTTGCTGCTTATTAGCATATTTAGAGAGCAAAGCCGTCGATGAGAAATTTCTTCTGTCCGATTTATGTGAAGAGATTCAAGCGATGTATCCCGGGGAACTGCCAATCGATTGGACGAATTATCAACATCGGAAGTCGCTCATTCGGGTGCTGAGGACGTCGGAGCAAATTGGTATCGTAAAACGCGTCGATGGGGATCTTGAAGGGTTTGCAAATAAAGAAGACCATGAAGCACTCTATGAAGTCCCCGTTGTATCCCGCTATTTTATGAGATCATATCCGAAAGACTTGTTTCAATATGAAACGATAGAGGAGATTTTAGAAGAAGAATGGAAAGCGTCCCCGCAAGACTATCGCCGCCATCGGATATATCGGCAACTATTTTTATCGCCAGCCATTTATCGAAGACAAAAAGACGATCCTGACTTTTATTATTTAAGAAACTTTCGCCATCGCTTGCGGGAAGATATTGAAAAACATACTGATTATCGCTATGAACTTTTTAAAAATGCGGCACTTTTAACTTTACCGGAACGTCAAAGCCGCTATACGCTGTTTCCAGATCAAAAAGGTACTTCGGAGATTATTCTTCATTTTTCCAAAATTATTCGCCAGCATCTTGATGTTCACATGTCTGATGAATATGGACAAATCCGCTTAACACCAAATGATTTTTTAGGTCTGTTAAAAAAATGCCGTGACGAATTTTCCGAAGGATGGAGTAAAACATACCGCGACATGACAATCTCTCAGCTTTCTGATGAAGTATTGAGTGCATTAAAGGAGTGGAAAATGGCAGAACGTGAAGCGGAGACTGGGATGATTATTCTCTACCCTCTTTTAGGTCGATTAGTCGGAACATATCCTGATGATTTTCTAATGAAAGGAACGAATGAAGATGACGAGTAAATGGGAGTTATATCGAGCGGGAGTGTTAAATTTTTGGTATTATGATGAAGAATTTTTTCATTTCGCAGACGGAAAACTTCTATTGCGTGGAAGCAACGGCTCCGGCAAATCGGTGACGATGCAAAGTTTTCTTCCGGTTCTGCTTGATGGAAAAAAGAGTCCTGACCGCCTCGATCCGTTCGGTTCCCGAGCTAGAAGAATGGAAGATTACTTGCTTGGGGAAAAAGAACTCGTCGACAGGGACGAACGAACAGGCTATTTATTTTTAGAATATAAGCGGAAAAACTCTGAACAATATATCACAACGGGTATCGGCTTACGGGCAAAACGGCAGAAAAATATGGATTTTTGGGGATTTGTCGTTTTTGACAATCGGCGCATCGGCAAAGACTTGCGTTTATATAAAGAAGAAAAGACAGACGGGAAGACGCAAAAAATTCCTTTAACGAAACGGGAGTTGATCACTGTTATTGGTGAAGGCGGTACGGTTGTTGATTCGCAACGTGAATATATGGAGTTAGTGAATAAACATATTTTTCGATTTGAGTCGCTTGATGCGTTCCACGAATTGATTGAATTACTCATTCAATTACGCAGTCCGAAGCTTTCAAAAGATTTTAAGCCAACTGTGATCTACGAAATATTAGAAAGCTCGCTGCCAGCACTTACAGATGAAGAGCTGCGACACTTGTCAGAAACGATAGAAAATATGGATCAAGCAAAACAACAATTAGAACAGCTTGAAAAAGACGAGAAGGCTCTAAAGCATCTTTGCCAGCATTATTCGACTTATAATGAATATATGTTGGCTGAGAAAGCGAATGAATATGTAAAATCAGAAAAAAGCTTTAAAAAACTAGCTAAAGAAAAGGAACAGCTTGTCGCACAACATCGTGAATATGAGGAAACACTTGCGACATTGAAAGAAGAGACTCAACAATTATCGATTGAACAAGAAGTGCTGCGTAAACGGGAACTTGATTTATCCAATCATGAAGTGTTTCAGGCAGAAGAAAAGCGTAATGAAACAGCGGAAAAACTGCAGAATGTAAACAAAGAGCTCAAAAAGAAAGAAAGATTTATAGATGAAAAACGAGAGCAAGAGCGGAAAATTGAACAAAACTTAAACATGTATGAAGAACGTTTCGAACAGTTATTGAAAAAGCTAACAGAACAGTTAGAAATGATGCGGAACGATGCGTTAGAAAGCTCTTTTTCCGAGCATACAATCAACGAAGAAGATTTTCAGCGGAACCGAGAATATGAATTTGATTTTACCGTATGGAAGCGGGAAGCTAATGCACATTTTGATCGACTGGAGCAAATTAACGGACTTTGGAAAGAACATGATGAAATTCAATTACGTTATGAAGAAACGTATAAAGAGCTCGGCGAATTAAATAGGGAATTAGACCAACTAAAAAATGAAGAGAAAAAATGGTATGAACTGGTTGAAGACGAAAAATCCCGTTTGCAGGAAAGCGTGTTTGAATGGAGCAAAATGTATCCGGATATAAAGGTGGATGACGAAGCATTTCAAGTATTTTTACAAAGGTTGAATGAGCTATATGAGCGCTATCATTTCGAAGAGGTGAAACAACCGTTTACGAATCAATATTATCAATCTTTAGAATCGTGGAAAGCGGAAAAAATTAAAAAACAACATGAAATGAAATTGATAGAAAATGAAATTCGTGAAACGGAAGAAAAATTACGCTATTGGAAGGAACAAAAAGATCCTGAACCAGAACGAGACATGCAAACGGTGCAAACAAGGGTTTTGTTAAAAGAGAAAGGAATACCTTACGTTCCGTTTTATGCAGCTGTGGAATTTCAGGAGCACGTTTCTGAAGAGTTGCGGGAACGGATCGAATCTACATTAAATCATGCTGGATTGCTCGACGCTTTAATTGTGGAAGCGGATTTAGATATCCAATATGATCGAGTAATCATGCCAAACCCGGCAATGATGGCACACACGCTAGAGGATTATTTAAAACCTGATGTAGAGAATGACTCAGGTGTTTCTAAGGAACGAATCGAAGCGGTATTGCGCAGTATTATCGTATCGGACGAACCGCAAGAAAAGGATTATTTTGTCATAAACGAATCCGGACAATATTCACTAGGACTTTTAAAAGGACATGCCCCTGAAAGGGAAAAGGCAAAGTATATTGGAAGAGCCGCACGGAAACGGCTGCGTCTTGAGAAAATTCAGCAATTTGAGGAAGAATTACAGCTTTTAAACACTCAACTAAGAGAAAAACGAGAGCAGCTTGCGGCAGTGGATGAACGAATTCGCCATATTACGGAAGGGTTTCAATTGTTTCCAACTGACCAAAATGTCAAATATGCCTATGACCAGTGGAAGGAAACGAAACTCAAAGTAGAGAGCAAAGAAAAAGAAACAGAAAAGAAAAATGAAAAATTAGGTCAAATTGCTCGAAAATGGCAGCAAGTGAAAAATACTTTGCGCAACAAGACAGAAGGACTGGACCTTAAGTTTTCGAAAAAAGGGTACGAAGATGCTTTGTCTTATATGAAATCATATTTAAAAGAGTTAAATGATGTACAAATTTCGCATGGAAACATCGTGCACACCGATGAAATGATCAAAAATCTAAATGATCAGCTTGAAGCATTACAAAACGAAATAGACGAAGCGAAAGGCGAAATCAATGTTCTTCTCGATCAACAACAGCGGGTATCACTTGAACTTGAGCATATCGAATCAATGTTAACGAAAATGGGAGCGGAACATATTCGTCAAGAGATTCAACGGATTCGAGAACGATTAACGTTTTTAACAACGGAAATTCCTGAGATAATTAAGAAGCAAGAAGGTATAAGGAATCAACTTTCAAACATGGAAAGCAAAATAAGTAGTTTAGAGAGAAAACTGGAATTTGCAAAGGTTCTTGTCCAAGCATGGGAAGAGCTATTTGCCAAAGAATTGGAACGAGGGCTAGTGTTTGTTGACGAAAATGAAACAGGCTCGCTTTTGGACAAAGCAATAGACATTTCCAGGAAATATGGTTCTGTATTAAAAGAGAATACACGACTTTCTGTCACCGAACGATTAAACCGAATATTTTTCCAAGAACAACCGAATTTAATCGAATATCGTCCGGCACAGGAACCTGCCGATTGGAACAAACAAAATCCGTTCGTCGAGCTTTCATTAGATGAGGAATCGGAGCTGAAAGCGAACGATTGGAAGGAAAAAGCAGGACGTATCATCATTTTACTAGACTACAAAGGACAACGCGTCACACCATATTATGTATTAAAAGAGATTGAAAAAGATATATTGCTGCAAAAAGAATATATTAACGAACAGGACCGCGAATTGTATGAAGATATTATTTTGAAAACGATCGGGCGAATATTGCGAAGCCGCATACAGCGTGCCGAACGCTGGGTTAAAGATATGAACGCATTAATGGAAAAACGTGATACTTCTTCAGGTCTGACGTTTTCAATTCAATGGAAGCCGAAGACCGCGGAAACCGAAGAAGAAATGGACACAAAAGATTTAGTCGAATTGTTGCGAATGAATTCGCGGCTGCTAAAGGAAGAAGATTTGCAGCGGGTTACGATGCATTTCCGCTCAAAAATCAACCGAGCGAGAGAAATGCTTGAAGAAAGTGGGCAGGGCAATACGCTTCACCAAGTCATTAAAGAAGTGCTCGATTACCGAAAGTGGTTCTCGTTTACGCTTTATTACCAAAAAACAAATGAACCAAAGCGGGAATTAACGAACCAAAAGTTTTATAAATTTAGCGGCGGAGAAAAGGCGATGGCGATGTATATTCCTCTTTTTGCCGCGGCATATTCACGATATCAAGAGGCTGCAGAGGATGCTCCATATATTATTTCGTTAGATGAAGCGTTTGCCGGCGTTGATGAAAATAACATTCGTGATATGTTTGCTTTAGTCGAAGAGCTTGGTTTTAACTATATCATGAACTCTCAGGCACTTTGGGGAGACTACGACACGGTACCATCGCTTTCTATTTGCGAGCTAGTTCGCCCGAAAAATGCACCGTACGTTACGGTTATTCGTTATCATTGGGATGGAAAAGTGAAACGACTTGCGTCAAATCCGGACGAAGAATTTACTTTTACATCATCCATATAGGAAGGATGGTTCATGTTGGAACAAAAAGTAGCGGATGCTGTTGAGTTTTTTCGCGGTGAACCCGGCTTTCACCGCCTTTTTTTGCTGATGAAAAAGAAATATCAATCACTCGGGAGAATCGGCGGAACGGTCAAATTAGACGGTTTTTCCTTTGAAGAAAAAGAAGCACTCGGGGCGTTTTTTGGGAAGGATTTTCATCAAGAATCTACTCCTTCGGTTTCATTAAAAATGTTTGCCGAACAATTAGAGAAAACGCGCTTTGCCGGTATACCGCTCGTTACGTTACTTGAGAATTATTTTGGTGAAGACATTACAACCAATCAAGAGAAGAGGGAAACAGATCGGAAGAAAAAAGAAGAATTTTTTCAAAACCTTATTCATCAATATCCCGAACAAGCAAGGCTTCTGTCTTTTATAGCTGAATCAGCTCCCCAAAACCGCTTTATTCATATCGCCTATTCGCAAGATAGGGAACATTTGGAGACTGTTTTAAAGAATGTGTGCACTGCGCTTCATCATTTGCCGAAAAAAGGTGATTATGAACGTCTTTCAATTTTTTCACAAAAAGTGCTAAAAGATCCGCACGCATTTGACTTACATACGTTTCAAGGAAAAGTATTTCTTCATGCACTTCAATTTTACTCTGATCAAGACTATGACTTATCCTCAGTCGAGGAAGTCAATGAGCTCCTGCAATCATTTGGCATTTTACGGGAAGATATTTTAAACTTTGTGACATGTGCGGGAATTTTGACAGAAACGGAACAGGGAATTCATTCTGTGTTTGCTTCTGCTGTAAAAACGAATACAGTACTCAATGTGCCATTGCGGGAAATATTGAAGTTAAAGCGTGCATATCCTGCTAAGGGGCAAACCGTATTTGTCGTTGAGAACTCAGGCGTATTTTCCGCTTTGTTGGATTTATTTCCTGACGCTTTTCCGCCGCTGATTTGCACAAATGGGCAATTTAAACTAGCGTCACTGATGTTAATAGACTTAATCATCCAAGAAGGTTGTCAAATATATTATTCTGGAGATTTTGATCCTGAAGGACTAAAAATGGCGCAGCGATTAAAGGAGCGGAATCAGGAGCATATTCATTTATGGCATTTCCAATTAGAAGATTACTTAGCGTCATCTCCAGAGGTTTTGCTGTCGGATGACCGAGTAGCGAAACTAGAAACTGTTACGATCGAAGAATTGCAACCGATCAAAGAGAAAATGCGGAAAATAAAAAAAGCTGGCTATCAAGAAGAAATCCTGAAGAAGCTTTATGAAGGTATTTGTCGCCACATGTGGGATTAGGCTGGAAACATGATTTGCGAGTCTGTTCCCATTCGATTTGCTAACAATGCGCGAATGGGGACAGGTGGTTACATAGTAAAGAAAATACACGTTTGGATAGACGTGCTTACTTTTCGAGTTTATATTAACATATTTCATTATTTGAGGTTTTAAGCTTCCTTGTTGGTTTTAAATTAACTCGAATGTCTATTTCTTTATTATGATGAGCTTGCTCATTTTGGTGCAAGTGGTCCATAATTCCTATGTTGAAATGGAAAGACAAGCGAATTATTTTGCAGCTGCTCTAATATTGCCGTGGAAGCTCTTCCTATACTCATATAAAGCTAGAGGGGGTTATTAATTGAAAGAAATTTTGGATGGTTTCTATAAATGCGATGATTGTAAGAAGTTATCATATATGTTTAATAAGTTACAATTCAATACCAATGCCAGCAAAAGAAAATGTACCAAAGGAAATAAAAACACTCAGTTGCCATTAAGTTGGACCGCCAAACTCTAATGGAGAAAAGATTTGAATGTACCAAAACAAGATTAACCTAGATTTAGAAATGTTGCATCAACTCCTTCAAGGAAATTCAAAAAATTTGCGGTTAAAATAAACCAGACTTTACAAGCTCAGGTACTGTCAAGAATTTTGTGTAATGTAGGATAGATAGGGTATCTCTGAAATGGATTTAGATATAGAGAGGGATATTTCCTCCACACAGGAGACTGAATATTCAGTCTCCTGTGTGGAAAGAGAGAATCCCCCTTATCTCATTGATTTACATTATTTGGTTAATTGTAACGTTCTTCAAACATTCGTTGAAGGGCTTCATGTGCTTCGGCAAATCCTCGCAACTTTCGCCCTGCCCATTTCTCATTAAAATCTTGGATGGTCAAATACACGACTTTTTCAGCGGCTTCTAAACTACTCAAACTGTTCATCGGCTTTAGACGTTTCCGAATCTCTTTGATCGTTCGTTCAATGGCATTGGTCGTGTAAATCAAACTTCGAATACTGCTTGGATAATCCATAAATGTAAGGAGGACATCCAACTCATTGGCCCAAGATTGAACTTCTCTCGGATACTTGCTGGACCATTTCGACTCAAACTGTTGAAACATCTGTAACGCCATCTCCTTATTCGGTGCGCGATAAATCAGTTTGAGATCCTCTGCCACTTCAAATTGATCTTTTTTCCGAACACGATTTAAGGTATTACGTACTTTGTGAACGACACAGCGCTGCACATCGGCTTTCGGATAAACCGTCTTAAAGGCTTCCTCTAAACCCGGTAGTCCATCGAATACGCCTAGAAGTACTTCCTTGACGCCTCTTTTGTAGAGGTTTTGAAGAATTTCTTGCCATACATAAGCACTTTCTTGTCCTCCTACGAAGAAGTCGAGAATTTCACGATACCCTTCTTCGTTTACACCTAACACGACATAAATGACCTCTTTTTCTACCGTATCTCGACGAAGTTTCACGTACAACCCATCCAAATATAAGACCGAATATCGCTTTTGTAGAGGACGTGTGTGCCATTTCGCAATGTCTTCCTTTACCACATCCGTGATATGACTAATCGTTGTTGGTGAGTAGGCATTTCCTAAAATTCGTTCAATAAACTTGCCAATTTCACGCGTACTCATCCCACTTTGATACATTTTGATGAAGGCTTCCTCGAGCCAGCCGGTATGGCGTTGGTAAGGGGTGAACAACTGCGTTTGAAATTCCCCGTTTCGGTCTCTTGGAACAGAAAGGCCTTCGATACGACCATACTGCGTATCTAGGTTTCGATGGTAATAGCCGTTTCTTCTATTCGATGTTCCCATCTGTTCAATTTCGAGGAAACTCTGAATTTCTTCCTTCATGATCAACTCTAATTTTTCCTTTACAAACTGACGAATGGCGTTTTCCAGTTGATTGAGCCAGTCTACATTCGGTATACTTTTAGACATAGGTAGGGTTCTCCTTTCTCTAAGATTTTTGGCCAAATCAGAGAATACCCTACCTTTTTCTTTTGGTCTAGCCAAATGCTTGACACAAAATTTTAATACATCATCCAAGCTCAAGCATCTGAAAGGATCGGATTTGAAATTGTCTAGTATTTTTAGACCCATTCATTTTTACACAATTATACGGACTCAACTCTATTAAATAGATGTATGACTGGAAATAATATATATTGTAAAATTTATGATAAAATAGCACTATATACATGTTCTTATGGGTGAGGTGTGTATATGTCGCAAAATTTTCGCTTTTTAGAAGAAAAATGGGAAGTTCTCGCCCGTGTTGGGGAAACGGCAGAACGAAATGTCTATCAAAATCCAAATGTGGCGATAAGTGAGCTTAGAAAATTTGCTGAAACTATAACAAAATATATTTTAGCGTTAGAAGAAATAAAGGAAGAACGCAGAACTGATCAACAGGAGCGTCTGAGAATTCTTTTTTATGAGCAAATTCTGCCGAAGGAAATATATGACTTATTTACGGTCATTCGTTTGAAAGGGAATCAAGCGGTACATAATCCGAGCTATGGTGAAGTAAATGAGGCAAAAGCTTTATTGCATATGGCGTTTCGAATTGCGGTTTGGTTTATGGAAGTGTATGGCGATTGGTCATTTCAAGCTCCAGAATATATCGAACCGACACCGCAAACATCTATATCAGAAGATGAATTGAACCATGTAGTTAAGTCATACGAAGAAAAGCTTGCTCATTTGGAAACAGAGCTTGAGAAGATACGCAAAGAACAGCTATATATTAGCAATGAAGAGAAACAAAAACGACGTGAGTACTCACAACGCGCCGTTGCCAACTTTGAATTGACGGAAGCAGAAACCCGTATTCTTATTGATCAGCAATTGCGTGATGCTGGCTGGGAGGCTGATTCAGAAAAGCTGCGTTTCTCAAAAGGAGTTCGTCCGGAAAAAGGAAAAAACATGGCGATTGCGGAGTGGCCTTTAAAACATGGTTACGCTGATTATGCTTTATTTATTGGCAACGAGCTAGTAGGGATCATTGAAGCGAAACGTGCTAGTAAAGATATCCCATCTGACATTGAGCAAGCAAAAGAATATGCAAAACTTGTTGTTCGGCATGGTCATGAAGTGATCCATGAGCCATGGGGAGATTACTATGTTCCATTTTTGTTCGCAACCAATGGCCGCCCCTTTTTAAAACAGCTAGAACAAAAGTCAGGCATTTGGTTTTTAGATGCGCGGAAATCAACGAATCACCCCCGACCACTTCATGGATGGTACACTCCTCAAGGACTGAAAAATCTATTAAAAAAAGATACAGAACGTTCGGAACAATTTTTGCGTGATGAAAAATTTGATTATCTTAAATTACGAGACTATCAAGTCAAAGCCATTCAAGCGGTCGAAAAAGCATTGAAAGAGAAAAAACGCAGCATTTTAATCGCAATGGCAACCGGAACAGGAAAAACAAGAATGGCGATTGGTCTCATTTACCGATTGCTCAAAGCAAAGCGTTTTAATCGTATATTATTCCTTGTCGACCGAAAAGCTCTTGGAGAACAAGCGGAAAGCGCTTTTAAAGAAAGTAAGCTGGAAAATTTCCAAACGTTCACTCAAATTTATAGCTTACAATCGTTATACGATCAAAAACCAGATGATGAAACGAAAGTACATATCGCTACCGTACAAGGAATGTTAAAACGCATTTTCTACAACGAGAAAACAGAAGACATACCATCGATTGATCAATATGATTGCATTATTGTCGATGAAGCCCATCGAGGCTATACACTAGATAAAGAGATGAATAACATAGAAATTGAAATAAGAGATCACAATGACTATGTAAGTAAATATCGAAAAGTACTTGATTACTTTGATGCCGTTCGCATCGGTTTAACAGCAACTCCTGCGCTGCATACAACAGAAATTTTTGGACCACCGGTTTTCACTTATTCTTATCGTGAAGCAGTCGTCGATGGATATTTAGTCGACCATGAACCACCGTATCAATTTGAAACGGTATTAAAAAAGGAAGGAATCACTTGGGCCAAAGGTGAAACAGTCGACGTATATGATACGGTTTCCGGCACAATTTCACAAGAGTACCTTGAAGATGAAGTGAATATTGAGGTTGCACATTTTAATACAAAAGTTATCACAGAAAGCTTTAATCGTGTTATTATACGAGAGTTGACGAATTATATTTCTCCGGACGATGAAGGCAAAACATTGATATTTGCAGCGACAGATGATCACGCAGACTTAGTCGTACGTCTTTTAAAAGAAGAATTTGAAAAAGTATACGGTGAAGTCGAAGACAATGCGATTATGAAAATTACAGGCTCTATTAAAGATCCATCAGGTGCGATTCGACGCTTTAAAAATGAAAAATATCCAACTATTGTTGTGACGGTGGATTTGCTAACGACAGGTGTCGATGTTCCAGCAATTACAAATCTCGTCTTCTTGCGCCGCGTTCGCTCGCGGATTCTTTATGAGCAAATGCTAGGACGAGCAACGAGAAGATGTGAAGAAATCCGAAAAGATCACTTTAATATTTTCGATGCGGTTGGAATCTATGAGTCTTTAAAACCATATACAAGCATGAAGCCTGTTGTCACTCGACCAAATATTTCACTGACTCAATTAGTAGAAGAATTAGAAGGTTTAGAAAAAGAAGAACACCTTCAGCATCAACAAGAACAAATTATAGCCAAAATCCAACGAAAAAAACGCCAATGGTCAGATAAGCAGCACCAAGACTTTAAAGTATTATCTGGTGGAAAAACAGTTGATGAATTTATAGATTGGGTAAAAAACTTGAATCCTGCTGAATTAACTGGGCAATTAAAAGAGTATATATCGATGTTCCGTTATATGGATGAAAATCGCTATCGGGAAAATAAACAATATATTTCCACGCATGAAGATGAACTTATTGGAGTTAAACGCGGATATGGAAATGCGGAAAAACCGGATGATTATTTACAATCATTTGGAGAGTTTATCCGAAACAATATGAACAAAATCCCTGCGCTAATGATTGTATGTCAACGTCCAACTGAATTAACGAGAGAAGAGTTAAAAAAATTGTTGCTTGAATTGGACCAGAAAGGTTTTTCCGAGAAAAAATTACAAGCAGCTTGGCGCGAGGCGAAAAATGAAGACATCGCAGCGGACATCATCGCCTTCATCCGCCAGCAGGCTTTAGGCGATCCGCTTATTAGTCATGAAGAACGAATTAAACACGCCATGAAGAAAATTTACCAAATGAAAGCGTGGCCGCCTGTGCAAAAGAAATGGCTGGAACGTATTGAAAAGCAATTACTGCAAGAATCTGTTCTTCATCCGGACCCTGAAAAGGCTTTTGAATATGAACCTTTTAAGAGCCGTGGAGGCTTTAAACAATTAAATCAAATTTTCGATGGACAATTAGCACAAATTGTTCGCGAAATTAATTATAATTTGTATAACTATCACCAAAAGAAGGAGCAAGCGTAGATGAACAACAGAGAAATCGTCCAAAAACTATGGAATTTATGTAACGTTCTTCGTGATGACGGCATTACGTATCACCAATATGTGACAGAGCTAACGTATTTGCTGTTCTTAAAAATGATGAAAGAAACCGGTCAAGAATATATGATTCCTGAAAAATATCGTTGGGATTCGTTAGTAGAAAAAGACGGGATCGAACTTAAAGAGCATTATCAACAGCTGTTGCTTGATTTAGGAAAAGAGGAAAATGAATTATTAAAACAAATTTATACAGATGCGACATCTAATATTAGAGAACCAAAGAACCTAGAAAAAATTATTCAATCGACCAATAACTTAGATTGGTACAATGCGAAGCAAGAAGGATTAGGGGATTTATACGAAGGGCTGTTAGAAAAAAACGCGAGCGAAGTGAAATCGGGAGCGGGGCAATATTTTACGCCTCGCGTCCTTATTGATGTTATTGTCGAACTTGTCAATCCTCAGCCGGGCGAACGCTGCCATGACCCTACTGCGGGAACATTCGGCTTTATGATCGCGGCAGATCGCCATGTTCGTAAACAAACCGATGATTATTTTGACTTATCTCAAGAAGAAATCGAATTTCAAAAATACAAGGCATTCTCAGGAGTAGAGCTTGTCAGAGACACGCATCGTCTAGCGGTCATGAATGCGTTGCTTCATGATATTCATGGGGAAATCTTGTTAGGCGATACCCTCTCTTCACTAGGTGAAAGTTTGAAAAATTTTGATGTGATTTTAACGAATCCGCCTTTTGGAACAAAAAAAGGCGGCGAGCGGGCAACACGAACTGACTTCACCTTTACAACATCGAACAAACAGTTGAATTTCTTGCAGCATATTTACCGCGCTCTCAAGGCAAACGGCAAAGCTCGTGCCGCGGTTGTCCTTCCAGATAACGTCTTGTTTGAAGGCGGGGTAGGAGCCGACATTCGCCGCGACTTAATGGATAAGTGTAATTTACATACAATTTTACGCTTGCCAACTGGCATTTTCTATGCCCAAGGAGTGAAAACGAACGTTTTATTCTTCAACCGCGGGACATCAGATGTCGGCAACACAAAAGAAGTATGGGTGTACGATTTACGCACGAACATGCCTTCCTTCGGCAAACGGAATCCGCTAACGAAAGAACATTTTGAAGGATTTATCAAGGCTTATACGGCAGAAGATCGCAGCCAAGTCAAAGACGAGCGCTGGAATGTGTTCACACGTGAAGAAATTGCGAAAAAAGGTGACAGCTTGGATATTGGTTTAATTGCTGATGAATCCTTGTCCGTCTACGAAAACCTGCCAGACCCAATCGAATCTGCAGAAGAAGCGGTGGAAAAATTAGAACTAGCGATTTCGTTACTAAACGAAGTCATTGCCGAGTTAAAAGCTGTCGAACAACCGAACACCTACCAAACAGATTCTAAAGAAATGCTAAAAGTCGCAGAAACATCTGAGGTGCTTGAAAAATGAGCAAAAAGAAACAAAAATCGATAGAAGAACTACTAGAAGAAGCATTAGTGCCGGAAGAAGAACAGCCTTATATAGTTCCAAAAAATTGGGTTTGGACTAGAACTGGTATTATACATGAAATAGTAACTGGGGCTACTCCATCTAAAAAAAATAATGAGTATTATGGTGGAAACTTTCCATTTGTTAAACCCGGAGATTTAGATCAGGAAGATTCGGTGATAGTAGCTTCTGAATATCTTACTGATAAAGGTAAAGAGGTAAGTAGAATAATTCCAAAACACTCAACATTAGTTTGTTGTATAGGTTCGATTGGAAAGACTGGATTTAATTTAGTAGAATGTACTACAAATCAACAAATAAATTCTCTAATTCCGAATAAAAAAGTAATTTATCCGAAATACACATACTATTTTTCATTAAGTTCTACTTATCAAAATTTATTATTGAAATCTTCTTCATCTACAACCGTATCCATAATAAATAAAAGTAAAATGTCTAAACTTCCATTTGCGCTTCCGCCATTAAACGAACAAAAACGCATTGCTGAGAAGGTCGAGAGGCTTTTTGTGAAAATTGATGAAGCGAAGCGGTTGATTGAGGAAGTGAAAGGGTCGTTTGAACTTCGCTGGGAAAGCATTTTAGACAAGGCATTTCGAGGAGAGTTAACTAAAAAATGGCGGTCTAAGAGCTCAATCATTAAAAGTGCTGATGATATTTTTAAAGAAATTCAAAATGTCTATAAAAAAAAGAACAAAAGAGATGAATACGAAATTAATCCACCTTTTCCAATCCCTCAAAATTGGAGATGGGTTAGATTAGGTGATATTGTCGATATTAACCCAGCTAGGAAGAAATTAGAGGATATTGAAGATATTCAAAGTTGCTCATTTATTCCTATGCCTTCTGTAAATGATAAAACAGGTGAAATAGAAAATCCAGAGATTAGGAAGTATGCTGAAGTCAAGAAAGGTTATACATTTTTCCTTGAGAATGACATTCTTTTTGCCAAAATAACTCCATGTATGGAAAATGGAAAAACTGCCATTGCTCATAATTTAATAAATGGTTTTGGATTTGGATCAACTGAGTTTCACGTGATTAGAACAAACCCTTATATTAACACTAAGTTAATATATTACTTACTCCGATCTAAAAAATTTAGGATGGAAGCTAAAAAGGAAATGACAGGAGCAGTAGGTCAACAACGTGTACCTAAATCATTTTTAGAGAATTATTTATTTCCATTGCCACCAAAAGCAGAACAAGACAAAATTGTTGAGTTATTGGATCATTTGCATGTTAAAGAAGTCGAAATTAGTAAAATAGAGGCATTAGAAGGAGAAATAGATTCACTACGTCAATCTATCCTAAACAAAGCCTTCCGCAGCGAGCTTGGTACAAACGATCTAACCGATGAACATGCCATTGATTTATTAAAAGAAGTGTTAAAATCTAAATAAATCATTTGTGTAAAAGCTCACTCAGTGATTATGGAGTGAACTCTTAGAAAAATTCCAGTAATTCCCCCCGCTTCCAAAGTTGAAGCGATAAACTTCTTATGTGATTAACAAAGTAAACTGTCAACAATCAAAGATTGGAGTTTAAATAAGGTGTATTTGTGCAATGGATATTTGTTTTACAAGATTATCCATTATAATAACAATAGCATATTGTTAAGGCATCTCAGAGGATAGTGAAAACTTGAGGTGCCTTTTTGTTTTACAAATTATTATCATGATGATTGAGCGGATTGTTCGGTATTAAATTTAAATTATATGAATTTAACTTAGATGTGACCATGGAATACTAATATCACGCGTGATTTTATTTACAAAAACGAAATTTCAATTAAGGGATTTAAAGAATTAATGGAACGATTTTTAGAACTAAAAGAAAATGAATGAAAAACAAAAATTTAAAGATAAAATAATAAAATTTTTAAAACAAATATCTCGAATTTATATTAAATTTAAAGAAAGCGTTTACAAAATATTTTATTAGGAGGGACTGCCGGTGTTAACAAAAGCTGCTGTTACTTATGGAAAAGGAGAGCCTTTCAAAATTGACACGATCACGATTGATGAGCCGAAAGATGGCGAAGTTTTAGTCCGTATTAAAGCTGTGGGGATTTGTCATACGGATTTAATCGTCCGCGATCAATACTATCCTGTTCCACTCCCGGCCGTATTAGGACATGAAGGGGCTGGAGTTGTTGAGAAAGTCGGAAATGGTGTAACAAGTGTCCAACCTGGTGACCATGTTGTTTTATCGTTTAGCTCATGTGGAGAATGTGCGCAATGTTTATCAGGCAATCCTTATGCTTGTCAAAAGTTTTTTGAATTAAACTTTTCAGGAAAAATGAAAGACGGAACATGCCGCTTGCATAAAGACCATCAAGATATCGCCAACTTTTTTGGACAATCCAGCTTTTCGCAATATGCGGTTGCTTCAGAAAGAAATGTTGTAAAAGTTCCCAAAGATGTACCGCTTGAAATTTTAGGACCATTAGGATGCGGTATTCAAACGGGAAGTGGAGCGGTTTTAAATAAATTGAAACCAGAAGAAGGTTCAAGCATTGTTATTTTCGGTTGTGGCTCTGTTGGTTTGAGTGCACTTATGGCTGCAAAAGTGGCGAATTGTACAACCATTATTGCGGTTGATCTTCAAGATAATCGGTTACAGTTGGCGAAAGAATTAGGTGCCACTCATACGATCAATCCTAAAAACGTTTCTAATGTGGTGGAAGAAATTAAAGCCATTACAGGTGGAGAAGGCGTTAACTATTCTGTCGAAACAACGAGCATTCCTGCTGTGCTGCGTCAAGCGGTAGATTGTTTGGCCACATTAGGAAAAGCAGCAGTCATCGGAGCTCCTCCAGTTGGAACAGAGGTAAGCTTAGATGTGAATACGATTTTATTTGAACGTTCGCTTACGGGAGTATTATTAGGTTCAGGCGTTCCGCAGCTTTTTATTCCAAAACTTATCGACCTATATAAGAAAGGGAAGTTTCCTTTTGATAAATTGATTAAATTTTATACGTTGGAAGAAATTAATCAAGCTAGTGAAGATTCTGAAAAAGGAATAACGATTAAACCGGTATTAAAAGTTTCATAATGCTGAACTTTTTTGTTTGTAATATTCGAAATATTTAAAAAGGAGGAATAGTTCATGTCTGAAGTAAAAGCAGTTGAAAAATTTTCTGTGTGGAAGAAAATGCCTATTGGTGGTGTGTGGAAATATGGCTCCAGCAATAGAGAATGTGTTGTGACAAATCCATATAATAACGAAGTGCTTGTCACCTTTAACTATGCAAGTAAAGAAGATATCAATGAAGCGTACGAAACTGCACAAAAAGAGCAAAAGAGCTGGGGACAAACTTCCGCATATGAACGTATTCGTGTTTTAGAAAAAGTTGCACAGCTCATCGAGGAAAAAAGAGAAGAAATTGTGGAAATTCTCGTGAAAGAATCCGGGAGTACAAAGTTAAAAGCAAATGTTGAGGTGGATTGCGCCATTGCGGATGTGAAAGAAGCAGCAAAATATCCGTTACAAATGGAAGGCTCGATTCGTGAATCTCTCATTCCAGGGAAAGAAAACCGTGTTTATCGTGACCCAATTGGAGTAGTAGGAGCGATTACGCCTTGGAACTGGCCATTCTATTTAACCATTCGTGTTGTTGCACCGGCTATTGCAACAGGAAATGGTGTAGTACTAAAACCAGATTCTCAAACACCGATTTCAGGCGGACTCATTATTGCGGAAATTTTTGAAGAAGCCGGGCTTCCGCAAGGGGTGTTAAATGTAACAGTGGCTGATCTTGAAGAAATTGGTGATTATTTTGTTGAGCACCCAATTCCTGAAGTAATTTCTTTCACAGGGTCAACAAAAGCAGGACAGCATGTCGGGGCTTTAGCTGTGAAAAATCTGAAAAAACCTGCACTTGAATTAGGTGGAAATAACGCCTTCATCGTACTTGACGATGCCGATGTTGATCAAGCGGTATCTGCAGCAGCATTTGGCAAATATATGCATTCAGGTCAAATATGTATTGCGATCAATCGGATTATCATCGATCGAAAATTGTATAAACCGTTTGTTGAAAAATTCAAAGAAGCCACTAAGGCCATAAAAGTTGGGGATCCGTCCGAAGATGGCACAGTTATTGGCCCTATTATTAATAAAAAACAAGTGGATCGAGCAATTCAGTTAGTAGAACAAACACTTAAAGAAGGTGCAACATTAATTCATGAAGGAAAAGTGGAAGGAAACTTAATTTATCCATATATTTTAGGCGATGTGACAAATGACATGGCAGCTGCGCAAAATGAAGTGTTTGCCCCAATAGCGGTCATCATTCCTGTTGATAGTGAAGAAGAAGCGATTGAAGTGGCAAATGGAACACCGTTTGGATTAAGTGGGGCTGTATTCTCTGGCTCATTGGAACGAGGCATTCATGTAGCAAGAAAAATTAAAACAGGTATGATTCACGTAAACGATCAATCGATCAATGTAGAACCGAATGTTCCGTTTGGCGGAGAAAAATATTCAGGTTTAGGACGTTACTGCGGCGAATGGGCTATTGATGAATTTACAACTGTTAAATGGGTTTCAGTTCAAAAACAACCTCGTCAATATCCATTTTCATAATGCTTCTTCATCATGACATATTCTAACAATTTATACCCTTTTGTATCATGTGCGAAATATTGCACATGCTGCAAAAGGGTTTTCTTTTGACAAGCTTAATTTAGGAATTACTCCATTCATGATCGCAACGCAAATAGTTAAATACTTAATTTCTCAAAAAAGACATCACACCCGCTTTCAGTTACGATGATCGAGAACATCAAGTTTAATTCTGGGAAACTATTTTGTCCCATCTTCGCTTTTCCGCAGGCTTCGTAAGATCCATGAACGGCTTTTACGAGTTCGTTTCCACCTTCGATTTTCAGTCTCAGTCAGAGGTGTCTTGAGGAGGTTCCTGGATTTGTTTCAATATCAGCTAGCTTATTGCCCATCACAACGTTTCGAAAAGCTTTTTGATGTTAGACTAAAAAGTAGACACAGATTATTATAGTAATAATAGACTGAAAAATGAGGTGTCTACATGACAAAAAAACAAAGGCGGTACGAGGAAGACTTTAAGCGTCAAACTGTTCGTTATATTTTGGAGGAAGCGAAATCCGTTGCACAAGTGGCTCGTGAGCTCAAAATTAACGAAAATACTCTTCACGGCTGGATGAAAAAATATAAGCAAGAACCTGAAATAACAGAAACCCAAACGTTTCGATCCGAAGACCACGAAGTTCGTGAACTGAAGAAACGTATTCGGGATCTGGAGGAGGAAAACTCCATCTTAAAAAAGGCGATGCACTTCTTCGCGAAAGATCATCGGTAAAATATTCATTTATCCATGAGCATCGCTTCGATTACCGATTGGAGAAGATGTGCGAAGTATTGAAAGTTTCTCGAAGCGGTTATTATAAATGGCGTGATCGTCCCAAAAGTGCTAGACAAGAGCGTCGAGAAGAATTGACGCAGGAAGTGCGTCGTGTGTATATCGAATCTCGCCAACTGTATGGGAGTCCAAAGGTTGCCAAAAAGCTTAATCATGAAGGCATTAAGGTTTCACAGAAGACGGTTTCCCGCATAATGAACAAAGAGGGAATGAAGTCTCGTACCGTGAAAAAGCATAAGGCTACCACTAACTCAAAACATAACCATCCGGTCCACGAAAATGTCTTAAACCAACATTTTACTGTTACGAAACCAAATGAAGTATGGGTAGCTGATATCACATACATTCCAACGGATGAAGGTTGGCTTTATCTAGCTAGTATGATGGATTTGTATTCAAGGAAAATAGTCGGCTGGCATATAGACTGTTCCATGAAAAAGGAGCTAGTGTTAAGTGCTTTAAAGCAAGCCTATCAGCGTCAACAACCACAGGGTTCTATCCTCCATCATTCTGATCGAGGGAGTCAATATGCTTCAAATGACTATCAAGCTAAGCTAATGGAATACGGAATGAAATGTAGCATGAGCCGCAAAGGAAATTGTTATGACAACGCTTGTATTGAATCATTTCATGGGATAATAAAAAAAGAACTAATCTATCAGACTCGTTATAAAACAAGGGAAGAAGCAAAAAAGAGCATATTTGAGTATATAGAAATATTTTACAATAATAAACGTATTCACTCCGCAACAGAGTATTTTTCACCATCTGAATACGAACGTATGTACGACAAAAAGGGAGCTTAATGAGCATATTAATAGAATAGTTAGACCCGAAAATTTACCTTTAAAAATAATTAGGACAACGTCGTAATTATTTTTAAAAGGCCACCAAGCGATAGCGCGGTAGCTGCGAAAAAAAATCTATAAATTTTTGTGTCTACTTTATTGACCTAATATCAAATTGATGAGACGCTTCTGGGCAGACAAGCTGGAGCAAATTAAAAATTATTTGGAGGGGCGCAATGAATAGATACAGTCATATCGATTTAAGAGTAAATTCATGGGAGAAAGTGCGCACGTTTTATGAGAATCTTCTTCCTGCATTGGGTTTTACCCGCACTTTCCATTCGGAAACATGGAAAGTGTTTGCAGCGGAGGGAGAGCTTCCGAGCGTTCCTTATTTCGCTATCACGGAAGATCCCAATCATAAGCCAAACGAGAATTTGATCGGGTTTTGGGCGCATGACCGGGAGGAGGTGGACCGGATTGCAGAGCTTGTAGTTCGATATGGGGGCACCATCGACAGCGGCCCCTGGCAGTTCCCGATCAGCCCGACTTATTATGCGGTTTATTTTCAGGATCCTTGCGGAAACAAGTATGAAATGGTCCACCGATTAAATTGATTCAGCACCAGTTGTTGCCCAGCCGAAACCTTTTCTTGCTGCTAGCTTCTTTTAGCGGATATCGGTTACGGTTTCCGATTTGTGCGGGCAATTTCCCGCTTGACGGCCGGTGCCACTTTAGTACCCAGCAGTTCGATGGCACGCAACACTTTTTTGTGCGGCAGCGTGCCGACGGTCAATTGCAGAAGGAAGCGATCGTGGCCGAAAATTTCATGCTGGAACAAGATTTTTTCGATCACCTGCTCAGGGCTGCCGACAAAATTGGCGCCCCGTAAGGAAAGAGAGAACTCGAACTGCTCCCGGGTCAATGGCGGCCAACCGCGTTCCCGTCCCAGCCGATCCATCATCGTTTTAAACGCTGGAAATGCAATGTCAGCTGCTTCCTGCGACGAATCGGCGATAAAACCATGTGAATTGATACTGAGGTGTGGCGTTTCGTGCCCCGCCTTTTGCGCTGCCTCCCGGTGTAATTGAGCAAAGGGCGCGAACCGTTCGGGCAGACCACCGATGATGCCCAGTGCCATCGGAAGACCGAGCATGCCTGCACGGACGGCCGACTCCGGGGTTCCTCCAACGGCTATCCAAACCGGAAGCGGATTTTGCAGGGGCCGCGGATAGATCCCTAGATTGTCCAGCGACGGACGATGCTTTCCCGCCCATGTGACCCGTTCGGATTCTCGCAGCTTGAGCAGCAGATCAAGCTTTTCTTCAAAAAGCTCGTCATAATCTTTCAGGTTGTAGCCAAAAAGGGGAAAGGATTCGATAAACGAACCGCGGCCGACCATGATTTCAGCGCGGCCTTGAGTGAGCAGGTCCAAGGTGGCAAATTGTTGAAACACCCTCACCGGATCGTCAGAGCTTAAGACGTTTACTGCACTGGTCAACCGAATGCGTTTGGTGCGGGTCCCGGCAGCGGCAAGCACTACCGCTGGAGCCGATACGGTGTAGTCGGGACGATGATGTTCACCAATGCCGAACACATCCAGTCCGACTTGATCGGCTAGTTCAATTTCCTCCATCAAGTTTTGCAGCCGTTCCCCCGGGCTGATCAATTGACCGGTTTCCGGATCAACCGTCCGTTCTCCAAATGTGTAAATGCCGATTTCCATCCGTTGGCCCCTCCTTTGATTACTGTTCGTTCATACCGATGTTAGATTTATCTTACCCTATTTATTCGACGCCAGGCAATAAAAAGGGCTTAAGGCAGCAATCGCCTTTCCTCAAGGGTGTTTTGCTATGGATGGGAAGTTCGTTTCGGGCGATTTTATCGTAAAAAAAATTTAGCTGACAGGGAAGACGAGATGCCCCAAGATTTTTCCCTAATTCGCTTATGGAGAGGGAATGCTGGTGTGTTTGTCGCTGCCCCAACGTTTTTGATTCATTAGCGGAACGGGAAAACCGCACGGTGCTTTTCATATCCGTTGTTCGCTTCCAGACTGGGAATAACGCCTGTCTATTATCCAAAAGCATTTTTCTCCCGGAAACGGGCATTTTTGCGGAACCCAAAAATCATGACGTATCTTCATAGAGGCTTCTTTAGAATGCTGAGAGCGGAGGGATTCTTTCTTCCATCTATTTAAAATAAATCTTGACGTTTGCCGGATATCCAACATATGCCCATACCAAAGCCGTGACGAATGCATAAAAAATATTGAGATGTAAATTGTTACAACGGGAGGTATGGAAAATGTACCCGGAACGTCAATTTTTCGGAAGGAGACCCTTTTTCTTCGGAGGGCGGAACCCCTTTTTCTTCGGTGCGCCGTTTTTTGGCGGCTTGCTCGGCGGCTTTTTAGGTAGTGCACTGGTAGGACCGCGGCCATATCCGTTTTATCCGCCGTATTACGGAGGATTTTATGGCGGTTATCCGTACTATTGGTAAACGAAAATTTTTTCGACGAGCTGTCTTAAACGGTCATTTTAGAATGACTTTAAGGCGGCTTTTTTTATCCGCAGATTGCAAGATGTAATTCGGGATCAAAGGCAGATGTCGATTCATCATATAACATCGCTTTTGGTTCCATAGCAAGCTCTTGTGCAATTGCCACGCGCTGTTGTTGTCCTCCGGAAAGTTGACTTGGGTAATAGTTCATTTTTTCAGCTAAAATCAACTTTTTTTAAATAATTCTCCGCAGTTTTACGAGCGGCTTCCTAGGAATTGTTGAGGGCTTTATCTGTACCAGCCATTTCATTTTCCAGTGCCGTCACCATTGGAAATAAGTTAAAGCATCGAAGAGCCATTCTTATTTCTTTTCAAAGAGCAGCTACATGCTTTTCATTAAAAAAATAATGTCCAACTATTTTAACTGTTCCTGATGTAGAAAGACATCTTATTCTATTGGGATATGCCCTGTATAGATTAAAATTCATAACTGTACCAAGCTTAAGGTTAAGGCAAAAATTTATGTTCCATTTTTCTCTGTCTTTCTTTTCTTAAACAGAGTATATTTTTCTATTTTAAGTGGTACAAAAATAAGTCCATAATCAGAGGTCATTCCCCGTCTGTATGTAAATCATCAATATTCTGGAAAAGCTTTCCCCGATAAGCCACAAAAATAAAGCGGACGGAAGAAAAAGAACAAGTTTTCTTCGTCCGCTTTTTGTATTGTTTTTTATTAAAAGTGGTTGGCTTTGTGTCATAGCTTCTGTCATGTAGAGAATAAATTGAAAAATTTACTGCCTTCCATAGGTCTTTTGTCTTCACCAATAAAGAAATCAAGAAGCTGACTATTATACGTTGGCTTGTTACTAATCAATTGATCCTAAATTTCTCGTGATTAACAGGCTAATTGTCATACATACGATTAAAACTTTTTGCCTATCAATTTTAAAAATAGTTCATTTTAACTATACCATTTTCACTATAAAATTTGTTATACAATTAAGTAAGAGGTATTATTTGATAAATTCCTTCAAATTTCTACAAAAATATAATTTTGTTTCGGCAAACTACTCGAATCTTCTCTCTTTAAATGCGGCAATTGAAGCAGCAAGAGCGGGAGAGCATGGAAATGGTTTTGCGGTCGTAGCCGATGAAGTGCGGAAACTAGCTGAACAATCTCAGGCATCAGCAAAGCAAATAGCTGATTTAATCTTAAGAATCCAAAGCGATACAGAAAACTCTGTTAAAGCTATGACAGAAGTAACACATAACGTCGAAAATGGTCTTGAGATCACGAAAGAAACATCTGAAAAATTTGCTCAAATCGTTCAAAATATGAAGGATATTGCACCGCAAATTGAGGATATTTCTTCAATTGCTCAACAAGTCTCAGCGGAAGTAGAAGAAATAACATCTACAGCGGATGAACTTACAACAATAGCAAAAGAAAACGCAGCAACATCCGAACAAGTAGCAGCGTCTACAGAGGAACAACTAGCTTCGATGGAGGAAATAACTTCTTCAGCAAAAATGCTTGCAACAATGGCAGAAGGAATGCAAGAATTAGTTCATAAATTCAAGCTATAAAATGGGGAATACAGCCCCATTTTATAGAACATAAGCATTCCGGATGCTGCCGTCTGATTGCTTATACCATAGTTTATAGAAGATAAACCTTCGAGATGATTCAAATAAATCTGAGAATGAATATAAAACAAATATTTAGGCAATGAAAGAATCGTTGCCTCAGCTGATTTATGGACTTCAGAATTTTGAACTTCAGCTTTTGAATGCTCATTTATGATGTTGCGAAATCTTTTCCGTATCGCCCAGCACCTTGCCTCCAAAAATTCCATTCGTGCCGTTCTGCATGAGTGATTCGTTTATTTCGACCTTTCTAACTTTCCCGCCGCATCTTTTTGAAAAAAATCCATGTTTTCACTAGAATATTTGACCAGTTAAATTATTTCATTATGAATACTATATTGACAAAAGCAAGAAAGGTGGTGAAACGAATGAGTGTATGGTATCCAGACAAAGAAGAGAATAGACGCTCCGATTCAGAAAAACGTGCGAACGCAAAGGCAAAAGCTGATGTAGATTTTAAAAGTGACGTTGATGTGGATACGGACAACGAATTAGAGAATAATTAAAAAATATTGATCGTAACACAAATATTGCAAAAGTAAATAATAGCGGCAACTCAAAAGTGGAAATTGATATTCATGTTGATTCCGATTCAGATGCAAAAGTTCGGTCGAAAGCAGAATCTGATCAAGATCAAAACCAAGAGCAAAGAGATTAATTGAGCATAATTAAATGTGGGTGAGATGTCTTTTTTGTCCCACCTATAATATAGGGTGAGAATGTTATGGAACATTTAGATAAAGGAGAGTTCTCTTGGTTACGGAATGCTTCTACTCAAAGCCCTCAATCAAATAAATCTTCCATCTTTATTTGAATTCAGCCCGGGTTACGATCTAGTTATAAAATGGTGAGCACGTAAATGATCGAGAAGATTGGAAAAGAAAGCTGCTGTATGGATGCAGTGAAAGTTTAAAGATTTTGTAAATTAAATTTTTTTATCCCTTCAGCAAAAAGCACTGGCACGTTTTTCTTGATTAAAGCAGCATATGTAGAAAGGGTATTATTTTTTCAACCAAATTCAGAATTGATGAAGAACATAAATGCCCAAAAGTTTGCAGGAAGAGGATATCAATCGACAGTTCATATTGTGAAAATTCGAAAATTTATTTTGTTTCTTATTGCGGCCAAAGCATGGGCCGCTCTTTTGTTTTGAAAAAGAGGAAGACAGATTATGCTAAAATATTTTTAAAATACAATGAATCGACAGCAAGATTTAGAGGGGGAAAACCATGGCGGTTAAAGCAGAGATTGATTTCCAAAAAGAATTATTTGAAGCAGCTAATAAAATGCGCGGAAGCGTGGCTCCAGCTGACTATAAACATTATGTACTGCCGCTTATTTTTTTGCGCTATCTTTCGAATAAATATGAACAGAGCTGCAATGAGTTGGAGCAAATTTTTGCGGAAAATGAAGAAATGCAGCAAGGTTTCGTTTCAGATTCTCATCAATATAGAGATAAAAATGTGTTTGTCGTCCCGAAGGAAGCAAGCTGGCACTATATAATGAAAAATGCTAAACAGCCGAATATTAAAGAAATTCTCGATAATGCGATGAAGCGAATCGAGGAAGAAAACCCAGAATTGACAGGGGTGCTGCCGCAAATTTATCAAGGCTTGAACTTACCGGTAGAAAATGTTGCTGGATTAATTGAAATTTTTTCACGTGATGTGTTTAGTGGCAGCTCGGAAGACAGCATAGATATACTCGGTCGTACTTATGAGTATTTTATTAGTTCATTTGCTTCGTCAGAAGGGAACAGAGGCGGCGAGTTTTTTACCCCATCCTGTATTGTGGAATTGCTGGTGGAGATGCTTGAACCAAAAAGAGGTATCGTGTTTGATCCAGCGTGTGGAAGCGGTGGAATGTTTATTCAAAGCGGGAGGTATGCGCCGAATAAAAAGTCTCTTTTATTTTACGGACAGGAAAATGTCGTCACGACAGTACGTCTTGGAAAAATGAACGTATTGCTTCATGGCATCAATGCGGAAATACGGCTGGGAGATTCGCTGTTGAACGATCAATTTCCTGAATTAAAGGCTGATTATGTGATTGCCAACCCGCCGTTTAATCAAAAAGATTGGGGGGCGGACAGAATATCGAAAAGCGATCCGCGCTTGATCGGGCCTGTTACAAACAGCAATGCAAACTATATGTGGATGCAGCATTTCTTATACCATTTAAATGATGCAGGATCAGCAGGGTTTGTGATGGCAAATGGCGCAATGACAACTAATGTTAAGGAAGAAAAGGAAGTGCGGAAAATATTGGTGGATGAAGGGTACATCGATTGCGTTGTCCAATTGCCGGAAAAACTGTTTTTCACAACAGGCATACCGTGCTGTTTGTTCTTTTTAAGCAAAAATCGCGATGGAAAAAACGGTTACCGTGCTCGAAGAAACAAAATTTTGTTTATCGATGCCCGAAAAATGGGAAAGCCCGTCAGCCGCAAGCAAAAAGCATTGTCTAAAGAAGAAATTGATAAAATCGCATCAGTTTATCGAGCATTTAAATATGAACATGCAAAAAGCTGCGAAAATATTGAAGGTTTCTGTAAAATTGCAAAACTTGAAGAAGTACAACAAAACGACTACAAACTGACACCAAGCATGTACGTCGGAACAGAGGCAGAAGAAGAAGAAGAAGACATTCCTTTTGAGCAAAAAATAGCCGAACTAACGAAACGGTTGCTCGAACAATTTGAAGAATCGAACAAACTACAAGAAAAAATCAAACAAAACCTGGAGGAGCTGATGTATCGGAATGGGGAAAAGTCAAACTTAGTATTCAAAAGGGAAAAAAATGAATGATCTGAGAAAATGTGAAATTTTTTTATCGGTGCTTTCGAAAATTTCCTAATAAAGATTAATCGAGGAAAAAAGGTGGTATTAAGACCTTTCTGTCAGAGAAAAGTGTATTATAATCATTATAAAAGCAGAAGTTAATATGAAACTTTTTCTTCACAAAACCAAACATTTGTTCTATTATTTTATGTAGAAACGTTTAGAGGATAGATATTTGTTATTATAAAATGAATCATGATGGAGGTTTAATATGATGGAAGAAGCGTTAAAATTAATATTATCAGAGCTAAAAGAAATGAAAGAAGGACAATCCCGTTTAGCAGTCGAACAACAAGGTGTAAAGGAACAGCTGAAAGAGCTAAAAGAAGGTCAGTCTCGTTTAGCAGTTGAGCAAAAAGGTATGAAGGAGGAGCTGAAAGAGCTAAAAGAAGGTCAGTCTCGTTTAGCAGTTGAGCAAAAAGGTATGAAGGAAGAGCTGAAAGAGCTAAAGGAAGGTCAGTCTCGTTTAGCAGTTGAGCAAAAAGATATGAAGAAGGAGCTGAAAGAGCTAAAAGAAGGTCAGTCTCGTTTAGCAGTTGAGCAAAAAGATATGAAGAAGGAGCTGAAAGAGCTAAAGGAAGGTCAGTCTCGTTTAGCAGTTGAGCAAAAAGGTATGAAGGAAGAGCTGAAAGAGCTAAAGGAAGGTCAGTCTCGTTTAGCAGTTGAGCAAAAAGATATGAAGGAAGAGCTGAAAGAACTAAAAGAAGGACAACACCGTTTGGCAGTCGAACAACAAGGTGTAAAAGAAGAGTTGAAAGAGCTAAAAGTAGGGATGAAAGAACTAAAAGAAGGACAATCCCGATTAGAAGTAAAAATGGAAAATATCGAACGAAAAATTACAGGAATCCCTAAAACTTATGAGAATTTAGAACAATTTGTAGCACGTCAGCAGCGTGTGATTGAGGAATTGTCAGCACGTTCAGTTGAATACGGGGTAGAGATTAAAGAGATTCATCGCATTTTAAAAAATCAATAAAATAGAGTTTTTTTAGATTCAGAGTGGATTTTAATTGGAAATATGAAAAAGCGCCGAAACATTTTTCATAATGTTCCAGCGCAATCCATAGTCAGCCGAATTTGTGCTGATTATTTTTTAAGGATTGTTCGTTTATCTTCCTTTGACGATGGCAATAATTCCTTCTTCATCATCCAACACAAGTTCAATCCCAGCGTACGGGTCTTCATTTAAAAATTCATCGAGCCAAAGACGCAGAGCTTCGATGATGTTTGCGGTAATAAGTACTTGCTTTCGGTCGTTTACATACGCTTCGGCAGAAAAGCCGTAATCGTCGTCATACATCAGCTCCACTACAACTTCTTCCGGCTTTATTTGTTTTTTTCGGGAAATGTACACGCAGATGGCGTTAATAATATCTTGCTCCGGAATAATCAGCTTTTCCATGGATTTGCAGCCTCTTTTTCTTTTTTATGTTTGATCAGGACGAAAATTTTGCGAATGATCGAGATGAGAATAACGATTGCCAGCAAATTAATGAATAAACCTAAAATTGAACCGAATATACCCATGTTTGCTAGCAGTCCGCCAAATAATAATCCGGCAAGCCCTCCTAACATTAGGCCTTTGAAAAATCCTCCTGATGAGAGTGTGCCTTTGGAGCCGGCAGATTGATTTTTTGGAGTGTTTGCCTTTTTATCTTGGAAATTCGAACTGTTCGTTGTAGTATTTTTATTCAAATTGAAGCTTTTTTTCCCTGATTTGTATGACTTCGCCTCTACTATCGTTGGATGATCTTGAAAAACAACATTTCCAACAGGTGAAAAAATAAGCGCGAAAGTAAACAAAGCTGCTAA
This sequence comes from Aeribacillus sp. SP014, assembly GCF_054055575.1. NCBI lineage: Bacteria > Bacillati > Bacillota > Bacilli > Caryophanales > Bacillaceae > Aeribacillus > Aeribacillus sp. SP014. The sequence continues at coordinate 1,343,438 of NZ_JBSRXI010000001.1, forward strand.
TAATTTTTTCAATTTCGACTTCCCCCTGTATGAAAGTATTCGTATTTTTTTTGAACTTAGCTTCAATGTTATATACGATAGAAAATCAAATTAGTTTCACGATTTGATATCTTTCTATAATAAACGAATAAAAATTTTTCTTTCATCTAAGCACACTAGTGTTGCATAAATATTGTCGTAATTTTCAGTTTTATTATTTTTCCTGTTTAGAGCCAAAAAGGTAAGTACCCAATTAAAGGTGACCCCATCCATTTGGAAATTTATTGACAATTAGACCTGTGCGACGACGACAATTTACTTATTAAGGGATGGCTTTTCCTTCAATTTTTCGAAGCCAGATATGCGCTGGTTTCCACAATGCAGCCCTTAAATAACGGCTAATTTGTAAGGTTTTTCGCGTACTATTTGTTTCGATTTGTGCCAGAACATGTAGGCAAAAAACAATAAGTGCGATAAATACTTGATTTTGAATCGCCCATTCACTTTGACCATAGAATTTTTTGATGCTGAGATGTTGTTTGACCCATTTAAAAAACAGTTCAATAGCCCATCGTGATTTGTACATCTCGGAAATTTCTTCGGCGCTTAAATCAAAACGATTTGTGATTAAATGGAGTTCATTTCCTTTTGAATCCATCACTTTTAGAAGGCGAAAGTAATTTTCAGCACGGTTTTGAGTTGTGCCAATCAATACCATTTGATCCGACAAAACACTCGTATCTTCGGGTAGTTTAAAATCATAAACTTCCCGTATAACAGCGTTTTTCCGTAGTCTGGAAAGAAAGAAGTAGCCGTCATCCGTCATACGATCAAAGCGCTCATAGTCTAGATAGCCACGGTCAAACACATACATGCATTCCTTGTCATCCACCATGATTTCAAGCTGTCCACGGTCATGTTCTCTTGCCGTTGTCATCAAAGCTTTTTCAGGATAGGATATCCCCTTTTCCATAAACACAAGGCGCAAATGCAGCTTTACACCAGCCTTTGTTTTGCGAAACTTCGCCCATTTATGATTGGTCAAATTAAGTGGCAATGTGCTTGAATCAATGATTTTTAAAGGCATGACCCGTTTTGTGTATTGTGTTTTGGCATGAATTTTTGCGACTAAATCAAGAAAAAGCTTTTGAAATAGATCTGGGTTTATACCATTTAATCGCCGTGACAACTGTGAAATACTAATAGAATTAAGGTCGACCCCTTTTTGAAGTTGGTCATCAAAAAGGCAATCGCTTAGCGCATGGAGACTTTCGATTTCTTCCAATTGCGCAAAAAGCAGTAATTTTAGAAATGACTCTGTCGTTAATTTTTTCGTATAGTAATCTAATTTCATCGTTTTCACCTGTTCTTCAAATAATTGAAGATTTATTGGCGAAAACCATTGTCCAAATGAAGTTTTTCGTGTAATCTTGTCCATGAGTTTGGTCCTTTTTAGTGGATTTGGACGGGTTACCACCTGACTTATCCATTATAAAGGACTTTTTCTTTTCACAAAATAAAATAAGTGAAGATTGTGAGTCTTTTTAATATTAAAATTAAATTAATGCAACACTAGTGATCTAAGCATGTTATTCAACAATTACAAAGTTGTAAACAAGGAATAGAAGACTTTTAAAAAATGGTGAGGCCGTTGTTTTACTTGAATATATTTTATCATGTATACTTGTTTGAAAGTATTTGCGAACTGTAAAACGTTTGGACTGCCATGTTAAAAGAGTTTTTTCAAGTTTCATCAAACTTATCTATGGACGTGTTTTTTTGGAGGCATGAAAGGATGGTTCAGCTAAAAAAATTGGCTTTTAAGCAGAAAACAAAATTGATGTTGCTAATCGTGCTTGCTTTAATCTCTGGTGCTGCCATTATTGGACAAGCTTATTTTTTTGCGGCGATAGTCGATCGCATTTTTTTACAGAAACAGTCTTTTGCTGATGTTTTCCAGTTGCTTTTAGGTTTGTTCATTGTTCTTTTGGCCAGAACTGCATCCCATTATTTCAGCGGTTTAACAGGAATTAAAATAGCGTCCAAAGTGAAAAAAGATCTTCGCCAATCTTTATTAAATAAATTTTCAAGCAACCCGCTGCAAGTATCGCTGCAAGGGAAAACAGGACAAAAAGCAAGTGTATTGCTGGATGCGGTAGATGAAATCGACAGCTACTTTAGCATTTATATTCCAAAGGCAGTTCAAACGTTGATCATACCTCTTCTCATTCTTTTCGTTGTGTTTGCTAGCCATCCATTTACTGGATTAATCATGGTGATTACAGCGCCATTTATACCGATATTCATGATCATCATTGGCTACAAAACGAAAAAGAAATCGGAGGAGCAAATGGAGAAAATGACCGCTTTATCGGGACATTTTCTTGACACCTTGCAAGGGCTGACAACCCTTAAGCTGTTCAACCGTGCGAAACAGCAGAAAGAAGCGATCAGAAAAAGCAGCCATGGCTTTCGTGATGCGACGATGGAAGTATTGAAAATTGCTTTTACCTCTTCTTTTATGCTGGAGTTCATTTCCATGCTTAGTATGGGATTGATTGCCCTTGATGTGGCGATTCGCTTAATTATTTTTCAAAACATTTCTTTTTTTACCGCGTTTTTCATGCTGATTCTAGCTCCTGAGTTTTATAATGCACTGAAAGATTTAGGAAGCGCCTTTCATGCAGGCAGGGGAAGTATGGGGGCGGCAAGAAAGATTGAAGAGGAGCTAAACGCAATCGGAAAGCCAGTAAAATGGGGGAAGGCAGTTTTGCCAAAAGGTGAAGGACCGCCGACCATTCGTATAGAAGGAGCGGGATTTCATTACGAGGGAGATAGGTTTGCCTTAAAAAATATAAATGCTGAAATCCGCCCGTTTGAGCAAGTGGCAATTGTCGGAAAGAGCGGCGCTGGGAAATCGACTTTATTACATGTGATTGCAGGTCTTGTTCCGCTTACTGAAGGGGAAATTTATGTGAACGGAATTCGGCGGTCTGATTTGAACGAAAAGAGCTGGTTCGATGAAATCAGCTATATTTCGCAAAATCCGTATCTTTTTTCTGGAACGATTGCGGAAAATATCGCATTGGGAGGAAAACTCGATGCAACGAAAGAGGAAATCGAACAAGCAGCCGAAAAGGCAGGAATTTTAAAGCTTGTCCAATCACTTGAAAATGGTTTTGATACACCTATTGGAGAAGGAGGAAGGGGAATTTCCGGAGGAGAAAAACAACGAATTGCACTGGCACGAGCGTTTTTGAAAAAACCATCCATTATATTGTTTGATGAGCCGACGACTGGACTGGATCTTCAAACAGAACAAATTTTGCAGGATTCCATAAAGGAATTAGCTCAATCTTCCACCGTCATTACCGTCGCTCATCGGCTTCATACCATTATAAATGCGGATAAAATTCTTTTTTTGGAAAATGGAGAACTCATCGCATCCGGAACACATAAAGAATTGCTGGAATCAGTTGAAGCGTACAGGAAAATGACAACGCTCCAACAGGGAGGCATGGCAAAATGAAAGATTTGCTATTTATTACAAAGCTGACATTAACAGAAAAGAAAGATCTTTTTTTGTCCATTCTCTTCGGATTTATAACAGGAATCGCGACAGTGAGTTTGTTTGCTTCAAGCGGCTATTTGATTTCTAAAGCAGCTCTTGCACCGCCAATTTACACGCTGACTGTTTTCATAGCGTGTATAAAACTGTTAGGGTTTATCAGTGCCGGCAGCCGTTACGGGGAGCGTTATTTTTCTCATCGCGCCACATTCAATATATTAAGCCGGTTGCGAGTTTCTTTTTTTGAAAAGCTGGAGCCATTGGTGCCCGCGATTTTTCTTAAATATCGGAGCGGAGATCTCCTCTCCAGAATTGTCGGCGATGTGGAAACGCTGCAAAACTTCTTTTTGCGTGTTTTTTATCCGCCGATCGTATCCACTCTCATATTTTTATGGACCATTTTTTTCACTTCGTTCTTTTCCTTTTATATTGCCTTGGTGTTATGTATCGGTTTGATTTTCACCACTGTCCTAATTCCGGCTTACTTTGCTTTCAGACTAAAAAAAGTAGAGCGTCATGTTCGGCAAAGCCGCGGGAATTTATCGACAGAAGTTACGGAGTTTTTTTATGGGTTTCGCGATTTAAAAATTTATCAACAGCTTGAGCATAAACAAGAGAAGCTTACCCAACGCTCCGATGCTTATTTGAAAGAACAGGAACGTGAAGCAATCCATAACCTCTTCAGTCAATCTGTCAATACGTTTGTATCTTTAATTGTCTCTTGGATTATTCTTTTGCTTGGCGTCTATTTCGTTGCAGGCGGTCAATTAGATGGTATTTTTCTTGCCATGCTTGTAATGATTTCATTAACTGTTTTTGAACATGCGGCACCGATGGCTGCTTTTCCAAGTTATTTAGAGGACAGCCGTCAAGCTGCTGCAAGACTATCAGACGCCACGCATCAAGACTCTTCTGTAAAAACGTCTGATGAGAAAGAAATGAAGGAGCTTCCCGGTCAACAAGCTCCATCAATTGTCATGGAGAATGTCACCTTTCATTTATTTGGTGAAATTTTAAAAAATGTTTCAATTACATTTCCGGCAGGATCGAAAACAGCCATTGTCGGACCTAGTGGTTCGGGCAAATCGACCTTGCTGGCCCTTTTATTAAAAATTTATAAAAACTATCAAGGGGTGATTCGGATCAACGGCATCCCGATCGATCAATTAGATGACGATAGCCTTTGGAAAAATGCGAACGTTATTTTGCAGGACAACCACTTTTTCTACGGTACCGTTCGCGATAACCTAATGATTGCTAAAGATGCAGTGCTTGACGAAGATTTGGAAGATGTGCTGAAAAAGGTGAAGCTTGACTATCTTTCTTTGGCCGATCCGTTGTTAGAAAGAGGAGGAAATTTATCGGGCGGGGAAAAGCAAAGACTGGCGATCGCCAGGGTATTGTTGAAAAAAGCTCCGCTATGGATACTTGATGAACCGACATCATTTTTGGATGCTTTAACGGAACAGTCTATTTATCATCATCTGTTTGAAGCTGCTAAAAATGATACCGTCATCCTTGTCAGTCATCGTCTGGCCGGTCTGGAAAACATGGATCAAATTATCGTTATGGATGAAGGAGCTATTGTAGAAGCGGGAACCTACAAAGAATTGATGAACAAAAAAGGATACTTTTATCAAATGAAGCAAATTGAACAAAGTGTCTTTACAGCAAATTAAAGAAAGCCGACATGGAGCAAACTGTCGGCTTTTTTTCGATTGATTTCTAAGCTTGCTTCAATTTTTATCCTCTTTTGGATATGAGCTCATCTTTCACTGCTGTCCAAAATGATAAAGCTGCAGCAGCGAATAGCACGAGAAAGGGGGCAAACGTAATTAAAAAAGTCTTCATCGTTCCACACTCCTTATTTTGCGTTTTGCCCTTTCACATAATCTTTATCGAACAGAAACAGTTTTATTAGTAAATAAAGGGAAGGGAGCAAAAGGGCTAATCCTAAAATAAAAACGATGATCAGGGAAATGGCCATAGCTTCGTTTGTAAAACTGTCATAAATGGACAAATATGGATAAAGCAAGTACGGATAATGGGAGATTCCATATCCAAAGAAAGCTAACAGAAATTGACCTACTAACAATCCGAATGCCAATCCATAATTTTTTCTTTTCCAAATGAGCCAGACAGTCCCGACATATAAAAGAAACGATAAAGCGAACATCCACCATAAATTAAGGATGCGTTCAAAATGCTCTTGGTTGTGATAGCTCAGTTCATAAATGATGCCGCAAGCTGTTATGATTAAAGGAAATGCCCAGAAAAGAGCATATTTTCTCATTAAATTCGTTGCGTCTGTATCACCAGTTTGATTCGCGTACCATGTAAGAAAAACAGCTGAAATATAAAGGACGGCCGTAATACTTAAAACGACGATGCTCCAAGATAATGGGCTTTTAAATAATGCTACGTAGTTTAAAACTGGATGCTCATCCACCATCGAGACAAATCCGCCTTCAGAAATGGCTAAGACGACAGATAATGATGCAGGGATCAATAATCCAGACAATCCATACATAAAGGCATACCCTTTATGCCCTTTTGATGAATACGTTTCAAATGCGTAATAAGACCCGCGAATGGCAAGCAAAATAATCGCAATGCTTCCCGGAACAAGGAGAGTTGTCCCATAATAAAATGCGGTTTTTGGGAAAAAACCGACAATCCCAACAAAGAAGAAAACGAAAAATACATTGGTTACCTCCCAAACGGGAGACAGGTAGCGTTGAATAATTTTGGACAATATATGCTGCTTGCCACTCAAAATGCTGTAAGCATTAAAGAATCCAGCGCCGTAATCAATGGATCCAACGATCACATAGCCGAACAAAAAGATCCAAAGGACGGATATCCCAATAATCTCCAAGCTCATGACTGCTCACCGCCTAATCGATTTTCAAGCTCTCTTTCCACCGGATTATTTTTAAACAACCGGCGAAGAATCACAATCGTGCCGATTCCTAAAATCAAATACAAAATGGCAAAAAGAATGAGCATAAGACCTACATGGCCGCTTGAAGTTGCTGCTTCACCCGTTGTCATAATTCCGCGAAGGATCCAAGGCTGACGGCCAAATTCAGTCAACCACCAGCCAGCCTCAATCGCGATAAAAGATAGAGGCCCTCCGAGCACAATGAGCATGCGGAACCATTTTTGGTTGATGAAAGCCCATCCGCGCTTCACTCCAATCCAATAGATAAGTGCTAATAAAATCATGAAAACGCCAATGGCTACCATAATATCAAAAAAATAATGAATATAAAGCGGAGGAGATTCAAAATTTGAAAATTGGTCTAGTCCGATAACTTCTGCATTTGGATCTCCATGCGCCAAAATACTGAGCAAATATGGGAATTTAAGTGCATATTTAATGTTTTGTTCGTCATCTAAAATACCAAACATGACTAGAGGAGCATTTCCTTCTGTTTCAAAATGCCATTCCGCAGCCGCCAATTTCTCTGGCTGGTACTCAGCTAAATATTTGCCGGAAAAATCTCCGATAACAGCTGTTGCAATGGAGAAAATCAGTCCTATTTTCATAGTTAAAAACAAGGCTTTTTTATGATAAACATGGTTGGAGCCTTTTAATAATTGGCATGCTGCAATAGATGCCAGCGTAAAGGCGGCTGTCATAAAGGCGGTTGCGACTACGTGTGCGACTTTTGTCGGCATGGCCGGGTTAAAAATCGCACCCAGCGGATTGACATTGATGAGTTCACCATTTACAATGTCAAACCCTTGCGGCGCATTCATAAAAGAGTTGACGATGGTAATAAAAAAGGCAGAAAAGGCGGCGCCAAGGGAGACAGGAATCAGAAAGAGCAGGTGCTTCCGCTGATTTTTAAATCGTTCCCAAGTGTACATATAAATTCCGAGAAAGATTGCTTCAAAGAAAAAAGCAAATACTTCCATAAAAAGTGGCAATGCGATCACATTTCCGGCAAGTTCCATAAAATTCGGCCAGAGCAATGACAGCTGGAGTCCAATCGCAGTTCCTGTTACAACGCCGACAGCTACGGTGATGACATACCCCCGCGCCCAACGTCTAGCCATTAAAAGATAATGTTCGTCATTTTTTTTGATCCCAACCCACTGGGCAATCATGATCATCAACGGAACGCCTACCCCAATGGTTGCGTAAATAGCGTGAAAAGAAAGTGTAAGGATAGTCAGCATTCGACTGCTGAATACGGGGTCTTCAAATAACAATTTTATTTCCTCCTTTTGAATGGGATAAATCTTTGAAACCGGTCATGAGTATATGATCAGGATGAACCAATACAATATGATTTCATTTTACTTTATAAAAATGTGCTCTTTGTCAATTCTCTTTGACAAATGTATATATAGAGAATGAAAAATATGTGAACATTGGCTCTTTTCGCTTAGTTTATGCCATATTATAGCATTTTAGGCAGCCTGTACCATTTGCAAAATCTGAAAAAATCAGCATTGCTCAACATATGTTTGTACAAATATTTAAAGAATATACATGATTTTCAAATCATATCGGATTATCTGCCGGGTTAAGAAAATATAGGGTTAAGTCCTGTGAAAAAAATCCATGTTTTCCCTAGCTTAAAAAGCCTGAAAGCAGCCAACAAGATTCTGTTTATGTTTGGCTGCGAAATTGGCAGAACGTTTGAATCCGTAATCGAACGGATTGTTGCTGCCGCCTCTAAATGTATATTTTTTGGCAAACAAAAAACGGCTGCATTCATCTTGACTATATAAAATCAAAAATGTTACATAGTCCGTTCTAAATCGCACGGGTTTTTAGCTGCTGTTCATCCGGTTAAATAGAGTCAAAACAGCTTCGAATTTATGTTGTATATTCATAAGCATGCTAGTTTGTGGGCAGGAAGCGTTCGTGCTATGATTTTTTATAAACAGCTGCCAAGGAGGGATGGATCGTATGGTGAAGAAAGTAATATTGAATGGTGTAGAGATACAAGTAGAGGAGTATGAAGAGGAAGTGGTTCATCAACCAAACGGTGAGCCATTACATAAAATTCGTTTTGCTTTTAAGGTGAGAAGCGATGAATATCATGATATTACGACGCTGCTGTATCAGCAAACGTTTGATGTGTCAGTTCCTGAAAGAGACCTGAACTTTAGGGGGACGATACAAAATTATTCCACTTCTGTGACGAATTTGTACAAAAAAAATCAGGTTGGTGATTTTCGATTAGAATTAATTGAGACGATTTAACAATGATTGTTTCAATGGCGTAATCCCATGGTGTTCGAAGAAACAGAGGGAGGCACTATGTCAATTCATGTAGAGCATTTGTACAAGCAATTTCGAGTTCACGTTCGGCAAGCAGGGTGGACGGGTGCTGTACGCAGTTTGTTTAAAAGGGAAATTCGTACTGTGGAAGCGGTGCGAGACATTTCATTTACCATTCCTTCGGGAGAAATTGTCGCATTTTTAGGGCCGAACGGAGCGGGGAAAACAACGACAATTAAAATGCTGGCCGGTTTGCTTTATCCAAGCTCCGGGAGCATTCAAGTTGCCGGATATGTACCGTTTGAACAAAAAGCGGAATTTAAGAAGATCATGAGTTTAGTCATGGGACAGAAAAGCCAGCTCATATGGGATATTCCGCCGATGGAAACGTTTCTCGTCAATAAAGCGATATACGAAATAGAAGACCGTGCGTTTCGGCAAACGTTGGATGAGCTTGTCGAGCTGCTGGAGTTAGAAGAGCTCTTGACGAAACCAACGCGGAGTTTGTCTCTCGGACAGCGGATGAAATGCGAATTGGCAGCCGCGCTTTTGCATCGGCCGAAGGTTTTATTTTTGGATGAACCGACGATCGGCTTGGATGTCCATACGCAGGAAAAAGTCCGCCGCTTTATAGGACAATATAACCGCGAGCACCGAACGACAGTATTGTTGACATCGCATTACATGGGCGATGTGACAGCGCTGTGCGATCGGGTGCTCATTATTAATCATGGGAAGCTGTTGTATGATGGTGAATTGGACATGTTGACGGAAAAATTGACGCCGTATAAATTGCTAGAGGTTCAGCTTTCGTCCATTCCCGATATTTCATGGGATGCATACGGCGAATTAGTCGATGCAAAAGAGGGTAAAGTAACGCTTCGTGTGCCGAGGGAACGCATTCACGAGGTATCCTCCCGATTTTTGCAGCTGTTTGATGTTCGCGATTTAAATATAGAAGACCCGCCGATGGAAGAAGTGATAACGCTCGCGTTTCAGGAGGATGCACATGTTTCGTAAATACTCTGTTCTCCTTCGCATGAAATATGTGGAGATGTTTGCCTACCGGCTGGCGACGATCGTGTGGATGACAGGAGCCATGGTTCAGCCGCTGATCACGATGATGGTCTGGATGAATATTGATCCTGATCAGGAGAATGCGTTTATTTTTTACTTTGCGGCATTGATTTTTGTTGAACGCATGACAAGCGCTTGGGACGTTTGGGAATTGGAGCGGGAAATAAGGGAGGGAACCTTTTCTTATCAAATTGTCCGTCCGTTTCACCCGATACATTGGGCCATTGCTGAAAATATTGTGTATAAAGCGTTATTTTTAGTCATTTTAATTCCGGCATGGGGCCTCTTGGCGGTCTTTATTCCGGCGCTGCGGCTGGATCAAATAGGTGCGGCGCAGTGGCTGTTATTCTTTTGTGCGCTTTTATTGGCAGCGGTCATTCGTTTTTTATTCAGCTACACATTTGGTCTGTTAGGTTTTTGGGTGACAAAAGTGACGGCTTTGTATGGCATGTTTGAAGCGGTGTCTCTCTTTTTGTCGGGCCGCATTGCACCGATGTCGCTCCTGCCGCCGTTTTTGAAAACGATCAGCTTTTATTTGCCTTTTCGATATATGGTCGGGTTTCCAATCGAAATTTTGACCGGAAGCGTCCAAGGGATGGATATTGTGTACGGATTTGGATTGGCTGCAGTTTGGTGCATGTTTTTTATGCTTGCAGTATTGTTGCTTTGGAAGGCTGGTCTAAGGAAAAACCAAGCTGTGGGGGGATAATGTGAAAAGACATTGTCGCATTTTTTGTGAATTTTTTCGGACTTGTTTAGTGGAGGAGCTCGAATATCGCAGCGAATTTTTAGGGAATTTCCTGTCGAGTTTGTTTGGCATTGGGATGGCTATTTTGACAATTCAAGTATTTTTTTATCAAACAGATAACCTCGGCGGTTGGAAATATGCGGATGTTCTGCTGCTTCTTGGTATATTCAATACGCTGCAAGGATTGATTGATTTTGCCCTGCGGCCCAACATGTCCCGTCTGCTGCAGCATATTCGCATGGGGACGTTTGATTATGTATTGACAAAGCCGGTCGACAGCATGTTTTATGTCAGCTTCCGCCATTTAGTGTTTTGGCGCTTAATTGATGTGCTTCTTGGCATCGGCTTGATAATCTATGCGTTAATACAAAAACATTATATGCCGACAATAATGGATGCAGTGATGTTTTTCATTAGTATCGGATCTTCGCTTGTCCTGATTTACGCGCTGTGGATGATGCTGATGACCACCTCCTTTTGGGTTATTCGTATCGATGATCTATCGTTTGTTTTTAATTCATTTTTTGAAACAACACGGTTTCCAATCGGAATGTATAGAGGCTGGCTTCGCATCGTGCTCACATACATTTTGCCAGCTGCCTTTATTACAAGCACGCCGGCGTTGTCTTTGCTTGGAAAATGGAACGGGATGACAACAATCCTATCCGTTGTACTTGCCGGGCTGTTCTTATGGATATCGCGCCGGTTCTGGCGGTATGCGCTTCGATCGTACACAAGTGCAAGCAGTTAAATATTCCGTGCATTGAAAAATGGCAGCAGAGAATGTGAAAAATTTGCTAATAATTTCAAACGGTAGATGTTGGTTAAGGAATGACCGAATAGCTTATTAGATGGATAGATGAAAAAGCAGAGGGGTTACAGTTTTTCAGTTGTTCTTCCCAAGCTGTTTGTCACGATAAAAGACAATGATCACTGGATGATTTTTTCGAACAAGCAGTCCGCCAAAATCAGTCGATGTCGCTTGAAAGATATATATTTCTCCCCTCATTTTTCCCAGCCTGACCTAGCTTAGGTTTTCCAGTGAAACAGTTTCCTTGTATGGACAAATAGAGAAAAAAAGAAGAAAAGGATTTTTTCTGCTTCTGTCGAATATTTTATTTTAGAGGTGTGATTAAAAAGGAAGGTTCCCATTATGGAAAAAGAAATTATTTGTAAAAGAGAAATAATCAAAATTGATCATCAAAACAAGAAAGTGGTGATAGATGAAATTGCGATAGAGTATCCGTTAACAATTTTTGTGGACAATGAGGAATTCGCCACATTAGTATGCTCGCCGTCCCATGTAGAGGAGCTTGTTTTAGGTTTTTTAGCTTCAGAAGGGATGATCCGCATAAAAGCAGATGTGAAAGCGCTTCAAATTGATGAGGATAAGGGGTTTGCCTATGTTCATTTGCATCAGCCGATAGGGGATAAGAAAGAGTTTGTTTCCAAACGCTTTATCGGCTCCTGCTGCGGAAAAAGCCGACAGTTTTATTTTTATAATGATGTGAAAACAGCGAAAACGATTATGAGCAGCATGACGATTTCTGCCGCACAATGCTTTCAGTTAATGGAAATGTTAAATGAAGCTTCATCGGCTTTTAAGCGTACTGGAGGCATTCATCATACGGCATTATGTTCAAAAGAGGGATTGATTAAGACATTTTCTGACATTGGACGACATAATGCTTTAGATAAATTATATGGCTTCTGTCTAAACGAAAGCATTTCTTTAAATGATAAAATAATCGCTTTCAGCGGGCGGATTTCCTCAGAGGTAGTGCTGAAGGTTTCGAAAATTGGGTGCGGTATACTTCTATCAAAATCGGCTCCAACAAATTTGGCACTTCAATTGGCAGAAGATTTAAACATTACGACTGTTGGGTTTATACGGGAAAATAAAATGAACATTTATACACATAGCAACAGAATAACAAAATAACAGGGGGAACGTATCGTGGGAAATGTAACGATTACGGTCAACGGGGGAGAAATAACCGCAAGGGAAAATCAATATCTTCTGCAGGCTTTGCTCGAACATGAAATGGATGTACCGCACGTTTGTTATCATGAAAGCTTGGGCGCAATTCAAACATGTGATACTTGTATGGTGGAAGTGAACGGGGAGCTTGTACGAGCCTGCAGCTACAAAGTCCAAGAAGGACTCGTTGTTGAAACAGAGACTTCTAAAGTAAAAGAATCTCAAAAATTAGCGATGGATCAAATTTTAAAAAATCATGAATTATATTGCACAGTTTGCGATAAAAACAATGGAGATTGTACAATTCATAATACGGTTAAAGCTTTAGGCATTGAACATCAAAGCATTCCGTTCCAACCAAAACCGTATGAAGTGGATTATTCAGGATCATTTTATCGATATGACCCAAATCAATGCATATTATGCGGACGCTGTGTAGAGGTGTGCCAAGATGTTCAAGTAAATGAAACATTGACGATTGATTGGAGCAGAGAGCAGCCTCGTGTGATCTGGGACAACGATGTGCCGATTGATCAGTCCAGCTGCGTAAATTGCGGCCAATGTGTAACTGTATGTCCGTGCAATGCCTTAATGGAAAAATCAATGTTAGGGGAAGCCGGCTTTTTAACAAATGTAGAACCTGGTACATTACGATCGATGATTAATTTGACGAAGGAAGTGGAAACAGGATACGGTTCGCTAATGGCCATCTCAGATACAGAAGCTGAGCTGCGCAAGGAAAGGATCAAGAAAACGAAAACAGTTTGCACATACTGCGGAGTTGGCTGTTCATTTTATATATGGACAAAAGACAGAAAAGTTTTAAAAGTTGAACCAACACCGGAATCGCCGGCAAACGGAATTTCCACTTGTGTAAAAGGGAAGTTCGGCTGGGATTATGTCAATAGTGAAGAACGGCTGACAAAACCGTTGATCCGGGAAGGCGACCATTTTAAAGAAGTTGAATGGGATGAGGCGATTCGATATGTTGCAAAACGGTTTAAAGAAATAAAAGATGCACATGGCCCTGATGCTTTAGGATTTATAGCTTCTTCCAAAGCAACGAATGAAGAATCGTATTTACTGCAAAAATTTGCCCGTCAAGTGATAGGAACGAATAATGTTGATAATTGCTCAAGATATTGTCAATCTCCAGCAACGGTTGGACTATTTCGTACTGTCGGCTATGGCGGTGATTCAGGATCTTTTTCTGACATAGCTTCCTCTGATCTTGTCATCATTATTGGCGCCAATACAGGGGAATCGCATCCGGTTTTGGCATCAAAAATCAAACGAGCGCAAAAACTTTATGGACAAAAGCTGCTCGTGTTTGACTTAAGAAAGCATGAAATGGCGGAGCGGGCCGATATGTTTATCAGGCCAAAGCCGGGAACGGATCTTGTTTGGCTGTCAGCTGTAACGAAATACATCATTGACCAAAATTGGCATGATGAAGAGTTTATCAAAGAACGAGTGAACGGCTTTGAACAATATAAAAGTAGCTTAGAGCCGTTTACGTTGGAATATGCGGAAGAAGTGACGGGAATTTCCAAGGACACGCTGATCAAGGTTGCTGAAACGATTCATCAATCTAAAACAATGGTCATTTGCTGGGCGATGGGAGTCACTCAACAGCAGCGCGGAAGTGATACGAGTACTGCCATTTCCAATTTGTTATTAGTGACAGGCAATTACGGCAAACCGGGCACTGGAGCCTATCCGCTGCGCGGCCATAACAATGTTCAAGGGTGCAGCGACTTTGGAAGCATGCCGAACTTTTTCCCGGGATATGAAAAGGTAGCGGATGAAAAAGTCCGCAGCCGTTATGAAAAAGCTTGGGGCGTGACATTGCCTAAAAATCCGGGAAAAGACAATCATCAAATGGTTAAAGCGATTCATGAAGGCGCTCTGAAGGCATTATATGTGACTGGCGAAGATATGGGGATTGTCGATGCCAATATCAATCAAGTCGGCGCCGCTTTTGAAAAGCTGGAATTTTTCGTTGTGCAGGACTTATTTTTAACAAAAACGGCCCAATATGCAGATGTTGTGCTGCCGGCCAGTCCAAGCTTAGAAAAAGAAGGAACTTTTACCAATACAGAACGCCGGATTCAGCGATTGTATGAAGCATTGCCGCCTCTTGGAGATTCGAAGCCTGATTGGCAAATTTATTGTATGCTGGCGAAAGCGCTGGGCTTCAATTGGGATTATCAGCACCCTGGAGAAATTATGGAAGAAGCGGCGTCGCTCGCACCGCTTTTTGCCGGTGTTTCCTATGACCGTTTAGAAGGATTTTCAAGCTTGCAATGGCCTGTTGAGAAAGATGGAACCGACTCGCCGCTTCTTTATGAAGATCAATTCCCGTTTGCCGATGGAAAGGCACAGCTTTATCCGCTTCAAGTCGATTATTTATATGATGTAGATGAAGAGTATGATCTTCACGTGAACAACGGGCGCTTGCTAGAACATTTCCATGAAGGGAACATGACGTATAAATCACAAGGAATCAGCCGGAAAACCCCGAACGCTTTTATAGAAATTTCGAAAGAATTGGCTGAAGAACGCCGTATTCAAGAAGGAGCCATTGTCAAGCTTATTTCCAAATACGGCTCTGTAAAAGGCCCTGTTCACATAACGGATCGCGTGCAAAAGCATGAAATCTTTATCCCATTGAATGATACGGGCGAATTGGCTATTAATCGTTTAACAGGCAATCATGCTGACCGCGATACGAACACACCGGCATATAAAGAAATTGCCGTAAAAATGGTCGTATTGAAGGAAAAAGGAGACTCCCCAATTCGTCCAAACAACCATCGAAACGGAAAAAGAAATCCGCAAATTGGGGTCAAAGTAGAGAAGAAATGGGAGCGCAGCGACTACACGTTTCCCGGAAGCAAGGTGAAAATACATGGCTAAACCAATTACAACCATCAAAAAAATCGAAGTGTCACAAGAAGAAAAAAGAAAGCAAAATTTATTAGAAATCGAGCAAGCGTTAGCAGACAATAAAGAGGCAGTTTTAGAAGGCATAGCATGTTTACGGAAGCTTCACGATGCAGGTGTTCTGGAAATCGCCAATGCCCTTTTAGCGCGGAAAGATCAAGTACTAGAAAACGTGGTTAAGGAAGTCAGCAGAAAACCGAACATTGATGTTTTAAAAAATATCGTCAATCTGTTGATGCTGCTGGGAACAATCGATCTCGAAAAGCTGCAGGTAATGACGACAAGAATGAATGCTGGAATACAAGAAGCTGCGGCAAGCGTCAATAAAGAAGAAACAACTTCTTTTTTCCAATTGCTATCGGCTTTAAAAGATCCTGACATCAACCGATCGATTACTATGCTTCTTCATTTTTTAAGAGGAATGGGGAAATCTTAAAGGATTGGCAATAAAAGTGAAGCTTGAAAGTTGCGAGGGAATGCTTTTGTGCCGAAAAACATCCTGATTGGTAAAGAAATTTGCAACCATTATGTGGAAAGACAAAGCCCTTCTCATTCGAAAACGACTGTTGCCTATCGTTCGTAAAGAAAAACTCAAGAAAAGTGCAAAGCGGTCAATCATTCGGAGTTGACATAAAATTAAATATTTGTTATTAAAAAAATGATGATTAGCACTCGATTGATTAGAGTGCTAATTTTTATCTTAATTTTGCACATACGCTTTTTAGAAAGGAGAGGCGGTCATGGAAAAAAAAGAGTTTCAAGCCGAGTCGAAAAGGTTATTAGAAATGATGATCAACTCCATTTATACAAAAAAGGAAGTTTTTTTGAGAGAGTTAATTTCAAATGCAAGCGATGCGATTGATAAAATTTATTACAAAGCACTGACTGATGATTCGTTAACCTTTCAAAAGGATCAATACTACATAAAAGTTATTCCAAATAAAGAAAAGCGGACGCTCACAATCGTTGATACAGGCATAGGCATGACAAAAGAGGAATTGGAAGAAAATCTTGGTACGATTGCAAAGAGCGGGTCGCTCGCCTTTAAAAAAGAAAACGAATTAAAAGACGGCTATGACATTATTGGACAGTTCGGCGTTGGCTTTTATGCCGCCTTTATGGTAGCGGATGTTGTCACTGTCATCAGTAAAGCGCTGGGCAGCGATCAAGCATATAAATGGGAATCAAAAGGCGCTGATGGTTTTACAATCGAACCATATGAGAAGGAAGAGGTCGGAACGGAGATCATACTAAAAATCAAAGAGAATACTGAAGATGACAACTATGACGAATTTCTTGACGAATATCGGTTAAAACAAATCATTAAAAAATATTCCGACTTCATCCGCTATCCGATCAAAATGGATGTCAAAGTACAAAAACCGAAAAATGAGAACGAGAACGAATTTGAAGAGGTTGTTGAAGAACAAACAATCAACAGCATGGTTCCGATTTGGCGGAAAAATAAAAGTGAACTGACAGATGAAGATTATGAAAACTTTTATGCCGAAAAGCATTATGGCTTTGATAAACCGTTAAAACATATTCATATTAGCGTAGATGGGACGGTTCGCTATCAGGCGATTTTATATATTCCGGAAAAAACGCCATTTAATTACTATACAGCAGAATATGAAAAAGGGCTTGAACTGTATTCCAACGGCGTGTTAATTATGAACAAGTGCCCGGATTTACTGCCTGACTACTTCAGCTTCGTTAAAGGAATGGTTGATTCTGAGGAACTATCGTTAAATATTTCAAGAGAGATGCTCCAGCATGACAAGCAATTGAAAATCATTGCGAAAAACATTCAAAACAAAATTAAACGCGAACTAGAAAACCTATTAAAAAATGAAAGAGAAAAATATGAAAAGTTTTATGAAGCATTTGGCAGACAATTAAAGTATGGCGTTTACAGCGATTTCGGCGCAAATAAAGAAACATTGCAAGACTTGCTTATGTTCTACTCTTCAAAGGAGAAAAAACTTGTCACCTTACAAGAATATGTATCAAGAATGCCTGAGGAGCAAAAATATATTTATTATGCAACGGGCGATTCGTATGAACGAATTGAAAAGCTGCCGCAAACTGAGCTGGTTGCAGATAAAGGCTATGAAATTTTGTATTTGACAGAGGATATCGATGAATTTGCGATCAAAATGTTAATGACATATAAAGAGAAAGAATTTAAATCAGTCTCCAGCGGCGACTTAGGAATTAGCGAAGAAGAAAACAAAAAAGAAACTGAAAAAGAACATAAAGAGCTGTTCGAACAAATGAAAAGTATTTTGGGTGATAAAGTAAAGGATGTGCGAGCATCAAAACGGTTAAAAACACATCCTGTTTGTTTATCAACAGACGGCGAAATCACTATTGAAATGGAAAAAGTATTAAATGCTATGCCGAACAGCCAAAACATTAAAGCGGAGAAAGTGCTTGAAATTAATACAGATCACGAAGTCTTTCAAACGCTAAAAGCAGCGTATGAAAACGATCAAGAGAAGCTGAAGCTGTTCACAAACATTTTATATAATCAGGCTTTGCTAATTGAAGGCCTGCCAGTCCAAGATCCTGTTGAGTTTACAAATGACATTTGTAAAATTATGGTTTCTTAAAAATCCAGGGCACATCTAGCGATTTGTCAAAGCTTGAACTATTTGCAGAGTTCAGCGCCACAACCGGAAAAACTTAGCTGGCTGAAAGGTGCACGATTTATAGATAAAGAAGCACAAAGAACCGATTGACTGATGCAAAAGAGCAGCAAGGCAGCAGCGGATGAATTTCGCAGATATGAAAAAATTATCATGAAAATGAATGCTTGTTTTAGCTTTTAACGTATGGACATGCGCAAAATAATTAAGAAAGGCAAACCTGTCTTTCCGGCAGAGGCGGAAGGCAGGTTTGTTAATAGTTTGAGCTCTTTTGCAGCTAAGAGTTTTTTTTCAAATTCCTTTAACTCCCACTAGGATCGTTTGAGAAAGTTCGTTATACTTTGGGGAGAGAGGAGTTTGGTTATGCTATTTTTTGTTATATTATTTTTTCTTGGACTTTTCATATTTTTTTTAATAAAAGGAATTAAAAATACAAAGGATGTAGCTGTTAAGAAAATCACAGTTCGCTGCCCCGATAGGAAAGCTTCTGCAAAGAATATAAAAATACTCCATCTATCTGATTTACACCTAGAAAACTTATCGATCAGCCCAAAGGAATTAGATGAGCTGATTTCAGCAGAACCAATTGATCTTATTGCACTGACAGGTGATTTTCTCGACCGGAAGAGAAGTATCCCAAAACTTTCCGCATACTTGGAAGTATTGAGAAAAACAAATCCAACGTACGGCACGTATGCTGTGTTCGGCAATCACGATTATGTTTTAAAGGAAGAAGACTTTGAAACTTTGAAAAAAATGCTGCAGCATTACGGGATAAAGACATTACAAAATGAGCACGTGACCATTCAGCTTGAAGAAGAATGCTTGAATATTATTGGCATTGATGATTACACGACAAACCGCAGTTATGTTCAAAAAGCTTTTCACGGAGTAGAAGAAGGAATGCGATTAGTGCTGACCCATGATCCAAGCGTTATTCTTGAAATGGAAAACATTTCGTTTGATTACTTACTGTCCGGTCATTTCCACGGCGGACAAATCAATTTGCCAAAGCCGTACCATCTTTTTTACAAAGGCAAGCTTCCAAGAATGAACATTATTAAAGGACTCTATTACCATAACGAGCGGCCGTTTTATATTAGCGAAGGCCTAGGACAAACAGGAGTGAACATCCGAATTGGCAGCCGCCCTGAAATTACGTTTCATCAATTTTCATAGTATTTTTAACATATCTCTAAAATTGTAATGTTAAGATTGTGAAATTTTCCCTACTATGTTGAAGATGATTCAATAGCTAAAGCAGGATGAACTCCTGCTTTTTTCTTTTTGCAAAAAAGAGTTTATTTTCTTGTATCTTTAATAAAGTCAGCTTTCCGTTTATTGGTTATTTATAAAAGGTTAATCACAGAATCTACTAAGATCCACATTTGCTAATAACTAAAGTTAAATTTACGCTTTTCCTCTTATAGAAATGCATTAATCGATGAAAAACATTTCAAAATATAAAGCAATCACACCTTTTGCTCCCATTGTAAAATTGAATAAACAATACTTGCTGCTTTTCCATTGTTCAGCGTGTTGATCAATCGGAATTTTCAACGATCTTGAGTTCACAAAGAATTTTTTGTGAGCGCTTATTAGTTTTTTAACTTCATCCTTTCACTCGTTTCTCCGTTTTTTTTGTAGATGACTTTATTTCTGAACGCCTATGAAACATGGTATACTCTTCCTATAAGGAGGCGGAGAAAAGATTTTTTTCACGATTGGGGTATTTAATGGAGAAAAAGCAAAAACTATTTTTAATCGTAAGTTTTAGCAGGAGCCTTAAAGGGAGAAAGTAAAGATTTCAAAAATATTTGCGGCTGCAACGTTCTTATTGCCGTTTCCCTTTGAATTGGCTGGTGATTAGATTTGTCGCCTTCTTTTTACATAGCAACGCAGTCATTGAAGCGATGACAGAAGAAATGATTTAGGAACGGAGGTTTTTTAATGCTGCCAAAAACGATCGAACAATTGGATCAAATTCGGGAAGAATGCCGTAAATTAGTGAATAGACGTTCATCTGTTTCTGCTATTGCTGCAGCTGTTCCAATTCCGGGTATTGATGTGACGGTGGATGCTGCACTTGTGAAAGATCTGCTAAATGAAATTAATCAAAAGTTTGGTTTATCAAAAGAGCAAGTTGATCAATTGGATGCGAAAACAAAAGAGCTCATTATCGTACTGGCAACTTCATTAGGAAATGAACTCATCGGAAGAACAATTGGCAAAAAATTGGTGCTGAGCTTGGTGAAAAAAGCTGCAACCCGGATGGCGGCAAAACAGACGAGCAAACTTATTCCTCTCATTGGAATAGGGGTTTCGGCCGGGATTAGCTTTGCAACGATGAAATATTTAGGAAATAAACATATTGATGATTGCTATAAATTAGTTAAACAATATATCGAACAGGAGGCGTCATCAGAAAATTTTGCTGCAAAATAGTGAGTCTGGTTAGCTGCAATATTTCTAACAATAACCCCCAAAAAGCACTGATGATGATTAATTCAACTAGATAAAATCTCAGAGTAAATAGGATTAAAGCAATGATAAAGCCCCCATTGCTTAAAGGGGGCTATTGTTGAAGAGAAGATTTTCGATCGTGCTCCAAACTTTTCGGCTTTCTGGCAAAACGATGCTGTACAAAGAGGCAATATAAAACTAAACCTACCAACACATAAAGCGAAGTGTAAAAATATAAAGATGTAAATCCAGTAAACACAACAACTGCTCCAGTTAAAAACGATCCGAGGCCGATGCCGATGTCGAAGATCGATAAAAAGGTGCTGAGAGAAGCCGCTCTTCTCTGTGGAGGGACAATTTGTATAGCCATTGTTTGGAAGCTTGGAAACAAGGTTCCCCATCCAAGACCGATAAATACTGCACTTAACAAATAGATGAAGGATGTATTTGCCATGCTCAATATAAATAATCCGAAGGCAAATGAAACGATACATGGGATAACAATGACATTTGCGCCGTATCGGTCAAACCACCTTCCGGTAAACGGCCGGGAAATGAGCAAAACGATTGCATACACGACGAAGAATAAATTCGAACCGGCGCCAAGATTCATTTTTTCCGCAAAAACGGAGACGAACGATAATACAGTCGAATAAGCAAAAGCTAAAAAGGCAGCAATCAACGCAATGCGGAATGCTGATACCTCTACAAGTTTTTCAAAGCTGAAATTCACTTTGAAAAGTTCTCTTTTATTTAGTTTCGGCTTCATTTCATGCAGGTTAACTATTCCCCCGGTCAAAAGCGCCCCAACGGAACAAATAAGGGCAATGACGAGCATGACAAAAGAACCCCAATGATCTAACGAGGTAAGCCCTAAAAACGGTCCAATCACCATGGCGACATTGGAAGATAAAATAAAATATCCCATTCCTTCTCCTTTTTTCGATTCCGGCACGATATCTGCCACAATCGCCCCTGTTGCGGTTGTCGCGATCCCGAAACCGATTCCATGAAGAAAACGAATGATCAATAATAAGACAATTGAACTGACAAATAAATAAGAAATAGAGGCGATCAGGAAAATGACCAAGGAAATAATCAACATTTTTTGTTTTCCAAGCTTCTCCATAAATTGGTCGACGAACGGGCGAGTCACGATCGCAGCAAATAAATAAACCATTGCTATTAAGCCAGCCTCAGCTTCACTGCTTTTTAAATCTTGAATGACAAAGATCGGCAAGGTGACCAGCAAATAATAATAGTTTATAAAAAGAAAAAAATTACAAATTGAAATACTAAAAAAATTTTTCGTCCATAATTTTGCTTCTTCCATATTTGTCCCTTCTTTGAAAAAAAATCATTTTTTCAGACTTTTTAAACAACAAACTAATTGTACACCTTTTTTTAAAAAAATAAAAGAATCGTGCAAATGGTATGAAGAAAGCGGTGAAACGAAGGCTATCCATTGTTTTTCACCGCTTTCTATTAAAATATTTTTTATAAGTTCAAATTTTTACGTCAGGCTTCTCTATTCATATATTAATTGATTTGTTTAGTCGTTTTGTCATAGCTATAAAGGAAATCGGCCACTTCATAGTCTTGCGGAGTTCTTTGTTCAAAAATAGTGTTTCTGAGCAGTGTTGCAACAGGATCTTCAGTATGAAGAATTTCACCCCATGTCCGAGCGCTCGTTTGTACTTTTGCTGTACGCGGCAGCCGCTCTTTCTGAAAATCGGCGAATGCTTGCTCATAGCTGTCCGGATATTTTTTGAGCATATCTGCAAGATAAGAAGCATCTTCAAGCGCCTGGCAGCCTCCTTGAGCTAAATATTGCAGCATAGGATGAGCTGCATCGCCAAGCAATGTAACCTTCCCTTTTGTCCAATTGTTAATTGGCAGCCTGTCATACATCGGCCAGCGAATTTGCCGTTGTATAAATGTTAAGGCATTTTTCACATCCGGATGGCATCCTTTAAATCGTCTGTCCATTTCTTCAGGTGTGCCCCAATCATCGGAATTTGCCTTATAATTGTAAGATTTAAACACGACCACTTGATTATAAAGCTCTCCGCATCTTACTGGATATTGTACTAAATGCAAATAAGGGCCGATCCACATGACGACATCGTCTAAGTTTGCGTTTGAAATTTCGGAAATCGGTATGGTTCCTCTGTAAGCAACATATTCAGAGCAAATGGGTTCGTCATCGACGAAATATTTTCTAAGCTTTGACCAAAGTCCGTCTGCTCCGATGACGGCATCAGCCGTGAACATTTCTCCGCTTTGGCTGTAAACAGAAACAACGACATGTTCTTGCTTGACAGTCTCAATTGTTTGGTTGTTTTTGAAGCGGACCATACCTGTTTTCTTGCAAGCTTCAAGCAAAATTCGGTGGAGATCCGAACGGTGCAAAACGAGATACGGATGTTTGTATCGGGCTTTGAATGCTTCGCCAAGGTCCATTGCTGACAACTCTTTTGCCGTATAAACATCTTTTAGCACAAGACGTTTTGGAAATACAGCAACTTTTGAAATTTCCTCCATGACTCCAAATCGTTTCAGCACAGCGGTTGCATTTGGTCCCAATTGAATACCTGCTCCGACTTCACCAAACTGAGGAGCTCTTTCCAAAACTAATGAAGTTTTTCCGGCTTCCGCTGCCGCTAGAGCAGCCGAAAGACCGCCTATCCCCCCGCCGACAATGATTAAATCTGTTTGACTGTTTTTCATATATTGATCCCCCTTATTAGAATGAAAAATGAAATGAATCGACAATTGCTTCAAGTTCACTTTTTACAAAATTCAATTTATAAGGCTGGTGTAAACTATCTTTTACTTCTTGATAACCGTTTTGACTGCTCAAACGTTTCAATCCGAATTTTTCAAGTATTGGCAAATCATTTGTTGAGAATAAAATAGCTTTCTTCTTCTGCAACGTGTTCATGCCACGACCAGTTCGGGACAACGAAAAAATCTCCTTTTTCCCAGTTAAATCGAGTGCCGTTAATGATCGTATAACGGAGCATGATAAATCGATGTGTGTATATGTCTATGGGCGTTCGAATGGAACCCTTTCGGAAGCTTTTGCATCCATGCAGCAATAATCGGGAAAATTGTATGGCCTAAAAGCATTCCTTAGGCAATACATTTTGCTTAAATTTTTAACGGCACCTACTCTTGATCTGTGTTATTAGAAAACGTGACTAATGAAAAATTGGAAGCGCATTCAATATTTTGAAAAATGGTAGTGTTAGCCTTTCACTTTTGGATCATAAAATCCACTATTAGATAACATTGTTATTTAATAATAAAAATAAATAAATATTTTAAAATTGTCAACTTTAATAAAATAAAAATTTTTCAGTTATTTTATTGTGTTTGATTTTTTCAAAGTTCCTTGTTACATTCATGTTTATAAAAGAATTTGGATATTGGGTTAAAAAATGGATTAAAAGGGGAAGAGAAATGCAGCAGCAAAAAAACGTACAAATCATTCAATCGTTGCAAACTGGCGTGCAAATTTTAGAGATTATTGCAAACAATGATCATCCGTTAAAATTTACGGAAATTCAGGAGTTGTCCGGCATTACAAAAAGCAACCTCTATAAATATTTGAACACATTGACGCAGCTTGGATTGTTGTATCGGGATAAAAGACATGGAACATATTCATTGGGAGGAAAATTTATTCAATACTGTTCGGCTGCAATTGGCAGCAAAGATGTGATCGGCAGGGTGACGCCGTACTTAAGAGATATCAGCCGCTACACAGCCCAAACATCGCTGCTTACAGTTTGGACGCATGAAGGGCCGGTTATCGCAAATATTTGGAATGCCAACTACGGTCTAAATATCGGAGCGCAAATTGGAACACGGCTGCCTTTAATGTCTGCCACAGGGAAAATTTTCGCTGTTTTCAACAAAACGCCTGAAATTGAGATTAAGGAATGGAAGTTAAAAGAGTTAAGCAAATTGACGGAAGAACAACGGAAGGAATTTGAAAAGGAGCAAGTTGAAATTGAAAAAACGTACTTTGCTTACGCAGCAGAGCCTTTAGTGGAGCACGTTTCGTCATTTAGTGTGCCGATTTTAGATTTTAATCATGATCTTGTAGCCTCCATAACATTGGTAGGCTTCACGAAGCTGATCCCGCATAAGCCGACGGATGAAGTGAGCCAATACGTCATAAAATGCGCTCGCGAATTATCTGAATCCTTTGGATTTAAAAGCGGGAAGTAGCTTTCTAGCTGGAAAGCTGCTTTTTTATTTTTAATTATTAGAAAATAATAAATATTAAAAATGGTTTGACATAGAGAGCAGATAAATTATAATATAAATGAAACGAATTCACTATTTCAATAATAAATGTTTTTTAATGTTTATTATTGAAAGCGTTTCATTTTTTGGTACCTGCAAACTTTTATTAACAAAGTTGATTTAAAAAAGGGGGATTTTTACATGAAGAAAATGAGAATTATGAGGTTGCTTGTCATGCTGTCCATTTTAGTCATCATTCTTTCAGCATGCAGCGGCAATAACGCAAACGGGGATGAGAAAAGCTCTGAAAAAGGCGGTGACGTATACACTTTTAAAGTAAGCCATGTGACACAAGAATCTCACGTCTGGCATCAAACTGCTTTGAAATTCGGGGAAGAGCTGGAAAAGCTTTCAGACGGAAGAATGAAACTGGAAATTTACCCTGCTTCTCAGCTCGGACTGGAAAAAGATATGGCACAGCAGCTTGAAACTGGCTCATTAGATTTTGGTTTTCTGACAAACGCTTATATGAGTACGCGCCAAGATTCATTAAACGCTTGGTTTATGCCATTCACGTTTAAAAATTTAGAAGAAGCGGTGAAAATGAGAGAATCGGAAGCTGCAAAGCAGATGTTGGAGGATCTGAATTCACAAGGGCTTGTCGGACTTGATTTTATTTTTGCCGGAAACCGCCACATTTTGATGAAAAACGGGCATGTCTCTTCTCCGCAAGACTTGAAAGGGAAAAAAATTCGCATTATTGGCAGCCCGGCTATTCAGGAATTTTGGGAAAAAGTCGGCGCTGGTCCAACCGCAATGCCGCTTTCTGAAGTATATACTTCTTTGCAAACTGGTGTCATCGATGGAATTGACATTGATTTAGATGCGTTAGTAACGGAAAAATATTATGAAAATGCTGAAAATTTAACGTTGACAAACCATATAACGTTCCCATCTGTTATTGTGATGAGTCAAAAAACATATGACAAGCTAACGACTGAAGATCAAGAAATTGTGAAAAAAGCATTAAAAGCAGCAGCAGATTGGGGTGTTCAAGAAGCAATTCAACGAGAGAATAAGAACTTGGAGGAATTAAAAAAGCATGGAGTTAAAGTAAAAGAACTTACCGATACCTCTGCTTTTGATTCGATCGCAAAAGAAGTGAAGGACAAATATGCTGAAAAATCACCGGTTATTAAAAAGTTCTTAGAGGAAGCGAAACAATAACGGGGGAGTTTTTATGAAGTTTATCCATAGCCTGAGTGAAATCTTACACAGTATTGAAAAAATTTTGGCGATCATTTTATGCATTTTTATGCTCATTTCATTATCTTTAGGTGTTTTCTATCGCTATTTCTTAAGCTCTCCTTTAAACTGGTCAGACGAAACCGCCATTTTTTCATTAGCATGGTTAACTTTTATTGGGGGAAGCATGAGTATTAAACGGCAGAACTCTGCTGCCGTTACTCTTTTTATGGATAAAATGAATGGAAAAACAAAAAAAGTTTTGATTGGCATCAGTTTGCTTTCCGTCCTTCTTTTCGCCTTGTATATTTTCTATTTATCTGTCATGTGGCTGTCATCATCTAATATAATGATTCAACGCTCCAATTCGATGCAATTGCCGATGATTATTCCATATTTGAGCGTACCTGTTAGTTTTTTCTTTATTAGCATTCATACGCTCGATTTGATTTTAAAAAATTTCCAAGGCAAAAAGGAGGCATTGTAATATGACTATCGCACTGTTAATCTTTATTATTCTCCTCCTTTTACAAGTACCGATTGCTTTTGTACTTGGAATCACGACGATTCTCTATATATTGTTAACTGGAAATACGGGTTTGTTATCAACAGCGCCCCAACGGTTATATTCAGGCCTTGAAAGTTACGGTCTACTTGCGATTCCGCTGTTTATGATGGCAGGGGAGTTAATGAATTCCGGCGGCATAACAAAGCGTTTAATTCGCTTTGCTACGACTCTTGTTGGGCATTTTAAAGGTGGATTGGCATATGTGAATGTCGTTTCGAATATGCTGCTTGCATCCATTATAGGGTCAGCTACAGCTCAAATTGCTATGATGAGCAAAATTATGGTGCCTTCAATGGAAAAGGAAGGATATTCAAGGGAATTTAGCGCCTCCACGACAGCAGCCGCAGGTCTTTTAGGTCCCATTATTCCGCCAAGCATGCTGTTTATTATCTATGGCGTTTCGTCAGGAGCATCGATCGGTTCAATGTTTTTGGCAGGAATTATGCCTGGAATTTTATTGGGGATTGCCTTTATATTACTAATTGCATACACAGGCTACAAGCAGAAGTGGCAGACGCATGAACGCGCTAAAATATCCGTCATGTTCCAATCTTTCTTGAATGTGATTCCTGCACTGTTAGTACCGTTTATAATTATTGTCGGTATTTTAAGCGGTGTTTTTACTCCTACGGAATCAGCAGCGTTTGCATGTGTTGTAGCGTTAGTTGTCGGTTTTTTTATTTATAAAGAACTGAAAATTAAAGATCTTCCAACTATTATGATTAATACAGCTATTTCAAGTGCTATCATTACTATGCTCATCGCAATGGCAAATTTATTTGGTTGGATGCTTTCATTTGAGAGAATTCCTCAAACAATTGCATCCTGGATGACTTCTTTAACTGAAAATCCGTTCCTGTTTCTTCTATTAGTTAATATTTTTCTATTAATTGTAGGAATGTTTATGGACGGAATCGCTGCATTGATTATACTTGTACCGATATTTACGCCAATCATTGCAAACTATGGAATTGATCCAATTCATTTCGGAGTAATTATTTGTATAAATTTAACAATTGGTCTCCTTACACCTCCAGTTGGAGCGGGGCTTTACCTTGCTTCTTCGTTGGGAAATGTCAAGCTGGAAGCCTTAACGAAAGCCATTTTGCCATTTTTGGTCGTGTCCATTATTGCATTGTTCATCATTACTTATTGGCCGCAGATGGTTCTTTGGCTTCCGAATATAATCAAATAATTGCCCATTAGCTCTAGCTTCAAAGATTTCTGGACATTTCGATAAACGTTTGATTTTGGAACAAACCCGTATTCAAGAAAGAGCGGGTTTGTTTTTGTTTGTTGGAAAGACAAAAAGCTGGAAGTATTAGAGAGTTTTTCTTTAAAGATGCATTTTCCTTTGTGCAGAAAAATAGATGCAGCGAGGAATATCGGTTTTTCTTGAAACTGCTAAACAGTTTGCACAAATTGAAGGAAAAAACCATTCCTACTATTTGTCGTGTATGAGGTTCATTCACAAGATAAAAAGCGCTTTTTACGAATCATTTAGCAAAGGGGGAGAGGAAAATCTAAATTTCGAGCCGTCTCATATTATGACAACTATCAAGCATCCATCACATTATGCAGGTCATATGCAGAAGCTGGCGTTGATGGAAAGTATCGGTCAGAGAAGAAATTTGGAAAAGATTATAATCAAAACAAATGAGGCTTGCATGAAAGTTTAATAGAACGAAACTTTCTGTAAGCCTTTTTTTAGCGTGATGACAAATATTAAGCAGATGAATTGAAATGAGGAAAGAATGCACGGGCACTGCTGAGTGAGGTATCCGCCCAGTTTTTAGAAAATAAATTCTGACTATTGACAATATTAATTTTATTTTTTAATATCGAATTAAGTAATTAAGTTCCCTATATCAGGAACAAATAAAAAATTTTATTTTTTTAGGATTGGTGGAAACGCATACATGATCATTAGTTTTGGATCAATTTTATTTTTCGGGAGGGTTTCCTATGAGCAAAAAAGAAGTCATCACGGACACAGAATTAAAAGAATATTACGATGGGATGAAAAATAGTTATTTAGGTCCGCTATGGTATGATTTAGGACACATGGTGACGAAAGAGCCTGTTCATGATGTGGAGCCATATTTATGGAAGTGGAAAACGATCCGCGATTATGTTATGAAGGCGGGAGAAATTTTAGAACCTGGAAAAGATGCTGAGCGGCGCGTTGTTTATTTGCAAAATCCTAATCTATTAAAACATGGATTAGTCGGATATGGGACACATACGTTGTATGCCGGAATCCAGCTATTGCTGCCGGGAGAATTTGCTCCTTCGCACCACCATTCTCAAGGAGCGATCCGTTTTATTATTGAAGGTTCTGGAGCTTATACAGCTGTGAATGGGGAAAAAGTGTACATGGAACGGGGAGATATGATTCTTACTCCTGCATGGACATGGCATGAACATAAACATGAAGGAACTGAACCGATGATTTGGCTGGACGGTTTGGATGTAGGACTTGTGAAAAATTTGGCTGCTTCTTTCTTCGAACCTTATGAAAATGGATTTTACCCTGAACAGCCGCTTGAAAATTATTCAACTGAAAAATTTGCAAAAGGTGCGTTCGTCCCGAAAGGCAAAAAAGAAAAGCCTGGGTATCCGTCTCCTATTATTGGCTACAAATGGGAGCGCGCAAAATATGTTTTAGAGCAAATGAGTAAATCGCCAAAGGAAAACGAAGATCCGTATGATGGCTATGCGATTGAATACATCAATCCGACAACAGGAGGATCGGCAGATGAAAGAATCGGTTCGATGATGCAAAGATTGCTGCCGAACCAGCATACGAAAGCGCATCGCCATGTGCACAGCGCCATTTACCATGTTCTTGAAGGAAAAGGATATACAGTCATTAACGGACAAAAATTTGAATGGGAAAGAGGAGACTTCTTCATTCTGCCGCCGTGGAGCTGGCATGAGCATGTCAATGAAGGATCGGAGGACGCCTATTTGTTCTCATTCAATGATAAGCCGGTTATGGACATTCTTGGATTAGAATATGAAGAGGCCCATCCGGAAGGACATCAAAAAATTGAAAAAGTATTTACTCCAGGCCCGTAAATAGATTAAAAATTGTGCAGAAGCGATTTAAGTGAGGAGTGTGCCTATGAAAATTGCCATTTTTAATGATAATCGATTAGGAATCGTAGCAGGCCAAAAAGTTTCAGATGTAACAACTACCGCTGACTGGGATCAAACAAAGCCGCATGAATCATTAGTAAGGCTGATGGAAAATTTTGATTCATTAAAAGATACACTGGAAAAGGCAGCTCAAGAAGGAAAACAGTACGATCTTGAAGAAGTAGTTTTTAGAGCGCCTGTCCCTTCACCAAGCAAAATATGGGCTGCTCCTGTTAACTATAAAAAACACCAAGAGGAGATGAACAAACAATTTAACAACGCTCCGAGAACGATTGAAGAACTTGCGCTGTTCTTAAAAGCTCCGTCATCTGTTTCAGGTCCGTCCGATCCGATTTTGCTTCCATTTAAAGACAGAAGAACAGATCATGAAGCAGAACTCGGATATGTCATCGGCAAAAAAGCGAAAAATGTTAAATATGAAGATGCAAAAGATTATATTTTCGGCTATTTCGCCTTATTGGACATTTCCATCCGGGGAAATGAAGAGAGAACATGGAGAAAATCATTTGATACATTCACACCGATCGGTCCATGGATCGTGACGGCTGATGAGATTGAAAATCCAAATGATCTTTCATTGAAGCTCTGGGTCAATGAAGAATTGCGCCAGGACGGAAGCACGAAGCATTTAATTTATGATTGCTATAAATGTTTGGAAGTCGCCTCGACTTATTCGACATTAAACCCTGGGGATATTATCGCAACCGGAACTCCTGAAGGTGTCGGACCGATCCGTGATGGAGATGTCGTCCGCATTCAAGTTGGAAGTGTGGGGGAATTTTCCGTAAACGTGAAATTTGCAGATGAGAATTAGAAGGTGGAAACATGAAAAATATTTATACGTTTAGAGTAGTGTGGGGAGATACAGACGCTGCTGGCATCGTGTTTTACCCGAATTTTTACCGGTGGATGGATCAAGCCTCGCATGAATTGTTGCGCTCCGCAGGCTTTCCTGTGGCGAAGCTGCAATCGGATGAAAAGATCATTACACCGCTTTTGGAAGCATTTTGCCAGTTTAAATCACCTCTTCTTTATGATGATGAGGTAGCTGTCCATTCTGAAGTAGTAGAAGTTAACAACAAAGTTTTCAAAATCAAGCATACGTTTAAAAAAGGGGATCAAGTTGTAGCAGAAGGCCATGAAGTGAGAGCATGGACATCTGTCGCAGAAGATCGGCCAAAAGCAGTGCCTGTTCCTGAACATGTCAAAAACATCCTTTTGTCTTAATTTTAAGCTGAAGGCAAAGGTTGTTTTTGACAAACTCAATCGGAAAACCGCCATTTATGTAAGAAGGCGGTTTTCCGTCTACTTTTGATGGGAGGGATTTGAATGGCAGCAAACCGGATGACTGAAAATGTGCTGATTCATGAATTGATTGAGGAATCGGCAAAAAAATTTAAAGACCGTGTTGCTTTTGCAGAAGGGGACAATTTCTATACTTTTGAAGATTTGAATCAATTGTCATTAAGATTGGCGAGGCATTTTATACAGCTAGGTTTGAAGAAAGGCGATGCCATCTCTGCACAGCTGCCCAATTGCTGGGAATTTGTTGTCGTACATCTTGCTGCATCGAGAATTGGGTTAGTGTTTAATCCGCTCAGTCCAAACTACCGGAAAAAAGAGCTGCAATATATGCTTTCACATTGTGAAGCGAAAGCGTTTGTAACAATTGACAATTGGAAGGGATTCAATCATGAACAACTTGCTCATGAATTGAAGGCTCAGCTTCCTCATTTACAGCATGTTTTGGTGGCAGGGGAAAAGAAGAATGACCGCAGCATAAGTATCACAGCTTTGCTTGAATCAGAACCTGATTCCGTTTCTGATCAAGACATACATGAAAACTTACCGGCTTTTGATGATCCGTGCATCATATTATTTACATCAGGTACAGAGTCCAATCCTAAAGGAGTTCTTCATACATTCCGGACATTTGTTCCGTGCCATCTGCTAAATGGCAAGGAGTATCGAATAACGGACAATGATACCATTTTATGTTTAACTCCATTATGCCACATGTTTTCACTGCCGATGATTATCATTAGCCTTCGATATGGAGCGAAGCATTTACTTTATCGAGAATATAAATCAAATGAAATTATCGACTTATTGAAAAAAGAACAAGTATCTTTTTTGACTGCTGCACCCGCACATTTAATTGACTTATTAAGACAGTGCGAACAGCAAAATGTAAGCGGTTTAAATCCTCGGCTTATTTTAACTGGGGGAACAAAAATACCGGCGAAAATGGTTCAAGATCTTAGGGCTACATTAAACTGCGATGTTGCTGCTCAGTGGGGCATGAGCGAAATTTGTGCAGGAACCTTTACTCGTCCGGGCGATGAAGCTTCGTTAACATGGGAAACAGTTGGCAGACCGGCTCCGGTCGGGGAAGTCATCATTGTAGATGAACGGCACAAACCGCTTCCGACGGGCGAAATAGGAGAAATCGCTTTTAAAGGAGAAAGCTTATTTATTGAATATTATAAAAATCCGCAAGTAACCGCCCAGTCGTTTACGGAAGACGGCTATTTTTTAACAGGGGATCAAGGCTGGCTTGATGAAAAAGGATACCTCCATTTCGTCGGACGGACGAAAGATACGATTAACCGCGGCGGATTAAAATATCATGCTTCAGAAATTGAAGAAGCATTGCAAATGCATCCGAAAATCAAACAAGTGGCAATCGTCAGTGTTCCGGATCCTCGTCTAGGCGAACGGGGCTGCGCCTTCGTCTCTTTGCGAGAAAATGAAACGATTGATCTGGAGGAAATTAAAGAATATTTGCAGGAAAAAGGATTTGCAAAGTATAAGTTTCCAGAATATTTAGTGATTAAAGATGAACTGCCGACCACTCCGTCCGGAAAAATTTCAAAAGGGCTTGTCAGAGCAGAAGCAGCATCCTTATCTGAAAATTAAGCATGTATCAAGGCAGACAACGAACAAAGGTTGTCTGCCTGTTTTAAACGACATGCTTTGGTCAAACGTGAGCAGAACTCACAAAAGATCAATAAAAAAGTCTGAGAAACCTTTTTTAAAAAGCTGCCCCAATGTTTGCACCAGCAGATCTTATTTTCTGAACAAAAACGCATAAGGGCTACTTTTAATAGGTGCTAGTTCATGTTTTGTGTGCTAGTTCTCTTTTTCATTTTAAAAGTTTAAACCCCATTCTTTTTTTGCCACGGATTTTATTTCGTTAATAGCATTTTGCTTTTTTTGAAGAATATGTTTATATTTTTCATCATCTGTTTCGAGATGGTTATTTACTTCAATTTGATAAGTTGCGTTATTTTCATCATCTATTACAATAAGACCATATAAAGAGGGGTCAAAACAATTAAATCCACTTTATCTTTGCTATTACTTACTGATAAATTGGTATATGTCTGGAAAAGGGGGGCTTCATATACTATAAGAACCATATCTGATTCGTTTTTCGCATAATCACCTAATGGGTTTTGTTCGAATCCTTTCGCATATGTTTTCACCAATTGGCCATTGGCATAAGTGTGAATGCCGAAATATAAAGAAAATATGACAACAATTTTTTTTATAATTCAATGATAACATCTCCCATCTTTTTTAATTCCTCATCATGTGTAACCAATATAATGGTCTTTCCTAATCTATTAAGTTCTTTTACATGTTCCATCACTAGATTGGCGTTATATTTATCCAAGCTTCCTGTCGGTTCATCTGCCAATATAATACTGCATTTTTTCATAAACAGACGCGCAATGGCTACTCTTTGCTGTTCTCCACCGGACAAAGTATATATTTTTCTTTTTTCGTAACCATTCAATCCAACTTTTTCTAATGCTGCTGAAACAGTGGTATTGTTTCTATATTTCTTGTCGATCATCAGAATGTTTTCTTCGACAGTCTTATTTTCTACTAATGCAAAGTTTTGAAAAAGAAATCCGAGCTTCTCTCTATATGCCTTAAGAATATCATCGTTTTTCGAAAGATCTAAGCCGTCGATAAATACTTTCCCTGCATCTACCTTTTCAATCCCTCCTATTATATTTAAAAGCGTCGTTTTTCCGCTGCCGCTCTTTCCGCTGAATACGACAAATTCACCTTGCTTGATAGAACAAGAGATAGTGTAGAAAGGAGACTTCATATGATTCGAAACGATATTTACACACATTATAAAGGAAACGATTATCAGTTCAAATGCATTGCTTTACCTTTAAACGAAGTTGAAGACCAGAGTTGTTTAGTACCTAAAGGAACAGCTCGTTATTATGAAAACGATAGGGACATACCGCTATATTTTCATAATGGTGTTTGGCTTATCGACTCTGATTTACCGCATGTCATTTACCAATCCGAAGCTAATTATGGAACAGATAAAGTTTGGGCGAGGGAAGTGGATGACTTCTTTGGTTACAAAGAAAAAGACGGGCGGTATATTAAAAACGGTTTGCATTGAAACATTTTTCGGTAGAAGGAGAGGAAAACATATGACAGAAGATAATAAAGAATGATGTAAAGCTTGTGATGGAACAGGAATATTAGGATTTCAATTAGAAACTTGCTGGTTCTGTTGCGGGACAGGATTAATTAGCAAAAGAAATGAAGTTAAAAAACCAAACCGAAAAATTCATTAATTATTAATATTAATATTAATATTTTCTTGAAAAGAGCAAGAGAGACTTGTTTAATTCAAGTCTCTCTTTTATTGCTAATAATCATCCGAATAAGGACCTTTCATCAAAGGGATATGTTTTATGAATTTTTTCAATTCGATTCCAAAGTAATTTTCTATATCTCGTTTTAGATTTTGCTCTAATTGAATAAATTCCCTTACGATATAGTCTAAATCAAAAACATTGTACAAATCTTGCTCTGCCCAAATAGATTTCACTCTTGCTTTATTTGAAAATGGAATTAAAGACAGAATAGCACCATCTTCATAATCGTCATATTCAATCGTATAATAATGGAATTCTGGAATATGTTCATCTGTGACTCTGTTTTTCCATTCGTATAATGCTTTATAGAATTCTAAAATAGCAAGTTCTGTTTCAAAGTATAACTCATTATTGATTTTTATTGTAAGTGTAGCTTCTACCGCTAATATGGTAGGAACATCACGTTTATCTTTATTTGAAATAATTCCATTATCAACTACAAAATTGTATTCAAAAGTTATTTTACTGGAAATGCTGTCCATATCTTACCATCATATCCTATCACTATTCTTATTTTTGTTTCACCTTTTTACAATGTCTTCCTTTACCACATCCGTGATATGACTAATCGTTGTTGGGGAGTAGGCATTTCCTAGAATTCGTTCAATAAACTTGCTAATTTCACGCGTACTCATGCCACTTTGATACATGTTAATGATCGCTTCCTCGAGCCAGCACTGATAAATTGGTATATGTCTGGAAAAGGGGAGCTTTATATACTGTAAGAACCATATCTGATTCGTTTTTCGAATAATCACCTAATGGGTTTTGTTCGAATCCTTTCGCATATGTTTTCACCAATTGGCCATTGGCATAAGTGTGGATGCCAAAATACAAAGCAAATATGCCAACAATTCCAATCATTATTTTTAAAAAAACTTTTTTATAATTCAATGATAACATCTCCCATCTTTTTTAATTCCTCATCGTGTGTAACCAATATAATGGTCTTTCCTAATCTATTAAGTTCTTTTACATGTTCCATCACTAGATTGGCGTTATATTTATCCAAGCTTCCTGTCGGTTCATCTGCCAATATAATACTGCATTTTTTCATAAACAGACGCGCAATGGCTACTCTTTGCTGTTCTCCACCGGACAAAGTATATATTTTTCTTTTTTCGTAACCATTCAATCCAACTTTTTCTAATGCTGCTGAAACAGTGGTATTGTTTCTATATTTCTTGTCGATCATCAGAATGTTTTCTTCAACAGTCTTATTTTCTACTAATGCAAAGTTTTGAAAAAGAAATCCGAGCTTCTCTCTATATGCCTTAAGAATATCATCGTTTTTCGAAAGATCTAAGCCGTCGATAAATACTTTCCCTGCATCTACCTTTTCAATCCCTCCTATTATATTTAAAAGCGTCGTTTTCCCGCTGCCGCTCTTTCCACTGAATACGACAAATTCTATAATGCTCCCATAAGGTGAGACACATGAGCGTGATAAATAAGTTATAATGATACCATGAAAAAAAGAAACCGATATACCGCAGAATTTAAAGCTAAGGTGGTTCTTGAGGTGTTGCGTGAAGAGCAAACCGTCAATGAAATAGCCGCCAAATATGAATTAAGCCCAGTCATGGTCAGTCGTTGGAAAGCAGAATTTCTAGAACGATCCTCGATGGTCTTTGAAAAAGGCTCAAGCGAAGTGGATAAAATCCGTAAAGAATATGAGGCCAAACAAGAAAATTTAGAGAAATTGGTAGGTCAGTTAACGGTTGAAGTTGACTGGCTGAAAAAAAAATCTGGGCTCAAATAAGTCTGTTGACGAACGAAAGGCTATGGTCGAATTCAATCACCCATCGATCAGCATCAAGCGTCAGGCACAGTTATTAGGTATTCATCGTACTAGCGTGTATCGCCAATCAAAGAGGCAAACAGAAAGCTCAGAAAACATCATGCTCATGCACGAAATGGATATGCTTTATACAGCTCATCCCTACTTTGGCTACAGGCGCATGACTGCGAAACTTCGTGAGAAAGGATTTGATGTGAATCATAAACGCGTACGCCGTCTCATGCGCCTTATGGGTATACAAGCTATTTACCCAAAACCCAACCTTAGTAAGAGGCTACATGCCAAGTACTGCCGGCCTTACCTGCTCCGTGGATTGGAGATCACCCGTCCGAACCATGTATGGGGAGTGGATATCACCTACCTTCGTATGGGACGGGGCTTTATGTACCTGTTTACCATCATCGACTGGTTCAGCCGCAAAGTGATCGATTACGAGTTATCTAGTACGCTGGAGAAAGGATTTGTCATCGACTGTCTGAAGCGGGCATTGCGTCATGGTAAGCCGGCCATCATCAATAGTGACCAGGGCAGCCATTTTACAAACGCTGACTATCTCGGGCTGTTGAAAGAGTATGGCATCCAGGTATCAATGGATGGCAAAGGACGAGCAACAGACAATAGTCGTACGGAACGATTCTTTAGAGCTTTAAAGTATGAATGTATCTATCTCAATGAATTCGAGAATCCTAAAGAGTTGCGAAAAGGCATTCGACGCTATGTTACGTTCTATAATACAGACCGACCTCACCAATCCTTGGACTATTTGACGCCAGCAACAGTGTACAAGCAACCTAAGATGGTTCAAGCATCCTAACCATCGAACGTGATGAGAGGCTTTATATGGAGAGACGGGCATGATAGGCTGTTTTAGCCATGCGATGTTATCTGTCCATCGCTCCAGCGCAAAAAATCGTGCCCGTAGAGGCTCCATGTCAAGCCTTTTTTGCACACGCACCACATTCATAGCGAAAGGAGAGAATGGATAACTTAAATATTATCAATTTGTGTCTTGACAAAGGGGTGCATTACATTCACCTTGCTTGATAGAACAAGAGAAATCCTCGAATAGAACACGATCCCCGAATTTTTTCGTTATATTTTTGATTTCCAGCATTTTATATACCACCTTTTAATACGCGGGATATGCTTATCTGTTCAAATTTATTTATAAACAGTGAAAGAATGACAATAGTATTTATCAGCACAATTGTACTTGCGAAAAAAATATAAAGGAAAGAGAAATGATAGAACATAATTTTTCCCGCTAAGGCAATTCCCACACCTAAAATGAAGGCACCAATTAACAATCTGAATACACCTTTATACCTTTGAACAAAAGTTTTTCCGAATACTTTATGAAGTGCTATTTCAATGGCTCTAGAATTAAAATCCATTTTTAAAATGGTAGATAAAGAAATATTAAATAAGATTAACAACATAATGCTTAAAATGATATTGATTAATAAAACTAATATTTTTTCAGCACGTTTTTCTAAATATAAATCTTTTATGTTATTTTTATAGAAAATTTCATCTTCATAGCCAATTTTTTTAATAAAAGCTTCAAAATTATTGTCATTGTTAAATTTAACTAATGAATTAAAGACATAGAAACCCATTTCATTACTAGGTAATTTACTATGGGTATCAAAAATAATGATAGGATTTTTCTTATAATTATCAGCTAAATTTGCCATATTAATATCATGTATTAATAATGTGTAAGGATTTTTAATAGTTATTGTTTCAAAAATCCCGTCATCATTTTGTAACAAGTTGGTAATTTCATTAGGTGTTGATGGATCAAATATACCTTTTTCTTTTAATTCCGCATCTGTATATCTAGAAATGAGATAATATCTGTCCTCTTTCAGTTTATTTAAATCAATTCCTAAATCTTTAATTTCCTTTTTCGCATATTTATTCAAATACACTATAGACTCATTTACATTCACCATACTTGACGAAATACCGCCATTGTTTGAAAAATCAAATGATAAATGAATTCGGTATTTATCGAGATAATCATTATAAAATTTAACTGCATATTCTCTTTCTGTTTCAAAGTTCGTAGTTTCGGTATAGTTTTTTAATAAAAAGAGGACATTATCGTAATCATAATATTCTTCCCAATGATCCCTCTGGTTAATCGTTAATATAGCATCGTAAATCGTCTTCAGATTGAAGGTTAAAGTTAAGATTAAGGTTACAGTTATGATAAACAATATAAAAAAGGCTAATATTTTATATCCTAATGTGTAATAGCTTCTTACAAATGTTTTCTTAATATCCAAATTGCGAAGCATAAGATAGAGAATATTTGTAGAAAGTACGATAACAAACAACATGAGAACTGATATTAATAGAAACTTAGATGATTCAGTTATAAAAATCGCTAGTAACATACCAATAAAAGCGCTGCTAATAATAGTTACTGAATTTGTAATCATCAAGGGAACAATTATACTTTTCTTATCAGACCCATTAAAATATTTAATTAAAACTTCCTTTTTTAGGCTATTAACCTCAAACATGGTATATAAGAATATAATGAAAAACACAAAGGTCCAAGCCGAAATAATCATAAATATTGCATCATTTTGATAGCGGTTTTCTTCGGGTTTGCTCATTCCGTATTTATCAATTGTTTCAGAACGCAATTTTTCCACGCTTTTTTTAGTGCCAAAAACATAAAAGTATTCTTCTTTTTTTATCTCAGTAATATCGCTAAAGGGTTTAAATATAATTTCTCTCTTGCCGCTAATTAACGATTTAAATATAGAATGATCATTCTTTACTAATATTCTTTTTTTAAAATAATTTTTATTTTCCTTTGTAGAATAGATCGTATAGGTAGCAGAATTACTAGAATTAACGGTTGATGATACGACATATATTTTTAAATTTAGTTCTTTGCTCAGTCGGTCTAAATCTTGTATGTACTCTCGATTTAACTTCTCACTTTTCACATCTGTTGTATACTTAAAATCACTTTCAAATACTTTTCCATCTAAATAATAAATATATGCGTCCCCTATAATTGTGAAGGCTATAAAAAATAACAGGGAGAAAAACGCAAGCTTCTTTTTATTGACCATACATCATAAATCCTCCATTAAATAAAATGGTATATTTGTCAGCTTGTTCTAATTGGAGCTGCTCTAATATTCTTTTATGTTGCTTTGTAGCTGCTATCATTTTGATTATAAGGGAATTAGTGTAAAAAATTCCATATTTAAACGTTGATTTTTATATATTTTTGTGGAAATATTGAAAAAAATCTTAAAACCTTTTTATCAAGAGTTTGAGAGTTTTTAAACTGTGTTTTTCGCAACAAATCTACAAAAATTCGCACATCAACTATTAAATCCAGCGTTGGCGAACGAAGCGCACCTTCATAAAGTATTGGTGATTCGATATGGATTGATCCGCACGCTTTAAAGTACTTCATCTGTTAAAATGTGTGAATGACCGCATCCGAATAGTTGAATGCTTCCGACCTTTTAAATCGCTTCATTAACTGCATAAGCAGACTTATTTTGCAAATAAAAAAGAACCGAGACACGTACCAACAGAACATCTCCCGGTTCTTGTATAGTATGCATGTTTTTTCCCAGCTTCTCATGCTTCGATGCAACAGGTGAGAACTCTTTTACAAAGGGGGAGACACAGTATAATTACAGCATCTCTTAAGTAGTCGATTGGGCAATTTTCCAACTCTCTCTTCGAAATATTAGTTCATTTCTTTTGTAATCATCGTTAATTGATCTGCAGAGAGGGACACTTCTTCAAACGCTTTTCCTAATTCATTTACCACATTTACAAACGATATCAATTCCGTCTCGATTTTATTGTTTTGATCCATTGTTTTAGCCATTGTGTCCAAAATTTGCTCAAAGTGTTTCTCTGTTTCTTGCATGTTTTGATGGCCGTTATTCACTTCTGTTTTTATTTTTTCAAGCGACTTTGTAAGATCCTCTACTTGTTTTTGGGTATTTTGAATGAGAGAAGATACTTTTGAAACTGAATTCTTAGTTTGTTCGGCCAATTTACGGACTTCTTCAGCTACAACAGCAAAACCGCGGCCAGATTCACCTGCTCTTGCAGCTTCTATGGCAGCATTAAGCGATAATAAGTTGGTTTTGTCAGCAATTCCAGTAACAATGCCGACGATTTCTTGCATTTTATTTGATATTTCCAATAATAAATGGACATCATTTGATATATTATCAACGGCACTATAAATGTTCGACATGTTTAATGTCTGTTGATGCATATGTTCTTTTCCTTTTTCGGCACGTTCTTGTGCGGATAGAGATAGACTAGTTCCGTTTTTTGCAAGGGAAACGATTTCGTTTGATTGCGCGATTAATTGCTGGAAAGAAGCATTTGTCTGCTCCGAGATTGCAGCCAGATTTTGAGATGCTTTTGCAACATTTTTACGAACTGACCTTTTTTGTTCCTCTATTGCAATTGCTTCCTTTAATCTTATTGATTCAGTATCATACGCCTCTAATACCAATTGTTGTTCTAAGTTTATAATTTTAGAGACCGCTCTTATGGCAAGAAAGCAATCTTCCTTATTCATCATATTTTGTTGGATAATATCCATAAGTGCTAAAAATAGATCCTGAAATGCACACATATACCATTTCGTTTGAAGACCTATCCTTACATGCATATGTGCAATTTTAATTCTTTTGTCGGTGAAAGCTGCATCTATTCTTCCGTTAAACATTTCAACAATATGTTGTCTAAGCGTCTTTTTTAATTTTTCTATCGAACTGTTATCATTAATAATTTTTAAAAGCGATGGTTCTTTTTCCAAGTTCTTATAA
Source organism: Aeribacillus sp. SP014 (assembly GCF_054055575.1). Lineage (NCBI taxonomy): Bacteria > Bacillati > Bacillota > Bacilli > Caryophanales > Bacillaceae > Aeribacillus > Aeribacillus sp. SP014. The sequence continues at coordinate 1,384,661 of NZ_JBSRXI010000001.1, forward strand.
AATCTATCAGCAATTAAATCAATTTTTTCTATTACGAATGGCTGTATAGCATTAATAATCTGTAAATCTTTTTCTGTTAGGTCGATCATTAAGATTTGCCTTTCAATTTCACTGCCTTTCGTGATACTTATATTGCCTTTCCCGTGATCAAAATTAAAATACGAATTTTCTTGCTTTGTTCTTTTGAAAATCACCTATATTTCACCCCGTTACAACATGTAAGCATGTGCCAATACGAAAAAATCCCGAAAATACAACAATACATAACATTTTTGAAAATATTTTACATCATCCGTTCCAAAAATGTTGGGATGATTTTGGATAACCAACCCTATTATCTAACTAGCTGTATAAGGCAATTAAATATCATTTAGCTTCTTTATGCACCTGTTCACGCTGTGAGTACGGATGGCAGTGAAACGATATTGAGCGGCTAGAGCAGAAATAACAGTTTCCACGATTTTAACCATCGTGCCAAATGAATTTTTTTTCTGCTTAATTTGTTATATATTGTTCAGTTTCAACCGACATGCTGCACTTGTTCGGCATGGGGTTGACCCTCCTCTTCGATTTCCAACTCTCTTAAAATTTTGTCGCGATATTTTCGGTTTTGACGTGTTCCTGAAATAATTTCAGAAAGGCGGCTTAACGGGATTTTATGCTGCTCGCAAAACTCCTTATGGGTCATTTCCAGTTCTGCCAAGCGCCGCTTGATTTTCCACCCTAACGGAGTGATGCGTTGTTTGCGAACCGCCATTTAAATCACTCCTTTCTATGATCATTCTGTTTCCCTATGCCGAATTTTGGTAGAATGAAAGGGAGTCATAACTATATTTGAGGACCAGAATTCGTTATGAGATGTTGATTCAAAAATCTATTGCTGATTAACTATGTCCTGGTGCTATCTCCGAAAGATTTTCATGTATAACGAGGACGGAGAAACGCAGCAGGAGCTTTTATCATCCTTAAAGCTTCATATCGACCAGATTGTTCAGGAGATTAAGCCTGCTCATCATGTTGTAAAACCAAACTGTGGACAAATAAAAGAACCAAGTTCCTCAATTCATGCCAGTACTAGCTCTATTTAGAGACTATCTATATTTCGGAGAATTTAATGCAGATGGTATTAAAAAACAGTGAAGCATTTCCATTTGTATATCTTCAACTGATTGATGTAGTTGGGAACAAGTTGTTTTCTCGATACCTCAAATTGGCAATTTTTAAAGGACATATGATTCAACAGTTTATGTATGAATTTGAATGTATTTATACAACAACTCAAAGAATTATTTTAGATAGCAAAACTCTGCTTGATGACTTCGAATGGGTATAGCAGCCTTTGATTGAGCTCGTCTATTTCTTTCATTGTTAAGATCAATAATCAGAAGGCTTTCCGGGCATAAAGAACATTTGATATGCTGCATTTTTCAGTCAGCACGCTGTACCTGTTTCATCCAAAGCATCTGCACCGGAACAACAGCTTGCTCATTCCAATCATTGGATTGCATGATATTGTTGCTGCAATGATTCAACTGCTAGTTCAGTTTCAAGGCTGCAAAAGCGGTTGTGATGATTAATATAGAGCGCGCTGATTATTCAAACGGATATATAGTCCATCGGTAACCTTCATGAAATACCTATGACGGTTCTTTTGGACCAATGGACTAGGAAACTTACGCAGATTGTCGAACTTTTACATCTATTTACACTTTATTTTTGTTTGACAAGGTAATCGGTTACCACTTTTGATTACATTATATATTCCTATAAGACGAAAATCAACAAAATTTTCCTTTAGGACTAAAAATGTTTCTTTTAGGAAGATTATAGAGAGGTTGACAGAAAATGAGCGATTTCAAAAAGGAATTGGGCAGTCGGGTAAGACGAATTCGTAAAGAAAAAGGTTTGACACTTGAGGAAATGGCAAAAGCTACTGGTATTACGAATAGCGCACTAAGCAAAATTGAAAGAGGAGCAGTTTCAGTTTCTGCTGAGAATCTATCATTAATAAGCAGAGTTTTAGGAGTGAGTAATGATTTCTTGCTATACGGCGAGGCTTATTTGACTAGTGTTCCGATTTCTGAAACTAATGATAAATTTACGTCAGATTCTTGTTTACAAGAAATGACTGACCGTGCTTCAGTTGAAGACGATAAAATTAAAAAATCTCCATTGTTTAAAAAATTTCTGGATTTAACCATAAAATGTTTGAAAGGCGAAAACAGTTCGGTCAGCTTAGATCCTGAAGCACTAATGAATCTATTTAAAGCTTCAGCTGCTCTTTTTGCCGATCCATCTATAAAAGTTAGTGAAAACGAAATGATCGATCAACAAAATGACGAAAACGAACTTTCTCCAGAAGAGCAGGAACTAATCGAAATCCTCCGTCAATTAGATGACGGCGACAAATTTGAAATTATGACTATTGCCAGAATGAAAAGAGACATAACTAAAAGGTATGGCAAACGAAAGGGGATGTCATCTACATCGATTTCCGAAGGGGCTGCCGCATCTGAAAAACGTTATGATAAGTTTGCTTAATTTTATATTCCAAAATGGTAAGTATGTTACCATTTTTAAAAATTGAGCAGGTCTCGTATTTTCCCCTAACAGGTAGACAGTTAAATGTAATGATTTTATGCTCCTAACCGTCTACATGGGAGGGGATTTTTTTAAAGCAAAGAAAGGATAAACGTTTCAATTTTTATCAAAGCATTTATTTTATAATGAAGGTTTGGATTTATTTAGGCATTTTGTAACTGAAAGACAATATTATACAAAACCGACAATTTAAATATGTAAGTGAATTTCGAAACGGATTGACCTTATCCTAAGCGGAATTTGTTGTCAATACGAACTTTTCACGAAAGTGTAATCGAGTACACTAAAACCATTCAACTAAAGAAGAACTATTAAGGGCATCCTGGCTAGTGTACTATTCGTTTTGGCTGGTATTTTCATTACGACACGAGAGAGACATGGGGCTGTCCAGAAAATCAAATCCCATTAAAAACAAAAATCATAAACATCGATATATCAACGTTTCTAAAACATTAAAGGGGGCGTCAATAAGCCGTAAAAACGACTTATTAGACACCCCCATTTTATGAGACCTTCAGGATACAAGGTCAACCAGCTGCAATTTGCGCTTTTTCAACAAGTGCATCCAAATGACGGATTATTTTGTCGTATATTGCTTGGATAATAAATTCGCAAATTGTTACATGATCCGATATACATCCCCAGTTCGCCTCTAGAGAACCACAGAAAATGGAGAAGAGAAAAATTAACTCAACTTGCTCGTTTATTAAATTCCTCCCTCAACCTCTTCCGGTAAAAAATCTCATTATATGGGAAAAAATATAAAAAGTATGTTGGCCGATCTGACAAAACAACGTTGTATCATTTTTTATTTCGTTAATATAAAAGCAAACATTCCATTCTCATTATGTAAATTTTTTTACATAGGAGGGGTTTAGATGTCAGAGGTGATTCGGAAAACGATTTTATTATTGCAAACTATTCAGCCGAACGAAAATAAAGAAGAGTGGAGTACTACGGAAATCAGTAAAAAGCTCGGTATTCCCGTTCAAACGGTGCACCGATTGCTGACTTGTTTAGAAGAGTATGGATTTGTGTATAAAAACAAACAAACGAGAAAATTCCGTCTAGGCCTTACATTGCTTCAATTAGGTCTTTCCATACGAGACAATCTATCGGTTCGTAATGCTGCAGTACCAATTATGGAAAAGCTGGCCCAAAAAACAAAGGAAAGTGTGTACTTGACCGTACCGGAAGGATGTGAAGGCGTGTTTATTGATTGTGTTGATTCGCCGCATTGGCTTAGAATTGTCGAACCGATTGGAATGCGTCTTCCTTTATGCGTAGGTGCTTCGAAAAAAGTGATTTTAGCATACTTGGAAGAGAAAACAAGAAGCCAAGTGATTAAAGATCTTGTAAAAAATGGAAGGATAAAAGACGTGGATCATCTTCACCGACATTTAATGTTAATTCGAAAGCATGGATATTGTATTTCTTTCGGGGAAACAACAGAAGGAACCGCCAGTGTGGCAGCTCCTATTTTCTCTTGGGAAAATAAAGTGATCGCCTCTTTAAGTGTTGCCGGGCCGGAAACGCGTTTTACGAAAGATGAGTTAGCCGGTTTAATATCTACCACAATCAGAGCCGCAAATGAAATTTCCGAAGAACTAGGCTGGGTACCAAACAGATGACCAAAGGATGAAAAAGTCCATCCTATGGAAGAAAAGGTAACATGGTTTTTGTAATTTTCCCAATATTCGATAAAATGAGCTTTTTTTTGGGAAAAAATTATGGAATATTGTATATAACCACAACCTCTCACAAAAAGTTCCAAAAATTTTTCAACGACTGGAGGGAAAAAAGATGTGCGGGATCAGTGGTGTCATCTTTAAAAATCCAAATCACAAAAGGAAAACAGGCGAAGTCATATTGGCAATGCTGGACAGTTTGTTTCGAAGAGGTCCTGATTCAACAGGAGTTGCCATTCTCCATCCAAAGGAAGAGAACGTCTTATATGTTGATGTGAATTATGAAACAAGGGGCAACGGGGAGAAAATCATTTCCTTCTTAAAAGATAAAGCAGATGTGCTGTATTCATCTGATCATGGCAATTACGTCAGAACAAAAATTTTCCATTCAGGAGATATCCAACATATTGTTCAAGGAATCAGTCAGCTGGACGAAGACATTTCAGTCGCAAACATCGGAGAATCGATTGAAGTGTTGAAATCTTTAGGGGGAGCTCATCTTTTAGATGCGCAATTTAAGCTTTCCGTATATGACGGGCAAGTTGCTGTAGGCCATACAAGAATGGCGACAGAAAGCAAAGTCGATATTTCCCATTCGCAGCCGCTCTGTTGCAATTCTTTCAAAGATTTAACGATTATTCACAATGGCCATGTGACAAACTACATTAAATTGAGAGCATACTACGAAAAGAAAGGCTATCAATTTATAACCGGAAACGATTCGGAAGTGATTGCCGTTTATTTAGTAGATGAAATGAAGAAAGGAGCCAGCTTAAAAGAAGCAATGACAGCATCTGTTCATGATTTAGACGGCTCTTTTAGCTATATTGCTGTTACGCCGACAGCAGTCGGTTTAGCAAAAGAACCTTTTAGTATGAAGCCGATTGTGCTTGCGGAAACTGATGATTTCATCGCTTTTGCTTCTGAAAGCTTAGCAATTACAAATGGCTTTGGGGAAAGCTTGCCAGTAAGAGAACCAGGGGCAGAGGAGGTATTGGTATGGAATCTGTGAAAGAAAGTATAGTAATTGATTGCAAGAGTGAAACGGTGACTTCAATCAACCAAATGATTCGGGATTTTGCGAAAAATAATATAAAGGAGGTCATCATCGAAAACCCTCTCGCACGCCATAACCTTGGAGTATGCATAACAGATCCGATTCATCTCATTTATAACGGAGATGTCGGCTACTATGCAGTGAGTTTATGTGATAAGGTGACAGCGACCATAAACGGGAATTGCGGCTGGGCAGTTGGTGAAAATTTAATGAGCGGAGAAATTGTCGTAAATGGAAATGCAGCGTCTTCCTGTGCAGCTTCGCTGAGAGGCGGTATCGTAGTTGTCAAAGGAGAGGCAGGCGCCAGGGCGGGAATCAGCATGAAGGGAGGGACTTTAATTATTGGCGGTAATACCGATATATGACCGGTTTTATGATGCAAAAAGGAAAAATGATTATTTGTGGAGATGCTGGGAAAGCGCTGGGAGATTCCATGTATGATGGAGTGATCTATGTTGGCGGGAAAATTGCGGAGCTGGGGAATGGAACAAAGGTAGAGGAAGTGTCGGAAGAGGAAAAAGATGAGATAAAGAGTTTGCTTGATTTCTATCAAATAGAACCGCCGCCCTCTTTTCAAAAAATTGTTCCTAACGGCTTGCTTCATCATTTTAATAAAAAGGAGTTTCGCGTATGGAAAGAAATCTTATAAGAAAAAGCAAGGTGTGGAGTCCGGAAAAAATTGAAGAAATTCAAGAAAAAGCTCAGATTGGACGATATCGCATCCGCGGCCAAGCTACAAAAAGAATGGACTTACCTTCCTTTGACGATCTCGTCTTTACTCCGGCAGGACTGTCAAGGGTACCGCTGGAAGGGTATCGGGAGCGATGCGATACAAAAGTTGTTATAGGAGAAGGAAAGGTGAAACGTCCCCTCGTACTCGAAACACCGATCATGATTGCAGGGATGAGTTTTGGGGCGATTAATGCTCATTCTAAAAAAGCGCTTGGCATTGCAGCGACTAGATGCGGCATCAGTACATGTACGGGCGATGGGGGCATGCATCCGATAGAACGTGAATATTCGGAGAAATTGGTCTACCAATTGCTTCCGAGCCGCTACGGTTTAAATCCTTATGATTTGAAAAAAGCCGATGCGGTAGAAATTGTCGTGAGCCAAGGTGCCAAACCAGGTACGGGCGGAACGCTTCTTGGACATAAAGTTTCTGAAGAAGTGGCAAAAATGCGGGATCTTCCTGCAGGAGTCGATCAACGAAGCCCGTGCCGGCACCCCGATTGGATGGGGCCAGATGATTTAGGGGTAAAAGTAGAGCAAATTCGGGAAGCGACTGATTATGAAGTGCCGATCTTTATTAAAATTGGGGCCGGACGCGTTTATGATGATGTAAAGCTGGCGGCAAAGGTTGGGGTGGAAGCAGTCGTCATTGATGGAATGGAAGGAGGAACCGCTGCCTCACCGGAAATCCAATTGGATCATACAGGGATTCCGACCATTTCCGCTGTAGTTGAAGCAGCTCAAGCACTTTACGATATCGGTATGAAGCACGAAGTAAAGCTAATTATCGGCGGCGGAATCAGCAATGGCGCTGATGCAGCGAAAGCCATCGCACTAGGTGCGGATGTCGTTTATATGGGTTCAGCAATGTTAATTGCCCTTAATTGCCAGCGGCCAATTTATATAGAAGACTACCATGCCTTAGGGACAGAACCTGGTGCATGCCATCATTGCCATACGGGTAAATGCCCGGTCGGTATTGCGACACAAGATCCTGAGTTAATGGCGAGATTAGATCCTACAGCTGCCGCTGAAAGAGTGGAGAATTATATCAATTCGATCACGATGGAAATGCAAATTTTTGCAAGATCGTGCGGAAAAAGCAGAGTCAGTGATTTAGATCCTACCGATTTGCGCTCGTTAACATTAGTCACCTCCTATATTACAGGAGTTCCTCTAGTAGGATTAGGGGGCAAAAAACCGTATTTTGCAAGCCTTGACCATGGGAGTTCATTTAAAGATCTTTTAAAAGTGTAAAAAATAAGGGATGGTGATGATCATTGATCGGTATAGTGGAAAGCAATAACAAGGTGTTGGAGGAGACGTTAAAATATATCGAAGGTAAAAAGATCAAATTGGCGTTAGCCTCCTTTTCGGATTTGAACGGTTCTTTACGTGCGAAATTAATTCCTTCCTCCCGTTTACAGTCAGTCTGCCAATCAGGGGCTGGATTCGCCGGTTTTGCTGTAGGCGATCTCGGCCACGGACCGCATGATCCCGATATATTGTGCATCCCTGATTTGCGTTCTATGACTATATTACCGTGGAATAAAGAGATTGCTTGGTTTGCCGGAACTTTAACGGAAGATGGAACTCCTTGGCCGTTTTGTACGAGAACGATTTTGTTAAATGTGCTGACGCAAGCAAAAAGCATGGGATATACGATGAAAACGGGAGTGGAACCGGAATTTTTCCTTGTGAAACAGGGAGAAGACGGGAAAATTGCCCCGTTTGATGAACAGGATAAAGAATTGAAACCATGTTACCAACAGCAGGCGCTTATGAGAAATATCGAATTTTTAGGCACTTTGATTGAGTATATGAATGAATTGAAATGGAATGTCACACAAGCAGATCATGAAGATGCCAATGGACAATTTGAAATCAATTTTGATTTTTCAGATGCGGTGACGTCTGCTGATCGGCATACATTTTTTAAATATATGATTAGAACCATGGCAGAGGAACGAGGACTAATCGCCACGTTTATGCCGAAGCCATTTTCCAATCTGACCGGGAATGGCTGCCATATGCACTTAAGCTTATGGGATGAGCGGGAAGAACGAAATGTATTTGAAGATGCTCATGATCCAAAAGGCTTTGGATTGTCTGCAGTCGCGTATCATTTTATTGCAGGTATTCTCAATCATGCAAAAGCCTTGGCTGCTATTGTCTGTCCAACTGTCAACTCTTACAAGCGGCTAGGAGCGTTAAATTCCTCATCTGGATCTACATGGGCTCCTAATTTTATTTCTTATGGAGGGAATAACCGCACACAGCTTATTCGCATTCCTGATGCTGGAAGGATTGAGTTTCGGGCCATGGACGGTTCCTGTAATCCGTACCTGGCGACTGCTGCGATTTTAGCAGCGGGATTGGACGGCATCGAAAAGCGGATGGATCCAGGAGATCCATTTAACGGAAATTTATACATGTTCCATTCGATAGAAAATGAATTTGACAAATTGCCTTCTACATTGAATGAAGCGATTGAAGCATTAGAAAGCGATGAAGTGTTAGTCAAGGCACTAGGGGAAACATTTATGGAGACCTTTATTAAACGAAAAAAGGCTGAATGGAAAGAATATCATGACTATGTCAGCGAATGGGAAGTTGAAAAATATTTAAAAGGCTACTAAAAACAAATCGTATTGATTTATATGGAGGAATTCGTATGAATTATGACGGGATGTACGATGTGATTGTTATTGGAGCAGGTTCTGCAGGAAGTGCTGCAGCCTATTATTTAGCCCAAAATGGTCAAAGCGTGTTGATGATTGATCAATTTTCTGTTCCAAATTCCTTTGCAAGCCACGCCGGGGAAACAAGAATGCTGCGATTTGGTTATGGCCAAGGGGAAAAATATGTTGATTTAGTTAAAGAAGCATACCGGTTATGGATGGAACTGCAAGAGCAAACAGGAAAAACGTTATTTTATCAAACAGGCACTTTAGTTGTCGGCGAACGCGATTCATCTTTTGTCAATGAAACGATTCAAAGCTCTATTCATCACAACCTCCCAATTGAAATGTTCACAGCAAGCATGGTGATGAACAAATGGCAAGGCATTCAAATTCCCGAAGATTTTACTGCCTGTTTTGATCCCCAAGCAGGATTTTTGTTATGTGAAGTATGTATTCAAACTTATAAAGAAGAAGCTTTAAAACTGGGAGCCAAACTGTTGGAAAACAATCCTGTCTTAAAGCTGTCCATTCAATCGGATATGTCGGAGGTCATTACGGAGAAGGGACGTTTTCAAGCAGCCAATTTAGTGATCACAGCTGGTGCATGGATTCCGAAATTATTGCCGGAACTCGATTTTCCGATCCAAGTGATCCGAAAACCTGTTGCATGGTTTGCACCGTTGGAGGATGGACTATATGATTTTGGTCAATTTCCTGCTTTTGTCTTTGACACAAAAGAAGGTCATTATTATGGTTTTCCGAATTTTCGGAAAACAGGTGTAAAAATAGGACGTCATGACATGGGGATTGAAAGTGATCCAGATTCCGTGAACAGACTATTTGGTTCTTACTGTGAAGATGAACGTGATGTACGAAGCTTTCTTGAAAAATATATGCCGCAGGCTGCCGGCGAGCTGACCGATGGTAAAATTTGTTTATATTCACTTACTCCTGATAGCGACTTTATTATCGATTTTCATCCAAACTTCAGCAATGTGTTGTTAGCCGGTGGATTTTCCGGACATGGGTTTAAGTTTGCCAGCATCGTTGGGAGCATTTTAGCAGATTTAGTCACGCTTGGGAAAACAAAACATGATATTTCCTTTTTTCGATTAAATCGTTTTGAACAAATCGCTACCGAAAGCTAGAGTAATGAAAAAAGTAAGGAGGAGGATTCCTATGGATGGTTTCGTAAAGAAAAGAGCTTCAATATTTTTCGTTTTTCTTCTTTATCTTTTATTCCTTTTTCCGATTTCAGCCTTTGCGCAAGAGAACGAGCCGGTGGTTGATACGGGGGATACAACTTGGTTGCTCGTAGCAGCGGCTATCGTTATTTTTATGCATGTACCTGGTTTGGCTCTCTTTTATGGAGGGCTTGTAAGTGAACGGAATGTTGTATCAACGATGATGCACAGCTTTGTCAGTCTTTTAACTGTGACCATTGTTTGGGTGCTATGGGGATACAGCCTCAGCTTTGGACAGGATGTAGGGGGAATCATTGGAAAACTGGACTACCTGGCATTTAACGGAGTAGGAGGAGAGGCTGCTTTTGGTTCATTAACCATCCCTCATTATATATTTGCCATTTTTCAAGGTGCATTTGCTGCTATAACGGTTGCGATTATTTCCGGAGGAATTGCAGGGCGTATTTCTTTTCCTGCATGGGTAATGTTTTCGGTTTTATGGATCACCTTTGTTTATGCACCAATGGCTCATTGGGTATGGGGAGGCGGATGGCTTTTTGCCATGGGCGAACTTGATTTTGCTGGAGGTACGGTTGTTCATATACTTTCCGGTGTTAGCGCATTAACAGCTGCACTCGTAATTGGGCCGAGATATGAACATATGAAGAAAAATGATGCTCCTCATAATATTGTTTTATTTCTTATTGGAGCGGCCACTCTTTGGTTTGGCTGGTTCGGTTTTAACGCAGGAAGTGCACTTAGTGCAAATGGTATTACCGCTCTTGCCTTTGCCAATACACAAGTTGCCGCAGCAGCCGGGGGCTTGGGATGGCTGATCATAGAATGGATGGTTCGCAAGCGCCCGACGCTAGTAGGAACTGCCACTGGGGCAATAGGCGGTCTTGTTGGCATAACTCCAGCAGCAGGATTTGTCACAATCCCTTCAGCTTTGATTATTGGACTTGCATCCGCCCCTATCTGCTATTTTGCTATCCATTTTGTGAAAGCACGTCTAAAATATGATGATACGTTAGATGCTTTTGGAGTACATGGCATCTGCGGAATATGGGGATCCATTGCAACAGGACTTTTTGCTACTAAGTCAGTGAATCCGGCAGGGAATAACGGTTTGTTTTATGGAAATCCTGAACAGCTGTTCCATCAGGTTATAGGAGTGATTGTGGCTGTTTTGCTTGCGGCAGTAGGAACATATATTGTTTTGAAAATTGTTTCGCTGTTTACACCGTTGCGTGTGAAAAAAGAAGACGAGCTGCTTGGCCTTGATTTAAGCTTTCATCAAGAACCGGCTTATTCAGATGTTGATCAGTCGATAGAAGAGAAGGGTAAATCAAACGATATTGCTTCTCAAATGTCCTAGCATGGCAATGTATTTTTCATTGGTTGTCAAAACGGCAAAGCTATGACCAATTCAATTGTATACGCATAAAAGAATCCTCACCTGATAAACAGTGTGAGGATTCATGTTTGTTTTGATGAATTTGTAAAAACACAACAAGTAGATTTCGACAAAGAAAAACAGCCGATTATTGTTAATTTTTTATACTGTAAAGAAAAAGATTAAAAATCTGTCGTCATGTGATCGTTTTGTTCTCTTATTTCTTTAAAACTATTTTAAGCAAAAAATATACAAAAGGGTGTGGAGCTTGTTTCTGAAATATCTTTCGACTAATCGGAAGGCAGGGCTCCCTCCTCTCGTAAGGCGATTTATTCGGCTAACGATTCTCTTTTTTTGCATTTCAGAAACAAGTTATTGGCACAAACAGTTATATTTCAGATCAAGTGATACAAATTATTCAAACCAAGGAACACCAATTAACGTGCGGCCAATCCATTCGCGCAATATTTCGTTTGTGGGTCCCATGACTGCACCTGCTCGACCGTCACGTAAAAATTTTTCCACTTGCCCGGTTAGATATCCTCTTCCTCCAGAAACTTGTAATGCTTGATTTGTAACTTGTATGACTATATCTGCTGCATGAGTTTTGAGTTCCCAAAGCGGGTATAAGCATTCTGACAATTCTTTTCCACTATTTAAACATTGATCCATCCCTTCAGCTGTACGATAAAGCATGCTTCTTGCACTATCGATTAAAATTTGCGCTTTTGCCAATTCGTGGCGAATGACTTGGTAGCCGGCAACTGATTTTCCTGTATCTTTATGGACTTTTTTCTTTGCCTGGTCAATTGCTGCATTCAAGGCTCCTTGAGCAATACCAACCCAGCAAGCACTTGTGCCTAATAAAAAGAGCGGATCAATGACGTTTTCATTATAAACATTCATTCCGCCTTCAGTCCCAAGACGATTTTCAATAGGGACAAAGACATCTTTAAACTTCATCGGTCCGCTTGAATTTCCGCGAAGCCCCATAGCTGAAAAAGGAAAATATTCGATTCCCTTCTGATTATGATCTACAATTAAAAACATTAATGGATCGTCTTCTATGCTATTTGGATAATTGGTGCAAACAATATACCAATCCGCCTCGCCCGCACTGGTGACAAATGATTTTTCCGCATTTAACAAATATCCGTTTCCTTTGCGGGGAGCCGAACTAACAACATTCCAGAAGTGGCTTCCAGTCGCTGGTTCACTAAAGGCTAATGCGCCAATCTTTCCCTTTAGCACCCCAGGAATATAACGCTGCCGCTGCTCTCTAGTTCCAGCTGTATAAAGCGTTTGGACGGCAGCAGTGTGCATAACCCAACACATAGTAGTGGAAGCGCAATATTGAGAAAAACTTTCGGCTAACAAAGCAAATCCAGTTAGTCCAGCGCCAAGGCCTCCGTCGTCAACAGGGATTGTAACTGCTCCAAATCCAGCATCCGCAATTGCTTGTAAGCTTTCCCGAGGATAACGGCACTCCTTGTCTGAAATAGAAGCACGGGGCAGCAGCTCCTTTTTGCCTAATTCATGTGCTTTTTCAATTAGTTTTTCGAATCCTTCTGGGTAAGACCACCATTTTGGAATTTGCATAATTTCTTCCTGCAGTTCTGTCTGATTGACTACCATTGACATCACTCCTCGTTAAAGGTTACTGTTAAGAATGTTAACAAAAATTACAATATTATGAATATTGTGCTTTTATTTTTACATAGACGATTCTTTCAAAGAAACAGAGATTTCCTAAATAGTGGGAATAAATCAAAAACCTTGTCATTACATTTTACAATGATTCGGTACTCTCCCTGTCTCCTTTCCGTGTAAAACATCGTTGCTGATCTCATTATTGGCGCTAATAATGTTAAGTTCTCAAAGAAATAAAATTTCATTGCCTGCTCATGTTGAATGATCCGAAAGGAAAAGCTCTAATTGTCAGAACATTTTACAGATTTTTGCGAATATTCCCGCCATTTGAGAAAAAACGGTTGTGAGAACGTTACGGTTGTTATTATGATAGGATCATCAGAGTTATAAAATAATACATTTTTTGTTACAAAACATAACATAACTCTGATTATAAAAATTGAAAAAGGAGAGTGGAAAGAATGAGTGAATCAGCGGTAACAGCTATGGATCATCAATTTTTAAGTCAAAAGCCAGGAATTCAGCTAATAAAAGCTGGAACGTATGAAAAAATTGAGTTGAACAATGTTTTGAGTATACCGGCTTTGAAAAGTCAAATTATTGACGTTCCGATTAGCCCATTAGAGAAGCCTTTAACAATTGGATATTTCTCTATGCAAAAGTCGGAAGAGTTTGAATTTTTGTATACTTACTTAGAAGTAAAGGTAATTATAAAGGGGCAGATCATCGTCAGAGATGAACAAGGAAACAAATATGTAGGGGAAGCGGGAGATGTTTTTATCTTTACCCCTGAAACGAAAGTGATCTTTGATGCTGAAAGCGATGGAGATGCGATTTATACGGCACATCGATTGCCGGAGCCAACATTTTTAAATTAAACAAATGAAAGAATTTCCCCTTGTCGTAACGCGGCTTCATGGGGAGGTTCTTTCATCCAGTTTTGATCGTGAGGAGGAGAGAGGGCAGTGAGTGTAAAAACGACTAACCAACATATGATCAAAGAAATTCCGCTTATTAAAAGGTTCCCATTTCCATTTCAAAAGGACTCTTACAGGTATTCTAATAATGCGAGGCCTCTAGAATCCGGGAAACTTGCAGATATTACTCCCGAATATTTTGAAGAAATAGATAAAAAGCGTCAAATACTATTAAACCACCATGAACGTGCTTTTCAATCTTTAGAACATTCAATCGATGGACAGTGGGAAGTGCTGGAATTTTTAATAGATGAACTTGCCATTATTTACCCTGAGTATTTCTCGGTTATAAAAAATGGTCATGAATGGACGTTTGAAAATAAGCTTTTGGATGAGAAACATACATTTACTTTTGGCGATCTATCGACATTGCCCTACGAGCCTTTAGATTTTATCGGCAGACACGTTCAAGAGGATCTCATTTTTATGGGGCAAAGAGACGGTGATTTATATATGGATGCAGGACAATTGTGTTTTCCTGCCAATTGGTCGATTGCCTTTGATATTGGCATGACTTACACCGAGTTCCATTCTCCTGTACCGGTTTTTTTCGACAGCGGTTTAGCGAAAAAAGTCCTCAATTTTCTTTTGAGAATCGAGGCAGGGAAACCGTGGACACGGTTAAACTGGACTTTAACAGTGGAGCCAATCCTTGACACGTTCCCTGAGAATTTTGATGAATGGGGTCCAAAAAAGGAAAAGGTAACTTCAGAAAATGCCGGTCAGCTTGTGCACTTAAGAGTGGAGGATCAAAGGCTATTTCGTATGCCGCGAAGCAATGGGATTTTATTTAGTATTCATACTCATTTAATATCACTTGATGAGCTGAAAAAAAATGAAGATTGGTTGAAACGTTTTTTTCGAGTTTTAAAGGATTTACCTGACTATATGGCTGAATATAAAGGATTTAGTTTATACAAAGGAGAAATCATTCGCTATTTAGAAAAAAGCTTGACAGATTGAAATTGGGAAAATTGGAAGAAAATAGCGTGTGAAGAAGCTGTTTTTAAAAAACATGAAAGGAGGAGGATTACATGATGGCGCGAACACTTGAAGTGATTGTAGAACAAATTACGCATGAAACAGCTGCGATTAAAAGTTTTAAGCTAGTGTCAGCAGACCGTTCGCCATTGCCTCGTTTTAGTGGGGGTTCTCATATTACGACTTATTTGCAAACTGAAACAGGCTTAATCGAACGCCACTATTCTCTTACAAGTGATCCGGACAATACAGGCTACTATCGAATCGCCGTTCGCCGCAATGAGGATTCAAATGGAGGATCAATTTATTGGCACGATCATGTGAAAGAAGGGGATAAGATCTCCATTAGTTATCCGAAAAATTATTTTCCGCTAAGCTTTCAAGCAAAACGCCATTTATTTTTTGCAGCTGGGATTGGCATTACACCTTTTCTTTCGATGGCGAAGGAATTAAAAAAGAAGAAGGCTCCATTTGAAATACATTATGCCGCTCCTTCAAAGGAATTATGTGCCTTTTATCGCCATCTCTCCACTTTTTTTTCAGAGGAAACTCATTTTTATTTTTCAAAGGAAAACAAGAAAATGTCAACAAAGTTAATGGAAAATCAACCGATAGGAACCCATGTTTATTTCTGCGGTCCAGAGGCCATGATCAAAGGATTTGCCGATGCTGCCAAAGTCATTGGTTATTCTGAAAAAAGCATCCACTTTGAACTCTTTACACCGCCAAAATCAGGACCGATGCAGCCATTCCGGGTAAAACTCAATAAAAGCAACAAAGTGATTGAGGTGCCTGAAGGGAAAAGCTTGCTGGACACTTTATTACAGCTTCATATTGATGCGCCATATTCATGTAAAATCGGGGGATGCGGCAGCTGTCAGCTGCATGTTTTAAAAGGAGAAATTGACCATCGAGACTTTTTTCTTACCGAAATGGAGAAAAAAGAAAGCAATGTCATTTTAACATGTGTTTCAAGGGCAAAATCCGGCAGTCTTGTTTTAGATCTTTAAGAGCATACAAGAAAGGAGCAAATGGAATTGTGCACACAACAAAGGTTATCGGAATCGATGATTTTGAATTCAAGATAAACGACGTGAAATGTTCTTTTGAGGAGTTGCTGCCGGGATTTCATCAATATGATCGACTAGGAATAGTCGTACGGGAACCGGCAGGAAGTGCTGGTGCTAGCGCCTTGCTTATGGCAGCTGTCACCAGATTTTATGATTTTTATCGTCAGGATTTAACAGATGAGGAGGGCGGACTTCGAATTTATCCTGATTATTTCATTTTCCATGTCGGAAAACAGCACTTAGATCATTATTGGATGGATATATGGCCGCCCCATAAAGAGGTTATCGTGGAGGATGACCCTGAACAAATTTTAGAAGCGATTAACGATCGGGGCATCACCCGGCTGATTGTGGAAGATATCAAACCCGTTCATGCGACTTTTTTACAAGAAACCATCAGCAGTGCGCAGCAACGAATCGTCAGTGCGATAGCATATTCACCGTCAGGACGGGTTCATTTCGGCGATGTGAGTATTGCAAGCTGTCCAGCAGCAGAACGCTTCGTTTTTGACTCGTTTAATAGATCTAAGAAACTTTTTCAACAAACGGCTGCCCAATTAAAACAAAAACGGGAGAATCTATTTGTCAATGGGCGTGTTATTGAAACTTATCGCCGGATTCCTTTAACAGATGCTCTTTATATGCTTACACGCTCGAACGGTCCGGGCTTCACAACTAGCCGTTATCTTTCTATGTTGTAATTTGATAGAAATCAAGTTACGGCAATGCTTTGTTTGCTTAATATTGATTCGAACTAGCTGCAGCTTATCGTTGGAGAATATCCTGATATTCGAAAAATTCGAATTGAGAAAATTACAAATTGCTTATTCGATTCGACCATGTTGAAAAACAAACAAGGAGGTTGAAAAATGACTAAAACAGCAGATGGGAAAACAAGCGCTTCTGAAGCAGATGAATTTTTTGCGCAAAATCAGCAAGCTGGCAATCTATTTCAATTCATCACTGGGAAACAATTTTTGTTTATCATTGATGAACCGATGATTTTGCCAACGTTGATGTTTATTAAAAAAATTCCAGAACAGACGAAGAAACAAATCTATATATTGAAGAAAAATGATAGCAGCCTTCATTCGTATAAGGGGACAGAATTTTTTCCGAATGAAGCGACTGTCCTTTCATCAACATCCAGTGAGGAAATTTACAAAATATTTGAAAGTCAATTTATCGGTACAAAGCTATTTCTTTCAGTTCAATGGTCAATGTTAAAAGAGCTGAAAAAACTGGCATTGCGGGCTGGTTTTAATGAAGATGAGATCCAGGCACAAGGATGGGGGGAGAAAGAGGAAAGGGTATTTTGTGTAAAGTGTTATCATCTGAACAAGCTGACAGCACAAAAACAAGTAACGTGTGAAAAGTGTCATGCATCGTTAGAGGTTTCAAGACACTATTCTAGGCTCCATGATGCATATTTAGGTTATTTAAAAATAATTTCATGAAACAGAAGAAGGAGGGCCTGAAAAATGGTAGGTTAAAGGCTTTGAAATCTTTAGAATAAGGGGATGATCATGTGGAGGGATTTGAACAGTTTGCCGCAATCCAAATAGAAGTATTCTATTGGTGGTGCATTGCAATCATGCTGCAGATCCATGCGGGGTTTTTGACTCTTGAAGTCGGCATCTCCCGTGTAAAAAACGTATTGGCGACGGCTTTGAAAAATATTATGACGTTAGCAGTCGTGTTACCTGCTTTCTATTTTGTTGGCTGGTGGATATACAATGCGTTTCCAGACGGTTTGATTCCGAGAATGAGTGAAGCGGCATTAGCTGCATTGCCTTGGAGTGAAAATATGGGTCCGAATATAACGGATCATGCGAGTGGAGTTTTCTGGGGTGCTTTTGCGCTGTTTGCTGCTACGACAGCTTCCATCTTATCCGGCGTGCTGATCGAACGGGTTCGATTAAGTGGATTTCTTATTCTTGCCGCTATTCTTGGATCAGTTATTTGGAATTTAGCTGCTTCTTGGGGCTGGCACGGAGAAGGATGGTTTTTAACGCAATTTGGTTATCATGATGTTGCCGCTGCAGGCGTTATTCATGCAATAGCTGGGTTTTTTGCATTAGGAGTCGTGATCAATTTAGGACCTAGAATCGGCAAATATACAGGGGATGAGAAAATTGTTAATATTCTGCCGCATAATCTTCCGTCCACTTTATTAGGGCTGATGCTCATTTATGTTGGTTTTTTCGGCTTCCTCGGAGGCTGTATAATCGCTGTTACAAATGGGGAATGGATGACGATTTACGGTACTCCTACCAATTTATCGGCTTTTGTATTCAATGCTTTAATGGGATTAGCGGGAGGTTTAATAGGGGCATATTTAGGTTCAAAAGGGGAACCGTTTTGGGTCGCTTCAGGCGGGCTGGCCGGGGTTATTTCAGTAGGTTCGGGTTTAGATTTATATCATCCAGCGCTTGCATTTGTTATAGCTGTCATTGGAGGATTGATGTGTCCATTCATTGGAAATTTTCTCGAAAGGAAGGGGATTGATGATCCTGTAGGTGCTATTACCGTCCACGGATTTATCGGGATCTGGTCAGTCCTTGCAGTCGGGATATTTGCCTCCGGCTATCCCAATATAAACGGCCCGGAAATCTCTTTTATTGGACAACTCGTATGTGCAGCGGTTGTGATCCTTCTAGGATTTCTCCCAGGCTACTGGACATCACTGCTTTTGAAAAAGCTTAGTATGTTGAGAATACCAAAGCAAGCAGAGATGCTTGGTATTGATTTAACTGAAATACCTGCAACAGCTTTTCCGGAAGGAATTCCATCTACTCAAGAAAATGGAAGATTAAAAATGATCATGTCAAAGAGCAAAACTAGTTAATAAAAGGATAAAAATGTAAAGGAGGAATAGTAAATGAATACAAGTCCAATAACAAATTGGGAGCATGTCGGTGCTTATTTTACCTTTGGCCCGCATTCTATAGGAGTTGTGTTATCGATTATAGCTGCGATCGGCATCTGTGTTGCGTTGATTTACGCAATGTTTCGACATGAGAATCAAGCTTTTTCGGAAGTAAATCTATTAGCTTCGAAAGCAGTTGATGAAAAATTGGATTTTCCGAAAGAGGGTACGTACGCAGATCCATTAATGGAAAATGTAAACTAGTATAAGAGCAGGTTGCTGTCCTGATTTATCAAAATAGGAGTTTTCATACTCAAACTCTTTTTTATTTTAAATTTAACAATAAGAGAGTATTAAGTTTTGTGTCAGCCACAGCCTTGAAAGCTGTGGGATTCTGAAATGAGGAGATTAATCAATTATTATTGGGAGAATAGTACCGACAAGATGATAGCAGAATTTTCTGTTATCAATAAAAGAGGGTTTCGTATGTACACAAAAGAACCGGGCGTTGATTTTTTAACGCTCGGTTTTTCATATAAGGATAAAAATAACATCTGACCTTATAAATGACAAGAAGGCGAACACCGTCTTTTTTACTGAAACATATGAAAAGTAAAAATCAATTCCTATTTTTAAAATTCCATCTCACTTCTACTTTAAAAGGGTGCAGAAAGCTCTTTTTTATTCTTCTTTCCATCCGAAAACGGCGGAAATTTCTTTTCCTTTTATAAGCAAATATTCGCTTAGCTCATGTTCGATGGTGTCTGGAATCGATTTTTCAAAGCCGACAACAATAATAGACCCTAAAATTTCCCGCTCAAAATTAAAAATCGGAATGGCGGCAGAAGCGATGCTTGGCGCTAAAGCTTCCTGCGCAAACGATATTTTTTGATCAGCAATAAGCTGAAACTCTGTTATTAGCTCGTCTTTCGCCTGTTTGCTTAGCTTTGACAACTCCGATTCCTTCCAAACGTTTACACTTGGATCGTTTTTAAATGTCGCAAAAAGTTTTCCGGCTGCCGAGGAGATCGGAAGGATTGTTCCGACCTGTCCGCCTAAGTTAAGCCCTAAATGACTATGGATCATTTTGACGATCATTGGGCCGTTTGTTGTCCATACGGCAAGTAGAGTCGTTTCTTTCGATTTGGCATTGATTTCATGCAAAAATGGCGTGATTTTGCCAATGAGGTCCTCTTGATTGACAGCTGCCATTCCATATTGAATGAGTGTGCTCCCTAAAGAGTATAATCCGCTTCCTTTATCCCGATGAAGGACACCGAGATTCGTAAGGGTATTTAAATATTTATATAAATTGCTTTTTGCTATATTAGTAAAATGATGAATGTCGTTAAATTTCATCGGACTGCCGTTTTTGGCAATCAGGTCAATAATTGAGAATCCTACAAGCAGAGACTGAATTTGTGCATGTTTTTTATTTTCTGTCATTGCTAAAACCATCCTTCAACTGATAGGCATACTTCATCTTATTTTACCACTTCAACAAAATTTTTTCTATATTTTCAAAAAACTACTAAGACTTTGTCAATGAAAATATAAACTAGCAATAGATGAAGTGTGAAAGGATAAAAAATTTGTCCGGGATGCGAGAAAAATCCTCTCAAAAAAGTCTGAAGAGAAAAATGAAGTTCCTCGCCATTTGCTTAATGATGGCAAACTGTTTTTTTATTGCATCAATTTAAGAAATTTCATTTTCGGACTGCTCTCAGTATATTCTTTATTCCTTTTACTCATCCTGCAGTCCCTTTAAAAAAGAATAAGTAGATTGGAAAATTATTATCATATGAAAATACGAGGAAAGGTTACTTATAAAGCATTCCATTACATGAAATGATATCCAAAAAGTTTATCTTCCAATTGAGATTTTATGCTATACTGAAGAAGTCTAAAAAAATTTTTGAAAGTTTTGATAAGTAATTGACATCCGGCTGAACAAGCAGTACATTTTATTTATATATAATTAAACCTATTATTTTAGTAGGTTTAATTTTGCGAATATATAAGTTTAGAATTGAAGGGAGAAATAAACTATGTCAAACGAAAGAAAACTTCAGCCCGAAACGCTAGCTGTACATGCAGGACAGGTGCCTGATCCGACGACTTTGTCGAGAGCTGTTCCGATCTACCAAACGACTTCGTATGTATTTGAAGACAGTCAGCATGGGGCAGATTTATTCAGTTTAAAGAAAGAAGGAAATATTTACACAAGGATCATGAATCCAACGACTGATGTATTTGAAAAGCGTGTAGCTGCGCTTGAAGGAGGAATTGGGGCGCTGGCGCTTTCATCTGGACAAGCTGCTGTTTTTTATTCGATTTTGAATATTGCTGGAAGCGGCGATGAAATTGTTTCTTCATTTAGCTTATATGGCGGAACCTATAATTTGTTCACACATACTTTGCCGAAGTTTGGCATCACGGTAAAATTTGCCGATACGACGGATCCGCAAAATCTTGAAGCAGCGATTACTGAAAAAACAAAAGCAATATTTGCCGAGACGATCGGAAACCCAAGAGGGGATGTGCTTGATATTGAAGCGGTGGCAGCAATCGCTCATAAACATTCAATTCCGCTTATCGTTGACAATACAATTCCAAGCCCTTACTTGCTCCGTCCGATTGAATTCGGCGCAGATATAGTTGTTCATTCGGCTACGAAATTTATTGGAGGACACGGAAATTCAATCGGAGGCGTCATTGTCGACAGCGGCAAGTTTGATTGGAAAGGAAGCGGCAAATTCCCTGAGTTCACCGAGCCGGACCCAAGCTACCATGGTCTCGTTTATGCTGATGACATTGGTGAAGCTGCATATATTACGAAAGCGCGCATTCAGCTGTTGAGAGACCTTGGAGCTTCGCTTTCTCCATTCAATTCATTTTTATTCTTGCAAGGGCTTGAAACGCTTCATTTGCGAATGCAGCGCCATAGTGAAAATGCGCTTGCAGTTGCGAATTATTTACTTGAGCATGAAGCGGTCGAATCTGTCAGCTATCCAGGTTTGAAAAATCACCCTTCATTCGAACTTGCACAAAAATATTTGCCGAAAGGTCAGGGAGCCATTCTGACATTCGAAATTAAAGGCGGCGTTGATGCAGGAAGAAAACTGATCGATTCGGTTCAATTATTTTCAAACCTTGCCAACATCGGCGATTCGAAATCGTTGATTATTCATCCTGCCAGCACGACTCATCAGCAATTAACGAGCGAAGAGCAGCTGGCAACCGGGGTTACACCTGGTCTTGTCCGGCTATCAGTCGGTACGGAATCGGTTGATGACATTATTTACGATCTGGAACAAGCGATTCGAGCAAGCCAAGCTTAAGATCGTATCGCCAGTTAAAAATTTTGCAGGGATTGCGGCATAAGCCCACTTCACACTGAAAAGCAGCAGGCAACCTTCAGCTGCTTTCATATCGAAAGAAGTAGAGGAAAACGACTGTTTTTCTCTACTTTTATTTTATGGACTTATGGACATACTCTGCATATTACCGTTTCCCGAAACCAGCGCTCATAGCAGTATGAAACTATTCTCGAAACCAGCGCTCATAGCAGTATGAAACTAGAAAGAAAACTGCCGCGGTTTAGCTGTCGTCAAAACCACCCTCGCTGTAAAATTCTCTCGTTTCATTTATAGGTAAAAATGATACATATGTTGATTTTAGGGGGCTGTCTAATAAGTCGATTTTCCGGCCTTATAGACGCCCCCTTTAATGTTTTAGAAACGTTGATATATCGATGTTTATGATTTTTTGTTTTTAATGGGGATTTGATTTTCTGGACACCACCGTTTTAATTTTAATTTCCAGAAAATAAATAACATTTTAATTTTTTCGTTGACAGAACCTGTTGTTTTTATTAATATTTTGTTAAATAAACGATAGTAAAAAAAACGTAATATAACAGAGAGGTGACACCGGTGTCCGACAAATATGTGGTGCACTGTTCCTTTTGCGATTCTACAAATGTTAAGAAAATAGCTGTTTTCGGCACTGCTCAGCTCGTTTCTCAATATTACTGCAACCAATGTAAAAGCGTTTTTGAATTTATAAGATGGCAAAATGATTTGAACAAGGGGGTGTAGTCTGTTTGACGATCCAAACGGTTGGAGTTGTAGGAAGCGGAACGATGGGCTCTGGCATTGCCCAAACGTGTGTGCAGCATGGATTTCGTGTATTGCTTTATGATTTAAATGATGCGATCGTTCAGAAAGCATTTACTCAAATTAAAAAACGCCTTAACAGATTAGTAGAAAAGGGAAAAATGGAGGAACAAACGTTTCAAGATTCAATATCACGAATTGAGACTTGCTCCGATTTATCGCTGATGAAAGCGTGTGATCTTGTGATTGAAGCAGTTCCGGAAAAAATCAATATTAAAAAAGAAATTTTCCAAGCGCTGGATGAACATTGTACAGAACAAACCATTTTAACCACCAACACATCATCGTTTTCTGTCACTGAAATTGCAAGCGTTACCAAAACAGGGGAAAGAGTGGCAGGTCTTCATTTTTTTAATCCGGTTCCGCTAATGCCTTTAGTAGAAGTCGTAAGAGGGGTGAAAACATCTGAGGACACGTTGAAAAAGCTTGCACAATTTGTCTCTTCTCTTCATAAAGATCCGGTTGTTTGCGAAGACACACCGGGATTTATTGTAAACAGAATTGCCCGTCCTTTTTACAATGAAGCATTGAAAATTGCAGGTGAACGTTTGGCGAAGCCCGAACAGATTGACAGGATCATGAAAAAGGCTGGACGTTTTAAGATGGGTCCTTTTGAACTGCAAGATTTAATTGGTATTGATGTGAATTTTTCCACAACGGAAATCGTCTACAATAGTTTTTTCGGAGAGGAAAGATTTCGTCCGCATTATTTGCAGCAGCGCATGGTTCAGTCAGGTAAGCTTGGCAGAAAGGCCGGTGAAGGATATTATCGCTATGAAAACTAAATCATTCACTGTAAAAGTAGCTGGAGAAGGCTCTTTAGCCGATTCGATCATAGCGCAATTGCGCGAAACAGGCCATCAGCTCGAAGATCAATCGGCTGTTCATTCAAATTTTGATATTGTGATCGAAACGACAAATCTCGACATCGACCAAAAGAAAAAACTATTGGTCGAAATCGAAAAAACATTGCCAAAGGAAACGGTCATTTTGTCTACATGTCTTGGTGTAACAGCAACAGAAACCGCTTCTTGGCTCCAATATCCTGAACGATTAGTCGGATTTGCCGCATTTTTCCCTTGGGAAGATTGTGAACTTGTCGAACTTGCACCGGCTTTGCAAACCGAAAAAGAAAATGTTGAGAAAGCTAAGCAGTTTTTTGAAGAAGTTGGAAAAGAGGTCGAAGTAGTGGAAGACGGTGTAGGATTAGTATTTCCTAGAATTTTATCATTAATTATTAATGAAGCTGCTTTTGCTTTAACAGAAGGTGTTGCAAGTGCAGAGGACATAGACAAAGCAATGATGAAAGGAACGAATTACCCGATGGGCCCCCTTCGCTGGGCGGATCATATCGGTATTGATGATGTTTATGCTGTTTTAGCCGGACTGTTTAAAGAAACGGGGGAGGACCGCTACCGGCCTGCTCCATTTATCAAAAAGATGGTGTATGCCAAATGGTTCGGAAAGAAAACGGGAAGAGGCTTTTATCAATATGATTAAAAATTCCAGTTGATGATGGTAGCTTCGGGAAAGGTTCAAAATGAATGAAAATGCCTGAAAAAACGGTCAAAATGGGGGTAAGAAAATGAAAGAAGCTGTGATTGTTGATGCTGTCCGAACCCCGATCGGCAGGTTCAACGGGGCATTAAGAGAGGTCCGCCCGGACGATTTGGCAGCTCACGTCGTAAGAGAGCTGCTCAAGCGAAATCCGATTGATCCTTCCGATGTGGAGGATGTAATTTTTGGCTGCGCTAATCAAGCCGGAGAAGATAATCGCAATGTGGCAAGAATGGCCGTGCTTCTTGCGGGTTTGCCTGAAACGGTTCCAGGCGTGACCGTCAACCGTTTATGCGGATCGGGTCTGGAAGCAATTAATCAAGCAGCGCTGGCGATTCAAGGCGGATTGGGAGACGTCTATATTGCAGGCGGAACCGAAAGCATGACAAGAGCTCCATATGTCATGATGAAGCCGCAGCTTTCTGGAATGAGGGACACGCCAACTTTTTATGATACAACTCTCGGCTGGCGGCTTGTCAATGATAAATTAGCGGAAATGTATCCGCCGATCAGTCTTGGCGAGACGGCTGAAAATGTAGCTGCGCGCTATCAAATTTCGAGGCAGGAGCAAGATGAATTTGCGTTGGAAAGCCATAAAAAAGCCGGAAAAGCTATACAAGAAGGGCGTTTTCAAGATGAAATTGTTCCGGTGACAATAACAGGGAAAAAAGGGGAAGAAACGATAGTAGATGCAGATGAGCATCCGAGGCCTGATACGACTTTGGAAAAGCTGAATAAATTAAAGCCTGCTTTTGTTCAAGACGGAACAGTGACCGCTGGAAATTCCTCTGGAATCAATGACGGCGCTTCCGCACTTTTAATCATGGAGAGATCGATAGCAGAAAGACTTGGCTTTAAGCCGCTGGCACGGATTGTCGGCTCCGCTGTCGCTGGGGTGAATCCATCTTATATGGGGATTGGCCCGATTCCAGCAACGAAAAAAGTGCTGCAAAGAACTGGTTTATCTATCAGCCAACTGGATTTAATCGAGATTAATGAAGCATTCGCATCCCAATCCATTGCCTGCATTAAGGAGCTGGGATTTGATATGGAAAAGGTGAATGTCAACGGTGGAGCAATTGCTTTAGGTCATCCTCTCGGCTGCAGCGGGGCGAGAATTGTTACCACTCTCGTTCATGAAATGAAAAGGAGAGACGTTAGATATGGACTCGCGACGATGTGCATAGGCGTCGGGCAAGGAATCGCCACGATTGTCGAAAAAATATAGAAAGGAATGAAAAAATATGAAAAAACACTATCAGCTTTTTATTAATGGACAATATGTAGACAGTTCAAACGGAGAAGTATTCGAAACGCATAATCCTGCAACCGGCGAAGTCATAGCAACGGTAGCCAAAGCAACAAAGAAGGACGTTGACAAAGCGGTGGAGGCAGCCCGTGCTGCATTTGAGTCGGGCAAATGGCCGAGAATGACGGCAGCGAAAAGAGCTCGCCTGTTAAACCGTATAGCGGAAATGATGAGAGAACGATTTGAAGAATTGGTTCGCGTTGAAGTATTAAACAGCGGAAAGACCGTTGCTGCTGCCAAGGGTCAAATTATGCAGGCGATTGAAGATTTTGAATTTTATGCCGCTGCATGCTTAACTCTCCAAGGTGATGTCAATCAAGTTCCAAACGGCTTTTTTAACTATACTCTTAAAGAGCCGGTCGGGGTATGCGGTCAAATTATTCCTTGGAATTATCCGCTCATGATGGCCGCTTGGAAAGTGGCGCCTGCATTGGCTGCCGGCTGCACTGTTGTCTTGAAGCCTGCTAGCTACACTCCAATTACAGCCTATATGCTTGCGGAAATATGCCATGAAGCAGGTGTTCCGGCAGGAGTCCTGAACGTTATTACAGGCAGCGGGTCTGAAATCGGACCATATATGACGGAGCATCCTGGAATCGACAAAGTTGCGTTTACAGGCGAAACGGAAACCGGAAAGGACATTATGAAGCGCGCTTCTGAAACGTTAAAACGGGTAACTTTGGAATTAGGAGGAAAATCGCCGAACATCGTTTTTGACGATTGTGATCTGGAAGGAGCCGTAAACGGTTCGCTTTATGGAATTTTTTACAACACAGGACAATCTTGTGAAGCAAGATCCCGCTTGTTTGTTCATGAAAACATTTATGATGAATTTATGGAAAAATTTCTCGAAAAAGCTTCCCGTATACGAGTAGGAAATCCGTTTGATGAAGGCGTGCATATGGGGGCCGTCATTTCCAAAAGTCATCAGCAAACAATTGATCATTACGTGAAATTAGCGGTGGAAGAGGGCGGAAAAATTTTATACGGCGGCAAAATACCGGAAGGCGGAGAGTATGAAAAAGGGTATTGGTATTTGCCGACGGTTATCGGGGATGTCACAAATGATATGAGAGTTGCACAAGAGGAAATTTTTGGGCCTGTCGTAGTTGTTATGAAATTCAGCGACGAGCAAGATGTGATCCGACAAGCAAATGATTCCATTTTTGGATTAGGTTCGGCTATATGGACGAACGATCATGGAAAGGCACACCGTGTTGCGGCACAAATAAAGGCAGGCATTGTTATGGTGAATTCGCCAATTTCTGCATTTCCTGGAACACCTTTTGGAGGCTATAAGCAATCGGGATTTGGCCGGGAGCTGGCATTGGAAACATTGAATTTGTACACGGAAACGAAAAGCGTCGTTTCTTATATCGGCAGCAAACCATTAAATCTCTTTGGACTCTAATTATATGTATAAAAAAAGATCGTTTAAAAAAAATATAATTTCTATTGAATTATTAGAATATTTAGTATATTATGTTTATGAAACGATAAAATATTAAACGTATAAATAAAGGAGGAATTGCAATGTCAGATACAGTAGCAATAGAAAAGAAAAATTTAACGGTGGTCAAAAACAGCGGAGTGGCGGAAATCCATCTTCACATCAATAAAACGAATGCCTATGGGCTGGAGTTTTACCAAGAATTCAACGCAGCGATCGATGAGCTTCGCTTCGATCCAAACATAAAAGTGGTCGTGCTGATGAGTGATGTGCCGAAATTTTTCTCGGCAGGAGCGGATATCAATTTCTTAAAAGCAGCGGATCCGCGCTATAAAACACAGTTTTGCCTGTTCTGTAATGAAACGCTGGATAAAATCGCCCGTTCGCCGCAAGTATATATCGCCTGTTTGGAAGGGCATACAGTCGGCGGAGGATTGGAAATGGCGCTAGGCTGCGATCTGCGATTCATGGGAGATGAAGCAGGAAAAATCGGCTTGCCGGAAGTATCGCTTGGGGTGCTGGCTGGAACGGGAGGAACGCAGCGGCTCGCGCGGTTGATCGGGTATTCGAGAGCGCTGGATATGAACATAACTGGGGAAACGCTGACACCGCAGGAAGCGCTGGACATTGGTCTCGTCAACAAAGTGTTCCCGCAGGCGGAAACGAGAGAGCGGACGCTCGAGTATGCGAGAAAGATAGCTGAAAGCGCAAGCTATGCGGTTTCCAACATCAAGCTGTCGATCATGAACGGGAAGGAAATGCCATTGAACGTAGCCATCCGCTACGAAGGAGAGCTGCAAAACTTGTTGTTCCGCTCCGAGGATGCAAAAGAAGGATTAAGTGCATTTTTAGAAAAGAGAAAACCAAATTGGAAAGGGATATAAAAAAGAAGGACGAAGCATATCGGCCATAAACGGCCGGTATTTTTTCAGCCAGAAAATAATGCGGAAATTTAAAGACAAGTCATATGCCTTCCTCAAGGAGGAGGCAGTTTTTTTTCTGATCGGCAGAGTCGATTTAAACAGCTTCAGACTTATAAAAAAATAGATTAAAAGGCTCCCTATCTTGAAGAAAAAACTTGTAAAAATGGAATTCCATCCAGCATAATAAAAATAAAAGCAAAATTCAGGAAAAAGACGGGTGTAAGAAAATGAAGCCAAGATCATTAATGTTTACACTATTCGGTGAGTACATTCAGCATTACAGCACAGAAGTTTGGATTGGCAGCTTAATTCAAATGATGTCCCATTTCGGCATTTCTGAATCTTCGATACGGGGAGCCACGTTAAGAATGGTTCAGCAAGGCTTTTTTAAAGTTCGCAAAATTGGCAATAAAAGCTATTATTCTCTTACAAATAAAGGGAAGAGAACGATGATGGACGGGTTTGCCCGCGTTTATTCAATGAGAAATTACAAATGGGATGGGAATTGGAGAATTTTGACCTATTCGGTCCCGGAAGAAAAAAGGGAGCTTCGCAATCAAATTCGAAAAGAGCTGAGCCTCATGGGATTCGGCTTGATTTCGCACGGTACGTGGGCAAGTCCAAACCCTATTGAAGATCGGGTGATGGAGTTTATAAAAGATTACCATCTCGAGCCGTATGTGATTTTATTTACTTCCAGTTCAGTAGTATCCCATGATAATCATGAGTTGATTCATAGAGGATGGAATTTTGACGAAATTGCCAAAGAGTATGAATCATTCATTGATCAATACCGGCAAAAGTATGATGATTTTAAGGAACGCATTTGGAATAATGAATTATCAGATCAAGAATGTTTTATTGAGAGAACGAAGCTTGTTCATGAATATCGCAGCTTTTTCTTTATCGACCCGGGGTTTCCGAACGACCTGCTGCCTGCTGACTGGAGCGGCTTAAAAGCTAGAGAGCTGTTTTTCAATGTACATCAGCTTTTGTCTGTACCTGCTATTCGATATTTTGAAACTTTATTTGAAAAAGCTCCCGATTGTGAATTGGAAGCGAATCGGGACAGAGCGATCAACCCTTTTATGGACATTGTTTAAAATAAAAGCAAGTAGGTGCATAATGGTGGTCAATATTGAACAAATCGGGAAAAATATATATCGCATTCCGGTTCCAATCCCTTTTCCGATGAAATACATCTATTGTTATATGGTGCGCGGTGCAGACGGATGGAGCCTTGTTGATGCAGGATTTCATAATACCGAAGCGATTGAAGCTTGGAAGCAAGTATTGAAACAAATGAATGTTCGTTATGAACAGATTCATTCGATTTATTTCACTCATTTTCATCCTGATCACTTCGGGTTGGCAGGGTGGATGCAGGAAAGAACAGGGGCAAAAGCTTATATAAGCAAAGAAGATTTTGCCATGGCGCAGCGTGTTTGGGGAAAAAACAGCAGCCAGGCGGAGCAAATTGGTGAAATGTGCAGAAAAAACGGTACACCGGAAGATCTTGCGGATGAAATTGAAGAAAGTATGAGAAGTTTGGCAAAGCATGTAACGTTTCCGGAATTGACGATTCTAGAGGATGACGAGGTCATTCTAGGCGAAAGAAAATGGGAAGTTATACCGACACCTGGTCACAGCGATGGACACATTTGCTTTTATCAAAGAGAAGAAAGACTGCTGCTTGCAGCCGATCATATTTTGGATAAAATTACTCCGAACATTAGCATATGGCCCGGTTCAAGCAAAAATCCGCTTGGAAACTACATATCTTCGCTTGAAAAAATACAGCAATTGAAGGTAGACCTGGCGCTTCCTGCCCATGGGGCATTGATCGAACGAGTTGACGACAGAATATCAGAAATCATCCATCATCATCAAAAGCGCTTGGATCAAATATTTCGACTTGCGAAGGATGGCCGTACCGCCTATGATATTGCCCAAGATTTATTTCAGCACAAAAGCTTGAATTCGCATCAATGGCGGTTTGCGATCGCAGAAACTTTGTCGCACTTGGAGTATTTAGTTTTCACAGGGCAAATTAAAAAAGAGAATCGTAACGATATTGTCTTTTATAAACAAAATAAATAATGGATAAGTGCATAGCAAAAAGCTATGCGCTTTTTTTGCGGTCGTAAAAACGGCAAGAACGAAAGGAAGGAGAAAAACCTTTTATTTTTTAAATTAACAAAAAAATTTGATTTTTCTATTTTTTCTTGACAAAAGAGGCGGTTGTAAAATAATATTATGTTAAACAGACGAAATAAATAAAAACGTAATATAAAAGAGGTGAAAAAATGGATCAGGCAGCCCTTTTAAAAGAAAAAATTCAAAACGGTTTTATTGTTGAAGGCGTCGGTGACATGAATGAGGAATATTTAAAGGCATTAAAACAGACGTTGATTATTGTCGGAGATACAGAATTGTTAAGTGTGCCGCCGCTCCTTACTGTTTATGATCAAGCGCCCACTTTAAATAACAAAATTACAGCACTCGCCATTATGCAGGATGAAATCGGTCATGCACATATTGCTTTCAGGCTACTGAAAGATTTGGGCGAAGATACAGACGAATTATTGTACAATCGAGCCCCAAATAAATGGAAAAACCCTTATGCCTTTGACTTTGAACTGTCAAATTGGATTGAGCTTGGAGTGTTTAATGCGTTCTTTGACCGCGCCGGCTACACACTGCTTGGGGATGCGTTTGAGCATACATCTTACGGGCCATGGAAACGCGCATTAGTGAAAGTTGATAAAGAAGAATTGTTCCATCTTAGAAATGGTGAAATCATTATGAGAACAGCCATGAATGATCCGAAATTGCAAGAGGAAGTTCAAAAAGCGGTTGATTGGATGTTTTTAATGGCGCTTGAATTTTTTGGTGTAGAAGACCGTTTAAAATCCAGATCCGCACAGCTTGAATACCGCTTAAAAGGAAGAACAAACGATGAGCTCCGTCAAAAATGGCTGTCGACAGCAGTTCCATTCTGTGAATCAATTGGAGTAAAAGTTCCAGCTCATTATGATGAAGAACAAGGAAAATATGTGCTCGATGTCCCATTCCCTTGTAAATTTGATCCAGTCAATAAAAAATGGCTGTTCGACCAGCCGGACACATGGGAAAACGTCATTAAACGATTTAAACAAAGAGGGCCGCAAAATGAAAGGTTTGTAGGAAGAATTCAAAAAGGGGCAAAAGAATTAGAACAGCTGAGAAAAGAGGTGGTATGATGCAAAAACAAGCTGTGGATACGAAAAAATATTGGGAGGCGCTGAAAGAGGTGATGGATCCTGAATTCCCAATAAGCGTTGTCGATATGGGGCTCATTTACGACATTCAAATGAATGACGGGGAAGTGCATGTGACGATGACATACACAGCCGTTTCCTGCGCCTGCATGGAATGGATTGAAAGCGATATAAAAAATCGGCTTCTTGCAGAAGAAGAAGTAAAGGAAGTACACATAAATGTCGTATGGGATCCTCCATGGACGGTCGACCGTCTTAGCCCAGAGGGAAGGGAAAAATTAAAGTATTGGGGTGTAAGTGCAAAATGATCGCAGAAAAAATAACCTATGATATTTTTGCCCGCATTAATCGGGGAGACAACTTAATGCATATAGGCACGGTAGAAGCAGAAAACAGCGAGCTGGCAAAAGTGTATGCAACGTTTACGTACGACGAAGAGGATTGGACCGAAATGGTTGTCGTGGAACGAAACAAGCTGAATTGGGTGAAAAAACCTGATTGGCTATTTTCAGAGAAAGGAGCTGAAGCATTGTGAGCGTAATGGAACAAGGAACGCATTCTTTGATTGAATTGCTGGAGACAATAGCGGATAACAAATATGTGCTTGGCGACCGTTTAGTGGAAGTTGGTGTAAGCGGTCCAAATTTGGAAGCGACCTTGTCTGCTATAGCTATGGCTCAAGGAGAACTGGGGCATGCAAGACTTTTGTACAATTGGTGTTTTGATTTAAAAGGGGTAAAAGGCAAAAAGCCTGACATTCAAGCACAAACAGGAAAAGCTTTTCAAACAGCTGTAAACGTTCAAAACTGGATTTCTCTCATTGCTTCGCTATATGCAATCAATGCCGCAATCGATATCGTCTTTCAAACGGTGTTAAAAACAAGTCATTCCAAGGTTGCTTCACGGATTCAAAAGCTTGTCCGCGAACAACACGATCATATCATCTATGCAGAAAATTGGGCAAAACAACTTCTTCTTGATCAAGGAGCTGTCCCCTACAGATTTCAAGAAGCATTAAGGGAGGCTGCAGAGGAAGCAAAGGCTTGGCTTGCAAAAGTTGAAAAAAGTGAAGAATTGAAAAAGGAAGGTTATTTCCCGGAAACTCCTTCGTTCACGGAAAAATTTGAAAAACGGCTGCAGCAATTAAATGCGGAACAGCTTGTTCAAGCAAAGTGAGTGATGCTCATGTCAGAATCAGGCGTTCTTTTAGAAATTCAAAACAAAGTGGCTATCATTCAATTAAATAACGCAAAACGTGCCAACGCATTAAGCAAATTTTTAGTAAAAGATCTTTCTTATGCGATAAACACGATAAAAGATCATTCGAATGTAAGCGCAGTTATTTTTACGGGAGGTGAAAGCAAAGCGTTTTGTGCAGGGGCGGATTTAAAAGAAAGGCAGTCCATGAGCGAACGAGAAGTGGAAGAATATGTCGCATTGCTCAGGAAAACATTTACAAATATCTCATCTTTGCCAATGCCGACGATTGCGGCTGTAAAAGGATTGGCTCTTGGAGGGGGATGTGAACTTGCTCTTGCCTGTGACATTCGTGTCATGGAAAAAGGGGCGCTCATCGGGTTGACGGAAGTTTCTTGGGGAATAATCCCGGGAGCCGGCGGCACTCAACGGCTGGCGCAATTAGTAGGAATCGGCAGGGCCAAGCAGCTTATTTTTACAGCTGAAAAAATAAATGGCGAAAAAGCTTATGAAATAGGACTTGTCGAATATATTTGTGAAGCTGGCGAGGCAGAATTGAAAGCGCTTAACATAGCGGAAAAAATCTCGGAAAATTCAATTTATTCTGTCCGTTTAGCGAAGCAGGCTGTCGACAGTTTTGCTCGAGAACTAATGGAAAAGGGTCTGATAGCGGAATGGGATTGTTATCAAAAAACGATTTATCATCCGGATCGTTTAGAAGGATTGGCGGCTTTTCAAGAAAAACGCAAACCTGATTTTTCAAATAATAAATGAACAATGGAAGGAGAATAATGATGACAGTTGAAACAACTGCTAACAAAAATTTAACGGTGGTCAAAAACAGCGGAGTGGCGGAAATCCATCTTCACATCAATAAAACGAATGCCTATGGACTGGAGTTTTACCAAGAATTCAACGCAGCGATCGATGAGCTTCGCTTCGATCCAAACATAAAAGTGGTCGTGCTGATGAGCGATGTGCCGAAATTTTTCTCGGCAGGAGCGGATATCAATTTCTTAAAAGCAGCGGATCCGCGCTATAAAAACACAATTTTGCCTGTTCTGTAATGAAACGCTGGATAAAATCGCCCGTTCGCCGCAAGTATATATCGCCTGTTTGGAAGGGCATACAGTCGGCGGAGGATTGGAAATGGCGCTAGGCTGCGATCTGCGATTCATGGGAGATGAAGCAGGAAAAATCGGCTTGCCGGAAGTATCGCTTGGGGTGCTGGCTGGAACGGGAGGAACGCAGCGGCTCGCGCGGTTGATCGGGTATTCGAGAGCGCTGGATATGAATATTACAGGGGAAACGCTGACACCGCAGGAAGCGCTGGACATTGGTCTCGTCAACAAAGTGTTCCCGCAGGCGGAAACGAGAGAGCGGACGCTCGAGTATGCGAGAAGGATAGCTGAAAGCGCAAGCTATGCGGTTTCCAACATCAAGCTGTCGATCATGAACGGGAAGGAAATGCCATTGAACGTAGCCATCCGCTACGAAGGAGAGCTGCAAAACTTGTTGTTCCGCTCCGAGGATGCAAAAGAAGGATTAAGCGCATTTTTAGAAAAGAGAAAACCAAATTGGAAAGGGATATAAACGTTAGCTTTTCATATATATTGTGAAGCCTCCTGAATATATATCTTCTTCAGGCGGCTTCAATGCCGCTTCATCTATTCAAAAAATTGATATATAGGATGGTGAAAAAATGGATCTCCGCGGATTAGGTTTGCTTTACAATGCGGCAGTGCGGTTCATTGATGAAAGTGTAGAGAAAGGTTTGGGCGATAAAATAGCCATTTGTTATCGCGATGAGCTCATACACTATAATGAATTGCAGGAGAAAGTCAATCAAACAGGCAACATGCTCCGTGAGCTCGGTTATAAATTGGAAGACCGCCTTTTAATGATTTGCCACGATACACCCGAATTTATTTATTCATTTTTTGGCGCCATAAAAATTGGTGCTGTCCCCATTCCCGTCAACACCATGATGAAGCCATCCGATTATGAATATTTTTTAAACAACAGCCGGGCAAAGGGCTTAATCATCCATGAAGATATTTGGGAAAAGATTGAAGTTTACAAAGAACGGTTTTGCTTTTTGAAGGATATCATTATCATTCCGGACAGTGAAAGCGAACAATCAGGCACACATTTAAATTTCCTCCAACTGATGAATAGGGCAAGCAAAAAGCTTGATGCAGCCATGACGAACAAGGACGATCAGGCCTTTTGGCTGTTCAGCTCCGGAAGCACCGGTAATCCAAAGGGCGTCATCCATTTGCAGCATGATATGGAATATGCTTTCAGCACATATGCGAAAAAAATATTGCATATAAGTGAAGAAGACCGATGCTTGTCCGCATCTAAACTGTTTTTCGCCTATGGCCTTGGCGGAGGAATGTACTTTCCTTTAGGAGCAGGAGCTTCAACTGTATTAGTGAAAGAACGCGCAACTCCGGAAGCAATGTTTCAGGCGATTGAAACGTACAAACCGACCATTTTCTTTGGGGTTCCGACTTTATATGGAGCGATGATTGATTATGTGTCGCGAACGGGAAAACAATTCGATTTGAGCTCGCTCAGAGTTTGTGTATCAGCTGGAGAAGCGCTTCCGAAAGCATTTTACCGCAAATGGAAAGAAATGTACAATGTCGATATTTTAGACGGAATTGGTTCAACAGAGGCTCTCCACATATTTTTATCCAATCGGATTGGAGATGTAAAGGCAGGAAGCTCTGGAAAAGTCGTTCCTGGTTATGAAGCAAAAATTGTCGACGAAATGGGCAGGGAATTGCCTCCAAATGAAATGGGAGATTTGTTGATTCGCGGAGACAGCATCGCACATGGATATTGGAACCTTCATGAGCAAAACAAGAAAAAATTTGTCGGAGAATGGCTTCATACAGGTGACAAATATTATAAAGACGAAGAAGGATATTTTTGGTATTGCGGGCGCTCCGACGATATGCTGAAGGTTGGCGGGATTTGGGTATCGCCTGTAGAAGTCGAAAATTGCCTTCTTCAACATGAAAATGTACTGGAAGCTGCAGTTGTCAGCGTGCAAAATGAAAATAATCTTGTCATTCCAAAAGCATATGTTGTTTTAAAAGATAGAACGCCCTCCAAAGAAATGGAAGATGAATTAAAAAACTTCGTGAAGCAGCAGCTGGCCCACTACAAATACCCACGAATTATAGAATTTATTGACGAACTTCCGAAAACAGCAACAGGAAAAATTCAGCGTTTTAAACTTCGGGAATTATTAAAATCGAATTCAGCTCAATAGTTTAAGACATAGCATTGAAAGGAGTACGTACATTTGAAAAGAAACGAATTTCAGCTCAGGGTGAACTTTGGAGATACGGATGCAGCCGGCATTGTATACTATCCGAATTATTTTAAATGGTTTGATATTGCAGGGCATCAATTTTTTAGAAGTATCGGCCTTGCTCCAGCTAAACTCATCAAAGAATACAGCATCATTCTTCCGCTGCTTGATGTCCGCTGTACGTTTGAGCAGCCGTTATATTATGACGACATTATCACTATTAAAACAGAAGTAATGGAAGTGAACCGGAAAACAATAAAACTAAAGCATGAAGTATATCGTGAAGATACAAGAACCGGGCACGGATATGAGCTCAGGGGGTGGGTGAAAGAAGAAAACGGAAAAAAATTTGCAGTGCCCATACCTGAAGAGGTGAAAAAATTGCTTCAAGAAGACGGGTTTGGTGAACAGGCTCAGATCAATCCATGGCTCAGCGCATAAATGAACATTGAAAAAATGTAATGGAGGAGAGTAGCGTGGATCTTAACGTATCCATTCATGATGTGTTTGAAAAAGCATATAAGCGCTATCCTGATAAAGAATTCATTTACGATGGCTATAAACGTTTAACTTACAAAGATATCAAACAAATGTCCGATTCCATCGCCTCCGCTTTCCACCAGCTCGGTATAGGGAAAGGAGACCGCATCATTGCATGCCTGCCGAACTGGCATGAGTTTCTTGCCATATATTTTGCAATTGCAAAAATAGGCGCCATATTAGTTCCATGCAATACGCGATATCGTGTTGAAGAATTGTCTTATATAGTGGCCAATTCTGGTGCAAAAGCAATTTTTGTGGTAGAAGAGCATGGCCATTTCCATACGGTAAAATCTTTAATGGAAAGTAATGAAAGCGCTTTAGAAATGGTGTTTACGGTGCGGTTTCAAGAAGATGGTCACCATTCCTTTGAAGATTTGCTGAAAATAGGACAGTCGAAGCTGCCGCCGGAAGTGTCCATCGATCCGAAGGAAGATGTGTTTTCCATTTTATATACTTCAGGAACAACAGGACTTCCGAAAGGTGCCATGCTCACGCATTTAAATTTTGTCCATAATGCCGCATGTACAGTGGAGGCGCTTCAATGCGACGAAAATGACGTATTTTTAGTGGTCGTTCCTGTCTTTCACGTGTTTGGCATGGTTCCAAGCATACTGGCAGCTGTGACTGCCTGTGCCAAAATGGTGTTTATGGAGCAATTTAAAGCGGAAGCTGTATTAAAAATGATTGAACAAGAAAAGATTACGATACACCATGGAGTTCCGACAATGTTTATATTGGAATTAAATCACCCTCAATTCAAATCCTATGACTTATCTTCGTTAAGAACAGGTATTATTGCGGCAGCACCATGCCCTGTCGAAGTCGTGAAAAAAATTAGAAATGAGATGGGATGCAATATAACTATTTCCTATGGTCAAACGGAAACATCTCCAGTTGTGACAATTACAAGCTTTACAGACAGTGACATCATTCGTTCAGAAACGGTTGGCAGAACGATTCCAGGAGTTGAAATTAAAGTTGTTGATGTGAATCGCCAAACTGTACCGACTGGAGAAATTGGCGAACTTGCTGTGCGCGGGTTAAATGTCATGAAAGGCTACTTTAACATGCCTGAAAAAACGAAAGAAGCCATTGATCAAGATGGCTGGCTTTATACAGGTGACTTAGTGACGCTTGATGAACAAGGTTATGTCCGCATCGTTGGACGGAAGAAGGAAATGATCATCCGCGGCGGCTACAACATTTATCCTCGAGAAGTTGAAGAAATTCTTTATAAACATCCGAATGTAGTAGAAGTAGCCATTATCGGGCTGCCTGACACTGTTTTAGGAGAGATTTCATGTGCGGCGGTAAAATTAAAAGACGGAGCTTTGGAAACGGAAGAATCGATGAAAAATTATTTAAAAGGAAAAATTGCTGACTACAAAATACCGGATAAAGTTGTTTTTGTCGATGAGCTGCCAATGACGCCGAGCGGAAAAATTAAAAAAGTAGAACTTCAGAAAAAATTAAAAGAAGATTTGCAAACAGAATTGCGATAATTTCATGCAAGGAAGATCAAACGGTAGACATATGTTTGATCTTCCTTCATCATAAAGTTAATCAACCTTCTGAAAAATTTGACATCCGATTGATGACCTACGGCTTCTTCATAACATTTTTTAAAAGAGTAGGAGTGAAACTGTTGAGACAAAAAGCGTCAAGATCGGAATTAATTGAAGTGGCTCAAGGACGGAGGCCCGCAGATTTAATTATCAAAAATGGTACGGTGATCAACGTCTATTCAGGAGAATTGTTGAAGCAAAATGTCGCTGTTTATCAAGACTCCATTGCATATGTCGGCGAACGGGATGTCCTTTCCGATGAACATACAAAAATTATTGATGCAGAAGGGATGTATGTTTCACCAGGTTTTATTGAACCGCATGCACATCCGTGGGTCATCTACAATCCTGTTAGTATGACTAGGAAAGTTCTTCCCCTTGGAACAACGACAACGGTAAATGACAATTTGTTTTTTTATTTGCATATGGGAGCTGCTGGATTTAAAAAAATGGTCAAAGACTTGAAAGACCTTCCGGGCAATTTTCTTTGGCTTGTCCGGCTTGTCTCGCAAGCGAATTTCAAAGGAGAAAGGGAATGGTTTAATCAAAAGGATGTCCAAGAGCTTTTAGAATTAGAAGAAGTTGTCGGAACAGCGGAGGTCACAAGATGGCCGCTTTTGTATCAGGCTGATTCCTTTTTGCTTGATACAATTGAAGTGGCAAAACAGAAAGGGAAAGTCGTGGACGGTCATACAGCGGGCTGTTCATATGAAAAATTGATTTCCATTGCTGCGAGCGGAGTCAGCGCTTGTCATGAAGCAATAACGGCAAAAGAGGCGCTGGACAGGCTGCGGTTGGGAATGTGGACGACTTTACGCAACAGCTCGCTTCGCCCTGATTTCCCTGAAGTTATAAAAATGATTACAGAAGGGAAAGTCAGTACACATCGAATTACGATGACAACCGACGGTCCGCACCCTGGGTTTATCGAAAAAGAAGGCTTTGTCGATGGATTGATCAGAAGAGCTGTAGAATTAGGAGTGCCGGTCATAAACGCGTTGCAAATGGCTACGATCAATGCAGCCGTTTATTTGCGATTAGATGATTATATCGGCGGGATTGCTCCAGGAAAATTGGCAGACATTTTACTTCTTCCAGATTTGAAATATTTTCGGCCGGATATCGTCATTTCAAGAGGTGAAGTCGTAGCCGAGCAAGGAAATTTGCTTGTGTCGACACCAAAACTAAATTGGAATCAATATGTTGTCCGGGAGCCATTTGCGTTTTCGAAGCAACTTTTGGACGATTTAAACTTGTACCGTTACCCATATTCAAGTACTGAACAAACTGTTCCGGTCGCTTATTTTAAAAGCAATGTCATTACGCAGCGAAAAGATGTTAAGCTTCCAGAAGCAGAGGGATTCGCAGATATTTCCGGTGAAGAAGGCTTATTGTATGCATCGTTAATTGACCGGAACGGAAAGTGGGTGTCGAAAGCGATATTAGAACGATTTGCCGTTCATCTAGATGGGATGGCGTCAACTTACAATACTACAACAGAATTGCTTGTGATCGGAAGAAATCCAAAAGCGATGGCCCAGGCGGCTAAAAGAGTGCATGAACTAGGAGGAGGAATCGTCATTGTTGATGGCGAGGACATTGTGGTTGAAATACCTCTTCCATTTACCGGCATGATGACGGACGATTCATCATTTGATCAAGCTGTTCGATATCATGATGAGCTGTTAGCAGCCGTGCAGCAAAGAGGATTCCCATTCCATGACATTTTATATACGCTATTGTTTTTAACTTGTGATTTCTTGCCCGGTCTTCGTCTTATTCCATTTGGTTTGTATGATGTTAAGAAAAATGAAATGCTGCTTAAAGCGGAACCAATAAAAGATCAAATCGCGAAGTAAAACTAGAAAAAGAGAGCTGAGCCGTTTCCTCCAGGGGGGGCAGCCCAAAAAGTCAGAGTTAACTGACTTTTTGAAGCCCCTTCATTTTAGGAACTTATCGGACAGGCCATTTTTCCAATCTTGTTTATATCCTTCAGAAGTCTTATGAAGGACTTTTCTTATGCTCTCTTTCTGAATTCGGTTCTTCAAAAGTTTTTCAGCATATACAATTGCTTCTTGTTGGACCTCATTGCCTCTATGAAGGCCATTTACAAATTTTATTCGATTATTTTTGTCCTTCACAGCAGTATTTCTCCAAAATCCTTCATTTTAGGAACTCAACGGAGAGCCCCTTCTTACAATTAGTCAAGAGTTTTTCGTAACTATTTGTTTCAGTGGATTTATTTAGGAGGCAGTGGTACCCCTTCCTCCTAAATAAATTTACGCATGCCTAATAGATCTAACGATTTTTGTTTTTTTCACTAGATCAAATATGTTATATTTTTCCTGAACAATTGCGAAGTTGCTGATGCGATTTCGTAATTGTACGTTAAAATGTGTGTATTAAGATGGAAGAGACACTTCAATAACTTATTCACACAAGCGATGGACGCAACTTTATGACATTTGTTATAAGGTTGCGTTTTGAATTTGTCGTAATATTCTACAAAATGATTGTTTCCAATGCGTCGTTGGCGTTAACGATTCCTTTTTCTTATCCACGATCTCATGGATTCAACATATTAAACCTGATCTTATAAGGTCCGTGAAGTAGGCCAGTTATTTCAATGCGAACCTATCGTTCTTTAGGCTGTCACGACCTTTTCTCCACTTCTACTAAAAAAATAGCAGCACAGACATTGGTCGTGGTCTGTGCTACTAATCTTAATATGTTTTTTTCGGGTTTCACATTGTTGAAGCCTCATTTGAGAGCAACAAGGATAAATACATGCTGAATCTCCTACTATTTGTTTTTTTATATAGTAAACTCCTTTTCTGGTGCACTTTAATCAATCGGGAAGCAGGCTGGATGGACGAAAATGGACAAGAAACATTCTGGGAATGTCGGTACAGTTTGGAAAAGATGTACTTATCGTTTGTTCCAACATTTGAAAATCGGCAGGAAGAATCGTTTAAAAAATAGCAGATGCGGAAAACTCAGTTCATCATTATCTTACGGTTCGTTTCAAAAGAAAAAATTTCCTGGGAAAAGCTTGAAAACTATAATCCAATTTTTCGGTTGAAGGCGGTGCTTCTCATCGTCTGTCCATTGGTTGGCGAACAAATAAAAGTTTTGAACATCTGCCAGTTACAAACAGACAGAAAATAGTTTAGAAGAGATGTACTCACTGTTTTAAATAGCACAATCATATAAATCAAACTTTGAAAAAGGACAACAGTCTTTCACAGCGTAAAAAGCTGTGCTTTTTTGACGCAAAAAAATTTTTCCAGAAAGTATTGTCATTTTTTTCATAATAAAGTATGATTTATCTGTATTAAGAATTATAATACAGTTAATACAGATGTGGGGGCTGCGGGAAAATGCTTGATATAGATTTTCGAAGCCGAAAACCGATCTATGAACAGCTTGTCGATCAAATAAAAGAGATGATTGTAAGCGGAGTGCTGAAAGGGGGAGAACAACTTCCCTCCGTCAGAGTGCTTGCGCAGCAATTGACGGTGAATCCAAATACAATTCAAAAAGCTTACCGTGAGCTGGAGAGGATCGGATATATTTACTCGATTCAGGGAAAAGGAAATTTTGTTTCGGAGAAGATTGAGGCATCTAATCAGGAAGAGCTGAAAATGGTTAAAGAAAATTTGCAAAAATTAGCACAACAAGCATTATTTTTAGGGATGCAATCTGATGAGCTCCTGCAGATCATGGAAGAAATTATCAAAGATCATCAAGGGGGAAAAAGAGATGATTGAAGTCAAAAAGGTATATAAAACATTTCAAAATGCGACTGTGTTATCTAACATCGATTTACAAATTGAAAAAGGATCCATCTTCGGGCTTCTAGGTTCAAACGGCGCTGGAAAAACGACGTTGTTGAAGCTGATCGCAGGTTTGTATAAACAAGATAGGGGAGACATTTTAATTGATAAAAAACCTGTATTTGAAAATGAAGACATTAAGCAAAGATTCATATTCCTTACAGATATTCCTTATTTTTTCCCTCATTATACGATCAAACAGATGGCGAATTTTTATGAAAACATATATCCATCCTTCAGCAGAGAACGATTTCAAACATTGCAGGATGTATTTGATCTAGATCTTAAGCAAAAAATTTATCGCCTGTCAAAAGGAGTTCAGCGTCAAGTGGCATTTTGGCTCGCTTTTTCCGCAATGCCTGAACTGCTCATTTTAGACGAGCCGTTTGACGGTTTAGATCCGGTCATGAGGAAAAAAATGAAAAATATAATCATCCAAGATGTGGCAGCGAGAGAAATGACTGTGATCGTCTCTTCCCACAACTTGCAGGAAGTAGAGGATATAAGCGACCATATCG
Source organism: Aeribacillus sp. SP014 (assembly GCF_054055575.1). NCBI lineage: Bacteria > Bacillati > Bacillota > Bacilli > Caryophanales > Bacillaceae > Aeribacillus > Aeribacillus sp. SP014. Next base: position 1,427,214 of record NZ_JBSRXI010000001.1, read on the forward strand.
GCATTTTGCATAAAGGTGAACTGCTAATAAAACGGAATTTGGATGACCTAAAGTCGAATATACACAAAGTGCAAATTGCCTTTCAAGGAAGCGTTCCTTCGGAAATGCTGCAGCAGCTTCAAATTGTCTATCAGGAACAAAGAGGCAGCGTGCATTTATTCATTGTAAAAGGAAATGCTGATGAATTTTCCAGCTATATAAAAAGCTTTAAGCCTCTTTTATTCGATTTGCTCCCGCTTACATTGGAGGAAATTTTTATTTATGAAATGGGGGAAAAAGGATATGCAATCAAAAACATCCTTATTTAAAAAAGAGCTGTTAATTCAAAATTTCCGTTCTGTCGGTTGGGTAGGACTAGCGTTTTTGATCGGTCTAATTCTATCAGTACCGATGGAAATTGCGGTGTTGTTTTCCGGGAGAGAGAATTATAATGAAGAGAACATATATGAAAGTTTGTTTTCCATTGCACAAGAACTTCAATTATTCATGTTAATCGTGATACCTGTGCTTATGTCCATTTTTTTGTTTCGGTTCCTGCATGTAAAGCAATCCAGCGATTTTCTTCATAGTCTTCCGATTAATCGGAAAATGCTTTTTTGGCATCATTGGCTGACGGGTGTTGTGTTTTTAATCGTACCTGTCATGATTACTTCTCTAATATTGGCCGTTTTTATACAGGTGTTTGATTTGTCGAGCTATTTTCGTGATTTGAACCTTGTTAGATGGTTTTGTACTTATTTAGCATATACGCTATTATTGTTTTCTATCGGCACCTTCTCTGCCATGCTGACAGGAATTAGCACGATTCAAGCCATATTGACATTGATTATTTTATTGTTTCCTTTCGGGGTTTATCAACTTATAGTGTACAATTTGCAATACATTTTGTTTGGATTTCCGAGCGGCTATTATTTGAATAATAATCTTTGGATCGAATTTTTTTCACCGCTTACGAGGCTGATTTCCCTCGAATTCCAGCCTTTCTCTTGGTGGGAAATCGCCGTTTATTTATTGCTAGCAGCCTTGTTTTGCTGTATTTCCTTGCTTCTGTATACACGGCGGCCAGTCGAATATGTGTCACAAGCTGTTATTTACTGGAAGCTTAAACCGGTTTTTAAATATGGCGCCACTTTTTGTACGATGCTTCTCGGCGGAATGTATTTTGGCATTATTGACTATAGAGGAAGCTTATTATGGATTTGTACTGGATATGTAGTAGGTGCACTTATCGGTTACTTTATAGCTGAAATGATCTTGCAGCAGACGTGGCGAATCAAGCCTAAATTAAAAGGATTGTTTATTTATTTTATTGCAGTGATACTCGTATTCATTTTGACCGGTTCTGGTGCGGGAGGATATGAGAAAAAGGTTCCGAGAGTTGCAGAAATACAGTCGGTATTTTTCAGCAACTTTTGGTACTTCGATGACAAGATGACTAATAGATTCATTTACAAGGAACCGAAAATAATCGAAGCAATTCAAAAGCTGCATACAGAAATCGTTGCCGAAAATAGATCCAAAGATGTTTCCGAACCTGAACCGTTGTTTATCGTCTATTATTTAAAAAATGGAAGCAAATCGATCCGCCAATATGAAGTTGATCGGAAATCGTTCGAACGATATTTGAAGGAGATTTATGAATCGAAGGAATATAAAAAAGCAACCTATGAAGTTCTAGACGTAAACGATCAAGATGTTGAACAAATAGTATTTCATTCTAACTATCCAAACTACTATGTTGAAAAAGTGGATATTGCCAATAATTCTGATCAACTAGCAAAAGCATTAAAAGCATTAAAAAATGACATCACGAATCTTACATATGAAGATATGACCGATGAAAGAAAAGACTGGGGAGAAATTGAAATCATTCTAAAAAATAATAAGCAATTATTCATTCCATGGAAAAAAAGCTTTAAAGAGTTCGATGAGTGGATGAAGAATAACGGAACGGTTAAAAACGCAAGAGTGACAGCTGATGATGTCCAATATGTACTCATAACGGAGAATAACATCAATCACGATTTGGATTATAAAAATATGCTGAAAGAAATTGAACAAGATCCGCAAACGGTCAAAATTGTAGATAAACAGTTGATTGAGCAATGCTTGCAAGATGAAACAGAATCGACTTCAGGAAAAAATATTATGTTCATTGTTTATAAAAATGGAAATTATGAGGTTGGCAGCTTTGCTCATCCAGAAATAGCTGAATCGATCAAGAAACAGGCAAAAAAATAAAAAAGGATTGGAGAATTATGGATGATATAATATCCGCTCAAGAGAGCTTTCAAGACATCTATTGTATGTTTTATAAAAAAGTGTACCGGATTGCTTTTTCCATAACGAAAGATGTACATTTGGCAGAAGATGTATTGCAGGAAACATTTTTGAAATTTTATCAAAAGGCTGAACAAATTGAGGATATGGAAAAAATCTCTGGTTGGCTCGGTACAGTAGCAGCGAGAACTGCGATAGATTTTCTTCGGAAGGAACAGAAAACGCCGTGCCCCCTTGATGAATTATCTATCAGTCAAGGGGGCAATGTGGAACAAACAGCAGAATATGAATGGCTGAAAGAGACCATTTCTCAAGAAATTCGGAAACTAAAACCGAAATACCGCGAAATTTTAGAATTGAAATTGTATTATGATTTAAAAGAACAGGAATTAGCTCAACAGCTAAAGCTTTCGAAAGGAACAGTTAAAACTAGGCTTCACAGGGCAAGACGCACGCTGAAAGTGTCGTTGAAAGATGCGATGTAAAGTTCGGGTGCTCTTGCCCCTTTTTTACGTCTTTTCCCAGATTTTTAAAATCAGGGGAGAAGCTTATGAATTTTTCGCTTTTCGATATTGATACTGCTTCCATTGGAACCGGATAAAGCAGCCGATGCAAAATCCTAAAATCGCAATGAAAGCCGCTGAAAAAACTAAAATCGAAAAAATATATCCTAAAACATCAATATGAAAAGAAAATCCGATAAAAGCTAGCAGCAAGCATGTGCAGGCAATGATTTGATTGAATTGCTGATCAGATCTGTCTTCTAAATGATAGGACGAATGTGGTTTTCGTAAAAACGTTTTAGCGGCCGCCATAATCGGATTGACACCAAAAATGAGTCCAATCAAGCCAGCAATAAGCGGAATAAGAAGAAAAAGCGGCTCGTTTGTGATCCAAGTGATCAAAACAGACAAAACAATTGTCCATTGATTCGTTCTAACTAGAGGACGAGGGATGCCGTCCATGGAAATCCCACCTTTCCATATATGTTTTATGATATTTATATCATAAATGTGCAGGCATTGCATCTTTTTTGATTTTGATCAAGCCTCCATTCATATAATTATGTTACAATGGTTGGTAGATATTATGGAAATTAGGGGGATATGAAAATGTCAATCGGTTATGTAAATGGTCGCTTTGTTGACCTCAATGAACCGGTGATCCCGATTGATGAAAGAGGACACCAGTTTGGCGACGGAGTGTATGAGGTGATCCGCGTTTATAACAAAAAGCCGTTTATGCTGCGCGAGCATTTAGAGCGGTTAAAGACAAGTGCTGAAGCGATTAAATTAAAACTCGATCAAACATTGGAGCAATATGAACAGCTGATAAAAGAAGCAATTGAAAAATCAGCATTAACAGATTGCGACGTCTATTTGCAAATTACGCGCGGAGTGGCCGTTCGAAATCATTTGTTTCCAGATGTTTCTGTTTCAACAACGATGACCGTAAGACCTGCAAAGCAATTGCCCCATCATTTGCGGGAGAACGGCGTTTCTGCTATATTCCATGACGATGAGCGGTGGGCCAATTGCTATATTAAATCGCTTAACTTATTGCCGAATATTTTAGCTAAACAAACCGCCCATGAAAAAGGAAGCTATGAAGCGATTTTAGTCCGTGATGAATATGTGACGGAAGGGTCGAGCTCCAACGTATTCATCGTCAAAAACGGAACAATTTATACGACGCCGCTATCAAAGCATATATTGTCAGGAATTACAAGAATGGCGGTAAAATCGATCATTGAAACAGAAGGTTTAACATTAGTAGAAGAAAAGTTTACGAAAGAGGATGTACTTGAAAGCGATGAAGTCTTCATTACGAGCACAACTTCTGAAATTTTACCAATCGTGACCGTAGACGGGCAAAAAATTGGCACGGGAAAACCGGGTGAGATCGCGACAACACTTTATCAAAAATTCCAAGAAAAAATCGCAAACGAATAACGAGCCTATTGATTGTAAAAGTCTGCAAGAAATCTTTCCTGCCAGGCTTTTTTTTATCATAAAAAACAGGGGGAAAACATGAATATTATTGATCTTCATTGTGATGCACTGATGAAGCTGGCGAATGCTAAAGGAAAGCTGAAGTTTGCTAACGCCTCGTATTTGGATACGAATAAACAAAGATTGATCAAAGGTAAAATTAAGGTTCAATGCTTTGCCGTTTTTATCGATCAAAAAATAAAAACTGAATACAAATTCCAAGCGGCGCTTGAACAAATCGATCTGTTTTTTACAGAAGTGCTTGGAAACAATCCGGAAATGAAACAAATAAAGGATTGGTCTGATTTTTATAAGCTTGAGGAACATGAAATTGGGGCGATGCTGACTCTCGAAGGTGTTGATGCGATTGGCGGAGATCTCTACAAACTTCGACTTCTTTATCAGCTGGGAGTTCGATCGGTTGGATTGACATGGAATTATGCCAATCTGGCAGCTGATGGAGCACTTGAAGATCGAGGCGCTGGTGTAACAGCATTTGGCAAGGAAATCATAAAAGCAAACAATGAGCATCGCGTTTTCACTGATGTCTCCCATTTATGCGAGCGTGCGTTTTGGGATGTAATCGAGCTTGCGGATTATCCGATTGCGACCCATTCAAACGCCCGCGCCTTATGTGATCATCAGCGCAATTTAACCGATGAACAGGCAAGGGCAATGTTTCAAAAAGGCGGTACCATTCACATCGTGTACGCCCCCCAATTTTTAACAACTAATGATCAGGCAGCAATCAAAGATGTAATCAAACATATCGACCATTTTTGCATGCTAGGCGGAGTGAAACAAATCGGACTTGGCTCTGATTTTGACGGAATTGAGCAAAAAGTAATAGGATTGGAAAATGCGGCAAAAACACAAAACTTGATCAATGAACTGTTGAAATATTATAATGAGGACGAAGTGAAAGGATTTGCGTATCAAAATTTTCTCAATCATTTACCGAAATAGGTGCAAAAGCAAACTGTTAAGATTGCTTTTTTTTTGGGTTTAAATCCCCTAAAACATACTTGACTTATCGGAATTATAAACATTATAATAAAAAAAACGAACGATTAAAGGTGGTTAATTTTTATGGAAAAAATGTACTATATTCCGAGCCAACAGGCATCGTTAGCTGCCACATTGCATATACCGAACGCTCCAGCTAAAAACGAAAAATTTCCGGTTGTTGTTATTTGTCACGGTTTTATAGGAAGCCGAATAGGTGTCAACCGATTGTTCGTCAAAGCAGCCAACCATTTTGCTTCGCTCGGATTTGCCGTTTTGCGGTTTGATTACGAAGGCTGCGGCGAAAGCAGCGGTATTTACGGAACTTATGGCCTCGACCGCTTTATTGAACAAACGATTCATGTTATCGATTTTGTTGAAAAGCTTCCTTTCATCGACAAACATGAATTATATTTGCTTGGCCATAGTTTAGGAGGAGCAGTGGCGACACTCACAGCTGTACGGGATGACCGCGTGAAGAATTTGGCGATTTGGGGAGCGGTCGGTCGGCCATTTGAAGATATAGCGGCCATAGTTGGAAAGGAAGGCTTAGAAGAAGCAGAATCAAGCCAATATGTTGATTATGAAGGCTATTCCTTAACGAAAACATTTTTCCGCTCGCTTGAACAGTACACTCCTTTACAAGAGGCAAAATCGTTTACAGGTGACGTATTCGTTGCCCACGGAACAGAAGATGAAGTCATTTCTCCTTCTTATGCTTGCCTGTATGAAAAAAGCTTCAAAAAAAGGGCTAACAGCGTTGAAAAATCACTCATTATCGGCGGAAACCATACATTTTCGTCTATTTGTCATTCAACCGAATTGTTTCAACAAACAGGAGAATGGCTTGAACGGCAAAGAAAGTTAAACGATGATCGAAAAAAAAAGATTATTTAATGAAAGAGTTTCTAAACGAAAAAGAAGGTTGACCGGACAGCTCGGTCAACCTTCTTTTTTTAATAATAAGGAGAAATCAAGATGTATACAAGAACACCTGTAAATGAGACGTATAGCCAAATCGGCATCGCCCAGCGAACAATTTTCCGGTGTTTTTCTACCTGTCTTGACATTCCCCAGAAAAAGGCAAACAATGCAAGCGGAACAATGACGGCTGCTAATATACTATGGGAAGTTAGAATAAATAAATAAAATGTTTTCATAAATCCTTCACCGCCATAACGGGTCGGTTCAGATTGCAAAAAATGATAGGTTAAATAAGAAATACAAAATAAGGTGGTCGTTGTAAACGCTGCGATGATAAAGTTCCGGTGTACTTTTATATTTTTCTTTTTAATTGCATAAAGAGCAGCGAGCAGAAAGACGAACGTAAAGCTGTTAAAAATCGCATTAAGTCTTGGGAAAATCGTCAAATCAAAATGGACTTCGCCTCGATATCCGATTGGAGAGAAAAATAACAGTAAAATAACGGCATTTATAATAACTGAGAGTGTCACAACAATGCCGGTGTAATTTTTTTTGTTGTGAGGCTGTTCATAGTTTTGAATGGAGTCCATTTTTTTCCTCCTAACATAAATTTTCTCATTGTATATTTTATCATTTTAAAATGGATTTAAAAGTGACAAAGTGGTGAAAATCGAATTTTTGACAAATCTCTACTTAAATTCTAGAAAAATTTTGATAAAATGGAAATAAAGAAAAAATAGTTCTTTTGGAGGGGATGAGGATGTACAAAAAAATATTAGTTCCTATGGATGGATCTGCCCATTCTACACGCGCGCTTGAGCATGCTGTAAAACTTGCCAAAACAGTTGGGTCTGAAAAAATCACGATTTTGCATGTCAATAATTTAAGATTTACAGAGCAGTATTATTTTGTTGATATTTCCAAATTAATTGATGAAGAGAACGAAGCGATTTTAAAACCAGCGATTGAATTCCTTACTGAAAGCAACGTCCCGCATGAAACACATATTTTCCAAGGGGAACCAGCAACAATTATTACGGATTATGCAAAAGAACATGACTATTCCATCATTGTAATGGGAAGTGCAGGAAAAGGCGCGCTTAAAGCAACGTTGTTGGGAAGCGTCAGCCGAAAAGTAGCCCAAGAGGCTCACTGTCCAGTCTTAATCATTAAATAAAAATAAGAAATTTGTCCATTTTAGTTTACATACGAGCTAAAATGGGCTTTTTTTTGTTTGCTATAAAGTGAAAGGGAAAAATTGTTCAAAGCTTTTGATTATTACTGGATAGGATGAAACGAAGAGGGGATGGGCTCTGCAGAGAATTACAATATGCCTTAAATTACAGCAGAAGCTGTTTTGGGAATACTTACAATTGCTGTGGCAAGAAAGGCGGTTTGCGGCATGCACTGCCCATGAATAACAGCAGTATAAACGTATTTGTGCATTAAATGAAAAACGTAGAGCAACGACGTCTGGTTTATAAGCAATCAACTTTCTGCAAGGAAAAGCAAATCAATTGCTCTATTGTGTACATCAATCGGCACCAGCTGTTACGACTTGACAAAAGAAAGGGACCCAAAATGCTGACCTTTTTGGATCCCTGCTTTTATGGCCAAAAATGAGTGCAAACGTTAAAATACTGGAACATCTTTTTATGGGAATCGCTTTAAAATCCCTTTTCCTTTTCACACATTTCCACTGCAAAGCTTCTTTAGCAGGACAGATCATTTTTTTCATTAAAATAGGCATCAAACGTTTCAGCTTTCAAAATTTCTGTTGAACGTTTCCATAGATTTGGGAATCGGATCGCATTCAACACTATAAGAATAGGCATTGTATACATGTTATATTTCGGTCGCCAACTGCATGTGACGAGGATTTCATTTTTTTGATATCTCTGATACAGTTACAAACTCATAACCTTGTTGTTTTAAATATGGCAAGATTAGCTTCAATGCCTCTACTGTGGATGAATGAATATCGTGCATTAAAATGATGGAACCGTTTTTTGTCTTGGCTTGAACGATTTTAAGTACTTTTTTTGGGTCATCCGTTTTCCAATCTAATGTATCTACAGTCCATAGAATGATAGGCTTTTCAATAGCTGATCTGACCTTTTGATTAACAGCCCCATATGGAGGGCGGACGCAATTCGCTTTTAAGCCCGATGCCTTGAAAATTTCTTGATCGGTCATATTTATTTCTTCAAGTATTTTCTCTTTTTTTAAAGTTGTAAAATCTTTATGGCTAAAGCTGTGGTTGCAAATTTCATGTCCTTCCGAACCTATTCTTTTTACAATATTAGGATAAAAATTAACTCTTTGACCAATCACAAAAAAAGTGGCTTTTGCATGATACGATTTTAATAAATCCAAAATTTCTGTTGTATATTTTGGGTGAGGTCCGTCATCAAATGTTAGAGCAACTATTTTTTTGCTTTTGATCGGCTCGTCTTTTTGGATGGGAGGTTTTTTCGGCAATGGTTCTGCTTTTTTTGGTTTGTTTTCTTCCATCCGTAATCGCTTTCGCCACTCCTCTGTCAATAACTCTTTTCCTTTCGTTAAAGGAATGGAAATTTCAGGACTTTCAGCACCTTCTGTTACTTCATTGCTATGAAACTTGAAAACAATGAATTTGTTTGTCAAATAAATATTGGAAAAATCGTTATATGGGTGATTGAGCCACTTGTTAAGCTTCTTTTTGCTAAAGCTTTTTTTATATTTTTTTGATTGAAGAAACTGGTCCGTCAATTGAACATGCAGCTTTTCTTTTGTTTTTTCATCGATTTCAAGAATGTCTTGGCTGTTTATAAAACGTTCTGCTGCCAAATCGACTATGAAGATTTTAAAGTCTTTACTTTCTTTTTCCCCATCTGAATGGCTTTCCGAAGTAAAAACAAAAGAATAGACGCTGTCTGTGACCGGATAGAGGCGAAAAGTCAGAGAAAAATTCGACGGATCTTTAAACAAGCGCCATTTTTGGGATTGAATTTGTTCGTGAAACCGTCTTTTCTCTTCTTTGACGTAAGACTGGATGGATGCATTCAGTTTGCTGCTTTGAAATCTCGGATAGTGTATGGCGGAATGGAATTCTTTTTTATCCTCAATATCTGAAATTAAGTCAACTCCATCATATTGCGATTTTTCTATTTGTTTGCTTCCATTTGCTGGGACAGACTGTACCCTTAATGTTTTGTAATAAAAAGACATTAAAAAAATGAAAATGATCGAAATGAAAACGATGCCGCTTATTTTCCATACAAACGATTTCACTAATGTTCACTGCCTTCTTTAAATAAATGCCGTATGTAAAATGTCAACGAATATAGAGTACTATCAGGATGAAAAGATGTCAAAGCCGTTTTCCATTTTTAATAAATTTTTTTAAAATTGGCTTTTATATCCATCCATTTCTACGATCCTTGTGAAATTCGAAATATCATCATAAATATATTGTTTCAGTCCGTTTTCTTGAGCTTGATTCATATACTTGATGATTCTTATCTTCTTGTCATTTCATTCTTGCTTCGGTTTGGATATGCGCTTCACCAATCTTTTTTGAAAGCTTCGTAAAGAGGTATGGATCTATTTTAAATGTTAGTTGTCGTTCGAAACCTTTATCTCAACCTGTTTCGTGACGATCTAGCGGTGAATAAAGAAGCCGAGAGAATGCGTAAAATATTTATCAAATATTCAAGATGTTGAATGGTCGATTTGCTGCTAGCAGAGCCGTTGTAATGTTCATTTCATAAATAAATTTTTTGTTGCTAAACGAAAGCTTCCCTATTTTTTTCAAGTAAATGATGATTTATTCCATTCTAGAAGTTTCCAACTAATATATTTAGACGCTCTTTCTTTAATATATGGTTCAGTCTGCTGAGAAAATTCACCTGAATTTGCATAATATGGATTACGACTAAGTATCGTTTGTAATGTCAATCGCCAAAGGAGTGTCATATACTGACTTTCATGTTTTTCTTCCTCCGGCGGACTTATGTAGCAGTATTGTGGAACATTGCACATTGGGGTGTCGGAAGCCGCATAGCGAATTTTAATAGCGTTTTTTACTGTATTCTGAAAATAGATCAGTTGGGGATAAGCGGTTTTTACTTCGGGACTCCAGCCTACAAAAGGTTTTATGTTCAGCTGGAGAAGGGAGATTATATATGAATTTTTTAATTTTCAGAATTGGTAAGCAAGTTTCTTTACATTTTTTTTCGATTGCGCTTACAATGAAATTATAAACATTTTTTGCAAAGGAGGAGTTAAGATGTCCGATGTGATTATTGTTGGTGCCGGTCCTGCGGGGGCAAGTGCTGCGTTGTTTACGGCGAAGGCTGGAAAGAAAACATTAGTTTTAGATCACGATAAATCAATGACGAAAAGGGCATGGATCGAAAACCACTATGGTGTTTTAGAAATTACAGGTCCTGATTTAATCGATATTGGGAAAAAACAGGCGGAAAAGTTTGGAGCAGAAATAAAAAACGAGCAAGTGGAAACAATTGAAACAAAACAGGATGGACACGTCGTCAAAACCGATGGCGGTTCGTATGAAGCGAAGCATGTCATTTTAGCGACAGGAGTATTGACGGATTTAGCCGAGAAAATTGGATTAAAAACAAAAGACGGAACAGAGCCTCGCATCAAAACAATATTCGATGTGGATTCAAATGGAAAAACAAATATTGACGGAATTTGGGCAGCAGGTACAGCTGCTGGCGTAAGTGTACATACAATCATTACCGCAGGTGACGGTGCAAAAGTGGCCATCAATGTCATCAGCGAGCTGAATGGCGAACGGTACGTCGATCATGATATATTGAAAAATTAATTTCAAAAAAGACAGGACATTCATTTGTCTTGTCTTTTTTTATGATTTAAAACTCGAATATAGGTGTAAGTCCAAAATATGTAAAACTTTATACCAATGGGAAATTGTTATGGAAAAATATCTCTTGTGCAGGGAGTTTCTAAAAGAACAAAGTACAGTGTATTCAGCAAAATGTTTCCAAAAGACATATGTAAACGCCGAACCTTTGCTGGAATATTTATGAATAATATGAAAAGATTTTTTAATGAATTCTAGATTAGAAGATGTTAGGGTAATAGAGAGCGAAAAAAAGGAGGTAGGATTTATGAAGAAAATAAAAAAATTCATCTTCTCCTCATTTATTGCTCTTGCTGCCATTGTTTTCACCGGACAAGGAAGTGAGGCAAGCGCTGCCTATTCGGTGAAAGAAGGAGATACACTCTGGAAAATTGGTCTAAAATACGGGGTTTCAGTTCAAAAACTAAAATCCGTTAACAATAAAACAACTGATGAACTATATGTTGGAGAAGAGTTGACTATTCCGCCAACTATCTCAGCAAGTGAAAAAGATTTATTGGCTAGATTAGTAGAAGCAGAAGCAAAAGGAGAACCATACGAAGGAAAAGTTGCGGTTGCCACTGTTGTACTAAATCGCGTAGACAGCCCTTTATATCCTGATACAATTACAGAGGTTATTTATCAAGATCGCCAATTTACTCCTGTAGCAAATGGAGAGATTAACAAGCCTGCAAGTGAGGAATCCAAAAGAGCAGTAAATGAAGCTTTGGCATTCCACGGTTTAGGTCAAGGCTCCCTGTATTTTTATAATCCGAAAAAGACGGACGACCAATGGGTTCGAACTAAAAACACAACAATTGTGATAGGCGATCACGTCTTTGCGAAATAAGGAAGCTGCTGCTTATCAGCAGCTTCCTTATTTTTTATTCCAGCACAACCGTTCCTTATGAAAAAAATCGAATCAAGCAAGGACGCTGGATTAAAATATTTTTCATCCCGTCATACTTTTTTGCCATGTGATGCATATTTTTAAAAAATTGTCATTGTCAAAAACTATTTGTGTCGTATCAAAACACCTTCCGATGGCAATTCTATAATTGGGAGGTGACATGCGATGGCACAAGACGTTTTATGTGAAGTAAACAACTGTAAATATTGGGCGGATGGAAATAGATGTTCAGCTGATTCCATTTATGTTGTCAGCCATTCGGGGAAAACCGCCAAAGATCAAAAGGAAACGGATTGCAAAACATTTGAACCGGAAACTTTCTAAATAATGGAGAGGGCCGAATTCCATTTCGGCTCTCTTTTATTATTGATAATGATTTTCAATTTTATTCACGTTAATTGGAAAATGGACCAAAAAAAATGATCATACATGTTTGTTTAATTCCGCAATCATGGAGGAAAGCTGTTGAACAGCGAATTGAAGGTTGGAACGGTAAATCGATAAAATCATTTCTCCGTAACGATCTCCAGGAACTGCCCACTTTCCATTTAATTCTTTCCAAGTGGTAGCTGATCCGCGCTTCACATAATGAAATCTTGGATCTACAAGCGGCTCATCACCTGGAAGAGGCTTTGTTGTCGCATAAGCAAACAAGTGCTGCAAATGAGCGAGAACTCCTTCTCTTGATGTGGAGAAGCTTGCTCCTCGGACATTCGGGCCTGTCGCTCCAATTCCGGCAAAATTGTTTTGGCTGCGGTCGACAACCCCGGTGAAGCGAAAATAGTTCGTCTCATGAATGGCTTGTGCGTAAGCGATATCACCGCGTATTCCGTATAGTTTGCTTAATTGGATATATAAATCACCCAGTTGAGGTGCATCTGGATTCGTATTTTTTACGAACTGATCCAACAATGTTCCCGATAAAAGCGGTTCTCCTAAAATAGAAATGTCTTCTGTGGCGGATGCTTGCGGCTCTGATGTAGACAGCAAGCTGGCTAGTTGATTTTGCCTTGGCGGATTTGCACGCTGCTCTTCGGGAGTTAAAATAAAAGCATCTTTATAGCCCAGCTGCACAAGTTTTGCCAGCTGCTCCTTCGCATTTTCCAAATGTTGAAAAGCCCCTGCTTGAACACGGTAAAAACTTGTGCCGTTAACATTAGCAGGTGAAATAAAACTGTCCACGTTTTTTCCTTTCAGTTCCTTTACGCGTTGTTCTGCATTTTTACGCTCTTTGAAGGAACCGGCAATCACTTTGTAAAGCGTGTTGTTTGAAACAGGAGCCGACGGTTTTGTCGACGGCTTTTTTGTTGTGCTTGCCTTTCTCTTTAAATTAAGGGCTTTTCCTATTCCTTCCGCCACACTGGCGGCAAAATCACTTATAAAAGCAGAAGAGGTTAACAATTTGATATCGTTAGGATTATCGATAAATAATGTTTCCAAAAGAACCGCGGGCATTTTCGTTTCTCTCAACACAAAAAAATTGGCGCTTTTTTTTCCGCGGTCCTGTACGTTATATTTTGGCCCGATTACGCTCATAATATGATTATGAATGATGGAACGGTATTGAATCGTTTTATTAGATGCACCGCGGTTGTAAATATAGCTTTCAAATCCTGTTCCGCCCCCTGAATTGACATGGATGGAGCAGAAAAAATCGACATTTAGTCTGTTTGCCAAACTCGTTCTTTCTTCTAAACTGACAGTGCGATCGTTCGTTCGTGTCATCACGACATCTACTTGAAAGTTTTCTAGCAAATGGTCTCTGGCTATTAAGGCAATAGTCAGCGTAAAGTCTTCTTCTTCATAGCTTCTAAATGTTGCACCAGGATCACTTCCACCGTGGCCTGGGTCTAAAAGAACGACTGTCACTTATGGATCCTCCTTCGTTCCTAAAATCAATTACCCATCCATTAAAATTTTATTCATTTTTACGGCAATCGGTTCAAATCAACACGGTTGAATTGAAAACCTTATAAAAAGTCCAATATAAAACTTGACATAGCATTTTCACATTTTTTCTACCAGAACGGATTTGAATGATGTATAATTACATTCGTCGACAATTTCATTCAAAAGCAAACAGGTGCGGACACTTTTGTCCGCTTAAAAGGGAAGTTTGGTGAAAATCCAACGCGGTCCCGCCACTGTGAATGGGAGCAACCTGAAAATGCCACTGTGTCTACGGGAAGGTTCAGGGAGCGATGACCATGAGCCAGGAGACCTGCCTGTTTGAACACGCCTAAAAACCCTACGAGGATAGGGAGGTGTTTGAAAACAGAACAAAGCGATATGCTTGTTTTCAGACATCTTCTTATCAAAAAAAGAAGATGTTTTTTTATTGGAGGAGGAAAATGATGAAAAAACTATCTGCACTATTTTTAGCCTTATTACTTCTATTTGGAATTGCGGCTGGATGCGGCCAACAAAATACATCAGAGCCGTCTGAAAACAAAAGCAATCAAAAGACGGAAGAGACGGCTTCACAATTTCCGGTGAAGGTCAAGGACGGTTTAGGAAATGAGGTGACGGTAAACGAAAAACCGGAGCGGATTGTTTCGCTAATTCCAAGCAATACTGAAATTGCCTATGCTTTAGGGTTGGGTGAACAAATTGTCGGTGTAAGTGATAATGACAACTATCCGGAAGATGTTCAAAACAAAGAAAAGGTTGGCGGGATGGAATTTAATGTTGAAAAAATTATTTCTTTAAAACCGGATCTTGTTTTAGCGCATGCTTCCAGCGCCCATAACTCGCAGGAAGGGCTGAAGCAGCTGAAAGATGCGGGAATAAATGTTTTTGTAGTCGAAGATGCCCAATCATTTGATAAAGTGTATGACTCCATCCAGACAATCGGCAAAATTACAGGGACAAGTGACAAAGCCGAAGATATTGTGGCTGAGATGAAAACGAAACTGGCGGATATTCAAGAAAAAGGAAAAACGATTCCGGATGATCAAAAAGTGTCTGTTTTTGTCGAAGTGAATCCCGCACCACAAATCTATACGACTGGAAAAGGAACGTTTATGGATGAAATGCTAACGATCATTGGAGCAAAAAATGCAGCGGGCGATCAAGAAGGCTGGCCGCAAATGACGGAAGAAGCCGTTGTAAAACTGAACCCAGACGTCATTGTGACGACATACGGCTATTACGTCGATAAAGCTGTTGACCAGGTGTTGGCACGCAAAGGATGGGAAAATGTATCAGCGGTGAAAAATAAACGGGTTTACGATGTGCATTCCGACTTGGTGAGCCGCCCAGGCCCAAGATTGGTTGAAGGAGTAGAAGAACTTGCGAAAGCAATTTATCCGGATGTCTACAAAAAATAAACATGTGGTCGCCTATACGGCGACCGCTTGTTTTCTTATTTTTTCCGTCTTTTTAGGAATTTCTATCGGAACGTTTCACATCACGTTTAAGGATATTTTCCAAATAATTTTCAATCAACTGTTTCATACTGGTTTGGCGCCGGACATTGATGAAAGCATGAAAAGCATTGTGCTTGATATTCGACTTCCTCGTGTCGTTTTAGCCGGACTTGTCGGAGCCTCGCTTGCAATGGCGGGGGCTTGTTATCAAGGGCTTTTGCAAAACCCTTTGGCAGATCCTTATACGCTCGGTGTTTCATCAGGTTCTTCTTTAGGTGCTGTACTTGTTCTTTTTTTCGGCATTCAAATTCCTTTTTTCGGCTCATTCACTTTGCCGGTTGTCAGCATTTTTACGGGTTTTTTAACGATTTTGGCTGTGATTTTGTTCGCCAATTTCATTGAAAAAACGATGAGGATTGAAACCATTGTGCTGACCGGAATTATTTTAAGTTCCTTTTTAAGTGCTTTCATTTCGTTGATGATTGCCCTGACAGGAGAAGAATTGCGACAAATTGTCAACTGGCTGTTAGGAAGCGTTGCGATGCGCGGCTGGGGATACGTTTTGATGCTTTTGCCGTTTTTTTTAATCGGGTCCATTTTGATTTTTGTAAACGGAACAGAATTAAACGCTCTGTCCTTTGGCGAAGAAAAGGCGAAGCAGCTTGGGGTCCATGTAAAAAGGAGAAAGCTGTTTATTTTAGCATCATCCTCTTGTTTAGCCGGTGCGGCCGTTGCCATCAGCGGAACGATTGGGTTTGTCGGTCTTGTCATCCCGCATGTAAACAGGCTGCTTTGGGGAAGTGATTATCGCCATCTTCTCCCTCTGTCCGCCATTTTTGGCGCCGCTTTTTTAATTTTGGCGGATCTCGTTTCAAGAACGATCGTGTCGCCGACAGAACTTCCGATCGGTGTGATCACGGCTTTAATCGGCGCTCCCAGCTTTGCCTTTATTTTAATGAAACAAAGAATGGAAAGAAGAGGGTAACATGCTGCAAGTCAAGAACATTTCGGGAGGCTATCAAGAGCGAAAGATTATCGAAAACCTTTCCTTCTCAGTAAAAAAAGGGGAAATATTTGGCATTTTGGGGCCAAACGGGAGTGGAAAGACGACACTATTAAAAATGATCAGCGGGATTCTTCCGGTTAAAAGCGGCACGATCGAGCTTGCCGGCAAACCTCTTTCTGCTTATTCTCCGAAAAAATTGGCGCAAAACATCGCTTCATTGCCGCAAATCCCAACGCAAATGTTTGATTATACCGTTTGGGAGACAGTGGCGCTCGGCCGTTATCCTTTTCAAACGGGTTTCTTCAAGCGGTTGACGGGAGAAGATGAACAAATCATCCAAAAGACCATGGAGCAGACGAATATTTCCCACTTAAAAAATAAAGCGATCAATGAATTAAGCGGCGGGGAAAAACAGAGGGTTTTTTTAGCGCAGGCTCTTGCACAAAACCCCGTTTTGCTTTTATTAGATGAACCCACGAACCATCTTGATATTTCCCATCAAAAAATCATGCTTGATCAGTTGAAAAATTGGACACAATCAAATGGATTAACGGTTGTCTCAATTTTTCATGATTTGAATTTAGCAAGCCTTTATTGTGACAAACTGCTGTTATTAAAAGATGGAAAAGCGGTTGCCGTTGATAATCCATCTGTCGTGATGAACGAAAAAACGATTGAACAGGTGTATGGTGTTTCGATTGTCAAACAATCACATCCGGAGCTTGCCCGCCCGCAAATGCTGCTTATACCCGAACAGAAACAGGAAGAAACATATAAAGTGACAAAAAGGGACATTGTTCAGACGAAGGAACTCATCTATTTAAAAGCGGCATCGCCGCTCAAAACCCTTTCATCTGCCATTATTGGCGGAGGATTTGGCTGGCACAGCACTTTTGTCAACCGTCATGTCGATAAAAGCTACAATTGTCAAGACAGCCGTTCGGAAATGGCCGATTTTCTGCAGAAAAACGGGTTTGATCAACATGCAACAGTCGCCATGATGACCGCGGCTTGTTTGGAAGATGGGGTAGTCAGCGAGCTTGAAGCAGAAGGAGTCTCCGTTGTCATTGTTGTGACAGCAGGACTTTCCAATGCAGTGGATGCAGCAAATAGTATAAAACGGAATGGCATAGCTTCAGGGACGATCAATACATGGATTTTGATAAACGGACGGTTATCTGATCAAGCATTTATTGAAAGTGTGATGACGGCAACAGAAGCCAAAACGAAGGCGCTGGCTGATGAAAAAGTGTTGGATCCTGTCTCCAATACGATTGCAACAGGCACTTCAACGGATAGCATATTAGTGGCTGCCACGCAAAAGGGCATTTTTCATCAGCACGCTGGCACGATCACAACACTTGGAAGATTGGTCGGCAGGGGGGTATATGAGAGTACAATTCAAGCGATTCAGCTAAATAAAAAAAGAAGGGGAAGGACATGACAGAACATGTAATTGCGATTATGCTGGCGTTTGTAATCGATCAAGTCATCGGGGATCCGAAAAATGCCCCCCATCCCGTCCGCTTGTTTGGCTGGTCTATTGCGTTTTGCGAACGGCGCCTCAACAAAGGGCGCTTTAAGAAAGAAAAAGGTATGGCGATGATCATGCTGGTCGGTTTATTTTTTATGCTGGCCGCTTTTTCAATTGTGTCATTTTTCTCTAGGCTTCACCCAGCAGCGGGCATTTTTGCGGAAGCGGTGATCATTTCTTTTATGATAGCGGAAAAAAGTTTGCGGGAAGCAGCTTTGGCAGTTTATGAACCGCTTTGCCAAAAAAATCTCGTTTCGGCAAGAGAAAAGCTGTCATGGATTGTCGGCCGCGATACGGCAGATTTGCCAGAATCGGAAATCGTTCGGGGAACGGTGGAAACGGTAGCGGAAAATACGAGCGATGGCATTACCGCACCGCTTTTTTGGGCGCTGTTCGGCGGAGCTCCTTTTGCGGTTTTGTACAGGGTCGTCAATACTGCGGATTCGATGGTAGGCTATCAAAACGAGAAGTTCGCTGAATTCGGGTTTGCTTCCGCCAAGCTGGACGATTTGTTGAATTACCTTCCGAGCCGTCTGACAGCTTTCATCATGGTACTTGTCAATCATCCGGCAAAAGGGATTCAAAAGCGGGAATGCTTTTCCATTCTGAAAAGGGATGCGCGCAAACACCCCAGCCCCAACAGCGGATTTCTTGAAAGCGCCATGGCTGCTTTGCTGGGTGTATCATTAGGGGGAATCAACCGTTATCAAGGGAAAATTTCTAATCGCCCTAAATTGGGAGACGGGGTTTATTCGCTAGAAGCAAAACATATTCACGATGCTATTGATATTATGAAGAAAACAGACAGGTTTTTCTTGCTATTTTTCATGATCGGAGGTGTATGCTTCGATGCTGCCATCACATGGAGCCAATCCATCTTATCTTTATAAATCATTGAACATCCGGATGCCGGAAAACATCATCGATTTCAGCGTCAACATCAATCCTTTCGGTCCGCCTGAATGCATCCGCAAAAACTGGGATCGCTTTTTTCCGTTTGTTGCCGATTATCCAGATCCTGATATGGCGGAATTGCGAGCGGTAATTGCCGGAAAGGAAAATGTTTCGCCTGAAAATATATTAATTGGAAACGGTGCCGCAGAACTTATTTTTATCATTGCAGCCGCCTTGCTGCAAAATGAAGACGTATTGATCGTGGAACCGGCATTTTCAGAATACCGAAAAGCATGCGAACCGTTCTCAAAGAGGATTTCATCCTATGTTTTAAAAGAGGAAGACAATTGGGAGTTGAACGTTGAGGAGCTAAAAACGGCTCTTTCCGGGAAAAAAGCGGTTTTCCTCTGCCACCCCAACAATCCGACAGGCAAAGTATTTAACCGGGAAACATTATTGGAAATCATTCGTGATGCCAAAAAGAAGCATGCGTTTGTCGTTCTGGACGAAGCATTCTATGATTTCGCCTTGGAAAACGTATCAATTCTGAATTGTTTATCATCTTTTTCCAATGTGATCATTTTGCGTTCTTTGACCAAAATGTATGCCATTGCAGGTTTAAGACTTGGCTTTTTGTTTGCCGATGAGACGGTCATCCAGAGACTAAAAAAATTTCAGGTGCATTGGAGCGTCAACGCCATTGGACAGAGGGCGGGAATAGAAGCATTAAAGGACGAAGACTATGTTAAAAAAACAAAAAGAATGATCTCTCAAGAACGGAAGCGAATGTTTGAACATCTCCATGAACTTGGTTTTGTGGTGGCGGACAGCTCTGTCAATTTTTATTTGTTAAGAGAGCAGCCAAAAAAAGATATGCTGCCTTTGATCCGCTTTTTATTGGAAAGAGGTATAGTGCCTAGACATACATACAATTTCAACGGGCTTTCCGGCAAATACATTCGTTTGGCGGTTAAGAGAAAAGAAGAAAACGACCGGCTTCTTTCAGCGCTTAAGGAGTGGAAGGACAAGTGTTGATCTTTGTGACCGGCGGGGTGAGAAGCGGGAAAAGTTCGTGGGCAGAACATTATTTGACGGTTAAAAAGAATCAGGCCAACCGCCTTGTTTATATTGCAACCTCTTTTCCATCAGACGAAGAAATGACAAAACGAATATTGCAACACCAGCTAAAAAGAGCCCAAGGCAAAGAAAAATGGCTGGCAATTGAACAGACGAATGATGTCGGCAAGTTGTCGAAAAAACTGCAAAAAAATGATTTTGTGCTGCTGGACTGTTTAACAACGTTGTTGACGAACGAACTTTTTTTTCATGAACAACATGGTGAACGATGGCAGGCCGCTTCTTTTCGCCAATATGTGTTGGAAAAAATCATCCGTGATCTATCTGAGCTGCAAAAAAGCTGCGAGCTATTTTGCATCGTCTCCAATGAGGTCAACTGGGAATTTCCAGCGCGGTCAAATGCAGTGTTCCAATATGTTCGCCTTCTCGGCCATCTCCATCAACAAATCGTTGAACGTGCGGATTTGGCGGTCAGAATGGAATTCGGCATTCCAGTTGCTATGAAGGGAGAACTACAATGAAAGGGATCATGATTCAGGGAACGGCTTCTGATGTTGGCAAAAGTTTCATTGCCACGGCATTTTGTGCTATTTTTCACAAACTTGGCTACAAGGTTGCTCCGTTTAAATCACAAAATATGTCAAACAACTCATATGTCACATTGGATGGAAGGGAGATCGGCAGGGCTCAAGGAATTCAGGCAGAAGCCACCGGCACGGCGGCCTCCGTCTATATGAACCTGATTTTATTGAAACCGAAAAGCGATTGCACTTCGGAAATCGTCTTACTTGGCAAAAGCTATGAAACATTAGGCGGTCAAGCTTACCGCGAAAAATTTTATCTAAAAGGGCTGGAAGCGATTCAGCTTTCACTGGAAAAGCTGTCGGAACAATATGATTTTCTCGTGATGGAAGGGGCAGGAAGTCCTGTTGAAATCAACTTGAAAGACAGGGAACTTGTCAACATGAAAGTGGCCGAACTGGCCGACGTTCCGGTGATACTGGTGGCAGATATCGATCGGGGCGGCGTGTCTGCCAGCATTATCGGGACGCTTGAACTTTTTTCCGAAGAAGAACGTAGCCGGGTAAAGGGGATTATCATCAACAAATTCCGAGGAGATCTCAGCTTGTTTCAACCCGGTGTGCAATGGCTGGAGGAACGGACGGGCATCAAAGTATTAGGGGTGGTCCCTTATGTTTCCGGACATATGATCGAAGGCGAAGATTCTTTGTCGCTCACCGAACGATTTGCCAACCAAAACAGGAGAGAAATTGACATTGCGGTGGTAAAGCTCCCCTATATATCCAATTATACGGACGTTGAGCTGTTTTTATTTGAAGAAGATGTTTCCATCCGACTTGTGTCCGGCCCGGATGAATTCGGCGAACCGGATGCCCTCTTGATTCCGGGAACGAGAAGCACGATTCATGATCTGCAACAATTGAAAAATAGCGGCTTGGCTCAAAAGATTAAACCATACAACGAAACGGGCGGAACGATCATCGGCATTTGTGGCGGTTATCAAATGCTTTCAAGATACTTGTATGATAAAGCCGGATCGGATACAGGGGTGAAAGGACGTTATGCAGAAGGATTCAGCATCCTCCCAGTGGGCACAACCTTTTATCATGAGAAAAAAACGGTGCGGAACAAAGGGGTTATTCATCCGCAATCAGGTTTTCCCCAGTTTTTCGTGGAAGGGTATGAAATTCATTTAGGCGTAACCGAACCGATTGTTTCGCAAGCAGTGCGGCCTTTTATCAAGCTTTCGGACGGGACGGATGGCGCGGTAATTGACTCTGGAAGGGTGATTGGCACGTATTTTCATCACATTTTTTTCAATTATGAATTCCGTACGGAATGGCTCAACAGAATTCGAAAACGGAAAGGCCTTGAAAAAAAACAAGTAAAATGGTTGAAGAAGGAAAAAACAAAAGAGTATGAACAGATTGCACGACATGTCCAAAACCATATCCATATGGACGATTTGCTCAACATCATCCAATCGTGGGGGAAATGAGATGAGAACAGCCAGACAAATGACGGAAGGTTTTTTTCTTGCGCTCCAGTTTTTCACGATCATTCCGATTCATAGGGAGATCCCAATAGATGAGAAACGGATCAAATTCGCGGTGTTAAGTTTGCCGATGATCGGGTTTTTCATCGGTTTGACAGGGAGTTTGATCATGTATATGGCAAAATCTTGGACACCGCTGTCCAATTGGGCTTGCGCTCTTTTTCTTTTATTCTATTTTGTGGCGATAACGGGCGGCATTCATCTTGACGGTTTTACAGATACAGCGGATGCCTATTTTTCTTTTCGCGACAAGGAAAAAAGGCTGAAGATTATGGAAGATCCCAGAGTGGGAACGTTTGGGGTGTTGGCGCTGCTGTTTTTGTCAGCTTTTCGCTTTTTGTTTATGGCGGAAATCATCGGCGCAATCGACAATTTTTGGTTTGCTGTGTTCATTCCGTTTTTTTCCCGTCTCATCGTTTGCGCTCTAATGATTGATGGTCCGGGAATGGCGAAACGGGAAGGGCTTGGGTACTTGTTTGCTAAAACGCTTGCCAAAAAAGATTTCGCCGTTCTGATCGGTTATTTGTTATGTTTTTTCATCGCCGTCCCCATGATCCCGGGTTTACCTGCCGTTTATCTTTTGATGGCCTTATCGTCTATTTTTCTTTATATGTACGCCCGCCGGTTTTTCCTTCAATCGTTCGGCGGCTTAACAGGAGATTCCTTTGGAGCAGTGATTGAAGGGAGTGAGACAGTTTTATGGATGGTAACGTGGTTGTTACTCTTATACGTCATGGGTTGACAGAAGCAAATAGACAAAAACGCTATATCGGCTGGACGGATGAAGCGCTGTGTGAAGAAGGAAAAAAAGCTTTGGAAAAAAGCCATTATCCAAAAGCTCCTGATCTGGTAATAGCAAGCGATTTGCAACGCGCTGCAGAAACGGCCGGCATCATTTACCCAAAACAAAAATTCGTTGCCTTAAAAGAACTTAGGGAAATGAATTTCGGCGATTGGGAACAGAAAACCTATTCCGAACTGAAAGGAGATGCCCGCTATCAAAGCTGGCTTCGCGATATGCTGCATCATGAAGTGCCAAACGGAGAATCGTATCCAACATTTTCAGAAAGGGTCAAAAGAGGGTGGGAAAAGACGGTCACCTATTTTTTTGATGAAACCATTTCCCACATTGCAATGATCACTCATGGCGGCGTCATTCGCGAGATCCTTTATCGGTATGGACCCGAAGGATCATCTTATTGGCAATGGCGCTTGGATCATGGAGCGTATTGTTCATTGACAGAAAAGCGAACAGATGTAAGGAGGGGAAAGCGGTGCATGTTGTTGTCGGCGGAGCGTTCAACGGAAAAAGAAAATGGGGTGAAAGAGCATTACCGGCTGCAATCCGGCGCTTGCAAATGGTTTTGCGGCTACGTGAATAATGCCAAAATGTCTGAAATTTATGAGACGGAGCATTTTCAAAAAATAACGGTCATTGAAGGAATTGAACAGTATATTTTTCATCTGATCGATCAATCGTCGGACTGGCAAAAAAAATGGGAAAAGATGATTTTCAGCTGGCATGAGTGGGAAGTAAAAAAGAGAGGAACAGTCATTATTATTGCCAATGATATTACAAAAGGCGTTGTTCCAATTGACCCATTGGAACGCAAGTGGCGGGATGCATGCGGGAGCTGCCTCCAACAATTGATTGCGAAAGCAGGACGCGTCGATATGATTTGGTATGGAATCAGTGAAAGATTAAAATAAAAGTACGGTTAAACTTCTTTCATTCGTTATATTAATGGGAAGATTGCGCAATTAAAAAGAAAGAGGGAACAGAATGAAACAATATGCGTATTTGATAATGTTTATTGCCCTTTCCGTTGTCGGGGCATTTATAAAAATTCCCGCATATATTTCAAGTGTTGCGCTTGATTCATTTCCAGCCCTTGTGGCCGCTGTTCTATTAGGGCCGGTTGCGGGAGCTGTTGCGGCTTTCTTTGGCCATATCATGTCCAGCTATCTCGCTGGTTTTCCGTTAGGAGCGCTTCATGCAATGATTGCAGTCGAAATGTTTTTGCTTGTTTGGGCATTTGGGGTGATTTACAGAAAAAACAAATACGCAGCAGCCGTTTTCTTTTTTATCGCCAATGGTTTTTTAGCTGCAGTTCCTTTTTCCTTTCTGATCGGGAAAGGCTTTTATTTCGGGTTGCTGCCGGGATTGGTCATCGGTACAGCCATCAATTTAATGATTGGTCATATCGTAACCATAAAACTTGTTCCTATTTTAGAAAAACAAAAAGGGGTTCACCGCCATGAGAGACGTTATCATGATTCCGATATCAAATGATGAAGATCTTGTGATTGCCGCTGACAATTCCGGCGGTGTGGGACAAAAATTGTTCGATTACGTCAAAGTTGATTATGAAACGGTCGCTTATTATGGTTTAAGAGTAGCTTTATCCGAATGTTTAACAGTGGGGGCAAAGCCTCTTGCCATCGTCATGCAAAACCTCATCGGTGAAGAAGAATGGTCTCATTTGCAAAAAGGCTGTCAAACCCTTTTCTCGGAACTTAAGTGCGAACCGATTCCCATAACCGGAAGCACAGAAAGCAATTTCAAGATGGTTCAGTCCGCTTTTGCGATCATGGTCATCGGGAAGGTGAGAAGAGCAGACATCAAGGTTCGGAAAACGCCAAGCCATGCGAAATTTGCCTGCATCGGAAAACCGCTGTGCGGAGGCGAAGTAATCGAAAAAAAACATGAAATCGGGCCTCTGCCAATCATAAAAAAACTATTGGAATTGCCGTATGTGTTTGAAATCGTTCCGATCGGCTCAAAAGGAGTTCAATATGAATGGAAAAAGCTTTGTGAAGAAAACAAGTTAGATTATTGCCAAATCACTTCAACAGAAATTGATATAACAAAATCGGCCGGACCTGCCACATGTTTTTTAATCTCGTTTCATCCAGACCGAACCGAAGACATTGCCAAAGCGGCAGGCGGGCATTTTTTCCAACTTAATACAAAATGAGGGTTCGAAAATCATGAGCCCAAACTATTAACTTGTTTCCTGTATTTTGCCAAAAGGAGAAAGTGACTTTCATTTTGCTAACCAATTTTTTTACAAAATGAAATTTATTTTTGAAACAGTTCCTAAATAGGCCTTGAACTAAAAATCAAACTGCGAAAGTAAGTTAGACATAAATGAAAAGTTTTTTGCTTGTTTTCCAAAACTAAAACGTTGACTGTACGGTTAATTTTTTGTAAATTAAAAATAATTCTATAAGCAGGGGTGAATGTATTGGGAAGTATTTTAGAATTGGAGAGTTAGCCGAGAGAACGAACGTATCAA
The DNA here is from genome assembly GCF_054055575.1 of Aeribacillus sp. SP014. Classification (NCBI taxonomy): domain Bacteria; kingdom Bacillati; phylum Bacillota; class Bacilli; order Caryophanales; family Bacillaceae; genus Aeribacillus; species Aeribacillus sp. SP014. Next base: position 1,452,449 of record NZ_JBSRXI010000001.1, read on the forward strand.
AGCGAACGATCGATTATTATACAAAGATCGGCTTATTGCACCCGCGGCGCTCTGATTCCAATTATCGCCTGTATGATGAAGAGGCGGTTGAAGCGATTGAAATGGTGAAGCGGTATAAAAAGATGAACTGTCCGCTTTATGAAATTAAAGATATCATTGATATGTTGCAATCAAAAAAACTATCAAATAAAAGTTTGGAAATGCATGTCGACCATATTGCCCAACTTATGCAAAATCTTGAAAAAGAAATAAAAGACATGCAGCAACTGATGGATCATATGAACAGGGAACAGCGCACCATCATAAGGGAAAAGTTGTCTAAGCAAAGTGCCAATTTGGTGAGGGCGCTGCTGGCAATTTATTATTAATCATATTCGCTTTTAAGAAAATACTAAATAAAAGTAAGATTACAGGAGGTGTATTCCTTACTGTTTAGAAGCGGTAAGGGAGATATTTGGAAATTTTCAATTTGCTTATAGTGGCATTTTTAATCGCCCTCTCAGGTTTTTTTGTGGCATCGGAATTCGCTATTGTCAAAGTCCGAACTTCAAGAATCGATCAGCTCATTTCGGAAGGAAATAAACAAGCGATTGCAGCCAAGAAGGTTATATCCAATTTAGACGAATATTTATCAGCTTGTCAGCTGGGAATTACGATTACATCTCTAGGATTGGGCTGGATCGGTGAATCTACGATTGAGCATTTATTGCACCCTGTGTTTGTTTATTTTCAGCTTCCAGCCTCGGTTACAACCATTTTATCTTTTGTAATCGCCTTTTCCGTTGTTACGTTTTTGCATGTTGTTGTCGGCGAATTGGCGCCGAAAACATTCGCCATACAAAAAGCGGAACATATCACGCTGCTTTTTGCCCGTCCGCTCATTTTGTTCGACAAAGTCATGAAACCGTTTATTAAGATTTTAAACGGCGCTGCCAGGCTTTTGACGGGCTTGTTTGGCCTCAAGCCCGCAAAAGAGCATGAAATAGCCCATTCGGAGGAAGAATTGCGCATAATTTTGTCTGAAAGCTATAAAAGCGGGGAAATCAATCAGTCGGAATATAAATATGTCAACAACATTTTTGAGTTTGACAACCGCATTGCAAAAGAAATCATGGTTCCAAGAACAGAAATTGTTGCTTTTGACAAAGACATGAAATTAAAAGACTGCATTGAGATTGTCATGGAGGAGCATTATACGCGCTATCCTGTATTTAACGGCGATAAAGATAATATGATCGGAATCGTAAACATGAAGGAAGTGCTCACCGACTATGTCAAAGGTATCCAAGGAGAAAAAACGGTGGGCGAATATGTGCGGCCAGTCATACATGTCATTGAAACCATTCCGATCCATGACCTATTGGTTAAAATGCAAATGGAACGCATTCATATGGCCATTTTAATTGACGAATACGGCGGGACGGCTGGTCTAGTGACAGTCGAAGATATTTTGGAGGAAATTGTCGGGGAAATTCGCGATGAATTCGATGCGGATGAAACGCCGCAAATTAAGAAAATTACTGATTCGAAAACGGTTGTCGATGGAAAAGTTTTGATAGAAGAAGTCAATGATATTTTTGGCCTCCAGATTAAAGAGTCCGATGTTGATACTATCGGCGGATGGATTTTAACCCAAAAGATGGATGCGAAAGTCGGAGATGAAATTGATTATGACCAATATTCGTTTAAAATTTTAGACATGGACGGGTTTCATGTTAAAACGGTTGAAATTGCTGAAAGAGAATCATGAAATAACGAAGATGTTACTAAAGATTTTCTTTTTTGAAGGACAATAAAAAAACAATAAGATCAAATTAAGATCCACCGCTATCATTGCGGCAGAGATTCTTTACTATTCTTTTATATATAAAAGAAAATCTTGTTTTTGCAGAAGAGATTTTCAGAAACAAGCTCTTCCATACAAGCCATTTGTTCTTTATTAGTCATTAACATGGTTATCAACTTCAACTTAAGCGGCGAATGAATAAAGATTCCAAACAACAGTAAAGGCTGTCGGGAAACAATCCGACAGCCTGATTTTCACTTCACAACTTTTTGAAAACGTCATGTTTTGCTTTGACATTTACAAAAAAGAATGGAGAGTAGACGGCTTCCTCTTACATAGTGATCACGGGTTCATCAAGTCAATATAACTGCAAAATGAACCCAAGATTGTTTTAGAAAAATATAGAAAACTTCTCCGGAGAATTTAAGGAAGAGTGTTCCAATCTGTACTTTTTTCGATCAGGGTTCCTGTACGACAAATATGTCCACTTGACAACAATCAACGGTTTAATACTGCTTCAATAGCTTTTTATTCTTGCTACTCCACAAGGGTCACTTCAAATTGGCTCGGTATAAAACTCGCCATGAATCCTATCAAACTTCCATTTTAACCAAGCCCCTGTTTCAGGTTCAATGGAAGAAAGACGGAGCCATCCGTTTTTCACTTTTTGACGGAAAAAGGGATTGTCCCGGAGCAGCCGCTCGATATAAAAACGCGGTGCTTCAATGATCAAGAGTAAACGAAGGGGGGAATGGAACAGCTCCCCGTCGGAAGAAGAAACCGACTGCCACGGAAGACCGGAAAGCAAGTCGCTCCCATTCCCTTGCATCACCCCGAATCCACCTGTAACCGTCTGCGTAGTTTTGCTGCCGCTTCCGTAATAATGCGGTGCAACGGTTGATGCGTAATATTGCAAATTGATCCATTGCCCGACCGTAGCAGGACCGGAGATGATATTTTCAAGTGCTTCGCCGGATTGGTCTTTTCGCCAGTCATAGCTGTGTAAAAACACTTTCCCGTCTAAATGGCAATGTTTTGTAAGCGTCCTGCGGCCGATAATAAAGGCTGCGTTTCCAGCTAATCCCCATTCAGGACGGATTTCGCTCCAATCGACGGAACGGCGGCTCGCCTCAGTCACCGGATTTTTCGATTTGCCGGTGCGAGGGAGATTCGCCAGCCGTTCGGCGTTTGCTTTCCGTCTCACTTCTTCTAGCTTTCCTTCCAGTAAATGGAGTGACTGCTCTGCCTTTTTCGATAAGGTTGGCAAATCGAGAAAGCAGAGTTCGTCGACCGTTGTGATATGTTCCGCTGCCACAAATACGGTCTCATCTGGAATGAAGATCCCTTCCTTCATCAGGCCTTCTCTAACTTCCTGCAAGTTACAAAGGCTTGCAAACACGCGGGCATTAAAAGCTCCGGCTGTTCCGCCGCACGCACCGCAATCAAGGGAGGAGGCATACGGGTTATTCGTTGTCATACTTTCGTGACCGCAGACAACGACAAGGGGGGCAAAAGACGATGTTAACCCGATATTTGTTAACAATTGTTTTACGTACTGAACTTGTTCTTCTGTTGTAAACCCGATGGGTAAACCGGATGATGAACAAGATTTTTCATAATGCAATGACAAGTTTGTCGGCGGCTTCCGTTCAGCTGTTTTTTCAGCTTGCTGGAGAAAATGGCCCGCCCATCTAGGGGCAATGCTTCTGGCGATTGTATGCAAACCAAGCCATGGGCCGCTCATTTCTGGAAGCAATAAACTCGCTAATGCATCTTTTTTCATTTTTTTAAAAGTGTCCCCGATGAACTGATATACATTGAGCCGGCGACGGAATTTTGAAACATCATCTCGTGCAGATTCGTATATTTCATGCTTCGGCTCAATGATCACAGGACAAGAAGGATGGGTATGGTCACTGTCAAGTTCACGTGTTAGGATCGGCAAGCCGAAAAATCCTGCGCAACCGTACGTTTCAAATGGACCGGATTCCTCTAAATGACGGCGAAAGGGCTCGGAACGGACATCAATGCAAAAAAGAAGCTGGACGGCGGCCTGCTCTTTTTGTCCAGTGTATGGACGGGATGCAATTTTTTCTTGCAGTCGGGATTCGTACGTCTCTTCCCACGCCTCGAGCCAAAGGTGATAACGATTGATCCGCCAAAACCGGTCGGCAAACAATAAACAGGATGTCATTTCATCTTTCGACAATTCCCTCCACTCATCCACAGATATTCCTCCCCAATGGATCCAGGCGGCCAAAAGGGGAAGTAAACTTGAAACGTCAGCCTTTTTCTCCTGTTCCAGCGGCAAGTAAGGGGCGGCAAATGCCCATTCTAACGAAAGACGAATGGCTAAATAATCAACTAACAGTTGGAGGCCTTCTCCACTTTGCTGAGAACGCCACTTTAACATGCCGGCCCATCCCGGCAATGCAAGAAGATGAGATTCTAAATAGTCTTTCGCCTTTTCATCGTCTATATCAAGCAGCGACAGCGAAAACAACAGTGCTGTTTCCGCATCTTCCGGCCAGTCAGCAAGGCGTTTTCGCTCATTTTTTGAAAGAGCCGGATCGTTTTGGATAAGTTTGTGCCAAGCAGGATAGAATCCCTGTTCCCGGAATGGCATTGCCCATGCAGCCTGATTTTCATCCAAATATAGTTTGCACCATTTGATCATTTGTTGATCAAGCCGTTCGTCTAGCTTTTTCATACGGGCGCTAATCGGTTTCACCACCGCTGCATTTGTGGAACCGATCAACTCGGCTATTTCCGCCGCCAGCTCGTTCAGTTCTGGTGAATCTAACCATTGATGCGGTACGGTTTCGTTCCACAAAAGTGCACGGCACAACTGTTCCGCTTTGTGGCGATGAACGGGCAGAGACTGCTCGGAAAGCCAGTTCTCCAGCTGTTTTTCAACGAAGGAGGAATCGATTTCGCCTCTAGAGAGAGCTTTGCGTACAACCGGCATTGTCGGATACAGGTGAACATGCAGGTTTTGTTGAAAATGCTCGGCTACTTCGGTAAACGGCATATGTTCAAGTTCCATCCACGGATGCCGTGCAATGAATGTTGAAATCGGCCAAAGAGGAGCAATTGCATCGCATGCCTGTTCCACGAGCTGAAGAATAGAGCGGGACACATCTTTCTTATTTCGTTTACTTTGCTCTTCAGGACGTTCAAGTGAAATCACTGTTTTACTCATGAGTCTTCTCCTCCTTCAAATATGCATGTAAGTAATAGGGGTGCCGTTCAACTGCAGGCAGACTAGGCTCACTAAAATGGACAAGCCGCATATAAAATCGGGCAGCAACACCGGAAGAACGGTGTTTAAAGAACTGTGTTAACGCCAATGAGAAAACAATAAACAGAATGAAAGCAAACCATTCAAGGGCAAGCGGAGGCGCAAAGTGAGAAGCCTCTACTTTATGCAGCATGGCCATTAGTCCGCTGCGCACTTCTTCTGAAATAAATGCCAGTATCGCTGCTAGTGCCAACCCAAGCCATCGGCCTTCTCTGAAAAGCGCAAATCTGCTCCATGCAATCGTCATGGACGAACCAAGAAGCAAAGCGCTCAATAGGCGCGCCGGCTCTTCCGGCGAAACGGACCAGAAGCCGAATCCAAGTGCCAAGCCAAGCATCGTGCCGACAAACCTATGTCCTTTTTTGTGCACCAATGTTTGTGCCGAATGTCCCGGACGGGGAACAGCCGAACCGGACTGTAAAAATAAAGTTGCTTTAAAAAAGCCGTGCAAAATAAGATGAATGACTGCCGCCTCGTAAGCGCCTAATGCACATTGAATAAGCATCATACCCATTTGTGCCATCGTTGAGGCGACTAGTTGACGTTTATAATCCACTTGAACGAAACTGACGCCGGTACCGATCATGACGGAAATAAACGCGATTAGAAGAAGGAGAGCGTGTGTGACTGTGTCCGTAAACAACGGTGAGAAATGCCAAAGCAAAAGTCCTCCGGCATTGACAAGACCGGCGTGCATCACAGCCGAAACCGGCGTCGGCGTTGCCGCAGATTCAAGCAGCCAACGGTGGAAAGGCCATTGCCCGGCAGGAATGATGGCCGCCAAAATAAGCAGCAAGCTTATTCCGGCTGTCTCCCACCATTTAAGATGAGACAACTTATCCGTTGATAAAGCGCCCGATAACTTCCACTCTCCAGTCGCATGAAACAGCCAGACAGACACTGCACATACCGCAAGGGAAGAAACAAAAAACATTGTTCCCATTTGCACCGCTTCAGCTTTTGCCGGCCGCCATTCTTTTTTTAAAGCCGTCAAAAAGACAAGACCGAAAAGAGGCATAGCCCAGCAAATGCTAAACAGGCGTAGATCATCAGTCATCCAAGTGCTTGCGGCAGAGCCGGTTGTCCATGTCAAGAATAGAAAATATAGCCGGTAGACTCGATCCCCATGCAAATATCGAATGGAAAACCGCTGGATGATAAAGCCGAGTGTTGAAATATAGACCGCCATCATCCAGCTAATTGTGTCGAACCGCCATGGTCCGGCTTTTATTTCCGCGCCAGAATAAATCCACCCGAAGAATGCCGAAGCAATCGGCAAAAGAAGCAGGCCGACGTGAACATTTACATACCAGTCGAGCACACGAGGATGCAGATAAATCAATGCGCTTATGAGCACGATCATCAATGCTGCCAGCCATCCGAAAACCAACATTTCTTGCAAATTTCGTTCCTCCTCTTGTGTGACCTTTTTGAAAGAAAAAAACCGGCTATGTCATTCTAAGCAAAACAGCCTTTTTCAAGAAAATGACTGTCTTTTGCCTAAAAATGACGATAGCCGGTTTACCTTAAACCAATTTCGATTGGCTTAGATCTCCCGTTTCAGTTTTCCCATTGTCGGTTTACCTTCAACGAACCTACTAATAGATTCCGTAGGTTTTTTGAAGGTCTGCCGACTTTGGCAATTCTCTCGTATTTTTTCAAAAAAAGTTGTTTTCATTATACATCATCGTTTTCAAGATTGCACGTATTTTTTTAGAGATTTATAGAAAAAGCGTTTACGTTTATTTAAGGAGTTTCTTTTCCAAATTTTGAAACAATTTAAATACCATAATTCGCTCCCCGGTTTGAGTACTAAGGTCCGTATGGAAACTTTTTACTCGCTCTTCTGTAATTTGAAAAATCATTTCTTTCAGTTCATCAACCCCGGATTCGACTAAACTGGAGCGGATTTGTTTCACAGACAACATCCCTTCTTTAGACTCACAGAGGGCATATTCAGCAGGGGTTAGAATACCTTGCAGCGATACAATAATCATATCCCGCAAAATGTCCGTTTTGACGGACACGGATCCGCGTCCAAGAAAATCTTTTTCCCATTTTGTTAATGCTTTGCTGATTTCAGCCTCGATACTGCCTTTCGATTGATTCATGATGTTTCACCTCTCTAACAGGTACATGACAAGGAATTAAAGTTCGAAAATGATAAAACGACTGATACGTTCGTATTCCCTTTTTTGATCAATAATCATTATTATAATCATTATCGGCTTTGGCTGCTAGAAAAAAATCATTCTTTGTTTGAATCAATCATTTTGAAATGGCAATTCCATCATCAATTTAGGAATCCAAAAGAGATTGTAAAGCATGGATAAGAACACCGTTTACCCGAGGCCCAGTCGTCACTCATCTTTTAAGGTTTCTAGAGCGTAAAAGGGAGCACGTCCCCAGTTGTCGAAAAAAGCAGTAGCCATTAACCATCGAACGATAACAATTTTCAACATCCGAGATGTAACCTGTTCAGCGTTTTATCATTGACAAAGATTCAGGTTTTCGCTGCTAAAAAATATCGGAAAATGTTCCAACCAAACAAAGCTGTACGGCGAGATGTATTCTTTGAGCGCTAAAACAGCGTATTTCAACCATAAAGGATCTGGTGAAACGATTGAAACATGATCTAATTTTTCTTCTTGGGTGATATACTAGAAGATATGAAAGACTTGATTCTTCTTCAAGTCATAGAAGAAGGTTGTTGATGAGGAAAACGCACCGTGAACGCAACTAATTAAAAACCGAGAGTTTAGCTGTAATGATCATTTAGGCACTGAAAAAACTATTGCAACAATCAGCATGAAAAGAGATAATAAGATTTATATGGAATTTTATAAAATATTGCTAAAATTATTGGTAGGGGATGTAGTAAATATGAAAGTTGTAAAGTTTGGTGGAACGTCCGTTGCATCAGGACAACAAATTAAAAAAGTGTTCGACATCGTCACATCTGATCCGAAAAGAAAAATTGTCGTTGTTTCGGCTCCTGGCAAAAGATTTAAAGAAGATGTGAAAGTGACCGACTTATTAATAAAGTGCGGGGAAGAATATTTGAACAATGGCAGCGTAAAGGAAACATATGAAGCTGTTGTGAACAGATATGTTGAAATTGCTAAAGAATTAGGATTATCTAATGATATTATTGATCGAATTTCTGCTGATTTGCAAGAAATTTTACATGGGGACAAATCAAATCCTGCCCGTTTTATGGATGCGGTGAAGGCCAGCGGTGAAGATAATAATGCAAAACTGATCACTGCGTATTTTCAATCGCGCGGAGTTGAAGCCCATTATGTGAATCCTAAAGAAGCAGGGCTTATTGTGAGCGATGAACCAGGCAATGCACAAGTGCTGCCGGAAGCCTATGAAAATTTAAAAAAGCTTCGTGATCGCTCAGGAATTCTGATTTTTCCTGGATTTTTCGGCTATTCAAAAGACGGAAAGCTCGTCACCTTTTCACGTGGCGGTTCCGATATAACCGGTTCTATTTTGGCCAACGGGGTCGGAGCGGAAATATATGAAAACTTTACGGACGTAGATGCGGTCTATTCTGTAAATCCAAATTTTGTTGAAAATCCGAAAGAAATTCGGGAGCTTACATATAAAGAAATGCGTGAGTTATCTTACGCTGGCTTTGCAGTATTTCATGACGAAGCACTTATTCCGGCATTCCGTGCAGGAATCCCGGTAAATATTAAAAACACCAATAATCCATCGGCTCCTGGTACAAAAATCGTGCATGAACGAACAGATTCTAACGGTCCTGTCGTAGGTATCGCTAGTGATACCGGTTTTTGCAGCATTTATGTCAATAAATATTTAATGAACAGAGAAATCGGTTTTGGCCGAAGATTGTTGCAAATTTTAGAAGATTTTGGGCTGTCATATGAACATACACCTTCTGGAATTGATGACATTTCTGTCATTTTGCGCCAGGATCAGTTTGATTCGGAAACAGAACGGAAAGTTGTAGAGCGGATCAAAAAGGAACTGGAAGTCGATAATATAGAAGTTGCTTATGATTTAGCGGTAATCATGATTGTTGGCGAAGGAATGCGGAAAAATGTCGGGACGATGGCCCGAGCTGCAACAGCACTTGCTAAAAGCGGAGTGAACCTCGAAATGATTAATCAAGGTTCATCAGAAGTGAGCATGATGTTTGGCGTAAAAGGAACGGATGAAAAGAAAGCCGTACAAGCGTTATATGAGGAGTTTTTTGGGACAACATAACTTAATCAAAATTGTCCACTCGCCTGCAGACAAATTGGATTTTTTGTCTGCAGGCTGTTTTTATGTTGGAAAAGATGCGAAATGCTCAATATTTAAGGTGATCTGGGACTGTTTTCCTAATGAAGGAGCGTTTTTTCTTTGATAATAGCAAGTTCATGCCTCCGTTCCAATTGCATAAATCATGACCTTAAAATGGGCGGTTCATTTTTTGAAAACATATGGCGATTTTATGTCTGCGATTTCACACTGATTAAAAAAGGGATTGTGTGAACGGTGAGTGAGGCGGTCAAGCAACACTGCTGTCATCCTCTCGTCCCCAATAATGCTTGCAAAATTCAAAATTAGTCGTAAGATAATACTGGTTTGTTGTAAAAAGGGAAATAGAAAAGAGCCGCGTTGTTTCTTCTTTGGTAGGATAAACAATAGACAAACAAATTTTGGCAGAAAAAGTTATTGATGTCACCTTAAACGGATCCTATACCTCCTAAAAGCTAGTTGTTAGAAGCATTGTATATGAAACTGGGTCGATTTTACTATTCTTTAAAAATGATGAATTTTGCACCGATATAAATAAAAAAGGGGTTTGGGAAGGGGATCGTAGATCATATGAAAAAGAATAAAACAGTGACAAGGATCACTACTTCCAAAAAGCAAGGCGGATTGAGAAGAAGGCTGCTCAGAAGCTTTGGAATATTAATGCTGCTAACATGTTTAATGGCCGTTATTAATTTTGGGGTCATAAAAAATTTAACAAATCATACGGAAAGCATCATGAAGGAAGATGTAGAAGGACTGATCCAAAACGAGAAAATGCGATACAATATTGCAGAACGCATTTCATTAATAAACCAGTTTCTTCTATATGGGGACCGAGACATTCGTCAAAAATACGAAGAATTGGCAAAACAGAGCAGCGAGATTCAAAAGCAGTTATTGAAATTGAATTCTTCACAGCAAATGAAGGATTTAGTTGCGAAATGCCACCAATGGGAATTGCTTGTCCGACACGAGGTTTTATTCGACTATGATATGGGGAAAAAGAATGATGCTTTAAAGCAAATGAAAGAAAGTGTACAACCGCTTGGGGAAACGATTATTCAAGAATTTGAAAAAGTGACGTCAGATCGACAAAACGATGTAATCAAAAGCGGAAATAATATGATTCAACTTAGCAATCTATCTATCATCATCATATTAGCTGTTTTGGCCTCCATACTTTTAATCGGTTTCATCATGTCCTTTAAAATGGCTCGTTCCATTACGAATCCTTTGATCAAAATCGCCGGCCAAATGGAGCAAATATCTAAGGGAAATCTAATATTGGAACCGTTATCAATAAAGTCGAAGGATGAAATCGGCGAATTGATGGAAGCTGTCAACGAAATGGGGAATCAGCTTCGAAAGATCGTGCAAGACATTCATCATGCTTCAGATACTATGTCAAAACAAAGCAGCGATTTGCTTTCTTCCTCTAAAGAGCTAAAAGAAGGAAGCAACCAAATCGCTGCGACGATGCAAGAGCTGTCGGCTGGAGCAGAATCGCAAGCTAATTCTGCCTCAGAGCTTTCTGAAGCAATGGGTATGTACATGGATAAGATTTATCAAATACATAGGAATGGAAAAGAAATGTTTGATAAATCGAGAGAAGTGCTGGAGTTGACGGACAATGGCAGCAAGCTGATGAATCAATCGAAAAAAACTTTTTGATTATATGTTTACAGGCATGCAAAGCAATATGAAAAAAATTAAAAAACTTGATGAACGCTCAAAACAAATTTCCAAACTCGTTGAAGTTATTCAATCTATAGCTGATCAAACAAATTTGCTCGCGCTAAATGCAGCGATTGAAGCGGCTCGAGCGGGGGAACATGGAAAAGGATTTGCAGTAGTTGCAGACGAGGTCAGAAAATTGGCTGAACAAGTTTCCAGTTCCGTTGTGGATATTCAAAAAATCGTGGAAGAAGTCCATAGCGAGACGAATAAAGTGACGAAAAGCTTTGAATTAGGATTTCAACAAGTAGAATCGGGAATGGATTCAATGAACGAAACGAGTGCCGCATTTCAACAAATTAAAGAAACGATTAAAGAAATTTCCGAAAGAATCAACAATGCTCAAAATGATTTAACTGACATGTTATCAACGAGCGAATCGATTAATGATTCGATTTCCAACATCGCATCGATTTCGGAAGAGGCGGCTGCAGGTATTGAACAAACATCAGCTTCAGCAGCAACGGCAAATGGATCAGCGGCAACCATTGCTTCACATGCCGAATCCATGTCAAATCTGGCTGAAGATTTGCAATCTTTAGTGAAAAGGTTTCAAGTTCAATAATCAATTTTTACGAACCGTATGACAAAATAAAAGGATGAATGGACTGTAAAGCGTGCAAGCATCTTGCTGCACGCTTTTATTTTTTTCGATAAGAAAAGATTTTGACTGACTGTTTGGTAGAGCACACTTTTAAAATGACAGCGTTTACATAAACTGTTTTTTCCATTAAAATGAGCATTATAAAATAAAAAAAGGAAAAGGGGATTGGAAATGTTTTTTTCCTATACTCAAGAAGAAATGGAGAGGGCTTTAAACTTGTTTCATACGCTTGCAAAAGCGTATAAAAACGTTTCGGATCACGCCAATCGAGACAGCAAGGAGCATGGTTTGAATCCAACCGAATATGCTGTATTGGAGCTTCTGTACATAAAGGGTCCGCAAAAACTTCAGCAAATCGGGTCAAAACTATTGCTTGTCAGCGGTAATGTAACTTATGTTATTGACAAGCTTGAAAAAAACGGATGGATTTATCGGGAAAAAAATCCGAAAGATAAACGGTCAGTTTATGCAAATTTATCGGAGAAGGGGCGCCAATATTTTGATGAAATATATCCGATCCGCGCCTTAAGGATGGCGAGAGTTTTTTCCGGCCTATCCGAAGAAGAACAAGTGCAATTGATCGAACTGTTAAAAAAAGCTGCAGACTCCAGCAATAGTGTGCTGTTTCGATAATTTTTATGAATGAAATTCTATGTAATTATTGAATAAAGCTATGTTTATACCGATATAAAAAATGAGAACCCATAGTTGAGGAAGTGTTAAAATAATGGATCGCCTTTTTCAACAATTTTATGACCTCATTTTTCAATTTCACCCTGATATGATCGTTTTTTGTGATCCAAGCGGATTGGTCAAGGAAGGCAACCGAATGGCTGCGCATTTTTTGCAAAAGAAAGGTTCGATTTATCATTTTTTTCATACTTCATCCAGAAAAGAGATTCAGCATCTTTTTGAACAGGTGAGGATAACCGGCGAACCTGCAACTTTTGAGGCAGTTGTTGAGGAAACGCCTTCGTCCATCTTATGCCTTCCTTTATATAGCAATAATTTTTTTTATGGTTATGCGCTGATTATAAGAGATATTTCAAAAGTAAAGGAAGCGGATGAGAAGATTCAATATTTAACGCAATTTGACGATTTGACAAAGCTGCCAAATGAACAAGCTACTTTCAACCGTTTAGAGTATTTATGCCAAACAGAAAAAAATCCTGCTGCAGTTGTGAAGTTTCAAATTAACCGCTATAAATACATAAACGAAATTTTTGGGAAAGATATTAGTAATGAAGTGATTAAGTCATTTGCAAGGCAGTTAAGAAATATTTTTCCCGATACATACTTTATAGGTCGTCTGTCAAATGACGAGTTTTTAGTTATTGTTTACAATGTTGTAAATAAAGATGAGATGATTCGTGATATTGTGCATCGTATCAATAAGCTGGAAGATATACTTGTCATCAACGATTTGGAAATTTATTACGACTACAGCATTGGCATCGTGTTTTACCCGGTTCATGGAAGAACGCCGAAAACTTTAATTAAAAATAGTGAAATTGCTATCAAAATGGGGAAAGAAAAAAACGAGCGCATTGCCCAATTTAATAATCATAACAGCAAATCGATCGAAAGAAGAATTTTTATAGAAAATGAGCTTTACAAAGCTGTGAAAAAAAGAGAATTATGTTTATATTATCAACCGATCGTCGATACAAAAGAAAAAAAAATTACCGGCTTTGAAGTGCTGCTCAGATGGAAACATAAAGAGCTTGGGATGATTCCCCCTTCAGAATTTATACCGATTGCGGAAGATACAGGGCTTATCGTAGAAATCGGCAAATGGAGCATGGAAAAAGCTTGCCAGCAATTAAAGGAATGGAGAGATAAGGGCTTCCGTGACTTGAAAATCAGTGTCAATTTATCTATTAAACAATTTTACCAGCATGATGTTGTGAAAATGATTACGGATTACTTGACGATGTATGAAATTCCGCCTGAATGCTTTGAGCTTGAATTTACCGAAACCGTCCCAATGTACAATTTTGAATGGTTTTTGGAAATCATCCGCAAGTTAAAGAAACTAAATATAGGTCTGAGCATCGATGATTTCGGAACAGGCTATAGTTCGCTCAGCTATTTAACGAAGCTGAAGCTGGATAAAATTAAAATTGACCGTTCTTTTATTCAAAACATTTATTTAGAGCACGACCACAATGTCGTTGTAAAAACGATTATTGCTCTAGCGCAAAATTTGAAGCTTTCCATCGTAGCGGAAGGCGTCGAAAAAAAAGAACAAGTATTTTTTCTGAATCGCCACCATTGTTTTCAAATGCAAGGTTTTTATTTCAGCAAGCCTGTTTCATCTGATGAAGCATTCCAACTTTTGCAAAATTGGCCTGAAAAGAAAAAGCAATTGTTCATTTGAAAATCTTGATCGTCGGATTTAGATTGATTACTCTTAAAAAAATATTCTGCTTTTAACAGGTGAAACCGGCAATTTTGCCGGTTTCAACGAGAGAATAAGCTCTGGCATTTTTGAAAAAGTCAAAATGTAATATTTACCATCCCCACCAAGATGCTCCGACAATAATGAGAAGGATGAACAGAACGACGATTAACGCAAAGCCTCCGCCGTATCCTCCAGATACTCCAGACATATGAAAACCTCCCTGTGAAATGTTTTATTACAGTTATAAACTATGCTGAAGAAGCTCAAGTTGTATAGGCGGTTTTCATAATAAATGCTCGACAATGGCCTTAATTTTTTCATGCTGATCGATGGAAAAATAATGTTTCATTGGACAAATACCTGATTTTACCCTGTTGATGCAGTAGTCCATTGTAAAAGATTCAGCATCAAGCTGTTCATTGACTTCATTCCAATGAAGCGGAGCGGCAACCGTTCCATTTTCGACTCCTCTGACGGAATAAGGTGAAATGATCGTTTTTCCCTCTGCATGCTGTAAAAAGTCAATATAAAGGCGGCTGCCCCGGTTTTTCTTCAAGCGTTCAATCGTAAATTCGTTCGGATGCTGTTCGGCTAAATAATTAGCGAAAAAAGACGTAAACCGCCTCGTTTCCTCATATGAGAAAATGTTGGTGCCGATCGGAATATGAACTTGAATTCCTTTGTTTCCGGAAAGCTTTGGAAAGGAGGCAATCTCAAACCGATCTAAACATTCCTTCAGCTTGTTTGCAGCATAAACAGCCAAATGAAATTCGTTTTTCGACGGCGGATCTAAATCAAATACAATTTCTGCCGGCTGTTTCTCCTTCCACGTATTAAAGGGGATATGAAATTCAATTGCGAGCTGGTTGCCAAGCCACATAAGCGTTTTTTTATCATTGCAAATGATATAATGAATCCCGTCGATTGTTTTTGTCTGAATAAATTCCGGGGCATAATCAGGACAATTTTTTTGAAAAAATGCTTCTCCCAACAAACCGTGCGGATAGCGGATCACCGTTAAGGGGCGGTCTTTTAAAAATGGAAGCATATAATCGGATATTTCCAATAAATAAAGCAAAAAATCTTGTTTTTGTATATCATGTTTCGGCCAAAGAGGTTTTTCAATATGTGTGACAGCAACATCTTTGACATTGGCTTCAGCCATTTTCAGCTGCAAAAAAGTGCAGTCTGTCCAATCATGTTCCAATGCAAAGGAATGGAAAGAAGGTTCTCTTAAACTGCCGCTGTCAATGGAAAGAAACCGTACTTTCATGCAAATGGCCGGCTCTATAGTATATAGATGGTTTTCCTTTTTTCCTTTCTTTTTTATAATCTCCAACAACGCTTGTTTTTGGTTGTCAGGCATACCGTGAGAAAAAACGCCGGCTTGCACAATTGCTCCTTTATGATGAACAGAAATATGTATGTAGCCGTTGTTTGAATCAAATCCAGTGACAAAAAAGAGCGCTTCTTTAAAGTTTTTGATTTTCAGCCATTGTGATGTTCTTTTCTTGTTCTCATATGTGCTTAACATATGTTTGCAAACAACGCCTTCTCCTTCATGCTGGACAATTTTTTCCCATAATTGGGAAAACTGATGATATGCTTGAATCATTTGGATCGGGACCGGATTCTCTGGACTAACATGCAGCGGTAAACCGAGTTGTTGAAATACGGAGGATAGTAGTTCTTTTCGGCTGGAAAGGGGTTTTTTTGTTATATCCTCTCCTTGCAGCAAAAGTATATCGAAAACGAGAAGCTGATATGCTTCGGTCGTTTCATCGCTTTTTCTTTTCCATTTTCTTTTTAAAGAGGCAACATCAGCGGAAAAAGCTGTTTTGAGCATAACAAGCTCTCCGTCCAAAACAAGCGGAAAAAAAGGACGCCACTTTTCTATTTGTTTTTCGATAAAATGTTTAATTTCCGGGAACGATGGGGATAAATCGTTTCCATTTCGGCTCATGAGAGAAATACGGTCTTCGTCAGCTTGCAATATCGCGCGAAAACCATCATATTTTGGCTCATATAGCCATTGCTCCCCTTCCGGAATATGGAAAGATAATGTCGGCATCATCGGTTGCATAGTGTTCACCCTTAAAGATTGGAGGATAGATTTGTGAAAAATGCAGTTTTTTTAGACAGAGACGGCGTTGTAAATGAAGTGATGACCAATCGTGTCCGTTTCGTAAATAAGCCTGAAGATTTTTATTTGCTAAAAGGAGCAGCTGAAGCTGTTGCGCTTTTGAACAGATCCAATTTTGACGTTTTCGTTGTCACAAATCAGGGCGGAATCGGATTAGGATACATGTCAGAAAAAATGCTCCACAAAATCCATGAAAAAATGGTTCGTGAAATTGAAAAAAAAGGCGGAACGATTAAAGAGGTTGCCTATTGTCCCCACGCACCTAAAGAAGGCTGCGCCTGCCGTAAGCCGGAGCCGAAGATGATTGTTGATTTGGCAAAGAAATATAACATCAATATAGAGAACAGTTATATGATTGGCGATCGTGAAGTAGATATCGCTGCCGGAAAGGCTGCAGGAGCTAAAACGATATTAGTAGGCAGCCGCCATCAAGAAAAAATAGCTGATTTTCATTTTCCGGATTTGCTGTCGGCCGCCCGCTTTATTGTCCGGCAAAGCTAAGCTTTTTTGCGGGTCGTTTTCGTTTTTTTGCCTGCTGCACCGCTTTTTTCTTCTCCCTTTTTATTTAATGATTTTGAGCGTTCGATGCTTGCCTCAAGCGCACTCATTAAATCGACTACGTTCTTTTTTGGAGACGGTTCAGCCGTTTTTGTTTCGTTTTGCTGTACTTTTTCTTCAATTTTTTCTTGAATCCGCAAACGGTATTCATCTTGATATTTCTCCGGTTGGAACGTTGTTGTCAGCTGATCGATAAGCAGCATGGCAGCGTCCAGCTCTTTTTTTTCAATATTGGTATTTTGAGGAACCCCGGGAACGTCACGGGCGTTTCGCACTTCATCTGGATAATGAATCGTTTCCATTAAAATGACGTCCTCATATGTCCGGATGACAGCCAATTGTTGTTTAGAGCGCATTGAAATCTTTCCAATTCCAATCTTCCCTGATTGTTTCAATGCTTCACGAAGCAATGCATACACTTTTTGTCCGTTTTCGCCTGGACCGATATAATATGACCGGTTAAAATAAATCGGATCAATTTCCGGCAAATTCACGAAATCGACGATTTCAACCGTTTTGTCTTCATTTTCTTCCTTCAGAGCTGCTAATTCCTCATCTGTTAAAATAATGAATTTGCCTTGTACATATTCGAACCCTTTCACAATGTCATCGTTGCCAACTTCTTCGTCGCAGTTTGGGCAACGTTTTGCGTATTGAATTGGGGTATGGCATTTTTTGTGAAGCTGACGAAATTTCATATCCTTGTCTTCTGTAGCAGAAAACAGTTTGACCGGGATGTTGACGAGCCCGAAGGATATGGAACCTTTCCACATTGTATGCATATTCATTCCGCCTTTCCGTAAGTTACCTTTTCTTTCTCTTTATTTTTTGCGAAAGGATCAGAATGATTTGTGTTAAAAAATGTAAGTTACATACTCGAAAAACGGTTCATACAAATTACGTAAAAAGAAAAAATCGGCAATTTGCCGATTTTACGGTTGAACCAATTATTTTTTTTCATTTTTTTCTTCTTCGTCAAGAATTCCTTTTGTAGCCAGTTTGAATTCCCGCAGCGTTTTTCCTGCTGCTTTTCCAAGCTCCGGAAGCTTGCTCGGTCCAAAAAGCAAAAGTGCAACGAAAATGATTAAAATAAATTCTGTCCAACCAATTCCCATGTTCTATTCCTCCTAAAAAATGTTCCATTTCATGCCGTTATGCAATCGGAACATGAACAAATAAAACTTATGAAACATCATCCAACATCATTTTACCCTAAACAATATGAAAAATGAAGCATTTGGACGGAACATGGGAAAGGATAAAATGTTTGTATTATTTACAAAAGTCTATTTTAAGGCTGTTTTCCGCTAAAATCAGCCTGAGCTTGTGCAATTAAACGCTTTGTCATTTCTCCGCCAACAGATCCGTTTGCGCGGGAGGTAGTATTTGAACCAAGGTGGACACCAAACTCTTGTGCGATTTCCATTTTAAATTGTTCAAGAGCTTGTTCAACTCCTGGAACAATTAATTGATTTCGCCTTGCCATTCGAATTCAACTCCTTTTTGCCTGTTTACGCATAGTTTGCAAAAAAGAAGTGATCTGATGTGTGGAACTTGTTGGTTAAAAATAAACGGTGTAGTTGACCGTAAAATGTTGATATTGGTATGAATTTACCAGCATATAAAAGGAAATGTAAGAAAACTATATAAAAAAACTATTCAGTACAAGCTGACCATTAAATATAAGAGATATCCGCTATATACCGCGTTTGTATCCATCAAGAAAAATTAGTTATACTTATAAAGCAACGAATCGTTCGGGTTTACATATTTTTATTATGAGCTAATAAAGCTTCAGTATGAAAATTTTATCGGCTTATTATTTTTGAAAAATATTGAATTTTATAAAAAAAGGGGTGGAAAAATGCCGATCATTGAGGTAAAAAATTTAACAAAAATTTTTGGTAAAAACCCCGCTCAAGCATTGAAGCTATTAGATGAAGGATTTTCAAAGCATGAAATTTTACAAAAAACCGGACATACAGTGGGAGTGAATCGCGCTTCCTTTTCCGTTGAGGCTGGAGAAATTTTCGTCATTATGGGGTTGTCTGGAAGCGGCAAATCCACATTGATAAGATTGCTCAACCGGTTGATTGAACCGACTAAAGGAAGCATTTTTATCGATGGGGACAATTTATCAAAAATGGATAAAAAATCATTGCGAGAGGTACGGAGAAAAAAAATCAGCATGGTTTTTCAACGATTTGCCCTATTTCCGCACCGAACGGTTTTAGAAAATGCAGAATTCGGACTTGAAATTCAAAAGGTCCCAAAAGAAGAACGAAGGGAGAAGGCAATCAAAGCGCTTGAAATGGTCGGATTAGGACAATATTTGGAGCAAAAGCCTAATCAGCTGTCAGGCGGAATGCAGCAGCGCGTAGGACTTGCGAGAGCATTGGCAAATGATCCTGAAGTGCTGTTGATGGATGAGGCCTTTTCAGCCTTGGATCCGCTTATCCGAAAAGAAATGCAGGATGAATTGCTCGATCTTCAAGGGACGATGAAGAAAACCATTATATTTATTACACATGATTTAGATGAAGCTTTGCGGCTTGGAGACCGGATTGCCTTAATGAAAGACGGATCGATTGTGCAAATCGGTACGCCCGAAGAGATTTTAATGAATCCGGCAAACGACTATGTCGAAAAATTCGTTGAAGATGTAGACAGATCGAAAATATTGACGGCGCAGCATATTATGAAACGGCCCGAAACGATCAATATTGAAAAGCATGGACCGCGTGTTGCATTGGAAAGAATGAGAGAAGAAGGGATATCCACCATTTTCGTTGTTGACAGCAAACGGAATCTAAAAGGTTATGTAACAGCTGATGATGCATCAGAAGCAAGAAAAAAAGATGTTCGTGATATTGAAGAAATATTGCGGACAAATGTTCCGAAGGTTGAAAAGGACACTCCAATGTATGATATTTTTACGGTCATCCACGACTCGCCGATACCAGTAGCAGTAGTCGAAAAGGAAAAATTAATAGGGATCATCGTTCGCGGGTCAGTCATCGCGGCTCTTGCAGGTGAAAGCGAGGTGAGCACAAACAGTGCTGAATAATGTGTTGGATTTTGTTCCGAAAATTCCAGTTGCGGAAAAGATCAAACAATTTACGGACTGGGTGACAAATTCTTTTTCGTTTTTGTTTGATCCGTTAAAAAAATATTTTGAGGATTTAATGGAATATGTGGCGGATTTGTTGGGGGCTGTGCCGCCTGTTCTAGTCATATTGATCGTTGCCGTTATTGCCTTTTTTATAAGCGGAAAAAAGTTTGGCCTGCCGGCATTTTCCATCGTCGGCCTTTGGTTTATTTACAACCAAGAGCTTTGGGATCATTTAATAAGTACATTTACTTTAGTTTTGATCGCAAGTTTATTATCCGTCATCATCGGTATTCCAATAGGTATTTTAATGTCTAAAAGCAGAACAGCGGAAGCAATGATTACTCCTATCTTGGATTTTATGCAAACGATGCCTGCATTTGTCTACTTAATACCTGCCGTTGCTTTTTTTGGTATCGGCATGGTGCCGGGAGTGTTTGCATCATTAATTTTCGCGACACCTCCTACCGTTCGTTTTACGAATTTAGGAATTCGCCAGGTGCCGAAAGAATTGATTGAAGCTTCTGATGCATTCGGTAGCACAGCAGTTCAAAAACTATTTAAAGTAGAACTGCCGATGGCGAGAGCCACAATTATGGCCGGAATCAATCAAACCGTCATGCTGGCATTATCAATGGTTGTCATTGCCTCGATGATTGGAGCGCCGGGACTTGGAAGAAACGTGTTATCCGCTTTGCAGCGCGCTCAAATTGGTCCCGGATTTGTTGCAGGTATCGGTATTGTCATATTAGCCATCATTATCGACCGCTTCACTCAAAGCATGAACAAGAAGCATGATCATGTATAGCAAGTTGGTCTCTTTTCGAATTGAAAAATTAAAAAGGAGTTTTGATATTTATGTTTAAACGAATTTGGAAACGCCTAGGACTTGTTGCCGGAATTTCCTTGTCGCTTTTAGTGGCTGGCTGCGGATCAAACGGGGGATCTGAAGGCGGGGCGGCAGATGAAGGAAAAATAAAATTGGTTTACGTGGAATGGGATACGGAAGTCGCCTCCGCCCATGTCATCAAAAAAGTTTTAGAAGATCAAGGATTCGATGTGGACATTACACCTGTTGATAATGCTGTTATGTGGGAATCTGTTGCAAAAGGTGAGGCAGACGGCATGGTTGCCGCCTGGCTGCCGGCTACTCACGGAGATTTATATGAAGAATATAAAGATCAGCTGGAGGATTTAGGTCCAAACTTGGAGGGTGCGAAAATCGGGCTCGTCGTTCCGAAATATATGGACATTCAATCAATTGAAGAGCTCGATCAATATGCTGGCAAATTAAACAAAACGATTACAGGCATTGAACCTGGAGCGGGCGTTGTAAAATCAGCGGAAAACGCTGTTAAAACATATGAAAGCCTAAAAGGCTGGCAAGTCCAAACATCTTCAAGCGGAGCTATGGCAACGGCTTTAGGGGAAGCTTATAAAAATAAAGAACCAATTGTCGTTACAGGCTGGTCCCCGCATTGGAAATTTGCTGCATATGACTTAAAATTTTTGGAAGATCCGAAAGGCTCCTTTGGGAAAGAAGAACATATATCCACAATCGTTCGAAAGGGATTAAAAGAAGATATGCCGAAAGCATATAAAATTTTGGATCAATTCTCATGGACTGCTGAAGATATTGAACAAGTCATGTTGGAAATTTCAGAAGGCAGTGATCCTGCTAAAGCAGCAGAAGATTGGGTCGA
The DNA here is from genome assembly GCF_054055575.1 of Aeribacillus sp. SP014. Lineage (NCBI taxonomy): Bacteria > Bacillati > Bacillota > Bacilli > Caryophanales > Bacillaceae > Aeribacillus > Aeribacillus sp. SP014. Next base: position 1,474,066 of record NZ_JBSRXI010000001.1, read on the forward strand.
AGCAAATCAAGGTAAAGTGGCAGAATGGACAAAAGGTGTGGAATGATCTATTTTAAGAGGGGCTGTACAGAAAGTCAAATCGCCATTGAAAACAAAAAATCATAAACACCGATATATCTAACACATTAATGGGGGCGTCAATAAGCCGTAAAAACGACTTATTAGACACCCCCTTCTTACCTCTAGTCAAGTATTTTTTATTAAATAATTTGGTTAATATAGATTTTATTTGGGGCTGTCCAAAAAGTCAGGGTAACTGACTTTTTGGAGCCCCTCATTTTTTCACTTTTTAAAAAAAATGCACAAAAAAATCGTCCTTTCTAGTAAAATGAAGTTACCACACAACATTACAGAAAGGACGATTTTTTATGAGCAATCAAATGATTACTCGTGAAAATTATAACACACAAATGACACTTCCTCTAGATGGAAAAGAAGAAAAAACTCCTGCCAAAAGAAATTTAGCCCCTACTTTCAAACCATATGACAACCGTCAAGTTCAAATGATTTATGATATTGAATCTCTTATACCCGAACATCACGTGGCACGTGTCGTGGACGAAATGGTGGAGGCGATACCAGATAAACAATTGTTTTCTCATTATAAAGGCGGCGGCAGAAGTTCCTATCATCCCAAAATGATGCTGAAAATCATTCTGTATGCTTATTCTCAAAAGGTTTATTCCTGCCGAGGAATCGAAAAACTCGTTAAAGAAAATATTCCTGCCATGTGGCTTTCAGCGATGCAACAACCAGATTTTCGCACCATTAATGAGTTCCGAGGGGAACGGATGAAAGCTTTCATGGATGAGCTCTTTGAAGTCATGATTCTCAAATTGATAAAAGAACATTACATCACGATGGAAAACTACTTTTTGGATGGCACTAAGATCGAAGCCAATGCCAATAAGTATTCTTTTGTGTGGAAAAAATCCACTTTGAAATTCGAAGAGAAATTAAAAGAAAAAATCCAAGAAACACTAAAGCACATTCATGAATTAACCCAATTAGAAGCCGGAACAGGGCAAAAGGAAAGCGATCAACATACAGAGATCACCGAACAAAACATGGAGGAAATCGCAAAAGAAATAGAAGAAAAAGTTGAAACGCTAACGGAAGAAATCGAAAAGGAGACCGATACATCCATTCGGAAAGAGAAGCGAAAAAAACGCAGTCAATTAAAGAAATCGGTGAAACAAATTCGTGAAGATTTCCTGCCCCGAATGGCAAGATACAAGGAACAAAAGGAAATGTTCGGTGACCGTAACAGCTACTCGAAAACAGACAAAGACGCAACCTTCATGCGCATGAAAGAAGACCATATGAAAAACGGTCAGCTCAAGCCCGGATACAACGTGCAAATGGGGACAGAGAATCAGTTTATCTTGTTTTATACCATTCATCAACGACCGACCGATACACGTTGCTTTATCCCACATATGGAGAAGCTAGCCTCCAGTTCATTACCGATGCCCAAAACGGTCATTGCGGATGCAGGCTATGGTAGTGAAGAAAACTATGTATATGCAGTTGGTGATGAGAAAGAGCCCCGTTTTGAGTTTCTAATTCCTTATGGGAGCTATGTAAAAGAACAAACACGTACATACAAAAAAGACATTAAAAATGCCAAAAACTGGACCTATTGTGAAGAGGATGATTGTTTTATTTGCCCGAATGGAAGGAGAGTAACGTTTAAAAAATACCAAAACAAAAAGAATCCATCTGGCTATGAACAAAGCTTCAAAATATACGAATGTGAAGATTGTACCGATTGCCCATTGAAAGCGAAATGCACAAAAGCGAAGGGAAATCGTCAAGTTCACTGGAATCCCATCTTCGAAGAAATGAAAGCAAAGGCCAAAACAGCCCTTGAATGTGAAGAGAAAGCCGCAATCTACGCTCGACGCAAAGTCGAGGCAGAAAGTGTGTTCGGTCACATCAAGGGCAATCGGTCGTTCCGCAGATTTTCTTTGCGGGGCCTCGACAAGGTACATGTTGAGTTTGGGATTGTGGCATTAGCCCACAACATACTGAAAGTAGCCGGCATCCGCCAGCTACTTTCAGATAAAAATCGAAAAAATATAAAAGCAAGTGGAGAGAAACGAATTGTTTTTCTCCACTTGCTTCATTTTAGGGACTTATCGGACAGCCCCAAAATAAATTTTCGCATGACAAATAGACCTCACGATTTCCATTTTTTTCGTCAGGTCTTTGTGATATAATCTTACTTACGATTACTGATGCATTGTTGCCTTTTCGTAATCGTATTTCAGATTATGTGTGATAAGGTGATAAGCCGATTTCAAGAACTTATTCACGCATGCTATGGACGCAACTTTATGAGGTTTCCTCTGGGGTTGCGTTTTTAATTTATCATAATAATCTACAATATGATTTTGTGTGTTTTTCCGTAGTTGGATCATGGTCTGGATCATGTAAAATAGAATCTTTCTAAGTTTGTTATTTCCTCTTTTATTAATCTTGTCTTTATAAAAGGTATTCCCAGATTGATATCTCATAATATCAATACCGACGTAAGCATTCAGTTGTTTATGGTTTTTGAATCGTCGAATATCTCCTAATTCTCCAATTAAACGAACTGCAGTCGTTTCTCCGATTCCTGGAAATGAAATTAAAATCTGATACTCTTGTTTATCTTTCGATAATTTAACCATCTTTTGGACAAGTTGATCTCTTTTCTCCTTCAAGTCTGCAATCCGTTTGGCATAATCCCGCACTTGTTCACAGCGAATATCATCTTTTGAAATTGCTGGATACGCTTCTTTTGCTGCTTCGATTAAAGCGATCCCTTTTTCTTCAGCACGTGCCAATGATAAGTTTTTTCTTGTGTTGGCTTTTAAACGATTACGAATCACTGTTTTTGAACAAACTAACACATGATCCGGATGAGGGTATAATTGAACGACATTCAAAAATAAAGCAGAACGTTTACTGAATAGCTTTTCTAACTCGGGAAAACTCAATTGTAGAATCGCATGTAAACGACTATATAAATGCGTCATTTCACTACTTAATTCATCATAATATCTCGTCATTGCACGCATTTGTTTATAATATTCCCCTTCTTGATAAGTTTGTTCACGTTCAACTCTAAAGTGAGTTTTCGCAAGTTCATGAGCGTCGCTTTTATCTGTTTTTTGTCTCCTCATTGAAGCCATTTGAATATTCGCTTCGAGTGGGTTAACTCGATAATACATATAACCTTGATCACCTAAGAATCGTTCTAGTGGTTTTGAATATACGCCTGTTGCTTCAAAGACAATATCAGGTGCCTGTGCATCTTTTTGTGTTAAAGATATAAGGGTTTCGTTTAATTTCTCGAAAGAGTAGCGGTTATGGGTTATTTCACCCTCATATTCGCATTGACGATAACGGTCATAAATGACCATTGTACTTTTCCCCATACTGACATCAAATGCCACTACGTGTTTCATATTTTCTGCCTCTCCTTTTTAGCCAAACATAGAAGTTCTTCACATTGCCTTATTGATTCCATTTTCTTATACACGGTCTCTTCGGACCCAACATACTAAACTGATTCAAATAAGGATGTGAAGTTGGTCTGTTTTTAATACGGACTCTATTTGGTCCCAGGGGATGTTCGACCTTCCTTCACTTCTACTATAAAAAAATAGTAGCACAAACCTTGGCCTAGGTCTGTACTACTAATGTTAGTATGTTTTTATCATTTTTACATGGTCCGGAGCGTCTTTAGTTTTGATCATTTCATTGTTTATTTTTAGTAAAGGCTGTTCTCTAAAAGATTTTTTATATGAAAATTTGTTAAATTACCATAATGTGTTAAAATTATGTTATAAACCTTAAGGTAAGATTTATGTAAAGAGTATGAAGAACATATGTTAGTATTACAAAAATGGGGGTGTGATAATGAGCGAAGACAAAGAAACACCTGGAAGAAGACGAGAAAAACAAAGACGAGAAGAATTAATACGAAACCCAACTGGAAATATAAAAGATGCGTTTAATAGGGCTGAAACTGGAAACCTTGCTGATTTAGTAGCTAGTTTAGGTTGGAAGGGTACTGGAATACTTATCCTTGCGATCATAATAGGTTTTATAGCCGCATCAATATTCTTAAAGTAAGGAGAGTGCTTTGAGGTCTTTTATTAGTACTTCTTAATAATTCCACAGTTGTATAATTTGATTTTTGACAAGCTGAAATAAGCATTTGCTCTAACACGTTTATCAAATGTTAAATCCTTTCTTTATTAATCAACGGAACTAATAAAGGCAGTGATCCAAATAACGAGTTCCAACCCTTTAGAACCTTTCCACCCAACTTTTCAAGCGATTGTGGAAATTGTTAACGTGTTGAATATGATAAATTCCTTCCTTAACACGTTGCATTTGGCGTTCATTGACCAACACCCCCTTCAATTTGGCAAGCTTCTTATAATTCGTTGCTGTATCAGTGCATAGCAAAGCGGAAGGTGAATAAACTCACCTATCACAGTTCAATTTCTTCGGCTTTAACACGCCCTGTTCCTGTTTTTCGAGCAATCATATTGCCATTTCTATCTTGTGCTGCGACAACTGCAATTGTAAAATTAGAAATCCCTCTTTTCTTATCTTTCTTGCCACATTTCTTAACTTTTCTATGTGATTTCACGCTCCCTTAAAAATGTTGCCCTTTGCCGTTTCTTTGTTATTATATAGGTATTGGCTGCTATAAGGAGGGGACTTATTTGAATCATCAAAAAAATGATGTTTATCTTAACATGATGGAAAATAGCTTACAAAGAATTTCAAACCATTTTCATGAAATGGTCAAGATGATGGAAGAAAAAATGGATTTTACATACGAACGTTATACAGCTTTTGAACGAATGAAAAAGGAATTGCTTGAAGACATGAGGGCTCTCGAATTTTACATAAAAGGTTCGGCTAAAAGTAGTCAAGCCCGAAAATAACGTTCGGGAATTGCACAACCGCAATTCCCGATCTAAAAGTTAGTTATTATCTATTTTTTTCGATTCGCTTTCTTTATCAATGAACGCTTTTGCCCTTGTTTGAAAATGATACGTTAAAACAGCCAATACCGCAGCAACCGTCACATGGCAAATGCTGTCGATTTGAGCTTCCGATAAAGAAGTTTGCTTTTGAAGAAGCCTTTTTGTTTGTACGAAAAGTTTTTTTTCAAACTGCCGGTTGTTGTCGATCTCGACATTTTTTACTTGTTCCAACACATCTGTATATAATTTATAAAACATTAACGGACTGATTAAATCATCATTCCGGTCGGAAATCGTATTAAAAACTTTCATCAATAAGGAACGGACAGTTTCAAAGTCGAATATGGTTTTTAAATCTTTTACAATTAACAATAAAGCAGCTTGTTCGACCGAGTATTTTTTTCCAAGTTCAGGAGGACCGATGATTTCTTTTATATCACGCTTGACCCAATTTTGAACGGAAGTTGATTTCAAGGAAGTTAGTTCGCAAAAATTTCCTAAGATGACGATTTCATTCGTTGACAGTCCAAGCTCCCCTTTGTCTCTTTGTTTGCTCAATTTTTTGATGAAGCCAGGTATTTGGTTTGTTTGATCAGAGGGCAATTGTTGTTTCATCACTTCTTCAGGGGATAATTCGTGTATTCCTTTTAAAGATAGTAATAATTGAACCATAACGGAACGACGCAATTGAATTTTTCCCATAACATCCCCCTTTATTAAACAGCCTACCCTTATTTTTAATAAAAAGATATAAAAAAAACAAGCATTTTATATGGAATTAATAAGTTCAGATAAATTTTTCTTGAGTATGAATTTGTAGAAATTGACACAATAACAAATTTTTCAGTTTCGATAATCAAAATTGGAAAAACCTCTTTAAAAAAACTTGTACTTTCTTTATGATAGTATGAGCAGTAAAAAAAAGGATTGAACAAGGATGCTAGTAAATATTCGTAATCGATTAGTTTCACTATCACCAGCTCAGATGCTTGCTATTTTTTATTTTTTAGCTATCACAGTTGCGGTCATTTTGCTCAGTTTGCCGTTTGTTCACAAACCGGATGCCGAATGGACGTTTTTGGATGCATTGTTTACTGCTGTTAGTGCAGTAAGTGTAACAGGGCTGACAACTGTTTCAATCATTGATACGTTTACCGTTCCGGGGATTTTTATTTTAATGATTGTTCTCCAAATTGGCGGCATCGGCATCATGACGTTGGGCACATTGTTTTGGTTCGTTTTAGGCAAAAAAATAGGCTTAAGGGAACGTCAGTTGATTATGGTTGATCAAAATCAATTGAATTTGTCCGGCATTGTAAATTTAATGAGGCAAATTATGTTGATGATTTTGATTATTGAACTGATCGGCACCATCATATTAGGCACATATTATTTAAAATATTTTCCGGAATGGAAGGAAGCTTATTTGCATGGCATGTTTTCTGCCATCAGCGCCACAACGAATGCCGGCTTTGATATAAGCGGTTCGTCGCTCGTACCTTTTGCACATGATTATTTTGTCCAAATGGTTCATATTATTTTAATGACGCTGGGAGCTATCGGATTTCCAGTTTTGATTGAGACAAAAAACTTTATTTTGACAATTGGAACAAAAAGGACATACCGGTTTTCCTTGTACACAAAATTGACAACTGTGACATTTTTCGCATTGGTCGTTATTGGAACAATCCTGATCTATCTAATAGAATCAGGCAATTATTTATCTGATAAAAGTTTTCTCGAATCTTTCTTCTATGCTCTGTTTCAATCAGCTACCACAAGGAGCACAGGGCTTTATACAATGGATGTCAGCATGTTCAGCGAGACGACTTTGCTGATTATGTCCATATTTATGTTTATAGGTGCTTCGCCAAGCTCTGTGGGTGGCGGTGTCAGAACGACTACCGTTGCAGTCATTTTGCTAGTTGCCTTTCATTTTGCGAAAGGCTCCAGCACGGTGAAAGTATTTAAACGGGAAATACACCCAGATGATATAAAAAAATCAATTGCCGTTATGACAGTTTCTGTTATTTTGTGCTTAACTTCGATTGTCATATTATCTGCAACAGAACGGTTTACGTTAATGGAAATTATCTTTGAAGTTTGTTCAGCCTTTGGAACAACAGGGCTTTCGCTTGGCATTACATCTGAACTTAGTCCGATCGGAAAAATCATAATCATGATCATGATGTTTATTGGTCGGATCGGCATTTTATCGTTTATTTTTTTAATTGGAAAACAGAGGAAGGAAGCCAATTATCATTATCCGAAAGAGCGGGTAATTATTGGATAAAAAAGAATTGTCATAAAATCATAGGGGAGAGGGGGAATTTTTGTGCGGATTCGAAAGCTTTTTTTTAGTGTTTTTGTCGTGCTGGTGCTTTTTTCGGGATGTTCTAAAGATCCAGAGCCGGAGGATCGTTTTGCAAACTTTGTTGCCAATTGGAGAGACCAAAATTTTTCGGAAATGTATGACCAATTGACTGCTAATGTGAAAAAAAATATCAAAAAAGACGAATTTGTTTCCCGCTATGAAAAAATTTATCAAGATTCTGGTGTGAAACAGCTGAAAATCGACTTTAAGAAACCGAAAGAAGAAATAAAGCCTGATAAAAACGGAAATATTACATTCCCATTTGCTGTTTCAATGGAAACATTAGCGGGGAAAATAAGCTTTGAAAACAAAGCCGTTTTAAAAAAAGAAGAAACAGATAATGGAAACGATTGGCGAATTGAATGGAATCCTTCCTTTATTTTTCCTCAGCTTGATGAGGGAGAAGAAATTTCCATCCAGCCGATCGCGCCGGAAAGAGGGGAGATTTTTGACCGAAATGGAAAAGGACTTGCCATCAATGGCCTGTTGTTTGAAATCGGTGTAGTACCGGGAGAAATGAAGGAGCAAAAAGAAACCATTTTGGAACAAACAGCGAAGCTTCTTGAAGTTTCCAAGGAGGAAATTGAGAGAAAATTATCCCAAGGCTGGGTGAAGGAGGACTCATTCGTCCCGCTGAAAATCGTAAATCCGGCTGATACAGAGCTTGTCAACAAACTTTTAGCCATTCCTTCCGTTAAGAAAAAAAATGTAACGGGAAGAATGTATCCTTTTGGCGAGAGCGCTGCCCACTTGACTGGCTATTTGCGGTCAATGTATAAAGAAGAGCTTGAGAAATATGAGGAAAAAGGGTACAGCTCTTCTGAGCAAATTGGCGCAGCTGGATTGGAGCAAGTTTTTGAAGATGAGCTGCACGGAACGACAGGCTGGATCATCAAAGTAAAAGGAACAGATGAAGTGATCGCCAAAAAAGAAGCTGAGAACGGAAACGATATTTACCTTACAATTGATGCTGATCTTCAGCAAAATATTTACAAAGAATTATCAACTGATTCCGGTGCAAGTGTCGCAATCAATCCAAAAACCGGAGAAACTCTGGCTATGGTCAGTGCGCCGTCCTATGATCCGAACGATTTTCTGACGGAATACAAGAAGAAAAAAGATGATCCGAATAAACCGTTTATGGCTAAGTTCAAAAATTTGTATACACCTGGTTCTGTTTTAAAGCCGCTCACAGCAGCGATTGGGCTCAATACCGGAACGATTGATCCGAATAAAAAGATTTCCATTCCAAAAGATACTTGGCAAAAAGACGGGAGCTGGGGCAATTATTATATTAAGCGGGTTCCATCCCCTGCAACACAAGTTGATTTGCGCGCTGCTCTTGCCTATTCAGATAATATTTACTTCGCCCAGGCTGCTTTAAATATTGGAGCCGAAAAATTTATAAAAGGACTAGAGTCCTTTGCATTTCATGAAAAAATTGATTTTCCGTTTCCTGTTGAAACATCGAAAATTGCAAATAACGGTATGGATAATGAAGTGCTTTTAGCCGATTCTGGATATGGACAGGGACAAATTCAAATCACTCCTCTGCATTTAGCATACACCTTTACAGTATTTATTAATGGCGGAAACATGATTAAGCCCGTATTAATAAAAGAAGAAGAGAAGACACCATCCAATTGGAAAAGCCATGTTGTTTCAAAGGAACATGCGAATTTGATTTTTCAAGATTTGATTCAAGTGGTGGAGGATCCGAACGGAACGGCATATAAACCTCGAACTCCAGGATTGAAGCTGGCTGGAAAAACAGGAACGGCAGAGCTGAAAGCGGCAAAAGGAGAAAAAGGTCAGGAAAACGGTTGGTTTGTTGCTGTTGATGCGGATAAAAAAGATCTTTTAATAACGATGATGATTGAACGTGTTGAAGATCGCGGAGGAAGCCATTACGTGGTTTCAAAAGTAAAAAATATTTTCAAAGCTAGAAAGTAAAAAAGGTCAACCATCCATTGCGAAGATGAATAGAATAAACGAATTTCAGTGTTGTCATGAATCGCTTCTTTCATTGTTTGGCAGTTTTACGAAATTACGCCAAATAAGAGCGGTTCTTTTTTTATGCAAACAAAGTGCTAAATCATCACTTTTTTTAGCTGCAAAACAGAAAACGGTCCAAAATTGCCGAATAGCTTGAAGTATAAAGCATCAAAATTGCCGCTTAACCCGTTATAAAAGAAGCACAAAATACCCTTGCGGAGCAAGAAAAAACTTAAGCATTGACGATCGGGCATCCATATGGAAGCACATCCCTTTTTCCATCTTTTATAGAAACAGCTGAATAAATGGTTTGTTTCTGAAAAAGATAAAAAAGAAAGGAGGATGCAGATTGAAGAGGAAACAAGCATATAATCAAGCAGAAAAAACGAGCAAAACACCGACAGAAAGCCTTCCTGAAAAAGAATTTTCAGCATCCTATACAGATGAAGACCCGATGAAAGGGGCTAACCGAAATTCAAAAAAGGGGAAAGCACATGGAACATAATAAAAACGTAAAGAACAAAAAAGATGTGAAACAAGATTTGGAATTTGGCAATGAACTGGGAGATTTTAATGCTGCGAAAATTTACGATATTTTAGAAGAAAACAAAAGAAAAACAAAAACAAAAGGTGAGGGATGTTAAGCTTCCCTCACCTTTTTCAGCGCAGTATACGGAAAAGAAAACATATGCGGCTGGTGATCGCTATAGTTGTAATAAACTAACAAAATTGCCGGCTCTTTTACTAATATCTTTTTTTGCAAATACAGCTCAGGATTAAATGGAAGAATTTCTAAAACCGTATGCTTATATAAATCTTTTTCCGAAAGAGACAGATTTAAAAAGGTTTTTCCAAGCATTTCAGGGTTGGACAGGATAAATTGATAGATTGCTGATTGCTCCTGTTTTTTAAGCTTTTCATCCCACCATGGCTTTCGCGGCTTTTGCTTCTGATTGCGCAAATAATCGTATTTCAGAAACCCTTCAACAGTTGGCAAATGTTCTCGTTTGCGTTCTTGAATAAACGAAAATAATCTTCGAAACAAATCTTCGAGCTGATGACCAATTCTTGCCCATCCGCGTTCATCCCAGTAGGCGCCAAATTCTTGAAAGAAATCAAAAGGCGTCTCAAACACTTCTTCTACTAAATATTCCACTGTCGCGTCCATTCGATGGTCGTTCCAAAATTTCTCAAGAACATCTTCCACCTGTTTAATTTTGAGAATATCTTCAAAAGAGAGAACGTTGTTGCTTAAAATTTCGTATGGCGGTTCATCCATATACACGTAGCCAAAATGTTTAGCTCCAATTCGAAGACCAGTCCCTCTGAGCATTTTTAAAAAACCAAGCTGCAGTTCTTCAGGTCTTAATGCAAACACATCGTTAAAAGTTTTTCGAAAAGAGTTGTAGTCTTCTTCAGGAAGTCCGGCAATTAAATCAAGGTGCTGATCTATTTTTCCGCCTTGTTTGATCATCGTCACCGTTCTGGACAGTTTTGCGAAGTTTTGCTTACGTTTCACTAATTCGTTTGTGAAATCGTTTGTTGATTGAACGCCGATCTCAAATCGGAAAAGTCCTTTCGGTGCGTTGTCATTTAAAAATTGAATCACTTCCGGGCGCATAATGTCGCCAGTTATTTCGAACTGGAACACGACGCCCGGAACATGTTCATCAATTAAAAATTGAAACATGTCCATCGCATATTTCCGGCTGATGTTAAACGTTCGGTCGACAAATTTAATTGTTTTCGCACCGTTTTTCATTAAATAGCGAATATCTTCCTTGATTTTCTCCCGATCAAAATAACGAACCCCAACCTCAATGGAAGATAAGCAAAATTGGCAGTTGAAGGGGCAGCCGCGGCTCGTTTCAATATAAACAATCCGTTTGCTAAGATGTGGCACATCTTCTTCAAATCGAAAAGGCGACGGCATCATTCGCAGATCAATTTTGTTCCTCTGCGGATTTATAATGACTGCTCCGTCTTTTCGAAAAGCTAAACCGCTCACGTTTTCCCATTCTTGGTTTCCATGTGCTTCCCGCAAAAACTGCTTAAACGTTTCTTCCCCTTCTCCTACGATAATAAAATCAATCTCTGGGATTTTTTCAAGCCATTCTTTCGTATCATAGGATACTTCAGGCCCACCAAAGACAATGATGGTTTCCGGCTTTATTTTTTTCAGTATTTTCGCCACTTTGATTGTTTCTGTAATGTTCCATATGTAACAGCTAAAACCGATTATGTCCGGTTTTTTTCGAAACAAATCTGTTACAATGTTCATCGCGGGATCTTTTATCGTATATTCTGCCATTTGAACTTGAAATTCTGGCTCGGCATATGCTTTTAAATAACGTATAGCCAAGTTCATATGAATGTATTTGGCATTTAATGAACTGACAATGATGTTCATATTTCCACACCTTTTTCATAATGGATATTGAGAAGTAGCGATTTTCTACATTATTGTAACATATTCTTTTCAAATAAGAAGAAGCAGGGATTCACCCTTTTGATAAGTTTTTCGTACGCGTTCTTTTCCGTTTCTATCAATCACCTTAACAAGTCTACAGCTATAAAGCATATTCGTCGAGTGTTTTTGTCATTTTAACTGGTACAGTAAAAGTGAGTTACATATTAGACGTTCGTAACGGATGAAGCATTGTTTAAGAGTTTAGACAAATTTCTCTTTTTTTATGATGAAGTTTCATTCAGTCATTTGCGCGATTTCGGAGACACAGGTCTATGATTCCTTCCAAAAAAGTTGTCAAAAAAGAAAAAGTTTATGGTTAGACGCTGTTATTTTTTCGCCAACACTTTGATTTTTATAAGTCTTTTCCAGTAAAATAAATGTACCGATATTTTGGACTTCATTTTGTTTAGTTGAACTTTGGGGTGAAGCAAATGGAATATAAACAAATCAAACCGAGAAAGCTTTATGAAGAAGTGGCGGAAGCCCTTTTAGATATGATTAAAAAAGGAGAAATAAAACCTGGAGAAAAATTGGAATCCGTTCATCAGCTTGCTGAAAATTTTCAAGTCGGCCGTGCAGCGATTCGTGAAGCATTAAGCGCATTAAGAGCAATGGGGATTGTTGAAATGAAACAAGGGGAAGGAACGTTTGTAAAAGAGTTTGATCCCATGTCATTCACGTTTTCTCTTTCGACAGCGGCGTTAATGAATATGAAAGATATTGAACATTTATTAGAGGTTAGAAAAATATTAGAAGTCGGTGCTGCATTTACTGCTGCAGCAAAGCGGACGGAGCAAAATCTCCATGATATGAAAGCTGCGCTTGACGAAATGCTTATCCATATAAACGATGAAGAATTAGGAGAAAAAGCGGATTGGAAGTTTCATAAAGCGATCGCAGCCGCTACGCAAAACCCCATTTTATTAAGCTTAATGAACAATGTAGCCGACATGATTGTTGAAACGATGCGGGAAACACGAAAAATTTGGCTTTATTCAGAGCAAGTAACCGCAGAACGAATTTTTCAAGAGCATAAAGCCATCTTTACAGCAATTGAACAACAAAACGCGGAAGAAGCACAGCATTTAATGCTCGCACACCTGACAAATGTTGAAAAGGTTTTGAAAAAACATCATAAAGCCCATATAAAAACAGGGGCTAAAACAGAGTCTTTTTAACTAGGAATTGACATATGATGCAAGCGTTTTTACACATGCCGTCTCTGACTTGAACTGACAAAAGAACTGTTGTTTTTTGCGGCAATAAAAAATTTTTCGGGAGAAACCCGTTTGGGCAGCACTGAAAACCAACCGCATCCTGTATCCACAAGGAATTCGTCCATCCGTCAAAGAATTTGCCCGTTACATCGATGTTTCCGATACCCACCTCGTGACCGTGGGAGGGGAAACGTATCGAGTGTATCGCTACGAAGGGGCATTGAACGACATTCCAAATGCCGTGGTATTGTTTTGTTGGAAAACCGATCAACCGATGACGAGCGAGCATTTGCGTTGTTTTTTAAGTACAGACACAAAAACTGAGTGATCAGGCTATTCTTGAATACTATGCGAAACGCTGGTCGATCGAAAGCTACTTTCGGCAAACGAAAGAAACATTAGGGGCTGTCCAGAAAGTCAAAATCCATTGAAAACGGAACATCATAAGCATTGATATATCAACATTTCTAAAACATTAAAGGGCGTCTATAAGCCGGAAAATCGATTATTAGACAGCCCCGACATGAGCGAGCCATTAAACGATATTGGACCATCGTACAATTTACGTATATCTATTGCATGACAGAACATTCAAGTGATTTTTCAACCGGTCTTGCGAGTGTAAGATCGAGAAAAATTCACAATCTCACTGAGTTTATTTATTACGAAGCCCAACGAGGAGTGCCACTAGATTCCATTAAAAACCAGTTACGAGTGGCATTAGGGTATTTTTGTTTTCTTTTTAAAGATGGTAATAAATGTAATGGAATTTACTCATCTACAGTTTAAGTTTAAAAGAAAAAATCTACATAAAGATTATGTAGATTTATTTTTTTGTTCTTCTCTTATTTGCAAAAGTTTAGGTATTTTCTCACTAAAAATTGTTTCAATGTCATTGATTATATTTTCTTTTGTAATGTCTTCTGTAGAATATTTAAAATTTCCAAGCTTCCCATAAATTATTTTTAGAAATGATTTTGCATCTTCTTCAGGAAGTTTTTCAATTATAGCTAAAATATCATCTAAATCCAATCTTTCATTAGGGTTCTCCATAATATTACCTCCTTTAATCATTACACTTATATTCTATCGAAAATAACACAATATATAATATGGGAAAATGGTATAATTTGTTATATAAAAATAGAGACTAGGAAATTTAATTACTAATTTCGGGTCTTTTGGGGGGGAAGCGGAATTTGACAAGAGGATACTTTGGAGTTTTCAATGCCATTTTCAAAAAAATACATGCCAAATAAACCCACATATGTATATTCGAATTAATAAGCAAAAAATAAAAATGGTTCTGTTCGTCAATATCTACAAATATGTCGTACATTTCGTGTAGACAATAAAGTTCGGCAACAAACGCTTTATAATCTAGGGAGGTTAGAGCATTTATTAGAGAATGGCTCTGTCGATAAATAAATCGAGGGATTAATCAAATTTTCAGAGCGTTACTTTGACCGAATTCACGGGCAAGGCTCTTCCTCTTCTGTCTCCGTGCTTTGGACAAAAGAGTTTGGGCCGGTTTATCTGTTCCGAAAGGTATGGGAAAAGTTAGGGCTTGGTCGGCTATTATGTAAAATCATGGATGATTCCGAGGCTGCTTCTCAGTATGACGAAGCCGTTTTTGCCATGGTGTTAAACCGTCTCATGGATCCCAATAGTAAGCATGATATCTTCAAACAATGGATCGACACGGCGGCTTTTTTTTATGAATAAAGCAAGCATATTCCTTTCTAGTCATCAGATGACCTGTTGACTAAAGATAAAAAAAGCGATAAAGTGAAAAGAAAAGGGTTACATCTTAGTTGAAACTGTTTCACAAGGCGGGGGGAGCAAATTGAAAGTTTCATTATTTGTCACATGTTTAGTGGATGTATTTAACGGTTCAGTAGGCAAAGCAACAGTTGAGCTTTTAGAAAGACTTGGATGCGAAGTAGAATTTCCGGAAAGTCAAATTTGCTGCGGACAGCCTGCCTATAACAGCGGATATGTTCAAGCGGCAAAAGAAGCGATGAAAAATATGATTCTCACCTTTGAACATGCCGATTATGTTGTCACACCTTCCGGATCATGTGCCACGATGTTTAAGGAATATCCGCACATTTTTGATGAAGATCCGGTTTGGAAAGAAAAGGCGCAAAAGCTTGCAAATAAGACGTATGAATTAACACAGTTTATTGTAGATGTTTTAAATTTGGAAGATGTGGGCGCAACATTAAAAGGAAAAGCAACCTATCATACATCATGTCATATGACCCGTCTTCTTGGAGTTCAGGAGGCACCATTTAAATTGCTGGCAAACGTGAAGGGGCTTGAATTGGTTCCGCTTCCAAATGCATATGATTGCTGCGGCTTTGGCGGAACGTTTTCCGTCAAAATGGAACAAATATCTGAACAAATGGTTGATGAAAAAGTTCGGCATATTGAGGAAACCGATGCCGACTATTTAATCGGGGCAGACTGCGGCTGCTTAATGAATATCGGGGGGAGAATAAGCCGGAAAAATAAACAAGTGAAGGTCATGCACATTGCTGAGGTGTTAAACAGTATCGAATAATGGAGGGGGGAAAGCAGGATGGCAATGAAAATTTCGGATCAGCCATTTGATCAAAGGGTGCAAAAAAATATTGAAAACGATTTTATGAGAAATGCAGTCCAAGATGCTCAAGAAAGGCTGAGAAAAAGACGTCTGGAAGCTGCTGAAGAGCTTGGCAATTGGGAAGAATGGAGATCGCTCGGTGAACAAATCAGAAAGCATACATTGGAAAATTTGGACTATTATTTACACCAGTTAAGCGAAAATGTTGCAAAAAGGGGCGGACATGTTTTTTTTGCTCAAACAGCGGAGGAAGCGAACGATTACATCCAAAGCGTTATCAAGAAAAAAAAGGCTCGCAAAATTGTCAAATCGAAATCGATGGTGACGGAAGAAATTCATATGAATCAATGTTTGGAGGAAGCGGGCTGTGAAGTTATTGAAACGGATCTAGGCGAATATATATTGCAGATTGATGATCATGATCCGCCTTCGCACATTGTAGCCCCAGCCCTGCATAAAAATAAGGTACAAATTCGAGATGTGTTTCAGCGAAAACTTGGGTATGAGAAAACAGAAAAGCCTGAGGAGCTTGCACTCCATGCGAGAAAAATGCTTAGGGAGGAATTTTTAACAGCGGATGTCGGCATCACAGGATGCAATTTTGCCATTGCCGAGTCCGGATCGTTTTGTTTAGTGACAAATGAGGGAAATGCCCGCATGGTGACGACCATTCCGAAAACACAAATAACTGTCATGGGGATGGAAAGAATAGTTCCAACATTCGAAGAACTTGATGTGCTTGTCAGTCTTTTGACAAGGAGTGCAGTCGGTCAAAAATTAACGAGCTATATAACGGTTTTAACTGGTCCGAAACAAAAAGAGGATGTTGACGGACCGGAAGAATTCCATTTGGTGATTGTTGATAACGGACGAAGCAAAATTTTAGGAACTGAATTCCAGCCTGTTCTTCAATGCATTCGTTGTGCAGCGTGCATTAACGTCTGTCCTGTATATCGGCATATAGGCGGCCACTCGTACGGATCGATTTACCCAGGTCCGATTGGCGCTGTATTGACGCCGCTTTTTGGCGGTTATGATGATTTTAAGGAATTGCCTTATGCTTCCACACTATGTGCCGCTTGTACGGAAGCATGCCCCGTAAAAATTCCGCTTCATGAACTTCTCCATAAGCATCGGCAAGTAATTGTCGAGCGGGAAGGACGAGCGCCAATAAGCGAGAAGCTGGCGATGAAGGCATTTGGAATAGGAGCATCGAATCAAAAACTGTATCAGTGGGGAACAAAACTGGCGCCAGCAGCCCTCAAACCGTTTTCGAAAGACGGGAAAATTTCCAATGGACCAGGTCCTTTGAAAAATTGGACGTCCATACGTGATTTCCCGGCACCGGAAAAAAACAGCTTTCGCGAATGGTTTCACAATCGTAAAAAAGAAAGTGGTGATCGTTCATGAACGGAACGATTCAAAATCGAGATTCGTTTTTGCAGACGATAGCTCAAAGGTTAGGACGAAATCCCCGGAAGGAAGGGGTGGAACGGCCCAGCTGGTCATTTCACCCTCAAGAAAAAACACTTGCTGGTTATTCTTCCGACGAACTGGTTGATGCATTTATAAAACAATGTAAAAATGTTCATGTCGATGTATACAGAACGATTTCCAAATCATTGAAAAATACGCTGAAAGAGGCGATTGCTTTTTATGGAGGCGGTCCGATTGTGACGTGGGACGATCATCGGTTTGAAGCATTCGGGCTGATGCCTTTTTTATTGGAGGAATTGCCAAACGAAGGAACAGACGTGCATATATGGGATCCTGAGCTTGGAAAAGAAAATATTCAAATTGCGGAAAGAGCAAATATCGGAATTACGTTCAGCGATTATACACTGGCTGAATCCGGAACGGTTGTCTTGTTGAATGGGGGAGGGAAAGGAAGGGCGGTCAGCCTTTTGCCGACAACGTATATTTCCATTATTCCGAAAAGCACGATCCTCCCTAGAATGACACAGGCCGCCAGAAAATTTCATCAAATGGTGGAAAAAGGCGAAACGATTTCTTCCTGCATTAATTTTATTACAGGACCGAGCAATTCAGCGGATATTGAAATGAACTTAGTGGTTGGCGTACATGGGCCAATTAAAACAGCCTATCTCATTATTGAAGATTGCTGAATGGATTGACTAAAAAATTGAACATCTGGCGAAGTCCATCGAGGGGCCTCGCCAGATTTTTTTGGCAAATGTTCGAATTTTCCATACCCCGCTAGGACCTCTGGCTTATGACTTGTTTTTAAAGTTAGAAAGTTTAGGAACTGCGACGCCTTTGAAGTTATTTCTCTAACTACTCTAGATTGTTGTTTCAGCATCTCGGACTGTAGAAAAGACCTATTTCTGAAAAGCTATTAGAAGCCGTTCTATTTATGTGATGTGACTGTCTGTGTGCGTCAGCCCCGGTCTTATAAGCCTTTTACTATTTTTTTTAGCATTGTCGCTCGAAGTTCAATGATTGGCTGTGCGATCGTTTTGACAAAGCGGCTCGACAGCAAGAACGTAACGACAATTGAAACAATGGCGAATACCGTGATGCTTTCTATTTCTGTAAGCCAGCTTTCAAGTTCGCTGTCTCTGAACGATTGAATGATAAATCCGTGCAATAAATAAACGTAAAAAGTTCTTGTGCCCCATTCAGTGAAAAATTGACGCTTTTTCGGTATTAACGAGAAAAATCCGAACGTCGTAATCAAAGTAAGAAAATAAAATCCGAGCCGCACCAGCCCTGAAAAGATATCCGTTTCGCCAAAAGCTGAATAAGGCATGGAACCGAACAGCCACTCATACTCAAAAGGCAAATAGAAATACGTCACAGATGTAAGCAACAGAGCACTTGCCCCTAAAGATCTTGCAGGCAGCTTCGTCATCATGGCAAAATGTTCTTTCTTTAAATAAAAACCTATTAAAAAAATAGGAAAAAAGACTAGTGTACGTGACAAGCTCAAATAGTTGCTGATGAAATCAAAATATCCAGCTGCAATACCGATAAAGAACGAAAGTCCTAAAGCGACCAATTTATTCAATTTAGAAAACGGGATCAGCATGACGTTCCAGAAAAACAAACTTATTAAAAACCAGAGGGACCAGTGCGGATTCAAAGGATCAATTGAATGGAGCAGATTGTCGCCTTTAATCAAAACATAATAAACTGTATAGATGCCATGAAAAATAAAATATGGCAAAATGAGTTTTTTTGCTATTTTTTTAACGTATCCCTGTTTGTTAAACCCTTTGGCAAAAAAGCCGGAAATTAAAATGAACGCAGGCATATGAAACGTGTAAATAAATTTGTATATGTTCATCATAATGTAATTGTCTTCAATCATCGATCGAATAAAATGGCCGAACACGACAAGAAGAATTAATATAAACTTGGCGTTATCAAAGTAGCTGTTCCTCTCATTCATGTTATCACCTTCAAAAAAAGTTTCGATTTAAAATATAAGACAAATTCAACATTTTGTAAACAGTCGTACTGAAAGGTACATCGAATTGACTAAATTGACAGTGCATGAAGGATTCTAACGTAATTTGTAGAAAATGTAAATATATTGAGAGTGTTAAAATGAGAGGTGGGAAGTTTGAAGCAAAACATTGCAGCCATTGAAGAAGATTTGTTGGCAAAACGTTTAAAAAAAGCGCAACAAGAAAATGAAAAATTAAAAAAATATTACGAAATTTTCGATCGATCAATAGATGCTATGGTGCTTTTAGATCATCACGGCAAGTTTTTTCAAGTAAATCAGTCAGCATGCCGCCTTTTTGAAATGGAAAAAGAAGTCATACTAGAGAAGTCGATAGATGATTTTGTAGCAGCCCTGCCAGGAAACGAATTTATAAAAAATTTTTCTGATCATGAAAAACAGCAATATGCGGAACTCATGTTAAAACTGGAAAACGGCCGAATCAAATATGTTGAATACAGCATCATTGAGAACATTTACGGCACATACAATCTTGCTATTTTTCGGGATGTTTCTTCGAAAAAAATTCTTGAACAGGAACGATCGATCAATGAACAGCTGTTTCCGGATTTATTTGACCGTGCTGTTGACGGCATTGTCATTTTTGATTACGAAGGATTTATTATAGATGCCAATCAATCATTTTGTACCAGCTTTTGCATTCCGAGTGATGAACTCAAAAACTATAAATTTTCAGATTTTATCGAAGATGAGAAAATGAAAAAATATTTTTATGAAGTATTGTTTGAAAAAGGAAAAATGAAAGGAGAAATGCCTGTCCGATTAAAAGACGGAACGCGAAAAATTTTTGAATTTACGACCACGTCAAACATTTTACACGGATTTTACATGTCGATATTGCGCGATATTACAGAGAAGAGGCTTATGGAACAGCAAATTTTGAAGAGTGAAGAAAGGTTTAGAGAAATTTTTGAAAATGCTCTTGATGCCATCCTTATTTGGGATCATTTTGGAAATATTATACGCGCGAATCAATGGGCTTGCCGCATATTTGAACTCCCCTTTGATGAACTGTTGAAAAGCAATTTAATGCGATTTATCAATGCAAATGATCCAAAGTTTTTGCAGGTGAAAGATGAATATTTAAAATCCGGTGCCATCCGGGAAGAATTAATGTTTTACATGCCGAACGGACAAAAGAAGCAGCTCGAATTCACATCAAAATACAACCCGAAGGAAAAAACCCATATGACCATATTGCGAAATATCAGCGACCGGAAACGAATGGAAAAAGAATTGCGTGAAAGTGAACAAAAATTTCGGAATGTGTTTAACGGAGCGATGGACGGCATCCTTCTGTTTAATGATGATTGGGTGATTGTTGATGCCAATCCTGCTGCAATGCAAATTTTAGGATTAACACAAGACCAAATTGGACGTGATTGCATATTCCGATTTTTTCCCATTCATTTTAAAAGTGATTGGAAAATGGATGGGTTGACGAAAGAATTTGCGATTACGGTGAAAAATAAGCAGGAAAGAATTCTCGAATGTTCATTTAAACGCCACATTATTGAAAATATGAATTTAGTTATATTTCGCGATATCACTGAAAGAAAAGAAATCGAAGAGCGGCTGAGAAAATCGGACACTCTCAATATTGTTGGGGAATTGGCAGCCGGAATAGCCCATGAAATCCGCAATCCAATGACAGCGTTAAAAGGATTTATCCAGCTGCTGCAAGGAAGCATAAAAGAAGATTATTCCATGTATTTCAATGTCATTACTTCTGAGCTGAAGCGAATTGAATCAATCATTGATGAATTTCTTATTTTGGCAAAGCCTCAAGCTGTTCGATTTGAACAAAAAAATATTGTGAAAATCATGAAAGATACGATAGAATTATTAAATGCACAGGCTATTCTAGTAAATGTGCAAATTCATTTAGACTACGGGGAAGTGCCGGATATATTTTGCGAACCCAATCAATTAAAACAAGTTTTTATTAACATATTAAAAAATGCAATCGAAGTGATGCCAAATGGAGGCAATATTTATGTTTCGATCACAAAAGAAGATGATCACCGGGTTCAAATTTCCATTCAAGATGAAGGGCCAGGCATTCCAAAAAATAAACTGAAGCGGCTTGGGGAGCCGTTTTATACAACGAAAGAGCGGGGAACAGGCCTAGGTCTTATGGTAAGCTACAAAATTATTAAAGAGCACAATGGGAAAATTGATGTCAAAAGCAAAGTAGGGTATGGAACGACATTTTATATTTCGCTCCCTATCAATGGTCAAGAAGGTGTGTAGGATGTACTTTTTGCATACAATGAACAGCCCTATTGGAACGATCGGGATTATAGAGGAAAAGAATCGAATTGTCTCTTTGTTGATGGACGAGCAGGAGCTTACAGAGCTTCTGGCATCTTCAAAAGTTGTGGAACATAAAACGGATCTATTGGAAGAGGCAGCGAAACAGCTTAAGGAATATTTTCAAAGGAAACGAAAAATATTTTCCCTTCCCATTTTTCCAAAAGGCACTTCATTTCAGCAAAAAGTATGGAAAGAGTTGATGAACATTCCATACGGTGAAGCTAGAAGCTATCAATATGTTGCAGATGGGATCGGAAATCCGAAAGCTGTTCGGGCAGTTGGACAAGCCAATAAAGCGAATCCTATCCCGATCATAATTCCTTGCCATCGGGTGATTGGCAAAAACGGAGCGCTTGTAGGCTATGCAGGCAATCAAACGGATAAAAAAGCTTTTTTGCTGCAATTAGAGCAATGCAAAAATTGGGCATCATAGAACCTTTCAAAATGAAAAACTCTGCGATGCCTGCGCAGAGTTTTTAAAAAATTTGCTGTTTATATGATGTAAATGCCGTGCCGGTTCTGCATGAGCATTTAAAAAAGCTTGGACGAAATCACTCAACAGCTGTATATGTGTAAAATCTTTCCTCTATAAAAATCATCCCGGTTTGTCTTTTTTATTCTTGTTTAAATTGCAATAGTCTCGTTTTTAAGTCTTTCTCGAGCTGCATTAGTTCTTGCTCAGCCTGCTGCCTTTTTAGACGTCCTTCCTGTTGGATCCTGAGCGTTTCTTCGATTGTTGAAATTAGGTCGTCCTGTGTTTTTTTCAACGTTTCAATATCGACGATGCCTCGTTCATTTTCCTTGGCTGTTTCAATTGTGTTTGCTTTCAGCATTTCTGCATTTTTCAAAAGCAGCTCGTTCGTCGTTTTCGTCACTTGCTTTTGGGCCTCCAGTGCTCCTTTTTGCCGATATAAGGTGAGAGCGATCGCAATTTGGTTTTTTCCATAAAGGAATAGACGTCAAAATGGAGGATTGGATTTTTTCCGCTAATGTTTGATTCATATTTTGAATCATCCGGATTTGCGGAGCCGTTTGGATTGTAATTTGCCTAGATAGCTTTAAATCATGGATCCGTTTTTCCAACCGATCAGCAAATTGAAGCATGTCGTTTACTTCTTGAACCGCCATTTGATCTCCAGTTGCTTCCGCTTTTTTTTGCAATTCCGGTATTACTTTTGTATGGAGTTCCTCCAATTTTAATTCACCAGCAGCGATGTAAATGTTTAGCGCGTGAAAGTATTCCTTATTATGCTCATATAAACGATCGAGCAATTGAATATCGGACATCAGCGCTTTTTTTGAATTTTCCAGCCGGACTGTAATGCGTTCGATTTGTGCCCCGATTTTTTGGTATTTGGATAAAATTTCATTGATCGAACTAGATATTTTCTTGAAAAGACGAGAGAAGAAGTTTCGTTTTTCCGGTTTTAATTCTTCCGGGTTTACTTGTTCGAGTTTGCTCATCAGCTCTTTTAAAATATCGCCTATAGGCCCTATATCCTTTTTTTGAACATAGTCCAGCATTTCGTGGGAAAAACTGGAGAGCTTTTGCTGAGCGGAAGCCCCAAATTGGACGAGCGAATGCCGGTTTTTGTAATCAATTTGAGCTGCCAGCTGTGCAGCCTTTGCTTTATGCTCCTGTGAGAGCATGTCGATAAATTTTTTCGGCTGTTCTTCTTCGCCGACTGCTAAAGGTGATGCGGGCTTATCTTCTTTTTCTCCAAATGGGTCCTTTAATAGATCATCTAATAGATCCAACTCTTTCTTTTCTTCCAAAGTAATCACCTATCTTTCCATTTCGTTGTTTGTTTTTTCGCAACATTTAATTCAAATTGAAGATGTTCGATATCATTCGATAAAACGGTGATTAAATCTTTCTCCAATGATTCGCAAATTTGATTCAACATCTGTTTCGTTTCTTCCAATGATGATTTAACGTTCTGATCGCGGATCGGCTGGGCGGAAAGAAACGTATACTTTTCTGCAAGCTCCACGCAAGAATCTAAATGATAGAAAAAGAATGATTCGCCTTGATAGAAGCGTTTCGGCTCCTTTTCAACGACATGATATATACGTTTGGAAAGCCTGATTGCTTCGACAAGCTGCTGAATCGTTCCGAGCGATCGGGCTCTAAATAAGGTGCGCTGCAGTCGGGCAATTTTTTGTCTTGCTTCTTTTAAATTTTCCTGTACATATTTGTATTCACTGGCTGTCAATCCGTTTTGCTTCAGCCAATTTCTTTTTTGCAGCCATTTGGTGATATAATAGACGATAATACCGCCTGCAACAGCATACAAAGACGATTGAATGAAAGCTTGGTCAAATCCTAAAAACAAGGCAAACCAAAGAACAGACATCGAACAAACAGCAATAAAACTTCTTATGAAAAACAAGAATATCGATTTCATGATCCTACCCCTGTCAGCATTGTTTAATAAATTTACGAACAAACGGAAAGCAAGGTTTCGCTTTTTACTACAATTTTACTACAATTTAGAGAAAAAGTAGAATGATTTGTGAATCAGAATGGAACGAAACGTTTTTTCAAACGTAATAAAGTACAAAAATAAATAATGGAGGGAAATCCATGATTATTACAACAACCAATTCTTTGCAAGGAAAGGAAATTGAAGAATACTTGGGGATTGTCAGCGGTACAACCATTCTTGGGGCAAACATTGTCCGCGATTTTTTGGCAGGCATTACGGATATTGTCGGCGGCAGGAGCGGCGCATATGAAAGCAAGCTTTCAGAAGGAAGGGAAGTAGCTATTGAAGAAATGACAGCGAAAGCTAAAAATCTGGGAGCCAATGCTGTGATTGGAGTGGATCTTGACTTTGAAACATTACGAGATGGGATGATGATGGTTGTAGCAACTGGAACAGCTGTAAAAATCCGATAAAATTGCGCTGTTTTTTAGGCTTGTCGTTGTGAGGATAGAAATAAGCGCAGCTTTTCTTAATGAAAGGAAAGAAATTTCCGACAATATTTTAAATAGAAAACAAGCATCTTATCATTGCTCAAATATTGTCCTCCGACCTATAAAACGGCAGCGGTTATTGAGGCAATAAGCTTTGGTCTGCTGTCAGCAAGTAAAAAAGAAGTCGAATTTTTTCTTTTAAAAAGGCTTTTGGATAAGCTTTTTATGACTGTATGAATGTTTTGACAATCCTCCTTACGTAAATATTAAAGAGGATTGTCAAATACTTGTGTAAAAATATTGTCTAAATTTGCGAATCTATTTACAAAAATAGTAGAATCTGTAATAATAACCGAGTGCGTGTCTTTAGACCGCGAGATTTGGAAGGAGGATATGAGAAATGGCAACGGAAGAAGAGCTGCGCAAAGAAAAGCTGTTCATAGAAATCATAATAAAAAGGCAAAAAATGATTGAGATGGCTCAAGTAAACGGTATGAACAGCAAAGAGACGATTGAGCTGAGCCAAGAACTGGACAAGCTTTTAAACAAATACCAGCAAATGGTAAGCAGCGATGAGAAAAATCAATCGATTTTCCACCCTATGAAATGGACATTAACAAATCCTTTTGTTGCAACGGTTGAAAAATAAAGAAAACACATATTTGACAAGCTTAAAAAAGTTCAGTCAGCACAATCATAAATAAAATTCCGAAAATAAAAGAATATGTCGAAGTCAATTCATGACCATCGCCGTGGCTTTCCGGAATCAATTCTTTATAAATGATAAAAAGCATTGCTCCTGCAGCAAAAGCAAGACCGTAAGAAACTAAAGATTCAACAAATGTTGTTAAATAAA
Source organism: Aeribacillus sp. SP014 (assembly GCF_054055575.1). Classification (NCBI taxonomy): domain Bacteria; kingdom Bacillati; phylum Bacillota; class Bacilli; order Caryophanales; family Bacillaceae; genus Aeribacillus; species Aeribacillus sp. SP014. The sequence continues at coordinate 1,499,306 of NZ_JBSRXI010000001.1, forward strand.
ACCCTATTAGAGATGTGACAATCTCGATCGCTCCTGTCAACGTTGCAATGAAAAAGGCTTTGATGCGGGAAATGTTCTGATTGATTAAAAAAAGCGCAACTAATAAGCCTTCTGGTGCATTTTGTAGCCCGATTGCAAGAGCAATTAGATGACCTAAATCTTGTTTCTCTGAGGCATAACTTACTCCGACAGATAGACCCTCCGGGAGATTATGTAAGGTGATCGCCGAGATAATGAGCAATGCTTTTTCGTCAAATTGTATTCCTTCTTTCGTATGCTCCAGTTCAATGTGAGGAATATTTTTCTCTAAAATTGTTAATATAAGCACTCCAAGTATTAATCCGATGCACATTTTCATTATATTTCCGTTTGCTAATGCTTCAGGTATCAACCCCCTCATGGAAGCAGCCATCATAATTCCAGCGCTGAATGCTAATAATAAATCTCTTCCTCTATGTTTAATCGTTTTTTGCAAAAAAAGAATCGGGACAGCCCCTAAACCTGTAGACATTGCTGATAAAAAACTCCCAATATATACGTCGTACATAAAATCGTACCCCTTTTCAGAAAAAATAAATTTTGATAATAATGTTTTATAATAGATTTGTTATTTTATCAATAGAAGGAGATTTTATATGAAAGAAGCGCTCTTGTTTATTGTAGAACTGATTAATGATTTTCATGACAATATTATCCATTTAGTAGAAATGGCTGGTTTTCAATTAACAGATAAACAGCTGCATTTTTGGATCATCGGCATTTTCGGCATGGTTATCTTTTTCATTACACATGTGGTATTTAAATATATAGCAAAATTCGGCATTTTATGTATATCGTTTATTTATACAATGACCGTACTAGTTGTCATAGTGTTTGCCATTGAGATTCAACAAAAAATAACGAATAGAGGAAATATGGAATTTGAAGATATTGTGCAAGGACTATGGGGATTTCTCGCTCTGTTCTTCGCTTTTTTGAGCATTTATATCGTTTATAAAGGTGCAGTAAAAATAATGGGAAAAACACGTTCTCAAAAAGGAAGAAAAGGAAAAAGCGGAAGCCGCATGTCAAGATATCATTCATCATAAGAAAATGATTGGGTACGACTCAGCATTTTTTAGCCCCGGTCCTCTAATCGGTTTTTGATTCAAAAATAGATAAAAGAAGGTAGAAACCGTCGCTTTCATCGGTTTCTACCAATCCTGCATCAAATGCATCATCAAGCATTTTTAGATGCGGCTTACATTAGAACAAGAAGGCTGTTTTTCGCCCAGTTCAGAATCACATCGAGCTTCAGCTTTTATTTGATAGCGGCAGCTTTATCGTCACGGTTGTGCCGACATTCAATTTGCTTTCAATCTCAATGGTGCCGTCATACATATCGACAATGCGTTTGCATATTGCCAGTCCAAGTCCGGTGCCGCTGTCTTTCATCGTAAAAAATGGATCAAAAATTTTTTCCATCATTTTTTCAGGAATCCCCTTCCCTGTATCGATCACTTTGATAACTGCAAGATTTGCTTCTTTTTTGACAATCAATTCTAATGATCCGTTCATGTCCATTGCTTCTAAAGCATTTTTCGTTAAATTTAACAAAACTTGTTTAATATGATTTTTTGTACAATAAATCCGAATAGGATTATGCCGATCCATATGAACTTGAAAATTTGTTCGATGGAGATTGATTTCCGATTTAATGATCGGCATGACTTCGTCGATAATCTGATTTAAGTCGTACAGTTTGTGTTTATGAGCGGTTGGTTTTCCGAGAACGAGAAATTCGCTCACAATTTCATTGATTCGGTCGATCTCTTTTTCTATGACGGAAAAATAATGCTGATCTTCTTCTGACTGATATTTTTTCTTTAACAGTTGAATAAAACCGCTAATTCCAGTTAAAGGATTTCGGATTTCATGCGCTGTGCTGGCAGCGAGAGTACCGACCAGTTCAAGCTTTTGCGCTTTAATTTTTTCTTCTTCCAATCTTGCTTTACGTTTCAGCAAATAATATTGGATCAACAAAAAAATAATATTAAAAAAAATGTATACAATGGCGGCATAAGTTAAAACAACTTGAGAGATTTCCAACGGCTTGACCGGAGCGACCGACGCTTTCAGCACCCATGGAAGCTGGGTAATATCAGTTTGAACAGATTTTTCGGAAGCGTCCTTTTCTTTTTCGCCTGCACTGAAAAGAAAGTTGTTCTTCGTGTCGCTCACCACGATATATAAATCTGGGCTCAGTACATTCATAATATTTTGTATATAGTTTATGCTTAATGTGGCGTATAAAACGCCATTTACATCTTTTTGCTGATTTACAATCGGGGTGCAGATCGTGATAAGCTTTTTATCGTGAACTTCTGAAATAGCAGTCTTTTTTGTTGCGAGCGCAGATTGAAAACATTTTTCCGAAGAGATGTCATGATGTAATGAAACGGGTTGAGTGCCGATTTTTATTGTTCCGTCTGCATTTGCGATATACAGGCCGGTAAAGCGGGGTTCTTGTTGTAGGGTTTCTTTTAGAGCTCTTTGAATTTGGTTTGGATTATTTTCTTGATCTATGAATAACGCCATTGTTTCCATTCTCGTTTTTGTTTCCGAGATTAAGCGGTCAATTTGACTTTGATGAATGTCTAGCATATATACGGCTTCTTTTTCATGTTTCGAAAAGAGAATATTTTTTTGTTTTTCCCATATGATAAACGAAATCAGAAAAGTGGGCAGGATTACGATCAAAATGTAAAGCAAAACCTTATGGCGATGTGTTAAGTCCAGCATTTCTTTAAACTCCTTCTTTTTCATCAACCTTTTTATTATAGCATGATCTTTTGAAAGAAGATCGGGTTAAAAAAAGTTTTTTTATTCTGAAATTTTCTATGCAGTGATTGACAATAATGAGAAGTTTCACTATTATAATTCAAGACATTGAAATACTAAAGGAATGATGAAAGTTGGCTAAGGAAAACAGCAGTATTGAAAAATCTCTAAAATTTTTTATCGTTCTTTCACGTGCTTATCGCGCAATGAATGATCAAGTTAGCAAGCACATTCAATCATATGGATTAAACTTAACGGAATTTGCCGTTTTAGAGCTTTTGTATCATAAAGGAGATCAGCCACTTCAACAAATCGGCGGAAAAATTCTTTTAGCTAGCGGCAGCATTACGTATGTTATTGATAAATTAGAGCAAAAAGGGCTGTTAGTTCGAAAAGCATGCCCAAAAGACCGCCGTGTCACATATGCAGCAATAACGGAAAAGGGGAGAAAATGGATTGAAGAAATCTTTCCTTCTCATCAAGAGATGATTGATTCGATCGTGAATATTTTGACAGAAGATGAGAAGGAAACAGCGATTAATCTATTAAAAAAAGTAGGGTACCATGCGAAAGAAAAATGAAAGCGGAACCGGCTTAATTCGGCTCCGCTTTTTTATTGTTTGGAAGAATTAGAATTTCCACCCGTCTGTTTTTTTGTCTTCCTTCTGCTGTATCATTGGAAGCAACGGGTTTGTATTCGCCGTATCCTTTCGCACTGAACTTGCTTGGGTCGAGATTTTTGTTTTCTAAAATAATTTTCATCACATTTACGGCTCTCATAACACTTAAATGCCAGTTTGAATCAAAGTTTGAATTATGAATCGGTACATTGTCTGTATGTCCGCTGATAACCACGTTGCGGGCACTGCCCATGGCGAGCATTTTGGCAATGTCAGTAGCCAAAATTTCATCTTTTTTTCTCACTTTGGCGCTGCCTGAATCAAACAATATATCGTCCCGAATCGTGATTAACAAACCCTCTTCGTTTAGTGATGTTTTAATATTGTTTTTCAAGTTGTTTTCTTCAATGTATTGATTAAACCGATTTTGAACTTCCGCTAATTCCTCTTGATCGCTGTTTCCCGATTCATCATTGTCATGAGGCTCATTTTGCACTTTTCCATTTTGTTTGTTTTCTTCGATGTTTTCCATTTCTTGTTGTGGTAGAGGGCTCGGATATTCTAAAACGCTTATGCCTCCGTCAAAATTGGAATTGAAAGCTCTTGCCAAACGCTCAAATTTTTGGGCATCTATCGAACTGAGAGCAAATAGGACGATAAAGAGCGCAAGCAAAAGGGTTAAAATATCGGCATAGGGAATAAGCCAGCTTTCATCTGTATGATGGTCATTGCGGTTTTTTTTTCTACTACGCATCGGACGCAACACTTCCTTCATCAGAAATCTTTGCCCGCTCTTTTTCAGGAAGATAAAATGCCAATTTTTGCTGAATCGTCCGCGGTGCCTGTCCTTCTAAAATGGAAAGAATGCCTTCGATCATCACCTGGCGGACGAGCACCTCCTGCTGAGATTTCCGTTTCAGTTTGTTCGCAAATGGGTGCCATAAAACATATCCTGTAAAAATTCCGAGCAAAGTAGCAACGAACGCGGCGCTGATCGAATGTCCGAGCTCCTCAATATTTTCCAAATTGGCTAGTGCGGCAATCAAACCTAATACAGCTCCTAATACGCCAAGAGTCGGAGCATACGTGCCGGCCTGAGAAAAAATGGCGGCGCCTGCTTCATGCCGCTCTTCCATTGCATTGATTTCTTCTGTCATAACATCTCGGATGAACTCGGCAGACTGACCGTCCACAGCCATGCTTAAACCGGTCTTTAAAAATGGGTCATCTATTTCCTGAAGCTTAGCTTCCAGCGCCAACAATCCTTCTTTCCTTGCGATTTGCGCCCATTCAGAGAAAAGGACAATCAACTCTTGAATCGTATAAGTTTGTGTGTCTTTAAATAAGACGCGGAATAATTTCGGTACTCTTTTAATTTCATTTGTCGGAAAGGCAATAACGACCGCAGCAATCGTTCCGATGATAATAATGACGATAGCTGCCGGATTGATTAAGACGGAAAGACTGACACCTTTTAAAACCATGCCGACAATAATTGCCATAATTCCTAAAAAAATGCCGATAATTGATGTTTTGTCCATGTTCATCAAATCCTTCTTCTTTCTATATTCAATTATTATATCGACAAAGAAAGACGAAAATTTTATATTTGATAAAAAAAATAAACGACACATTCATCGGAATCGATTTTTGCGATGCTGCTCCCAAATAAAAAAACTGCCCTAATGGACTGTTAGGGCAGCTGTTATGAACGAATAACAATTTCTTCATTTTCTACGTCGGCGATTAAATGATTGTGCACTTCACCGTCTAACAGGATGTCTGCAATTTTGTCTTCAATATGTTCTTGAATGACGCGGCGAAGCGGACGAGCGCCGAACGATGGATGATAGCCGATTTCTACCAATTTTTCTTTTGCTTTTTCTGTTACGTCCAATGAAATGTTTTGTTCTTTCAACGTGTTCCGAACTTCTTCAAGCATCAAATCAACTATTTTCAAATAATCTTCTTTATCAAGCGGTTTAAATTCAATAATGGCATCGAAACGGTTTAAAAATTCAGGCTTAAAGAATGAACCGAGAGATTCAAGGATGCTTGATTCTTTTTCCACCGTGCTGTTAAAACCGACGTGAACTTGTTTTGCACCTGCTCCAGCGTTAGAGGTCATAATAATGACCGTATCTTTGAAGCTGACGGTGCGGCCTTGGCTGTCTGTCAAGCGTCCGTCTTCTAATATTTGCAAGAAAATGTGCTGTACATCTGGATGAGCTTTTTCAATTTCATCCAGCAGGATAATGCAGTAAGGGTTGCGACGAACCTTTTCCGTTAATTGTCCTGCTTCTTCATGTCCGACATAGCCTGGAGGCGAGCCGATTAATTTTGAAACAGAATGTTTTTCCATATATTCACTCATATCCAAGCGAATCATGGCATCTTTTGAACCGAACAGCTCCAAAGCTAATGTTTTCGACAATTCCGTTTTTCCAACGCCAGTCGGGCCGACGAACAGGAAGGATCCGATTGGTCGGTTTTTTGCTTTCAATCCAGCGCGGCTGCGGCGAATGGCTTTTGCCACTTTCCGGACAGCATCCTCTTGGCCGATAATTTTTTTCGCCAAGTTTTCTTCTAAATGTTTCATTTTTGCTTGCTCATCCTCTTGCAGCTTGCCGACTGGTATGCCGGTTTTTTCTTCGATGATTTTTTGAATGTCTTCTACTTGAACGATTGCTTGCTGTTTGTCCTTTCCTTGTTCAAGCTGCTTTTCAAGGGCAGCTTCTTCGTCGCGAAGCTTAGCTGCAAGTTCGTATCGTTCTTCCTTTAGCGCTTTTTCTTTTTCATGGGCAATTTGTTTAAGCCGCTCGTGGATGTCTGCTTCATTAGCCGGCTCGGCTTTTAAGTTTAATCTTGAACCAGCTTCATCCATTAAATCGATGGCTTTGTCAGGCAAAAAGCGGTCTTGAATATATCGATGAGATAGTGTGACGCAAGCTTTAATCGCATCTTCTGAATATTTGACTTGATGGTATTGTTCATATTTTTCTTGAATTCCTTTTAAAATGCTGATCGCTTCTTCAATGGAAGGTTCTTTCACAATAACCGGCTGGAAGCGTCGTTCAAGGGCTGCATCTTTTTCGATTTGCCGGTATTCTTTTAGAGTTGTTGCTCCGACAACTTGAAGCTCACCGCGGGCGAGCGCTGGCTTTAATATGTTGCCGGCATCCATAGAACCTTCCGCAGAACCGGCGCCGACTAATAGATGAATTTCATCGATAAACAGGATGATGTTTTTCCGGGCTTGCAATTCTTGAATTAGCTGCTTCATCCGCTGTTCAAATTGTCCGCGAATTCCCGTGTTGGCGACAAGTGATGAAACATCCAGCAAATAAACTTCTTTATTTTTTAGTTTTTGCGGAACGTCTCCTTGAGAAATTTTTAAGGCTAGTCCTTCCACAATAGCTGTTTTCCCTACGCCTGGTTCTCCGATTAAAACCGGGTTATTTTTATTGCGTCGATTTAAAATTTCAATCACTCGTCTTACCTCATCATCGCGGCCGATGACAGGATCAATCAACCCAGCTTTTGCAGCATCCGTTAAATTTCGGCCGAATTGATCGAGGAAGCCGTTCTGTTTTCCGCCCCCTGATTTCGGTTGTGCTTGAACAGCTTGGTCAAAGCTCTCAAAAGAGTTTGGCATAAATGATTGAAATAATTCATCGAAACCGCTGAATCCGTAAAAACCACTTGGGATTTTTTGTTTATATTGTTGATAGCATTCTTGACAGAGACGCATTTCTTGTTTGTTGTGATTGATTTGTACATTTAATAAAACATTGGCTTTTCTTGTTTGGCAATTTTCACACAACATATAGCATTCCTCCTTTTTGACTTTGATTAACTTTGACTAAAAGAAGAAACTTCTTTGACTTTCTTTGACCTTTTGGAATCAAAGAGACAATCTCAATCATTCAATAGTTAGATTCACTGTTTGACCTTTTCTGACTTTATTATACTTTGACCTTTTTTGACTTTCAAGTCTTTTTTATAAATTTTTTTCGTCTTTTTTTCCCTTCTTGTCCATATATTGTTGATAAAGTAAGGTGGGTGAAACATGAGCAATAAATGGGTATTGGCACTTCAAATAGCTTCTGTCTATATCGGCACTGTCATCGGTGCAGGGTTTGCAACGGGAAAAGAGATCGTTGAGTTTTTTTCAAAATACGGCGCTGGAGGAATTGTTGGAATTATTTGTTCTGCCGTTTTATTTGTTTGGCTGGGAACGAAAATGATGTTGATCGGAAGACGCATTAATGCATCTTCGTATTTGCAGTTGAACCAATTTTTGTTTGGGACGTTGTCAGCTTATGTAGTCAACGGCTTGATGTTTATGATGCTGATTGGCATCACATCGGTCATGCTGTCGGGGGCGGGGGCGATTTTTGAAGAGCAACTGTCGCTTTCAAAGCAATTTGGAATTTTTTTTACGATTGTGCTTTCCATTGCTGTGATTTCGTTTGGAGTCAAAGGGCTGTCTTCCGTCAATCTATTGGTTGTTCCGCTTTTTATTTTGTTTAGCCTGATCATCTCCATTGAAGCCATCATTAGGGGTGATTTTATCGATTTATCGTTGGATGGAGTGTTTCAACCAGTCAAATCAAGCTTTTTATATGTTTCTTTTAATCTCTCTCTTGCTCAGGCTGTACTTGTTCCGCTCGCAAACGCAATAAAGGATGAAAGCGCCATTAAATTGGGCGGAGTTGTAGGCGGTCTCGGATTAAGCTTCATTTTATTTTCCAGCTATTTCTCTCTTCTGCATTTGCCGGACGCCGGGCTTTTTGAAATCCCAATGGCTGAAATTGTCAAGCAGCTGTTTTCAGGCTTTTATTACATATACATCCTTGTTATTTTTGGAGAAATATTTTCATCGTTGATCGGCAATCTGTATGGTTTGGAACGGCAATTATCATCGGAAAAGCCTTTGGCAAAAATCGCTGGTGTCATTTTCATCCTATTATTATGTTATTTAGTCAGCCTGATAGGATACGGAAAGCTCATTTCCACGCTTTATCCGCTGTTCGGGTATATGAGCATTGCCTTTTTCATATTATTAATGTTCAAAAAAATTCCAGACGATAACAAATCATGATAAAATAGTAGGGAAATGAAGGAGGAGTTTATTTGGATAAAATCGCGGTCATTTCTGATATACATGGGAATATTCCAGCGTTGTCGTCTGTATTGAAAGATATAAGCTTGCGAAATGTAGATCGAATTTTTTGTTTAGGAGATCTTGTCGGAAAAGGACCTGAATCAAAAGAAGCGATCGATATCGTCCGCAGCTCCTGCGATTTTGTTTTAAAAGGAAACTGGGACGAGCTGATTACAAGGGAAGATGTAAACGATGTCGTTCGCTGGCATCAAAATCAGTTGTCGCAAGAAGACATAGAATATTTGCGTAGCCTCCCGTTTTCCATTGATTTTTATATGAGCGGCCGCCGGCTGCGGCTTTTTCATGCATCCCCTTTCAGCGTCTGGATAAGAGTACAGCCTTGGGATTCGATTGAAAAAAGATTGTCCATGTTTGAAAACAGCGTTGAAACCGGTTTGGGAACGAAGGAGCCGGATGTTGTCGGATACGGTGATGTTCATAATGCCTTTATACAGCATTTATCCGGTAAAACGCTTTTTAATGCAGGCAGTGTCGGTAATCCGCTGGACCTGCCCGAAGCATCCTACTGCATTTTGGAAGGCACGTTCAACTCGGAGAAAAGGGCTCCTTTTTCGATTCAGCACATACGTGTTCCATATGATATTGACCTTGCCATTCAATTAGCTAGAAAAAAAGAAATGCCGGAACTAAAAGAGTATATTCAGGAATTAACGACCTCACGCTACAGAGGCTTGGAAAAGGCATGATGCGGAGGTAAAAGTAAAATTATTGTAGGTAAAAATTAGCGCCTTCATTTAATGAGAACTCTGATTGCTCATTAAATGAAAGGGAAAGTGTGGCAGTAATATAAGAAAGTGCGGCTGCTCCTGGTAGAATGATCATGGACTACATTTAGAGGATAAAAAATTGCCCACAAACGCTCGGCTCAATTCTGTTTTTTGAAAAAGGAGATTTTTTTACCAAGAGGGTACCCTGAAAAAAGTGATTTCGCTATCAAAAAATAGCGATTAAAAAAGTTGCCCACAAAGTCTTGAGTGACTCCAGTCGGAGCATGCCGTTTGCATAACCAATTCTGTATGATATAATAAGATACAACTTGAATAAAAATCCGTTTCGAAAGAACGGGAGAGGTTCTAGCACACCCTCTATAAAAAACTAAGGAAAACTATATCCTTGGGATATAGTTTTTTCAATGTTTGCGAAAGGTTTAGAAGTTGAATAGATTTATGATGATTTCGAAAGGCTTCTGAACAGCTTGCTTCCGCCTCTGTAGCAGAAAAAGAAGCATCAGTTTCTGTTTAAGCTAGGCAGTGTGAATGGCTTTCTTTTTTCAGAAAGGAGCGTTTTCAAATGGATAATAAGAAAGCGGTCGTTGTGTTTAGCGGAGGACAAGACAGTACAACTTGTTTGTTTTGGGCGAAGAAACAATTTGATGAGGTGACCGCTGTCACGTTTCATTATAATCAGCGGCATGCACAGGAAATTGAAGCAGCGAAAAACATTGCGAACGAAGCCGGCATACCTCATTATGTGCTGGACATGTCCTTATTAAATCAAATGGCGCCGAATGCATTAACGCGTTCAAATATGGAAATTGAACAAAAGGAAGGAGAGCTTCCCAACACTTTTGTTCCGGGGAGGAATTTAGTTTTTTTGACATTTGCCGCCATTTTGGCGAAACAACTGGGAGCGAAACATATTGTGACAGGTGTATGTGAAACGGATTTCAGCGGCTATCCTGACTGCCGGGACGTGTTCGTAAAATCCTGCAATGTAACGATTAATTTAGCGATGGAAGAGGATTTTGTGATTCACACGCCGCTTATGTGGATCAATAAAGCGGAAACGTGGAAGTTTGCCGATGAGTTAGGGGTGTTCGATATCATTCGCGAAAAAACGTTGACGTGCTATAACGGCATTATTGGCGACGGATGCGGCGAATGCCCTGCTTGCTTATTGAGAAAAAGGGGATTGGAACAATATTTGGCTGAAAAAGGAGCTAATACGTGATGCTTCATCAATTTTATCCGCAAGTTTTTCATAATTATAGTTATGAGCTGAATAAAGATATGCAAATATCTGCTGCACACTACATCCCGCATGAAAAAGCGGGGAAATGCGCCCGTGTACATGGCCACACGTATTTCGTCAATCTCACTATTTGCGGTGATCAGCTTGATGATTCAGGATTCCTTGTGAATTTTCAGCATTTAAAAAAATGGGTTCATGATCGATTTGACCATACGCTGCTCAATGACCATACGGATGTATTCAATGGTCAAAACAGCGAAGACTTTCCAACGACAGAAGTGGTTGCGCGGAAAATTTGGGAAATTGTCCAGGATCATTTAAATGTACTCCCGAATAAACCGAAATGCTTGCAGGTGTTTGTCAGAGAAACGCCGACAAGCTATGTTGTGTACCGTCCGAAAAGGGAGATGAAATAATGAAAAAAATACCGGTCATCGAGATTTTTGGACCGACCATTCAAGGGGAAGGAATGGTGATCGGACAAAAAACAATGTTTGTCCGAACGGCCGGTTGCGACTATTCATGCAGCTGGTGTGATTCAGCTTTTACGTGGAACGGTTCAGCAAAAGATGAAATTAAACAAATGACAGCAGCGGAAATTTTGGACGATCTTATTGAGCTTGGCGGCGATCGCTTCAATCACGTCACCATTTCGGGCGGAAATCCGGCATTGATTAGAGGATTGGATGAATTGATTATCCTTTTAAGGGAGCAAGGATTTCGCACTGCACTGGAGACACAGGGAAGCCGTTATCAAGATTGGTTTTTACTAATCGATGATTTAACTCTTTCTCCCAAGCCTCCTAGTTCAGGGATGAAAACGAACTTTACTGTGCTTGATGACATTATGAAGCGGCTGATCGATGGCGGACGGAAAGACAATGTTAGTCTAAAAGTTGTTGTTTTTAATGAGGAAGATTTTGATTACGCGAAAAACGTCCACCTTCGCTATCCAAATATTTCATTTTATTTGCAGCCTGGAAATGATCAAGTAAACGAACAAAATGATCACCTCCTGAGAAATCAGCTTTTAGAAAAATTAGAATGGCTGATCGAATTGACTGTTCTATCAAAAGAAATGAACGATGCTCGAGTTTTGCCGCAGCTTCATGCACTTGTTTGGGGAAACAAGCGCGGAGTGTAAATTAATAGGAAAGGATGAAAAAAGATGGCTGGAAGAAAAGATGATGAATTGAAAGATCTGACGCTGTTAGGCAACAAAAATACAAAATATTTATTTGAATACAGCCCAGAAGTGTTGGAAGTATTCGATAATAAACATCCAGACCGCGATTATTTCGTGAAGTTCAATTGTCCGGAGTTTACCAGCTTGTGTCAATAAGGGCACACTTCAGTGGCGACACTGTCGGATAAACCTTGTGAATTCAGGGGAAGAGGATAATGGAGTAAAAAGCGGAAATGGCAATTGTAATCGAATAAAAGAAAAACATGTTCTTGTCTCTTATTCCCATTATCTTTCCAACCCTGAGCCAAGCCTCAAATTTAAGGGAATCTTCTTCTTAAATTTGAGGAAGGTGCAGAGACTATCGAAATCACTCCAGCATGAAGCGAGTAAGAGTAGTGTTGGAGGAAGAGAGTAGAGTACACCAAGATGACAGCATATATTATCTTGGTGGAAGCGCAAGGGTTCTTATTCAATATCGCAGTTGAATAAGAATATGATATAGTCCACCTGTTTGTGAAAAACAGAGGCCAATCACCGGACAACCGGACTTCGCGACCATTTATATCAGCTATATTCCAGACAAAAAATGTGTGGAAAGCAAGTCGCTGAAGCTTTATTTGTTCAGCTTCCGCAACCACGGCGATTTCCATGAGGACTGTGTTAATATTATCATGAATGATTTAATCAAGATCATGGAGCCCCGCTACATCGAAGTATGGGGAAAATTTACGCCGCGCGGCGGTATTTCTATTGATCCTTATGTCAATTGGGGACGTCCTGGAACAAAATACGAGAAAATGGCGGAGTATCGTATGATGAACCATGATTTGTACCCGGAAAAAGTGGACAACCGATAAAGCAAGTCGCTTGAGGCGTTTTTTTTGATAAAAGAACCTACCGAAACTTGCGTTAATTGTAAAAAATTCTTGAAATGGCACTAAACTCTTTGATATAAGAAAAAGTAAAACGGAGCATTCAATTCTCCGTTTTACTTTCCGACAATTTTATAGTTTTTATGATTAACTACTGTTTTTTGTTCCAGATCCATTTCCCGAAAGTTTTCCATGTACGTAAGATCGACGATGACGGAATTTTCATTTACTTTTTCGACAATTCCTTTGAGACCGTCTTTAAATTCAATAACATCTCCAACTTCAGCAATTTTCATTTGTTCTCTCCTTTTTTATGGATTTTCAAATATTTTGCATGATTTCTTTAGAATTGTAAAGTTTTTTTGGACAATCGCAAAAAAATAGGTAAAAAGTTTCCATTGCTCGGTAGACTGTTTTTCATAGAAAAGGAGATGGTCGAGTTGACAAATCAAGAGATACAAGACATTTTAAACAAGCTTCGTGATGGAGAACTGGAAGAATATTGTGTATCAAAGGAAGATTTTATGGCGTTTCGCAAAGTACTGATCGAAAGGGAAGATTTTAAACATTTTCATGGAACAGCAAAACGCGGTGGCAGCATTGTTTACCGATATACAAAAGATCCAAGAAGCTGACCGATGTCAGCTTCTTAATTTTTGGCACATCTTCCTCATAAAAACTGCTATTAAAGACTGTTCACTGTTCTTCCCGTACCTTTACGGCATATTTCTTCAATTTTTTTAATGCTCCTTTTCTCCAATTTTTTACTTTGTTGACTGTGACATTTAGCTCCTCTGCAATTTCCTTCTGAGTTTTTCCTTCAAAAAAATACATGGTAAACCAAATTCGTTGAGCATCTGATAAAGCGGGGGCAATCCGTTCATATAAATCTCTTGCTTCAATGTCTGTATATGGAAAAAATTCCAATTTAGCAGCTATTATGTCATTCGCATGAAGAACATGCCTTTCTTTATATGTTTGTTTTTTCCTTAATTCTGTCATGAGCGAGCCTTTTATCGTTGCATAAGCATAAGTGGCAAACCGTCCTTTCTGTTCGTCATAATTGATGCTTGCTTTCCAGAGGGCGATCGCTGCTATTTGAAAAAACTCGTCTTGGTCTGTATAAATATTTAAAGTTTTCATAATGTGAAAAATTAAAGGGCGAAAAGCAGTTAGCATCTCCTCAAATGATTGATTCTTTTCCACGTGTGCGCATCCTTTCAAAGAGCGCGCTCTTTTTTTTCCGCGGTAATACAATCGTAAACGGTGTAAATCATTTGAGCGAATCATCATGATTAAGATGATCTGAGTCCAATTGTCTGGGAAATTCAATTTTCTATATAGGAAAATGCAATTATTTCGTTTCAGCCTCCTCCATTTTCACCATTTTCCTCATTATTTCTATAGAAGAAATTTAATTGAATAAATAAAAAGATGGCTTGAAAAAATAATGGAAAGAGGTGGGATGAATGAGCCGAATGTATAAGCAAAATTGGAAAAGAAAAGATTCAATTGAAAAATTGTTTGCTGTCTTCCGCAGTTCTACTGATTTTATTCAATATGACGTCAATACAAGCCATATCAAATATTGGATTTCATATTTTGAAACGTTAGTGGATGTAAATATATTAAATGAAAACATTTTAAAGCCGATTCACTCAAAATATTGGCAGTCATTAGAAGAACTAAAAAACATTTTACCGGTCAAAGATATTTTTTTAACCATTGATACGGATTTAATGAAGGAAAAGCTGTTGGAAGGCTTTGTTATGATTTCGCTAAGCGAATATGGATCTCCGTGCTTGCTCGTTAATGCAAAATTAAACAAAGCTAGAGAAGTTACACTCCCGGAAGTGGAATTTACGGTCATCGGTCCGAAAGAGGCGTTTGTTGAGTCCATTGAATCCAATATTAATTTAATTCGAAAACGATTGCCGATTGAAGAGCTGCGCATTCGGACTTTAAAAATTGGCAGGCTGACGCAAACGAGATTAGCGATCATCTATATAGAAGGCATAGCGGATGAGGAAAATGTATTTACGGTTTGGCAAAGAATTTCTAATATCCAAATTGATCAAGTGAATGATAGTTCGTACATTACGGAAATGATCTCTGACAATCATAATTCTCCCTTTCCTCAGCTGTTGGATACGGAAAGACCGGACCGTGTAGTTTCCATTTTGGCGGAAGGGAAAATAGCGGTCATTGTGGACGGCTCTCCCCATGTATTAATCGGTCCGACAACTCTTGTCGAATTTTTCGCATCGTTTGAAGATTATTTTTTAAATTGGATTTTGTCTTCCTTTTTCCGTATTATCCGCCTGTTTGCTGTCTCCTTTTCCATATTGGCAACACCGATTTATGTAGCTGTTTTAAATTATCATTATGAGTTAATTCCAACTGATTTACTAAACAATTTTGTCACATCCAGAAGGGAGGTCCCAGTTCCGCCTTTTTTAGAGGCGCTGTTTTTGGAAGGAACGATCGAATTGCTGCGTGAAGCGGGCGCCCGGCTGCCGACAAAGGTTGGACAAACGATCGGCATCGTCGGGGGGATTGTAATCGGAACAGCTAGTGTGGAAGCAGGTTTAACAAGCAATATTTTGCTCATCATTGTAGCGCTTGCTGCATTAGCATCATTTACAACACCTGTCTATAAAATGGGCAATACGATCAGGCTTTTGCGTTTTCCTTTTCTCATGTTTGCCGAAATGTACGGTCTTTTAGGAATCGTTTTATGCTTTTGTTTTTTAGCGACCCATCTTTTACGATTAACTTCTCTCGGACGTCCTTTTTTGGAGCCAATCTATCCTCCGAGAATTTCCGATTTAAAGGATGCATTCCTGCGTATGCCGTTTTCAATGATGAATGAACGTCCGAAACAGCTGCGGACGGAGCAGCCGAAGCGAATGGATGAAGAGAAATCGAGGGAAAATAAAGATATTGATGAATAACAGCGGAAGAGGAGGAATCCAACTTGGCGCAAATAGCAGAACGTCATAAAGTTTCCGCACCGCTCGTTTTTTATTTAGTGCACAGCACTCAATTCGGCATCGGTGTATTAGGTTTTCAAAAAAATGTCGTCAAGTATGCGGGACATGATTCATGGATTTCAGTTATTTTGATCGGTCTTATTGTTCATCTGTACATTTGGATGATCTATCAAATTTTGAAACGTTCAAGCGGAAGCTTAATGACACTGCAGCACGATTTGTTTGGAAAATGGGTCGGCAATGGATTGAACATTGTTTGGATCATCTATTTTTTTCTTGGAAGCTGCGCCATATTAATAGGATATATTGAAATTTTGAAGGTGTGGATGTTTGAAGATTTAAATATTTGGATTTATACCGCAATTTTTATGGGATTGCTTTATTACATTTTTAACGGTGGATTTCGGGTAGTAACCGGATTTGCTTTTTTTGGAGTGGTTCTGCCGCTTTGGATTTTTCTTACATTTTTAATTTTCCCGACTCGTTTTGCAGATCTTCAGCACCTCTTGCCAATTATGGATCATTCACCTCAGGAAATTTTCATGGGAACGATGCAGATGGTCATAACTGTTATTGGTTTTGAAACTCTTTTTTTGTATTACCCCTTTGTCAAAAATATTGACAAATCCCAAAAATGGGCTCATATTGGAAATTTATTTACAACCTGTTCCTATATCATCATCATGATTGTTTCGATCGTTTATTATTCTGCGGAAGAAGAAATATTGCGCAATAAATGGGCGACGCTAGCGATGTGGAAAATTGTTGAACTTCCTTTTGTTGAAAGATTCGAATATATCGGCATTGCTTCCTGGTCTCTCGTCATCTTGCCGAATATTTGCGTCATGTTGTGGAGCGCCAAAAGAGGTATAACAGAAATTTTTGGAATAACAGAAAAGAAGGCAATCATTTCTGTTCTGGTCGTCATGTTTTTTATAGTCAATGTCATTGTTGATAAAGAAGATATTCAATTATTAAATAAGATCATCAATACGTATGCTCTTGGTATTGTATTTTGCTATATTCCGGTTTTATACCTCATTACGTTTGTACGGGATTTATGGAAAAGGAGAACATAAACATGTGGAAAATTCTCTCCTTCATTATGTTGTTCATGCTGATGCTTTATGGATGTCTGGATAAAGAAATTATTGATGATGTCAATTTAGTGATGGTTATTGGATACGATGTCGGCGAAGGCAATAAAATTAAAGGAACCATTGTTGCTCCTGAATATAAAAAGGAGCAGCCGGTCGACAGCAAGGTGATGACGGTCGAATCAGATTTAAGCAGGGATCTGATTTCCGATTTGCAAAAGGAGTCGCCAGCCCCTCTAGTTTATGGAAAATTGCAATTTGCTCTTTACAGTGAAGACGTAGCAAAACAGGGAATTGAAAAATATGTCGACTCGCTTGAACGAGATGCAAGCGTCGGTTCAAAGGTTATTTTAGCGGTCTGCAAAGGTGAAGCGAAAAATTTGCTGGAAGGAAAATATGGACAACAGGGGACTGCCACGTACTTTCGTAATTTAGTGGAGCATAATATGCACCGGGAAAATTTGCCGATTATCAATTTACACACATATTTGCGCAACTTTCGCATGAAAGGAAAAGACCCTTCTTTACCTTTATTAGAAAAGAAAAACGACCATGTCAAAATAACTGGACTTGCCTTGTTTCAAAAGGACAAAATGGTTGGCGAAATCGAAAATGATCAGCTTTTTTATTTTAAGCTTCTTTCCGATCGATATGTTAAAGGAATTCATACGATCACAATGGATGATGGAAATAAAGCATCTATAGAAAGCATCCGTTCGAAAAGAAGAGCGAACATCGATGAAAAAAATCCGTTCCATTTAACGATAGAGCTGGAAATTGAAGGGTATCTACGCGAATATTCGGAAGGGACTGTTCGTCCGGAAATCTTAAAAAAAGCTGAAAAAGCGTTTGAAAAGGAAATTGTGAAGAACAGTATGGAGATGATCGATATGTTTAAAGAGAAAAACATTGATCCGGTTGGATTAGGAGAAGAAATTTTAAGCCATTCGAGAGGTTTAAGAAAAGTGAAAAATTGGAGGGATATTTATTCCAAGATGGAAGTCGATGTGCATGCGGATGTAAAAATTACTGAAACTGGTGTGGTGCAATAATTCTAAATATTTGATTGCTTCGTTTTGCCAATGAAACGAGAAACCGAAATAACAAAGGCTGACTAAAAATTTTCCTCCCTCTTCCGATCCTCTGTCATGTTTTTGAACTTGTCTCATATGCATGAAATAAGAAAAGAGGGAGGAAAAATGAAAACATTTTTTAAGGGAGCTCTGCTTTTAATCGTTGCTTCGTTTCTAGGGGAATGCTTTGATTTTATGATTAACATGGTATTGACGCGGGAACTTGGTGAAGAAGGCATCGGCCACTATATGTCGATCATGCCTATTATGTTTTTCATTATCGTGTTAGCAAGCTTTGAATTGCCGATATCTATTTCAAAATATGTGGCGGAAACTGAAAAGCCGTACCATTGGCCAATGTTGAAATATGCTTTTCGCCTAACTTTGTGGATCAGCATTTGCTTCAGCTTAATTGTTTTTTTGCTGTTTCCTGCTCTTCCGCCGCTAAAAAGCTATCATCCTTCCGTTACGGTTTTATTTGTACTGCTTGTTCCGATGATTTCTTTTTCCTCTATTGCTAGAGGCTATTTAATGGGCACGCAGCAAATGGGGAAAATTGCATTTGCAAATGGGTTTCGCAAGCTTGTTCAGCTTATTCTGCTCATTTTGCTGTTCAACCTGTTTGAATTTTCTCCTGAAATGTCTGTCATTGCAGGGTTAAGCTCATTTATTGCAAGCGAAGCCGTTATTGTTCTTTATTTGCTTACCGTTTATGTCTATCAGGCGCAAGAACTAAAAAAAAGCACGCTCGCTTCATCCAAAACAGCTTTGATCCGGCGGAGTTTATTTCGTGTCTCTGTTCCGACGACAATTTTGCGCATTTTTCATTCTATGACACATGCGATTCAGCCGTTTTTAATCAAATATGCATTAATGGCAGCAGGTGTTTCGGAGGTTGGAGCGACAGAACAGTTCGGTCTGCTTTCCGGAGTTGCGATGACGATCGGCTTTTTTCCCGCGTTTATCGCTCATGCACTGTTAACGATTTTGATCCCAACTGTATCAGAAGCGTTTGCTAAAGGAAACCAGGAACTTTTAAAGAAGCTTTTGCAGCAATCGCTCGGAATGACAATGCTTTACGGAATACCTGCGATTGTGATTATGTTTGCTTTTGCTGAGCCGCTTACAAGTTTGTTTGTCAACGGAACTACTGCAACACTTTTTTTAAAGCTTTTATGGCCGTACTTTTTTACCCACTTTTTGATCATTCCGCTGCAAGCGTATTTGATCGGTCTGAATTTAATAAAAGATGCTTTGTTTCATACGGTTTGGGCACATTTTATCTCGTTTGTCGTCATCTTTTTGCTTGGATCGCAGCCAGAATGGCAAATGTCAGGAGTTATTATCGGGCTCAATGCAGGAGGATTGCTGCAATTGTTAATGCATTATATGACAATATGCCAAAAAATCGGCATTGGCTATTGGTCGCTGAAGGAAAAACGTGTTCATTAAGATTTTCCAGGTTGTCTCTACTGTGATCTATCGCAGCAATAAAGTATGAAATAGCGAAAGTCATCATTTTTCCATCATTGAATGGAAAAAAATAGTGCTCTCATGAAGGGGGAAGCGTTTTGAAAAAAACAGCTGCCTTGCTTTTTCATTTTCTGCTTATATCATGTGTGTTTTTTGGATGTCAAGAGAGCGATTTGAAACAAGAAAATGCACCGAGCAAAACAACCATGAAAGAAATAATAACGAAAGAAAATTCGAAAGTGCCCGCTAACAATTTTGTTTTGCCAACAACTGACGGCAAGATGGTAAAACTTTCGGATTTTAAAGGGAAAAAGGTCGTGATCAATTTTTGGACGACGTGGTGCCCTCCATGTAAGGAAGAATTGCCTGAGCTTCAACGTTTTTATGAACAAGCGGATTCTGAGCACGTCGCGTTTTTAGGAATTAACATTACTTCAGAAGAAGGGGGAAAAGAAGAAGTAAAGTCTTTTTTATCAAAGAGCGGATTTGATTTTCCTGTGCTTTTTGATGAAAAAGGCGAAGTCATGAAATTATACAAGGTTATGGTCATTCCCACTACTTTTATAATCGATGAACAAGGACAGGTGTTTAAAAAAATCATTGGTCCCGTAACAACCGAACAATTAAAACGTTTAACCGATTTGTAAAGCACAGCGAAGCTTCTGTGCTTTTTCTTTTTTAAAAAATAGAATTTTAATGCTTAACATATGAATCGACCGATTTTCCAACCAACGTTTTTGATCTGTAAAAAACCGTGATTGAGAATGATAATAATTATTAATATTAATTATTAATTTAAAATTAATATAATTATTACTTGAAAAAAATAATTGTTGATATATAATATACATATAGATGTTGATATTTTAATAGTTTTTTTACTAGTCGCCAAGAATAGCATATGGAATTCAATAGAAGTGAAGCTGAATTTTATTCTCAGTTAGGAGGTTGTAAGTGAGAATGGAAGCAAAGATGTTTCATAATACGGAATTATTTCAAGGGTTGAAACAGCATGTTGAAATGATTGCGGCCATTGTGTCAGGTGTTCTCATTTTTTTCGCTTGGCTGCTTAGCATAGATGATTTCAACATCATATCAACGATTTTATTTATTTTCGCATTCGTTATTGGGGGATTTGCCAAAGCTAAAGAGGGAATTGAAGAAACGATCCGCGAAGGCAAGTTGAATGTAGAGCTGCTGATGGTTTTTGCTGCTATCGGTTCGGCAATAATCGGCCATTGGCTTGAAGGAGCGATTTTAATTTTTATTTTTGCCCTAAGCGGCGCATTAGAAACGTATACAATGAACAAAACAAACAAGGAGATCTCTTCATTGATGGAATTGCAGCCTGAAGAAGCGCTGCTTTTAGTAGATGGACGGGAAGAAAAAGTGCATGTTTCCACTTTATCGATTGGAGATTTGATCATTGTGAAGCCCGGGGACCGCATTCCGGTGGATGGCCAGCTCATAAATGGTCATACGACAGTGGATGAATCAGCTATAACGGGCGAATCCATCCCGGTTGAGAAAGAGCCTGGAAGTGAAGTGTATGCAGGGACTGTAAACGTAAATGGATCGATCACCGTTCGCGTAACGAAAAAAGCATCGGAAACGCTTTTTCAAAAAATTATTGAACTGGTGCAAAACGCCCAATCTGAAAAATCTCCGTCCCAGCAATTTATTGAAAAATTTGAAGGAACGTATGTAAAAGGTGTGCTTATTGCAGTGGCTGTTTTGATGTTTGCTCCTCCATTTTTATTAGGCTGGAGCTTTCAGGAAGCTTTTTACAGATCGATGGTGTTTATGGTAGTGGCTTCCCCGTGCGCGCTCGTCGCCTCGATCATGCCGGCGACGTTATCCGCTATTTCTAACGGGGCAAGAAACGGCATTTTGTTTAAAGGGGGCGTACATTTAGAGCGTCTTAATAAAATTCGGGCGGTCGCGTTTGATAAAACGGGAACTTTGACAAAAGGCGAGCCGATCGTCACGGACGTAATCGTACGCCCAGACATCGAAAAAACAGAGCTGTTACAAGCAGTTTATAATATTGAGCGGCAATCCTCCCATCCTCTTGCCAAAGCTATTACAGCTTATATTCAGGAAAATGTAAAAGGACTGAAAGATGAATGGGTATCAGTGGATGAACATTCAGGGTTTGGAGTTTCTGCTTCTTGGAACGGGCAGAAAATATTCGTTGGGAAAGCTGCGTTTGTCGGAAAAGAAGAGGCTGAACAATTTCAAAACTCTGTTTCCAAGAAATTATACAAACAAGGGAAAACGGTTGTTTATGTTAAAGACGAAAAAGGAATTGCCGCAAGCATCGCTTTAAAAGATGTACTTAGACCTGATATGAAAAATTTGATGGATGAATTGAAAAGCAAAGGCATCTATACGGTGATGCTGACGGGCGATACGAAAGCGTCAGCTGAAGCCATTGCTAAAGAGGCATCCGTTGATGAATTTCACGGTGAATGTCTGCCTGAAAGCAAAGTTGACCGAATAAAGCAGTTGAATAAACAATTCGGCGTAACGGCGATGATCGGCGACGGTATCAATGACGCACCAGCTTTAAAAACAGCATCTGTCGGTATAGCAATGGGGGAGGGAACGGATGTTGCTTTGGAAACAGCAGATGTTGTATTAATGAAAAACGATTTAACGAAATTGATCAAAGCGATCGAATTGTCGCAAAAAATGAACAAAATTGTGAAACAAAATATTGCTTTTTCTCTATCGGTCATCGCCCTTCTCATATGTGCTAATTTCCTTCAAGTCATTGACTTGCCGTTCGGAGTCATTGGCCACGAAGGAAGCACCATACTTGTCATTTTAAATGGATTGCGGCTATTAAGATCATAAATAAGAAGAATAACAAGGCGGATTAAGCTATATGATCCGCCTTTTATTTTCTTTTAAAAAGTCATTTGGTTCAGAGTCATCGGGTCGTTTCGTTACAATTATGTATGCAGCTACAATAAAAATGAATCCAACCACCCACCCGATTACCGAACTGTAATAATACACATCAATTAACATCATGCCGATTATGGGTGACGAAAATGCCGCCAAGCAGAGGATCGGGACGATATTTCTTTTGATAAATGTCACAAAAAATACACTCCTTAACTCCCCCGATTGCTTTACCATTATTATTATACTAGAATGGTTTTATTTATAAAATATTCCGAGAAAAATGTAAACAACATTTAAAATAACTTTGAAGGTGAAAAATCCTCCACATTTCTTATTGATATGAATGTTCTTTTCGCTTAAAATGATATTTCATTGAATGGACACAATAGAGAGGAAGAACATCATGTGGAGAAAATGGATTGTTTTATTTTTTGGTTTGCTTGCATTATTTTTCGGATGGGAGCTTTGGCAAAAAGATGATTCAGCCGTAAACAATCGGTTGGAAGCCAAAGTAATTGATGTCGTCGATGGTGATACGATGAAAGTCATCGTCAACAATAAAAAAGAAACAATCCGACTTCTTCTTGTCGATACTCCTGAATCTGTACACCCAACGAAGCCTGTGCAGCCATTTGCAATCGAAGCAAGCAATTTTGCAAAAGAAATGCTGTCAGACAAAAAAGTTGAATTAGAGCTTGGCGTTAGAGAACGTGACAAGTATGGAAGATTACTTGTTTATTTATATATAAACGGACAAATGTTTAATGAAATGCTGCTTGAAAACGGGCTAGCCCGCGTCGCATACGTTCATCAGCCAAATACAAAATATGTAGACCGTTTTTTGGATGTTCAAAAAAAAGCCCAGCACAAAGAAATCGGAATCTGGAGTATAGAAAACTATGTTACAAACGATGGATTTAATGATAAGATTGGACAAGACGACAAAAAAGAGGGCTGCGACATAAAAGGAAACATTAATTCAAAAGGTGAAAAAATATACCATATGCCTGGCAGCAGGCACTATTATATAACAAAACCAGAAATGATGTTTTGTACAGAGGAGGAAGCAAAAGAAGCCGGATTTCGAAAAGCTGAATAACGAGAAAATCATTTAAGCGGGAAAATTTTTTGATATAATACATTTTATAAAACATGAGATGGCAGCAATTATTGAACTGCATAATGAGGTGATGGAATGAAACGAATAGCTGTATTAACGTCTGGCGGAGATTCTCCGGGGATGAATGCTGGAATACGTGCAGTTGTAAGAAAAGGGATATTTCATGGGTTGGAAGTTTATGGAGTATACCATGGATATCAAGGATTAATTAACGGTGACATAAAAAAATTAGAGCTTGGCTCTGTAGGGGACATTATTCACCGCGGCGGCACGATTCTCCAATCGTCGCGCTCTGAACAATTTAAAACAGAAGAAGGACAGCTTCTTGCGATTCAACAATTAAAATCATTTGAAATTGAAGGTCTTGTTGTAATTGGCGGAGACGGATCATACCGAGGGGCTTTGAAGCTGACGGAAAAAGGCTTCCCTTGCATTGGATTGCCTGGAACGATCGATAACGATATTCCAGGAACAGATTTCACGATCGGATTTGATACAGCACTGAATACGGTTGTAAGGGCAATGGACCAAATTAGGGACACAGCGCAATCCCATGAGCGGATTTTTATAATCGAAGTGATGGGGCGGCATGCTGGTGATATAGCGCTTTGGGCAGGAGTAGCTGGAGGCGCTGAAACGATCTTAATCCCTGAAAGATCGTTTGACTTAGATGATATTGTCAAGCGGTTGGAGCATGGTGTTGAACGCGGGAAAAAACATTCCATTATTGCGTTAGCTGAAGGAGTTATGAGCGCATCAAAACTTGCCGATATTTTAAAGGAAAAATACGGCATTGAGACGCGAGTATCGGTATTAGGACATATTCAGCGCGGCGGCTCTCCAACTGGATTTGATAGAGTTCTTGCTTCCAGAATGGGAGCGAGAGCAGTTGAGCTTCTGTTAGAAGGAAAAGGCGGAAGAGCAGTCGGAATACAGAAAAACCAAATCGTTGATCATGATATTGAAGAGATATTGAAAGAAAAGAGCGAACCAATCGGAGAATTATATACGTTGTCAAAACAGCTTTCTATTTAAAAAGAGCGGACACCGCTCTTTTATTTTTTCATCCGTTCCGTTTTGTGATACACAATAGTTTTGCATTTACGAAGTCTCCTTTTTAATGGGGTTTGACCACTTTCATAATAAGAGAGCACTTCGTAAATGCTTTTTTAATTTTGATGAAATTCATTACCCTAACATTTAGTTTTATCCAAATAAAATATTGACGAAACCAAAGAGATTCCGTTTATTGGAAATGATCAAAACGGCATCAACAGCCGTTGTTGTCTGCAACGACAGGGCTCCGTTTTCATTTCTTTTTTTCACCTTTTTTGCATATTTGCTGCCCCTCTTTTTTCATTTCTTTATATAAAGAAGGTGAAAGGAGGTGCGAGCAATGGCTGAGGTTCAACCGGTCAAATCACAATTGCGTCTTGTTTTTGAAGAAGGTTTTGATCATTCCGGCAAGCCGCTGTATCGCTATAAAAATTACAGCAATATTAAAACGTCAGCTAGTGCAGATGATTTGCTTAGAGCAGCCCAAGCAATTGCCAGTCTTCAAAAAATGCCGCTTGCCAAAGTGGAACGAAACGATACGCATCAAATTAATGCATAAGTAATCTGGGGGTGAAAAAATGTCTAAATCGCTCGATCTTCTTTTTGCCAATACGGAAGGAAAGACAGTCAGAATTAATGTTGATGAACCTAAGGATTCATTAACAGCAGAGCAAATTGGTCAAGCTATGGAAACAATCATTCAATCAAATGTTTTTACTTCTTCTGGGGGTTCGCTCGTTTCAAAAAAAGGAGCCAGAATTATTGAGCAAACGGTGACAGAATATACGATGAGCTGACGGAAGCGGCCTGTTTCCGGTTCGGGAACAGGCCGGATTTCAGATGCCATAAAGGGAGGGATTGGTTTGCACGATTGGCTGTCGTTTATCAGCGATGTCGGTTTTCCTATTGTTGTGACGCTCTATTTGCTTCACCGGATTGAAGGCAAGCTTGATGACCTAAACCATTCGATTCAAATGATCCCGGTTTATTTGACACAAAAAGAAAATTAATCTCTCTCGATTGATAGCAATCAAACTGTAAAAAGTTTGGTTGCTATATTTTTTTAATGTAATGTAAAAAAAATGAAATAATTTATATTTTTCCTTGTTTTACTAATCTCCATATTGGAATGATCGCTTTGATTTCAGAAAAACCTTTTGATATTAAACCTTTTGTAACAAGGAAATAATCTGTATGTATAGACCTTTACATGTTTTTTTGATAGTATAAATGGCAGACTAAACGAATGGAGTTAGTGGAAGGTGGAAGTTTATCAAAATTTAAAAAAGGGTGAACGGGGAGCATGGATTAGCATTGCAGCCTATATTTTGTTGACCGTTGTAAAGATAGCGGTCGGATATTTTTTTCATTCGGAAGCTTTAATGGCTGACGGACTGAACAACGGGACTGATGTAATTGCTTCGATCGCGGTTTTAGTCGGATTAAAAATATCGCAGCGTCCTCCTGACCAAGATCATCACTATGGACATTTTCGGGCAGAAACCATTGCGTCTTTAATTGCATCATTGATTATGGTCATGGTTGGTTTTGAAGTTCTTACTGAAGGAGCAAAATCAATCATAAACCCGAAAACAGAATCACCTGATTTGATCGCGGCATGGACGGCTATCGGCTCAGCAATCGTCATGTTTTCCGTTTATTTATTTAATGTAAGACTTGCGAAAAAAATAAAAAGTCAAGCGCTCATGGCAGCAGCTATGGACAATCGATCCGATGCATATGTCAGTGTCGGAACATTCCTAGGGATTTTGGCGGCGCAATTTCATATCGCATGGATGGACACAGTTGTTGCGATGATCATCGGAGTGCTTATTTGCAAAACTGCTTGGGATATCTTCAAAGAAGCGGTTCATTCCTTAACGGACGGATTTTCAGAGAAGGAGTTAGACAAATATAAAGAAACAATTAACAATATACCCGGGGTTCAATCGCTTGAAGATATTAAAGCCAGATATGTCGGAAGCACCGTATATGTTGATGTTGTCATTAAAGTTCATTCTAATTTAAATGTCGTTGAAAGCCATGCGATTTGTGATGAAGTGGAAAGAAGGCTGACGGAAGAATTTAATATTACGAACGTACATGTGCATATAGAACCTTTAAAAGGCGACAGTTGAAAAAACGGACTCTTCATTTTTGGAAAGGAAAGTATGAACTGCCGAGAAAGATGAAAAAACTAAATTTTCTATTTCCATTTTAGATGCCTCACCCCCAGTCTTAGGTGTTCGATTGTAAATTTTTTCTTGCTTTTGCTGAGTGCAAAATGCATTGACCTCCCCGTTCTTTTTTTGTACGATTATATAGATTTCTGGTAAAGGAGCGTCTTTTTAAACATGGGGTCCTTTAAAGTAAAAAAGGTGTTGAATAATAATGTATTAATAGCTGGCCACGACACCTTTCAGGAAGTCGTCTTGATTGGAAAAGGAATCGGTTTCGGAAAAAAAAGGGGGGAGCTGATTTCCAACGAAACAGTTGAAAAGATATTTGTGCTGAAAAACGAACAAGAACAGGAACAATATAAAAAACTTCTTCCTTATACAAACGAGAAGATGATAGAAGTTGTTTCAGACTGTATTGCCCACATTTCAAAGAAAGTCGGACTTCCTCTGAATGAACATATTCATATAGCTTTAACAGACCATATT
This sequence comes from Aeribacillus sp. SP014, assembly GCF_054055575.1. Classification (NCBI taxonomy): domain Bacteria; kingdom Bacillati; phylum Bacillota; class Bacilli; order Caryophanales; family Bacillaceae; genus Aeribacillus; species Aeribacillus sp. SP014. The sequence continues at coordinate 1,526,354 of NZ_JBSRXI010000001.1, forward strand.
ACGTTCGCAATTAAGAGGATCGAGCAGGGGATGGACATCAAAAACCCTTTTTTATCAGAGACTGAAGTGCTTTATCCGAAAGAATATAATATTGCTAGTGAAGTGGTGTCCATTATTGAAGATAAGCTGAAAATCAAGCTGCCCAAAGGTGAGATCGGTTTCATCGCTCTCCACATTCACAGCGCCATAACGCATAAATCAATTTCTGAAGTGAACCGCCATTCTCAGCTTATTGCTCAGTTAATCGAAGTTGCAGAAGATTCCTTAAACATCCAGCTTGATAAAGAAAGCTTTAATTATTTGCGGCTTGTAAGGCATCTTCAGGCAACAATTGAAAGGGTTCTCAAAGAGGAAAAAACGGAAGAACCAGAAGAATTAGCTTTATTGTTGAAAAAAAAATATCCTCTATGCTATAATGTTGCATGGAAAATGATTAAAATGATGCAGCAAGTATTGAAAAAACAAATTGATGAAGCAGAAGCTGTTTATTTAACGATGCATTTATATCGAATAGCAAAAAAAGAATAAATTTTGCGCACGTGTTACTGATTCGATCAGGCATGAGTGAGCAAGGTGTACTGTATAGGGATTTGTTTTCGTACAGTTGACGCCTTGTTTCACCATGCCTTTTTTGTTTTTTCTAATACATCGATTATTCTTGCTGCATTTGTCAAATGATAATTATAAGGAGGTCATGTTATGTTTAAATCAATTTTCGGTGTTTTACAAAAAATAGGACGCGCGCTTATGCTGCCGGTAGCGCTTCTTCCTGCAGCAGGTATTTTGCTTGCATTTGGTAATGCTATGCAAAATCCGGATTTAACAGATAGAATTCCTGCTTTAACGAACGACTGGATCGTGCTTATCGCAAGCGTCATGGAGCAAGCTGGGCAAATTGTATTCTCCAACCTGCCGTTGTTATTTGCAGTCGGCGTTGCGATCGGTCTTGCAAACGGCGATGGAGTTGCAGGGATTGCAGCAGTCATCGGCTACTTAATTATGAATGTTACAATGAACGGTATTTTAACAGGTTTGGGTCAAATGCCTAAAGATATTAGTTCTGATCCAGCATTTGCAAACGTTCTCGGAATTGAGACTTTGCAAACAGGTGTGTTTGGCGGGATCATAGTAGGTATCATAGCTGCTTATATGTACAACAAATATTATAAAATTGAGCTTCCGCAATATTTAGGATTTTTTGCCGGAAAGCGGTTTGTTCCAATTGTGACAGCTGCGTCCGCTGTTCTATTAGGGATTGCGATGTACTTTATTTGGCCGCCGATCCAAGGGGCATTAAACCAGTTTTCTCAAGGAATACTTGAGACGAACAAAACGCTCGCCGCTTTTATTTTCGGTGTGATTGAACGTTCATTGATTCCGTTTGGATTACATCATATTTTCTATGCTCCTTTTTGGTATGAATTTGGTTCTTATGTAAACGAAGCAGGGCACGTTGTTCGCGGCGATCAGGCCATTTTCTTTGCCCAAATCAAGGACGGTGTGGAATTGACAGCTGGAACGTTTATGACAGGTAAATTTCCGTTTATGATGTTCGGTCTCCCTGCCGCAGCACTCGCTATTTATCACGAAGCCAAACCCGAGAATAAAAAAGTGGTCGCAGGGATTATGGGTTCTGCCGCGTTAACATCGTTTTTAACAGGAATTACAGAACCGATTGAATTCAGCTTTTTGTTTGTAGCACCGCTTTTGTTTGCGATTCATGCGATATTTGCAGGACTATCCTTTATGGTCATGCATATTTTACATGTTAAAATTGGAATGACTTTTTCAGGCGGAGTGATCGACTTTATATTATTTGGCGTCCTTCCGAATCGAACAGCTTGGTGGCTCGTTATCCCAGTTGGGCTTGTATTTGCGGTCATTTACTATTTCGGTTTCCGATTTGCCATCCGAAAATTCAACCTGAAAACTCCTGGACGGGAAGATGCAAGTGTTGAAACGTCTGATGATGAGCAGGAGAGCGAAAAAGCCGGAGATCTTCCATATAACATTTTAGAGGCGCTTGGCGGAAATGAAAATATTCAGCACCTTGATGCATGTATCACAAGGCTGCGCGTATCTGTTCATGATCAAAAGAAAGTTGATAAAGAACGCTTGAAAAAGCTCGGCGCTTCAGGTGTTTTAGAAGTGGGCAACAACATCCAGGCAATTTTTGGCCCTAAATCGGACAATTTAAAAACTCAAATACAAGACATCATGAATGGAAGAACTCCAAGAGCAGAAAAAGTTCATTCTCCAGAGCAGGAAGTTAAAGAACAAGTGGAAAATGTTATGCCGGAAGAATTACAAAGCGAAAGCTTAACATTTTCATCGCCTATGACAGGTACTCTTCATCCGATTACAGAAGTACCGGATCAAGTATTCTCTGGAAAAATGATGGGAGATGGGATTGCTATTGTACCTGAAGAAGGTATCGTCGTCTCTCCTGTTAACGGTAAAGTGTTAAATGTATTTCCAACGAAACATGCTATTAGCTTGCAGTCTGATTCTGGCCATGAAATATTGATCCATTTTGGTATTGATACAGTAAAATTGAAAGGAAAAGGATTTGACATTTTCGTTTCAGAAGGCGATACTGTAAAATTGGGTGACAAACTTCTTGAAGTGGATCTTGAATATGTTAAAAATCATTCTCCTTCTATTATGACGCCGATTGTCTTCACTAATTTAAAAGAAGGTGAAGCAATTGAATTGAAAAAAGTAGGCAAAGTAAACAAGGGCGAAGAAAACATTATTGCCATTCGGTAGCAGTTAGTAAACCGGCCTTGTTTAAATCGGACAAGGCTGGTTTCACAAATAATTGATTATCAGCTTGCACAACTCGACATGCACTGATAAAATTTTTAAAGAAAATAGCAGAAAGGATTTGATGCAAATGGCTGAAAAAACATTCAACATTACCGCTGACACAGGAATTCACGCAAGACCTGCGACTATATTAGTGCAAACGGCAAGCAAATTTGAAGCCGACATTAATTTGGAATACAATGGAAAAACAGTAAACTTAAAATCTATTATGGGAGTTATGTCATTAGGTATTCCAAAAGGAGCAACCATTAAAGTTACAGCATCAGGTGCTGATGAAAATGATGCACTTCAAGCGATTGAAGAGACAATCAAAAAAGAAGGGTTAGGCGAATAATGATACAGCTATCTGGGATTGCAGCATCAAACGGTATCGCTATTGCGAAGGCATACCGTCTAGAAGAGCCGGATTTAACCGTATCAAAAAAAGAAATACAAAATATTCGAGCAGAAATTGAGCGTTTTGAACAATCTGTCGAAAGCGCCAAAGCAGAGCTCGAGGTAATTAAAAACAGCACAGAAGAAAGGCTTGGTGCGGATAAAGCAGCGATTTTTGAAGCGCATTTGCTCGTTTTGAACGATCCTGAGCTGTTAAATCCAGTCAAAGAGAAAATCGAAAACGAAGCTGTAAACGCTGAATTTGCAATGAGGGAAACAGCTGATCAATTTATTGCGATGTTCGAAGCGATGGAAAATGAGTATATGCGCGAGCGAGCAGCGGATATTCGGGATGTCACGAAAAGGGTTATAGCCCATTTATTAGGCGTTCAAATCCCAAATCCAAGTTTAATTAATGAAGAAGTCATTATTGTTGCAGAAGATTTAACACCCTCTGATACTGCGCAATTAAACAAAAATTTTGTTAAAGCATTTACAACTGATATTGGAGGAAGAACATCCCATTCTGCGATCATGGCTCGTTCTATGGAAATCCCTGCTGTTGTCGGAACAAAGGAAGCTACCGCCAAAATTGAAAGCGGTGCTTTAGTCATTGTTGATGGGATTGAAGGACAAGTAATCATAAATCCAAGTGAAGATTGTATTGCCGAATATGAAAAGAAAAGAGAAAAATATGAAGAGCAAAAAGCGGAATGGGCTAAATTAAAAGACGAGCCGACGTTGTCGAAGGATGGACATCGTGTCGAGCTTGCCGCTAATATTGGCACGCCTAATGACGTACAAGGTGTTCTTGACAACGGCGGTGAAGGAATAGGTCTCTACCGTACGGAATTTTTATACATGGGACGAGACCAAATGCCTACAGAAGAAGAACAATTTGAAGCATATAAAACAGTTCTTGAGAGAATGGAAGGAAAACCTGTTGTTGTCCGTACATTGGATATCGGCGGGGACAAAGAGCTTCCTTACTTGAATCTTCCAAAGGAGCTGAATCCTTTTCTTGGATTCCGCGCCATCCGCCTTTGTTTAGAAAAGCAAGATATTTTTCGGACACAGCTTAAAGCGCTGCTTCGCGCAAGCAAATATGGAAACTTAAAAATCATGTTTCCAATGATTGCGACAATCGATGAATTCCATCAAGCGAAAGCTATTCTGCTCGAAGAAAAAGAAAAACTTGTTCAAGCAGGTATTGAAGTAGCTGATGATATCGAAGTTGGAATAATGGTTGAAATTCCATCAACTGCTGTTATGGCGGATCAATTTGCCAAAGTGGTTGATTTCTTCAGCATTGGAACAAATGATTTAATTCAATATACAATGGCAGCAGACCGGATGAATGAACGGGTTTCATATTTGTATCAACCGTATAATCCGGCCATCCTCCGATTAATTTCCATTGTGATCGATGCAGCTCATAAAGAAGGAAAATGGGTTGGAATGTGCGGAGAAATGGCAGGAGACCCGATTGCTATACCGCTTCTGCTTGGACTTGGATTAGATGAATTTTCCATGAGCGCAACATCTATTTTACCTGCGCGTTCACAAATTAAAAAGCTTTCAAAACAGGAAGCAGAAAGCTTTAAAGAAAAAGTTCTTTCTATGCAAACAACGGAAGAAGTCGTTTCTTTTGTTAAAAAAACGTTCCAAATATAAAAGGTACGGAGCCGATCAGTTTAATCTGAATCGGCTCCTTTTTTTGATGAGCCGATTTATTTACGGAAGGTGAATATAAAAGAATTTCGGCTCTAAGTAAAATGGAATATGAAAAACGCAGAGCATCAGCATTTTTTGATTTTTACATCCGCTTTATTATCCCGATAAAGTCCATCAAAATATAAAAATGATTTGCAGCGAGCGTATAGCTAATTTGATACAAACGATAGAAAGCAAAACACAGCAGCTGCAGTTCATAAAAAGCTTTTTGTAGTTTGAGCAACTAAAACGACGGGGTATCACGATATAAATTAGGATAAGTTTGCAAATGCAAAAATTTGAAGCCCTCGATATCCGAATCTCTTCTTGTTACTTTCCTCCAATTTGCTAAAACTTTTTTTCTTTTTCACAGCCGGCACCGCTACGGCGGTATCTTTTTTTAGAAGAAACACATGCAGCCTATGCTTTTTTTATGCAAGATCGCTCCCAAAAACAAAGCCAATTGGAAATATGAAAAAGATAATTAGTTTCATTTTGTAAAAAGATAAATCAGATTGCCGATATATACATTAGAAAACGTATAAGTTTTCTTAATTATTTTTATTAAATAAAGATTTATGTAGGAGATGGAACAAATGTTTAAAAAGCTTCAGTGGAAATTGACAGCGCTCATCACCATATTGTTAATTTTTTCACTTTTGGTTGTTTTTTTCACGTCTGATTATTTTGTTCAAAAGAACATTAAATCAGATGCGTTTCATACGGGGCAATCGATTGTTAAGCAAGCGAAAAAGAACCTGCTTTTACAGATGCAGGAATATGAAAGAATTTTGCTGCTTTTCAGCAATGAACCGGAAATCGCACAGTTGCTTGAAAAAAATGACGATCAATCTTTACAGTCCGTAAAGGAAACGTTTCAATCGTTTTTAAGCGCTAATCAATTGGTCCGGTCTGTCTATGTAGCCAACACTAAGACTCTTGTTGCTGCAGAACCTGAGTTAAACTTAAAGGAAGATTTGATAATCAATTCACGACCTTGGTATAAAAGCGCTGTAACAAGTCCAAACTTTGTTTCGTGGTCAGAGCCTTATCGTGATGGGGAAAAAGGAGAATATGTTGTTACCGCCTCAAAGGCCATTACAAAGGATGGGGTGTTGCTTGGCGTTATTGGAATTGATATTAATTTAACAACGTTTAATGAATTTGTTAAGCAAGTGGAAGCTGGCTTTGGAGGGTATACATTCCTGCTTGATAGAAATGGAGTTGCCATCGCTCATCCGAAAATGACCGGAAAAAATTTATATAAAAACAACGGTCTTATGGCACCGATTAAAAACCAAAAACAAGGTATAGCTTCTATAAAAGAAAATGGAAAAGATTCAACCATTATTTTTGAAACGATCACGGAACTAAATTGGAAAATCGGTGTAGTCTATTCGGATGCAAATCTGGAGCAAACAGCCCGCACAATCCGGAGCATTAACGTTTCCATTATTATTGCTGCATTGATTGTGGCATTTTTCATCACTAGTTTTGTTTCGAGAAGCATTTCAAAGCCGATTTTGCTTTTGGCTAAAAACGCCGACAAAATGGCTGAAGGGGATTTATCCGGAACATTAACAGTGAAAAATAAAGATGAAATCGGGAAATTGGCTAATAGCTTTACGAAGATGACCGATAACATCCGACAAATTCTCCTCGATCTGGACGGATCCGTGAAGGAGCTGCAGCAATCTGCTCAAACATTAAACGTGGTTTCGGAAGAAGCTACTGCGTCAAGTGAGGAAATTTCCGTTGCAATTGAGGAAATTGCAAAAGGCTCAGGTGAGCAGGCAAACAGTACGGAAATTATAAACGGACAAATCAAACAATTAGAAGATTGTATTCAACAAGTAAACAATGATGTAAAAAATGTCGAAAATTTATCTTACGAATCACAAAATGCCAGCTATAATGGTTTAGAAAAGCTAAATGAGCTTCAAATAAAATCAAATGAGGCTGACAAAGAATCTGAGATGGTCCAATCCGTACTACAAAATCTTGTAGATCGAGTTGAAAAAATTTCTGATATCGTGTCGACCATTTCCAAAATTTCAGATCAGACGAACTTGCTCGCTTTAAATGCAAGTATTGAAGCAGCAAGAGCAGGTGAATCAGGTAAAGGATTTGCAGTTGTCGCTGAGGAAGTAAGAAACCTTGCTGAACAATCGGCAAAAGCGACAGAAAACATTAAAAATATGATTGAAGGAATCCAAATTGAAACGAAAAATGCCTACGATGCAATGAGTCGTTCTAAGAAAATTCATGAAGAACAAAACAAAGCTGTTCAAGTGACAGGCAATGCGTTTCATGAAATTGCAATTAAAATGGAAGATTTGCTTAATGCCATTAAATCAACATTAAATGCGATCAATCGGATGAATGAGCAAAAAGAAACAGTCGTCGAATCGATTGAAAATATTTCTGCAGTAACCCAGCAGCTAGCTGCCTCTGCGGAAGAAGTCAGTGCAACAACGAACGAGCAAGTCAAAGCATTCTCAATGGTTGCGGAAAAAGCGGAATCGTTAAGCGAAGAAAGCAACCGCTTAAAAGGCTTAGTAGAACGCTTTAAGTTATAAAAAATATGCAGGGGGTGTCTAATAAGTCGTTTTTACGGCTTATTGACGCCCCCATTAATGTTTTAGAAACGTTGATATATCGGTGTTTATGATTTTTTGTTTTCAATAGGGATTTGACTTTCTGGACAGCTCCTTCTTCATTATTGATTTGAATGCAATTCACCTAGATGAGCAGGCAGGTAAGAAAACCATAACAGTTGATGTCAAGAAAAAGCATGGGTTTGCAGCTCCCTTTGAGATTTGAATTTTGGACATACTACTGCGTGAAAGAAGACAAGCTTAAACGCACCTTCGCAAGCCGCCTTTGACAGTGTTGAGCAAACAAAAGAAGCTCTATGCCGTTTAAAAATTCAGAATGGGAGTAAAACGAAAGTTCCCACATTTTGATAAGATCATGATAAGATGAAAGAAAAGGTGAAAGGATGGAATGTCAATGGATTTCGGTTTCAAAGGTAAAACAGCACTTGTTTTGGCATCAAGTCAAGGATTAGGTAAAGCGATTGCAACAAGGCTTGTGGAAGAAGGAGCCGACGTGATGATCACAAGCCGAAATGAAGAAAAGCTAATAGACGTGGCAAATCAATTAAATGCGCTTGGAAAAGGAAAAGCAGCCTTTATTAAAACAGACATTACTTCAAAAGAGGAAATTAGCAGGCTAGTTAATCAGACAATAAAAGAGTTTGGCAAAATTGATTTACTCGTTAACAACGCTGGCGGTCCCCCTGCAGGAGGATTTGAGCAAATGACTGATGAAGATTGGCAAAATGCTTTTGAATTAAACTTGCTCAGCTATATCCGTACCATTCGCGAGATTCTTCCGCATATGAAACAAAGAGGAGGGAAAATCGTAAATATTGCCTCTTCTTCCGTGAAGGAGCCGATCCCGGGTTTAATTTTATCCAACACGTTTCGCTTAGGAATTGTGGGGCTGACGAAAACGTTAGCAACAGAATTTGCAAAGTACAATATTTTAATTAACACGGCGTCACCCGGCAGAATTGCAACAGAACGGATTGATCAATTGGAAGAATGGAATGCAGCGAAGCTCGGTATTCCGAAAGAAGAGATCAAGAACAAATATTTGGAAGCGATTCCTCTCAATCGCTACGGAGAACCGAATGAATTTGCGAACTATGTGCTGTTTCTTCTGTCTGACTTGAATACATATATGACTGGACAAACCTTTTTGATTGACGGCGGTTTAGTAAAGTCCATTTAATCGGGTGTGCACTGAAAGCTGAAATGCAAGCGTTTCATAGCAGAACAGTTTCATTACTAAGCCGTATACACTGAAATGGGGAAAGGGTGAACAATATGTCAAAAAAAACAATCGGTTTTATTGGGCTTGGAGTAATGGGAAAAAGCATGGCACGTCATTTGCTTGAAGCGGGTTATCCGCTTACGGTTTATACCCGGACAAAAGAAAAGGCCGAAGATTTGATCAATCAAGGTGCTGCTTGGAAAGAATCGATCAAAGATCTCGCAAAAGATGCGAATGTTATTATCACGATGGTTGGTTTCCCGAAAGATGTTGAAGAAGTTTATTTTAGTGAAAATGGAATTTTAGCCAATGCCTATCCAGGAGCTATATGTATTGACATGACAACGACAAAACCATCGCTTGCCGAAAAAATATACGAAAAATCAAAGGAAAAAGGCATTTCCTTTTTAGATGCACCTGTTTCAGGAGGAGATGTCGGCGCAAAAAATGGAACGCTATCGATTATGGTCGGAGGAGATCAAGAGACGTTCGATGAATGTTTTGAAATTTTTGAGAAAATGGGAAAAAATATTGTTTATCAAGGAAAAGCTGGTGCGGGGCAGCATACAAAAATGTGCAACCAAATTGCGATTGCTGCCGGCATCATTAGTGTTTGTGAATCGCTTGCCTACGCTGTTCGGGCGGGGCTGGATCCAGATAAGGTGTTGAAAAGCATTTCCTCCGGAGCTGCTGGAAGCTGGTCTTTGTCGAACTATGCGCCGAGAATGCTTTCGAATCAATTTGAGCCTGGATTTTATGTCAAGCACTTTATAAAAGATATGGACATTGCTTTAGAGGAAGCAAGAAGAATGGAATTAGACGTACCAGGGCTTGAGCTTGCGAGAAGCTTGTATGAAAAACTGGCTGAAATGGGAGAAGAAAATAGCGGAATACATGCATTATATAAGCTGTGGAAAAAATAAAAACGCACATCATTCTTTCAAGTCACACAATTTTAGTCAGCTTATTCTTTTTCTCAGCTTCTCAGCGAATTTATTTTCAAAAAAATGTGGGGGCATATCCCCCACCTTTTGAACAGTTGAAATGAGTGAACTGTCCGATCTATTATTTTCCAATAAACATTTGTGTCCAGTAATTTCCATTTTCCACGTAACCAACGCCGATATGAGTAAAGTTAGGATTTAAAATGTTTTGTCTGTGGCCAGAGCTGTTCATCCAAGCATTAACAACTTCTTCAGGAGTACGCTGCCCCATTGCAATATTTTCCCCTGCTGTTCTGAAGGAAATGCCGAACTTTTTCATCATGTCAAACGGAGATCCGTAAGTCGGGCTTGTGTGGGAAAAATATTTGTTTCTTTGCATATCTAAAGATTTTTCACGAGCTACCTTGCTTAAAGCTTCATCTAAAACAAGAGGCTTCAAACCTTGTTTTTGCCGCTCAGCATTTGTTAGTTCAACTACTTTTTTCTCAAATGCATTTACGGATGAAGCGGTTTGTGATTGTTTTGGTGTTTGGTTGTTGGTTGCTTTGTCATTGGCAGATGGTGCTGGCTGAGTTGTTTTTTGAGTAGTTTGGGCTGGTTTTTTCACAGCTTGCTTGTTCGCAGGCTGGTTTATGTTTCTTTTAATTGCTTCTTTTATAGCATTATTTGCTTCTATGCTTGGATTTTGTAAACAGTTGTTAAATAGATTTTGCAATTCTTTTGAATCAGCTGATTGAATGAGCTGTTTCAATTGATCTTCGTTTATATTATAAGGTCCGAAAGCTTGTACGTAGCTTTTGATTTGAACTGGTTGGTTTTGAATTTCAGCTGCATTGGCATTTGTGCCGGCGCCTGCAGTGAAAATGGCGGCAGCTGCTGCAATAGAAGCAATAATAGATTTCTTCATGCGTTTCTACCTCCTTGAAATTTGTTCATGTAATTTACGAAACTATCATAACATGCGTTTTTTGTCATATTTTTGTCTATTCCTTCCATTGACAAATAATAGATTTTAAGTTTATAAACATTATCATGTAATTGTTGAAATTATAGGGTTCCAACCGAGGGAATATATGATATACTTCCTTCAAGAAGTGACAAAATTAAGCAAAATGTCTATAAATTGATAAGAATTAGGGGTTGACAATCTGTATAGAAAACAAAACTTTGTAATGTATGTTACAATATATTTACAAGTTCATGAGTCGACTGAAACATGATTTATATTAGAAAAGAAAGGAAGATTCCTTCGTGAAAAAAGAAGCGGAAACAACTCCTTCTGAGACAAAACGGCAAAGGAAAGCGAGAATTTTTCGTATCAATTTTTTCTTTTTTATCGTTTTTCTTTTATTTGCCGCACTTGTCGTCCGCCTTGGCATCGTTCAAATTGTTCAGGGTGAAGAATATGCGAAAGAAGTCAGCCGGACAGAAGTGAATGTTGCGCAATATCCTGCACCAAGAGGAAAAATGTTTGACCGAAACGGGAGAATCGTTGTAGACAACAAAAATGTTCCTGCTGTGACCTATACGGTGGAGAAGACGACCAAAACGAAAGACAAGCTGGAAACAGCAAAAAAATTAGCACAGCTGATTGATCTCGACACATCTTTTCTAAGAGAAAGAGATTTGCGGGATTATTGGATAGCCAAAAATCCAAAAAAGGCAGAAAACTTATTGACGGAAAAAGAGAAAAAATTAGAACCTAAGGAAACATATCCACTTCAGGTTGAACGGGTTCCGGAAGAAGAAATTAAAAAAATCGAGAAGGATCCAAAAGAATTGGAGCTTGCCGCTCTATATACGAAATTTTCATCCGGATATGCGTATGAGCCGCAGATTGTCGCAACGAACTTAAGCCAAGAAGAAGTTTCAAGGGTTGCGGAACAGCTGGAAAATCTTCCGGGTGTCGATGTCATCACAGATTGGGAAAGGGTGTACCCTTATGATGACGTATTTAAAACGATTTTAGGGAAAATCTCATCTCCAAAAGAAGGGATACCAGAAGACAATAAATCATTTTTTGTAGCTCGAGGCTATGCCCGAAATGAACGAGTTGGAAAAAGCTATTTGGAGCAGCAATATGAGGATTATCTAAACCCAAGAAAAGCAAAAGTTCAATATATATCTGATAAAGATGGAAATACGATTTCACAAAAGGAAATTGATGACGGCAGAAGAGGATTCGATTTAAAACTTTCCATCGATATCGAACTGCAAAAAAGAATTGAAAAAATTGTTGATCAGCAGATCAAAGCAGCAAGAGGACGTGGAAATTATTTAGTTGACCGCGCTTTCGTTGTCATGATGGATCCATATAAAGGAGACGTTTTGGCGATGGTCGGACGAATGTACGATTCCGGAGAGATGTTGAACTTTGATTACGGTGCATTTGGGACGCAATATGAAATGGGTTCTACCGTTAAAGGTGCGACAGTTTTAGCAGGATATCAATTTGGTCTGAGACACGGAACCGTCTTTTATGACGCACCAATTCGTTTAAAAGGGACTCCGGAAAAATCTTCTTATCAAAATATGGGGGCTGTATCTGACCTAACAGCGTTGCAAAGAAGTTCAAACGTTTATATGTTCCATATCGCTATGAAAATTGCTGGTATACAATATTATCCGGGAAGAAGTTTTCCAGCTAAAGACGAAGATTTTCAAAAGATGCGGAATTACTATGCCCAATTTGGTTTAGGGGTTCCGACAGGGATTGATCTCCCGCAGGAGTCCGCAGGGCAGCAATCTGATCCTGGAACTGACAGAGGGAAATTGCTTGACCTTGCCATTGGTCAGTTTGATACGTACACACCGCTGCAAATGGCCCAATATGTTTCAACGATTGCAAATGGCGGATACCGTGTCAAGCCGCGGCTTGTAACAGAAATTCTTGAACCGACTGACGATGGGCTCGGACCGATTGCTCAAGAAATGCCGGTAAAAGTGTTAAACCGAATAAACAATACGGAAGAGGATATTCAACGCGTCCAACAAGGCTTTTATCTAGTGACGAATACTCGACGCGGAACAGCTTACGCTCAGTTACATGGATTAAATGTTGCGGGCAAAACCGGAACAGCGGAAACGACTTATTATGGTACGAAGCGCCAATACTGGGGGACAGACGTTTATAATTTAACATTTATCGGCTATTATCCTGCCAAAGATCCGCAGGTTGCTTTCAGTGTTGTCGTCCCTTGGACAAAAAGAACCGGAAGCGAAGATGTGAATAAACGTATAGCGAGAGATATTGTAAAAGCATACATCGATTTACAGAAAGAATACGCCGGAAATTCCAATGCAAAATCAAATGATGACGAGCAATAAAAAATAAATTATATGGAAGGGCCGTCGCTTTTTAACGAGCGATGGCTTTTCTATTAGTTATCGAAAACCATTCATATAAATTGAACGATGCCGCATTCGCATAAAGATTTTTCGATAAACGGTTCGAAATTCGCACATGCCGCAAAAACCGCAAACTTTTGTCCTATCTGCATATCTCCGAATGGTGTGAAACCCGAAGAAAGCGCAAAAACCGCACATGGCCGCAAAATCGGTAAAGCTCATACCACCTCTTGCATGCCTCCGGTGCGTTGTTAAACCTGAGGGAAGCGCAAAAACCGCAAAATAACCGAAAAATCCGCATAAGACAAAAAAAACTAGCCCTTTTTTGGCCAGTATTTTTTAAAATGTTGATACATACATATTTTTTATAGGGAAGGAAATGCAGTGGAAAAAGTCGAAAAAACATTTTAAATAGTAAGATTGACACATTTTTAGATGTTTATTTTGTAAAACTATATTAAAATTTTAGGTGGACAAAAAGTAGCAGGTCAATGAACAAGATAGACTTTTTCTTTCTGGAAAGGGTAGTAATAGGGGGGCCAGGGATGAGTCAACAAATACAAAAGGGTGTGCACAATCAAACAGAAATCATTTATTCGGTTATTTCTAATGAAGGCTATTTTGAATACATCTCCTCAAATTGTTTGAAAGTGCTCGGATATAAACAAAAAGAACTAATCGGTTCCAATCTTTCAGAATACTTGCATGTAGAAGATATAAATATATTTGAAAGCTTTTTATATCATGGAGATGATATCTTTCCTTGTTCCTTCCGTTTTTTGCAGAAAAATGGATCCTATATTTGGATGAAAACGTCAGTTGATGTTATATACAATCATTTGAAAAAGGATCAAAGAGAATTTGTCTTAAAGTTTGCTGTCACTTCGGCGGATGACAAGATAGATGAAGTTCCCAAAGAAGTAAATCCGATACGTGCTGACGGTGCTCTTGATTTTGTGCACGAGCTTCCGTGCCCGCTCATAATTTCAAAAAAAGGGAAAGTTCAATATGCTAATACGGCTGCTGTTAAGCTGCTTGTGGCGACTAGCAGTGAAGATATTGTTGGAAAAATGGTTTTCCAATTTATTGACAAAATGTTTCACGAATCTGTCCATGAAACGATTGAAAATCTTCACAAAGGAATTGATAGCGGAATTTTAGAACAAATTTGGACATCTTTGGACGGGAACAAGATCTATGTTGAGTTGAAGAGCGTGCTTATATCATATAAAGGCGAACAAGCAGAACTGCTTGTCATTACCGATATTTCATCCAAAAAAATATACCAAAGCATTTTGCAGCAAAGCAGTGAAAAGTATCAAAGGCTGATTCAAAATTCCATCGATACAATTGCAGTGATTCATAATGATAAATGGGTTTTTATGAATGAGTCGGGGATCAAGCTTTTCGGTGCGCAAGATTATCCGGACGTATTGGGCAAAAGCATCTATCATTTTTTACACCCGGAATATCATCAGCATGTCAAAGATCAATTAGATGACATAATGAACGGAAGAACGGAAACAATCGTGACCAAGCAAAGCTGGTATACATATTCGAAAAAAATTGTCCATACCGAAATGGTTTGCATTCCGACAACATATTTTGGCGAACCGGCGGTTCAAATAATTTTACGAGATTTGTCTGAACATAAACATGCGGAAGAATTGATGATTCGCTCTGAAAAGCTTTCTGTTGCAGGGCAGCTGGCAGCAGGTATCGCCCACGAAATACGCAATCCGTTAACAGCAATAAAAGGTTTTTTACAGCTGATGCATGGTGAAATCGAAAAAGATAATCAATATTTTGAAATCATTTTTTCAGAGCTGAATCGAATTGAAATGATTTTGAGTGAATTGCTGATGCTTGCGAAACCGCAAGAAACGGTTTTTGAAAAAGCAAATGTCAAAACGATTTTACGCGAAGTTGTTACACTGCTGGAAACGGAAGCAATATTAAGAAATATTGTGATTGAGAAAAAATTTTCTGATGAGATTCAAGAAGTTGTTTGCGATAAAAACCAATTGAAGCAAGTTTTTATCAATCTCATTAAGAATGCAATTGAAGCAATGCCAAATGGAGGAACAGTTACAATTTCTACTAAATCTGAAAATTTTTCCATTGTGATTGAAATAAAAGATGAAGGAGAGGGGATACCGAAAGAGCTGCTAGAAAGATTAGGGGAGCCTTTTTTAACGACAAAAGAAAAAGGAACAGGTCTAGGATTAATGATCACATATAAAATTGTTGAAAATCATAAAGGCACGATCGATGTGTCGAGCAGCGAAAAAGGCACCGTTTTCACAATTAAGTTGCCAAAACAAAGGGGCTGTCCAGAAAGTCAAATCCCCATTGAAAACAAAAAATCATAAACACCGATATATCAACGTTTCTAAAACATTAATGGGGGCGCCAATAAGCCGTAAAAACGACTTATTAGACACCCCCTTCTATTTTCTTTTCAGTTGCACAAAATGCTCAAGCCTGTCCAAAGCTTTTTCCAGCTCTTTTGTCGAGTAAGCGTAAGAGATGCGGATAAACCCTTCTCCAAATTTGGAAAAAGCGCTCCCCGGGACGACCGCAACACCAGCCTTCTCAACCAGCTCCAAAGCAAAATCAAAAGAGCTTTGTCCAAATGATTGAATCGAAGGAAACAAATAAAAGGCTCCGCTTGGTTTAACAACCTCAAATCCCATTGCAACGAGACGACCGTATACGTACTCCAATCTTTTTTCATATTCTTTTTTCATTATTTGACCATCATGAAACCCTTCCGTTAAAGCGTTGTAAGCAGCTTTTTGAGAGATCGACGAAGCGCATGAAACATTATATTGATGCACTTTTAACATATGTTTTGTGATATCTTTCGGCGCAAAAAGAAATCCGATCCGCCATCCAGTCATGCTATGCGATTTGGAAAGTCCATTGACGACGATCGTCTGCTCCCGCAAAAAAGAAGCGATCGAGGTATGAGGTGCATCATACGTTAATTCACTGTAAATTTCATCCGCTAAAATAAAAATATCCTTCCCGCGAACGGCATCGGCAATCTCTATCAGCTCCTCTGCAGTGAATGTAACGCCTGTCGGATTGGACGGGTAAGGCAAAATTATGCATCGGGTTTTTTCTGTTATATTTTGTTTAATCAAATCCGCAGTTAATTTAAATTTGTTTTTTGTCGTATCAACATAAACGGGTATTGCTCCGCACAATTGAATAATTGGCTCATACCCCGGATAAACAGGACCTGGCAGCATTACCTCCGTCCCGGGCTCCAAAATCGTTCGAAGCGCTATATCAATCGCCTGGCTGGCCCCGATTGTAACAATCACTTCCGAACCAGGATCATAGGAGAGATGATATTTTTTATGTACAAATTGGCATGCTGCTTCTCTTACATCGATCAATCCTGCATTATGCGTATACGTTGTATAGTTGTCATCAATTGCCTGTTTTGCCGCTTCTTTTATATGTGAAGGCGTTGGGAAGTCAGGCTGACCAATCGTTAGCGAAACGATATCGTCATAGTTGGAAACGATGTTAAAAAAAGCTCGAATGCCGGAAATCGCAATGTTTTTTACATTTTGGTTAATCAAATGTTCCATACAAATCACCTGCTTTAATAAGTGTCGTCTTATATTTTATCATGTTTGTCCCAAGCTTTTATTGGTAAACTAAATTTATGTCCAAAAAAATTTAGAAAGTGTGATGTCTATGATACGAACATTAGTCATTACAACTGATTTGGAAGCTAAATATGATGTGGCATTAAAAGAGATTCGAAAAAAGGAAGTTCTTTGGTACTGGGTCGATTTTTACAAGGCGACGGAAGATGAAATTAGATTGCTAGGGAAATTTTTTCATTTTCATCCTTTGTCCATTGAGGATTGTGTCGAAAATGTTGAACGGCCGAAAATAGATTTTTATGACTCTTATATGTTTGTTGTGTTGCACGGAATTCATCAACAGACGCTGGAACCGGAAGAGCTTGACTTATTTGTAAACGAAAAAGGAATCGTCACATTTCACAAAAATGCCATTCGAGATCTAAACAACATTTGGCTGAGAATCAAAAAAGACGATTCTTTAAAAAAAGGGCCTATGAAAATCATGCATCAATTGACTGATAAGCTCGTTGATGATTTTTTTCCGCCCGTGTACCATTTGGAAGATTTATTAAATCAAATTGAGGAAAACAATAAAAACAAATCGATCAATGAGTTAATGAAAGAGCTTTTTTCCATCAGGTCTCAATTATCAAAAATAAGAAGAACAATCATTCCGATGCGGGATTTGATGTACCGGATCATCTCGTCCAACAGGCTGAACGAAATGAAGGAGGAAGATTTGTATTTTTATGATGTTTATGACCATTTACTCAAGCTTGTCGAGATGACGGAGGCAAATCGGGAGCTTGCGGCTGATATAAGGGACAGCTATTTATCTTACAACTCAAACCGGATGAATACGATTATGATGACATTGACGGTTATTTCGTCTATTTTTATGCCTCTTACGTTTATCGCAGGAATTTATGGAATGAATTTTGAATATATGCCCGAGCTGAAAATGAAGTATGGCTATTATATTGTATTAGGAGTCATGGCTCTCATCGGAACAGGAATGCTTTATATTTTTTATAAAATGGGTTGGTTCCGGTTTCATAAAGGTCCAAAATTGTAGCGGGCAAAAAATGCGGCCTGCTTCGTAAAAAATAGGATGGGTAAGTTTTTGCACATTATAAAAAAGAAACTTGAAGAGTGCAAAATTTAACAATGAAAGGCGGAAAATTGCTCTTTCAATTTATCGATACAGCGGTTTTGAAAGACTTGACAAGCATACATAGAAGATAAAAAGGAAAACAAAGGCGAGAGTAAGAAAAAATTCAGTATGCGCCCCCTCAAATTCTTTTGTAAGGTAAACAATCAAAAGGAACTCTTTTTATAAAAGGCTAAACAGTGACAGCAATACAAGCTGTTCACAAGCTTCGTTCTATAATATAAAACAGCAAAAAATTTGAAATGGAGGCTTATGATGGAGAGAATTGCAGTAATTGGTCAATCCGGCTTGATTCCGGAACATGTCCGCCTCCTGGCTGAAGAAATCGGTTCAGAAATTGCTAAAAGAGGAGCTGTTCTTTTGACAGGCGGCGGAAGCGGAGTGATGGAGGCAGTTTCACGAGGGGCCAAACAAGCAAACGGCCTTGTCGTAGGTATTTTGGCTGGAGACGACAAACTGGCAGCAAACGAATTTATTGATATTCCGATTAATACTGGATTAGGTTTTGATTACAGAAGCGTTTTGCTTGTTCATTCCGCAGATGCCATCATTATGATTGGAGGAGGAAATGGAACGCTTGGAGAATTGTCTGCCGCATATATGAACAAAAAACGTGTCATCATCGTTGAAAATTCAGGAGGATGGTCGAACACCGTGAAGCAAATCGCCTTTGAAGGCTGTTATTTAGATGAGCGGAGAACAGTCGAAATTCAGTTCGCTAAAACGGCTAAATCAGCTGTAGATCTTGCTTTTCAATCCATTTACAACCCTGTTGATCCCGATAAAAATACCGGTTTAATAGGTGACTAGCATGCGGATGTTTAAAAAGTCCAATCGGTTGAAAACAATATATCAACGTTTCTAAAATAGTAAAGGGGAGTCCCATAAGCCAAAAACGACTTATTAGACTGCCCCGAGTGTCATCTTAAAAACATGAGAAGGAAGAGATTCTGTTTAAATCAATGCCGAAATATTCCCATCGATTTTGACGAGGTCTCCAGCGCCACCCGGCAATGGACCTTTGTCCTACAAACACAGGGAAATACCAGAAGCTTCTGCCGTTTGTTAATCGGATAAATGTAAAGCGATGTAAACATCTTCTAATGCCTCCGGGATCAACTGCAAATGTTCCGACTCCGGGTGATTCTTGAGGAATAAAACTTGGAGGCGGTCCTGAAGGCGGTCCTTGCTGCTGTCCAAAACCGTCACTCGGACTTCCGCCGATTCCAGGAGGGCCGAATGGAGGGAAACCGGGACCAGTCCCCGTAGGAGGAAACGAAGGAAATCCTCCACCCATCCCTGGAAATCCCGGAAAAAATTCTGGCTGTTGAACTCCCGGGAGGATTTGTCGATAGAATGGATACACGTTCATGCTCCTTTCACTTTTCAGTTGTTCACCATAACATATGCAACTTCACTTTTAAGGTGTTTGACCTACATAAAAGTTTTTTATAAAAAAAGGAAATCAAGTCGTCTTTGTCGAAATAAAATGTATCATTTACGTTTTTGTGAGTAACGCTGTTCAGACTTATTTCCCAATTTGTATTAAATGAACAAAGAATAAAACCGATATAAAAAAGTGAAGAAGAAACGTTCGCAAATATTAGACGGAAGGAAGAAAGATATGAACGAAAAGGGAATTTTGCTTGAAAGCGGTACGAACGAGTTGGAATTTGTAGAGTTTCTCGTCGGCTCGAATAAATTCGGTATAAATGTGATGAAAGTAAAAGAAATCATTCAGCCTCTTCCTGTAACGAGCGTGCCTCACGTCCATCCATACGTTGAAGGAATTATTGAATTAAGAGGAGAAGTGCTCCCGGTAGTTAACGTACCGAAGGCGATCGGCGATCCGAATTGCGAGCCCAGCGAAAAAGATAAGCTGATAGTAACGGAATTTAACCAACAAAAAGTTGTGTTTCGCGTCCATCAAGTAACCCAAATTCATCGTGTGTCTTGGTCGCAAATTGAAAAGCCTTCTGAAATGTATCAAGGATTGGAAACTCAAATTACCGGCGTTGTCAAAATGGGAGACGAAATGATTTTAATGCTTGATTTTGAAAAAATCGTTGTTGAAATTAATCCTGAGTCCGGAATCCAGCAGGAAAAAGCGAAAAAACTGGAAAAGAGGGACAGATCTGATAAAAAAATTGTCGTTGCCGAAGATTCCCCGCTGTTGCGCAGATTGTTGAACGACACATTGACGGAGGCGGGATTTCAACAGATTGAGTTTTTTGAAAACGGCAAGGATGCACTGGACTATTTAGAGAATATTGTAAATGAAGGCGAACCGGTTAAGGAGCGTGTTGATTTAGTCATTACGGACATCGAAATGCCGCAGCTTGACGGATTGCATTTGACGAAGCGAATTAAGGAAAATCCAGAGCTGGATCATATTCCGGTTGTGATTTTTTCCTCATTGATTACGAATGATTTAAAACATAAAGGACAACAGGTAGGTGCAAATGCCCAAATTAGCAAACCTGAGGTCCATCACTTGATTGAGCAAATCGATGAATTGTTATTTAAAAATGAAGAAGATGATGAATTAAAAGACGAGGCTGAATAAGCCTCTCTTTTTACTCAATCATACCGTTCGCCTAATCGTTTAAACATCGGTTTTTGATATGTATGACGATGGAATCGTTTGGGAGAAGAAAGCGGTCGATTCGCTTTATCCATACCGATATAATACTCCAATAAATTTTTTGCCTTTGACAATGATAGATTTGTTTTCGGGTTTCGGTATGAATTATTTAAGGAACCTAAGTGAGGAAGGTTTTGGAAGTCTTCTTTTGTAGGAGGCATATGAAAATAATAATTTCCTGCCGACACCAGAACATCTGACTGCTGTTTGCTTAATTTTGGATTTTTTGAATAATGCAGTCCTTTCTTTGTTGCTTTTCCTTCAGCGATCAGTTTTTGCAGCGCCTTCTTTTTTAAATAATATAAATATTTAGGATTTGGTGCTGTTTTTGCATGCCGATTGACAACATAGATGGCTCGTGCTATATTTTCCGGCGTCTCATCCCGTAGCTTATAATGACTGATATCGTCCATGATGTCTCTCCTTTTTCATTATTTTCCGTAATCTTTATTTACATTATACTTTCATGAATAGAAAATGCAACCAGTTTTTACAGTCTATTAATTATGCCTATAATAGTTATTATGAAATATTTTAGAAAGCAGGGTGGGTCATGAGCGGAAAAGAGGAATTTCTAGATATAGACGAAGAAACGCTTTTTATCGTGTCGCAAACGTTTAAAGCGTTATCGGATCCGACTAGAATTCGGATTTTACATTTACTTGCGGAAAAACAAGAATGTTCTGTGAATGAAATAGCTGCCGAGCTTGAGCTTTTGCAATCAACCGTGTCCCATCAATTGAGGTTTCTAAAAAATTTGCGTTTAGTCAAATTTAGAAGGGAAGGAACGACAGTTTACTATTCACATGATGATGAGCATGTAAAAAAAATACTAGAGCAAACCATTGACCATGCTCGGCATAATTAAAATGGGCGTCGAGTGGGCAGTTTGATCAGGGGACTAAACGGTTAAGAGATGATCTCGGTATGGAGCCGGGGTCATCTTTTATAATTTATTGGCAGCGGGGCTGATTTCATTCATTTATTTATTTATTTCACATTCTGTAAAAGATTCGAATTTCTTTCGGAGCATGATAGGGAGGGGGGGCCAGAAAGCAATCGCCATTGAAAACAAAAATCATAAACACCGATATATCAACGTTTCTAAAACATTAATGGGGGCGTCAATAAGCCGTAAAAACGACTTATTAGAACCCCCTTTTTTGCTTGCTATACGTTTAGTAGAAGTTTTCTTGAGGGTAGAAGCAAAACTAATGATGAATTTTTTCGGTAAAGTTTATTATTATCACTTTCCTTCAAACGAATATCACAAAAAAACTCCCAATCAATGCGGTTGTAGGGTGAATTCTCATCCACTATGATCCACATGATTGGGAGTATAAGTCTGACTGTCAAACACATTTTTGTTATAAAACCGATTTGATTGTGTTTTTACCTATCCGATGCCGTTTTTCGTTTAAATATTTCGGCATCAAGATCATATAAAAGAAAAAGACGAAAAGAATGATAAGAGCCATACCGTAATAAAGTAAATCGATGTTTCGAATGATGTTTGGAAACAATAGTGCAATACATAAAAGCGTAGCAGACTGCGCAAACATCATTAACGGGTCGATCCATCCGCTGACACGTCCCATTAGCTTTGGATGAACGATATTCGGAATCCAACCGCCAATTGCTACGTTCACAGGACCGATGCACATGCCGATCAAAAAAATAATCGACAAGTAAAATTCTACTTCATCCACAAAACCAAGGAGAAAAACAAAAATGCTTGTCAAAAATATCGGTGTAACAAACATTGGAAACGGTTTTATTTTTTTAGCAAAAAATGTTGAAACTGTACTGCCGACTAAAAGACCCGCACCGAGAAAAATGGCAAATAAAGATGAATACATTTCATAAGAATTCGGTGCCAGCTCATATTTCATTGTAAATAACGGAAGAACGGCAAAACTTCCTTGAACAAAGCCGAAAATGAAAAAACCAAAAATAATGAGCGATAAAAGCCGATTATGTAAAATGTACCGAATACCTTCCAAAAAGTCGGAAACAGCGGATGATATATGTAAACCTTTCCATGACACTCGACCGTTTGGTAGCCTTGCTGATTTAGGGATTTTACACGAGCGAATGAGCAAGGCGGAAAGAACGAAGCTTATTAAATCAACCAATACGGCCCCATGAATTCCAACTGTTCGATAAGCCAATGCCCCTAATCCGACACCAAACACTAAAAAAATGCTGAAAAGTATTTGATTCAAACCTGAAGCTTGCGCATATTGATCTTTTCGCAAAATAGCTTGTACTAAACTGGATTCGGCTGGATAAAAAAATTTCGTGACAGCACTCCGCAAAAACAAGATGAAAAAAATGAGCGGAATCGAATTTGTAAATAAGGCGAAAAACAAACATGCAGTCATAATTGCACGAATCCAGTCGCAGTTCTCTGCCACCTTTTTTCGATCGAAGCGGTCTGCTACTACACCGACAATGACAAAAACAAATACAGTCGGCAAAGAATACATCAGCTCAGCAATAGTTGCGTAATAAGGTTTGCTGCTAAAATGCTCCAACAAATAAAAAGCAAACGCCATATTGCCAACTGTTGAACCCATTTGTGAAGCAAGCGCTGCAAAAAACAATTTGACAAAATTGCGGTTTTTAAAAATATCCATTGCGACTCCCCTTAACTGACACTTACAGTAGCTATTATAATTTACCTAATTCAATATGAACATCTTTTTTTCATATTTTGGTTAGAGAAATGAAAGCCAAGTACTTTTAAGCCGGTTAAAAGAGAGGATTATTTGGAATATAATGTAAACAAGGTGATTTCTGGAACTGCCAAAAAACGAAAGGGCAGTCTAGTTGTGCCCAACCCGCGATTGACATAAAGCTTCGTATGATCAACAGTATAAAAGCCCTCCGAAAAGGATTTTGCATAAGGAGGCGTGTAAAGCGGACCTATAAAAGGGATTTTTATTTGTCCTCCATGGCTGTGTCCAGATAATTGGAGATCAACATTGTAATTTTTAGCCTGAAGCACTGTATCAGGTTCATGGACTAAAAGAATAGTAAAATAGTTTTTGTCAATATTGCCCATTGTTTGATGAAAATCAGGTCTTCCAAGCATGACATCATCAAGGCCGGCGACAATCAATTTGCTTCCGTCAATCAGCTGTATCTCTTTTTTTTCATTTTGCAGTAAATGAAACTCTGCATTTTGTAATATATTGCGATAAACATCAGTGCCGTATCCGCCGTGATCGTGATTTCCATAAATTGCAAATTTTCCGAAGTCGGCACGGAGGCGTTTTAAAATCGGGGCAATCTGATGCACAGCGGGATAACTGTTCGGCTCATCGATTAAATCACCAGTAAAAACAATTATATCCGGGTTTAGACGATTGATTTGATTGACGATCCGTTCCAGATTTGCAATTGTAAAGTCGTTATTTAGATGTGTGTCGCTGAATTGAACAATTTTCAAACCATCAAAACCTTTTGGTATTTTTGGATGAGAAACATTTATTTTTTTTATTTCTAGTCTTCTCGGTTCAATATATCTTGAGTAGATGTATAAACCGCTGCTCGCGAATAAACTGTACGCAGCCGTCCAGAAAAAATGCTTTAAAAATTGTCTTCTTGTCAACTTATTCATTCTTACCAACCATTTCAGTTTTTATAGCGATCGAAAAAATTATAACACAAAACTTTCAACATCTTGTTTAATGTTTTTTGACAAATCTTCACATGCACATTTTTTCTGATTAACTATTTTGTTATCATCTATGGACGACATTAAAACAATCATTTGGAAAATATGATGAAAAAGGTTTAACTCTCCTGCTGGAGCGAGAAAGTCTTTAGGAATTGAGAAATGAATGGTGTAATTTTCATAAAACATAAAGGGCAGCTATTTAATGATTTAAATTTCTAGTAAAATTGCTATTAAGGAAGGAGGATTAAAATGGTGTCACTTTAAGGGAAAAACCTATTGTAAGAGGAAATGATGCAAGAAGATTTATTAATAAAGCAAAAATTAATAACAGAAATTTGAAAGATAGAGCAAAAAATAGAATGAAAAATTTGAAAAGAGAAGGTATTAGTAATGACAAATATCTTCATAAAACCTATTGAATGAAAAGATATGGAAAAAAATAATAATGAGTCAATGATTTTTAATGAAATGATGATACTGATTCATTTAAAACCAATAAAAATCAACAGTCTAGTTTTGAAATTGATAAAAAGAAAAAGTAAATTCGTTTATGTTGAATAACTAATTCAAATAATTTTAGAGGACACCTCAAACTCCCCTATTCGAATCAGCAAGAGAAAAACTCCATCCTTTTGAATATATTTTCTGCTTAGACGATTTTCTCCGTGTAGAAAAAAGTCATTTTGATGAATATTTTTATCTGGACCCGTCATACTTATGGAAGCAATCACTTCATTTGCAAAGTCGTAGATCGGAGCAGCAGTGCTGAAGCCTTGATGAAACTCGTTCAAACAGATTGTAAATTATTGGGATTAATGCCGTTAATTGTTTTTCGTTCATTCCTGTATATCTCTATCGGTATTTTGGCCAGAACACTCAAATTTCTTTGTTTTCCTTCGGTCCGATGATTTTCGGCTATTTTTCATTTGCAAACGGAATGTTTCTGCTCTCTGTTCTTTTATTGCTCGGTTTTCTGCTTGTATGGTCATTGAAAAACAAACTACTTTGTTGATTGTGGAAACGGGCGCAAAACATAAAATCAATTGAGAAATGCAGAAACTTTGAGAGGTCAAACATTGCATCCAGGATGGCCTCTATCCAATTATGTAAAAATGGGAATGTAGCAAATGCGCAAAAACGGTTCTTCATCATTTTCTAATGTACCAAATAATGCTATAATCATGTATCATATGAGAGTACAAGAAGCGGGGAGATGCCCATGGACCCACTAGATGTCATAACCAATACCGAAAAAATTGTGCCTTATTATCAGGCGATTTTTAGCGCAGATGAACAAAAGGTGATTGGCTACGAAATTTTAGGCAGAATTCATATGGAAGGGGAATACAAAAGCTTAGGCTTTTTTTTCCATGATGATTCGATCCCTGAAGAATACCGAATGGAAGTGGATGATACAGTCGTCAAAAAAGCATTGGAGGAAATGAAAGAACTGGATGATGATCTTCTCATTTTTATAAACAGGGATCCAAATCTGCTTATGATCGATCACGGCGAAAGCTTTTTAAATTTGCTGCTGGAAGAAAAAGAGAAAGGGCTTGATTTAAACCGGATTGTTCTGGAAATTACGGAACACAATTATTTAGGAGATATCGAACAGCTCCATCATTTGCTCACTTATTACCGGACTTACGGAATCAAAATTGCGATTGACAATATTGGGAAAGAATCGAGCAATTTGGACCGTATTGGGTTATTATCTCCTGATATTTTGAAAATCGATTTGCAGCCATTAAAATTAGCTTCACCCAGCCAATCGTATTTCGATGTTTTATTTTCGATTTCACTACTTGCGCGCAAAATCGGTGCGACGCTTTTATATGAAGACATCGAGGCAAACTTTCAATTGCAATATGCGTGGAAAAATGGCGGAAGATATTATCAAGGATATTATCTTCATTATCCGGAAAGAGAATTTATTGATCGATGTGTTCTAAAAGAAAGACTGCAGCAGGAATTCAACCATTTCATTCAATTTGAAAAGAAAAAGCTTGAAACACTTTATTCATATTCCGATCAGTTTCATCAGCGGGTGTCACAACTAGTGAACAAATATAAAAAAGCTGTCAGCCAATTTGACGAATTAATTACCCATTTAGCAGAAGAGCTTGGCGACATGAGCTTTCGTATTTATATTTGTGATGAAAACGGGTTTCAAAAGTCAGGAAATATTTTCCGAAAAGAAGACCGATGGATTTTTCAAAAAGAATATTATATGAAAAATTGGAGCTGGCGCCCGTACTTTTTAGAAAATATTATTCGCATGCGTGTCAACAAAAAAGGGTTTTTAAGTGATTTGTATAGTGATATCGAAACAGGGGAAACGATCCGCACGTTTTCCTATCCGCTTGATGACGATCATTATTTGTTTATCGATATTCCATATTCTTATTTATATGAACAAGACGGTCTCCTTTGAATAAACCCCCCTTTTTTCTCAAATAATAGAGAAAAAGGGGGGTTTTTATGCAATTTACTAATTTGATCATCGGCGGTGTTTTTTTGTTAGTTTTGCTTGTCGGCCTGTTTTATACGTTACAAGTGGGCAGCCAGATGGAAAAAAGGCAAAGCGAGTATGATACAGAAGTAAGCGAAAAAGTTGAAAAGCGCCCGTATATTCGAAATCCGATTTTTATTGCTTATATCGTGCTGATTGCATTTGCGCTTTTTTATATTTTTTATATTAGCTTTTCAACTACTTGGTAGCCATAACTTTGCGTTATGGTTTTTTTCTATTAAAGGAAATTTTGTTTTGAAAAATTTTTTTTATAAAAAGTGTTGACATCGATATTGATAATCATTATCATTATAAATGTAAGACGAAGTAGTTCACAGACGTCTTGAAGTGAAACATCGCGGCTAAACCCCCGCTCCCCCTTTGTTACACATTCGGACGAGAAACCCGGCTTTGGAGGCCGGGTTTCTTCTTTCTCTTAAAAAAAATGATAATTGACAAGGAGAAAGGGTGGTATTATATTATATTTGTATAAGAAAATGATAATCATTATCAATTTGGAATAAATTGGAGGTTTTCCATGATCCGCCTATACACAGATCGTTTACAAATTTCCTATGGCAATCGACTGATTGTGAAAGATATGAAAATTGAAATTCCTGATAAAAAAATTACAACGATAATCGGTTCCAACGGCTGTGGAAAATCCACTTTGTTGAAAGCGATAACTCGGATTATTCCGCACCAATCCGGTCGAATTATTCTTGATGGCGAGAGTATTTTAAAGCAGGATACGAAAGAACTGGCGAAAAAAATGGCCATACTTCCTCAATCACCAGAAAGTCCAGCCGGCCTTACCGTTGGAGAGCTTGTATCTTACGGCCGCTACCCATATCAAAAAGGCTTCGGCAGATTAACAAAAAAAGATCTTGAGGTCATAAACTGGGCTTTAGAAGTTACGAAAACGGCCGATTTTAAACACCAGCCAGTCAATGCGCTGTCAGGCGGTCAAAGACAGCGTGTCTGGATAGCGATGGCGCTCGCTCAAGAAACGGACATCATCTTTTTGGATGAACCGACCACTTATTTAGATATGGCGCATCAGCTTGAAGTACTAGAGCTTCTACAGCAGTTAAACAAAGAGCAGGGGCGGACAATCGTCATGGTGCTTCATGATATCAATCAAGCAGCTCGTTTTGCCGATTATATTATAGCGTTAAAAGACGGACAAATTATCAAAGCCGGGACGAGTGACGAAGTAATCGACTGCAACGTGCTGAAAGAAGTATTTCAAATTGATGCTGTAATAGGACGGGATCCCCGAACAGATAAACCAATATGCATCACGTACAATCTAATAAAAGGAGAAGAAAAACATGAAAAAACGTCTTATTCCAATTCTGTTCTTGTTGGTTCTCATAGTTAGCGCTTGTGGTAATAAAAAGGAAGACAGCGCTGAAAAGAAAGAAGAAAAACCTGAAACGATTACATATCAATCGGAAAACGGTCCTGTTGAAGTCCCGGCTAATCCTAAAAGAGTCGTTGTTCTCTCGTCATTTGCCGGAGATGTGATGTCTTTAGGAGTAAATCTCGTTGGTGTTGATTCATGGTCAAAAATGAATCCGCGTTGGAAAGACAAATTGAAAGATGTTGCAGAAGTATCTGATGAAGATTTAGAAAAAATCATTGAACTAAATCCGGATTTAATCATCGGATTATCGACGATTAAAAATGTAGATAAACTGAAAAAGATAGCGCCTACTGTTACGTTTACTTATGGAAAAGTCGATTATTTAACACAGCATATAGAAATTGGCAAGCTTTTAAATAAGGAAAAAGAAGCAAGAGAGTGGGTCGAGGATTTCAAAAAAAGAGCTGAAGAAACAGGAGAAGAAATTCGCGCGAAAATTGGAGAAGATGCAACTGTTTCAGTCATTGAAAGTTTTGATAAGCAATTATATGTGTTTGGGAACAACTGGGGAAGAGGAACAGAAATTTTATACCAAGCCATGAAGCTAAAAATGCCTAAAAAAGTGGAAGAAAAAGCTTTAAAACAAGGTTATTATGCTTTATCGACTGAAGTGCTTCCAGAATTTGCAGGGGATTATTTAATCGTCAGTAAGTATTCGGATGCTGATAACTCTTTCCAAGAAACAGATACTTATAAAAACATACCGGCTGTCAAAAACAATCGCGTGTTTGAAGTAAATGCTAATGAATTTTATTTCAATGATCGACTGACATTGGAATATCAGCTTGAATTCTTTCGAGAAAAATTTCTTGGAAAAAAATAAGTAATAAGAAGAAGAGAAATTCAGCAGGCATGAATTTCTCTTCTTTCCATCTATAAAATAGAAAAATAGAAGAGATGAGATGTATGCTAAAAAACGATTCCGCTTCATTTTTCTTTAAATTCATATTCGCAGTCATTTTGCTGATTGGTTCGTTTTTTTTAGCGATGGTGTTTGGAGCGGCAGACACAAGTGTAAAAGATGTTTGGCTTGCGCTAACGACAAATGCGGCTGGTAAGACGATTGATATGATTCGGGAAATTCGTCTTCCGCGCGAAGTCGGCGCTATTTTTGTCGGCGCTTCTTTATCAGTAGCCGGAGCAATCATGCAAGGATTGACTCGCAATCCATTAGCAGATCCAGGATTATTAGGGCTGACAGCCGGAGCAAATGCTGCACTCGCTTTGACAATTGCCCTTTTTCCGAACGCAAATTACTTTAGTATGACCATTGCGTGCTTTATTGGAGCAGCAGCTGGCGCCTTTTTAGTTTTTGGAATCGGTGCGGTAAAAAAAGGAAGGATTTCTCCTTTTCAAATCGTTTTAGCGGGGGCTGCTGTGTCTGCTTTTCTTTTTGCCGTCGCGGAAGGAATCAGCTTATATTTTAATATTTACAAAAATGTTTCGATGTGGACAGCTGGAGGACTTGTCGGTGCAACATGGAAACAGCTCAAGATCCTCATACCGATTGCTCTCGTTGGGATCACCATTTCTATTTTTTTCTCAAGGCAGCTGACCATTGTAAGTTTAAATGAAGAAGTGGCAGTCGGGTTAGGACAAAAAACGGCACAAATAAAAATGGTGCTGTTTATCATCATTATATTGCTTACTGGTGCATCTGTAGCCCTTGTTGGGAATATGGCATTTATCGGTTTAATGGTTCCGCATATCGTCCGTTCGGTCGTAGGGGCCGATTATCGTTATATCCTCCCAATGTCTGCGATATTCGGCGCCTGCTTTTTATTAATCGCTGATACGCTTGCCAGAACGATTAATGCTCCTTACGAAACACCAGTGGCGGCCATTGTTTCCTTTTTAGGTTTGCCTTTCTTCCTGTTCATTGTGCAAAAAAGGGGGAAAGCTATCACATGATCATACATCCGGCAATTATAAAAAAGCAGCGGCTGATCATACTTGTTCTGTTTCTTTTAATTGCTGCAACGGCCATCATCGGAATGGGATTAGGCACCTCCTCCGTCTCGATGAATCGTTTGCTTCCAACTATTCTCGGCCACGGGACGTTTAAAGAGGAGTTCGTTTTATTTTCCGTCCGCTTGCCGCGGATCATTGTGACCTTATTGGCAGGAATGGCTTTGGCGGTTTCCGGGGCGATCTTTCAAGATATTACTAGAAACGATTTGGCTGAGCCGGGGATCATTGGGATTAATGCCGGAGCAGGAGTAGCTATTGCAGTGTTCTTTTTATTTTTTCCAATTGATGTCGGCTCATTTGTGTATTTACTGCCAGTCGCAGCTTTTATCGGCGCTCTTTTAACGGCAGGGGCTATTTACGTTTTTTCTTATGATCGAAATGCCGGTTTAAACCCCGTTCGATTAGTCCTTATCGGTGTCGGCTTCGCCATGGCTTTATCAGGAACCATGATCGTCATTATTTCTTCTGCAGAACGGCAAAAAGTTGATTTTATCGCCAAATGGCTGGCAGGGAACGTTTGGGGGGCAGATTGGCCGTTTATTTTGGCAATTTTACCTTGGATTGTCATTTTGATTTCGTTTATTGCTTTCAGAGCTCAACAATTAAATTTATTAAGTTTAAACGATCCTTCTGCTGTCGGGGTTGGCTTGAAGATTGAGAGGGAGCGAATTACGCTTCTATTGGCTGCTGTCGGGCTTGCCGCAACTGCGGTTTCTGTAACGGGAGGTGTAGCGTTTATCGGTCTTTTGGCACCCCATTTAGCACGGTCACTGATTGGTCCCCGCAATCAACTTTATCTTCCGATTGCGATTTTGTTGGGAGGGTGGCTTCTACTACTAGCCGATACAATCGGGCGAAACATCGCACTTCCGGACGGCATCCCAGCGGGCATTATGACAGCTTTAATCGGGGCGCCCTACTTTATCTATATTTTATTGAAAAAATCATCATAATCGAGGCACATTTCGTTTAGAAAAGAATGAGGAAAGGAATAAAATAGCTGATAGTAATTTAGAAATCTTCCATTACTCCTATGTGTCGGCTGGCTGTTCATCCTTTTTTAGCTAGACGGCATCTATTTGCTTACATGATACTCGTAATACATCTGGCTGGAAGTAAGACAAATTGATGCCTTATTTAATAAAAATTGGGCGGCAGGAGGGCTGAGATCTCCCTCCGCCGTTCCTGCCTTTGTCAGTGTGAAAAAGTTTGCCTCATAGACTCTCTTTAAATGCTCATTTTTTAGCAGAATTCAAGAAGTTTGGCAGTTGATCGCACATTTTACTGAAGGTAATGACAGCTTCTTTTTCTTCTTCGTTTTATGTGCAGCCTTTCATAAAGAGTATTTTTGTCTCCAAGAGCTTCAACCGTGATGATTTAAAATTGAACATTTTTCCCACCTAATGACGCATTGATTAGCATCTTTCAACTCTTTGTCCTAATTCAATGCTCTGACGTACAAAATGATCGGAAATACAGCTCTACATGATCTTTTGCTCTAGCTCAACTATTTTTGAGAAAGTTTGGCTGGCTTCATTGTTCGCTTCCGCCTCAAAGATGCTCTTAAGTTCATGCGATTTATTGAGCAATGGGTCCATGTTTCCCATTTCATTTCAATCAAATCTTTTCATATAACAGAGAGAGCATACGGTTTCAAAGGGGAGAAGCCCTCGCATCAGTTCCAACACTTTATTGGCGAAGAAACGTATCTATCATTTAGAATCAGTGTAAATAAACACAATTGCCGGAGCCAGAGGAACTGAATGCAGCGGTTCGAACGGTGATGTCATTTAATCGACTTGGTTAATTAAACAAAAAACAATCTGCACATGCTCCAGCTTCGGGCTTCTGATTCTATTTCCAGCTTCTTGTAATTGAAAGTTGCGAAAAAAGGAATATTATTTTTCATGATGTAAGCAAATTTCGACATAATTTTAAAGCTGCTCATTATATGTTATGGTTAGGATGTTTTTTAAAATGAAGGCACTGGAGGATGAATAACGATGCGAGCTGTTCAACCGGTATTGTCTCTAGAAGAAAAGCAATTGCTTGTCGCAATTTTGTTTCGCAACCATTTTGCGATTGAATTGGTTGTGAGCGAAATCAATGATATTGAATGCGGAAAAAAAGAGTTTGATTTATGTACATACAAAAAATTAGTGGAGCTTTATGACAAAATCCGTTCGCATACGTAACCTGTATCCTTGTGAGGACCAGTTTTTGAGTATGAGAGGCATCTCAACGATGCTCTTTGCAAGAGCATCGCTTTTCGCAGAAATGTAAGTTTATCACGTGATAAAACGCTTACATAATGATATCATAAAATAGGAAGTTTCTTTTTGGTAAATGGAACACATTTTCCAGATCATATGTTATGATTAAAATGAAATGTCAAAGTGAGAGGAAGAAACGAATGACAAAAGTTTTTTCTGAAGAATTTACAAATATTTCGATTAAAGATTTGATGATACCTGCAGATAAAGTGGCTCATGTCCAAATGGGAAATAACTTAGAGCATGCATTATTAGTGTTGACGAAAACAGGCTATACAGCTGTTCCGGTTTTGGATGCTCAATATCGCTTGCACGGGCTGATTACGACGAATTTGATCATGGATTCAATTTTAGGATTGGAACGAATCGAATTTGAGCGTTTGCAAAATATGAAAGTAGAAGAAGTAATGAACAAAGATGTTTCCAGATTGAATGTATCGGATGATTGGATGAAGGCGCTGAAGCTCGTTATTAATCATACGTTTGTATGTATAACGAATGAGGACGGTGTTTTAGAGGGGATTTTTACAAGAAGGGTCATCTTAAAAAAGCTCCATAAACAACTAATGATATTAAATTCCAGGTTTCCCAAATAAAAACGCCCTTGCCGGCGTTTTTATTTCATATTGGCTCAATAGTTTCGAATCCATCCAACCTTCAAATAATGAAAATATAGATATTGTTTTTTTGGGAAAGCAATTGAACGAATGCGAATGCTATGGCAAAATGAATTCATGCTTACAAACGATTGAAAGTGATTTTCAAATGAGGTGATCGTGATGAAAGAGGCGCTTATTGAAAAAGATAGGGGAAAACTAGACCATAAAGAAACAAAGCGTCCGTTCGTTTTAGCTGCCGTCATGCTGGCGATGTTTATGGCTGCAGTTGAGGCAACGATCGTTTCCACAGCAATGCCTGCCATTGTCGCAGAAATTGGCGGTTTTTCAAAATATAGCTGGATTTTTTCTTCCTATTTATTAATGAATTCCGTAACGATTTTAATATATGGTAAATTGGCGGATTTGTTTGGAAGAAAACCGATTTTTGCTTTTGGCATCATTATTTTTTTAATTGGCTCTGTGCTTTGCGGTCTCGCCGATTCGATGGAAACTTTAATTATATACCGTTTTATACAAGGGATTGGAGCCGGAGCTGTGATGCCAGTCGCCACAACAATTGTCGGCGATATTTATACAGTAGAAGAAAGAGCCAAAATACAAGGATATTTGTCCAGTGTATGGGGAATTTCTGCAATAATCGGTCCCGTTTTAGGTGGCTTGTTCGTTGAGTACATAAGCTGGAAGTTTGTATTTTGGGTGAATGTTCCTTTAGGCATTTTATCAATGACAGGAATCGGTCTGTTTTTGAATGAACGCATTGATAAGAAAAAGTCGAGCATTGATTATGCAGGCGCCATGTTCATGCTTATTGCGATCAGCTTGTTGATGATCGTCCTTGTCGAAGGAGGAGTCCGCTGGTCTTGGACTTCCTGGGAGGTTGCGGCGTTATTAGCTGTTGCATGCTGCTTCTTTATATTGTTTATTTTTCAGGAAAATCGGGCCGATGATCCGATGATGCCGCTTTCGCTTTGGAAAAATCGCTCCATTTTGCTTGCGAATGTAACGTCCTTGACGACCGGGATGATGCTTATGGGCATTTCCACCTTTTTGCCGACATTTGTGCAAGGTGTTATGGGAAAATCGGCAATGGTGGCTGGATTCACGCTGACAACGATGTCAATCGGATGGCCGATTGCCTCAACAGTAGCGGGGAGGATTTATTTAAAAGCCGGCTTTCGTGCCACATCAATTTTAGGAGGCATTTTTTTATTGGCCGGCAGTCTTGTCTTTGTTATGCTTTCAGCAGATGACGGACCTGTTCATGCTATGATCGGCTCTTTTTTACTCGGCGTCGGAATGGGGCTGACATCGACCTCGTTCATTGTATCGATTCAATCGGCAGTTGATTGGAAAGAACGCGGAATTGCCACCGCCACCAATATGTTTATGCGAAATCTCGGCAACACCGTCGGCGCCGCTTTGCTCGGCGGGATTTTAAACAGCAAGCTGCAAACATATTTGGAGGAGCATAGTGCTGGAAAAAACTTAAACATTGATTCGGCCAACAACCTTTTGAATCCAGAATCAGATCTTTCCGGTCCTATAAAAGAGGTTCTTGAGTCTGGTTTGAGCATTGCTCTTCACCATGTTTATTTCGTCGTCTTTTTATTAGCAATTTTGAGCGTTCTTTTTATTTTCTTTCTTCCTAAGAGAGAATTAAAATGAATGTTTTTTGCTAAACTTGTTATGACGGAGAAGCAAAAATATTTTATAATGTTTTTGAACTATTGAATCCACTAAGGAAAGGGTTTAGCGATGCAAATTTCGGAATTGCAAATCCTTGTGACTTTGTCTGAAGAAAAAAATATGAGAAAAGCGGCTGACCGACTTTTTGTTTCCCAGCCTGCTTTGTCGCAGCGTCTTCAGTCGATCGAAAAAGCATGGGGATTTAAAATTTTTTTGCGCTCACAAAAGGGATTGACTCTTACACCGGCAGGAGAAAAAGTTGTCCAGTTTGCAAAAGAAATGATTGAAAAGGAAGAGAAGGTAAGAGAGGAAATCTCTGTTTTGGAAGGAGAAGTGTACGGGACGTTAAAGCTTGCAGTGGCATCCATAATCGGCCAGCACTGGCTTCCAAAAGTTTTGAAAAAATATGTACAAAAATACCCTCAGGCGGAAATTTCACTTATAACCGGGTGGTCAAGCGAAATATTAAAATGTTTATATGAAGATGATATTCATATCGGAATCATACGCGGAAACCCTGATTGGAAAGGTTTTAAACAGCATTTGCTGGAAGATACTTTGTATTTAGTTGACACAGAAATTCAAAGCATCGATGATTTAGTACACACAGAGCGGCCTTTTATTCAATTTAAAAGTGATTCTACATACTATCAAGAAATACAAGAATGGTGGCACAGGCAATTTAAAAACCCGCCAAAAAGGACAATTGTCGTTGATCAGATCGAGACGTGCAAGCAAATGGCGTATCATGGTATAGGCTTTGCGATTTTGCCTTCTGTCAGCATTGATGAAAAGGATGGTTCGATCTTTCGACTGCCGCTCATTGATCATGAAGGAAAGCCGATTAAAAGGGATACTTGGTTGATCGGGCATGAATCATCGTTAAAGCTTAAACAAGTGCAGGCGTTTATGGAAATCGTCCATCAATTTATTAATGAATGATAAATTTGCTTGTCAATTGATTCTTTTCTTTGATACAGTAATGGGGGTACAGAAAAACAGAGAGGAGTATTACGATGAAAATGATGGATGCAAACGAAATTATTTCATTTATACAAAACAGTAAAAAAACGACTCCTGTAAAAGTTTATGTAAAAGGTCAATTAGAAGGAATCAACTTTGGAGAACAGTCCAAAACATTTATTACTGGAAACACAGGCATCATCTTTGGAGAATGGTCTGAAATTGAACAAGCACTAGCAGAAAACAAAGATAAAATTGAAGACTATGTTGTTGAAAATGACCGCCGGAACTCAGCGATCCCGCTTCTTGATTTAAAAGGCGTAAAAGCGAGAATTGAACCAGGTGCAATCATCCGTGATCAAGTGGAAATCGGAGATAATGCGGTCATCATGATGGGGGCAGTGATCAATATCGGCGCCGTCATTGGTGAAGGAACGATGATTGACATGAATGCAACATTGGGCGGTCGTGCAACGGTTGGTAAAAACTGCCACATTGGTGCCGGAGCGGTTTTAGCTGGTGTAATTGAGCCGCCTTCTGCAAAACCTGTCGTAATCGAAGATGATGTTTTGATCGGAGCAAACGCCGTCATTTTAGAAGGTGTAAGGGTAGGAAAAGGCGCGGTTGTTGCAGCTGGTGCTGTTGTAGTGGAAGATGTTGAACCGTACACAGTTGTTGCAGGTGTTCCTGCGAAAAAAATTAAAGATATTGACGAAAAAACGAAAGCGAAAATTGAAATTAAGCAAGAATTGCGGCAGCTCTAAATTCGAAGCGTGGACAGCGTCCACGCTTATCCTTTAGGAGGGGACTCATATGAATAAGGATGCGCTTATTGCCATTCGCCGTGATTTGCATAAAATACCTGAACTCGGATTTCAAGAACATAAAACACAAAAATATTTATTAGATTATATTCATTCGCTGCCGAACGAAAGGCTTGAAGTGAAAACATGGAGAACAGGTATTTTCGTGAAGGTCCATGGAACAAATCCTCGAAAAATGATAGCCTACCGGACAGATATTGACGGATTGCCGATTGAAGAAAAAACGGGGCTTTCATTTCAATCAGAACATCCAGGCTTGATGCATGCTTGCGGTCACGACTTTCATATGACGATCGCTTTGGGGGTTTTAACTCATTTCGCCTATCATCCGATTCAAGATGATCTGCTATTCATCTTTCAGCCGGCAGAAGAAGGGCCCGGCGGTGCAGAGCCGATGCTAAACAGCGAGATTATGCAACAATGGATGCCGGATATGATCACTGCGCTTCACATTGCTCCAGAGCTTCCGGTTGGAACTATCGGAATGAAGCCTGGACTACTTTTTGCTAATACGTCCGAGTTGTTTATCGATTTAACCGGGAAGGGAGGCCATGCCGCTTTTCCGCACACGACACATGATATGGTCGTCGCTGCTTGCTCCCTTGTCACCCAGCTGCAATCCATCGTTAGCCGCAATATAGATCCTTTGGATAGTGCTGTAATTACCATTGGAAAAATTTGCAAGCGGCACGATACAAAATATAATTGCGGATCACGCCAGATTGGAAGGAACGATTCGCACATTTTCTGTCGAATCGATGGAAAAAGTGAAAAAGCGGATTGAAGACATGGTCAAAGGTATAGAAATCGGCTACCAATGCAAAGCAGAAATTGACTGGGGTTCGATGTATTATCAAGTGTGGAATGATGAAGCGTTATCAAAAGAATTTATGGAGTTTGTCCAGAATGAAACAGAAGTTCAACTCCACGTATGCAAAGAAGCGATGACTGGGGAAGATTTCGGCTATATGCTGGCGAAAATTCCGGGATTTATGTTTTGGCTTGGAGTTGATTCTCCTTACGGCCTTCATCATGCGAAGCTTTCACCAAATGAACAAGCAATCTTTAAAGCGGTCGATCTTATTTGTCAATATTTTGAATGGAAAGGCAATAAATAGAAGATTCATAGCCTCCTGCATAAAGCAGGAGCAAAAAAATTAGAAATACGTTCTATACAAACACGAAGTCATAATTAAAAAGGAAAGGGGATGAGAGATCATCCTCTTTCCTTTTGCTGCTCGTTCTTATGAATCATCACTTGATGAGGGAACGGAATTTCGATGCCGTTTTCATCAAGCACTTCTTTCAGCCGTTTCCGGAGCTTTCTTTCAACAGCCCACTGCTCCATGTTTTTCGTTTTGGCGATGATGCGGATAATCACATCAGACGTGCCGAAATTTTGCACGCCTAAAACGTCCGGACCCTCCACAACCTCTTCAGTTTCTTTTGCAAATTGGTCGCAAGCTTCTTGAAGAATGGACATGACCCGATTTAAGTCTTCATTATACGATATGCTGATATCAACGAGGGCTTGCATATTTCCTCTAGAATGATTGGAAAGGCCGACAATCTGCCTGTTTGGAACATAATGCAATGTGCCGTCAAAGCCTCGGATTTGCGTCGTTCGTAAACCGACAGCTTCCACAATGCCTGAATAATTGCCTGTAGTGACATAATCTCCAACATCAAGTTGTTTTTCTAGGAGAAGGAAAAATCCTGTCACAACATCGCTGACGAGCCCTTGAGCTCCAAAGCCGATCGCAAGACCAACAACCCCAGCCCCGGCTAAAAGCGCTGTGACATTGTAGCCAAACACTTGAAAAACGGTAACAATAAAAATGAAAAACAGGGCATAATGAAAGAAATTCAAAACTAATGTTTGCAGCGTTTTAGCCCGCGTGGTGGAAATTTCCTTCCGATTCTCAAGCCCCTCAAACATTTTGTGAATAATTTTATTGCCGATTGATTTGACGATAATATATGCAATGTAAATTCCAATAAGCTTGGCCAAAACTTCTCCTGATTTTAAAGCCAGATCAGCCCAATCAATAGATTCAAAAAAGTTCAAAACCATTTCCCCTTTCTTTTCAAGCCAATCATTTGGTTATTTGACGGGATCGTGTTAAACTGAATGTACAGTTGAAAGTTTAGCATAGAAAAAGGAATTTTCAATGATTGTTACATTTTTTTAATGATAGCGGCGAAAATTGGAAATAGTATTATTGTTCTCTTCACCGCAATGAAAATGTAAAACAAATTATTTAAATTAATTATTACTTAAAATTGACTAAAATTTTGTTGTTATATATAATAGTAATCGGAGGAAGGATATTGAGAAAATACTCAATTCATTCTCATTTGTTTTTGAAGGAAACGATCAAAAAGTTTCCTTTAAAATAAAATTTTAAAATGGAGGGTTACATAATGGCAGAGCGTTTGGTTGGTAAACAAGCTCCACGTTTTGAAATGGATGCCGTTTTGCCAAACAAAGAGTTTGGTAAAGTAAGCTTGGAAGAAATCATGAAACAAGGAAAATGGACAGTTCTTTTCTTTTATCCAATGGACTTCACTTTCGTTTGTCCAACTGAAATCACAGCTATTTCTGACCGTTATGAAGAATTTGAAGATCTTGATGCAGAAGTGATTGGTGTATCAACTGACACAATTCACACACACTTAGCTTGGATTAAAACTCCTCGCGAAGAGAACGGTTTAGGCGATATTAAATATCCGCTTGCAGCAGATACAAATCATCAAGTATCAAGAGACTACGGCGTTTTAATCGAAGAAGAAGGAGTTGCTCTTCGCGGATTGTTCATCATCAATCCAGAAGGCGAACTTCAATATCAAACAGTATTCCATAACAACATTGGCCGCGATGTTGATGAAACATTGCGTGTACTTCAAGCGCTTCAAACTGGCGGACTTTGCCCAGCAAACTGGAAGCCTGGTCAAGAAACGCTTAAAGTATAATGAAGCTTTTCATTCAAAGGGCCTAGCAGTACGTTAGGCCTTTTTTCAAACGATTATTTTTTTGATATTCATTCTTCAAGGAGGAAACGGAAATGAAATTACGTGAGCCAATGCCTGAATTAGTCGGAGCAACAACTTGGCTGAATGGCGAAGTAACGAAAGAGCAATTAATCGGTGAAAAACCAACATTAATCCATTTTTGGTCAATCAGCTGCCATTTGTGTAAAGAAGCAATGCCGAAAGTAAATGAGTTCCGCGATCAATATAAAGATAAACTGAACGTAGTAGCTGTTCATATGCCTCGCTCCGAAAAGGATTTAGATATTGATGATATTAAAAAAGTAGCGGAAGAACACGGGATTACGCAACCGATCTTTGTAGACAACGAACATAAATTAACCGATGCTTTTGAAAATCAATATGTACCTGCATATTATGTTTTTGACAAAAACGGCATTCTTCGCCACTTCCAAGCAGGAGGAAGCGGAATGAAAATGCTGGAAAAACGTGTTAATCGGGTGTTAGCGGAAACAGAAAACGCTGAATGATTCAACCATCTGCAAAACATTGCAGGTGGTTTTTCATTTTAGAAATACCTTTCCGGCTTTGAAAGGACTTGTTTTTATTGCTTCGAAGCTTTCAAAAGATAAGCATCTCCATTTTCCATTCATCTGACATCCTTTTTCCAGCTCTCAATCCTAAAGAAATGATTCACATTCCAAATCACAACATGCTATAATAAATGATGCTAGTTTGAACAAAAAGGAGCATAGGTGGATGGCAAAACAATCACAAACTTTTTCCATTATGAATCTATTAAAGGTGCTTTTGGCTGTCATCGTTATCCTTTTCCTATTTTATTTGCTTGCGTTTAACGACGTCGTCGTGCGTTTTATATCTCTGCTATTAAATGCATGTTTAGTTGTTCTCGCCTTCCTTGTCTATCGGAAAATAGACTATATGATAAAGATGAAAGAAGAACGAAAAGAGCCTATTCAAACCGAAAAGCTGCCTGATGAAACAGAAATGGCGCGAAAAGAACAGCAATTAAATAAACTGGAGCTTGATAAAACGCAATTGTTGGAGGAGCTATTAACAAAAGCCGGTATCGAAGAGGAAGAAAAACAAAAGTACCGAGCCAAAATTAGAGAAAAAGAGGATGAAGCTTCAAAGCTTCAACAAGAACTGGCATTCATGAAAGGCCGGATTGCCAACTTGATTTTAAAAAGAGATCCTGAGATCGAGCGGATTGTCCTGCTGCTTGATGCGGATTTTATATTAAATCATTCGTTAGTGGAAATTAATCAAAGGTTTCAGGAAATTAGCGGCAGTTTTTCTGAACAATCCATCGAGCATTTGAAAAAGGCTAATTATATTGATCAACATTTGCAATTTACTCGAATTGGTTATCGTGAATTATTAAAGACGGCAAAAAGGATCAATTAACCGTTAGCTTGTATTTTTCTATATTTTATGATTTAATGAAATTAATGAAAATTTCATAATATTAACATACCACTAGGGGAGCCGAAAGGCTGAGAAAGGCGTGTGCCTTGACCCTTTGAACCTGATCTAGATCATGCTAGCGTAGGGAAGTGGTGCAGTAATATCGAAACCTGTCTATGGGTTTTGTATATACTTGCCCGTTCCCTTATATTGGGAACGGGCTTTTTGCATTACATGGCTGGTTGGCAAACCATTTTTCAAAACAAAATGTTAAGAAAGGGGAGACAACGTGTTACAAACGCTATTTCAGCAAATTGATGAAAGGGAAGAAGAACTTCTGAATCTTCTAAAAACACTCGTATCGTTTGAAACGCCGAGCCCTCCGGCAAGAAATGCAAAAGAGGCTCAAAAGTATGTCGCCTCATATTTGGAAGACATCGGCTTTTCCATTGATCAATGGGATTTATATGAACAAGATCCAGTCGTAGTAGGAACGAAAAAAGGAAAAGATCCAGAAAATTACCACAGTTTAATTATTAACGGGCATATTGATGTCGCTTCAATCGAAGAGGGAGAAGAATGGCTAACGCCTCCTTTTGAGGCAACGGTTAAAGGGGATTACATATATGGACGCGGTGTAGCGGATATGAAAGGGGGAATGGCTGCCAGTCTGTTTGCATTAAAGCTGCTGCAAGAAAACGGCATTGAGCCGGGAGGGGATATCATTTTTCAGTCCGTCGTCGGTGAAGAAGTAGGCGAAGCAGGAACAAAATCGTGCTGCGACCGGGG
Source organism: Aeribacillus sp. SP014 (assembly GCF_054055575.1). Taxonomy (NCBI): domain Bacteria; kingdom Bacillati; phylum Bacillota; class Bacilli; order Caryophanales; family Bacillaceae; genus Aeribacillus; species Aeribacillus sp. SP014. Next base: position 1,568,000 of record NZ_JBSRXI010000001.1, read on the forward strand.
ATATCGAGCTGATTTTGCCATCGTTGTCGATTCAAGCAACTGTGAAATACAAGGGCAGGGCGGGGTGATCACGGGCTGGATTACAATTGAAAGCCCCGAGACATTTCACGATGGCACGAGAAGACAAATGATTCATGCCGGCGGGAAGCTTTTTGGGGCAAGCGCGATTGAAAAAATGATGAAAATTATTGAAGGACTGCGAGAGCTTGAACAGCATTGGGCAGTGATGAAAACGAGCAAAGGCTTTCCGCCTGGTTCTGCCACAATTAATCCTGCAGTGATTGAAGGTGGAAGGCACGCCGCTTTTGTGGCCGATAAATGTTCCCTTTGGATTACCGTTCACTATTACCCGGAAGAGCATTATGTAGAGGTGATCCGGGAAATTGAAGAACATATCCATCATGTTGCAATGGCTGATCCATGGCTTCGGAAATATCCTCCGAAATTTAAATGGGGCGGCACATCGATGATTGAAGATCGAGGAGAAATTTTCCCAGCTTTTTCATATGACGAACATTCACTCGGAGTGAAAACATTACAAAAAGCACATAAACTGGCATTTAATGAGGAAGCAAAGCTGACGATGTCCCCTACTGTGACAGACGGCGGCTGGCTGAGTGAAGCGGGAATTCCCGTCGTTTTATATGGACCGGGCACGCTTGAAGATGCACACTCGGTGAATGAAAAGCTGTCCATCCCCCAATTAAAAACATTTACAAAATCGCTGATCGCGTTTTTATTTGATTGGTATCAGAAAAAACGATGACAATTACAAAAGCTGCGAAAGGGGTAATTCAAATGTTTACAGACCGATTGTATAAAACTGCAAAACCGATTTGGGAAGCGAGTTACCATCATCCGTTTGTTCAAGGAATCGGCAATGGGACGCTGGATATCGACAAATTTCGCTTTTTTATGGAGCAGGATTATCTTTATTTAATCGAATACTGCCGCCTGTTTGCCCTTGGAAGCTTAAAGGCTCACAATCTTCAAACAATGACAGTTTTTGCTGATCTTCTACATTCGACGTTAAAAGTGGAAATGGATTTGCATCGTCAATACGCTGAAAGAATAGGAATAGAGAAGGAAAAATTAGAACAAGTTCAGCCTGCTGCTACAACCGTTGCATATACGAGCTATATGTTAAATGTGTCGCAGCGAGGATCATTGGCAGAACTGGTTGCCGCAGTCCTTCCATGTACATGGAGCTATTATGAAATCGGCACACGCTTACATGAGATTCCTGGTGCTAGTGAACATGAGTTTTACGGCGAGTGGGTAAAAATGTACGCATCAACAGAATTCGGTGAATTGGCAAAATGGCTGAAAGATTTAATGAATGAGCTTGCAGAAGGAAAACGGGAAGAAGAATTGAAATGGCTGGAAGATATTTTTGTCACAACGAGCAAATACGAATATATGTTTTGGGAAATGTCTGAACGAAAAGAAATGTGGCCAATCGAAATCAATTCTTAATATAGGAGAGAATGAACATGAAATTTACTGAAAAAATTCGAACAAAAGCAGATCCGATATGGCAGGCCAGCTTCGATCATCCATTTGTAAAAGGTATTGCCGATGGGAGTTTGCCGCTTGAATGTTTTCGTTATTACGTTTTGCAAGATTCGTATTATTTAAGCCATTTTGCAAAAGTGCAATCGTATGGAGCGGCAAAAGCAAACGATTTATATACGACATCGCGAATGGCTCAGCATGCACAAGGAACATTTGAAGCGGAATTATCTCTTCATGAAACATTTGCCAAACAGCTGGGAATCACAGAGGAGGAGAAGGCGAATTTTAAGCCGGCCCCAACGGCGTACGCCTATACTTCCCATTTATATCGAGCGGCGATCAACGGTCACTTAGGCGATATTATTGCTGCAATACTTCCGTGCTATTGGCTATATTACGAAATTGGCGAAAAATTAAAAGATGCGAAGCCAAAAGAACCGATTTATCAACAATGGATTGCGGCTTATGGGGGCGATTGGTTTAAGCAGCTTGTCGAAGAACAAATTGACAGGCTGGATGAAATCGCACAACAAACGATAGAAGCCGATCTAAAAAGAATGGAAGAGCATTTTATCATCAGCAGTCAATATGAATTAGCGTTTTGGGAAATGGCTTATCGTTTAGAAAAATGGGAAGTGGAACTAAAAATCAGTCAATAAAGGAGTTTGATCATAATGAAAGGATTAAAACTGACAGACATTCTAGTAACAATTGTTATTTCGATCGTTTTTGGAATTGTTTATAAACTATGGGGACCGCTTTACTATGCGGTCAAGCCGATCGGGCTGCATGTCGACCAGCTCATATACGGTATGTGGTTTATTGCTGCGACGGTCGCCTTTCTTATTATTCGCAAGCCCGGAGTAGCGCTGATAGCGGAAACAGCAGCGGCATCTGCAGAATTTATAACCGGCTCTGAATTCGGCATAGAGGTTCTTCTATACGGAATCGTCCAAGGACTATTTGCAGAGATCATTTTTGCGATATTTCGATATAAAAAGTTTAATATCGGTGTTGTCATGCTGGCTGCAGCCGCTTCAGCAGCTGGTTCGCTAATTATGGATCTTTATAAAGGCTATATAGATGACTTAGTATTTTGGAACTTGCTATTATTCATTGGAGCTCGATTGATTGGCTCAATCATTATTGCCGGCGCGTTTGCCTATTATCTAGTGAAATCTTTGGAAGCAACAGGAGTGACTAATTTAGTAAGACCTGCGTCGCATGAAGATTATGACGCACTGAACTAGAGGTGGCAAACATGGATCTAGTATGCGAAGTGAAAAATTTACGATTAAAATATCCTGGAGAGGAATCCTTGCTTTTTAAGGATGTATCCTCTTCTTTCTATAAGGGAGAAAAAGTCTTGCTTCTTGGTCCTTCCGGCTGTGGGAAATCGACGTTTTTGCAAGTGTTAAGCGGTTTAATTCCAAAATCTATTGAAGTGCCGATGAAAGCAGAAAAAATCTTGACCCCGTCATCTTGGGGATATGTGTTTCAAGATCCTGACACGCAATTTTGCATGCCGTATGTAGATGAAGAAATGGCTTTTGTTTTGGAAAATTTGCAAGTGAAAAGAGAACAAATGCATGAAAAAATGCGAGTTTACCTGGAAATGGTCGGCCTTCATTTTGATGATCTTCATATCAGCATTCAATCATTGTCAGGCGGGATGAAGCAACGGCTGGCGATCGCCACTGTTTTAGCATTGCATCCAGACGTGTTATTTTTGGACGAGCCGACTGCAATGCTGGATCCGGAAGGGACAAAAGCGGTATGGGACACGATGAAACAAGCAGCTCAAGATAAAACAGTTATCATCGTTGAACATAAAATTGATCATGTTCTTGACTTTGTCGACCGCATACTTTTATTTAATCAAAAAGGACAAATCGTCGCAGACGGTCCGAAAGAACAAATTTTTTCTCGGTATCGGAAAGAAATTCGCGAAGACGGCATTTGGTATCCCGGTGTATGGGAGGATTATCTTCGTGATAAGCAGGGGTATTACAAAAAAACCTCTTTAAAAGAACAGGTCGTGATTGAGCTCGAGCAATTTAAAGGATATCGAAAGAAGGAAGTCAAAATCGATGTACCGTATGGAAAGGTTCATGCAGGTGAATGGATTGCGATAGTGGGGAAAAACGGCGCCGGAAAGAGCACTTTGTTACATTCATTGATGCAGTTTATACAAACGACCGGCACTTATTTGCTGTTAGAAAAAGAAGCAAAGAAAATAAAAAAGCTTTCCAACATGCTGTCGTTCGTTTTTCAAAATCCGGAATTTCAATTTGTCACCAATTCAGTTTACGATGAAATTGCTTATTCGTTGAGGATTGAACGGATGAAAGAAGAAGAGATACGAACAAAAGTAGAAGAAATGCTCGAATTATTTCATTTACAGAAGCACCGGCATCAACACCCGTATCAGCTTTCAATGGGACAAAAAAGAAGATTGAGTGTTGCCGCTTCAATTGTCAAAAAACAGCCGATCATGCTTTTAGATGAACCGACTTTTGGGCAAGACTCATCCAATACATTTCAGCTTCTGGAGCTTTTAGAACATTATCGCAAACAAGGGTCTACCATTTTGATGGTGACACATGATGAGCAAATAGCAAAACATATGGCGACAAGAATTTGGCGGATCGAAGGCGGGAAGCTCGTAGAGGATGAAATTCATTCTTGTGAGGATGAGCAGATGTATGTTCAGATATAGGGGGATCTACAATGGATTTTGACATAAAAGAAACATGGCTGCATAAAATCAACCCGAGCTTAAAGCTATTGTTTCTTATCGTTTTATTTATTAGTGTTCTGTTTATTCACAACATTAATTTTTTAATCAACTACACAGTTGCCGCCTTTCTTTTATTTGCTTTTTTTACCGGTCATCCGATGAAGCGCATACTTTTATTGCTGATTCCATTCGTGCTTATTTTTGTGTCGACTGCTACCTCCATGATCTTTTTTGGAAAAGGTGAGACAACATGGTGGAAACGGGGGCTGATCCATATTACAGAAGAAAGCTTTTATCGCGGTCTTCATTTAGGATTTCGTGCCCTTATCTTCGCTCTGCTTGGGTTAATGTTTTCGTTAACGACAAGACCGGTTTTTTTATTTTATTCGTTAATGCAGCAATTAAAGTTGAAGCCTAAATATGCTTACAGCTTTATGGCAGGCATTCGTTTAATCCCTATTATGATCGAAGAGTTTCAAACAATACGGCAAGCGATGATTGTAAGAGGTGTTGAACAAAGAAAAGGCTTAGCGAATTTTTTTCATAAATTGAAAGCATACTCGATTCCGCTGCTATCGCAAAGCATTCGCAGAGCGCACAGAATTGCTGTAGCGATGGAGGCGAAAAGATTTTCGAATGACACAAAAAGAACGTTTTACTACGAAATCGGGTTTTCCAAATACGATCTTTGCTTTGTCCTTTATTTTATAATCGCTATTTTGTTAAGCTACTATGCAGCTAAGATGCTTCCGTTTTTCCCGGTTACAGATGTAAGGTATATTGAATAAATGGCAGCCGGCTGCAAAATGCTTTTTCATAATCGCTGCATGGTAGATTTAAATGATTGAATAGTCCCGAAAGCATCCAAGTAAAGTGATTGTCCCAACTTACGAAACGATGGACAGTGTCAAACAATTTTTTCTGAAAAGGAACAAGAAGTAAACCATTTTGAAGCAAAAAGTGAATGAGTTTGTTTGATGAAAAAGAGCCTCTAGGGGAAACACCTAGAGGTATTTTTTTTGAAAAATCATGTTAACATTTTTTCCGTACTTGTTGTATGAAGGAAAGAGAATCGGTATTTTTGTTATATAAAATTACATAAAGTGTTAAAAAGGGGGACAATAATGAAAAAAATTTTTTTATTTCTAACGGTTTTCTCTGTAATTTTCGCAAGTGGATGTGCCATGTCTTCTGCTTTAGAGGAAAAGGAATCAAGCGATGGACAGAATAGCGAACAAAATGAAACGGATGTTGTGAAAGTCGGTATTCTCCATTCATTAAGCGGCACGATGGCGATCAGTGAAGTTTCTTTAAAGGACGCAGAATTAATGGCGATTGAAGAAATTAACAACTCAGGCGGGCTTTTAGGAAAGAAAATTGAACCGGTTATTGAAGACGGCGCATCTGACTGGCCGACTTTTGCTGAGAAAGCAAAGAAATTACTGCAACAGGATAAGGTAGCGACGATTTTTGGCGGCTGGACTTCCGCAAGCAGAAAGGCCATGCTGCCGGTAGTCGAACAAAATAAAGGCTTGCTTTGGTACCCCGTTCAATATGAAGGAATGGAATCTTCTCCGAACATTTTTTATACGGGGGCGACCACCAATCAACAAATTGTGCCTGCTGTCAGCTGGCTGTTAAACAATAAAGGGAAGAAGTTTTTTTTAATTGGCTCGGATTATGTGTTTCCGCGCACGGCAAACAGTATTATTAAAGCACAATTAAAAGCTGAAGGCGGAGAGGTAGTTGTCGAAGAATATACACCTTTAGGACATACTGATTACAGCACGGTCATCAATAAAATGAAAAAAGTGAAACCTGACGTAGTCTTTAATACATTAAATGGAGACAGCAATGTCGCCTTTTTCAAACAATTGAAGGATGCCGGAATCACATCGAAGGATGTTACTGTGATGTCGGTCAGCATTGCTGAAGAAGAAATTCGAGGAATCGGCGGTGAAGTATTAGCCGGCCACTTAGCGGTATGGAATTATTTCCAGACAACGGATACACCAGAAAACAAAGCGTTTGTTGAAAAATATAAAGAAGCTTATGGTGAAGAGCGTGTAACGGATGATCCGATTGAGGCGGCTTACATAGCTGTTCATTTATGGGCAGAAGCAGTAAAAAAAGCGGGATCTTTTGAGGTTGAAAAGGTCAAGGAAGCTGCGAAGGGAATCGAGTACAAAGCTCCGGGCGGCACGGTAAAAATAGAAGGGGAGAATCAGCATCTGTGGAAAACAGTAAGAATCGGCGAAATTCAACCGGACGGCCAATTTAAAGAAATTTGGAATTCTGGTGAGCCGGTGAAGCCGGATCCGTATTTAAAAAGCTATTCTTGGGCGGAAAAATTATCTAAAAATAATGAATAATCTAAATTGATAGGAGTGAACAGCTTGTCAATTTTCATCAGTCAACTGTTTAACGGGCTGAGCCTTGGATCGATCATGTTATTGATCGCCCTTGGCTTAGCTATAACGTTTGGCTTAATGAATGTCATCAACATGGCCCACGGTGAATTAATTATGGTCGGTGCGTATGCAACCTATGTAATGCAGCTCATTTTTTCTAAATATTTGCCGGAAAACTTGTTTAATTATTACTACTTTATTGCTATACCGATTTCATTTCTCGTTGCTTCGTTTATCGGTTATCTGCTTGAAAAAGGAATCATTCGTTTTCTATATAATCGACCAACAGACAGTCTTTTGGCCACTTGGGGAATTAGTTTGATTTTGCAGCAGATTGCCAGATCCATATTTGGCGCTCCGAATGTTGCGGTTGTTGCACCTGCTTGGATGGATGGAGGCTGGCAAATATTTGGTATTACATTGCCTTATAAAAGGTTGTTGATTTTATCTCTGTCAATCGTTTGTATCGCTTTGCTTTATTATTATTTAAACAAAACGTCTACCGGTTTAAGAATAAGAGCGGTCACGATGAATAGAAATATGGCCTCTTGTTTAGGAATTTTTACAAGAAAAATAGATTCTCTAGGCTTTGCTCTCGGAGCTGGATTAGCCGGAATCGCTGGCTGTAGCTTAACTTTATTAGGACCGATCGGCCCTACAATTGGAACGTACTATATTGTCGATGCGTTTATGGTTGTCATTTTAGGAGGAATTGGCGGATTGAAAGGGACGATTATCGGCGCATTTGGCATTGGAATGCTTAGCACTGTTGTTGAATATTCCTTCGGCGCCACGATGGCAAAAGTCATTGTATTTGCAGTGATCATTTTATTTTTGCAGTGGAAACCGTTAGGTATTTTCTCTTATCGCACAAGGGCATTGGATTAGGAGGACGGATTATGCGCAGAAAACAAATGATTTATCTGTTATTTTTCCTGATTTTACTTCTGGCCCCGTTTTATTTAACCGAATTCCGCTTAGCATTGCTCGGAAAATTTCTTTGCTATGCGATCATTGCAGTAGGAATCTGTCTTATTTGGGGGTACACCGGGATATTAAGCTTAGGTCACGGCGTGTATTTTGGGATTGGAGCTTATTGCATGGCGATGTATTTAAAATTGGAGGCTTCAAAAGGAGCGTTGCCGGATTTTATGGAATGGAACGGAGTGCAGGAGCTCCCGTGGTTTTGGAAGCCCTTCTTTAATCCTTTCTTTTCCATAATGGCAGCAATTTTCATACCAGCTATGCTGGCAGCGGTTTTGGGCATGCTTACGTTTAAAAACCGGATCAAAGGCGTCTATTTTTCTCTTTTGTCACAGGCAGTCGTTGTTGTCGTCGTCACACTTTTAATTGCCAAACAGGATTTGACAGGCGGTACAAACGGATTAACCAATTTTAGCACCGTTTTTGGGTTTTCTTTATCCTCACCAATGGTACAAATTGTTTTATATGCTATTACCGTTTTCGCTTTGTTTGCCATTTTTATGTTATCTGTTTGGATTACCAAAAGCAGACTTGGCCATGTATTAATTGCCATTCGGGACGGCGAAAACCGCCTTCGGTTTTTAGGATTTGATCCGGCTGTTTTTAAAGTGTTTATTTACAGTTTATCGGCTTCGTTTGCCGGAATAGCTGGCGCGTTGTTTGTTTTGCAGGTCGGTCTCATTTCTCCTTCGATGATGGATATTATCCCTTCAATTGAAATGGTTTTATGGGTAGCCATCGGCGGTCGTCATTCGTTATTCGGCGCCATAATCGGAGCAATTTTAACAAACGGAGCCAAAAGCTTTTTCAGTGAAACATATCCGGATGTTTGGCTTTTCTGCTTAGGCATTCTATTCATTTTGATCGTTGTTTTTTTCCCGAAAGGAATTGCCGGGTTGTTCGAAGCTTTTCCAAAGCGTATTGCGAAATTTTTTGAAAAAGGTGTGAAAAAAGGTGAATCCGATTCTGTCGTGTCATGATATTATTGTTGATTTTGACGGCTTTAAAGCGCTTCAAGGTGTCAATTTAGATGTTCATCACGGAGAAATTCGTTTTTTAATTGGTCCGAATGGTGCGGGCAAAACGACTCTTCTTGATGTCATCTGCGGCAAAACAAAAGCAGCAGATGGAAAAGTGATGTTTCAAGGAGTAGATTTGACAAAGCGGAGAGAGCACGAAATCGTTCGGCATGGAATCGCTAGAAAATTTCAAAATCCGTCCGTTTTTACTGAATTAACCGTATTTGAAAACATGGAGTTATCGATCAAACAAAATAGAAATCTTTTTTCCGTTATGAAGGCGAAATTAACCGCGGATGAAAAAGACGAAATTACGGCAATGCTTGAGAGAACCGATCTTTTAGATCGAGCTTATGACCCAGCAGGCTTGCTGTCCCACGGCCAGAAACAATGGCTTGAAATCGGCATGCAGCTGCTGCAAAAACCGGAAGTTTTACTTCTTGATGAACCGATTGCCGGCATGACTGGGGCGGAAAGGGAAAAAACCGGCTTGTTTATTCAAGAAATAGCTGAGAAATGCGCAGTGCTGATTGTTGAACATGATATGGATTTTGTTCGGAATTTTGCTGAACAGGTAACAGTTATGCATGAAGGGAAAATTTTGTGTGAAGGTTCCATGGAGGAAGTGCAGCAAAATGAGCTTGTTGCAGAGGTTTATTTAGGAAGGGAGGCAAAGGTGTGCTAAAAATATCTAGTTTGAAAGCAGGATATGATGAAACGATGGTGTTGAATAATGTTCATCTTGAAGTTGAAAAAGGAAAGGTCGTTTCCATTCTGGGAAGAAACGGGGCGGGAAAAACAACATTGATCAAAACGATTGTTGGATTGTTAAAGCCGATGGACGGGACTATTTATTGGAATGATCAGGAAATTACACATGAGCTTCCGGAAAGGAGGGCAAAAAAAGGAATCGGATATGTTCCCCAAGGCAGGGAGATTTTCTCTTCGCTGACTGTGGAAGAAAATCTCATTTTAGGCTTTGAAGCTGTTTCGAAAAAGATAGAAAAAACGCTTGTTTTAGAGGAAATTTTCGAGCTTTTTCCTGTTTTAAAGGAAATGTTGAAGAGAAAAGGAGGAGATTTAAGCGGCGGGCAGCAGCAGCAATTGGCCATTGCGAGGGCGCTTGCCGGGCAGCCCGAGCTATTATTGCTGGACGAACCGATGGAAGGGATTCAACCATCTATAGTAGAGCAAATACAGGAGGTCATTGTAAAAATTGCGTCCAAAAAAGGAATTGGCGTCGTTTTAGTTGAGCACAGCATAGATTCAGCATTTGCCTGTTCTGATGAATACTATATTTTGGACAAAAGAACTGTTGTATCAAAGGGTGTAGTAAAAAACACAAATATTGAAGACATTCAACAATATTTAGTAGTTTAATTTAAAACTTCCTCCTCCCCCTAGAAAAATTTTTTTAAATTTTCCATGTTAAAAAATATAACATAACACTTGGTGTTTCACATAGTGTGAATTATATTTGTAATAAAAAATAACATAAAAACACCTTTTATCTTCAACCCATTGAGGGAAATGGAATGTAAGAAAATCGTGTTATTTTTGATTGTCTGTTAGAAAGGAAGGGTGTTATGAAGCTGACAGCCCGAGAGCAGGAAAAATTGATGGTCGTTGTTGCTGCAGATTTAGCGCGCAGAAGGCAGAGAAAAGGCTTGAAGCTGAACTATGCGGAAGCAGTGGCCATCATCACATATGAGATTATGGAGGGCGCAAGGGAAGGACGGACGGTTTCGGAGTTGATGCAATATGGCACAAAAATTTTAACTAGAGATGATGTGATGGAAGGCGTTCCGGAAATGATCGAAAATATCCAGGTGGAGGCAACATTTCCAGACGGAACGAAGCTTGTAACCGTCCATGATCCGATCCGGTAAAAGAGGTGAAAAAATGATTCCAGGGGAATATCGATTAAAATCAGCTCCGATTGTTTGCAATAAAGGGAAAGAGGCGATCAAGCTCAATGTTGTCAATAGAGGGGACCGTCCAGTACAAGTCGGTTCGCATTTTCATTTTTTTGAAGTAAACAGGGCGCTCGAATTTGACCGGCAGCTGGCGTTCGGCAGGCATTTAAACATTCCGTCCGGAACGGCGGTAAGGTTTGAGCCGGGCGATGCGAAAATCGTAGAGCTCGTTGAATTTTCGGGAAAAAAAGAAGTGTACGGTTTAAATAATTTGACGAACGGACCGTTGACAAAGGAGGCGGACAAATGAGTTTTCAAATGCCGCGCAAACAATATGCCGATATGTTCGGCCCGACAACTGGAGACAGCATTAGATTGGCTGATACGGAACTCTTCATTCAAATCGAAAAAGATTTTACCGTATACGGAGATGAAGTAAAATTCGGCGGTGGGAAAGTGATTCGCGACGGAATGGGACAGCATCCATTTGCCGAAAGGAAAGACGTGATGGATCTTGTTCTCACAAACGCCATTATTATTGATTATACAGGTATTTATAAAGCGGATATCGGCATAAAGGATGGGAAAATTGCCGCGATCGGAAAGGCGGGAAATCCATTATTAATGGATGGCGTCACAATGGTAATCGGAGCTTCAACCGAAATCGTTGCGGCAGAAGGAATGATTGTTACGGCAGGCGGAATCGATACCCATATTCATTTTATATGCCCTCAGCAAATTGAAACAGCTTTGACATCTGGAATTACAACAATGATAGGAGGAGGAACGGGGCCTGCAACAGGGACAAATGCAACGACTTGTACACCGGGTGAATGGAATATTTATAGAATGCTGGAGTCAGTTGAACATTTTCCTATGAATTTCGGCTTTTTAGGGAAAGGAAATTCATCCGGAAAAAAAGCGTTAGAGGAGCAAATCAAAGCAGGTGCAGTTGGTTTAAAACTGCATGAGGACTGGGGTTCAACACCGGCGGCGATCGATCAGTGTTTATCCGTAGCTGACGAGTATGATGTGCAAGTTGCCATCCATACAGATACGTTAAATGAAGCCGGTTTTGTAGAAGACACCATTGCAGCGATTAAAGACCGGGTCATTCATACATACCATACGGAAGGCGCAGGCGGGGGACACGCCCCGGACATTATGAAAATGGCCAGCCTGCCAAACGTTTTGCCTTCTTCGACAAATCCGACAAGACCGTTTACAGTCAACACGCTCGAGGAACATTTAGATATGCTGATGGTTTGCCATCATTTGGATCCGGCTATTCCTGAAGATATCGCCTTCGCCGATTCCCGCATTCGCAAAGAAACGATTGCAGCGGAAGATATTCTTCATGACCTTGGCGTATTCAGCATGATCAGTTCCGACTCGCAAGCGATGGGAAGGGTCGGCGAAGTGATTACGCGGACATGGCAAACCGCAGATAAAATGAAAAAGCAGCGGGGCTCCTTAAAGGGAGACGGCCAAGATCATGACAATTTCAGAGTGAAAAGATATGTGGCAAAATATACGATCAATCCTGCGATTGCCCACGGAATATCTGAATATGTCGGCTCTGTAGAAGTCGGCAAATTGGCGGATTTAGTTGTTTGGAATCCGGCCTTTTTTGGGGTGAAGCCGGAAATGATCATCAAGGGCGGAATGATTGCCTATAGTTTGATGGGAGACCCAAATGCATCCATTCCAACTCCGCAGCCTGTTTATTACCGTCCGATGTTCGGATCATTTGGCAAAGCTGTCTCACAAACATCGATCACATTTTTGTCAAAAGCAGCAATAAAAGCCGGCATTCCCGAAAAGTTAAAGTTGCAAAAATTTGTGAAACCCGTCAAAGGAGTTCGTACATTGACGAAAAAGGACATGGTTTTTAATGGTGAAACTCCTTCTATCGAAGTCGATCCACAAACGTATGAGGTAAAGGTGGACGGTGAATTGATCAATTGTGAGCCGGTTGAAGTTGTTCCGATGGCGCAAAGATATTTTCTGTTTTGAGGTGAAGACGGATGATTATTAAAGAAACACTTGGAAATATTTATGCAAAAGCAGTAAAGGAAAAACATGTGGAGCGCGTCTATTTAAGAAGCGATGATCTGCTCAAAAGAATTCAACGAGTGAAAACAGACCACGGGAACGAAATAGGGATTCGTTTAAAGGAGGAAAAGAAGCTGGCAGATGGTGACATTTTATATGAAGATGAAAACAATATGATCATTATTTCTGTCCTGCCTGAAGATGTCCTTGTCATTTGTCCGGCTACGCTGAAAGAGATGGGAGAAATTGCACATCAAATCGGCAACAGACATTTGCCGGCTCAGTTTGAAGGAAATGAAATGATCGTGCAATACGATCATCTTGTAGAACAACTTGCAAACGAGCTGAACATTCCTTGCAAACGGGAGAAACGAAAAATAAAACAACCTTTTCGATATGTCGGACATCATCACCATGATTGATTGGCTGCCTTTATTGCAGATAAGCGATTCAAACTTTCCTTCCGGAGCCTTCTCCCACTCGTTCGGATTCGAAACATATATTGTTGAGCAGAAAATAAAAGATGCAAGTACATTTAAAAGTTTTTTAAAAACGTACATTGACAAGCAGCTCGTCTATACGGACGGACTGGCTTGCCGGCTTGCATATCAATTTGAAAAAGAAGGGAAACAAGAGGAGCTTTGGAAGCTGGATGAGATTCTTTACGCCAGCTCAATGGCTAAAGAAACGAAAGAAGGGAACCGAAGAATTGGCGAGCAAATGCTGAAGCTTTGTTTAAATATTTACCCTCATCCAACACTGCAACAATATGCTCAAAAAATAAAAGCGAAGAAGCTTTACGGACATGCGGCTCTCGTTTTTGCCATTGTCGGGATAAAAATAGGAGCGGATGAAAAAACAACGCTTGTAACGTATTTGTATTCCACTATTCAAACGCTTGTACAAAACGGAGTCCGCGGCATTCCGATCGGTCAAAAAGAAGGGCAACTGCTATTAAAAGATTTGCAGGAGGATGTGAGGAGAGCTGTTTTAAAAATTGGCAAACTTTCGATCGACGATTTAGGTGCGCAATCACCTGGCCTTGAAATTGCACAAATGAGGCATGAGCAATTGCATGTAAGACTTTTTATGTCTTAACAGACTGTTTTCAGAGTTTCATTATTTTTACAAACTCTCTGCATGCTTGGCTGAAGCGAAAAGGCTGGAAAGCGTAAGAAGCGATCTGCTTCTTTTCAAAAAAAAACTGCAAAGCTTGATCAAAAGATAAGGGGGGAAAGATTTGGGGCTAATCCCGAATCAGTCAAAATGGAACCTATACGAATCGGAATTGGAGGGCCAGTAGGAGCCGGCAAAACGCTGCTAGTGGAAAAATTGACTCGCTATTTGTCAAAGGAATTCAGTGTTGCTGTTGTCACTAATGATATTTATACAAAAGAGGATGCCTTATTTTTAATAAAAAACAGCGTTCTTCCGGAGGATCGGATTATCGGCGTCGAAACAGGCGGCTGTCCCCATACGGCCATTCGTGAGGATGCATCGATGAATTTTGCGGCAATTGATGAGTTAAAAGAAAGACACGAGGATTTAGATATGATTTTTGTTGAAAGCGGCGGAGATAACTTAGCGGCAACCTTCAGCCCGGAATTAGTCGATTTCTCCATTTATATCATTGATGTTGCCCAAGGGGAAAAAATCCCAAGAAAAGGGGGACAAGGGATGATTAAGTCTGATTTGTTTATCATCAATAAAATCGACCTCGCTCCTTATGTCGGTGCAAGTCTTGAAATCATGGAACAAGATACGAAAATGATGCGGGGGGAGCGACCGTTCTTTTTTACTAATTTAAAGGAAGAAATTGGTTTAGATAATGTGATCAATTGGATTAAACGAAATGCGCTGCTGGCAGGGTTGTAGAAATGGAAGGAATTTTGCAGATTCGCGCGGAGCAAAAAGGGGAGCGGACCGTAATTACGGATCACTTTTTTCAGGGAGCTTTGAAAATGACAAAGCCGGTCTATACGGAATCGTCGATACCGATCGTTTATGTGATTCATGTCGGCGGCGGATGTGTAGACGGGGATGAATACGCACAAGAAATTTCCTTAGGTGAAAAGGCAAGGCTTGCGGTGACGTCACAATCTTCAACGAAAATTTATAAAACACCGAAAAAACCTGTCAAGCAGAAATTCTTGTTTACATTGCAAAAAGACAGCGTGCTGGAATGTTTGTCAGATCCGTTGATCGTTTATGAACAGGCTCGCTTTGAGCAGGAAACCATCGTCCATATGGAAAAGGGTGCAGCCTTTTTGTACAAAGAAATTATTACGCCGGGCTGGTCTGAAACCGGGCAGCCGTTCTGTTTCGATGCAATTCGGCTAAAATTAAAAGTTTATAAGGAAAATCGATTGATTTTGTTCGATCATTTTTATCAACAAGGGGATCGGGGAATTGATCAATTATTGAATATGGAAGGCTATACACATTACGGTTCGTTCCTCGTTATTTCTGACGAAGTGGATGATAAATTAATGGAAAAGATTTCATGCCATTTGCAGGGAGGACCGTTTGATGGACGGATCGGCATTTCAAGATTTTTGCCATCTGCCTTTATGATTAGAATTTTAGGAAACCATACCGATCACATTGAGGGGCTGTTTTTGGAAGTTCACCGATTGGCGAGAGCTTATCTATTAAAAGAACCTCCAATCCTATTACGAAAATATTAAAGAGATAAATAGAAGAGGTGAAAAATGTGTCAGTCAATTTTTTATCCGTGCTTTTTTTCGGATTGATTCTCGGGATGAA
This sequence comes from Aeribacillus sp. SP014, assembly GCF_054055575.1. Lineage (NCBI taxonomy): Bacteria > Bacillati > Bacillota > Bacilli > Caryophanales > Bacillaceae > Aeribacillus > Aeribacillus sp. SP014. The sequence continues at coordinate 1,583,406 of NZ_JBSRXI010000001.1, forward strand.
ACATGCAACTGAACCGGATCATGTGATTGCTGTGTCCACAATTGCCAGCAGGACAAAAACTTTAAAGAAATCCAGTTTAACAGGAGTATATTGGGGAATTGGACACACCGCTACCCTTTTGTTGATCGGGATGATCGTGATCGGATTAAAAACAGCTATTCCGGAGAAGGTTTCATTGACATTGGAATTATTCGTCGGGATTATGTTAGTGATTTTAGGAATTTTAAGTCTTCGCGATGGCAGGCACAAACTGGCGCGAAACGATGAAACGGAATATACAAATATTAAATCATTGATCATTGGTTTTATTCACGGTTTGGCAGGAAGCGCGGCAATGGTGCTGTTAACGATGACAACTGTTGAAAGCTATTTTCAAGCGTTTTTATACATCTGCATTTTCGGAGTCGGGACGATCATCGGCATGTTTTGTTTTACAACCATTCTCGGCCTGCCGTTTATTCTCGGAAGCAAAGTGAAAAAATATGTTCCGTTCATTTGCTCGCTTGCCGGAGCAATTAGTATATTATACGGCACCTTTTATATTTATGAAATCGGCTTTAAAGACGGATTGTTTATATAAATCGATTAATTGCTTAAAACCTCGTTTGGATCACTCCATCCAAATGGGGTTTTTTCATGTGTATTGGGATTATTTACTAAATCATTAAAGTATTGTATTCTTTTAATAATCATCCACATTTTTTGTAGAAACTGGTTCGTAAATCAAATATATGTAAAGAGGCGAAAAATCGCCAACCTAAAAAATCCGCGAAACTGTGAGATAGAGGTGGTTAGATGAGCTCAGCCGTTCAATTTCAAATCCCCTTTCCCTATTTTGTCATGTCCCCCAACGAAGAAATCCTCTTTGGCAACGAAGTATTCAATGAATACGTCCGTACTTCTACTAAACATAAAAAAATACACGACATATTTCATATATGGGAAGAATTCAAACATGGAAAAGTTGTGCGAACGGAGGTGGAAGGGAAAAGCTGCATGTTTCTGAAAACGAAAATAGAAGAATCTCAACATTTCTTTTATATAGGGACTTTTTCCTTAGAATTAATTTCATTGCTTGATGAGTTAAAAGAGACCCATCGCCTTAACCGTGAATTAGACGCCATTATCGAAAACTCTTACGACGGCATTTATATTACGGATAAAGAAGGTGTTACGATTAAAACGAATTCGGCAATCGAACGAATTACTGGAATTCCAAAAGAATACTATATTGGGAAAAAGGTAGATTATCTCCAAAAGAGAGGGATTTTAAAAGACTCTGTAACTCATAAAGTTTTGAAAACAAAAAGAACGGTGTCAGTTGTCCAACTAAACTATTCAGGAAGAGAAACATTGTTAACAGGCAATCCGATTTTTAACGAAAACGGCGAAATTGAGGGAGTTGTCACAAATATTCGCGACTTGTCCGAATTAAATGAGCTCCAGAAAGCCTTAAAAAAAGCAAATGAATTAAATGAGACATATAAAAAAGAGATTGACCGATTAAAAAGAAACAAGGAAGATGAGCATGATGTCGTTGTCAATAGCCAGCAGATGAAATTCATTTACGACACTGCCAATCGAATTATCAATGTAGATGCAACCGTATTGATTTTAGGCGAAACGGGCGTTGGGAAGGATGTGTTGGCTCGGCATATTTATGACAATAGCGAAAGAAGGTTTAAAGGGGAATTTGTTAAGGTCAATTGCGGAGCCATTCCCCCTGAATTATTGGAATCTGAGCTTTTTGGATATGAAGGCGGCGCTTTTACCGGAGCGAATGCAAAGGGAAAACAAGGTTTGTTTGAGGCGGCTGACAAGGGCGTGCTGTTTTTAGACGAAGTGGGAGAATTGCCATTAAACTTGCAAGTCAAATTATTACGCGTGATTCAAGAAAGAGAAGTACAAAGGTTGGGTGGTACGAAAACAAAAAAGGTAGACGTGAGAATTATTGCAGCAACAAATCGTGATTTGAAAGAAATGGTCAAAAAAGGGGAGTTTCGAGAAGATTTATTTTATCGTTTAAATGTCGTCCCGATTCACATCCCTCCTCTAAGAGAAAGAAAAGAGGACATTTTGCCATTAGTAGAAGTGTTTTTGCGAAATGTAAACAAAAAATATCGGAAGCAAAAGAAAATAGACCCTGAATTAAAAGACTTTTTTTACCATTACCATTGGCCGGGAAACATTCGCGAGCTGTCCAATTTGATTGAAAGAATTGTGCTCGTAAATCGGGATCAATTGTTAAAGGTTCATCATTTGCCGCCGGAATATCAAAATGAAAATACGTTCCATTCGAATATTCCATCTTTAAAGGAAGCGATGGAGCAAGCTGAAAAGAATATTTTAAGAATGGCTTGTAAAAAATATAAAACGACGTATGAAATAGCGGAAGCACTGCAAACGAGTCAGCCAACAGTGGTTCGAAAGCTGAGAAAATACAACTTAAATATAAATGGTCATGAAAACTAGCATGCAAAGATCATTTATACTCCTCTTAAACAATGCTGATAAAAATAAATTTACTCCAATCTTTTTCAAGAAAGGATTGGAGTTTTTTTGTGAATCAAAACTGATTTGATCGATTCATATTTGAATCAAATATTTTTCCGAGAAATAAAGACTTTTCTACAAAGTGATTTATTTATGAATTATTTTCCCCCGCTGCATTTCGGAAAAAAGCAATAAAACGATCATGTGTCATTGGCACGCTTATTGCTTATAAAAAAATGAAAACTTGTTGAGGAGGAAGTTGCATGCTTGAAACAACGATACAGGAAATCGACCAGATGAAGCAAATGGTGAAGCAGTTTGTGGACAATGAAGTGGAACCATATGCTCAACAAATAGAAGAAGAGGATCAAATTCCCCAACATATCATCGATCAAGCGAAAGAACTGGGCCTGTTCGGAATCAGTATTCCTGAGGAGTACGGCGGGATCGGTTTAAATACGCTTGGTAAAGCGATCGTTCTTGAGCAGCTTGGTCGTACGCATAACGGCTTTGTCAGCATGATAAGTGCACATACAGGAATCGGTAGCACAGGATTAGTGAAGCTCGGTTCTGATGAATTAAAAAGAAAATATTTACCAGCAATGGCGGCCGGAGAAAAAATAGCCTGTTTTGCCTTGTCCGAGCCTGGGGCTGGTTCGGATGCTACAAATATTTCAACAAGGGCGGAAAAGAAGGGAGATTACTGGGTTTTAAACGGAATCAAACATTTTATAACAAATGCCCCGATAGCTGATATTTTTACCATTTTTGCGGTAACGGATAAGGAGAAAGGAGCGAAAGGAGGGATTACAGCCTTTGTCGTTGAAAGGGATTTTCCTGGATTAATCATAGGGAAAAAAGATAAAAAAATGGGATTAAGAGGATCTCATACAGCACAAGTCATTTTGGAAAATTGCATAGTTCCAGAAGAAAACGTTATTGGCGAGGTTGGCAAAGGATATATATCAGCCTTAAAAATTTTGGCAGAAGGACGGATTGGGCTGGCGGCCAGGTCGGTCGGCTCGTGTGATAAGCTTATTGAGATGTCAGCTGCCTATGCAAAAGAAAGAATCCAGTTTGGGAAGCCGATTGCTCATTTTCAAGCGGTTCAATGGATGCTTGCGGATATGGCGACAGAAACAGAAGCGGCTCGAACGTTAACGTTAAAGGCCGCACAGATGGTGGACGAAGGGAAAAACGTGATGAAAGAAGCAGCAATGGCCAAACTATTTGCTTCTGAAGTCTTTAACCGTGTTGCAGATCGCGCTGTCCAAATTCATGGCGGGATGGGGTATGTATCGGAATATCCAGTTGAACGGTACTACCGGGATGCCAGAATTACAAAAATATATGAAGGAACCAATGAGATTCAAAGAATCATTATCGCAAGAAAAATTCTCGAAGAAGTTTAAGGAAAGGCAGTGGATGGCTTGTGCTAAATAAACTTTTTCATATTCGCGATCAAGTGGCCGTCGTTACCGGCGGCGGGACCGGGCTGGGAAAACATATGGCAGAGGCTTTAGCAGCATCAGGCTGTCATGTGGCGATTTGTTCCCGAAAGGTTGAAAATTGCAGGCAAACAGCTGAAAACATTCAAAAACAATACAATATTCACGCGAAAGGGTATCAATGCTTCGTTCAAAATGAAGAAAGCGTCCGGCAATTTATAACCGAGGTGATCAATGATTTTGGCAAAATCGATATTTTAATCAACAATAGCGGCACAACTTGGGGAGCCGATGTTGAAGACATGCCGCTTGAGGCTTGGCAAAAAGTGATCGATGTGAATATAACAGGTACTTTCCTCATGTCGAAAGAAGCAGGCAAGCATATGATTAAACAACAATATGGAAAAATTATCAATATTGGTTCTGTTGCCGGATTAAAAGCTGAATCTCCTGAAATTTTAAATGCGACCGGTTACAGCGTAAGCAAAGCAGCCATTCATCATTTTACAAAAGAGCTAGCCCGTAAGTGGGCAAAGCACAACATTCATGTTAATGCGATTGCTCCGGGATTTTTCCATACAAAAATGACAGATTATACCCTTCGCCAAAAAGGAGACGAAATAAAAAAACGCAACCCGTTAGGAAAAATCGGTGATACGGATTCATTAAAGGCTTTGGTGCTCTTTTTTGCAAGCCCTGCCAGCAATTATGTGACAGGCCAAATTGTCGCAATTGATGGAGGCAGTTCTCTGTAAGAACGGGGAACTGTTAGATGCTTTGGTTGAATCGGATTCAGGTGGGAAGCTTTTGGCAATTTTGTTTCGAGATAAGAGGAAAAGAAGTGCCTTTTAACGAATTAATTTTATGAAAATTCAGAAAAAATAACGGCATAGATGTGAACAGTTTTGAACGTTAAGGGTCATAAACTGAAAAGAAGCTATTTGTCTTCAATAAAAAGCGCAGGAGGTTGCAATTTTGGAATTGCTAGAAGGACGCCCGTGGAGCAAATGGTATAAAGATCAACCGTCAACATTCAATTTTCCAGAAGTATCTTTATACAATTTTTTGGAGCAAACTTCAAAGCGATTTGGCAAAAACATTGCCGTCATTTTTGAAAATGAAGAAATCACTTATAACGAGTTAAAATGCCGAGTCGATCAACTAGCTGCAGCATGGAACGAAATGGGGCTTCAAAAAGGGGAAAGAATCGGGTTAATGCTTGCCAACCATCCTCATTATATTATCTCATATTACGCAGCACTTGCATTAGGTTTAACCGTTGTGCAAATTAATCCATTTTACACGGTTAGGGAGCTTTTGCAAATTATCGTTGATTCACAAATCTCATATATAGTGGCTGATGAAAACGCTTTAATAAAAATAAAAGAAGCAAAACACATATATCCTTTTAAAAAGATCTTCGTTTCTCAAAAAAACACGGAAGAAAAAGATCGGCAATTTATCGATTTGAAAGCCTTAATAGATTATTCTAAACAGCTTGAAAAATGTACGGATGTCCAAGCAAAAGAGGATGTGGCAGTGATTCAGTATACTGGCGGGACTACAGGGAAAATGAAAGGTGCGATGCTGACACATTATAATTTAACCTCCAATGTCATTCAAAGTTATTTGATGTATGGCGATAAAATGATTTTCGGAGAAGAAATCATTTTGACGGCAATCCCTTTGTATCATGTTTATGCGATGACATGTGCGATGAATTTAGGGATTTACATTGGTGCCAAAATACTGTTGTTCCAAAAGTTTGACGTTCAAGATATTCTTGAAAAAATACAGAAATATCGGCCAAGTCAATTTCCAGGCGTTCCGAAGATGTATAACGCATTTGTCAATCACCCTGACATCGATCAATATGATTTAAAAAAACTAAAAGTTTGCACTTCAGGTTCAGCACCTTTGCCGGTGGAGGTGTTAAGACGTTTTGAAAAGCTGACAGGAGCGGCAATTGGTGAAGGGTACGGCTTGTCCGAAGCTTCGCCGACCACCCACCGCAATCCGCCATTTGGAAAACGGGTAGTTGGAAGCATCGGCATTCCGTTGCCGGCTACAGATTGCAAAATTGTCGATGAAAATGATCATGAGCTAGGTCCGAAAATGATCGGGGAGCTCTTAATTAAAGGGCCGCAAGTGATGAAAGGGTACTGGAACAATGAGGCGGAAACCAAACAGGCTATTCAAAACGGATGGCTTTATACAGGGGATTTGGCCATGATGGATGATGAAGGATATTTCTATATTGTCGGCAGAAAGAAAGAAATGATCATCGTTGGCGGATTTAATGTATATCCGCAAGAAGTCGAAAGCGTTTTATATGAGCATCCAAATGTAAAAGAAGCAGCAGTTGTCGGGATTCCTCATCAAAACGAAGGGGAAATCGTGAAGGCGTATATTGTTCCGAAACATAATAGCGAAATGGACATTGAAGAATTAAAAGGATTTTGTTATGCCAAATTAGCAAGATATAAAGTGCCAAAAGAATTCGAGATTCGTGACAGCCTTCCGAGAAATTCGGTTGGAAAACTATTAAAAAGAATATTAGTAGAAGAGGAAAAATCACAGAAAAGAAATGTTTGAAGCTTTTTAAAAAACGATCAGCTGAAAAATTGGCAGCGGTCAGCACACTAAGTTCTAAAAAAAGACTGGAGTGATAAATATGAACATATGCGTTTTGATCAAACGAACGTTTGATACGGAAGAGAAAATTATATTGACTGATGGAATCATTCAGGAGGAAGGAGCAGAATTTATCATCAATCCATATGACGAGTACGCCATTGAAGAAGCCATTCAAATTCGCGATGAACAAGGCGGAGAAGTAACAGCTGTTATGGCTGGAAATGAAGACGGTGAAAAGGAATTGCGTACAGCTCTTGCAATGGGGGCAGATAAAGCAGTTCTCATTAAACTTGAGGAGGATGTTGAGGATGGAGACCAATGGACGACAGCAAAAGTTCTTTCAACCTATTTAGAAGGAAAGAACTATGACCTTATTTTAGCCGGTAATGTAGCGATTGACGGCGGAAGCGGCCAAGTAGGACCTCGCGTTGCCGAACTGCTTGGAATACCTTATGTAACAGCGATCACAAAGCTAGAAATTGACGGAAGAAAAGTAAAAATTGAGCGTGATGTCGAAGGGGATGTAGAAGTGATTGAAGCGTCGCTTCCTTTGCTGGTCACCGCTCAACAAGGATTGAATGAGCCCCGTTATCCATCTTTGCCAGGCATTATGAAAGCAAAGAGAAAGCCGCTGGAGCAATTAGAATTAGATGACTTGGATTTGGAAGAAGATGATGTCGAGCCAAAAACGAAAGTATTAGAAATCTTCTTACCTCCAAAAAAAGAGGCGGGCAAGATATTAAAAGGTGAATTAGAAGATCAGGCAAAAGAACTTGTTTCATTATTAAGAAGCGAAGCAAATATCATTTAATCACGACAAAGGGGAGATGAGGATGGCAAGAAAAGTAATCGTTTTAGGAGAGATCCGCGATAAAGCGCTGCGCAATGTTTCGTTTGAAGCAATTGCAGCTGCAAAAGTGTTAGCAAACGGAGGAGAGGTTGTTGGAATTTTAATAGGAGAAAAAGTAGCAAATCTTGCTTCAGACATGATAGCCTATGGAGCGGATCGGGTGGTAGTGGCGGAAAATGAAAAATTTAAGCATTATACTCCTGATGGGTATGCTCAAGCGCTTATGGCAGTGATTGAGGAGGAAAAACCAGAAGGAATTGTCTTCGGTCATACGTCACTAGGAAAAGATCTTTCACCGAAAATTGCCGCAAAATTAAACGCAGGGCTCGTCTCTGATGTAACAGCTATTGAGGCAGACGGTGACAATATCACCTTTATACGACCCATCTATTCGGGAAAAGCATTCGAAAAGAGAGTGGTAACAGAGGGGATTATGTTGGTTACTGTTCGACCAAACAATATAGCGCCATTGGAGAAAAATGAGGAAAGAACAGGTAAAGTTGCTTCCATATCGGTTGAAATAAAAGACTTGCGCACGATCGTAAAGGACGTCGTTCGAAAAGCTTCTGAAGGTGTTGATCTTTCAGAAGCAAAAGTAATTATCGCCGGAGGTCGTGGAGTGAAAAGTGCAGAAGGCTTTAAACCGCTCCAAGAGCTTGCGGAAGTATTGGGAGGAGCTGTCGGGGCATCCCGCGGAGCTTGTGACGCTGGATATTGCGATTATTCGATGCAGATCGGCCAAACTGGCAAAGTAGTTACACCTGATTTATATATTGCCTGCGGAATATCTGGAGCGATTCAACATTTAGCCGGCATGTCCAATTCAAAAGTGATTGTCGCCATTAATAAAGATCCGGAAGCAAACATATTTAAAGTGGCGGATTACGGAATTGTCGGTGACTTGTTTGACGTGGTCCCAATGTTGACAGAGGAATTTAAAAAGTTAAAGGTCCTTAGTTTCTAAACCGCATTAAAAATTTGGTTTTCCTGAAGATCGGAATTTCCATTCAAAAGTCTTGTGCTGTTTTTAGCAAAGCTGCCATGAAGAGAGAGAGGATTAGGGAAAATCTCTATATGCTAGATAGTTATTCGGAAAACGGGTGCGATTCGCAGCATGAAAGGAAAGCGTTTTTAAAATGTTGAAAGGTTTCCCTCATGGAATGAATTTGTCTTGTCGGCACTTTTGATCAAACGGCTAACTTGTTTACATGTATTGCAAGCATCTTGGGTGAACCGTTTCTATGACAGAGTGAAGCTGACAGAGATGGACGATTCGGCTTCATCCAACCGGTTTGCTCGAATAAACCATCAGTGAAGCAAGCTTTAAATTGGGGACAAAAGAGGTGGTGAAAAAATGGATTTTCAGCTGGATGAAGAAATCGAATTGTTAAAAAGAAATGTGCGAGATTTTGTTCAAGCAGAAGTCGAAGCAGTTGCGAAACAAATTGAAGAAGAAGATAAAATCCCCGAACATATTGTGGAAATGTCCAAGGAACTGGGCTTGTTTGGATTAAGCATCCCCGAAGAATACGGCGGGCTTGGAATCGGGATGGTGGGGAAATGTGCTTTATATGAAGAAATTGGCGCCACCCATAACGGTTTTACAACATTAATCGGAGCACACACTGGCATCGGCACAGTCGGAATTGTCGAAATGGGCAATGAAGAGCAAAAGAAAAAATACTTGCCAGCCATGGCGCGGGGGGAGAAAATAGGAGCATTTGCTTTGACGGAGCCAAGCGCTGGTTCCAATGCAACCAACTTAAAAACGACCGCGATCAAAAAAGGAGAAAAATATATTTTGAATGGCACAAAGCATTATATAACAAACGCTACGGTAGCGGATGTTTTCACCGTCATGGCCGTAACAGACGCATCTAAAGGATCAAAGGGAATCACTTCCTTTATCGTAGAAAAGGACTTCCCCGGCTTTCGTGTTGGAGCAGTTGAAAAGAAAATGGGGTTGAAAGGCTCTCATTCTGCTGAAATTATTTTAGAAGATTGCGAGGTTCCAGCTGAAAATATTTTAGGGGAGGAAGGCCAAGGATATGTGAATGCATTAAAAATTTTAGCGAATGGCCGAGCCGGATTAGCAGCCAGAAATTTAGGATCTTGTCAAAAGCTTTTAGACTTATCCGTTCAATATGCAAAAGAACGCATTCAATTTGATGTTCCGATTATTGAACACCAGGCTGTTGCTCACATGCTTGCAGAAATGGCAATGGAAATTGAAGCATTGCGTTCATTTACCTACCGTGTTGCGTGGATGGTAGATCAAGGAATGAAAGTGATAAAAGAGGCAGCAATGTTAAAGCTATACGGGTCGGAAGTGTATAACCGTGTCGCAGATAAAGCTGTTCAAATTCATGGCGGTATCGGCTATATTTCAGATTATCCAATTGAAAGATTTTATCGAGATGCCCGGATTACGAGAATTTATGAAGGAACATCGGAAATTCAAAAAAACATCATTGCCCGCCAATTACAAAAGGAATACGGCCAATAACCATTATGGTCATGCTGTAAATGCAAGTGTTTCGAAACGGATAACAAAAGATTGCTGGAAAAATAATATAAAAAAATTTTAAAGCTGCTCTCCGGGGGAGGAACGTACATGGAGAACATAGTCATTGCCAGCGCTGTTCGAACAGCGATCGGCCGGTATGGCGGAGCATTAAAGGATATCAATTCCGGATTTTTGGCTAGTCATGTTATCAAAGAGGCAATAAAAAGAGCAAAAATCGGGCCAACCCAAGTAGATGAAGTGATTTTAGGCGAGGTAAGGCAAACGACGGAATCTTCAAATGTTGCCAGAGTCGCTGCATTGCGGGCAGGAATCCCTGAAACGGCAACCGCCTTTACTGTGAATCGTTTATGCGCCTCAGGAATGCAGGCAATCGCTTCAGCTGTACAGCAAATTTTAACAGGCCATGCGGAAATTGTCGTTGCCGGCGGCACGGAAAATATGTCAAGGGCGCCTTTCTATTTAAGAGGTGTTCGCTTTGGCACGGGACAGCCGTATTTGGTAGATTCCAATACTGAGGCAGGTCAGCAGCCGAATGAAATCTATGGAGATCAGCTGGGAATGGGCATAACCGCAGAAAATGTTGCGGAAAAATATAATATTTCACGGAAAGAACAAGATTTATTTGCATTAGAAAGCCAAAAGCGCGCAGAGAGAGCCATCCAAGAAGGGAATTTTCAAGCTGAAATTGTTCCGATTGAAATCAACAGCAAGAAAAATTCGTTCATTTTTCATACAGATGAACATCCGCGCCCGAATACAACCTTGGAAAAATTGCAGCAATTAAAACCGGCCTTTCGGCATAACGGAACGGTGACAGCAGGTAATGCGTGCGGCAGAAATGACGGCGCGAGCGCATTGGTCATCATGAGCGAAGAAAAGGCAAAAAGGTTGAACATTCAGCCATTAGCCCGGATTGTAAATTGGGCGCAATCAGGCGTATCCCCGGAAATTATGGGGATCGGACCCGTTCCAGCGGTGCAAAAATTGCTGGAGCGAACAGGAAAAAAGATGGAAGATATCGATTTAATCGAACTGAATGAAGCGTTTGCTTCTCAGGCGCTTGCAGTCATTCGCGAACTAAACCTTGACTATGACAAAGTAAATGTGAATGGAGGGGCGATCGCTCTCGGCCACCCTTTAGGTGCGACCGGAGCACGGATTGTCACAACATTGCTTTATGAAATGATGCGAAGAAATAACCGATATGGTATAGCAACTCTTTGTGTAGGCGGAGGACAGGGAATGGCCATGCTGATTGAAAATTTGATCGTTTAAAATCAACCGCTTCAAATCTCCTGATCAAAATCCGCTGCAAAGGGATATGCATTCTGGCCGGTAGTATAGGAGAATCAATAGTTTATCTTAATTGGAAAAGGATGGAGAGATTAACATGAACTTACGTCTATCTGAAGAACAAAAAATGGTTCAAAAAACGATAAAAAAATTTGTTGAAAAAGAGTTAATGCCTTTGGAAAATGAAGTGCTCAGAAATGAAAGGGAAGGAAAGCCCAGCCTTCCGCCTGGCAAGCTTGAAGAGCTTCAGCTGAAAGCAAAAGAAGCTGGTTTTTGGGGAATTAACACACCAGCCGAATACGGAGGAGCAGATTTAGGAAATGTTATGCTGGCGATCGTCTATATGGAGGTTGCGAAAACGTTTGTACCATTTAAATTTGGCGGTTCAGCGGATAATATTCTTTACTATGCAAATGAAGAGCAAAAGAAAAAATATTTAATACCAACGATCAATGGGGAGAAAAAGTCATGCTTTGCCATGACTGAGCCAAGTGCAGGATCAGATACACGAAACATAAAGATGACTGCCGTAAAAGACGGTGATGAGTGGGTGCTGAACGGTGAAAAAACGTTCATCACTGGCGGAAACGAAGCAGACTTTGTCATGGTCATTGCCATTACAGATAAAGAAAAGCATAAAGAATCCAATGGCCGTGAAGGGGTTACATGCTTCATTGTTGATCGAGAAATGGGGTGGAGATCAGAGTATATTCATACGATGGGAGAATGGGGACCGGCCGGGCTGGTGTTTGAAAATGTTCGCGTCCCGGAAGAAAATATTTTAGGTGAATTGCATAAAGGCTATAGCCTGGGACTGGAATGGATCGGCTTTGCTAGATGGGTCGTCGGAGCAAGAGCAGTCGGAGCAGCTGAGCGTCTTTTGCAAATGGCGATCGACTACGCAAAAGAGCGCATTACTTTTGGAAAACCGATTGCCGAAAGACAGGCCATTCAATGGCAAATTGCTGATTCAGCTGTTGAAATCGAAGCGGCAAAATGGCTGGTATTAAATGCTGCCTATACTCTTGATCAAGGAGAGGATAATCGGCATTTAGCTTCGATGGCGAAGCTGTTTGGCGCAAATATGGGGAATCGAGTAGTGGATCGAGTTTTACAAATTCACGGCGGAATGGGATATACAAGAGAATTGCCAATTGAAAGATGGTACCGGGAAGCAAGGCTTTGGAGAATTTATGACGGTACAGATGAAATTCAACGTATGATCATTGCAAGAAACCTTTTAAAAGGACATGTAAAAATCGGTCAATTTATTTAACCATTCATGAAACGTCACTTTAATACAAATTTAACCGGAAATGACGAAATTTTTCGAAAATATGGTTAGGAGGAGCAGAAATGGCTGGTCGATTTGATGGGAGAGTTGCTTTTATAACAGGAGGAAGCCGTGGGATCGGCAAAAGTATTGTCGAGCTTTTCGCTGAGGAAGGAGCAAAAGTGGCATTTATTGATCTAAATGAGGAAGCGTTAAAGGCCACAGCAAATGAACTGAAAGAAAAGGGATTTGAGGTTTTTGCAAAAGCGGCGGATGTGACTGATCGAGAACAAGTGGAAGGTACGATGGAAGAGGTCGTGAATACATTCGGTTCGATAGATATTCTTGTCAACAATGCCGGTGTCATTCGAGATAATTTATTGTTCAAGATGACAGATTCTGATTGGGACACCGTGATGAATGTTCATTTAAAAGGTTCTTTTTACTGCGCACGGGCTGCTCAAAAATATATGGTTGAAAAAAAATACGGACGGATTGTTAATATTTCATCGACTTCCGCTCTCGGCAACCGCGGCCAAGCAAATTATGCAACAGCAAAAGCAGGGATCCAAGGATTTACCAAAACGCTTGCCATTGAGCTTGGCAAGTTTGGGATTACGGTAAATGCGGTTGCGCCTGGATTTATTGAAACTGATATGACGAAGGAAACAGCTAGAAGAATCGGCGTGCCGTTTGAGCAGTTTGTAAGCGCTAGAGCTGCCAATATACCTGTAGGCAGAAGCGGAAAGCCGTTTGATATTGCAAACGCGGTAGCATTTTTTGCAGATGAAAGATCGTCTTTTGTGAACGGGCAAGTGTTATATGTAACCGGGGGCCCGAAAAACTAGAAATCGACGGGGGTGGTTCCAAATGTTTGAACAGCATATCGGAAAGTGTTCTAACAAGGTAAAAAATATCGTTGAAAGTGGTGCTGTAAAGAAATTTGCCGAAGCTATCGGAGATCCTCACCCGATTTTCATCGATGAAGAAACAGGAAAAAAATCACGCTATCAACGCAATATTGCACCGCCGACATTTCCGAGAGTATTTGATTTTGGGGTAATTGCCGGATTGAATCTGCCGAAAAAAGGGCTAATTCATGGTGAGCAGGTGTTTCATTATGTACGGCCGTTAATAGTAGGAGAAGAAATTTTTTGTTGGTTAAAAGTGGAGGATTATGTAGAGAAAACGGGAAAGAGCGGTAAAATGGGATTTTTAGTCCTCAAAGGCTTTGGAGAAGATCCAACCGGTGAAATAATTTTTACTTCTAAACAAACGATTATTATTACGGAAGCGGTTCGAAAGGAGATGATCGTTTGAACAGCCTGTCTGATTTACAAGAGGGGAAGTCATTACAAGTCATTCAGCTCAAACCTGTTTCAAGATTAGATTTAATTAAATACGCTGGAGCTTCAGGCGATTATAACCCGATTCATACAATAGATGAAGAAGCAAGAAAAGCTGGTTTGCCGGGCATTATAGCACATGGCATGTGGACAATGGGGAATCTGGCAAAACTTTTTACCCCTTATTATCATGAAGGGTTTGTGAAGGATTATTCTGTAAGATTTATAGGGAAAGTGTTTCTAAATGATGTGATCACGTTGAAAGCGACATTAAAAGAAAAATTCGACCAACAATACCGTTTTGATGTGGCGGCCGTAAATCAACATGACAGCGAAGTCGTAAAAGGAGAGGTCATCTTTTCGAAATATTAAGGAGAAAGTTTGAGGGGGCCCTACATTACTGTCAAAAAGTTCACTATTGTTGGGATCAGCAGACCAAAACGCATTAATGTAAGTTTTCGCTTGTTCTAAAGTGCAGTACGTAAACTTCTAATGTATGAGGAAAAAGCTGCCGTAATACGTTTTTACAATCTAAGCTGGCCGACATAGATTCAAGTTTTTTCAAAAGCTTTAAACTGCAAGGTGAAAGAAAGCTTATAAAGGAGGCGTGAGATTAGTGAAGAGAGATGCCGTGATTGTTTCGGCGGTACGTACAGCAATAGGAAAACAAGGCAGTGCACTAGCTTCTGTTCCGGCACACGTGCTTGGAGCTGAAGTGATAAAAGAAGCGGTAAGACGGGCTAATATTCGACCAGATATGATTGATGATGTGATTTTTGGAAATGTATTAAGCGGCGGCGGGAATATTGCCAGGCTGACTGCACTGCAAACAGGTTTATCGATTAAAATTCCCGGCGTAACCGTTGATCGGCAATGCGGTTCTGGCATTAATGCGGTAAACCTTGCCTCGCAGGCAATCCGGGCTGGAGACGGGGATGTGTATATTGCCGGCGGAACCGAAAGCATGAGTCGAGCGCCATATTTAATGGACCGGCCGGAAAAACCATATAGTCCGAAGCCTCCAAGCTTTCGGAAGTCCCAATTGTCACCAAAGGAAATTGGTGATCCGCCAATGGGAATTACTGCAGAAAATCTTGCGAAAAAGTATGGGATCAGTCGTGAAGAACAGGATGCATTCGCTTTTAAGAGCCAGCAAAAAATGGCCGCCGCCATGAAGGAGGGGCGGTTTGACGAGCAAATTGTTCCGATAGCCATCCCTGTCAAAAAAGGAGAGCCGATCGTTTTTCAAACGGATGAGCATCCCCGTCCTCAAACGACGATGGAGGCTTTGTCAAAGCTGCCGCCGGCTTTTTTAGAAGGCGGAACAGTTACGGCTGGAAACAGCTCTGGTTTAAATGATGCCGCTTCAGCATTAGTTGTTATGTCAAGGGAAAAGGCAGAGGAATTAAGTTTAACCCCGTTGGCAGCCATTCGCGAGTATGCTGTAGCTGGAGTAGATCCAAATATTATGGGGATTGGACCCGTTCCAGCAACAAAAAAGGTGCTGAAAAAAGCAGGACTGACTTTGGACGATATCGATCTCATTGAAATAAATGAGGCGTTTGCCGCTCAAGTCATCGCATGCGACAGGGAGTTAAATATAAACCCTGAAAAATTAAATGTAAACGGCGGAGCGATTGCTCACGGCCATCCGCTTGGTGCAACGGGCGCGATCTTAATCACAAAAGCTGTCTATGAACTGCAGCGAACAGGAGGAAGGTATGCTTTAATAACAGCCTGCATCGGCGGGGGACAGGGAATTGCAACGATTATCGAACGGGAATAACAAAAGTAAAAACTGCCTCTCTTCGCCTCTTAATAGAAAATAGAAAAAATTTTCAAGGTTATGATCAAAACAAGTATTCAAGAAACGGTTCATTTGATAGGTGTGGCAATGAGATTATTTTGTTAACAAAGAAGAATTGTTAAAAATATTTGCATCAGTTCCATTGAAAATCTATTGAAACTAAAGAAGAAATTGAGGTGAATCGTAAAATTTCCTGAAATCGCCAATAGGCATATTACAACAATTTCCTAAAAAACATGCGTCGTTTAGCTTCCACAGCATTGAAAGAAAGGGGAAACGAGGTCAAACATTGATTGAAATCGGAATGCAAAGAGGATTAAAAAGCATTTTCCGCAGTGGGAATTTGCAATTTCACGGGTGACAATTGATTTTATTCTGAAGGGGAAAGCTTCGGAGGAAAACTTGCAAAATTTTATTTTAAAAGTGTTAAATGGGCAGATGTTAGATATTTAAAAAGATTTCCCCTTTCTTTTTGCCAATAATCAATAGAGTTTTTTTTAGATAAAATATTAATCATTGTTTTTTAAATTCTTATGCTTTCTTGAATATATTTCATGAAGGAGTGGTCCGTTTGCTGACACTTCATCACAAATTTTGGCCTAAACTTCCGAAATCGTTAACGGTTCCGGAAACTTCTATTTACGAAAATTTAGAAATAACAGCAAGACGCTATCCTGATCATGAAGCTATCTATTATTACGGCCGTTCGATCACGTATCGCCAACTGGATGAAGAAGTAAATCGAATAGCTGGTTTTTTACAGCAAAAATTCAATGTATTAAAAGGAGAACGAGTTTTATTGTTTATGCAAAACTCCCCGCAATTTATCATTGCCTACTATGCAATCATAAGAGCAAATGCAGTTGTAGTTCCCATTAACCCTATGCTGACAACAAAGGAGCTGGAGTTTTATATTCGAGATGCTGAAATAAAAACTGCCATTATCGGTCAGGAATTAAATGAAAAGGTTGAACCGCTGCTCCACAACACATCTCTTACGAAGCTTCTCATCGCAGCATACTCGGATTATGTTGGAGTTGGGTTTGATGGCAAGCTGCCAAAAGAAGTGAAAATGCCTCCAATTCGTTTTAACAGTTATAACCAGTTTCTATGGATGGATGCCATTCAGGCGAATGATATTCCAGGCGAACATTTTGCCTTGCCTGAAGATTTAGCAGTTATTCCATATACATCCGGTACTACTGGTGTGCCAAAAGGTTGTATGCATACGAACAAGACCGTCCAAGCCAACATTGTTGGAGGATATTATTGGGCTCGGGCAACAGCAAATACGGTTCATCTTGCAACTTTGCCAATGTTTCATGTAACAGGCATGATCATGGGCATGCATTTACCAATTTTTGCAGGAAGCCGGATCGTGATCATGACGAGATGGGATCGAGAAGCAGCAGTTGAGCTGATCAAAAGCCAAAAATGCACTCATTGGGTTACGATCAGCACGATGCTTGTTGATTTCCTTTCCAATCCTAGCCTAAAAGCGGAAGATTTGATTTCCTTAACTTCTATTTCAGGAGGAGGAGCGGCTTTTCCTGAAGCGCTGGGAGAGAAGCTGTATAAAATGACCGGACTGTATTTTATCGAAGGATACGGTCTTTCTGAAACCATTGCGCAAACTCACTTGAATCCTTCTGACAGGCCAAAATGGCAATGTCTCGGCATCCCGACTTTTGATGTGGATGCTCGCATTATTGATCCGGAAACACTGCAAGAACTAGGAGTTGGCGAAGTAGGAGAAATTATCGTTCATGGTCCGCAAGTGATGGTCGGCTATTATAACAGAGAAGAAGAAAATCGCAAAGCCTTTATCGAATTGGATGGAAAAACATTTTTTCGAACAGGGGATTTAGGACGTTATGATGATGATGGATATTTCTTCATCGTCGATCGAGTAAAACGAATGATTAATACATCTGGATTTAAAGTATGGCCGTCTGAAATAGAGTCGTACCTTTATAAACATCCAGCTGTTAAGCAAGCATGTGTAATCGGAATTCCCGATCCGAAAAGAGGAGAAACTGTTAAAGCCTTTATCGTTTTAGAGGAAGGTTATGAAGGAAAAATAAGTGTCGACGATATGATTGAATGGTCAAAAAAGCATATGGCTGCTTACAAGTATCCTCGCTATGTTGAATTTAGAAAAGAGTTGCCTGTCACAGGCAGCGGCAAAATTTTATGGCGCCAGCTTCAAGAGGAAGAAAAGAAAAAAACGGCGGGTAACTAATTTGTCGCAATTTGTTGTAAGCAATGTTTTCATTCTGCGAAAGGGGGAGAATGATGGAGATTTTTGCGCAGCAGATCTTTAATGGACTAACAGTTGGAAGCGTTTACAGTTTGGTTGCTTTAGGATTAACGCTTGTATACGGCATTTTGCATATCCCTAACTTTGCCCACGGAGCCCTTTATATGATGGGGGGATATATAACATTAACCATGATGACGAAATTTGGGCTGTATTATTGGATTGCCATCATGATTTCCATGGTAATAGTCGGACTGATGGGAGTGCTGATGGAGCGGTTTATTTTTTATCCGTTAAGAGATGCTCCGCCGATACAGGATAAAATAGCCGCAATCGGAATTCTCCTGTTTCTTGAGGCGTTTGCCCAATTTGTTTGGGGGGCTGACTATCAAACAATGCCGACCCCATATGGTCAGGTGGTCTCCGTAATGGGGTTAACGTTCACCATGCAAAGGCTTCTTATTATTATCTCTACCGTTGTCGTGATGATATTACTGTTTTTATTCCTGAAAAAAACGTTCATTGGATCTGCTATTATTGCGATGTCCCAAAACCGAGAGGGTGCTCATTTAGTCGGCATCAATACAAACAAAATGGCAATGCTTACTTTTATGATTTCCGGAGCGCTTGCTGCGATTGCAGCTTCTTTGTCATCCCCTATCAATCTTGTCTTTCCGGGGATGGGCCATCTTGTGATCTTAAAAGCGTTCGTCATTATTATTATTGGAGGGATGGGGAGCATCCCGGGAGCGATTATTGGCGGATACATTTTAGGGTTTGCTGAAAGCTTAGGGGCAACATATATATCGAACGATTATAAAGATATTTTTGCTTTTATTCTCCTCGTTCTCATCTTAACATTTAAGCCGACCGGATTATTCGCAAAGGGGGGACATTCATGACAGCTCGTTTCAAACAAAAAGCTGTTGTATTGAGCATTGTCCTCCTTGCCCTTTTGCTTCCGTTCATCATTCAAAATGATTATTTTTTCCATATCATGACGCTGTCATTTATTTGGATGATCGGAGTGTACGGCTTAAATTTAATAGCTGGCTATACGGGATATTTGTCTTTGGCGCACGCAGGCTTTTTTGCTATCGGAGCTTACTCGCTGGGGATATTAACGGTAAAATTCGAGATTCATTATTGGCTGGCCTTTTTTCTTGCATGTGCGATCACATGCATCATCGGGTTGGTCATCGGCCTTGTTGCCTTACAAACAAAAGAACACTTTTTTGCCATTTATACGCTATGTGTTGGCTATATAATTTATCTCGTGATTGATAAATGGGAAAGTTTAACAGGCGGAGTGAGAGGTCTGATTGGGATTCCTGTTCCGCCTGATCTTGGCCCTATCTCGTTCCGTTCACCCGTCAGTCAATATTATTTTAACTTATTTTTCCTGCTTGCTGCTATTTTCATGATGTACCGGATTGTTCATTCGCTGACAGGAAGAACGTTGATCGCCATTCGAAACAGTGAAGAGCTGGCCCGAACGATCGGAATATCCACAATGAAAAATAAATTGGTTTCCTTTGTCCTTTCAACTTTTTTTGCTGCATTGTCGGGAATTTTGTATGCATCCTTTATTCGTTTTCTCGGTCCAGATATAAGTTATATAACGATGACATTTGATTTTTTAATCTTTCTTCTTGTCGGCGGAATTGGAACTCTTTCCGGTCCGATTGTTGGAACGCTGTTAATTGTTTGGATTTCTCAGCAGCTCCAATTTCTTCAAGATTATAGAATGCTAATTTTTGGCCCTTTATTAACCTTGTTAATTATTTTCTATCCGAAAGGCATTGTCGGTGGAATTTTCAGTTGGAAAATGAAAATGCAAGAAAAAAAGAAGCGTCTTTCAATGTCTGCTAAGTCAGCCACACAAAGAGCGGAGGAGGGATAACATTGTTTTTGGAAACCCGCCAGCTAACGAAACAATTTGGTGGTCTTGTAGCTGTAGATCATGTGAATTTTTCGGTTGAAAAAGGAAAAATCAATGCGATCATTGGTCCCAACGGCGCAGGCAAATCGACTTTCTTCAACTTGATCAGCGGTTTTTATCCGCCGAGCTCAGGACAAGTGATGTTTAAAGGGCAGGACATTACTCGTCTTCCTCCCAACAAAATTGCCAAGCTTGGAATTGCCCGTACGTTTCAAACAACCCATCTTTTTGAACAGGCAAATGTATTGGATAACGTTTTGATCGGGTTTCGTTTGCGAACAAAATCCAATCTGATTGATGCGTTATTTCTTACAAAGCGGTTAAAGAGGGAGGAGGAACAATCGAAGGAAAAAGCGTTCGAAGTTTTAAAGTTTGTCGGATTAACCAATATGGAAAATAAGATCGTCGCCAACATTTCGCAGGAAGAGAAAAAAAGAGTGGCGATCGCGCTTGCACTTGCAACAGAGCCGGAAATCATTTTTCTAGATGAGCCTGCTGCCGGCATCAATCCGGAAGAAACGGAGGGGCTGGCAAACTTAATCGAAAAAATCGTTCAACATAACATTACCGTTTGTTTGATCGAACACAAAATGAAAATGGTGATGAATTTGGCTCATAAAATAATGGTTCTGAATCATGGGAAAAAAATTGCAGAAGGAACACCTGAAGAAATACAAAATAATGAAACAGTCATTAAGGCTTATCTTGGAGGGAGTGCCATTGCTTAAACTAAAGGGTGTTTCCGTTCAGTACGGAGCATATAAGGCTGTTAGAAATGTCGACATCGAAGTGGGCAAAGGTGAGATTGTAGTTTTATTGGGTTCTAATGGTGCCGGCAAAAGCACAGTTTTCAAAACGATCGGGGGCTTACACAAGTGTACAGAAGGAGAAATTATGTTTGAAGGAAAGAGAATTGATCAAAGCTCCCCGGCTCAGATTGTCAAAACAGGCATTGTTCAATGTGCGGAAGGCCGCAAATTATTTCCAAGAATGACCGTATACGAAAATCTTATGATGGGCGCGTTTATTCACCGCAAACAAAAAAAAGAGATTGAAAACACATTACACGAAGTTTATGAGTTGTTTCCGATTTTAAAAGAAAAACGAAACGATTTGGCAGGTTCTTTAAGCGGCGGACAGCAGCAAATGTTAGCGATTGGGAGAGCGTTAATGTCAAAACCGAAGCTTATGCTCCTTGATGAACCGTCAATCGGGCTCGCACCGATCATCGTTGCCCAAATGTTTGAAGTGATCAAACAGATTAACAAGACCGAAACGACGATTTTACTTGCTGAGCAAAATGCTAATGCAGCGCTTCATATTGCACATAAAGGCTATGTACTTGAAAATGGCTCCATTGTCGTCGAAGGTTCATCAGAGGAATTGTTTGCTGATGACAACGTAAGGAAGGCATATCTCGGTGCATAAATCATTTTTTAATTTATTGAAAATTAAGAAAATAAAACCGGAGGGAAAAAAATATGAAAAAAATGAAACGTCTTTTTGCTGCGGGGCTTCTGCTCATAATGATGGTTAGTTTAGCAGCTTGTGCGGGCTCTCAAACAAGCCAATCTACTGGCGGCCAGAAGGAATCATCAAGCAAAAGCGAAGAAGGAACGGTAAATATCGGCTTTAGCGGTCCTTTAAGCGGACCGGCTGCTTTATATGGAGAACGGACACTGAACGGCATAAAAATGGCCGCAGAAGAAATTAATAACAACGGAGGATTTGAAATAAATGGAAAAACCTATAAATTAAACATCGTCCCTCTTGACGACAAATATTTGCCGAATGAAACAGCCTCTAATGCCAAACGGCTTCTTCAAGAATATAAAACACCTATTATTTTTACGCCGCACAGCGGTGGAGTGATGGCGCTTCAAGTATTTAATGAGACTGAAAAGTTTTTGATTGGTGCCTATACGAGTGAACCGGATGTAACTGATGCCGGGAACTCCCTTACGATCGGCATACCGCCGCGTTATGACGGCTACGTGGAACCTTTTACAGATTATGCTATGAAACGGTTTGGCAAAAAATTAGCCGCTCTTCCGCCGTCTACACAATATGGGAAAGACTGGGCAAAAACTTTGCTTCCACAATGGGAAAAGAAGGGCGGAAAGGTTGTATATCATTCATCCATTGATTTTTCAAAGGAAACCGACTTTTTCACCATTGTCACAAATGCTCTTAAAGAAAAACCGGATGTTCTATTTATAGGCGGAGCTTCAGAACCTACCGCAAAAGTGGCAAAGCAAGCTAGAGAGCTAGGATTTAAAGGCGGATTCATTATCATGGATCAGGCAAAACTGGATTTTATGGAAAAAATAACAGGTTCCTATGACGTATTAGAAGGTTCTGTTGGAGTGCTGCCGCTCGTAAAATCTAATGATCCGGGAGCGCCGGCATTTGCCGAAAACTATCGAGCAAAGTTTAAAGATGAACCTAGCTCTGAATCAGGGCTCAACTATATCGCTACGTATATTTTCGTTGAAGCGATGAAAGCGGCAAAAACTGTTGACGATGCGGAAGCTATTCGCAAACATATGCAAGATGGACTGGATAATCTGCCAAAAGACAAACGCGTATACGAGATTCCATCAATCGGTGATGACGGAAGATTGGAAGTGAAACGAAAAATCGCGGTAGTAGAGGATGGTCAAATTGTTTTAAAAGTAGTAGATTAATAGGTTTTCCGATAGGATTGAGCAATGATTGAAAATTTAAGAGGCTTCCTGAATGGGGAGCCTCTAAATACATGTTCCAATGCACTGTTAATGAATATTCGGATATCGGGCATGAAAAAGAGAATTGCTGTAAAGTTTCCAGTTATATATTTATAGATCAGGGTTCCATGTGCACTATTATCATTCGCTTATCTTTTCCAGTAATTGGTCATACAGCTTTTGCGTTTCGTCCCTGTCTTTTTGATTCAAAATGATATAATCATCATCTTTTTCGATATATACATACGGTGCACGCCCTTTGTAAACAAACAATTTTCCTCCTCCACCGTATGGCTCTTTTAGCCGAAAAGATCCTTTCAAACGATCAAAAGCCGCAAAGCCATTACTTTTGGCAACGACCTCGGGAAGTTCATCCAACAGCTTCACACGGTCAATCTCATCAATCGGCCATTCCACCCCATATAAACCCGTTACCTTCAACTGTCGGTCATTTATGATCACATCATGCTCCTTAAGTCCCAAATAGCCTAAAACGATAACGAATGTGATCACAATAGCCGCAACAATTCCGGTAATCCAATAATATTTTTTCCGTTTATGCTTTAGTTCATATTTTTGTACATAGATCGAACCGCCGAGCAGTACGATGAGAAACAGCAGCATGCCTATTTCAAATCCATATGGGATTTGAAAAAGTGCTAAAATGACCGAAATGAACAAAATGATGAACGTATAAAACAGCAATCTACCAATTGCCTGCGGATAACCATTTTCAATTAATTGCTGCTGTTCTTCTTCTGGTCTGTTGTAGAAGCCCGATATTAAGCTGTAATCTTGCTTCTTTACGACTAAATACGTCAGGCCCCCGTGTATGATAAGTGTGAACCCCATAGTGATTAAAAAAACGATCGTATCTGTTGACACAATGGTTCCCCCTTACGCTTTACAAAACATTTTGATTATTTCTACGGTTTTATCTTACAAATGTTTCACTCGCATAAATACCTAATGGAACTAAACCAATCTGAAGAAAGAAGAAAACACTTTTGATGGAAAAATCAGATTTTTCAATGATCCTCTCTTCCCTTCAACAGAAATTTTTGGAATAATAATTATAATGTAACGTATGGAGAGGAGCAAGCGTATGGTGATTGCACTTGAAAATGTTTCGCTCATTCGCAACAAAAAATATATTTTGGAGAATATAAATTGGAATGTTGATGAAGGCGAGCATTGGTGTATTTTAGGAAGAAATGGAGCGGGGAAAACAGCATTGCTCAATTTGTTAAACGGCTATTTGTTTCCTTCAAAAGGAACGGTTTCCGTCATTGGATTTACTTTTGGAAAGGCAGATTTTCGCGAGGTTCGAAAAAAAATCGGCCTTGTCAGCTCATCGCTCCAAGAAAAAATTTACGGACATGATCTTGTTGAAGAAGTTATTTTGAGCGGAAAATTCGCGTCAATCGGCTTATATGAAACACCGGATGAACACGATTTAGAAGAGATGCGGTCTTTGATGACGCTATTCGGGGTGGAAAAACTAAGCGGGCGTACATATGACAGCCTTTCCCAAGGGGAAAAGCAAAAAGTGCTGATTTTGCGTGCGCTTATGCCTCAGCCGAAGCTCCTTATTTTAGATGAGCCGTGCAATGGTCTTGATCTATTGGCGAGAGAAGAGCTTTTAGGGCTGATTGAAACAATTGCCAAAAGGCCCAATGCGCCAACGATCCTGTACGTGACGCATCATGTTGAAGAAATTTTGCCTTGCTTCACCAATTCCCTGTTATTAAAGGAAGGAAAGGTTTTTGCTGAGGGAAGAACAGAAGAGCTGCTTTCAAGTGAACGATTGTCAGACTTTTTTGAAGCAGGCATCGAGGTGGAAAATTTTCATGGCCGATATTATGCGAAGCTTTTGCAAAACAATCATAATAGATTGTCATAGGGAGAGTGGGGCTGTCCAGAAAGTCAAATCCCCATTGAAAACAAAAAATCATAAACACCGATATATCAACGTTTCTAACACATTAATGGGGGCGTCAATAAGCCGTAAAAACGACTTATTAGACACCCCCTTTTTCGGATTTCAGTGGAAAACTGCTTTTTCTTTTTTGAGCATTCTTTTGATCGAGCGGTCTGCTTCTCTTAAAACAATTTCTTTGTCGAGTGTTTTTATTTTTTTGTTTTCCATTATAATCTCCCCATTTATAATGGTTGTTTCTACATTATCCCTTGAAGCAGAATAAACGATCCGCGAAATCGGATCAGCCTCAAAGGAAGGGAAAGTATGAAAATGATGTAAATTTAGAATCACTAAATCTGCCTTTTTGCCGATTTCAATACTGCCAATCTCTTTTTCCAATCCGACCGCTTTTGCCCCGCCGATGGTCGCCATTTTAAATACCTCTTTTGCTTTCATTGCGGAAGGGCCGTGCTTCGGCTTTTGGATGAGGGCAGCAAGCTTCATTTCCTGAAACATATTTAAATTATTGTTGCAAGGCGCTCCGTCTGCGCCTAAGCTTAACGAAACTCCCATTTCCATCAGCCCGGGAATATCCGCAATTCCTGAAGCTAATTTTAAATTAGACCCGGGGCAATGGCTAACATTAACTCCTCTGTCTTTAATGATTTTCTTTTCTTTTTCATCCAGCCAGATGCAGTGCGCCAAAATCAATCGTTTATTGGCAAGTCCAAGATAGTCAAGATATTCGATATTTCGCATCCCTGTCTGCTGTTCAACCAGCATGATTTCTTCCTGATTTTCCGCTGCATGAGTATGAACTTTTACTTGATATATTTCAGAAAGCCGTTGAACTTCTTTTAACAGTTCTTCTGTACATGAAAGGACAAATCGGGGAGAAAAGGCATATTGAATTCTTCCGTTTGCAAACATATGCCATTTTTCAAGCAAATCAACGCTTTCTTGGAGAGAATCAGCTGTTTTTTCGCGAAGCTCCATTGGCACATCGTCGCCACGATCCATCATCACCTTGCCTGATAAAGCTCTGATTCCGCTTCCTGCAATCGCTTGAAACGCTGCTTCTGTATGGTGAACGGTTTCCATATCGACAATCGTTGTGGTCCCGCTTTCAATCAATTCTCCAATGCCGAGCAATGCAGAGTAATAGATCGATTCCTCATCATGTGCTGCTTCCAATGGCCAAATTCGTTTTTTCAGCCAATCTAACAATTCTAAGTCATCCGCCCGTGAGCGGAAAAGTGTCTGACATAGGTGAACATGGGTTTGAATGAAGCCCGGAATGACGGTCCGATTTTCTGCATTGATGATTTGATCGGCGTCACATGCAAGATTTTTCCCTATGTTGCTTATGATGCCATTTTCGATGAAAATATCTCCCGTGAAAATTTCATCCGCATGATTCATCGTAATAATTTGTGCGTTTTTGATCAACAGGCTCTTCATATTCCTTTCTCCTTGCTATAAGTATTGAAATTCATTCTAAGAATGTATGCAGGTAAATTCAATAAAAGTGTAAGAATTTATGACAAAAATAAAAAAATGTGGAAAAAAACTTAACAAAGAAATAATCAAACATTTTGAAAAATTGTAAAATCATTTTTAAGAAAAGAGGTGGTTTTTTGAAAGACAAAAGCCTTTTGACAGAACAGAGGCAATCATTAAAAAAAGATATTGCGAGAATTTACAACGAAGTAAATAAAGAAATTTTTCAAACAGGTGTGATTCAACTGCGAGTTGAAGTAACGGATGAAAAAATTTTAATTTTCGGGTTGCATAAACGGGATCCTGCTTTGCAAATTCTTGAAAAAGTAGATGGAGCTTTGACAATGTGGGCAGATTCGTTATTAATTGATGAATTTAAAAAGCGATTTAAATATAAAATGGAAACAATTGTCGGACTAAACGTTTTTTCGGTTTTAAAAGATTATGATCCTTCCACTGGCTCAGCATGCATGACAATTATTCTTAAAAAAAATGAGTTAGCTTGAAGGACGTTTTCCGTCCTTTAGGCTATCCATAGATTATTCGGTATTGTTTTGATCCTGTTTACGGGATGGAAACAAGCCGTAGGAAAGAAAAAACTTATTGTTTTTCTTTTCCTGCGGCTTTTCTTTTTTCACAAAAGTAATCATTTGTTCGGAGGGGAAACGGCATGGAATTTCGCTACCGGGGAGAAGCATTTGAACAGAAATTTTTTGCAAGACTAACGAGTAAGGAAATTGCTGAATTGCCAAAGCAAAATGCTTTAATCATTTTGCCGGTTGGCGCAGTTGAACAACATGGGCCTCATTTACCGGTATTTACTGATTCTTTAATAGCGGAGGGGATTTTGCATTCAGCTTGCAAACATTTAAAAGAAGAAGATAATATTTGGATTTTGCCTCCAATTGCGTACAGCAAAAGCATCGAACATCTCGGATATGCAGGAACCATCTCATTATCTGGGAGCACTTTAGAGGCAATGATCAAGGATATTGCCGCAAGTCTGAAAAAAAGCGGATTTAGAAAATTCGTCTTATTTAATTCACATGGAGGAAACCATGATTTACTCAATTCCGTTGCCCGCGATATCCGCATTGAAACAGGTTTGATGACTTTCCGGTTGAACAGCTATGACTTCAATGTCTCAGAGGATCTCATTGAGGAAAAAGAGGCTGCATACGGAATCCACGGGGGAGAAATCGAAACATCCTTCATTCTTTCCTTCAAAACCGATTGGGTGAAAAAAGAGCTTTGTCCCGATGAGTTCATCCAGTTTCCGGAAAGCGCAAAGCATCTTCAATTAAAAGGCAGCCATTATGTTGCTTGGAGGATGGAAGATATTTCGAAATCCGGGGTTTTAGGAAATGCAAAAAAAGCTTCAAAAGAAACGGGAGAAATCATCGCCAACCGTTTGGGTGAAAAGCTGGCGGTTGTTTTGCGGGAAATGGCGGAATTCGAAATGGATGATCTCATCAACATTTCTACCGAAAAGCAGTACAGTCCTTTGACATAGAAAGGATGATCAATTGTTTCAAACATAAAGAAAACTTTGGAGGTGTGGAAGTATGGCTTGGAAAAAAGAAATACAGCAGCTTTTAGGGAAGGAAAAAGTTCTGTTCGATGCAGCTTCAAGAGGAAAATTTTCTAAAGATTATTATTGGTATTCACCCATTCTCACACAAAAGCTAAAGGATAAACTGGCCGATTGCATCGCCTTTCCGGAGTCAGAAGAGGAATTAGTTTCGTTAATATCATTCGCCGTAAAAAGAAAAATTCCGATTACGGTCAGAGGTGCTGGAACAGGAAATTATGGTCAGGCCGTACCTCTTCAAGGCGGTATTGTGATCGACATGACGAGGTTTCATCAAGTACTTGAAATCGGCGAAAACGCTGTAACGGTACAAGCGGGAATAAGAATCGGCAAGCTTGAACGGATATTAGAGCGAAACGGAAAAGAGCTGCGAATTATGCCGAGCACATATATTCAAGCAACGATTGGCGGTTTTGTGGCGGGAGGATCGGGAGGAATCGGCTCCATTACATGGGGCAATTTGTGGGATGGCAATGTGCACAGCGCTTCGGTTTACACAATTGAGGAAAAGCCGAGAAAAATTGTTGTTTCAGGCGATAAACTCGAGCAATATATTCACAATTACGGAACTTTAGGTGTCATGACAGAGCTGCAATTGCCGATCGAGGAGAAAACAGATTGGATGCAAGCAATGGTTTTTCATGACCATTTAGATGAAGCGATAAATTTCGCCCATCAATTTTCGGGCATAGAAACTATGGAAAAAAGGCTCTTATCAGTATGTGAAGGAGCTTTGACAAAGCATTTCGCTCCTTTAAAACAATATATTTTGCCTGAAAAAACGTTAACGATGATTGAGGTCGATGAAAAAGCAAAAAGTGAATTTGTCGAACTCGTTGCCGAACATAAAGGAATATTGGCACATACCATTCCTGCCAAGCAGTATCGAAAAGGGGTCCGCCTTTCGGATTTTACTTGGAACCACTCCACGCTGTGGGCCTGCAAAAATGAAGACAATATTACTTACTTGCAAGTTGAGTTTGATATTCAACACCTTTATCATCAAGTCCATTTGTTAAAAAAGGAATTTGGTGAAGAAGTTCTTCTTCATTTTGAATTTATAAAAAGAAACGGAGCAATTATTCCAACGGCCTTGCCGGTCGTTCGCTTTACAAGCGAGAAACGGCTGTATGAAATCATACAATTTTTCCTGAATATAGGAGCTAAAGTGCATGATCCGCATACTTATTTGTTGGGATTCGGCGGTTGGAGTTTACGAATGGATGAAATCATAAAAATCAAGCAAAAAAATGATCCGTTTCATTTGCTGAATCCAGGAAAAATAACGGACGTCACCTCTTATGCACAAGTGTAACGATGGGAAAATGAATTGAAACGGCTGAAATATACCGAAAAAAGTTCTTATTATCGGCACTAGGTTCTTGGCATGAAGCAGAAATGTAACTAGAAAAATATCAAAAATAGTAGGAGGATTCGTATGCAGGCAAAAGGGAAGGGATATACAAAAATCTTCATTTTATTTCTACTCGTTCTTTTAGCTGGATGCGGCAGCCAATCAGCTTCAACTAATAACGAAGAAGTCAAAGAGGACTCAGAAAAATTGGAAAAAGTGAAGCAAGTCACGAACTGGTTTGCCGAACCGGAACATGGAGGCAACTATGCAGCTTTGATGAAAGGCTTTTATAAAGAAGCAGGCATTGATATGACAATAGAGCCAGGCGGGCCGCAAGTTTCCCCCATTCAAATAGTGGCATCTGGGGAAGCCGATTTTGGAATCACTCAAGCTGACGATATTTTATTAGCTCGCGATAAAGGAATACCCATTGTGGCGATCGGAGCCATTTTTCAAGTGAATCCGCAGGCGTTGTTGTACCATGCTGATCAAAATATTAAAGATTTTTCCGATTTGAATGGGCGAACGGTGTACACGGCACCTGGAACAGGGTACTGGGCATATATAAAAAAGGCTTATCAGCTCGACAATGCGAAAGAAATGGCATATAGCGGACAGCTGACTCCATTTATAGAGAATAAAGAGTCAGTTACCCAATGCTACATTACGGCGGAGCCTTTCGCTTTAAAGCAGCAAGGAATCGAAACGAAATATTTACTGATTCACGATTCCGGCTACCAGCCTTATGGCAATGTAATATTTACAACCGAAAAAATGGTCAAAGAAAAACCTGAACTCGTCAAACGGTTTATGGAAGCGACAACGAAAGGGTGGGAGTATTATAAAGATCATTCGGATGAAGTAAATCCATTTATACATGAATATAATCCTGATTTATCAATGGAGGCGCTCGAATATGGGGCTGAACAGCAGCTGAACTTAATTTTCGGGCACGATGCGAAAGACCACGGCTTCGGCTATATGTCTCAAGAACGGTGGAACACCTTGCAAAATCAACTCTATGAACTAGGTTTAATTAAAAAGAAAGAAGATATCGCCAATGCCTACACAAACGAGTTTTTGGCGAAAAATTAAAAATGCGCCTCGGAGCAAGTTGGGCAAAAAGGGGAGAAAGCTATGAGTCAACTGCATTTGCTGAATGTTTGTCTGCCGCTTGAAGATCCTGGTTCTCTCTTTGAAATCATCATTAACGATGATCGATATGAAAAAATCACAAAGCAGCCTTCTTATCTTCAGCGCGAAGACTTTAAAACTTTAGAGGCCCTTAACTCATCCTCCGATTCATTCATTGATTGTCAAGGATATGTGTTGTTGCCCGGCTTTGTTGATGCTCATATGCATTTAGATAAAGCCTATTCTCTCAGGAAAGTTCCGAACGATAGCGGGACGCTTCAAGAAGCAGTAATAAATTACCGGAAGCAATCTCCCCATTTCACGGTGGAAGAGATTGAGTATCGGGCGATGAAAACTGCACTGAATGCACTAAGCCATGGTACAACAGCCATTCGCACACATGTCAATTTTGAATTGCCTTTAGGGGAAGACGTCGTGTTCCGGGCGTTGACAGCTGTTTTAAACGTAAAAGAAAAATTAAAACAATACATTACGATTCAAGTCATTCCAATGTTTTTACTGCCTGACGACGATTCGAAACGAGAGCTGGATTGGATTGAACAAGCGATCAAAATGGGGGCTGATGGAATTGGCGGAGCTCCTCATTTAGCTGAAAACCCTGAGAAGCAAATTGACGGTTTGTTTTCGTTGGCGGAAAAGTACGACAAACCGATTGATTTGCATGTAGATGAAAGTGATGATCCGAACGTATGCACACTGGATTATATTATCCAAAAAACAATGGAGCGGCAATATCACAATCGCGTTGTAGCCGGCCACCTTTGTTCGTTGGCGCCAATGGAACAAGAAAAAGCTCTTTCTTTAATTGAACGAATGGCGGCGGCACAAATTGGAGCGGTGACGCTGCCGGGTGCCAATATGTACTTGCAAGGTCGATTTGATCAAGGGATTGTCCGCCGCGGCGTTACAAGAATTCATGAAATTTTGCAAAGCGGAGCGACGCTTGCAACTGCTTCCGATAATGTCCATGATCCATTTCATCCATTCGGGAAAGCGGATTTACTGCAAATCGGTTTGCTAACTGCATATGTTGCCCATTTAGGAAGCAATGAAGGACTGAACCAAGTTGTTCGGATGATTACCGAATATCCGGCAAAATTATTAAATTTAAAAAATTACGGTGTAAGATGCGGAGCGAAGGCAAGCTTCGTTCTATTAAAAGCTAGATCAGTAGAAGACATCTTTACGAATCTGCCTGTTGAAAGATATGTGTTCCGAAACGGAAAATTGCTCTATCAATCTAAAAAAGCTGAACATTGGAACGATCGCCAATTGTTGATGTATCAGCATGAGACGGAAAGCCAATATGCAAAATTTGAAAGGAATTTACAATATGTATGACCTTGTATTAGAAAATATCAGACTGCCCAATCAAGAAAGGCATCATTTTATCGGGATTCAAAACGGGATCATTGCTGAAATTTCCCCTTATCCCCTGCAAGGAAAAACAGTGATAGACGGCTGTGGAGATTTAGCCATGCCGCCATTTGTCGAAACACATATTCATCTTGATACGGCATTTACTGCCGGAGAGCCGAGCTGGAATCAAAGCGGCTCGATATTAGAAGGAATTTTATTATGGAACGAACGGAAGCAAACTTTGACGATGGAAGATGTCTACGGGCGAGCCAGGAAGGCGCTGAATCAATTGATGAAATTCGGTGTTTTATATGTAAGAGCGATCGCGGATATTTCCGATGAACGCCTCGTTGCTTTAAAAACATTGCTGAAGCTGAAATCAGACTTACAGGACATCATCTATTTGCAAATCATTGCTTTTCCTCAAAATGGTTTACTCTCATGTCCGGAAAATCAGGAACGGATGCTTGAAGCAATCAAGCTGGGCGCTGACGGGGTCAGTGCTGTTCCTCACTTGGAAAGAACGAGGGAGGAAGGGATCGAATCCATTCAATTCTGCTTTTCTTTGGCTGAAAAATACGGCCTATTTCTTCATTTCTTTTGTGACGAAATCGATGATCCGCAATCGAGGTTTATTGAAACAGTTGCATCATTGGCGATTTCATCAGGACTGGAAGACAAAGTGACTGCAAGTCATGCTTGTGCAATGGCCTATTATCCGGATAATTATGCTGCCAAATTATTAGATTTGATTGCGAGTTCCAAAATTCATATTGTAGCTTGTCCTCTGATCAACACGGCAATGCAAGGAAGATATGATTCCTATCCTAAAGGGCGAGGGATTACGAGAATAAAAGAGATGCTGCAAAAAAATATCAATGTTTGCATCGCCCATGACGATATCATGACCCCGTTTTATCCGTTAGGTAACGGGAATATATTGCAGGCTGCACATATGGCTGCTCATGCAGGTCATTTAACGGGAATGAAGGAATTGGAGGAATTGATTAACATGATATCGATAAACGGAGCCAAAGCTCTGCAAATCAACGATTACGGAATAAAGGTAGGAAATGAAGCAAATATCATTACGTTCCCGGTTGATCATGCTATAGATTTGATTCGCCTTCAGCCCCATTGCCGCTATGTGATAAAGAAGGGCAGAGTTTTGCTTCACACCAATCCGATGGAAACCGTTTTTTATATGTAATTTTAAAAGGCTTTTATTCCCTCCAATTCTAATATAGCAATACTCAAACCGTTTTATTATATGTAATTTTAATAGGTTAGGAGCAGAAAGCTTTATGGCAAATATTTTAGTTGTTTTTTATAGTGCTTTTGGACATATAAGACAAATGGCGCAATCAGTTTGCGAAGGAGCAAAGGCGATTGAGAAAACAGATGTACGATGTGTAAAAATTCCCGAATTTACTGATCGTCTAATTCCGGCTATTAGAGAAAATCCGTTGATGATTGATAAAAACGGCATTTCCGCAACATTTCAAATTGGAAAAAGAAAAGAAAATTATGAGCGTGAAAGCGAGAAGCAGAAAATATTTAAAACAGCGGAAATAGAAGATTTTCACTGGGCAGATGGAGTGATATGGGGATTTCCGACGTATTTTGGATCGATGCCGTCCCAAGTTAAATATTTTTTAGAAACTATCGGCGACCTTTGTGTGGAAGGCGCACTGGAGGGAAAGCCCGCGGGCATCTTTACAAGCGCTGGTTCCATTCATTCCGGGCATGAAGCGGCCATCTTAACATCCATCGTACCGCTTCTCCATTTCGGAATGATCATTATCGGATTACCTTATACTCAAAATCCGGAATATTTAACGGACGCCCCCATTGGCGGAACTCCGTATGGACCAACAGTTTTAGCCGGCCCTGATGGTTCGCGAAAGCCGTCTGATGACGAATTAAAAATGGCCGGTCGCCTGGGGAGAAACGTGGCGTATATTGCCAACGCATTGTGCATGCAAAGAGAAAGAAACAGCTGATGATTGCGTTTGAACAAAACAATCATTCTCATTACTTTTCTTTCATAAGAAGGGGAATTGTTATGGACTATATCCATGAAATTTTAAAGATTGCAACAACTGAGCCAAAAAAAGCTGTGCTAGCCACTATTATTGATGTGGAAGGCTCCGCTTACCGAAAAGAAGGAGCAGCAATGCTGATTCAGGAGGATGGGGAAACAATCGGCGTAATAAGCGGCGGTTGCCTTGAAAATGACCTGCAAGAAAGGGCGAAGCTTTTGCTTGAGGGCGAGTCGCAATGTATCGTATATGACTTGAAAAGCGAAGATGACTTGTCGTGGGGAAAAGGCGCCGGCTGCAACGGCGTCATACGCATCCTGTTGGAGTGCATCGATGACCGTTTGCGAAAGCATTTATCCCGGCTGCATGATTTGCTTCAAAACGGCAAGGACGTTTTCATCGTAAAACAACTCGGCAAAAATTTTTCCGTAAGCAATTATTTATTTTTTACAGAAGACACGGAAACATTCGGGGAATGGGCTGGTGCGGTGCCGAAACAAATCGATGCCATAGCTGCGCAAGAGAAAAGCGGATTAGTTTGGGTCAATGAACTGTCCTCATATGTTTATGTTCAGCGATTTGAGCCTAAACCGAG
Organism: Aeribacillus sp. SP014; assembly: GCF_054055575.1. Classification (NCBI taxonomy): domain Bacteria; kingdom Bacillati; phylum Bacillota; class Bacilli; order Caryophanales; family Bacillaceae; genus Aeribacillus; species Aeribacillus sp. SP014. The sequence continues at coordinate 1,617,525 of NZ_JBSRXI010000001.1, forward strand.
ATTGATTATTTTCGGTGCCGGTTCGGATGCTGTACCACTGTCGCATTTCGCTTCGCGGACCGGTTTTTCGGTTATCGTTAGTGATTGGAGAGAAGCGTTGTGCAATAGATGCCGTTTTCCTGATGCCGATCAGCTTATCATCGCTTTCCCGCGGGAAGCGGCAACGAAAATATATTTTTCCCCCCGCGATTTTGTTGTGCTGCTGACACACCAATTTCAACAGGATCAAGAGCTTTTAAAGCTGTTGTTGCAGCAAAACCTGCGATATATCGGGGTCATCGGTTCAAAAGAACGGACAAAACGCTTGCTGGGAGATCAGGAAATTCCCCGAAACGTTCATTCACCTGTCGGCTTGTCTATTGGGGCAGAAGGCCCTGAAGAAATCGCGATCAGCATTTTAGCAGAATTAATTCAATTGACAAAGCTTCGATCTCCTCAGAAGGTGCGTGCATAATGAAGCCGCAATCACATTTCACAAAAAACCAGGCGCTAATCGGAATGCCAAAGTCACTTGACCAATAGACGAACCGATGGTTATGTACCGACGCTGTATCTAAACTTGTCAAGCCCCTTTTTAGAGTTCTTTTAAAGGCGGCTTGGAAAAGTCGATAGCAGAGCAAGCGGTGCAATTGCACAAAACAGCCGTTTATTCAACTGGAAATCATCAACGATCTCATTTTTCAATACGAAACTTGATACGCAGCAATAAGTTGTTTGATGAGGATGCTGCCAAGCTGGATCGCTTGCCGAGTACGCCGATTTTGTTATCCCTATTTAAGGAAGCGGACAGGCGATAATGGTGCATAATCGGTCAAATGCGGACGTCCACAAGGCATTTCCGTTTCTAATCGCAATATGGTTGCAAAAGCACGTTATTTTACTATCAAAGGAAGGGGGATGAAGTTGAAAACATTGTCCTCAAAAATATGGATGCCAACAGATTTAAGAGAAGCATGGCGATTGCGGCAGCTATTGCAATTAGAATCACACTTTATAGCCGGCGGAACATTATGGCAAACAAAATGGGAAAAAGGAGCACCGCAGCCATCTCATTTAATCAGCCTTGAGAACATAAAAATTTTAGAAGCGATATATGAAAAAGAAGATGGCGGCCAAAACTTTCTTCACTTGGGGGCGCTTATCCGATTGGCTGACTGCCTCCGCCATCCCATTATAAAAGCGAAATGGCCTTTATTGACCAAAGCTGTCAAGACCATTGCTGCACCAGCCGTGCGCAATCTTGGAACGATCGGCGGAAACGTCGCCTCAACAATTGGTGATGCCATCCCCGCCCTGTTAGTGATGGAAGCGAAAATCGGATGTTTTGATGGGGACGACATAAAAAAAATCGATTTAGATCATTGGTTGAATGAAGAATTCAAGGATGATCTTATAACGGAAATAGTGGTGCCGGAAATTTCAGCTCCGCCATCATATGTCCATTTTTATCAAAAAATTGGGAGGAGAGAGGCGTTTTCAGGCTCTGTCGTCACCATTGCAGGGATAATCGGCCAAAATGACAACGGAACAATTGACTTTGCGCGGTTGGCAGCAGGCGGAGGCGAGAATCGTCCAAGGCGATTAAGAATAACGGAGCAATTGCTGGCCGGACGCAAGGTTGAGTCCGCTTTACTAAAAAAGGTACATGAGGCGGTCTTTTCTGAATTTCAACCTGTCGGCGATGCTTTTTTTTCAGCGGATTACCGCAGGCGGGTCGCCGCCAATATAGTCATAGCAGAGCTAAAAAAATTAGAGGAGAAAGATTAATATATTCAGATACGAGCTTTTTCAATTTGGATTATGAAGAAGGGAAGGGATTGAGATTGAAACAAGTGTGCATCAGACCGGACGGAGTAGAAAAAGTAACTGGACATTTAAAGTTTTTAACAGATCTTTCGTTTCCGAATATGCTGTTTGCAAAAATTTTGCGAAGCGAATATCCGCATGCCAATATCGTTTCGATCTCAACGGAAAAAGCGGAGGAATTGCCGGGAGTTCGGGCTGTCATTACAAGCAAGGATGTTCCAGGTTTAAACGGGTTTGGCTTAATCTTTCCTGATCAGCCTGTTTTATGCAAAGATAAAGTTCGTTTTGTCGGCGATGCTGTCGCGGCTGTTGCTGCGGAAACAGAGGAAATCGCCGAAGCGGCGCTTCAGCTGATCGAAGTGGAATATGAGCCGCTGCCGGTTGTTGATGATCCGGAACAGGCTATGCTCCCTTCTTCTCCGCAGCTCCATCCGAACGGGAATATCCTACACCAAGCATCTTATCAAAGCGGCAATGTGGAAGAAGCATTTCAATCATGCGACTGTATTGTAGAGGAAACGTATCAACTTCCAAGGCAAATGCATGCGTACATGGAAACAGAGGGCGGGGTGTTTGTTCCGGAAAAAGACGGCACTTTGACGGTGTATGCCGGCACTCAGCATGGATATAAAGACCGCTATCAATTAGCCCGCATTTTAAATATGCCGGAAGAAGACATCCGCGTCGTCTCAAGCCCGCTTGGCGGCTCTTTTGGCGGAAAAGACGAATTAAACATCCAGCCGTACGGAGCCTTATTGGCGCTGAAAACGGGATTTCCTGTAAAAATTCATCAAACGAGAAGGGAATCGGTGCGGTCAGGAATCAAAAGGCATCCGATGAAAATTAAAATGAAAACAGGTGCGAAAAAAAACGGCAAAATCATCGCCCATCAAGTGCGAATTATAGCGGATACCGGCGCATATGCAACGTTAGGCCCCGCAGTATTGGATTTTGCGGTTGAACATGCGACAGGCCCATACATGATCCCGAATATTCAAGTTGAAGGCTATTCGGTTTTTACGAATAACGGCGTTGCCGGTGAATTTAGAGGCTTTGGAGGAAACCAAGTAACCTTCGCATTGGAAGGGCAAATCGATCGCTTGGCAGTCAAGCTTGGAATGAGTCCGCTTGAACTCAGACAAAAAAATCTGCGCCAGGCACATGATCCCGGTCCTGTCGGGCAAAAAATCGCCCCAACTGACGGCGCTCAACAAGTTTTAAAACAGATCAGCCAATCGAAACTATTAAACAGCTGCCGAAAACAAGATCATAACGGCTTGATTAAGACAGGCGTCGGGGTGGCAATCACCATGCACGGCGGAGGGCTGGGCTATGGACGTTTAGATCCGGCTGGCGGGAGAATTTCATTGAACGAGGAAGGAAAAATCGAAATTGCTTTTGGGTTTGAAGAATTTGGCCAAGGCTTGCTCGCAGTGATTGAACAAATTGCCATTCGAGCAATAGGCTGCTCCCGAGAGGATTTACACATTGTCATCGGCGATACGTACAAAGTCCCGCGTTCAGGCTCATCAACTGCTTCAAGGGGTACGAGCATGGTTTGGCAAGCCATTCAACGGATGAAAGCTCCGTTTCAAAACAGCCTGTTGGAAAGAGCCTCGCAATGTACGGATGTGCCAGTCAGTCAATTAAAAATAGGCGAAAAAGGTGTTTGGCACCAAGATGAGCTGCTGATTTCATACAAAGAACTGGCAAAACAAACGATAGACAAGCCGCTGATCATTGAAACTCGATTTGACTTTCCGGCAACCCCTTGCTCCATACCAGGCGGACATTTTTTATATTCGTTTGCAGCTTGTGCCGTTAAGGTGGAAGTAGATCTGGCAACTGGATTTGTTCGTGTAAAACATTTAGAGCAAGCCGTTGCCGCTGGTCCTGTTATTTTTCCGCAAGGATATTTGGGACAAATTGAAGGCGGATCCGTGATGGCGTTAGGCTATACATTAACGGAAGAAGCGCTGATAGAAAAAGGAACATATGTAACGGAAAACTTTGATTCGTATTTAATTCCGACGATAAAAGATGTCCCCCTTTCGATTGACATCACCGCAATCGAGGAGTTGTGCGAAGAGGATGAATATGGGCCAAGAGGCGTCGGGGAAATTGGCACGGTTGCTGTTGCCCCTGCCATCGCAATGGCCATTTATGATGCGACTGGCATCTGGGTGAATAAGCTACCGGTATCAAGGGAAGAAATCGTCAATAAGATGATGGAAACGGAGATGAGCAAATGGCTGACAAGCAAATGAGCTCAAGCATAAAATTACCGTCTGAAGAACGAATGCGCATGTCGATTTTTGTGAATGGCAAAAAGAAAGAGCTTGAGATTCATCCGGCCGCTCGGCTAGTTGACATTTTAAGAGAGCAGCTGCATCTGACTGGCACAAAGATTTCCTGCGGAATTGGCCGCTGCGGCGCCTGCTCTGTCATCATGAACGGCAGGCTAGTGAATGCCTGTTTAGTTAGAGCTTATCAAGCAAATGAAAAAGAAATTGTTACAATTGAAGGACTTGCGGAAAAAGGGCTTCATCCGATTCAGCAGGCGTTTTTGGAAGAGGGAGGTTTCCAATGCGGATATTGCACCCCAGGAATGATTATGGCTGTCAAAGCGATTTTGGATCAATATCCGAATCCAACTAGTCAGCAAATAGTTGACGGTTTATCAGGAAATCTTTGCCGATGCACAGGCTACTCCGGTATTATTAGAGCAGTTCAAAAGCTTGCTGAAAAAGAAACATCTCGCTTAGACAGCAAATGTTAAGAAGGCGGAGCAGTTCGGCGATTTTTTTAACATGATCAGTTGAAAGAAATTATAGATTTTAGCGTTTTTCGGCTTGTTTCCTTGTCTGCAGCGTTAAAAATTTATGGCTATCGCCGAATGAAATTCGTCATACATCGAAAATAAGTGACCCATAAACAAATATATGCCTGATGAAAACAACCGGTATTCAATCTGTAATTCGTTGTAAAAAGAACCGTTACGTTTCATCATCAGCGGTGCATGTGGCTGAGAATGTATTAAATCGCAAATTTACAGCAAGTAAGCCAAATGAAAAATGGCTGACGGATGTCACGGAATTCAAGATAGGAAACGGTAAAAAAGCGTATTTGAGTGCAATTCTAGATCTGTATAGTTATGTATTAGGGCATTCGAACAATCATCAACTTGTGTTTCAAACAGTTGATCACGCTATCGCAAGGGTCAAGTCCAACCCTGCCCTAGATTCCTGGCAAATCACATCACCGCTGCTTTTTTACACAACATTCAGGACTTAATCTATCACAAGTTTAAAAGAACATAAACAACTTTTGATTTATAGTACATCTCATGGGCTTAAGAAGCGAATAATCGAAGCAAAGCGAACACATAGTATGTCAAGAGTGGGACGCTGCATGGAAAACGCCCCAATGGAATCTTTTTGGGCAACCTGAACGTGTGAAAGGTATGATCTGAAACGATATGAAACGTTTAAAGCGTTACAACAAGCGATTAAGAGTTTTATAATAACAAACGCGATCAAGAAAAATTAAACGGCTTAAGCCCATTAGAATTTAGAGCTCAAGCCGTTTAAAGCAATTTATGATTTCCACTGTCTGCTTGACAGGGGACAGTTCAACTTTTGGACAATCCCTTTAAGAAAGTTATTTTCTTTTTAATAAAATAGCTAATATCAATGATGTTTGGACAATCCCTTTAAGAAAGTTATTTTCTTTTTAATAAAATAGCTAATATCAATGATGTTTGTAGAGAAATGATAATTAAAAGAGATAGTATTAATTCACTATCTAAAGAAGTATCATAATTAAGTATATAAAATAAAATGACCGATACAACTAGAATAAGAATAAAGTTGGCAATCGTTTGTATCATAGACTTACCACTCCAACTAGATTAATAAGATAAAGTTAATGCGTATGATTTTGTATCTGTTTTTGGAGTTGACGTGATTGATAAACCTGCTGGATAAACTGATATACTAGGTGTTCCAGCAATTCTTTGATGACCATATTCCATTTTTAGCATTTTTTGATTTAGGAACATATACATATTGACCAATGTACCCTTTGTGTTTTGTATGACTAGTAGAAGGTTTTAAATCATATGAGCCAGCCACACCAGCACTTGGCTCCCAATTACTCGGAGAATACTTAATTGAATAATCAATCGAACGTCCATTTCCTTGAGGATCTTGAGAATATCTATGTTGGTGCTGTTTTACTGTTCCTCCGCTAGTTGGTAGATATAATCCTGAATTTGAAGGGAAACCAATAGTCATTTTATCAACTAAATGAAAAGAAGGTGTTTTTAACCATTGAAAGTTACCATATATATAAAATTTATCTTCTTTTGAACGATCACTAGTTACTTTATATACTGTTCCACCTAATTTTAAAGTTGAAGAAGCAATAGTTCCCATAGTACTAATTTGTCCTGGTTTAACATCTTTTGGTTCATATATAGTAATAATTTCTGGTCCAGAATCTATAACTTTAGCTTCCTCTTCAATTAATTGTCTAGCAACTTCAATGGGCAGAGCATCAGCTTCTTCTTGAGTGTTGCCAACTTCATTTACAGATAGTTTAATTCTTCTTGTGTAAGACTTTCTTCATTAACATTTGCATCGTTTTCTGCAGCAAATTCTACTCTAGTAAAATTTAGGGAAAATAAAAATGCAATTACAATAACCTATTTTCTTAAACATTTTAAAATCCTCCTTATTTCTGATTTTTTAAAATATTAACACATTTACTAGTCTTTTTTCCATTTTTACAATATTAAAAAATTTATCCTCATATCCAAAGTGTTTGTTGAATGTAAAATAAAAGTAGCGAACCGCATTATTATGGGCGTAAGCCTGTTTGCTGATAGCCTGATGTATTTTATAGAGGAGATGAACGTAAATAGTAAATTTGAATATATATTGATGAGTTCCGTTTTCATACGGTTTTCTTTCATGCGCATGAAGGTTGCGTCTTTATCCGTTTTAGAATAGCTGTTACGGTTGCCAAAGATTTCTTTTTGTTCCTTGTATTTAACCTGCCGTAGGATAAAATCTTCTCGAATTTGCTTCACAAATTTCTTTCATTGACTGCGCTTATGTTGCTTGTCCTTATGTATGTTTGTATCTGTTTCCTTTTCGATTTCTTCTGATAACTTTTCCACTTTTTCTTCTAATTTCTTAGCGGCTTCCTCTAGGTTTGGTTCTCATCTTTATCTGTATTGATTGTTTTTCTTTTGTTTCGCTCCAGCTTCCAATTGTTGCTCATAAAATCGTCCTTTCTGAAATATTGTGAGGCAACTTTCTTTTACTAGAAGGGACGATTTTTTTTGCTTTTTTAAATAAAGGGGGTCTCCCAAAAGTCAGTAACGCTGACTTTTGGAAGGCCCCGTTTTTTCATGACGTTGTTGAAGAAAGTATTTGTATCCGATTAACTTCCCCGATACACTTGATACCCCCACGGTGAAATAAGCAATGGAACATGATAATGGGCATTTGCATCAGAAATGCCGAAGCGGACGACGACGTGATTAAGAAACAGCGGCTCCTTCAAGGATAAACCTTTGTTTTTAAAATAATCTCCAATGTAAAACAGAAGTTCATAAGTTCCCGGTGTTAATTGCTGCTCAGTGATGAGCGGTTCGTCAACCCGACCGTTTTCGTTTGTGAATGCGGTTTTGAGCAGCTGTTTTTCCGTTTCGTTTTGATCTGTAACAGAAAACAGCTCGATTTTGACGTTTTGTGCAGGCGTACCGTGAGTTAAATCTAAAATATGTGTTGTTAATCCTTTCATATTCCATCTCCTTATTGACCTTTTTATTTGCCTCGTTTTTCATTTTGGAAGCCCGTTTTGTTACTTTGGAAGCGCTTGTCTGACGGGGCATGGCATTTGAATCACGGCTTTCTTTCACTATTTAACAAGCGTGTAATTTCTTTGGTTATTATTTCTCAGCAGATTCAGTTGTACCGCCATTTATGGCGCTTAAAAAGAATATGGCTTCGTACTGTGCAAAAGATCAAAAATAACGAAAGTCAATTTGTTCTATCAAAATGGAATGTACGTGTCAGCATAGGTTTCTCTCTTCTTTCACTATATCCTTCAGTCGAAAATAGGCAATTTTTTTAATTTCTGCTATTGCTTGCTCTATCTCTGCTTCCGCATTGTTTTTGATTCGCTGTTCAATCGATGCAAATATTTCCTGCTTTGTTTTGCCGCGCACAGCCAAAATAAACGGGAATTGAAATTTTTCCATATACGTTTCGTTTAATTTTAACAATCGATCGAATTCTTCATCTGTCAGTTTTTGCAGCCCCGCTTTTTGTTGTTCTGTTTGCGAAAATCGGGTCATTTTTGTTCTTGCGCCTAAAGCAGGGTGATTGCGAATAAGCGCCAATTTTTCGTGTTCGTCAGCTTGATCCACGATCTCAGCCATTTTGGAAAAAAGCGATTGCACGGAAGAAAACGGGCGGAATTTTTCTGCTTTTTCTGACACCCATGTTGAATCTTCAAATATCCCGCCTAGCTTCTCAATAAATTCAGCCGCACTGAGTTGGTTAACTTGTTCTATGTCCATTCGGCTTTCTCCTTTCGTTTTTAAAATTTGATCGTTGTCGGTTTTAACTGTTCGGCAGCAGAAGATTTTTTCAGTGAGAAATGGTGAAAAAATAAGTTTAAAAAGATGGCTGTAAGACTGCCTGTTATAATCCCATCACTAAAAAGAATTCGCAGCATAGGCGGCAGCTGTGCAAACAAATCAGGAACAACTGTGGAACCCAATCCGAGGGAAATGGAGCAGGCAATTACTAACAAATTGCTTTGCTGTTGAAAATCAACAGTGCTTAACATTTTAATGCCTGAAGCAACGACCATGCCAAACATGATCACCATTGCTCCCCCTAATACAGATGTTGGGATCATCGTGGCAAAAGCAGCAATTTTCGGAATAAATCCAAGGGTGACAAGTATAAAGCCGGCAACGATCGCAACACTTCTCGTTTTTATATTTGTCAGCTGCACAAGTCCGACGTTTTGAGCGAACGTGTTGTACGGGAAAGCGTTCAAACAACCGCCGATGATGAAAGCCAATCCTTCGGCACGATATCCGCGCGCAAGATCTTGGTCGCTAAGATCTTTTCCGCAAATTTTGCTTAGGGCTAAAAAGGCGCCAGTCGATTCAATCATGATGACAATGCCCACTAATGTCATTGTTAAGATCGGCACAAGCTCAAAAGTAGGTGTACCGAAATACAAAAATTTCGGAGAATGAATCCATGAAGCTTGCATTACTTCTTTCACATCAACCTCTCCCATAAAAGCCGCGGCGACCGTACCCGCGATAATCCCGATAAGCACAGAGATTGCCCGAAAAAAGCCTGTGAAAAATCGATTCATAAACAAAATCAAAAGAAAAACCCCAAATGAAAGGAGCAAATTTTCCGGATCGCCAAATTTCGGACTTCCTGCACCGCCCGCCATGTTTTTAATCCCGACCGGTATTAAGGACAGTCCTATAAGGGTGACAACTGTACCTGTCACGACCGGCGGGAACAATAATCTTGTTATTTTGCCAAAGAGCGGAGCAAAAAGAATAATGAATATTCCTGCGGCAATGATCGATCCATAGATTGCATTGATGCCGTACTCTTTTCCTATCCCGATCATCGGTGTAACAGCAACAAATGAAGCACCTAATATGACAGGTAAACCAATGCCGAAATATTTTGTTTTGAACGCCTGCAGCAGGGTGGCGATTCCGCATGTCAATAAATCAATCGCAACTAGATATGACAGCTCCTGCGTCGAAAGGTTTAACGCTCCTCCGACAACAAGAGGAACAACAATGGCGCCTGCATACATCGCCAGTACATGCTGCAAACCAAGTGAAAAAAGATGAGTTCCTCCATTTTGATTTGTCAAGTGACCTCTCCTCCTCTTATGTAAAAAAATCTAACACTAGATGTTATTTGTTTTTCATAATAAAAGAACGATGTAGTGAAGTCATTGGTTGAATTACATAATCGTTTTTGCAAAATTTAGTTAATGTATCTAAAGCTTTATAGACAAATTACATTTTCATTTACTAAAGCTCTTGCCTCAATTTTTTTATAATTGAAGCAAATTTTTTATGCGGAATGCCAAGCGGAGGCTAATAGTGGCTTCTGGATCCTTTAAGCTTTTTCCGATGAGCTCCTCGCATTTTTCTAATCGATAGATCACCGTATTGCGATGAACGAAAAGCTTTTTGGCTGTTTCAGAAATTTGACAATGATTTTCCAAAAATAAAAACAGCGTTTGCAGCAGAGCCTGTTTTTCAGTGTCTGCCGGGTCTGAAAGGTTTGTCAAAATCTGTTCGTAAAAATCAATCAGCTCTTCTTTTGGAATCATTTTCAATAGCGTATAAATATCTTTTTTCTTATGAATTTGAATGAATTCTTGATTTCCGGAATACTGTTCTTCTTCCAGCACTTCCAACGCTTCTTTATAGCCTTTTTTTACATCTAAAAATTGTTGGCAAAGACTGCCGATGCCGAATGAGACAGTCCGTTGGAACCTGCTTCTAATTTTCGCTTGCAATTCCTTTAAAAACGGCATGATGGAAGAATGAAGCTCCAGCCATGATTTTTGAATCGGGAAGAGCAAAATGCCTACGTTCCCCTTCACAAAAAAATGAACAGGATTTGGGAACGCATCAGCTTCTTTTTCCATAAATTCAAAAATCCGTTCATTTTCTTTATGGAATTGTGTAAACGTTAAAGATTTTTTTCTTTCATCCAATTTTCCTGTTGCACAAAAATACGATTGATCATTGCGAATTTTAAATTCTTTTGCTTTAATGACAATCTCTTCTTTTGATTGAAAGGCGCCATCTGTAAAATTGATAAAAAATTCATTTTGAACTTTTCGTTTATGTTGTTTAAGAGCATTTTTTTTCATCAATTCAAATGAAATGACATTTGTCGCTTGTTCAATCGTCAACACAAGCGAAGGACTGTGAAAAGGAATGGCATCAAAAACAATTAAACATCCGCTGTTGCTTTCATGAGTGTAAATGGGAAAAACGGAAACAGTTCGTTTACTAGAAATAATGGAAAAACAAGTGTAAGAGCTTGGCTGTAAGAAAAAGCGAAATCCGTCTGTGTACATTTCCTCGATTTCCGGCAGACTCGATGTAACGGAAGATGAAGAAGCAATCATTTGAAAGTGCTGATCCAACAGTAAAATTGGACAGCCGATCAAGTTTGCCAAATTTTCCAGTAATGAGACGAGCCCTTTTCCTCTTAAAATATGGTTTGTAAATTGCTGATGGATTTCAATCGCATTGAGCAATTCGTTTGTCCGTTTGTCCAATATATAGCTTAATGTCTGGTTCACAACCTCTCCTAACGTAACCTCAATCGGCAATTCAATAATTGGGAAATTTTTTTCATTTGCATACTTCAGGCAAGCCTCCGGAATTTCTTCCAAAAATCGCTTCATTTTAATTGCCAACCCTGCACATTGCTGATCCGCCATATTTTTGATGAGTGCGAGCAGATCATTCGGATTGTCTTTTAAATGAAAGGCAGTTGTTACAAGCAGTTCATTCGGTTTCAGGAAATCGATGATATCCGGTGCATCCATCATATTGACGCTGAAAACTTCTCGATCTTTTCCGTTATGGCCGGCGATGAGCTTGGCATTTTTCATAACGGGAATTTTTAATATTTCGGAAATTTTCATTTTTTCAGCCCCTTTGTCTTCAAATTTTAGTGAACATGCACAAAAGATGGTGAAATTTATATCAAAATTGCCAATGTATATGAAAAAGAATAACGATAAAATAAAGTAAATTCACATTTTATGGAACAAAATGTAACAAGGATATTTGCTTATTTTGAATAGAAAAGAGGGAAGAGACATGACAGTTCATTTACTTGGGCCCATTCAGCTTGAAGAGGAAGTTGAAAGGCTGATCGAATGGCTTGCAACATTCGGTAAAACGGAAAAAGGGGGAGTTACCCGGCTGTTATATAGCGAACAATGGCTGTCAGCGCAGGAAGCGTTGAAGGAGAAAATGGAGGAATGCGGATTAGCTCCATATTTTGATGACGTCGGCAACTTGTTCGGCCGAGCAGAAGGATCATCTCCATCCTCCAAAACAATCTTAACTGGTTCGCATATCGATACGGTTATTGAAGGAGGAAAATATGACGGCGCATACGGCATTATTGCCGGCTTGTTGGCGACTCATTATTTATTAAAGCGTTTTGGAACACCAAAAAAAACGATTGAGGTCGTATCCTTATGTGAAGAGGAAGGCAGCCGGTTTCCGCTTACATTTTGGGGGTCAGGCTCTGTAACGGGGAGGCGCTCTTTTAAGCATATACAAAAAATTGTTGATTCTAAAGGGATTTCGTTTGTGCAAGCAATGAATGAATGCGGTTTTGGACAGGAAAGATTTCGCCAGCCATTTCGAAACGATATTCAATGCTTTATTGAGCTGCACATCGAACAGGGCTCTGTGTTAGAAAAAAAGAAAAAATCGTTGGGCATTGTCAGCGACATTGTTGGACAGCGCCGCTATCAAGTAAAGGTTGTTGGTGAAAGCAACCACGCAGGAACAACCCCGATGCCCTGCCGAAAAGATGCGGTGGCCATTACCTCTGAACTGATTACCTATTTAATGAAACAAGCCAAACAGGTGTGCGACCAACTAAGAGTGACCGTCGGCAAAATAAAGGTTGAACCTAACGTTCCGAATGTGATTGCAGGTGAAGTCGTTTTTACGATCGATATCCGTCATCACGAGGAAGAACTGCTGGAGCAATTTTGTTCAACATTTTCACGTCATTTTAAAAATGTGAGCGCACAATACAATGTCGATATTTTGATAAATGAATGGCTGAACGTCAAGCCGGTCAAAATGGATCAACAATTGCTGAGGCTGTCAAAAGAAATTGCAGAAGAGCAAAATCTGTCTCATGAAATCTTGGTTAGCGGGGCGGGACATGATTCGCAAATGTTTGGAACCTATTGTCCGACTGCGCTTTTTTTTGTCCCGAGTCATAACGGAATCAGCCACTCGCCGAAGGAATATACCTCAGCGGCTCATTTAGAAAGCGGCGTTAAGTTTTTAATCCATTATTTATATAGATTGGCATATTAAAAGAAAGGATTGTGGACGAAATGAAATTTCTGCCTCTACAGACACCTAATAGAACGATCATGACACCGGGGCCTGTTGAAGTCGATCCGAGAGTTTTACAAGCGATGAGTACGCCGATTTTAGGCCAATTTGATCCTGCATTTACTTCGATCATGAATGAAGTAATGGAAATGCTTCGCTATTTATTTCGTACGGACAACAAATGGGCGTTCCCTATCGATGGAACCTCCAGATCGGGGATTGAAGCGATGCTGGCGAGCATTATCGAACAGGGCGACAAAGTGCTGATCCCGATATACGGCCGGTTCGGCTATTTATTAACCGAAATATGCGAACGCTACGGGGCTGATGTCACTACAATTGAGCGTGAATGGGGAACGGTGTTTGACCCGGAGGATGTAATTAGAGAAATAAAGAAGGTTCAGCCAAAAATAGTTGCGATCGTCCATGGGGAAACCTCAACGGGGTGCATGCAGCCGCTTGAGGAGATCGGGAAAGCTTGCCGGGAGATGGATGTAATTCTTGTAGTCGATGCGGTTGCGACAATTGGAGGAACGGACGTGAATGTCGACGAATGGCAGCTTGACGGCGTGATCGGCGGGACGCAAAAATGCTTATCGGTTCCATCAGGGATGGCTCCCATCACATATAATGACAGAATTGAAAAAATTGTTTTGTCGCGTAAAAAGGTAGAAAGAGGAATTCGGACGGAATTGGATCAGCAAATGGCCTCAGGTCAAACAATTATTAGCAACTATTTTGATTTAAGCCAGCTTCAAGATTATTGGAGCCCGCGGCGATTAAATCATCATACGGAAGCTACATCAATGCTTTACGCATTGCGTGAAGGCTTGAGGCTTATTATGGAGGAAGGATTGGATAATCGATTTGCACGCCACCGCCTCCATGAACGGGCATTAATGGCCGGGCTGGAAGCAATGGGGCTCACATTATTCGGCGATAAACGCTTTAAACTGCCGACCGTCACATGCGTCAACATACCGGAGGGCGTCGATGGAGAATCCGTGCGCCGCATGCTGCTGGATGAATTCGGGATTGAAATTGCCAGCTCGTTTGGCCCGCTCCACGGAAAAATCTGGAGGATCGGTACAATGGGCTACAGCTGCCGCAAAGAAAATATTCTCAAGCTGCTGACAGCATTGGAGGCAGTTCTCATCTATCACGGTGTTCGCATGAACAGAGGTGAAGGAGCACAAGCAGCGCTGAGTATGTATGGAAAACAAAAAAGTAAAGTATCATCTTAGATATTTATGAAACTTTTTAACATGTTGATCGAACAATTGTTACCAAAAACAGTTGTTCGATTTTTTTAATTTTTGATATTTTACACAAAATCTTTTTTAATTTTTATTTATTTTGACAGTGGATAAATCAAAAAATTACGTATAATATACCAATATAGTTTCGTTATGTGTTAATAAAAGTTACATAAAGGGGTGAGAAATATGACATTGATAGTTGAAAATGTAAAAAAGTTTTATAATGATCATCTTGTTTTAAAAGGGATAAACCTTACTGTTCAACCGCATGAATTTATTTGTGTATTGGGAAGCAGTGGCGGCGGAAAATCAACTCTATTAAATTTGATTGCGGGATTTATTAAACCAGATGAAGGAGTGATTAAGGTAAACGGATCTTTTGTAACAAAACCTTCCAAGGAAAGAGGAGTCGTTTTTCAAGATCATGCACTATACCCTTGGTTCACTGTTTTAGAAAATATCGCTTTTGGACCAATCGTGCAAGGGATGCCAAAAAAGAAAGCATTGGAAAAAGCATTACGTTATATAGAATTAATTGGTTTATCAGACTATGCAAACCATTATCCTGAACAACTTTCAGGAGGTATGAAACAACGCGTCGGCATTGCAAGAGCTTTAGCTGGAGAACCTGAAATTTTGTTAATGGACGAGCCTTTTGGAGCGTTAGATATGTTTACCCGTGAAAATATGAGAACTGAACTAATTCGTATATGGAAAGAAGTAAAGCCTACTATTATATTTATTACCCATGATTTAGCTGAAGCTGTCTATCTTGCAGATAGAGTAATTGTCATGAAAAATGGAATGATTGCTACAGAATTAGAGATTCATTTACCCCGTCCTCGAAATTATCGTGATCCTGCATTTAGTATTTTGATGGAGAATTTAGAAGAGCATTTTGTCAGCTAGTTAGGAGGAAGCTTATGAAAAATATGGCGGCCAGACAAGAAGCGGTTTCTGTCTATACGAAAAAAGTGGACAAGGTTAGAAATAAAAAATATTTACATGCTATTCCAATAATTTCTTTTTTTGTTTTATGGGAAGTCATTACAAGATTAAATATAAATTTTTCCATAGTAAATCCCGTTTTTTTTCCACCGCCTTCACTAATATTTCTAAATGGTGTAGAACTATTTCATTCAGGATTAATTACAGACAGTATTGTATCGAGTACGATTCGAATAGTAATTGGCTTTGCAATCGGAGTATTTCTCGGGGTGATTGCCGCATTATTGATAGGAAGGGTAGAGAAAATTGAATTTTGGTTTATGCCTGTCTTTAACATGATCGGCCCTATTCCAGCTTTAGCGTTGCTGCCTTTATTTATTATTTGGTTCGGAATTGGCGAAATTCCAAAAATTATATTAATTGCTTGGACAACATTTTTTCCAGTTATGACGAATACATTTGATGGAATTAAAAGTGTTCATTCTTCTTATATTCGTTCTGCATTAAGCTTAGGCGCAAATGATAGACAAATATTTAAGAAAATTATTATTCCGTCAACATTACCAAATATTTTTACTGGATGTCAAATAAGTTTAGGATTGGCTTTTTCAGCATTAGTGGTTTCAGAAATGATGGGTGCAAAAAGTGGTTTAGGGTATATTATTGTGGACGCTCGAAACTATATGAAAATTTTAAATATGTATGTAGCTATTATTTTAATAGGTATTGAATATAGTCTTTTTTCCTTGTTATTAAAAGTGATTGAGAAAAAACTATTGAAATGGAGAACAGGCGGATTTGAAAATGCTGTAGAAAAATAATAAGGGAGGAATTATAAATGAGAAAAATTTTTCTTTTTTGCCTAGTTTTTTTGACAATGTTTGCAATCGTTGCGTGCGGTTCAAACAGTTCGACAACAACTAGTGAAAATAGTAATAAAGCGAGTGATGAACTAGAAGTGAAGGATATAACATTAGTAGGGGTAAGAGATGCGCAAATTTCTTCACAACAAATCATTGCAGATAAGTTAGGATTTTTTAAGGAAGAAGGGCTAAACGTAACAAACCAATTAATTGAAAGCGGACCAGATATTGGACCTATGATTGCTGGTGGAAGTGCTCCGGTTAGTTTACAAACAAATTTTATGGATATTATTTTAGCTTCCTCAGGCGTTAAGGTGAAAATCGTAGCTCCGCTTGCACAAATTGCAGGAACACAAGCGGTTGTAGCGGGCAAGCATGCTGAAATTAATTCTCCAAAAGATTTGGAAGGAAAATCAATAGGTATTCCTAGTGGTGCTGATGTATATGATTGCAATTCAAAATATGGCCAACGATTATAATGTTGACATAAAAAAGATAAATTTTGTGAACCTAGCTCCTAGCGATGCTTTAACTGCTCTTGAAAAAGGTGATATTGATGCAATGGCTGCTTGGGAACCGTTTATAACGAAGGCTATCAACAGCGGAGGAAAACTACTATTTAGCGGTACGGTTGACAATTTTGATGAAAAAGAAAAATCTGTTGATTGGATGAGTGTTCATACAACACTGCAAGTAACGGATGATTTCCTAAAAGAAAATCCGAATACGGTAAAAGCAATCATTAGGGCTTTAATAAAAGCTACAGATTACATTAATAAGAATAGAGAAGAAGCAATTAAAATTTTAGCGCCTGAACTTCATTTAGAAGAAAGCGAGTTAAAGGAAATTATGAATAGAAATGTTTATACAATGCAAGTCGACGATTCCTTTATGAACAAAAGCAATGGTTCTGAAGTAGGAGAATATTTATTGAGTGTAGGAAACTATCAAAAATATCCCAAATAAGAAAGATTATATTGATTTTTCATTATTAGAAGAAGTTGAACCGGAACTTATGAATAACAAATAACATGAAAAAAGCATGATGGAAAAATTTTTATTTTAAATGGAGTTTGATAAAAATGATCTACGATCTTATAGTCAAAAACGGCAGCGTTGTGTTTCATGACGAAGTGAAAAAAACAAATTTAGCTGTTAAAGACGGCATTGTTGTTGAAATTGGCGATGACATTGACGGGGAAGCCGATGTCGTTTGGGATGCGGAAGGCCAATACGTTTTTCCCGGATTGATTGATGTCCATGTTCATTTCAATGAACCGGGCAGAGAGGATTGGGAAGGCTTTTCAACAGGTTCATCTATGCTTGCAGCGGGCGGCTGTACAACGTTTTTTGATATGCCGCTGAACGGTGTCCCTTCTACAACTGATCTTGAAGCTCTTCAACAAAAAGGAAAAATAGGCGAGGAAAAGTCATTCGTTGACTTTGGATTGTGGGGCGGGCTTGTTCCGGGCAATGAAAATGATTTAGCGCCTCTTGCGGAAAAAGGAGTTGTCGGATTTAAAGCTTTCATGTCTCCGAGCGGCAATAAAGAGTTCGCAGCGGTTGATGATAATACGCTCTTGAATGGAATGAAAACGATCGCCGGCTTGCGTAAAATTTTGGCTCTTCATGCAGAAGACGGCGCAATGGTGCAATTTTTGCAGAGAGAAAAAGAGCGGCAAGAAAAATTCGGTCCGGACGATTATTTACAATCAAGACCGATTGCTGCGGAATGGCTAGCTGTCAGAAAAGCCATTACATTTGCGGAACAGACCGGCTGTTCTTTGCATTTCGTTCATATCAGCAGTGCAGAAGCCGTTGAAGAAATCCAGCAAGCGAAGAAAAGAGGACTTGATGTCACTTTGGAAACGTGCCCGCATTATCTTTTGTTTGACCATGAACATACGAAAAAGCTTGGAGCGGTTGCAAAATGCGCTCCCCCATTGCGCGAATTAAGCGACCAAAAAAAATTGGTTGATTTGTTTTTAAAAGATCAGATTGACTTTGTCGCATCCGACCATTCCCCGTCGCCATGGAGCTTGAAAGAAGATGAAACGAATTTTTTCAATGTTTGGGGAGGAATCAGCGGGGGGCAATTTACATTGATGGCGATGATCGAACTAGCGGTTCGCTATCGCATTCCTTTTCCGAAGCTGATTCATTGGACATCTGCTAGACCCGCCAAACGATTTGGATTGGACGGGAAAAAAGGGGAAATTGCAAAAGGAAAAGACGCAGATTTTGTGATTATAAGTTTAAAAGATTCCTTCACAGTCGAGAAAAACAGTTTGCTTCAAAAACACAAGCATAGTTTATATGTCAATCATACATTTCCTTGCAAAATCCTTGCGACATTTCAACGGGGGAAATTGGTATTTGACAACGGGCGCATACGGGCTTCCAAGCCTCTTGGCCAATGGCTGAAGTTATGATGGAAAGGGTAAGGGGGCTGTCTAATAAGTCAATTTTCCGGCTTATAAACGCCCCTTTAATGTTTTAGAAACGTTGATATATCAATGTTTATAATGTTTCGCTTTCAATGGATTTTGACTTTCTGGACAGCTTTTTTTTGAACGTTTTCCGTATCCTCCATTTTGCAATCATGTTCCGTGAAAAGTTTTCAAAATTTTTTTAGCACGTTATCTGCAGCCTTAAAGGACTTGTCGGAAAACCGAAACAGGAAGTTTGGTTAGGCAAATAAAAATGTGAACAGGGGATCTGCGAATATTGAGGTTGGCCCAATAAATAAATGAATAGGTCAGTCTTACGAATTTGTTCAGCTTTTTTGCCGAGTGACAACAGGTTCGAGGTCTCCAAAAAATCGCATAGGTGCCTTCTCCTAAATCGTTACCTTTTCTTTGGGAAATTCAGGAAGAAAGAAGGTGAGGATTGCTGAAATGACTAATATGATTATTGAAAAATAAAAAGCAACATTATAATTCCCGTGGTAACTGTATAGTAAACCTGGCACATAGGCTCCTAGTGCTGATCCAATTTGGTGGCTGAAAGATAGCCAACCAATGATAAAACCAACAGAGTGTTGTTTAAAGTATTGCGTGACCAACAATTGCGTAGGAGCAACAGTGGAAAAATCAACCAATCCAAAAACGATAGCGAAAATAATTAATAGCAGAGGGTTATAGCTATAGAATAGAATAAACAACGATAATGCCCGTATAACATATAGACAGATGAGCATTTTTCGACTACTCCAGCGATCTGCTAACACACCAGAAAATAGTATTCCTACAATATTAAAAGCAGCCAATATAGTTACTGCTGCACTAGTCGCACTTGTTGGAACTCCACACAACTGGGCATAAGGGATAAGATGTGTATCCATTAAACCTGTAGTGGTAAAACCGCAAACGCTAAATGGTAAAATCAAGAACCAAAATTGTTTTTTACGAAAAGCATCCCAAATTGAAAAATCATTGAATTTACTTGGCTGTTCAGTTGTGCTTTCTTCTTGATCCATTCCGCCAATTGGCAACATACCTTTTTCATTAGGATGGTTTCGTAAAATTAACAGGACAATTGGAAACACAACAATCATTAAAAAACATCTCAAGATGATGACCGTTGCTTTCCAATTCAACCATTGAATTAATAATAGAGATCCTGGTACCAACAGCATTTGTCCGGCTCCAAACCCTGCTTCGACAATTCCTAAAGCAAATCCTCGTCTTTCATTAAACCAGTTTGTAACGACTACTGTTGCAGCCACGTTTGACGCTCCGCCAACCCCAAGTGATACAAATATGGCATATAGAATAAACAATTGCCATGGATGATGGACAAAAGCTGTTAATAGAATACTAACTGCCACCAAAAAAGTACTGACAGAAAGGATTATACGAGGCCCAAATTTATCAACTAACCTTCCTATAAATGGTTGGGAAAGTCCATAAACGATAAAGCTTAATGTCGAAATTAACGATACCGTCCCTCTGTCCATTGAAAATTCCCTTTCCCAAGGTTCAACAAAAGCCCCGAAAGAAAGACGAACACCTTGAACGGCTAAAAGAGATAAAAACGTGACAAATAAAATAACCCAAGCATAGTGAAATCGTAATATCATTTTAGTTTAGTCTCCTAACTTCAAAATTTTAAAGATTCAATATTTTTTCTATTCTACCGAATTGGATGTTTAAGTCAAGCCATTTTTTCCAATATTTTTCTCCGTCAATCGCGGCAAAAATCAGTTCATATTCCGAGATGGTGGCTATTTTACAGAAGACGGTCTCAGTGATTTGAATATGCCAACTGTCGTCTCCCCCAATCGTGCAAAAATCTCTGTTGAACCGATGCAAATCAAAGGATTGGCAAAGTTTCCCTGGAAATAATCAATCAAGCATTAAAAATGAAATGCGTATATAACACTTTTTTGGGGTTTTTATCTTCACTATGAGGAATTGCAAGTCTCCATGACCAATAATGACGTGATGCCCGTATCCGTTTTTATCTTCACTATGAGGAATTGCAAGCAATACGAAAGAGAGAAGTTTGTTTGACGTCTGGAGGCCATTATTTATCATACAGCCAAATTGCCAATTATTTATGTTTCAAAAGAGCCGTGCCAACAATGATTGAACGTGCGGAAAAGAAAATAGCGGAGAGAAAAACAGAAAGCCTCTTCTGCCTTTAAATGGGTAAAGAGGCTTTGACTTTGTTTGTGCATTTACAATTGCTTCACGGTTTTTTTCGCTAATCATATGATCATTTGTTAAAATTGTGCCGTCTAAGTCGATTGCGATTCATTTCATTAGCATTTTTCCACTGGCGTTAGGAATTTCACTACATCGTCAACAGCTTCACAACTTGTTTTGTCCGTTCATGACTATTTATATCGGATTCAATTTTGCCGTTTTTCACGCAGTTTATAAATTCTTCTACTTCATAATACATCGTTTCAAATTTATGTTCCACGGTTAAATCTTTTATTTCACCGTTTCGATATTTGATGACAACTTTCTTCGGATCACTGATTTTGTCAATTTCAATAACACCTTTTTCTCCTTGGATCTCACTAGGGAAAAAGGAGTCTGTTATTTTGGAATACATTACGACTGCTTCAAAATTATCATAATTTAAAATCATACTTCCTTGACCGTCTGCACCGGTGGATAAGTAATAGTGATTTTTTACTATGGATTTTGGTTCGCCGACTAGATGAACAATCGGTGCTAAGCAGTATACACCCAAATCCATTTTCGAACCGTTTCCTAATTCCGGTTTAAAGGCGTTTTCAATAATTCCTTCTTTATATTTATCATATCGTGAAGAATATTGATTGTAATGGAAAACAAATCGTCTGATCGGAGCGATTTCGTCAAGATGTTTTTTTAAATTTAAAAAGGTCGGTGTAACGGTTGATTTCATCGCTTCCATAAACATGGCATTGTAAGTTTTGGCTGTTTGAATGACCTCATCCATTTCTTGCACGGACGTTACTGCCGGCTTTTCGCAAAGAACGTGAATTCTATTTTTCATGGCCAAAATACTTTGTTCGGCATGGAATTTGTTGGGGGATGCAATATAAACGGCGTCAATATTGCCGCTTTGAAACATTTCTTCAAGGTTGGTGTACACGTGTTTTATTTGATATTTTTCGGCAAACATTTTTGCTTTTTCCATTGTTCTCGAATAAACAGCGCCGAGGGAAAATTCCGGGTGTGCGCTTGCAGCTTTTATAAAATGGTCGGTAATCCAGTTTGTTCCTATAATACCAAATCTCATAACGAATCCCACCTTTATTGTTCATATTTGTACATGAATATCATATTATAACATGTTCTGCAGCAGCTTTTTATTCGATTATCTTTTTTTTTGAACTAACTTAAAACTCCATGTCAATAAAAACCAAAACATATTAACATGGTAAGAGCTGTCTGAAAAGTCCCGAAAAAAAGAGTAAACGACAGTTTCTTTTCATCTGCTTTTCTGTTTTGATCGAATTTCTGAAAAGGATAAACAGGCATTCAGAGCGGGAGCAACCCAACTCGCTTGGTCAATCGGACCGACTATTACATTTATACTGGCCGTATTATTGGTGCCCTTAGGATTGTTCGGTTCGGGATTGCCTTGGCACCGAACACGCAGGGCGGGAAATTGAAAAAGAACGGTATGGAATTTTGGAAACGGAAGAAAAAGTTACGAATATTTAGAGAAGTTGCTTCACGACTTGCTCCAGCAGCTTGGTAATCCTTTGTCTCGCATCAATAACCCGTGCAAAAGTTCATTATTTGCGGTAATATGATATTGAGTCATGTTTGCATATCTCTTAGTTGGTGTTTTTATCTGTCAAAGGGGAAGCAGCATGACTCTTTTTCTTTTTTTACACAATGATATGGACTTTACTCTTCAGCTACACATGTGTTTTTATTTTTAGTCACGATATTTTGATTATCCTCTATGACTATACTTCTGATTTTGTCTCTTCACCATTTTCTGTGATTGACACACAATCCCAGTAATGAACCTGTAGACTGTCAACTTGATTTTTTGACCGAAAATGAATTTTCACATTCGTATGAACTTAATCATATATTGAAATTATATATACTAGATATATATTGTTTTAGCCTTTAAAATAACTTTCAATAATGATTTTACAATAAATCTGCTTGTTTATAATATATACTTAGTATATAATGAGTGTATAAAAGCAGATGAAATAATTGAGGTAGTGTCAAAAGTCCTTGAAAACTCAGTAGATGTTCATAGTTATTTCCATTAATTAGGTGGAAATGCCATGCAATTACTATTGGCAAAAGCGCCAATAGTTTTGACATTGACGTCAAGGGCAAAGGGAACAGAAAAGCATGCCAAAAAAGTTTTTAAAACCATTGTCGAATTCAGAGTTCACTTCATCTGTGGAGGGTTTTAAGGGCTAACCTAAACCAAAAGGTAGGTCATTTGTTCTATCAGCCATTAAGACGATTACACACTATTTTCGGTGCTGGTGGCATACAGAAAATCGGAGGGAGCGTCGCGCTGTGGACAATTGATAGAGCGAGGCACTGACGATAATGAAATATAGTGATTTTATATGAAAATTTTTGACAATACGAATAATAGAGGAGCGAACGCTATGATTAAAGTTAGCAATCTCACTAAAGAATTTTTGCAGGGGCAAGAGAGAACACGGGTGTTGAAAGGCGTCGATTTGAATATTAAAAAAGGCGAATTCGTAGCAATAATGGGACCCAGTGGCTCCGGAAAAAGCACTTTGCTGCAGCTGATGGGAGGCCTTGACGTACCG
Organism: Aeribacillus sp. SP014; assembly: GCF_054055575.1. Lineage (NCBI taxonomy): Bacteria > Bacillati > Bacillota > Bacilli > Caryophanales > Bacillaceae > Aeribacillus > Aeribacillus sp. SP014. Next base: position 1,640,850 of record NZ_JBSRXI010000001.1, read on the forward strand.
ACCGCTGGAGATATACAAATTGACGGGAAATATTTAAATAAGATGAGCGAAAAAGAAAGAACGATATTCAGAAGACAAAAACTGGGGTTCGTTTTTCAAAATTATCAACTGCTTCCGACTTTAACTGTAGAAGAAAATATTGCGTTTCCACTTCATGCCGACGGCAAACTGACAAAGGAGAAGAGTCGGGTGATCCAAGAATTGATTCAGGCGGTAGGATTGGAAGGAATTCATCGCAAACGCGCCAACTTGCTCAGTGGCGGTCAGCAGCAGCGTGTTGCTATCGCCAGGGCACTCGTAAATAGCCCGACTGTTTTATTAGCGGATGAACCGACAGGGAATTTGGACAGAGCGAATGCAGAAGAAATTCTCCGGCTATTGACAGTCTTCCATCGTGAAAACAGACAAACGATCGTGATGGTTACTCATGATATTTTTGCAGCCGGATTTGCGGACCGGATTATTCTTTTCAGGGACGGAGGCATCGATCAGGTGGTATCGAGGGAGGAGGGCGACTATGCTAAATATTTGGCGAATTTCATGGCGTAATATCACTCATAACAAAAAGCGTTTTTTCTTTACCTTGTTTGCGATTATACTGGGAACATCTTTTATCACCGCTATGCTGGTAGCCGATAGAACAACTAGAGACGTTTTTAATTACTACACAGATATGTATGTAGCCAATGCAGATTATTGGGTTTTAAGCGATAAGCATACTTATCCGGAAAAAATGATTGAGCCTGTTCAAGATGATCCCGATGTTACGAATATGCTGCTTGTTCTCCAAAAGCAAGCGTTCTTTGAACTTGAAGACGATCACTCTTTAAGTCAAAGATCTGTACGAATTATCGGAGTCAGTGACCAAAACAGCCCGTTACTGGTGCTTCCTGTGATTGAAGGCAGTTTGGATAATGAAGGGGTCATATTGCCGAAAACTGTTGCATCCCTTTTAGGAAAAAAGGTTGGGGATACGGTTCGGTTTGAAGGTTTGGGAGAGGCAAAAGTTTCTGCTATTGTTGAGTATACGCAGCTGCTTGCAAGTCCTAGTGATTGGGACAGTGCTGAATCAACTAGTTTTCGGGTTTTAGTTCCACTCGATATGTTAAGAGAATGGACAGGCAAACATGATGAGATTTCTTATATGCGGTTTCAGGTCAACGGCGATGGCAAGGACCTCTTTCATTCCTTACAGCAGCAGTTCCGTGGGTCAGGTGTGTTCATACAGCCTGTTGTAGCAGATGACCTTCAGAACAACGATATTAGCGGCCTCTATACCTTCTTTTATATTGTTGCCGGTTTATCGATGTTAGTCAGCGGTTTTATTGTCTTTAACACAATTTATACAAGCGTGATCGAAAGAAAAAAAGAATTTGCTATAATGAAAAGCTTCGGCTACACACAACGTTCTGTGTCTAAGCTTGTGCTCATTGAAATCGTACTTTTGTCATTGATCGGTACAGTCATCGGTGTTCCTCTTGGTATATGGCTCGGTGATCTGTTTATGCAGGAACTGCTCAGCATGCTCCAATTTGATATAGTTTATACTTTAAATTGGAGATTGCCGGCGATTATGGCGGTGACTGTTGGAGTGCTGTTCCCTGTTCTGTTTTCGCTTTTCCCTATTTATCATGCAGGCAGAACATCGATTTTATTGACGTTAAAAATGGCCAGCCAATCGAAGGGATCATCAAGACCTCTGCTAATTAGAGCTGTAGTTGGCTTGGTGCTTCTATGCTTTGTGTTTATCGACCACTCTGTAACTTATGCAGCCGTTTTAGCAGGTGTCATTCTTTTGTTTCCTTTGTTGTTGGCCGGTTTAAGCAGAATCATAAAACCTGTTTTAAATTTTCTTTTTCATTATGCTGGGAGTTTGGCTGCCAAAAGCCTCTTTCAACAAATCAATCGAAATGCAAATACGGCAGCGATACTCGGCATCGGAATTTCGGTTATTTTATTGCTTGGTGCGGTGGTGGAATCAGCTCCGGAAGGATATGAACAAGAAATCAGGAATACGTATGGGGGAGATATGAGACTTACGTCTGAAGCGCCTTGGTCTGCAGAAGATATAACGAAACTGCGTTCTTATGATGGAGTTCTAGGCGTTGAGCCATTAATGGAAGCGACCCCGATTACGTGGGAAACGGTTGACGGCGTAAGCAGACAATTTTCTGTTTTTGCCGTAAGTGAAGATGGTCCGGCGTTATTTGCCGATCAACATGAGGAAAAACTGTATAACCGGTTAAAACAGCAAAATGCTGTGCTTCTTGGTGAACGCGCATTTGATGAATGGGGCGGGGAGATCGGGCAGAGCATTCGGATGAATACGCCAAATGGTGAACAATCTTATGAGGTGGTTGGAGTTGTCAAAACATCGCAATATTCCGGTTATGTCGCGTTTATGGATGAGGAACGTCTTAAGGAGGAATTTGGATGGACAAAAGGCTTTGATTTGCTGCTTACTGTTGACAACGAAGCGGCCAGTTCCATCCGAGATCGGGTATGGTCTGATTTCCGCGATCATCTGTCAAAGGTTCAAACGGTTGAAGATGAAATTGAGTCCACTACTTCAACAATTTCCGGTATGAATGAACTGATCTTGATGTTGCTGTTTATGATCATCGGGTTAGCCAGTATCGGCACAGCCAACACCCTTTTGATGAACACGCTGGAACGCGTTTTCGAGATCGGAACGATGCGTGCTCTTGGGTTTACTAAACAACAGGTTAGAAATATGATTATCGCCGAAGGCTTGCTCGTTGGGTTATCCGGAGTTATCGGAGGAATAGCAGCTGGGTTGATCTTAATCTATGTAACAAGTCAGTCTGAACTCATGGACGGATTTATGTCTTTCAAGCTGCCATACAGTAATATGATAATGGCAGTGATATCCGGTGTTGTGTTGAGTCTATGCGCCGCTTGGATGGCAAGCCAAAGTGCCAGCAAAATAGATATCCAATCATCACTGAAAGAAGGTTGACAACTTGTCAGTTAAATATGGAATTTTGACATTGTTATACCAAAAAAAACATCATGGATACGAATTGAAATTAGAATTGGATTCCCTTTTTGGCATTAAAGGCAAAATTAATCCCGGTCAGATCTATACTACGCTTGATCGCCTGATTCGTGATCAACTTGTCTCGTCCGCAGGAATGGACGATCAGGAAAGAAAATTATACGAGTTAACACCAAAAGGTAAAGATGAGTTGGAAAAATGGTTGCTGGAACCGGTGCCATACACCACGACAAAAGAAGATTTTTTCTTTAAATGGAGCTGTGCCCGCAAAATTAATTTTGCTCAGGAAAAGAAAATGCTTGAACAGCAAAAAGCGGTGGTGATTAAAGAAGTGATGGAATTGACCAAATTAAAAACAGAGCTGCTGCTTCAAGGTGACGAAAGCAAATATTTATTGATCACCGGTATTTTATTGCATTTAGAGGCGGATTTAAACTGGATAAATCAAGTTGAAAATCGAATCCATTAAAAGCTGCCAAGTTCAAAGAAAAGTGCGGGCCAGCATAAATAGAATGAAAGGAGAATGGGCTTAGGATTGCGATTCTGGCATATCATTGGGAACTGTTTATCGTAGCGGAAGTGTTGTCAGTCATCTTTCGATATTTTTTAGAAAACCAAAACTCAGTATTTTGCTGAAAGCTGAAGCTCGACTCGGGTTGTATGTATGTCAGCAAACAGGTGAGATTTCAACGTTTCTCATTGTTATTACTATATTTGTCATTTATGCTTGTACTTTTGGAATATCCGATTTTATCAGGTCTAGATCAATAAAAATCGGTCAGCTGCGCGGTGTTGAGCTGTTAACAGATGAAGAAATATGAAAAGATAAGACAAAACCGTGATGCGAAATATATCGAAAAAATTCGTATATCCTCGCTCATTCACCTGGTGTTATTCGTTGTGGTTCCAGCAATATTTTGGTCTATGGGGACGGACGAAACACTTAATAATGAAAATATGAAAGAAGAAAGTAAAAAGACCCCGGCTGTGGCTGCTCCTGTCAAAGAAGATTTCTAGGAGTATATGGATGGAAGCAGTACAAATTCATTACTTAAATTTGGCGAAAAATCCTGGTGCTTACAAAAATAAAAAGGTTGTATTCACAGGAAAAGTTATTCAAATTATTGAACATGGGAACAACATTACTTTTAAAGTGAACGTCGATAAAAGTATAGACGGCGTTTGGAAAAATGCGATAGTCGTGAATTACCGAAATGCAAACAAAAAAAGCCATCTGCTTGAAAATGAAATGATTACTTTTTGGGGAACCGTCAAGGGATTAAAAACTTATCAGTCTTCGGGAAAACAAGTAACAATCCCTGAAGTGTACGCAAAGTATATAACGATAATGTGGAATGAAAAATAAGTAACTGAAGCGAACTCGCTATCGGACGGTTTCATGTACGAGGATGTGGAATTAAAAGAACCTTACCGGAGCTATCTAAGCAGGTGATAGGTAATAAAAGCCAAGTGTTATGGTCATCAATTTTAAAATTCATCGTAACGCTTTCTATTAATTCTAAGTCACTTATGATCGTGTACAATTTTAAACCGTTGACTCGGAACAGTATATCCGTCCCGAGTTTTTTTCTTTATATTCTAAAAACTTAAGCTCTGTTTTTTGTACTGTGAAAGCTAATTTTTTAGATTCAAATCGCTCTTCTTCACACTTCAATATGGATGGATCTTGACGTATAGTGGAAATTTCATTGAACATGGCACGATTGATGTCAGAAGTTAACAAGCCAGACCTTGATTGCTTTTCAGAAGCATTTTCCGTACTCCTTTTTAGAAAAGCTCTCCACTTGATCATTTTCCATCGCTTTCGGCGGAAAAGTGTGTTCAGAAGAATCCCTTGCCAATCATAAGATATAAGATCATAACAGGAAGAAGTGTTGCAATAGTTCCGAATATCATCCAGAGCCATGACACTCGACGGTACGCTTCCGTGTTGAACTCATTTTCCTCAGTTTGAGCGCTGAGCCGTATCACTTTCGCTGTAAGGGGAGAAGCACCCCTGCCCAAAGTACTCCTGTCAATACAAACAATATTAATGACAAGGTCAGCCAATTAAATCCCGAAATAAGATACCCCGTTCGAACGGCCATCCAAACTCCGGATGTGATGATGAGCAGCAGTCCCGGAATTGTGAAAACGAAATCGGCAAGCATGACGTTTTTGGCGGCACTATGAATTAATTCACGATTCCCTGTTTGATCTGCCCGCATTTTCCAAAAAGCCGTAATGATAATATTGCCTAAAAAAAGGACAACTCCGACAATATGCATAAATAACAGAAATTCCATATGCCTCCTCCTACCTTTCTTCCTTTGGCTGAAGCATGCCAGACATCAGCTCAGCAAAATCTTTATGATGAAAGAAATGTTTCTTTGAATCAATGGCGCCGCGCATTCGCAGACCAAATGAAATGAGCATAAACAACTCTGCTGTTTTATCGGCATCAACGGACTGAGGGATTACCCCTGCCTCTTGCCCAGCAGCTATCCATAATTTGGACATATGAATGGCTTGTTCATAATACTGTTGGAGTATGTTCTTGACATCAAGCTGATCGCTTTTTCCGAGAAGATACATTAGTACTTGATTGCCGGGATCTTGAGGATTTTCCAGATCCGACAATCGGGCGGTAATTTCATGCATCGGTTCTTCAAATGATTTCTTTTGCGAAGCCTTATTAAAAAAGCGCCCGTTAATTTCGTCCAGCCTATCTTCCAACACCCAGCTGAAAAGCTCGTCTTTGCTTTTTACATAATGGAAAATGGCTCCTTTAGACAAACCGGAACGCTCCATAATGTCATTGAGCGTTGTATTGGTGCACCCTTTTTCACAAATTAATTCTTTCACAGCGTCCAGCAGCAATCGTTTCGTTTGTTCTCGTTTCTGTTCCCGCTTCAATCAAGTTTCCTCCCGATGTTATGCAACTATTTATAATCAATTATAAAACCGACCGTCGGTTTGTAAATAAATTGTTTTATTTGGTCAAATGCCTCTTATTGATAAATGATCATAGTTTTATCGCTATACTTTGTGTTGACATGATTGTCACTTCCATCTCTAAGGTGACTTCTTCTTCTATATGCGGGTCTAATCTTTTAACTAATGCAAAATACTCCATCTCTAGCCCCCTCTTCTTACTCAACAGAATTGATTATCGGAATGTTGCCGTTTATAGTTTTCCAAAACTTCTTGCCACTTTGAGTATGATAAGTGGTAATTCACCATTATTGTTCGTACCTACAAACTCAAATTTAGCTTTACCATCTCTGTTGTTACCCATAAATTTCACGTATCCTGTTCTAGTCTCTCCTTTATATTCATATTGTACCTTAATTCAGTACTCCCAAATTTGGTGTTTAGTCTACTTGACCTTAATTTTATTGTCCAGTTTAGTGTAGCCGATTCACAATTCGAGTAAAAGACCATGTAGGAAGTTGTGTCTATGATCTAGACTAACATCAGTTAAGGGGAGAAAAAGAGTTAAGAGTCGACTAGGATAAAGCCAAAGCCGTACAACGAGTGTTTGAGTTAAGAGAGCAACATAGAGAAATGTACAGTAAATCTATCAATCATAGGGAGTGTCTATAATGGCTAGACGTTTTGATAAGTGGTCGAGGAAGGAAAGGTGATCGCTCAAACCGCAAGACAACTCGATATTTCACCAAAAACTCTTCATAAATGGGTCGCAGATTATAAAAAAGATGCCGAACATAGTTTTGTCGGAAGCGGAAACCTTAAACCAGAAGATCAAGAAAAGCGCGAACTTCAAAAGCGCATTCGGGATCTGGAGGAGGAAAACACCATCTTAAAAAAGGCCATGAGCATCTTCGCCAAAAACCAGAAGTAATTTATGAATTCCTTCATACGCATAGAAAGAAGTTTCGTGTGGCGAAGATGTGCGAAGTCCTAGGTGTTTCAAGCAGTGGATATTATGCATGGGTCAAACGCCCAGAAAGTCAACACAAACAGAGACGAGAAGCGCTGAAAAAGCAAATCAAAAAGATTCACATCGAGTCAAGAGAAACGTATGGCAGTCCAAAAATCACAAAAATCCTTCAGATGCAAGGGGCTGAGGACGGTCGCCAGAATCATGAAAGATGGTGATATTCGTTCAAAAACAAAGAAAAAATATAAGGCAACCACGAACTCGAAGCATCATTGGCTGGTGTATCCGAACTTATTAAATCAGCAGTTTGAAGCAGATGAGCCGAATCAAGTATGGGTGGGATATTACGTATATTTGGACGAAAGAAGGCTGGTTGTACTTAGCCTCCATCATGGATTTGTTTTCTCGTAAAATCGTAGGCTGGTATCTTTCTGAGTGTATGACAAAGGAGTTACCGGGCCATCCATCAGCGAAGTCCTCAACCTGGTCTGATTCACCATTCGGACCAAGGGGGCCAGCATGCATCGAATGAATACCAAGCCATGTTGAGGCAATACGGCATACAGACGAGCATGAGTCGAAAGGGAAACTGTTATGACAACGCATGTGCAGAATCGTTTCACAGCATCATGAAAAAAGAACTCATTTTCCACGAAACCTTTACGACAAGGGAAGAAGCGAAACAACGGATTTTTGAATACATTGAGTGTTTTTATAATGCCGAGCGAATTCATTCCGCTAATGAGTACATGTCCCCAATGGAGTATGAGAAGATGCATCGGCAAGGCAAAAAGCAGCAACGTTTCTCACCATAAGTTACGATATAAGGGACATCTTTCCTCTTGAGAAGAGGAATGGTTTACCAAACCGTTCTCCTTCTCAAGAGGCCACTAAACGAAGTGCGGTAGTAGGATTTTAAATTTTTCTCGATTTTACGTGTCTATTTTCTTGACATAATACCATTAGACCCTTATGAGTCAGAGCCTTATTCCCTTATAAAATACCTATATTTAGATTACTTTAACTTCTAAAAAGTCACATCCTGTTATATTATTTTTCTTTATTAGTTCTCTAAGTTCTTCTGATATGAATATTGGAATTTCATCACCCTTGAGTTTAATAATATGCTTTGATTGTATCGCCTCCTTACATAAAGCATATTTTTTTATACTATATATACTTTCACCATCAAGTTCAAACACACTATAATCTGAATTTTCTAAGTTTAATGCATCGACAACATTCAAAATGTTAGCTACCGAAAAACCTTTTAAAATTTTGTTTTCACCTTTAATCACTACATTTATAGGCAGATATTGTATACCATCATCTACTTTCTCTAAAATCGCTTTAAATCTTTCAGAAACTATAAACCACCCTAAATTGTTTGCTAAATAATCTGTTAATCTTTCTCCTTCTTTAGGGTCAAAGTAAAAGGTGATTTCGCTATTCCAATTATGAATATACTTACCTTCCGATAATTCATATTGTTCAAATCCCTTTGTATCTATACAGTATGCTACTACATCTCTATCATCACTATCATCCATTAGTAACTTATAAAATCTCATTATTTCTTCCTCCAATAATCTTTATAAAGCATCTCCGGGTTCTTTCTAATTTCCTGTTTTACTTGTTCGAATAATCTTAAAAATTTCCTTTTATCCCCCTTAGCTATTTTATCAAAAGTTCTAATATTGCTTAACACATACTCGTGATAAGCATTTGGATGTCTTCCATGATGAGGTAGTAATTCTATATTCCAAACGTCATCCAAATCTAGTCCATATTTTTTCGTTATAGCCTCTATTTGTGGAGTATATTTTTTACTTATTATTAGTAGCATAATGATGTTTTTGTAAAGGTTTACCTGCACCCTTAGTGCTAAGTTCAACGCCATCGTTGCCTGCTTTACTTACGCCTAAATTTACCTTTGTCTTCTCACTTAGATAAGCTCGAACTTTATTCTCCAATCCATTGGTGTTTTTGGGCGGAACTTTAACGTTCTCAATCCCTTCCATGGCAAATCCCATTTGCCGGTCAGGGATTGTATTTTTCAAATTGGTCAGGACGTTGTCTACGAACCGGCCGGCTTTCAGTGCATTATTTGCGCTTTTGTTTTTCAAATGGTGCGGGATTTCTTATCAATCATGCCTTTGCCTCATACACTGAGACCGACCAGGTCGCCAATACCTTTCTTCGTCTTTTCCCATTCAGAAGGGATAACTTGACATCCACTGCCTTCATGCCTCCGATTGAAACGAAATGGATTCCAACATGTGGAACAGCTTTCTGTTTCATTATAAGAGAAAATATGAAACTTTTGGTAAACAGAAAGAAAAAAAGGAATTTTAAGTAAAAACTACCAATCATTTTTCAGATTATGTTCTTATTTCAGATCGTAGGAACCGATCGAATAGACCTAAACCAATTTTTCCAGAATGAAATGTTAAAAATATGGTCTCACTCTTCCTTCAATTGAATGAGAAGGGAATGAGCCGGATGTTTACTTTATTAACACAGATGGGTCAGGTAAAATGGTTGATACAACATGGATTTCATTGTCGGCAAGCAAACTTTGAAATCTGTTTTAAACGGAAATAAAAAAGAGTCGTCGACCCCCAATCGTGCAAAAATCCCAGGGGATCGACGACTCTTTCAAATCTTTATTGAGTGCAAGCAAATCAAAGGTTTGATAAAAATTCCCCTTTTCGTTAAAATAAAAATAACCAGTCAAGCATTAAAAATGAAATGCTTATTTAACAACATTTTTTTGGGTTTTTATCTTAACTATGAGGAATTGAAACTTGATGGAACCACTAGTATTGCAAACGGCGTCATCAAAGTTTTTATCTTAACTATGAGGAATTGAAACTGGAGCTGCAAAGAAAAAACGGGGTTATCTTTTTCAGTTTTTATCTTAACTATGAGGAATTGAAACATTGTCATCCCAAACTCATGTACATTCGCGATCATTGTTTTTATCTTAACTATGAGGAATTGAAACTACGGTTTTCGCTCCTGGTACGAATCTCTCAAGTGTTGTTTTTATCTTAACAATGAGGAATTGAAACATCTAAGTATTCTTTCGATGTCATCCATGTTCACTGTTTTTATCTTGACTGTCAGGAATTGAAACTTTTGTTTTCTATCGTCGAGGTAAATCTTGATGGCTAGGTTTTTATCTTAACTATAAGAACTTAAATCTCATTCATTCGGACTGGTTCACAACACGCAGGGCAACGTTTTTCATAACTTATTTACTACCCTTTCTCCTTGACAGATATCTGTAGGAGAAAGGGTTATTTTATTGGCGAACATGATGTAGAAGATTCCTTTTTTTTCTCGTTTTGGATTAAATGGACTTGTCATATGATCGTTTGTGACTGATTTTTGTCATAAAACGACCATTTTTGAATGTTTTTGATAAAAAATGATAGATTTTCGAAAGTGCTTACACTATAATGAAATTAGAGAAATAGAAAACATCCAGATGGGAGTTGATAAGGCTGCTAACACCAGAGAGACACCGGATCATTTTAGAGCTGTTGGAACAAAAGGGAGTCGTCAAAATTCAAGAATTGGTGGAGGCAACCTCTTCGTCAGAATCTACGATTCGAAGAGATTTAAGCCAATTAGAAAAAGAAAAAAAGTTAAAGAGAGTTCATGGCGGAGCTTCCTTATTTCAACAAAGAAGTGAAGAGCTGAGCATCTCCGAAAAATCGACAAAGAATTTAGAAGAAAAGCGGATGATCGCTCAATATGCAGCGAGTCTCATTCAAGATGGTGATTGTATATATTTGGATGCGGGTACAACCACCTTTCAAATGATCCCGTACATTTCTGCTCAAAAAATAAAAGTAGTAACAAATGGATTAACCCATTTGGAAGCACTGCTTGAACAAAATATCGAAACCTATTTAACGGGTGGTTATGTAAAAAAGACCACAAGAGCTCTCATCGGTAAGGGGGCTCAAGAGGGGCTGCAATCGTATCGTTTTGATAAGGCCTTTATGGGTGTTAACGGCATCCACCTTGAGTTTGGTTATACAACTCCTGATCCAGAAGAAGCGGCTGTGAAAAGCCTCGCAATGAATCTCTCACAAAAGTCATTTGTTCTAGCTGATCATACAAAATTTAATGAATTTACCTTTTCAAAAATTACAGATTTAAATGATGCCATCATTATTACAGATGAAATTGATCAAGAAATCTTAGAAGAATTTTCAGCCAAAACCGCAGTAAAGGTTGTGAAATAATCATGATTTATACGGTTACCTTAAATCCATCGATTGATTATCACGTCCGTATTAATCACTTAAAAATAGGAGAATTGAACCGAGCGGAAGAAACACTTTACTTCCCGGGAGGAAAAGGGATCAATGTGTCCCGCGTATTGAAACGCCTTGGTATCGATAGTGTTGTATTAGGGTTTGCAGGCGGTTTTACAGGAGATTTTCTTAAGAATGCATTAATTAGTGAAAATATTGCCATCGATTTCACTGAGGTGGAAGAGCCTACCCGGATCAATATAAAGCTGAAAGGAGATCAAGAAACGGAAATTAACGGGAATGGACCTGCCATCTCAAAAGAAAAGCAGGAAAAGCTATTAGCAAAAATTTCTTCTTTGAATAAAGATGATGTTTTAGTGCTTGCTGGCAGTTTGCCTCCAACAGTTCCTGAAAATTTTTACGAGACGATAGCATCGATTTGTCAGGAAAGGGAAATACCGTTTGTCGTTGATACATCAGGACCGAGTCTAAAACGGTTGATACCTATGGGACCTTTTTTAATAAAACCGAACCATCACGAATTAGGAGAGTTGTTTCATGTAAACATTGAGACGGTAGAAGATGCAATAAAGTACGGAAAGAAGCTGCAAAATGAAGGAGCAAGGAATGTAATCGTTACCATGGGAGGAAACGGAGCAGTATTGATTAATGCTGATCATACCGTATTGGCCAAAGTCCCAAAAGGTAACGTGAAAAATACAGTAGGAGCTGGGGATTCAACTGTTGCCGGTTTCTTAGCCTCCTATATTCAAAACCATGACGCGATCAAAGCATTCCAACACGGCGTCAGTGCCGGAAGTGCAACAGCATTTTCAGAAGATTTATGTACAAAGGAAAGCGTGGAACAGCTTCTTCCAAATATTCGCTTGGAAATTTATCGGTAAGGAGGATTGTATAATGAAAATCACGGATTTATTAACAAAAGAGACGATTATATTAGATTTACAGTCTGCTACCAAAATGGAAGTACTTAATGAATTAATAGAAACGCTTGCGAAGGCAGGGAAGCTTCACGATAAAGAAGCGTTTAAGGAGGCCATCCTTGCTCGTGAATCTCAAAGTACGACTGGAATTGGCGAGGGGATAGCGATTCCGCATGCTAAAACGAATGCAGTTAAACAGTCTGCGATCGCATTTGGTCGTTCAAAAGCAGGCATTGACTTTGAGTCTTTAGATGGTAAGCCCAGCCATTTATTTTTCATGATTGCAGCTAGTGAAGGCGTCCACAATGCTCATCTAGAAACACTTTCCCGTTTATCGACATTGTTAATGGATCAAGAGTTTCGTAAAAAAATTGAATCAGCCAATTCTGCTGAAGAAATCATTGAAATTATCAATGAAAAAGAAAAGGAAAATGAAGAAGAGAGCGAGCAGATCGATTCTAAAAAAGGAAAAATTTTAGCCGTTACCGCTTGTCCGACTGGTATTGCTCATACGTATATGGCAGCGGATGCTTTGAAGACAAAAGCGAAAGAGTTAGGCGTTGACATTAAGGTTGAAACGAATGGTTCAAGCGGTGTCAAAAATAAGCTGACGCCAGAAGAGATCGAAGAGGCAGACGCAATCATTGTGGCTGCAGATAAGCAAGTGGAAATGGACCGTTTCGATGGCAAACATGTCATTGAAGTCCCTGTTGCACAAGCCATTCGCCAACCAAAAGAGTTGATTGAACGAGCATTAAAGAAAGACGCACCTATTTACAAAGCTTCGGGAAAAGAAACAAATTCAGCGTTTCAACGGGGAGAACGAAAAGGATTTTATAAGCACCTCATGAATGGGGTTTCAAACATGCTGCCATTTGTCGTTGGCGGCGGTATCTTGATTGCCATTTCATTTATTTTTGGGATTAAAGCGTTCGATCCGAACGATCCATCTTACCATCCGATTGCTGAAGCATTGATGACTATTGGCAAGGAAAATGCCTTTAAATTAATGATTCCTGTTTTAGCCGGATTTATTGCCATGAGTATTGCGGATCGTCCGGGATTTGCTCCGGGAATGGTCGGAGGATTTTTGGCAGCAAATGGGGAGGCCGGTTTTCTTGGCGGATTAATTGCCGGTTTCTTAGCCGGATATTTAGTCGTTCTTTTAAAACGAATCTTTCAGGTGCTGCCGCAATCATTAGAAGGGATTAAGCCAGTCTTACTATATCCTTTATTCGGTATTTTAATTACAGGTTTTATTATGATGTATGTGGTGAATGATCCTGTTAAAGCGATTAACGATGGATTGAAAGCTTGGCTGGAAGGCTTAGGAACTGGGAACTTAGTTCTTTTAGGTTTGATTTTAGGGGGAATGATGGCTGTAGATATGGGAGGTCCGATCAACAAAGCAGCCTTTACATTCGGTTTAGCGATGATTGATGCAGGAAACTACGCCCCGCATGCTGCGATTATGGCTGGCGGTATGGTTCCTGTGACATAAAGCATAAAATTTCCGTTTGGAAACTTTATGCTTTATTTTTTTAGGAAATTTTATACTTTATTCTTCAGGTTCTTTTATTTTCATGAGGGTTAGTCTCATCTGCGGTGTTGTAAAGGAAAAGTACCCAAATCTTCTTTAATTCCTATATAATTGTATATAAGGAAATATATTTAATAGGAGCGTATTGATATGAAGGTAATACAAGAATTAGTGGAGAACTTTAAGAGTAATTTAAATTATTTTAAGTCAAATAAATTTAATTATAATGAACATTCAACCAGAATTGAATTTATCGATCCCTTTTTTCAAGCATTAGGATGGGATATAAGTAATAAAAAAGGATTGCAGCCAACTATACGTGAAGTAATTCCAGAGGATTACATAAAAGCCACAGCAAGACCGGATTATACATTTTCCGTTAATGGTATAAAGAAATTTTTTGTGGAGGCAAAGAAGCCTTCTGTCGACATTCTTAAAGATTTATCTTCAGCTTTTCAGGCAAGAAGTTATGGTTGGTCAGCTGGTCACTTGATAACTGTTCTTACTAATTTTGAATATTTGTTAATTTACGATACAACAATTCCTCCAAAAGAAGGAGATTATCCACATACTGCTTTACTAAAAAAATTCCACTTTACTGAATATGTCGATAAGTGGGAGGAAATTAGTAATATTTTATCTAGAGAAACTTTATATAGTGGTAAGTTTGATGAAGGGTTCCAATATTTATTAAAATCAAGGGACTATAAATCTATAGATAATTACTTTTTACAAGAAATAAATCGTTGGAGAGTAATGCTGGCAAATGAGCTTTTAATAAAACATGGAAAGGATTACTCTATTGAGTATATAAATGATATATCCCAAAACTTTATTAACCAAATGGTATTTTTAAGAATTTGTGAGGATCGAAATTTACCAATATATCACAAGTTACATGAAACAATAAGTAGTCCCCAAAAAATGAAAAGTGAATTACTTAAAGTATTAAAAGTAGCTGATAAAAAGTATAATTCAGGACTTTTTAAAGATAATCAAATTATTTTAGATTTAAGCGATGAAATTATTCTGGATATTATTAAGAGCTTATATTATCCTCAGAGTCCATATGTTTTTAGTGTTATTGAAGGAAATATACTTGGAGAAATATATGAGTTATTTTTAGCGGAAAAATTAGCAATAGAAAATAACTCAATAGTTTTGACAAAGAAGAAAGATAATATAAATAGGGACATTGTATCAACTCCTAATGAAATAGTAAAATTTATGGTTGATAAGGCATTAGGTCCACTGAGCAAAGGAAAGCATCCAAATGAAATTTTACAATTAAGAATTGCCGACATAGCATGTGGATCTGGGTTATTTTTAATAGAAGCTTTAGATTATCTAATAAAAAGAACAACAGAGTGGTATTTAAATAATCAACCTGAATATCTTATTGAGATAGGAAATGGCGATTATTCAATTCCTTTCGAAGATAAAAAGGAAATATTATTGTCATGTATTTATGGCATAGATATCGACCCTAATGCTGTTGAAGTAGCAAAGTTTAGTTTACTTCTAAAAATACTCGAAAATGAAACGATTCCAACACTTTTTGATAAAGAACAATTGTTACCTTATTTGGATGAAAATATTAAGCAAGGCAATGCTCTTGTAGATTATAATCATTTAAAAAAGATAAAAATTGAAGAAAGTGAAAAATATGAAATTGCACCTTTTAATTGGAGTTTTAGAAATGGTGTAGAAACTTTTAATGTTATTCTTGGTAATCCACCTTATGTTACAACAGAAGATATGGTTAACCTTTTACCGAAAACTGAATATGAGATATATAAGAAGAAATACAAAACTTCGTATAAACAATTTGATAAGTATTTCATATTCATAGAACGAGCATTAGATAAATTAGATCCTAATGGTACTCTATGTTATATAGTCCCAAATAAATTTTCTAAGATTAAATCAGGCCAAAAATTGAGAAAGTTACTTACAGATAACTATTATCTTAAAGAATTCATAGATTTTAATTCTGTACAGTTATTTAAGAAAAAAGGAATAACTACATATAGTTCAATATTGTTAGCCATAAAAAATAAAAACAATACATTTGATTTCGAAGAAGTAACAAACTTGAATGAATGGTGGGCATCTATTGACAGTGAAAAGTCAAAGAATAAGGTCACATTAGATAGTAGAATTTTGTCTGAATCATCTTGGGTATTAGTTTCTGATCAGAAAAAGGCAAAGTTAATTAATAAATTGTATGAGAACGCAATACCTTTGTCAAAAAATGCTGAAATATTTAATGGGATTCAGACAAGTGCAGAATCTCCTTTCCCTGTTTATTGGTTTAGTAAAGACCAAATTATTAATGAGGATGATAAATATATTGAAGTTATAAAAAATGATAATCGATATTTAATTGAAAAAGGAATCTTAAGACCATATTTTAAACCAACAAAACACTCAGAACGTAATATGGGAACATATGATGCTTTTGAGACTAATAAGTGGATTATTTTTCCGTATGATAATGAAGGAAAAATAATACCCAAAGATAAAATGCAAAAAGATTATCCAAAAACATATTATTATTTAAAGCAGCATTATAATAGGTTAGTTCCAAAACAAATTACTGGAAATAATAAGGGGAGAGACGTTCCTCATGCTACCGAAGATACTTGGTATCATTATGGTAGAATCCAAGCGCTTACTAGATTTATAAATACACCTAAATTAATCGTAGGAATTTTAACTAAGAAACCACTTTATTTATATGATAATACAGATATGTTAATTGCATCTGGTGGTACAGCTGGATATTGTGCAATTGCTGAAAAGGAAAACAGTTTATATAAAATTGAATTTATACAAGCAGTTTTAACACACCCGGCTATTGAATGGTTGACATCAATTATTGGTAGCGATTTCGATAATGGTTACCATTCAAGAGGAACAGCAGTCTTGGAAAATATACCAATTATAAATATTGACTTTGGAAATGAGAATCAAGCAAAGCTATATTATAATATTATTGAGATGACAAAAAGAATATATGCAATTAATGAAGAATTAAAACGTAAATTAGATAAGAGAAAGTACAATGTATTATCTGGCGAAAAAAATGAACTTATAAAAAATATTGAAGAATGTGTGAGTAAACTTTATGGTATAGAAGAATTACTCCAAGTGATTACTTGAAAGGTGATTTATTTAAATGAAACTTAAAGAAGATAGTACGGAACAAAAATTAAGAGGGGGATACTATACTCCTAAAGCGTTAGCTGACTTTATAGTAAAATGGGCATTACCTAAGAAAAGTAAAGAAAACAACTATGTGAAAATATTAGAACCAAGTTGTGGGGATGGAGTTTTCTTAGAAAGTGTGATTGATCAATCTGATGGTATCCCTATTAAATGTACAGCAATTGAGCTACTTGAAAGAGAAGCGCAAATAGCGAAAGAAAGAACTTTTTATCATCCTGATATAAACATTATAGTTGGTGATTTTTATGAACAATATGAAAGGAGTTTAAAAAAACAAAAAATTTGATGTAATTATAGGTAATCCCCCTTATATTCGTTATCAGTATTTAACAAATGAGCAAAGGGAAACACAGGCTAACATACTTGTGGAAAACGGAATGAAATCAAACAAATTAATTAATGCTTGGGTATCTTTTGTTGTAGCCTCTGTTCGTATGTTAAATATGAACGGGAAAATTGGTCTAGTAATCCCTGCTGAACTTCTCCAAGTTGCTTATGCAGAAGATTTGCGTTTGTATTTATTGAAAAATTTATCAAAGTTAACAATTGTCACGTTTGAAGAACTAATTTTTCCGGATGTCCAACAGGAAGTAGTTTTACTACTTGGTGAGAAGACTGAAAAAAAAGTGAAAGAAAAAAATAAGATTAGCATTGTAGAAGTTAAGAATATTGATGCCTTAGAAAAACAGTTCTATAGTATTCCAATTGAATTTAAAGAGGTAGACCATACTACAGATAAATGGACAAAGTACTTCCTATCTAATCATGAAATTCAATTAATAAATTTTATAAAAAATCATAGTGGATTTTGTGAATTTAGGGAAATGGCTGAAGTGGATATTGGTATAACTACTGGTAATAACAAATACTTTTCAGTAGATAAAGAAACTGTAGAAAGATTTAACTTGCATGATGTTAGTATTCCTTTAATAGGTAGAAGCGCTCACGCAAGCGGTCTTTATTTTACCTATGAGGATTGGAAAAAGAATGTTGATAAAGGTGTTCCTGCCCAACTTCTATATTTTCCTAACGAACCATTTGAAAAGTTACCTACAAATTATCAAAAATATATAAAGTATGGCGAAGAGAACCAGATGCATACTGGATATAAATGTAGAATTCGTGAAAATTGGTATCATATACCATCTGTATGGGTTCCAGATGCATTCTTTTTAAGAAGAAATAATAAGTTTCCAAAATTTGTTTTAAATGACATTAGTGCTGTTAGTACAGATACAATGCATAGAATTAGGTTTAATCAGGGAATTAATAGAGATAAAGCTCTGCTTTCTTATTATAATAGCATCACTTTTGCCTTTACCGAAATAGAGGGTCGAAGTTATGGTGGTGGTGTTCTTGAAATACTGCCCGGTGAAGTTGAGAAAATAGTACTTCCAAACTTACAAAATTTTGATGATAGTATTGCCAAAGAATTAATTAGTAAAATAGATCGAACAGTACGTAATAATGAAGATATAGAACCTACTCTGGATGAGGTTGATGAAATTATTTTGGTTAATTATTTACGAATTAATATAGAGGTAGTTCAAGCTTTTCGAAATATATGGAAGAAACTGATGAATCGGAGATTAAATAGAGGTTAAATATTTTTTATATTAAACTGTTAATGAGTGGTAGACTACCACTCATTTTCATTTTAAAACTTTTTTTGAGCCAATTTAAATTCATTATTAGAATAAGGTTTTTGTAGTAGATGATTTCTTAAGGAAAACTTAATTCTATAAGCTTTTTCTCACAATTTATATTCGGATAACTCCTCGTAATGTAATTCTGCTGGATTTGATCTATAAACACGTTTTGGATAATGTAATCCACCATCTATACCTACTGCCCCACACTTACATCTTTGAAAATCATATATAGTTTTGGATTCTATAATGTCCCCACAATGTTTGCAACGAATTCGGTTTCTTTTTAGTTTCTTCTGCATTTTTTATCTCCTTTTTTCAATAAGAGAGTTATAAATAAAATTTTATAAGTTATTTTTAAAAGTCAATCTTGCTCAACTATAAATTAAAATACCCATCCAAAAATATTTTTTACGTAGTGAACCATCAAAATTATAATTAATGATTTAAGACATTTAATAAATAGAATTTAAGTTTATTTGCATATTAAAATCCAGAACATGCATTCGTGTATGTGTTATAATATATTTAGTAAGAACATTTGTTTTGTTAAAGGAGAATGGATTTGAAATCTAAAGCTGTATTTGATAATTTAAAATTGAGCCACTTTTGAAGGGTTCGATCACATAAAAAATGAGCCACCTGATTTCCAATTTTCATTACCTCCCTTATGATTGAAAGTGCCTAAACTTTTCATCAGAGGGAGAGAAAAAGGATGATCAAGATGGCTCAATTTCATCATATCAAATTCTTGCATGAGGTAGAAGGGCTATCCCAACGACAAATTGCTCAAAAATTAGGGATTTCAAGAAATACCGTAAGCAAATATCTAAAACAGAATGAGGCTCCAACCACCATTCATCGGCAGAAAAACTATCATGGAAAGGAGTATTCCGATGAAACGAAGCGAGTCTTGCCCATTATTGATCAATGGCTCGAAGACGATCTAAAACGTTGGGGAAAACAACGTCATACCGCTGCCAGAATTTATCGAAGATTGGTCGATGAGTACGATTTCAAAGGATCTGAGTCCAACATCCGTAAGGTTGTAGCCAAACGTAAGAAGAAGCTACAGGAAGTCTTTATTCCCCTTGACTTTCAACTCGGCCACCAATTCCAATTCGACTGGGGAGAGGCGGATATTATTCTACAGGGTCGAACACAACGAATTTACCTCTTTTGTATGCAACTTTCGGCAAGTCGAATGCGATTTGTACGAGCATACCTGCATGAGAAACAGGAGGCTTTCTTAGATGGCTTTGTCCATGCGTTTGAATTCTTTGGAGGAGTACCTACCGAAGGGGTATTTGATAATTTAAAAACAGCCGTAGTAAAAATACTCCAAGGGAGAGATCGTCTCGAACAGGATGCTTTTCTAGCCTTACAATCCCACTATTTGTTTAAGGCAGAGTTTTGTAATATTCGTTCCGGGAATGAAAAAGGACGAGTGGAAGGGACGGTCGGATACGTAAGAAGAAACGTCTTCGTTCCGCTTCCGGACGTACAATCGCTGGAGGAATTAAACGCTTATCTATTGGACTGGTGTTTGAGAGAGGCGGAAGAAAAAACCGTTCCGTTCACTAAAGAAACGGTTGCGCAAATGTGGGCGAAAGAAAAGGAGTATCTACACCCACTCCCTGAAAAGAAGTTTGAAGCTTGCCGATTAGTCTCTTGTCAGGTGAATAAGACCTCTTTAATTACAGTGGAGACCAATCAGTATTCTGTCCCTTGTAGTTATGTAGGTCAAGCTGTATGGGCAAAAATATTTGTCGATCATGTGATCGTTGTGGCTCAAAATCAAGTGATCGCTGAACATCCTCGTTCTTACGAACGGAACCAGATGATCACCAATCTAGATCATTATCTGGAGGCATTATTAAAAAAACCGCGAGCGATTCGGGATGCCCATGCATTTCAATCATCTGACCTTCCGGATGTATTTAGGCGTTTTCACCGAAAAATGAGGGAACAAGAAGGAGCCGCGGGCGACCGTAAATTTATCCGACTCCTTCTCCTTCATCGAGAGATCGGGATGGAAAAATTGACACAAGCATTACGAGAAGCTGAACAAGCGCAGGTCTATCGGTATGAAGTCGTCCATGAAATCATTCAAAGACTGACGAATAACTACTTGCAGGTCCAAGATCTATCTAAGGAGAAAACGCCTGTAAATCTACTAGACTATAAAATTCAAAAGGCAAACGTAGCTCAATACGGACAATTAACGGGAGGTCAGATGAAATGACAACAGAAATCCTTTTAGACCATATCACGAAGCAATTGAGAATGCCTACAATTGCGAAACAATATCGCTCTCTCGCAAGAGAGGCAGAAGAAAGAAATCTACGGTATGAAGAATACTTATTGGCACTATTAGAAGCAGAAGTGCAGGCAAGAGAGGAAAATCAAAGACAGCGAAGGCTCAAACAAGCTGCCTTTCCCATCCACAAAACTTTAGACACCTATGATTTTACTTTCATGCCGAGCTTAAATCGAAATCGATTTCTCACACTCGCAAAAGGTGAGTTTGTAGAGAGAAAAGAGAATATTATTTTTCTAGGGAATAGTGGCACAGGGAAAACCCATTTGGCCATTGGGCTTGGAATCGCCATGATCCAAAATGGCTACAAAACCAAATTCATTACTGCTTCCGAGTTAGTGGAAGAGTTGCTTATTGCTAAAGAAGAGCACAAACTTGGTGCGTTTGAGAAGAAGTGGCTCAAATATGATGTGATCATCGTAGATGAACTGGGATATATCCCCTTTTCCAAAACAGGAGCAGAGCTATTATTTCAGTTCTTTTCCAATCGCTATGAACGTGCAAGTGTCATCATTACAACAAATCTTGAATTTGTAGAATGGACGAACATTTTTGGGGATGAAAAGATGACAGCAGCGTTGCTTGATCGGCTCACTCACCGTTCGCACATTCTTCTTCTAAACGGAGAATCTTATCGATTCCGTCAAAGTATGAAACAGAGGGAAAATGGGGAGTGGTAGCCAGGTGCGCGAAGCGTTTGGATGAGTTGCCCCTAGGGGCAACTCATCCAAACACCCACCTTCTCCCATTTATGGGAACTCTGATTCTAAAAGTGGCTCACTTTTGAAGTGATCGCTCTGGCTCAATTTATTATTGACAAAAACAAAAGCTGAGAGAATATTTAATATATTTGAGAAGAAAATCCCAAAGCACTATAATTCAGAGACTATAAGGTTATCACAAGTTCAAATGGCAATGGATATCGCAGCTTTTCTAGATAATAAAGAATCAAAAAGAATAATGTTTATTGAGGCTCCTGTAGGTACTGGAAAGTCACTAGGTTCTCTTGTTCCATCCTTGATTGAAGCTAATAAAGGAAGAAATTGTAGAGTTGTTTATGCTACTGCTACTATTAATCTTCAAGGCCAACTTATGAATAGTGAAGTTCCTTTACTTAAACAATTATCCTTATTAAAACAACCGATATTGGCAAAGGGTAAATATCACTACTATTGTCATAAAGAATTTAATAATAAGAAAGAAAGTTTCTCGCCCAAGGAAAGAGAATTTTTCACAGAGTTCTTTAAAAATGCTGAGACAGGACAAAGGAATGAAATTGAAGATAACTATAAACAAGATATCCCCGAATCACAATGGTCGAAAGTTTCGCTAAATGCATCTAAGAAAGAATGTGAACGGTGCAGTTTCTCCATGACTTGTCCTACGAATATTCACCGAAGTAACTTTTTATCACAGTGGAACGACTTAGTTATAACTAACCATGATCAGTTAGTCAGAGCAGTTTTGAATTTAAATGCTGAACCTAGACAAAACCCTATTATTCCTGTTGATCCCGGGATCATTATAATTGATGAAGCTCACCACTTTCTGGAAAATTTCTTAAATCAATTAGAGCAATCATTTACATTATTTGATTTAAAAAGGCTAAAAAGGTTTATTTCGAATAGATACAAGAAAAGATATGGACAATTGCTTGGTTCGTTGGAAAGAATTATTAATGAGCAATCAAACTCTACCGAAGTTTCATTACAAGGTCGTTATCGAATAACAGAAGATATTTTTGAAATTTTTAATGAGTTATATACATTTGTGAATGAATCATTAATTGAAGAATCCGCCAAACAAATGAGCAGATATTATATGAGTATAAATGATGATGATAGTGAACTGGAAGAAATATCTTATTTACTGAACTGTATTCTCAATGAACACTATGTAAAATGGATTAGTTACGAGGACAAAAAATTTAGCATGATTTCGGAGTCTTTTCCAACTGATTTTCGAAATTGTATGGATTTTCTTTCAAGAAATAACAAAATTATTGTAATGTCAGGTACTTTAACATCAAGTGGCGATTTCGATTCATTGCTCAATCAATGGAGATTAAAGAAAGATGATGTAATTACAAAAAGATTAGCAACACCCTTTGATTATCAAAATCAAGCAATTGTTTATGTTCCTGAAAATATAGTTCATCCAACTAACTCTGATTATCTTTTGTATGCTGTAAAAGAAATAAAAAAACTTATTACACTAACAGGAGGAAGAAGCTTGATATTAACAACCTCCAAGGAACATATGATTAGTATCTCGGATGAACTTTCACAATTTTTAAGAGAAAAGAATATTAATTTATATGTTCAGGAACAAAGTGGTGTAGAAAAATTGACAAAGCAGTTTAAAGAGGACGAGGCTAGTGTATTAGTAGGATCTGGAAGCTTTTTTTCGGGTTTTTCGGTTCCCGGAAGATCATTAGTATCGGTTGTGTTAACAAAGTTGCCATTTCCTGTACCAGACGATCCATTTTTAGAATTAATCGGTCAAGGATATGAAGATGAACTTTTTAAGATGGTTTCATTTCCATACATGATTAATAAATTAAACCAAGCAGCTGGTAGGCTTATTCGTGACATAACTGATTTTGGAGTGCTTACGATTTTAGATCCACGTATATTTACACAAGAATATGGAACTAAGATTCAAAAGGACTTAATAGGTCAAGGTTATAAAATAACCCGATCTTTTGAAGAAGTTATTAACTTTATTGAAAGTAAGTTCAAACATGGGGCTAAAGCCCAATATCAACCTTATAATAGAGATGATATTGACTTTAAGGAATTTTTATGGGAAAAACCAGTAATCAAGAAAACAACCAAAGCAAATATAGAACCTGAAAAATTAAATAATAATGTGACCGAAGAACAGAAAGAATTCGCTAAAGAAATTTGCAAAAAGTATAATATAAAATACCCAACTAGCAAAAAAACTCCAGATGCTTTATATCAATATTTAGTTGACTCTTTATATTACATTTGGGAAGATACAACCATCATCGAGGAAGGTTTTCCTTTTACAAATGAAGAGGAAAAGACTCGTCTTTTAAAGATTAAAGGTACGAATCGAAAGACTGTAGTAATGCCTAAGTGTTTAGAATTTGGTTGTGATGGAGAATGTAAGAAAAAAATTAAATCAGAAATTGTTGAGTTCTTTAAAAAAGACTACAATGCTACTGATGTTAAATTTTATGAAGTTCCAGCTAAAAAATTCTGTAGGGTTTGTGTAGAACCCTTGGATATTATTGGCAGGAATTTTAATCAAACAGAATAAACTATGAGGAATTCGTAGTAAGTAAGGTAGAATAATTTAATTTAATTTAAAATTAGTATAAAAGATTGGATACTAACTTAATTGTATTGAATTCTTTTATGTAATACCAGAAATACCTTAGTTATATACATGAGGGAAAACTTAGAAGAGTAGGAAGCTTTAAATAAAACTTCCTACTTTTTATGTCAGAAATAAAATTTGGACTAACATATTTAATTATTTCCAAATGAGAATAGTTTGTGTGTAAAAATATCTAAATTCATGTTTCCTTCCAGTATCTCCTAAAGAATTTCGGTAAAAAATATGGATAATATTTAATTGCATTTTTTTACACTAAAAAGTTTTCTCAAGATAGCAAACCTAACCTAATAAGCATAGGCATTAATAAGGAGGAGACCTATGGAAATTGAAAATATTTAAGGGATCACCTGAGCAGCTTCAACTAAATACAACATTAAGGGAAAATCAATTATATTGGATAAAATATATTATTAGTTCAATGGAAAAAAGAAGGGTAGCCGAAATTTTATTTTCGAATGGGTATACAATTAAAAAGGTAGAGGATGTTTTAATATTAGCAGATCGTGAAGCTGCTTTAATGAAAGACCATTTAGATATATATGGTAAGATCGATACAGAGTACATATTAAAAACATTAACTAAGATTTATCAGAGAGAGACGTTGGAAATGCTTGTAGAACGACTGTTAGATAAGAATTTTGATAAAGATACTATTGAAAATACAATAAAATTGTTTAAAAAATAATATTTGCATGGGTATATATCATGACTAAATATATATTAAATTCTTTAAAAGCTTATATGCAGTTAAAATGTAATGCACCCCTTTGTCAAGACACAAATTGATAATATTTAAGTTATCCATTCTCTCCTTTCGCTATGAATGTGGTGCGTGTGCGATAAAGGCTTGACATGGAGCCTCTACGGGCACGATTTTTTGCGCTGGAGCGATGGACAGATAACATCACATGGCTAAAACAGCCTATCATGCCCGTCTCTCCATATAAAGCCTCTCATCACGTTCGATGGTTAGGATGCTTGAACCATCTTAGGTTGCTTGTACACTGTTGCTGGCGTCAAATAGTCCAAGGATTGGTGAGGTCGGTCTGTATTATAGAACGTAACATAACGTCGAATGCCTTTTCGCAACTCTTTAGGATTCTCGAATTCATTGAGATAGATACATTCATACTTTAAAGCTCTAAAGAATCGTTCCGTACGACTATTGTCTGTTGCTCGTCCTTTGCCATCCATTGATACCTGGATGCCATACTCTTTCAACAGCCCGAGATAGTCAGCGTTTGTAAAATGGCTGCCCTGGTCACTATTGATGATGGCCGGCTTACCATGACGCAATGCCCGCTTCAGACAGTCGATGACAAATCCTTTCTCCAGCGTACTAGATAACTCGTAATCGATCACTTTGCGGCTGAACCAGTCGATGATGGTAAACAGGTACATAAAGCCCCGTCCCATACGAAGGTAGGTGATATCCACTCCCCATACATGGTTCGGACGGGTGATCTCCAATCCACGGAGCAGGTAAGGTCGGCAGTACTTGGCATGTAGCCTCTTACTAAGGTTGGGTTTAGGGTAAATAGCTTGTATACCCATAAGGCGCATGAGACGGCGTACGCGTTTATGATTCACATCAAATCCTTTCTCACGAAGTTTCGCAGTCATGCGCCTGTAGCCAAAGTAGGGATGAGCTGTATAAAGCATATCCATTTCGTGCATGAGCATGATGTTTTCTGAGCTTTCTGTTTGCCCCTTTGATTGGCGATACACGCTAGTACGATGAATACCTAATAACTGTGCCTGACGCTTGATGCTGATCGATGGGTGATTGAATTCGACCATAGCCTTTCGTTCGTCAACAGACTTATTTGAGCCCAGATTTTTTTTTCAGCCAGTCAACTTCAACCGTTAACTGACCTACCAATTTCTCTAAATTTTCTTGTTTGGCCTCATATTCTTTACGGATTTTATCCACTTCGCTTGAACCTTTTTCAAAGACCATCGAGGATCGTTCTAGAAATTCTGCTTTCCAACGACTGACCATGACTGGGCTTAATTCATATTTGGCGGCTATTTCATTGACGGTTTGCTCTTCACGCAACACCTCAAGAACCACCTTAGCTTTAAATTCTGCGGTATATCGGTTTCTTTTTTTCATGGTATCATTATAACTTATTTATCACGCTCATGTGTCTCACCTTATGGGAGCAGTATAAATCATAATAAAGCATAATATTTCCTAAAATAAAAATATAAAGTATAAAGTTTCCTAAAATTTGAAAATGAGGGTATTGGATGATTCTATTAGAAATGTAATAAATTCTACCGGGGGATAAATCCCTATATTAAGTTGTGAAATGCCTTGTGGCTCTAAGGTCGGAAAATATATGATTTATTATCAGGAAAAGATATGCTTTACGTCACAGTTCCTCCATTAGGACTAGCCATTGCAACAACTTTGTTTAAAAAGAAGTTTACAAAAGCAGAACGAGAAGCAGGAAAAACGTGCTATATTATGGGGGCAACCTTTATAACAGAAGGAGCCATTCCTTTTGCCTCAGCTGATCCAGGACGTGTAATTCCATCGATTATCGTAGGTTCCGCAATTGCTGGTGCGTTAACGATGGTATTTGGAATTGGTTTGTCAGCACCGCATGGAGGCATATTTGTCATCCCGTTTATAAGCGGCAGTCCATGGTTATATGTACTGGCTATTTTAATTGGTTCATTTGTAACAGCTCTTATGGTCGGTTTCTTAAAGAAAGAAGTAAAAGAATAAAAGACTAATACGAGCAGCAAATTTCTTTTAAGGGTTCGGATCTAGGGTCTGAACCCTTTTTTGTTTGCGGTATGAACTGAAAAGGTGTGACGATATTTTTAGAAAAATGCTTGTTGGCGGGGAGATATTGTTTACGACTTACCCTCGAAATAGATTTTTTGTAAACTAGAAATAGTGGACGAAACTTGTAAAAGCTTTAGATGCCCCATGTCATTTACTTACTGAGTAATAGAACTGTTGTCGTCGACCCCCAATCGTGCAAAAATCCCCGGGATCGACGACTCTTTCAAATCTTCATTGAGCCCAAGCAAATCAAAGATTTGATAAAAATTCCCCTTTTCGTTAAAATAAAAATAACCAGTCAAGCATTAAAAATGAAATGCTTATTTAACAACGTTTTTTGGTGTTTTTATCTTAACTATGAGGAATTGAAACTATCCGTATTCCGGTTTCCACTCTAATTCGCTTCCGTTTTTATTTTAACTATAAGGAATTGAAACTAAGATGGGCAGTCAGATAGTGATATGCTCCCCTTAAGGTAGACAGATTAAAATATAAAAAATCTGTTTTACCTTAGGGGGAGTTTTTCTATGTATAAGCAATATACTACAGAGTTCAAACTTGAAGTTTTACTTGCATATGAAAACCGAGAATGTACTATATCAAGAGCTTTGTAAAAGCATCAAATTACTAAATATTCTTTAAGGCAATGGATAAATGAATTTGAGGAATTTGGAATAGAGGGTCTAGAACGTTCAAATTCTTGGAAAGGTTTTAAGGAAGCAGCTGTAAAAGATTATTTATCTGGTGAGTTCTCACAGTACGAGATTGTCAGGACATATGGTATTAGTAGATCGGTACTTCAACGATGGATGAAGAAGTATAATAGCCATAGAGATTTAAAGGATACGTCGAAAGGAAAGACAAGCTCTATGACTAAAGGAAGAAAAACGACTTGGAATGAACGGATACAAATTGTGCTTAATTGTTTAGGGAACGGAAAAGATTATAAAAAAACAGCAGAAACTTATGAAGTTTCTTATCAACAAGTATATCAATGGGTGAAAAGTAGGGTACCGTCAAGAATTTTGTGTAATGTAAGATAGATAGGGTATCTCTGAAATGGATTTAGAATAGAGAGGGATATTTCCTCCACACAGGAGACTGAATATTCAGTCTCCTGTGTGGAAAGGGAGAGTCCCCTCATCTCATCAATTTACATTATTTGGTTAATCATAACGTTCTTCAAACATTCGCTGGAGGGCTTCATGAGCTTCGGCAAATCCTCGCAACTTTCGCCCTGCCCATTTCTCATTAAAGTCTTGGATGGTCAAATACATGACTTTTTCCGCGGCTTCTAAACTGTTCAAACTGTTCATCGGCTTTAGACGTTTCCGAATCTCCTTGATCGTTCGTTCGATGGCATTGGTCGTGTAAATCACACTTCGAATACTGCTTGGATCATTCATAAAGGTAAGAAGGACATCCAACTCATTTCCCCAAGATTGAACTTCTCTCGGATACTTGCTTGACCATTTTGACTCAAACTGTTGAAACATCTGTAACGCTATTTCCTTATTCGGTGCGCAATAAATCAGTTTGAGATCTTCTGCCACTTCCAATTGGTCTTTTTTTCGAACACGATTTAAGGTATTACGGACTTTGTGAACGACACAACGCTGCACATCGGCTTTCGGATAAACAGCTTTAAAGGCTTCTTCCAGCCCCGGTAGTCCATCGAATACGCCCAGAAGCACTTCTTGTACGCCTCTTTGGTAGAGCTGTTGAAGAATCTCCTGCCATCCATAGGCGCTTTCCTTTCCTCCTACGAAAAAATCAAGAATTTCCTGATATCCTTCTTCGTTTACACCTAACACGACATAAATAACTTCTTTTTCTACCGTATCTCGACGAAGTTTCACGTACAACCCATCCAAATATAATACCGAATATCGCTTTTGTAGAGGACGCGTATGCCATTTCTCGATGTCCTCCTTCACGACATCGGTCATACGACTGATCGTTGCAGGAGAATAAGCATTTCCTAAAATTCGTTCAATAAACTTGCCAATCTCACGTGTACTCATGCCACTTTGATACATCTTGATGACAGCTTCCTCGAGCCAGCCGGTATGGCGTTGGTAAGGGGGAAACAACTGCGTTTGAAATTCCCCGTTTCGGTCTCTTGGGACTAAAAGCCCTTCAATCCGACCGTATTGCGTATCTAGGTTTCGCTGATAGTAGCCGTTTCTCATATTTGACGTTCCAGTCTGTTCCATTTCGAGGAAATGTTTTATTTCTTCACACATGATGAGTTCTAATTTTTCCTTTACAAACTGGCGAATCGCACTTTCCAGTTGATTGACCCAGTCTACATTCGGTATACTTTTAGACATAGGTAGGGTTCTCCTTTCTCTGGAATGTGTTGTTGGTCAAATCAGAGAATACCCTACCTTTTTTCTTTTGGTCTAGCAAAATGCTTTACACAAAATTTTATACATCATCTGAAGTAGTATGAAAATGGTGGAGAAGAAGCGCTTAAAGACAAACGAGTAAGAAAAAAAGATGTCGCAGTAAAATATGGTTCATCAAAGAAATGTTTATTGCAAAATAAAAGTACAGAGATTTGCAAGGAATTTGTGCAGAACTTAACTGCATAAAAAATAGGCTTGCCAGCCCCTAAAATAACTCCTACTGTATAGATTGAGCGATCTTAACAGTGGGAGGAAATGAAAGGATGCTAGCAATGCCTGAAGTTAATTATATCAAACATTTAAGAGAGAAAGAAGATTTGTCAATAAATGAAATTGCAAGAAAGACTGGCCGTAATTGGAGGACAGTTAAGAAATACGCAGATGGAGAAAGTTTTGAAGAAACTCTTACCTTTAGGAAAAGAGGAATGATGTATGAGGAGGGGTACGGAGAAATCGTAGATTATTGGCTTGAGGAGGACATGAAACTTAAGAGAAAAGAAAGAAGAACCAATAAGAAAATATATGAACAGCTTAGAGATGAACATGGGTTTAGGGGATCTTATCGGACTGTGTGCGAGTATATTCAATACCGGAGACCGCAAATCAAAGCTGCAAATATTGAAAGTTATGAGCGTTTAGAGCACCCTCCTGGAGAAGCACAAGTGGATTTCGGTAACATGACTGTTGTAAAAGATGGAGCCTATAAGGATATAAAGGCACTTGTCATGAGTTTTCCACAGAGTAACGCGGGATTTTCCTACCCTCTTCCAAGTGAAAATACGGAATGTTTCCTAGAAGGATTAAAACAACTGTTTCATCAGGCGGGGGGAGTTCCAACCTATTGACGAATTGATAACTTAGCTGCAGCAGTTGTTTCAATTGGTAAAGGGGATAAGCGAACATACACTGACTCTTTTATTAGATTTAAATGTCACTATGGCTTTGAAGTTCAACCGTGTAACCCGTCTAGTGGACATGAGAAAGGCAATGTGGAAAAGAAAGTTGGTTATACAAGGAATAATTTGTTTACAACGGAACCAATAATGGAAAGTTTTCCGCAATTAGCGACTTGGATGAAAGAAGAAATGGAAAAAGACCGAAAACGTCCACATTATGAAAAAGATGTATTGATTGAGGAGCTGTGGATTGAGGATAAAAAGCATTTGAAACCTTTGCCTTTAACGGATCTTCCGATTTTTTCAGTGAAATCCGCAAAGGTTAATAAATACGGGGAAATTGAAGTCGACGGTGAAAAGTTTGTTATCCACAAAGCGAAAATGAAACAGACTTTAGTCATCAAGATGGAATGGGATAAATTTACCTGTTATACGAACGATGGAAAAGTGGTTTACCAAGAAGCCCGTCCCTATATGAATACTACAAGGAGGATTCCCTGGAATGATATTTTTATGGATTGGGAGAAGAAGCCACGGTCTGTAAAGTATTCGCGTTTTTTTAAGTATTTGCCGGAGAGAGTTCAAACGTATCTGACGATACGATCGGAAGAAACCAAATCTCGAGTCAAGGGGATAAAGAAATTATTAGAAAAATATTCGTTAAATGATATTCATGCGGTTTTAAAAACAGAAGAACGTTTTGAAAGGGCTCCACATGAACTTGGTTTTATCTTGGAAGCGAAAGAAGCAGCTTATCCAGAGAAACTAAGTGAAGCCCATACACCCGAGATACTGCTTAACTATGAAACAGATTTGAATGCCTATGATAAAAGGCTTTGTCCTTCTTTGGAAGGAGGTGTTTCCTAATGGCGAATTTAAAGGCTATTTGTAAAACTCTTCACCTTGCCCATATTATTGAAGAGTTTGAGCAGGTTCCGTTCGAAAGTAAAGAACAGTTTTTGCGTGATGTATTATTGATTGAAGTAAATTCCAGGCAGACAACGAAGATTGCTAGACTGATTAAAAAGGCTAGATTTAGAGAGCTTAAATGGCTTAAGGACTATGAGTGGACCGAGCAGCTGCACTTGCCAGCTACAACCTCGAAAGAGGAAATTTGCGATCTTCGTTTCATCAAGGAAAAGCAAAACCTACTACTTTTAGGGACACCGGGCACAGGGAAAACGCACTTAGGAACAGCATTGGGAGTAAAGGCCTGTGAAATGGGATATGAAGTGCGTTTCTTCCGGGTGGCTGATTTAGTAGCCCAATTAGAGGAAGCCTTGAAAGAGGGCACACTAAACCGGTTAAAACGCCAAATTGAGAAGTGCGACTTGCTTATATTGGATGAATTGGGCTACGTCCCTTTTCAAAAGCAAGGTTCTGAATTATTGTTTCATATTATCGCAGACTGTTATGAACATAAAAGCGTTATAGTGACATCTAACCTTGAATTTGGTCAATGGAATCGTGTTTTTGGGGATAACCGACTAACCTCTGCACTTGTGGACAGACTAGTGCATCATGCACATGTCATAGCATTCACAGGGGAAAGTTACCGATTGAAAAATGCCCTTTCTTCTATAAAAGCACAAGATGGTAATTAATGTAAAAATCACTGCAAGCCTATGTAAATTTCGCTGCATTTTTCTGCACTTTTTGCTTGCAAAAAACAAAGAAAGCCTATTTAAGTGCTATATGATGGATCGATTGTGAGCTATGTTTTAGGACATTCCAATCATCATCTTGTATTCAAAACGTTGGATCAAGCCACCGCACTTTTAAATGGAGAGCATCCACTTATTCATAGTGACCGTGGGTTCCAATATACCTCTCATGGTTAACGTACCAAGCAGGGATGACACAAAGTGTGTCAAGAGTAGGCAGATGTATTGATAATGGGCCAATGGAATCTTTTTGGGGAACGCTTTAAATGCGAGAAGTGTTATTTACATAAGTATCAGACATTTGAAGAATTAGCTCTTGCGATGGATGAGTACATCCGCTTTTATCATTATGAAAGGTATCAAAAAAGATTAAACGGCCTTAGCCCCATGGAATATAGAGCTAAAGCCGCTTAGGTATATTTTTATTATTTCTACTGTCTATTTGACAGGGGGCAGTTCATTTTTGGACAGCCTCTTTTAAGCTTTTCTTTATGAGCTCTTTGATCAAATTATTTTTAACCCAAATAATAAAGAAAAACCTTGAAATGCCGGTGGCCAATCAAGGTTTAAAGTTTTGAAACTTACTCTTGTTAACATCTACTTTTTTAATAATTCTTTATATAATTTTTCAGATTTATGCAATTCTTCTAATAACGGATTTTCATAGTCACTATAACTATCCAAATAAGCCCGTATGCTGCCAATAATATTTATTGCTTTAATATCTTTATCTTTCTCTAATATTTCCAATGCACTCTTATATCTTTTATATATAAGTTGAAGAACACCACTTTTTATTTCATTACAATAATCTTGTTCAAGATTATTTAACACAATTTTTATTTGTTGGATTAACTGCTTTTTATTATCCATTATACCCTCCTCCTATATACTTGGAACCTCTCTTATTTCCTTTATCCATTCTGATGGCCATCCTTGTGGTAGTAGTATTTGATCCCCATCACCTTTTAATAATGCTCCTGTTTTTGTATATTGCTTTTCAACCCTACCAATATTTAAAACTTGACCTTTCGGTACTTCTATAACAGCTTCATATTGTCTAGAATTTTTCCAATCCGGTACTAAAGCGGTATTAATTTTAGCATTTATTCTATTTCCAGCTGGGCTAGTAGTTACAAATGAACCATTAACCTTTCCACCACCACCAAAAGTTCTATATAACGTAATATTTTCTTCTTCTGTAATTACAGTTCTATAAATACCATCAGTAAATGATTCTCTTATCCAATCTAAGGTATTAATGGTATCCGTCTCTTTAGCATGCATATCAGCCAAACTCCATGTAGGTATAACCATCATAAACTCTGAAATTAATGTTCAGTTATTTTAAGAGCGAAACCATTAATAATAAAAAGAACCTTGAAAGGCATATAGCCAATCAAGGTGCATAACTATTTTATTCAAATATTGTTTATTTTTCTTACCCATAATTCTATAATTTTTTTTAGTTCAATCGTTTCAATTATGCATTCTTCTTCGTCCTCACTGTAATTATCTATTATTTTAGTGATGTCCTTTTTAATTTCTAACGTACAGTTATTACCCGTACACTCCTCATAGCTAGATTCACCTTTTAAAACCTTGTGTATTAAATTTATCCACGGTTCACCATTGCTTTGAATATCCCCCATAAGAAGAATTGCTACAGGTGAAATACAACTCGGAACGTTTACTTCCAATCCTTTATCATTCTCCTTAAAACTAATTTCATATTTCATAATACCCCCCCTAATACATCGGATATGCCGTCTTAACTTTACCCTCGGAATCTAATCTCATTTGTATTCTCATACCATTAGGTAATGTACCCTCATACAAGTTATCCTTAATTAATCTCTTATTTTGATAAACCTGTTTGATAGCATCGACTACTTGAACTCTATTCCAATTTTTAGGGAAGAATGTTGATGGTACTCTTTTTCCCTTTCCTTCTATTTCTACTATTGCGCGATACACACCATACTGATTAGGAGGATCAGTCACCTCAATGATTTTTCCACCCATCATACTCTCATGGTGATACCCTACAGTATTACGTTTCTTATTAACTTCTCCGTGGAATATATGCTTCATAGCACCTTTAGAGAATATACTATCATTACCTGTACCCTTAGTGCTAAGTTCAACGCCATCGTTGCCTGCTTTACCTTCGCCTAGATTTAACCCCGTCTTCTCACTCAGATAAGCTCGAACTTTATTCTCCAATCCATAGGTGTTTTTGGGCGGAACTTTAACGTCCCCAACCCCTTCCATGGCCAATCCCATTTGCCGGTCAGGGATTGTATTTTTCAGATTGGTCAGGGCGTTGTCTACGAACCGGGCGGTTTTCAGTGCACTGTTTGCGCTTTTGTTTTTCAAATGGTGCGGGATTTCTTTTGCCCATGCTTTGGCACTCCTGATGCGGGGGAATATGCCTTTTTCTGCACGAACCACCATATCCCGGACAGATGATTTGGACTGCAAACCCGTTTTCGTCGCTAATAATTTTAAATCACTGGCTTCTCTTAGATAGGAAAAACGGGCGGCGCTGCTGAATGTTGAAAGCCCCTTTACGCCAGGGACGATATCCAAGGGAGAAAGGACACCACGGAATACTCGTTCGTCTGTTTTCAACTCTCTCCCTGAAATCCAGTCTTTTCCGGAAACGGCTGAACTTAATTCTAGTGTACCATAAGCTGCCCCCAATGCCATCCCTGCTGGCGGACAAATGAAGGAAGTGCCTACTATGACAGTTAGTGCCGTTATTTGTCCCCAAAACTCTTTGTTCATCTGCCCGTCTTTGATCGATTCATACTGGAAAGCTTGGGAATTCAATGCTTTCTGTATATATTCTTGTTTCGAAAAATTTGCTTTAGGGTTCAGTTCTTTCCATGAAGCGTATTCCCGTTCTATCAACTTAGCATAGTAGTTGC
The DNA here is from genome assembly GCF_054055575.1 of Aeribacillus sp. SP014. NCBI lineage: Bacteria > Bacillati > Bacillota > Bacilli > Caryophanales > Bacillaceae > Aeribacillus > Aeribacillus sp. SP014. The sequence goes on from NZ_JBSRXI010000001.1 coordinate 1,675,801, forward strand.
TGCCACTGAACAGATCTTCCAGTCCAACTTCCGCTTTCGGCACGTCGATTGTTTGTTGTGTGCTGTATGCTCCGGAAGCGACAACTGTTTTTTTGGCACCAATGTGATTTTTCGTTTTGATCTTTGATATGGATAAGTTGTGCATCGCTTCCACAAAAGCATCGATCTCTTGATAAAACTTATCATCGATGGTGCGGTCAACAATTTCTCCGACACGGCTGCTAAAGCGGTGCAAGACGAGATAATCTTCATATAATTGTTGATATTGTTTTTTTCGGTCTGTGTAGGTGAAAGAGATGACACCATCTGTGTCATATTTGGCGATGTCTGCTTGAACGTCTTCGAGAAGATCGTTTAGATCTTTTAATTTATCAATCATGCCTTTGCCCCATACACCGAGACCGACCAGATCGCCAATGCCTTTCTTCGTCTTTTCCCATTCAGAAGGGATATACTTGACATCCACTGCCTTTATGCCTCCGATTGAAACGAAATGGATTCCAACATGTGGAACAGCTTTCTGTTTCATTATAAGAGAAAATATGTAACTTTTGGTAAACAGGAAGAAAAAAAGGGAATTTTAAGTAAAAACTACCAATCATTTATCAGATCATGTTCTTATTTTAGATCGTAGGAACCGATCGAATGGACCTAAACCAATTTTTCCAGAATGAAACGTTAAAAATATGGTCTCACTCTTCCTTCAATTGAATGAGAAGGGAATGAGCCGGATGTTTACTTTATTAAAACAGATGGATCAGGTAAAATGGTTGATACAACATGGATTTCATTGTCGGCAGGCAAACTTTGAAATCTGTTTTAAACGGAAATAAAAAAGAGTCGTCGACCCCCAATCGTGCAAAAATCCCCGGGGATCGACGACTCTTTTAAATCTCCATTGAGCCCAAGAAAATCAAAGATTTGATAAAAATTCCCCTTTTCGTTAAAATAAAAATAACCAGTCAAGCATTAAAAATGAAATGCTTATTTAACAACGTTTTTTGGGGTTCTTATCTTAACTATAAGGAATTGAAACAATACCAAACGATCAGCAACCCACTAGCTACAAACGTTCTTATCTTAACTATAAGGAATTGAAACATGATATGACTTTCTAGATCCCCGAACCAAGTCATATCCGTTCTTATCTTAACTATAAGGAATTGAAACTAACCTTAAGCTGAGGTACTAGCTTTTCGAGTACACGTTTTTATCTTAACTATAAGGAATTGAAACAATAAGAATCTAAATAGGCAACTGCATCCGCAGTAAGCGTTTTTATCTTAACTATGAGGAATTGAAACTCACTCCAATCAAATGGTTTGCTGCCCATATAATCGTTTTTATCTTAACTATGAGGAATTGAAACACCTATCATACACAAAGCTTCTTGTACCAGGTCCGCCAGTTTTTATCTTAACTATGAGGAATTAAGCCCCTGTATCTAAGAAAATATGCTAGTCTACTAATAAGTGAAGCTATAAAAGAGCGCTAGACGAATACCAAAGGAGCGCATGAAATGACGTGTAAAGAACCTAAATTTGCAAAAAGTCCTTTCTTCGTTGATGAACCGGGTAACTGGCACCTAAAGCCTGGAGCGCCGGAAGACATAGTTAAAGAGTTTAATGAATACATGGAAGACCAAAAAATGTGTGTAGAAGCTCCGAAGTTAGACGAAGCAGAGTTAGAAAAAATCCTTTCAGAGCTAAAAAAACTTTGAATGACTCTTTTTTCTACTGGCTGCGTCCCGTACAAGTATCAATAGGGTCTTGGGGCAGTTGTGATGGAAAACGTACAGAATTTCACATTCAGCGCTGTAAAGCAGCTGGTTTAATCTTAACGAAGCTTTGGCATTGTCAGGGTAACACATCATTTAAATCGGTGTGTATTCTTTCATAATACATTAACAGATACTTCGGGTAAGAAATGTTAAAGTGGAGCGAATGATTGCAAAAATATGAGTGATGAAAACCGTAATGATTGCAAGGACCAATCAGTAACAAATTGGCAAAAGAACCTAATCTGTGAATCAACGCCACAACGCGTTGATTCTTTTTTTCGCGCTTTTCGATATGAAACAAATTTGTTTTTAGCGTTTCCTAAATCGAATTCTTGAGTCCAAAGTGATAAACATTAAGACTAAAGAACTGTCTCGTCATTTAACTTTTAAAAAAGAGAAGAATTTGGTATGATTATAAACAATAATGATAATCATTATCATTTATAATCTTTGTGTTAAAATATTTTCCTTGCTGTTCCTCCAATATTTGAAAAGAAATGAACATGCTAGTTGACATAAAGATACAACTAATTAGGAAGGTGGAAGCTGATGAGTGGACATAGTTTTGTTGTGAAAGAGGTTTCGAATAATTTATCTTTAGATGACTTGTCTTTTAGACTTCGAGATATTGAGTTATTAAAACGGAATGGAAATTTGCAAATTGAGCAGCAGCTAACCTTCTCATATGTTCTTATCATAGTGGTGAACGGACATGGACAATTGACGCTGGGCACAACCGAGTATCGGATTCAACAAAATCATGTGTATGCGTGTATACCTGGAGAGACTTATGGAGGTGAAATACAGGCTCTCGATGAAACAGAAATCTACCTGTTGAAGTTTGAGGTGTTCCGATCAACCGATCAAAGGTATGAATGCATGGTAAATGAGAAAGATGGACGTTTATTTTCTCTGCAAGGTGAAATTCAAGTGTTCCCTTTTGATCAACTCACCTCATTGTGCAAATCGATCTTTCAATATTGGGATAGTGATGACGAGCTGGAACGCTTCCGCAGTCAGTTTACTTTCCAAAAATTGCTCTATATTATTTTGAAAAGCCGATCTTTTTTACATAACGGATCGTGTGCAGCGCTTGAACTGGCAAAGGACTATATGGACCATTATTATTATGAAAATTTGTCCATCGAGCAATTGGCAGCAATCGCAAAAATCAGTCCGAAATATTTTGTCGATTTATTTAAAAAAACGTACGGAATTAGTGCTATCGACTATTTGACAGAGCTGCGGATCAATAAAGCAAAACAGCTTATGGCACAGTCTCATGCCAAGCTAAAAGATATTGCCCATCAAATCGGCTACAACGATGAATTTTATTTTAGCCGCAAATTCAAGAAGCAGGTTGGAGTTACACCAACACATTATATGAAAAGACGACGCCGTAAAATAGCTGCTTATCGCTCTCCCATTACCGGTCAATTGCTGGCTCTTAAAATCATCCCGTATGCTGCGCCGCTTCATCCGAAATGGACCGCTTATTATTATAAGGAGTATCGTACAGATATTTCTGTCCATCTCAATGCTTATCGGAATGGGCAAAAATGGGAGTCCAACATCGAAAAGCTGCTTCAAGCAAAACCTGAAGTAGTCATAAGTACGGATGATCTAGATGAAATGGAGAAAGAAAAATTATCTCGGGTTGCTCCAATTTATTATATTCCGTGGCAGGAGAAAAATTGGCGGGAACAGCTGCTGCTGACAGCTGAATTTTTAGGTGAAACGCAAGAAGCTGAGGACTGGCTTAAAAATTATGACAGAAAAGTAAAGCATGCACGAGAATGGGTGAAAAATAAAGTGAAGGACGATACTTTCCTCATTTTACGAATTTCCAAACAGAATATGTATGTTCATTGCAATCGGAGTATTTCAGATATTTTATTTCATGATTTGCAGCTGGCATCTGCGTATAATTGCAATCAATTAGCCCGCGATGAACGAATGACAATAGATCAGTTAATTGAATTAGATCCTGATCGGCTTCTCTTGTTAATTCGCCAAGAAGAAGAAACGTTAGCTTATTGGAAAACTTTGCAATATTCGTTGCCATGGCAAGAATTGAGCGCAGTTCGAAATAATCGCGTTTATTTCATTTCCTCAGATCCATGGCTGGAGTATTCTGCCAGCGCGCACGAACGAATAATTGACGAAATGGTAAGTCTTTTTTCTGGAAATCGTCCAAAAAGAATTCTGGATACTGTCCATGGTCATATATAAGAAAGACTTTTTATAATTAAAAATGATAATTATTATCAATTGGATGATAGGAGGACATTCTATATTATGAAAAGAAAACTGCTTTACTATGGACTTATCACGCTAATTATTCTTTTATTGGCGGCTTGCGGCGGTAATAAGGAACAAACCAGCAGCACAGGGGGAGATTCAAGCAGTAAAACGGAGCAGAAGAAGGAAGCTGAGTCAAGTGAAACGAGAACGATCAATTATCTCGGCAAAGAATATACGGTTCCTAAAAACGTAGAAAAAATTGTAATCACCGGCAGTATGGAAACGATGGAGGATGCGCTCGTATTGGGCGTTGAGCCTGCTGGAGGCATCACGGTTGGGGGAAAGTTCCCGGAAATGTTCAAGGATATTACAGCTTCAACCGTTTCGATTGGAGAGAAGGCACAGCCAAACATTGAATCGATCCTGAAGCTGAAACCGGATGTTATTTTCGCAACGACAAAGTTTAAACCAGATGTTATTGAAAAATTAGAGAAAATTGCTGTCACGATCCCGGTTTCCCATATATCAACAAATTGGGAAAATAACCTGCGATTATTGGCTGAACTTACTGGGAAACAGGATCTAGCAGAAAAAGTTTTAAAGGAATATCAAGATGACCTCGAAAAGGCGAAAGCACAAATAGGCGAGAAGTTCAAAGATAAAAAAGTAGCTATCGTTCGTATTAGAAGCGGTAATATTATGATCTATTCGAAAGATATATTTTTCAACCCTTCGTTATACGAAGATTTAGGATTTACCGTACCGGAAGAAATCCAAAATGCCAAAGCGCAGGAAGTGATTTCGTTAGAAAAATTTAGCGAAATGAATCCGGATTATCTCTTTGTCCAATTTTCAGAGGATGAGAACCAAGAGAATCCAAAAGCACTAGAGGAATTGCAAAAGAATCCGATCTGGAAAAGCATTAATGCGGTTAAAAACGACAAAGTATTCGTAAACGTTGTGGATCCGTTGGCACAAGGCGGTACAGCATGGAGTAAAATTCAATTCTTAAAAGCAGCGACTGAAAAATTGGCAAATGAATGATGTAGGGCGGGAATCATAATATGCGCTTAAAGATTCCTATATCCATTCTCATTTTATGTTCTTCGCCTATTGCGTTTGTGCTCATAGTTCTATTATCTATACTTTATGGAGCGAAAGATATAAATTTCGAAACGGTTTGGGAGGCGTTCTTTCATTTTGATCCGGAAAATGTAAATCACCAAATTGTAATACATTCCCGTTTGCCAAGAGCGATTGGAGCGCTTTTAATCGGAATTTTCTTGGCCATATCTGGATCGATCATGCAGGGAATGACGAGGAACTATCTTGCCTCCCCTTCGATTTTGGGAGTTTCTGACGGATCGGTTTTCGCTATTACACTTTGCATGATTTTCATGCCGGATGCATCATCTTTGAGCATGATAATATTTTCACTACTCGGTTCAGCCATTGCTGTTGGCTTCGTCTTCGGCGTGGCGTCGCTTATGCCAAACGGAATGTCACCCGTTCGAATGGCGATCATCGGAACTATTATTGGAACGTTTCTCAGCAGTATTTCCGCTGCCTTGTCAACGTATTTTCAAGTATCGCAAAACATCAGTTTTTGGTATAATGCCCGGCTGCATCAGATGGATCCCTTTCTAATAAAACTTGCGATTCCTTTTGCAATTGTCGGGATCATAATGGCTCTTTATATTTCCAAATCGCTCACAATTCTTTCTTTAGGTGAAGAAGTTTCTGTGAGTTTAGGACAGAAAACGGTGTTGGTCAAAGCGTTAGCAATGGCCAGCACCGTCATTTTGACTGGTATTTCTGTTGCCTTGGCAGGAAATATTGGATTTGTTGGTTTAATCATTCCGCACATAACCCGATTTTTAATTGGAATCGATTATAGGTGGGTTATTCCTTGCGCCGGAGTACTTGGAGGTATTTTTTTAGCACTGTCCGATATTTTAAGCAGATTTTTGAATTACCCGTTTGAAACTCCTATTGGAGTTGTCACTTCCCTAATCGGAGTTCCTTTCTTCCTCTATTTAATTTACAAGAGAGGAGGAGGAACATATGCATAAACAAATGGCGAGACGATTTTGGACAGTGATGCTGATCAGTATAGTCTTTATTTTTGCTGCAATATATGTCAGCTTAACAAACGGTGAATTTGATATTAAAGTTATCGATATAGTAAAGACTTTGTTGCGGGTTGATCCCAATTCTGAGCATGATTTGGTCATATTTGAATTTCGCTTGCCCCGTATTTTAATAGCTTCATTGATTGGATTTGGTTTCGCAGTGGCGGGTGCAACCTTACAGGGGATCAGCAGAAATGGACTTGCAGACCCTGGCGTTTTAGGAATCAATTCAGGGGCAGGAGCCGCTATCGTTATTTTTATGCTCTTTTTTGAAGGGCAAATAACGGGAAGCGGATGGCTGTCAACTTTGGCAATGCCGCTGTTTGGTTGGATAGGCGGACTGGCTTCAGCACTATTGATTTATTTATTCTCATGGCGAAATGGAAAACTAGATTCCGAACGAGCGATTTTGGTTGGAATTGCAATAGGATTTGGGTTTGGGGCCTTGTCTATGTTTTTATCCTTGAAAATGAACCCTCAGGATTTTGAAATGGCGACAGTTTGGCTGAATGGAAGTATATGGAATGCTAATTGGAAATACATTGTCTCTATTTTGCCTTGGCTCGTCATATTAGTTCCTATTATTATAAAAAAATCGTATATACTCGACTTGCTTCAATTAGGAGAAGATAGAGCAATAGGACTGGGAATTCGTACGGAAAAAGAAAAAAATGTGTTCCTTTTATGCAGTATCGGAATTGTGAGCGCTTGTGTCTCTGTGGCAGGAAACATTGTATTTGTCGGTTTGATAGCACCGCACATCGCCAAGCGTTTGGTCGGAATCCATCATTTTTGGCTAATTCCCGTCAGCGGAACGGTCGGCATGCTTATGGTCATTGTCTCCGATTATATTGCCAGAACTGTTTTTTCTCCAGCTGAATTGCCAGTCGGGATTGTCATTTCCATCATCGGTGTTCCTTATTTCATTTATTTATTATTTAAAGATAGTAAAAAATGAAACGTGGAATTGTGTAAATGATTCATAAGTTCAAAGGTCATCCCGCATCATCTGACCTAATTATTTTCATATAGATGAGAATCATCGTTCGGCACCATTTTGGCATTACTAAGCGATGTCTTAAATACTAGGTAAAGTCTTATGAACCATAGAAGGTGATCCATTCAAAAAATCGGCTACCCATCAGGTTGTTTTAATGAAGGAAGAGCCCGTTTTGCCCGTCAGAGAATAGAGTACCAGTTGCGAATACATATGTTTGTCGGCTTTGGAAAAGAGGTTGAAATGTTCATTTGGAGGGTTGTAATTTTTGCCCCGATGATATCAATCAATGATATGGAGGCGTTTAACCATGCATAGGAAAAAAGATAAACAAGCTGATGTGATGGACAAAGATACTGCTGGCCGAGAAGTTAGCATTCCGAGTACTGAACAATTTTTAATACGTTCAAAAGAAAATCGGCAATACAAAATTTTGCTTGGTATACCTGATGTGCCTCCTCCTCCTTCAGGCTTTCCAGTTATTTATTTCTTGGATGCTAATGCTATATTCGGAACAATGTTTGAGGCAGTCCGTATCCAATCAAGGCGGCCCGAAAGGACAGGAATCGTTCCAGCACTAGTAGTCGGCATCGGTTACCATATCGAAAAACCGTTTTCTCCTGAACGCTATTATGATTTTACACTGACTCCGCCAGCTTCGGAATTGTATTCGAGACGAGAGGGGACAGACAGACCAGAATATGGCGGAGCGGAACAGTTTTTGCAATTTATTGATGGGGAGCTTAAACCGCTGATCGAAAGCAGGTTCAAAATTGATAAAGACAGACAAGCGATTTTTGGTCATTCACTCGGCGGCCTCTTCGTATTACAAACATTGTTTACAAAGCCGTACGCCTTCAATACGTATATCGCAGGCAGCCCGTCCATTCATTGGAATAAATCGCTTCTACTTGATGCAGAGCAAAAATTTATCTCTAGTCTAGAAAATGATAAGCATCATATACGATTATTAATCACTGTAGGAGAATTGGAAAAATTCCATAAAAGCGGCATGAATGCGAACGCTAAAGAGCTTGCAGAACGACTATTACGACTCGGTCAAAACAATTTTCACGTGGAATTTAAAGAATTTGAGGATGAAGGCCATGTGTCCGTGCTGCCGGCGTTGATTAACCGTGCTGTGAGGTTTGCACTAAGCGAAAAGCAGGGCCCATAATCTGTCAAGGCTCTTATCATGCTTAATAAAGAGAGCGAACTTTTTTCAAAAATTTGAACTGAACCCAAAAAGTTAGACACGGAAATTTAGGCAACTGTTTGGGCATGAATTCGGTATTACACCGGACTCATGCCTTTTAATTTTGCCTTATATGTGATTCAGGATGGAATTTTTGGAAGAAACTCATCAATTTTTTGAAGTGGGAATGTCGAGAAATAAATGGACATTTCAAAAATATGTGATTTTGAATTATTTTTGTTCGAAATAATATTTACAAAAATAGCGAATATATGTATGATAGGAAAATAAAAATAGTAATCATTACGATTTAGGAAGGTGAGAAAATGTTTCGATATTTTAAAAGCATATTAATACTTTTAACAACAATTTTTTTGCTTGTCGGATGCTCACAGTCTTCCTCAAAAGAAAAGGAGAAGAGCAGTAAAGAATTAACATTGCTTTTTAACTTTCCAACCAACACGCTCGATCCGCATTTAGACACGAACTATACGATAGTTCGTGCGGGAGTAGGAGAGACGCTTGTCAAAATTAGTGAACAGCAAAAAATTGAACCTTGGCTAGCAGAAGAATGGAAAAGTAAAGATGGGAAAAACTGGACGTTTAAAATTAGAGAAGGTGTTACATTCCATAATGGGAAAAAAGTTGATGCTCAAGCGGTGAAGGCCTCGTTAGAAAGAGCAATCAACGATAGTCCATCTGTTCAAGCGGCATTAAAAATCAGCAAAATGAAAGCCGATGGTCAATTGTTAACGATTCAAACGGAAGAAGTATTCCCGCAATTTCCTTCAGAGCTCGTACATCCAAATACAGCGATCGTCGATGTTGATGAAAAAGATATTGATAAAAGGCCAATCGGTACGGGGCCATTTAAAATTTCTTCTTTTGAGCCTGGGGTAGAGCTGAAGGTCGAACGATTTGAAAAGTATTGGGATGGCAAAGCAAAGCTTGAAAAAGCAACATTTGCTTTCAATGAGGATGCCAATGCACGGAAAATGGCGCTTCAATCAGGAGATGCGGACATTATTTTTAGACCGCCGGTAGAAAATCTTGAAAAATTAAAAGAAGAAAATGTAAAAATAGAATCAGTTCCAAGTTTGCGTACACATCAGCTGTTTTATAATATGAAGAGCTCCTATATGAAAGATGAAAATGTGCGGAAGGCGATGGATGCTTTAATAGATCGGAAGGAAATTGTTGAACATATTTTAAATGGACATGCCGTTGAAGCGAAAGGTCCTTTTTTGGCTGGTTCTCCGTTTGCGCCATCCTATGAAGAAAAGGAAAGCGGAATAGAGGCGGCGAAACAGTATTTTAGTAATGCAGGCTTTCAAGTAGAAGACGGAAAAGTTACGAAAGACGGAAAGGCCGTTCGGCTTAAAGTGCTAACATACGCATCGCGTCCTGAACTTCCTTTAATTGTACAAATTCTCCAATCAAAGGCGAAGGAACTTGGCATAGAGATGTCGATTCAGCAAGTGGAAAATATTGATGAGTATTTAGCGGCCAATGATGATTGGGATTTTGCTACATACAGCAGTGTGACGGCTCCGCGCGGAGATGCGGCATACTTTTTGAATGCGACATACATGCCGAACGGAGCGCTGAACTACGCGAGTATTAACCATCCAGAATTAACAGCTAGCATTCAACAATTGAACCAAACGGTAGACGTGAACGAACGGAACAATTTGGCGAAGAAAGCATTAAAAATCATTGATCAGAAGACTCTCCATTCCTTTATCGTACATCCAAATATTATTGTTGCCTATCGTGACGGAGTAAAAAATTGGGTAACTAGTAAAAGCGAGTATTATATGTTAACAAAAGATTTGGATGTGGAAGGGTAAATGATTCAAGTAGCGAAACGATTCATAGAGTTCATCATATTTTTACTTCTGCTGTCTTTCATTAGTTTTATATTTATAAAACTAGCACCTGGCGATCCTGTCAAACAGATGCTTCAAGTAGATGAAGTGTCCGTTACGAAAGAACAAATTGAAGCGCTAAGAGAAGAACTGAAGTTACATGAACCTATATACGTTCAATATTGGTATTGGTTGAAACGATTTTTCGAGTTTGATTTAGGCCATTCCTATATAACAAAGCAGCCGGTAGTTTCTGAGTTGTTATCAAGGTTTCCTGCGACCATTACGCTCACATGCACTTCTTTAATCGTAATGATTCTGATTTCTATTCCTTTAGGCACTCTATCTGCACTCTATAAAAATAAATGGGTGGACTATATATGCCGTTTGTTTGCACTAGTCGGTTCATCCATCCCCAGCTTTTGGCTGGGGCTCCTTTTCATTGAATTATTTGCCGTTCAATTAGGGATATTGCCAAGCATGGGAAAGGGAACGATTCAACACGTCATCCTGCCATCCCTTACGTTAGGAATCGCGATGTCAGCTGTTTATGTCAGATTGCTGCGTTCCAGTTTACTAGAAAGCTTGAATGAGGACTATGTGAAAGCGGCAAGGGCAAGAGGGATTAGCGAAAAACGGATATTTTTATTCCACGTTTTCCGCCGTTCTTTAATTCCTGTCATAACGATTTTTGGTATGAGTCTTGGGAGTTTAATAAGCGGCACAGTTGTCATTGAAGTACTGTTTGCATACCCGGGAATTGGAAAAATGGTGGTAGATGCAATTATTCGCCGGGATTACCCGGTCATTCAAGGGTATGTATTGTTTATTACGATTTTGATTGTCTTGATTAATATCTTCGTTGATATTTGCTGCCGTTATTTAAACCCTGAGATACGTTTAAAAGGAGTAGAGAGACGTTGAAAATGTTTAGACAAATGTATTGGACGCACTCACGAACGCTTCTTTTTATACTATTTGCCTTTTTTCTTGTCATCTTGACAGCTCCGCTGCTTGCTCCATATGATCCGTTGCAAATCAATATGAATGAACGTCTGCTGAAACCAAGTGCGGAGCATTTTTTCGGAACGGATTATTTGGGGCGAGACTTATTTTCTCGCATCCTAGCGGGAGGGCAAGTAACGGTCGGAACGAGTATTCTCGTATTGGGCATTGTTTTGTTGATCGGCGTTCCGTTAGGCATGTTTTCAGGATTTGTCGGAGGCCGTTTCGATCGTTATTTGATGAGAATCATAGACGCTTTTCTAGCTTTCCCTGATTTTATTGTCGCAATTGTACTGAGCGGTATTTTAGGCCCCGGTATGTTAAATTTAATTTTTGCAATCGTTGTAGCGAAATGGGGAAGCTATGTGCGGCTTGTCCGCAGCACGGTGTTATCTGAGAGAGAAAAAGATTACATTTTAATGGCGGTTGTCAATGGTTTAAGCACATTTCAAATTATTCGTAAGCATTTGCTGCCCCATGTCGTGGGAAATGTGTTCGTTTTAGCGACGTTGGATCTTGGAAAAATTATTTTGTTGATCGCTTCCTTATCTTACATCGGCTTAGGAGCGCAGCCGCCAACTCCTGAATGGGGGGCGATGTTGAACGAAAGTACACCATATTTTCACACCTCGCCATATTTAATGTTTATTCCTGGAATTGCCATTATGTTTACTGTTCTAGTTTCTAATTTAGCTGGTGATGTATTGCGAGACCGTTTTGATGTAAAAGGATAAAGGGGAGATGGTATGTCATTATTAACTATTGATCAAATGCAAATTAATTTTCGAAATAAGCCGATTGTTGAAAATGTGAATATAACTGCCAGAAAAGGAGAATGGTTTACATTAATTGGAGAAAGCGGCAGCGGCAAAAGCATCACAGCTTCTGCGATTGGAGGGCTTCTGCCGAAAGAAATGTGGATAGCCGCCGGGCATATTCAGTTTGACAACAAGGATATGACTCATTTATCGAAAAAAGAATTTCAGAATTTACGGGGAAAAGAAATATCTTATGTCTTCCAAGACTATCAAAGCTCGTTTACTCCTTTTATAAAAATCGGTAAGCAAATGGATGAAATGATCCAAGCTCATAGTTCTTTAACTAAAAACGAAAGAAAAGAAATCGCTTTTCAAGCATTGGAAGACGTACAACTCCCTGCAAAACGCGTCTACAATAGTTACCCTTTTCAATTAAGTGGCGGACAGCTGCAGCGTGCATCCATTGCTATGGCCATTATGCTGAATCCGAAATTGCTTATTGCTGATGAGCCTACCACTGCGCTTGACAGTATGACAGCAGCACATGTGTTAGAGGTCATCGCGAATATCAAAGAGAAAATCAATTGTGCAATATTATTTATTACACATGATTTGAGGCTTGCTAGGAAATATTCCGATACTGTTGCAGTAATGAAGAAAGGGGAGATTGTCGAAACAGGGACGAAAACAAATGTTATTCACCATCCTCGTCATCCTTATACCAAGCAATTATTGAGTGCCGCTCCAACCTTGCCGAATAAAATGCATGAAGTGATCACGTGAAGGCCGAGCGGTCATTCAGCGTTGTACCAGCGATTAGGCGTATTGCCTCGCCTGTTAAACTGGATTTTGCAATGGAAAGGAATATGTCATAATGGCAGATCTATTATTGGCCAAAAATATCAAAAAAATTTATGCTTCAGGTCATCAAGCAGTCAACGGGGTGTCGATATCGATACAAAAAGGCGAATGCGTCGGGCTTGTCGGTGAAAGCGGCAGCGGGAAAAGTACATTGGCGCGCTGCTTGCTTATGTTAGAAAAAATAAGCGAAGGCGAAATTTTTTTACATGACCAACCATTGCATAAAATGACTAAAAGAGAAATTCGAAAAATTCGCCATTGTATGCAAGCGGTGTTTCAAAATCCGGCAGCGGCTTTAAATCCAAAACGAAAGATCATCGATTCTGTCATGGAGGCATTAGATACACATCGTAATATCTGCCCCATTTATTTGCAGGATGTAAGAGAGCACCGTGAATTATGCGCAAAGCGGCTGCTAGAGATGGTTGGGATGGCGGACCGCTATCTTTATCGCTATCCCCACGAGTTAAGCGGAGGGCAAAAACAACGTGTTGCCATTGCTCGTGCGATTAGCATCCAGCCGTCTTTGATCATTTTAGATGAACCGACAGCAAGCTTAGATGTCTATACACAAGGGCAAATATTAACTCTTTTAAAGGAGCTGCAAAAACAATTGGAATTATCCTATCTATTTATTTCCCATGATCTCCCGTCGGTTCATTTTTTAAGCGAGCGCATTTTGGTAATGAAAGATGGGGCTTTTATTGACTGCTTTCAAAAGAATGATATATTCTCTCAAGCCCGCCACCCATATACAAAAATGCTCATTCACTTGTTTGAAGGTTAAGGGGGATAATAATGACTCACCGAACTTATCTATCTTTGGCGATTCCGCTTATCATTTCAACGATCACCACCCCGTTATTAGGAGCTGTCGATACGGCAGTAGTGGGACAGCTTCCTGATCCAGCGTATATTGGCGGCGTAGCTGTAGGGACGATGATTTTTAATACGATGTATTGGTTGTTTGGCTTTTTGCGGGTCAGTACGTCCGGCTTTGCCGCACAAGCTTATGGTGCGCAAGATGCCAAGCAATGTTTTTTATATTTCGTAAGACCGTTCCTCATTGCGTTAGCCGTCGGCATTCTATTTATCCTCGTTCAATGGCCGATGAAACATATCGCATTAACGCTTATTCATCCGGATGAGAAAGTCATGACTTTCACGGACGAATATTTTTCGATCCGCATTTGGGGAGCCCCGTTTACGCTGGCGAATTACGTCATTCTAGGATGGCTCATGGGAATGTCTCGTGTTAAAATTTCGCTATTTTTACAAGTATTTATGAATCTATTAAATGTTGTACTTGATTTGTTGTTTGTGAACGTTTTTCATCAAGATGTGAATGGTGTAGCTGCCGCTACATTGATTTCAGAAGTGGCTGCATTTCTCATTGGAATGTATATCGTGTTAAAGTCTTCCGATCTTCGCCTTTTCTCCATTCCTAGCAGCGAGCTGTGGAATGCAGGAGAATTTAAGAAGATGATGGCGGTCAATCGGGATTTGCTTATTCGCACGATTTGTTTGTTAACCGTGTTTAATCTTTTTACAGCGAGAGGTGCCTCTTTTGGTACCGAAATACTGGCAGCCAATGCCGTTCTCATTCAAATTCATTACATCATGGCGTACTTTTTAGACGGATTTGCCAATGCCAGCAGTATTCTCGTCGGAAAAGCTGTCGGTGCAAAGGATGAAGCTTTGTATAAACGCACTTTATCGTTGACAGGGCAATGGGCGATAATTTCCCCCTTGTTTATGATGCTTATTTATATACTGTTTAAAGATTCGATCATTCCTGTTTTTACGAAAAATCAGAATGTGATCGAACTGGCCAGCTCCTACAGTATTTGGGTCACGATATTTCCACTTGCGGCAAGCTTCGGTTTAATTCTCTACGGTGTTTTTACAGGAGCGACCATGACCAATCCGATTCGCAATTCCATGCTGATTTCTCTTGCAGTATATATTGTTTGTCTTTTCATTTTGATTCCGATGTATTATAACCACGGTTTGTGGCTTGCTTTTATTGTTTTCAGCCTCAGTCGGTCCGTGTTTTTAGCTATGTATGTTCCAGTATTAAACAGAACTTTATTCCAAAAATGAGGTGCCGTTGATGCTAAGTGCTGAGTCTATCAAACGATTGGAAACATAAAGATATGCCTTAACTTACAGATCACGATGCACTGTATATGCGGGATTTTTCATTTAGCAAAGAAACATAGCAATTATTTTTGATCATCTCGTGCATCATGATACTAGCGGAAAATGAAGGATGTTATAATACTTCAGTCATTATCAATTTTTGAAAAGGGAGCATGAATGAGTTGGAAATAAATCATCGTTGTTGAAACAGTAGAATCCAACCAAAAAGATTTCCGTGTAAAAATGTTGGAAAAGAATCATCATTGTTGGAACGGCAAGCAATGTCGGGGAATTGGCATTATGTAGGAGAGTTAAAAATGTGTGACAAAAAAGCAAGCAAGAGACCGACTTTCCCGTGGAATGTAGGTGATGATTCGTCAAAGATCTGCTGCAAAAAATTTACCTGAATTGATCGGTGTGATCAATGAAAAAAATAGCCACCGTGTTTATTTTTCGAGGATAAATGATTTACATGCGGTCCTGATTTATTGGCCCGCCTTTTCATACGGCGGTGCTTCATACCCGGAATTTGCGAAACATTTGTGAATGCTTGTGAGAGGAGAAAAACAGATGAATAAAGCATTGCCCATCATGATTCAAGGTACGCATTCCGATGCGGGAAAAAGCGTGATTGCGACAGGTTTTTGCCGAATTTTTGCGCAGGACGGATATCGGACGGCGCCGTTTAAATCACAAAATATGTCACTCAATTCGTATATTACCGTTGACGGCAAGGAAATCGGCCGCGCCCAAGGAGTGCAGGCGGAGGCGGCAAGAACGGTCGCAACGGCGGATATGAACCCGATTTTGATCAAGCCTGTGAGCGATCACACTTCACAAATTGTTGTGAACGGTAAGCCGTATCAAAATTATAAGGCAGCAGCGTATCGGCAGGAGTTTTTTGAACTTGGTTTGCAGGTGATTAAAGAAGCGTATCATCATTTGGCAAGTACATATGAGCGAATCGTTATAGAAGGAGCGGGGAGCCCTGCGGAAATTAACCTAAATGATCGCGAGCTTGTCAATATGCGCATTGCCCGGTTAACAAACGCTCCTGTCATTCTTGTCGGCGACATTGACAGAGGCGGTGTATTTGCGAGTTTAGTAGGAACATTGCAGCTGCTTGAGCCTGAAGATCGCGATCGCGTAATTGGGGTAGTGATTAACAAGTTTCGCGGGGATATTTCCTTGCTGGAGCCGGGACTTCGCTGGTTTGAAGAGTATACAGGCAAACCGGTTTTAGGGGTCGTACCATATATTTCTAATTTAAACATTGAGGCGGAAGACGCCGTCATATTAGATGCGTTTCCACGTACAAATGAGAAAACTAGCGAGATTGATATTGCTGTTATTCATGTTCCTCACATTTCGAACTTTACCGATGTTGACCCGTTTCTATATGAAAAGGATTGCCATGTTCGCTATGTAAAGGAGGCAAACGAACTCAGAGAACCGGATGTTGTCATTTTGCCGGGAACGAAAAATACAATTGAGGACTTATTGCTTTTGCGAAAATCCGGCTTTGTGGATGCGATAGAAAAGCTTTATCGTGCGAAAAAATCAGTCATTGTCGGCATATGCGGCGGTTATCAAATGCTCGGAAGGGAGATTTCAGACCCTTATCACGTAGAAACATCGATAGGGAGCGCAAACGGATTCGGTTTTTTCCCGATTCGCACCGCCATGATGAAAGAGAAAAGGACGACTCTTACAACAGGGATGGCCCACTTGGCTGATTGTAATATGCCGGTGGAAGGCTATGAAATTCATATGGGAACAACTTCTTATGAAGGGGACGTATCGCCATTTATTACGACGGAAGAAGGAGTTGACGGCTGCATAAGCCAAGACAGCCTCCTGATTGGAACGTATTTTCATGGCATATTTCATAACGATGAGTTTCGGACGGCATTTTTGAATTTGATAAGAAAAAGAAAAGGTCTTCCGGCGATTTATGAGCGGCCATCAATGAAAAACATTCGTGAAGAAGCATTTGACCGGCTTGCCGATTGTCTCCGGAAGCATGTGGACATCGAGTGTATTTATCGGGAAATGGAACGGTTTCAAAGCAAATCTTTTTTCTAAGAAAATAAACGGAAATCTGATATGTTTGTTCGCCTCTTTATATTCATATGGCAATCTTTTTTGCACTGTGATTTTAGCTGTCTGTTTTTTTATAAAAATCCGGGAGGAAACGGTCATGCGGTTAACAGATGAAGAAGTGCAATCTCTTTTACAAGAGATGGAAGATTGGAAGCTTCTTGAAGAGCGATGGATTGCAAGAAAGTACCTCTTTCAAGACGATTTGCAAGAAATCGAATTCGTGCGGCAAATTTCGGACATTTCTGAAGAAGTAAACCATCATCCCTTCATTTCTATTGACTATAAGTTCATCACGGTAAAAATTTCGTCTCAGAGAGCGAAAGGACTCACAAAGCTTGATTTCGAACTGGCGAAAAAATATGATGAAGCTTATGAAAAAATAAAAGCAGGGTAAGAACGGAAAAAAGTGGATTATATGTGAAGCGGATGACGTGAAGAAAGCCGCATTTTCCGCCGCACCATAAGTTACGATATAAGGGACTTCTTTCCTCTTGAGAAGGAGAGCGGTTTTCAAAAAAATGATGCGATTTAAAAGGCATCCTGTTTTTCTCGAATAGATGGGCAGCTGAAATGATGCGGAGCTGCAAGAAGCGTGTATATGGTCTTTTTGGGGAAAATCTGCATTTATGGATAAAAAAAATGACGAAATTTTGCACACACAAAGCAGGCAACAAGGATGTTAGTTGATGTTGTTGAAGGAAAACTTTTAAGTGATCGGATCATGTCATAGCACCATTCAAAATATCAATTGACAATGTTGAAGGAAAACAACCTGCCGAATTTAATCGTATGACCATGACCGAAGCGCTGCACAAAGAAAATTCTCTATGTTTTTGATTCATGTAAACAAGTACTTCCCGACTTCATTCAATAATAGAAAAGCGTATCGGCAATGCCATGTCTAAAGATGAACAAAATTACGATTTTCTTGTTATATGATGTATTTCGACTTACATTTCACAAAATCCCTCATATGTGAAGTCAATAGTATGTCAATCAAGAGGTTTCACTGGGACTTCCAACTGGCCTCGGCCAACGGTTATGAATATTTTGTATCTTGTTCCGAAAGCTTTTTTGCTTCAGCACTAGCTTCGGCGAAAAATAAGAAAGAGAAAAAAGCACTAGTGTTGCATTAATTTAATTTTAATATTAAAAAGACTCACAATCTTCACTTATTTTATTTTGTGAAAAGAAAAAGTCCTTTATAATGGATAAGTCAGGTGGTAACCCGTCCAAATCCACTAAAAAGGACCAAACTCATGGACAAGATTACACGAAAAACTTCATTTGGACAATGGTTTTCGCCAATAAATCTTCAATTATTTGAAGAACAGGTGAAAACGATGAAATTAGATTACTATACGAAAAAATTAACGACAGAGTCATTTCTAAAATTACTGCTTTTTGCGCAATTGGAAGAAATCGAAAGTCTCCATGCGCTAAGCGATTGCCTTTTTGATGACCAACTTCAAAAAGGGGTCGACCTTAATTCTATTAGTATTTCACAGTTGTCACGGCGATTAAATGGTATAAACCCAGATCTATTTCAAAAGCTTTTTCTTGATTTAGTCGCAAAAATTCATGCCAAAACACAATACACAAAACGGGTCATGCCTTTAAAAATCATTGATTCAAGCACATTGCCACTTAATTTGACCAATCATAAATGGGCGAAGTTTCGCAAAACAAAGGCTGGTGTAAAGCTGCATTTGCGCCTTGTGTTTATGGAAAAGGGGATATCCTATCCTGAAAAAGCTTTGATGACAACGGCAAGAGAACATGACCGTGGACAGCTTGAAATCATGGTGGATGACAAGGAATGCATGTATGTGTTTGACCGTGGCTATCTAGACTATGAGCGCTTTGATCGTATGACGGATGACGGCTACTTCTTTCTTTCCAGACTACGGAAAAACGCTGTTATACGGGAAGTTTATGATTTTAAACTACCCGAAGATACGAGTGTTTTGTCGGATCAAATGGTATTGATTGGCACAACTCAAAACCGTGCTGAAAATTACTTTCGCCTTCTAAAAGTGATGGATTCAAAAGGAAATGAACTCCATTTAATCACAAATCGTTTTGATTTAAGCGCCGAAGAAATTTCCGAGATGTACAAATCACGATGGGCTATTGAACTGTTTTTTAAATGGGTCAAACAACATCTCAGCATCAAAAAATTCTATGGTCAAAGTGAATGGGCGATTCAAAATCAAGTATTTATCGCACTTATTGTTTTTTGCCTACATGTTCTGGCACAAATCGAAACAAATAGTACGCGAAAAACCTTACAAATTAGCCGTTATTTAAGGGCTGCATTGTGGAAACCAGCGCATATCTGGCTTCGAAAAATTGAAGGAAAAGCCATCCCTTAATAAGTAAATTGTCGTCGTCGCACAGGTCTAATTGTCAATAAATTTCCAAATGGATGGGGTCACCTTTAATTGGGTACTTACCTTTTTGGCTCTAAACAGGAAAAATAATAAAACTGAAAATTACGACAATATTTATGCAACACTAGTGAGAAAAAAGCTCTTTAAAAAATCAATGTAAAAAATTCTGCAAGTATGCCCAAAAATAGAGTTATTGTAATTATCCAATTAAGGTGCGCCGATATCAATCTAGGATACTTTATTTTTTCAATATCTTAGTTCAAAATCTAATTTTGCAAAATCCTCAAGTAAATGACGAGAAAAGATGTTCTTGTCCAAACCGCTTGATCCTTTACGAGTAAATGAGAGCATGTTCAACCTCACTGTAAAGGATTTTTTTCTGTATATAAAATCAAAAACTGAAATATTCTAAAGTTTTAGGTTATCAAATAGAATCAAATGTTATTATTATTTTTTGAATTTATAAAATATTCCTTAAATTAAAGAAGTTGAAAGCGCTTTTTTCCTTAAATATCGGGTTAATTAATAAACAGAATCATTATAATATTAGGACTAACAAGGTGTAAAAAAATGTGATAGAACAGGGGAGGATTTTAAATGGCAGGAAAGGTAAAGAACCTTTTAATTGTCCTTGTTGCTTTTGTCCTATTTGCCGCCGGATGCAGCAGCCAGCAGAGTAGTAAAACCACTGATAAAGGTGGGGAAAGTTCAAGCGATACAATAAAAATTGGAGTCATCGTTGCGGAAACGGGACCGGCTTCTTCCCTCGGCAAACCTGAGGCGGATGCTGCCCGGTTATTGAATGAACAACTGGCGGGTAAAACATTTGACGGCAAAAAAGTTGAATTAATTGTCGAAGATTATGAAACAGATGATACAAACGCAGTGGTGATCATGAAAAAATTAATTTCCGAGCATAATGTTGCAGCAGTAGTCGGTGGAACGCAAACTAGCACAAGTATAGCACTCAGCGGTGTGGCAGCTGAAAATCAAATCCCGTTTGTGGCATTAGGTGTACTGAACGACGATCAGTTTAACGAGTACACGATCCAAGTTCCGCCAAGTAATGAAACCGTTTTACGGACCGCAATTGATTATTTGCTAAAACATAACATAAAAACGGTGGCATGGATTAATGCGCGGGATGGTTTCGGACAAACGGGACTTCCAGTTTTTGAAAAGTTGGCGAAGGAAAACGGAATTGAAATTGTAGCGGTGGAAGATTTTGATGCGGAATCAACAGATATGACCGTTCAGCTTACAAAAATTAAGCCGAAAAAGCCTGGTGCAATCATCGTTTGGTCAAGACCTCCAGGTGCTGGTATTGTCGCGAAAAACTACAGTCAACTAGGATTTAAAGTACCGATGATTCAAAGTCATGCTGTCAGCAATCAAGGATTTTTAGATCAAGTGGGGGAAAGCGGTATCGGTGTTCATGTGCTTGGAAGCAAGTTAAACGTTTTAGATTTCCTTGAAGATTCGGAACAAAAGCAATTAATAAACAAATTTGTTTCAGAGTTTGAAAAAAAATATAATTACAATCCGGGGCCGTTCGGAGGATATCTGTATGACGGGGTTCAAATGGTGGTTCAAGGCATTTCAGAAGGAAAGCACACACCGCAAGAATTGAAAGAATATTTAGAAAATATTGAATATAAAGGAGTGACTGGCACATTTAAATTTACGCCGGAAGATCGGAATGCGGTGCAAGGAGACGGAATAGCACTGTTGACTGTAGGAAAAAATGGATGGGAACTTGCAAAATAGATAGACCAGCTCATATTTTTAACTTCTTTTGAAAGGGCATGTACGGTACCTTCGTACATGCTTGCTCTCCCGTTATGTCAATGCCTATTCATGTGAAGGAAAGGAGAAGATTGTTTTGGATGTAAGCCAAATTCTTCAGTTTGTCATAACAGGTTTGACAACAGGAAGTATTTATGCGTTGATTGCAATTGGTTTTTTAACGATTTATAACGTTACGGGCATCGTGAATTTTTCCCAAGGGGAATTTACGATGTTAGGCGCAATGTTCAGTGTAACTTTTTATAATATGGGAATGTCTGTTTATTTAGCTGGTCTGCTTGCGGTCATCTTGACAGCATTGATCGGCTTAGTCATTGAAAGATTGGTGATTATGCCAAACAAAAATACAAAATTTTTAAATTTGATTATTATTACGATCGGACTTTCCGTTTTGCTCAGAGCAGCGGGATTGTTAATTTGGGGAACATATCCTAAATCGCTTCCGCCCTTTTCAAACAATGACTCGATTGTGATTTTGGATGCGGTGATTGTTCCGCAAAGTCTTTGGGTAATAGGAACACTTATTTTCTTATTGCTTGTTCTATATATTTTCTTTGAAAAAACAATGATCGGTTCAGCCTTAAAAGCGTGCGTGATAAACAAAACCGCTGCCAAGTTAATGGGAATTAATCCATATTCAATGTCAGCTTTAGCTTTTTTGATAAGTGCAGCGATAGGGGCGATTGCCGGAGTGGTGGTGGCACCCATTACAAGCGCTACGTATGATATGGGACTCATGCTCGGGTTGAAAGGATTTATGGCAACAGTGATCGGCGGGATGACGAATGTTCCGAGTGTTGTTGCGGCAGGCTTTTTGATTGGACTTCTGGAAGCCTTTTCAGCGGGATATATTTCAACCTCGTACAGTGAAGCGATCAGCTTTGCAATTTTGCTGCTCGTGCTATTTATTGCGCCAAATGGAATTATGTCAAAAATGACCGGAAAAAGGGTTTAAGGAGGTGGCAAGATGAATGAGAAGCAAGCATTGTACCCAAGCCGTAAAAAACCGTTTCTCGCACTGATCGTACTTATTTTTTGTGCACCTTTGTTATTTTCTTCATCATATACGCTCAGCCTGTTTGTGTTAATCGGTATTTACTCCATGATTACAATTGGGTTAAGCCTTTTAATGGGATATGCGGGGCAGATTTCCCTCGGACATGCTGGCTTTTTTGCCATTGGAGCGTATATGTCGGCTGTGCTGACAACGATGTACGATGTTCCATCGTGGATTGCGATGATCGCTGGGATGGCGCTTACGGCATTTTTATCTTTTCTTATCGGGATCCCCATTTTAAAATTGAAAGAACATTTTTTAGCTTTTGCGACGATCGGCGTTAATGTCATTATTTATATTTTTTTGCTCGGCAAGACGGATTTAACAAAAGGAGCAGCTGGATTGTCCGGAATTCCAAACTTAACGATCTTCGGCTATGAGTTTCGGAATGAACTGAGCTTTTATTTTCTCGTTTGGGGCATTGTACTTTTAATTGTGCTGTTTTCTTTAAATATCGTTCAATCTCACGTTGGAAGAGTGCTTAGAGGGATTCATGATAGTGAAATTGCAACCTTAACACAAGGAGTCAATGTAGCAAAGTATAAGCTGCATATTTTTGTGATCAGCGCTGTGTTCGCTTCTCTAGCAGGAAGCTTATATGCCCACTTTATGAATTTTATTACACCTCACATGTTTCATGTGCTCGTTTCCATACAGTTTCTTGTCATGGTTGTTGTCGGAGGATCCCAATCCATCTGGGGGGCCATCTGTGGAGCTTTTCTCATGACGATGCTTGGCGAGTGGGTCAGAAAGTACCTTCCGATGGTGATGGATACAAGTGGTGAAATTGAAATTATGGTGTACGGAGCGGTTCTCATTCTTGTCATTATGTTTATGCCGAAAGGATTGATCCCGACAGCCTCTTCAATATACGAAAAAATTAAAAAGCCCAGGAATGAGGTGGAAAGGAAGGAGGAGTATCAAAATGGTCAAACCGATTATGCAAATAAAAGGGCTAACTAAGAAATTCGGAGGTATTGTAGCGGTAAATGATGTTTCATTTGATGTAGGGGAAAGGGAAATTGTTGCGGTTATTGGTCCAAACGGCGCAGGGAAAACGACATTATTTAATCTCATTTCATCTATTCTGCCGCAAACAGAAGGGGAAGTATGGTTTTTAGGTGAAAAGATTACAGGAAAACCTCTTCACAGTCTGGCAGCAAAAGGCTTAACAAGAACATTTCAAAATCTGCAAGTATTTGAAAATATGACAGTTTTAGAAAATGTTATGCTTGGAGCCCATTCCAAAATCAAAACAAATGTTTTATCTGCAGGTTTTCGGTTAAAAAGTGCAAAAGAGGACGATGAACTGGCAAGAACATTGGCGGAAGGCGCACTGCAAAAGGTTGGCATGACAGCATATATGAATCAGCTGGCAGGCAATCTTCCGTACGGCTTGCAAAAATTACTGGAATTAGCCAGGGCAATCGTATCGGATCCGAAATTAATTCTGCTGGACGAACCAATGGCAGGATTAAATGACGGGGAGAAAGCAAAAGTGGCCAATTTCATTGTAAGGATGAAGCATGAAGGCTATTCCTTTTTATTCGTTGAACACGATATGACGACCGTCATGAAAATTGCAGATAAAATAGTTGTCATCGATTTTGGAAATAAAATTGCAGAGGGCACGCCGGAAGAAATTAAAGAAAATCCGAAAGTCATCGCTGCGTACTTAGGGGAGGAAGCTGTATGACCCTGTTAGTTGAAAACGTAAGCACATACCACGGAAAAATATGCGCTGTTCACCAGGTCAATTTTCATGTGGAAGATGGGGAAATCGTCTCCATTATTGGGGCAAATGGAGCAGGAAAGAGTACTTTGTTGGGCACAATTTCAGGAATCTATAAACCTAGCGAGGGAAAAATCACACTGAACGGTAAAAATATTTCTGGATTGCCGGCTTATAAGGTTGTGCGGAATGGAGTAAGTTTAGTGCCGGAAGGAAGACAAATTTTTTCAAGCTTGTCAGTAAAGGAAAACTTGATTCTCGGAATGTTTCATCAATATCGAAACGATAGAAAAACGGTCCGTGAAAGGATTGAAAAGATGCTTAACATGTTTCCCGGATTGGTCAAACATTTAAATAATCCGGCAGGGAATTTAAGCGGCGGGGAGCAGCAAATGCTGGCCATCGCCAGGTCCTTAATGTCGAATCCTCAAGTTATTTTACTTGATGAACCTTCAATGGGGCTGGCGCCAATGATTGTCAAAGAAATTATGGATATTATGAAAAAAATTAAAAATGATCTAGGAACGAAGGTCTTGCTCGTCGAGCAAAACGTTAAAGCAGCTCTCAATGTGGCGGATCGCGCTTACGTAATGGATCAAGGGCATTTTATTTTGGAAGGAAAAGCGTTGGAACTTCTTCACAATCCGATGGTACAACAATCATATCTTGGCAAGTCATCGGGTGAAGGAGAAATGATTCCTGCAAAATAATTGTTCCATAACGCTTTGAAATGGGTAAAAATTTAAAGGAGCGATTAAAATGGGAGGAATCATTTCGAAACAAAAGCTTAGAGATCGAATTGAAAAACACCTTCGCGATTTGACAAGAAAGTTAATTTCATTTGATACAGTACAGGAAACGTTAAATTATTTATTAGAGTCTTTTTATCGTGAATATACATGTGATCTTGTCGCTGTTCTTTTACAAGAGAAAGACAGGCTCGTTCCGGTTGTTTGGATTGGGGAAGGCTTACACATTAATGAGACGTTAAATTTATCGATGCATGAATGCGGCAGCGACCTGTTTGAATCCGCCCTTTGTATGACAAATAAAAGACAAAAACAATGCGCTTTCATCGAAGCATTAAAAAAAGAAAAAATCTCCACTTGGTTTACAGTTCCGCTAAAAAATCAAGAAAAAAGTCTAGGTCTGTTCGTCATTGGATTTCGTCATGAAGTTCAACTTCTGTTAGAAGCACAACAGGACTTTACGGAATTTGGACATGATGTGGTCGCAGCGATTGATTTAGCACAAGAAAAAGAAGAGCAGAAACGAAAAATAAAAGGTATTGAATGGATTAGAGAAACAACGTTTTCTGATATTTCCATTGAATCGATCATCACAAAGGTAGTCGAACGGGCGGCAAAAGGAACAAACGCAAAAGGCGCCTGCATTTATATCTATGATGAGGTCAATCAATGCTTTACCCTTACTCCGCCTGTATATGGTGAAGTATCTCTAAAGGAAAAAATCTACATTAATTCTGTTCAAGAGGTTGATTATTATTTTCCTTCAGTAGAAAAGGCAGGCGGAAGTGAACTGACAATTCCTCTCGTTGTAAATTTAAAAACAATTGGCATGTTGTATGTATGTCAAGAGCAGCATCGTCCATTTTATTCGGAAGATTTGGAATTTTTGAAATTCGTCTCCACCTTTGTTTCGATGCAATTAGAAAATACCAGATTGTATCAAGAAGAATATGAAAGCAAGCGGAGATTAGAAAAAATATTGTCTTATCATCAGTCGCTGATGAAAAAAACAGTAGAAGGGGATGATCTCAAGGCTATTACGTCAATTGTCGGGTCCATGCTGGAAATATCCGTTTTATTATTTGACCGCTTTTTACGGCTTGTCACTTCCCATTTTCAAAAGGAGAAAGCTCATCTTTCCGGCTTGTACGAAGAAAAAATTTTATCCAAGAAATCAGAAATAATCCAAATGCATACGAAAAAACTGTGGGTAGAAGAAGAAGTTTCTTTTTCTGTTTGGCCGATTGTCGTAGGAAGGGATGTCCTTGGCTATTTCGTCATTTGTTTAGAAAAAAAAGAAATGGATCAAGTTCTTTTTCTAACACTTGATTACACGATAAATGTGTATGCAATCGAGTTTATTAAACAAAAGCTCGTAGTTGATGCTAGAGAACAAGAGAAGGAAAAATTTATCAATCAATTGTTTTCGGAAAAGGTCGAAGATCAAGAAAAAGTTATTACTTATGCCGCGTTAATAAATTGGAACGTATTAGAAAGTCATAGAGTTGCTGTTTTATCCATTGATGTCAGTAAGCTCGATGAAGATTCAATCGCTATGGACGGATACAAATCTTGGCTGTGGGATCAAATTAAAACAGAGCTGATTCGATTTCATCCAAGCATCATTTATACACGCAAAGATGACGAATATATTTTAATGGTCAAAAAAGCTGAAGAAAAAAAGGCACCTTATGATTATTGGGAAAATCTATTTAAAAAAATCAAACGAATTGTTGAAAAAGCAAATCATGAAGTGAAGGTTTTTCTAGGCATTGGAGATTTTACCGAGTCGATTAAAGATTATTATTACTGCTATATGAAAGCGTTGAAAGCAAAAAATGTTGTAAGAAACCGTATGGCAGATGAAGGCTATGCATATTATGATGATTTAGGTCCTTATATCATTTTGCACAATTCCAGCGATCAGTTGGCTGCTGAACTGTTTGTTAAAAAACATCTTGCCCCTCTTATTCAATATTCAGAGAAAAACAATGTAGACTTATTTCATACTCTTTATGTATTTTTGCAAAATAATGGAAATTACCGCGAAGCTTCGAAAGAATTATTTATACACCGCAGCACACTTGAATATCGCATTGAACGTGTTGAAGAAATACTCAATGTTGATTTAAATCATGCAGATATGCGCTTTGAGCTCATGATGGCATACAAGCTGTATAATTTGTTTGATTTTGACCGAAGCGAGCTGGCAAAAAGGTGAATTCTATTGATCGAGCAAAGGATTTTGGAACGGGATAAAGTCCGGCGGAAAAAACGGTTAAGCTATCGGGCAAGCGTGTAAAAAACATCTCGTGCGAATTTATGAATGAATCATTTCTGACACGTATTGGAAAGCTTTAGCAAGCTTAAAGAATTTAAACTCTAAGCGAAAAAAGGCAAATGAAACTCCGGCAGATGAGCCAATCTCCCTTGCCGGAGTTTTCTTTTTTTATGTGTTTTGCTGCCCATACAATCATTTTTTGCACGATATTTAAACGCCGTGCTCGGCTGCAACTTCTATGTGCTGAAACGTTGTGACGTCAAATAATCCTAAATCTGTAATTTTGAGCTCTGGAATGACAGGCAAACTTAAAAAAGAGAGCGTGAGGAAGAGATTGAAATGCCGATGTTTGCTCACTTTGTGCAGGCTGCTGTTCAATTCATCGAGTTGATGGGCGACGATTGGATATGCTTGATCTGACATTAATCCGCCGATCACAAGCGGCAAAGAGGCGAGCGTTTTTCCATCATTCACAACTACTAGCCCACCGCCGATTCTCTTTATCTCTTGAATGGAGCAGATCATATCCTCATCGTTTGTGCCGGCAACGATCACATTATGGGAATCGTGGGCGACGGTTGTGGCGACTGCACCGCCGATTAAGCCTAATCCTTTTACAATGGCAAGGCCAATGTTTCCAGTATTTTTATGGCGTTCGAGTACAGCCAGTTTTGCCAAATCTTTTTCAATGGAAGGGATGAAGCAAACACCGTCGCTCGGTACTTCCATCATTCTTTTAACCGTTTCAATTTGATTCGGAATAATTTCTATTACATGCGCTTTTTGGTTATTTTTCACGTGTATGGCCAACCGTTCTTTTGTAACCTCGTTTATGTTTAGATTGACAGAATTTCTTGATAAAACGGAAGGTTTTGGTTGGTCTATAGATCCGATATATTGACCGTTTTCCGCAATCACTTTTCCGGCTTTCAAAACTTTTTCAATCGTAAAAGCTTTGAAATTATCTACTATGACTAGATCTGCTCTATATCCAGGTGCGATCGCTCCTGTTTGCGTTAGTCCGAAACATTGGGCGGCATTAATCGTCGCCATTTGAATCGCTATGAGAGGATCAAGTCCATGCTCGATGGCAAGACGAATATTGTAGTCAATGCTTCCTTCAGCAATTAAGTCGTCTAAATGCTTGTCATCCGTACAAAATAGACAGCGGTGGCTATTTTTTTCATTGACCACGCCGATTAGTTCTGGCAAATTTTTTGCAGCAGATCCTTGACGGATCATGACGTACATTCCGCGAGCAAGGCGGTCTTTTGCTTGCTCTTTTGTCACACATTCATGATCTGTTTGAATGCCGGCCGCTCTGTAAACATTGATTCCTTCAATGCCAAGACCTGCGCCGTGTCCGTCGATCTTATATGCTGATGCCGTTAAAAGCTTGTCAATGATGCGGTCATCTAAATTTTGAACACCTGGGAAATCCATCACTTCCGCAAGCCCGATCACCCGAGGATGCTTGTAAAAAGGTGCAAGTTCATCATCATTTAACACAGCGCCGGCATTTTCAAACGAAGTCGCCGGAACGCAGGAAGGCAGCATGCAATACACATCTAAATCTAAGCCTTCTGAATCCTCCAGCATAAAAGATATACCTTTCGTCCCGGCGACATTCGCAATTTCATGCGGATCTATAATAACGGTTGTCACACCGTGGGGCAGAACTGCTTTGGAGAACTCCTTCGGTGTCACCATCGAAGATTCAATATGGACATGAGAGTCGATGAAACCTGGAACGATGAATTTATTCTCGGCATCAATGATGTTTACCCCATCATATTCTCCGATTCCAGCAATCACTCCGTCCGCAATGGCGATGTCTCCATGCAAAATTTCCAAATTGAAAACATCGGCAATTTTTCCGTTTTTAATCACAATGTCTGCCGGAATTTGTTTGCTAGCCACTTGGATTCTTTTCTTTAACATGTTTTTGTCCATTCTCACTTTTCCCTTCTGTAGTAAACTCGCGCGTTGAGTTTGACAGGGAGAGTTGTGTATCGTCTCTCGTAGTCAAACTATTTACGGTAGTTTGGTAGAAACGTTTGGACCGTATTTCCAAACTTATACGAGAAAATCATTCGTATTTTTAAAAAGAGATTATACGACTCTAATTGAAACAAAGCAAGATAGTTGGCGCATTACTTGACAGAAAAATTTTCTCAGGTATTGCGAAAAGCTGAGAATCACAGTTTCTCGGGTGCTCCAAACAGACCCGTTTTAAAAATTGGGCAGAACAACTCCTCCATAAACAAAGGAAATCATAATGAGAATGGCAGGGTGAACCTTCCATTTTTCTAAGGCAAAGAACGATACAGCAGCAATAATGAGCGATTGGATAATTCCGAGCGAATGGACAGAGTCTTCTATCATTTCCCAAGTTAAAAGCAGCATCATGACCGCAATAACAGGCTGTACAAGCAAGGTCATTCCTTTCACAACTAAAGATTCCCGGTGGCGTTGAATCAGTTTTAACAACAGAATCAAAGCGAAAGCTGACGGAAATACAGTCGCAAACAAGGCGATGAAAGCCCCCCACCATCCGTACACATCATAACCGACATAGGCGGCGATCTTCGTCGCAATAGGGCCCGGCAAAGAATTTCCCAGTGCGAGCATATTGGAAAATTCTGCATTTGTCAGCCATTTATAATGATTGACAATCTCCTCATACATAAGCGGAATGGAAGCGGGTCCTCCTCCATAACCGAGTATGTTGGCTAAAAAGAAACCGATGAATAAGCTGATCCAGATTTTCATGCAGACATCTCCTTACTTCTGCTCTTCCGTTTTAAATGGAAAGCTCCATATGTTAAAAACATTAGAATTACAATAGCTGGATGAATCGAAATCACTTGCAGCAGGCAAAACGAAACAATCATCAGCAGGACGCCAAGCCATTTTCCCAATCCTTTCACGGCCTTTGCGGAAAATTCGTAAGCCAACTGCCCAAGCATGGCGGCGATCACCGGCATAACAGCAGAAATCATACCGTGGATAACAGGTGAATCGCTTAAAGCTGTGACCATTTTGAATAATAGAATCATGGCCAAACATGTAGGCAAAATATGAGCTGCTACGCAAATAAAAGCGCCTAATGCCCCTTTTTGTTTATATCCTAAGTAAGCGGCCATTTTTGTCGCGATCGGACCGGGCAGGGTATTGGCAATCGCCAATATTTCTGCAAATTCTTCATCTTTTACCCAACGGTATCTGGAAACTGCTTCATAACGGAACAGCGGTATGACGGAAGGGCCGCCTCCGAATCCAAAAATTCCGGTTCTCAGCATAGCCATGATAAGACTTTTATAAGAAGTTTGCATGTTTCTCCCCCTCATTCTTTATAATTTCATTCCCATGCGGCTCTTGTATCGTTTAATGAGAATTTGACAGTCAACGCTGACGACACCGCGCATCGGATACAATTTTTTGGTTAAAAAATTTTCCATTTCTTGATTATTTTTAAAGATTCCATGCATATGGAGCTTGCTTGGTCCTGTCATATGGTACAAGCTTGTAACGGCATGCTCCTCCGCCAATTGTTCTGCCACTTCCTCTAAATATTGCGGTTCCACTTCAACGTTGAAAAAGGCGGAAACATGAATGCCGATTTTCGTCGGATTGATAACCGTCGTAAATTTCTCGATAATTCCTTTTTCAATTAAGTTGTTTATCCTCGCCTGAACGGCAACTCGAGACAAACCGATTTCTTTTCCGAGATCGGTATACGATATCCGGCTGTTTTCATGCAGCTTCTCTAAAATTTGTTTATCAATATGGTCTATGTCTAAATTCGGAATGTTGTATTCGAATGCCATTCATACCACCCTTTATTTCGTTATGTAGTTAATTTTCTAATTATAATTTCTTTTAGTATACAAAATATGTTTTATGATTTCTATAAAAAAATGAAAATATTTATTTGTTTACGAAACGAAAAAAACTTTGTTAAAAAAATTTACAAATTCAAGGAACTTTCCTCGGCAGCTTTCTATAATGGAATCAAATTTTTTAAAAAAGCTTGCCAGAGGTGAAGAAAAAGAAACGCACACATCCAGCTATCGTTATTTTCTTATTTTTTCTAGGATGGGTATTTATGTATGCAGACCGGACTATTTTGTCGCCAGTGATGGGAGAAATAGGTGAGCAATGGAATTTAAACAATGCTCAATTAGGTTTAATGTCCACTGTGTTTTTCATTGCATATGCGGCCATGCAAATTCCAACCGGTTTTTTGGCTGATCGTTTTGGAAGGGTGAAAGTTTTAGTAATTGGCTACACATTATTTGGCATTACCACTTTTTTGAGCGGATTGGCATCTTCTTTTGCTTTGTTTTTGTTGATGCGTGCTTTAACGGGTATTGGAGAAGGAACCTATTACGGTTCGCAATACGGAATTTCTTCCAACATTATCCCTAAAAAATACAGAGGCCTTGGTTCGGCAGTGATCAACAGCGGAATGGCTTTCGGCATTTCTCTTGGTTTTATTGCTGCAAGCTACTTCACGTACACCTTAAACAAAGGATGGCAATTTTCATTTTATCTATTTGCGATTCCAACGATTTTTGTTGCCATCTTGATAGGATTGTGTGTTCGCGATCAATCCGGCCATGAAAAAAAACAAGAAGTTTCCAATGTTCAAGATGGCCAAAGCTTAAAACGGCTGTTTACAAAAAATCATCTTTTCGTCTACATTCTCATCTTCTGCTCTTTATATGGATTTTTCGGAATGCTTACTTGGCTGCCTTATTATTTGCAGACGGTAAAAGGGGTAGACGGTTCGCAAACAGGGATCATTTCTTCTTTGGTGCCGTGGGCTTCGATTCCGGGGGCTATTTTCTTCGGCTATGTTTCAGATAAAGTAAAAAATAAAAAGCCGTTGATCATTTTTTTAGCTGTTGCTGGAGCTGTTTGCCAATTTGTCATCCCTTATGCGGAAAATTATTCGTTGCTGATAGCAGGATTAGTTTTTTACGGGCTGCTAGGAAAACTGGCACTCGATCCCGTATTAATATCTTATATGGCTGAAATTACGCCGTCATCCATGTACTCCAAAGTGTATGGTTTTTTCAATTTCAGCGGAATGCTTTCTTCCATTTTTGCCCCTTATATTACGGGCTATTTTGCCGATATCACCGGCAAGCTTGAAATCGGTTTTTATTTGTCAGGTGTTTTGCTAATCATCGGTGCAGTCTTATTTCTGTTTACTGAAAGTTCAAATCGCATGTCCGATTTCGTTCAAAACAATAAACCGAGGGAGGAACAAGCAATATGAGCCAATCAATGATCGGAACCAAAAATATGGTTGTCAGTCCGCATTATTTGGCATCGGCAGCCGGTTGCCGCATACTACAAAAAGGGGGCAACGCCTTCGATGCAGCGGTAGCGGCCAGTGCCTGCTTAGCGGTCGTTTATCCACACATGACAGGGATCGGAGGAGACTCTTTTTGGCTGTTTTACAGCAAAAAGGATCAAGCAGTTCGTGCGTATAACGGCAGCGGCCGGTCAGGCTATAACGCCACGCCTGAAAAATACGAAGGTTTACCCGCCATTCCGTATCGAGGCATTCAAAGTGTTATCACCGTGCCGGGAATGGTTGACAGTTGGGATGCCATCATAAAAGAATACGGAAGACTTTCATTGGCGGAGGTTTTAGAGCCTGCTATCGAATATGCGGAAAATGGATTCCCTTTTTCAAAGGATCAATATGTCAACACGCAAAAAAATGTTCAAATTCTGCGAGAATTTCCGGAAACATCATCGATTTTCCTGCCTCATCATCGAATTCCGAGCATAAATGAAAAATTTATTCAGAAGCAATTGGCGGATACATTGAAAGAGTTAGCGAACAAAGGAAGAGATCATTTTTACAAAGGCAGTTTAACAAAACGCATTGTATCAAGCCTTCGAGAAAAAGGCGGGATTTTAATAGAGGATGATTTTGCGGATCATCACGGAGATTGGGTCGAACCGCTGAGCGGAACTTACCGCGGTTATACCATGTATCAGGTTCCGCCCAATTCACAAGGCTTTGCCGGGCTAATGGCGCTAAATATTTTAGAAAACTTTGATTTTAAAACGATTCCGCACGGTTCTTTTCAGTATTATCACCTTTTGACAGAATCATTGAAAAAAAGCTTTCAAGACCGAAACAAAGTATTGACAGATCCCGAATTCTACCAGATTCCGCTTGATAAATTGTTAAGCAAAACATATGCGAAAAAGCTGGCCGAATCGATCAGTCTGACAAATGCAAGCGAAGTGAAGACTCAGCCTGTCGGAAACGACACTGCCCATGCGGCTGTCGTGGATGAAGAGGGGAATGCGGTTTCCTTTATACAAAGTCTTTATTTTGAATTCGGTTCATGTGTTGTTGCTGGTGACACAGGGATTTTAATGCAAAACAGAGGATCGTTCTTTTCTCTTGATCGTTCGCATGTCAATTGCTTGGCGCCGAGAAAAAGAACGTTCCACACGCTGATGCCTGCAATGGCTTTTAAAGATGGAAAGCCGTATATTTTATACGGAACACAAGGAGGAGAAGGGCAGCCGCAAACACAAACAGCTATCATTACAAGAATGATTGATTATCGAATGAGCCCTGCAGAAGCAATATATGAGCCAAGGTTTGTGTGGGGAAGAACGTGGGGAGAAGAGACGGAAGAATTGAAGATGGAAGGCCGCATCTCAAAAGAAGTGATCGAATCGATGATCAAAGCTGGCCATCTTGTGAAAGTTGTTGAACCTATTGATAAAATAATGGGTCATGCCAACGCCATATTAATTGATGACCAAAGCTTTTTACATGGCGGGGTTGATCCAAGAGGAGACGGTGCGGCAATCGGTTGGTAACGACGAATTCATAAAAAGCGGGGATTTATGCTATCCGTTGTTTCATATTTAAATATATTGGAGAAGGGTAAGCCACAGGGGGCGGAAAGTATCCAGCTAGGGCAAAGCCTGCAGAATTCATTATTGGAATTCTACAGGCTTTTATCATTTGAAGAGGTTCTCACATCGGTATATTCAACCCAGGAAATAAATTAGGAGAAGTTACAGCCAAAAGAAAGGTTTTAGTAGAAATATATAGGGAAGCGAAAACACCAACGATTGCAACAAGCGGTTTCGCGGACTAAATCTTTCATCAAACATCCTTAACAAAACTTACATTGATTTCCAGCTGCTGCTTTTCGTCAAAAACAAACAGCAAAATGAAATTTTATATTCCGCAATACTGGTCCAATTTCCGTTATTTTTTTTCTTCGTTGACGAAGTCATTAAATATGGAATAAATAGGGGCTTAATGGTTGAATCCTCATGAAACAGAATGAAACACCGGGAAAGTTATTCTTCAGTTTAGGACTGTAGCCAATTGAGCAACATACATCTGAAAGTGAGTGCTGAAAATGTTTCAAAATAACAAAAAAACCGGAGAGCTTTGGAGTGCATGATAAATACCTTGGCTGTAGTATGGAAAACTTTGATTGGACGAGCAAACTGGACAGAGATCAAGAAGGAAATAACGTCCCCAGAGGATTATGCGGAGAAGGTCATAAGCATAATCAGATAATCTGCACGCGATAATGCCCAAATACGAAAATTAAAATAAATAGGCAAGACAACAATCCACTGAAAGTCGCTGCGCCAAATGCTAGATACGAGCTAAATCGGTTGAGAATGTACGTTCTTCTATAGTATGATAAAATAGTTATCTCGTTTATTTTTAAAAGGGTGTTTGGATATGGACACAGAAACTGCATCTGTGAGAACGTTTAAATATGGAAACAATCTCGAAGTAAAAATTGAACTAAATGATTGCATATCCTTTTTAAAGTCTTTAAAAGATGAAAGCATCGACTTGATTGTAACAGACCCTGCTTATTCTGGAATGAATAACAAGCTGAAGCTCGGGAAGGGCAGAATCGTCGGTGAATATAAGCAAAAGGGAACGGAAAATGGGAAATGGTTTGTGGAATTTGAAGACAGTGAAGAAAACTATCATCTCTTTTTACAAGAGTGCAAGAGGGTGCTGAAAAAAGATACAGGGCACATTTACATCATGTTTGATTCTTTTTCTTTATTAAGCTTAGGGCATTTAATGAGAGAGTACTTTGACGTAAAAAACATCATCACTTGGGATAAAATCAATATGGGAATGGGGCATTATTTTAGAAGAAGGCACGAATATATTATTTTTGCTACGAACGGAAACAACCGCAAAATTAGAAACCGGTCTTTTCCGGATGTATGGCGGTTTAAACGAATTCACCATTCGAAATATCCGACGCAAAAACCGGTTGAGCTGTTCCAAGCGATGATTTATGCAAGTGCCGAAGAGGGATTTACGGTTTGCGACCCGTTTTTAGGGAGCGGATCGTCAGCTATTGCAGCCATAAAAAACAACTGCCGCTTTTTAGGATGCGATATCGCAAGCAATGCTTTTACAGCCAATGTAGAAAGAATTCATCACTATCTTAAAACAAAAGAAGACATCTATCAGCCCAAGCCTTGCCATATCGAAGGCGAACCGGTATTTTGGGAATAAAGACCGATCATAACTACGCAGCTTGCAAATGTTATTCATCTTCACCAAATCATAAAAAATCGGCGTTTAGCCGATTTTTTTATTTTGATCATTGTCTGATCCAAGTCCATATTTCTTTTGGCGTGGCATTTTTTCCGTACATTAAGATGCCGACTTTAAATATTTTTCCAGCTAGTTTCATAAAGATCCAAACACTTATTGTTAAGATTGCAAGTGATATGACGATTTCCGCCCATGGCCATTCCTCTAATATCGACAAACGAAGAACGTAGGTAGAAGGACTGCAAAAAAATTGCAACTTCTGGAGCACAGGATGTAAATAAAAAAATTCGAAGCAGCTGATGAAAAAAATGTACGGAGAAACACGCAGCAAAATGGAACTGTAAAAAGGTCAACAGCAGATGAAAAATTTCTATGTAATTTTGCGACAGTCTTTTTTTAAATACTTTTTCCAGCGCATATTTGCTGAATCTATGGACAGAAGTGAAAAACTCGGGAATATTCATCCTCTTGTTTAGGAAGTATAAGAAAAAACAAGAGGAGATGTTGTGATGAGAAAATTTGTCATTTTGCTCTGCCTTTCGCTCGCTCTTTCTGGATGCGGAAATGGAAATGATAAAAAGCAGGGCGCTTCTTATGATCAACAGCAAGGAACGACAACTCAGAATGAAGGAGATAGCTCGCTCATTAGGATACAGCATAGCCAATCTCCAGCAAAACGAATACAAAAGGTAAACCCTGATCAGACGACCAGCGACAAAAGACCTATTAACTCAATTGGATTTCTTGAGCCGATCACTCCGCAGCAATCCGTTTCTGACTTAAAAGGTGTCAGCCAGCATTTATCATATGTAGCTTTTTTCAGTTACCGAGTGAACGCCGATGGAAGTCTTGTTCCAATTGAAGACAGTGAAGCACTCGCAGCTGTTAAAAAATCCGGTGCGATTCCGATGATGGTCATCACCAATTTTACAGAAGGAAATTTTTCACCGGATATTGCTCATCGTATCTTTACAGATAAAACAGCCTCTAAAAGTTTGATCAATGGCGTTATTCAGACGATGAAAGTAAAAGGATATAAAGCTTTAAATATCGATTTTGAACATATTCGGGAAAAGGATCGTGAGCTGTATAACGGCTTTCTCGAAACGATTTTGCCGCAGGTTCGCAAAGCTGGCTTTACGGTTTCAACTGCATTGGCCCCAAAAACGAGTGATGAACAAAGAGGACCATGGCACGGAGCCCATGATTATAAGAGACATGGAGAGTTAGCAGATTTTGTTATTTTGATGACGTCCCTGAATCCGTGACAAAACATCTTTACAATGGTCGCAAACCGTTGATACGATAAGGGAAAACGACGTTGACGATTCTTCATCAAGTAGGTGATGTGATGAAAGATTTCCCGATTCGGTTTGTATTGACAGATGAAGCGATTACCCCAAGTGCTGGGCTTGCTCTCGTTGGCTACTTACTCCATCGAACGAAACTGGATAAACGGGTAAACGCACTTCGGCTTCCAACGGTTCGTCGAGAAGTGCACATTTCCCATAGCGATGTCATTCGCTTGCTTGCCACAGGAAAAACGGATTTCGATCATATCGAAGCGTATCGTCAGGACGATATCTTTTCGGCATCGATGGGGATTCAGCACGTGCCTTCCTCTCCAACCTTGCGACAACGACTCGATCAGCTCGCTTGTCTTCCGATGACCGAAACGATTCTTTGGGAGGAGGCCATACGTCTGTTGATTCAACGACATGCCACTTTGTCCCCTTGTTGGACCAAAGGAAAGACGACATGGCTTCCCCTTGATATAGATGGTTCCCCATTTGACAACTCCGATACGAAAAAAGAAGGAGTCAGTCGAACGTATAAAGGATTTGACGGTTTTACACCGTTGTTTGCGTATGCAGGGAAGGAAGGGTATCTCGTTCATGCCGAGTTGCGTCCAGGGAAACAACATGTGCAAAACAACATGCCCTCGTTTTTAGTCACCGCTATCCGTCGAGCTCGTCAACTGACTTCATCTCGTCTGCTTGTTCGCATGGATGCAGGAAACGATGCAGAAGCGAATGTGCACGTATGCCTAAAGGAAGACGTGGACTTTGTCATCAAGCGAAACTTACGCCGAGAATCGAAAGCGCTTTGGTTCCAGATCGCTTCGCAAAAGGGCAAACGTGTCGATGATGGACAAAGCGAAGGAGTACAAACCTATGAGCTATGCCTTCCACAGAAGGCAGCGATCGATGGAAACACGTATACGTACGTTCAAGTCACCCAAGTGACGGAACGGACGATGGAACGCAATGGACAGCTGATGCTCGTTCCTGATTATGAAGTGGAAAGCTATTGGGTGCGGCTCAAAGGATACGAGCATGTTCGAATGAGCGATGTGCTCGCGTTGTATCATGATCATGCGACATGCGAACAGTTTCATAGCGAACTGAAGAGCGACTTAGATTTAGAGCGGCTTCCATCTGGGAAGATGAAAACGAATGCGCTCGTGTTGGTCATGGGAGCCTTCGTTTACAATCTTCTTCGTCTGATTGGACAAGATCTATTAAGCGATCCGAGACATCCGTTGCACCACAAAGTGAAACGCCGCCGCATCAAGACGATTATTCAGACGGTGATCACGATGGCAGGGCGACTCGTCCGTCGATCACGACAGATCTGGATGAAACTGACGCGAAGGAGTGGCTATAGCGAGCCCCTACTGAACGTCTATCAGAAATGGAGAGAGGCAAGGTAACGAACGAATGTTCGGGCACTGATGTCCAACGTCACTCCCTGTGCTTTTTTTTTTTTTTTTTTTTTGGTGCGCCCGGCATGTACATGAACTATAGGGTGTAAGTCCCGAACCCCGAAGACAGAAGTAGAGGTTAGCCAAGAGCAAGGGTGTCCGTGGTGACGCGGAATCTGAAGGAAGCTGGAGGCAAAACACCGGTCCGAGGAACACGAACCTCATATAAGGCTAGGTATGATTGAGTGAGTTTGCCAAACAAAACAAAGCTCTTTCTGTCGAAGGTCATATCGAGTAAATGAGGCGGATAGATGGTGTGAAAGTGCATGTACTTACCCGGGGAGGTCTGGCGGATAGGTGAAATACGCTTCATAACCTACTTAGTGATAAGTAGCTGAACCGTCAGAAGTCAGCAGAGGTCATAGTATTAGTTGGTTTAGAACTACTAAGAAGGACCGAACAATTAAGAGAGAATAGCCCTTGGCATTCAGTGAGTCATGATGAACACAGAAAACGTAGTACCTCACTTGAGGAAGGAAGCGGTGAATCCCGTGGGAGACCTCTTGGAGGGTGGAGTGACCACTGGCATAAAGAGAACAGCTATTCACGGAAGTTATAAAGACTTGCGTCAATTATCTTAATTGAACCGCCGTATACGGAACCGTACGTACGGTGGTGTGAGAGGACGGGAGTTAATCGCTCCCTCCTACTCGATTTTTGAAACTTGTGGTGTTAATATGATGATGCAAACATATGGCATTCAACTAACATCAAAGGTTCTTGAATTATTCGCATATCATCACATACAACTTCTACAAGCTAATTTGTAATGATTCATGTTGTTTAAGAAACATGTAAGCAACAAAGTATGATTATGATGACAGAGCCATTAGGCCATTAGAAATTCTAATCGATTTTTGAAAATATCTAATTACTAATGATAATTCGCGACAAAAATTTGTAAATGTTTATGAACACTTTCTCCATACTTTTCCTTTATTCTAAAACCAGAAAAGGATGGAGGTGTTGAAAATGAAAAAACTTATTTCAGGTTTGTTCGTCCTTGTTTCAGCTTTTGTATTAGCTACAGCTGTTTTTGCAGCAAATAAAAATGATAATAATGATTGGAAAGAAATGTTGCCAATGATGAAACAAATGCATCCAAATTTATCAGAGGAACAATTACAAAAAATGTATGAACAGTGTCGAAATACTAAAAATATGGATCAAATGATGGAACATATGATGAATAATAGCAAAACGAATCAACAAATGATGAAACAAGGATATATGATGTAAAGATCAGTTATTGAAACACTGTAGGCTTAAAACTACAGTGTTTTTTTCGTCCGCCTATTGTTGTATGATATTTGATATTTGCAAGGTAATATTCGTGTGTATTTTTCACTGTAAAATCCATCGATTCTGCAAATTTATGTTGTAAAATAAAAAGCGCTCTACATAAAAGCAATAATGAGCTCTTATAAGGAAGGGACAAAAGTGCGAAAAATTTCGTTTAAGTTAGGGCTATTATTTTTTGTCTTTGTGTTAGGAATCGAAACGGTTTTATTTGCGTCGTTATATGTGACACTCGTTAACGCTAGAATTAATGAAGAATTTGAGCAGCTGTTAGCGAGAGGGAACAATCACCGTGATGTATTGGAAAAAAGCTATCACCCTTCTACGTTAGAACATGTCACCATGATGGAGTCGGAAGCGGAGACCGACGTCGTTATTACCAATGACAAGGGGAAGATACTATATTTTTCAGATCATATTTTACCATTTGCTAAAAGAGTAATAAAAAAATCAAATAAAAACATTCCCTATGGCGGAATGATTGTGCAAAAAAATTGGCAAAGAGAGTCGTATATTTCGACAGTAAGCCCGATTCGGATTGACGGCAAGATCAAAGGGTATGTGTACATGTTTCAGCATACGGCTTCCATTCAAAACATGATTGATAGGCTAAAACATCATTTTCTAGTCGTGGGCATTCTTTCCGTCTTTTTGACCATTATGACGATTGCTTTTTTATCAAGAGTCATTACGATTCCGCTCATTCGGATGAAACAAGCGACCGAAAAACTGAGCAAGGGGGACTTTTCTGTCCGCCTGCAAGTAAAAGGAGAAGATGAGTTGGCACAGTTAGGAAAAGCGATTCAAACATTGGCAAAGGATTTAGAATACTTAAAAAAAGAAAGAAACGAATTTCTCGCTAGTATTTCTCATGAACTTCGTACTCCGCTCACGTATGTCAAAGGATATGCGGACATTGCAAGAAGGCCAACGCTCGAGGAGGAAGAAAGAGCAAAATATTTGTCCATTATTTATGAGGAAGCAGAGCATATGCAAAAATTAGTGAAAGACTTGTTTGAGCTTGCGAAAATGGATCAACATTCGTTTCAAATCGAGAAAGAGCCAACTCCACTGTGCCTTTTTTTAAAAAAAGTATACGTGAAAATGTATCCCGCGTTTCAGGCGAAAAATATGTCGCTTGTCTACCGCTGTGATGAAGACATTACTGTCCATATTGATCGACAGCGTTTTGAGCAAGTGATGATGAATCTTTTGGACAATGCGTTAAAATATTCTCATCAAGGTTCTACCGTTTCCATTGATGTAAGAATGGAGAAAAAGAACGTGATGATCATGATTTCCGACGAAGGAATAGGAATTCCTGAAGCAGATTTGCCGCATATTTTTGAACGATTTTACAGGGTGGATAAATCAAGATCGAGAACAGGCGGAGGGACGGGATTAGGCTTGGCGATTGTGAAAGAAATTGTCGAAGCGCACGGCGGTTCGATTTACGCAACGAGCCAATTCGGAAAAGGGACAAACATGATCATTACATTGCCAGGAGGGGATGAAGGTGTACACGGTTTTATTGGTTGATGACGAAAAACGAATGTTGGATTTATTAGAGCTGTATCTTGCACCGAAAGGGTACCGTTGTGTGAAATGCGAGTCAGGGGTAGCGGCGATCCGCTATTTGGAAAACAATAAAGCGGACCTCGTTTTGCTTGATGTGATGATGCCAGAGATGGACGGATGGGAAATGTGCAAACAAATACGAGAGTTTTCGAATGTCCCAATTATTATGGTAACAGCAAGAGGAGAAACGACAGATGTTGTTCAAGGGTTGAAAATCGGAGCAGATGATTATATTACAAAACCATTTGACGAATCTGAGCTGCTCGCTCGGATCGAAGCGGTATTGCGCCGTTCTGTAGGAAAACAAGCGAAACTGGAGTTTAACGGCTTAGTTTGGGATGAAGCGCAGCATAAAGTCCAATATGCTGGGCACGATATTTTTCTCACGCCAAAAGAGTTTGCCATTTTAGGACTTTTTCTCAAAAATCCAAACAGGGTATTTAGCCGAGAGCAACTCATCGTGACATTATGGGGGTATAACGCCAATACAGAAGAACGGACAATCGATTCGCATGTCAAAAATATTCGCGAGAAGCTCCGCCAAGCCGGTTTTCCGATCGATCAATTTCTGCAAACCGTTTGGGGTGTAGGATATAAATGGGGGGATAAGGTAAAAAGAAATGGAAGAGAAGCTCATTACATTGTTTCATACATATGAAAGCGTTGCTTATCTCATTAGTATTGCGATCAATATTGTGATCAGTATTTTAGGCGTTGTACCGAGCGTATTTCTCACTGCAGCTAACTTGGCGGTATTCGGTTTTTGGAAAGGCACCTTTTTATCGTTTGTAGGGGAAGCTGTTGGGGCGATTGTTTCTTTCGTTTTATATCGAAAAGGATTTCACAAACTTTCGGAAACGAAATGGTTTTCCTATCCGAAAGTGAAACGTTTGCTTGAGGCAGAAGGGGTAGAAGCCTTTTCGCTTATTTTGTCTTTGCGTCTTCTTCCTTTTGTTCCGTCGGGACTTGTGACGTTTGTGGCAGCGATCGGACACACCTCCTTACTGATCTTTATCATTGCCAGCTCGCTTGGAAAGCTGCCAGCACTTTTGTTAGAGGCATATTCGGTTTATCAAGTGATGAATTGGACATGGCAAGGGAAAGTGATATCGACACTTCTATCTGTTTTTTTATTTATATTTACTTGCACTAGCATTGCAGTAATTAAATCTGATGATTCAAAATACTAAGAATGTTCAATTTTTTATTGATTTCGAAACAAAAAAATCCTTTACAATGGAAGTACAGGTGGTTCCTGTCCAAATCCAATCGTAAAGGATAACCATTATGGACAAGAATACACTAATTTCATCATTTGGTAAATGGGTTTCACCCATAAATATTCAAAAACTTAGCGAACAAGTCAAAGAATTGAAACAGGACGATTACACAAAAAAGCTGACAACAGAAGCCTATATTAAACTTTTATTGGTAGCCCAGCTGCTCGAATTTACGAGCTTAGAGGAAATGAGTGATGCACTTGTAGACGAAGATCTTCAAAAAGCACTCGGATTTGAATCGATAAGTGCCTCTCAGCTATCCCGAAAAAACAATCAGATCCACCCACTCATTCTTGCCAATTTGTTCTTGGATCTTGTTTGGAAAATTCAACGGTACCATTATCAAAACGGAAAGAATATGCCACTGAAAATCATTGATTCAAGTACACTCCCGTTGAATTTGACCCATTATAAATGGGCAAAATTCCGTAAAACAAAAGCTGGTGTAAAGCTACACTTACGGCTCGTTTTCATGGATCAAGACACCGTCTATCCTGAAAAAGCAGTGATTACGACAGCAAAAGAACATGACCGAAATCAACTCGAAGTCCTAGTG
Organism: Aeribacillus sp. SP014; assembly: GCF_054055575.1. Taxonomy (NCBI): domain Bacteria; kingdom Bacillati; phylum Bacillota; class Bacilli; order Caryophanales; family Bacillaceae; genus Aeribacillus; species Aeribacillus sp. SP014. The sequence continues at coordinate 1,718,980 of NZ_JBSRXI010000001.1, forward strand.
GATGATCAAGAAGCCATGTATGTGTTTGACCGCGGTTATGTGGACTATGAACGTTTTGACCGGATGACAGATGATGGCTATTTCTTCGTTTCAAGACTGAAGAAAAACGCAGTCATTCGTGAAGTCTATACATTTTCACTTCCTGATGATTGTCACGTTCTATCCGATAAAATGGTCTACATTGGTACCACACAAAATCGTACTGAAAATGTCTATCGTCTACTAGAAGTTATGGACACAAAAGGGAACTTACTTCGTTTCATCACCAACCGATTTGATTTAAAACCAGAAGAGATAAGTGATATTTACCGATCTCGCTGGGCTATTGAACTCTTTTTCAAATGGCTCAAGCAACACGTAGAAATTAAGCACTTTTATGGAATGAGTGAAACAGCTATTCAAAATCAAATTTTCTTAGCCCTTATCACGTATTGCTTACATGTTCTCATTCAATTGGAGATGAAAAGTAAGAAATCCCTACTTCGAATTACTCGTTGGTTAAAGAGAGCTCTGTGGAAACCAGCTTATGTTTGGTTGCGAAAATTTGATGGGCGAGCCAGTCCATAATCTCCCTTTTGTCGTTGTCGCTCTGGTTTAACTGTATATATTTACCAAATGGGCAGTGCCACCTTTCTTTAGGTTTTGTCTTTTTGGCACAAATTCACAAAAATTAATTAACAGAAAATTCTAACTATATTTATGCAATGCTAATGATTTACTTGGAAGAAAATCACTCGAAAAAAGGCTTAAACGAATGAAAAAGGGGTTTGCAATTCCATACATTCTGCAAATATCTGTTATAAAATGTGCGAAATCTACATTATACAAAGGAGAGTCGACCATGACAAAAATGACGAAAGCAATCATCATTACATCATCCATTCTTCTTCTAAGCGCTTGTTCATCATCCAACGAAAAAGAGCAGGCCTTTATTACAAGCAAAGAACAAGCAAAATCGAATGTATCTGTTACCAATAATCCTTTCTTTCAAGAAAAAAAAGAAGGAAAGATCGAGCATTTACATGGAATCGGTTATGCAGGCAACCAAAATGCGATTTACTTTGCTACACATGAAGGTTTACTTGTTTACCAAAATAATAAGTGGTATGAAACGATTTCTAATAAGCATGATTATATGGGCTTTTCGGCTACAGACGACGGCTTTTATTCATCAGGGCATCCGGAAGAAGGTTCATCTTTAGGAAATCCACTTGGTCTTGTGAAAAGTTTTGATAATGGACAAACATTGATGAATTTAGGATTTTATAAAGAATCTGATTTTCATTATATGACAGTTGGCTATAAAAGCCATACCATTTATGTTGTGAACCAAGAAGAAAATAAAACGCTCGGACAAGGGGTATTTTACAGTAAAGACGACGGCAAAACGTGGTCGCCAAGTCAATTGAACGGCCTGCCGCAAACTGCAGCGGGAACGATTGCTGCCCATCCAACGGACGAAAATATGGTCGGAATTAGTACATCGGAAGGAATTTTTGTTTCGAGAGATAATGGGAATACGTTTGAACGGTTTACTCGAAAAATCAATACGACGACGTTTGCGTTCCAAGAAAAATTCATTGTATTTGCAGCTGTAGAGAACGATAAACCTATCCTAATCAAACAATCATTAGACACAAAACAAGAGGAAGTTCTTTCTGTTCCTACGCTCGATGAAAAAGACCATATCATGTATATGGCCTCTAATCCGAAAAATGAGAAGGAAATTGTGATCGCCACCATGAACGGGGATATTTTCATGACAAAAAATAACGGTGAAAGCTGGACAAGGATAGCATCGAAAGGGAAAATAAATTTTTAATAAAAGACATGCGGAGGCATGTCTTTTTGCTTAAAATATACCACTCCACAATTTCTGCAAAATTCATTGCTACAATATAGACATCAGATAGAGAAGAAGGTGAGAAGAAGGATGTATTCGTTCTTGAGTCAAATAAGTAACTTTCTAAGTCAACCGTTTCTTAATATGGCAAATAGCATGACAGAGATTCCCATTTTGTCAGCCTTTCTTCTTGGAATAGTGGGAGCGATGGCTCCGTGTCAACTCACTGGTAATTTAGGAGCGATCACTTTATACAGTAATCAGTCCTTGCAAAAAGGAATTGCGTGGAAAGAGTTGTTCCTATTTATTTTTGGTAAAATTATTGCTTTTTCCGGTTTAGGTTTCATCGTTTGGCTGATGGGGAAAGAGATTCAAAGTACGCTAACATTGTATTTTCCGTGGTTAAGAAAGCTTATTGGTCCCATTCTCATTCTTGTAGGCTTATATTTGTTAGGGCTTTTTAAAATGTATTGGAACGTTACCTTGTTCAAAGTGCCTGAGAGATGGCGAAAAGGAAAAATCGGTTCGTTTTTCATGGGATTTGGCTTTTCATTAGCTTTTTGTCCAACGATGTTTGTGCTGTTTTTTGTCACTCTCATGCCTCTCGTCTATTCAACGTCTTATGGGGTACTATTACCGAGCATCTTTGCCGTTGGAACTTCTGTACCTGTTATTTTCTTTATCTTTATCCTTTGGTACTTAGGATTTAGCGGCACTGTAATGAAAAAAGGAAGACAAGTAGGGGGGATTGTTCAGAAAACAGCCGGAATCGTGATGGTTTTACTTGGTATATTAGATACGATCACTTATTGGTTTTAAAGTTAGGAAAAGGAGGGAGGGAAACTCAATGATGTTTGGCGGTTCTTTCATGATGGTTGGGATCATGTTATTTTGGGTTGTATTAATCGCCGTTGGTTTTTATCTCTTATATCGTTTTATCAATGGTCGTAAAGAAGAACTCTCTCCGATAGAAATATTGAAAGTACGATTAGCCAAAGGAGAGATCTCTTTAGATGAATTTGAACAGCTATCCAAAAAATTGTAGTCGTTATATTGTATACAGGAGATGCGATTTACCATTGCTCCCCCCTTTTTTCATTTCATATAGATGAAGGAAGTTGTTGATTGCATTGTCAACAACTTCTTTTTATCTCCATAATAAATTCATATTTTTTATTTATAATAAGCCAACTACATAAAATTTTGGAGGGATGCGTATTGCAATTCGGCAATATTGTAGTTCAAGGCGAAAATCTTTTGCTCGTAAGCAGCTTACTGATTAGCTATGTTATGTTTTATTACGGCATTAAGATATTAAAAATAGAACGAAACATCATGGATTTAATTTTTAACAGTTTTATTAACGGTGTACTCATTTGGAAATTTAGTTATGTCTTTTTACATCCGAATTCAGTTTTACAAAATCCGATGACAATCCTTTATTTTAACGGGGGATATGTTGGCATTAGTATGGGGATTGTTTTTATCACGGTCTATACTTGGTTATACGTAAAAAAGCAGAATATTCCTGTGGCTTCTTACACACGAGCAGTAGTTCCGGTATATTTTGGCTATTTTAGTACTTTTGCATGGATTCGAGTAATGGAAAATTCCCAAAATTATTTCATCATTTTGCAAGCAATAGTAGCGATTTGTTTTTTTATAGTAGCATCACGAGTCAAAATTCAAAAAACTTTATTGCAACTTCTTATATGGTTCCATCTCATTCAATTCGAACTAGCCCTGTATAAAAAATATTTTGTAAATACAGGAATCATATCAAAAGAAGTATGGTTGTATGGCTCTCTCGTTATCGTTTTTATATGTATTTCATATTGGTTAGAGAGGCGAGAAAGAGAAGCGGCTCTTGGGGACGAGAACAAGGGGCGGAGAAACGCAATGACCCAACTCGCTTTAGGTGTGATGATGGTAAGTATTGCTGTAGCTTCTGTTTTTAACAATCAACAGGAAGAAGGAAAGATCAAACCAAAGCCGGTCGTGTCTACTTCATTGGATTCGGGAAAAATCGGCACGAATAAAGGAGAAGTTGCCCCGGATTTTGAATTACTTTCAATTACAGGGGATAAAATAAAATTGTCTGATTTGCGTGGAAAAACGGTGATATTGAATTTTTGGGCTACTTGGTGTCCGCCTTGTAGAGCTGAAATGCCAGAAATGCAAAAGTTCTACGAAAACAATAAAAATAACAATGTAGAAATTTTAGCAGTCAACTTAACGAATAGCGAAAGAGGTCCTGATGCGGTGAACGATTTTGTGAAAAATAAGGGAGTGACATTTAAAGTTGTGCTTGATGAGCAAGGGGAAATTGGAAATCTATACGGTGCAATAACGATCCCCACTTCGTATATCATCGATAAAAACGGGGTTATTAGAGATAAGTATATAGGTCCTATGTCTTATGAAACGATGGATCGCATGATCTCGAATATTCAATAAAAACTAAATAATGATCCCTCCTGAGTGGACAGTAACAAGAATTGTTGCTATTCACTCAAGGGGGGATTTCGGGAGTATATTAAAAACCTGTGAACCCACCAAACAAACCTGTAAAAAAGATAATGATCTTTGTCATCCAATCAAAAAACAGCATAATTCCCATGATAATCATAAGAACCCCTCCGACTTTGACGATGACAGCGTTATATCTTTTTATCCAATTCAACTTGCTGATAAAAAATGACATGATGAAAAAAGGTACAGCAAACCCTAATACATATGCGAACATATATAACATAGCTGCACTCGGTTTGGTAGCTGCTAACGCGATCACTGATACAAGAATTGGACCTGAGCAGGGAGTCCAGCCCGCTGCGAATCCTATGCCAATTAAAATAGAGCCAAAATAACCGGAAGGCTTGTTGCGGAAAACTAACCGTTTATCTTTCATCATAAAGGAAGGTGAAAATACACCTAAAATGACGAGACCAAAAAAGATAATGAACAAGGCACTAATTTGTCTGATTAAATCTTGGTAATCAACGAATAGTTTTCCTATTACAGAAGTACCAAAACCAATAGCGATGAAGATGACGGAAAAACCGAGCAAGAAAAAGAATGTATGGAGTATTGCGCGTTTTTGAAGCATCCCATTTTCTTTCTTTATTTCATCAACGGATACCCCAGTAATGTAAGATAAAAAAGCTGGATATAGCGGTAAACAACAAGGGGATATAAAAGACAGTAATCCCGCTCCGAAAGCTAGAAATACATTGATATCGTTCATATTGATCGATCCTCTCTCTTCAATCTTGATAACGATACTGTAAAATAAAATTGTGAATTTTTTGTGGAAAATTGGATTTTTCCTACTTAGTGTTTATTATGGATTGTTGGCGAACATGATTTGTGAGATATCCTAGTTGCGCTTTATACCCATTACCGGTATAATGTAATTGAAGAGGTGATGTTTTATGAACCATTGTGAAGATCATAATATGGATAAAAAAATGGTTCCACGAACGGAACAGGAAATCGAAAGCATTATCAAGCGCTTGAAGCGCATTGAAGGACAAGTGCGCGGTGTGCAAAAAATGGTGGAGGACAATCGTTATTGTATTGATATTTTAGTGCAAATTTCAGCGATCACGGCAGCGTTAAATAAAGTAGGATTGAACTTGCTAGAACGTCATGTTGGCCATTGTGTGTCGAAAGCGATTCGCGAAGGAAGCGGAGAAGAATCCATTCGCGAATTAATGGATGTCATTAAACAGTTCTCAAAGTGAAAGGAGTGGGAAGCATTATGAGTGAACAAAAGCATGTCACACTTAGAGTGACCGGCATGACATGTGCCGCGTGTGCCAATCGGATTGAGAAAGTATTAAATAAGATGGATGGAGTAGAAGCCAATGTCAATTTGGCAATGGAAAAAGCAACGATTAAATATGATCCATCGAAGCAAACGATCGCCGATATCGAAACGAAAATTGAGAATTTGGGGTATGGTGTCGCGACAGAAAAAGTGACGCTTGATATTGAAGGAATGACATGTGCGGCATGTGCGACACGGATTGAAAAAGGGTTAAATCGGATGGAAGGTGTTACAAGCGCTGCTGTAAACTTGGCGACAAACAGTGCTGTTGTCGAATACAAGGAAGGCGTTACATCTGTCGAAGACATTTTAGAAAAAATCAAAAAGCTTGGGTACAAGGGGCAGATTCGAAACGAAGAACAAGACGATGCTGGCCGGAAAGAAGAGCGGCTGAAACGAAAACAACGGCAACTCGCGATTTCTATCATCTTATCGTTGCCGCTGCTTTATACGATGCTTGCCCATATGCCGTTTGATATAGGCTTGCCGATGCCGCATCTGCTGATGAATCCGTGGTTCCAGCTTCTTTTAGCTACACCGGTTCAGTTCTACATCGGCGGTCCTTTCTATGTCGGGGCGTACCGGGCGTTACGAAACAAGAGCGCTAACATGGACGTCCTAGTGGCGCTTGGAACATCAGCCGCGTACTTTTACAGCTTGTATGAAGCTTTTCGGACGCTTGGGAATCCTGAATATATGCCAAGATTATATTTTGAAACGAGTGCCGTCTTGATTACGCTTGTGCTTGTCGGCAAATACTTTGAGGATCTTGCGAAAGGGAGAACAACAGAAGCTATCTCTAAGCTGTTGAGCCTTCAGGCAAAGGAAGCGACTGTCATCCGTAATGGGGAGGAAAGAAAGGTTCCGCTCGAGGAAGTGGTGATCGGCGATACGATTCTTGTCAAGCCAGGAGAAAAAATCCCGGTAGACGGTACGGTCATCGCCGGGGCATCTTCCGTAGATGAATCGATGATTACTGGTGAATCGATTCCAGTTGATAAGAAGGAAGGCGACTATGTGATCGGGGCGACGATGAATACGAATGGCGTACTGACCATTCGTGCCGAAAAAGTCGGAAAAGATACCGCGCTGGCCAATATCATTAAAATCGTTGAAGAGGCGCAAGGGTCGAAAGCCCCGATTCAGCGGATGGCGGATACCATTTCCGGCATTTTCGTACCGATTGTTGTCGGAATTGCTGTCGTTGCATTCATTATATGGTACTTCTTTGTTGCGCCGGGTGATTTGGCAAAAGCGCTTGAAGTGGCCATCGCCGTTCTTGTCATTGCGTGTCCTTGTGCGCTCGGTCTTGCCACGCCGACATCGATTATGGTCGGTACAGGCAAAGGGGCAGAACAAGGAATTCTCTTTAAAGGAGGTGAGTACCTAGAGGGAACGCATAAAATCAATGCCGTATTACTGGATAAAACAGGAACAGTGACAAAAGGAAAACCGGAAGTGACAGATGTGTTACAATTCCAAGAAAACATGCTTGACTATGCCGTTTCAGCCGAGAGCGCTTCGGAACATCCGTTGGCTCATGCGATTGTTGAATACGGGAAGAAACAAGCAATTTCTATTAAGCCATTGGAGCATTTCTCTGCCATTACCGGCCACGGAATTGAAGCTGTCATTGACGGAAAAAGCATCCTTATTGGAACGCGAAAATTGATGAAGGAGCGCTCTGTAGAGATTTCTGTGCATGAAGATAAAATGGTAGAGCTTGAAAAACAAGGGAAAACAGTCATGCTCGTTGCCATCGATGGACAGCTTGCCGGCATCATTGCTGTCGCGGATACAGTAAAAGAAAGCTCCAAAGAAGCGATTCAAACATTAAAACAAATGGGTATCGAAGTGTACATGGTAACGGGAGACAATAAACGGACAGCGGAAGCGATCGCAAACCAAGTGCACATTGATCATGTCTATGCAGAGGTGCTGCCGGAAGACAAAGCGAAAATCGTCGAGGAATTGCAAAAACAAGGGAAACGAGTCGCGATGGTCGGTGATGGAATTAATGACGCTCCAGCTCTTGCGAAAGCGGATATTGGGATGGCGATTGGCACAGGAGCGGATGTCGCGATCGAAACGGCCGATGTTACCTTGGTCGGTGGGGATTTAGCCCATATTCCGAAAGCGATTGAGTTAAGCCGCAAAACAATGAAAAACATTCGGCAAAATCTGTTCTGGGCTTTGTTCTATAATACAGTTGGCATTCCTGTAGCCGCTCTCGGGCTGTTGGAACCTTGGATCGCTGGGGCAGCGATGGCATTTAGCTCTGTATCGGTTGTGACAAACGCGCTTCGTTTGAAACGCGTGAAAATATAAACATTTAAGGAGGAATGGATGATGACGATTACATTACAAGTACAAGGAATGACATGCGGACATTGCAAAGCGGCGGTGACAAATGCACTTCAAACGTTAGATGGCGTCAGCCGCGTCGAAGTACATTTGCAAGAAGGTACAGTCGATGTAGATTATGATGAAACAAAAGTAAGCGTAGAAAAACTGAAAGAAGCGATTGAAGAGCAAGGTTACGATGTGAAATAACATAAAGAGGGTGTCCCAAAAGTGTTCGGTAGCTGTTCGCTTTTCGGACACCCTCCTTTTTTCGCAAAAAAATAAGAAAACTGTTCCTCTTTTGGTATCATAGAGTCACCACCGCTCACTGCAAAAAAAGGAACGATTTTCTTATATACATTCATTATACACCACATCAACATCAACTAGTTCTTCCAATGGATATTGAAGTATTGATCCCAAAACATCATCTTTGCCGTATTGTGGATATGGCAGTGGAAAAAATGAGCCTCCACTCTTTTTACTTCCCTCTACCCTGGCGGAGGGCGCCCTCTTATCATCCGAAAATGATGTTCAAAGTCATCTTGTATGCGTATGCCAATCCCATTTACTCTTCCCGCTAGATCGCCAAACAGCTGAAAGAAAACATTTATTTCATATGGCTGTCCGGCAGCCAGACTCCGGATTTCCGGACGGTTAACCGGTTCCGATCAGAACGGATGAAGGAAGTCATTTACGAAACCTTTTTCTCCATTGTCGATCCGCTTCGTCAAGAAGGGTTGGTTAAGTTAGAGGATTATTTTCTGGATGGAACAAAAATCGAGGCCAACGCCAACCAGTACACGTTTGTTTGGCGAAAGTCGACGGAAGGATACGATCGGAAGTTGGATGAAAAGTTCCAACAATTGTAGCGTCGATTGAGCAAGTAACCAAAGAGGATGAAAAGGCGGAACAGGAGCTGGATTTTCAAGAAAAGCTGGAAGCAGCACCGATTACATCCGAAGCGATCGAGGCGACGATGGAACAAGTCGAGCAACGCCTCAAGAAAGATCCAAAGAATCGAACGTTAAAGAAAGCGAAACGACAATTGGAACAAGATCTTCTCCCCTGTAAGAAGAAATATGAAGAATACAAAAAAGTGTTAGGCGAACGGAACAGTTTTTCGAAAACGGATCGGAATGCGACCTTTATGCGGATGAAAGAGGACCATATGAAAAACGGTCAGCTAAAACCGGGATACAATGTGCAGATTGGGACAGAAAACCAATTCGTCATTGGATTTAGCGTTCATCAACGTGCCGGAGATACCGGATGTTTGATTCCACATTTTCAACCGTTATCATCGTATGGACGGCCCATGCAAAAACAAGTCATCGCGGATTCGGGATATGGGTGGGAGGAAAACTACACGTATTGCGAAGAAAAGAAGATCGCAGCGCTGATCAAGTACAATACGTTGGAACGGGAATAAACGAAAGCATGGCAGAAAGAAATCGGCCGAGCAGAGAATATGACGTATGACAAGGAGTTGGATAAGTGGGTTTGTGCCAAAGGAGAGCGATTGGTTTTCGTTTATGAATGGAAGCAGAAGACAGATAACAGCTATGAATCGATCAAACGCACGTATCGCTGTACCGCTTGCATGGGATGTCCGTTTCAGACGGAGTGTGCGAAAGGAAAAGAAACGAAAACCATCACCGTCTCCCTCCAAAACCAAAAACAACGCAGGAAATCCGAGAACGGTTGGCAACCGAGGAAGGAGCCACGAAGTACCGGAAGCGACAAACAGAAGCAGAGCCGGTGTTTGGGCAAATCAAGCATAATCAGCAATTTCAGCGGTTTTCATTGAGAGGCCTCCCAAAAATCACGTTGGAATGGGGTCTAGTTTGTGCTGCCCACAATCTGAAAAAGTGGGCGGCAGCCACTGATCCGACAAGGAAAAAACAGTGAGAAAAAGAAAGAGGCAGAAGCAATTTTTCTCGACAAATATCCAATAATAACCAAAAAAGAGAAAAAAGAAAGAAGATGCTGGCTTCAAAAGGTCGATTCAGCGACCTTTTGAGTCAGCCTCTCACAATAGTATTATGATGACATTTTACGGCATTCTTCAGCGCACTGACGGCATAAACTAGCACATTCCTGACAGTGTGTATCTTGGAATTTTGCACATTCAACCGCACAAGCATCGCAAATTGTCGCACAAAGTTGACAAAACTGTTTCGCATACATACTTCCACGGGACATCCATTGGGATGCCATAGCACAAATGTCCGCACAGTCCCGAAGTATGTTGATACAATGAGTTCTGGCTTGCACATCAGCTTCTTTTAAACATGAAGTCAGACATTCTTCACATGCTTGCACACATTTGTTACAAGCATCAATACACGTTTGAAATTGTTGAAATGATGAATCAATAACCGTTGTCATATATAATCACTCCTCGTATACTAAGTTTCAGAAAGTTTTTTTATCGAATTTCCAGTCCGATACGCTCCTTGACAATCGCATATCTTGGGTGGTTGCCTTTGTGGGAGGGGCGCGCCCCTCCCACAAAGGGTTGAGCGTACCGGGGTTGGACTTTTCGCAATGTTCCTGGATAATGGTCTTAGGATCATCGGGGATACTCTTCTCACTCCTGTAGCTTTGACTACTTGTAAAGTCTGTCTCCTCGGCCCCTGTTTGGACGTCTAACCCGCAGGCTGTTCCCGTTGGTTTTCCCCATGCTGGAAGGAGCAGCTTCCAGGGCAGCCCATGGTCCAACGTGAGTTCTCATATGCGAGGGTGACTGGTCAACAGGCGCGATCCGGGGGCATCCCGAAGAGTCCTACCCCTCGATCCTACAACAATAGGAGGTGATCTCATGAAACTCTACGTCGGGATCGACGTGAGCTCACGCGACTTAGCCACCTGCATTATGGATCATGAAGGAAATACGTGCGCACGCTTCAAAGTGGATAATCATCTTCTGGGCGCCACCTTCCTTCGGGATCAAATCCTCCTGTGGGCTAACAAGCGAAAGCCAACCGAAATTCTGATCGGGATGGAAGCCACCTCGGTCTACAGTTGGCATCCAGCTATGTTTTTCCACCAGCAGGAGGCCTTGCAGGCTTGGAACGTCAAGGTGTTTACGATCAATCCAAAGCTCATTCGCAAGTTTAAAGAAGCCTATGTCGACTTGGAGAAAACGGATGACATCGATGCTTGGATCATTGCGGATCGGCTTCGCTTCGGCCGTCTGAAGATGACGGCTGTCCTCAAGGAGCAGTTTCTCGCGCTTCAGCGACTGACACGCATGCGATATCATCTCGTCCACCAGTTAACCCGTGAGAAACAGTATTTTCTCCAGCACTTGTTTTACAAATGCAGTTCCTTTACCCAAGAGGTGGACAGTTCGATCTTCGGACATGCCATTCTCGAACTGCTGCTTGAGTCGTGGAGCCTCGATGACATCTGCCAAATGGATGTCAAGCAGTTGGCCGACTTCCTGCGCCAAAAAGGGCGCAATCGCTTTGCCGATCCGGAATGCATCGCCAAGTCGATTCAAAAGGCGGCCCGTTCGTCGTATCGGTTGTCCAAGTGTGTCGAGGATTCCATCGACTTGCTGTTAGGGCTGTCGATTCAATCAATCCGCAGCCTGCAATCGCAGCTCAAAGAGCTCGATAAAGCCATTACCCGCCATCTTGAAGGCATTCCGAACACACTGCAAACCATCCCAGGCATCGGACCGGTTTATACCGCAGGCATCCTGGCCGAAATCGGGCAAATCGAGCGGTTTCACAACCAGGCCGCCTTGGCAAAATATGCCGGCTTGACATGGTCCAAGCACCAATCGGGCCGTTTTCAAGCCGAGGACACCTCCCTCATTCGTTCCGGCAATCGCTATCTCCGTTACTACCTAGTGGAGGCTGCCAACTCGGTGCAACGGCATGATGCGACGTTTCGTGCGTACTACCGGAAGAAGTATGAGGAAGTGCCCAAACACCAACATAAACGAGCCCTCGTCCTCACCGCTAGAAAACTCGTGCGTGTGATCGATGCGCTGCTACGCAACGGTCAAATCTACACGCCAAGAAAGGGGGAAGATCGATAAGAGGATCGATCTGGTATACCAATATCAACCTTTAGACCCAGTTTATTACATGTACCAATACTGGGTTTCTTCAGTATTGCCTTTTTTCGGATCATCGGACAAGGGAATTTCCAATTTCTATGATTTTTCACCTTGACATATTACCGCAGGACTTTTGATTTAAATTCATTTTTATTTTTTTCTAACTAAAAAATAATATACTGGAAATACGAACCAAGGACAAAAAATAAGAGGCTGTCTCAAAAGGTTGCTAAATCGACCTTTTGAAATCAGCCTCTTTTACTTACTACAATAAGCCGTTATTCACCTTTATTCGTTGTGTCATTCGGATCTGGGGTATAGTCCGATTTGTAATCGGTATATTTTACTTCTGTGACCATTCCGGCTGAAGCATGGTGCAAGTCATGGCAATGGAACATCCAATTTCCCGGATTATCCGCTTTAAACGCGACGACATATTCTTCACCAGGGTTTACATTTAAGGAATCCTTTATCAATGGAGAGCCTGTGACCGGCTTGCCGTTTTTGCTTAATACTTGGAAGAAATGTCCGTGTAAATGCATCGGATGTACATCCATAGGTGAATTGTTCACTATTTTTACTTTTACTAAATCTCCTGTCTTCACATTGATCGGCGCTGTGTCAGGATACGTTTTCCCATTAATCGTGTAGACCATGCCATCTTTGCCCATGGCTGTTCCTAAATCCATTGTGTACTCTACATCATATTTTTGGTCTAGTGTAAATTGACCTACTTCATATTTTCCGTATGTTGTCATATCCACAACAGGGAGGTTTTCTTTTGCATTTTCTTTATCCGTATTGTTTGTCTGGTCTTCGTATTGAATTTTCACTTTCATGCCATCGGTACCTTCCATATCACCATGACATTCTAATAACCATTCACCCGGGTTATTCGCGATAAATTCAATATCATAACGTTCACCCGGAGCAATATTTAAAAGTTCATCTTTGATTGGTTGCGGATCTTTTAACGGCTGCCCGTCAGTTGCGACAATTTTAAACTCATGACCATGCAGGTGAAGTTTGTGGGCCATGTATCCTGCGTTTACAAGGCGAAGCCGCACCTTTTCGCCTTTCTTCACTTTTAAAGGTTTGACAGCGGAACCGCTTTTCCCGTTAATCGTGAAAATATCATACATATTCATATCATGGCCCATGCTGCTCATATCCATTTGTTGATTATCAGAGCTATTTCCATTATTCATATTACTATGATCCATTCCACTCATATCCATATTTCCTTCATCCGGATTGCTCATCCATTCATCTAACACAAGTGTATAATCTCGATCTACTTTTTCTTCATTTTTCGGTTCTACGATTAATGTACCGTATAATCCCTTGTCCACTTGCTCGGCGCTTTTTTGATGGGAATGATAAAAATACGTTCCCGGCACGGTTGCTGTAAATTCATACGTAAACGTTTCACCCGGTTTAATGGCGTCCATCGTGACACCCGGTACTCCATCTTGGTTATTTGGAACAGGGTAGCCGTGCCAGTGAATCGTGATCGGTTCTGGCAATTCATTTTTTAAAACAATTTTCACATTATCCCCTTGCTTTACGCGGATTTGCGCACCGGGTACCGATCCATTGTACGTGTAGACCGGAAGTTTGACTTGATCGTTGATTTGTAATAACGCTTCCTTAGCAGTAAGATTAATCTCTTTACCGGATAAAACTTCTGTATTGGTTGCCAAAGGCAGTTTCTTACTGGAGTCCTGTGCGGTGTTTTCTTCCTTCATATTCATGTTGGACATGTCGTGTCCTTGCATCGAAGAATTATTTGAGCAAGCTGCACCAATCGCAACAACTCCTGCCAAAACAGTTCCTAACAATAATTTCTTCATCGCTTTCCCTCCATAAACTTGTGATGTAAGTCATAGTAACATCATCATAAAAAATAAATGTGCAAAATTTGTGGAGAAAAAATTATTATATTAAAATTTTTTTCAAACGAAGAAGTTCGAAGATTAAATCATTGTTTGACATTAATAGGAGTCAGATAAAATTTTGAAACTACTTATAATCGATTAATTGCGGTTATAGGTAATAGCTTGTTTACCCATTTGTATCCAAGCTAGAATAAATTCAGACTTAGGTGCTTTTTTATTTTTCGTACCTGTCAACGGGTCATTAAAATAAATATATTTCTCATCGTATCCGGTGATTAACACGGAATGCTCCTGGTATGTTATTTTTATAAGGACCTTGCGGGGTCTGCCATTCCATAAATTCAGACGGAGGGAGTACACGAAAGGTTGTGTTGGTAATAACCCAAACTGGGGTACCTTTAGACAAATATTTATATATTTCTTCAAATGATTGTCCTGTTAAATCAACGATTTGGTTAGGTAAATAAATCTCGGCTAATTCTTTTATAGGTTTATGATAGACACCGTATCCCGGTTTCTTTTTTGTATACATGTCACCAACAAATCCTTCATTTGGATGTCCATAAAATACCTTTCCATTATGTATTCGATAAGGGGTTGGATTTTTCTTTATTTGCTTCGCTAGTGTCATCTTGTCTACATTGATTCCCGCTTGATTCAAAAGCATTGCCAGACTTGTTACCTCGCACCCCCTTGGTAGTTCTGGAAGTTGTGAGAGAAGGGGAGCATCAATGAGAGCTGATTTAACCGGGACTTGTTCTTTTGAATTAGATGACGAATTTCTCTCTTCAACTTTATTTTTATATGATGTTTTCTGTACTAGATTTTTTATAGCATCGACCATGTTTTCAGAATTTACATAATAGACAAATAGAGTTAAAAACAATAAGAAAAAAGCGATATAGGATCCTAGTGCTAGTTTATATAACTTCTTATTGGTTGGGTTTCGCAAAAGAAAAATAGAAAGTGAAACAATCATAAAATCTAAAAAAAATATAATCCCTAACATGGCAGCTGCAACCTCTTTGTTAAACATGCTGTTTTTATATTATCGACTAAATTTGCAGAAACAATGGAGATGATTCTTATCATGTAATTATGTAACAATCTCAAAAGAATCCATAATTTCTCCATATTTTATTGTTTTAATATGTTAGAGGAATGAGAATATCGCAACAGATTTTCAGGAGGAATAATTTATATTAAAAGTTCATTTACAGGAACCTATAGTTTATTAAGTTTTAAAATATAATATTTTGCTAGCTCAAACCTTGATACAATTTATAAAATTAAATTTGATAAAGTGGAGGAATAACAACATAATGTGCGGTTTTATTGGTTGCATTCATGATCATCCAAGAATCATCGATGAAAAATGGAAAGAAACGTTTCAAGAAATGAATAATATCATTACTCATCGCGGTCCTGACGATGATGGTTATTTTTTTGATGAATACGTGAATTTTGGATTTCGACGCTTGAGTATTATTGATCTTGAGGCAGGGCATCAGCCATTGTCCTATGAAAATGAGCGATATTGGATCATATTTAATGGGGAAATCTACAACTATGTGGAATTGCGAGAAGAATTGCTTGCAAAGGGATATAAATTTACTACTCATTCCGATACCGAAGTCATTATTGCTCTTTATAGTGCGGAAAAAGAAAAAGCTGTAGAAAAGCTTCGGGGTATGTTTGCTTTCGTCATCTGGGACAAACAAGAGAAAACCATTTTTGCGGCACGTGACCCGTTTGGCATAAAACCATTTTTCTACATGGAACAGGGAGACCGTACGTTTTTTGCTTCCGAAAAGAAAAGTATTTTGCTCGCGCTTGAAAATGATTTACTAGATTATGATTCACTGCAGCATTATTTGACATTTCAATATGTACCTGAGCCAATGACGATGTCTGTTGGCATTCGAAAGTTGGAGCCGGGTCACTATATAAAGAAAAAAATCGGTGAAAAATTAACCATTCATCGCTACTGGAAAGCCAAATTCCAACCTATCATCCAATCAGAAGATGAACTTGTCAAAGAAATTCGCGACGCGCTGTTCGATTCCGTGAAGGTACATATGCGCAGCGATGTACCGGTCGGCTCGTTTTTATCAGGAGGAATTGATTCATCCTTCATTGCAGCGATTGCGAAACAATTCAATCCTCATCTCAAGACGTTTTCTGTCGGTTTTGAGCGGGAAGGCTTTAGTGAAATTGATGTGGCAAAGGAAACAGCGGAAAAGCTGGGCGTTGAGAATATTAGCTATGTCATTTCACCAGAGGAATATATGGAGGAATTGCCGAAAATTATGTGGCATATGGATGATCCACTTGCCGATCCCGCTGCAGTGCCGCTTTATTTTGTTGCCCGAGAAGCAAGAAAGCATGTAACGGTCGTTCTTTCCGGTGAAGGAGCAGACGAGTTATTTGGCGGTTACAACATTTACCGTGAGCCGCAGTCATTGGAACTTTTTGAACGAATGCCAAGTGCGGTTAAATCAGCTTTGAGAGTGATTGCAGGACTACTCCCGGAAGGAATAAAAGGAAAAAGCTTTATTGAGCGCGGTACGACACCAATGGAAGAACGATATATCGGCAATGCGAAAATGTATAGCGAGACAGAAAAACAAGAGCTGCTAAAAGGATATAAGAGGGAATTAGAACATACAAATATTACAGCTCCTTTTTATAGAGAAACAACTCATTATCCTCCTGTAAACCGGATGCAATATATTGACATTCATACATGGCTGCGAGGCGATATTTTATTAAAAGCGGACAAAATGACGATGGCCCATTCATTAGAGTTGCGGGTTCCATTTTTAGATAAAAAGGTATTTGAAGTAGCGGCAAAAATCGTTCCAGAAATGAAAACGGCAAACAGCACGACGAAATATATTTTACGAAAAGCAGCAGAAGGAATTGTTCCAGATCATGTTTTAAATCGCAAAAAACTAGGATTTCCGGTGCCAATTCGTCATTGGTTAAAAAATGAAATGCACGACTGGGCGAAAAATATGATAAAAGAAAGCGAAACCGATCATTTATTTAATAAAGATGTATTGTATCGTTTACTAGACGAACATTGCAGAAATAAAGCAGACCATAGCCGGAAAATCTGGACCGTCCTTGTTTTTATGATTTGGCATCAAGTATACATGGAAAAGAAATACGATTTTACAAATGTAGATAAGCAGTCGCTATCAATCTAATTTGACTGATTTGCGATTGTCTGCCTTTCTTATTTGCACCCAAGCTTCTAAAAATTTAGTTTTGGGTGCTTTTCTATTTTTTTGGAATTGTTACCATAATTAGTAAGATTAGTATTACCGTTTCTTAACATGAAGATGAGCCGATTGAGTATAAAATATGAGTTATTTTTATTATTTTGTTACTTTTTCTACATATTTTCTACAAATTTATTTATTAAGATACATTTATCTAGTTGTTAGAATAATTGATTTAGGAGAGGATATGAAAACTGTAAGAACCAAAAATTGAAACAGCAAGAGTCAGGAGTACGGATTCTGTAATTTTTAATGAAATCATCTATGATGTTAGTCAAACAGTTGATTTTATTGTGGAAGGGCAGAAAGAAGTCACAACCGGCATCCATATAATTGAAGAAACTGCTTCTGTATTTCAACAAATTGTAAAAGCTATAAGCTGTTTATTTGCAAGAGGTGGTGCTAAACACGAACAATATTTGGTCTCAATCATAAACAATTAATATAAATCAAATCAAGAACTTTACTTTTGAAGCGTCTTCACTGACAGAATAAGTACAAGTATTAAATCATCTAAACTTAAGATATCGGTCAATAACTTAACTTTACACTGCCAAATGAGGTGGTTGGAATCGAATGAATAATGAAAAGCGAGTTCTTCAAATCGTAAATCGTCTTAGAGCGATGGGCATACCAGCAGAAATAACGAAATCAAGACTAGCTATATTAGCTTATATATTAGAAAATTCAGAAAAAAGGTCAGGAAGGAGGTTTTAGTAAATGGAACCCATTAAACCTTTAAATCCAATTGCACTGGAATTAGGTCCTTTAAGTATTCATTGGTACGGAATTATTATTGGTACAGGACTCTTGTTAGGATTGTATATTGCTACTAATGAAGCAGTAAAAAGGGGATTACAAAAAGAAGTATTTACCGACCTTGTATTATGGGCTGTCCCTATAGCTTTAATATGTGCCAGAATTTATTATGTCATCTTTAATTGGTCATATTATTCGCAACACCCCGATGAGATTATAGCGATATGGAAAGGCGGAATTGCCATTCATGGGGCTTTAATAGGTGCTATTGTCACAACTGTCGTTTTTGCAAAGAAAAAAAATTTGAGTTTTTGGAAATTGGCAGATATCGCAGCACCAAGCATTATACTGGGGCAGGCGATTGGACGTTGGGGAAACTTCATAAATCAGGAAGCACATGGGGGCCCCGTATCAAGAGAGTTTTTAGAAAGCCTTCAACTGCCCGATTTTATCATTAATCAAATGTACATTGAAGAAAGTTATTATCATCCAACATTTTTGTATGAGTCTCTATGGAACTTGATAGGGTTTCTAATTTTATTGATATTACAACGTTTAAACTTAAAACGTGGAGAAGTATTCTTGACTTATGTTATATGGTATTCGATTGGTAGATTCTTTATTGAAGGGATGAGAACAGATAGTTTAATGCTAACGGACAGTTTAAGAATGGCTCAAGTTTTATCTGTTGTTTTAGTGATTACAAGCACAGTTCTTATATTATACAGACGAACTAGAAAAGGTTTGACGGCTAGGTATAAAGATTAGATTAAACTGTTTTTTAGGCTATCGAAAAAAGATCGATAGCCTCTTTTTAATCCTGTGTATCTAATTAATAAAAAACTTGTAGCCAAAAATCCTGTCTGTGATAAGCTAAACAAATACTTGCTCTTGCCGCTAACACACTATGTTTTAATTTATAATTTTTAGATTGATGGGTTTAGTGGCGGAGTATAACGAAATAGTGCCGAATAAGGTATCAAAACTTTTATGTTTATGAATTTTTTCGAACCCTGCCCCTTTCATATATCTTTCAATTTGCCCTTGTATATTTCCATTTGTACTCTCAAAGCCATCTAACAATTGAATTGGCAGAAAGGCTGCTCTCATAAAAAGGTTAGAGGGTGGCCCATAATCTGCTATATGAACTTCTCCACCGGGTTTTAAAACCCGAAATATCTCATGGAATGTAGCTTCCTTCTCTGTTGAATCAAGATGGTGGAAGAAAAGAGTTGAAAGTATGCGATCGAATGTATCGGAATCGAAGGGAAGAGCTGTAGAGAAACCTTGAATAAAGGTTATATTGTTTGTACTATCGTTTTTTTGTCTGGCTATTTCTATAATTGAAGGATCTGCATCAAGCCCGTAAAGAGTTGTTTGAGGATATAACTTGCTAATTTGCAAAAGAAGAGTTCCAGTTCCGCAGCCAATATCAAGAATCTCATGGTTAGGTCGAAGCAAAGCCTGCTCAATAAGAGCAGTTTTAAATGTGTTTTCTCTCGTAGTCCATTTTATGATGAAATCATAAAAGGAAGTCAGCCATTCAAAACGCAAAGCTCGTTTAAAAGATTTATCGTTATTCATTAAATTTCACCTCACTTATTTAAATAGATAAACGATAAGCACAATGATACTGATTACTCCAAAACAAGATATTATACGGAACAGAAACGTGATTTTCTTTTTCGTTCTTTCACAATCGGTTGTTTCATCATTCACCTAGATAACTAGATAAAATATGAACAATTGTTATTATAAGAACAAATTATGAAGAAATTATGGAAAATAAAAACAATTCAAGAGAAAGTAATGTTAATCAGTAGTGTGATATCAGTATCTTAATGTATCACAAAGGGAAAGAGAAAATTTAATTGGAATCCAAACAAAGTAAAAGGATAAACGTGGATTTATCTTTCCTTTTTAGGGTAGTACCAACAAAAAGCATACGCTAAAGACATATATTGAAAACGAAAAGTCGTTTTTTCTACGCTAAGCAAGAAAGAATCAGCTTTTCAAGAAGGAATTTCAGTTGATTATTTCTGAAATAAACATCTTGGCGATTTAACAATATATCGAATGTCTTTTCACACATAGTTGGACAATCTTGGAGAGTTTTATGTGTGCTTGGCGACATCATCATTGTGAATCCATTATCATCTCTCCTCTAAATATCCTACGCTGATAAAGTATTCATTGTGCGAATATCCTGTCACCAAGGCATTAACCTAAAAATCAAGCATAAAAATACCAGTTCACGAAAGGTTGGTATTAAATAAATTTATTGTTTTATACAGAGAAAGCTGTCAAAATTCTTTTTTGGTCCAATACATTAGATCCAGCCCGTTCAAGATGATCAATCAATTCTTTCTAAGTAAAATTCTCTGGTGGATGGTCAAATTTGAAATATATCTTAAAAAATAAGGGGCGTCCTTATCTAAATCCTCCACCATATATCACCTGATTTTAAAACGCGGTGAATTTCTGAGTGGTGATTTTTATGCAAAGGTAAATTACTTGCTATTGGGGCTGGTCAAGCTAATTGCTGATTTATGTGGTCATAGATTGTAGAGTTTATTTGCGTACATATATTCAAAGGATATTCATTAAAGCGATATCAAATATTAATAAAATCTAAATCCTTGAAATACAACTGTAGAGCGCTAATAGCCATGAAAATGTTTAGCTGCATCAAATTTGACTTTTTTCATTTTTACACCACAATATGTAGTGAACACCATATGTGTGGTTAATGCGTAGAAAGGATGAGAAACAATGGAAAATCAATGAAGAGGGGATTGAATCGTTTCTTTGGAGCTTAAAGCAAAAATAATGAATTATATCTGGGCATCAGGGGAAAGTTACCATTAGGGAAGTCCCACAGCATATCAACAATGAAAAACCAATTTCTTTTAATGCTGTTATGACTGTGTTGATAAAGGATATTTACATAAAGAAACGAGAAGAGGAATTGCTTACTTTAAATACGTTCAAACCAAAGAGCATTTTTATCTGAGCAAACAAAATCCGTAGCTTATGGATTTTTTGAGGAGTTTGGAGGATTAGCTGTGGTTCAAATGGTTGATGCTATTCAGGATGTGGATCTATACTTGCTTAAACAGCGAAAAGAAAAATTAAGTGCAGTGAAAAGAAGGAATGAACATGACTTCAAGGATGAAATCTGATGTGTCCATTTTTGCAATATGTTTAGAAAGTCAAATCTTGTTTCACAAATTCTTAATCTAGAAAGGGTGAAGTATCAATATGAAAAAAATAATGCTAATAGCTCTGATCTCCGCTTTATTGATTGCAAGTGGATGCGGCAAATCCGACAATACAAATGAAAATCAACATATGAATCACAAAAATATGCAACAAGGTGAAAATCACGAAGGAATGAATAACGAAACGAACCAGTCCCCAGATGTCACTACACAGGTTGTTTGGAAGTTTTCAAAAGAAACTCCAAAAAGCAATGAAACGGTTGATTTAACAATTCAAATTAATGATAAAGAAGGGAAACCTATTGAAAAATTTGATATTCAGCACGAAAAGCTAATGCATCTAATTGTAGTAAGTAAAGATTTATCTTATTTTGATCATTTACACCCTGAATACAAAGGTGACGGACTGTTCACGACTGCCTTAAACTTTCCTGCTGGAGGAGAATATAAATTATATGCCGATTATGTTCCAAAAGGGGCATCAAAAGTTGTAAAAAATCACACTGTTACGGTTATGGGAGAAAAAGCACAAACAACTCCACTCAAACCAGATGAAAATTTAACTAAAGTTGTCGATGGCAAGGAAATTACATTATCTTTTGACGAACTCAAAGCCGGAAAAGATGTTACATTGAACTTTAACATTAAAGACCACAAGACAGGTCGACCGATTACTAATTTACAACCATACTTAGGTGCTATTGGACACGTTGTCATCATCAGTGAGGACACAGAGGAATACTTACACGTACATCCAATGGACGAAAAGGCAAAAGGACCAGACGCTAAATTTATGACCAAGTTCCCTAAGAGTGGAATCTATAAAATTTGGGGTCAGTTCCAACACGAAGGTAAGGTTATTACCGTTCCTTTCGTAGTCAAAGTTTCATAAAAACAAAAAATCCTCCCACGGCGGAGGATTTTTTGTTTTGGTGCGCCCGGCATGTACATGAACTATAGGGTGTAAGTCCCGAACCCCGAAGACAGAAGTAGAGGTTAGCCAAGAGCAAGGGTGTCCGTGGTGACGCGGAATCTGAAGGAAGCTGGAGGCAAAACACCGGTCCGAGGAACACGAACCTCATATAAGGCTAGGTATGATTGAGTGAGTTTGCCAAACAAAACAAAGCTCTTTCTGTCGAAGGTCATATCGAGTAAATGAGGCGGATAGATGGTGTGAAAGTGCATGTACTTACCCGGGGAGGTCTGGCGGATAGGTGAAATGCGCTTCATAACCTACTTAGTGATAAGTAGCTGAACCGTCAGAAGTCAGCAGAGGTCATAGTATTAGTTGGTTTAGAACTACTAAGAAGGACCGAACAATTAAGAGAGAATAGCCCTTGGCATTCAGTGAGTCATGATGAACACAGAAAACGTAGTACCTCACTTGAGGAAGGAAGCGGTGAATCCCGTGGGAGACCTCTTGGAGGGTGGAGTGACCACTGGCATAAAGAGAACAGCTATTCACGGAAGTTATAAAGACTTGCGTCAATCATCTTAATTGAACCGCCGTATACGGAACCGTACGTACGGTGGTGTGAGAGGACGGGAGTTAATCGCTCCCTCCTACTCGATTGTGCGCCCGGCATGGGTGTAATCTATAGGGTGAAAGTCCCGAGCTGCGAAGGCAGAAGTAGCAGTTAGCTTAACGCAAGGGTGTCCGTGGCGACGCGGAATCTGAAGGAAGCGAGCGGCAAACTTCCGGTCTGAGGAACACGAACTTCATATGAGGCTAGGTATCACTGGGTGAGTTTGCACAACAAAACAAAGCCCTTTCTGCCGAAGGTGATACAGAGTAAATGAAGCAGATGGATGGAAGGAAAGATTACACTCTTACCCGGGGAGGTCTGGCTGGCACGCCAAGTAACCTTGGTAACCTATCTAGTGATAGATAGCTGAACAGTCAGAAGTCAGCAGAAGTCATAGTACTCTTTCAAGCTCGAGATGGAAGAGGAAGGACTGAACAATTAAGGAGAACGAATCGCTAGGCGTTCATCTTCTGTGTGGAAGCAGACAATCCGATAGGACTTACTTGAAGGAGGAAGTGGTGAATCCCACGGGGGACTTCAAGAGGGTGGAGCAGAAGATGGCACAAATAGAAGAATTCGTTCACGTGGAGAGGATATCAATGTTGATGGAAATGATTTTGTCACGGGAAAATCTCCTGGCGGCACTGAAACGAGTCGAACAGAATAAAGGAAGTCACGGAGTAGATGGCATGTCCGTAAAAGACCTACGAAAACACCTCTACGAAAATTGGGACTCCATTCGACAGTCGTTGAGAGAAGGAACCTACAAGCCCTTACCCGTCCGTCGGGTCGAAATCCCGAAACCGAACGGTGGAGTAAGGCTTCTAGGGATCCCTACCGTGACGGATCGTTTCATCCAACAAGTGATTGCCCAAGTGTTGACGAAAATTTTTGATCCGACCTTCTCGAACCATAGCTATGGTTTCCGCCCAGGCAGAAGGGGACATGATGCGGTTAGGGAAGCAAAGGGTTATATCAAAGAAGGATATCGTTGGGTAGTCGATATAGACCTAGAGAAATTCTTTGACAAGGTGAATCACGACAAACTGATGGGGATCTTGGCGAAAACGATCAAAGATCAAATTCTACTGAAGGTAATTCGCCGGTATCTTCAATCAGGCGTGATGATCAATGGAGTGGTAATGGAAACGGACATGGGAACGCCTCAAGGCGGCCCGCTTAGTCCACTTTTATCAAACGTCATGCTTCATGAATTGGATAAGGAGCTTGAGAAACGTGGACATAAGTTTGTTCGGTATGCGGATGACTGTAACATCTATGTGAAAACAAAGAAAGCAGGAATTCGTGTCATGAATTCCATTACGAACTTTATCGAGAAGGAGTTAAAGCTCAAGGTAAATAAAGAGAAATCGGCGGTAGACCGTCCTTGGAAACGGAAGTTTCTCGGTTTCAGCTTCACACTCAATAAGACTCCAAAGGTACGGATTGCGAACGAAAGTGTGAAACGTTTGAAGAACAAGATCCGTGAAATTACATCAAGGTCGAAACCGTATCCAATGGAGAAAAGGATTGAGAAACTGAACAAGTATTTAATGGGATGGTGCGGATATTTTGCCTTGGCAGAAACACCAAGTAAGTTCAAAGAATTTGATGAATGGATTAGACGAAGGCTTCGAATGTGTTTGTGGAAAGAATGGAAAACCCCGAAAACAAGAATTCGGAAACTCAGAGGATTAGGGGTTCCAAGCCATAAAGCATTCGAATGGGGCAATACACGCAAGAAATATTGGCGGATTGCCTGCAGTCCCATTCTACACAAAACCCTCGACAACTCCTATTGGAAGCGTCGAGGGTTAAGAAGTCTATTCGAAAGATATCAAGCACTACGTCATACTTAATTGAACCGCCGTATACCGAACGGTACGTACGGTGGTGTGAGAGGTCGGGGGTTAGTCACCCCCTCCTACTCGATTTTTAGCTAATAGAATTTTTTGATGTAGCTAATTAAATGAATCGCACGGTAAATATTGGGTTGATTTTTTTAAATTCCATTCTTTTTTTGTTTTTAATTCAAATAAATATTTGAATAATAAAAGAAATGGGGTATAATATATTCAAACGGAAATTTGAATATGAAAGGGGGATAATGAATGAGTAAGAAAGATACATGTGAAATTTATTGTTATGACGAAGAAAAAGTCAATCGAATACAAGGGGAATTGCAAAAAGAAGATATATCCAGTGTTGTCCTGTTGTTTAAAGCACTGGCAGATGAAAATAGGGCAAAAATTGTCTATTCACTTTGCCAAGATAAAGAGTTATGTGTATGTGATATTGCCAATATCATTGGGGCTTCTGTTGCAACCACTTCCCATCATTTACGGACTCTTTATAAACAAGGGATTGTAAAGTATCGAAAAGAAGGAAAGCTAGCATTTTATTCGCTGGATGATGACCATATTAAGCAGTTAATCATGATTGCGTTAGTACATGAGAAAGAGGTGAAAGTCCGTGTCTGAACAACAAGCAAAATTATCTAAATCAGAAGCGAAAACCTACCGTGTTCAAGGATTTACTTGTGCAAACTGTGCGGCAAAGTTTGAAAATAATGTAAAATCATTGCCAGGTGTTCAAGATGCTAAAGTAAACTTTGGAGCATCTAAAATTACCCTTTGGGGTACAACAACCATCGAAGAATTAGAAAAAGCAGGAGCTTTTGAAAACTTAAAGGTTCGGGAAGATAAAGAAAAATCAGTCAAGCGT
This sequence comes from Aeribacillus sp. SP014, assembly GCF_054055575.1. Lineage (NCBI taxonomy): Bacteria > Bacillati > Bacillota > Bacilli > Caryophanales > Bacillaceae > Aeribacillus > Aeribacillus sp. SP014. Next base: position 1,744,485 of record NZ_JBSRXI010000001.1, read on the forward strand.
GAACCTTTTTGGAAGCAAAAAGAGAACATTAAAGTGTATATTTCCGCCGTTTTGCTTGTGATCAGTTGGTTTTTAGGGAAGCAATACGGAGAAGAGCATATCTTTGCGACAATTGGATATGCTGCAGCAATTTTAATCGGTGGATATTCGTTATTTATAAAAGGTTTCAAAAACCTAGTTCGATTGAATTTTGATATGAATACGCTGATGACAGTGGCGATTTTAGGAGCTGCAGCGATTGGTGAATGGGGAGAAGGTGCAACGGTTGTTATTCTATTCGCCATTAGCGAAGCCTTAGAGCGTTATTCCATGGATAAAGCTCGTCAATCCATTGAATCGTTGATGGATATTGCTCCAAAAGAAGCATTAATTCGTCGCGGAAATGAAGAAATGATGGTCCCTGTTGACGATATTCAAGTCGGAGATATTATGATCGTAAAGCCTGGTCAGAAATTAGCGATGGATGGAATCGTCATCAAGGGTACATCTACGCTAAATCAGGCTGCCATTACGGGAGAAAGTGTTCCAGTAACCAAAACAGTCGGTGATGAAGTCTTTGCAGGAACATTGAATGAAGAAGGGTTATTGGAAGTAAAAGTTACAAAACGAGTGGAAGATACAACTCTTTCGAAAATCATCCATTTAGTGGAAGAAGCTCAAGCAGAACGAGCACCTTCTCAAGCGTTTGTAGATCGTTTTGCCAAATACTATACACCAGCCATTATCATTTTTGCTCTTTTACTAGCCGTTATTCCTCCATTATTTATGGGTGCTGATTGGAGCGAATGGATTTATCGAGGTCTAGCTGTATTAGTGGTTGGTTGTCCGTGTGCGTTGGTTATTTCCACGCCTGTTTCGATTGTAACTGCCATTGGAAATGCAGCGAAAAACGGTGTGTTAATTAAAGGTGGTATTTATTTAGAGGAAGCAGGAAACTTAAAAGTGATTGCTTTTGATAAAACAGGAACATTAACAAAAGGTATTCCTTCCGTCACCGATGTGGTCACTTATAATGGCAATGAAAATGAACTAATGACCATTACAGCAGCCATTGAAAAAGGCTCACAACATCCACTTGCTTCCGCCATTATAAGAAAAGCAGAAGAAGATGGATTGAATTTTAATGATGTATCGGTTGAAGAATTCCAATCCATTACAGGTAAAGGGGTCAAAGCCAAAGTAAATAACGCAATGTATTATGTCGGAAGTCCAGGTCTTTTTGAAGAACTTCTTCCAAATGGCATCCAATCAGAAATAAAAGAACAAATTACAACCCTTCAAATACAAGGGAAAACGGTCATGGTATTAGGGACGGAAAAAGAAATTCTGGCGTTAATTGCCGTGGCAGACGAAATAAGAGAATCATCCAAAGAGGTTATTCGAAAACTTCATCAAGTCGGTATTGAAAAAACGGTGATGCTGACGGGAGATAACCAAAGAACAGCCGAAGCCATCGGAAAACAAGTCGGTGTTTCCGATATTAAAGCCGATTTACTTCCAGAAGATAAACTGAATTTCATCAAAGAGCTTCGCGACAAGTATCGAAGTGTTGCGATGGTTGGAGATGGTGTGAACGATGCACCAGCTCTTGCAGCTTCAACCGTTGGTGTGGCAATGGGTGGTGCTGGAACCGATACAGCCCTAGAAACAGCCGATATTGCCTTAATGTCTGATGATTTAAGCAAATTGCCATATACGATTAAATTGAGCCGCAAAGCTTTAGCGATTATTAAGCAAAACATTACTTTCTCTTTAGGGATTAAGGCATTGTCATTACTGTTAATTGTGCCTGGTTGGTTAACGTTATGGTTAGCGATATTTGCCGATATGGGAGCAACATTAATCGTAACATTAAACAGCATGCGATTGCTAAATGTGAAAGAATAATGCAATAGTTGAAGAAGACACACAAAAAGACCGAATTTATTTCGGTCTTTTTGTGTGGTTTAAAAATCAACATTGAAATTTAACAAAGCCCTGATTAAAAACAGTCAAAACTAACAAAACAAATGACCTAAATTTTAGAGATCTTAATTAATTAAATGGGATTTTAATAAAAATGCTTGGCGCTTAAAGCCAAGCATTTCTTATTTTCCTAAAATTACTTAGGTAATGTCATAGGTATAACATTACCAACATATTTTTATTTTAAATAATTTTGAGCGGGGGAGAAGGAGATGGAAGTATATAATGTTCACCAAGCACTAAAAATACTTCAGGAATATTACATTACTGACTCAATTCAAATGGTTACTCGTTGGATCAGAGAAGGAAAGATTAAAGCAGAACGTTCGGCAAATCGAAAGGAGGGTTGGCGAATTTATCACGATGATTTATTCGAGTTTATTGAAGAACAGAGACCAGGTTTGCCTGAAGTAATGGGAGTTTATGAATGGTATGTAGAAAACTCTTTTTCAATGTTGGCGAATGACCATCGTGAAAAGCATAATAAATTGGTAAGCGTCAAATCTTGCACACCTTCTTGATGTGCTAATTTCATGAGATAATCTCCTCAAGATGAAATTGAAGGGGGTTTTTTTTATGCCTAAGAATACTGAATTACAAAAGGTTTGGGAACAACGAATCGCTGACTATCGTAAAAGCGGTCAAACTCAAGTAAACTGGTGCAAGGAAAATCAATGGAGTATTCACCAGTTTAAATACTGGTTAAGAAAAATTGAAAATCCAATAAAAAATCAAGGAAAGTCTACAAAATGGGCATCCGTTACCCTAGAAGATCATTCACAAACAGTTGAAAATTCATTACGGATTGAAATTAGTGGGATTTCAATTGAAGTAAAACCTGGTTTCGATCCGGCCTTTCTTTCAGAAGTGGTTAGGACGTTGAAATCAACATGTTAGCTGGTACAAGAGCTGAACGAGTTTACTTGGCAAAAGGAAGTACTGATTTGAGAAAATCCATTGATGGATTAGCTGCTTTGGTGAAAGAGGGATTTGATTTAGATCCCTTTTCATCAAGCTATTTTGTGTTCTGTAATCGAAAGCGAGATAAATTAAAAATTCTTCACTGGGACTATAATGGTTTTTGGCTTTATTATCGTCGATTGGAAAAAGGAAAATTTCAATGGCCAAATGAAAATGACACTGGAACGATACAAATTAGTTATCGGCAATTACGCTGGTTATTGGATGGTCTTGCAATGGAGCAAAAGAAAGCACACCCAGAAGTAAAGGCTAGAACAGTTATATGAATTTTTTACTTTTAACAAAAACCTTGGAGGAAAATAGCTAAAACCGTCGAATTATTACTACATGATGAAAAATTTAAAGAATCCTACCCAAAACCCATTTGAATTAATTGAAAAACTTCAACAGCAAATCGTTGAATTGACGGCGAAATTACGATGGTATGAAGAACAGTATCGTCTTAGTCAAAAACGAAAATTTGGCTCTTCAAGCGAAAAAACAAATCCTAATCAATTAGAACTACCTTTATTCAATGAAGCAGAGGTAGAGTCTAATGTAAAAGCCGAAGAGCCAACTGTTGAAACAATTACATATCGTCGTAAAAAGAAACGTGGTCAACGTCAAGCTACGTTTGAAAACCTGCCTATGGAAACGATTGAATATCGTTTACCCGAAGAAGAGCAGGTCTGTTCGTGTTGCGGTGAAAAAACACACGAAATGAGCACAGAAGTACGACAAGAATTAGTGATTATTCCGGCTCAAGTCAAAGTTTTAAAACACGTTCGATATGTCTATGGATGCCGTCATTGTGAGCGTAATGAAATAGAGACACCAATCGTTACAGCACCTGCCCCAAAATCTGTGTATCCAAAAAGTTTAGCTTCACCGTCAAGCATGGCATATATTATGAATCAAAAATATGTAGAGGGGCTACCTCTATATCGCCAAGAACAACAGTTCAAACGATTAGGTGTGATCTTATCCAGGCAAACCATGGCCAATTGGATGCTTTATGGTGCCGAAAAATGGCTTGCGCCAATTTATCAACGAATGAAAGAGCATCTCCTCTCTAAAGACATTCTACATGCGGATGAAACAACTGTTCAGGTTTTACATGAACCTGGAAGGTCAAGTACATCGAAATCTTACATGTGGCTTTATCGGACTGGAAGAGAGGATCCACCACTTGTCCTTTATGACTATCAGGAAACTAGAGCAGGAGAACATGCCAAAGAATTCCTAAAAGGGTTTAAAGGATACCTGCATGTCGATGGATATGCAGGATACCATAAGGTATCCGGCGTAACATTAGTTGGATGTTGGGCTCATGCCCGCAGAAAGTTCGATGAGGCTTTAAACGTACTTCCTGAATCCAAACGTCATTCAGCAGTCACAGCTCGGGAAGGACTCAATTTCTGTAATCAGCTATTTGCCATCGAGCGTGATTTGAAAGAATGTACACCAGAAGAACGATATAAAAAACGACTTAAACACAGCCAACCATTGTTGGAGGCTTTTTCAGCATGGCTAAAAACAGAGAAAAGCAATGTTTTACCAAAGAGTCTATTAGGTCAAGCCATTACATACTGCCTCAACCAATGGGAAAAACTCGTGGCATTTTTAGAGGATGGACGTTTAGAAATCGATAATAATCGAAGTGAACGATCCATTAAACCATTTGTGATCGGAAGGAAGAACTGGATTTTTAGCAATACTCCGAAAGGAGCTAAGGTCAGCTCAATCATTTACAGTATTGTGGAGACAGCAAAAGAGAATAAATTAAATCCATTTTATTATCTTCGCTACTTATTTGAAAGGCTTCCCAATATGGATATAAGCAATATGGATGAGCTTGATCAACTACTTCCTTGGTCCAAAACAATTCCTTTGAATTGTCGGGTTTTTAATAATTTATCACAATAATAGTATTTAATCCCTATCATTAAAAGGTGGGGATTATTTTACGCTTACATAAATTGGATTCTGAAGAAGTTAAAGGTGATAGCACTCACTCGGAAGAATTAATGAAACAGCTCATGGAGGAGAAGAATCAATTAGAAAATCAACTCATTAATATGCAGGATGAGTTGAACTTGGTTTACGAGCAAATCACTGAGTTAACGGTTAAAATTCAAAAGCTGGAAGAAGAAAATGCTTTTTTAATGGGTTTATATGAGCAAATGGATGAGATGTATCAAGAATTAATAAAGAAAAATCAACAAGAAAGTAGTAATGAAACACCAAAAACAATGGAACGCAAATTAAAGAAAGAGATGTCTATTGAAGATTTTAAAATGATTTTCGAAAAAGTGATCAAGGGATACAAAAGTGAAACAATAAACTACATACAGCAAGAAAATAAACTAATCAACGAAATATATACGTTGTTTTTCAATGAAGATGGAGAGTTAAAAAACGAGGTTATTGATGATGGAGAATATATTTGTCCATTGACTAAGAAGAAGTATAAAAAAAATTTAAGATCCATGCTTAAAAACGCGATCCGAACCAAATTAGAACAAATCCTGAATTCAGTTGACGAAACAGTGTTAGCTAACGACTCGAGTCGTTAGTCTTTTTTACTTATCAAATAAATAAGGATTTGAAATGGAGTTAACAAACGAACTGAAACAAAATTTGTTTGCTTGCAATCTAGATCCGGAAGCAACAATCAAAGCCTATCGAGAAAAAGTTGTGGGTCCCTATCGCAAAAAGTTACCGGATTCTGTTGTTGCCTCAATGGAGGAACAATTGTCGGGGGCTTGTACAGTAGAAATTGCTGCTTTCGATGAATTTACCAACTTGTTAACCAACCTTGATACATCGAAACGAAAGAAACATTAAAACGTTTGTTTCCAAAAGCATAGCGACTAACGATCAATTAAGAAAAGGGGAAGAGAAATATGGTGATTACTGATCAAGCGAAACAAGCACTACAAGATATTTTAAAGAAACACGGTAAAGAAGGAGTTTGTCTTTATTCTGCAAACCACAGATCGGTTGGAGATTATTAATGGTATTCGGGTAGCGATGGATGAGAAAGTGGCTTCTATCATCGAGAGAGTTACACTTGATGTGGAAGAAACGGGAAAAGGCGTTCAATTCGTCTTATTAGGCTTAAATCAATGTTGTTAAAAAGTTGAATTGCTAATAGACCAAAGTAATGAGGACAAAAAAGTTGTTTAAACATAAATTAACGAAAGTAGATTTTAATAAGCTATAAAAACTTCGAAATTCATTTGACCCTGTACTATGGTACAGGGTTTATACTTTATCTAGGGGTGATAAGATGAAATATCGTATTGGTGAACTGGCTGACAAATGTAACGTTAATAAAGAAACCATTAGATATTACGAGAGAAAAGGCTTAATCAAAGAAACTTCACGAACAGATTCAGGGTATCGAATGTACTCGGAAGAGACTGTGAAGCGCATTGGTTTTATTAAACGTATGCAGGAACTAGGGTTTTCTCTAAGTGAAATTCATAAATTACTTGGTGTTGTTGATAAGGATGAGGTTCGATGTGCGGATATGTATAGCTTTGTTTCTCAAAAAATAGGTGAGGTTCAACAACGAATTAAAGATTTAAAGCGTATCGAAAATATGTTGAATAAATTAAAAGAAAGCTGTCCGAATGAAGAGCAACTACATGAATGTCCAATTATTGAATCTCTGATTGATGATTAAAGAAATGAGATATCAATGAAAAATAAGACATTTATAGTGATCGGAACACTTGTTACATTATTACGACTTGTAGTAACGAAAATAATGTAGAAACTACAGCGAATGGAAATAATACTAAAAGTGCTACCTTTACCATTACTGAAATGGATTGTTCAAGTTGTCCTGTGTTGTCAAAAGTGCTCTTGAACGTGTAGAAGGTGTAAAAACAGTGGAAGTAACCATTACAGAAGGTTCCCAAGGAACAGCTAAAGTTGTGTTTGATGCTTCAAAAACAGATGTAAAAACTTAAAAAAATACCGTCTTAGAATTAGGAAATGGTGTTAAACAATAGGAGGTGTTTCATTTGTCAATTCGTAAATATCGTTTACAAGTGGAAGATATGACATGTACTGGGCGTGAAAGGCACGTTGAAACAGCTCTAAACAGCATAGGAGCTAAAAATGTAGATGTAAATTTTCGCCGTGGAGAAGCTGTTTTCGAATTGCCAGAACATATAGGTATCGAGAAAGCCAAAGAAGCTGTGAATAAGGTTAATTATAAGGCAGGTGAAGCTGAAGTTATTCATCAACAAAAAAGCTCCGTTGTTGGTGATGATGAAGGTGATTATGATTATGACTTTATTGTCATTGGTTCTGGGGGAGGAGCTTTTTCTGCTGCTATTAAAGCAGTGGAATATGGGGCAAAAGTGGCGATGATTGAGCGTGGTACCATCGGTGGGACTTGTGTAAACATTGGATGTGTTCCATCAAAAACACTGCTACGTTCTGGAGAAATCAATCATTTAGCAAAAAACAATCCATTCCTTGGTTTAAATACTTCAGCTGGTTCGGTAGATTTGAAAAAACTAATGGAACAAAAAGATGAACTGGTGAGAGAATTACGTCAGCAAAAGTATGTTGATTTAATTGATGAATATGGGTTTGAACTAATACAGGGAGAAGCAAAATTTGTCAATGAAAAAACAATAGAAGTAAACGGGAATAAAATAACAGCTAAACGCTTTTTAATCGCAACAGGAGCTTCCCCATTGATTCCTAATATTCCGGGATTAAAAGATGTTGACTACTTAACAAGCACTTCTTTGTTAGAGCTTAAAGAACTGCCAAAAAGTCTTGCTGTTATTGGTTCAGGATACATCGGATTGGAGTTAGGTCAGCTCTTTCACCATTTAGGAGTGGAAGTAACGTTAATGCAGCGTAGCCAAAGAATTCTTAAAGAATATGATCCTGAAATTTCAGAAGCTGTAGAAAAAGCATTAACAGAACAAGGCATTCATGTTATTACCGGTGCTACATTTGAGCGTGTAGAACAGAATGGAGATATGAAACAAATTCATGTTACTGTTCATGGTGAAAAGAAAATCATTGAAGCTGAGCAGCTACTTGTAGCTACGGGGCGCAAGCCAAATACGGAAGCACTAAATCTTCAAGCTGCAAACGTAGAAGTGGGTTCTCGCGGTGAAGTTAAAGTTGATGACTATTTACGAACCTCCAATCCTAGAATTTATGCTGCCGGAGATGTAACAATGGGACCGCAATTTGTTTATGTTGCTGCATACCAAGGTGGAATTGCTGCCGATAATGCAATCGGTGGCTTGGAGAGAAAAGTAAATCTTGATACTGTTCCGGCTGTTATATTTACTAGTCCATCGATTGCTACGGTAGGATTAACTGAGGAGCAAGCTAAAGAAAGAGGATACGAGGTGAGAACTTCTGTTTTACCACTTGATGCAGTTCCAAGAGCGCTTGTGAATCGCGAAACGACAGGTGTATTTAAACTTGTTGCTGATGCAAAAACATTAAAAGTGCTAGGTGTTCATATTGTTGCCGAAAATGCTGGTGATGTGATTTATGCAGCCACATTAGCTGTAAAATTTGGTCTAACGGTGGAAGATTTGCGGGAATGCCTTGCACCATATTTAACGATGGCAGAGGGATTGAAATTGGTTGCCTTAACATTTGATAAAGATGTTAAAAAATTATCTTGTTGTGCTAGTTAAAGCTCCTTTTCATAAACATATAGGATTTTTGATTATTCTAACTGTACTTGAGCAAATTTACAATGAAGCAGAAAAAGAGATACGAACCGATTCCTTGGTTAGAATAGAATGTACCATCAAATTCCCCAATCAAGGACAAGGAGGGAAGATGGAAAATTGGAAGGGAATTTTTTATGGGAACAGAAGCTCTCCAACTGATTGGAGAGACGTTTACTTGATAAACACTCCAAATTAAAACATTTTCATTAGCATCATTGTCGATTTCTATTAGAATCGAAACAGTATGATGGAAATCATATGAACAAAAGGAGTATATAAACATGGATTCAACTGTTTCAAAGAAAGTAACGATGATTTCATATATCATTAGCATTACATTCATTATCGCGATGATTACGGCTTCGGTGATGTTGAAAGATCACGAAATTATTTTGCCGGAAGTTGCGGCAATGGCGATTGCCATGTGGGTGTACCGAGAAGCAGGATGGATCAGGCAACCATCGAAAATTTTTCTTGCGCCGTCCATCACGGCAGTGATCGGTTTCGCAGTGAATCAACTACACATTTCTTATTTAGGAAAAGTAAGCCTTACCCTTATACTTTTAATGCTCTTTTTACGTATCATTCAATCAAATTTGGGACCGTCCATTGCAACGGGCTTACTGCCAGTGGTGACAAATGCAAATGAATGGTCATTTATTATATCCGTTTTTATTTTTACCTTTATATTGATGCTTGGAGTGATGCTAGTATAGTTTCATGGACACCCTTTAGTGAAATATAATATTAACGAAGGGATGTGTCCTGATATGGGTAACACAAGCGAAAAACGTAAACGTTATCATGCTGAATTTAAGGAAATGGTGGTTGAGCTTTATCAAACTGGAACACCAGTAAAACAGATCTGCAGCGAATATGGCCTGTCTGAAACGACAATCTACAAATGGATCAGAAAACAAAAACCGGTTAAGCTGGATGACGGGGGCTCTTTTACCCCGGAAGAATTTCTGAACCTGCAAAAAGAATTGCACCGGCTGAAAGAGGAAAACGAAATCTTAAAAAAAGCTATGGCCATATTCGCAAAGAAGTAGATCAAACCACTGTTATATCCATGATTGACGAGATAAGAGCCAAACACCATTATGACCTTAAAACCATGTGTACGGTCCTTGGCGTGCCGAGAAGTACCTACTATCAATCCAAACAAAAAACAGAGTCAAAAACAAAACGGGAAAACCGGGAGCTGACAGACAGAATACGAAAAATCCATACGGAAAGCAAGCAGAGATACGGAGCACCGAAGATCCACCATATGCTTGAAAAAGAAGGGCTCAAAGTCAGCCTGAAACGGGTTCAGCGTTTGATGAAGGCTGCAGGCATTTATTCCATTATCAGAAAAAAGTACCGCCCCCATTCCAATAAGGGCAAGATGGAAGAACACGATAACCTGCTGAACCAGGACTTCTCAACGACAACCATCAACGAGAAATGGGTTACGGATATTACGTACATTCATACTTTGAGAGACGGTTGGTGCTACCTGGCTTCCGTAATGGATTTACATTCCAGAAAGATTGTCGGTTACGCTTTTGACCGCCACATGACGACTGAACTGGCTTTAAAGGCAGTAGAAAACGCTTATCAGGCACAACGTCCAGGTCCGGGATTGATCTTGCATTCTGATTTGGGATCCCAGTATACAAGCGAGAAATTTGCAGAATACATGGAAAAGAAGCAGTTCAAACACTCCTTCAGTAAAAAAGGTTGCCCACACGATAACGCCTGCATGGAGTCTTTCCATGCAATTCTGAAAAAGGAAGAGATCTACAGAGTCAACTATTTGAACTTTCAAGCTGCCAGAAGAGCCTTATTCGAATTTATAGAAGGCTGGTACAATCGGAAACGGATTCATAGCTGCCTGGGCTATATGACGCCACAAGAAACAGAAGACAGTATCAAAGGGGCAGCGTAGTGCTCTTCACAATTTTACAAGCATCCGCTTTACATGGAGTGGCGGGGCGTGGTAGGCTTGTTTGCCATGCGAAAGTTATACCCAATACCGGTATAATGTATTCGAAGACAACTGTTATAAACAAATGAGGTGGTAGCAATGAATCAATATGAAGATGACAATATAAATGCCAAAATGGTTCCGCGAACCGAAGAAGAGATCGAAAGCATCGTCAAGCGCTTGAAGCGTATTGAAGGGCAAGTACGCGGAGTGCAAAAGATGGTCGAGGACAATCGGTACTGTATTGATATTTTAGTGCAAATTTCCGCGATTCAAGCTGCGTTAAACAAAGTCGGGTTGAATTTGCTGGAACGCCATGCCAATCATTGCGTTTCCAAGGCGATCCGCGAAGGCAGCGGAGAAGAATCCATCCGGGAATTGATGGATGTGATTAAGCAATTCTCAAAGTAAAGGAGAGGAATGCTTTATGAGTGAGCAAAAGCTCGTTACACTTAGAGTGACCGGCATGACATGCGCCGCTTGCTCCAATCGTATAGAGAAAGCGTTGAACAAGATGGATGGAGTAGAAGCCAATGTCAATTTAGCCATGGAAAAAGCAACGATTAAATATGATCCATCGAAGCAAACGATCGCCGATATCCAAACGAAAATTGAGAATTTGGGGTATGGTGTCGCGACAGAAAAAGTGACGCTAGATATTGAAGGGATGACATGCGCGGCATGTGCGACACGGATTGAAAAAGGGTTAAATCGTATGGAAGGTGTTACGAGCGCTACTGTAAACTTGGCGACAAACAGTGCCGTTGTAGAATACAATGAAGGCATTGCATCTGTAGAAGATATTTTAGAGAAAATCAAAAAGCTTGGGTACAAGGGGCAGATACGAAACGAAGAACAAGATCATGTGGGGCGGAAAGAAGAGCGGCTGAAACGAAAACAACGGCAACTCGCGATTTCTATCATCTTATCGTTGCCGCTGCTTTATACGATGCTTGCCCATATGCCGTTTGATATAGGCTTGCCGATGCCGCATCTGCTGATGAATCCGTGGTTCCAGCTTCTTTTAGCTACACCGGTTCAGTTCTACATCGGCGGTCCTTTCTATGTCGGGGCGTACCGGGCGTTACGAAACAAGAGCGCTAACATGGACGTCCTAGTGGCGCTTGGAACATCAGCCGCGTACTTTTACAGCTTGTATGAAGCTTTTCGGACGCTTGGGAATCCTGAATATATGCCAAGATTATATTTTGAAACGAGTGCCGTCTTGATTACGCTTGTGCTTGTCGGCAAATACTTTGAGGATCTTGCGAAAGGGAGAACAACAGAAGCTATCTCTAAGCTGTTGAGCCTTCAGGCAAAGGAAGCGACTGTCATCCGTAATGGGGAGGAAAGAAAGGTTCCGCTCGAGGAAGTGGTGATCGGCGATACGATTCTTGTCAAGCCAGGAGAAAAAATCCCGGTAGACGGTACGGTCATCGCCGGGGCATCTTCCGTAGATGAATCGATGATTACTGGTGAATCGATTCCAGTTGATAAGAAGGAAGGCGACTATGTGATCGGGGCGACGATGAATACGAATGGCGTACTGACCATTCGTGCCGAAAAAGTCGGAAAAGATACCGCGCTGGCCAATATCATTAAAATCGTTGAAGAGGCGCAAGGGTCGAAAGCCCCGATTCAGCGGATGGCGGATACCATTTCCGGCATTTTCGTACCGATTGTTGTCGGAATTGCTGTCGTTGCATTCATTATATGGTACTTCTTTGTTGCGCCGGGTGATTTGGCAAAAGCGCTTGAAGTGGCCATCGCCGTTCTTGTCATTGCGTGTCCTTGTGCGCTCGGTCTTGCCACGCCGACATCGATTATGGTCGGTACAGGCAAAGGGGCAGAACAAGGAATTCTCTTTAAAGGAGGTGAGTACCTAGAGGGAACGCATAAAATCAATGCCGTATTACTGGATAAAACAGGAACAGTGACAAAAGGAAAACCGGAAGTGACAGATGTGTTACAATTCCAAGAAAACATGCTTGACTATGCCGTTTCAGCCGAGAGCGCTTCGGAACATCCGTTGGCTCATGCCATTGTGGAATATGGGAAGAAACGATCGATTTTGGTTAAGCCACTGGAGCATTTCTCCGCCATTACCGGTCATGGAATTGAAGCTGTCATTGATGGCAAAAATGTCCTTGTTGGAACGCGAAAACTTATGAAGGAACGCTCTGTAGAGATTGCCATGCATGAAGATAAAATGATAGAACTTGAAAAACAAGGAAAAACTGCCATGCTAGTTGCCGTTGATGGGCAGCTTGCCGGCATCATTGCTGTCGCGGATACGGTAAAAGAAAGCTCCAAAGAAGCGATTCAAACATTAAAACAAATGGGTATCGAAGTGTACATGGTAACGGGAGACAACAAACGTACTGCGGAAGCCATTGCTAAGCAAGTGGATGTGGATCGTGTCTATGCAGAGGTGCTTCCGGAAGACAAAGCAAAAATTGTCGAGGAGCTACAAAAACAAGGGAAACGAGTGGCGATGGTCGGTGATGGAATTAATGATGCTCCAGCTCTTGCGAAAGCGGATATTGGCATGGCCATCGGCACAGGAGCGGATGTCGCCATCGAAACGGCCGATGTTACCTTGGTCGGCGGAGATTTAGCTCATATCCCGAGAGCGATTGAGTTAAGCCGTAAAACAATGAAAAACATTCGACAAAACCTGTTCTGGGCTTTGTTCTATAATACCATTGGCATTCCTGTAGCCGCTGCTGGATTATTGGAGCCTTGGATTGCCGGAGCGGCAATGGCATTCAGTTCTGTATCAGTTGTGACCAACGCGCTTCGTTTGAAACGCGTGAAAATATAAAAAATGAAAATAAATGAAGGAGGAATAAAAAATGGCGATTACATTACAAGTAGAAGGAATGACTTGCGGACACTGCAAAATGGCGGTGACAAACGCTCTTAAAAAGTTAGACGGGGTAAGAAATGTAGAAGTACATTTACAAGAAGGCACTGTGGATGTAGATTATGATGAAACAAAGGTAAGTGTAGAAAAACTCAAAGAAGCGATTGAAGAGCAAGGTTACGATGTGAAGTAACATACATGGATTTATACTCCCTGATATGATCCCCTCCAAGTAGAATTGGAGGGGGTCTTTTTTATAGTGTGGGAAGGGCAACTTAATTGCTTATACCAAATCTGCTATATGAACTTCTCCACCGGGCTTTAAAATTCGAAATTTCCTATGGAATGTAGATTTTTTCTTTGTGGAATCAAGATGGTAGTCGAAAGTACGTGTTCGAATGTTGCGAAATCGAAGAGAAGAGTTGTGAAGAATCCTTGAATAAAGATTTATGTTGTTTGTACTTTCGTTTTTTGTCTAACTATTTCTATATTTTAAGATTTTCAACAAGTTCATAAAGCGTTTGTTGAGGATACAATCGGTAGCAAAGAAATGTATACACACAAAAGAATATAATATCAGCATCTATCTCCATATTTTCTTCAAAATTTTTTAATAAGATTAATCATTGTAAAAATCAACGAAAAATAGTGATAGAAGGTGTACGACTTCTTTAATCAAATTATTAATATTTTGAGTCAGCCTTTTATGATACGGCTCATCGTTTCGAAGGAACACCAGTTTTATTTGCGTTTTTGTTGGGGATAGCCTTTTACATTACTTAGGAGATCATTTTTTGCGCTCATATGTTGGAACAATTGTTAATTTATATAGTTTTACCACCTTTACTGCTGTTAGGTTTGCCAAATCGAATGATGGTATCAATTCTTCATTTAGGATTAAGATACAAATGGATCAATTTTTTAAAATATCCGTTGATCCCGTTACTTTTATTTAATGTGTTGTTTTCGTTTTATCAAGTCCCATTCATATTTAATACAATCGTTTCACATAATATCTTGCATAACTTAACCCATATTATATTAACCATCTCCGCATTGTTCATGTGGATCCCTTTAATTCCGGTCACTAAGGAATTAGATTGTTTATCAAATATCCAAAAAATTTACTATATTTTACATCAGGAATGTTACTGACTACAGCTTGTGCCTTAATTATTTTTGCGAATGAACCGTTTTATACCGTCTATTACGACGCACCACAATTGTTTAAAACACTTTCACCGCTTGTGGATCAACAAGCAGGTGGAGTTATCATGAAAGTGGTTCAAGAAATCGTATATGGGACGATGATTGAATGTGTTTTCTTTAACTGAAAAAATGAGAGGTTAAAGGACAAACAATTGACCGGATCATTTATTAACAAATTATAACAGGGATTGTGATATAAGGATGAAGAAAGAAAGAGTATTAATCGTTGATGATGAATGGAACATGAGGCATTTACTAAAAATCAATCTTTCTCCATATTTTCACTTAACTGAAGCGGCAAGTGGACAAGAAGCATTAACCTTATTGACAAAAGGAAGAATCGACGTAGTGATTTTAGACATCATGATGCCCGATATGGATGGATGGGAGGTATGCAAAAAGATAAGGGAAATGAGTCAAGTGCCCATCCTTATGCTTACGGCACGTGGTGATGTAAAAGATAAAGTACAAGGATTTGATGTTGGAGCCGATGATTATCTTGTAAAGCCTTTTGAACCCGAAGAATTAGTGGCAAGGGTTAAAGCACTAATGATATTAGGTCAATAAAGTAGACACAAAAATTTATAAATTTTTTTCGCAGCTACCGCGCTATCGCTTGGTGGCCTTTTAAAAATAATTACGACGTTGTCCTAATTATTTTTAAAGGTAAATTTTCGGGTCTAACTATTCTATTAATATGCTCATTAAGCTCCCTTTTTGTCGTACATACGTTCGTATTCAGATGGTGAAAAATACTCTGTTGCGGAGTGAATACGTTTATTATTGTAAAATATTTCTATATACTCAAATATGCTCTTTTTTGCTTCTTCCCTTGTTTTATAACGAGTCTGATAGATTAGTTCTTTTTTTATTATCCCATGAAATGATTCAATACAAGCGTTGTCATAACAATTTCCTTTGCGGCTCATGCTACATTTCATTCCGTATTCCATTAGCTTAGCTTGATAGTCATTTGAAGCATATTGACTCCCTCGATCAGAATGATGGAGGATAGAACCCTGTGGTTGTTGACGCTGATAGGCTTGCTTTAAAGCACTTAACACTAGCTCCTTTTTCATTGAACAGTCTATATGCCAGCCGACTATTTTCCTTGAATACAAATCCATCATACTAGCTAGATAAAGCCAACCTTCATCCGTTGGAATGTATGTGATATCAGCTACCCATACTTCATTTGGTTTCGTAACAGTAAAATGTTGGTTTAAGACATTTTCGTGGACCGGATGGTTATGTTTTGAGTTAGTAGTTGCCTTATGCTTTTTCACGGTACGAGACTTCATTCCCTCTTCATTCATTATGCGGGAAACCGTCTTCTGTGAAACCTTAATGCCTCCATGATTAAGCTTTTTGGTAACCTTGGGACTCCCATACAGTTGGCGGGATTCGATATACACACGACGCACTTCCTGCGTCAATTCTTCTCGACGCTCTTGTCTAGCACTTTTGGGACGATCACGCCATTTATAATAACCGCTTCGAGAAACTTTCAATACTTCGCACATCTTCTCCAATCGGTAATCGAAGCGATGTTTATGGATAAATGAATATTTTACCGATGGTCTTTCGCGAAGAAGTGCATCGCCTTTTTTAAGATGGAGTTTTCCTCCTCCAGATCCCGAATACGTTTCTTCAGTTCACGAACTTCGTGGTCTTCGGATCGAAACGTTTGGGTTTCTGATATTTCAGGTTCTTGCTTATATTTTTTCATCCAGCCGTGAAGAGTATTTTCGTTAATTTTGAGCTCACGAGCCACTTGTGCAACGGATTTCGCTTCCTCCAAAATATAACGAACAGTTTGACGCTTAAAGTCTTCCTCGTACCGCCTTTGTTTTTTTGTCATGTAGACACCTCATTTTTCTCTATTATTACTATAATAATCTGTGTCTACTTTTTAGTCTAACATCACTAATAAGACGTTCAGCTGCTTCTTCCAATCCTATTCAAACGGAAGGAATCATTAAGATTGCAGATTTAAAAATCGATCAAAATGAAAGACAAGTTTTTGTAAACGATCGTCCATTAGAATTGACACCAAAAGAATTTGATATTCTCTTGCTATTAGTGTTAAACCCAAAAACGATATTTACAAGGGATATGTTACTAGATCGGGTATGGGGAGTTCATGACGTTTTAGATATTCGTACAGTTGATACCCATGTGAAAAATATAAGGGAAAAGTTTAGAAAAAACGGGCTTTCCTTTAATCCGATTAAAACGGTTTGGGGAATGGGCTATAAATTCCAAGCTCCTGAAGAAGACCAATGAAATGGAATAGTATCGTTGTAAAATTAGGGGCAAGTATTCTAGTCATTGTGTTAACCATTTTGCTTCCACTTGGTTTTATTATCAATGAAATATTTTCTGGCTTTTATTACAGTAAAATGAAAGATCAAATTTACGATTTATCCAATCGTTATGCGAATTCCATCACATCGTTAGAGGATAAAAATATCCTCCGTATGTTTGAATTACTTGCCGATATGATAGATCAGGAAATTGTAATCGTAGACGAACAAGGTATCGTTGTTGCAAACTCTGGGATCCCAAGCTTATCGAAAGGAGAAAGAATCGATGCAAATGACATTTCTCTTTTAAGGAGAAATTCCGTCATTGAAAAGGAATATTACGATGAAATCTTAGATAAACGTTTTCTAAGCGTTGGAAGACCTATTTTTGCACAAAATCGCTTTATCGGCGGAATTTTTGTATTGGCTTCCATCGATGAGATACATCAATCAATTCATCTAATAAGGAATTTAATTGTTTGGGCTGGCATTGGTGCCATTCTTTTAGCCCTTGGCTTTACCTTTATTGTATCACGCAAGTTAGCCAATCCACTTTTAGAAATGGAAAGAGCAACCCGCAAAATGGCTGAAGGTGATTTAAATACAAAAGTTTTGGTTGAAACAAAAGACGAAATTGGCTCCCTAGCCAAGGCGATTAATGATTTAGCCGTTGAATTATACAGGTACCGGTCAAACCAGCGGGAATTTTTTGCAAACATTTCCCATGAATTGCGGACTCCTCTTACGTATTTAGAAGGGTATGCGAGAGCATTAAAAAACCAACAGTATCAAACAGAGGATGAAAAAGAAATGTATATACAAATTATCGAGCAAGAAGCCAATAGAATGTCCAAGCTAGTCAATGACTTGTTTGAACTGGCAAAGATGGAGGAAGGAAAGTTACCATTACATTTGGAGGAAATTGATCTGATTGAAGTGATTGAAAATGCCGTATTAAAAACAAAAGTGAAAGCAAAGGAGAAAGGGTTACAGTTATATTTTCATAAAATTTATCAATTGCCGAGTATTTATGCGGATGGTTTAAGAATGGAGCAAATTGTCATTAATTTAATCGAAAACGCCATTCGTTATACAGAAAAAGGGTTTATAAAAATAGAATTGTCTTATGATCAAGACAAAGTAAAGATTTTGATTGAAGATACGGGGATAGGGATACCGAAAGAAGATCTTCCATTTTTATTTGAACGATTTTATCGTGTGGAAAAATCAAGATCAAGAGAATTCGGGGGTACCGGGCTTGGACTGGCAATCGTCAAACAACTTGTGAAACTGCAAAATGGGACTATACATGTAAGTAGTGAAGTGGGAAGAGGGACAAGCTTTGAACTTACATTCCCGATTTATAAGGGGGATGCCCAATGAAAAAATTTGAAATCATTGTGCCTGTTTTGTTGATCATGGCTGGATTGTTATGTTTGACGATGTCCGGTTCGTTCATGTTCCGGCCGGAATTAAGGGTATATATGAAAACGTTTGTTCAAATTTGTCTATGGATGGGAGTTCCCATTCTTCTTGCGGGAATTTTCTATCTTTTACTTTATAAGAAAAGGGGAGAATAGGATTGAAGTTAAAACTTTTTACTTTTTTGATCTCAGCATTATTTATGATTCCGGTTGGTGTATTCGCGCATGGTACTGAAGAAGAACACCAACGGGAGATGTTGACCGCTACTTTGTTAAATTATAGCTTTATTGTGTCGTCGATTTTGTTGGGGTTAGGAATCATTTTATTTTTCCTAATCAGAAATCAATTAAAAACTGTTAATGTGAAAAAACAAGAAGGACGCTTAAAACGGGACAAGCTGCAAAGATGGTTAAAATTAAGCCGATGGGTATCAGTTTTAGCTTTACTAGCCTTAGCTGTTTCTGGAGTATTTGCATTAACAAATGGGACAGGAGAAGAAGAGGACATTGATTTTATGCATATTCACGGGTTAGGTTTTACGAATGATGGGACTGAAATTTATGTACCGGCGCATGATGGATTGAAGGTCTATAAAAACGGTAAGTGGAAAATTCCAGAAGGAGAAAAACATGATTATATGGGATTCTCTATGGTTGATAACGGGTTTTACAGCAGCGGACATCCAGCTCCAGGTTCTTCTATGAAAAATCCACTCGGTGTAGTGAAAAGTACAGATATGGGGAAAACCTTGCAAACGCTTGATTTATATGGGGAGGTTGACTTCCACGGAATAGGGGTTGGATATTATTCTCATGCCATTTATGTTTTAACCCCAGAACCGAATTCAAGAATGGATGACGCTGGATTGTACTACTCGTTAGACGAAACAAAAACGTGGACAAAAAGCGATATGAAAGGACTAGAAGGGCAACCATCAGCTATTACTGTTCATCCAGAGAAAGAAAATATTGTTGTGATCAGTACAAATCGAGGGGTTTATTTATCTAAGGACTATGGCAATTCTTTTAATAACATTCTAGAAGGTACTCCAGTCACATCCGTTTCCTTCACAAAAGAGGGGAAACTTCTTGCCGGAGGTATGACTGATAAGCCTTCTTTGATGGAAATTAATCTGGAATCCGGAGAGAAAAAAAACATCCCTATTCCAACTTTAAGTGAGGATGATGCTATTGGATACATTGCGGTAAATCCAAACAATGAAAAGCAAATCGTCTTCACGACGTTTGAAAAAGACATTTATTTAACGGATAATTTTGGAGAAAAATGGATCCAAATAGCAAAACAGGGAAAAGGGATGAATAGCCAAACAACCACTAATGAATAGGAGGAAGCCATGATGATGAGCATGGGTATGATGTTAAATATGTTATTTTGGATTATCATTATCGGATTTGCAATATATGGGATGATCTTGTTAATCATGAAACCATTTGAAAATAAATCAAATCATGCATTGAATATTCTCAAAGAGCGACTTGCCCGTGGAGAAATTGATGCAGAAGAATATGAAGAGAAAAAACGGCTATTGAAAGATTGATGAGTCGTCTTTATATTTCTTCAAAAAATTTGAAGTACATTTGTAAGATAGCATGAGACATGTTAGAGAATAGACAAATCTCCATATTTTCATCAAATTTATTGTCTATAATGGTTTTAAAACGAAGGGAGGGGATCATAAATGAAAAAGAAAATTGCATTTGTTTCTTCATTTGCGCTGGCAGCATTGTTAGTAGTCGGACAGTTTTCTTATGCGGAAAAGTCAGATAGTATGACGAACATGATGAATGGAAACGGTATGATGAAGATGATGGAAGCGATGAATTCTCCTCAAGGACAAAAAATGATGAAGGCATGCGGAGAATTCATGGAATCTTATAATAAAGCTGAATAAAACCATCGTGTAAAAATTGATAAAAGTTCTTCTTTTTTGAAGGGCTTTTTACCGAAGTTGCCCTGTTCTAATGGGCGGTAGGACAGCCTCAAGCATCTTCGAACGAGGAATTACCGACCGAAAGAACCTCATTCGTGGACGAACTTGTAATATAAAGGAAGGAGATCTCCTACTGAAAGAGGTTTCAATTTATATGAAAGGGGATCAGGAAATATGGAATGGTTGATATACTTATTATGTCCTTTAATGATGTTATTCTGTATGAAAGGGATGTTTACACGAGGGAAAAAGGACTGTCACACAACTCAATCAACAAATCAATTGAATGAACTGAAATCATTGAAGATGCAAGTGAAAAATTTACAAGAACAAAATATGAAATTAATGGAAGAAATCGAACTCCTTAAACAAACTGATGATTCCAATGTCATTATATTGTCTAAGACAAAGAATACTAATAAAATAGCAATAATGTGAAACAGGCAACCGATTTGGTTGCTTTTTTTGGGGAAATACTAGCAATTTCCCATTTGAACTTATATAGCTGGATAGTTACCTTTATTTTTTTTGTTTAAAATCCATTGTTTGGAAGGAGGAAATTTCTTGCCGTTTTTACGCTCATTTATAAAGTGTATTGGTTTGCTTATAATATTATTTTTTATAATTCCCGGAACATCGAGTTGGGATTGACCGGTCCATTTTTACGCTTCGTGACAAATTTCACAAATCGGCTATTCGTCAATAGTCCACCAAAGAACTCCAAAACCGTTATCCCCGAAGTAATAACGAGGGAAGGCCTGCTCATTATGAATTTCTAACTATTGACAGAGAAGCTTTGTTAAGAAGCATTGCCTTAGTAGAGTTAGCTCGCGAAAAGTGGGTGGAATCTGTAAGATTCTATACTCATTCTTATCATGTATTAATCCAACAAATCTTTTCGACTATTAGAGAAAAACAAGGTGCCACTCAAAAGCAACTGCTAACTTTGCTAAAGGGAAATCTAAATTTCAGCAGTATAAATAAAGATAGCTTCCGACAACTCTTAAATGGCTTAATTGAAGTAGGTTATTTATCAATTGTGGATGGAGTGTATTTTTTATCAGACGAGTTAGAAGAGAAATTTGCTCGAAAGAACTTCTTAGAGTTATGTTCGGTCTTTGAGACTTTTCCAGAGTTTGTTGTAAAGTATCAAAATCGAGATATTGGATCATTAGATTGTAAGCGTCAAATACTCAGCACCTTCTAGTTGTGAATGTTACATGAGATAATCTCCATAGAAAAAATGCTGGAGGTTATGCTATGAATGATGCTGACAAAAGAATAGAATGGAAATCCAGGTATGATGCTTGGAAAACAAGTGGATTGAGTGCTTCTGAGTGGTCTCGCATCAATGATGTAAATATACATCAGATGTACTACTGGATTCGAAAGTTTCGAGAGGAAGAAATTTCTACGAACGAGCATCAATCAAAATGGTTGACGGTGGATGTCCAAGAAATCTCCTCCCATCATACGGGTCAGGAATCTGTCCTTATTCATTACGGTGCACTGTCCATCGAAGTACGTCCAGGCACCGATTTGAATCTACTTTCCGATGTAGTGCGTGTGATTCAAAATCGATGATATCTAACGCAAATTTTGAACGAGTGTACCTTGCACGTGGAAGCACCGATCTCCGGAAATCGATTGATGGTCTCGCAGTCATCGTCAAAGAATGCTTCGATTTGGATCCATTTTCCCCTTGTTTATTTGTTTTCTGTAATCGGAAAAGGGATAAACTTAAAATTCTACAGTGGGATAATAATGGGTTTTGGCTCCATTATAGAAGATTAGAAAGAGGAACTTTCAACTGGCCATCTGAACAAGAAGGAGTGCCGATGGATATCAGTCCTCGTCAGCTACGCTGGTTATTAGATGGCTTATCCATCGAACAAAAACAAGCCCATCCCACAGTGAAAGCACGCACGATTCTATGAAATTAAAAAACTTGAGAATCCGACTGGTCAAGCCGGATTCTTTTGCGTATACTGGAACTATGAAAAACATGGACATGAAAACTCAAGAAACAATTGAATACTATAAAGCGCGTAACGAAAAGCTTGAAATAGAAAAGGAAGCTTTGGAAGCGAAGCTAAAATGGTATGAGGAGCAATTTCGGTTAAGTCAACAACGTCGTTTTGGTTCTTCCAGTGAGAAGACCAATTCAGACCAACTGTCCCTTTTCAATGAAGCTGAAGCTACCGCAAATCCTGATGATGAAGAACCGACGATTGAAACCATTACATATACACGCAAGAAGAAGCGAAATCGTCGAGATGAAAAACTAGAAAACCTGCCTACTGAAACGGTGGAATACCGTTTGCCAGCTGAGGAACAGGTTTGTTCGTGTTGCGCTGGACCTCTACACGAAATGAGTACGCAAGTACGCAGAGAAATAGAAGTTATTCCAGCACAAGTAAAAGTGAAAAAGCATGTCTAATATGTTTATAGTTGTCGTCATTGTGAACGCCATGAAATAGAAACGCCTATTGTCACGGCGAAAATGCCGGCTCCTGTTTTTCCGGGAAGTCTGGCATCTCCATCGTCAATGGCTTATACGATGACGCAGAAATACGTTGAAAGTATGCCTTTGTATCGCCAGGAAAAACATCTGGAGCGATTTGGCATATTCATTTCCAGGCAAACTTTATCCAATTGGATTTTGTATGGAGCCGACACCTGGTTGAGTCCTGTTTACGACCAAATGCGTAACCATCTATTGAATCAGGATATCCTCCATGCGGATGAGACCACCTTACAGGTTCTTTCAGAACCTGACCGACGAGCGACTTCCAAATCATTTATGTGGCTTTATCGGACAGGACGAATGGGGCCTCCAATTGTTTTGTATGACTACCAGCGAACCCGTGCATCCAAGCATCCTTTACGATTTTTGGAAGGTTTCCGTGGATATTTACATGTGGACGGGTATGCCGGTTATAACGGAATCCCTGATGTCAGTCTGGTCGGTTGTTGGGCTCATGCCAGACGTAAATTCACAGAAGCTTTGCAGGCTCTTCCTGAATCGGCTAAAACTACTCACGTAAAAGCCAAAGAAGGTCTTGCATTCTGTAACCAACTTTTCTCGATAGAACGGGATTTAAAGGATGTTAGTCCTGAAGAGCGTTATAAGAAACGTTTAGAACGCAGCCAACCGGTATTGGAGGCTTTTTTGGCATGGCTTCATGAACAAGCCCCAAGAGTGTTGCCAAAAAGTGCACTTGGGCAAGCCATTAAATATTGTCGTAATCAATGGGACCGTTTAGTAGCTTTTTTAGAGGATGGTCGTTTAGAGATTGATAACAACCGCGCAGAACGATCCATTAAACCGTTTGTAATCGGGAGGAAAAACTGGCTGTTTAGCAATACCATAAAGGGAGCTAAATCCAGCGCAATCATTTATAGCATTGTGGAGACTGCGAAGGAAAACGGATTAAACCCATTCAATTATCTTAAATATTTATTTGAACAGCTTCCAAATATTAATCTGACTGACAAAGAAAAATTAGATCAACTCCTTCCTTGGTCCACAACAATTCCAGAAGAATGTCGTGTTCCTAATAAAGCTAAATAAATCATAACAATAGTCCACATCTAAAGGTAGGTGTGGACTATTTTACGCTTACTTATAAATTCTATTCAAACCATCTTCCGCATTTTTTAGTTCTTTTCTTTTCTCAGCAAGTAAATCGTCCAATTTGTATTGATTAGAAGGTTGTGGGTTCTCAAAAGATTTAATTTCATTTAAATATAGTAAGAGTTCGTTTTCGATTGCTTCAAGTAAGATATCAGCATCGATTCCGGGATGACCACATTGATTACCAAATGGATCGGTTTTCTGGCACTTTACCACGTAACACTTTAACCCTTTGGTTACAGTTTTCTTATAATTCATTCTCATCGAATAGCCGCATTTACTACACTTTATTAGTCCTGATAAGGCATAGACACCATTTCTAGCGCGTTTTGGAATTTTCTGTTTTGCATTTTTAATTGCTAACATTCGTGAGTGTTCTTCTAAAGTTTTTATTGCTGTATGGCAATTCTCAACAATAATCCATTCATCTCTATCCTTAATTTCTAAAGGTTTAGCGGGCTTATTTTTATGACCACTTCCACTAGTTTTTCCATAGATGATTCTCCCTAAATGAATCTCACTAAAAATCACACGCTCAACTTTAACTTCGGACCAATATTTACCTCTGTTTGTTTTTATACCCATTTTATTAACTTTAACAGCAATGTCTTTTAAGGACGTTCCATTTAAATATTCTTCTACCATCATTCTGTAGATCGGGAGTTTTGCCTCATCAACTACTAAACTTTTTGTATTTCTATCATAAAAGTATGGAAAAGGGGGTACACCGTTTGTCCATCTACCTCTTTTTGCACCCCTAATTTTTCCTGCTTTTAGCCTACCCTTTATTAAACGGTATTCATGTTTCGCCATTAATGCATCCATGTCATTAGCCAATTCTTGGTTCTCATCATTGTAATCAAGGACTTTTTGTGGGGTAATAACGACAGTATTAGAAGCTTTAAAAGCTTTTCTGATTTCACCTACATCCGCCCAATCTCCACGTCCTAATCTATCAGGATGAATCACTAAAACGGCATCGTATACACCGTTTTTAACTTCGCGTAACAGTTTTTTTAATTCAGGTCGAAATTCAATACTGTCACTAGTACCAATTTCCTCATAAATTACATATTTGAGATTATATTTTTGGGCTAATTCTACTAGTTCTAAACGATGATTCGCAAGGACATCCTCTTCACTTTTATCATCTCTACTTTTACGTAAATAAATAGCAACAAATTCAATGGAAAGAGCGTTTATTATTTCACCAATATTATAGTTATACATGGTTTTTATCACTTTCCTTTTCTAAATAGGCACTTAAAGCCAGAGAAAAATTTTTAATAGAACTTAAAGTTGGTTTATTAGAAATGATTTTTATTTTGTATCCAGACTTTGATGTTATAGTCTTTTCTTGCTTTTTGGTTAAATTAATCATCTTTGTATCACCTCTGAATAATTTCAAAGATGATACCAGCGCTTTTTTGATATTCTAAGTTCTTGATTAAAAGTTATTATTTTCAGAATATTCTCAGGTGAAATTTAGAAGTAAGTATGGTAATATTCCTTTTAGTTTGAACCAATAATGAAATAATGAAAAAAATTCAAAAGGAAGTGTTGAGAGATGTCAGTACATGAAAAAAAATACACGAATCGATTAATTCATGAAAAATCACCTTACCTTTTACAACATGCGCATAATCCAGTTAATTGGTTTCCGTGGGGACCTGAAGCTTTCCAAAGAGCCAAAAGGGAAGGTAAGCCAGTGTTCGTGTCTATTGGCTATTCCTGACCCTTCGGGGTCAATAGATGAAGATGAAAGTGAGGATGCTTATATCTACATGTCATTGGTGCCATGTCATGGCTCATGAAAGCTTTGAAGATGAAGAAGTTGCAAAGATATTAAATGAACGGTTTGTCGCTATAAAAGTAGATCGTGAGGAGCGACCAGATATTGATTCCATATATATGAGGGTATGCCAGATTCTCACGGGGCAAGGCGGATGGCCGCTCAATGTATTTATCACACCGGATCAAAAACCTTTTTATGCAGGCACTTATTTTCCTAAGCAAAGCCGTTTTGGCCGTCCGGGATTTATCGATGTGTTGCAGCAGCTTTCGGAAATTTATCAAAAAGAGCATGAAAAAATTGAAAAGACAGCAGCACGCATAACGGAAGTTTTAAATAAAAATGCCAGTCGAAATAAGAAAGGTGAGTTGAAGCAAAGCGTTCTTCATGAAACGTTTCATCAGCTTTCAAGCAATTTTGACACAATTTATGGAGGGTTTGGTCAGGCACCAAAGTTCCCCATTCCTCACATGCTCATGTTTTTAATGAAATATCACGAATGGACTAAACATGAAAATGCTCTTTATTTTGTGAATAAAACGCTTGTGCAAATGGCAAAGGGAGGGATTTGGGATCATATCGGCTTCGGATTTGCCAGATATTCGACAGATGCCATGTGGCTTGTTCCGCATTTTGAAAAAATGCTGTACGATAATGCCCTTTTGCTTTATACATTCTCCGAGGCCTATCAAGTGACCAAAAACCCTCAATTTAAAACAATTGCAGAACAAATCATTGAATTTGTCCGACGGGATATGCGGAATGAATCAGGGGCTTTTTATTCTGCCATTGATGCAGATTCTGAGGGGGAGGAAGGGAAATTTTACGTATGGACAAAACAGGAAGTGGTAGAGATTCTCGGGCAGGAATTAGGCGAACAGTTTTGTCATATTTACGATATAACTGAAGAAGGGAACTTTGAAGGAAAAAATATCCCGAATCTTATTCATACGAATGAAGAAAAAGCGGCAATTACCTATCAAATGGGGCTGGAAGAGCTGAAAGAGCAATTGGAGCAGGCGAGACAAAAGCTTTTTGAAAAACGAATTGAAAGACCGTTTCCACATGTTGATGATAAAGTGCTGACCGCGTGGAATGCTCTCATGATTGCTGCACTAGCAAAAGCAGGTGCTGTTTTTGATCAGGAAGCATATATCGAAATGGCAAAAAAGGCGCTGGATTTTATTGAAAATCATTTAATTGTAGACGGAAGAGTTATGGTGCGCTATCGCGATGGCGAAGTAAAACAACAGGCATTCATTGATGATTATGCATACCTTCTTTGGGCCTATATCGAAATGTATGAAGCGACATTTGATTTAACTTATTTGCATAAAGGTAAACAACTTGCTGACAAAATGATTGATCTTTTTTGGGATCAAGAAAATGGCGGATTTTTCTTCACAGGTCATGACAGTGAAGCAATGCTTGTCAAGGAGAAGGAAATTTATGATGGTGCGCTCCCTTCAGGAAACAGCGTTGCGGCCTTCGCGCTTTTGAAATTGAGCAGGCTGACCGGCAATTTGGATTTACACGAAAGCGTTCAGCAAATGTATTCTATTTTTAAAGAAGAAGTGGAGCAATACCCAAGCGGTCATACGTTTTTCTTGCAAAGCCTTTTGATGGAACAGCTGCCGCAAAAAGAGGTTGTCATTATTGGTCCGAAAGATTGCAGCAATAGGAAAAGATTATTGAATCGTATTCAACAGGCGTATACAATGGAACTTTCAGTGTTAGTTGCTGAAGATCCAAATCAATTTGCACAAATTGCGGAATTTGCGAAAAATTATCGCATGATCAATAATGAAACGACTATTTATATATGTGAAAACTTTGCCTGCCAACAGCCGACAACAGATGTAAAGGAAGTTATAAATACATTGAACTTATAATGAAGATGTACGATACTATTATCCCCGACAGGCAGACAGTAAAAAACGATGCATTTAATACGATGCTTTGAAAAAGTCTGCCTCGGACTGGGGTTTTTATGTGAAAGGACAATCCTGAAAACGGGGAGTCGTTCGTTTGCAGTTTAAAGAGCACTTTCTGATCGGTGACTTGATCCGATTGCTGACGATTCGGCTTCTGACAGCGCAGAAGAAACGCTGATCTTATCGGCGGTGCCGCAAACATGTTGGAATAAAGAGCAATGCCCAGATAGCACAAGGGATTAAGAAAGTTCACATTGCTAGGTCATTGAAAGATCAGCGGGAAATGTGATTACAACATTTCAGTACATTAGACAGGGATATGTATGAGCATTATATGATAAAAAACGCCTGGAGACTATTCACCGGAAGCGATCGAAGCCAAGATATGTATGAATATTATTTGAGAAGACTGTCTCACGCTCAAATCACCAGCTTGTTGTCATTTTGACGCAATGCTGGTGTTTGGCAATGAGGCAGTCTTTTTTGTGTATTTTCAACAACAATTGTTTAGTTTTCAATGATTTTTAAACAAACGCTGTCATTGTCTGAAAATTCAAATCAATTATATGATAGAACTGTAGAGGAAATACCAGTTCATTATATTTTCATTTAGGAAGGTGATAAAAGATGATGAATGGTAAGGAATATTTAGAAAGTTTAAGAGATAACAGGGTTGTTTATTTAAATGGAGAAAAGATTGATGATGTTACAACACATTCTGCCTACGAAAACTCTGCTCGCTCCATAGCAAGAATGTATGATGCTCTTCATGATGAACAGATGGGAAAAATTTTAACGACGACTACTGAAGAAGGCTATCCAACTCACAAATTTTTTAAAGAACCAAAAAATGCTCAAGATCTTTTAGAAGCAAGAGATGCGATTGCACAATGGGCCAAGCTGAGCTATGGCTTTATGGGGCGCACCCCTGATTATAAAGCTTCTTTCACAGCACATTTGAAAGCGTTTGCGGATTATTACGAAGGTTTTGAGGACAATGCGCGAAATTGGTACAAAAAAACAACAAAAGAAGTTCCGTTTATTAACCATACGATTATTAATCCGCAGGTCGACCGTTCAAAACCTCTTCATGAAAATAAAGATGTTTATGTTCGCGCTGTAAAAGAGCGGGATGACGGTATTATTGTAAACGGTGCCAAAATGGTGGGAACGGCAGCTGCACTAACTCATTATAACTTCGTCTCTAACTATGGAGCTCAAGATTTAGGAGATGGTGATCAAAGCCATGCACTCGTCTTCTTTGTACCGATGAATGCGCCTGGCGTAAAAATGATCAGCCGTCAATCGTATGAACAAATCGCAAAAACGTTAGGTTCTCCGTTTGATTATCCGCTTTCCAGCCGTTTTGATGAAAACGATGCAGTCATTGTATTAGATAATGTATTTATTCCTTGGGAGAACGTACTTGCCTACAAAAATGTAAACGTAGTAAACGGGTTTTTTGTTGAAACGGGATTTGTAAACCGCTTTACATTCCAAGGTTGTACGCGTTTTGCCGTCAAGCTTGACTTTATGGTCGGCTTATTAATGAAAGCGACAGAGGCGGCAGGTACGAAGCAGTTTCGTGGGGTTCAGGCAAATATCGGTGAGGTTATTGCCCTTCGCAATATGTTTTGGGCTCTTTCTACCGCAATGGCAGCCAATTGTGAAACGAAAAATGGCGTTGCACTTCCGAACCTTCAGTACGGCGCTGCTTACCGTGTGCTCGCTCCAATGGTATGGCCGCGTGTCAAACAAATCTTTGAACAAATCGTTGCGGGGGGCCTCATTCAATTGCCTTCCAGTGCCAGCGACTTTTTAAATCCGGAGCTGCGTCCGTATCTCGATCGTTATTATCGCGGTTCAGGCATTGATGCAAAAGAACGGGTGAAATTGATGAAAATGATTTGGGATGCGATCGGAACGGAATTTGGCGGACGTCATGAGCTTTATGAAATCAACTATGCGGGCAACCATGAGAACATCCGTCTAGAGACGTTAAAAATTGCTGATGCAACTGGAGATTCCGACCGGTTTAAAGCGTTTGTCGATTCCGCTTTGGATGATTACGATCTAAACGGTTGGCTCAATGATACTTGGGTATCTCCACAAAAAGAACTTGTTCAGAAATAAAAGGAAAGGAGATGGTGGATATGGACGATCGCTTGTTTCGCAATGCGATGGGGAAATTTGCTACAGGGGTAACGGTCATTTCAACGGAGCATAACGGAGATATTCATGGAATGACAGCAAATGCCTTTATGTCCATTTCCTTAAATCCGAAGCTTGTATTAATTTCCATTGGAGAAAAAGCGAAAATGCTGGAAAAAATTCAACAATCAAAAAAATATGCCGTTAACATCTTGTCGCACGATCAACAAGTGCTTTCGATGAATTTTGCTGGGCAGCTGGAAAAACCAGTCGATGTACAATTTGAACAGCTGGGGGGACTGCCGGTCATTAAAGATGCTCTTGCGCAAATTTCCTGCCAAGTTGTTAATGAGGTTCAAGCAGGTGATCATGTCCTTTTCATCGGGGAAGTGACGGATATAAACATGACAGAGCAAGATCCGCTTCTGTTTTTCAGCGGAAAATACCACCAGCTTGCTCAAAGCGAACAAGCGACGGCGTCGAGCTAAAAAAGGGGGCATTTCATTGAAAACAATCATCATTGATCATCAAAATGATCTAGATCTTATTGCCTCTTGCCCTGTCGTTGCTGCACTAGGGTTTTTTGACGGCGTTCATCTCGGACATCAAAAAGTCATTCAGACCGCTAAAAACTTGGCGGAAAAAATGGGGGTAAAAACAGCGGTTATCAGCTTTTTTCCGCACCCTAAAGACATAATCGGCAAAACGGGAAAACGTGTCCAATATTTGCTCCCGCCTGCCGAAAAAGCAAAAAAGTTTTCCCATTTAGACATTGATTACTTTTATTTAATACGATTTACATCGGAATTTGCAAGACTTGAGCCGAAGGAATTTGTCCAGAAATATTTAGTTCCGCTGCAAATCAAGCATGTAGCAGCTGTATATGACTTCACGTACGGCCGAAAAGGAAAAGGAAGTTTAGATACGATGGAGGAAGACAGCGGATACTCAATCACTGTCACGAAAGTAGAAAATGTCAAACGAAACGATGAAAAAATTAGTTCTACGTTGATTCGAAATAAGATTCAATCAGGATTGATGGAAGAACTTCCTGATTACTTGGGGGAATTTTACGAAACAAAAGGAAAAATGATCCATACTGATGCAAAAGATGAATTGATTTTGGATCGGTACTATATGCTTCCTCCAAAAGGATGCTACGACGTGGCAATTGATAGAGGAAAAGGGTGGTTTGAGGGACGCGTGCTTGTTACTAAGCAGAAAAAAATCTATTGGCTTGGTCCATCCATATCTTCTGTGTGGAGTATTTCTCGAGTCAAAGTAAAATGGATTGCCAGAAGTTTCGATTTCACATTAGAGATCGAAGAAAAGGAAGAGAAAAATCTAGTATTTACAAAAGGATAGCGGTGTTGACTTTAGGAAAGGGGGAAGAAATGTTGGCGTTTTTACAGCAAAAAAGCATCAGCAGTGACTTGGCGAAACAAATGATTGACAAAGCGGTACAAAAGGCTGAAGAACTTGGAGTGAAAGTGAACATTGCTATTGTGGATCAAGGCGGAAATTTGAAATCGTTTTTCCGGATGGACGAGGCGCCTCTTTTAAGCATACAAATTGCTCAAAATAAAGCCTATACAGCAGCGGCATTCGGGATTCCGACCCATCAATGGTATGACATGATCAAAGATGAGCCGAGTTTGCGCCTTGGGATTGTCCATACAGAAAAGCTTGTCGTTTTCGGAGGAGGGTACCCGATTTATGACGGAAACGATTTAGCTGGAGGAATCGGGGTCAGCGGCGGCTCAGAAGAAGAAGACAGATTGTGCTGCGAGGCTGCGTTATCTTTATTGGAAACGGTTTAATGGAAAGAGCTGATGATCAAATTCATAAAAATAAGAGATTTTTCAAGAAAGGGAGGATTCAAATGAGCGAAATTTTAAGATTAGGGCGATTGGAGCTTCGGGTGTTGGATTTAGAAGAATCTGTAAAATATTACACAAATGTCATTGGGCTTGAAGTGACGGGACGCGAGGAAAATCGAGTATATTTAAAAGCTTGGGACGAATATGACCATCACAGCATCATTTTGCAAAAATCCGATACAGCTGGAATGGATCATATGGCATTTAAGGTAAAAGATATTTACGAGCTGGAAAAATTAGAATATAAAATTGAGCAATTTGGCTGCAAACTTTCCCGAATTTCCAAAGGTACTAGATTAGCAGAAGGAGAAGCGGTTCGTTTTCAGCTTCCAACAGGCCATCATATGGAGCTGTATACGGAAATAGAACAAGTAGGGACAAAAACTGGGAATCTAAACCCAGATCCATGGCCGGATGGACTAAAAGGAATTGCTCCGCATCGATTGGATCACGCTCTTTTAACAGGCGATGATTTAAAAACAGCAACCCGCTTCTTTACGGAAGTGCTCGGTTTTAGACAAACCGAGAAAATCGTTACGGTAGATGGAGAAGATTTAGTCGGAAGCTTTATGTCAGTGACGAACAAAGGTCACGATCTTGCATTCGTGAAAGGACCGGATGCGAAATTTCATCATGCAGGATTTTATGTCGATAACTGGTATGAAGTATTAAAGGCAGCAGATATTTTAACCAAAAATAATGTTCAAGCAGAAGTGACGCCAACAAGACACGGCATTACACGAGGCCTTACCGTTTACTTTTTTGATCCATCCGGCAATAGAAATGAAGCATACACAAGCGGTTATATGAGCTATGCAGACTTTCCGACCATTACTTGGACGGAAGATAAAATTGGAACAGGTATTTTCTATCATCGAAGAGAACTCATTGAATCATTCTCTAAAGCACTAACATAAAAACACAAAGGTTAAGAATATTCTTGTTAAAGGGGTTCGATCATCTCTTCTGATTCGGGAAACACGTAAGGAGATGTTTGCAGCCCCTTCGCTATTTATTTTGCATTCTTAAAAAAGAAATGCTTCAGATGGCTGACCGAAAATCGCTTGAAGTCGATGTTTGGGGTCAGCTTCTTTTTATACGGACATGCGAATCCATAATTTACGGATTGTTTTTTTGATGCGGTTTCCATGCCCAATTTTAATTTCTTTAACAGTACGTTTCGCTTTGTTGCGATTTCATGCCCATTTTTTTCTGGAAATTTCTTTAACAGCACGTTCCACTTTGTTAGGTCTATCCAAGGATCTGTTTTAATGTGTGAAAAAATTTGTTATTTTTTCCTTTTGTTTCTTATTATGAAACAATGGAGTTGTATAAACAATCAATACCGTTTACGATTGGGATAATTAGTATTTTCTAAAAATTGTGTCAATTAATTTCGTGTCAGGAGTACGTGTTGGAAAATGATTCGATAATAGAGTCGAGAGGGGAGGAATTGGTTTGCAAGAAGTGACAAGTACCCGTGTCAAAACCGGAGACTATGAAACTTATTTTTACCGCACCGGCATCGGAAATAATGAAGCGATTCTTTTTATCCATGGGTCCGGTCCTGGAGCAACTGCTTGGTCTAATTGGCAATATGCGCTCCCTTTTTTCAAGGAAAGGGGATTTGATTGTATCGCGCCAGACTTAATCGGTTTTGGAATGTCGGAACATCCGTCTTCACCTCCGAAAGGTATCCGGTCATGGATGAGGTTATGGGTGGATCAGCTTAAAGACCTTTTGGATGAATTGGAAGTGAAAAACGTTCATTTAGTGGGAAATTCTTTAGGCGGGGCTGTTGCTCTTCATTTATTGGCCGAGGCGCCTGATCGAATTGATCGCGTTGTGTTGATGGGCTCGGCGGGTGCTCCGTTTCGATTGACTCCAGAACTTGACCGCGTTTGGGGGTTTTATGAGGATCCATCAGCAGAGGCAATGGCGCAGATCATTCGCTGGTTTGCATATGATGAAAGCTTTATTAAAGACAATCTTGACAGCATTAGTAAAATGCGCTTTGAGGCGGCAATGAATCCTGCCGTGCGCCGTTCCTATGAAGCAATGTTTCCTCCGCTTCGCCAGCGGATAGTAGATGATCTTGTTTTGCCAAGCGCCACTTTGTGCCGCATACAACAACAAGTTTTACTCGTTCACGGGCTGAATGATCCGATCGTTCCTGTTGAGACAAGTTATTATTTTGCCAAACATCTTCCGTGGGTAAAAATGATGATTTACGGACAATGCAGCCATTGGACGCAAGTGGAA
Source organism: Aeribacillus sp. SP014 (assembly GCF_054055575.1). Taxonomy (NCBI): domain Bacteria; kingdom Bacillati; phylum Bacillota; class Bacilli; order Caryophanales; family Bacillaceae; genus Aeribacillus; species Aeribacillus sp. SP014. Next base: position 1,778,524 of record NZ_JBSRXI010000001.1, read on the forward strand.
TATCGAGAAAGCTTTCATTCTTTGCTTTTGCATTTTTTTCACAATGAAATATAAGAATATTTTTATGTTTTTATCAAAAACAAGGTTATGATTCGCTTTTTTCAAAGCCAGACAGCATTGCGAATATGCCTAGTACAACACAACAGTTACGGTTGTTGTACATTTCAATCATTGACGCTTTATCTAGAAAGACAGCCTGCACTAAAAGCGATTTGAAATTTTTTGCAGCCGGCATCGCATTTTGTCACTTTAGCGGCTGTCTTCCCGCATCATGTTAAAAGAACGATTTACGAAAAATGTTGGGTCAGATGTATGCTCATCTTTATAGTTTTTTAAAGGAATGGTGCCATTATTTCGACGGTTGCGGTGCTAGTGTGTCAGGGGCCATTATTTGAACGATAACAAACTTTCTCGTGACCAGGAATCAGTGCAATGGTAGAAATCGTTCTAAGCGGGAGTTAGCCGATGCAATAGCAAAACGTTTTCTCCATAAGCCTGAACTTCTTTCGTTCGGTTGAAGCCTTTTTATCTTTGGAAAGGAGAGTCAAAACGTATGCCTTTCATTCAAGTTCACATATTAGAAGGTCGTTCTCCGGAAAAAAAGGAGACACTTATCTATGAATTAACGGAGACGGTGTGCAAAGTATTGGATGCGCCGAAAGAAAATGTCCGCATCATGATTCAAGAAATGCCTCTAGAACATTGGGGAATTGCTGGAGAATCTGTGAAAAAACGAAGAGAGCATGAAAAAGAGGGATGAAATCGGCAGATACAAAAGTAGAAAGTTAATTGTTTATGAATGGGGAACATGTTGCGTGATTAAGAACTCCGTTCGACGCTTTCAAGAACTGCGGCATTGGTCGTGAAGAAGAAAACATACCTTAAGCAAAAATATTTATTATGCTTATAGGTGTCGGATAGCCATGATGTTATGTTCATCAACGATGCGATCAATGCTATGGCATTTTTGTTTCTTTTCGCCAGCGCTAGTAAAAGCAGGTGCAAAATGGCGCATAACGTTATGCTGTAGAGCATGCTTGAATAATAGAAAAAATTATCATGTTGGGAGGGAGATAATAATGGTATATCAAATTCATATAGGCGGAGAAATTTTTTCTTGCGGAGAGAGCGTTGATTTATTAAAAGCTGCGAGATCTCATCAAGTAAAAATTCCTTATGGATGTGCAAATGGAGGTTGCGGAATGTGCAAAGTCAAAATCCAAAAGGGAGAATACAAAATTGGATTGTGTTCGAAAGGAGCTCTTTCGGATGAGGAGCGGCAACAAGGTTATGTATTGGCTTGCAAAACGTATCCGCTCAGCCACTTGATTGGTGATCTTGTTGAATAAAGCTAAGGTGGTAACATATGAACAAAAAAAGATCGGCATTAGATCAGCTGGAATTAAATTTTGATAACGGTTACATTTATATGGGGAAGTCCCGCTCGATGATTGTGGCGACAAATGCGCTCGGATTATTGCGCAGAGATTTAATTCGCGACATGGGATTTGAACGGATGAAAGGTTTTTTGTTTCGGTATGGATGGAATCTAGGTAGACAAGACGCGAAAGAATTGATGAATCATGCAAACTGTACAGTAGAGGAGTACATTCAAGATGGCCCAAAGCTGCATACGATGAAAGGTCATGTGAAAGCGAGATGTACTTTTTTAGAAGTCAGAAGGGAAAATGGAAAATATCAAGTCACAATGGAAGGATATTGGTGTCATTCCTATGAAGCAGAAGAACATGTGCGCCATTTTGAGACATCATCCATCCCAGTTTGCTTTACCCTTTCTGGTTATGCCAGCGGTTTCGTTTCAGAAATTGTCGGAGAAAAGACGATTTTCAAAGAAATTGCTTGTCAAGGTATGGGAAAAGAACAATGCCATTGGATCGGCCAAACGGTGGATCGATGGGGAGAAGAAGCGGAACAAGAGCTGTGCTATCTTGAAGAGTCCCCAATCGTAGAAGAGCTGGCGGCAACATACGAAAAACTTTTAGAAGAACGGAATAATTTAAAATTTGTGACGGATGTTCATAAGAAGCTCACTGAGGAAATCATTAAAGGAAACAATTTAGACTCCGTAGTTCGTCAAGTGTTTCAATCGACGAATGTCCCAGTTTTAATTGAGAATCTGCACCTTCATCCGATGGCCTATGCCGGGATTGCTTCCAATGAATTAGAACAATATAAAAACGAACTTATTGACTATGTAGGAAAAAATCCTTTTTGCCAGCCTCAAGCCATCGTCACATCAACACAACTTCTTCATTTGCGCCATCATGATCGCCTGATGACACCAATATTTTTGCAAAACAAAATTGTAGGATATTGTTCGTTTGTTTATCGCGATTTGCATCAATATAACGCCTCAATTTCTCCTATGATTTTAGAGCGGCTGGCCTCTGTCAGCTCGGTATGCTTGCTCAATGAAAAAGCGAAGCTAGAATCGTATGAACGGATTAAAGGATTTTTTTTAGAGGAAATGATTAATGCGGGACAACAAAGCAATGATCACGACTTAATCATGAAAGCTAGTTTAATAGGAGTGGATTTATCCAAGCCTTTTTATATCTGTGTGCTGGATTGCCGGTTTCAAGAAGATGATTTATCGAAGGAGCTGGAAATGCAAAAAGAAGTTTTAAGTTTTCTTTCCGCTTACGGCAAAGATCAAAAACAAAACATGTTGATTGGCCAGCGTGCTAAACATCTTATTTTGCTGGTAACAGCAGATCAAGTTGCTAAAACAGGTATACAAACATGGCTGTCAAAAATCGTTGATTTACTATCTTCACAATTCTCTACTATTAAATTTTACGGGGGAATCAGCTCCAAAGCAAACAATGTGTCAAATGCCGGGGAAGCATATAAAGAAGCACTTACAGCAGTCAGGGTGTCATCGAAACACCAACAAATCATTTCATTTGAATCGTTAGGAGTTGTTGGTGTGCTGATTAATGAAAAGAATGAACAAGAGGTAAAAAAAATGGCTAAAGCTTGCCTTGGAAACTTAAAACTGGATGATCCAAAAAATATCGAGTTCCTGCGAACATTGTACATCTTTCTAGTCAATGGAGGCAATTTGGAACAGACAGCGGCAGATTTGGCGTTATCCATCAGCGGATTGCGTTACAGGGTGAGCAAAATCGAAAGCATTATTCAGCAGGAACTGCGAAATCCTATGATTCATCATCAACTTCTTTTATCGATCCAGTCATTAATGATGATTGGAGAGATCGATATCGGCATTAAATAATGAAGGCACCTAAAGGTACGGACATTTTCCTGCATGGGAATGGCACCGGTTGTGCTTTTGTATTCATAATAAAAGTTTCATATGGAAATTCTAAAATTTGCAGGAATCAAGTGCAAATTTTGAGTTAAATTCCATTTGGTATCCCATACTCAGGTAGACAAAAAAAAACAGATGCATTTCATATGATGTGTAAAGAGTCTGCCTGGGATGGGGTTTTTAATGGCAAAGAAAAAACAAAACCTCAAATCAGGAACCTTTCATTTGAAGGAAAAGATTAAAGACACTTATATGAAGCACACCCCGAAACGATCGAACAGGTTCTCATTTTTTTAGCCTTAGCCGCTTTAAAAAATGCCTGTCCTGCGATCGAATCATTGTCCCGGCATAGTATTCCCTATTTTCATTGTTTTACTTGACAGAATATATGCACGACTAGATCTTTGTTAAATGAAAAATAAATAAAGAAAACTGGCGATTTGCCAGTTTAAAGTTCCGGCTCCATCTCTGAAAGACAAGGCGCATATAAGATGTTTTTACAATTTAATCAATTCGGCAGTAGGAAACGGGGCAATTTTCACAATTGATTGCATCTTTTAAATATTGAAGATCGTGAATGGTGATTTTTTTATTTTGAAAAGAAATTACGCCTTTTTTCCGCAAATTGCTCAACATTCGATTGATGCTTTCTCTAGTTGCTCCGCAAAAATTCGCAAGCTCCTGATTGGTCATGTCGATATTGATGAGAATGCCATTTTCAGTTTCTACTCCATAGGTGTTCGCCATTCGTATGAGTGTGGAGTATAAGGCACCTTTCTTCCCGTTTAAAATCAAATCGCGGAATTTTGTTTGAGTAATTTGATATTGCTCGCTCATCCATTTTAGGAACGAAAGGCTAAGATTCGGATTTTCAAACAGTTTGCATTCTAATCGTTCTTTTTTTATGAAATAAATAGAACTGTTTTCCAAAACTTTTGCGTTAAATATGTGCTTCGGGTCATTTGAAAAAATAGAAAATTCACCAATAAGGTCGCCTTTTTTGCAGATCTTTAGCGCCAATTCTCTTCCATCTGAAGTTGTTTTGCTTATTTGCACCAAGCCGGATTGGATGCAATATAATTCATGAACCTCCATGCCTTCTTGAAAAAGATACGTCCCTTCCCTCACGTTTATGATTCCGTCGAAATATTCATGCAAAGCACTCAATGGATCGGTTAAGAATGGATCCGCCACTTGTTTGACCATTATAAAACCTCCTTTCAAGAAGGAAACCATCTATATACCAATATTTTACCAGAACCTAGGAATCTTGATTGTGAAAAAATGGTGAATTGTGATGTAAAGCACATTTTTTTATGAATAAAAATTAGGTGATTACAAAAAAATAAAATGAATTTAAATGATAAGGAGGGAAAAAGAGTGCCGCAACGCATTCAATCGTATGTAAATCAAGCGCAGCAAGCATTGCAGCAGATTCAACAAATTGCCAAAGTACTGAAACAGCAAGAACAGCAAAACGCTAATCAAGCATTTAGCTCAAATCAATTTACAGCACAACAGACACAAGCATTTGGACAAAAGGAACAAAATGCGGTGCAAAATTTGCAGCAAATTGAAAATTTGGCTCAGTCGCTTCATAGTCAAGCACAGCAGCTGCAAAATTATCAACCGAAAAACCAGTATCAAGCAGTATACCAAGCTCAACAACCGCAAAATCAATATCAAAGTCAAGCATCAGGCTTCAGCTTCAATCCGTTAAGCGGACAAGCGAGCCAAACGAACATCAATGAAGTGCGCCAGCAAAATCAGCAATCAGCACAGCAAATACCGAACCAGTATCAATCGCAGCAATCATCCGGCTTCAGCTTTAATCCGTTAAGCGGACAAGCGAGCCAAACGAACATCAATGAAGTGCGCCAGCAAAATCAGCAATCAGCACAGCAAATACCGAATCAGTATCAATCGCAGCAATCATCCGGCTTCAGCTTCAATCCGTTAAGCGGACAAGCAAGCCAAACGAACGTCAATGAAGTGCGCCAGCAAAACCAGCAATCAGCACAGCAAATACCGAACCAATATCAAACGCAGCAAGCATCCGGCTTCAGCTTCAATCCGTTAAGCGGACAAGCAAGCCAAACGAACGTCAATGAAGTGCGCCAGCAAAATCAACAATCAGCACAGCAAATACCGAACCAATATCAAACGCAGCAAGCATCCGGCTTCAGCTTCAATCCGTTAAGCGGACAAGCAAGCCAAACGAACGTCAATGAAGTGCGCCAGCAAAATCAACAATCAGCACAGCAAACCCAAGCTCCGTTTTAAAAAAACGTGGCAAGCAGGAGCAAATTAGAGCTAGACAACATGCGGACAAAATGATAACCAAAGAGTTAATAACCTGTAAAAGACCGTAGAATGTATTTCTGCGGTCTTTTCATCATGTTAAGGGAAGTTTTTCAAAATATTTGTAAGAAATTCAAAAAATGTGAAACTTCATTCTTATCAATCTCGTAAAATAAATTGAAAATAATCATTATAATGGAGGAGATGACTTTAATGAGTGAGCAACTGAACATTCAGCATTCAAATGAAAAAGTGGATAAACCGTCGTTGTTAGGGATTGTGACAAGTCCGATTGAGACGCTTGAGCGGATCAAACAACAGCCAAAAGTATTGCTTCCATTAATTGTTGTCATTATTATTTCATCTTTGGCAGCTTACCTTTCAGTGTTATCAGTCGACTATAGCATCGTGGAAGAGGAATTAGGTGCAGAAGGAGCAGCTTACGTCGGCGCATTTACAACAGTCGGTGCACTTGTGTCTGGTATCATTGGCGGACTTATTACACTATTGATTTCGGCACTCATTCTTTTTGCCATTGTAAAAATTGCCGGAAAACAAATTCGTTTTAAACAAATGTTTTCAATGACCGTTTTTATTTCTCTTGTTACATCAATAGGAACACTGTTAAATGCGATTATTTTATATTTTGTCGGTGGAGGAGACATCACTAATCAAGTATTTACTAGTTTAAACAGTATTGTAGGAGCTGAAGGGGCGCTTGGATCATTTTTGTCATCTATCGAAATTTTTGGAATTTGGGGAACAATATTGACCGCTTTTGGGCTTCATCATGTAGGTCAACTGTCAAAAGGTGCATCTTGGACTATTTCAATCGTTTTATTCATTCTTGGCAGTCTGCTATTGACATTATCTGGAGCAACACAATCATTAGTGGGGGCATAGTTATAGTATGAGAAAGAAAGTTTTGATCGGTGTAGGAGTAGCAGTTATCATCGCTTTATTTGTTGGGATCAGTATTTTTCGTGCTGCATCGAAGGAAAATCCGACTGTAGAAACAGTCAAATTGGAGCAAAAAGAAATTACCGGGAATGTTATGATTCCCGGTACTCTTCAATTAATGAATGAACAAAAAATTTATTATGATGCTGAAAGAGGAAAGATCAAAAAAATCCTTGTCAAAGAAGGGGACAAAATAAAAAAAGGAGCACCTCTCGTCATTTATGAAAACGAACAATTAGAGCTTGAAAAGGAACAGGCCAAGCTTTCGATTGAACAAAGCTATATCAAACTAGATCAAATCAATGAGCAGTTGGATGATCTGAAGAAAAAAGAAGAAGAATTGAAGAAACAAGTCGGTAAAGAAGAAGCAGAAAAGCAGATAGAAAATGAAAAAAATCAACTGCAAATGGATAAGAAAATGACGAATCTTGAGCTTAAACAACAGAAGATTCAACTGGAAACAGTAGAAAAGAAGATTTTAGAACTTGAAGTGAAAAGCGAAGTTGATGGAATTGTGATTACCGTAGATGAAGACGCAGCAGTAGCAATGGGCGAAAATGTGAAGCCGCTCATACATATTGGCAGTTTGAACAAAATGAAAGTGGAAGGGGTCATTTCTGAATACGATTCTTTAAAAATTAAAGAAGGTCAGCCTGTAGTTTTAAAATCTGATGTGGTGCCTGATGCAAAATGGAAAGGAAAAGTATTGAAAATTGGCATTTTGCCTCAACAAGGCAGTGAGATGGCGGCGGAAACAGGAAACGAGGCTGTCCAGTATCCAGTGGAAGTTCTTGTCCAAGATCAGAACATTCCGGTGAAGCCAGGCTTTAAATTGATTATGGAAATTGAAACGGAAAGAAAAAAAGCGAATGTTATTCCTCTTACCGCTGTTCAACAAGATGATGATCAACAATATGTTTATGTAGTGAAAAACGGAAAAATAACAAGAAAAGAAATTAAAACCGGTACTTCAACCGATGAATATATTGAGGTGACGAGCGGTTTAACAAAAGATGATGAAATTGTTCGTGAACCATCTGATGAAATCAAAGCAGGCGTGGAAGTGACAATCAAATGATCAAGCTGGAAGATGTGACGAAATCTTATAGAAACGGTAAAGAAACAATGGATGTGCTCAAAAAAATCAATTTAGAAATCCGGCAGGGGGATTTTGTGGCCATTATGGGGCCGTCCGGTTCCGGCAAATCAACTCTCATGAATATTATTGGCTGTTTGGACCGCCCGACATCAGGTGCTTACTATTTTGAAGGGAAGGATATATCGTCCCTTGATGATCAAGAATTGGCCAAAATACGCAACAAGAAAATCGGTTTTGTTTTTCAGCAGTTTCATCTTCTGCCGCGGTTGAGCGCCTTAAAAAATGTAGAGCTGCCAATGATTTACGCCGGCATTGGAAAAAAACAGCGGGATGAACTCGCTAAGCAGGCTTTAATAAAGGTTGGACTCGGCGATAGAATTCAGCATATGCCAAACGAATTATCGGGAGGCCAAAAACAACGGGTGGCAATAGCTCGAGCCATTGTGAATAATCCAAAGCTCATTTTGGCAGATGAACCGACTGGTGCATTGGATACGAAAACAAGCGAAGCAATTATGGAACAATTTACAATGCTAAATAAAGAAGGGACAACCATCATTGTCGTAACGCATGAACATGAAGTGGCTCAATTTGCTAAGCGTACGATTGTAGTAAGAGATGGAGAAATTTTACAAGAAGATTTGGGACGGGGGAGCACATTATGAATTTGATGGAAAATTTTCGGATGGCGTTTTCCTCCATTCTTGCCCATAAGCTCCGTTCAATTTTGACAATGCTAGGAATAATTATCGGTGTCGGATCTGTTATTTTAGTTGTAGCAATCGGCCAAGGGGGCGAACAAGCCTTAAAAGCCCAAATTGCAGGCAGCAGCAATACGATAGAAGTGTATTATCAACCAAGTGAAGAAGAGTTGAAAGCAAATCCGAACGCAATGTTAGTGGATCCGTTTACCCAAGAAGATGTTGAAGCGTTGAAAGGGATCCCTGAAGTTAAACAGGTTGTTGCTTCCACGACAAGTTCTTATCAAATAAGGTATAAAGAAGAAACAATCGATGCCACGGTCTATGGGATCAATGCTGCATATATGGATGTCAATCAATTAAACATTAATAAAGGCCGACTGTTTACGGAAGCGGATTTTTTAGGCGGCAGACGTGTAGCGATTATTAGCGACCAACTAGCAAAAGATTTATTTAAAAAACAAAATCCGATTGGCGAGGTCGTTTGGGTATCGAATCAGCCGTTCGAAATTATCGGCATACTTGAAAAACCGACAGGAATTTTTGCCTTTGGCATGTCGGAAATTTACACTCCATGGACGGCTTATCGAAATGCTTTCGGTCAAACGAATTATACGCAAGTAACGCTTGAAGCAGTTAGTGCAGACGAAATCAAAGCTGCAGGGGAAAAAGCTGAGCAATTGCTAAACGACATGCATCAAACAGAAGATTCGTATCAAGTGGTGAATTTTGAAGAAATTGCAGAATCCATCGGCCAAATTACCCGTATTATGACCATGATTATCGGAAGCATAGCCGGAATTTCCCTCGTAGTTGGCGGCATCGGTGTCATGAACATCATGCTCGTCTCCGTCACCGAGAGAACGAGAGAAATCGGCATTCGCAAAGCTCTTGGTGCAACAAGGAGACAAATTTTGCTGCAATTTTTAATTGAATCGATGACATTAACATTAATTGGGGGAACTTTAGGGATTTTATTAGGTGCAGGAATTGCATCCATCATTTCCATTTTTGCCGGTTGGCCATCATTAGTATCATGGCAGGTTGTCGTCGGCGGACTTTTATTCTCAATGTTTATTGGGATTCTCTTTGGACTATTGCCGGCAAACAAGGCGGCAAGATTGGATCCAATCGAATCGTTAAGATATGAGTGATACAGAAAGCTGCTGCCTTTGCCTTCCATAGGCGAGAAAAATTCATGCTAATACAATTTGTTTCTTAAACAAAACAAAAAAGGTGTCCAACTTTATTGGACACCTATTCTTTTGAAAACATAGATACACGATGGTGCCATCGGATACTGAAAATCAATCCGATCGCCATCATGCTGCCAATAAGGGAGCTTCCTCCATAGCTGATAAAAGGAAGCGGTATACCTGTGATCGGCAGAAGGCCAATCGTCATGCCGACATTTTGAAATACATGGAAGACAAACAAGCTGATGACGCCAGTACAAAGATAGCTGTTAAACGGTTCAGTTGTTTCAATTGACACTTTAATGATGTGATAGATTAATAAGAAAAATAAACTAATGACAATACTAGTGCCGATAAATCCAAATTGCTCCCCAATCACACTGAATATAAAGTCGGTGTGGTTTTCAGGGATATATACTTGTCCATGCCCAACCCCTTTTCCGAAAATTTGGCCAGATCCGATAGCTTTTAGAGAATTGAGCAAATGATAGCCTTCAGCGCTTTTATATCCTTCGGGATTTAACCATGCATAAATCCGGCCGAACTGATATTGCTTGACACCTAAATATTTGGCAAGAAATTCAGGCATTCGCAATACAAGATAAAAAATTGTTGCAGCAAAGAGGGTTACGATGAGAAACCCTAATGTAAGAATCCGCCAAGATATGCCTGAAACAAGAATAAGGCCGGCTAAAATGGCAAACATGACAAGCGCAGTCCCAAAGTCAGGCTGCAGTATAACGAACAATACCGGTACTGCTGTCGTCACACCCATTTTACATAACAAAATGAGATCGGTTTGAATGGTTCGATGCAAATACTTTTGATGATGCTTGCAAATAATATGGCTCAAAGCAATGATTAAGAAAACTTTCATGATTTCTGAAGGCTGAAACGAAAAACCGGGAAGAGTAAACCATGCTTTAGCGCCATTTATTTCTTTGGCAATTTTTTCTGGTGAAATCATTAACAAAAATAGAAGAAATATCCCAAAACCGTATAAATACCATGTCATTTTTTGAATTTGTTCTGAATCGAACAGCATGACAACTCCGGCAATAAGACAGCTGGCTGCATAGAAGGCAATTTGCTTAAAAATAAAGTTTACCGCATATTGCCCTGAAGTCATTTGCGCTCCGTAAATGGCCACGCAGCTCGCGCAAAATAGTAGAAATATAATAAATGCTAATTGATAATCAAACCGCGATTGCGCCTTTTTGTTAGAATCCATGAAGCCCACCAACTTTATGAAAATGATTTTTTTAGAAGAGTAGAATTTCCTTATGTTAGACGAATGGTAAAAGCGAAAGGTTTCAAGCGCAAGTACGTTTATTATAGTAGCACACTTTCATTTGTTTGCACACATTTTATTCATCTATTTAAGATACCTTTGCTTCATTATTTCGTCTAATCCATAAACTGTAATTAACTGGAGATGATGAAAATGAAGAAAGTCTTGATTGGTTTGTTGCTGCTCTTCTTGGTCGCCTGCAGCAATTCAGAACAAAAATCATCCGTAGAAAGTGCTAAAATGGATCAGACCATGATAGAGAAAAAAATTGAAAAAAAAGGAGAAATGGAAACAGTTGAAGCGAAATCAGCTGCCAGCACATACTCAAACGAACGAAAAGTTATGTACACTGCGAATATAACGGCAGAAGTGGTAAGCTATGATGAAACGATTGCAAACTTAACAAAGAAGGCCGAAAGCAGAGGGGGCTATATCATTCAATCAAATGCAGTGGAACAGGATGGAAAGATCGAGGCATATGTAACGTTCCGCATTCCTCAAAATGAACTTCAACGATTTATAGAGGAAGTGAAAAAGGCAAGCAAATCAGTCAAATCGGAGCAAATGACTGGTGAAGATCAAACAGAAGAATATGTCGATTTAAACTCTCGATTGAAATCGAAGCAAGCGGTTGAAGCTCGGCTCCTTAAATTTATGGAATCGGCTGAGAAAACAGAAGACTTGTTGAAAATTTCGGAAGATTTGGCAGCTGTCCAAGAAGAAATCGAACAATTAAAGGGCAGAATAAAATATATTGAAAATAGAACAGACTATGCAACAGTTGAACTGCAATTAACAGAAATAAAATCTCATGAAAATTTTTCAAAGGATTTTAATACGTGGGAAAAAACGAAAGAACAATTTTTGACAAGCATTCATTGGATTGTTCAGGCGGCATCTTGGATTGTTGTGCTCGTTGTAGGGAATTTACCAATTGTTTTATTGGCGCTTATTATATTTTTCTTCGTCTATCGAACATTTAAAAAGAAACAGGAGAAGACTGAGTAATCTTTTTTACTTATGGATCGAGCTGTTAAAATGATGAAGACCGCACAATTTATTAATGAAATTGTGCGGTCTTTTTCAATTTGAATTTTTTAACTCCGTCTTCAAAGAAGCTTGCGAGCCAAGGCATGTTTTTTTAGGGGTATCTTTAATTCGTTTTTTCGCATAATAGAAGCCCTCATTATTGTTTTAGAAACGTTGATATATTGAGGATTTGGCTTTCCGGAAAGCCCTGGAAATACCGATTGCAGCGCTTTTGCTTTCGTCATCGTTTGTTTATTATGGGCAGTTTCGGACTTCACGTACTAAAAATGTGAAGTCTCTTTGTTATGAATTCGCTGCGTTTATTCTGCATTTAATTAACTAAGTAGTATAAAATATATCCGCAAATGATCGATAAAAAAAGATGCTGAAGAAACCGCTGCAAACGATGTTCAAAAAATGTTTTTATTTGTAGAGCCGGCTTAGTTTTTTCTGCGTTCACCATGTTCACCTCTCATTTGTACAAATATATGCGAATTAGAAGGTTAAAATGAATAAACACCTTCAATTTATTGGAATGATGATTATTCAGCTTGACGATTTTGTTTTTGGGATAAGGATGATAGGAAGAATTCATTTATTTAGGAGGACAAATAGATTAATAAACGTAGAATTATAGCAGACAAAAGAAGCTGTAAAAAGAATGAGTTTGGACGGCTTTAAAACATGTTGAAAAAATTGATCTTACTGCCTTAAGTAAAAATATGTGCGGGAAAGTAATGATGTTGATTCGGACATTCATCTTCTAAATAAATGAAGTAGGGGGCAGAGTAAAAAAACTGGAGCGAAAAAAATTTCGCTCCTGACGTTCCCCCTCATTGTATCTACTAAATTTTTGTAAAAAGCAGCTTTCCGCCAAGAACTGCAAATAAAATAGATTTGCCGTAATGAATAGTAGAAACTGTTTTTTTAGATTGAAACAGAATTTTTATTTTGCCGGCTAATGCTGAAAATAAGGAAAACAATACCAATGCTTGTACAATGAAAATAAGACCTAGCACAAACATGTCGAGCTGAACATGGCCGCTGTTTGTTGATACAAACTGCGGCAAGAAAGCTAAAAAGAACAATGACACCTTCGGATTTAACAGGTTCATCAAGATGCCTCTTTTATATAAAGAAAAGAGGGAAAGACTTTTTACATTTGCTATTTTACCGGAAACTGCTGATTTCCCTTCCTTATAAGATTCCCATGCTAAATATAACAGATAGATCGCACCGACAGATTTAATAGCTGTAAAAATAACAGTAGATTGATAGAGTATGGCTGACAGTCCGAGTGATGCGATTAAAGTATGTCCGATAAGTCCGGTACAAAGTCCGAGAGAAGTGATGAACCCCGCTCGAAAGCCGTAAGACATGCTTTGTGCAATAACAAATAAATTATCGGGTCCTGGTGCAACGGTTAATAAAATAGAAGCTGCAAGAAAACTTAAAATGATGGACAATTCCATTTTTTACGTTCTCCTTTTCGCATAGTGGATCATTATAAAGTTTTTATATTTACAGAGGCTGTTTTTTTCTTTGAATAAGAATGAAAAGGGCAAAGTCAAATGACCGCCCATTAGCATGATAAAGTACGATTCGATTCAAAGAAGACAAATACTATGATGATGTTGATGCAGCAAATAAGCAAAACGAGAAATATAGAGCTTTTACTGACTTGCCTGAAACAAACGTCAAGGATGTACGGTACAGTTTCAGCTAAGTGTTGTGCAATATTTAAGCAAGGCTTTCATGAGAAACGATCAGCCGGCCCTTTTTTAAAACGCCCAATTTCCTTTTCGGAAGATTGGTTCACGTGTGCCGTCCGGAAGAATGCCGTCGATGTCCATTTCTGCACTTCCAATCATAAAATCAACATGTGTAATGCTCGTGTTGAGACCATGCTGTTTCAATTCATCCTCTGTCATCGTTTTTCCGCCTTCTAAGCAAAATGCATAGGCGCTGCCGATCGCTAAATGGTTTGAAGCATTTTCGTCAAACAACGTGTTATAAAATAAAAGATTTGACTTTGAGATCGGTGAGTTATGAGGTACTAAAGCAATTTCACCTAAATAATGAGAGCCTTCATCTGTTTCGACTAATTGCTTCAAAATTTCTTCGCCTTTTTCGGCTGTTACATTTGTAATGCGTCCTCGTTCAAATGTGATTACAAAATTTTCGATTAAATTTCCGCCGTAGCTTAACGGTTTAGTGCTAGTCACATAACCATTTACCCCATCTTTTTTCGGAGCTGTGAACACTTCTTCTGTAGGCATGTTTGCCATGAAAGAAACGCCTTTTTCATTAACGCTTCCTGCTCCCACCCATAGGTGCTTTTCAGGCAGCTCAATAGTTAAATCCGTTCCAGGAGCTTGATAATGGAGCTTTCTATATTTTTTCGCATTTAAATAATCGACTTTTTGATGAAGACTTTCATTATGTTTTTTCCATGCAGAAACCGGATCTTCCTCATTAATGCGTGTTGCTTGAAAAATAGCATTCCATAATTTTTCAACTCGAAGCGATTTTTCTTCATTTGGAAAAACTTTCTCCGCCCACTCTTCGCTTGCGGCAGCGATAACCGTCCAGCTGACTTTATCCGATTGTATGTATCTGCGAAACGTATTTAAAGCTGTTCCAGACGCTTTCTGGAAATTTGCGATTCTCTCAGGCTGAATGCCTTTTAATAAATCAGGGCTTTGGGACACAATAGAAATAAAAGCTGCATTTCTTTCTGCTAGGGCAGTTCTTTCGAGAGACTTCCATTCAGGATATTCTAAAAACACGTCATCAGGAGCCTTTTCATATTTTAATCTTGTTAAAACATCATCTTGCCAGTCGATATGAATATTCCTTGCACCAACCTCATAAGCTTTTTCCGCAATGAATCGGACGAGTTCTTTTGCATCTATGCTTGCAGAAATGAACAATTCTTGTCCTTTTTGAACATTGACTCCGACCTTTACGGCAAGTTCTGCATATTTTTCAAGCTGCTGTTTGAAAGTTGTCATCATCATTCTCCTTTATTTCCTACATATTTTTTTCTGTATTTTACCAAAAAAATTAAAATAAAACCAATTGGATTGCTTAACGAAAATGAATAATAGAGCTACAATAGAGATAGAAAAGAAAGAAAAAGAAACAGGTGTGTGAAGAATATGAATTTTTTAGATGAAATGGTTATTGTCAACAAATCGCATCGAGAATTAAGAGAAAAAGCCGAAAAACTTGCGGAGAAGTTCGCGGAGCGAGCCGCGAAAAATGATCAGGAATCTTCGTTTCCATTTGAAAACTTTTCAGATTTAAAAACGGAAGGATTTCTGAAATTAACTGTGCCAAAAAAATATGGAGGAAATGAAATTTCTTTATATGAATTTCTGCTTGTGCAAGAAAAAATTGCAGAAGGAGATGGCGCAACAGGTTTATCGTTAGGGTGGCATAATGGAATCGTAATGGATTTATCCGAATCAAAAAAATGGGATGAACGCACGTTTGAGCGCATTTGCGAAGAAATTGTCGCTGAAGGAAAATTAATCAATAGCTGTGCATCAGAACCGGCTGCCGGAAGTCCTGCAAGAGGCGGAAAACCAAAAACAACGGCAAGGAAAGAAGGAAGCAGCTGGATTATTAATGGCCATAAATCGTTCACATCACTGGCCCCGATTCTAGATTATTTTATTGTAACCGCAACAATTGAAGAAACAGGTGAGGTTGGCGAATATTTAGTCCCAAAAGGAGCAGAGGGGCTTTCCATAAAAGAAACATGGGATACAATCGGCATGCGCGCGACAAGAAGCGACGATTTATTACTGCACAACGTAAAGGTCGAAAAAGACGCTCTCGTTTCGATTAGACAAGCTACATTCAGTCCTTCCACTCCGAAAGGATGGCTTTTACATATTCCTGCCTGCTACCTCGGGATCGCTATCGCCGCAAGAAACTTTGCTGTCAAATATGCAAAAGAGTATCAACCTGCCAGTCTTTCTCATCCAATTTCAGAACTTTCGGAAGTGCGGCGAAAAACAGCTGAAATGGATCTGGAGCTTACAAGCGCACGGCATTTTATGTACAGTGTGGCGAAAAAATGGGATGAACAGCCGCATTTACACGAACAAATGGGGCGATGAGCTGGCTGCCGTAAAATATGTTGCCACAAACAGTGCGATCAAAGTCGTTGACCTAGCCATGCGAATTGCAGGCGGACAAAGCTTAAGAAAAGAATACCCATTGGAGCGCTACTATCGGGATGTCAGATGCGGTCTTCATAATCCTCCAGCAGATGATATAACGTTAAAAATTTTCGGTGACCGTGCTTTTCAAGAATAAAAGAACACAAAAGGCGTTTTCTCAGGCTGAAAAGTTGATGGACAGCCGAAAAACGCCTTTTATTATTTCTGTGTTCATTCGTTCCTTAGTACAAATAAAAGCTTTCATTTATTACATTTGAACAAAAAATTGTTCATTGGCTTTAACTTCATTCAATCTTTTTTTATTGTCAAAACAACTTTGTCTTTTGTTTCACATCAATTGAAAAGTAGCTGCTGTCTTGTAAAAATGTTAAGATGCCCATTCTTTCAGCTTTTGATCGGAAGGTAAAAGCATGGAGAGCATGCCGATAAATGGAAGAAAGCCGCACGCGATCATAACTGGCTTTAAGCCGAATAAGTCCGCGAGAGCACCGAGCACGACTGATCCTAAAGCGCCTAAACCGAAGGCAAGACCGACCATTAAGCCTGATGCAGTTCCGATTTTTCCAGGCATTAGCTCTTGTGCGTATACGACAACTACAGAAAAGCTTGACAAAATAATAAAACCGTTAATGAGCATTATTGGAATTGCCCAAAATTCATTCACATAAGGCAAAATGACCGCCAGCGGAGCTGATCCGAGCATTGAGAAAGCAATGATATTCCGTCTTCCGAAACGATCTGAAAGCGGCCCTCCTAAAAATGTTCCGATTGCACCTGCTGCTAAAAATATAAAAATATATAGCTGTGTTTTGCTGATGGAAAGTCCATGTTCATGAATTAAATAAAAAGGGTAAAAATTAGTGATTGCTGCATGATACCATGAACGAGCAAAAACTAAGAAGATGAGCAGCATAAGTCCAATTTTCACTTGCTTTTTTCGAGCGGCAGGAACTTGCACAACGGCTTTTTTTGCGCTTGTTTTTTTTCGGCTGTCGAGCTTTTCCTTATACCAATTTGCAATGTATAGAAGGACGATGACGGCCATGCCGGCAATTAAAGTAAACCAAATCGCGCCAAATTGTCCCATAGGGACGAAAATAAGAGCTGTCATAATGGGAGCAAGAGATTGTCCGGCATTACCTCCAACTTGAAAAATTGATTGGGCGAGCCCTTTTCGTTCTCCCGCTGCTAAATGCACCACTCTTGAACCTTCCGGATGAAAAACGGCTGAACCGATTCCGACGAAAAATACCGAAACTAAAACAATCCAATAATTAGGTGCAAAAGCAAGTCCCAGCATGCCGAAAAACGTACACGTAAGCCCGATGGGCAGCAAATAAGGCATCGGCTTTTTATCTGTATAAAACCCGACAGCAGGCTGAAGCAAAGATGCCGTTAGCTGAAGGCTGAATGTAATGAATCCAAGCTGCATATATGTAAGATTCATTGATTTTTCCAATATAGGGAAAACTGCTGGAATAACAGCTTGAATCGAATCGTTTAGAAGATGAACAAATCCGATAATAAATAATATTCTGTATAATGTAATTTGACCCATATTCTGTTTTTGAACAGCTGCTTCCATTTTGGTTTCTCCTCTCATATTTATTCGTATGTCTAAATATTTTACTTGATTTTACAAAAATATGAAATAAAAAAGTTTGTCAGTTTACAGTAGTTTTATTATGTAAACTCAGTTTATATAAAGGTCTGTCTAGAAAGTCAAATTTCCATTTGAAAACAAAAAACTCATAAACATAGATATAGCAACGTTTTCTAAAGCATTAAAGGGGCATCAATAAGTCAAAAAGACTCATTGGACAGCCCCCTAAAAGCGTGCAAATAGTATTTAATTTAAAGCTTCAGATAACGTTTCAAGATTGCGTTTCATAATGCTGAAGTAGTCTTCGTTATTGTTTAAATCTGTTTCCGAAACACTTTCTAAATTATGTAGCGTTAATGATTTGGCACCAATTTCTTGTTGGATGATTTTTGCTACTTTTTCAGATACATTTTGTTCAAAGATCACATGTTTTAAATGATGTTTTTTCGATAGTTCAATGATTTTGACAAGCTGCTTTTGACTAGGCTCATCTGTTGGAGATAATCCCGATATTGGAATTTGTTCAATATCGTAGCGGTCTTCCCAATAACCATAAGCAGCATGAGCCACAAGAATATATTTTGTTTTCGATTTTTTAATTGTTTCTTGAAATGATTGATCCAGTTCTTCAAGATCTTGTTTAAGTTGAGCGAAATTTTGTTCAAAATATTCTTTTTGATCAGGAGCCGCTTCCGTTAAAGCGTTCTTGATGTTTTCCGCAAGAGTAATGGCCCTATTTGGATCAAGCCATACATGAGGGTCAACATCTCCATGTGCATGATCGTGTTCCTCTTCGTTTTGGTTCCCATGTTCTTCTTCATGATCTGAATCTTCTTCATGATGTGAATGCTCTTCTTCTCCACTTTCATGGTCATGTTCATCTTCGGACGCACTTAATAATGGGATTCCTTCAGCTGCTTTTACAATTTTGACATTACCGTCTTTCAGCGTTTTTTCTGCCTTATCAGCAAATCCTTCTATACCAGCTCCAGTATAGATAAATAAATCCGCTTTCGCAATTGCTTCCAAAGTTTTTAATGTAGGTTCATACGTGTGGGCTTCTACATTCGGTGGGTAAACACTTTCGACGTGAACGTATTTACCGCCGATTTTTTTAGTGAAATCTGTCAGTGGATAGATTGTTGTATAAATTTCAATTTCTTTTTGATTGTTTTTGTCCTCATTATTATTGTTCGTTTCGGAAGCATTGTTGTTATTTTGGCCGCAGCCGATAGGAAAGATTGCAAGCATTGCCATTAAAAATGCAAAAAAGACTTTTTTCATCGATTTGAACTCCTTTCAAAATATATGTGTACCCCGCTGTATTAAATCGTAATGATTTCGATTTAATTATATATAACATTTTCTAAATGGGCAAGGCTAGAAGCACTAAAAACAAAAATATCACAAACTATAACATTTTGTTATACCCCATGTTGAATAAGCATTTCACACCAATCCTTCTCACTGGTACCCTTTAATTAGGATATTAACAGAGGTGAACTTGAATGGTGGAAATGGTTTTGCTGCTCGCTCTTGGACTTTTGTCAGGCGCTTATGGGGTAATGGTGGGAGCAGGGGGAGGATTTGTGTTTGTTCCTGCTCTCTTATTGCTGTTGAAATTGCCTCCTGAAATTGCAGCTGGTACGGGTCTTGTTGTGGTTTTTCTCAATTCTATATCAGGGTCGATGAATTATATACGGCAAAAGCGTGTTCATTTTTCTATCAGTTGGCCGATCATCTTCGGCTCCATCCCGGGAACGTTTATCGGCACTTGGCTGTTGGGAATTATTTCACCCGACTTTTTTTATTGGATATTTGCCGCTGCTTTATTCATGCTCGGGATGTTTTTGCTTTTAAAAAAAGCTCCGGAAGAGCCGGAACATAGTATGAAAGCAGGTTTTTTCAATGAGGGCAGAAACCGTTTAAAAGCTGTTTTTTTATTCATCATCGGACTTTTGTTGGGAACTTTATCGAATTTTTTTGGAATTGGCGGCGGATGGTTGCTCGTCCCCATTTTAATTTATTTATTGAAGATTCGTCCTCACGACGCAACTGCGATTTCTCTTTTTGCATTATCGATCTATTCACTTGTTGGTGCGCTGAATCAAATTGCATTAGGGAATGTTAATTGGACGGCCTGCTTGTGGGGCGGAATAGGAGTGATGATCGGCTCTCAACTGGGAGCTATCTTATCAACAAAAGTGCCTGGAAAATGGATTTTGCAAATGTTGTCTTTTTTGCTGATAGGTGTTAGCATGAAGTTGTTTTTAAGTGTTTAAATTGTAAGGAAGTGATTCCGAATTGGATTTGGAAAGTTTAAAAATGTTTTTGTCTTGTTGTTGAGGAAGGGAGCATCAGCCGTGCTGCAAAGCTTGTCTATGTGTCCCAGCCGGCTGTTACGAGAAAAATCCATCAACTAGAGGATTATTATGGAACCCCATTGTTTGACCGTTCGAACGGAAAAATGACTTTGACAAAAGCCGGCAAAATATTATATCCGATTGCCAAAAATATTGTGGAAGAAATTCAACAATCAAAAGAAGCAGTAAAGGAAATAACCGGACACAAAGATTTTACACTAAGTGTCGGAGCGACGTTGACAATTGGGGAATATCTTTTGCCTAGTCTGCTCGGAAAATTTAAAAAAGAAGTGCCAGATGTAAAGCTTTCATTAGCGATTTCTAATACTCCGGGCATTATTGATCGGCTTGTTGACCGCAAAATTGATATCGGATTTGTAGAAGGAGTTGTAGAAAACAGCATTTTTCATGTAAAAAAGCTTGTCGATGACGAGCTTATTTTAGTATGCGGAAGAGAGCATCCTTTGAAGGAGAAAAAACAAATTGACATTGAAGAGCTGGCAAAAGAAAAAATGATCTGGAGAGAAAAAAATTCAGGAACCCGTCTCATTATCGAAAATACTTTAAAAAAATATGGGGTGTTAGATAAAATAAATTATTATATGGAGCTAGGAAGCACGCAGGCTGTAAAAGCTGCTATAGAATCCGGGCTGGGAATCGGCTTTTTGCCGAGGATTACGGTGTCAAGAGAACTGAAATACGGCTACTTACATGAATTGAAAATAAAAGATGTGGAAATTAAACGGCATTTATCGATATTGTCTCGGACTGAACGGTTCCGCAAAGAAATTGTTGACGAATTTATTGATTTCATTTATAAAAAAATGGTAAGTTCAGGTTAAAATAATTGTTTTCACAATTAATAAAAAAGGATGAAAAAAGATGGCTTTGATATCCGAAATCGCTGATCTTTTGCAACAATCTGAACATGCTGTTGTATTTACTGGCGCAGGGATGTCCACTGCCAGCGGAATTCCGGATTATCGTTCAAAAACTGGTTTGTGGCGCAAAAAGGATCCGAGTAAATTGGCAAGCATTGAAGCGATGGAGACAAACCGTGATGAATTTATTCAATTTTATAAAGAACGCCTTCAATTATATAAAAGCAAATCTCCGAATGAAGGACACTACTTGCTGGCAAAATGGGAAAAGGAAGGGAAGATTCAATCGATTATTACTCAAAACATTGATGGGTTCCATCTCTTAGCAGGAAGCAAAAACGTAATTGAACTTCATGGAACACTTCAAACGTTTCACTGCCACAATTGCGGCCAACGCTTTCTAAATGATGTATACTTGAAAAATCAATATTATTGCGGCTGCGGGGGCTTTATTCGTCCTTCCATTACACTGTTCGGAGAGCTGCTTTCGGAAGATGCTTTTAGAGATGCGGAGCTTGAATGTGAAAAAGCAGACATTATGATCGTGCTTGGTTCATCTTTAACAGTTCGGCCAGCGAACGAAATACCGCTCTTGGCAAAAAGGATGGGAGCGGTATTAGTGATTGTCAACCAAGAACAAACAGACTTCGATGAATGGGCTGATTTTGTTTTTCATAACGATATTATACAATTTTTGAATGAATTGAATAATCGATTGAACAGGTGAAATGTTAAATGAGAAGGATTTGTGTCATACCTTGCGGAACAAAAAAAGTATGGGATAAAGAGCCCAGTGCAGGTGCTGTTTCCGCAGAAAAAGCGTATATAGGAGTTTTTCACCGCCTTTGCCAGGCGTATGCTAAAAAATTTTTCGATGAATGGGTGATTTTGTCTGCCAAGCATGGCTTTTTGCGGCCAAATGATTTTGTGCCTGGTCCTTACAATGTTTCCTTTAGCATGAAAAAGCATCCTGAATTAATGACAATCAACCAATTGAAGGAACAAGCGGTTGAAAAAAATTTGTTAGATGTAGATGATATTGTTCTTTTGGGAGGAAAGAAATTCCGTCCATATATAGAACAAGTGTTTACAAATAAGACAGCTTTTCATTATCCTCTTTCCGATTGCAAAGGAATAGGGTTTATGCAGCAAAAGTTGAAACAAGCGATTGATTTTGGCCAAGAAATACAAGAATAATGTCATTCAAGTTGTAATGGGGGAGTATTGATGAAAAAGGAGTTTGCCGTAATCGGGTTGGGGCGGTTCGGCGGAAGCATTTGCCGAACGTTATCGGAAGAAGGAGCAGAGGTGCTTGCCATTGATGTGGATGAGGATCGAGTAAACGAATTTGCCAATATTGTTTCACATGCTGTTGTAGCGGATACAACGGATGAAGCCGTATTAAAAAGCTTGGGAATCAGAAATTTTGATCATGTGATCGTAGCCATCGGCGACAATATTCAAGCGAGCATTTTGACAACCATTATGTTGAAAGAACTAGGAGTTAAGCATATAACGGTGAAAGCTCAAAACGACTATCATGAAAAGGTTTTGTCAAAAATAGGAGCAGATACAGTTGTTCACCCTGAACGGGATATGGGGCGGCGGCTTGCCCATAATCTTCTTTCGAACAATGTGTTGGACTATCTTGAGCTGTCGGAAGAGCACAGCATTGTTGAAATTGCTGCTAACCGCAACATTGCCGGCCATTCTCTCATCGAGCTCGATATTCGTGCGAAATACGGAATCAATATTGTTGCGATTAAACGAAATAACGAAATTATCGTATCGCCGCAAGCTACAGAAGTAATCAAGGCAGGAGATATTTTAATTGTCATCGGAGCTGACGTCGATATTGATCGGTTTGAAAAGAAAGTGCTAGGAGAATAATGAAAACTTCTATACATTCTTTCGGAGCTTTAAATGTTTCATCCGCATTTGGCAAAATCAAAATCTACTGAAGAACGAACTGAACTTATCCAGTCAAGTAAAAACAATCATTTGAAGCTTACATGGTAATTGAATGAGAAGCAGCTGTCTAGAATGCCTCAAGACAGTTCTTCTCATTCTTTTTTTGTTTGCCGGCTCAAAATCCTTCCTTATTGCAAGAATGTCGTTGTTTTTTCTGGCAATCGAATACATGTCTTCTTTAACTACAAATTGATTTCTTTATTATCTCCCTTTACTGCTGCCACTTGCAGCACCTGCTCCTGAAAAATTCTGATTATGACATTATCCAAGTCGAATTTTTTCATGAAATGTTTTTCAAATGATTGCGTATAAATTTATATGATGGCACAAACGTACATAAAATGTCTTTCTGCTCTTCTATTAAACACTTGTATATCGAAAAAATTAACCATAAAACTTTTCGGTATTTTTCATTTACATGTTTTGATCTCCGTCTTTCTTCTCTGC
The DNA here is from genome assembly GCF_054055575.1 of Aeribacillus sp. SP014. NCBI lineage: Bacteria > Bacillati > Bacillota > Bacilli > Caryophanales > Bacillaceae > Aeribacillus > Aeribacillus sp. SP014. Next base: position 1,801,854 of record NZ_JBSRXI010000001.1, read on the forward strand.
AAGCACTCACTTTTTCGTTTTTTTATAAGAACTTTTAGCTGACGGCTGCCCGCTTTAAAACCATCTACCTAAAAAAGCAAGAGCGGCCGGATGCTGTGTGTTATGAGCCGACAAAATAACAACTGGACATTTTTGCAAAATAAATCCCTCTTATGTTAAACAGTACGTTCCACTGTCAACACAAGAGGGATCGATCACAAGTTATTACTTAAATTTCCATTATAATTGGCAAGATCATCGGTCGGCGTTTCGTTTTTTCATATAAAAACGGAGCGAGTGTATCGGCGATTTCATTTTTGATTTCCGACCACTGCGTAGTTCTTCTTTCCAATACTTTATTTAAGTGCTTAGTAATCAGTTCTTGGGCATCTTTAATTAAATCTCCGGATTCTCTCATATAAACGAAGCCGCGCGATATAATGTCAGGTCCTGCAGCAATTTTGAACTCTTTCATATTGATGCTGACGACAACGATTACGAGTCCTTCTTCAGATAAAATTTTTCGGTCTCTTAACACAATGTTTCCAATGTCGCCAATTCCGCTTCCGTCAATATAAACGGATCCGGATGGAATTTTACCGGCAATGGATGCTTCGCGGTCGTTCATCGCCAGCACATCTCCGTTATCCATAATAAAACAGTTTTCCTTTGGAACTCCGCAATCGACAGCTAGTTTCATATGCATGATCTGCATTCTATATTCTCCATGAATCGGCATAAAATATTTTGGCTTCATTAGCCGCAGCATTAATTTTTGCTCTTCCTGTCCGCCGTGGCCAGATGTGTGGATGTCATTTAACGACCCGTGAATTACTTCCGCACCGGCGCGGAAAAGCAGATTGATCGTTCTTGAAACCGATAAAGTGTTCCCTGGGATGGGCGATGATGAGAAAACGACAGTATCGCCGGGAATAATTTGGATTTGCCGATGAGTTCCATTTGCAATTCGGGATAGAGCGGCCATTGGTTCGCCTTGGCTTCCTGTACATAAAATCACGACCCGATGAGCGGGCAGACGGTTTATTTCATTTGCATCAACAAACGTATCTTTCGGGCAGCGAATATACCCGAGTTCTTGACCAATTTGGATAGCTGCTTCCATACTTCTTCCAAAAACAGCTATTTTTCGATTGTTTTTAACAGCTGCTTCTGTTACTTGCTGAAGTCGATGAATATTGGATGCAAATGTTGCAAAAATGATGCGGCCGCTTACTTTTCGGAAAATGTCGTGAATGCTTTCGCCGACCCGTCTTTCAGACATTGTAAATTCAGGAATTTCGCTGTTTGTGCTGTCCGATAAAAGACAGAGCACACCTTCTTTGCCGATTTCCGCCATTTTAGTTAAATTTGCAGGTTCCCCGACTGGAGTAAAATCAAACTTAAAATCTCCTGTATGAACGATATTTCCTGCGGGAGTTTTGACAACAATTCCATATGAATCTGGAATGCTGTGAGTTGTACGGAAAAAAGTTACGGCAGTTTTTCTGAACCGAATCACATCATCCTCCTGGATGATGTTTAGTTTAGCTTGTCTTAAAAGTCCATGCTCTTCAAGCTTATTGCGAATCAGTCCGATCGCCAGTTTACCGCCGTAGATTGGTACATTAATTTCCCGTAGCAAATAAGGTATACCGCCTATATGATCTTCATGGCCATGTGTGATGAACAAGCCTTTAATTTTTTCTTGGTTTTTTACTAAGTACGTATAGTCCGGAATCACATAGTCAATCCCTAGAAGTTCGTCTTCTGGAAACTTAATTCCAGCATCAATTAAAATGATTTCATCTTGAAATTGCACACCGTACGTATTTTTTCCGATTTCGCCCAATCCGCCGAGGGCGAATGCTGCTACTTGGTCTCTTTTTACAAATTTCATATACTATCATTTCTCCAATACAGAAAAATTTTCGCTTTGTTTTTCAAATTCATAAAACGGACCGCTGATCGGTTGAATATATTCTATGTTTATGGAGCGGCCTTTTAATTTTTCACGAACTTCTCTTTCTGATTCCGCTTCAACGAAAAATGTTTTCGTTCTTTCCCGAACAGGCGGTTCATTCGGGTTTTCCTGATAAAAAACTTTAAACATCATTTGCGTAATCTCTCCTTACTTTCCATGTTAAACTAGCTTTTATTATTATAGTCGATTCTGATGGCAAATCCAACCTTCATTGAAAATAACGAAAACCGGGCTAAAGCCGCCCGGTTTCTTTAAGCAATCGATTTTCTGCGAAGCAATTGCTTCCACTGTTTTTTAATTTTTTTCTTTAAACGTTTTAACATATCAACTCCTCCTTCATTAAGATGTCAAAGTCGAGTCCGATTGTATTTACTTATATTATATGCTATTTTTTTATTTTTTTTATGGCTAAACGTGGAAAAGCTCTATTGACATAAAGCGTTTGCATACTATACCGTTTTGTTTAGTGTAAATAAGGTTTTCACGAAAGAGAAAAGGAGATTGAACATGGGGAAAAAATTTATTTTTTTTGATATAGACGGTACTTTATTGGATCATGATAAACGTTTGCCGGAATCTACTCTTGACGCGGTCACCCGTTTGAAAAAAGCCGGACATCACGTCGCCATCTCAACCGGCCGCGGCCCTTTTATGTTTAAAAAGCTAAGAGAAGAGCTCGAAATCCATTCTTATGTCAGCTATAACGGACAGTATGTTGTGCATGAAGGAGAAGTTATTTATGAAAATCCTTTGAAGGTCGATGCGTTGGAGCAATTAATCGAAGCGACTGAAAATACTGATTACCCGCTTGTATTTTTGAGTGAAGAAGATATGAAAGCAAATGTGGAAGATCATCCGTTTATTCATGAAAGTTTGAAATCTTTGCACCTCTCGCATCCTGAGTACAGACCTGATTATTTTCAAGAAAAACATATTTACCAAGCGCTTTTGTTTTGCAAAGAAGGAGAAGAAGAACAGTTCAATATTTCTGAAGAGATAAAATTTGTCCGCTGGCACCAGCTTTCAACTGATGTTGTTCCAAAAAAAGGATCGAAAGCAGAAGGGATCAAAAAGATAATGGATATGCTTGGCGTTAGCCGTCAAGATGTGGTTGCTTTTGGAGACGGTTTGAATGATATAGAAATGATCTCGTTTGCTGGAACAGGCGTTGCTATGGGTAATGCTGTTTCGCATGTGAAAAAAGTAGCTGATTTTGTTACAAAGCCTGTTGATGAAGATGGAATATTTTATGCTGCAAAGCAATTGCAGTTGATATAAATCCGAAGCTAAACTTAAAAAAAATGCCTTGCAAAGGCGATTTCAAATGGTAGTGTGCACAAAAAATTTCTCTTTATGAACAAAAAATCCCGAAAGAACTATTCGGGATTTTTTGCATGGATTTTCGTTTTGCTTCAAAATATTCCGCGGCTTGGATGCCGGGCGCTAACTTCTGGCTTCATCTGTCAATTGGAGTTGCATTTTCCGGTTCTTTAAAAGGATTCTCTTTATTGATCCGATCATAAAACATAATGCCGTTTAAATGATCTATTTCATGCTGAAACACAATAGCGACAAGACCTTTTAAACGAAGGTCGACTTCATTGCCTTCAAGGTCAACCCCTTTGACGCGGATGCGTGCATAACGCGGAACATATCCTGGAACCTCTCTGTCAACGGAAAGGCATCCTTCACCGCTTGTTAAATAACTTTGTTCCACTGAATGGCTTACAATTTTTGGATTGAACAGGCCGTACGAATATAATTTTCCTTTTTCATCCGTCACATGAACGGCAATCATTCGTTTTGATACATTAATTTGCGGGGCGGCAAGACCGATCCCAGGCCGCAATCCATATTTTTCTGCAATCTCTGGATCTTGACTGTTTTTTAAGTATTGAAGCATCTCCGCTAAAATTTTTTTCTCCTCTTCAGAAGCGGGCAATTCCACTTCCTTGGCAACTTGACGAAGAGTTGGATGTCCTTCCTTAATAATATCTTCCATTGTAATCATTGCTAATCACTCCTGAACCTATATCAACAAATTTCATTATACATAAATCTTTTAAAAGAAACAAAAAAAGAATTGCCCGAAAATCGGACAATCATCAATTAATAGTTTAAGCAGGCAGCGCCAACAATAATGAGCAAAATAAAAAGCACAGCGATCAATACAAATGTCCAGTTTGAAACTGGAAAATATCCGTATGATGGGTAATGATAAGACGGATTGTAATAATAATGCATCTCTTTCACCTCCACATAAGGACTCCATATCGCCTTATTTAGGTCAAATGTCTATATCATCGTATGATGAAGCAAAATAAAGGTATAGACGTTTGCCTAGAAGACTTCCTTATTTATATAAATTCTTCTGTAATTTATATAGAGAAGCAACACGCTCTCCAGATAAATGATTCGCTTCCGTCTGTATCTGTAATAGTGATACAGAATTATCTGTTGTATTAGTACAGATTTAAAAGTAAAAATATTTCCAATTATCTTGAAAGCGTTTTATATATTGTTTTAAAAATAAACAAATTAATTGACGCATGTGAAAAAAGGGTGTACACTATGAAGTGAAATCGATGTGTATTACTATTTTAAATAAAAAAATTAATACAGTTTGTAAAGCGATCTTGCAATGTACTTGACGATTTTGGCAATTAAAGATCCGCAATGTGTGTCTCCATGAACAATTTGGGGTAATCTAGTTTTATGGATGAATTTAAAGGCTGAGAAAATGAAACGAAGAGGTGTGTTGAATGGCAAAAAAGGCGAAAAATGTTGTCGTTGACAGCGAAAAGCAATTTGATGCGATTCGCAAGGAATTCCAAACGTTCCAAATTTTAAACGAAAAAGGCGAAGTCGTGAATGAAGATGCGATGCCTTCCCTTTCTGATGAAGAATTAAAGGAATTAATGAGACGAATGGTATTTACCAGAGTGTTGGATCAGCGTTCAATTTCTTTAAATCGTCAAGGTCGTTTAGGTTTTTACGCACCGACTGCCGGACAAGAAGCATCACAAATTGCTTCTCATTTTGCCTTGGAAAAAGAGGACTTCATTCTCCCGGGCTATCGTGATATACCGCAGTTAGTTTGGCATGGATTGCCTTTGTATCAAGCATTTTTATATTCCCGCGGGCATTTTCATGGAAACCAAATGCCTGAAGACGTAAACGCTTTTTCACCGCAAATTATTATCGGCGCCCAATATGTGCAAGCTGCAGGGGTAGCATTAGGCTTGAAAAAACGCGGCAAAAAAGCAGTTGCTGTTACGTATACAGGTGATGGAGGAACGTCTCAAGGCGACTTTTACGAAGGAATAAACTTTGCTGGGGCATTTAAAGCACCTGCTATTTTCATCGTTCAAAACAACCGGTTTGCAATTTCAACACCTGTAGAGGTGCAAACTTCAGCTGAAACACTTGCACAAAAAGCTGTTGCAGCTGGAATCCCTGGTATACAAGTAGATGGAATGGATCCGCTTGCTGTTTATGCAGCTGTGAAGGAAGCGCGTGAACGGGCAATAAACGGTGAAGGTCCGACATTAATTGAAACATTATGCTACCGCTACGGTCCGCATACAATGGCAGGAGACGATCCAACGAGATATCGGGCAAAAGAGCTTGATGACGAGTGGGAGGCAAAAGATCCGCTTGTTCGTTTCAGAAACTTCCTTCAAGCAAAAGGATTGTGGAGCGAGGAAGAAGAAAACGAAGTTATCGAAAAGGCGAAAGAAGATATAAAAGAAGCAATCAAAAAAGCGGATGAAACTCCAAAACAAAAAGTGACAGACTTAATCAACATTATGTTTGAAGAAGGAAGCTGGCCTTATAACCTAAAAGAACAATATGAAATTTATAAAGAGAAGGAGTCGAAGTGAGCATGGCGCAAATGACAATGATTCAAGCAATCACTGATGCGTTGCGTACGGAACTGAAAAACGACGAAAATGTGTTAGTATTTGGGGAAGATGTTGGTGTAAACGGCGGTGTGTTCCGTGCAACAGAAGGACTTCAAAAAGAATTCGGCCCAGACCGAGTTTTTGATACACCTCTGGCAGAATCAGGAATTGGCGGCTTGGCAATCGGTTTAAGCACACAAGGCTTTCGTCCGGTAGCTGAAATTCAATTCTTCGGTTTTGTTTATGAGGTTATGGATTCCATTTCTGGACAAATGGCGCGTTTGCGTTATCGCTCCGGGGGCCGCTGGCATGCTCCGATCACCATTCGTTCTCCTTTCGGCGGCGGCGTTCATACCCCTGAGCTTCATGGGGACAGCTTGGAAGGCTTGATGGCGCAGCAGCCTGGTTTAAAAGTCGTTATTCCTTCCACCCCTTATGATGCAAAAGGGTTGCTTATTTCAGCAATTCGGGATAATGATCCGGTCATTTTCTTGGAGCATATGAAGCTTTATCGTTCCTTCCGTGATGAAGTTCCGGAAGAAGAATATACAATTCCGATCGGCAAAGCGGATATAAAACGTGAAGGGAAAGATATTTCGATCATCACTTACGGGGCAATGGTGCATGAATCTTTAAAAGCTGCTGACGAACTTGAAAAAGAGGGCTTTTCAGCAGAAGTGATCGATTTACGTACAGTAAGTCCGCTGGATATAGAAACGATTATTGCTTCAGTAGAGAAAACAAACCGCGCGATTGTCGTGCAGGAAGCCCAAAAACAAGCAGGAATTGCTGCTAATGTTGTTGCAGAAATTAATGAAAGAGCGATTCTTAGCTTGGAAGCTCCTGTTTTCCGCGTAGCAGCTCCGGACACTGTCTATCCATTCTCACAAGCGGAAGATGTATGGCTTCCAAACTACAAAGATATCGTTGAAACGGCTAAAAAAGCATTGAATTTCTAATTGGCTAAAAAGAGGAGCATCATCTTTTCTTCTTTTCGGCCATCAACTGAAAATTATTTAGGAGGTTGAAATCTGTGGCTTTTGAATTTATAATGCCGGATATCGGTGAAGGCATTCATGAAGGTGAAATAGTAAAATGGTTTATCAAACCTGGTGATGAAATCAATGAAGATGATGTTCTTTGTGAAGTGCAAAATGACAAAGCAGTAGTTGAAATCCCTTCCCCTGTAAAAGGAAAAGTATTAGAATTAAAAGTGAATGAAGGGGAAGTTGCAACTGTCGGTCAAGTATTAGTCACAATTGATGCTCCAGGTTATGAAAATCAATCAAAAGGCGATGAAAGCGGTGAAGCAGCAAAAGAAGAAAAGCCTTCCACAGAAGAGCAAAAAGTGGAAAGCAACGCTTCACAGTCTGCTTCAGAAGACGTAGATGTTAACCGACGCGTTATTGCAATGCCATCCGTCCGAAAATATGCGCGTGAAAAAGGCGTTGATATTCGATTGGTACAAGGCTCAGGAAACGGCGGGCGCATATTGAAGGAAGATATTGATGCTTATCTGAAAGGTGGACAAGAAGAAGCAAAACCTGTTGAAAACGTGGAAAAAGAAGCTGCAACAGGCGTATCGGCAGGAGAAAAAGCAGCGCCGGCTCCGGTTGTCCTTGAAGGAGAATTCCCAGAAACCCGCGAGAAAATCAGCGGTATTCGAAAAGCAATTGCAAAAGCGATGGTTAAATCGAAGCAAACTGCGCCACATGTAACATTAATGGATGAAGTCGATGTAACAGAGCTTGTTGCACATCGGAAGAAATTTAAAGCTATTGCGGCAGAACAAGGCATTAAGCTTACATATTTGCCTTATGTTGTCAAAGCTTTAACATCGGCACTGAAAAAATATCCAGTATTAAACACGTCATTTGATGATGAAACAGAAGAAGTTATTCATAAGCACTATTACAATATCGGAATTGCAGCTGATACGGAAAAAGGACTTTTAGTTCCTGTTGTCAAACATGCAGATCGAAAATCGATTTTTGAAATCTCTGCAGAAATTAATGAATTGGCAACAAAAGCGCGTGAGGGCAAACTTACTCCAAATGAAATGAAAGGCGCATCATGCACGATAACCAATATCGGTTCCGCTGGCGGCCAATGGTTTACTCCTGTCATTAATCATCCAGAAGTAGCCATTCTAGGTCTCGGACGTATTTCTGAAAAACCGGTTGTGAAAAACGGAGAAATCGTTGCAGCCCCTGTTTTAGCGCTGTCTTTAAGCTTTGACCATCGAATGATCGACGGTGCAACTGCACAAAATGCGCTTAACCATATTAAGCGTTTATTGCATGATCCCCAATTATTACTAATGGAGGCGTAATAAATGGTAGTAGGAGATTTCCCGATTGAAACTGACACTCTCGTCATAGGAGCTGGTCCCGGCGGCTATGTGGCTGCAATAAGAGCTGCGCAATTAGGGCAAAAAGTTACGATCGTTGAAAAAGGATCTCTTGGCGGCGTCTGCCTCAATGTTGGATGTATTCCTTCTAAAGCATTAATTAGTGCAGGACACCGTTATGTAGAGGCTAAAGAATCAGAAGATATAGGAATAAAAGCTGAAAATGTAACACTAGACTTTTCTAAAGTGCAAGCTTGGAAAGAAAGTGTAGTCAAAAAACTTACAGGTGGTGTTGAAGGCCTTTTAAAAGGAAATAAAGTTGAAATTGTAAAAGGCGAAGCATATTTTGTTGATCGCAACACCGTCAGAATCATAAACGAGAATTCAGCTCAAACGTATAAATTTAAAAATGCAATCATTGCAACTGGCTCCCGTCCAATTGAAATTCCAAGCATTAAATTTTCTGAGCGAGTCATTGACTCAACAGGAGCGTTGTCCCTGCAAGAAGTTCCGAAAAAAATGGTTATCATTGGCGGGGGAGTCATTGGCATAGAGCTTGGAACTGCTTATGCGAATTTCGGCACTGAAATTGTGATTATTGAAGGAGACAAAGAAATTCTTCCAGGATTTGAAAAACAAATGACAGCTCTTGTAAAAAGAGCGTTGAAGAAAAAAGGTAATGTCGAAATTCATACTAGCGCACTTGCAAAAGGTGTTGAAGAAACAAAAGACGGAGTAAAAGTGACATTTGAAGCAAAAGGAAAAGAGCAAGTAGTGGAAGCGGACTATTGTTTAGTTACAGTAGGACGCAAACCAAACACTGATGAACTTGGTCTCGAACAAGTCGGAGTAGAAATCGATGAAAAAGGCTACATTAAAATTGACAAACAATGCCGGACAAATATTTCAAATATTTATGCTATCGGCGACATCGTTCCAGGACCTTCACTTGCTCATAAAGCTTCATATGAAGGGAAAATTGCTGCAGAAGCGATTTCTGGAAAACCTTCTGAAATCGATTATAACGGAATTCCTGTCATTGTCTTCTCAGAACCTGAGTTGGCTTCTGTCGGATATACGGAACAACAGGCTAAAGACGAAGGAATTGACATTGTGGCAGCTAAGTTTCCATTTGCAGCAAACGGCCGCGCATTGTCATTAAATGCAACCGATGGATTTGTAAAATTGATTACACGAAAAGAAGACGGCCTTGTTATTGGGGCTCAAATCGCAGGTGTCAGCGCATCAGATATGATTGCTGAACTTGGACTTGCGATCGAAGCAGGCATGACGGCAGAAGATATTGCCTTGACGATTCATGGCCACCCGACATTAGGTGAAATTGCAATGGAAGCTGCCGAACTTGCACTTGGAACACCGATTCATATTATAAATAAGTAATGCAGCCCAAAGGGGGCAGTCTAATAAGTCGTTTTTTCGGCTTATTGACTGCCCCTTTTAATGTTATAGAAACGTTGATATATCGGTGTTTATGATTATTTGTTTTCAATGGGGATTTGACTTTTTGGACAACCCCTTTCTTACCTCTAGTCAAGTATTTTTTATTAAATAATTTGGTTAATATAGATTTTATTTTGGAAGGAAGGGGGACCCCTTCCTTCCAAAATAAATTTTCGCATGACAAATAGACCTCACGATTTCCATTTTTTTCGTCAGGTCTTTGTGATATAATCTTACTTACGATTACTGATGCATTGTTGCCTTTTCGTAATCGTATTTCAGATTATGTGTGATAAGGTGATAAGCCGATTTCAAGAACTTATTCACGCATGCTATGGACGCAACTTTATGAGGTTTCCTCTGGGGTTGCGTTTTTAATTTATCATAATAATCTACAATATGATTTTGTGTGTTTTTCCGTAGTTGGATCATGGTCTGGATCATGTAAAATAGAATCTTTCTAAGTTTGTTATTTCCTCTTTTATTAATCTTGTCTTTATAAAAGGTATTCCCAGATTGATATCTCATAATATCAATACCGACGTAAGCATTCAGTTGTTTATGGTTTTTGAATCGTCGAATATCTCCTAATTCTCCAATTAAACGAACTGCAGTCGTTTCTCCGATTCCTGGAAATGAAATTAAAATCTGATACTCTTGTTTATCTTTCGATAATTTAACCATCTTTTGGACAAGTTGATCTCTTTTCTCCTTCAAGTCTGCAATCCGTTTGGCATAATCCCGCACTTGTTCACAGCGAATATCATCTTTTGAAATTGCTGGATACGCTTCTTTTGCTGCTTCGATTAAAGCGATCCCTTTTTCTTCAGCACGTGCCAATGATAAGTTTTTTCTTGTGTTGGCTTTTAAACGATTACGAATCACTGTTTTTGAACAAACTAACACATGATCCGGATGAGGGTATAATTGAACGACATTCAAAAATAAAGCAGAACGTTTACTGAATAGCTTTTCTAACTCGGGAAAACTCAATTGTAGAATCGCATGTAAACGACTATATAAATGCGTCATTTCACTACTTAATTCATCATAATATCTCGTCATTGCACGCATTTGTTTATAATATTCCCCTTCTTGATAAGTTTGTTCACGTTCAACTCTAAAGTGAGTTTTCGCAAGTTCATGAGCGTCGCTTTTATCTGTTTTTTGTCTCCTCATTGAAGCCATTTGAATATTCGCTTCGAGTGGGTTAACTCGATAATACATATAACCTTGATCACCTAAGAATCGTTCTAGTGGTTTTGAATATACGCCTGTTGCTTCAAAGACAATATCAGGTGCCTGTGCATCTTTTTGTGTTAAAGATATAAGGGTTTCGTTTAATTTCTCGAAAGAGTAGCGGTTATGGGTTATTTCACCCTCATATTCGCATTGACGATAACGGTCATAAATGACCATTGTACTTTTCCCCATACTGACATCAAATGCCACTACGTGTTTCATATTTTCTGCCTCTCCTTTTTAGCCAAACATAGAAGTTCTTCACATTGCCTTATTGATTCCATTTTCTTATACACGGTCTCTTCGGACCCAACATACTAAACTGATTCAAATAAGGATGTGAAGTTGGTCTGTTTTTAATACGGACTCTATTTGGTCCCAGGGGATGTTCGACCTTCCTTCACTTCTACTATAAAAAAATAGTAGCACAAACCTTGGCCTAGGTCTGTACTACTAATGTTAGTATGTTTTTATGATGAAAAATAAATGATGGAACAATTCTCTCACTGTTGTGAAAGTTTTTTCACAAAAATATGTTGTGCAGAGATTTTGAGCACAAATCCTATTTAACTAAAGAATCTTCTCAGCGCTTAATTACCTCAAACCGACATTCTCATTATTCGGAAAGCACTTCTGAGACCGGCTCTACAATTTCATCTTTTGTTGAAACTGATCCTTTAATATGCAAAATGATGCCGTCATGATCCATCACGATAATGGAAGGATATGTTTTAATATTAAACCGCTTAGATTCAGGATTATCAGCTTGGTAGATCATCATATTGTCCATTTCCTCTGGAAATTGTTTTTTTAAATCTAATAAAGCATCGTAGTAAATTGATTCTTTTTCCATCATTTTTTGGTCGGTAAAAAAAAGAATTTGTTTTTTGTCGGAGCTTGAAATCGAGTGATTGTCTTTCGGATCAGCAATACAAGATGACAATAGAAGCAGTACGGCAACGGTATAGGTATATGCAATAAATTTCACCATTGTCCTACCTCTTTCGTTTAAAGAAAACTGGTAAAATGTGTTCATTTTTTCTTAACGCCATTTTAACATATTTAATTCCGTCACTTTTGAATGTTATGCAAATGTTACAAAAATAAAATATTATTTAAACAAATTAAAAAATTTCAAATCGTGTACGAGAAGTATGATATCTAGAGCGAATGTTTGAGTTGTTGGGTTGTAGACTTTAGATGCACGTAATGGATCATACTCAGCAATCATGTAATGCTAATGATCATAACAGATAAAGGTCATTTGAAAGCTACTTTGAACCAAAAAAATGTCCCCATCCCCATATAAAATGTACAAAACTTTAATTGTAGCGGATAAAATCAATTTACATATTTTTTAATGCATAAAAAAATAAATGTGTTATACAATTTTCTGCTTGACGAATATAATGTGACATATTAATATATAACTATCAGGTCATTTTGTCTCCACTTTATTCTTTATGACGCTATATGGAAAAGGGGAATACAGGATGGGAACAATTGTCTGTCAAGACTGCAATTCAACAATTCATTTCTTTGATGATGAAAAAGTTACGGTATTGTATGGTAAATGCAACAATTGCTGTACAGAAAAGAATCGTAAAAAAAGCAATCATCAATAACATATTGAATAACACGTGTAACAAAGGGGTTTAAGATAAATGGGCTGTCTTTAAGGCAGCTTTTTTTTATGTAAAGCAAATGCTGGTGATCTTAATGAAATGGATGCTTGCAGGATTGTGATTGAGAGCTAAGACAGAAAAACATCGTTTGAATTCATTTTTTATCAATTCACCTTTGTCTTTTTCAGTAAGTACGGTCATTGCGGTTTTTAAGTGTTAAAACGACAGCGATGCGGTTTGTAAAGATTGATGAAACATATACCAAATGTCACTTGTGCATAAAAGGTTGGATGAAAAATTTATTGGAGTTACGACAAATTTCGCAGCCAATATTGGAACTGGCAGCAATTCGATATAGCGAAGTTTGTTATCGATGTCTTTTCAATAAAAGTATAAAAAGTGGTGTCTATTCCATTCATTAGGCGGTAAAATGTAGCTAAAGGACTTTTGTGAAAGGAGCTTTACAATGGAGGTAATGGCAGCAAGCGTCTTTTCGGCAATTATTATATTTATTACTGTCTTTTCTATGATAAGGGTATTCATCATCGCTTTTAAGAGGAAAGAAATATCGCTTCGGAAGTTCATCATCTTCACCATATCTTCAATTGTTACAGGTTTAATTATTGCTTCCGTTTTACCGTTTGTTTATCAAAAAATATTTCATTACATCTATAAACTGTTTTTTTAATGAAAGACCTTCCCCACGAAGCAGGAAGGCCGTCGTCCATATTTTAGTTATGTATTAGCACTTTTTACAGAAGCATTCGCAGTCAATTCCTTATTAGAAAGTCCTTTATTTTTCAAAAACATACTGACTCCAATTAAAGATAGCGCTCCGCCAATCATTTGGGAAATAGATGTAGCTTCTCCTAAAAATAAGTATGCTAATATAATTGCCCCTATTGGTTCACCTAAAATACTCATTGAAATTGTCGTAGCATCCAAATATTTTAAAAGCCAATTAAATAATGCGTGACCAAAAATATTGGGGACTAGTGCTAGAAGTACAAATATGCCCCAATCATGAACTGAATAATGAATCAGCGGGATCTCGTAACTAAGATTGTAAATCAATAATACAAATCCACCTATAAAGAACACACAAAAACTATATATTGATGTTGGAATTTTTTTGCATAATACTTGTCCAAAAAGCATATGAATGGCTACTGCTAACGTTCCTGCTAATGAAAGGAAATCTCCATATAATGCTTTTGTAGAAAGATTAATATCTCCCCATGCAATAATGATTGAACCGCTAACAGCTATAAAAATACTCACAATCCCAATAAGGTTTGTTCTCTCTTTAAAAATAAAATAAGCTCCTATCATAACAAATACAGGCTCTAATGTAGTTATAATCATTGAACTTGCTACTGTTGTATATCTAAGGGAATCCATCCAAAATAAGAAATGAAAACCTAGGAAGATTCCAGATAAAAGTAGTTGAATCCAATCCTTCCATTGAATGTTAATAGCTCCTGTTTTGATTTTCTTCCAAGGGAGAAACGGCAGCATAACGATCACCGTAAAAAGCAGTCTATACATTCCTAATATAGATGCAGGCGCATCAGACCATTTAACAAAAATAGAAGAAAATGAAATAGAAATAACACCAATTAGTAAAATAAAAATAGGCGGAACGGGAAATTGATATTCTTTCATTGTTGTCGCTCCTTTTAAAAGAATTGAATATTATTATAAATTAAATACGGTAATGGTTTTAGCCATTACCGCAGCAAAATTATTTTATGATCGATCTTCAGCAAAATTTGGTTTCATCCGTTTTTCGACTTGTCCTCGAATGTATGGATTTATAAAGCTTCTTCAGCGATTTCTCATTTAATCGGTTTATGCTCTTTAATAACGCGAATGTAGGAAAGAGTTGGATCTTCTGTACCTTGAACAGGCAGGCCGGCATCTAAATTTTTTCGGATGTAATGCAAATTTTCTTTAGTGATGATTTCTCCTGGTATGAAAATCGGTATGCCTGGTGGGTACACCATGACAAATTCTGCAATAATGCGTCCGACAGATTGTTCAAAAGGTACCATTTCCGTCTCTGCATAAAAAGCATCTCTAGGTGTCAGCGCCAAAACAGGAATATCGGGCAGAAGGACAGAGACTTCCGCTTGCTTGTTTGCCTGATGGGAAAATTCTTTTGACAAAGCACGAAGCGCTTTTATTAAAAGTGATGTTTCATATTCTGTATCACCGGGCGTGATCAGACAGAGCAGATTGTACAGATCGGAAAGCTCCACTTCAATGTTGTAATGTTCTCTTAACCACAGCTCTGCATCATATCCCGTTATGCCTAGTTCCTTCACAGAAATAATTAATTTTGTCGGATCATAATCATACGTTGCATTCGTTCCTAAAATTTCTTCTCCTACACAATATAGATGATCAATTTTGTTAATTTCGCTTCTTGTCTGATTCGCCAATTGAATCGTTTGCTCTAATAATTCATAGCCCTTCGTTGCCAGCTGCTTTCGAGCTGCATCCAGTGATGCAAGAAGCAAATAGGATGTCGATGTCGTAGTCAGCATACTTAAAATCGATTGAACACGGTCAGGAGACACAAGACCTTCCCGAACATTTAAAATAGAACTTTGCGTCATCGATCCTCCCAGCTTATGAACGCTAGTTGCCGCCATATCTGCCCCTGCCTGCATGGCGGATAATGGCAGCTTGTCATGAAAATGAATGTGGACGCCGTGCGCTTCGTCTACAAGAACAGGGACATCATATGAATGAGCAATATTTACGATTTGTTTTAAATCAGCTGAGATTCCGAAATACGTTGGATTAATGACTAAAAGCCCTTTTGCATCAGGATATTGCTGAAGAGCTTTTTCAACTGATTCTGTCGTTATTCCGTGAGAAATGCCGAGGTTTTTATCCACTTCAGGATGTATAAAAACGGGGGAAGCCCCTGAAAAAATGATTGCTGACATGACCGATTTATGAACATTTCTTGGAACAATAATTTTATCTCCAGGTCCGCAAACCGACAGGACCATTGTCATAATGGCTCCGCTCGTACCTTGTACCGAGAAAAAGGTGTGATCGGCCCCGAAAGCTTCAGCAGCCAATTTTTGTGCTTCTTTAATAATTCCTTTTGGCGAATGAAGATCATCCAAAGGACCGATATTAATTAAGTCCATCGCCAGAGCATTATGTCCGATAAATTCTCGGAATTTTGGCTCCATTCCGGCTCCTTTTTTATGGCCGGGAATGTGAAATTGAATTGGATTTTTTTGAATATGTTCTAAAAGACCTGTAAACAATGGTGTATCATGCTGTGACAATTTTCCTTTTCACCTACTTTTTAAAGGTTCCCCAAAATTAAAAACAAATGAAATTATAGCACTTTCCTTTAAAACCTGCAAAAGGCATTAAATATGGTTTTTAATATCTTTGTGCTTCTCTTTGTTTGAGCTACGTTTTTATAAAGGAGGAATTTAATGCGTGGAAAAAGAATAATACGAAATGGGGAGGGGTAAACATGGTATTTTCAACAAAAATTACCGAATTGCTAGGGATTAAATATCCGATCATTCAAGGGGGACTTGCTTATTTAGCGTATTCAGAATTAGCAAGTGCAGTAAGCAATGCAGGAGGGCTCGGTCAGATCACGGCTATGTCTCTTCCGAATCCAGCTGCGCTTCGAGAGGAAATACGGAAGGTGAAACAAAAAACGGATAAGCCGTTTGGAGTGAACTTCGCCATCGGTCAGCATGGCCGTCCATTTTCCGATATGCTCGATGTGGCGATTGAAGAAAAAGTGCCGGTCATTTCCATCACTGGCGGGAACCCGGCTCCGCTTTTTGACCAATTAAAAGGTGCCGATGTAAAAAAACTAGTTCTCGTTGCGGCAAGAAGACAAGCGGAGAAAGCGGAAGAGCTTGGAGCAGATGCAGTGATGGTCGTCGGACAGGAAGGCGGCGGTCATTTAGGAAAAGACGATATCGGCAATTTCGTATTAATTCCACAAGTAGTGGAAGCTGTCTCCATTCCGGTGATTGCTTCTGGAGGCATTGCGGACGGGAGGGGACTAATGGCAGCATTGGCTCTTGGAGCTGAAGGGATTGAAATGGGAACTCGTTTTATTGCAACGAAGGAATGCGTTCATGCACACCCGTTATATAAAGAAGCAATTGTCAACGGTACTGAACTTGATACCGTCATTATTAAAAGGTCGTTAGGGGCACCAGGTCGGGCGCTTCGAAATAATTGGACCGAAAAAATTTTGGAAATTGAAAGAGAAAGAGGAGATTATGAGTCGCTTAAAGATTTCATTAGTGGAGAAGCGAACAAAAAATATATTTATGAAGGCAAAATCGAGGAAGGATACGCATGGGCCGGTCAATCTATAGGACTGGTAAAAAATATTCCGTCCGTTGCGGAACTGTTTGACGAAATCATTGAACAGGCGAAAGAGATAAGGCGGAAATGGTCCAGCATTGCTTAATTGTTTTCAAAAGAAATAATGGTCAGCGATGCAGCGCATCCTGACCATTTTTAAACAGTGCTTTTTTGTGTGATTTGATAAAGCGGCATTAACGTTTTAAACGTCTCGTCAACCTTTTCCAAAAATTGCTCCCTGCTCATGGAGAGAACTTCATTTTTTGGAAGGTTGATGCCGCATAACATTTCTGCTTTTTTCACCGATTGCAGACGTTGAAAAATTCGTTGAAAATCTTCGTCAGATAAATTTTTTTGTTTTTCCGCATCCGGTTTTGTATGATCGGCTGACCAGAAATAATCTTCAGGAATTTGCTTTCGAATTTGCTGCCAATTCTGTAGAAATTGTTTTCCGATTTCTTCTTTCACAGGGGATTCATAAATAATGGCAAACCAAACAAAGACGTGTGTGCTCCATAATCCGATTTGAAAATGAGGGAGCTTCTTATAACCCCGTTTACTGTTTGCAAATGCAACCCATGTGTCATTGGGAGGATGAACGGTACGGCGGGCATGTTTTGCTACATGATAAAATATTTCATCTCCCGTCAAAGCAGACAAAGTAGGTGCAAAATGCTGTCCCAGCGCTTCAAGTTTTGGGCGCACCCGTTTTTTTAGCTCATCCATTCTCGCTTCTAAACCGTCTATTTGAAAAACTTCAAAATCTTCCTTCACAAATGGCACAAAATCCATAAAAATCCTCCTTGTGTTGTTTGTCCACATTGTAGCACAAACCGACAGAGAAAGAAAAATAATGTGGGTGAAATATTGCAATGAAAAAGGTGAAAAACTTGATTTTCTCCATTTCTTTACAGTATGCTAAAAAAGGTGATTGAATAGAAAGTGGGTAAGATAGATGAACTGGCATGAAATAGATCAAAAAGCAAAGCAATGGATTTATGAGGCTGGTGAAAGAATTCGCCAATCATTTCAACAAAAGCTGGTCGTTGAAGCGAAATCAAGTCCAAACGATTTAGTGACGAATATTGACCGGGAAGTAGAGCATTTCTTTTGGGAAAATATTCGCAAAACGTTTCCGGAACACAGCATTTTAGGAGAAGAAGGTTCCGGTCATGAATTGAAATCATTGGACGGTATCGTTTGGATAATTGATCCGATTGACGGCACAATGAATTTTGTACATCAAAAGCGGAATTTCTGCATTTCGGTTGCTGTTTTTGCGGATGGTGTCGGTCAAATAGGACTGATTTATGATGTCGTCAGAGATGAAATGTACCATGCGATAAGGGGGAACGGCGCCTATTTAAACAAAACGGAGCTTCCGCCGTTACAAAAGAAAACAATAGAAGAATCCATCATCGGCTTGAATGCATCATGGCTGGTGGAAAACAGACGAATTGACCCAGCAATATTAAGTCCGCTTGTCAAACGTTTAAGAGGAACGAGATCATTTGGTTCAGCCGCTCTTGAATTTGCCTATGTAGCCGCAGGCAAGCTGGACGGCTATATTACAATGAGACTTGCTCCTTGGGATTTTGCGGCAGGTTTAATCCTTGTCGACGAAGTAGGCGGGGTTACGACAACGCTTGACGGAAAACCAGTCGATTTGCTTAAAAAGCAAAGCATTTTCACCGCTAACCAAACCATTCATCAACAAATTATCGAGGAGTATATTAAAGGGAAAATATAAAGCTGCAAATGCTGTTGACAGCTTATAGATCATCATAGCTTGCTAAAAAACAAGCATGAAGAAAGCAGTATAAAAAGTCTCTTATAAAAATATGAAAGAGTTGGTATCGTTCGGCAAACTTCACATCGTGATGGCAGGCGAGAAAAATGGAACAAGTGTGGAGCAATTGAAATGTAGTAGCAATCAACGTTTTGTAAATAGGGCTAAAAATCGGGTTGTTTAAAAAAATTTACATAAAATGGAACTTCTTTGTATCCATTTCATTTCAGGCTGGTCTTTTGAAAAAGGCTATTGTAAATGAGTTTTAGCTAAAACTGAACATATTGTGAAACAAAAGATGGGTCTTTGTAGGTTTGAAAGAAACTAATGCCATGTAATAAAGCCCCTCTATCAGTAGAGGGGACGATCTATGTATCATAAACCGTTTGAAAGTATAAAATGGCCGATGCCAAGATGTAAATTCTTTATAATAATCCTCTCTCTCGCATTTTCTTTTTCTGGGTAAAGCCGAGTCCAAATACAATAATAATTCCAATGATGCTAACAACTACTCCCAACAGGCTGCCAGCCCCTATTGCAAAGCCGACCGACACAATAAGCAGCGCCGCAATGGTGGCGAGAACCCAAAATATCCATTTTCCGTTGCCCATTCCCATCCTCCTTTCATCAATCCAAGACGAAAACCATTAATAGCCTTTAAGCCTCTTTCCATCTTTAGTTTATCGAAAAACGTTCAACGTTTCCACAGTATTTATGGTATAATAGCCTAGGTTCAGTTTAGCAAATAGGAGATGACAGTGTGAAAGTTAGAAACGACTTACGCAATATTGCTATTATCGCGCACGTAGACCATGGGAAAACAACATTGGTTGACCAATTGCTTCGCCAATCAGGAACGTTCAGGGAAAATGAACAAGTGGCGGAGCGCGCATTAGATTCCAATGACTTGGAGCGCGAGCGCGGAATCACCATCTTAGCCAAAAATACGGCGATTGAATATAAAGGAACGACCATTAATATTTTAGATACGCCTGGTCATGCCGACTTTGGCGGAGAAGTAGAACGAATTATGAAAATGGTCGATGGCGTGCTGCTAGTTGTCGACGCCTATGAGGGCTGCATGCCGCAGACAAGATTTGTTTTGAAAAAAGCGTTGGAACAAAACTTAACACCGATTGTCGTCGTGAACAAAATTGACAGAGAGTTTGCCCGGCCTGAAGAAGTTGTCGATGAAGTGCTTGAGCTGTTTATTGAGCTTGATGCAAACGATGATCAATTAGAATTTCAGGTTATTTATGCTTCGGCCATCAACGGAACGGCAAGCACTGATCCAACTAAACAGGATGAAAATATGGAAGCTCTATTTGATGCGATTATCGAACATATTCCTGCACCTGTTGATAACAGCTCAGAACCCCTTCAATTCCAGGTGGCGCTGCTGGATTACAATGACTATGTTGGGCGGATCGGCATCGGCCGCATTTTTCGCGGAGAGATGAAAGTCGGACAACAAGTCGCATTAATGAAGCTTGACGGAAGTGTGAAGCATTTCCGTGTTACGAAAATGTTTGGATTTAAAGGATTAAAACGATTGGAAATTGAACAGGCAAAAGCTGGTGATCTTGTCGCTGTTTCTGGTATGGAAGACATTAATGTCGGGGAAACGGTTTGTCCAGTTGATCATCAAGAGGCGCTACCTGTTCTTCGGATTGATGAACCGACGCTGCAAATGACGTTTTTAGTTAACAACAGTCCTTTCGCAGGCAGAGAAGGAAAATATGTGACGGCGAGAAAAATCGAAGAAAGGCTGCATGAACAACTGCAAACAGATGTTTCGCTAAGAGTGGAGCCGACGGATTCCCCGGATAAATGGATAGTATCAGGGCGAGGCGAGCTTCATTTATCCATTTTAATTGAAAACATGCGCAGGGAAGGGTATGAGCTGCAAGTTTCGAAGCCTGAAGTAATTGTAAAAGAAATCGATGGAGTACTTTGCGAACCGGTTGAACGGGTGCAGGTGGACGTTCCAGAGGAATACACAGGTCCTGTCATGGAATCATTGGGCGCGCGCAAAGGGGAAATGGTCGACATGATCAATAACGGAAATGGACAAGTCCGCTTGATTTTTATGGTGCCATCGCGCGGATTAATCGGCTACACGACCGAATTTATGTCTTTAACAAGAGGATACGGCATCATAAACCATTCGTTTGACTCGTATCAGCCTATGCAAAAAGGACAAGTTGGCGGAAGGCGTCAAGGGGTTCTTGTTTCAATGGAAACTGGAAAAGCTACCTCTTATGGCATCCAACAGGTCGAAGATCGCGGAACGATTTTCGTTGAACCCGGAACAGACGTGTACGCTGGGATGATCGTAGGTGAACATAATCGTGAAAATGACCTTGTTGTAAATATATGTAAAGTAAAACAACAAACAAATATCCGTTCTTCGACGAAAGAACAAACGGTCGGAATGAAAAAAGCTCGGATTATGTCGTTGGAAGAAGCACTTGAATATTTAAATGATGATGAATATTGTGAAGTCACGCCTCAATCGATTCGTTTAAGAAAGAAAATCTTGGATAAAAACGAGAGGGAAAAAGCAGCGAAAAAGAAAAAACTGTCAAATCAAAGCTAATGAGTGAAAGGGGGAGGGACGTAGTGACAGAAGAACAAGTAATTGAAAGGCTGTCTTTTTTTGCGCGTCTTTTCCGTGTTCATGAGCAGCATGATGTCGGAATGTGGTATTTGTATATTACCATTCTGATTTTATCAATTATTGTATATAAACTGGGATTTGCTAAGAAGCTCCCGATTTTAAAGTCTGCTATAATCTATTTATTTCTCGCTTTGGGCTGTACGGTGCTGACGTTTTTGGCAATTTTTCTGCCGATTGCAGAAGGATTGGTAGTCGCTGTCCTTATTTTAAGCATATATAAAATTCGGCTTTACTATTCGAAAAAAAATGAAAACAACACATAGCTTTAAAGAAAATAAAAACAGATGTCGGTATGTGCCAGTGCGCACCACCTTCATCTGTTTAACTTTTTTCTGAGTATTTTTCTGTTCTCAAAAAAGCTCATTCCTTTTTCTTTCGCGGTACAAACGGAACTTTCCGGTTGATAGTCTTTTGTTTGTTTTTTCCGTAATTCGATTATAGCAAGTATTGCACATATATGTATGAATCGGTCTATTCCTCAGCTGTTTTGCCTTCAATGATTCGTCATCAATTGTTTCGATTTTATCGCATAAAACACATTTGACTTTCATCTTGCTTCTCACACTTTCTAATCAAATTTTTAAGCTTTGTACAACGTTGTTCGTCTCAGCATCAAAAGGCTTCGATGATAGTTTGGATTGCTTTCAGACAACACGCCTCTATACTCACTCGCCTCTCGCATAGTATATCACGTTTTGCTTCCGCTCACACAATTTCTTTTGCAACTTTGCAAAAGAATCAAGCCAGCAGCGGCTTTATACGACTTACACACAATACAATTTCTATAAGAAAAGACAGAAAAATAAGCTATTGAGCCACTTTCGAGCATTGCAAAAAACATTGTGAGACAGGTCAATACTCTTTATCCAAACCAGAGCCATTTGCATTTCCGTTCCGACTTGGGATCGTGAATCATCCGGCGATAGTCAAGCTATTATTAAAATGAATAGACATACTGATCTTCAGCCGCGCAGGTCAATAGTGAAACAATGTTTTATGAGTTGTTATTTTATTAAATATGACAAAATATCATCGGATTTTGACTAAAAGGTGTTGAAAGCAATGAAAAACGCTTAAGCTTCGGACTTAAGCGTTTTAATGTCTTTATTGTTGTTTTTGGTTTGATTGATCACGCTGTTCTTTATTCAGCTCTTGATTTTTTGACTTCGGAAGCTGATCTTTTTCATTCATCGGCTGCTTTTGTTGATTGTCTGTAGCGTCACCAGGAAGATCCGGCATCAATCTTCCGACAATTTGAGCGAGCTCATCTAGAATGCCGCCAATGGGCCGGCCGTTTTGAATTTCCTCTCCAATTTGGCGGATTCGTTCATTTGTGTCTGGATCGGCAATAACTACAGCATAAGCCCCGTAAGGATCGTTTTTTAATGATTCTGCAACGGAATACTTAATCGATTCAACTTTTGAACGATCCAGCTTTTTGTCGACATCAATTCCGACGACTGCATAATTTCCAAGAACAACTGCAGTTGCATCATTTACATCTGGAACATTTTCGGCTATTTTTGCCAAGCGGCGGGCGATTTCCTGGCCGGATTTGCGATCAACATTTTCCCGCACGGAATCTTTGACAGTAATTGTTCTTGAATAGTTTTCACCACGATTTTCCTCTCGTGCATTTTCGTTTGTGGAACAACCGTTTAAATATAAGCCGACAAGCAAAATAAACATCAAAAAGCTGCGCATGCTATCACTCCTTTTCTTACAAGTAAGGTGTAAAGTAATCCATTACTTATTTCGTGCTTCCGTCTTTGACGAATAACATTGGTTCTAGTTACAAAACTTATAAAGAAGCCTGAATCTTTCGGAGTTAACTCCCGACTGGATTGTAGAAGACATCGGCTTAGGCAGCATCTTTCTTTATTTATTGTTTAATAAACCTTCTATCTTTATTCATAAAGACATATATTTTAGCTAAGGAAGCCTCCAATAATTTCGGATGAGGGAGGAAGAAAGATTGGGCAAGATATATGTGCTGGATACGAATGTTTTGTTGCAGGATCCGAATTCCATTTTTTCCTTTGATGAGCACGAAGTTGTAATACCTGCCGTTGTTCTTGAAGAGGTGGATTCCAAAAAAAGATATATGGATGAAGTTGGACGAAATGCGCGCCAAGTTTCAAAAATCATTGATCAGTTGAGGGAACAAGGGAAATTGCACGAAAAAATTCCTCTGCCAAACGGCGGATCTTTAAGAATTGAATTAAATCATCGTTCGTTTCATGATCTGCAGGAGATTTTCGTGGAAAAAACAAATGATAACCGAATTTTGGCAGTAGCCAAAAATTTATCACTGGAAGAGCAATCAAAGAAAGATGGAAAATCGGTAATTTTAGTCAGCAAAGATGCTTTAGTGAGAGTGAAGGCAGATGCGATTGGACTTCATACTGAAGATTTTCTGAGCGATCGTGTAGTAGAAATTGACCATATCTATACAGGGTTTCTTGACCTTTACATAAGTATGGAAAACTTAAACCGATTTTATGAGAAAAATGAGCTGCTGCTGTCGGAAATAACCAATCATCCTTTTTATCCGAATCAATTTATTTTGCTGAAGGATGCTTTAGGAGGCAAATCATCTGCCATTGGGATTGTCGATAAAACAGGGAAAAGATTGAAAAAGCTTGTTTTTCAGCATGACCATGTTTGGGGAATTCAGCCGAGAAATGTTCAACAAACGATGGCATTCGAACTATTAATGAGACACGATATTCAGCTCGTGACTTTGATCGGCAAAGCAGGTACAGGAAAAACGCTTTTGGCTTTAGCGGCCGGGCTGATGCAAACAGAAGACATGGAATCATTTAAAAAGCTTCTTGTCGCCAGACCAATTGTTCCAATGGGAAAAGATATCGGTTTTTTGCCGGGAGAAAAAGAAGAAAAACTGAGGCCTTGGATGCAGCCAATATGGGATAATTTAGAATATTTATTTAATACGAAAAAAGCTGGCGAGCTTGATGCGATTTTAGCAGGTATGAATTCGATCGAGGTGGAGGCGCTGACTTATATTCGCGGCAGGAGCATCCCGGAACAATTTATCATCATCGATGAAGCGCAAAATTTGACGAAACATGAAGTGAAGACGATTTTAACAAGAGTTGGCGAAAAAAGCAAAATTGTGTTGATGGGGGATCCAGGACAAATTGATCATCCTTATTTAGATGAATATAACAATGGGTTGACCTATGTAGTGGAAAAATTTAAAGATCAAGCAATTGCCGGGCATGTAAAATTACTGAAAGGCGAACGATCCCAATTGGCGCAAATAGCAGCAGATTTGTTATGAAAAAGTGAGATGCTGTAGTTTCAAAAGCCTCAGGGGTCAGAGATAAAAGTGTGAGCTTTGCAGAAGCTGATTTATCTTAAGCTCTTTGCAGCATCCAAAAAGATTTTTTGCGCTAACATTTGCGATTCTGCTCAAATTGTGAGCAATGGAAAAAAAGGGATTGTCCAGAAAGTCAAATCGCCATTGGTAATAAACACCGATATATCAACGTTTCTAAAACATTAATGGGGGCGTCAATAAGCCGTAAAACGACTTATTAGACACCCCCAAAAATTATTTTACGATTATTGCTCTCACCTTTTTAATTGGATCATTGCGGTTCGAGCCATCTCCGTAAATGATGTGGACAGGGCCGTCTTCTTTTAACGGTTTTCCTTCCATGCTAAATGCCAAAATGCATTCTTCTGCTTTTTCAATCGGCATTTCGACTTCGCCGTTTTCGGTTTCAAAAACGACCGTTTTGGCGTTCGTTAACGGTTCAGCATTTGATAAAAACGGTTTAAGCGGCATGCCGAAAGTCCCGGTAAGCACCTTTTCTTTTTCAAATTTTTGTTCCGTTTTTAAAGTAGGCGGAAATACAGCTCCCTCCTGAATCTCCCGTTGCCATTGATTTGCTGTTTTTTGCACATAGTCCTCTTCTATGTTTTCCTCTTTGCGGCCTTGATCAAAATATGTATTTAAATCAATGCGGCGGTCATCAAAGATCCAAACACCTGGGTCCAAAGTAATTGGAAATTTTACATTCCCTTTTATTTGAATAATATCGCTCATGAGCATCCCTCCACGTTAAAGTATAAGCGCTTTTATGGATTTTGTCACATTCCGTTGCCCATTTCAGTTCAAAAAGGCGACAGTCAGGCGGCTGAGTCCAGACGCGGCAAATCAATCAGACGAATTCTTCTAGCATTTTTTTGGAAGGTTCATACATATATATGAACAACTTTAAAATTATTAGGGAAGGAGGGTGCGTGTTTCCTTGCAATTTTCCTTTATAACATTTAATATTAATAGATAGAATAGGGATTCCTTAATGGGGAACGGAGGGATTCAGATGGCATCATTTGAAATGGTTCTTAGTCACCGGGAAAAGGCTCTTTCGCTTTTAAAGGCGGATGCAGATAAAATCATGAAATTGATTAAAGTACAAATGGACAATTTGACAATGCCTCAATGTCCTCTTTATGAAGAGGTTTTAGATACGCAAATGTTCGGATTATCTCGGGAAATTGACTTTGCTGTCAGACTAGGCCTGATTGAAGAACGCGAGGGAAAAGCTCTGCTTGATGAGCTTGAGCGTGAGCTGTCAGCTCTGCACGAGGCATTTGTACGAAAATAAAAAGCTTGCTCAAACCGGTAAAAAAAGGTTTGGGCTTTTATTTTATCTTTTCCATTTATCATATCGACCTTCCACAATAGGTGTTCCTTCGCAATTTTTATTTTGCCATTGAGAAAATGAATTGTTCAAAGTATAATAGAAAATAAATTTTCTTTACACTTATGAAAACAATGACTGTGTATTTATTTTGCAACAAGAAGAGCAGCAAGTCGTAAGGAAGATGAACATGTTGAAACGAATTTTAAAATCATATGATTATTCGCTTATTTTAGCAGTTTTCTTATTATGCGGTTTCGGCTTGGTCATGGTGTACAGTTCAAGTATGATCATGGCAGTCACGAGGTATTATACGGAAAGCGATTATTTTTTTCGCAAGCAATTGTCCTCGCTCCTGCTTGCAACGATAGCTTTTCTAGTAATGATGTTTTTTCCGTACCGCGCTCTGCTGAACGGAAAATTTATAAGAATTTTGTTTTTTGGATCGATTGCTGTTCTCGGGCTGTTATTTGTTTTTGGACATGTTGCCGGCGGTTCGCAAAGCTGGTTTAAAGTTGCCGGAAGAGCCATTCAGCCGGGAGAATTTGTCAAGCTTTCCGCCATTATTTATTTATCAGCTGTATACGAAAAAAAGCAATCGTACATATGGCACTTTGGAAAGGGAGCATTGCCTCCGGTAATCTTTACCGTATTGATTTGCGTTTTTGTTATGCTTCAGCCTGACATTGGGACATCATTCATTATTGGAATGATTGCCTTGTCTATTATTTTATGTTCAGGTATGGGCATCAAAAACATGTTAAAGTTAGTATTGCTTGCTTTATTTTTCTTATTGCTGCTAAGTCCGCTCATTTTATTTAAGGCCGATGATATTTTTAGTAAAGAACGTCTTTCCCGCTTTACAGGGTATACGGATCCATTTGAACATGAAGACGGAGCAGGTTATCAGCTCGTCAATTCATATATTGCGATCGGATCCGGAGGTCTTACTGGACTGGGGCTGGGGGAAAGCGTGCAAAAATACGGATATTTGCCGGAAGCGCACACTGATTTTATTATGGCCGTTGTAGCGGAAGAGCTAGGTATTTTCGGTGTATTATTTGTTCTTACGCTTTTGGCGTTTATCGTTTTAAAAGGCCTCTATATTGCAAGAAAATGCACCGACCCGTTTGGTACATTGATTGCCGTAGGAGTTTCAAGCATGATCGCCATTCAAACGGCCGTCAACTTGGGAGGAGTGACAGGGCTGATCCCGATCACTGGTGTTACATTGCCGTTTGTCAGTTATGGAGGCTCATCGTTATTAGTACTATTAATATCGATGGGATTGTTAGTGAATGTTTCAATGTTTGTCAATTACCGGGAGCAATATAAAAAAGAAAAAGAAATTGCAAGCATGTAATCGTTCCGCCATATGCTGCTCTAATTTTATTTTCTTGAAAATCTAATATACACTGCAAGGGGGATTTATATGACGAACAGAAAAATTGAAAAAATCTTAGTAGCAAACCGTGGAGAAATCGCGATTCGGGTATTTCGAGCTTGCAATGAATTGAATATCCGAACCGTTGCAATTTATTCCAGGGAAGATTCAGGTTCTTATCATCGATATAAAGCAGATGAAGCTTATTTAGTTGGCGAAGGAAAAAAACCGATCGAAGCATATCTCGATATTGACGGTATCATTGAAATTGCAAAAGCTCATGACGTGGATGCTATTCATCCCGGATACGGTTTTTTATCTGAAAATATCGAATTTGCTAGAAAATGCGAAGAAGCCGGAATCATTTTTATCGGCCCTAGAACAGAGCACTTAGATATGTTTGGCGATAAAGTGAAAGCTAGACATCAGGCGGAAAAGGCCGGAATTCCAGTCATTCCAGGCAGCAACGGTCCAGTCAAAAGCTTGGATGAAGTGATTCAGTTTGGTGAAGAATACGGGTATCCGTTTATCATTAAAGCTGCTCTTGGCGGCGGAGGCCGGGGTATGCGCATAGTCCGTTCAAAGGCTGGAGTAAAGGATTCTTATGAACGAGCTAAATCGGAAGCAAAAGCTGCATTCGGCAGCGACGAAGTGTATGTAGAAAAGCTGATCGAAAATCCGAAGCATATTGAAGTGCAAATCATTGGTGACCACGATGGAAACATTGTTCATCTTTATGAGAGGGACTGTTCTGTCCAACGTCGTCATCAAAAAGTCGTGGAAGTTGCTCCAAGCGTTTCTTTAAAGCAGGAATTAAGGGATAAAATTTGCGAAGCGGCTGTACGGTTAATGAAAAATGTCAACTATGTCAATGCAGGTACGGTGGAATTTTTAGTTTCCGGCGATGACTTTTATTTCATCGAAGTAAATCCGCGTGTTCAAGTAGAACATACGATTACTGAAATGATTACAGGGATAGATATCGTTCAAACACAAATTCTTGTGGCAGAAGGCCACTCAATTCACAGCCCGGAAGTTGGAATTCCAAGACAGGAAGACATTAAAACATGGGGATATGCTATTCAAGCAAGGGTGACGACGGAAGATCCGCTGAACAATTTCATGCCGGACACTGGAAAAATTATGGCGTATCGTTCCGGAGGCGGCTTTGGCGTTCGATTGGATACCGGAAACAGCTTCCAAGGCGCTGTTATTACACCTTATTATGATTCATTGCTTGTAAAAGTATCGACATGGGCGCTATCGTTTGAGCAAGCTGCCAGAAAAATGATTCGAAATTTAAGAGAATTTCGAGTTCGCGGAATAAAAACAAATATTCCTTTTTTGGAAAATGTCATTAAACATGAGAAATTTTTATCTGGAGAATATGATACGTCCTTTATTGATTCATCACCTGAGCTGTTCGTTTTCCCGAAACAACGAGATCGGGGAACAAAAATGCTCACATATATTGGGAATGTGACGGTGAACGGTTTTCCAGGCATCGGGAAAAAGAAAAAACCAGTATTTGATGAGCCACCAATTCCGCACGTAAAATTATCGGAGCCTATTCCAGAAGGAACGAAACAAATTTTAGAGAAAGAAGGAGTCGACGGCCTTGTTAAATGGGTAAAAGAACAAAAACAAGTGCTGTTGACGGATACGACTTTCCGAGATGCTCATCAATCATTGCTGGCAACTCGCGTGCGTACAAATGATATTAAAAAGATTGCTGAACCTACTGCGAGATTGCTTCCAAACCTGTTTTCGCTTGAGATGTGGGGAGGAGCAACGTTTGATGTTGCCTATCGCTTTTTAAAAGAAGATCCGTGGGAAAGACTTCAAATTGTCAGAAAGCATGTGCCAAACTTGCTTCTGCAAATGCTTTTGCGCGCATCGAATGCTGTCGGATATAAAAACTATCCAGATAATGTAATTAAAGAATTTGTCGAAAGATCAGCGGAAGCAGGCATTGATGTGTTCAGAATCTTTGACAGCTTAAACTGGGTAAAAGGGATGACCCTTGCCATCGATGCCGTCCGTAAAACCGGAAAAATTGCCGAAGCAGCCATCTGTTATACAGGGGATATTCTCGATCCAACAAGAAGAAAATATGATTTGAATTATTACAAACAGATGGCAAAAGAATTGGAAGCATCAGGTGCACAAATTTTAGGCATTAAAGATATGGCAGGACTGTTGAAGCCACAGGCGGCATATGAGCTTATTTCAGTGTTAAAAGAAACGGTCGATCTGCCAATTCATTTGCATACACATGATACGAGCGGAAACGGCATATACACATATGCCAAAGCGATCGAAGCAGGAGTCGATATTATAGATACGGCGTTGAGCTCAATGGCCGGTTTAACTTCTCAGCCAAGTGCCAATTCTTTATATTATGCGCTTGAAGGTTCGGAAAGAAGACCGAATGTTAACATTCAATCATTGGAAAAGCTGTCTCAATATTGGGAAGAAGTTCGCAAATATTATCAAGACTTTGAAAGCGGCATGAAAGCTCCTCATTCAGAAGTTTATGTACATGAAATGCCTGGCGGACAATACAGCAATTTACAGCAGCAGGCGAAGGCTGTAGGTTTGGGTGACCGCTGGGAGGAAGTGAAAGAAATGTACAGCCGCGTCAACCAAATGTTTGGCGATATTGTCAAAGTAACTCCGTCATCAAAAGTTGTTGGTGACATGGCGCTCTTTATGGTTCAGAACAATTTAACGGAAGAAGACGTATATGAGCGTGGAGAATCGCTTGACTTCCCAGATTCAGTCATTGAATTTTTTGCCGGATATCTCGGCCAGCCGTACGGAGGCTTTCCGAAAGAGCTCCAGCGCGTGATTTTAAAAGGCCGTGAGCCGATTACAGTTAGACCTGGGGAGCTATTGGAGCCGGTTAATTTCCAAGCATTAAAAGAAGAACTGGAGCAGCTGCTCCATCGTGAGCCGACGCCTTACGAGACGATTGCTTATGCACTGTATCCAAAAGTGTTCACGGAATATTTGAAAACATATGAACAATATGGAAACATTTCTGTTTTAGATACACCGACATTCTTCTACGGAATGCGTTTAGGCGAAGAAATTGAAGTGGAAATAGAAAAAGGAAAAACGCTGATTGTGAAGCTAGTTTCCATTGGCCAACCGCAGCCTGATGGAACGCGGATCGTGTACTTTGAATTAAACGGTCAGCCGCGTGAGGTTGTCATTAAAGACGAGAGCATCAAATCAACTGTTCAGCAAAGAGTCAAAGCAGATCCGCAAAACCCTGAACATATTGGAGCGTCTATGCCTGGAACAGTAATTAAAGTCTTGGTAGAAAAAGGCGAAAAAGTAAATAAGGGCGATCATTTAATGATCACTGAATCAATGAAAATGGAAACGACTGTTCAAGCTCCATTTGCAGGTGTTATTAAAGATATTTATGTGAAGAGCGGAGAAGCTATTCAAACAGGTGATTTGTTAATCGAAATCACTAAATAATAAATTTTGTGCCAGCCATTTTTGGCTGGTTTTTTTATGTAAAATTTTAAAATTTAAAACTTCGTTTCGAAAAAACTATTGAAAATGATTTTCACTCATGTTATTCTTTAATTAATGATGAAAATCATTCTCAAGAAAGGCTGTGACGACATGACAATGCTTTTTGTCGGTAGTACGGTTTTGATTTATAGCATTTTAATCGGATATGTTTTGAAGCGAGTCGACTCAAATTCATAAATAAATTTTTCATATATTACATAGCGGGGATTGGCAAAAAACAGTCAATCTCTTTTTTATGGGAAAACTGAGCTTTTTAACAGTCGCTTGGGAGGAAGCGAAGCGGGTTTTTTCTTGTCCAGGCTCCTGAAAATAATTTTTTTGCCTTCATTTACGGGCAATATGGTAAAATCAACATGAGGAATTGACGAAAAGGAGCCTGAGGTATGGGAAATGTAGTTGAGCAAGAACGAATCAGCAGCTTGATTCAAATATTTGAAAAGCTTCCTAAAGAAGTCAAAGCTTCCTATAAACAAAAATGGAAAGAATTAATTGAAAAAGAAATGCAGGATCAAATCCAAATTGCATTTATGGGCCATTTTTCGGCAGGAAAATCATCGCTGTTAAACAAGCTTGCAAACGGAACCATTTTGCCTTCGAGTCCGCTTCCGACCAGCTCCAATATCGTCATGCTGGCGAAAGGCGAACGTTTGACCCGTGTGCATCTGTTTAATGGCAAAATGTATGAATCGAAAGACGATTTGGATAATGAGCTGATCAGCAAGCTGTGCAAACAAGAAAATGAAATTGAAAAAGTATTTATTCAACGGCCTTATTTTACGATTCGTGAACATCTGATTTTAACAGATTCGCCGGGAATTGATTCAACGGATGACGATCATCGCAAAAGAACAGAATCGGCGCTCCATTTAGCGGATTACATCGTATATGTGACGGATTATCATCACGTTCAGTCGGAGCTGAATTTTTCTTTCTTGTCAAAGCTGAGGGAGATGAATAAACCGATCATCGTCATCATCAACCAAATTGATAAGCATCAAGAAGATGAAATACCTTTTTCAACGTTTAAAACAAACATTGAAGCCTCGCTGACAGCTATCGGAATTGAAAAGGAAAATATTTATTATACGACAACGAAATCGCCTGAGCATCCTTTAAACGAATTTAAGCAGTTAGAGGAGCGGTTAAATGGGCTAGTCGATAATAAAAAGCATTTAGTGCGAAAAAATGTATTGGAGCAGGCAAAAATTTTGCTTCAACAAATGAAGGAGGATTTGTCTAAAGAGAAAGCGGAGAGCCTTCATCTCTCATTGGATGAATGGAATCAGCTTGATCAGCTGCTTCAAAACAGCCAGCAAAAATTGTCGGAAATAGAACAGAAGCTCAAACTGATAGATGAAGACATTAAACAGTTTGAAGCAGCATTTGATCAAGAACTTGATGGTTTGTTGAGAAACGCCAATCTTATGCCTTATGATACAAGGGAAAAAGCGGCAAAATTAATTGAAACCCAGAAAAAAGATTTTAAAGTTGGTTTGTTTTTCTCAAAAAAGAAAACAGAAGAGGCAAAACGAAATGCACTTATTCAATTTTATGAAGAGCTGGCCAAAAATGTGGAATCGCAAATTGTATGGCACATCATCAATATGGCGAAAAAATATTACGAAAAGCATCATATCGACCAACCTTCTCTTTTACAGCAAATACTAAGCTTTTCGATCGAATTTGATGAAAATATGCTGCTTGACGTGATCAAACCAGGGGCTGAATTAAACGGTCAATATGTGCTCCAGTATGGGAAAGATGTTTCAAATGCTGTACAGCAATTGTGCAAACGAGAAGCTCAAAGCTTGCGCGATCACATGATCAAAGCGTTACACAAGATGAATCAAACAGAAAGAGAACGGATGAAGCAGGAGCGGGAACAGCTTACAGTCAAACTGATGCAAATGTCTAAAGCGATTGATGAGAAAGAACAATTTATGAATGAGTTTAAACAGCTTTCCGACATATTAAATGGTCAAGGAACTGTTGACAATATTGATATCGAGCGATGGAAAGCCGAACATCTGCAAAAACAAATCATGGAATGGAATTCTCTTCAATTCCTTATTTCGAATGAAAAGCAAAGAAAAGATAAAAAAATAGAGAAAAAAGAAACCGAACGAAAACATGAAGCGGCGAAGAAAGATCAAATGATAAATAAGCTGCAAAAAGGGATTGAAATTTTAAATGAGACTGGGCTGGAGCATTCAGCCAACCGCTTAAAAGAAAAACTTTCTCAAATTGAGAACCGCTCCTTTCAAATTGCAATTTTTGGCGCGTTTAGTGCAGGAAAATCGAGCTTTTTAAATGCCTTGATTGGTGAAAAAATTTTCCCTTCCTCGCCAACTCCAACAACCGCTGTTATCAATAAATTAACCGGTGTTAAAGATGGCAAAAAACACGGGGATGTGGAAGTAGTCTTTAAAAATGAGCAACAAATTTTAGAAGAAATTAATGAATTGCTAGCACCGCTTTCTCTTAAGGCGGAGCGATTTTCCGGTTTGCGCGAAGCGATGCTTCAAGCAATGAAACGAACGGAAGATGAAATGGTTCAACGAAGGCTGAACACCTTTTTAGAAGGAATCTCATTTTATGAAAAAGAAGATCAAAAAGTGAAATGGATCAAGGCAGATGAGCTTGAGTCATTTGTTGCAAAAGAAGAACGGTCATGTATGATTCAGGATGTAACGATTTATTATGATTGTGATCTGACTAGAAAAGGGATTACTCTTGTTGATACTCCAGGTGCGAGTTCATTTCACGGCCGGCATACAGAACTTGCTTTCCAATATATAAAACATGCGGATGCCATTATCTTTTTAACTTACTACAACCATCCATTTTCAAAAGGAGATCAGCAGTTTTTGGATCAGCTTGGTCTTGTAAAGGACGCCTTTACGTTAGATAAAATGTTTTTTATCATCAATGCAATTGATTTGGCGGAACATGATCAAGATGCAGAAGATGTTCGAAATTATGTCGAGCAAATGTTATTGTCCCATTCAATCCGACAGCCGAAGCTTTTTCAAGTTTCAAGCTTACAGGCATTGGAAAAGAAAAAGATTTCAAAGGTTCGAGACGAGTTTCCGCATTTTCTCAAGTCGTTTGAACATTTTATCCATCATGAATTGATGACCGTTTTAATTCAAGCGGCTGAACATGAATTTCAACAGGCGGTCTCAGAACTTTCAGATATGATCAAGCTTTTGGAGCTTGATGAAAGCGAACGCGATCAGAAAATTCTCGAATTGAAGGATCAGCTCAATCGCATGCAGGAATTAATTCGTACGCAATCAGTTGACGAATACGTTATAACATTCCAACAGGAAACGGAAGAATTGAACTATTACGTAAAACAGCGGCTTCTTCATAAACTTCCGGAGCTGTTTAAAGAGGCGTATCATCCTGGCAAATTTACAAACAACACAAAGGGAGAAGCAGCCATTTTAATGGATTGTTTTAACGAAATGATAGAAGGACTGAATATTCAGCTCCAGCAGGAAATGAACGCTACAACACTTCGTATTGAAAATTATTTAAACGGAATATTGCAAAAAATCAATCAGAACCTTTCCGACATGGTTGCTAAACAATGTGAAGCAGTTCCGTTTTCAAGTATAGAAGAGGTTCAATGGGAAGAAATCCGGATCCAAGTTTCCGTTTTCCCTTACATTCAATTTGATGTTTCAAAAGCACATAAAGTGTTCCGAAATACGAAATCATTTTTCGAGCAGAACGAAAAGCAAAAGCTGTTTGATATTTTAGAACAGAATTTGAAAGATACGATTGACATGTCGGTGAGAGCTTTTGAAGAGCATCTGGCTCGCCATTACGAAGCATTATTGAAAAAGGAAATCGAACAGCTGAAGGAAAAAATGATTCATGAAGGGGAACAATTTATTCAAGCTAGATTAAAAACGTTGACAGCACCAAATGATGTACAATGGATGAAAGAAAAATTCAATGAATTAACATCGCTTTCATAAAGAGGGGCAGAAGCTCCTCTCTTCCTTTGAAAGTGCTCGAACTTAAAAATTAGGGGGAAAAAAGATGGCAGAAGTACATAAAGAGATAACAAAGCATTCAAACCGCCAGCACGAGATCGTGAAAAGGTTTTTGCATCTAGAAGAAAAACGGGAGCAGGCAATCGATGAAGCTGTAATGCTTTGCGAAAAGGGGCTTCATTTTTCCGTGCAAACGATTAACGAAATTACAAAAGAAATGAATGAGCTGGCCAGAGCAACCGGAATCGTTCCGCAGCGAAAATACGTAACGGAAGAAATGGTAAAAGAATATGTAAGTCGGAAGCAAAGCTGAAAGGAACTGGATGACCCAGTTCCTCATAACATTTATGGAAGAGTCTTTATTTTCTGGATGCTAACAGAACGTGCAAAATGGTTTGTGGAAATGTTTTTTGCCGGGAGAAGCCGCAAAAACCAAGCTCATCCCTCTGATCAAAAAGCGGATGATCTCATGGGGCCCCGCTCTTGATGGAACGCTCATAAACGTTGTTAGTTTATCGTGTTCTAATACATTAAAGGTCCCGGTGAATGTTCACAAACGTTGTTAGTTTATCGCGCTAATACATTAAGGTCCTGCTGAACGCTCCGAACGTTGTTAGTTTATTGCGTGCTAATACAATAAAGGGTTCCAATGAAAGACCACAACGTTGTTAGTTCTTCTTCAATAATATGAGTTAACACATAAAGCCCTCCGAACGATAAAAAATGCTGTTTCCAAATATAAGCAACACGAAAAAACTTAAAATCAGCCGCTTGTTGTTCCTTCATGATCAATCCCTTTTTGAAGCTGCAATGCTTTTTTGGCTAATTCATCAGCCGTTTTGTTTTGCTTTTCGGGAATCCATTTAATAAAAAACAAATCCAATTGATCGATGAGCTTTAACGCTTCTTGAAGATGGCTGTTATAGCGTTGATTTTTTGCATAACGTTTAAGCACTGCTTGCTCCACTGCCTGTGAATCGGTTCTGAAAGAGACGATCTTATATCCTTTTTCAAGGCAGATCATAAGTCCTTTGACTAATGCAGCAAATTCAGCTTCATGATTATCCATGACGCCAAGGGGGAAAAAATATTTTTCTTGAATGTTCGTTCCTTTTATATAAATACCGGCGCCGGAAAGTCCGGGATTTCCTTTTGCCGCACCATCTATGTAGACTTCTACCAATCAATTTCACTCCCTTAGAGGAATTTTTTTAAAAATGAAGAATATAACATGTCATCAAGATCATGATAAGGATGAAAAAAGCTTAAAATAGATGTGAGGAGCTTTTGATCTTATTAAGTAAAACATCTATTTGACTGCCTTTTTCTTTTCAAAAAAATCGATGTGATTATACCATACAATTCGATCAATGTCTGTAAAAACCCTTTTGAGTGAATCGGTTGCAAGGTTGAACAGAATATGGTATAAAAAATTAGTCTCTTCAATTGAGAATGCGAAAGATACATTTTCGAGAAAGTACAATCTCTTTTTGTGAAACAGCATAATGATAAATAAAAAACAGTGGAGATGGAATGATGAAAGATCGTGCGGCTATATTTGAAAAAATGACTGAATTAATGGATGAATATTGCGTAAATTGTTTTTTAAAAGCTCATTTTCGAAAAGAATACGGAAAAACATATGCCCATTCATTTTGTATTAATAAATGCACGGTGGGACAGCAAATTAAAGAGCTGGGGAAAAATTTGAGGGGGACACGCAAGCGCGGCGATCGAAAATTCAGTAATAAATAAAAATTCCGAAAATAAAAAATAAAAAGAGGCAAAAGCCTCTTTTTATATTTGAAGATCAAATGATCATCGATTATAATTTTACAACGTTCGCTGCTTGTGGTCCACGATTTCCTTGGACAATTTCAAAAGATACCGCTTGACCTTCTTCTAAGGTTTTGAAACCTTCGCCTTGAATTGCAGTGAAGTGGACAAAAACATCGTCTCCGCCTTCAACTTCAATAAAACCATAACCTTTTTCATTGTTAAACCATTTTACTTTACCATTTTGTTGCATATTTCGATTTCCTCCTAATACTTTCCGCACAAAGCCGTGCTTAAAAAATTTTTTATCATTTAACAGGAATATAATGCAACAAGCAAGGTCTCAAAACCTTAGGCTGCCTATATTCAGCTAAATGATATATCTACTATACACTAACCAATTATTGAAAGTCAAGTTTATTCCAATCATTCGAATTTTTGTCAAAACGCTAAGATGGAAATTGATTGGGAATAAATCAGCTTAATTGCCGGCTACATGACAAGGATGCTTTCACCGTGAAAATCGGTGCTGTTTTCTCGCAAAAAAAAAAAGCATTTTCCAGGTAATACGAGGAAGTTAATACGATAAAGCGACATCATTTTATAAAAAAACGAATGTCTTATTGACACTCGTTTATGAAATATGTTCATGAATATATTTAGACATTCGTTCACTTTCTAACTTTATGTCGTCTAAAATGGTGTCCACAGCGTTTGGATGGTACAGTTGAAAAATATTTTTACGCATCCGTTTTAATTTATCAGGTGAATGCAATAATTTGTTCACCTCATCAATCATATCAGATACATTGTTGACGATGACCGCAGCACCGTGTTTTGCAAAGAATTCCGCGTTTTCTTTTTCCTGCCCAGGAACCGGGTTGTATAAAACGAGAGGAACCGAAAGGGAAGAAGCTT
This sequence comes from Aeribacillus sp. SP014, assembly GCF_054055575.1. NCBI lineage: Bacteria > Bacillati > Bacillota > Bacilli > Caryophanales > Bacillaceae > Aeribacillus > Aeribacillus sp. SP014. The sequence goes on from NZ_JBSRXI010000001.1 coordinate 1,839,547, forward strand.
CTGTTAACGTAATTCCTCCGGGTTTTGTAATCAACAAGGAAGCAATTCGAAACAGCTCGTCCACTCTTTCGACGTAACCCAAAACTTTCAATTGATCTCTGCTTGCTTTAGCAAGAGGGGCTAAGCGGTCTTTGAGCGCATGATTGTTTCCGCATACAACAACGGTTTGGACGTTTTCTGAATAGCGCATCGCTTCGCAAATTTCTTTCACATTTTTTAAGACGCCGTGAGCACCTGCCATAATAAGCAAAATATGTTTGTTCTCACTTAATCCATATTTGCGGTACAACGGTTCTATCTCAATATTTTCTTCAAATCGGCTGCGTATAGGAATTCCGGTAACTTTTACGTCTTTTTCGTCGATCCCTAAGCTGAGAAGTTTTTCTTTTACATCTTCACATGCAACATAATATTTATCTATGTTTTGATGCACCCAAATTTTATGTAAACAAAAATCTGTCATGACATTAAAGGTCGGAATCACGTGACCGGTGCGTCTCCGGTATTCGGGTACGACGATCATTGGAAACGTATTGATGATGATATCGGGTTTTTCAGCAGCAATCACTTGTTCGAGTTTTTTTCTGCCCATTGTGTAATAAACATTCATGACTCGTTTATTGTACATTTTATCTACACCATAATAAAACAAACGGTAAAACTGTTTTCCAAACGAAAAGCTCTTTAAATACAGGTATTTTGTGAATTCAGTTATGAGTGGATGAGACTCTTGATATAGATCGCAAACGATGACGTCCATACCCCGTTCCATACATCGCTTTTCCAGCGTCTTTGCCACTTGAATATGCCCGTTTCCGTACTTTGCTGTCAAGATCAAAATTTTCTGCTTATTCATAAACGATTTCATCACCTCAATTTCAGAACGTCGTATTTTAATCCGACCAGGTTGCTATTATTATTCCCAAATATAAGGAGTTTCTTGATATACATAATAGTTAAGCCAGTTGACAAACAGCAAATTCGCATGCGACCGCCAGCGATTGTAAGGCGATTTCGTCGGGTCGTCATTAGGGAAATAATTTTTTGGGATTTCGATGTCAAGTCCTCTCGCCAAATCTCGTTCATATTCATCTCTTAATGTTGTTGCATCATATTCAGGATGTCCGGTTAAAAAAATAAATCTCCCGTCTTTCGAAGAAATAAGACATACACCCGCTTCATCCGAATAAGACAAAATCTCTAAATCTTTTTGTTTTTTCACTTCTTCCACATCGATGTCCGTATGGCGAGAATGAGGAACGTAATAGATTTCATCGAAACCTCTTAACAGCTTGACGGAAGGATCTGATATTTTATGTTCAAAAACGCCGAAGCATTTTTTCGGCAGCATATATTTATCGATGCCGTAATGATAGAATAGGCCTGCTTGAGCACCCCAACAAATATGCAAAGTAGATGTCACATTTTCTTTCGTCCATTCAAAAATGTTCGTCAACTCTTCCCAATAATTAACAGCATTAAAAGGCATTTTTTCAACAGGAGCCCCTGTTACAATCAACCCGTCGAATTTTCGATGCTTGACTTGATCAAACGTTGTATAAAATTGTTCTAAATGCTGCTTTGCCGTTGTTTTTGGCGTATGGGTTTTCGGACGCAAAAACGTGATATTAACTTGAAGCGGAGAATTTCCTAAAAGTCTGAGAAGCTGGGTCTCCGTTTTTTCTTTTTCTGGCATTAAATTTAAAATGGCAATATTTAATGGGCGGATATCCTGAGTGTAAGCCCTTTTTTCATCCATCACGAAAATGTTTTCCTTCTCCAATATTTCTTTTGCCGGCAAATTTGCTGGTATATTAATTGGCATGTATGTGCACCTCCGGAATGTAATCGAAAAACAAAAAAATGAATCATGTGCAGAGCGAAACAGAACATGATCAGACTAAGTTTTGCTAATATTATAGATAGTTTAAAATGATATTTCAATTTTAGATTTGTTATTATTATGACTGTAATGTAAAATCAACGTAAATGGAGGGGGAGGCGTGATGACTGTTTATGACTTTGATGTAAAAACCGCAGATGGGCAAACAATATCACTATTACAGTATAAAGGAAATGTCATGCTCATTGTCAATACTGCAAGTTATTGCGGCTTTACGGAGCAATACAAAGATTTGCAAAATTTATATGAAACATACAAAGAAAAAGGATTTGTCGTACTGGCGTTTCCGTGTAATCAGTTTGGCAATCAGGAGCCGGGAACGGACGAAGAAATCCAAACATTTTGTGAAAATTATGGTGTGACATTTCCCGTCTTTTCAAAAATTGATGTGAGAGGCCCGAATGCCCATCCTTTATTTGTGTATTTGACCGAACAAATTCCAGGCGTGTTTGGAACAAAGATGATTAAATGGAATTTTACAAAATTTTTGATCGACCGCGACGGCAATCCGGTAGAGCGATTTGTTCCGCAAACAAATCCGAAAGACATCGCTCCTTATATCGAAAAGCTTTTGTAAATTCTCCATTATTTCACTGCAAGTGCTTTTGGAAAGAATTTTGCAGACTGGCATGTTAAAATGGAACTAGCTAAGAGGAAGTAGGGAGTGACATCTTGTGAACATTAAGTCGATTGAACCTACCCCAAGCCCTAATACGATGAAAGTAATTCTCGACCAAGAGCTTCCGGCAGGTAAAAGGAACAATTATAAAAAAGAAAATGCTCATGAAGCACCAAAGGAAATCCAATCCATTTTAGCAATTGAAGGGGTGAAAGGGGTTTATCATGTTGCAGATTTTATGGCCATTGAACGAAACAGCAAATATCATTGGCAGGATATTTTATCAGAAGTAAGAAGCATTTTCGGCGAGCAGGTTGAAGATAACAGCCAGGACGCCTATTCTCCTGAAGAAGGATATGGCGAAGTAAAAGTGTTTATTCAAATGTTTCACGGCCTGCCGATGCAAGTAAAGCTGACAGACGGACATGAGGAGCGCCGCTACGGGCTGCCTGAACGCTTCCGAAACATGATCATGGAAGTTCAAAAGCATGCGAACAACGTTGTTTTAGAAAGGGAATGGAAGGAGCATGGCGTCCGCTACGGAGATTTGGATGCAATCGGCCAGGAGGTTGTCGATGAAATATCAGCAGCCTATCCGGATGACAGGCTGGAACGCATAAAAAATAGAATCATTCATCAAAAGGATGAAAAGGAAACGTTTAAGCGATTCAGCTACAAAGTAACGGTTGACATGCTTGATGATCCTGATTGGCAAAAGCGGTTTGCCCATTTGGAGCAAATGGATCCAACGCTTGAAGATTTAGATGTGCTGGAAAAAGCGTTGAATGATGAGAAAGCATCGATACGAAGACTTGCAACGGTCTATTTAGGAATGCTCGAAGATCCGGCTGTCCTTCCTTTGCTCTATAAAGCGTTAAAAGATAAAAGCGTTACTGTTAGAAGAACAGCAGGTGATGCGCTATCTGACATCGGGGACAAAGCGGCTATTCCTGAAATGGCGAAAGCATTGAAGGACAAAAGTAAACTTGTTCGTTGGCGAGCAGCCATGTTTTTGTACGAAGTAGGAGATGAATCTGTTTTAAAGGAACTGAAGGAAGCGGAAGACGATCCAGAATTTGAAGTGAAAATGCAAATAAAGATGGCAATAGAAAGGATCGAAAAAGGAGAAGAAGCAAAAGGATCCGTTTGGAAGCAAATGACCGAAAGCCGGCAAAAGTAGCATATTTCTGTTTCATAAACGAATAATGTTAAATATAGTAAAAATTAGGGGGATTGAAAATGTCAATGGCTTATGAAGAGTATATGCGTCAGCTCGTTCAACCGATGAGAGATGAGTTGACAAATGCTGGATTCCGCGAATTAGTTACACCTGAAGAGGTGGATCAATTTATGGAATCAGCGGAAGGGACAACGCTCGTCTTTGTGAATTCCGTTTGCGGCTGCGCAGCGGGACTTGCAAGACCAGCGGCAACACAAGCTTTAGTAAGAAGCGAAAAAACCCCTGACCATCTCGTAACTGTTTTTGCGGGTCAAGATCGGGAAGCGACGGCAAAAATGAGGGAGTATTTTATCGGTTATGAACCGTCGTCGCCGTCAATGGCTCTTTTAAAAGGAAAAGAAGTTGTCCATTTTATCCCAAGACATGACATTGAAGGCAATACGCTGGAAGGAGTTATGGAAAATCTTCTTCAAGCATTTGAAAAGCATTGCTAATGATATTCAGCTTCTTAAAAGTAAAAGAGCTCATGGTCTTCCATGAGCTTTTAGTCTGTAAGTTCCATTACAATTAAATATGCAAGTGTAATAAAGCTACCTATTATGAACATTGCATCATACATATGTACTTTCCTCCAATCAACTAGAAAAAATTTTGCAGGATGAGTTGAACGGTCATTTTCTGCCGGTTTCCCAAATTGTCGGCTTCCGATCTGCTGCCTCCAACTTCTGATTTTTATTTTACCCTTTTTTCTCGTTTTTTTGAACCCATTTCTTTTCAGTCAAAAAACTCTATCAAATATCTATTTTGATTAAAATATGATAGAATGATAGTATCGTTTGTTCATTTGGCGGAAAGGATGTTGGGAACTTGAAAAATTGGATTCGAAAATCGCTTGTCGTTTTATTTACACTCGCAACATTCGGGCTTGTAGCGCCTCCGTCCGCCTTAACCGTCAATAAACAGGCTCCTGACGCAAACTATGCACCGGAGGCCGAAGAGAAAAAACTATTACTGCATCGTGATTCACAAGATCAGTCAGCAATAGAACAGCCAAACATTGTCGATCAATTTTTGTTTGAAGCGGAAAAACAATCATTTGAAAAATTCGGCAAAAAAATCAGCGGTGTGATAGAAGATGAGTTTCGCAACTTAGTTTTGCCGCAAATGGAAGAAGTGATCAAAACCTTCTTGGCAACGGAGAAGGAAAAATTTGCAGATTTGGCTATATCCCAAAAACCTGCGAATGGAAAAGGAGAAAAAATTTTTCACATTTATGATCGTACGAGCGGAAAAGACTTGATACGATTTCATGTTCGCGTCGATCATCCGCCAAAACAAGGCTATTGGTTTGATTTTCATTACCATACATACCATGACCACTTTCAAACCCATTATGCATTGGGGAAAATTTATTGGGACACAAACACACCTCCAAATTGGATGCAGTAAAGGAAGTGATTGAAAATGGCGTATTCACTTGAAAAGCTCCAAAAAAAAGCGATTGAATTATTGGAAGATCGGGGAGTAACATTAAAAGACATTGGACAAATCGTGTTGGAGCTGCAAAAAAAATACATTCCCGATCTGTCTCTTGAAGAATGCACATACCATGTTGAAAAGATTTTAAGAAAACGAGAAATCATTCATGCTGTCTTGACAGGAATTGCTTTAGACAAGCTTGCGGAACAAAAATTGCTTCCTGAACCTCTTCAGCAAATTATCGAATCAGATGAACCGCTATATGGAATTGATGAAATTTTATCGTTATCGATTGTAAATGTTTATGGGTCAATTGGATTTACGAATTATGGCTATTTAGACAAAGAAAAATTTGGAATCATCAAAGAGCTGAACAATAGCCATGACGGGAAAGTCAATACATTTTTAGACGATATCGTGGCAGCCATTGCTGCAAGTGCAGCTAGCCGCATTGCTCATAATAACGAAGATGTAAATGATAAGCTGGAAGAGATAAAATAATTTCAGAAAGTGTGCAGCGGGAAATAATTGGCGATTCGCCAATTTTTCCATTTTTAAAGATGGAGATTGCAAAAATAAGCTGCATGAGACGGCTTTTTCGATCCGGATTTTGAAAAAATTTTTTCGTTTGACAAACGGTTTAATAGCAATGAGAGAACGAGCCGATTGTAAACTAAAGTAACATTTCAACTAAAGGATGTGTCATCAATGGAACAATACTTAAATTTATGCAGACATGTGCTTGAGCACGGGGTTAAAAAACAGGATCGGACGGGGACAGGAACCATCAGCACATTTGGATATCAAATGCGTTTTGATTTGGCTAAAGGGTTTCCTCTTGTTACGACGAAAAAAATTCATCTAAAATCGGTCATTTATGAGCTGTTATGGTTTTTAAAAGGTGATACAAACGTAAAATATTTACAAGAACACGGTGTCCGAATTTGGAACGAATGGGCAGATGAGAACGGCGACTTGGGCCCCATTTACGGCTACCAATGGCGTTCGTGGACAGGTGCAGACGGAAATACCATCGACCAAATCTCAAATGTCATTGAACAAATTAAAACGAATCCACATTCACGGCGATTGATTGTAAGTGCTTGGAACGTCGCTGATTTAGATAAAATGGCTCTACCGCCGTGCCATGCGTTTTTCCAATTTTATGTTGCGGAAGGAAAGCTTTCGTGTCAGCTTTATCAACGATCCGCAGACCTTTTTTTAGGTGTGCCGTTCAATATTGCTTCCTATGCGCTTTTAACGATGATGATTGCTCAAGTTTGCGACTTGGAGCTCGGGGAGTTTATCCATACATTCGGCGATGTTCATATTTATAACAACCATATTGAGCAAGTAAAATTGCAGCTGACGAGGGAGCCGCGGCCTCTTCCGACAATGAAATTGAATAAAGAGGTAAAATCCATTTTTGATTTTACTTATGAAGATTTCACGCTGGAAGGGTATGATCCTCATCCTCACATTAAAGGTGAGGTGAGTGTATGATTTCCTTTTTGTTTGCGATGGATGAAAACCGGCTGATCGGAAAGGACAATAAGCTTCCTTGGCATCTTCCGAATGATTTAAAATATTTTAAAGAAACAACGATGAACAAAAAGATCGTCATGGGCCGTAAAACCTTTGAATCGATTGGACGGCCCCTTCCCGGAAGAGAAACGATTGTGTTAACAAAGAATGAAAAGTTTTCTTGCGAAGGCTGTCTCGTTTTTCATTCGATAAATGAATTTTTGCAATTTGCCCAAAACAATAAGGAAGAAGAAATGTTTGTAATTGGCGGAGCGAAGATTTTTGAAGCGCTGCTTCCGTTTGCCGATCGGCTCTATGTAACAGAAATTGAGGGGGAGTTTGAAGGCGACACATATTTTCCAAAAATTGATTTTTCTGAATGGAAGCTTATTTCCCAAAAAGATGGAGTAGTTGATGAAAAAAATGTTTATCCGCACCGCTTCCTTGTGTACGAGCGAAATAAATAAGAACGGTCTGAGTCAATTTGAAGTCAAGGAAGCATTGCTTCTTTCGCCGGCTTCTATAGGACATTAAAAAAGGCGCTGCAGCGTCTTTTTTAGTTGTGCCATATCTTGCAAGTAATACATATAAGAATCATATAATTTCACATGTAAAATTGGATTCAATCGGTCAAAAAAGCCGATTTCTAAATAAAAACAATAGATGTAATTTTATTTTTATTTGAATCGTGTTATAATTTAAAAATTAAGAAATTGTTTAAGGGCAGGGATGTACGATGACGAATTTGACAAAAGTTGAAGCATTCGTCCAAGTAGAAGATATATTAAAAGCGCATCAATCATTAAAGGATGTTGTGACACATACTCCATTGGAATTTAACCAAAGATTATCTGAAAAATATGGTTGCCGGGTATACTTGAAAAGGGAAGATTTGCAAGTTGTACGCTCTTTTAAAATAAGAGGAGCTTACAACAAAATGAAACATTTGACTCCTGAGGAAACGAAAAATGGGGTTGTCTGTGCAAGTGCTGGAAATCATGCGCAAGGAGTCGCATTTTCGTGCAGAGCGTTAAAAGTGCATGGAAAAATTTTTATGCCTTCCACAACTCCAAAACAAAAAATATCTCAGGTGGAATTGCACGGAAGAGAGTACATTGAAATTGTGTTGACAGGCGATACATTTGATGATGCGTATAAAAAAGCGCTTGAATGCGCCGAAAAAGAAAACCGTACGTTCATCCATCCGTTTGACGATAAAGATGTCATTGCGGGCCAAGGCACCATTGCTGTTGAAATTTTAAATGACAGCGATGAGCCAATTGATTTTTTGTTTGCTGCTATCGGCGGCGGAGGGTTAATGTCTGGCATCGGCACATACTTTCAAAGCGTATCGCCGGAAACAAAATTAATCGGCACGGAACCTTCCGGCGCACCAGCTATGGCGAAATCACTCGAAAAAGGCGAAGTAGTCGAACTGGATGAAATTGAAAAATTTGTGGATGGAGCGGCGGTCCAGCGGGTAGGAAATCAGACATTTTCCATTTGCCGGACAATTTTGGACGATCTTTTACTTGTGCCGGAAGGAAAAATTTGTACAACGATCTTGAACTTATATAATGAAAATGCAATTGTAGCAGAACCAGCAGGTGCGCTTCCAATCGCAGCGCTTGATTTTTACAAAGATCAAATAAAAGGAAAAAATGTCGTTTGCATTCTTAGCGGAGGCAATAACGATATTGAGCGCATGCAGGAAATTAAGGAGAGATCCTTAATTTATGAAGGCTTGCAGCATTATTTTATCGTTAATTTTCCGCAGCGTGCGGGTGCTTTACGTGAATTTTTAGATGAGGTATTAGGTCCGACGGATGATATCACTCGCTTTGAATACACGAAGAAAAATAATAAAGACAGCGGTCCTGCGCTTGTCGGCATCGAAGTCAAGCATCGGGAAGATTACCGCGGATTAGTCGAAAGAATGAAAAAGAAAGGTTTTCCTTTTACAGAGGTTAACAAGGACAGCAACTTATTCAATTTGTTAATTTAAAATATTTTTGTATATGACAAATTTTTGCAAAATTCGCTCCTATTTTGTTGTATAATAGAAGAAACGGGTAAAAAGAGGATTGATACTTTGCTATTTAAAAGCCTAGAGTTCAAACTTGAAAATGGACAGAAGGTGAAGATTGTTGAAATCCCAGTATTGGAGGAGGATAACTCTTACCGTTTCATGTTAAATATTCATTTGCAGCTTTTTATAGCGAACATTTGCAAAGAATCAAAGCCAAAAAGCCTTTATAATTTTCGAAGCTATTTGAAGCATGCTTTAAAGTGGAAAGATTATGAATCAATTTTTCAAGACAACCGATTAAAACATAACGCTTAAAGAAATATCCCTTGCAGATATTTGATTATCGGCAAGGGCTTTTTATTTTTTTAAGCGTTTTGGAGAAGAAGGAGAGATCTGCGAAATTGACCGTTTTTTGAATTTTTAAGTTTCAAAATATGTTAGGACGGGTAAAGATTAGAGACTGTTTCTTTTCTTTTGATCAGAAACGTGATAAGGTTGAAATATTATTGTTTGATAGGAAGTGAATGTATTGACACAAAAGGTAAGGATCGTTACCGATTCAACAGCAGATTTAGATAAAAATATTTTGGAGGAATACAATATTGAAGTTGTTCCGTTAACCTATACATTGAATGGTGTATCTTATACGGACGGCATTGATTTTGAACCAGCGGAATTTATTGAAAAAATGATGGAATCAGCAGAAATACCGAAAAGTTCTCAGCCTTCTCCGATCCATTTTAAGGAAGTGTATAATCGCCTTCATGCAGAAGGTTTTCAAGTGCTATCCATTCATATGTCCGGTAAACTGAGCGGAACAGTGCGCGCCGCACAGCAGGGGGCAAGCCTGACCGAGGGAGAAGTTACGGTCATAGATTCCAACTATATATCTAGCGCTTTAGGTTTTCAAGTGATTGAAGCGGCAAAAATGGCAAAAAAGGGAGCAATGTTAGACAAAATAATCTCTCATATAGAACAAGTGCGAAAAAACACTTTTCTTTATGTCTCAGTAGACACTCTCGAGCATTTGGAAAAAGGGGGACGGATTGGAAAGGGAAAGGCTCTATTAGGCTCGTTATTGAATATTAAACCGATCGCTTCTTTACAAGACGGGATCTTTACGCCAATCACAAAAGTTAGAAGCCATTCGCAAGTTGTTAAATTTTTTATGAAGCAATTGATTCAAGATATAAAAGATCGCGATTTGCTGAGGATTGGGGTGGCGCATGCCAATGCATTAGATTTGGCGCTGCGCTTAAAAGAGGAATTGTTGAAGATCACAACCGCCGATAAAATTGATATTTGCACAACGACACCAATCATTTCCATTCATACCGGCAAAGGAGCTTTAGGAGTTTCTTACTATGTGAAGCCATAAGTAAAAACTAGTTTTTTGAATCTTTTATGAATCATTTTGGAATTTGTTTTCACTTGAATGAAAATTTGATACACTTTCGATGAGAATAGGTGAAAGGTGAATGATCGATGAAGAAGAAAATGTTCATTTCCTGTTTTCTGTTATTGATCTTTTTAACGGCTTGCAGCGGAAATAAAATAAAAGATCCGTTGAATTATAAAGTGGAAAATTTTGAATTTACGGATCAAAACGGACAGCCCTTTGCTTTAGCAGATTTAAAAGGGAAGGTTTGGGTAGCTGATTTTGTTTTTACAAGCTGTGAAACCGTTTGTCCGCCGATGACAGCCCATATGGCTCAATTGCAGGAAAAAGCGGAAAAAGAAGGTGTTGAAGTCGAGTTTGTATCATTCAGCGTTGATCCGGAAGTAGATACACCAGAGAAACTGAAACAATTTGCAAATCAATTTTCCGATTCTCTTGACAACTGGCATTTTTTAACCGGATACAGCCAAGAGACAATTGAAAACTTTGCAAAAAACAGTTTTAAAACGATCGTTCAAAAACCGGAAAGCGATGATCAGGTCATTCATGGAACGAGCTTTTATTTAGTGGATCAAAACGGAGTTGTTTTAAAAAGCTACAACGGTGTTGAAAATACGCCGTATGACGAAATCATCAACGATATAAAAGCTGTTCAATAAAGTTTAAAGTTGGCCTAAAGCGTCTGACAGCAGGGGGAAAGGACCCTCTGTACATGATGCCTTTGGGTCAATTTTAAACTTTTTTTCGTATGATATAATAAAAAGAAAGAGATCGTCACAAGGTGATAGGAATGCTGTCGAAAAAATTTTCTCTTCTTATTATGACTTTTTTCTTATTAACCGGATGTGTCCAAAAATCCACTGCTTCTCCTTCAAATCAAGCGAAGGCGGAAGAGGAAGAGAGCAAACCGATTGAAACTGAAATCGCTGTCGCGGGGAATGAAAGTAGGTCCAGCTCTTTTCAATTGCAAGGAGATATCAAAATTGTTGCACTTGGCGACTCCCTGACAAAAGGAGTGGGCGACCGAACAAAAGAAGGCTATGTTGGTCTCGTTTCAGATGAATTAGAAAAAAAGGAAGACATTTCATCTGTTTCAACAGTCAATTTTGCAGCGATGGGGCATTCAACGGAAAATTTGTTAAAAAAGCTTGATGAAGATCAAGTAAAAAAGGAATTGGAAGATGCCGATCTCATTTTCATGACGATTGGTGCAAATGATTTAATGAAAGTCGTGCGGGAAAATATTTTTGAATTAACAGTTGAACTTTTTCAAGAAGAACGCCTTCTTTATGAACAACGTTTAAGAGACATTATGAACAAGATCCGGTCGACAAATGAACAGGCAGTCATTGCGTTTATTGGGCTTTATAATCCGTTTGCGTGGAAATTGGCAGAATTTCCGGAAATTGATATGATTATTTCGGAATGGAACGAGCGGACGAAACAAATTTTGCTCGGAGATGGACGTGCGGTATTCGTTTCAATTCAGGATATTTTTCAAGAAGGAGAGGACAAAAACCTCTTATATACAGATGAATTCCATCCGAACGAGAACGGATATGTATTGATTGCGGCAAGGGTTATGGAAACATTGGAAAATGGAACAAAAAAGGATTGAAGTAAATGAATAAATGGAAGCTTGCATTTTTTATCTTGTTGTTTTCCAATTTTTTGATTATTCTCATCTCCTCTGGTCTTCTGCTTATGCCTGGGGAAAAGCCGCCTCTGAAAAAGGAAGCGGAAGGTAGTAAAGATTTTGCTGTCTTTAAAGTGGAAACAGATAAACAGACAGTAACTAAGGTCATCAATGATTATTTAAAAAAGGAAGCCGTTCATCAGCCTCTCACATACTGGGTTGAAATTACGGATGATATTAAACTGTACGGCAGCCTTCTCGCTTTCGGCCGGGATTTGGACATGGTCATGTCTTTTGAACCGAGTGTACAGCAGGGAAACGTCATTTTAAAGGTGAAAAGCTTATCGGTTGGGAGACTTTCCGTTCCGGTTTCTTATGTGTTGAAATATATTGATTCCCAATACCACTTTCCAAAAGAAGTGCAGATTGATGCAAAAAATCGCCAGATTGTAGTCTTTCTTGATCAGCTGGCATTGGAAAACGGGTCTAAAATTCAAGCTGAAAAAATTGATTTGGAGGAAGGGGTAATTTCAGCAAATTTGTATGTTCCGCTCCCTCTCAAATAAGTAAGCGGGTATCAAAACCCGCTTTTGTTTTGTCAAAATTGAACACGAAGACCTTTTGGATAAAAGTTTTTAATGGTTCCTTTCGTTTCTTTTCCCCAACCGATCGATTCGCCGTCTATTGTCATTAATATCCATCCCCTGTCTACACCCAATGGAGATGAAATCGTTTCTCCCGTTAAATAAGCTTGCCAATCTTTTTCGTTCGTTGAGAAGGAATAACTGTATTTCACATCATTTGGTGTGAGTGACAGGGCAAGATGATGATTCGGTTCAAATCGTTTCTTTTTGATTTCTCCAAGATGGAGACCCGCCCGCAAAACGTTCAACGAAGTAATATCTGGGCATTTTTCAGGTAATACATACAGCTGTTGTTTTTTCAAGAAAAATGCCCCGGTTATTCTTTTCTTTAAAAAAGAATGTTCGAATTGCTGAAACTCAGCTAATTGCTGTTTTTTGACATTTGATTTTAAATATGAAACGCTGCTTCTCGTATTGTTTTCGCCATTTTTGATTAATTTCGCAACGAAATGCCCTTCACCTTTGATTTTATGCGGCCAAAGGCGGATGCATTTTGAAATTTCTTCAAAATTCGTTTTTGTCCATTCCACTCTTCCTCGATCAAAACCTTCACGTTTAGGAATTTCAACAAGAGACATTTCTGGATGCATGCTTACAAATGCCTCAATAACCTGTTCATTTTCTTCAGGAGAAAACGTGCAGGTGGAATAGACGAGAGTTCCGCCGGGTTTTAACATTTGAAACGCTAAAGATAACAGCTTTTTTTGCGTGTACGAGCATTTTTCAACAAGATCCTCGCTCCAAAATTCGATGGCGTTATCATCTTTTCGAAACATTCCCTCTCCAGAGCACGGGGCATCAACTAAAATTTTGTCGAAATAATTAGGAAAGTGTTGAACCAGTTTTTCGGGCCGTTCATTTATCACAATAGCGTTTTGAATTCCGAAACGTTCAATATTTTCCGATAGTGCTTTCGCTCGTTTGAAATGAATTTCATTTGAGATAAGAATTCCTTCATTTTCCATCGCCGCGGCAATTTGCGTCGATTTTCCTCCTGGCGCAGCGCACAAATCTAATATTTTTTCTCCGGGTTTTGCCTGAAGCACTTCAGCAGGAACCATAGCACTCGGTTCTTGTATATAATAGAGCCCAGCTGCATGAAAAGGGTGTTTTCCGGGCTCGTCTTGTTTTTCATCGTAATAAAATCCGTCTTCACAAAAGGGAACTGAAGAAAGAGAAAAAGGTATTTTCCGAATGAACGTTTCTTTTTCTATTTTTAGACGATTGAAGCGCAGTCCCTTGATCGGTTCATCTCGCAAAGCAGAAAAAAAATCATCTGCTTCATTTTTTAACAATTGTTTCATTTTCCGGCAAAAATCATCAGGTAATGCCATATTTCAGATCTCCTTTCCTAAAATATTATAGCGGAATATGAAACATAATGGCGAAAATTCTTTCTGGCGAATTCTTGACGGAGAGGTGAAGATAAGAGAAAATAAATTGTTAGAGATGAAACATTTTTATAGAAAAAGAAAAGCAAGGGAATTTGGTGTAGGGGTGATGTATTTGAAAAAAATATATTTAATTGCTAGCATCGTCATGTTCCTCCTTGCTGTTTATTTTGGGCGGTATGGCATATAAACAATACCTTGCTGGAAACTTAGATTACAATTTAGACAAAGTTTACATAAATGTCGGTTACTGCGCCTTGTTTTTAAGCATTGCTGTATATGTACTTCATTTGCGCGAGCATAAAAGTTAAAGAAAAGCGAGATAGAAAGGGGATCCAGAAGGATGAAAAACGTCCTTTGATGGATCGCCTTCTTTCTTTCCTGTAAAAGTAAAAATTTTACATCGTAGTTGATTCTTGATACATAAAAATTTAAAGTCAAAGATATGCAGGTGAAGTTATCATGTTACGTTCAAATAAACAAAATATCTCCCTCATATTGCTGCTTTGCAATGTTTTTATCGCTTTTTTAGGAATCGGACTCGTTGTTCCGGTTTTGCCTGCTTATATGAATGAACTAAATTTATCGGGCGTTTATATGGGATATCTCATAGCAGCATTTTCAACTGCCCAGTTGTTTTCCTCGCCGGTCACGGGGATTTTTACTGACCGTTTTGGCAGAAAGATTATGATTGTCATCGGTTTAGTTTTGTTTGCTGTATCCGAATTTTTATTTGCAATAGGTTCTGCGTTCTTCTTGCTTTTGATTTCAAGAATAATTGGCGGAATCAGCGCGGCATGTATTATGCCCGCTGTTACTGCGTTTATTACAGATATCACCACTTTAGAGGACAGGCCGAAAGCGCTTGGATATTTGTCTGCCAGCATTAACGCAGGTTTTATTATCGGGCCCGGCATCGGAGGATTTGCGGCAGAATTCGGCATTCGGGTGCCGTTTTTTCTTGCGGCATTTATTGCGCTTGTCGCAGCCGTTTTTTCCATTCTCCTTTTAAAAGAACCGCTTCCAAATGATAACATTCAACAATTAGATGAAAAACAAACTCGTCTTCAATTTTTCAGCGAATTAAGCAAATCGATCAAACCTCCGTATGTTGTACCGCTATTGATCGTGTTTGTTTTAGCATTTGGTCTTTCCGCATATGAAACGATGTTCGGTTTGTTTGTCGATAAAAAATTCGGTTTTTCGCCGAAAGATATTTCCATCGTCATAACAACAGGAACGATTTTTGGACTCATCGCCCAAATCGTTTTCTTTGACAAGCTAGTGAAGTATCTTGGCGAGAAAAGGTTGATTGAAATTTGTTTATTAGGCGCTTCCGTCTTTATTTTTCTGTCAACCTTAGTTGACGGTTACTTTTTCATTATGGCTGTAACGTTTGCTGTATTTTTAGCATGCGATCTTCTTCGACCAGCTGTCACCACTCTATTATCCAATATGGCAGGAGATGAACAAGGGTTTATTGCCGGCATGAACTCTACTTATACAAGTTTAGGAAACATTGTCGGTCCTGCGATTGCAGGAATTTTGTTTGATATCGACGTCGATTTTCCATACGTTTTAGCTTCCATCGTTTTGCTTTTAGCCTTCATGATGGCAGCGTTATGGCCATTTCGTGATAACATGGAGCAAAAAAGGAAAAATTCTTAATGGAACGAATATACTAGTTTTTGCACTTCGCTATGCTTGAGTTGCAAATCAATTGTTTTGTTCTTTTTAATCGTTTTATAATGTATTGTAGGAAGAACAAGTTGATCTTTACTTTTGCGATGAGAATGAGCTGGCAGGAAAATTAGCTAAAGGGAGGGAAAAATGATGAGCAATGAAAAATATGAATTGGCTACTTTTGCGGGTGGCTGCTTCTGGTGCATGGTCCAGCCTTTTGATGAGCTTCCGGGAATTATTAAGGTTGTTTCCGGATATACGGGAGGACATAAGGAAAATCCGACATATGAAGAAGTGTGCTCGCACACGACGGGTCATGTGGAAGCCGTGCAAATTACCTTTGATCCGAACGTGTTTCCATATAAAAAGCTTCTGGATATATTTTGGCAGCAAATTGATCCGACTGATCCGGGCGGACAATTTTATGACAGGGGAGAATCTTACAAAACGGCTATTTTTTATCATTCGGAGGAACAGCGCGAGCTCGCGGAACAATCGAAAGAGCTTTTAGAAAAAAGCGGACGTTTTGAAAAACCGATTGCGACCGAAATATTGCCGGCAAAACCTTTTTACCCAGCCGAAGACTATCATCAAGATTACTACAAAAAAAATCCTTTTCACTACAAACGGTATCGTCAAGCGTCTGGACGGGATGAATTTATACGCAAGCATTGGAGCGACTGGGATAAAGAAGAGCTGAAGAAACGATTGACTCCGATGCAATATGAGGTGACGCAAAACAACGGGACGGAGCCTCCATTTCAAAATGAATATTGGGATCATAAAGAAGAAGGGATTTATGTCGACATCGTCTCGGGAAAACCGCTTTTCAGCTCGCTCGATAAATTTGATTCAGGCTGCGGATGGCCAAGTTTTACAAAACCGCTTCATCAGCATGAGATCGTCGAAAAATTAGATACATCTTACGGCATGATCCGTACAGAGGTTAGAAGCAAAACGGCGGATTCGCACCTTGGACATGTTTTCCCTGACGGTCCAGAACCGACAGGCCTTCGCTACTGCATTAACTCGGCTGCGCTTCGCTTTATCCCGAAAGATCAGCTCGAACAAGAAGGCTATGGTGAATATAAAAAACTGTTTGAAGACGATCAAACAGAGTAAAGATTATATGTAAACGAATGGGCACAAAAACATGTGCCCTTTTTTTATTAAATGTTCAAATTTATGTAAAATTCCGTTAAAACCTATATACATCGTAAAACAAAATTAGTATCATATATTAGGTTGAATTTTTATGGATGAAGGAGGGTGAAAATCGTTTATGAATAGCGGTTCTTTTTTAGATCCGGACGGACCCGAGATAGGTAAGGCAGTATGTATGCGGAAAGAGGCGCTGTTCGTAAGCGATGACACTCTTGCGCGTGCAGACTGCCTCTAGCAAAGGAGGTTAAAGCATGCTGAACATTTATATGTCAAGCGCGAACGGCCAATTGAAGGAAATTGAAGATATTCAAAACGGTTGTTGGATCAACATGGTGGCACCGACTGAGGAAGAAGTTCATTTCGTGTCAGAACGGCTGCAAATTCCAATAGACTTTTTTAAAGATGCACTGGATGATGAGGAAAGATCCCGGATTGAAAAAGAGGACCACAATGTGTTGATTATTGTTGACATTCCGGTTATCACGGTAGATGACATCGGGCAAACGTTTTATGAAACGATCCCGATCGGAATGATCATTACTGACAGTTGTTTTATTACAGTATGTTTGCAAGGAAACCCAATCTTTGAACAGTTTGCCAGAAACAAAGTTAAAGGTTTTTATACGTTTATGAAAACGCGTTTTGCTTTTCAAATTTTATATTTAACTTCAACATATTATTTGCGATATCTGAAACAAATTAATCGCAAAACGAGCGAAGTAGAAAAAGAGCTTCATCAATCGATGAAAAATAAAGAATTTTTTTCATTGCTCAGTCTGGAAAAAAGCTTAGTTTATTTTACGACATCGCTGAAATCCAATAATATTGTCATGGAAAGGCTGCTGCGATTAAATTACTTGAAAATGTATGAGGAAGATCAAGATCTTTTGCAAGATGTCATTATCGAAAACAAACAAGCAATTGAAATGACAGAGGTATATTTAAGTATTTTAAGCGGAATGATGGACGCATTTGCATCAGTCATTTCCAACAATGTCAATATTGTCATGAAATTTTTGACGGCAATTACGATCGTCATCTCTATTCCGACATTAGTAGCGAGCTTGTATGGGATGAATGTGCCGATACCGTTTCAAAATCATCATTTTGCGTTTTTTATTCCCATTTCCATTTCATTGCTCATGTCAAGCTTAACAGCTTATATTTTTTGGAAAAAAAGATATTTTTAAACTTGTACAACCATAACTGGTCAGATGACTCTGAACTAATACTAGCAGCTTATGTCGGAAAAAGACGAATTTGCCCACTCCTTTTCTTTCGTTGACCGCTGCCATGTCTATAGTAATCTCAAATAATCTAAAATTTGTAAAATTGATTTTTTAAGACAATCACAATGCGGTCGCAGATGAAGTTCCTCCTCATGTTTCTTATAGGACGATATCATCTGCCCGCTTGCACAACTGGTGTTTCCAATTTCCAACTGCAGGGCGTTTGTTCCAAAGAATTTGGAAAAATAGGCATGTGCACATACCTGAAAGTCCAAAAAAACATAATGTAAACTGAAACCTAGATTAAAAAATGAGGAGTGGGGCAAATGCATTTTCACCATCACGATTTTCACCATTGTGGACATGGATACGGTTATCCGGTACATGGTGCCGGATATGGCTGCGGATCTTCATTCGTTTTGATCGTAGTATTATTTATACTTTTGATCATTGTCGGCTGCGCTTATGTAAAATAAAAAAATCCTGCCTGTTCGGGCAGGATTTTTATCTGTATTTTATGTAAACTTAATCTAAAAAATAGTTGACATATATCCTTTCTTTTTTTACCATTTAAGTATTACAGAAAAGGGGGATTACGAAATGAGAATCGATTGGGTTGAATTAGCCGAAAACGTACTATTTGGACATAAAATAACTTATGAGGAAGCTGCTGCAATTTTGGACTGTCCTGATGAAGAATTGCTGCTTCTTCTGCATGGTGCTTACAAGATTCGAAAAGCATTTTACGGGAATAAAGTGAAGTTAAATATGATCATGAATGTAAAATCAGGATATTGTCCAGAAAACTGTTCCTACTGTTCCCAATCTTCCGTATCAACGGCTCCGATCAACAAATACCCGCTGCTTTCAAAAGAAGCCATTTTAGAGGGGGCCAAACGGGCACAAGAGTTGAAAGCTGGAACTTTCTGCATCGTTGCAAGCGGAAGAGGGCCGACAAACCATGAGTTAGAAAAAATATGCGAATCTGTACGCGAAATAAAAGATACATACAACTTGACGGTTTGCGCATGTTTAGGAATTTTAAAAGACGAACAGGCGGAACGATTGAAGGAAGCTGGTGTCAATCGATACAATCATAACTTGAACACATCAGAAAGATATCATGAACATATAGTCACTAGTCATACATATGAAGATCGCGTAAACACAGTTGACAAAGTCAAACGTGCAGGGATTTCTCCTTGCTCCGGTGTGATTATCGGGATGGGTGAATCGAAACAAGATGTTATTGAAATGGCTGCTGCTTTAAAGAAGATCGACGCAGATTCTATTCCGGTTAATTTTCTTCATCCTATTGAAGGAACTCCGTTGCAAGGAGAAAATAATCTTAATCCTCGATATTGTTTAAAGGTGCTTGCCTTATTCCGCTACATGCTGCCGACAAAAGAAATACGCATTTCCGGAGGAAGGGAAGTAAACTTGCGCTCGCTACAGCCTTTTGGGTTATATGCGGCTAATTCTATTTTTATCGGAGACTATTTAACAACTGAAGGACAGGAAATGTCAAAAGATCACGAAATGTTAAAAGATTTAGGCTTTGAGATTGACTTAAATCCGCTTCCAGAAACCGTTCAATAAGGAAACGGTGTCTTGGCATAATGGATCGTTGTTTTTTAATCAGTGGAGAATAAATATGGTCCATTCTATAAAACAATAAAAAATCTTTTTCCAGCTGCAGCTGAAGAAAGAGCATTTTTTCTCTTTAAAACCGCTCCATAAAAAGGCGGTTTTTTTATTTTCGAAAATTTATCAAAACGTTATAATGAAACAAGCAAATTTTTTAGGAAGGTGGAAATATGAGTTCTTTTTATCATTATTTGATGACGTTCAGACATCCTAAACCGAAGGACAAAATCAGCAAGTTTGCAAACGATGCTTATCTTGACCACAGCTTTCCGAAAAATTCAACTGATTATGATGAACTCAGCAATTACTTGGAATTAAATGGATCATATTTGGAAAACATGTCTGTTTTTGATGAAGCTTGGGAAAAATATGTTCAATTGATTGAACAAAAACATTGACTGAGCCTTCAAAATAGTCCGCCCAACTCAAACAAGTTGATGATGCATATAATGTGATAATCGAAAGAGTGATGGCATTAAAGGGGGTGCCTTCATACTGAAAAGAAAAAAACCGAAGTTCAATATTGGCGATCAAGTCGTTATTACTTTGTACGGTACTTTGGGGACGATTACAAACATCCATACGATGGACGAAGAGTTTTTATATGAAATCAATTACAGTGAAATTTTATATTTTGAACATTCATTACAGTTTTTATCAGAATATGATGGGACTGTGTTTGAGTCAGAAACGGTTGAAGTGGAACTGATGTTTGGAATTGGCGATCTTGTTTATGTGAAAGGCTACGGTGATGAAATTTTCAAAATTGTCGGGTACCGGACGGAATTGTGGAGGTATAAAGACGATGCGTGGGAGGAAGTGATTTATGAATTAGTGCGGGTGCGCGACGGGGAATGGATGGAATCATCTGCGGATGAATTAAAGCTGGCCGTTTCGAAAAAAGAAGCAGATCAACATTTGCAAAATATTCATATTATCCAACATATTGCTGGGATGGGCGCACAGAAAAATGCTTCTGCTCCGATGAACAGCCAAAAAAACGAAAAGAAAACAAAGCCTATGCAGCAGGAAATCATTGATTCCCTCCTTGATCTGTATAATGATTACAAAGGTCTTTACGATTTATTTGGTGATAAAAAATATAAGGAAATGATGGACGTTGTCATTCAATATTTGAAAAAAATGAGCCGCTTACCATGATCTTTTTTTGAAAAATTTTCTAATGAAAAAACTGCAATGGATGACAAGTAATAGAAATAGAGGAATGGAAGATTACCAGGTCTTCCAATCTTTTTATTCAAAAAATTTTTTAAACTGAAACCAATACAGATTTTTTTCGTAAAAACAAGTAATACAAGAAGGAGGGAAAAGGTGTATGTTGAGAAAATTCATCAAATCGTTTTTAGGTCATCGCCCTTACCATTATTCCAGCAGCAGCCACTACCACAAAAAGCATTATCCTAAGTCAAAATACAAACATGATCCAACTTCTTACGGCCATCATTATTATAAAAGAAAACATCGCTCTGGGTTTGGATTCTTTTCCGGTTCGTATAGCAGCTGATGATGGAAGTATGGAAAAAGTTTTGGAAGCCGTTTCCGCTTTGGGGTGAGCGGCTGCATAAACCAGGATCTGTTATCGAACGATACGTAGTCCAAAAATTTTTAGGAGTAGGGAGCTACGGAATCACGTATCTTGTAGAAGATTTGTCCACACATCAAAAAGTCGTTTTGAAGCAGCTCCGAAAGCGAAGAAAAACAACGGGTGAACGGCCTTTTCAAAAAGAAAGGGAAATATTGCAAAAATTAAGTCATCCTGCCGTTCCAGCTTTATACGCTGAAATCAATGACGGTAGTCATCAATATCTTGTCATGGAATACAAAGAAGGGCTAACATTTGAGCAATTAATCTTTCAATTTGGAAAAAAATATTCCGAAAAAGATGCTTTTCATTATTTAACAAAAATTCTCGAAGTTGTCCAGTATATACATGATCAAAACGTTGTCCACCGTGATTTAAGAATACCGAACATTCTTCTTTACAACGACAGTATTTCCATCATTGATTTTGGCTTGTCCCGTTTGATTACAGATGAAGAAGAGGAGAGTTTTCATAAATGGGAGCCGGAAAAGCAAAGGATGCGTAAAATTAGCTTTCAGACGGATTTTTATGCGCTGGGGCATTTCGTATTGTTTTTGCTTTATTCATCATTTGATCAAAAGGGAAAAAAAGAAAAAAGTTGGGAAGAGGAGCTAGATATTTCCGTAGAATCAAAGAATATTATAAAAAAGCTGTTTGGAATGGATGGTTCATACAGATCAGCAGAGGAGATTCTAGAGGATATTCAGAAAAATTCCGAAATAGGGGGAGAATAAATGTCTCTATTTAATAAAATTTTCGCGGGCATTGGGATTGGAGCGGCAAAAGTAGATACGAAGCTTACCTCCTCAACGTTCTATCCCGGCGAAGAGGTGAAAGGCATTGTTGTCATTAATGGAGGAAACGTTGAACAAAAAATTGACGAAATTTACTTGTCCGTTCTTACGCATTATATAAAAGAAGTAGATGATCGTAGAGAGAAGAGGCAAGCAGAAATCGCTAAAATACAAATCAATAAACCTTTCGTCATACTGCCGAATGAAACGAAAGAAATTCCGTTTTCATTTCAGCTTCCGCTTGATACTCCAATTACTATCGGAGCATCCAAAGTATGGATTCATACCGGATTGGATATTAAAGGAGCGATCGATCCGAAAGATACGGACTATATCGACGTTGTTCCCGGTGGCTTAATGAAGGAAGTATTAAACAGTATAAACCGAATCGGATTTAAGCTCCTTCAAGTTGAAAATGAAGCAGCGCCATATCGTTTAAGAAAAAGGCTACCGTTCATTCAAGAGTTTGAATTTTATCCGACTTCCGGTCCATTTAGAGGCCGTTTAAAGGAGCTTGAAATTGTTTTCTATTCGATAGGCGAACACGATATTGAAATGATTATGGAAATTGACCGAAGAGCAAGAGGACTTTCCGGGTTTCTCGCCGAAGCGCTAGATTTGGATGAAAGCTACGTTCGAGTTCGTGTAAGCAGGCAGGACGTGCCGAATCTTGATAGCAAGCTTATCAATATCATTCGCCAATATAGCTGATAAACAAGGAAAGCCTAGTTTTTTTGTATGAAAATTTTACAATCATGTCCAATTTAAATGGCGTTGTCATAAAATCCGACGGGGAATAGAATCAGTCGGTTATGGCGTAAGTCGGTGTATAACAAAGCTCTCATATTAGCGACAACGGAGAAGACTATTCCGTTTAGAAAAGCTGTCAAAGTAGCTGTGCAGTCAAATTACGCGGCATTTTTAACTAGCTAAATTCGATAAAATCGGACCAACCCAAAATGGGAGGAAGAGGGCACATTAAGGCTGCGAAAATGGAAGGGGTGTTGGACAGCACATATCGTCACCCCTCTGCTTTTGCTGCTCAGAAATAGAAGCCAGCTATCAAAAATTTATGGCGATGAAGGACTTAAAAATCAAAGCTCTCTCTATATATAAAGACGGAAGGAAAGTATCCAGTTCACACACTCTCTTGAAAAGATGAATGAACGGATTTATCAATGCGCGGCAACGAACGTAATTAAGTAAACTTCTTAACTTGAATAAGAAAATACCAGCAGCACGCAAAGGAAATTCTCCTCCACCTTATTAAAAGGCGGCCATCACTACTATTTAACATCAAAAAGAAGCATCATTCTTTTATTGCTTTGCTCGGTTAATTTTACTATTTTTCATGAACCCATAAATAGTTAAGAAAACAAAAAATATACATAAGACTGTAAAAGTGATGCTATAACTTATATTATGTTCGCTGTATTTGTCATAAGCAAACATCCCCAACACGATCGAATTGATCAACAGATTTAATAGTATGAATGGATGTATTTTTTTATCCACTGTTTTCCGCCACCTCCCCAACTATCATTCTATCATAGGTTTCAGCAAAAATTGTTTCGAATATCAGCGATAAAAAGAATAAGACGTTTTAAACGATTTGCGTTTTTCCTATTTTTTACTATACTAAGAAATACAACGAAACGAAGGGAGGAAAAAGCGATTACCTTTCCCACTTTCGCTAAAAAGTGGCATATCTTCGCTGCCTTAGATGAATAAAACATATATATTTTTCATCCTGCTTTTTTATTTGATAACGAGTTCCTTTGCGATTAAAAATGAGACAGTTCGCCATGTTGACGATACAATTGTTCAATCAATCGAAGGGGTTCGAAATGATCCATTCACTTCCATTATGTTCTTTTTCACAGAAATTGGTTCATATCATATTCTTCTCCCTGTCACTATTTTCATAAGTATTTATTATATATTTCGAAAAAAATGGATCACGTTTATTATTCTTTACATAAATTTATACGGCGTTCGTTGGATGAATGAAATGATAAAAGAAATGGTGAAAAGAGAGCGCCCTGATTTTGATCGACTGACCGATATTTCCGGCTACAGTTTTCCAAGCGGTCATACGATGAATTCAACAGCTGTCTACGGTTTGATCGCTTATTTAATCAGCACCCGCATAAAAAAAGGAAAGCGGGTCGTTTTTGCCGTTTCCAGTATTTTATGTCTGTTGATTGGATTAAGCAGAATTTATTTGGGAGTTCACTATTTAACAGATGTTTTGGCGGGATTTGCGGTTGGATTATGCTGGCTTATGTTTATCTTGACAATATCAGAAAAGGTTCGACAAAAGTAGTTGACATTCGCAGCAGGAATTCCCTCCATTGACAGCAAATAAGTTTGGAAAATTGTATTTGGAGGGGACAAGGTTGGCACTGAATCTTCTTAAATTGTCTAATCCATCGACCGATTATGATGTGACGATCTTTCAAACACCAAACATCGGGGAGAAAAAAGGGTATCGACCCGTATACCGCTTAACTGTCCGTGCAAAAAATCATCAGGAAGTGCTCAAAAAAATTTTTCGGAAATTTAATATTTCGGAAGCGATCCCTCCGGATTATAACGGACGTTATATTTGGACAGGAGACATTGTTTTTATTGATGAAGGAAAAAATGGAACAAAGTATTATAAATTAGTGACCGGCGGGTGGGAAAAAATTCACCGCATTCACGTCCGGTGATTGGAGGATGCAAAATATGCTGCACGGATTCTCATGAAAAATCTGCTATGTTATGATAATATTACTTCAATTATTTTAAATGAAGGGGCTTGATAACATGAGCATTCATATTGGTGCGAAAAAAGACGAGATTGCTGACAAAATATTGCTTCCCGGTGATCCCCTTCGGGCCAAATATATTGCGGAAACCTTTTTGGAAAATGCTGTATGCTACAACAAAGTTCGAGGAATGTACGGTTTTACCGGAACTTACAAAGGAAAGCGCATCTCTGTCCAAGGAACAGGAATGGGGGTTCCATCGATTTCGATTTACATTCATGAACTCATGCAAGAGTACGATGTGCAAACGCTTATTCGCGTTGGCTCCTGCGGTTCCATTCAAAAAGACGTCCGCATCAGAGACTGCATTTTAGCTATGAGCGCATCAACGAATTCCCAAATGAACCGCATAACGTTTGGCTCTGTTGATTATGCGCCTACCGCTAATTTTGATTTGTTGAAAAAAGCTTATGATGCTGCAGTATCAAAAGGAATCGACGTCAAAGTCGGAAGCGTGTTCACGACGGATTTATTCTATAATGATCAAGCGGAGCACGAAAAATGGGCTGAATACGGAATTTTGGCAATTGAAATGGAAACGGCTGCTCTTTATACACTTGCTGCGAAATTCGGCAGAAGAGCATTATCTGTTTTAACGGTCAGCGACCATGTCCTGACTGGGGAAGAAACATCTGCTGCCGAAAGGGAATCGACCTTTAACGAAATGGTTGAAATCGCTCTTGAAGCTGCTATACAGGAATAAAACGGCATGTGCGGAGTCATGCCGCTTTTTATTTTTTAAAACATGTTCATAAAAATTGAAGGAAACGGCTTAGCTCCATTTATTACATTCACTCTCTTGTTTTAGTTTTTGAAAGATCGTCATCTGCTCCTTTCTTTTATTGAACGTTATGATAAGTTATAATGTAAGAACCGTTTTTCTTCTGTTTGGACAAGTGTTAAAATAGGAGTGAGAGATTATACAAGGTGGGAATTTTTATGCATAAAATCATCGCAGTCACGATTCTTGCAGCTTTGATGCTTGCCGGATGCTCAATGCCATTTGATAAGCTTCCCTTTTTTCATGGAAGCGACTATGTTGAAGAGAATGAACCGCAAGCAAAAACAGTAGAAAACAAAGAACTCGTCCAAACTACGGAAAAAACCGTCCAAACAGAACAAATTGATCCGGAATTTTTGCTTGAGGAGCAATATTTTAATGTCGTACAAACGGTTAACGGTCAACCCGTTATTCAAAATCCTGACAATATTTTAGTTCTTGTCAATAAAGATTTTTTCCTTCCTGTCGACTATAAACCAAATGATTTGACAGTGCCAAACATACAGTTTTCATTCGGGGACGCGGATGTTCCGAAGCGTTATTTGCGCAAGGAAGCAGCTGCGGCACTTGAACAGCTTTTTGCAGCTGCGAAAAAAGACGGCGTGATTCTTTTCGGAGCCTCAGGCTTTCGTTCGTACGAGCGGCAGGTTGAGCTGTTTGAAGCAGAAAAAAAACAAAAAGGGGAGCAAAAAGCAGTTCAAGCAGTAGCAAAGCCTGGTCAAAGTGAGCATCAGACAGGGTTATCTATTGATGTGACGAGTGAAAGTGTAGATTTTCAAATTACTGAAAAATTTGGGGAAACGAAGGAAGGAAAATGGCTTCAACAAAACGCCCATAAATTTGGCTATATTATCCGCTATCCGAAAGGGAAAGAAGCGATCACAAAATATAAGTATGAGCCTTGGCATATTCGCTACGTTGGAAAGAAAGCTGCAAAAGTCATATATGAAAATAATTTAACACTTGAAGAATATTTCCAAAAAGTAAAGAAAATTTAACCGAAGCTCTCCCGCTGATGCGGGATTGATTTTTTCATAAACAAGAGATGAAGGATGAAAGAGCGTTGATTTAACGTTTTGACTTGTCATTTCTTTGCCGACAGAAACACATAGACCGTTTGACGATATTGTAATTGTCGGACATAATGAAATGGGTGGATTAAAGGGGGAGTTGTGTTGTATATTAAAAAACGAAATTTTTTCATCGCTATTGTACTGACGGTCATAATAACTTGCGGTTTTACGCTCACATTACTCAACTTTACGTCAGCATCTGAAAAAGAAAATGATAGTTTTGAGAAGCTTTATTCAGCATATGATACGTTAAAGCAAGAATATTATAAAAAAATAGATGATGAAAAATTGGTAGAAGGTGCTGTCAAAGGGATGGTAGAATCTCTCGACGACCCGTATACGTCATATATGGATTTGAAAGAATCAGAAGGATTTGAAGAAAATATATCTTCAAGCTTTGAAGGAATCGGTGCAGAAGTAACAGAGACGAACGGCTATATCATGATCGTCTCACCGATAAAAGGCTCGCCCGCCGAGAAAGCAGGGTTGAAGCCGAGAGATAAAATTTTAAAAGTTGACAATAAAAGTGTTGAAGGAATGTCTGTGAATGAAGCGGTATCTCTTATTCGTGGCGAAAAAGGAACGAAAGTAAGCCTTGAAATTGAACGGGATGGCGTCGGCACGCTGACCTTTACGATTACAAGAGATACGATTCCGATTGAAACAGTTTATAGTGAAGTAGTAGAAAATAAAATTGGAAAAATACAAATCACAAAATTTTCCGAGAACACGGGAAAAGAATTGGCAGATGCATTGACAGAGCTGAAGGAGAAAAACGTAAAAGGAATTGTCCTCGATTTAAGACAAAATCCTGGGGGATTGATGGACCAAGCCATAACGATGTCAAATATGTTTGTAGACAAAGGCAAAAAGATTTTGCAAGTTGAAGCAAAAGACGGATCAAAGGATATTTATAAAGCGGAAAATCAACCAATCGTTGATGTTCCGGTCGTGGTCATCACAGATAATGGAACAGCCAGCGCAGCCGAAATTATGGCCGCGGCTTTGAACGAATCGGAGGGAATTCCGATTGTAGGAGAAAAAACGTTCGGAAAAGGAACCGTTCAAAGCGCTAAAACGTTTGAAGACGGTTCGTCGATGAAATATACGATTGCCAAATGGCTGACACCTTCAGGCAAATGGATTCACGAAAAAGGAATAGAACCTCAATATAAAGTGACTTTGCCTGAATATGCTCATTTACCATATTTAAATCCGGAAAAAACGTTGCAGGAAGGCGACGTTTCAACAGAAGTGAAAACAGCTGAGAAAATGCTTCAAGCTTTAGGCTATAAAACAGATGTGGACGGATATTTTGATAAAGCATTAAAAAATACTGTTGTTGCTTTCCAAAGAGACCATCAATTAAAACAAACGGGGAAAATCTCACAAGATACGACAATCAAACTGATGGATTTAGTAAGAGAAAAAATTGAAAAAAATGATACCCAAATGAAAAAAGCAATTGAAGTATTGAAATCGAAGATGGAATAAAATTGACAGCAGCGGCTTGGTCTTCCGGCCGCCTTCTTTATTTTCAGATTTGTTCAAGCATATTGTTGACATTGAAAGGACTTTATTTAAGGAAAGTCCTGTTGCAAAAGCTTTACTTAACTGATTTTTTCTATACGATAAAGCAAGAGGGAATGATTGCTAATACAACTAAGGCATCCAAATATATGTAAAGTGATCGCAAATAAAAAAGGGCAAGTGACAAATATTTTGCTTTTAAATTCTTGCCTACCTTCTCCACTTTTCATTTCATTTTAAAAAATTTAATAATCATAGACCTCCCTATCGTTCTGCCATTTTCATTTCATTTTTGTTGAGCTTTCATATAATGCGGCGAACGTTCGCTTCGATATTTTTGAATTGGTGTTAAGAAAAGGGATTAAAGTAAAATGCGGAATCGGATTTGTCTGCATTTCATCTTCAGTTTCAGGAATATGTTGAAGATCCCTTTTGGCAGTGCGGAGTTTATCCATACGAAAATTGGATGAGTGGAGGCTGGTTAACAAAACCGGCCTCATTTTACTCAGATGGGAAAAGATCAATTTCCGTATAATGATGATCTTTTAATTTCACGAATTTAATTTCAAGAATTCCGTCAGAAAAAACGGCTTTTGTCCCTTTTCTTTTCACAGGTGCAGGAAATACAAATTTTTTTTGTTGATTTTTTTCCGGATAATTCATAAGATGCAAATGGTGTTGGTTATGTTGGATTTTTATCATTTTTTTTAAATCATCATTCATCGGAAGTTTAATATAGATAAATTCATCTGTCTCATAAAATTCAGGTGAAGGAGGAGCTTCTTTATGATTCATAATAGGAAAAGGACTGGTGAATGGGAATTGCTCCGTATAGTGTGAACCAAACGCTTGCTTCATTACTTCCTGAATATATTGTTCAACATGTCCGGCATTCATGTTTTTCCAAAGATTCATTGCTCACACATCCCTCTTCGACCCTAATTGTTACATTGTAATATATGACTGCTGCGGAAAGATCGTTCAAAACAATTTCTTGGAAAAAGCGATCGAAACAGAATATAATGTGTGATATGGGAAGGAAGATGATCTAGCATGAGATCAGGAATCATGTATATTAGTCTATCTTATATTTTATGGGGGATATTCCCTATTTATTGGAAAGTATTAGACCATGTGTCATCTGAGGAAATTTTGGCTCATCGAATCATATGGTCTTTTGTTTTTGTGTTGCTGTTGCTTTTGTTCCAAAAACGATTTGCTGATTTTTTATATGAGTGCACAAAAATCGTTAAATCACCCAAGATTTTGTTAACGTTGGCTCTTTCATCCTTCTTAATCAGCGCCAATTGGTTTGTTTATATTTGGGCGGTGAATCATGACCGTGTACTTGAGACAAGTCTTGGTTATTACATAAATCCATTGGTGAGCGTACTATTAGGAATGATCTTTTTGCATGAAAAATTAAACAAAGGGCAGCAGACCGCGTTTTTGTTTGCGGCTTTCGGAGTGCTCATATCAACTGTCCATTATGGCCATGTCCCGTGGACATCGCTTATTCTTGCGAGTACATTCGGGTTTTATGGACTGGCTAAAAAAGTGATAAAATTAGATTCTGCTTTTGGTCTGGCGCTTGAAACGTTTGTTGTGTTTCCAATTGGAATCATTTATGTGCTATACTTAGAATCGTTAGGAAGCAGTGTTTTTTTTGAATGGGATGCATCGACCAACTTTCTTCTAATGGGAACAGGCGTCATTACGGCGATCCCTTTATTGCTGTTTGCGAAAGGTACGCCTAAAATTCCGATGTATTTTCTCGGAGTCTTGCAATATATTGCGCCAACGATCACTTTTTTTCTCGGCGTTTTTCTTTACCACGAGCCGTTTACTGTTGTAGAATTGATCACCTTTGTTTGCATTTGGACAGGCATCATCATTTTTACAATGAGTGAACCTTCTTTCAAAACGATATGGAAGACTAGACTCTCAAAGTAACCTCATGCAAGCAGGTTCCTCGAGGTGAATAAATGTGAATGATAACGAACTTCTTCATGCATACAGAAAACTTTGGTCAAACCGAACTCTTTCAGTAGGGTCAGATGAGAAAAAAACGTTGGAAGAGGCGATTAAAAAAGAACTCCTCGATGAAATGACTCACCCTAGAGTAAGAAAAAGTCCAGATAAAAAATTACTAGATGCGCTGAAACGCATTATAGCAGCCGACATTTCACCGGAAGAGAAGCTTGAATTAATCAGCAAGCATATGGAGATGTATGAGAAAATCTTAACAAAATAAAGAAGGTGGAAGCTTTGAAACCGATTGATCCGATAAGGGTTCAAAAAATCATTGATTCTTTTTTACATAAAGAGGTGTATATTCATCTTGAAACGACAACCGGTGCTTATACTTCACACCACAATCAAAACAGCATGACTATTGTCGCGTTTGTCCGAAATGCAAAAATTACATTTTCACAAGGTAAAATAAAAGGAACAGGACCATACCGTGTCGGATTAAAAACAGAGGAAGGCTGGGTGTATGCTGAAGGTCTTACCGATTATACCGTTGATGAACAAAATCGCCTGCTCATGGCCGGCCACGATCGAGATGGAAAGCTTGCCATTGCATTACAAATTAGTGAAACTCCATTTTCTTAAAAAGGAGAGAGGAATAAATGGAAGAGAGGTTATTAGTGATCCTGCCTCATCCCGACGATGAATCGTTCGGAGCAGCAGGACTGATCGCTTTAAAACGGAAAGCAAACGTACCTGTCACGTATGCTTGCTGCACTTTAGGCGAAATGGGCCGCAGCATGGGAAAGCCTTTAATCGCCAATAGGGAGACATTAAAAGATATTCGAAAAAAAGAATTGGAGCAGGTCGCAAAAATTTTAAATATAAACGATTTACGAATGCTCGGCTATCGGGATAAAACATTGGAATTTGAAGATGAAGAAAAATTGGCAGACCATTTTGAACAGATCATCCGGGAAGTCAAACCGACCCTTCTTGTCACGTTTTATCCCGGTTATGCTGTTCATCCAGATCACAACGCTTGCGGCGAGGCGGTTATTCGTGCGGTGAAACGCTTGAAAAGGGAGGAGCGTCCAACCGTTTATTGCATAGCTTTTTCAAACGATCGATTTGAACATATAGGCGAGCCGGATGTAGAAATCGATATATCTGAAGTTGCAGATATAAAAATACAGGCATTGAAGGCTCATCGATCGCAAACCTATTCAATCGTAGAAAAAATAGAAGAAGGAGGAAAAGACCTCCCTCAATTTCAACAATTTTTTCATAAAGAAACGTTCTGGATTTACCCATTTGATGATGAAAAATAAACGATCGAATAGGCTGCTTTGAAAATATTTACAATACAGGTCTATCATCCTCTTTTTTGAAAAAATGATGAATTTTATCTTATAATATAGTAAAATATGAAGAAAGTTGTCGATATAATAAGTAAGAAATTTTATTGTACGATAAACGAACATAGGATGTCTCATATGAGGAGGAAAGGCTGTATGAAGAAAAAAGTGTTGGGATTAACGACATCCGCGGTTCTTGGATCTTCGGTTTTCGCAGGAGTCGCCTCCGCTGAAACGATTCGAGTAGAAGCCGGGGATACTCTTTGGGGAATCTCGCAAAGATATAATACTACTGTTGTAAAGTTAAAAGAAGCAAATAGACTTACAAGCGATACAATATACATAGGTCAGGTTTTAAATATTCCTTCAGAAGCATCGTCTTCTCCGAAAGCGAAAGTAACTGCTAATAATAAAACAGAGGCGGCTCCTAAACAAACTGGTTCGACATACACAGTGAAAAAAGGTGATACGTTATGGGGCATTGCCAAAAACAACGGAACGTCTGTCAGCGAATTAAAAAGGCTGAACGGATTAACCAGCGATTTAATTTATCCTGGCCAAGTGTTAAAACTATCTGGATCCAGCCAAACTGTATCTAGCGAAAAGGTTAGCGCCAAAGAACAGGTGCAGGCGCCCAAACAAACCTCACAAACTTCAAATAAAGCAAGTTCACAAAATACATATACTGTCCAAAAAGGCGACTCTCTATGGAAAATTGCTGTAAAATTTAAATTAACCGTCAATCAATTAAAAGCTGCGAATAACCTTTCATCTGACGTTATTTATCCCGGCCAAGTATTGAAGCTGTCAGGCTCTTCAGCTGATAGTGCACGTCAAGTGAATTCCGGTACAAAAACGAATTCTGATTCATCTACTCAAAACGGCAAAGTTTTAGTTATGATTCAAGAAGCCAAAAAATTAGTTGGAGTTCCGTACAGATGGGGCGGAAATACGCCATCTGGTTTTGACTGCAGCGGATTTGTTTACTATGTATTAAACAAAGTGACATCCGTTTCTCGGTTAAGTACAGCCGGTTATTGGAACATGATGAAACCAGTAAGTTCACCAGATGTCGGAGATTTTGTATATTTTTCAACATATAAAGAAGGTCCTTCCCATATGGGAATCTATCTTGGAAATGGAGATTTCATTCATGCCGGATCAAGTGGCGTGCAAATATCGAATTTAAACCAAAAATATTGGAACGATCGATATTTAGGAGCCAGATCTTATTTTTAAAATTATATTTTGCGAGAATGAGAAACATGAAGCAATCAGCCGTTTGTTGGCTGATTGCTTTTTTAATCGGAAGAATGATAGAATCGTCTAATTTGCCGATACATCCATCTTACTGGAGATTGTGTATATGTATGAAATTTAGGGTTGTTAAAAATTTTCCGACATTATTGACAAGAAATACAATTGTATATAAAAATTTATATTTTGCAACGAATTCAGCAAATGACATGGAATAATTTTAGAAAATAAGGCATACTCTGTTGATCTGAAGGAGGTGCTATAGGTATTGATTAGGAGTACGGTCATACAGGATATTACAGATATTGTAAATCTGTTCGGTGGGACGGACTCTACCATGTAAATATATTCAATTAATATCTACTAACATGAGGTGAAGAAGCTATTGGAAGTTAGTGAAATTTAAAGAAAACGTGAGAATTTTGAAGAAAATTAAAGTTTATAGAGGGAGGGTGAAATGATCCCGACACCATTTTATTATTATGCTTTTAGGCTGAGAAGTGATATCCAAGCTGTAAAGAATGCTTTACTTCCCCTAAAACATCGGTCTGCTTGAGGGTCAAATCAATCGCTTACAAATAATAAAACGAGTGACTTGCGGACGACTGGATTATTTTTGTTAGAGAAACAGGTACTTTATCGATTGTGATAACTATTGCGAAATAACAAATATAAACTTGTTTTCAACCCTTACTCGTTTTCATAAAAAATTTCGTAAGAACCATATTTAAAATCATTTCTAAACAAAAGATCGAAGTCATCACGAGAAACCATGTCTTCTATCTACAACAATCATCTGGTAGACCGATTGATCATCTTTTGAAAGCAATGGTTGGATTTTAAAAAATCCTATACGAAAAAATCTTGTCTCAATCGAGGTGCAAATAGATATTGTTTTTGCACAAAAATTGTTTTATAATCATTATGGAATTAAATAAATAGCATCCTCATTCACCCGATGAGGTAGAGGTTGCGGCTTTTATGAGTACTGCGAACGAGATGCAGAGAACATTGAAGACTTCGCTGGAAAGGGAAAGCCGCCGAAGTTCGCACATTTCTCTGGATGTGCGGACTGGGGTTGCCACCGAACAGGGGCAGCACTGTCACGGTTTGCCTGAAGAAAAGCAGCCGTGGAGCGCTATCTTCACGGAAGGGTTGATACGGGTAATGTTTGTATTGCCGCCGAATCACCTTCGGCGGCTTTTTTGGTGCGCCCAGCATGGGTGTAATCTCTAGGGTGAAAGTCCCGAGCTGCAAAGGCAGAAGAGCAGTTAGCTTAACGCAAGAGGATGGTGCGGCTATTTTGCCTTGTCAGGTACGCCAAGTAAGTTCAAAGAATTTGGCGAATGGATCAGGCGAAGACTTCGAATGTGTTTATGGAAAGAGTGGAAAACGCCGAAAACAAGAATTCGGAAACTCAGAGGATTAAGTGTTCCAACGCATAAGCCATTCGAGTGGGGTAATACGCAAGAAATACTGTCGGATTGCCTGCAGTCCCATTCTACACAAAACCCTCGACAACTCCTACTGGAGTCGACAAGGGTTAAGAAGTCTATTCGAAAGATATCAATTTCTGCGTCATCTTAATTGAACCGCCGTATACTGAACGGTACGTACGGTGGTGTGAGAGGTCGGGGGTTAGTCACCCACTCCTACTCGATTATCACCCGGCTCCTTTCCATGACAAAGAAAAAAGGAGCGATGAAAACAATGGAAAGCGTTATTAAAAAGAAGGAAACAGCTACGACCGCCCATTCTTCGCCTAACCAGCTTCGACGCAAGCTAAAAACAAGGCATTTAACGATGATTTCTCTTGGTGGGACGATTGGCACTGGATTGTTTTTAGCCAGCGGTGGAGCAATTCATACTGCTGGGCCGGG
Source organism: Aeribacillus sp. SP014 (assembly GCF_054055575.1). Lineage (NCBI taxonomy): Bacteria > Bacillati > Bacillota > Bacilli > Caryophanales > Bacillaceae > Aeribacillus > Aeribacillus sp. SP014. Next base: position 1,874,134 of record NZ_JBSRXI010000001.1, read on the forward strand.
CGGAGCGCTGGTAGCGTATATTGCAATTGGTATAATGGTGTATTTTTTGATGACCAGTCTTGCAGAAATGGCAGCTTATATGCCAGTTACTGGAACGTTTAGTACGTATGCAACTAAGTTTGTCGATCCTGCGCTCGGATTTGCTCTAGGATGGAATTACTGGTACAACTGGGCCATTACGATTGCCGCAGAGCTCTCTGCTGTGACTATAATTATGAAATTTTGGTTTCCTGATAGTCCTTCACTTTTATGGAGCGCTTTATGCTTAGTGGTTATGTTTCTGCTTAATTATTTATCCGTAAAAGGATTTGGCGAAGCAGAATATTGGTTTTCGCTCATTAAAGTAGTAACAGTCATTATTTTTCTTATTGTCAGCTTTTTAATAATTGTAGGTATTATGGGTGGTGAAGCGGTTGGATTTAAAAACTTCACCATCGGCGACGCTCCATTCCATGGTGGTTTCATGGCGACTCTCGGCATTTTTATGGCGGCGGGTTTTTCTTTCCAAGGAACAGAGCTGCTTGGAGTTGCAGCAGGTGAAAGCGAGGATCCGAAACGTAACATTCCTCGCGCCATTCGGCAAGTATTTTGGCGCATTTTGCTATTTTATATATTGGCTATTTTAGCAATCGGACTTCTTATTCCATATACGAATGAAAATCTAGCGAATAGCGATGTTACGGTCAGCCCGTTTACTCTCGTTTTTGACAAAGCTGGCATTGCGTTCGCTGCATCCGTTATGAATGCTGTCATTTTAACAGCGGTTTTATCAGCTGGAAACTCTGGTATGTATGCGTCTACTCGGATGCTTTGGGGGCTAGCAAAAGAGGGGAAAGCGCCAAAATTTCTGGCTAAGTTGAATCGCCGGGGAGTCCCTGTTAATGCATTACTGGTTACTGCTTCATTAGGAACACTTGCTTTCTTGGCTTCGTTTTTTGGGGATGGGATCGTCTATGTATGGTTATTAAATGCTTCTGGTATGTCGGGGTTCATTGCATGGCTTGGCATTGCAATCAGTCACTATCGTTTCCGCAAAGCGTATGTTGCGCAAGGGAGAGATCTCCGTGATCTTCCTTACAAAGCAAAATGGTTTCCATTCGGACCGCTGTTTGCTCTGGTACTTTGCGCGGTCGTCATTTTGGGACAGAACTACAGGGCCTTTATGGGAGAATCAATCGACTGGTACGGTATTCTCGTTTCTTACATTGGATTGCCATTGTTTTTAGCAGTTTGGTTTGGCTATAAAATCGTGAAAAAGACAAAGGTCGTTCCTCTCGATGAATGTGAATTAGACTAAAAAGCCGCTTGAAAAGACGCATTAGTATCCAAAATCTGCACGCTCGGTGTTCAATGGATTTTGTATGCCATCACAACGACGAAAACGCTCGTATGGTGCAGGACAAGTGTAAACGAATGATGGTCCAATCAGAAAAGCCGCTCTTTCTTGATACGGAGCGGCATTCATCAGTTAAAGGGAAAGCTTCAACTTTTCCATCAAATGATTTGTTCTTTTTATTCCGATAATTAAGATTGTCTGTTCAGAGCTCCCAACATTCAGAGATGGGGGAATGGCGGAAAGGCGTCTTTCATTTGGTAAGATAGAAAACGATTGGATTGAATCCATTCCTCCCTATATAGATGTAACTTGACATGTTAACATCTGTATGGATATGTAGCTTGGACCGTTTTTCGACGGTCTGAAAATAGGTGTCTTTTCTTAATGTTGCCAAAATGTTAAATGATACATTTGAATTACAAGATCTATATATATAATTTTAACTAAGCTACTGGTATGCGAAAGTTGAGTTCAATATAAATAAATTTCTATATAATTTATTGATTTATAGGGGGCTGTCTAATAAGTCGATTTTTGGGCTTATAGACGCCCCTTTAACTTTTTTTAAAACGTTGATATATTCATGCTTATGATTTGATGGATTTTGACTTTCTGGACAATCCCAGTAGTACAAACCACGTCTATGGTTTGTGCTGTCTGTAAAAATTACAATATTTTAAATTCAAAAGAATCTTAAAAATTAATGTGTTAAAAAAGGATATGATATAGTTATGTAGTGAAACAATATAAAAAAGAACGTGATGATTAGAAAGGAAATTTTTATGATGTCTTTAGAGCTTCATTTGCCAAAAGAAATAATAAATGTAATTGAATCTCGCAAAAAGCGGGTGCATTCTGATCAAGATCAAAGATTAATTGGACAAGGCGGTTTTTTGTCTGACGATCCAGTCATTTTGTATGATGCGCTGGTGGCATTGGCCCTTGGAAAAAATGTTTTGTTAAAAGGACCGACCGGTGCTGGGAAAACGAAACTTGCTGAAACGCTGTCATCATTTTTTTCTCAGCCGATGCACAGCATTAACTGTTCAGTTGATCTTGATGCCGAAGCATTGCTTGGATATAAAACGATTGTCAATTCCAGCAATCAAACAGCCATTGAGTTTGTCGAAGGACCTGTTATTCAGGCGATGAAAAAAGGGCATTTTTTATATATAGATGAAATCAATATGGCGAAACCTGAGACATTGCCAATTTTAAATGGGGTGCTAGATTACCGGAGGCGGATCACGAATCCATTTACACAAGAGGTTGTGGCGGCGAAAGAGGGATTTGGTGTCATCGCAGCTATTAACGAAGGGTATGTAGGGACGGTTCCGTTAAACGAAGCGTTGAAAAACCGATTCGTCGTGATTGATGTTCCATATGTACAAAATGAAAAGTTAAAACAAGTGCTCACTGAGCAGTCTTCTTTAAAAGATGAAAAGCTGATAGAAAAGTTTCTCACATTATCCAGCGACATTATTACACAAGTAAAAATCGGGAAGGTTTCGGAAGAAGCAGCTTCCATCCGGGCTTTGATCGATGCCTGCGATTTGTCGGTTTATTTGCCCCCTTTAAGAGCGATTGAACGGGCCATTGCAGCAAAATTGGATGATGAGCTGGAAAAAAGAGCGATCATGAACATTGCAGAAACCGTTTTTGAGTGAGGGAAATCCGATGCATTATATAAAATTTAATGATGAAATCATAGATTCAATGTTAATGATGGAGCTGTCCGATTTAGCGCAAACATTGACAAAACGAAGAGATATCGATATCGCTTTTGCCGTTCAGTCTTACTTTCATCCAGCAGAACAAAAAATTTATATCAGCCATTTTTGGAACGATCGTGCGGAAGAAGACAAGCTTGCAGGATTTAAATCAGACATTTATTTGCGCGCAATTGGCAGCTATTATTATACGGATTTTCATCAAATTGCTGCATTTCATGATCTCGTTCGGACATTACATCATCAAAAATTTGCAAAACAGCTGTTGATGCTGCTTGAAGATGTCCGGATTGTAGAACTGGTTAAACGCGATCGTCCCGGGACAAAGCGCTATTTCCGCAAGCGGCTGAATATTTATAAAAAATATTACCGTGATCAGATGAAAGCAAGCCTTGATCGGGGATTTGCAACCGATGCGCTCTTTGCGGCCCTGTATGAAATGGCTACGGCCACATCACCTGTTTTGAATGTACCAGAAATAAGCGTCCAAATAGATGAACTGCTACCTTTCGTGAAGGAACAAGTGATGAACGTATACGATGCAAATAGCACGAAAGAAGTTTCCGATATTGTCCTGAAAACGATGAGGCTGTTGGATGAAGTGTTGAAAAAAGATTTGATCCATACTTATTTCATTTTGCCTGATTTATCGGAAAAAGATCTCCATACCTTGACTTTTGACGACATGAAACGAAAAGACCGGCTTCAAAATCAGGATGCACTGGATAATGTAAAAAAGGGTGATGAAGATCTTCATGATGAAAAAATGGCCGTATGGCATCGTGAAACATCCACACCGACGAAAAGCTTTTTGCAATTTGATTTAGAACAAGGAACGCAAACGAATTTAATAGATGAACATGCAAGGCAAACTGAGACGGGAGATCAGGCGCTTGTGATTGTAGAAGGTTCAGCTAGACAGACTCAAAACAATTATTATGACGAAGTAAATGCTGATGAAAAGCTGCAAAAAGAAGCAGAGCAAGAAATACAACAACAACTCGGGAAGGAAAACAAGCATGCAAAAGCATATTTCCTGACGGCAAACATGCCAAAGGAAGCAGAAAAATCTGCGTATGAAAAGGAATTGCAGCAATTGATCGTGTACAAAAAACGTTTGCAGCGAATCATTCAAAAAACGCTTGAACATAAAAAGACATATCCAAAACAAGATGAACATTTCGGCAGATTGAATAAAAAGCTGTTGCGTCTATGGACGGATGAAAACCCGAAGCTTTTTTTCAAAAAAAGGAATCCTGCGAATGATCTTGACGGGGTGTTTACACTGCTCGTCGACTGCTCTGCATCCATGCACGACAAAATGGAAGAAACAAAACGAGGCATCATTTTGTTTCATGAAACGTTAAAGTCCGTTCGGGTTCCACATCAAATTGTCGGTTTTTGGGAAGACTCGGCAAACAGTACAGAAAACAACCAGCCGAACTATTTCAAAAAAGTAATCAACTTCGAAACTTCACTTAGCTCCAGCTCAGGACCAGAAATCATGCAGCTTTTGCCTGAAGAAGATAACCGTGACGGTTTTGCGATCCGGCATATGACAAACGAACTGCTTGCAAGAAAAGAGAAGCAAAAATTTCTTCTTGTTTTTTCAGACGGTGAGCCTGCTGCCTACGGATATGATCAAAACGGAATTGTCGATACACATGAAGCCGTAATGAATGCTCGAAAGCACGGTATAGAGGTGCTGAACATATTTTTATCCGCCGGAGCAGTTGAAGAAAGCAAAAGAAAGGTAATGAAAACGATTTATGGAAAACACAGCATCATGGTGCAAAATATCACAGAACTCCCGGACGTCTTGTTCCCGCTTTTGAAAAAATTGCTGCAAAAAACAATCGAATAAACCGCCAAAACATGGCAGAATACAACATGTATTCAAAAAATCAAGAAAATTATTATATAAAGATGCTAATTTTTAAGTAAATACTATTGGTCAATCTGATGAATAGTGTTAAAATAGCGGTGGAAGCGGTTATTTAAAAAAATATAGCTTGCTTCTTGTGGGATGGTGATGAGAATTTAAAAAAATTTTTTGTGGGGAAACAAAGCAGAAGAATTCTAATGATTAGTGATCATTGGGGGTTTTTAAGAAAATGGAAGAAACTTCGTCAAATTTAAAAATCGCATGGCGTGATTTTCACGGACCTAATTTAGGGTATGTCATGGACTTATATGAACAATATTTAGAAGATCCGAATTCTGTTGATGAAGAATTAAGAAACATGTTTGATGCTTGGGGGGCTCCTGAGGCTCTAACTGAACAATCTTATGTAAACTCCTCATCCACTGTAAGCAGAAATTTGTCTTATACGTTTGAAAAGCTGCAAAAAGTAGCAGCTGCTGTAAGGTTTGCAGAGGATATTCGGACATTTGGACATTTGGATGCTTCTATTTATCCTATGGGGATAAAACATAACGAAGAAGATGTTTTGAATGAATCAAGATACGGTCTGACGAAAGAGGACTTAATTGAAATACCGGCCAAATTGTTGAGTCCGTATACTCCTGATCATGTACACAACGGGTACGAAGCGATCCAATATTTAAAAGATGTTTATTCAAAATCGATTGCATTTGAATTTCAGCATGTCCACAATTTTGAAGAGCATGAATGGCTCAACGAAATGGTGGAATCTGGGAAAATTTTCAAAACACTTTCAAAAGAGAAACGCATTTCTCTTTTGAAGCGATTAACAGAAGTCGAAGGATTTGAATCTTTTCTCCATAAAACATTTGTCGGCCAAAAGAGATTCTCCATTGAAGGTGTTGATATGCTCGTTCCGATGCTTGATGAGCTGATTTCTGAAGCTGTGAAAAGCGGAACGACAAATATAAACATCGGAATGGCGCATCGGGGCCGACTAAGCGTGTTGGCTCATGTGTTAGGAAAGCCATTTGAGCTTATTTTCTCTGAGTTCCAGCATGCACCGAACAAAGAATTGGTTCCGTCTGAAGGTTCAATCGGAATCAACTACGGCTGGACCGGAGATGTGAAATATCATTTAGGTGCGGACAGAAAAATTAAAGATCATAATGTTGTTCGTGCACGGCTCACGCTAGCGAACAACCCTAGCCATCTAGAGTTTGTGGATCCGATTGTGGAAGGGTATACACGTGCAGCCCAAGATAATCGTAATGTGCGCGGATATCCTGAACAAGATATTCACAAATCCATGGCTGTGCTGATTCACGGCGATGCAGCATTCCCTGGCGAGGGAGTCGTGGCAGAGACTCTTAACCTTAGTCAGTTAAACGGTTACAAAACCGGAGGAACAATCCACATTATCGCCAATAATATGATCGGATTTACGACGGAAAGCCATGATTCTCGATCAACAAAATATGCCAGCGACCTAGCCAAGGGCTTCGAAATTCCGATCGTTCATGTGAATGCGGATGATCCAGAAGCATGTTTGGCAGCTGTTTATATTGCCATTTTGTATCGCAATAAATTCCATAAAGATTTCTTAATTGATTTAATCGGATACCGCCGTTACGGGCATAACGAAATGGATGAGCCGATGGCGACAAATCCGTTGCTTTATGAAAAAATTAAGAAACATGAAACAATTTGCAAATTATATGCTAAACAGCTTGAAAGCGATGGAATTATTTCCTTAGAAGACGCAAGAAAGTTTGAACAAGAAGTGCAGGATCGGCTGAAAAAAGCATACGATAAAGTTCCAAAAAACGAACATCAAGAAGAGGAAATTCATATTCCAGAAACGGTCAGCCATGGTCTGCCCAAAATCGACACGACTGTGCCGGTGGATGTCCTTGACAAAATTAACAAGGAATTAATTACGTTCCCAGAAGGATTCACCGTTTTTAATAAATTGCAAAAAATTCTAGAACGCAGGGCAAAAGTATATGAAGAAGAAAGAAAAGTAGATTGGTCGCTTGCAGAAGCGTTCGCTTTTGCGACAATCTTGAGAGATGGAACTCCGCTTAGAATTACTGGACAAGATTCGGAACGCGGAACTTTTGCTCATAGACATTTAGTCTTGCACGATGTGAAAACAGGCAAAACCTTCTCGCCACTGCATCGTTTGTCGGATGTTCAAGCATCGTTTGCGATTCATAACAGCCCGTTGTCTGAAGTTTCTGTATTGGGATTTGAATACGGATATAACGTATTTTCTCCGGAAACGCTTGTTATTTGGGAAGCACAATTCGGTGATTTTGCAAACGTTGCACAAGTCATATTCGATCAATTTATTTCAGCCGGCAGGGCAAAATGGGGACAAAAATCTGGACTCGTCATGTTGCTGCCGCATGGATATGAAGGCCAGGGACCGGAACATTCCAGCGGGCGTTTGGAACGGTACTTGACCCTTGCTGCAGAAAACAATTGGACGGTGGCAAATGTAACGACTGCTGCTCAATATTTTCATTTGCTAAGAAGACAAGCAGCGATTTTAACAAAAGAAGAAGTGCGTCCGCTCATCATTATGACGCCAAAAAGCTTGCTGCGTAATCCAAATACGGTTTCCGACGTTACAGAGCTGACTGAAGGTCAATTTCAACCGGTTATTGAACAGCCTGGTTTAGGTCAAAATAAAGAAAAAGTAAAACGTTTAATTTTGTGCACTGGCAAAATATCGATAGAATTGGCGAATGGTCTGCAAAAATTAGATCAAAAAGATTTTCTTCATATTGTACGGGTGGAGGAAATTTATCCGTTCCCTGAAGAAGAAATTAAAGAGATTATAGAAAGATACCCTAACTTGCAGGAAATCGTCTGGGTGCAAGAAGAGCCGAAGAATATGGGATCGTGGATTTTCACATATCCGCAATTAAAATCTATTGTGGGTGATAAGCTCGCTGTTAAATATATTGGACGTCCAAGACGGTCAAGCCCTGCAGAAGGAGACCCGACAATTCACAAAAAAGAGCAGAGCCGAATCATAACAGAAGCGCTTACATGGAATGAATGAGGAGGAAATTTAAAAAATGGCTGAAATTAAAGTTCCAGAACTAGCAGAATCCATTTTAGAAGGTACAATTTCTCAATGGTTGAAAAAACCTGGCGATAAAATTGAAAAAGGCGAATACATTCTTGAGCTGGAAACCGATAAGGTCAATGTTGAAATTACTGCTGAACATGCTGGTGTTTTAAAAGAAGTATTTAAAAATGAGGGCGATGTTGTCGAAGTTGGCGAAGTCATCGGAATCATCGATGAAGGCGCAAGTGAAGCTCCACAGGCAAGCAGCCCTCAGCCAGAACAAAAAGTAGAAGCCGCTCCAGAGCAAAATCGAGAGGAGCAAACAGTTCAAGTGGAATCGGAAGAACAGTCTGCAGGCAAACCGCGCCCAATCGCAACGCCTGCAGCAAGAAAGCTTGCACGTGAAAAAGGAATCGACTTATCGGCCGTGCCGACGGCTGATCCGCTCGGTCGTGTTCGCAAACAAGATATTGCATATTATGAAGCGCCAAAAGCGGAAGAAAAAGCCCCTAATAAACCAAAACCAGAACCGCAAGAAACACAAAAGGCAACGGTTGCAGATCAGAAGCCTGTGGAACGGATCAGAATGTCCCGCAGAAGACAAACCATTGCCAAACGTCTAAAAGAAGTTCAAAATACAGCAGCTATGCTGACAACCTTTAATGAAGTGGATATGACAGCAGTTATGAACATCCGCAAACGGAGAAAAGATCAATTTTTTGAGGAGCATGATGTTCGTTTAGGCTTTATGTCCTTCTTTACAAAAGCAGTTGTCGCAGCCTTGAAAAAATTCCCTCTACTGAATGCGGAAATTCAAGGCGATGAAATTGTGTTGAAAAAATATTATGATATTGGAGTAGCTGTTTCTACAGATGAAGGTTTGGTTGTTCCTGTTGTAAGAGATGCAGATCGCTTAACATTTGCTCAAATCGAGCAAGAAATTGCCGATCTTGCAGCAAAAGCGAGAGCAAATAAACTTGCGCTTTCGGATCTGCAAGGAGGAACATTTACGATAACTAACGGCGGTATTTTCGGATCTTTATTGTCAACACCGATCTTAAATGGACCTCAAGTCGGTATTTTAGGGATGCATAAAATCCAGCTTCGCCCAGTTGCGATTGACGAAGAGCGCATTGAAAACCGTCCGATGATGTATATTGCTTTATCATATGACCACCGTATTATTGACGGAAAAGAAGCTGTCAGCTTCTTGGCAACTGTCAAAAAGCTGTTGGAGGATCCAGAGCAGCTCTTGCTGGAAGGGTAAATCACTAATGAAGGAAGAACGCATTCCGCGTTCTTCTTTTCATATGAAAACGAACGAATGAAGGAGTGGCAAACATGAATCATCTATCATGGAAAAACAAAAAAGCGAATAAAAAAGTTGTATGTTTACATACAAATGCAAAAAAGTATATGGTAAATAATGTATTGACACCTGGACAAACTTATGATGTCTTGAACGAAACGGAAGAGTATTATTTTATTATCGACAATTCCGGAAAAGTAGGCGGATTTTACAAGGAATATTTTGAAGAGGCAAAATAGCTAATCATCCCTTTATTTTTTCTTTCCTTTTTGAGAGGAGGTGTTGTTCGTGTTCGTTTATACTGAAGAGGATATTCGCAACATTGACAATCTGGCAGAAAAAAATGGCCTTTCTTCTATTGTGTTGATGGAAAACGCCGGGCGCTCTTTATTTCAAAAGCTTGTTTCGTATGTAAAAAAAGATGATCGCATTTTAATATTGTCCGGTAAAGGCAACAACGGCGGAGATGGAATTGTTTTGGCCAGATATTTAAAACAAAACGGCTACCATGCCGATCTTTCTTTTCCGCTTGGGGCACCGAAAAGTGAAGCAGCGAAGCATCATTTCGCTTTTTATAAAAACAGCGGTTTTCTCGAAACAGCCGAATATGAACAAAATCATTACCAAGTCATCGTTGACGCTTTGCTGGGGGTCGGTGCAAGGCATCCGCTAAGAGATGATGTGAAAAACATCATTGAATGGATTAATGGACAAAACGCTTTTGTCGTTTCCGTTGATGTTCCTTCAGGAGTTTTATCCGACTCCGGAGAAGCGCCAATAGCGGTTAAAGCAAACGTCACCATCAGCATCCACGGATATAAGCGATCAGCCTTTTTGCTGCCTTCTTCATCTTTTTACGGAAAAAAGGAAGTTGTGTCCATCGGCCTGAAGGAAGAAGGGAAATGGAAGGTCTGGACAGAAAAAGATGTGAAGCAAACATGGCCGAACCATCCGTCTTTTTCCCATAAAGGCACTTTTGGAACAGGCTATTTAATTGCTGGCTCCGACGAAATGCCGGGAAGTGTGCTTCTTGCTGCGAAGGGAGCTATGAGGGCAGGAATTGGCAAGCTTGTGATCGGCACAACACCATTTGTAGCCGGTGCCATCGCCGGGCAAATTCCTGAAGCAACTTATTTTTTTGAAGGTCTTATAAAAGCAGGAGATGGTGAATTCCCGGAAAAGCTGTCAGTATGTGCAATTGGACCAGGTATCGTTCCTGGAGAAGAGACCGAAAAAGCCATTCAATCCATCTTACAAAACGATTGGCCTGTTGTGCTGGATGCCGGTGCGTTACATAAACGCACATATCCGAAAAATAGACAACATCCTATTGTGTTAACACCGCATCCGGGTGAATTTAGCCGTTTAATCGATCAGCCGATCAGCTATATACAAAAGAACAGAATCGAAGCTGCTTCTAAATTTGCCGTTGAAGAAAATGTCATTGTTGTTTTAAAAGGCCAATATACAGTGATTGCATTTCCGGATGGAACAGGAATGATCAATCCAACTGGAAACATTGCTTTGGGCAAAGGCGGGAGCGGAGATGCATTAACGGGAATCATCGCTGCTTTTTTGTCCTATTATGAGAACAAAAAAGCAGCTGTGGCAAATGCAGTCTATTTACACGGTTTATGTGCAGATCTGTTTGTAAAAACGAAAGGTGTAAGATCAATGCTTGCGGGCGATATTCCAGACATTTTGCCGGAAGTGATGAAACGATTCGAATAGCCTTATCAATATGGCTTCCAAATGACTTTTTTTGCAGTTTGAAATCTTTGTTCCACTTCTGGCCAGTTGACGATTTTCCAAAAATTATCGATATATTTTTGCCGATCGTTTTTATATTGCAAGTAGTATGCATGCTCCCAAACATCTAATACAAGAAGAGGAATGACATCCCATTGGCTTAAGTTTTGATGCTTTTCCGCCTGCAATATTTCCAATCTTCTTGAACGGGGGGACCATACTAATATCGCCCAGCCTCCGCCTTCGACTGCTTTTGCAGCTTCGCTGAAATGCTTTTTAAATGCTTGAAAGCTTCCAAATGAATTTTTGATCGCTTCCTTTAATTCACCTTTTGGCTCGCCCCCGCCTTTTGGGTTCATGACATTCCAAAAAATTGTATGCAAATAGTGGCCTGCCCCATTGAAAGCTGCTTCCCGTTCCCAATGTTTAATCAATGAAAAATCTCCTGTTCTCCGTGCTTTTTCCATTTCGATTTCCGCCTTGTTTAAACCGTCTACATAGCTTTGATGGTGTTTCAAGTGGTGAAGCCTCATGATTTCTTCTGAAATATACGGCTCAAGCGCATTGTATCGATAGGGAAGAGGAGGGAGCTTATGTTGTCCTATCGGCACAGCCAAAGACCGGTCATCTTCACCTTCAATAAATGATCTGAATTCATCATACAATTGATTCGCCTGTTCATAAAGTTCGCTTTCTGAAACGGACTCGGCTTTGTCCAGCTCTGTTTTGAAACGGATTATTTTTTCCTCGAATTCGCTTGCAAAAGGGTGTTCTGAAATGATGTTTCCATAAAGATCATCACACCATTTTTTTAATTCATTAATATACGATTCACTCAAGACAACAAAATCCTCCTTTTCATTCAATCGTCCAGAATACTATATGAAGCAATTTGAAAAAGGGTGAACTAAAAGAAGCGCGTCTTTTTTTAGATGGAAGAGGGGAGCTCCTTAAAGCGGTTTTTCACCAATTAAAAACGGATGATTTTTTGAAGACGTGCATTTTTTATATGAGAGGAGAGGCTGGATGGGAAGAAATTTGTTTGTAAATTGTTATTAAAAAAGAGCAGCTGCCTGAATTATGTATGAAAAATGCCATGCATATCAATGCAAAATAAAATCAGGGGATTGTCCCAAAAGGATACATCCATTGGAATTCAATAATCAAGAAATGCTGATATATCAGCATTACTGAACATGAAAAGGGGATCCAATACCGTGAAATCAACTATTGGACAGCCCCTTAAGTCAATCTGCCCAAACATCGTTCATTTAACAGTATACTTTTCATCTTTTCAAATAAGCACGTCAGCTTCTTTAGCTTTTTTGGGAACTAATAGACAAACTCTATTTTAATGACAGAAGTAAGTACATTCAAATTTCATTTTAACAGCAAATACTACTTCTTGATTAGATCTGCCATCATAACAAAAATTTTATCATCATACGCATTTTCATCCTGCTTTAAAATGTCGTCTATATATCTTGGTATTCCTTTACAAAAGCTTTAACAAAGTCCGTGAAATGACAATCCAGTACTTTTTGTTTGCTTGAATCATAATACAACAATCAATAAACAGACGATTTTGGGATTTTTTTAATGTAATATTTTAAAGCATTCTCATGAGTTTCTACGGTCCCTTGAACTATTTTTCATTACTGAATTTGATCAAGTAATCTCCGATATCTAATAAAAGACCATCACGGAATGTTGTTTTTGTCCATTTTCAACAATATACATATATAATCTTTTGTAGAAATAAAAGGATAGCTCAAAAGGAGCATCTTTTGTATCCTCATATTCTTCAATCTCAAATAATAGCTTCATCTGTCTATACACCATTTAAATTCATTTTGTTTACTATTTTTACAGATTTCATATATGATAAATTACTTGATTTATCCCGTTACTTGGTTTTCCTTTAAAGATTTCATAATCCTCTTCATTTCTGTTTTTGAAAGATTTTTAGAAACAATGTTCATTTTATATCGCGATTTTCCCTGTAATTCCTTTTTGATGCTGTGCGTCCTTTCATTTATGTAAAAAGCAGAGAAGACAACGCTTTTTTCAATTTAAAGCCGAACAGGGAAGGGGGGTTCTGCTGTATTATGGACAATTACTGTTTCTGTTGTTTTTCACAGAGGAAATGCCCGAGCTTTTCTCAATGCAGAAAGTACTAAAGCAGGCGGAACTCAACCTTTTAGGAGAAGTTCTCGACAACTGGAAAGCCCCACAGAAATCATTTCTGTGGGGCTTAGATATTGTTTTTTAGACAGGCGCTATTCTGAATTATATATTTTAATTTAAGCTAATCCACACGCTTTTTACTTCTGTATAGTTGTTCAAAGCATATGAACCCATTTCGCGACCGATACCTGATTGTTTGTATCCGCCAAACGGAGAGGCTGCGTCAAATACATTATAACAGTTGACCCAAACAGTTCCTGCTCTCAAGCGATTGGCGACATAGTGAGCGTTGGCCACATCTCTCGTCCATAAACCGGCCGCTAAGCCGTATTCGCTGTTGTTTGCCCGATCAATAACTTCATCTAAATCTTCAAAAGGCAATGCAGCAATGACCGGACCGAATATTTCCTCTTTGGCAATTGTCATTTTATCTTCAACATCAGCAAAAATTGTAGGAGTGACAAAATACCCTTTTTCAGATGGCGTAGATCCGCCGGTCACAACTTCTGCGCCTTCTTCAATTCCTTTTTCAATATAATTCAACACTCTTGACTGCTGCTCTTCAGATACGAGCGGCCCCATTTCCGTTTCCGGATTCAGGCCAAAGCCTTGGCGGATATTTTTGGCATGGGAGGCCATATCTGCTAATACATTATCGTAATGTTTTTTCTGAATAAACACACGAGAACCTGCACAGCATACTTGACCTTGATTAAACATTACACCGTTTAATGCACCTGGAATCGCTTTTGACAGATCAGCATCCGGCAAAATAATATTCGGCGATTTGCCTCCTAATTCCAGCGTAACTCGCTTCAGTGAACGTGCGGCATTTTTCATTATCAGCTTGCCGACTTCCGTCGATCCGGTAAAAGCAATTTTATCTACCAGAGGATGATCAACAATCGCTTGCCCAGCTGTTTCCCCAAAGCCCGGTACTATGTTGATAACCCCAGGTGGGAAACCTGCTTCTTCAATAAGCTCTGCTAAATAAAGGGCTGAAAGTGGAGTTTGTTCTGCAGGCTTCAAAACGACTGTACAACCAGTTGCAAGAGCGGCACCAAGTTTCCACATTGCCATTAGAAGCGGGAAGTTCCATGGAATAATCTGGCCGACAACACCAACAGGTTCATGTCTTGTATAATTGAAAAATGGTCCGTTGACAGGAATGGTCTGCCCGACTATTTTTGTAGACCATCCGGCATAGTAACGCAAGTGTTCAATGGCTAATGGAATATCTGCATTTCTAGTTTCCCGGATCGGTTTTCCGTTATCCAGCGTTTCCAGCTGAGCTAGTTCTTCTTTGTTTTCTTCCAGCAAATCCGCCAGTTTGTACAATAATCGGCTTCGTTCAGCAGCTGATATTTTGGACCATGGCCCGCTGTCAAAAGCAGCTCTTGCCGCACGGACAGCACGGTCAATATCTTCTTTGTCCGCTTCATAAACCGTTGCAAGAGTTTCTCCAGTTGCTGGATTAGGAGTGTCGAACGTTTTGCCGGAAACGCTTTCGACAAATTCACCATTAATGTACAACTTTTTTTTCCCTTTTAGAAACTCCGCTACTTTCCCTTCAACATTAGCGATTAATTGACTCATCGATCATCCTCCTAATTTTTTTTTTCGTTGTGTAAACTCTGGATGAACGAAATACAGTTTTATAATAAAGGAAAATTCAGAATATTTCAACCCATTTTTTAAAAATTACCAAAAATCTCCTGACCAACAACTGCTGGATGGCCGCAGAAAACTTAAGAAAACAACTTTATTTCAGTCATCAAGACAAACTATTTAAGAATAATCGTATAAAGAGAAATGAACTTCAAAGAGGTGATGACAATGAATGAGAAGCATCAAAAATCTTTTACGACCGTAAAATCATATCGTCCTTTTCATAGCAGATATGATCCATGTAAACCAATCGGTGTCAAATACTATTCCACACCGCCAAACCTTTTCCTCGGTTTTCAGCCGCCGAACTTGCAGCAATTTTCCGCAAAAGAAGCATTAAAAAAAGGGACTCTTTGGCGATTTTTTTATGACTATTACGAAAATCCGTATGAGAAAAAAGGGAGGTAGCCAAAATGAAGGAGCTTCCTCAAGAGTACTATCAGCTCCTTGAAGAAATTCAAGCGGCTGATTTCGTGCTTGTTGAATTATCGCTTTATCTAGACACTCATCCAAATGATATAGAAGCAATCCAGCAATTTAACCAATATGCCCAATACTCAAAACAATTGAAGCAAATGTTTGAATCAAAATTCGGTGCGCTGCAGCAATTTGGAAACAGCTTTTCAGACGCGAACTGGAGCTGGGGAACGATGCCGTGGCCATGGCAAGTATAGCTTTAATCCGTTTAACTATACTCATACGATGAAAGGAGAAAGAACATGTGGTTTTATGAAAAAAAACTACAATATCCTGTCAGGGTGAGTACGTGCAACCCAAAACTTGCAAAATATTTAATTGAACAATACGGCGGAGCAGATGGAGAACTTGCTGCCGCCCTTCGCTATTTGAATCAAAGATACACGATCCCCGACAAAGTAGTAGGACTTTTAACGGATATTGGAACAGAAGAATTTGCTCATTTGGAGATGATCGCAACAATGGTGTATAAATTGACGAAAGATGCGACACCGGAACAATTAAAGGAAGCAGGACTAGGCGAGCATTATGTCAATCATGACAGCGCCTTGTTTTATAACAACGCTGCTGGAACTCCGTGGACTGCGACTTATATTCAAGCAAAAGGGGATCCGATAGCTGATTTGTATGAGGATATAGCTGCCGAGGAAAAAGCAAGAGCTACTTATCAATGGATTATCGATATGTCAGATGATCCAGACTTAAATGACGGATTAAGATTTTTGCGCCAAAGAGAAATTGTTCATTCGCAACGTTTTCGAGAGGCGGTGGAAATTTTAAAAGAAGAACGTGATCGTAAAAAGTTTTTTTAAGAAGTTCAAGGAGCATCCAATCAGACGTACTTTCATCTATTGGATGCTCCTTTTATGTTTCAGGCAGAACATTGTTGGTAATATCCAAGATTGACAGCATTGATCGAATTTTTTTACTCTCTTTCTTTTAAAATAATACAAACAGCTGTACAATCGATCAATTGAAGCTGTTCACGTACAAAAATAGTGTATTTTGCATTACTTAATCCATTTTCTTTAGCCCATGAATAAAATTCAAAATCATATCCTCCTCCTTAATATTTATGAAGACATAGTATTTTCTACTTCTACTATGTCTATCCCAATTTTATCCTTGATATATCATCTAGGTTAGAAAAGAATGGCACACCCTAAAAATAAAAATGCAACAAAAAAGGATAAAAGTAACTCTCCTCCTTGAAAAATGGACACATTACTTAAATGGTTATTTATAACATACTGTATGGAAAATACACAGCTATCTATGCAAAAGAAAACTCAAAAATGTAAGTGATCCAGTTAGGTATTATGAGCGATGCTGCGAGTCCTTTAATAATTACCATAAATCTGAGCATATAAACGAGTGCTACTGCACTTACCAATAAAGAAAAATGTATAAGTCTGACCGAGAGCTATAATTTACATAGTCTCCTAAGAAATGATTAACTCCTAAAGAAACAAAGTAAATGATTAGGCTAGGAACAGCCATAGCAAAGAATAAACAAAAGCCTATAAGGAACATTCCTGTTAGAAGTTTTTTCGGGGACTTGAATAAAAAAGCCCTCTTGGTATGATTCGGGGGTGTCAATCGGATTAATTGCCCCCTAATTTGGATACCAAGGAGGACTATACATGAGTTCTATCTCAAACAAGAAGATTAATCAAGTCACCGATCAAACGCTCATCGTTGGCATGGATATCGCGAAAAAGAAGCATTATGCCTGCTTTGTGGATGAGCGAGGGAGGGTGTTAAAAAAGCCGTTTCCCGTTCTGCAATCGAAAGAAGGATTGGAATGGTTGTACCAGTGCATCGTGAAAGCGATGGAGGAAGTTGAAAAAACGGAAGTGATCGTTGGCATCGAGCCAACGGGACATTATTGGCTCAATCTCGCTTACTTTCTTGACGAGAAGGGCATTCCTCTCGTGATGACAAACCCGATGCACGTGAAGCGCTCCAAAGAGCTAGACAACAATCTTCCAACCAAGGCTTTATAAGTCCAAGACACTGCCCCTTGAGTTTGAAAATCTCCATTAACATTAGCGACTGTTCTAGCAGGGTCAATTTTTATAGAGATTGATTGGTTTTGAATAGCTTTTGGACTCCTTTATGAACTGTTTCATCAGGCTTTGACTACTATTTACTCGAGCTATCCTCGTAAATGCTGTTTTTTTAGGAATTTTTTTGTTTTTCATTCTGCTATATGAAAGAATGATTCAAACAGTATTTGTATGTTAGTAAAATCGCGGAAAAAGAAGGCTGGAAATCAAGGTGAAACTGTTCCTTAGAAAGCCCAAAAAGAAAAATGAACTTCCTATAACCGAGCATACAAAATTTATGCTTCACGGCTGCCGCACTCTAAAACTACTGTATTCAGTTGTTCATTCCTTTTTAAAATGATCTTTTGATTTGAAAAATCAGTTAAATCAGCATCCGTTGAATGAGTGGCATAAATTAAAATTGCCTTGTTTTGCATGACGTAATTTTTCAAATAATCGAGAATAACTTTTCTTGACCTAATATCGAAATTGACAAAAGGTTCATCAAGGAGAATCAAATTAGGCGAAGATAGAAGTGCTAAAAT
Source organism: Aeribacillus sp. SP014 (assembly GCF_054055575.1). Lineage (NCBI taxonomy): Bacteria > Bacillati > Bacillota > Bacilli > Caryophanales > Bacillaceae > Aeribacillus > Aeribacillus sp. SP014. The sequence continues at coordinate 1,892,150 of NZ_JBSRXI010000001.1, forward strand.
TAAAGATAGTTTTTGTTTCGTTCCTAAAGACAGTTCGCGTGTAAGGGTATTTTTATATTTGTAGAGTCCAATTTTTTCTATAAGACCTTCTAGAGACGAATCTAATCTTTCCCCATTCAGGAAGGATAAGATCATATCAATTGTTTCAGCCGGTGTTAAATAATCGTATAAAAATGGTGTATTGCCAATTAAGGAGACTTCTTTTATATACTTTTGAAAATCGTCCTTTAATGAAATATTGTTTAACTTGATGTCCCCATCGAATGTTGTCATTCCACCGATGATATTCAACAACGTTGATTTGCCTATTCCATTTTCACCAAGTAATTCAACAATGCTCATGTTATCTATTTTTAAGTTAATCCCGTCAAAAATGTAGGCTGATTCACCATATCTTTTTTTTATATTGATCAATTCAAGCATGTTTTACCTCTCTTTTGTCAGAAAATTATATAATAATAAAAAATGTGAATAAACAATAAAGAAAAAGAGTATAGGATATATACTGCTGAATTTCATTGAATAAAAAGCTACAGCGCTGCATGTAATAGAAGGCAATCCTAAAACGAATAAATCTTCTAAAGGATTAAAAAAATATACAAAAAAATTGTTTTTAATATCTTCTATTGATAATTTTTGAAAGCGATAGACTCTTTTTGAAATGATTTTTATTGTGTAGAAGTAAATGATTGTTGAACATAAAACAGTGACAGCTGAAAATAATGAAAATCCATAAAGGAGGAATACACCAGCATAATAACTGATTAGGATTACGATGAGCCTTCTTGACAGAAATTTAGAAAGCGAATTCTCATAATAAGTTTTTTGATCAAACTTCTTTATATAATAAAAATCGCTTAAATTACAGTCGTTTAACAGTTTTGAGCTATTTATGATTCCTTGAGATATCATACTAATCATTGCGCTTTCAATTCCTAAATAAACCGAAATGATAATCAATTTATGAATATTAAAATAAAAATGAATCATACATATCAGAACTAAAGAAGCAGCTGCAAACAAATAAGTATACAATATATATAAGTAGTAAGTTCTATTTTGACAAGATCGGGATAAAGCCGCTTGATACTGATCTAAATGCAGGTCATTTTTATACCGGATGAAATGTTCTTTCTTTTTCGTAGCGTTCGGCCCGTGAATAAATAAAAAGACAATCTGAGGATTGCTCCATAAAAATTTTACAATAATAGTAAAAAAAACAGCTATTAAGACGAAAATCTCGTATAAAAGGATGGTTATGTAACTAAAATGAAATTCTCTCATAAAAATCAACATAAAAAAACAATAAGACAAAATGTTTGTTCCAAATGTTAACAGCAATTTTTTAATAATCAGTAATTGAAATTTAATTTTGTGAGCTTTATACATCCATTGAGAAATATTCTCCAGTTCCACATGATCGTAATCATCATTATTAATATCAGTGAACAAAAGCGTTATAAAAAAATAGATAGTGGCGATATAAAAAGGATTTATATTTATTATAAAGAAATGAAAAAAATAAATGAGCAAATAGACAAAAATCGGTGCTAACATCGAAGCGAAAGTAATGACTGCATTTACGTTATAGAGAAAGACCAGCAGCAATTTTTTATCGCCGCCAGCAAACTTATTTAGAAAATTCCCAAATAAAATCTCGAAATTTGCTAATGCTTTTCTTTTTTTCATTAACCGCTTGTATTTGAAGTATTTCATCTTCTTCAATTCCCCAACATTTTCGCAACAATTTTTACCAGATTAAAAATTCCTACTAAAAAAACGATTATCGAGATTACGAACAATATTCTCATTTTAGCCTTAAATTTTTTTTCCATATTATGCACCTTCCTAAGATCATTGAAATTGCACAACAGTCATGAACGTTTGAATGATAAGCGTCAAACCATAAGTGGTCGAAAATATTATTGTACACAGTCTTATTTTTAGGCTGATGGAAGTGGAACTGTCTAAATATGATAAATATAAGTAGAAAAAAACAACCAATAGGATTTGCGAACCTGGAAACCAGCCCAGCCATTGAATATCTTGCAGTTGATTAAAGCCAGCCAGTGAAATGATCGTCATATTTAATAAAATGGAAACAAGATTCGCAAAAATGATGGCTGATAAAAAGTTACTAAATGTAAACTTTTTATTCGTCATGACATTTGTAATATAAGTAACAAATATTGTTTCGATTATGATCACGGTAATTCCCGCAATCAATTGTATTAAAATTAACAAAGCAGCAACAAACGAATGTGCAAACAATGGAAAGCTCGCTTGCAGTTTATCAAATTGCTCAATCACTTGAAACTGTTTAATGGAAAAAAATGAATTCGCCACAACTGCTAGCACTAACAGGCAAAAAGAAAGTAAATTTATTATTCTTTCATTTTTTAATTTGAGCATATTTATCCCCTTTATAAGAAAAGGTGTTCCGCCTTATTACAAAAATTAAAACAGCAGGAGGCTAAAGGCTATTACAGTTAGAGTCAATCACCATGAAACATAAGAAATTTCATTGAGAGAGACCATCAAGAATAATTCCGGCAGCAGTCAGATTAAATTCATAACTTATCCTCTCAAAATTGCTTTAATTTCACACAAATAATATTCTTTCCTCGTTTAAAATTGCAACTGAATGGGCTGTACTTAGTTGGTCAAAAATTTTTAGTTCAAGTAGACTATAAACAACAAATCATGCAATTGTACTAAAGCGGGAAGCCAAATTGTAATCAACCGAACTTGCATAGCTAAGCAGCCCGTGAATTCTTATGTGATGAAACCCGAAAACAAAGTCATGTAATTTCTTTTAAACTAGTATTTCCGAATGAGGATTTTGGAAATTTATAGAAATATTATAATGAAGGTTGGATCCCTTGGTCAAGCTGCTCCTAAATTTTTCTAATGGTTTTCAAAAGGTGGCATGTTAGGAATAATGATTTTAAGTAATCCATCCCATTAATCTACGTTTTTTCAGACAGAATCATCTTGTTTGTAACACTCATTATTGCGTGAATAAAAAATGTTCATGCCCGATGCTTCCGAGAAGCAATCGAAATTTTAAAAAGGTCAACATTCGGTGGTAGAGGAAAAGACTTTCGGATTGACCAACAGCCGAATGCCATTCCACTTTATGCTAAAACAAATATTTTAACAAATAGCATGGAGATCTTGTCATATTATGTGACAATTCATTTTGCAAACAATGTTCTAAATGAAAAAAAGGTATATTTTTATATGAACTTATATTATGATTAAAATAAAAGGATCGGAAAACTATAAGTTTACATAATTATATTATTGTAAAAAGGAGATGGATGGAGAGATGACGGAAAAAAGAAAACCTAGCGGCTTTTTATTGAAGCAGCGAGCTTTTTTAAAATTATATTTAATCACGATGACGGAAAAGAAGCGGCTGTATGGTTTTAAAATATTGGATGAACTGCGGGAAGAGTTTCGCCCGTATGGCTACCGTCCGAATCATTCTGAGCTGTACAAAGCGCTTCATGATTTAATAAAAGACGGCATTTTAAAACAAATTAAACGAAAAAAAGAAGGAGCCGAGTTTCAAGAGGTTGTCTATTATCAGTTTGTCGATTATGAAAAAGCAAAACAATATAAAAGACAACTAAAAGCAGAGCTGGACCGCTCAAAAGCAATTATTGAAAAAGCTATACGAGACAATTTTGCATAAATATGGAGGAGTATTATGATCAATCTTGCAAAAAAGCTGGAACAAATCGATGGCAAAGGATATAAAGCGTACAAACAGATTCAAGGCTCGTACAAGTTTCCTGATTTTGAATTGTTGATCGATTATGTACAGGGCGATCCGTTTGCAAGTCCTTCGAAAATCAGAATATTGATCGCTAGAAGCAAAACGGCTTTTTTACAAAAATGGACAAACAGCCGGCAAAGAAAGATAAGATGTGAAGATATGATTGTCCGCGAAGTATTTCAAGCAATTTCTAATATGAAAAATAACGTACGCGGCTCTGGAAAAAGCGGGCTGATCATGATTGACAAACCGGGGCAGAAGGTGTTAGAACGGACAGCTGTTCAGATAGGAGAAAACGATATTACAGTTTGTCTTTCAATCGGTCTTCCGGCTCAAGGGAGAACAATATTAGGCAAGGAAGCCAAAAAAATATTTTTTCAACTACTTCCCGAAATTTTGCGGCATTCTGTCTTTTCTGTGAAGGGGAAAGATATTGAGGGCGCGATTCAACTTTGCGACCAGCAAATGGCGATCCGCTCCTATATGAAAGAGAGAGGAATAATAGCGTTTATTGCAAATAATTCAATTTTGCCGCGTGCAAGCGGCGTAAGTGATCAGCCGTTGAAGGGCGCTGTTCCTTTTCAAAGTCCAAAGGAAATGGAAGTCTCAATTCCTGTTCCGCATCGGCAAGAACCGTTGAAGGGCATGGCTATATACAAAGGCATCACCTTGATCGTTGGAGGAGGTTATCATGGAAAAAGCACTTTATTAAAGGCGCTCGAGCATGGTGTTTATGACCATATTGAAGGGGACGGCCGTGAATTTGTTTTGACGGACCGTTCAGCATGCAAAATACGTGCCGAAGATGGCCGCAGTATAAAGAAGGTGGATATTTCCGCTTTTATTAACAATCTGCCGTTTCAAAAAAGCACAAAATCCTTCTCTACTGAAAATGCAAGCGGCAGTACATCGCAGGCAGCCAATATAATGGAAATGCTAGAAGCAGGAGCAAAAACATTATTGATCGACGAGGATACAAGTGCAACAAACTTTATGATCCGGGACGCCAGAATGCAAGCATTAATTCATAAAGAGCATGAACCCATTACTCCATTTATCGATAAAGTTTTACAATTGAAGCAGGATTTTGATGTCTCAACAATTTTAGTTATGGGAGGATCGGGAGATTACTTTTCCGTTGCGGATCGCGTAATTAAAATGGATCATTATAAGCCTTATGACGTCACACATGAAGCAAAACAGATTGCCTGTCAAATTAAAACCGGAAGAAAGCATGAAGGAGGGGAGAAATTTGGAGAATGGAAGCTTCGTATTCCGGAATCAGGCAGCTTGAACAGCAGAAAAGGGAAAAAATCTAAAATTGCTTGCCGGCTTTCTGAAATTCAATATGGACTAGAAAAAATTGATTTATCTTATGTAGAACAGCTGGTCGACGAAAGCCAGACAAGAATGATTGGAGAAATATTATCGTATATCGAACGGACAAACCTTTTTGACAGACGCTTAACAGTATCACAATTGCTTGATTTCGTAGAAAATAAGATCAATCAGGACGGTCTCCAAAGTTTTTCGGCCCATCATGGTCATCAAGGTGAATTGGCGTATGTAAGAAGATTTGAATTAGCGGCAGCCTTGAACCGGATTAGGGCGTTAAAAATTCGGGAATGAAGAAAAGACTTTCTTCCATAAAAAATTTTTCTATCATCATCAACGAACTGACGGGTGCCCCAATTTTGAGGCGCAAAGAAAGCGAGAGACTCCGAGCATTTCTTTTGCTTAGACGGTCTCGACCGCAAGCTTGCCGGCGTGAAACGGGCGCGGGAGTAGCGAGCTTTGAATCTGTCAATGCTCGTTACGAAAACGATTTGGCATGAACTTGCTGGTTTTCCCGCTTGTCCGTTTTCTTTTTCTCTTTTAAATAATCAATTAAAACTAGCAGAATAACAATGAAAAAACAAATGCTTGATAATTGAAAAATCGTTCCTAAATCAACATAGGATGATAAGAAGCCTAGAAAAACCGCACTTATTCCTATTCCTCCATCCAATGCTGAATAATACATTCCGTTTGCGACTCCTCTCCGATCGGCAGGTGTTTTAGAAAGCACCCATGATTGCAAAACAGGAAGCAGTGACCCAAAACCGGCGCCAAATAAAATACCAGCTAAAACAAGCATTCCGACTGAGTATGTGAAAGATAAAACCCAAAAGGCGATAAATGTTAAGAATGAGCAAACAATGGCAAGAAGCCAAGGACCGCTTCGATCAAACCACTTTCCTGAAATTGGTCGTACAGCAGTTGCCGCCAACGCATTACATAAGTAGTATAGGAAGATTTGATCGATCCCTCTTTCTTGTCCGAATATGACGATAAACGTGACAATTCCCCCATAACCGAAAGCTGATAATAATGTAATCAGTGCAGGAAACGCCCCATGTTTATCAATGAGTGAGCGAAAAAAAGAAAAATCCTTTACATGCATTGATTTTTCTAAAACAGACTTTGGCGTTTTGTATTGAACTAATGAAAGGGCGATAATCGATATGACACCGAAAATGGCGGAACCGATGATGAGCGGCTGGAATCCTAAATGTTGAAAAAGCAAAATGCCAAAACTAGGAGCGATGATCATCCCAATGGTGATAGATAAACCATAATAGCCCATTCCTTCTCCGAGGCGTTTCGTTGGAACCAATTCAACAGCTGCCGTTCCATTTGCTGTTGTTGACCATCCCCAGGCAAAACCGTGAAGGAGGCGGACAATTAAAAATAAAAAAACAATCGATGTAAGCGAGTATGAAAGGGTTAAAAAGAGTAAGCCTACAGCTCCAGTTATAACGAGCCATTTTCGTTTTGCCGATTCAAGAAGAAAACCAATGAGCGGTCGAATGACAACAGCAGCGATGGAAAAAAGGGTTGTAACAAGCCCGATTTCAATGTCCGATGCTCCAATTGCTTTCGCTTGCGGCGGCAAAGTAGGCAAAAGCATTTGAAAGCTCATAAAAACAAATAAATTTCCGATAATTAACAAAATGAATGATTTTGTCCAAAGCGGCGGCTTGGCGGTATAAACGGCAGATTCCTTCATGGATTTGATGGCACCTCCTGCATCGTAAAAACAAAAATATTTAGATACTCGAACAATTACCAACTACTCTATTATACAAATTTTTCAAAGGAACTCAATGGATTGGTTGCCTTTTCTTTTTAATAGAAGCTGGAGAAGAAAATTCACAAATCGATGGAAAATCTAGAACAGCGATGGGGTGAAAAAGTTTCAACTGAAACATATTACAAAAAAAAGCCGATTTTCTTTCAAACATGAGAAAGAAAATCGGCCGTTTTCTTTTATCGGTTTGGCATGATTTGTTGAATTTGACTGTTTGCAAATTTTTGTTGCAGCGGTTTGATGATGTTAGCGAATAAGTTTTGTCGTCTGCCAAATCCGTATAATGCTGCAGCCCCCAAACCGACTAAAGAAATCCACATCATGCTGTTTCTTTGCCGGTTCTTAGGAAACATGGAGCGTTTTTTTCCCATTTTGAAGAGGGACCCCATTTTTCTCATTATAAAAGCACCTCTTCCTAAGTTGTGTTTGGAAGAACATCTTCCAACAGTTATAGTATTGTTTTTTCACGATTCTTTATTAGTTACAGTTGATTCCAATTTTATTTTAGCTTCTAATCAGCTTTCTTTTCTACATATATTGGTACAAAGGGAGGGAAATTCTTTTGTACCGAAAATTCAGAAGACGACGAAGACGCGGCCCTCTGCCGGCTAAATATGTTTTTTTAATTACATTTGTCATTTTCAATGTTTTGACAGCATACAGCCTATGGCTGATCAATGCCATTATTGAACCGACATTGGTCAGAATAGCGGAAACAAAGACGAGGCAAATTGCCGAACATGCAATTCATGATGCTGTTTCGAAAAAAATAGCGGAAAAACTTGATATGAAGGAATTGATCATTATTCATGAAAAGAAATCAGACGAAACGGCGACTTACAGCTTTAATTCCCAAATTTATAACCGTCTTATTTCAGATGCGACCGTTTATATTCAGCAATATTTAGATGGGAATGTGGAGGTTGAATCGGAAGACGGCATCCCCGTCAATCAAAACCCAGATGGAAAAGGCCTGGTTTATCATATTCCACTCGGATTAATAACGAACAATGCGCTCATCTCCCATTTAGGTCCCGAAGTTCCCGTACGCTTTGAACTTATTGGTTCAGTTAATTCAGAAATTAGCACAAAATATAAGGAAATTGGCATTAATAACGCTTATTTAGAAATTTATATGGACATTTTAGTTAAAATTAACGTCATTATTCCTTCGATTTCAAAAGATATGGAAATAGAAAATTCAGTGAAAATTGGTGATTTATTTATTGAAGGAAAAGTTCCGCAGTTTTACAACAGCGGCGGGACTGGTTCGGCACCTGCTGTCATTATGCCTGAAAAATCAAAATAATAATGCGGAATAAAATGGATATAAGGGAAGAACATACCTTTTTTACTTTTGGGCATTTAGGAAATATTAAACTTGTAACAACAAAAAGGAGGAATTGACATTGACAGTTTCAACTCAAGTTCAACAAACATTAGCAGGATTAAAAAGTGCTCAAGCAAGCTTTGAAACGTTTGCACTGCAAACGGAAAACAAGCAAGCAAAACAGATTTATCAACAGGCTGCGCAGCAAACACAGTCAATCGTTGATTTGATTAATACTCGCTTGCAGCAAATCCAGAATGAAGAGCCTCAATATAGGCAACAGTAAAGGTTGGTATTTACCAACCTTTTCAACACATCACAAATAAGAGTGAGCTGGTCAGGATGAAACATTTTATATTCTTTTTCACTTTCCTTTTTGTTTTCTCAGCATGCCAACAGAACGATATGGTCGATCCGACTTTAGAACAACCGACAAAAATCAATTATTCGACGAAGAACGCTCCTTTTAATCAAAAGGTCGCGAAAAAGGCGGAGGAAATAGCGGAAAGCTATGATGGAGTTCCCAAAGCCATAAGCGTCAATACAGACCGCAAGCTATTGCTTGCTTTTCAATTAGATCATATGAAACGGTTTCAATTAAAACAAAAGGAAAAAACAATTGAAAAAAAAATTAAAAAAATCTTTCCGAGATTATGATGTCACCGTTTCAAGCGATATGAAAATTTATTGGGAAACAGAAAAATTAATTAACAAACTGGAAAATCTGGACAAGCGTGAAATGAACAAGAAAGTGGAAAACATTATTCAATTGAGCAGAGAAGAAACATAAGAAGGTGTTTTCGATGGCGAATGAGCAAAGAAAACTTCAAACGAAAATCATGCAGGAATACTATCAATTGGAGAAAAAAAATGAAACGAAAAGACCTGTTGTCCAAAACTGTTTACGAGCCTTTTTAGTCGGTGGAATTATTTGCTCCATCGGACAAGCGATACAGTTTTTTTACATGTACTTTTTTCATTTTACTCAACAAACCGCTGGAAATCCGACTGTTGCCACGATGATTTTTTTATCTATGCTTTTGACCGGATTTGGTGTTTACGACCGGATTGCTCAATTTGGCGGTGCCGGAAGCGCTGTACCAGTCACAGGGTTCGGAAATGCTGTTATTTCTGCAGCGATTGAGCATCGAACAGAAGGATTTGTCCTCGGTGTAGGCGGGAACATGTTTAAATTGGCCGGATCTGTTATTTTATTTGGAACATTTTCTGCATTTGTAGTTGCTTTAATCAAAACGATTTTAATCAAATGGGGTGGTTTTTGAAATGCTGAAAGGACATCGCACTTGGGTATTTCATAATCAACCCGTGATCATTTCAACCGCTACCGTTGGCGGGCCGTTTGAAGCAAATGGCAGACTAGCCGACGATTTTGATCTTCTTCACGAAGATTTGTGGTTGGGTGAGGACTCTTATGAAAAAGCTCATAAAGTGCTTTTTGAAGAAGCGTTTTACAAAGCAATAGAAAAAGGAAACATTGAAAAAGAACAGGTGGAATTTATTATTTCCGGAGATTTAGTGAATCAAATCACCCCTTCCAGCTTTGCAGCAAGAACGTTCGGCGTTCCTTATCTCGGCATTTTCGGCGCTTGTTCTACGTCGATGGAAGGGCTGGCATTAAGCGCATTTATCGTCAATTACGGCGGAGCAAAATATTTACTGACTGGTGCGGCCAGCCATAATACGGCAATCGAAAAACAATTTCGCTATCCGACCGAGTACGGTGGGCAAAAGCCACCGACTGCACAGTGGACAGTCACGGGTGCAGGAGCTGCTTTGTTAAGCAATGAAGGGAAAGGACCTGCCGTGACCTCGGCAACGATTGGCAGAGTGGTCGATTTAGGCATGTCTGATCCGTTTAATATGGGCGGTGCGATGGCGCCGGCAGCAGTTGATACGATAGAAGCGCATTTCCGCGATTTAAATATTGATGCGGACTACTATGATTTAATTGTAACAGGCGACTTAGGAAAAATCGGACGCAACGTCGCTCTTGAATTATTTGAAAAAAATGGAGTTCAAATGGATGAGGAAAAATTTCAGGATTGCGGTTTAATGATTTATCGGGAAGGACAACCAGTTTTATCCGGTGCAAGCGGGGCTGGCTGCTCGGCAATTGTCGTATACGGCCATTTATTAAATCGGATGAAAAAAGGCGAGCTGAAGCGAATTCTCGCTGTCGCAACTGGGGCGCTGCTTTCTCCGCTAACGTTCCAGCAAAATGAAACCATTCCGTGCATTGCACACGCTGTGTCCATTGAATTCAGGGGGTGAAACATTTGGTTGCGTCATTTTTTTGGGCGTTTGTCATAGGCGGATTAATTTGTGTAATTGGACAGATCATGTTTGATGTGTTTCATTTAACACCTGCTCATACATTAAGTACGTTTGTCGTGATTGGAGCCATCTTGGACGGTTTCGGGCTTTATGAACCATTTATCGATTTTGCGGGTGCAGGTGCAACCATTCCGATTACAAGCTTCGGAAATTCTCTCGTTCATGGAGCGTTGCAAGAAGCAGAAAAACATGGATTGATAGGAGTTTTAACAGGTATGTTTGAAGTGACTAGCTCCGGTATTTCAGCAGCTATTATTTTTGGTTTTATCGGAGCGCTTTTATTTAAACCAAAGGGGTGATTGGATTGACAGTAGCATCACAGGTCAAGCAAACGCTGGCCAGTTTAAAAAGCATTCATGCGGGATTGCAAAACTTGGCCATTACGTCAACTGATGAAGAAACGAAACGAGTTTTTCACGAAAACATGTTAATATCTGAAGAAATTATCAATGATGTAAAGTCTCGAATTGGAGAGCTGGAGTTTGAGGAACCTGAGTATAAAGGCTTTTGAAAAGAGGGATGAACATGCCAGAGTGGGTTGAAGTCATTATTCGTTCACTTGCCATAATAGCTGGATTATTTTTCATTTCCAAACTATTGGGAAAAAAACAGCTTTCCAAGCTTTCCTTTTTTGAATACGTCGTCGGCATTACCATTGGTGACATCGCCGGGACACTGTCAATGGATACGAATTTAAATTTAACAAACGGTATTATCAGCATTGCCATATGGGTGATGATTCCGGTTATTATTTCATTCATTTCCATGAAAAGTCCGTCGTTTCAGCAATTTATTGAAGGAAAACCGACCGTTTTTATTAAAAACGGAAAAATCATGGAGGAAAATTTAAAGAAAGAAAAATATCCTTTGGCCGCTTTGTTGGAACAATTGAGGAAAAATAATGTCCATCATGCCAGTGATGTGGAATTTGCTATTTTGGAAACTACTGGTGAACTGAGTATTTTGTTAAAAAAAGAAAAACAGCCTATAACGGTAGGAGATATCAAATCGAACGTTGCCCCTGTTAAAGAACCGCAAACCGTCATAATGGACGGAAAAATTATGGACGAAGCTCTTTCAACGACCGGTTTGAATCGAAGATGGCTGAAAGAAAAACTCGATCAATTAGGAGTCGCCGTCGAGAATGTTTTTTTAGCCCAAGTCGATTCATATGGACAACTCACTGTTGATTTATATGATGATAAAGTAAAAGTGCCTGAACCTGTTGAAAAACAGCTTCTTCTTTCATCCCTTAAAAAAGTGGAGACAGATTTTGAATTATACGCTCTGCAAACTGAAAATACCGAAGCGAAAAACATGTATATAAAAAATAGAAAAAAAATAGCTGAAATGATCAAAACATTAACGCCTTTTTTGCAAGGTTGACTGAAAGGGTGGAAAAGTGAAAACATACGATTGCATCATTGTTGGCGGCGGGATCGCCGGTTTATCTGCAGCCATTATGCTTGGAAGGTATAAACATGATGTTTTAGTCATCGACAAGATGAACGGAAGATCGATGCTATGCAGAAGCTATCATAATTTGTTAGGATGGCCTGACGGGGTAAGCGGACAGACACTGCGTACTCTTGGAAGAGAACATGCAGAAAAATACGGAGTAAAATTTTTGAAAAAGCTGGCAGCAAAAGTCGAAAAGCAAGGAAAAGATTTCCTTATCGAAACGGACGATCGCAGCATATACAAAACAAAAAAATTGCTGATTGCAACAGGGGTTACCGACCGCATACCAGAAGTGCTGTCAGAAATAAAGCATTGTTTAGGCATTTCGGTATATGTTTGCCCTGATTGCGATGGATATGAAGTAGATGGGAAATCGGTCATTGTAATGGGGGCAGGAAAAGCAGGAGCAAAGCTGGCTCTCTCACTAACGTACTGGACGAAAGACATTCAGTACGTGAATCATGATGGAGAAGAAATTAATGATGCATTAAAAAATGAACTTTCTAATAAAAATATCGAATACATAAAAGAACGGTTAACGAAAGTGATGAGAGACGGTGAATGGTTTAAGGGAGTTGAATTGGAAAGCGGAAGACGCCTTTTCGCGGATAGAGGCTTCCTCGGATTTGGCGGCAATCGCGTTCATTCAGATCTTGCCGCTCAGCTCGGCGCCGAGCGATTAGAAAATAAGCATCTAGTCATCCATGCACGGACGAAAGAAACGAGCGTCCAAAATGTTTGGGCAGCCGGAGACGTTGCGGCTCACTCGGAACAAGCTGCAATCGCAATGGGGGATGGAATCCAAGCAGCGATTTGGATTCATAAACGGCTTTTAGAGGAACAACGGACTTGATGTTGATTGATAGATCTGAAAATTCCGAGCTGTTCAGGGCTCCATTATTTTGCCGATTTTACGACCGTAAAAGTTATCGACAAAGAATGACGAGCAATTTAGGAGCGAATGCTCGGATTTGTCTTGAATTAGTATTGGAAAAAGTTTACTGAACATAAAGCTAGGAGGGGGAGGACATCAATTGTTTTGAGCGCTGGAAGTTTCGATGCCCTCCTTTGTGTTGACATGAAGATATTTATGATTACAGCCTTTCACGGCTGCAGAGAAAGTAAATGTGATCAAATAAGTGAGAATCCGAAAATGGAAGTTCTGCACATGATAGGGATTGAGCATTTGTTTTTGGCGAAAAAGCTCTCTTCAATCTTTAATTTTTTACGATGAAGGCTCAGATGTTTTCAACTAAAGCCCCGAATTGTTGAAGTGTATGTTTCACATACTATTCTCCAGCTTTACATAGGAATTTTTATCAAAGACAAGAAATCATTCTATATTATTTGCACGATAAGATTCATTTGCAGCTGCTTTCCTTTGTTGAAGTAAAAATAAAAATACACCTAATAAAAGGTATTATCTATAATTTCTCAAATTGCTTCTGCGAAATTATTTCAGCAGCGATCCAGAACGAATATTCCATATCCAGTGATGTTAGTTTATTCGAAAATCTATTACTCAGATAATTTCATCAATTAACTTTTTATATTATCTTTATAAACTGGTCAGCCCTGTATGAACTGTTCGAGCTGTACCAATACCTCGTTAGTTTTTTCGGATTTAGAGGCTGATTTTCTCGCTCCTAAATCGATTAAATTCGATCAAATTCTGTTTTGCTTTTTTAAAGGATAAATTCTAAATAAACAGGATTTTTGATCAAACTTTCAATTTTATATAAGACGATTATTTATCAAACTTTATTTTACATCTGCATTTTGCAAATGAAGTAGATATATCGTTTAACTGAGCAGCCGTTAATCCTTTGGCTTTTTTGCTGCAAGCAATTCTTTTTCCTTGCCTAGGACAAAACATTCATATTGCACCGAAGCCCGATTGAAAAAGAAATCGAACGGATTGCTCAAAGTGGTATTATGCACTGGTTCTATGGTCATAGAGATTCTTAAAAAAATTATGGCAATATGGATGAAAAAGAGCTATGATGAGTATATTACATATTCAAAAAATTACAATTATTGGGGTGAAACTATGGTCGCTCATGAAATTGAATACAAACTTCATGGAGACGATATGCAATTTGTCGAAATTGAACTTGATCCTGGCGAAAGCGCCATAGCAGAAGCCGGCGCCATGATGATGATGGACGATGGTATTGAAATGGAAACAGTATTTGGTGACGGAAGTAATCAATCAAAAGGTTTATTAGGTAAACTTGTTGGCGCAGGGAAGCGTTTGATTACTGGAGAAAGCTTATTTATGACAGTGTTTACAAATCATCAGATGGAAAAAAAACATGTTTCCTTTGCCGCTCCGTATCCCGGAAAAATTATTCCGCTTGATTTAAAGGAATTCGGCGGGAAGGTCATTTGTCAAAAGGATTCATTTCTTTGCGCTGCAAAAGGGGTTTCCGTCGGAGTTGAATTTCAACGGAAATTAGGGACAGGATTTTTCGGCGGTGAAGGGTTTATTATGCAGAAGCTTGAGGGAGATGGATTAGCTTTTCTTCATGCAGGCGGAACGATTATCCAGAAGGATTTGCTCCCAGGAGAAAAACTTAAAATTGATACAGGCTGTTTAGTAGCAATGACAAAAGATGTTGATTACAATATCGAATTTGTCGGCAAAGTGAAAACGGCATTCTTTGGCGGCGAAGGTCTGTTTTTCGCAACCGTACGTGGACCGGGTTCTGTTTGGGTGCAATCATTGCCCTTCAGCCGTTTAGCTGACAGAGTTTTGGCCGCGCAAAGTGGAGGCAAAGATGAAGGCAGCATTTTAGGCGGAATTGGGGATTTGTTTGATGGAGATTGATTATTTGCAATGACAAGAGGAAGCGGCGCATACGATTCCTCTTTTTTTTAATGAAAAAGGCCATAATAAAAACCTTTGTGAAAAAAATAAAATAGTAGTATAATATTTAAATATTAAAATTAATTGAAAATTAAAAAAGGAATTAAAAGCGGGGGGATTTATTTTGGCGCAATTACGCAGCAACATGATCAAGAAAGGGTTTGACCGTGCACCGCATCGAAGCTTGTTGCGCGCAGCTGGTGTAAAAGAAGAAGATTTTGATAAACCGTTTATTGCGGTTGTTAATTCATATGTGGACATTATTCCAGGCCATGTTCACTTACAAGAATTTGGAAAGCTTGTAAAAGAAGCGATTCGCGAAGCTGGAGGCGTGCCATTTGAATTTAATACGATCGGTGTCGATGACGGAATTGCAATGGGGCATATCGGCATGCGCTATTCACTGCCAAGCCGAGAAATTATTGCTGATTCTGTTGAAACAGTCGTCAATGCACACTGGTTTGACGGCATGGTCTGCATTCCGAACTGCGACAAAATTACGCCTGGTATGTTGATGGCAGCTATGAGGATTAACATTCCGACGATTTTTGTCAGCGGAGGACCGATGGCTGCCGGAAGAACAAGCGACGGCCGGAAAATTTCCCTATCTTCAGTTTTTGAAGGAGTAGGAGCTTATCAATCAGGAAAAATAGATGAAAACGGATTAAAAGAACTTGAAATGTACGGCTGTCCGACTTGCGGATCTTGTTCAGGCATGTTTACAGCAAACTCAATGAACTGTTTGTCTGAAGCATTAGGTTTGGCCCTGCCAGGGAACGGAACGATTTTAGCTGTTTCGCCTGAACGGAAAGAACTTGTCAAACAAACGGCAAAACAATTAATGAAATTGATCGAAATGGATTTAAAACCTCGTGATATTGTGACGGAAAAAGCAATTGATAACGCATTTGCTTTAGATATGGCGTTAGGTGGTTCGACCAACACGGTCTTGCATACTTTAGCCCTTGCCAATGAAGCAGGCGTTGATTATCCGCTTGAACGGATCAATGAAGTGGCGGAAAGAGTGCCTCATTTAGCAAAGCTTGCGCCGGCATCTGATGTTCATATTGAAGATTTACATGCAGCTGGGGGAGTTTCCGCCGTATTAAATGAGTTGACGAAAAAAGAAGGAACTCTTCATTTAGACTGCATGACGGTAACAGGAAAAACGCTCGGTGAAAATATTGCCGGATGCGAAGTAAAAGATTACAACGTTATTCGCCCAATTGATAATCCGTTTTCTGAAAAAGGCGGACTTGCCGTATTATTTGGAAGCCTAGCTCCAGATGGCGCTATCATTAAAACAGGCGGCGTTCAAGGAGGAATCACTCATTTTGACGGCCCTGCCGTAATTTTTGATTCTCAAGAGGAAGCGCTTGAAGGAATTGCGAAAGGAAAAGTAAAAGAAGGGGATGTTGTCATCATTCGCTACGAAGGTCCTAAAGGAGGCCCGGGAATGCCTGAAATGCTTGCGCCGACATCACAAATTGTTGGGATGGGTCTTGGACCGAAAGTTGCTCTCATCACGGATGGACGTTTCTCCGGTGCATCCCGCGGTTTATCGATTGGTCACGTATCACCTGAAGCTGCGGAAGGCGGACCGATTGCCTTTGTAAAAGAAGGAGACCGTATTGTGATCGATATTGAAAAACGGACGATTGATGTGCATGTTAAAGAAGAGGAATGGAACAAACGAAAAGCGGAATGGAAAGGCTTTGAGCCAAAAGTGAAAACCGGTTACTTAGCTCGCTATTCCAAACTGGTTACATCTGCTAGCACAGGCGGCATTATGAAAATTTGACGTCACTAACCGCCCCCTTTTTCAAAAAATTAAAAATTGGACAGATTTTCCTATATTATTCATAGCTGCACATATTTCTAGAAAGACGCGACTGCCGCGTCTTTCTAGCATTTTTCAGATGATCTCACTTGATTTGGCGAATTTTTCTGATCCAATACTGCTGGAAAGATGAGGGGAAGCAACATACAGAAAGTGTGAAACAAAGATCTGCTCATCTCGTTTTGACGCATATAAAACAGAGAAAGGATTCAGAAGAAGCACGAGAACGGATTGTTTTTTTCATTATGAAATTATGAAAGCCCATTTTTTAATGATTTCAAATGGGCTTTTTCATGTTTTAAAGTTGAAGGGGGCTGTCCAGAAAGTCAAATCGCCATTGAAAACAACACCGATATATCAACGTTTCTAAAACATTAATGGGGGCGTCAATAAGCCGTAAAAACGACTTATCAGACACCCCCTTCATCTATTTTTCAAGCGCTTACATTTCGGCTTCTTTATATCCAGTATTGGCTTTAAACGTCACTTCAGCATATTTTTTCTCATCCCGCTTGGCGGAAACAAGCGTACCAATCAAACCACCGATAAAACCTGCTGGTACTGATATGAGCGCTGGGTTTGTCAGCGGGAAAATAGGATCGCCGACAAAAAAGGCTTTTCCAGCTTCAGGATGAATGACATTTGGGCTGATTGACACTAATACAATCGCTGTAATTAAACCAGCCAGCATGGCAGTGACCGCTCCGGCAGTGTTAAATTTTTTCCAATAAATCGTATAAACAATGACGGGCAAATTAGCGCTTGCCGCTACACAAAACGCAAGAGACACAAGAAATGCAACATTTAATGATTGAGCGCCAAGGGCTAGCAGGATTGAAAATGCGGCAACGCCTACAGAAGCCCATCTTGCAGCTAACACTTGCTGTCTTTCCGTAGCTTTTCCTTTTTTAATGATCTGTCCATAAATGTCGTGCGCGAATGCGGACGCACCAGACAAAACTAAACCTGCAACAACAGCTAATATTGTTGCAAAAGCTACTGCAGAAACAAAGGACATTAAGAAATCTCCTCCAAGCGCTTTCGCAAGCAGCGGCGCCGCCATATTTCCAGCAGGATTTTCGGCTATAATCGTTTCTGAACCGACAAATTTGGCTGCACCGAATCCTAAGAAGATTGTCATGACATAAAAGATTCCGACAACCCAAGTTGCATTAACTACTGACGCACGTGCAGTTTGTGCATCTTTAACGGTAAAAAAGCGCATTAATATGTGAGGAAGCCCTGCCGTTCCCAACACTAAGGCAAGCATCATTGAAAGTAAATCGAGCGGATTTTTAAATACAATTCCTGAATGTAAATAGTTTTCGCCGTGTGGAGTCGCTTGTGACATCTCGTTAAACATGCCAACGATATTAAAGTTAAATTTCAATAAAACAAGGAATGAAATAATGACCGTTCCTGCCATAAGCAATACAGCCTTTATGATTTGCACCCAGCTAGTTGCAGTCATTCCACCAAATAATACGTAAATGGTCATCATGACTCCAACGATCAATACGGCGATCCAATACTCAATCCCCAATAACAATTTAATGAGTGCACCTGCACCAACAAGCTGTGCGATCATATAAAATATAACAATTGTGATGGAACTAAGAGCAGCTGTTGCACGGACTTTTCTTTCACTGAATCTTGAGTTGATCATATCTGCGAGTGTATATTTTCCTAAATTTCTGAGAGGCTCTGCAACGATGAATAGAACGAAGAGATATGCGGTTAAATAGCCGATGCTGTAGTAGAAACCATCAAATCCATTCAATGCGATGGCGCCTGCGATACCAAGAAATGATGCGGCTGATAAATAGTCTCCAGCTATCGCAAGTCCATTTTGCCACCCAGTCAAGCCTCCGCCGGCTGTATAAAATTCGTTTGCGGTTTTTGTTCTTTTTGCAGCCCAATACGTGATATATAACGTGACTAAAAGAATGATTAAAAACAGAATAAATGCTGGTACACTCATGAAAGTGCAGCCCCCTTATTTTATATTTTCTTCAATAATTTCTTCCGCCAATTGGTCAAATGTTTCCGCTTTTTTTTACATACATCGTAGCGAACACCCAAACCATGACAAAAAGACCAAGCGAATAGAGCCATGTCCATGTAATCCATCCGATTGCTTTATGCTCCAAGATGGATGTATAACCCGTGAGAATCGGCAATAAAAAGTAAGTGATGAGAAAAACGATTATAATGGGTACAATAAAATTCCGCTTTTTTTGAATCAACTGTTGAAATTTGCTCGTTGCAACAATTTTCTCATAATCGAGAATGCGCTCCCCCTGTTCTTTTTCCTTTCCGAATGTTTCCATTGTACCATCCCCTTTCTTTGGTAATATTCGTAATTTTTTGTCAATTACAATAATAAGTTATGCTAAAAAAATAGTCAATCATTTTTGTAAAACGTTTTCAAAATTTCGTTTGTAACATTTTGGAAGTGAGAGGCTGCATTGACACACAAAATGGAATCGTTTACACAAATGCGTTTGGATGTCCGGAAATCAGGAAGCTGAATGAATGCATAATCAGTGATGGCCATTCAAAAAAACAGTAAAATCTATTGTAAGATTTTACTGTTTCGATCATTTTTATTTCCAATGCTTTCGCAAAAATTCATCCCGTCCGGATATTTCCCGATCTTTTTTGTATGCTTCTGGATTTTTTTGATAAAAATTTTGATGATATTCTTCTGCTGGGTAAAATGGCGCAGCCGGTAAAATTTTGGTTACGATCGGTTTATTGAATTTTCCGCTTTTGGCTAAGGCGAGTTTAGATTGTTCTGCCAGCGTTTTTTGCTCATTTGAATGATAGAAAATGGCTGTCCTGTACTGACTGCCTCTGTCGTGGAATTGTCCGCCGTCATCGGTCGGATCGATTTGCTGCCAATAAATTTCAAGGAGCTTATCATATGGGAACACCGTTGGGTCAAATTCGATTTGTACCGCTTCATAATGCCCAGTTGTCCCTGTTTTGACCTGTTCATAAGTAGGATTTTCAACATGCCCGCCCGTATAACCAGAAATGACTTTCTCAATGCCGTCCCACTGGTCAAAAGGTTTTACCATGCACCAAAAACAGCCTCCGGCGAATGTTGCTTTCTCTAGCTTCTTCTCCAATTTCTTCACTCCTGGTCCAGTTAGAATGAGTTAAAGTTTAATAATATCATAAAGTTAATGGCAAATCCCGAGATTAAACAGTAAAATTTTAAATTGCCCAGCGATAATAGCTATCCATAAAATGGAGGCTATAGAATAGATCGCGGTTCGTTTTCTAAAATTTTTATATTTCAAGATAAAAAATGCCGCTACTGATACGATGGAAAAGAAAACAGTTAAACCTAACATTCCGACAAATGGAGTAGACCAATAATAATTGTTAAAAATCGGGATGAAGATTGTTGGTGTGTAAAACTTTGACAGCGAATAGATGCCAAACAGCCATGAGATAATCATGAAAACAAAGATGGAAACAGTTGTCAATTTAATTGCCAAAGGTATCTCCTTTCTGACTTTTATTCCGATCTGTTTAATTGTATTTTATGTATGCTGCACGTTGTTGTCAATTGATTAAGTTTATAAATGATATAATAAATGAGTGAGCTATCTAAAAGCGACTAAATTGAAGAAATGTAAAATCTGCAGCCGAAAAAAGGCAATACAAAAAAATTAATTCGCTTCCGTTTAGGCGAGTAGAGTGGATCTTTTTATATCAGGCTGCGTGTCTTCTGAGCTAACAGTCAATCTTTTTCAAGGGGGACTCTTTTTTCGATTTAGGGGAGGGGAAGGTTGCAAGCTTCCAGCTTTGCAGCCAGATTGAACTAGTAGCTCGAACACAAGATGGTGAAACCAACCTTTTAAGCAGCCGAAGCGAAAAGGAGGAAAAAAGCTTGCATAAAAGATCTTTAGACGGTTTCTGCGTTCAACGAAAAAAGTCTATCTTTAAATGAAAATTTTCAATATTGTGGGGCTGACCCTGTTATTTCCAACGGAAGTAATCGAAAACAAGAGCAGGATTTTAAAAAACGATAAGAGGAGGAATCGACATGGTCTTTGCAGGAAAAACAGTCATTATAACCGGCGGTGCACAAGGGATCGGGAAAGCGATCGTTTCCGCCTATGCAAAAGAAGGAGCAACAGTTGTGATAGCGGATGTGAATGAACAAAAAGGAAAGGAAACAGCTGAGGAATATGGAGCGACGTTTATCAAAACGGATGTCAAAAATCATAAGGACGTCATCAAATTAATAGAAACGGTCAAACATACAACGGGAAGAATCGATATTGTGATTAACAATGCAGGTGTTTCAAGATTTAAATCTCTTTATGAGCTAACGGTTGAAGAATGGGATGACATATTACAAACAAATCTTCGCAGCGTATTTTTATTTGCAAAGGAATCTGCAAAATATATGCGAGAAAATGAAAGGGGAGGTTCGATCATTAATATTGCTTCAACAAGAGCGTTCATGTCTGAAAAAGATTCGGAAGCGTACGCTGCGTCTAAAGGCGGCATCGTTGCTTTAACACACGCTTTAGCTATTTCATTGGGGGAAGACAAAATCAGAGTCAATTGTATAAGCCCCGGCTGGATTGAAACGAACAACTATGAACTGCTTACTGAGCGCGATCATCTACAGCATCCTGCAAAGCGAGTCGGAAAACCGGATGATATTGCCAGAGCGTGTTTGTTTTTAACTCATCCCGACAACGATTTTATTACGGGAGAAAATATTATTATTGACGGCGGCATGACGAAAAAAATGATATATGAAGAATAAATCTTGATAAAAGGTAAGGAAGCAAGAGAGCCCCATTCGTTCAAAAAAAGCTCTCAGCAGGACGTGGTCGTAAATCCTTCACCGAGTGGCACTTTGCTTATTCGAAGGCTGCGTCAATGTAAGATGAAAGAAAAAGGTGATTCTTGGATGAAACAGACGGATTACTCAGAAGGAAATATTTTAAAGCAGCTCATCACTTTTTCCTCGCCTATTTTATTAACGAACTTGCTTCAAGTTTCGTATCAAATAATTGACAGTTTATGGGTTGGAAACTTGCTGGGGGCTCGTGCATTAGGGGTGGTGTCTCTCTCTGGAACTGTCATTTTCACAATTCTTTCTTTCATTATCGGGATCAACCAAGCAACATTAACGATTTTGTCCCAATTAAAAGGAAAACGCGATGAACAAGGGTTGAAACGGTATGTGAATGCCTTTGTTGTCACGCTGTTTATATTATCGATTTTGCTTGGAGTTTTTGGATTTATTTTTGCTGAACGGATTTTATTTTTGCTTGGAACACCTGACAGTTTAATTGCAGATGCATCCTTATACTTGCGAATTAATTTTCTTGGAATTATTTTCTTATTCGGCTACAATTTTGTGGCGACATTGATGCGTGCGCTTGGAGAAAGCAAAGCCCCGGTTTATTTTGTTGTTTTGGCTGTTCTTTTAAATGCCGCTTTAGATCCATTATTTATTTCTGGATTTCAATTCGGCATAGCCGGAGCGGCTTATGCAACAGTGATTTCCCAAGGGATCGCCTTTTTATTCGGAATATATTTGGCGATTCATTACAAATTAGTTCCTTTTACATGGCCGCGTATGCCGAAAAAAGAAGAAGTTTCTCTTATTTTAAAAATCGGGGTTCCGTCCGGCATGCAAATGATGGTCATTTCCGCTGGAGTGACGGCGATCATGAGCGTTGTAGCTAGTTTTGGCGAAGACGCGCTGGCCGGATTCGGCGCTGCTCAGAGGCTCGATAATATTATCTTGCTTCCCGCAATGGCCCTCGGAACTGCTGTCAACAGCTTGGCAGGCATAAACATCGGTGCCAATCGATGGGATCGAGTTTATAAAATTGCTCAATATGGATTGATGTATAATTTAGCTATTATGGTTTTGATATCATTGCTAATTCTCTTTTTCGCCCGTTTTGGTGTGGAATTATTTATCCAGGAGGAAGAAGCGGTGCAATTTGGTGTGAATTATTTAAAAATCGTCGCTTTCTTCTATCCGTTTCTTGGCATCAATTTTGTGTTAAACGGTGTTGTTCGTGGATCTGGTGCGATGATGCAAGTCTTAATTTTAAACATCATCTCGTTTTGGGTGCTGCGTTACCCGCTCACATACCTTTTTTCCAATTGGATCGGCGAAGACGGCATCGGTGTCGGAATGGGCGTCAGCTTTGTTATTTCCAGCTTATTCGCCTTTTTATATTTTAGGCTCGGCGGGTGGAGGAAAAAAGAATTGTTTCACGGTACAGCTTAAATAAACAGCCATCCCATAAAACTATTTTAGGGATGGCTCGCTCTCCAGCATATCGATAAAATAGTAGATCATCCGGGCTGTCAGCCCCCAAATCACTTTATCTTTATAATAATAAAAATGTTCTTCTATTTTCGGTGAATTCCATTTATATTTTTTTCCCCCGATGATGCTTTCATAAGGAAAATTTTCTTCAGGTTCTGCCCGAAAATGAACTTCATAAATTTCTGGCTTCGTTTCTAAAAAGAATTGAAAAGGAACTGTAAATACTTCGCCGACTTCGTCTTTGTTTGGCTCTAACGAAGCGTCAGGATCGATCATGCCAACAAAAGGATAAACAACCGTTCCGTAGGCAGTCATCACATAATCAAGCGGATATACATGCTGAATCATATCGGCTGAAATACCTAGCTCTTCTGATGTTTCGCGAATAGCTGTATGTTTTGCATCGTGATCGGTCGGCTCAACTTTCCCACCTGGAAAACAAATCTCGCCGGGCTGCCTTTTTAATTTTTTGGCGCGTACTTCAAACAACAAATGAACTTCATCATTTATTCGCATAAACGGAAGCAATACCGCAAATTTTACTAAACGATCCATCCCAATTATCGTCGGAGTATGATTTTTAACCTTCTTTATAATATCTTCGATCTCCATACTGTCACCTTCAATCTAACATAATCGATTAATTTCATTATAAATGAAAAAAAGAACTGGTTGGCGAATGGCATGCATATTTTCGAATAAACGTAAAAAATTTCGCAACAATAAATAAGAAGATGATGATATATATGAGAGGTGAGCAAAAATGAAGTGGTTTAAAAACAAAAAACGTACACATGAACAAACGGAACTCGAAAGAAGAACGGATGTACATGACTTATATGAACCGTCCCGTGAAGCATATGGTCAAGCCTATAACGTAGAAGATGGGACAAAAAACAAAAAATAAAAATTTTATAGACAAAATGCTGTCTCCTATTCCTTTTTAAATGGCGAAGATCTACAGAATATATAAATGATTTCTGTGGATCTTTTTTAGTTGTTAAGGATTTTTCTGAAAGTAGAAATTTCAAGGAATTGTACCTTTTGCAATAAATGAAACGCTGCAAAGATGGTCTGAAATTGCGATTATAGGATTCATATGCCGGTGGCACAATATTATGTTTCGTTTATAAAACAAAAAACATGACAATTATGTAAAATATGATATAGTTTACATATAACAAAACATATGTAAAGACATCAGAAAGAGGTGAAGTTGACAAGATGAAAGAGATGTCAACAAAAAAGCTATTAGGCATTGCGGGACTCGCATGGCTTTTTGATGCAATGGATGTCGGCATTTTATCTTTTATCATTGCCGCGTTAAAAGAAGATTGGAATTTGACGGCAGAACAAATGAGCTGGATCGGGAGCATCAACTCGATCGGCATGGCTGTAGGGGCATTTTTCTTCGGTCTCTTGTCAGACAAAATTGGCAGAAAAACTGTCTTTATTATCACATTATTGTTATTTTCGATCGGCAGCGGCCTGTCGGCTTTTACAACCACATTAGCAGTATTTTTGCTGTTAAGATTTTTTATCGGCATGGGGCTGGGGGGTGAATTGCCAGTAGCATCAACGCTAGTATCAGAAAGCTCGCCGACAAAGGATCGGGGAAGAATGGTCGTGCTGCTTGAAAGTTTTTGGGCTGCAGGATGGTTGATCGCGGCAATTATATCTTATTTTGTTATCCCTCAATTTGGCTGGCGTCTCGCCCTTATTTTAACAGCTCTTCCGGCTTTTTATGCGATTTATTTGCGCATGAAGCTTCCGGATTCAAAAAAATTCAAATCGATACAAACAAAATCAAATGTATGGAAAAATATCGCAGCTGTCTGGTCAAAAAAATATGTGAAACAAACAGCTGTACTTTGGGTGTTGTGGTTTTCTGTTGTTTTTTCTTATTACGGGATGTTTTTATGGCTTCCAAGCGTTGTGATGATGAAAGGCTACAGTTTAGTGCAAAGCTTTGAGTATGTTCTTATTATGACGATTGCACAGCTTCCGGGATACTTTAGTGCGGCGTGGCTCATTGAACGAATCGGTAGAAAATTTGTTCTTTCTCTTTATTTATTTGGCACTGCACTGAGCGCATTCTTTTTCGGATTTTCCGATACAACGGCAGAGCTTTTAATATCTGGAATCTTTTTATCATTTTTTAACTTAGGGGCTTGGGGAGCGCTTTATGCTTATACACCTGAGCTTTATCCAACAGAAATTCGCGGGACAGGTGCGGGAATGGCCGCATCGTTTGGAAGAATTGGTGGCATTTTCGGGCCTTTATTAGTTGGTTATTTAGCCGCTCTCAAAGTTTCCATGGTAGCCATTTTTTCAATTTTTTGCGCTGCCATTATTATTGGAGCATTAGCTGTTCTATTGTTTGGACAAGAAACAAAAGCGTTGGAGCTGGAGTAAAAATACAGCCTCTAAAGGAATTAAACCCTTTAGAGGCTCATTTAATTTGAAAATAATCAGCTAGTTGATTGGCCAAGTAGCGTAGTTCAGGATATTCATGGAGATTTGACAACATTCCTTTAATGACCGGAGTTCTTGGCTTTTCAGCCGTTATTTCAGCTTCTAACACTTCAATCGTAATGTTTAACTGTCCATCATCGATTATAGAACGGCTCATTTCTTTTATCTCATTTAAAATGTTCAACGGATGGCTAGGGGATTGAGGATGATTGAACATTTTGGTCATGATCTCAGCTGGAATGATGGGGTCATTTTGTTTTGCCAGCATTCCTTTGACTAAATCATCTGCTGTTTGCAAAATGTATTTTGCCAATTTTTCCTCATCTACTCTCACCCTATTTTCAAATATGAGGAACTGAATGAATGAAAAAAAGATTCCTTGAACGATAATGTTTACATCTGCTATATACTTATCAATTGACTTGCCGTAAATGTTTTTCAGATTGTTTGTTAAAAAATGAAAAAAATCGTTTCTTAGGTTTTGTAACAACGAATCAATTTTTTCATTATTTTCTTTTAAATTTTCATGCATCTGCGTAATAAATATTTCTTTATGCGCCAAAAATTCTTTTAATTGAACAGACAATTGTTTAATAAACCGCTCTTTTGGATCTTCGTAATTTGCCCCGATTTGCTCCGTTTTTTTCTTTAACTGACTAAAAAACTGCTCCAATAATTTAATTAACAGCTCGTCTTTTGACTTGAAATAAAAATAAAACGAACCTTTCGGAATGCCACATGCATTGGTAATTTCTTGGATGGAGGTGGAAGAAACGCCTTTTCGAGCAAACAGCTTCATCGCAGCTTCAATGATTAAACGTTCTTTTTCTTTCACATGAACATCCCCTTATTGTCGGAAAAAATTTTATTAGTTTAGTTGACTACTAGTTAACCGGTCAATTATAATGACTATATAGTCAACTTACTATAAGTATGTATAAAAAAAGGAGAATTGTCAAATCTTCATGAAAGGAATGGGACTTGGTGGAGAACATTATTAAATTTTCGCTCCGTAATAAACTGGCTATTTGGATTTTAACTATCATTGCAATTTTTGCGGGACTATTTTCTGGATTTAATATGAAGCTGGAGACGATCCCGGACATAAACACTCCCATCATAAGTGTTACGACTACATATCCAGGTGCAACCCCTGAAGAAGTACAAGAGAAAGTGACGGTTCCTATTGAAGAAGCTGTTCGCAATTTGAACGGGGTGGAAATCGTCAGCTCTAATTCGTTTGAAAATGCATCTTCTATTCAAATCGAATACAAATTTGAAAAAGATATGGAACGAGCAGAAGAGGAAGCTGAAAAGGCAATCGAACAAGTCGAACTTCCTGATGGAGCAGGAGAGCCTAAAATTGCAAGATTTAGCATGAACGCTTTCCCTGTTTATACAGTGAGCTTTTTTGATGAAGGAAAAACACTTCCTGAATTAACTGAACTGGTTGAAGACATCATTGTTCCTGAATTGAAAGGAATTGATGGAGTAGAAAGCATTGTAACTTCTGGACAGCAGGTAGAAGAGGGGCGGCTTGTTTTTCATCAAGACAAATTAAAAGAGCTCGGGCTAAATGAGGAAACAATAAAAAATTATATTCAAGGTGCGGATCTCCGTGCGCCATTAGGTCTTTATACATTTAAAGACACGGAAAAGTCTGTTGTCGTTGACGGAAATATTACGACAATTGACGATTTGAAAAAGCTTAAAATCCCAGTCACAGGATCAGCACAAGGGCAGCAAGCCGGAGAGGCGCAAATGAGCCAAGTGCCAAACGGTTTGTCTGGAGCAAATGGTGCAGCGCCAAATCAGGCGATCCAGCAGCAAAGCATTGAATTGCCAACAGTCGAATTAGGAGAAATTGCCGATATCGAAATCGTCGGAAAAGCTGAATCCGTATCAAGAACGAACGGAAAAGAAGCAATCGGACTGCAAATTGTAAAAGCTACTGATGCGAATACAGTTGAAGTCGTAAATAAAGTAAAAGAAAAATTGGATGAATTAAAAGACGAATATAAAGGCCTCGGAGTCGTTTCAACGCTGGACCAAGCAGAACCGATTGAAAAATCTGTTGAAACAATGCTGAATAAAGCTCTGTTCGGTTCGATTTTTGCAGTTATTGTCATTTTGCTGTTTTTGCGCAACATTCGTTCAACGTTGATTTCCGTGGTGTCAATTCCGCTTTCCATATTAATTGCATTAATCATTTTGCGTGAAATGGACATCACGTTGAACATGATGACGCTTGGAGCTATCACAATGGCGATCGGCCGCGTCATTGACGATTCGATTGTCGTCATTGAAAATATTTACAGACGGATGACATTAAAAGGGGAGCCGTTAAAAGGGAAAGAGCTGATTATTGCAGCGACAAAAGAAATGTTTATTCCTATTATGTCCTCAACCATTGTGACGATAGCGGTTTTCTTGCCGCTCGCATTTGTCGAAGGGATGGTCGGACAGCTATTTATGCCGTTTGCCCTTACGATTGTATTCTCGCTTTTAGCGTCCCTTTTAGTGGCGATTACTATTGTGCCGGCACTTGCTCACGTTTTATTTAAAAAAGGAGTAAAACGGAAAGGCGAAAAAGAAAAGGAAGCTGGCTTTTTGGTTACTAACTATAAAAAAATATTAAATTGGTCTTTGAACCATAAATGGATAACATCATTGATTGCGATTCTGCTTCTTGTCTCCAGTCTGTTTTTAATTCCTGTCATCGGTGTAAGCTTTTTGCCGAATGAACAAGAAAAGCAAGTTATCGTAACGTATGATCCGGATCCAGGGCAAACGCTGGAAGAAGTAGAAGATATCGCATTGAAGGCAGAAGATTTCCTTGTCGACCGTGATCATGTAAAAACGATTCAATTGTCTGTCGGAAGCGAAAATCCGATGAATCCTGGAAATCGAAATCAGGCCATTTTCTTTATTATGTATGAAGATGACACACCGAATTTTGAAAAAGAAAAGGAGAAAATTGTTAAAGACTTAAATGAATTAACGAACGAAAAAGGCGATTGGGGCACCATTGACATGATGATGGCAAGCAATGAGTACACATTGTATGTGTTTGGCGATTCGATGGAAGATATTGAGCCTGTCGCCCAAAAAGTGCAAAAAATCTTGGAAGATGAAAAAAACTTGAAAAATGTCGAATCAGGTTTATCGAAAACTTATGATGAGTTCACGTTTGTTGTTGATCAAGAAAAGATGAGCAAGCTAGGATTGACCGCTGGGCAAATTGCGATGGCATTAAGCCAACACCATGAACGGCCGGTTTTAACAACAATCCAAAAAGAAGGTCAAGACATTGAAGTTTATATTGAAGGGGAAGAGCAAACATTTGATTCGATTGATGAGATGAAAAAGAAAACCATTCAGTCCCCACTTGGCATGAATGTGAAAATTGGAGATGTAGCGAAAGTAAAAGAAGGCGAAACATCCAATACGATTACTAGACGCGACGGAAAATTTGCAGTATCAGTCAGCGGAGAGATTACTACTAATGACGTTAGCCAAGTAAATGCAAACATTCAAAAGAAAATAGATGGTTTAGAATTGCCGCCTGGTGTGAACATTGAAACAGGTGGAGTGTCCGAACAGATCAATGAGTCGTTTTCACAATTAGGATTGGCTATGCTCGCTGCCATCGCTGTTGTCTACTTTGTGCTGGTGGTTACGTTTAGTCAAGGACTTGCGCCTTTTGCCATTCTATTTTCACTTCCATTTACCGTCATCGGCGGATTTGTAGCGCTATGGCTTGGGGGAGAAACATTGAGCGTTTCAGCTTTGATCGGTGCGCTCATGTTAATCGGTATTGTTGTGACGAATGCGATTGTGTTAATTGACCGTGTCATTCATAAAGAGCGTGAAGGACTTTCTACAAGAGATGCGCTCATTGAAGCAGGGGCAACTCGTCTAAGACCGATTTTAATGACTGCGCTGGCAACAGTTGGAGCATTGCTTCCTCTCGCATTAGGTTATGAAGGAGATGGAGGCATGATCTCGAGAGGACTTGGTTTAACCGTCATCGGCGGATTGACCAGCTCGACTTTGCTGACTCTCATCATTGTTCCAATCGTCTATGAAGTATTAAGCAAATTTAGAAGAAAAGCTCCAATCGAGGAATGATAAGCAAAAAACCTGAAAAGCACTAAATAGGCTTTTCAGGTTTTTTGCATAACTTGCTGAAACAGTTTTTATGAAAATAAGAATATCAATTGTTTTGAAAAATTTTTAAAAGGGTCAATTATTCAAATTCCGGCAATAAAAAAACGCGCTAAAAAGCGCGTTTTTTAAACGGAGAAGGTGAGATTCGAACTCACGCGGCGGTTGCCCGCCCTAACGCATTTCGAGTGCGTCCCCTTCAACCACTTGGGTACTTCTCCATGGTCGGGAAGACAGGATTTGAACCTGCGACCCCCACGTCCCGAACGTGGTGCTCTGCCAAGCTGAGCTACTTCCCGAAAAACGTCAGCATTGATATTATATATTAAAATAAAAAATTTGTCATCAAAAAATTTTAACCAATCAACAAAAAGTTTGGAAAAGGAAATTAATCTTTTTTTGTTGAATTATGTAGTAGGCAAATAAAAGAAAGGAGTCACATAACATTGAAGGTACAAAACATTGGCGATGACATCACATTAATTGATCTTTTTGACTTAGGATTAGAAAACAGAACAGGGGCTTACGTTCTTCACGAAAAAGAGCTGACCATCATCGAAACAAGCGCGAGCCCGTCTGTCCCATATTTATTAAAAGGTCTTGATAGTTTAGGAATTGATCCGAAGGATGTTCAAAACATCATTGTTACGCACATTCATTTAGATCATTCGGGAGGTGTCGGGCTTTTCCTTAAACATTGCCCAAAAGCAAAAGTGTTCGTCCATCCCCGCGGGAAACGTCATTTGCAAGATCCATCCAGATTAATTGCCAGCGCCAAAATGGTGTATGGAGAGGAGCAATTTCAAAAATTGTTTGATCCGATTTTGCCCGTGCCAGAAGACCAGCTAGTTGTAAAAGAAGATTTGGAAACGCTTCAAGTAGGCGATGATCGCGTGCTGACGTTTTATCACACACCAGGTCATGCGAATCACCATTTTTGTATACATGATTCCAAAAGCAACGGCATCTTTACCGGCGACACGATCGGAGTTTTTTATTCAATGCTCTTAGATTCAGACTTAGAGTTTTATTTGCCGTCTACTTCTCCTAACCAGTTTGATCCGGATAAAATGCTTGAATCATGCGAAAGAATCGAAGCATTAAACGTTTCAAAAATATTTTTCGGTCATTTTGGCATGAGCGAGCATCCAGAGGAAGTTTATAAACAGCTAAAATATTGGCTGGACATTTTTGTAGATCAAGGCAAAGCGGTTGTAAAAGAGCATGGAAGCTTGCCATTTGAAGAAAAATCAAAGCTTCTATCTGATAGATTGTACAGCACGTTGCAAGATTACTTAAAGAAAAAACATATTTCCGAAGATCATCAAGTGCACGAGTATATAAAAATCGATATGGGCATTTGTGCGCAAGGGATTATTGATTACTTGCAAAAAGCAGAAAATAGATAAGGAGGCTTGTATGGAAAGAGATATACGCAAAATTAAAAATGTTGCGTTCCAAACGAATAATCCGATGGGTTTATGTTAGAACCTGGTAATTGGGAGGAATATGATCGATTTTAATGCTTGCGGAGGATATTTTTCAGCAAGGGACGTTTGACCTTCATCCCCATCGGGGAATCGAAACTGTCACATATGTAATTGACGGGATTTTAGAGCATTTTGATAACAAAAATGGATATGGCAAGCTAAAGCCGGGTGATGTTCAATGGATGACTGCTGGAAGAGGAGTAATCCATCAAGAAGATCCTGCACCTGGATCTACTGTTCACAGTCTGCAACTGTGGGTTAATTTGCCGAGTTCAAAAAAACTGACCGCTCCCCGCTATCAAAATTTGAAAAGTGCTGACATGCCAGTTAGAAAAGAAAAAGGAGCGTTGATTCGGATTTTTTCTGGATCGTCAAAAGGTATTCAAGCGCCGACTAAAAAATTACGTTCCTGTCATGATGGTAGAAATGATTCTGGAACCTGATGCGTTCGTTCATCAAGATCTTCCGGGAAGCTATAATGGTTTTCTTTATATATTGGAAGGAAAAGGCTTGTTTGGTGCGTCCAAAACAAAAGGGGAAAAAGGGCAAGTGCTGTTTTTAACAAAGGGTGCTGAGGGAGAGGAAAGCTTCATAACCGTCACAGCGACAGACAAACTCCGGCTGCTTCTATATGCGGGAGAACCTCTCCATGAACCTGTCACAGCTTACGGTCCGTTTGTTATGAACACGAAAGAAGAAATACGGCAAGCAATCGTCGACTATCAAACAGGAAAGTTTGAATGAAAGAGAATAACAGCTTGATAAACTCTCCGCCTTTTATGCACGGAAGGAGAGTATTTTTTTGTAAATAAAAATTATTTCTCGGGAAAGCGCAAAATTCAACAATGATAAAGAAAAAACGAGAAAAAAGGTAGCATCTGTCGAATGGTTGTATATTGAAATGTTTTGTGTCAGATTATGTGACATAAATCATGTTTCGTTCTTGTTCGGCTTGTTACAATAAAGAGTAAATTAGTGGAGACAGTAGGTGATAAATATGCTGTTTTTAAAAAAATGGAATCGAGCAGCGGATCATGAAGAAGATAGACAAAAAAAACAGATGGAGGATTCGTTTGCGGCACAGGTGGAAGTTGCTGCGGATCAATTAAAAGGCGTCATTGAGCAAATGAAATTAACCGCTGTTTCCCTTGATGAACGATCTTCCTCGAGTAAAAAAAGCACGTTTCAGCTATTAGAGCATATTGAGCAGACCGCGCAAGACACAAATAACGTTTCAGAAAAGATGCGTAAAATTGAAGAGGTAGCTGTGAAAATCACAGCATCTTCCCAAGAGATACATTCCTCAAGTATATTATTTTATGAACAGCTCGTAAAATCGAAATCGCAGCTGCAAAAAATACAAGAAGAAACGGAACAGCTGCGGCAAAATCATTTGAAAATTCTTGATCAAATGGATCGGCTCGTTTCTTTTTCCAAACAAATGGATCACATTCTTTCTTCGATTGGAGCGATTTCCCAAAAAACAAAAATACTTGCATTAAATGCAAATATCGAATCGGCAAGAGCCGGAATACATGGGAAAAGCTTCTCGGTCGTTGCAAATGAAATTGGAAATTTGGCAAACCAAACGCATGATGCGGTTGAAGAAACACATCAAATTCTTTCTTCGATTCAATCAGAAATTGAGTTTTCGACCAAAATGGTAAAATCGGAAAACGATCAGATGAAAAAGAATGTGGCTGAATTACTATCTTTAATTGATGTTATCCATTCTTTTCAAACATCGTTGGGCAAAATCACATCAATGGTATCGGATTCGAAAGACGCTGTCGAATTGCAGTGTGATCATGTACAGGAAATTACTACGGTGCTCAAGCAAATATCAGATATGGCTCATGAAAATAAAACATATGCACTGAGAGTTTCAGAAGATATGGATAAGCAGCACCAGCATATTGAAGAGATGATTGCCATCAGCGAGACATTGGATCAAACCTCTAAAGAGCTGCAAACGTTAGTCAAAAGGGATCAGCTTCAACAAATTACAGAAATAGATTTGGCAAAAATCAATGAAATGAAAGAAAAAGTGATGAATCTTTTATCACAATTTCCATTGTATGAACTAGATGCGGATGTTCATAAAAAAGCATTGGATCAATTTTTTGAGGAGAACGCGCATATCGAAGCTATTTGGTCGAATCGACTGGACGGTACATTCGTTTATTCCAACCCTCCTGCAGGCTTAATAAATGCAAAAGCCCGTCCTTGGTTTATCGAAGCTAGTAAAAATAAAATCTTTATATCAAGCATCTATACATCTGCTGTTACAAAAAAACCGTGCATCACCATTTCCTTCCCCATTCATAAGAACGTAGACATCGTCGGGGTTATCGGTGTCGATTTAATAGTAAAATAAGCAGATGGTTTCAATCCTTTTTGAAACGATATAATTTTCGCCCTTTTATTTAAAAATGCGGTTTCACAACCGCGTTTTTCTTTTCTCTCAAACAAGAAAATTGAAAAAAAGAGAATGAATACTCAAAAAATTTTCAGAAAGATTAGCCTGTTTTTCTGCTCGATCCATCCGCTTCTCTTTAACTCCGCAACACAATGCTTAAAGCATTTTTTTAATGACGGATAAGAACATGTCTTTTTTCTCGCTTCCATTACGAGCTGCAAAATTTCCCCTTCGCTAAAGCCGTTTCTCTTGTTTATATGGAGCAAATAAAAACAAGTCAATAAAATCCAGACACACACTTCAGACAAATTTCCTTTGGAAAATTCTTCAAAAACGAATTCCGGGACTTGAAAATACCTATTTTTTACATTTTTATGTAGATGCTGTTCAATAATTGATTCATGATGGTCTTTTTTATACTCATTATTAAATATGTAGAGAGGCAGTGAAAAATATTGTGCGTTACGATGTTCATAGAAAGAAGGATTTAATTCATTTGTCAACATCTTGACCCCCAAAAACCCTTTTGATCAGCATGAACGGGAAATATTTTCGTAGAATTGTTTATTTTTGGCTGGTGCCCGCTTTTGTTTCTTCCAGTTTGATAAGAAAGGAAATGACATCTGCAAGTGCTTGCCTATAAACTAGCAAATTTTGAGTATCCATCAAACAATAGATGGTTCCTTTTAAATCATCGCAATCGTTTTTGGCTATGCCCAGCTTTTTAAGCTTTTCTTCAAGCTCGTTGTATAGAGCTTTGAGCTCACGGTTTTGTCGATTTAACAAAGCTTGCTCAATTCGATTATAAGCGAATTCATTGAAAGCTTGCTCAAAGTTCATCTATGCTCACCCAACCCTTTGAAGATAAAAATGAATAAAAAATATTCATTTTTATAGTAATACAAAACGAATTGAAAGTAAAATAGGAAAACGTTAAACTATATTATAGATGAAGTAGCAAAGAAGGAATGTAACAGATGGAAATCAATAAAAAAATCGGAGAACAAATAAGAGAAGTGCGAAAAAAGTATAATATATCGATGGTTCAACTGGCCGAGGATTTGGAAATTTCTCAGCCAAGGCTTTCCAGAATCGAAAATGGTGAACAAGAAATTCCTATTAGCCTCATTCAAAAATTTTGCCAAAGATTTAATATACCGATGGGAAGCTTTTTTAAAATGATCGATAACGAGGACATATCCCTTGTTGATGATCAAGTAGAACATATTCTTTCTACTTTAAATGATGAGCAAAAGAAAGCATTATATGTTTTTTTATCTTCTTTTCAAAAATAACCCTCCATCCCTTGATCCCTTCATGAATTCGTGACGAAAGGCAGACCGAAAATAAACGAACAAATGTTCCTTTTTATTTTACCATGTTTTGATAGTTTTTGGAAGCGGTGAGAATCCTCTTTATTTTATTTTTATGGAGAGTTGAATCACCGCTTTTTAGATCCAGGCAAGTAACTGCCGTATCATATGCACAGTAAAAATGGAAAATGCTGATGCATCGGCTTAAAATATTTTGCTAGAATGTAAGAAGCCAAAAAGTATGTTTGAACAAAACTATATACAGTTGATCTACTTTTCAAAAGCACAATCAAATGGAACTTCTGAACCATTTCAATAAAAATGACTCGAAAATCATTTAAACATTGCCGTAATATAGCGAGAAATATTTGGGATTTGAGTTGGAATGGAAGTCGGCAGCGAAACATATTTATCTATAAAACGGAGCATAACTGCTATGTTGATGCAGCTTACTGAAAATCTTACAGTTCTCAATGAAAGGTTTTTTAGAAGCTTGCCAATTTCATGGCGGACCAAGCAAATTGATACAATGACAGCAGGACGAAAAATATGAAATGATGTTTAATGATTGACAGCCGCTCCATAAACTAATAAAATTGGATTGAAAATTCGGAATTTTTAGGAGGGGACCAAATGGAGAAATTTGAGAACTACAATAAAAGCTATATTAACGGACAATGGGTTGAAGGAAAAAGCGAAAGCATATTTGAAGATGTTAATCCTTACGATAATTCCCTCATCACAAAAGTGCGTTTAGCAACAAGAGAACAAGTGCAAGAAGCATTTGAAATCGCTCAACAGGCACAAAAAAAATGGGCGAAATCGTCTGTTGAAGAAAGAAAGGAAGTTATTCGAAAAGCAGCAGAATATTTAAAGTCTCATCAGGATGAAATTGTAAGCGTTATCACTCGTGAGACAGGCGGAACTGTTTTAAAGGCGAATGTAGAATTGCACTTGACGCTGGAGGTTCTCGAAGAAGCCTTGAACTATGCAGGAGCCATACATGAAGTCAGGGAAGTCCCAAGTGCAATTGAAGGGAAAGTGAACAAAATTTACCGTCTTCCGCTCGGAGTGATTTCATCAATATCACCGTTCAATTTCCCGATGAATTTATCGATGAGAACAATCGCTCCTGCGATTGCATTAGGAAACAGCGTTGTCCATAAACCGGATATACAGGTAGGTCTTGTTGGAGGCTCGATCATTGCGAAAGCATTTGAATATGCCGGACTTCCAAAAGGAGTCTTCAACATGATTTTAACCGATATTCCTGAAATCGGTGATGAAATGCTGACAAATCCGATTCCGCGCTTAATTAGTTTTACCGGCTCCACCGCCGTTGGCAGACATATCGGTGAAATTGCTGGCCGCAATTTGAAACGGGTTGCGCTGGAGCTTGGAGGCAACAGTCCGTTTGTCGTGCTGTCGGATGCCAACGTAGACCAGGCAGTGAACGCCGCTGTTTTCGGCAAGTTTATCCACCAAGGACAAATTTGTATGATCGTCAATCGCTTTATCGTTCATAAAGATCATTACGATGAATTTGTGGAAAAATTTGTTTCCAGAGCAAAATCTCTTCCTTATGGGAACCCTTCCGATCCCAATACGGTCATTGGACCATTAATCAATGAAACGCAGCTGAAAAAAGCTTTAAGCTACATTGAAGAAGCTAAGAAGGAAGGCGCAACACTTGTCTTAGAAGGGAAAAGAGAAGGAAACGTCCTCACTCCATTTGTCTTTACGAATGTCAAAAATTCAAGCAAGCTCGCGCAAACAGAAGTTTTTGCGCCCATCGCGACAATCATTAAGGCTGAATCAGATGAAGAAGCGATTGAAATGGCAAATGACACCGAATATGGTTTAAGTTCTTCTATTTTCACCAGCGACTTGAATAGAGGGGAACAGCTTGCGTTGTCCATTGATTCAGGCATGACCCATATCAATGACCAAACAGTCAATGATGCTCCAAATATTCCATTCGGCGGAAACAAAGGAAGCGGTTTAGGACGTTTCGGAAATCCATGGGTTGTCGACGAATTTACCGTGACAAAATGGGTTTCAGTTCAAGAAAAAGAGCGTCAATTTCCGTTTTAATGATGACAACTCCCTATACATTGTGTAGGGAGTGATTTATTGTAAGAGGAATTTTGGACGAGGAAATTCCTTTTGGGGAATAAGCGATAGTTCTAGAGAAAAATATAAAAATACATCCTCTTTATAAACGAAAACAATTTCATGAAGGCACCTCTCATGCTATCTGATTTTTTATTAAAACGAATCTTACCAATTTTTGAATTTTATTGTCCACTCTTAAGTATGCGGTCAGCTTTTGCAGAAAATTGTGTTTCACGACTTGATAGAGTTGAATCTTTGTAAAAAAAACTAGAAAGATGAATCATTTGCTTTTTATACCTGTAACGGGTATAATGTATACAAACGAAAGAGGGGAGGGGTGTCAGTGACAGAAAATGAAAAACATGATCACGAGAAAATAATGGTTCCTAGAACTTCTGATGAAATAGACAAGCTTTTAAAGAGGCTGAAACGGATTGAAGGGCAGGTTCGTGGGGTACAAAAAATGATTGAGGACAATCGTTATTGCATTGATATTTTAGTCCAAATTTCAGCCATTCAAGCTGCGCTGCAAAAAGTAGGTTTCAACCTGTTGGAGCGGCATGCCAGCCATTGTGTTGCGAAAGCGATCAAAGAAGGAAGCGGTGATGAGTCGATTCGCGAGCTGATGGATGTGATCAAACAGTTTTCTAAATAAGAGGTGGAACAAATGAGCGAACAGAAGCTTGTCACATTAAACATTACCGGCATGACATGTGCTGCATGTTCCGCGCGCATTGAGAAAGTGCTGAATAAAATGGACGGGGTAGAGGCAACTGTCAATTTAGCGATGGAAAAAGCAACTATTCATTATAACCCTTCGAAACAAAATCTTTTAGACATCCAGCGGAAAATTGAACAGTTAGGTTACGGCGTCGAATCGGAAAAAGTAACATTGGATATTGAAGGCATGACGTGTGCCGCATGCAGCGCACGTATTGAAAAAGGGCTGAAAAGAACGGAAGGCGTTGTAAATGCGACTGTCAATTTAGCGACAAACAGCGCTGTTGTGGAATATAGGGAAGGCGTTGTTTCGGTTGAAGATCTTTTAGAGAAAATAAAAAAGCTTGGTTATAAAGGACAAGTTCGGGACGAGACTACCCATCAATCGGATCGAAAAAAAGAACAATTGCATCATAAAAGAAGAAAGCTTATTGTTTCTATTTTATTATCGCTTCCTTTATTGTATACAATGATCGCCCATTTACCGTTTGAAACGGGGCTTGCGGTGCCGGATCTGTTTATGAATCCGTGGTTTCAGCTGTTGCTGGCAACACCTGTTCAATTTTATATCGGCGGCTCATTTTACACAGGAGCTTACCGGGCTTTAAGAAACAAAAGCGCAAACATGGACGTGCTCGTGGCGCTCGGCACATCAGCAGCCTACTTTTATAGTTTGTACGAAGCGATCAAATCAATCGGCCGTTCCGATCATATGCCGCATCTATATTTTGAAACGAGCGCAATCTTGATCACCCTAGTGCTCGTTGGAAAATATTTTGAAGCGATTGCAAAAGGTAGAACGACAGAAGCTATTTCCAAGTTGTTAAGCCTGCAAGCGAAGGACGCGCTGGTCATCCGCGACGGGAAGGAAGAATGGATCCCGCTGGAGCAAGTAAAAGTAGGGGATGAGATAATCGTAAAGCCAGGAGAAAAAATTCCAGTCGACGGAACGGTCATTTCTGGAATGTCTTCTGTCGATGAATCGATGATCACAGGTGAATCTATCCCGGTTGAGAAAAAAGTCGGGGATGCAGTAATTGGCTCCACAATCAATACAAACGGCCTTTTAACAATACGGGCAGAAAAGGTTGGGAAGGATACCGCTCTTGCCAACATCATTAAAATTGTTGAAGAAGCGCAAGGATCGAAAGCGCCAATACAGCGAATGGCCGATGTCATATCCGGTATATTCGTTCCTATTGTTGTAGGCGTTGCGATCGTGATGTTTGCTGTTTGGTATTTGTTCATAACGCCATATGATATGGCAAGAGCGTTAGAAGTAGCGATTTCTATTCTTGTCATCGCCTGTCCTTGTGCACTCGGATTGGCGACGCCGACATCCATCATGGTCGGATCAGGAAAAGGGGCAGAAAACGGGATTTTATTTAAAGGGGGAGAGCATCTAGAAGAAACACATAAAATCAATGCGGTCCTCCTTGACAAAACGGGAACGGTAACAAAAGGAAAACCGGAAGTGACCGATTGTATTGAATTAAAAACAGGCATGCTTTATTATGCCGCTTCTGCGGAGAGCGCTTCTGAACATCCGCTTGCCCAAGCAATTGTGGAATTCGGTAAAGCACGTTCCATCAACATACAAAAGCCGGAGCATTTTAAAGCCGTGACTGGACATGGCATCGAAGCCAAAGTAGATGGAAAACATATACTTGTTGGCACAAGAAAGCTGATGAAAGAACGGTCGATTGCAACTTCAGCCCATGAGGAGAAAATGGTGAAGCTTGAATCAGAAGGAAAAACAGCTATGCTAGTTGCAATTGATGGGGAGCTTTCCGGCATCATCGCTGTCGCTGATACTATTAAAGAAAGCTCAAAAAAAGCCATTCAAACATTGAAGGAAATGGGAATCAACATATTTATGGCAACGGGAGACAATAAAAGAACAGCGGAAACAGTAGCGAAGGAAGCGGGGATCGGGCAAGTATATGCTGAAGTGCTTCCGGAGGAAAAAGCGAAAATCGTGGAGGATCTACAAAAGCAAGGATATCGTGTAGCGATGGTTGGAGACGGAATGAATGACGCACCCGCTCTAGCAGTTGCCGACATCGGCATGGCGATCGGAACCGGGACAGATGTCGCCATCGAAACGGCTGACGTCACCTTGGTCGGAGGAGATTTAACACACATTCCAAAAGCGATTTCCTTGAGCCAAAAAACGATGAAAAACATTCGGCAAAACTTATTTTGGGCTCTTTTCTACAATTCAATCGGCATACCAGTTGCCGCCCTTGGCCTCTTGGAGCCTTGGATCGCCGGAGCAGCGATGGCACTCAGTTCAGTTTCCGTTGTCACAAACGCGCTGCGTCTAAAACGAATTAAACTGTAAAGTATTTGCAACGATTTAATCTGAATATCTTAAAATCATACTAAGGAGGAAATGAAAATGAATCTTACATTTCAAGTAGAAGGAATGTCTTGCAATCACTGCAAAATGGCTGTTACAAACGCTCTAAAAGAGCTGGACGGAGTCGAAAAGGTCGAAGTATCACTTGAAAAAGGAACTGTTGAGGTAGAATATGACGACAAAAAAGTAACAGTTGAAAAAATGAAAAACGCCATTGAAGATCAAGGCTACGATGTCAAGTAACCATCCTCTCCTAAAAGGGGATGGTTTTCCTTTTGCTAGTTCTATATGAAGAGCTTCAATGCCTCAAAAGGTTGAATAAAAGAGTCAGGCTATTACAACCTCTTTCCTTCTATAGATATAAATATTAACTATTTGTCGTTTGATGTCAGCATGCCCCTTTCCTTCTTCTATTATTAAATACTAACTGAAAGCAAGTAAACTATTGATTGCTTGATCTGTCCAGCAAGCATATGATCTATCCGATTTTTAAAGTTTGCGAAATGATTGAACGAATCAACGAGAAAATCGGCTGTCAAGCAGGTATATTGAATATGTAATTTTGCATTATATTTGACAGAAGTTGGATTAATAATAGAGAGCTTTATTATGCTCACAGACCGAAAAAATGTTTAAATTTTTAAGCGAACTCATGTTATAATTGTTTCAACACTTGTTATTTTGCGAGGCAGAATGCAAAACTCTGAACAATCTTTGGAGTGGCTTCCCAAAAAGTTTTAAAAGGTTGGATATTTCTCAATTTGATAAAACAGTCCAAACAGGAATTCATAATCAGGAGCTTGTCAACAATAAATTATTAGAATATTCGAAAACTACACCGTGTATTTGACGAACTTTTGCGCGATAAAACCTAATCATTGTCAGTTCACTCAAAGGAACAGCATTTGCTGCATACATAGTAAAGTAAAGAAGGAGGATTTTTATTGGAAACGATTCAAAAGATGTTTGAGCACTTGCATTGGGCGAACGAGCGTATATTAGACACTTTGCAAAAGATTGAAGGGGAAAATAATGGGGCGCTGCGCTTGTTTTCGCATATTCTTTTAACTGAAAAACTATGGTTTACAAGATTACAAGGATTGGACAGCTCACACATTGCGATTTGGGAGGATGTACATATAGATGCCTGTGCAGAACTTGCAAAACAAAATGAACAGAGCATTACATCGTTTTTGAAAAATTTGACGAATCGTGATTTAGACAACATTGTCACTTACAAAAACAGTAAAGGAATCGAGTTTCAAAATACATTAAGGGAAATTTTAACTCATGTCGCTTTGCACGGACATTACCATCGAGGACAGATCAACTTGAGACTGCGATCTGAACGGCATGAACCAGTGAACGTTGATTTTATCACATTTGTAAGATAAGCTCCAAGACAGTTTGCCAAAATTATGTTTTGTTCATAAATGAAGCAAATAGGGGATGAAATTAGGTATGGCAAATGTAGGTTCTATTATGACTTGGACGTTTTATGAAGAGACAGATGTTCCAAAAGAAGTGGAGGAAATTTTAATTGAAGGGGAAACTGCGGAAGCTGCGTATAAAACGGTTCGAGATGTTGCGGTCGTGACGAACAAAAGAATAATCATTGCCGATCGTCAAGGAATTACAGGTAAAAAAGTGGAAATCTACACCATTCCATTTAAATCGATTGTCATGTATTCTTCTGAAAATGGAGGAAAGATTGACCTTAATGCAGAACTCGAACTATGGACTAGGGCAGGGAAATTCAAATTATTATTAAATAAAAAAGTGAATATTCGGAAGCTTGATCGAATCATTGCAAGTCATATTCTGTAGTTGTACTCTTTAAATCAAAAGAATTTTTATATTTTACAAAAATAAATAAATATAACATTTACAATGCTGCACTAAGAGATTTTTGAATCAATAGGTGCAATAAAATGCAAAGATTGTTAAGAACATTTAAAATTGCTTCTATGAAATTTTTCATATAGAATGATTGTTTGAGAGCAATAGCACCTATAAAATTTCTTAAATCTCGGTGCTTTTTTTGTTTTTTCAATACTAGGATGACGCTTTAAATTCCGCTTTTTAATAAAAGTATCCCGCTTATCTGCAAAGTTCTTTGGCATATTACTCCACCGTCTTCAAAAAACAGTTTTAATATTTTACTAAAAAAACTGTTCCGTTCTGTTCAAAATGGTTCCACAGAGTAAAAATAATTGTCTAACCTTCTTTATTTGTTTATGATGTAAGCAAATAAGATAAGGTGTGTGAAACATGGAAGCTTTGTTTAATTGGGAGTTAGTGATTTCATCTGTCGTCATGGCAATCATTGCTTCTTTTTTTTCTGTTCACATGATTCAGAACATACAGGTGTCTACTGAAAAGGATAAGTGGTTATACATAATGTTAGGAACGATATGGGTAGGGTTAGGAATTTGGTCGATGCAATTTATTGACATGCTCGGTGATGATTTATATTTGATTGCAACGTATTACACCGTCTATACGTTATTATCTTTTTTGCTAGGGATCATTGCATCATTCGCTGCTTTTTCCATGAAAGATAAACAAAAAAATGTTTCTAATGCAGCGGCGATTTCGATTGTAGTGGGTTTAAGTATTTTTGTAATATATTATATTGGTATAAAATCATTGAAAGGGAATGAATATGACGGATTTTATTCCGTTCTTTCTAACTTAATCGCTTTTGTTTTAGCGGGAGCAGTGATTGCCTTTTTCCATCACAATAAGCGATCTCAAAAGCTTCAAATGAAAGCGATCATAATACTTTCAATTGTTTTGGGATTGGGTATTTTCATTTTTCAATACACGGTAATGAATGAAACAAAAAAAGCTGGATTATTCATATATGAGCAGATTTATTCGGTTTCTACATTGCTGGCAAATCAACTTCTCCTTTCAATCATCATGATTTTTATGATTTTTGCATTTGTTCAAAAAGAAAAAAACAAGCTAGAAAGAAAGTTTGAAACAACAAATCTATATTACGAGTCATTGATTTCGTATAATCCGTATATCGTTTTCATCATTAATATCGACGGAATGATTACGAATATAAATCCTAAAGGATTAGAAATCTTAAAAGCAAAAAAAGAACAAATGATTCATCAATCGATTTTTTCGTTTTTGCCTCAAGACGATGCCGAAAGGGTAAAACAGAAAATGAATCGTTTGTTGGAGCATAACGAAAATGAAATGGAAGTTTCGTTTAAAAATAGTAAAGGTGAATGGATTCCTTTACTTTTAACGTTTGTCCCTATGATCGTTGAAGGAAAAAATGAAGGTTTTTTCGTCATCGCCAAAGATATGAAAGAATTAAAACAATATCAAAAACGACTTCGAAAAATGCAGAAAGATTTAATGAATACATTAGAACGCCAGCAAGGAATGACATTTAAGTTCGTCAAAATAAACGATCAGTTTATCCATACGTTATGTGCAGGGGAATTGCTCTATAAACTTGGCTATTCTCCCCATGAGATTATTGGAAAGGATTTGCGGGATTTTTTGCCGAAAGAAGTCGCTGAAGGGCAGCTTCGAGCTTATCAGAAAGCCTGGAATGGCGAGATTGTCCATTTTGAGGGAAAGCTGAACGGATATGATTACTTGGCTGTGTTAAGTCCGGTTATAGAAAATGGAAAAGTTGTTGAAGTCATCGGTTCTTGTGTAGACATAACCGTCAGAAAAGAGCAGGAAATGAAATTAAATGAGTCGAATGCACTAAGACGGACGATTATTGACAATCTGCCAATCGGAATTGTTGTGATTGATCATGAAATGAAGATTATCGCCTTAAATAAGACGATATTGAAAATTTTTCAAATCAATGAGCCAATAAAACAGCTGATTGGGAAAAACATCACCAATTATTTTCCAGCCGTTGGCCGAAAGGTTGAAGAGAACACAGGGGAAGTATCAAAGATTTTCACGCCCTATAAGCATTTCTCTGATGAAGTGAACATCAAAAATAGTAAAATCTTGAAAAGAAGTTATTTTCCTTTTTATATGGACGGGAAACTGAAAGGCCATTTATGGACGTTTGAAGATATAACAGAACAAAAGAAGATGGAAAACAGCATTATTCAGGCGAAAGAAGAAGCCGTCAAAGCCAATATGGCGAAATCGGAATT
The DNA here is from genome assembly GCF_054055575.1 of Aeribacillus sp. SP014. NCBI lineage: Bacteria > Bacillati > Bacillota > Bacilli > Caryophanales > Bacillaceae > Aeribacillus > Aeribacillus sp. SP014. Next base: position 1,936,453 of record NZ_JBSRXI010000001.1, read on the forward strand.
TTTATCGAAAATGAGTCATGAATTAAGAACGCCGTTAAATGGAATCCTTGGTTTTTCTCATTTGTTGGAACTAGATAAAACGTTAACGGAGCAGCAGCAAGCATTTGTGGAAGAAATTTTAAAAGGAGGCCGCCATTTATTAAATTTGATTAATGAAATTTTAGATCTTTCCAGAATTGAAACAGGAAAAATAAAAATTTCAAATGACGAAGTACAAATTGATTCGGTCATATGTGAATGTATAGCATTGATGAAGCCAGCGGCAAACAAAAAAAGGATCAAAATCATCAAAAGCATTGATCAGTGTGTGGATCAAATGATCCACATTGACTCGTTAAGATTAAAACAAGTCATTTTAAATTTGTTAGATAACGCGATTAAATATAATGTTGAAGGTGGACAGATCCATATAACCTGTAAATGTCAAAACGGATTTCTAGTTATTCACATAATTGATACCGGAATCGGGATATGCGAAGAAGAATTGAAAAAAATATATGAACCTTTTTATCGTATTCAACATGTGCAAGTTGAAGGAACCGGTCTCGGACTTTCACTTGTAAAGCAACTGATAGAGCTGATGAACGGGGAATTTGGGGTTGTTAGCAAAATAGGAGAAGGAAGTGACTTTTGGATTAAACTGCCTATGTTGAATCGAGAAACGAATCAGGCTGTTAAGAAAGATCTAGAACACAGGCAGCACCATTAATATATATATAAACTGTTTTCTATGTTTACGGAAAATGCCGCATGAGTTATGGGAAAAATGTTATTTTGTTCAAATAGGTTAAAAGAGTTCCGTTTAATGTTGGAATTTAATGACTGACCGTTCAGTTGCCTTGTTACAAAGTGTTTTGCAATATTCAATATGCAAAAGTAAAAGGTTTGATGAAAATCAAAGCTTTTTTCATTCCAGTGATAATGAAAACCTTTTCTTAAGCAAAAGATACCATCTTGTGGAAATACAGGGAATGAGAATTATAAAAAACTTTATTAGACGAACACGTCAAACTTGCCGGCAATGTCGATAAAAGCAGAAGAATTTCATACTTAAACAGGAGGCTTGCTAATCATAGCAGCTTCTTTTTTTTCATAAATACAATTTCCTAGTTACAAAATCATGAATACAAGACAATGACGATTCTGAAGCTTTTCCTTCTGGATTCAAACTTCTGCTAAAGAAAATGAAATAATTTTAGTATGATTATTTAGTCATAGGTCTTTTTTGCTATTGTTTTTAGTTCAAAAGAACTATTTGGGCAATATTTGTAAGTTTGAATAAAAAAGTCGTAAAATGTCGGATTTTTGACATATTCTGTCCTCTATCATTTTTCTTAAGTCAAAATACGTTCCTCTCATGCTGGAGGCTGGTTAGACAATAAGTTGGAATACAGTTACATTGAACATAGAACAAAAATATCATAAAACATGGCAAGGGAGGGAAAAGATGAGAAACAGTGCAGCCAATAAAATGGAATCAGTTTATCAACCGATTTGGGATTTAAATAATTGGAATGTATTTGGATATGAGGCATTTTTAACCTTTCCAGATGGCCAAATGGACATAGAAAAAATATATGAACTGGCACGGGGAAAAGGATGTCTTTATGAACTGAACATAAAGGCGATATTAAATGCGATTACGTGTTTTCCGATTGAACGTTTGGATGATTCATTAATATTCGTCAATCTTTTCCCTTCCACACTCATTCATCATCAATTCGAAAAATTTGTCGAGCGGTTATTGAAACAATATCCTCAAATACAAGAAAAAGTTGTATTTCAAATAAATCATACACCAAGTGAAAAGCATATATGGGACTTGCCAGATTTAAAAGATAAAATAAACATGTTAAAGAAAAACGGTTTTGATGTAGCATTATATGGCGTTGGAAATGGAACGGCTGTTTTACAACAAATTGTTGATTTTTCAGCAAGCTATATTAAACTTGATCGGCATTTTACTAAAGAATTATATCGTTCTAAAGAAAAACAGCACATTGTCTCGCTTTTAGTGCAATATGCAAAACAACAAATCACTATTATCTTGGAAGGAATCGAAAAGGAGATGGACTTAGCTAAGGCAAAATTGTTAAAAGTTCCTGTTGGCCAAGGAAATTTATTAGGAAAACCAGAAAAATCAGCCGTCCACACCATTGAAGATATTTTTCGATAAGCACTCCGACAGATGAATGAACATGTTTCTCCTGAATTTTATATGGAGAGGTAGATGCAAATGAATCAGTCAGTTTTAGCGAAAGGAAAAAACATACAGGAAGCGATCGAACTAGGTTTGAGTATTTTAGGGACTGATAAGGAGAAAGTTTCGATTGAAATCATCGAAAAAGGCGGCAAAGGATTTTGGAAAATTGGTTCTAAACAGGCGATCGTCAGATTAACAAAGCTGGATGATCAGGAAACATCTTCTAAGCAAAGCTCTATAAAACAGGATCCCTTAGAACAGATCATTGATTCGTTAGAAATCGAATCATTTGCAAGCTCTGAACCAATAAAAGAAAATTCATTAGAAGGTAAAGTGTGGATAAAAGATGGAAAATTATATTGCCAGCCAGCTTCAAATAAATACCCGACCGTTACTGTTGGAAAAGGAATAAAGTTGTATAAAAATGGTCAACTCATTACCGGAACAACCATCGTAACAGAAATGGATGAGTATAAAATTCAAACGGATGAAGTTGTAACGGAAGGTAAATGGGATATTACGATCGACTCTGACAAGCTGCATGTTTTTTTACAAATAGAACCAGGGTATCGAAAAACGTATAAAGTGAAAGATATCGAACCTAGTGAGCATATTGTATTAGAAGGAGAAGAAATTGTTGAAACGATTCCAGCAGTTGATTACAATCAAATTTTAAAAAAACTAGAAGAGCTGCGAGTTATTCATGGATTTAACCATAATGAGATTATTAAAGCAATTCATACGGACCGGCCAGGAAAATTTACAATTGCATCTGGCATGAAACCAAAAGAAGGGGAAAATGGAAAAATCGAGCTTCTCGTTGATTTAAATAAAGGAGCAAAAGTGAAAGAAAAAGAAGACGGAACCCGTCGATTTTCGTGAAAAACAGGAGTTCCCTTCAGTTGAAAAAGGACAGGTCATTGCTATTGTACATCCTCCTGTCCCTGGAATACCTGGAATTACGGTTACGAACGAACCTTTACCACCTAAACCGACATATCCGCTTACGATTCAGCCGGGAAAGGGAATCGCTCTTATCGAGCAAGGTAAAAAAATTTTAGCTACAGAAACGGGGCGTCCTCTCATTGAACAAAGGGGATTAATCGTCAGAGTATCTATATTGCCAAAACTTGTACATTCTCATGATGTGAATTTATTATCAGGAAACATTCGTTTTAAGGGTGATCTGGACGTTCTTGGCAATGTGGAAGAGGGAATGGTTGTAGAGGCGGATGGAAACATTTTGATTCAAAAAAATGTATATGGAGCTACAATTTCATCGAAAAATGCCATTGCCGTTCATGGAAGCTTTATTAAAAGCACAATCTCAGCAGGAAAACAAAATATTTATTCATCCGAGCTCATTCGATTATTAACAAGCATTCAAGAACAAATGGATCAATTGATCAAATCCATTTATCAAGTCATTAAGCTCCCTGCATATAAAATGTCAGACTATTCATCAAAAGGATTACAACCGTTAATAAAAATTTTGCTTGAAAAAAAGTTCAATAATTTGCTTACGCTTGTAAAGCAATATATTGCGACCTGCAATAATGGGAGTCATATTTTAGAGCTGGAATGGCTAACAATTAGCGAACAGTTAAGACTATGTTTCCTTTCACCTGCTGTAAATGAATACCATACGATCGAAAAAATCAATCAGCTCATGCAAAAAATAACTGAACTATTAGAACGGCAAAAAAATGAACAGGATGATCACTGTTTTGTCAAACTAAAGTATGCTCAAAATAGCACCATTTATTCCCGAGGGGACATTTTTATAACTGGACAAGGCTGTTTTAACAGCAAAGTGTATGCTGGTGGAACGATCGCCATAAAAAATGTCCTCAGAGGCGGGGAAATATTTTCCGAAAAAGAGGTCATGGTGAGAGAGAGTGGTTCGGAAAGCGGGGTTATGACAAAAATCAGCGTGCCAAGCAATGGAAAAATTATCATTGATCATGCCAATGAAGGGACAATCATCGAAATAGGAAAAATGAAGCATGTGTTTCATGAAGGGAAAAGAAACATAATAGCGAAATTAGATAAAAATGGAAATCTTGTATTTTAGCGACAGTTGACGTTTGAAAAAGGACGTGCCGTTTATAAAAAGATTTTTCAGCAAAACGAACAGGCATGATTTAGAAAGGAAGAATTTTTGTATGTTTTCTTATAGCCTTGATGAATTGAACGAAAAAGCATACGTCCGGTTTGTCGGAGATTTAGATATTGAAGTCGCAGAATTAATGGAAACAGAAATTATTCCGGCTCTGCAAACCTATACAAATATTGAGTTTGATTTTCAAGAAGTTCCTTTCGTTGATTCCACCGGGATTGGACTGCTATTAAATTTAATCGAGACAGTCAAAAAGAATGGGTTGGATGTTCAAGTGAAAATAAAAAACGTTCAACCTTTAGTGAAAGATGTATTTGATATGCTCCAATTAGATAAAATTTTAGGAGAAAATGTATTTGTATAGGTATTACGATAATGAAGTGGGATGAGCGCTATTTTAGAAGCAGAAAACATCATGTAGACGATGCAGTATTGGTAGAAATCAGCAAAACAGCCGATTTCTACCTTTTGATATGTAAAAAAATACTAATATTAGCATTTTATGTATTTTACAGATTGTTGAGACTGAGTTGGGAGCCCGGGGAAAAATCAAATTTTTACTATAATGTTTTTTGTTAAAAAAATTTTTATTTCAAATTGGCATCCCGGCGGTTTTATATCGGGAAAAGATTTGAATTGCAGAACGATCCTTGCAGAAATCGACGCATTTCAACTTTTTCGCAGCTTGCAAGCATCTTTTCGGCGACAAAATTTGATTATAATGAAAAACTTATTTTATGAAAATATTTATGTGAAATTCATAAAGCAAAACGGTTTTTCAGCATTTTAAGTACTTGGATAAACATCGAAGACGCTGTCTGCATCATGGAGACATCCAACAAGGAAAGATGCCGGTTTCATCCGTAATTCATGCTTTCCTTTTGAAAAGGAACATCATCATCCATGCAGAATACACAATAAACTCAAAAAGACGGCACGCAAACTAGAGCAACGAGGTGGAGATTTATGGAGAAATACAAACTGATTATTGCAGATGATGATCACCCTTCAAGACTGATTTTATCCCATTTTATTCAATTGTTCCCCCAATATGAAATCGTCTGTGAGGCAGCTGACGGAGAAGAATTAATTCAACGATTTATGAAGAAAATTCCTGATATTGTTTTAGTTGATGTCGATATGCCGAAAATTAACGGAATGGAAGCTATGAAAATATGTAAAGAAATCCATCCGTCCTTGCAAGTCATCTTTACAACTGGGTATGATGAATTTGCTGTTGAGGCATTTAATCTGTCTGCTACAGATTATATCGTAAAGCCAATTGAACGGACTCGATTATTTACGGCGCTTGAAAAGGCGAAAAAAGCGATTGAAATAGAGAAAAAATTATTAAACAAGCATCCATTTAAAGAGATTAAAAAGCTTTCGATTAAATCGAATCAAACCTTTCATTACATCTCATCGGACGACATCCTTTTTATTGAGAAGAACGGAAGAAAAACGGTGTTTCATACTGCAGAACATCAACACGAAACAAACGAATCCCTGCAAGAAATAGAAGGGAAATTGCCTTGTAATTTCTATAAAACTCATCGTTCCTATATTGTTAATTTGAAAAAGATCATAAAAATTGAACCACAAGGCGAAACGTATGCCGCCCATTTTTCTGGAAGCGATAAAGTTGCCTACATTTCGAAATTGAAAATACAAGAGGTGCACGGATTGTTAAGGGCATGATATTTGCAAGGGAGAAGTTCTAAAATGGATTTTTTCTTTTTTATATTGAAAAAGCTTTAAAAATTATTCGGGGATTTTTCATTCAATTCGTAAAATATGTCTGACCCGAGTTTTTAAAAGAAAGGTGTATCATACATGCCGATCTTGTTGAAAGAAAAAGGGTTCATGCTTATTGTCATCGGCTTTGGCCTGCCCATTATTCTAATACAATTATGGAGTTTAGAGAAAACTCATATACCATTTGCCATTTTAATAGCGATTGTTGCAGGGATATTAGAAATATTTCCTATCGAACTCCGCAATGGTAAGAAGCTTTCTTGTTCAAGCATTTTTAACATTGTGGTTCTTGTTCAAATGGGAATTTCGGAAGCTGTGATTGTTGTTTTCATCGCTTCTTTATTCTTATTTTACAATAGCAAATTAAGCTTTATTTCTTGGTTATTTCAGGCTAGTCAATGTGCGGTTGCTGTTTTTTTATCAGGATTTGTATTTGAGTATTTTTTTGGCAAACTCGGCGTTTTTACATATATAACCTCCGTTTTCGCATTTGCATGCACAACGTTTATATATTTTTTCATCTTTTTTGCCATTACAGTGAGCTATAAGAGTCTCGTTTTCTCTCAAAATTTTTCGGATGTTTTGAAAACAGAGATGAATGATACATTGCTAGCATTTGCTGTGACATTTATTTTAGGATTTCGGCTTGCTGCTATTGATTACGATCAACAGCCTTTTCCATTTTGGTTTGAAACGATCTTTGCCGTCGCTGTTTTTCTATTCGCTCGATCCATTGCTCAAGTACTAGTTCGTCATAGAAAAAACCATTTGACCACCTTAGAAAATATTACACAGTATATGGAACAAAAAGTTCATTTGCCGAAGGGGCATTCTAAAAGGGTAGGAGATTTAGCACGCCGCATCGCAGAAGAGTTAAAGTTAAGCCCCAAACATGTTGATGCTGTTCATTACGCTGCCTTGTTGCATGATATTGGAAAAATACAAATGGAGCATGAAATTTTTCAGAAGCGAGGGGCTCTTACGCTTGAAGAAGAAAAGCTTTATAAACAACATTCCGAGTTAGGGGCAAAGATGGTTTCAGCAATATCGGGAATCGAAAAAGCTGCCCAGTATGTCCGTTTTCATCACGAACAATGGGATGGAAAAGGCTATCCGGATGGAAAAAAAGGAGAAGAAATTCCATTGGGAGCCCGCATTATTGCTGCGGCAAATGAGTATGACAAATTGATGCATTCTTCTGGAATTATCAATCAAAAGAAAGCTTTTCAAAATTTAAAGAATACAAAACTTGATCCAAAATTAGTAGAAATTGTTTTAAAAATAGCTGATTTCAAAAAGGCAGGCAAAGATCATCATCCGGGATTGATTCAGGCTCAAAATCAGCAGCACTTTCACGATATAAAATATAAAGGCTCGAAGCTTCTGAAAGATTTTGCTGTTGTACAAGCTGTATTTTATCAAAATGGCAGTTTCTATCATATAAATGGCGAAAAAGTTCAGATTCCTTGTGAACAACAAATCAAAAGCCTGATTACGAATCATCCTATTCAAAATGGATATGCACATGAATTTATTGAAGATGTTCCAAGTCGGAAAATGTATAACGTTCATTGGATCTGTTTGGAAAAGAAAATATTATGTCTATTGTTTGATGTAAGTCATTTACGAGAATATGAGAGAAAACAAGAATTGAGGATTCGTACAATTTACCGTGATTGTTTATACGCCGTCACACAAGGAAAATTGACTCTGATTGAACGGGAAGAATTAAAAAGCTTTAATCAAGGTGAGAAAATTGCAGAATTTCCTGTTTCTGAAAAAAATGATGTTGCGGCATGTAGAACATTTATTGACCAGTTGTTAAAAGATCGGCATATTTCAGAAAAGAAAAGATATAATGTGCTCTTATCTATTTCTGAAGCTGTAACAAATGTATTAAAGCATGCGGTTGAAGGAAAAATGAAAGTTTATTTGAACCATGATTGGTTAAAAGTGATTGTAGAAGATAAAGGAAATGGCATCAAATTAAGCGAACTGCCGAAATCAATATTGTTAGAAGGTTATTCCAGCAAACGGTCATTTGGGCACGGTTTCAGCATTATGTTAAAAATGATGGATAAAATTTCAATATATACAAGTACAGAAGGAACGACGATTATTTTAGAAGTAGATTTAAAGGATCGACTCATAGAGAGAAGAAAAAACATTCCATTATGATAAAGATCATTTTGCAATCAAGTACTTGATCCTTTCGTTCGGAGTGAATGCGGATGAATTTCTTAAAGAATAAAACGATCATTGGTCAAATTATTACAATGATTGCGCTTATTCCGATTATTATTTGTTCTATTTTCATCTTTATTTTTGTCAGGCAGATGGAGAAAGAATTTGATCATTTTCATAAAAATGATGTGTTACGAACAGCAAGCATTTTAAAAAGCGCGATAGAAATCAGCGAAAATTCCAAAAAAACGGTTGAACGTTTAATTGACGAAAAGCTGCACTTAATTTCAAAAGAGATTGCAAAAGAATTGCGCGGGAAAACGATCGAGGAAGTGACTCAGCAAGATTTAATTGCATTGCGCAATAAATATGATGTGTACAATATTTCTTTATTGGTAAGAAGAAATGATGATATAATCATTGCCCAATCTTCAGACCCCAATGAAATTGGTTTAAGCACAAAAGAGTGGGGGTATTGGTATGATGCTTTTCAACAACTGATGTCAGGTAAGCCTGTAACAGTAGGAAAAGGTTATTATCAAGAACATTATTGGGTTGGTCCGATCTCCAAATCAGACTGGGAAAACAAATATTTTAAATATGCCTATTATTATGACGGAACAACTGAATTTATGATTAATCCGTATATTCTTGATTCTGAAATTTATCATGCAACGAAGCATTCGGATCCTGAAGCGCTTATTCATTCCATTTTAAAATTTAAAGAAAGTGAAATAGAAGAAATTGCGGTTATAAATGCCAATGTACTGCTTCGGAGCGAAAATCGAGATATTATTGAACCGGAAAGAGATGCGCCGATATTATATGGAAAAAATTCATATAAGCATGAAAAAGATCATTTTTATATTCAAAAAGTTTTGAAAGAAAATCAAATGGAGTCGGTGAAACTCGGGGAAAACTATCGGAAATATTATCTGCCAATTCCAAATGACAGGGTTATTACGATTGTCACCGACTTAAGCGCTGGCACAAAGTTTTTTCATAATATCATTTTTTTGTTTGTCCTGTCATTTGTTGCTGCCTTTGTCATTATATTTTTCGTTTTGCAGGTCATTACGAAAAAATATTTAACTCCGATCCCTACTATTCACCGTTATATTAATAAAATTGCAGCAGGCGATTTGACCGAAGAAATTCATGTCGATCAGAAAAATGAATTCGGTGATATTGCTGCCCATTTAAATGAAATGACTAACCGCATCAGCCAATTAATTGTCGATATTAAAAACGATATTGAAACATTAAGGCTCGTTTCAAACGTTTTATCAGAGACAGTGCACTCTTACTTTCATGTCATGGACGAAGTTTCAACAACCATGACGAAGGAATCGCGGGAAATTTTTCATGAAATAGAATTAGAGGTGAAAGAAATACGACAAAACTATGAAAATATCAATCAACAATTTGAAAAACTAAAAGAAGCGAATCATTTTGAATTCCATCATGTCTCTAATTTTATTATTCAATCAAGTCATCAACTCATAAGACTGAATGATTTGATGAAACAAAATGTCAAAAAAGTTACGGAAATGAATTTATCTTCTTTTGATGCGATACAGCAATTGAATGAAATTATTATTCAATTAGACAACCTTTCAAAGGATTTAGAAAATAAAATAAATAAATTTAAAGTTCAAGAATCATGAAACACATAAAGGTGAAAATGAATTGCTCAGTTTTTCTGCTAAGGAGGGTATGTATGGGTCTTACGGTTCAAAAGGAAATTCAAGATCAAAGCCTCACATTATACATTAAAGGAGTTTTAGATATTTCAACGGCTCATGTGTTTCATGCACATTTTAATGAAATCGGCAATTTTCAAGTATTGACGATTGATTTTAGCTATTTGGAATTCATTGATTCATCCGGAATTGGTGAAATCATCGATTTAATTTATTTATCTCAAGAAAAAAACATAAAATTAGTTTTTAAAGGTATGAATGATTTCACAAACCATTTATTTGAAACAGTTGGATTATACGAAATTTTAAAATCGATTCAAGGGGAGGTTGTTTGATGCAAAGAGACTTTTTAACGTATCAGCAATCTTCCTATACGATAGAAGATGTTAAGAGAAAGGAACAAATGCTGCAAAGGGAAATAAACTTGGCACGGACGATACAAACAACGTTGTTGAACGGGCATGCTCCATCGATCGAAGGGGGAGAGGTATTTGGCTATTCTATACCTGCCCGATTAATTGGCGGGGATTATTACGACTTTTATCCGCTTGTCAACGGAAAAGTGCGCATCGTTATTGGGGATGTGATGGGAAAAGGGATTCCTGCTGCGATGCTCATGATCTTAACGCGCGGCGCCTTTCGGACAGCCGCTGAAAGCACGCAAAGCCCCGGAAAGACGCTGACTGCAATGAACAAAGCGTTATACAATGATTTGAGAAAGTTAAAATCTTTTGTTACCGTTTTCTGTGCCGATTGGGATCCGCTGTCGGGAACGTTTACATATGCAAATGCCGGCCATCATCTTCCGCTGTTTATAAGAGGCGATGCGGTACATGAGCTTCCAAAAGTGAAAGGGATTATGATTGGCGGTCTTCCTAATCAAATTTACCATGAAGAATCGATCCAATTATTTGAACATGATTCAATTTTCTTTTATACAGACGGAATCATTGAGGCGCAGAATAAACGCGGCGAGCAATTTACATTGGCACGGCTGATCGAAACGTTAAAACAAAATCAGGATAAAAATGCTGGGGAGATTGAAAAAAAAGTGCTGGAATCGATTCATAAATTTACAGAAGGCGTTCCGCAAAAAGATGATATGACTATGGTATTCTTAAAAGTAGGGAAACAAAAAGTCGATATTTCAAGTTTAAATTCGCCTGTCATGTAACGTTTATTTGAAAACGTGATTGTTTGGAGGAATTGAAATAAAAAATTTTACACTAGTTGGAAAAATAAATCTTGGGCTGGGAATCGCTTTTATCATAGCTGCTCTTTTCCTATTCATGCAGCATTTTTACAATGTGATTTATTTAAACCGTTTTCTTTTTGAGATTTCGTTCGTTTGTCTTGGACTTTCATGAATGTTTTCAGCAGCTTTTTATCAAAAATCGAATGGAACATGATTATGCTTTTTGGACAAAATGACCCAAACAGTCCATTGTACTGTCTGGGTCATTTTTATATATATATTTCGGTACACGAAAAACATTGACTCGGATAAACGATTGTCATATGATAAATAATGCAGTTTATAAATATTTCACAAAATGAAATATTTATTTAATGAATATTTTTTTGTAAGGGGGATAAAAAATGAATGTGAAAAAGTTGGTCATATTAAATATTGTTGTTCTCGTTGTTTTGGTTTTAGGAGGTTTTGCCGGATTCTATTATTACAATGAGTCGGTCAACTATATTAAAACAGATTACGCAAAAGTGGACGGACAGCAATTAGTGATCGCCGCCCCTGCTTCCGGAGTCTTGACAAAATTTGATGGAAAGGTTGGAGCACAATTTCAGAAAGATAAAGTCATTGGAAAATTAGCCGTACCTGGGGAGGATGAACCTGTCAGCATTCAAATGCCCCAGTCCGGAACGATTGTCCAAACAAATGCGGTAGAAAATTCATTTGTGGCAGCTGGTACCCCTTTGGCATATGCATATGATTTCGATCATTTATGGATCACTGCCAATATTAAAGAAACCATTATTGGGGATGTAAAAGTTGGTCAAGATGTTGATATTTACATCGACGGGTACAGCGAGTCTAAACTTTCGGGAAAAGTAGAGCAAATCGGAAAAGCAACAGCTAGCGTCTTCTCATTGCTTCCAAGTGAAAATGCGGACGCAAACTATACGAAAGTAACACAGGTGATTCCTGTGAAAATATCTATTGCGGATGCAAAAGGGCTAGGAATTATGCCGGGAATGAATGCAAAAGTACGCATCCATAAATAAATGATTTAACCATATAAACTGAAGGAGGTGGAAGCATGCCGTTTATCATCAGTTATACGTTTTTCACTCTGATTGTGCTGATCGTCATGAATGTTTTCCTTGTCAGAAAGAAAAACTGGCATACAAAAAAAGAGGAAGCACTTGATAAGGAAGTGCCGGTTGGAAAAGTGCTGTTCGTGTTAATGTTTGGAATGTTCATTGCGATTTTGAACCAAACAATTTTAAATGTAGCGCTTCCGGTCATGATGACGGATTTAAATGTCAATGCGACAACAGCACAATGGCTGATGACAGGCTTTATGCTTGCAAACGGAATTTTAATACCGATCAGCGCATTTTTAGTTGAAAATTTCGGTTTTCGCAAGCTGTTTATTACAGCGATGATCTCGTTTACAATTGGATCGCTCGTTTGTGCCGTATCAGCAACATTTCCATTGGTGATGATTGGCAGAATTATTCAGGCGATTGGTGCAGGAATTTTAATGCCGCTTGGCATGAACATTTTTTTGACTGTTTTTCCTCCTGAAAAAAGAGGAACAGCCATGGGGACGATGGGGATTGCCATGATTCTGGCTCCTGCAATTGGTCCGACACTCTCAGGATGGGTTGTGCAAAATTATGATTGGCATTTTTTGTTCTACGCGATGGCTTTGATCGGTTTAATTGATATCTTTTTCGCCTTTATTTGGTTCCGTTTAGAAAAAGAATTAACTCGCCCGACGTTTGATATCCAAGGGATTGTTTATTCAAGTATTGGATTCGGCGGCATTTTATACGGGTTTAGCGAGGCTGGAAGCAAAGGATGGTCAAGCGCGGAAGTTATCATCAGCTTAATGGTCGGAGTTGTTTTTTTAATTTTCTTTGCCGTAAGACAATTGAATGTGGAAAAACCTCTGCTTGAACTAAGAGTATTTAAGTACAACCTCTTTACGTTCACATTAATTATCAACTCGATTGTTACTATGGCATTATTTGGAGGAATGCTGCTTCTCCCGATTTATTTACAAAATATTCGCGGTTTTACACCGATTGAATCGGGTTTATTATTGCTTCCAGGAGCAATGATCATGGGATTAATGGGGCCGATAGCAGGAAAAATTTTCGATCGATATGGTGTAAGAGGATTAGCAATTGTCGGTTTGGCCATTACAACATATGGAACATATGAATTCACGCAGCTGACGGCCGATACGCCCTACACAACCTTATTAGGAATATATATGCTGCGGTCTTTCGGAATGTCATTGATCATGATGCCGATCATGACTGCCGGTATGAATCAGCTGCCATTAAAGATGATTTCCCATGGAACAGCCATGTCGAATACGATACGCCAAGTGGCTGGATCTATTGGAACCGCATTATTAGTAACGGTTATGACACAGCAATCAACAAATCATTTATCAGATTATACGAATCTTGTGTCAAAAACTGATCCAATGTTGATGAATCAGCTGCAAGCACTTGGCAGCAGTATGGCTCAATCAGCCGGACTTTCTGCACATGCTGGTCAAACTATTGGTGCTCAGGCACTTTTAGGGCAGGCATTGCAGCAATCAACCATCGAAGGGATCAACGATGCATTTTACATTGCGACCGTTTTGGCATTCATCGCGCTAGTTCTTTCCTTTTTCTTAAAAACACCAAAGAAAACGCTCCAGGAAAGCTCGTTCGAAGCAGCAAAAGTTAAAACCGAAGCATCTTCCCAAGAGTTATAAACAAAGATATAATGAATGAAACGGGGATGTCCGGCAGAGGACACCCTTTATATATGTGAAAGGAAGGGAAAGAAATATTATGAATCCGACATCCTCCTCCATGACGGAATTAGAGAACGAATTTATAAGGATTTTTCGTGATTTGCGAAATTTTTATACAATGGGGAAAAAATATGGCTTGTCAAGAAATGAATTTTTTATTATGAAGTTTTTGCTGAAAAACGGCCCTCAAAAACTATCTACCATTTCCCAAGAATCTGATATATCTCCCAGTTTCCTCACAGGTATTACTGATCAGCTAATCGAAAAAGGCTACATCGAACGGAATAGATCAAAGAAGGACCGCCGAATTGTCCAAATCTCTTTAACAAAAAAAGGAGAAGAAACCATCATAGCGGTTCAACAGGACTTGATTCAATATATGCGTTCCAAATTCAACGCATTTACAGAAGAAGAAATTCAAGATTTAATTCGACTTTTGCGGAAAATACCATAATATCGTCCGTGGTCTTCAAAATCAGTAGTGCCTGACTTTGTAATTTTAGTCAAAAAGAGACGAGCTTGTTTTAAAACGGTGCACTTTTTCAGAGATGATCCATTGACAAGACGGGGAAATTTGTGTATTCAATGTCAAAACGGGTCATGCTGCCTGTTTGACGTGGAGAGGAATCTTAACGGCTGCAAAGGGGGAAAAGAAAATGTGCAAAATTACGATCATTGGCGGAGCAGGAACTCTTGGAGCCGCCATCGCTTTCAAATTAGCAGGGAAAAAAGCGATCGATGAAATTTGTCTCATCGATCAAAATGAAAAGCTGCTGCTCAATCATTTAATGGATTTGGAAAATGCTTATCCGTCCAAAACGATTTATAAAGGGACTTTTCACGATTTAAAGCACTCTAATATCGTCATCATTACGGCAGCCATCCCAAACCGAACCGATATTTCTTCTAGAGATGAGTTTTTAGAAGGAAACTTGCAATTGTTTCGTCAAATCGGAGAAGCCGTCGCAAAACATGCCCCAAACGCTTTGATTATCACCGCTTCCAATCCAGTCGATGTTCTGAATTACTATTTAGTTCATACGTTTCAATTTGATAAGAAAAAATTAATCGGATACACCATGAATGACTCCTACAGGTTTGAATGGGCGCTTCGCCGAGTTCTAAAGCTACACGAGAATGATAAAGTATCAAGCCCTGTTATAGGTGAGCACGGAGAAACACAAGTTCCGCTTTTCAGCCAAGTCAAAGTAAACTATAAGCCGCTGCTTTTATCAGAAGATCAGAAAATTCAAGTTAAAGAAAAGCTGACAAATTGGTTTCGAAACTTCAATGACCTAGGCATAAACCGAACAACCGGGTGGACGTCTGCCGTCGGTATGGAAAGGCTGATTGATCAGCTGCTTCAACCAAAAACGTCGACAGCAATCGGTTCTGCGGTATTAAACGGAGAATACGACGTTTCTGGCATTAGTTTAGGTGTACCTCTAGCAGTGAATCATACAGGCATCCAAAGCATCCTTGAATGGGAAATCGAACAAAAGGAAAAAGAGTTATTTCAACAATCTGCTGAAAAAGTGAAGCGTCTCATCAACGAGTTTATTATGAATAAAAAATAGACAAAATGGAAGTTTCTTCAAAAAGAGCGCATCAATCTATCTAGTAGACAATAAAAAAGCTCACTATAAACTATGCTAGTTTTTGTTTTGTTGTTCCCAATTCAGCTTTTTAACCATTTTAGGAGGTTACAGCACTGGAATAGATTTTTTTATCCTGTATGATTTTTTGAAAATCATACAAACTGCAGACTTGCCGCTTAACGATAATCTATTGCTGCTCCCAAACGAAGTTGGAAGATCTTAAAGAATTAATGGAGTTGATCAAAATGGAAGCAAAAACTTATGAAATTATTTCTATAAATGTAGGAAAACCGAAAAATTTCATATATAACGGCAAAGAATTCGTCACTGGAATTCAAAAGCAGCCTGTTGATGGACCGGTTTTTTTGTCATTTCTTAATTTTTCAGGCGATGGTCAGGCAGATCTTGTTCATCATGGCGGTAGAGATAAAGCGGTATGCGTTTATCCGTATGATCATTATGCCTATTGGGAGCATGAGCTTGAAAGAAAGCTGGATGTGGTGGCATTTGGTGAAAATTTGACAGTAAAAGGCTTGTTGGAAACAGAAGTTTGCATCGGGGATACGTTCCAATTAGGGGAAGCGGTTGTGCAAGTTAGCCAGCCTCGGCAGCCATGCCATAAGATTGCCAAAAAGCACAGGGTGAATGACTTGCCGCTTCGTGTTCAAAATACTGGTTATACCGGTTTTTATTTTCGGGTGCTGAAAGAAGGCTGGGTGGAGACACAATCAAGCTTGCAGCTCATTGAAAAACATCCGCTAAACATAACGGTTTCTTTTGCGAATCAAATCATGTTTCATGATAAAACAAATAAAGAAGGAATTGAACAAATTCTTCGTGTGGACGAACTATCGGAAAGCTTTCGGGATTCATTGATGAAACGCTTACAATCCATTTAGGAACATCTACCAAAAGAAGGGGTTGGAAAATCGGCTTGTATATAAATTAGAAATGCAAGAGAGATCATTAAAATTTCAATGATCGTTGTTTTTAGATTACTATTTTCAAAGGTTGAGCTTCTGTGGAGAAAGCGTCTTACATTTCAGCTACTTCCCATATAATAAGCCAACGATCCACTGATGCAGGGCAGATCGTTGGCTTGTTTTACAAAACTTTGCCATCTAAAAAGCTCCAAAATTTGAGTTCTTGCTTTTTGTGAGAAAATGGGAATTCCTCCAATCTATTTCTGCAACTAGAATCTGATGATTCGATACTTTTTCTCCAGCATTTCGTCTAATTGATTGTACGAGAAAGAGAGGTGCACCTCGGCATGCGAGATGAAGATTTGGTTCAAAAGGCTTTAGAGGGGGACGATTCAGCCTTCCGTGAGCTTCATGACCGCTACATTGGCCAAGTGCTCCGCTATGCATATATGCAGACGGGGGATTATCATCGGTCAGAAGAAATTGCTCAAGATGTCATGTATAAAATGGCGGTTCATTTAGCGAACTTTCAAGGAAGATCAAGCTTTAAAACTTGGCTGTTTACAATTGGAAGGCGGGTTGTTATCGATTACCATCGCAAGTATAAAAAAGAAAATAACACAGTCTATTTAAGCCCCGAGGACTTAGGGCATAAACAGGATAAACATTTAGTAGAACAAAATATTCTGGAATATTCGCTCAGAGAACAGATCATGGCCAGTATGGAAAAATTGTCCCCGGATGAAAAGACGGTCCTTTATTTAAGATTTTTTGAAGGAATGTCTATAAAAGAAACAGCCAAGGTAATGTCGAAAACGGTTATGGCGGTTAAATCGCTGCAAACAAGGGCTAAAAAGAAATTGTCAGCCCATTTAAAAAGCGAGGTGAATGATCATGAAAAAACAACTCGTACCGCCGAATAGCGAAAAGCGTGAAGAGTCAATAAAACAGCTTTTTCATCACTTTTATATAGAACCGACAGATGAATTTAAAGAAAAAAGTTTTCAAAAAGCTTTAGCCGGAATTGAATTAGCTAGAAATAAAGAGAGAAGGAAAAAAGCCGCTAGCAAGCTTCAGCTTGTATTCTCATTTGCGGCCGCAGCAGCTGTATGC
The DNA here is from genome assembly GCF_054055575.1 of Aeribacillus sp. SP014. Lineage (NCBI taxonomy): Bacteria > Bacillati > Bacillota > Bacilli > Caryophanales > Bacillaceae > Aeribacillus > Aeribacillus sp. SP014. The sequence goes on from NZ_JBSRXI010000001.1 coordinate 1,954,055, forward strand.
ATCCTTCTAATGATTTTTCCTCCTTTTCAAACAAATGAGACGAAAGAAGGCGGCCAGCATTCAGATCAACAAAGCATACTAATGTCTCCCCAACAATCTCAAAATGCAGAAAAGGAAGAAGAAAAAGGAGATATCAACCGACCTGAATCGATCGAAATGACAATTTCATTGGAAGGAATGGAAGAAAAGGAGCTGTATCACCTCGTAAACATAAAGCAACTACCTTTTACCACATATATTCCGGATCGTTGGCAGGCAGAATATATTGAAGAAAAAAATTTGATCGGAGCAAAGCTGATAGCGGTGAATGAAAAATATGGGGAAGTTGATGTCATGTTTTTTCCAAAAGGGACATCTTTAGGAGAGGCGGAAAATTACATTACAGATGAATTGCTGGGAAATGTTTCTTATAAAGTTTTATCAGCGGAAGAAGAAGAGAAAAGAAATATACCTGATTGGTCTCTCCGTTCCTTTCATTATGAAAATGTAGAGCAGACGAGAACGGGCGAGATTTATTTAAGCGAGCATAACAGACAGTACTTTTATATACAGAGAGAGTTTGCTAATGAAGCATTGGAAGGATGGGGTTCAAGAACAACAACGATTTTGGAGCAATGGGAATGGAAGGACACGAAAAAAGGATTGTGGGATTAAAAAGTTTTATGAATCAGAAATGTGAGCAGCTACTATTTTTTCCGGTAAATACTTTTTCATCCACGGGGCAAACCCCGTGGATGGTTAATCTTCAGGCAATACTGTTTTTGCAATCGTTTGGTCGAGCGCTTCGAAATCATCGTAATGAATCACTTCATAAAGTTCCTTGCGAGTTTGCATATTCTCGAGCTCGCTTTTTTGAGTTCCAGACGATTTAATGGTTTGGAATAGGCGTTCATACGCTTTAGCGGCGGCGCGAAGAGATGAAACAGGATAAATCACCATTGAATAGCCGAGTTCCGAAAATTCTTCTGCTGTATAGTAAGGAGTTTTTCCAAACTCTGTCATGTTTGCGAGAAGAGGAGCTGAAATTGCCCGGCTCACCTTTAAAAAGTCTTCTTTTGTTGAAAGAGCCTCAGGAAAAATAGCGTCTGCTCCCGCTTCAACATATCTTTTGGCGCGTTCAATGGCGCTTTCAATTCCTTCAACTGCATAGGCATCCGTTCTGGCAACAACGACAAGAGTCGGCGCTGCCTGTTTAATAGCTTTAATTTTTTGCATCATCTCTTCTACAGACACAAGCTTTTTGCCGTTTAAATGTCCGCATTTTTTCGGAAGATCTTGATCTTCGATTTGGACAGCAGCTACTCGTGCTTCTGCCATTTCTTTAGCTGTTCGGGCGGCATTCAAAACACCGCCGAAACCGGTATCAATGTCAACGAGAAGCGGCAGATCAGCCGCCCGCACGATTTCCCGCGCCCGGCGGGCAACCTCTTCTGACGAGACGATGCCCAAGTCAGGAAGCCCTTGGCTCGCGGTATAGGCGGCGCCTGACAAATAAAGCGCTTGAAATCCTGCTTTTCTCGCTATAAGTGCAGCCATTCCATCATGGGCTCCAGGAATTTGAAGGATTTCCGGTGCGTTCATTAACGTTCGAAACCGATCGGCCAACTCCTCTTGTGTCGATTCTTTTTCAACGATCCAAACCATGGAATCACCTTCTTTTCTGTCATTTCATCTTAGCTTTACAGAACCATTAATTACGTTTCTAGAGGCAAGCCGCGTTTTTCATTAAACGAGCGCTGCCCTCGCTGAGCTCGTCAAGTCTACTCGAGGGTGCCGCCCTGTATCCAAGCTTCGCTTACGGTCTGTTTTGTACCCTGATCTTTTGTCTGTTAACTTCCGTCATTTGGTACAAAATCGATTCTTTCGTTCTTTTTGCCTGCCCAAAAAATTTTCGCTTTACAGAACATTTTTCGGTGTGGCCGATTGCCACACCAGCTCGATATAGTTATCTCAAATGTTCTTACAAGGTTTATATGTTTTTTCTTGCCAAACAATGAAATTGCGCCAAAGTAACATGCATCTGATGCAAAACAACGTGTGATCTGCCCCGGATTTATATAACAAATAAGTTTACAAACTCATGTACAAACGTCTCTTCCAGCACGTTCTGGTCAAGCGAAACGTCTAAGATTTGCTTGAGCTGCTTGTTTGGGAACCGTGTTGCCAAATTGTTTTCATATTTTTGGATCAGCTTAGGCAGACCTTCTTGACGGCGGAATCTGTGGCCGATTGGATATTCCCGCACAACTTGGCGCGTTTCCGTTCCGTCTTTAAACCGTATTTGAACTGCGTTGGCAATTGACCGTTTGTCCGGATCGAGATAATCTTTGCTGAACTGTTTATTTTCCACAACTGTCATTTTTTCACGAAGCGCATCGATTCTAGGGTCTTGTGCGATTTCATCTTCGTAATGATCTGCTGTTAAATCGCCATAAATAAGACCGATGGCAGTAATATATTGAAGGCAATGATCACGATCAGCCGGGTTGAGAAGAGGTCCCGTTTTGTCGATGATGCGAATGGCTGATTCATGCGTCGTGATCGTGATTTCTTCGATCTCATCAAGGCGATCTTTTACTTCAGGATGAAGCTCAATGGCGCATTCAGCAGCTGTTTGCCCATGAAACTCTGCTGGATATGATATTTTAAATAAAATATTCTCGATTACGTATGATTCCAAAGGACGGGCGAGCTTCAGTTTCTGTCCTCGGAACAGCACGTCTTCAAATCCCCAGTTCGGAGCCGATAGGGCAGAAGGATATCCCATTTCACCTTTTATGGCCATAAATGCAAGACGTACAGCGCGGCTTGTTGCATCGCCAGCCGCCCACGACTTGCGAGAACCAGTATTTGGAGCATGTCGATATGTCCGAAGACTTGAATTGTCAATCCAGGCATTGGAAAGGGCGTTGATGATTTCATCTTTTCCCCCGCCAAGAAGCTTCGTAACGACAGCAGTTGAAGCAACCTTTACGAACAGCACGTGGTCAAGCCCGACTCTGTTCAGGCTGTTTTCAAGTGCCAGCACCCCTTGAATTTCGTGGGCTTTTATGATCGCTTCAAGAACTGTCCTCATATTGAGCGGCTTTTTCCCTTCTGCCACATTCGTTCGGCTTATGTAGTCGGCCGCAGCTAAAATTCCCCCCAAGTTATCAGAAGGGTGACCCCATTCCGCTGCAAGCCAAGTGTCATTATAATCGAGCCAGCGAATCATGCAGCCGATGTTAAATGCACCGTGCACGGGGTCTAATACATATGAAGTGCCAGGGACGCGGCACCCGTTTGGAACAACCGTCCCCGGAACGATCGGACCTAAAAGCTTTGTGCATTCAGGGTAGCGAAGAGCAAGTATGCCGCAGCCCAGCGTGTCTAACAACACATAGCGGGCGGTTTCAAACGCTTCTTTACTTTGAATTTCTTTATTTAGAACATAATCGGCAATTTCTTCAAGCAGTTTGTCTGTTTTGTCGATTTTCATTATTTTTTACTAGTACTTCTGCCATTTTTACAACCTCCTAAGCTATCCATTACTGTTGTACTTTCAAAGAGCGTTTTCCTGTATATTTCACGCGCGGACGGAACAAACGGTTGTTATTATGCTGTTCGATCACATGGGCGCACAGGCCTGCTGTTCGAGCGCTGAAGAAAATAGGAGTATATAAATCAATCGGAATGCCAAGCATGTAATAGACAGGAGCCGCATAATAATCGAGGTTCGGATACAATCCTTTTTCCTCTCTCATAATGGTTTCCCCGGCTTCGCATATTTCAAGCAATCGAAAATCGCCCCGTTGTTCGGACAGCTGCTGCAATGCTTTTTTCATAAGCAATGCTCTTGGATCCATTTTTTTCATATAGACGCGATGGCCAAATCCCATGATCCGCTCTTTATTTGCTAATTTTTGTTTAATCAATCGTTCAAAATTTTCCTTTGTACCTGCTTCTTCAATTAAATACATCACCGCTTCATTGGCTCCGCCATGCAGGTGTCCTTTCAAAGAGGAAACCGCACCGGCGAGAGCACCATACAAATCTGCATGTGTAGACGATATGACGCGAGCGGCAAATGTAGAGTTTGGCATTTCATGTTCGATATAAGCGATGAGCGAGCGGTCGAATATTTTCGTTTCAAGTTCAGTTGGTTTTTTTCCTGTAATCATATATAAAAAATTTGCACTGTAGGAGAGATTTTCATCTGGTGGAATGACTTCTTGTTGATTGAGTAGATGATAACTGCTGGCAAGAATGGATGGCATCTGTCCTAGAAGATTGATAGATTTCGTTTTATTGGCCTGTTCAGATCTGTCATCAATGAGCGGGTCAAATCCTGCTAAAATGGAAATGCCTGTTCTCAGGGCGTCCATTGGATGAGTTGTCTTCGGCAGTTTGGAAAATACGTCGTAAAGCACGTCTGGAAGCTCTCTTTTCGCTAGAAGCTCGTTTTCAAATCTAGCTCTTTCTTGTTCAGACGGAAGCTTGCCTTCAAGCAGCAAAAACGCAACCTCGACATATGATTTTGTTTCGGCAAGTTCAATTAAATCGTATCCTCGAATGACAATTTCTTCATTTTCTACATCGAGAAACGAAATCGTTGTCTCAGCTGCCACTACGTTTTCTAATCCTGGTCTAAACTCCATCAAATATACCTCCTTCAAAAGTTTTCGAAAACGCTTTACTATTGATGCAAACAGGGAAAAATGAATATCGGGATGATCGATCGCTTTCACAAATTTTGTTATTGGGCAATTGCTGAGACAATAACATTGTTCATTTCTTAAAGCCTATTCATTTCTCCCAAATCTCAAAGCGATCTTGCTATAATTGACCGCCTCTCCTTGTCGAAGCTTAAATGGTTAGGAAACCATTTTTTTACTTCTGGAACAAATATAGCACATTTTTCAAAAAAAGAAAATGAATCTTCGGAATTTTCGTTTTTGTAAAACGACAGCTTTCACAAAATTCATTTGAAGAACTGACTTTAAAAATGGAAGTCAGCTTCCAGCAATCGGCGGCTTTGCGGTTTTAATGTCTTTTGGATGTTGACTGCTTATTTATATCTATTCAAATCTTTTAAATAGACTGGAAAAATAGTACGATATAAGTAAAAAATAACATACTTTCTTCATTGGATTTCATAAAAGGATGGGAAAAATGACAGAGAAAAAAATCGGCATAATAGATTTAGGATCGAACTCCATTCGCCTCGTTATTTTTCATATTGATCAAAATGGACAATATAAAGAGCTTTACAATTTTAAGATCAATGCCCGTTTAGCTACGTATATTGACGCCGAAGGAAATTTGTCCAACGAGGGGATCGAGGTTGTCATCGATTCTTTAAAAAAATTTGTTCCAATCGTTCAATTTCATCAAGTGGCAGAAACGAAAGGGGTTGCAACGGCAGCTATTAGATCTGCCAAAAACCGGAAAATGGTCTTAGAGGCTATAAAAAGAGAGACGAATTTCGATTTTCGCGTCCTTTCCGGCCAAGAAGAAGCCTATTACGGCTACTTAGCTGTTATACATTCCGTATATTTAACTGAAGGCATAACCATTGATATAGGCGGAGCAAGCACGGAAGTTGCGTATTTTAAAAATCGGGAGCTCGTCCATTCATACAGTTTTCCGTTTGGGGCCCTCACATTAAAGAAAAGGTTTATTGCCAACAGCGAACCGAAAGAATCGGAAATGAAAGAGCTGACAGCGTTTTTGCGAAATGAATTTTCTTCGCAAAAATGGCTTAAAAACAAAAATGTTCCGGTAATCGGGATAGGCGGCAGCGCCAGAAATCTAATACGGCTTCATCAAAATAAAACCAATTACCCGTTATTTGGTATTCATCAATATGAAATGGAACCGAATGAAATTAAAAAAATAAATCAATGGCTGATCGGAATGACTGTCTCGGAGCGTCAAAAATTAGATGGACTGTCGAAGGAACGCGCGGATATCATCATTCCTGCAATTGAAGCAATTTATACGCTGACGGAAATCGTATCAGCTCCATTTTTTACAATGAGCAGCAAAGGCTTAAGGGAAGGGGTCTTTTTTGAGGAGGTGTTTTCCAACTTAAACGTCCGGTCTTTTTCTCAAGTAGCGGACGAAACATTTTCCAAGCTGGCCAGTGATTATAAAATCAACTTGAAGAATACATCATTTCTCCTTCGTCTTGCTTACGTATTTGTCAGTGAATGTGAGGCAAAGAAAATTATATCTTTTACTCAAGAGGAAAAAGAAATTTTGTTTAAAAGCACAAAGCTGGTTCAATTCGGGGAATTTATCGATCATCATTCAAGCAGTCAGCATACGTTTTATATTTTGACAAATCGATCGCTTGACGGAATCAGTCATAAAATGCGGTTGAAACTCGCATGCGTCGCTTCCTTTAAGTCCAAAAAAACTTTGATGAAATATATCTCTCCTTACAAATCATTATTAACGGAAGAAGAAATTTTATCGCTGGAGCGATTAGGCGCGATTTTGAAATTCCTTTATTCCCTCAACACGACACACCGTTCAATCATTTCCGAGCTGGAGGTGAACAAAAAGGAGGGGGAAAAGATGGAAATATCTTTAGCCTGCAACAGTGATTATACTTTTGAAGAGCAGGAAGCAAATAAGCAAAAAAAGCATATGGAACGCGCTTTTAACTGCCAAGTCGAATTATCATTTACACTCGTCTAATGGACATACGAAAGGTAAAAGGTGGGCGAAATTATGCAAGATAAGAAAGAACAATTGATTCCAGATATAAGCCGTCCAGAATTTTATAATAACCGGGAATTAAGCTGGCTTGCATTTAATGAGCGTGTCATGCAAGAGGCCATTGACTTTGAAAATCCTTTGCTTGAGCGGATGAAGTTTTTAGCTATATTCAGCTCGAACTTAGATGAGTTCTTCATGGTGAGGGTTGCTGGTTTAAAAGATCAAGAAAAAGCTGGTTTTAATTTACCGGAAAATAAAGCCGGCATGACGCCAAAGCAGCAGCTTAACGCCATTTCGGCGAAATGCCACACATTGGTCAAACGCCAATATGCAATATTTAATGAATATGTACAGGGGGAATTAAAAGAGGAAGGGATTGAATTTCTCAAGCTTAATGAATTAACTGGCGAACAATTCCGCTTTTTGGAACAAAAGTTTGATGAGCAAATTTTCCCGGTTTTGACGCCTCTTGCGATCGATGCGTACAGACCGTTTCCAATGCTTTTAAATAAATCGTTGAACTTGGCCGTATTGCTTCAATATAAGAAAAAAGAGCGGAAAAACCCTTTTTTTGCGATCGTTCAAGTTCCTGCTGTTTTGCCTCGATTCATTGAAGTGCCGAATCAAGATGGAAAGAGGCAGTTTGTATTTCTTGAGGATTTGATCAGCAGTTTTATTTACAAACTGTTTCTCGGTTACAACATCATTTCGGTCTCACCGTTTCGCATTACGAGGAATGCAGATTTGACCATTGATGAAGAAGGGGCGCGGGATTTGCTGGAAGTGATTGAGAAGGAGCTGAAAAAGCGGAAGTGGGGTGCGGCGGTCAGGCTTGAAATTCAAAAAGGAACGATAGATGAACGTGTTTTAAATTATTTAATGGATGTGCTGGAAATTCAAAAAATGGATGTTTATGAAGTGGACGGCCCGATCGATTTAACGTTTTTATTTCCATTTTATACCCATTTGCTGACCGATTTTGAGCACCTTGTTCATGATTCGTTCATTCCACCACCCCCGCTCGACTTGCCGAACGGAAATTTGTTCGAAGCTATATTAAAACGGGACTTATTATTACACCATCCGTACGAGTCCTTTCAGCCTGTTGTTGAATTTATTGAAAGTGCAGCGGATGACCCTCAAGTGTTGGCAATCAAGCAGACGCTGTATCGTGTAAGCGGAAATTCGCCGATTGTTCAAGCATTGGCAAAAGCGGCGGAAAACGGGAAGCAGGTGACGGTTTTAGTTGAATTAAAGGCAAGATTTGATGAAGAGAACAACATCCATTGGGCAAAAATGCTTGAACAGCACGGAGTTCACGTTATTTACGGCTTTCACCATTTAAAAACGCACAGCAAAATTACCCTTGTCGTCCGGCAGGAAGAAGGAACGGGTAAAATTCAACGCTTCGTTCATCTGAGCACGGGAAATTACAATGACGTCACGGCGAAACTGTATACGGATATCGGCTTTTTTACAAGCGAAGAAACATTTGGGATCGATGCAACCAACTTTTTTAATTATTTGAGCGGTTATGCGGAAAAACCGGATTGGAATCATTTTTCTGTATCGCCATATGATATGCGGGAGACCTTTATCAAACTCATCAATCAAGAAATCGAATGGCACCAGAAAAGCGGCAAAGGCCGGATTATTGCCAAAATGAATTCTTTAACAGATAAAACGATTATCATGAAGCTTTATGAAGCTTCGCAGGCTGGAGTCAAAATTGACTTGATCGTAAGGGGAATTTGCTGTTTGCGACCGCAAATAAAAGGCGTGAGCGAAAACATTCAAGTGCGAAGCATCGTCGGCCGCTTTTTGGAGCATAGCCGTATTTTTTACTTTCACCATTTTGGGGAGGAGAAAATTTTCTTATCCTCTGCTGACTGGATGACAAGAAACATGATTAAACGTGTTGAAATTCTTTTTCCGATTTATGATGTCCGTTTAAAAGAGCGTTTGAAAAACATCTTGGACATACAACTAAAGGACAACGTCAAAGCGCGTTTTCAGGATGCAAACGGCGATTATCATTATGTTGAACGGTCGGAAAACGAACCAGTCATTAACTCGCAAAAAATTTTTTATGAAGAAGTGGTTCGCTACCATGACGCTGACTGATCGGCAGCGCAAGTTTTATGAAAACTAGAGAATTTCTTCCGATGCGGAAATGATCATATCCGATTAAAATGATAGATTTTTGTCCCCTTCAAACAAATTGCTTTCAGATTCGAAATGTTTAGTATTATAATGAGTCTTGAATGAATTTTTTGCTATTTTTTGAAAAAGGGGATGAATAAATGAAATATCGCAAATTGGGAAGAACGGGGCTAAAGGTTAGCGAAATCAGCTTGGGAAGCTGGCTTACATACGGAAACTCCATCGAAAAAGAAACGGCCATTCGGACGATTGACAAAGCGTATGAGCTAGGCATCAATTCATTTGATACAGCGAACGTTTATGCAACTGGGGAAGCGGAAAAGGTTGTCGGTGAAGCATTGCGGAAATATCCGCGTGAATCATATGTTTTGGCAACGAAAGTATTTTGGCCGATGGGAGATGGCCCCAATGACAAAGGCTTATCGCGGAAGCATGTGTTTGAACAGCTCCATGCCAGTTTAAAACGCCTTCAATTAGATTACGTTGACATTTATTACTGCCACCGCTATGATCCGGAAACACCGGTCGATGAAACGCTGCGCACAATTGATGATCTTGTCCGGCAAGGAAAAGTGTTATATGTCGGCGTCAGTGAATGGACTGCTCAGCAAATACAAGAAGCTCTTGGCACAGCAGATCGATATTTGCTGGACCGCATCGTGGTCAACCAGCCGCAATATAATATGCTGAACCGTTATATTGAGAAGGAGATTATTCCAGTCTGCGAACATAACGGTATTAGCCAAATTGTTTTTTCGCCGCTTGCACAAGGTGTTCTGACGGGGAAATATAAGCGCAATGGAGACATCCCGGAAGGAAGCCGTGCGAGTGATCCAAAAGCAAATAAATATATCAATGATTTGCTGACAGATGAAAATTTATTGAAGGTAGAAAAATTAGGAAAAGTGGCGGATAAATTAGGAATTAAACTTTCCCAATTGGCGATTGCTTGGGTATTGCGGCAGCCGAATGTTGCCAGCGCTCTGATCGGATCCACCAAGCCGGAGCAAGTCGAAGAAAACGTCAAAGCAATTGATGTGGAATTAACGGAAGATGTGCTCGAGGAAATTGAGCAAATCCTGTCGTAGTTCTCCTTATGGCAGAATTTTGATTGAAGAACAGACGTTTCAATAAAAAAGGGGAGAAAGGATTGTTTTTGTTCAACAAGTCTTTCTCCCTTTTATTTTTCATTTTTTGGACTTGGAAGCGATGCAGTCACCCCTTTAATTTCTTAATTGATTTGAGTGCCGGACCTTCTACAACATCGCCGTCTATTGAAAATCTCGAACCATGGCATGGACAATCCCATGTTTTCTCGCCGCTGTTCCATTCTAATTCACAGCCTAAATGGGTGCAGGTAGTATCTACGATGTGGAGGCTGCCATTTTCATCTTTGTAGGCACCGGCTCTTTTTCCATTATAGGAAACGACTGCTCCTTCATCAGGGGCTAAATCTTCCGGCTTTCTTAGAGCAAACTCAAGCTTTCCTTCAATCAAATGCTTTGCAACATCCGTATTCGTTGAAATAAACTGCTTCACGCTTGGATCTGCTTGAAATCTTGCTGGGGTAAAAAGCTCGCGATATCGGTTTTCCTTCCCTTTAATTATATCGACAAGCAGTCGTGCGGCGGCTGTGCCGTTTGTCATTCCCCATTTTCGAAACCCTGTCGCAAACAGGATATTTGCTTTCTGTTCGTTTATATGTCCAATATAAGGAATTTTATCCAATGTTGTTAAGTCTTGAGTAGACCATCGGTAAGGAATTTTTTGTATGCCGAATGCTTGATCGCCAAAAGCTTGAAGGGACTCGTAATGCTGAATCATCGGGATTCCTTGTCCAGTTTTATGATTTTCACCTGCGATCAGCACAAGCTTTTCTCCATTGATCGTGACGGACCGAAGCGACCGAACCGGATTTTCGGCGCTGATGTACATGCCGCCGGGATACTCAATTTTTGTTTTGACAGCAATAATATACGATCTTTCTGCATACATTCTTGAAAAATAAAAGGCGGCATCATAGAAAGGAAAATGCGAACAAATGAATACATAGTTGCACAAAATGTGATAACCGTCTTTTGTCAAAATTTTCGGGTGTGGGCCGTGTTTTATATCGACAGCTGCTGTATTCTCATAGATGTCTATCCCTTTTTCCGACGCGTTTTCCACAAGCTTTTGCAAATATTTTAACGGATGAAATTGGGCTTGATTTTTCATCACAACTGCTGTTTTTGCCTGTACGGGAACAGGGATGTTTTCCACAAGCTCTCCTTGAATTCCAAGCTTTTCATATGCTTTATATTCGTTTTCGATTTTTTTTATGTATTGCTCTGAATTCGTATAAACATATGCATCCTCTTCTTTCCAATCGCATTCGATGTTGTGCTCCTGTATCGTTTGTTTGATAAACTCCATCGCATCGCTGGCTGCTTCATAATATAGCTTTGCATTACTTTCCCCAAAGTGCTGTATAAATTCATCATAAATCAGCCCGTGTTGTGCGGTGACTTTTGCGGTTGTATGCCCGGTCGTACCATTTAAAATACGATCCGATTCGATCAGCGCGGTTTTGATTCCTTCTTTCGCAAGCAGATAGGCGCTTGTGATGCCTGTGATCCCGCCGCCTACAATCGCTACATCAACAAAAATATCTTTGTCAAGCTTGTTGAAGGAGGGCAGCTGAACAGAATCTGGCCAAAACGGTTTTGAAAGCTTAGGAAGTTCATTTTTACTAACGGCTTCTTTCATAAAAAAGTTCCTCCTATTAGATCTGATGATGCTTTTATCTTTGCCTAATATTTGGGTTGTTATGTGCATCTGATAATTTTGAGCGACCTTTTTATTTCAATTAAGATATGCTACGTTTCAAAGAAATAAGTTTTTTGCTGATCCCAATCATTCCTTGCTTCTACTTAGGGTTGCTGTAGGAAAATGCAGATTGAGAACACTAAGTAAATTCCGAAATAAAAAGCCTAATTCTCTCATTTTAAATGATGAGAAATTAGGCTTTTTCCTTAATTAGACAATATAAATTATAATGGACAAACATTAAAGCATAAGTTTTTTACGACGAGCACTCGAATAGTTATTATATGACTACAACCGAAATAACTAAAATTACACATTTTTATTATCATTGTATTCTTTAAGTAATTTTTCACATAAATCCTTGCAAATTCCTTGAGAATGGTATCTACTCAATAATTCACTTAGGTTTATGAATATTTTATTTTCATTTAATACATTTTTAAAATCTTGATAAGTGCCCTTTCTATTAATTTTCACCTTTCTTTCAGGGAAAAGGCTATTTATTTTATTATTGACTTTGTTATTGATTCTTCACTCTCAGCCACTGGGTTTTATAATGTTGAAGCAAAAGTCAAAATTGTTTCGATAAAATGTATATCATCTTCATGTAAACCATTTTTTCATCCATTCACTTACAGCTAAAATCCCCACAAGTATCTCTCCTAAAAGAATAAGGCATCTGCCATACGAATAGCCCAGCTTACAGCTATTGCAATGTTCTCAGCGGTAGTTTTACTCATTCTAGTATTCTTTTTTAAGTAAACTGGAAGTCTTGTTCTAACCATAGCAGCTGCATCTGAACCAGCATTTTCAAATTGCGTTAACCAATTTCCGATTTTTTACTATTATTTTTAAACGTTCTGGCAGTAGCTGCGTCTATTATGTTAAAATGTCTTGCCGCATCAAATACCGCATCTCCACCCGCTCTAAGTTTCACTATAACACCCATATTATAATGAGTACTGCCTAAAAATCCATTTTGAGAAGCTTAAAATGTAATAGTAATGATAACCATTGTGAACATTAAACTTTATTCAGCACCCTTTAATAGGTACAATGAATATTGACACCGCGAGCGAACAAAAGCTGGAATATCGCTGTAAAGGAGTGTGTCTGTCTTGTTTGATTTAATGCCTTTAATGCTGGAGCGAGTGGGAATTTTAGTCATTTTAGCTTTTTTGTTATCAAGGATGAAGGCATTTCGGCGAATGATTCATCATGAGCATGGATTAAGCGAAAAGCTAATGCTGATTGCCGTATTTGGATCTTTTGGCATTATTAGTAATTATACTGGTGTCGAAATTGCTCAAGGCAATATCAGCTCACAAACATGGCAAATAGAAGTGGATGGAGATGCCGCAATTGCCAATACAAGAATTATGGGAGTAGTGATTGGGGGATTGCTTGGCGGTCCATTCGTCGGCATCGGCACTGGTCTAGTAGCAGGACTGCATCGGATGACATTAGGAGGATTTACCGCGTTTGCTTGCGGAGCATCTACTATTTTGGCTGGATTCGTGACCGGTTTCCTTTGGAAGCGTTTTAGAATAAAAGACAATTTTTCACCTTGGAAAGCTGTTTTGACCGGAATTTTTATGGAATGTACTCAAATGGGACTTATTCTCTTACTTGCCCGCCCGTTTGAATCCGCAGTTAAGCTTGTAGAATTAATCGCTCTTCCGATGATTACGATTAACGGATTTGGGACTCTTATTTTTATTTTAATTATTCATTCGATTCTAGTGGAGGAAGAGCGGACGAAGGCTCTTCAAACACATAAATCTTTTTACATCGCGCAGCAGACCTTGCCATTTTTCCGAAAAGGCTTAAATGAGCATTCGTGTAAAAAAGTGGCGGAAATTATTTTAAAATGGACGAAAGCAGATGCCATTTCCATTACCAATCGGGAAATTGTCCTCGCTCATATCGGTGCCGGTTCTGATCATCATAAGCAGGGGCAAACTTTAGTAACAAAGCTGACAAAAAAGGTTTTAGAGCAGGGTAAAATCATTAAAGCAAAATCGAAGGAGGAAATCCAATGCCCAAATTCTGATTGTCCGCTTCAGTCAGCGATTGTTATGCCGCTTCAAGTACACAACCAAACGGTTGGCACGTTAAAGCTTTATTTTTTAGACCCGAGTCTTATGGATAAAGTGGAGCAAGAGCTGGCGGAAGGACTTAGCAAGCTGTTTTCTACCCAATTGGAGCTTGCTGATGCAGAACTGCAGAGAAAACTGCTGAAAGATGCAGAAATTAAAGCTTTGCAGGCGCAAATTAATCCGCATTTCCTGTTCAATTCGTTAAACACGATTTCCAGCTTGATCAGAACTGATGCGGATAAAGCTAGAAAGCTTCTTTTAAAATTAAGCGTGTTCTTCCGAAGTAATTTACAGGGAGCTAGACAATTTGTCATTCCGCTTGAAAAAGAGCTTGAGCATGTTGAAGCGTACTTATCTATTGAACAGACAAGATTCCCTGATAAATATCATGTAAGTTTTGATATTGACCAAAGCTTAAAGAAAGTAATGGTTCCGCCGTTTACGCTTCAGCCTCTCGTCGAAAACGCCATCAAGCACGCTTTTGCCAATAAGGAGCATGGGAAAGTGTCCATTCGGGCGTATGCAGAAAATGATCAAATGATCTTAATCACCGAAGATAATGGCAGCGGCATTCCTGATCATTTATTGCGCCAATTGGGAAATCAGACCGTTCAATCGAATGATGGAACAGGAACAGCTCTTTGGAATATAAAAAAACGAATAGAAGAAATTTATGGTTCCGCCGGAGCCTTCCATATTAAAAGTGATGAAAATGGAACGAAAGTGACGATTAAGTTTCCATTAGAAATGAAAGGAGAAGTAGCCGTATGATCAAGGCTTTTATCGTGGAGGATGAACCGTTGGCAAGAGACGAACTTATTTACTTGCTTAAAAGGAGCAAGCAGGTAGAGATTGTTGGGGAAGCGGAACAAATGGATGAAGCGATTGAAAAAATCCGCCAGACCGACATGGATGTGATCTTTCTCGATATACAGCTGTCATCTCATGAACAAGGGATTAGACTTGCTGAAAAGCTAATGGAGATTGATCATAGACCTGAGATTGTTTTTGCAACCGCTTATGATGAGTACGCTTTAAAAGCATTTGAGCTGAATGCGGTTGATTACATTTTGAAGCCGTTTGATGAGGAAAGGATATTTCATACAATTGAAAAAATTTCAAAGCGGCTGGAAGCCCGCCAAGAAAAAAGACCGCAATATTTTCAAATGCAGGATGAAAAGATTCCTGTGTCATTAGACGACCGCATTCTGCTTATTAACGTGAAAGATATTCTTTATATTGAGTTTAATGACGGAAAAACCATTATCACTTGCCGCGATCAAAAATATGAAGTTAAAGAATCGCTTGTCACTTTTGAAAGAAAGCTGCAGCAAACGCACATCATGCGTGTTCATAGAGCTTATTTAGTCAACTTAAATGAAATAGTTGAAATTCAGCCGTGGTTCAACTCCACGTATCATGTAATCATGAAAAATGGCGAATCGATCCCGGTCAGCAGAACTTATACGAAGGAACTGAAAAAGCGATTGGGCATTTAAAAAAAGCTGAAAGCTTTAAGCAATATTTGTGACAAAATTGTTGCAATTCAATTTAAGAAATTGACGATTTATCCCCGGATTCTTGCATTTTGTTTTGAAAACCGATCATGAAGATGTTTATTTAATACAATGAATGTAAAAAGCAAGAACAAAGGGGAGGTTACAAAAAAATGAATGCGATTACAATCGTGATTGCCTCAATGTGTATTTTAATGATCGCCTACCGTCTTTACGGAACATTTATGGCTGTAAAAGTGTTGAAGCTGGATGATTCAAAACCGACACCAGCTCACGAATTAAATGATGGAAAGGATTATGTTCCAACGAATAAATGGGTAAGCTTCGGGCATCACTTTGCCGCTATTGCTGCAGCAGGACCGCTCGTCGGACCGATCCTGGCCGCACAATTTGGATATTTGCCCAGTCTACTGTGGCTTTTGATTGGTGCCGTAATTGGGGGAGCCGTCCATGATGCAGTCGTTTTATTTGCTTCCATGCGGCAAAAAGGGAAATCATTATCGGAAGTAGCAAAAGAAGAATTAGGTCCGGTAGCCGGCTTTTGCACAGGACTTGCCATGCTGTTTATTATTACCATAACAATGGCTGGTCTTTCCATGGTTGTTCTTCATGCATTGGAAAAAAACCCTTGGGGCACGTTTGCAGTCGGAATCACCATTCCTATTGCAATGGGAGTCGGAATTTTCTATAAGAAAACAGGCAATTTAAAATTAGCTTCAACAGTTGGCTTTATTTTATTAATGATAGGTGTTTTCGCAGGACCTTCCATACAAGAAACAGCTCTTGGGGATTGGTTGACATTCGATACTAAAACTTTGGCGCTTATTTTACCAATCTATGCATTTTTTGCTGCGGCTTTGCCGGTTTGGCTGCTGCTTGCTCCTCGTGATTATTTGAGCAGCTTTATGAAAATCGGTGTGTTCATTGCGCTGATCATTGGTGTTTTTATCATTAATCCTTCTATTGAAATGCCGGCCTTTACAGAATTTATCCACGGCGGAGGGCCGATTTTAGCTGGACCTGTTTGGCCGTTTATATCGATTACAATTGCATGCGGTGCGATTTCAGGATTTCACGCTTTTGTCGGATCGGGTACAACGCCGAAAATGCTTAATAAGTGGAGCGATATAAAAGTTGTCGGCTTTGGAGCCATGTTGGTGGAATGTTTGGTCGGCATCATGGCGCTGATCGCTGCAACAGCTCTTCATCCGGCAGATTATTTTGCGATCAATTCCGCACCGGAAGTATTCCGGACACTTGGAATGGATGTTATTAATTTACCAGCTTTAAGCCAGGAAATAGGTTTAAATTTGGAAGGAAGAACAGGTGGAGCGGTTACACTTGCAGTTGGAATGACTTATATTTTTACTGCGATTCCATGGTTTGAGAATTTGGCTTCGTATTTTTTCCAATTTGTTATAATGTTTGAGGCTGTTTTCATTTTAACTGCGATTGATGCAGGAACACGTGTAGCACGTTATTTAATTCAAGATTTCTTCGGTGAAGTGTATAAACCATTGAAAAAGGTAGACTCCGTTCCGGCTTCCGTATTTGCAAGCGCTTTAGCCTGTTTTATGTGGGGGTACCTGCTTTACTCAGGAGATATTGGATCGGTTTGGGCATTGTTTGGCGTATCGAACCAGCTGATGGCGTCCATCGGACTGATTGTCGGTGCGACAGTCATTTTAAAAATTGCCGATAAACGAAGATATATGCTTACTTGCCTCATTCCGTTAGCTTATTTATTTGCTACAGTAAACTATGCAGGCTACTGGATGACCGTAAATGTTTATTTGAATCCGGAAGCTGCAGGCTACAACGTATTAAACGGAATTTTATCCATCATTATGCTCGTTCTTGGTATTGTCATCTTGGCAACGGCATTGAAAAAATGGATTGAAATATGGAATGATCCGGGCTTTCAAATGGAGGCTAAATCAGCCTGACACAAGGGTAATTGGGCGGCTCATTTGTTGATGCCGCTCTTTATTTGTTTAAGCATCACAACAGCGGTGGCGACAGAGGAGGAGAAATGATCAAACGATGGCAAAAAAACTTAATGGAAGTAATGGATCGTAAAAGCAATATCATGTACAATAACAACTAACTAATTAGTTAGTTGTATAAAAAAGGGTGATTTTTATGGCGAGAAATAAAGGAGAAGAGAGCAAAAAGAAAATATTTCAAGCTGCTGCGGAGCTGTTCGCTCATAAAGGTTTTCATGCTACAAAGATCAGCGATATTGTGGCAAAAGCAGGGCTCACGCAGGCAGCTTTTTATCTTTATTTCAACAGCAAGGAAGAAATTTTCGAACAAATGCTTGAAGATTTTGAAAAGCAGTTAATTCATTTTAGTGATGCAGGAAAAAAAGTGGCTGATATACAACCGGAGCATGTGAAAGACCATGTCCGTGAGACAATCGCTGACATTCTGAAGTTTCTCGGAAAAAATCCTCACTTAACGAAAGTTGCACTCAGGGAGAACAAAGATGATCGTTTACGAAGCATCATTGTTGAAAAAATAGCAGCAAATATGAGCAACAATCAAAGACTTGGAATTGTTAAAACGGAAATTGACACTCAATTTGCCGGTGAAGCATTTCTCTCAGTGATCGAGCACATTATTGAACGATATGTAATGACAGGAGAAAAAACAGAAAATGAACTTGCGGACCAAGTGTCCCTTTTGTTCTTAGAGGGGATTTTGAATAAAAATTAAAAGGGGAACATGAAAGGTGCTGGAATGACGTTAACATCATTTCGCATTAGTGTATATGTGAAATAAAAAAACGAGATTAGATCAGTCGTTTTCCATTGGATAAAATGCTATTTAAAGCCGCTAACCAATTTATTCGGTTAGCGGCTGCTCCGTTTTATTAAACGTTACACGATTTGCCAGTTCTAAGTCTTTCACGGCGTCTTCAGCTGTAACAAATCCTTCCCATCCTTCTTCTTCAATGATTCGGCAAAAATCAAGGAAACGGTCTTGGACCATTGCCTCATACCACAATTGCCGCTGCTCCAATTTGATTGTCCGTTCGTATGAAATGCTGGATAGTGCTTCAAGCGGGAACGATTTATTTTTGAAACAATGAAAGGCTGAAGAGCGTACTTTTTCAACAGCGTTTTCTACCGGTTTTTTCGGTATGCTGTCTAGTATTTGATCGATCAGCTCGCCCTGTTCTTTTGAGATTTTGCCCTCTAAAAATAATTTTTGGGGAATCCATCCTTCAAGTACAATCCGTCCATGAGTGCAATGAATTTCCCATTTTGTCGATTCCGGTGCGTCAGGATCCATCGTAAAGCCGTGGTAATATTGAACAGGAACTAAAGAATATATGTTGTTTTCCGAACTTTTTTCGTCTTGTTGATAAACTGGTTTATGAAGAACGCTTGCCCAAACACGCTGTTTTTCACCGTTTTCCTCCGTCAGAGCAAAACCGTTCGCATCGACCGCTTCTCCGAGTATGTGGCGACCGACCTCAAAAAAATGAACTCCATGTTCAATAAAAATGCCTCCGCTTAGTTGATCATTCCAAAACCAATGGCCATTGGCGACGTGATGAGCCGAGTTGGTGAGACTTGCATGATGCACGAATCCAAGCAGCCGATGGCGGACGATCCATTCAACAGCTTCTACTAGCGGATTGTAACGCAATACAAGGTTCACGGCGAATGCACGCTTTTGTTTTTTTGCATAGTTCGCATTTTCCAAAAGTTCCTTGGCATAAAGGGCACCAGGTTTTTCTAACAAGACATGCTTTCCGTGTGTTAAAGCCAGTCGGCTAAGTGAGGAGTGAAGATGGGGCGGTGTTGCTAAAATGACAATATCGATTTCAGGATCGGCTATAAGGTCGGCTGCCTCATAATATTCTTTTGGCGTTATCGCATTATGTCTCTGTTTTTGAAAAGCAGCCATCACGCTCTCCCGTTTTGTATCCGTCCTTCCTGCGACAGCTGTCAATTGAAATTCAGGCAGCCGTGCAAGCGCACCGGACAAAAAAGTGGCAAAAGCGCCCGCACCTGCGATCCCCACTCGGTAAGTCTTCATCTTGCCAGACATGGTGTTTTCCCCCTTTACGTTATGGAATTTGACAACTTCATTATAAACGAAAATATAGTCTCGTAAATTTTGAATTGCACAATTAGTAGGATGTATATTTTTCAAAACCGATTCTGTCAAGTGTAAAAAAAGTTTGAAAGATTTGCGTGAATGAGAGCAAGGAAATGACAGGATGATCGTTGAATCAAATCTAGGAAACCTGCTCAAACAACGATTCCTAACAAATAACTTTTAATTATTTATTTGTATGCAAAAGCGATTGCCATCATGATTCAAAGGAAATTCGGGAGTTGCTTCCGGAAAAATCCAATCTTCCTTGATTATAAACATTAGAAAATATAGCTTTCTGCAAATGGACTGATGCAAACAGTTTGGAATCACTTATTGATGCTAAGCTTATTGAACAAAAATCAGCTTTCGAAAATATTTGCCGGCGCTTCCATTAGTTTAGTTGAGACGGGGAAAAAATATAACTGCTGCAACGAAATTTTTTTGTAATGTTTAAAATATTAAAACAATAAATTCATATTTTTTGATATGATGAAAGTAAGGTTTTGCAAAAAGAGGTGTAAAATGGATTTTCCTGTTTATATACATTTGGGTCCTGTTTCGATTCATCCGCATTTATTTTTTGAGACTTTGGCTTATTTTGTCGGTTTCAGAGTTTACTTGCATACGAGAAATAAAGAAAGAATTCCGCTTGATAAGGCGATGTGGGTCGTGATCGGTGCGATAGCCGGGGCTGCGTTAGGATCAAAGCTCCTGTATTGGCTTGAAAATCCTGTTGAAACGCTGAAAAATGTGACGAATCTCAACTATTTAATGGCCGGGAAAACGATCGTCGGTGGATTGCTGGGAGGATTGATCGGAGTTGAAACCGCAAAAAAGCTAATCGGCTGGAAGCGCTCGACAGGCGATGATTTTGTCTTACCGCTTATTATTGGCATGAGCATTGGCAGGATAGGCTGTTTTTTCACCGGCCTCTCAGACCATACGCACGGCACCCCAACGACTTGGGTGACGGGTGTTGATTTTGGAGACGGCGTACCGAGACATCCAACTCAAATATATGAAATTGTCTATTTATGGCTGATCGGTTTTTTCGTTCTATACATAAGAAAAAAGAAAACATCTCCGTGGGAAGGGTTTCTGTTCCAGTTTTTTATGGTTTCCTATTTGCTGTTTCGCTTTTTTATTGATTTTATCAAGCCGACACCTCACCCGTATTTTGGGTTAAACAACATTCAGTTAGCAGCTTTCGTCGGATTGATGTACTATTTGTTCCTTATAAGGAAAAAGAGAAGGGAGAAATTTCAGTATGCCAAATAGACCATACATTTTCTATGAATTAACGAACAGCATTTGTTCGAAATGTTTGCGGAAAACGGAAGCAAAAGTCATATTTGAGAATGATCAAGTTTTTTTAGTAAAACATTGCCGTCATCATGGAAGAGAAAAAGTATTGATCTCAACCGATATCGAATATTACAAAAAATGCCGTGAATTTTTGAAGCGTGCAGAAATGCCGTATCGCTGGAATACCTCCATTCAATACGGGTGCCCGTATGATTGCGGCTTATGTCCGGATCACGAGCAGCACAGCTGCTTGGCATTGGTGGAAGTTACGGATCAGTGCAATTTGCAATGCCCGATCTGTTATGCGGAGTCTTCCCCGAAAAAACAGAAATGGCGCCCACTAGAGGAAATTGAGAAGATGTTTGATGCGATTGTGAAAAATGAGCGGGAACCAGATATCGTTCAAATCAGCGGCGGTGAACCAACGATCCATCCACAGTTTTTCGAGATATTAGAAATGGCGAAATCGAAGCCAATTAAGCATATAATGGTGAATACAAACGGAATTAAAATTGCCCAGGACAAAAAATTTGCTGAAAAGCTGGCTCGCTACATGCCCGGATTTGAAATTTATTTGCAGTTTGACAGTTTTGAAAAAGAGGCGTTAATCGATCTGCGCGGAGTGGATTTGCGAGCAGTCCGAGAGAAGGCAATAGAACATTTAAATGAATACAACATTTCCACAACATTAGTTGTCACGTTAAAAAAGGGTGTAAACGATCAGGAGGTCGGAAAAATCATTAAATACGGTCTTTCGCAGCAGGCAGTCAGGGGAGTCACCTTTCAGCCGGTGCAAATTGCCGGAAGAACAAAAAATTTTAACCCTGCAACTGACCGATTAACGTTGAGCGAAGTTCGCAGCATGATTATCGAGCAATCGGAGGTTTTTCAAGCAGACGATATTATTCCCGTCCCTTGCCATCCTGACTGTTTGGCAATGGGGTATGCGCTGAAGTTAAACGGGGAAGTAAAGCCTCTGACGGGTATGATCGATCCGCATATTCTCCTTGAAGGAGATCAAAATACGATCGTATTTGAACAGGATGAACAATTGAAACATAAAGTTTTTGAGCTATTCAGTTTAAATCATTCTCCCGGCTCTTCCGCGATGTCACTAAAAGATTTATTATGCTGTCTGCCGAAAGTAGCGATACCGGAAAATATCAGCTATAACAATGTGTTTCGTGTAATTATTATGCAATTTTTAGATGCTTATAACTTTGATGTTCGTTCAGTTAAAAAATCCTGTGTTCATATTGTACATCACGACGGCCGCATCATTCCGTTTGACACGTATAACTTGTTTTATAGGGACAGCCTTGAAAACCGGCTGAAAGAAATTCAAACAGAAATGGCGATGACTGCGCATGAATGAGCATACAAAAGACATTTGGAAAGGCATCGGTATTGTGCTTCTTTTACATGGGCTATTGTTGATTTTTCCGATTACGATCTTTTTTATCGGTTTTGTTCAGGTGATTTATATCATTCCAGCAGTGGTGATCGCCTTAATGAAAAGAAAAACAGCGATTGCTCAAGGAATACTGATCGCAGCTGGGATTACGTTTTTAGTGAATACTGCATGTTTCGGAGTGTTTATGATGGGATGGTACTAACGTAAAGAGTTTACAAACATGGCATAAAAAGCTGTAAATAAAACTTGTAGAGAAAAATATTGTCCTTCTCTACAAGCTCTGTAGCGCTAATCTAGGGGAAAATGGTCAAATTATAGGATTGCATTTTTAACTTTCATAATGCCCTTTCGCCTCTTTTTTCGGCCATATTGTATAGCTGAAGCTCCATAAAAAATCGATAAACAGGATGAACGTCCATTTTGCCGAAAATGATAAAAGTGCTTCTGTTTTCTGGAAATCGTTGACGAAAAGAACCATGAACAGGAGAAGTGCATTCCCAATAATCCATGCTAGAAGGTGGCGGTACCAGCCTTTCCGTTCATAAGCAGCATGCTGTTTTCCGAATTGAGGCCGTTTATTTGGCCGCTTTCCTCCAGCAAATCGGTAAGCAAACTGTTCATCCGCCCACTGAATCATCCGTTTGCCAAATGCAACCGAAACCCCAATATATACAGCAGACAATCCGTGTACAAAATGAGCTGTTGCGCCGTCTTTCAAATCGAAAACCGTTGCGATGATTAAAACAAGATCGATAATAGGCGTACACAATAGAAGGAGCGACCCGATTTTTTTCCAGCCTAGAATATATCTGGCGAATAATCCGGCGCCGACAAATATCCAAAACAAAATTTCGCATATGACAATGAGCCAACCGATCATGATTCCACTCCTTTTTAAAACACACGTATTAAATAAAAATTTAACACAAGTGTATTAAAAAAACAACCATGATATAATAAAAATATGCCGAAAAAAGTGGATCACGTAAAACAAAGAGAAAAAATTGCTGTAGCGACATGGAATGTCATTGCGAAAGGCGGGATGGAAAAAGCAACCGTTCGCAATATTGCGAGAGAAGCAGGAGTTTCCGTTGGTTCATTAAGACATTATTTTTCAACTCAAGCAGAACTGCTGTCATTTGCAATGAAATTGGTGTCGGAAAGGGTGAGTCAACGAATTAACGAAATTGATTATTCTATGCCGCCGCTTGATGCAATGAAAAGGATGATCCGGGAGGTTTTGCCGCTTGAAGATGATACAAAGAAAGAAATGGAGGTATGGTTTGCTTTTACCCAGAAAGCTCTTTCGGAGCCGGAACTTCAGCCTTTAAGCAAAGAAGTATATCTTAAAATGCGTTATGGATTTGAACAGGTCATCAAGACTTTAGTCAAACTTGATCTTGCGCGGCCGAATATCAATGTAGAGCTGGAGGTGGACCGTCTGTATGCGCTGATCGATGGCTTGGCCATTCATGGATTAATGCATCCGGAATATTTATCTAATGAGATGATCGAATCCATTTTGGACAGTCACTTAAAATCTTTGTGCAAACAAGAGGTTTTATAATGGTTTCCGTCGAAACTAAGAATATAAATCAAACAAACTCGCATCCGCAAAAAAATGAAAGTTTAGGAATCCTTTCTAGCTTCTGATATAAAAGGAGGTGGAAAAATGGTTCAGCTTTATTACACAGATCAATTCAGTTTTGCACCTATTGTGGCTCTGCAGCAATCATTGAAAGAACATGAGAAAAAACAGTCTATTGTCGAAAAAATATATGAATCCAATCTTGGGGCCCAATCAGAAAAGGACAACATAAAAGATTTGAGGAAGGAAGCGCTGGCACACGGATCTGTTCTGAAAACAATCACGTTAAAAAGGGGGAAGTCAAACGCTCTAATCGTTCCTTGGAAATCAACTAAGTTCTACGCGAAAGCAAGGGGGCGGGCAGGATTTGGGCGTTTTGACCGCCTAGGTGAAAAAATTGATGATCTAGCTTCAGAATATGTTTATTTAAAAAACTGGATTGAAGAAAATTTTTTTGGTGAACAACGAAAAGAGCGGCTCGACAAACTCGATCATTTTTTTCAACAAAGCATCCAACAGTTAGCTGATTCTTTTTCAAAATCAGTTGGCGGCTTTTTTGTGAAGCATGGTCTCCCAGACGTGAAAGAGGAGATGTATAACGATATTTTAAAAGCTTATGAACAGCGCATCGAACAATATACATCTTTTTTACGCAAGCATGAGGATTATGCCCCAATCGACAGAACGGATGGTGAACAGCTGTTAAGGGGAAACCATACTTTTAAGTTGGAGGCGCTCCGCCAACAATTTTTACAGAAGGAAAGCGCTTTAGAAACCGGCGATCATTATACAATATATGATTTTGAAGCGGCTGGGTCCTTTTATCAAGAAGCGGTCCGAACAGAACATGGCTATACGGCTGCAAAAAGCGAAGAACAAATCGGGATTGAACTCGGATTATTAGGGATGAAGCTGGAAGCATTGCTTCATACACCATTGTCTGAAAAAATGCGTGGCAACCTTGAGCATGTATACCATTCATATATCCAAAAAACGATTGAATCATACAACCGCTTCCAGGAGGAAAAGAGGGAAGAAGCATATGGACGGAGCAAAAGGGCTTATTCCATACTTGATTCGAAAATCATCGATGACATTATTTCAAGTATGAGAAGGCACGCAAAAGAAAAAAATATAGATCATGTCTTTTTGCATATTATACCGTCTGCTTACGTTTCATATGAACAAAAAACAAATGATGCGAATTGGAATGATCTTGTCCGTTATCATTCCTCAAAAAACGACTGGGACATGTTTTTTCAAAATGATTGGTCGGCGCATCATGCGTATTATCCATTTACTTACAATAATCTTATCAACAATTGGAACTCTTTTATAAATAAAACAGAGGGTCTAATGGATATGAAATTTGATCAAGAGGCGGTCATTTTTGAAGCGAGAATTTAATTTATGAAGAAATGGATAATCAAACATTAAATGGAAAAAAGTCCGTTCTTTGAAATCATTTACAATGTTGCGATGGATGAAAAATTCATAAATTTGAAGGGAAAATGGAGATCCACGTCAAAATCCCAGTATTTTACCTCTGGGACTTTGACGTGGATTTTTTTATTTCGGGTGCAAGTGTAATAAAATGGAAAGGTCTTTGCATCATTCAAGAAAAAAGGAATAGCAGATCAACAAGAAAAATAGTTAAACGATTCATCACCGTTATGAAGATATAATGAGCGGCCGCACCGCCTAAATTTCATAGTTTGAGGAGTAAAGTAAGAATTGTTCCTCTTAAGAAAACTTGGGAAGGTTAGTCAATGTAACAAAGGATGTAAACATGGATAACCTGACGATTCGGTTCTTTTATATGTGTTAACAAACGAAATTAAGTAAATAAATTAAACAAACTTTGCGATGTGAGCAATTGACAGATGTCATGAACTGAAAGAAATGCAAAAGGAGGACACGTCGTTATTGATGACCGTTGTTCCTCCTGCCCATTTGCGGTCAAAACGAATTACATTTCACAGCTCTGATCGTTGCATAGTCCTCCGCCATCAGCTGCCAGTGGTTTGAGCGGCGAAGAAGAGTTTTCTTCATCCCATATTTTTTGAAAGCTTTTCAAAAATACTTCTGTTGGCTGCGCCCCAGAAATGGCATATTTGCGGTTGATGACGAAAAACGGCACACCTCTGACACCGAGACGTGAGGCTTCCTGTTCATCCTTTCTAACTTCCTCTTCCAATTGACTGCTTGAAAGCACTTGCTTGACTTCGTCGCCATCCAAGCCGATTTCTTCTGCGAGTTCAACTAAAACTTGATGGTCACTGATTAATTTCGATTCAGTGAAATAAGCATAAAAGAGCCGTTCGTGCATTTCTCTTCCTTTCCCTTTTTTATCTGCATATTTCGCTAATCGATGGGCATCGAACGTATTTGTTGGCTTCATTTCCTCGAAGCGAAATGTCAATCCGACGGACTCTGCCTGTTTGGCAACATCGTTATTTGCCCGCTTCGCTTCCTCAACGGAAATGCCGTATTTTTGAGCAATGATTTCATGGATGGAAAGATCGTATTCCTTTTTGGCAGTTGGATCAAGCTCAAAGCTGCGGAACACGATTTCCGCTTGCTCTTTGTGCGGAAACAGCTCAAGCGCTTTTTCCATCCGCCGCTTTCCGATATAGCAAAATGGGCAAACATAATCAGACCATATTTCAATTTTCATGTTTTCACCTTCTTTTATGAATCAATCGCACATCCATTGTATCGAATGAAAAGAAACAACTTCAACTTTTTCGACTTGACAGAAAGAAACAGGAAAACTTCATTTTTCATAAAACATTTAAATGATTGAATCTGTTTCGGACCTATGACGTTTGCGAAAAAAGCGTGAGATTTATCTGCAAGAAGATGTAAAATGTTGATCAACGGAATGGAATCGGAGCGTTTCATGTAAAACGGCCAGCGAAACATTAAAACTAACAGCGATTTTGTTAATATTACAGATGAAATCAACCTGAAGCCTTTTTATTAAAAAATTACGGAAAAAAATGAACTTTTTCCTTTCACGATTTGTATAAACAGATGAATGATGGGAAAGGAGATGACAATTATGCCTGTAACCGGCTGGGTAATCAGTTCAATTGTAGGCGGAATCATCGGAACGATTTTCGGTGTTTCGATCGCTTCTTTAAATAAAAAGGTCGTTCGGGATCGATGGGGAAACATTGATTTTAAAAAAACCGATCTTTATTTCTATTGGACCCGTTGGGATACGATTACGGTTATATCCGCAATTTATTCATTTTGCTGCCTCACAGGACTCTTTATCTTTCTAATAAGGGGAGATAACATTAACAGTCCTGTCATTCAATTTTTCCTTCATCAATCGTTTATGTTTACTTTAATGACGTTTCTTTGGTTCATCGGAAGAATCCTGTATGTGTTCAAAGGAATTAAAGAGCGGTGGTCAGATGAATTTAACAGATGAAAAGCTCATGGAAAAATTTCAAAACGGTGATACGGAAGCTTTGAACGAGCTTTATGAACGATATCGAGCACCGCTTTTCCGCTTTATTTACCGTTGTACACGGGACGACCAGCTTAGCATGGATGTCGTTCAAGATGCATTTTTGAAGCTGCAGCAAAAAAAGCATTACTTTTCCCCTGAAAAAGGGAGGCTGAAGACATATCTTTTTCAAATTGCTTATCATACGATGATCAGCAAAATAAAAATGAGAGCAAGGTGGCACCGTCTTCTTCCGTTTTTATATAAAGAGCCTGTCAACATATCCCGTTCCGATGAAAAAATGGAGGTCGAGCGGATGCTTCAATCGCTTTCAAACGAACAGCGGGCTGTTATCGTATTGTTTTATTATCATGATCTGTCACAAAAGGATATTGCGCGCATCTTAAACATACCTTTGGGCACGGTGAAATCAAGGCTGCATCAAGCGGTTCAAAAAATGAGGAAAGAATGGGGGATCGAATCTGATGGAAAAGGATCGTGAAATTGATAAATTATTAAAAAAATATACAGTGGAAGTACCGGATTTTCCAATGAAAAAGTCAAAAATGGAGAAGCTTGCTAATTGGCTTTGTGAAAAGGCTTCATTTCCGATTCCTGAAGAACGAATCACCTTTAAAGGAATGGTATGTATTCAGGTTATTCCAATTGTTGCTTCGCTAGCTGTTTCGGTTTGGATGATTTTGTGAACCGATGGATGGGATCATCTTTGCAGGTTGATCCCTTTTTCCATGAATTGCTCGCCGTTTAACTGACACTTGAAACAGGAGCTTCTCAGTTCTATAACGAAAGCATTGAGAGTGCAACGGACAGTCCTGCCTGCTAACTCGGCGAATCTGCTCTTATGTGACGCGGATCTTTTACAGTATGAAAGCTTGGCTCACACAACATTTTTTCTATGCTAAGAACATATTTTAGAGAATGGAAACTAGCGTTCAGCACGTTAGAGAAGCCTTCAAATTATTGGAATGCACCTTTCACGCGCTTGAAGAAGAGGAAGTTTGCCAATTTTCATACAAAATTGATTGACAGGTTGATAGTTAAATAGTTTAATAGTTAAATAGTTGAACTATTTAAAATAGGGGGCAGACAATGGATCGAAAAAAAATAGATGAATTGATCGAACGGTATATTAAGGTTTCGTTCACTGTAACGAAAAGAGCAGAAGAACTTGTGAAATGTGAAATTGATCCAGATATCACAAACGAACAACACTATCTTTTGCGCTATATCCATCAAAAGGAAAGGTGCACTTCAACAGAACTAGCTAATGTTTTTCGAGTGAACAAAAGCGCGATCACAGCGATGATTAATCGGCTTGTTGAGAAAGGATTTGTTCGGCGAATTCGCGATGAAAAAGACAGGAGGGTCATTTATTTGGCTTTGACTGAAAAAGGGAGCAATTTGTTTGCAAGCACAGAAGAGAGAGTTCATAAAGTTGTAGGATCGTTCATAACAAAATTTTCGGAGGACGAGATCGAATCGTTTATTCAAACCTATGAAAAATTGGCAAACGTATTGCTTGAACTGGAGGTTGAGTCATGAGGGCAATCCTGAAAGGAAAATGGTTTGTACTCATTTTATGGCTTGTTGCTGTTATTGGTTTGCTCTTTACATCGCCAAACATGGAGGAGCTTGTGCGCGAAAAAGGGCAAATTACGGTTCCGGAAGGTTATTCCTCTTCGATTGCGAATGACATTTTAAAAGAAATTCAGAGCAAAGAGCATTCAGGAGATCTAATATCAGTCGCCCTTGTGCTGCATAATGAGGACGGGCTGACAAAGGAAGATTGGAAAGAAGCGGAACAAGCTGTAAAACAGCTTGAACAAAACAGCAAGAATTTACGGATTACAGAAATTGTTTCGCCTTTTCATCAAGAGGAGTTAAAGGATCAGCTTGTTTCAAAAGATAAAACCACCATCTTGACGTCAATACAAATGGAAAGAGACGGAAGAACGGCAAAAGAAATGACATCCGCTCTTTATAAAGTGATCGATAATATTTCATTGGAGCATTATTATACCGGCAGCTGGATCATCGATGAAGACGTTATTGTCAGCTCGCAGGAAGGAGTGAAAAAAACAGAAGGCATAACAGTCGTGTTTATTTTGATCGTCTTGCTGATCGTTTTCCGCTCGCTTATAGCGCCATTTGTGCCGCTCTTGACAGTCGGCATTACATATTTGGCATCACAGTCAATTGTCGCCTTTTTAGTTGAAATGGTGAATTTTCCATTGTCCACTTTTACGCAAACATTTTTGGTTGCCATTTTGTTCGGGATCGGTACAGACTATTGCATTTTACTGCTAAGCCGCTTTAAAGAGGAGCTTGGCAAACAAGAAAGCCGAACTGAAGCGATTATAACAACCTATCGCACGGCTGGAAAAACTGTGTTTTTCAGCGGTTTAGCCGTTATGATCGGCTTTGCGGCGATCGGATTGTCATCATTTAAGCTTTATCAATCGGCTGCGGCAGTCGCTGTCGGAGTCGCCATCCTGCTGGTAGCACTTATGACGCTTGTTCCGTTTTTCATGGCTGTGCTTGGCCCGGTGTTGTTTTGGCCAGTTAAAGGAAATCTGGAACATAAACAGAGCAAGCTATGGGACTTTGCAGGACGTTTTTCGTTCACCAGACCGCTTGTTTCTTTAATCATCGTAGGAATTATTACCCTCCCAGTGCTGCTTTCCTATGACGGCAAGCTGTCGTTTAATTCCCTTCAAGAAATCGGGGATGATTACGACTCTGTCAAGGCTTTTAATATTATTTCGAAAAGCTTCAACCCAGGCGAAGCGATGCCGACAAAAATTGTGATCAAAAATGATGACAACATGAATAGGACGGAATATTTTGCTTTAATTGAAAAAATAAGCAGAAGCATCGAAAAAGTTGAAGGTGTCGAGACGGTCTGCTCAGTAACGAGACCGACAGGCGAACAGATCGACCAATTATTTGTGACAGAACAGGCGAAAACGCTGAAAGACGGAATTGGTCAGGGAAATGAAGGGCTTGAACAAATCAGCTCCGGTTTGAATGAAGCGAGCAAAGAGCTTTCTGCATCATCTCCGAAATTAAAACAAGCTACAGACGGTATTGAAGCGCTCGTTTCCGGAACAAATGAATTAAAAGCAGGCGTCGGTGAACTTGAAAAAGGGCTTTCGCAAGTTAAACAGGGGATCGAGAGCGGATCAATGGGGGCCGGTGACATAAAGAAAGGGCTTGAGACCGTTCAAAACAATGCGAAAAAGCTGCAATCCGGCGCAGAACAGCTTTTGAAAGGATACGAAACAGCCGGAAGCAGTCTATATTCATTGCTGAAACAATATCAACAGATGGAATCACATCTCGGTCAATTGTCAACACATTTATCCGGCATGAGTGAATCTTTAAACCGCATCGAACAACGACATCAGCAGCTTCAGCAGGATGCTGAGTATCAACAGGTAAAAATGGCAGCTTCCCAGCTTAGTGAACAAGCAAAACAAATGAGAAGCGGATTTCAGCAAATTAACGGAGCGCTTCAGCGAGTGACAAATGGAATAGAGCAGGCGAACCGTTCATATTCTGAATTACTTTCAGGTCAAAAAGCGCTCGTTAATGGAATGGGAGAGCTCATCAACGGGCTTGATCAGCTGCAAAAAGGGTTGAATAAAGCAGCGGTTGGACAGCAAACCATCATTTCAAAATTGCCGGAGCTGTCTAACGGCTTAAGCCAAGTCAACAATGGACAGGAGGAATTGCTGCAAGGTTTTTCTCAGCTGGATGGACAAATGAATCAGCTGATTTCAGGCCTTGACAAAAGCGTGGATGGTCTAAATCAAGTAGCCGATGGTCTCGGTTCTGCCGAAAATTACTTATCTGGTCTTTCTTCTTCAAATCAGGAAATGGCAGGCTGGTACATGCCGAAGGAAGTGCTTGAAAGCAAAGAATTTGCGGATGCGAAAGAAGCTTACTTATCGAATGACGGCAAAGTGACAACCATTGATGTTGTTTTCGAGAAAAATCCATATTCAACTTCAGCGATGGATCAGCTTACTGAGGTCAAACAAGCGGTGGAGTTTACCGTAAAAGACACGAAGCTTGAAAATGCGAAAATTGCCTATGACGGGGTTACTAGCATTTACTCCGACTTGAACGAGATTTCAGCAAACGACTACTCCCGCACAGTTGTATTGATGCTGATAGGGATTGCTCTTATATTAATTGCATTGCTGCGCTCGTTTGTCATGCCCATTTATTTAATTTTATCGCTTATTCTAACGTATTACACATCAATGGCGGTGTCAGAAGTCATTTTCGTTCGCCTTCTTGGATACGACGGTTTGAACTGGGCAGTTCCATTTTTCTCATTTGTCATTTTAATTGCGCTTGGCATAGATTACAGCATCTTCCTTATGAACCGCTTCAACGAATACAGAGATTTGCCTGTCACAGAAGCGATGCTTTCAGCTATGCGTCATATGGGAACGGTCATTATTTCCGCCGCGGTCATTTTAGGCGGAACATTTGCGGCGATGCTTCCGTCCGGTGTGCTGTCGCTGCTCGAAATTGCCACAATTGTTTTAACAGGATTATTTTTATATGCTCTTGTTGTACTGCCGCTATTTGTACCGGTGATGGTCAAAATGTTTGGTAAAGCGAACTGGTGGCCGTTTATGAAAGAGGAATAAGCGAGAAGGGAACATACGCTTTGTGCGTAGGTTCCCTTATTTTCATTTGTGCTATGAGAGACTTCTGCTATCAATGAATTGAACGGAATTTCCGCACTTGAAAATTGTCTTCAAGTAATACCCAATTTTGCGGGAACGGATAGCCAAGTACCCAATAACTAATTCCCTGTAAACCGTAATCCTTTACCGCATCAAATTTTGCCCGGGTGCTGCGCGCGTCTTCAAACCAGACCTCATGCGTACGGCCTTGTTCATCCACATACCGATAAAACGGAGATTGAGATGTTCGATCATACTGTATCACAGCACCATGTTGAACTGCTCGACGAATCGCTTCTTGCATATCGAATGTTTCTGCTTCCTGACCTTGAACATGGGGAAGGAGCCAGTCACGAGCATATACTTGGAAGCCCATAAAGATTTTATTTCTTGGAATGACGGTTACAGCATAATCTAGCACTTGTTTGATTTGATTAAGCGGAGAGATCGCCTGAGGAGGTCCAAGCCTATAACCCCATTCGTATGTCATTAAAATAACGAAATCTGCAATCCTGCCGTGTGCGGCATAGTCGTGTGCCTCATATAATATTCCTTTTTGTTCTGGGCTCGTTTTAGGGGCGAGCGCGGTCGAAACAAAATATCCTTCTTTGTGCAATCGGTCAACGGCGCGCTGTAAAAATTGATTATATAACTCACGATCGTCAGGAAATACATTTTCAAAATCAATATTTAATCCACGATAACCTTTTTCTTTCATAGTGTTTATAATGGTGGTCAATAATCGATCTTGCAGTTCCGTATTTGAAAGGATGGCATGAGCCAGCCGTGACCCGGGGTCCCTGAACGTAAAATTTGTTATGCTCATCATTGGTATCACTTGTTCTGTTAAAGCAGCTTGAAGAATCGCTGTGTCGTTTATTGCATCGAGTCCGCCGTCTTCCCGGATGATGTAGGCAAATGGAGAAACGTATGTTAAAAAGCTGCCAGCTTCTCGAACTTCTTTGCCTCCTTCTTCACCTGCATGGATCGTATATGCATTTACGTCAATGACTGGTTTTACAAAAGGAATCGTTAATCTTGTCCCCGGATAAAGAAGGTCGGGATTTTGAATTCGATTGGCTTTGGCAATTTCCTGTACGGATATACGGTAAATTTGAGAAATTTGCGATAAATTCTCTCCAGGCTTCACAGTATGGATGCGAGGCGGAATGTTTAAAATTATTCCCGGATTAATTTTTGAAGGATCACTAATATGGTTAGCCTGAACAATAGACCCGACGGCAACTCCATATTTTTGGGCAATTTGCCATAATGTTTCCCCTGCTCGGACGATATGTTGACGAAAAGCAATGGGAATCACAAGTGATTGGCCAATCAGTAATCGATTAGGATCGGGCAGACTGTTTGCAGCAATAATTTCAGAAAGACTGATACCGTAGCGTTCAGCTATGTTCCATAAAGTCTCTCCTCTTTGTATAATATGAATGATCATAAGTGCCTCCTTTTTTTGTTTATATATATGTTGAAAATGGTTGATCTAGAAAATGACATGAGAGAAAATAGTTTGCTGAATATAATTTTTTTAAGGTCTTTACATATAACAAGTGTAGTAAATTGTCGTTAATGGATAATTGAACTAATCATCAGGCCGAATATACTTGTAAACGTTGTGCTCTTCATCAAACAAATAGATCGGTCTTCATCTCCTCCTTTACAGCATCATTTTCTGTGGGGGTGCTAGAAAATTATTTAACGGGTTTGATTCTCATCTGAACGGCAGGTTTGCACTT
This sequence comes from Aeribacillus sp. SP014, assembly GCF_054055575.1. Taxonomy (NCBI): domain Bacteria; kingdom Bacillati; phylum Bacillota; class Bacilli; order Caryophanales; family Bacillaceae; genus Aeribacillus; species Aeribacillus sp. SP014. The sequence continues at coordinate 1,987,702 of NZ_JBSRXI010000001.1, forward strand.
TCAGACAACAAAAATTTATTGATAAATTCTGTTGTCTTTCATCATTTTAAGAGCTTTTACAAAAGCGCCGTTTTTTTAAGTCTCTTCTTTTTTTACAAAATGAAAATTTTAGAAAATCAACTTTTTTACTTAAGAACGTTTTTACGTAAAGGAGTTCAAGCGGGTAGAAGAGAAATTATATTTCTGGGGAGGGTTCAGGATGAAATGGATTTACATTTTTTTAGCGATACTGGGTGGGATGATGATAGGAATACAGTCGCCGATTAACGGAAGTCTAGGCAAAAAAATCGGTGCTGTTGAAGGAGCATTTGTCTCTTTTTTTGTTGGAACAATGGTTTTAGCGTTCCTTGTTTTATTTTTTGGAAAGGGCCACATTACCGATTTGTTTCAAGTTCCAAAATGGAATTTGCTTGGGGGATTTTTAGGCGCGATGTTCGTCACGTTTACCATTATTTCTGTTCCGAAGGTTGGGGTGGCCGTAACGCTCCTTGCAGGAATCATCGGTCAAATGGCCATCAGCGTCATCATTGATCATTTTGGATTATTTGGAATGCCGAAAAATCGAATAGACATAAACCGCCTGATTGGGATCGGGCTAATGCTGACAGCTCTGTTCTTTCTTTACCGCGGCAGTGAATGAGATTTGTTTTTAGGGGAAAGCAGCGTATAACATAAAGTATCACCCTTAAAGAGTCAAGAACATTCTTACATTTTCTTGACTCTTTATGTTTGATTGGTTATAATGAATTAGCCATTTAGTTCGTTTTATCATGGATCCATTATAAGTCGTACCTCATATTGAAATGCAGGCGATCTTATATGGTCTGCATTTCTCATGAGTGTGCGGCTTTTTTTTCTTATGAAAAACAAACAATGAATGGTAAAATCTTTTTTTTGGAGGAAAAAGCATGAACACAGGTAAGGTAAAATGGTTTAACAGTGAAAAAGGGTTTGGATTTATTGAAGTCGATGGTGGAGATGATGTGTTTGTTCATTTTTCGGCGATTCAAGGCGATGGTTTTAAAACGTTAGAAGAAGGGCAAACTGTTAAATTTGAAATTGTCGAAGGCCAACGCGGACCTCAAGCGGCAAACGTACAAAAAAACTAATCCTTTCAAAGTGGCGCCTTATTTAGGTGCCGCTTTTTTTAGAAATTTATAAACATCTCGACTTGAGGATTACTGTTCGATAAAGACCCTGCAGCATGTGTAAATATTTTGGAGAGGTCGAAAGAGGGGAGACCATTTTCGAATGTATGTGGTTGACTGTTTTGAGCTTTTTAGAAATGCAGGGGGAACAAATAGTACATAACGTTTTAATTCGCGTGTAGTTAATGAATGGTAAGGAGCTGTCCAGAAAGTGGAGTCCATTATAATCATAAGCATCGATATGAACGTTTCTAAATATTAAAGGGGTTTGTCTATAAGCCGAAAAAATGACTTATTTGACAAATCCCTTTTAAAAATTTGAAACAAACTGCATACCATTCCAGCTTCGTCGTGACACCGTTTTTAAATAGAAACAAGCTAACTTTTTGTCGTAAACGCAGCATCCGGAAGCTTTTTTATTTATTGCTGTTCTTCCAACACCTGTTTTAACAAATCACCTAAACTTGTGCCAAAAGAATCGCTTTTCGGGCTGTATTTTTGAATTAAAGCCCGATCTTTGCGGTTATTGACTGCCGTTTTCTTTTCTTCCGCTTTTTCAACCACATTGCAGCGGCGGCATTGGAAGTAAACGCCGGCTTTGCCGTTATGGATTTCCATTCGTTTTTTGCATTGTGGACAGCGCCGGTTGGACAGCTTCGGATCTTTTCGTTTGCTATAGCGGCATTCCATGTTCGAACATGCTAATAAACGTCCTTCTTTTGTAGAACGTATTTTTAAAAAGGAGCCGCATTCCGGGCACATGGAGCCGGTTAAATTGTGTGCTTTGTAGCTTCTATCGCTATTTTTTATTTCATTAACGAGCCGTTTCGTTTGCTTGCGAATGTTGTTTAGGAAAAATTCAGGATTTCCTTTTCCCCGTGCGATCGCTTCAAGCTCTTTTTCCCAGCGCGCTGTCAGTTCAGGTGATTTTAGTTCATCATTGACAAGTTCAATCAGTTGTTTACCTTTTTTCGTTGGGTAGAACCTTCCGTTTTTTCGCTCAACCGCTTCTGTTTCGATAAGTCTTTCAATAATATCCGCCCTAGTTGCAGGAGTGCCGAGTCCGAACTTTTCCATCTGCGTAAGAATGTCCGCCTCTGAATAGCGAAGAGGAGGTTCTTCCAATTTTTCTTCTATTTCTACTTGATGAACAGCAAAAGATTGTCCTTTAACTAAAGCAGGGATGTTTCTGTTTTCCGGCTCATCCTGCTGCTTCCCTAAAACGGCTTTAAATCCATTATTCAATACAATTGTCTCTTTTGCAGTGAGTGTTTCTCCGTTCACATCAAAAACCGCATGGACGGTTTCATATTCGTAAGCAGGATAAAACAGCGCCAAAAACCGGCGGGCAATCAAATCATACAGCTTCCTTTCATCAGTGGAAAGCTGGCTCATATTTAGCGGTTCCTCCGTCGGGATAATGGCATGATGATCGGTCACTTTTTCATTATTGAACACCCGTTTTAATAAAATTTTTCCTTTGTTGGAAAGGAGAGGACGGATTTCGTCTTTATAGCCGGAAGCCATTGCCTGAAGCCTGTCAAACATTGTCGATTCCATATCCGCAGTTAAATAACGGGAGTCTGTCCGCGGGTATGTGACAAGCTTATAATGCTCATAAAGCTTTTGCAGTATCGTTAACGTTTTCTTTGCGGAAAATCCGAAACGCTTGTTGGCATCCCGCTGCAGCTCGGTTAGGTCGTATGGCAGCGGCTGATGTTCTTTCTTTTGCTTGCGCTCCACTTTGATGACTGTACCTTTTTTACCATTCAGGTTTGCCAATAGATGTTCAGCCGTTTCTTTGGAAAAAATTCTTTTTTCGCCGTTTCGCTCCCAGATGGTATGAATGGAACCGATTTTTGCATGAATCGTCCAATACGGCTTCGGTACAAATTTTTGAATTTCTGTTTCCCTTTTCATGATCATGGCAAGGGTTGGGGTCTGCACGCGCCCTGCCGAAAGCGGGTCATTATATTTCGTCGTCAAAGCTCTTGTCACATTTAAGCCGATGAGCCAATCTGCCTCAGCACGGCAAACAGCAGACTGATATAATGCTTCAAATTGTTTCCCAGGTTTTAAATGCTTGAAACCGTCACGAATGGCTTTATCGGTCTGAGATGAAATCCATAGGCGCAAAATCGGCTTTTTCCAGTTCAGCTTTTTTAAAATCCATCTTGCAACGAGTTCGCCTTCACGTCCGGCGTCTGTTGCGATAATGCAATCTTTAATGTCCGTTCGTTTCGCCAACAGTTCTATGCCTTTATAATGCCGGCTCGTTTGTCTAATTACTTTTAACCCCATTTTTTCTGGGATAATTGGCAAATCTTCCAGCCGCCATGTTTTATATTTTGGATCGTAATGTTCCGGCATCTTCAATTCAATTAAATGACCGAGCGCCCACGTTACGATATACTTGCTTCCTTCAAAGTGAAATTTATGCTCTTTTTTGCAGCCAAGCACACGGGCTATCTCACGTGCAACGCTCGGCTTTTCAGCTAAAACGAGAGATTTCATATAATGCTCCTTTCTTTCAATCAACAACGTTTTAAGTATAACGGAAAGGAGGGAGGCTTGCATTAGTTGAATGAAAAAGCATAATATGTTTCAGTTTTATATCTCTTAAGGCAATGAATTCTTGTAAAGGTTGTACTATGGGATGATTGACTGTTCTCATATAGAGGATGCATGTTCAAATTTAGTTCTTTCGTATTACCTCAAGAAATCAATCACACTCAATTTAGGAACATGTTCGTTTCTTAAAATCAGCAGAGACAAGGAGAAAGCTGGCAATTTTGAAAATTAACAAAAATAAAAAACGAAATATTTTAAAATCTGTTACAATATAGGTAAAAAGGGGTGGATTTGTGGAAGCTTGGCAATTTGATAAAAAAAGGTATATATGGTTTCAGCGGCTCACTAACACTTTTTCCTGACCCTGTTGCCCACGCAATCTGTGATAGGGAACTTCCGGCAAGATACTTTATGTTAACTTGAGAGGGGGGATATATATCATACATACCTATTGAGCAGAATAATTTCTTGATCGCAAGGGGAAAAATACCTTTGGGATAACAAACCGCTAGTAACATCTAATTTAGTTAGACCCGCCATGGCCTTTATTTGAAACCGAAGACAGCTTACGAACAAATATATTTAGGAGGTATGATGATGAAAGCACTAATATTCCGTGGACCAGGCAAGCTTGAGTGGGGAGAGAAGGACAAGCCTACGATTCAGGAACCAACAGATGCCATCGTAAGAATCACCAAAACGACAATCTGTGGAACAGATTTACATATTTTGGGCGGAGATGTACCGGCTGTAACTGACGGACGGACATTGGGACACGAAGGTGTTGGTATAGTAGAAGAAGTCGGCTCAAGTGTCAACAATTTCAAACCTGGAGACAGAGTGCTGATTTCTTGTGTGACTTCCTGTGGAAGCTGCGATTATTGTAAAAAAGCGATGTACGCACACTGTGAAAAAGGCGGTTGGATTTTAGGGCATTTGATCGACGGTACCCAAGCAGAGTACGTTCGGATTCCATATGCGGATACAAGCATGTATCATATCCCTGAGGGAGTCGATGAAGAAGCGCTTGTTATGTTGAGTGACATTTTTCCGACAAGTCTCGAAATCGGGGTAATCAACGGCGAAGTTCAACCAGGGGATGTAATCGCAATTGTCGGGGCCGGACCGGTCGGAATGGCAGCACTGTTGACAGCACAGCTTTATTCACCAGCGGAAATCATCATGATCGACCTTGACGATAATCGTCTGGAGCTGTCCAAAAAGTTCGGTGCCACTAAGACAGTGAACAGCTCAAAGACAAATGCGGTTGAGCAAGTGCTTGAACTAACGGACGGAAAAGGTGTTGACGTAGCGATTGAAGCGGTCGGATTCCCGGTGACCTTCGACATCTGCCAGCAAATCCTAAAGCCGGGCGGACGGTTGGCCAACGTTGGTGTTCATGGTAAGCCTGTCGAATTGCACTTAGAACAATTGTGGATTCGCAATGTCAAAATCACAACTGGACTAGTTAGCACGAGTACGACACCGATGCTGCTAAAGACGGTGCAGTCAGGAAAAATTAAACCGGAACAGTTAGTCACTCATCGTTTTTCGCTGGACCAGATTTTGCAGGCATACGAAGTATTTCGCAATGCGGCTAAAGAAAAAGCGATGAAAGTCATTTTATCCAATGATTAACCTTTAAAAAACTTGATGTAAGTGAAGCATTGTTCTTAAAAAGTAAACCATTTTATTGTAACCCCGTCCTAAACTTAGAACGGGGTTATGTGTGTTGGATGGATGCTTAAATTTATTAGAAAAAAGAAAAAGCTTCATTATTTGATTGCGAGAAACATCATTATGGAGCGGAAAAAGATTAACCTATCTGTTCGTTTTTCATATAAAACTGTAAAATGTAAGAAAGCAAAAACGTGCTAGCAGCTGTATGTTTACAAGACTTATAAATTCAGCGTATTTTATTCGAAAGCTAAGTCAACGATTCGGCGGGGGAGAGATGCTATTTCACGGAGTTCGTTCATTTTGGACAGGCTTTTTTCAACTTCTGCTTCTTTTTTTATAGCATTGCCGTCATTTTAAGTTATGAGTGTTAGTGATCTGCGCGCTTTGCGAATCCTCATGGAACATAGAATAAATCATAATAGTCTAGAGTCTGATATTGGTTTCAAGATTATCATCTGTTTGGGAGGCTCGTTTTTACTATTGGTTTTAAACACTCAAGACTTTTCAGTCCCGAATGCTTTCACTTGATTAATGAAAAGATTAGGTTAATAATTGAGGTGCAAAACTTGCATTTCATTATTTTCTGTTTATTCTGTCATTCATAAGCTTTTTGATTCAATTGAAGGGGGAATGTTATGAAAATCGCTGTTGCTGGAGCTGGCGCGGTCGGCGGCTATTTTGGAGCTTTATTAAAGAAAGCCGGACATGATGTTGTTTTCCTTGCAAGGGGCAAGCATTTAGAGGCAATGAAAAAATCAGGTTTAGTGGTTAAAACGAATGATCAACTCCTCACAATAGACGGTGTTTTTACAGATAAAATAGAGGGTTTTGCTGATTGTGAGCTGATACTGTTTTGTGTGAAATCAACCGACACGGAAAGTACAGCAGAACAGATTGCCTCTTTGCGGAATGATCGCGCAGTTGTTTTGACGCTGCAAAATGGAGTCGACAATGAAGAAAAGCTCGCTCAAATTTTAGGTGGAAAAAGGCTCTTGTCAGCTGCAACCTATCTGTCGTCACATGTGGAAGAGCCTGGGGTCATAAAGCATAGCGGAAGAGCAAAACTAGTGATCGGTGCTCTGGATGAATCACTCATTTCGTTCCGCGATAAAGTGGCAGATCTTTTTCGTCAAGCTGAAATTTTTGTAAAAACAACAGATGATATCATGCTGGATAAGTGGAAAAAGCTGTTGTGGAATGCAACCTTCAATCCGCTTGCTGCTTTATCCAAAGCGACTGTCGGTGAAATTATGGAGCATAAAGAATTGAGGAAAACAGCTGAAAATGCTTGCCGAGAAGTGATGCGAGTAGCCAATAAAATCGGGATTCCATTAGATGAAGAAATGTTTCATCGCACTTTTGCCAATTCAGGAGCAGCTCTGAAGCATAAGCCGTCCATGCTGCAAGATCGATTGAAACGGAAAAAGGATGGAAATCGAATCATTGTGCGGGTTTATCGTGAAAAAGGGGCGGCAGATTGGTGTTGAAACGCCTGTTCTTCAAACGTTGTACAGCAATTTGCTTTTTCTTGAAACACATCGATGATCCGATGGACAATTCCTATACACATGAAGGATTCAATTCCATTCATACATAAATATCGATCGATTGATAAAAACAGAAAAATAAGACATAAAAGAAAGGACGATTTAGCATGAAAACCATTCCGGATATAGAAATTTATGTAAGATATTGCGAAACGGATGCGTCAGGCCATGTTAACAATACAAGCTATTATTTGTATATGGAGGAAGCTCGGACTAAATTTTTACAACACATGTCAAAACAAGTAGGGAACCAAGACTGGAAATTTATTTTAGCATCCACAAAATGCGATTACCTTGCTCAAGCGTATGCCCATGATACATTAACGGTAACTTCAAAAATTACGCGGATTGGAACGAAAAGCTTTTCGATGGAGCATGAAATAAAAAATGCAGAAACGGGGAAATTGATCGCAAAAGGGGAAGGAGTTATCGTTCATTACAATTTTAAGTTGCAGCGTTCTGAGCCTTTAACTCCTGAAATGCGTTCGATCCTTGAACAATACTTAGTAGCTGTTTAATGAGCAAGGCAATTTTGTAAGCCTTATCAGTTGATTAATATCATTCTGATTAAATAACTAAAGAAAAAGGATTTTCCGAATGTATCCACCGGAAAATCCTTAAAATTTGTTATTCAAACGCATCACGCACAACTTTTTTGACCGGGTCGACTGCATACCAGCCCCATGTAGAAGTATGTCCCTCTTTTGTCTCCGGATCACTGATCACGATTTCATAAACGTGAATAATATATTCGCCTTTTTCATTATCATGATCATATTCAACGTAAACGTTAGAAGTATTTTCAATTTTTAAATACTCCCGGACTAACTGTTCAGCTTCAGTATGGCTTATAGGACGGCTTTTCTTTGATTCCTCAGCCTTTTTTTGCTCTTCCTTTCTCTTTTTTGCTTCTGCTTCAGCTTTTTGCCGCTCTTCTTGAAGTTTTTTCTCCTGCTCCTGCAAGTATTGATTTTTCGCCGCAGCCGCTTGATTCATGAATTGTTCTGCATTTTTGGTAACGCTGACGATCTTCTCGTTATTTGATGTTGTTTCCGCAATTTTCTTAAATATGGCGAATGCTTCGTCAAACTTGTTTTCTTCCAACAATGCTTTCCCTGACTCAAGTTCAGATTCCATTTCTTTTAAAGCAGCGCTCGTTTTTTCCGCCTCTTCGATTATTTTTTCAGCTTTCGGTTTGAGAATATCAAGAACCTTGGAGGTTTCATTTGAATTTTTGATTTTTTCTGCCAATGATATGGCGGTTTCAAATTCTCCTTTTTCAAGGGCAGCAACGCTGTCTTTAATTTGTTTTGACAAATCCAGCGCCAATTGAGCTTCTTCAGTGTTTTTTTCATGAAGAGCTTTGTTAAAAAACGAGATGGCGTCGCTGTATTGTTCTTTTTTTAGCGCTTCAATACCAGATTCCATGTTGGATTTATATTCTTTTGATGTACATCCGAACAGAAACATCATGGCAAAAATCAAAATGTAGAAAAATAAGTTCCGCTGTTTCAAGTTTTTACCGCCTTTTCTAATATTATTGATTTCATGTAAATTATATCCCTCAAAATACGGCTCTTACAAGAAAAAATTTTATTCAAAACGTTACTAAGAAGTGTAATAGGCAAAGCGTTTAAAAGGAATGATATAAAAAGATTGAAATTCAGAAAGGAGAGATGAACGTGTCAAATGACTTTTATTCAGCAGTCAAACATCGACGCACTTATTACGGAATCAGTAAAGAATCAACTGTTTCTGATGAGCGTATTCAAGAAGTGATCAGCCACGCAGTTCTATATACACCATCCGCTTTTAATTCCCAAAGCGCCCGAGTCGTTCTTTTGCTTGGCGAGCATCATAACAAATTGTGGGATATAACGAAAGAAACGTTGCGAAAAATTGTTCCAGCGGATCAATTTGCTTCAACAGATGAAAAAATAAATTCATTCCGAAATGGATACGGTACTGTATTGTTCTTTGAAGATGACCGCGTTGTTCAAGGGTTGCAGGAACAATTCCCATTATATGCGGACAATTTCCCGATTTGGTCACAACAGTCTTCTGGAATGCTGCAATTTGTGATTTGGACTTCGTTGGAAATTGAAGGATTGGGCGCCTCGCTGCAGCACTATAATCCGCTCATCGATGATGAAGTGAAGCAAGAATGGAATATACCAAATGAATGGAAACTAATTGCTCAAATGCCGTTCGGAAAACCGACAGCTGAGCCCGGTGATAAAGAAATAAAACCAATAGAAGAGCGATTGAAAATATTTAAATAAGATGCTTTTGTTTTCAAATTGTTGTCACCCCTTTTCAAAAAGTAAAGCTGAAAAGGGGTTTTGCATTTGAAACAATTCAAACCGAAAGAGAAATTTTTATATTGGAAGGAGTGATATTTTTTTTTGACACTTATGATGTAAAAATTTTTTCAAACGTTTCCTACTTACTTATTATCAAAAAAGAAAATAAAGGTGAGCGAAACAATTGCTTTTTTCTTCATCTTCCTTCACTATGGTAATGTACGCTAATATAAATATAAAGACAACAATTGCTTCATTTATGGAAAACGCTCTTCAAGTTTCATCCCCATCAAGTGTATATTCTTCCTATTTACAAAGAAAAAATATTACAATAACATGTATTAAGCAGTCTATTTGTATCGCTAAATAATATAGAAAAATTGTTAGAAAGAAGGATTTATATGGGAGAAGAACGAGACCTGGCACAGGAAACCTTTAATAAAGTGCCGCTCATGATTGTGTTAATGTCCGGTGCTTTCGTTGCCATTTTAAACCAAACGTTGCTTGGAACTGCTTTGCCGCATTTAATGATGGATTTCAAAGTTGATGCCAATACAGTTCAATGGCTGCAATCGATTTTTATGCTTGTTAATGGGATTATGATACCGATCACCGCGTTTTTGATTGGTCGTTTTACGACAAGAGGACTGTTTCTTACAGCCATCGGAATTTTTGCTGTTGGAACTGCAATTTGTGCAATTGCTCCCAATTTTTCTGTTTTAATGGCAGGGAGAGTGGCGCAGGCTGCTGGTGCCGGAATTATCATGCCGCTGATGCAGACAATCTTGTTTTTAATTTTTCCCGTTGAAAAAAGAGGAACGGCAATGGGGATGTTTGGACTCGTTATTGCATTTGCGCCGGCAATTGGTCCGACTTTATCCGGTTACCTTGTAGAGCATTTTGCATGGAGAAGCTTGTTTTATGTGCTCTTACCTATTGTAATCATTGATCTTATCTTAGCTTTTTTCATCCTAAAAAACGTTACGCGGCAAACTTACCCAAAAATCGATATTTTATCCATCATCCTTTCAACGTTAGGCTTCGGCGGTTTATTGTATGGATTCAGCGCAGCTGGAAGCAGCGGCTGGGGGAGCGGTCAAGTTATTTTATCGCTCTTCATCGGTTTGACCACTCTTACTTGGTTTATAATTAGACAGCTGCAATTGGATGAGCCGATCCTGGAATTCAAAGTATTTAAAAGCAAGACATTTTCGATCACAACTGTTTTAGGCATGATTGTGTTTATGTCTATGATTGGCGGAGCAGTTATTTTGCCGATGTTTATGCAAAATATGCTGGGATTTTCAGCATTTGAGTCCGGACTGGTGCTCTTGCCAGGCGCACTTGTCCAAGGGGTGGCCAACCCGATAACAGGCAGATTATTTGATAAATTCGGTGCCAAATGGCTTGTGATTATTGGATTTTTTACCTTAACGATCACGACGTTTATGCTGTCACATCTCACCTTACATACAACATTTACATATTTAGCGGCAGTAAATGCTTTCAGGATGGTCGGTGTTGCGATGGTCATGATGCCGGTGACAACCGCTGGTTTAAATCAACTGCCTACATATTTAATTTCACACGGAACTGCGATGAACAACACAATGCGGCAAGTAGCTGGTGCAGTTGGAACAGCTTTGCTTGTGACAGTCATGACAAATACAGCGTTGCCTGAAAAAGGTATTGAAGGAATGATACATGGAGTAAATATATCTTTTGTAGTGGCAGGTATATTCTCTGCGATCGCTCTCATCTTATCGTTTTTTATGAAAAATTCGCAAGCAGCAAAAGACGAAAGTCTAAGGGAAAAAGAAAACAAGCAAATTATGAGCGAAAGCTAATTTTTTTCTTGGCAATAGCTAAAAAATAAAGCAGAAGCAGGGTAAGCCCTGCTGCTTTATCGTTTTATGTCTGCTGATTGTTCATTTGATTGCCAGCCGGTTGATAATGATTGATGATCGCTTGAGCAGTATTTTGCTGAAAGACCGGCACTTGATAATAACCTTTTTGGTTCATATATTGCCAAACTTCATAAGCTTGCTCTGCGCAATTTTTCGCCCCTTGAAGCACGACATTTCTTAATTCCGGATCTGAGCATTCCAATGCAGCATGCATTCTTAATGCTGCTGACGCTTTTAAACATCCTAACATTCCTGACGCAACATCATGGTCGTTCATCTCGTTTATTGAGCTGTTGGGAGCTTCCGGTGTTCCGCCTGAGGTGCCAAAGGAAGGGCTTGCATTTTTCAATGGGCGGTAAGTGCTGAAATTTTGCTGACTGCTCTTGTTTCTTACTATTTGAACGATTGAATTGTATTCATTTGTCATAAAAATGATTTGATTTTGCAAAATGTTTTGCAGCTCTGGATCTTTGCAATGGGGCTGATAAAGTTGAAATTGGTTAATTCCATCAATTGTGTTTGTTAAAACTTCATGTACTTCCATTAATTCATGAGCACCTAATTGATTCATACCTTCAATCCCTCCTAAGTAATTTTTTAACAGTTAGTATTATGTTTGAAATTTTTCATTTTATACAAAAAACCCCTCAGTCTGCGATACTGAGGGAAAACTTTTAAGAAATTATTTTTACACGCTCTTTTCCAGAAAAGCTTTTACATACTAGCATCTGACTAAATCTATTAGAATAATTTGTACGTGCTTGTATCGTTCCTTGTTCATCCATTGTGAGGATCCATCCTGCAGGCAATTCTCCTTCAAAATATTCAATGAAAGATTGAAGCTTTTCAGTCGATTCAGGGATCGTTACATACCCTTCCGTTAGTTGATACCATAAATCTCTGACAGAACGAAGGGCTTCTTTTAGTTTATATTCTTTTTCCAGTTGTTTGACACTTCGATAGATCATTTGATATTCACTCCCTAATAAAAACTTATAACATTGAAGAGTGAATCACTATGAAAAAATTTTTCCAGTTGAAGGTAAAAAAACCAGACAATTTGCATCTATAGCCTAGTTGTGCGTGTATCTATTTGCCATCTTCTTGTCATTTGTTGTATGCCCAGCCGATGCTTCGAATCCAGCTATTTTTGCATAGATGTCACTGTCCATTTTGTACTGAAGCTTTCTTTTTATTTTTCTAAACCTCTTTCATCTTTTGGGCAGCCATCAACCGAGCGGAAATTGACTTTCTGGCAAAGCAGGCTTTTTGGCCATTATGCAGTGATTTTCTTGTAAACAGGAAATCTTTACAGCGATCAGGACGATTTTGATAAAATAGGTAAGAGAAAAATAAGAAGTTTCTTTATTATTTTAAAAAAAGAAAGGAATTGGGATGAGGATATGAAATGTTTTTCAATTGATTTAGATGGTACACTATTAAATTCGCAGCATGAAATTTCACATGAAAATTTATCAGTTTTACATGAATTGAAAAAGCAAGGACATGAAGTCATTTTAAATACGGGGCGTGCATTTCCGGACGTCATCAAGATTAAAGCGGTTGAAGAGCTCCAAGTGCCGATTTTTTGTGTTAATGGGGCTGTATTATATTCCGATAAAAGAGAGCTGATGTATGAAGCAACAATAGATGAAAAAACGTTTAAAGAAATTTTTGCAGCAGTAAAAGCTCTGGATGTCGGAATTCTCGTTTACACCAATCAGGGTGGCTTTCCATCCACTTTACCGCCTTTGCATAAGCTGAGCTGGAATGAGATCGAAGAGATGTTTCGCCAATTTGATTATGACTCTATTTTCAAGCTGGAAAATGTAAAAATCTATAAGCTGATTGGATTAGTGAATCATGATGAAACGGAAAAAATCGATCGAGTGAAGGAAGCATTAAGCGAAAGAAGCGACCTATCCATTGCCTCATCATTTCCTAATAATATTGAAATTACCTCCAGCGAAGCACATAAAGGAAAAGCGATTTTACGCTATCAAAAAATGAAGCAGCTGACATTTGAAGAAATTTATGCGTTTGGCGACGGAGGCAACGACATTGCCCAATTCGAGATCGCGACCACATCGGTTGCAATGGGAAATGCTCCAAAGGAAGTGAAAGAAAAGGCCGATTTTGTCACGAAAACGAACGATGAGAACGGCTTTGCCTATGCGGTAAAAGAACTGTTGAAGGCTGTATCAGTTTAAGCAATGCTTCATGCTGCTCGAAAGAATTTATGTAAAGCAGGAAGCCGCTTATTTTACTTATTTATATAAAATATAGAAAACGATTTTTTTCATTTTTGGCTTAAGTCAATATATATTGTTGCAGCGGGGATGGAGACTCACAAAAAAGGATTCTAAATTTAGTGAAAGCTTATCAAGATATGTTAGATATTTATTCCTTGTTTTAGCAAATGTAGTGGAATCTGCCTTCTATTTGGACTTGGATTAGAGAAAAGTCCGCATTGGAAAACTAGCTTAATAGTTTTCCTTGCTGGAAGGCAAATTTTTTTGAAAAAATATTATCGAATTTTGCAAAAAAATAATGAACGTTTTGGACATATTGCTAAATAATTTGTTACTATATGTTATCATAGAACTGTTAACTAATGATGGGGGAGTGATACATGTGGCGATGCCAAAATATATAACAAACATCGACAAAATTGAACAAATCCCAAAAGAGGAACGGGAAAAGCTGAAGCCGATCACAGAAAAATATGTGTTTCGGGTCAATGATTATTATTTAAGCTTGATCGACTGGAATGATCCAAACGACCCTATCAGAAAATTAGTTATTCCAAATGAAGGAGAAATGCGAGAGTATGGGAGGTGGGACGCATCAGATGAAGATACAAACTATGTCGTTCCTGGCTGCCAGCATAAGTACAAAACAACAGCATTGCTGCTAGTTTCTGAGGTTTGCGGAGCATATTGCCGCTATTGCTTTCGAAAAAGATTATTTAGAAGTGATGTAAAAGAAGCGATGGCAGACGTACAGCCTGGTATTGACTATATTCGCAAAACTCCTGAAATCAACAATGTTCTTCTAACTGGAGGGGATCCTTTAATCCTTGCTACGAAAAAATTGCGCATGATCATTGAAAGCTTACGAGAAATCGAGCATGTAAAAATTATCCGCATCGGCTCCAAAATGCCTGTCTTTAACCCTATGAGAATTTATGAAGATGAATCTTTACTCCAACTCATTAGAGAGTTTTCCTCTCCTGAAAAACGAATCTACATTATGGCTCACGTCAACCATCCGAGAGAAATTACAAAAGAAGCAAAAAAAGCTTTTGAAGCGCTCCATGACGCCGGAGCAATAGTGGTCAACCAAACTCCAGTATTAAAAGGAATTAATGACGATCCTGTTGTTTTAGGCGAATTATTAGATAAGTTATCATGGGCGGGAGTAACACCTTATTATTTCTTTGTGAATCGACCTGTTGCTGGCAACAGTGACTTTGTATTAACATTGAAAGAAGTTTACGATATCGTTGAACAAGCAAAAGCAAGAACATCAGGACTAGGCAAGCGCGTCCGCCTGTCAATGAGCCATACCTCTGGGAAAATCGAGATTTTAGCTATCGAAAACGGAAAAGCGTATTTGAAATATCACCAATCTAGAGATGGCAATTATGGACAATTTATGGTGCTTGATTGCCCTGATGATGCAACATGGTTTGATGATCTGCCTGGCAACGAAAAGTATTGGAAAAAACCGAAAAAGAAAACAGACCAAGTTGTTTCAGTCAATGAATTGCCAGATCATCCTCAAAAAATAGCAAAATAAAAAAATGGACAAGGCTGTCGTTTGTGACAGCCTTTAAAAAAAATCGTTATAAACGAAGCAAAGTTATACAGGGGTTAAATAGACGAAAAGAAACAGGGAAGCAGATGAGAATTTTGTTCGAGGTTGATTGTGCCGTTTGCGTATGGAGAAGTCTAACAAAGAGGCCAAGCTCAAGTTTCAGCTTTTTGCGATTTGAAAAAGTTCTCTTTCTTAATAAAAGGGAAAAAGACACTAAAACTGCAAAGAAATGAATGGATGAGTTTGGTGGTTAGAGCTACGAAAAAATCGCCAGTAAGCTAACAGAGTAATATCGAAAAAATACAAGAAAACTCCACACCTTTATCCAAATTCAATACTAAATGAAAAAATCTCCCCAGAAAATATTTTTTGATGATCCACAAAATTCCGCAAATGCCGTTATCTTTTTCTTTTCATCTTTTGCACGTTGTCTCCCTCACTGCATTAAGCTTTGAGAAAATATGCATTTTGTTAAGAAATATTCATTCCCAAGTGTGCATGTCCGTCAGCAAAAGCGAATATGATAGAAAACGATATATGACATTTATCATATTTTGAATATGACATATATGACTACACAGATCGATTTCCCTCATTTATGATTAGAAATATCAAATAAAGAAGGGAATCGAAACATGATGAAACAAATGCAAAAAAAATTAAGAAAGCAAATGGCTCCTTATGAAAAACCTAACACGATGAATAGTGTTTGGCAGTTGGTCAATACGACTGTGCCGTTTTTTCTGTTATGGTTTTTAGCTTATCAAAGCTTATCCATTTCTTATGTTCTTACTTTCGCTATTTGCATGATCGCAGCTGGATTTTTAGTTCGACTTTTTATCATTTTCCATGATTGCTGTCACTATTCCTTTTTTAAAAACCGCCTTGCCAATAAAATTTTTGGAACAATAGCTGGTATTTTAACGTTGTTTCCGTACAGCAAATGGCAGCACAACCATTCAGTCCACCACGCAACCAGCTCAAATTTAGATAAGCGCGGAACAGGGGATATATGGGTTTTGACAGTTGATGAATATTTGTCAGCACCGCCTTTAACTAAATTCGCCTACAGGATATATCGAAATCCGTTCGTGATGTTTGGGCTAGGACCGATTTACGTTTTCCTTATTAAAAATCGGTTTAACAGAAAAAATGCGAGGTTAAAGGAACGCATCAACACATATATAACAAACATATCAATCGTTGCCTTAGTTGGGCTGCTTGGTTGGACGATCGGATGGGAGCCGTTTCTTATCATTCAAGGCACAATCTTTTTCATTTCAGGCTCTTTAGGCATTTGGCTTTTTTACGTACAGCACACATTTGAAGATTCTTATTTTGAAGAAGATGAAAACTGGGAGTATGTGAAAGCAGCTGTTGAAGGGAGTTCATACTATAAGCTTCCAAAACCTCTGCAATGGCTTACTGGAAATATCGGTTTTCACCACGTCCATCATTTGAGCCCAAGGATACCTAATTATAAGCTGGAAGAGGCACACAATCAAACGTATCTTTTACAGAATGTACCAACCATCACTCTAGCGACAAGCTTAAAATCTCTCCAATTCCGCTTATGGGATGAGCAAGCGAAAAAGTTTGTCGGGTTTAAAGACTTATCGAAAAAGAAGGAAAAAAAGTCGAAAGTCCATATTGAATCTGAATTGTAAAATTTTTAGAAAATTGGGCAAAGTTTTCAAGACGCAGTGTACCTTTTTATGATAAGATAACATGTAAAACAAATTTTTAGAGGATTTGACCATGCAAAAAAAGTATATGATCTTAGAGAAATTCTCGGGAATTACTCCTTATATATGGAGCGTTTTTAGCATATTGCCGTTTTATTTTATTTTTCAATCTTCCTCCACTAAGGAAATCATTGCAGGGATCGTGCTGACACTTATATTTTTCTTTGTATATCGTTTAGCTTTTATTTCAAAGAAGTGGCCTGTCTACTTGTGGACATCAATTTTAATTGGGATTTCTATCACGATGACGATCCTTTTCCAATTTATCTATTTTGCTTTTTATATTGCTTACTATAACGGTCATATCAAAAACCGCATTGCTTTTTTAATATTGTACATCATTCACTTAGCTGCAACGACCATCTCGATCAACTATAACGTGGTTCTACAGGAAAAGTTATTCTTAAAGCAATTGCCATTTGTCATCATCATTTGGATTAGCGTCATCCTTCTTCCATTCAACATTTATAATCGAAAAAAGCAAGGGCAGCTCGAAGAACAGCTCCAAGATGCCAACAAAAGAATTTCCGAGCTCGTGAAACAGGAGGAGCGTCAGCGAATTGCCCGCGATCTTCATGATGCGTTAGGCCAGAAGCTGTCCCTTATCGGTCTAAAAAGCGATTTGGCTAGAAAATTAATTTACAAAGACCCTGAACAAGCCCGCAGCGAATTAAAAGACGTTCAGCAAACGGCCAGAACTGCATTGAATGAAGTAAGGAAAATAGTTTCACAAATGCGCGGGGTTCGATTGAAAGAGGAAATCATACATATAAAACAACTACTCCAAGCTGCTGAAATCAAGTTGGTAAGTAATGAAGAAGAATTCACACTATCAAACGTATCCCCGTTTATTGAGAACATTTTAAGTATGTGTTTGAAGGAAGCAGTAACAAATGTCGTAAAACATAGTAAGGCGTTTACTTGCCGGATTGCCATTCAGCAATCTTGGAACGAAATATGTATTACGGTGCAAGACGACGGAATCGGCATGGAGGAGGAACGGGATCTTGCGAAAGGAAACGGACTGATCGGAATTAAAGAACGTCTGGAGTTTGTGAACGGCAGTCTGGAAATTTGCTCGGAAAAAGGGACTACATTAATCATGAAAATACCTAATGTAGTAAAACAGACCGTTAAGGAGGGACTCAAATCATGATTCGAATCGTCATAGCTGAAGACCAGCGTATGATGCTGGGCGCTTTAGGGACTTTGCTTAATTTGGAAGAGGATATGGAAGTGGTGGGGAAGGCGAGCAACGGAGAAGAAGCTGTTTCACTTGTGAAGCAATATCAGCCTGATGTTTGCATCATGGATATCGAAATGCCCAAAAAAAGTGGCCTCGAGGCAGCTGAAGAGCTGAAAGACCTGGAATGTAAAGTGATCATTTTAACAACGTTTGCCCGTACTGGTTATTTCCAACGGGCTTTAAAAGCTCGTGTCAGCGGCTATTTATTGAAAGACAGCCCCAGCGAGGAGCTGGCAAGCTCGATCCGCAGCATCATGGGAGGCCGGCGAATCTATGCACCCGAGCTGATGGATGATGTTTACAGTGAAGAAAATCCTCTCACGGAAAGGGAGAAGGAAATATTAGAACTCGTTGCCGATGGAAAAAACACAAAAAAAATCGCGGACGAACTGAAACTAAAAACCGGAACGGTCCGAAACTATATTTCAACGATTTTGGATAAGCTTGAGGTAACGAACCGGATCGAAGCGATTAAACAATCTAAAGAAAGGGGATGGTTTAAATAGACATAAGAAAAATTGTTTTTTCGCAACTAAATCAAAACATGATAAGAGACGTAACCGAAATCTTGCAGGCGAACAAAATGAACAGTTATTAATACCTTTCCCAAAAACACGATAAGTTCCTCAATATATTTCGTGGAACGATGAGATTCAGGTTCCGCCTGCCAATAAATTCACGTATCATATTTATTCTGGTTAAGCCGATAGCGGCACCCTGTTTGTTTGAATTTATATTTTTCTAGAGAAAATGATAATTATATGATTCTCGTTATACCATTTATGAGTTTTCAAGCATCGCGAGCCAAACAATCGCTTTGTGAGAGCCTGAGTGCGTCATGCTTCTCGGTATACGAATTATAGAAAGAATTGTTTTTTATAGATAAGTTTATTTCTTAAGTTCTGATATGCGCTTACTTTTTTTTACTGAACATAATCAAACATTGTACTAGTAAAGCCGCCAAAACTAGACAACTGGCAGCAAACGGAAGGGAGGAAGGCGCCAATCCTGCAAGCAATACAATCCCTCCAAGAGAAGAACCTACTGCACTTCCTAAATAATTAGCGGAACTGTTTAAAGCTACAACAGCAGCGTCATGCTCAGGCTGGTAACGAAGCCGTTCATGTTGTTGCGGGGCTTGCGAAGCCCAGCCCATCGCCCCCCATAGAACAAAAGGTAAAAAGGATCGCATCGGGAAAGAGAGTGCAAATGGTATGCAGATCATAGCTAAAGCCATTATGGCTATAATTCCGGCCATAAGCATTTTCGGTCGTGCCGTCCGGTCAATGAAATATCCAACAGAAAAGCTCCCGATAACGCCCCCAATGCCCCATGCCCACCAATAAGATGCAAGCGTGAGGGTGCTTTTAAGTTATCCAAAATGGTTGAAATATAAGTATAGAGTCCTAAGCTGGAAATTCTTGTTAAAAAAGTTGCGTTGATGATTGCAGCAACTCGTCCGTTCGCCATTATGGCAAAACGATGCTGCATCAATGGCGGTGGAAACGAGATAATCCCTATCATAGCGACAAAACCTAATTCTCCTATTTATAAAAAGGGATAAGCTTGAATTCTATTACGAATATGTAAAATCGGTGTCTTCTTCATTGATCGTTTCAATTTTCCGACCTTCCTAATCTCGTTCGAATCATACGTTTATTTTAAGCAAACATCTTCAATCCCTCCATTATCGTTTATAGAACAATACGGCTAACTGACTGAAGGAAGTAATTGCATCTAAAAATAAAAAGCGTTGACTTTTAGAGCAATGTTTTGTAATATTAAGTCCATAAATACCCATACATGTATGTGTAAAATGATTAGTTTAAACCAAATTTACAACATTCGATAGGAGGAAGAAGGGAATATGAGGGTAAAAACTATAACGGTAAAAGAAATTGCAAACAAAATCATCCGCGGGGAAGACTTGTTTATAGTCGATGTACGCAATCAAGAGGAGTATGCTGATTGGAGAATAGAAGGAAAGAACGTACAAGTTGTAAATATTCCTTATTTTGAAGTTCTTGACGGTGTGGATCCATTTCTTGAGCAATTGCCTAAAGAGAAAGAAAACGAAATTTATGTGGTCTGTGCAAAAGGAGGATCATCGCTATTTGTTGCCGAACAGCTTGAACAAGCAGGTTTTTCACATGTCTATTCCATTGAAGGCGGTATGAAAGCGTGGAGCGAGCATTTACAACCGGTCAAAATCGCTGAGCTGAAAAACGGCGGTGCGATTTATCAATTTGTCCGTCTCGGGAAAGGCTGCCTGTCCTATTTGATCGAATCAAACGGAGAAGGTGCGCTTATTGATACAAATCGCATGACAGATGTATACGTTGAGTTTGCGAAGGAACGCGAGATTTCTATTAAATATGTCATTGATACCCATTTGCACGCAGACCATATTTCCGGCGGCCGCAAGTTGGCTGAACAATTGGGAGCGACGTACTATTTGCCTCCAAAAGATGCGACAGAAGTGACCTTTTCCTATGCACCGATTCAAGATGAGGATCGCATTCAGGTCGGTCATGCAGTGATCGAAGCTGTTTACTCACCGGGACATACAATTGGCAGCACTTCGTTTATTATAGATGACCAATATTTACTAACGGGAGATGTTTTATTTATCGATTCGATCGGTCGTCCAGATTTGGCTGGAAAAGCGCAGGATTGGGTGGGGGATTTGCGCAAGACATTATATGAGCGCTATAAACAATTAGCAGATGACCTGTTGGTTTTGCCTGCACATTTTATGGTACCGGGTGAAATGAATGACGATGGTAGTGTTGGCACTACATTAGGTATGTTGTACGCAAAAAATCATGGTCTCAATATCGCGAGCGAAGAAGAGTTTCGAAAAACGGTGACGGAAAACTTGCCTCCGCAACCGAATGCTTATCAGGAAATTCGGCAAACAAATATGGGAAAGCTTCATCCAGATGAAGAGCAACAACGCGAGATGGAAATCGGTCCAAACCGTTGCGCAGTCCGATAATGATTAAAAAGGGAGACTTGAGTCATTCATGCCGAGTCTCCTTTTTCTCCCTCCTCAAATATTTTTTAAATTAAGTAAACGGAAAGCTATATTGATAACTAACAAGTAAAGACAATGCCTCTGTTCCAAAAATTTGTTTAGAAAAATAAATCGGTTGATTATATACTTATACATGTATATAATTGTTCATAAATAAAAACAATGAATGAGGTGGAAAGAAGAATTGGAAGGAATACTGCTTTTGGCTTTATTTATTTTGTTATCAATATCTGTCTATCGGCGGTATTATCCAGTAAGAGGAGTTCCGTGTGTTGACTACCGCGATGAAAGTATAAATTCTTTAACGATTCTAGATCTTCGTGATTACAACGAAAAAACAAATCATTATCCCATTGCGAATTCCTTTCACATACCGTTTGCTTATTTAAAACGGCATGTTTATGAAATTCCTGATAAACCAATCCATGTGATTGCAAGTGATGAAGTAGGAAAAAATTTAGGCATTCGCTTTTTGCGCAGCCGCGGTTTTAAAGTGAAGAGCTATTCAATGGCCGATTGTCCTTGCAAAGAAAGGAGAAATGCCAAATGGAATACAGCAAAGAAATCAAAAACCGCCTAAAACGAATTGAAGGACAAGTAAAAGGGATTATTGGTATGATGGAACAAGAAAAGGACTGCAAAAGCGTGATTTCTCAACTTTCTGCTGCACGAAACGCTATTGATCGCACTATTGCCGTTATTGTAAGTTCCAATTTAGAGCAATGTATCCGTGAAAGCTTAGAAAATGGGGAAAAAACGGAACACCTAGTAAAAGAAGCTGTAGAGCTGTTGGTAAAAAGTCGTTAAAAATTTGTCAACTTTTCTTTGAAAAGTTGACAGATTTTTTTATCCCTATTAATATACATATAGGGGTAATGGTAATATTAAAGGAGGTCATTGACAATGAATGCAGATAAAGTATTAGATGCAAAGGGTTTTGCATGCCCAATGCCAGTCGTAAGAGCAAAAAAAGCAATTGATGAGTTAGAAGCTGGTCAAGTTTTAGAGGTGCATACAACGGATAAAGGTTCCAAAAACGATTTGACCGCTTGGGCAAAGGCAAGTGGACATACGGTTGTTAATATGAAAGAAGAAAATGGCGTTTTTACGTTTTGGATCAAAAAGGGATAATTTTTGCTATCTTTATACCCCTATGAGTATTTTGGGAAGAAGGTGGAAACAAAGTGTCGGAGCAAAAGAAAAAAACAACGATCATCTTGTTTAGCGGTGACTATGATAAGGCGATGGCAGCGTATATTATCGCGAACGGCGCTGCTGCCTATGACCATGAGGTTACAATTTTTCATACGTTCTGGGGGCTTAACGCATTGCGTAAAGATTCAACAGTTCAGGTGAAAAAAGGATTATTAGAAAAAATGTTTGCGAAAATGATGCCGCGTGGTGCTGACCGCATGGGACTGTCGCGGATGAACTTTGGCGGAATAGGAGCGAGGTTAATTAAGCGGGTGATAAAAAAACATAATGCTGTGCCGCTGCCGCAATTAATCGATATGGCAAAGGAACAAGGAATAAAGCTGGTTGCTTGCCAAATGACAGTCGATCTTTTAGGACTCCAACAGGATGAATTAATAGACGGCATCGAATTTGCAGGGGTTGCTGCATATTTAGCAGATGCTTCTGAAGGAAATGTCAATTTGTTTATTTAAGGTGGGGCCTATGGTTCAAACCATTATTAATATTGGTCTAGTTCTATTGGTGATATGGTTCGTTGTCAATCGGCTTCTGCCCATAAAAGGAGTGCGAATCATATCTGTAGTGCAATTAAAGAAGGAATTAAGAAAAAAAGATGTTCATTACATTGACGTACGCACACCTATTGAGTTTCATACGAATCATATTCCTGGTTTTAAAAATATTCCGCTTCACGAGCTTCCAAAACGAGTTCATGAACTATCAAAAGATAAAGAAGTCATTGTGATTTGTCAAAGTGGAATGAGAAGCGCCAAAGCAAGCAAATTATTAAAGAAATTAGGATTTCAGCGTGTAACCAATGTAAAAGGCGGCATGAACTCTTGGTCATAAAGGTTGCTATGAAACAACTATTCTGCTAAAGAAATTTGAGGCGTTGTTCCATAAAAGGAAAACATTCAATGTTATTGATGTTCATGAACTAGAAGAAGTCGATTTAGGAAAATTTCTAGTTCCATAAATATTACGCCCTGACTGTTTAAGTTTCTAAGAATGAACTAGATACAGAAAAAGAAAATACTCTCGCCTGCTGTTTGAAGGAAAAAGCAGACGAGCCGAAAACTATCGGAAAGTTGCGGAAATTGATGCATAAATAAGAAGATCCTGTAGAATAGTTCCCATTTAAGGAGGAGAAAGTCATGATTCAAGTAGATATGACAATAGACGCTAAAGGATTGTCTTGTCCGATGCCGATTGTCAAAGCGAAAAAAGCGATTCATAAGTTGCAGCCTGGACAAGTACTGGAGGTACAAGCAACAGACAAAGGATCGAAAGCGGATATGAAAGCATGGGCAGAAAGCACTGGACATCACTATCTCGGTACAATTGAAGAAGAGGGGATATTAAAGCACTATATTCGTAGAGCAAGTGAGAGCGAGGCAAAGAATGAAGCGAAATTCCCCCATGTTATTCGCAATGAAGAATTAGCAGACAAAATAAATGATCCGTCAATTATCATTTTAGATGTCCGTGAACCGGCAGAGTTTGCATTTGGGCATATTCCTGGTGCCTTGTCAATTCCTCTTGGAGAATTGGAGGAACGGATCAAGGAACTCCCGCAAGATAAGACCATTTATGTCGTCTGCCGCACGGGAACGCGCAGTAGTTTGGCAGCCCAGAAATTAGCAGAAAAAGGGTTTTCAAACGTATGGAATATTGTCCCCGGTATGTCAGAATGGAATGGATCGCTTGAACAATGATTGAACAGTTGGTTATCAATATACAAATATATGATAAAGGTACAAAAAATCTTTAAACAACAAAAAAACATTTTTATAGTATACATGCGAACTATTTTGCAATTGGAAAATGAAAGGCGAAATTTCTCAATATTGAATTGTTCCTTATTGTGAATTAATCGATGGTTCATTGCATTGGGACGAAAATTCATTTATCGCCTTGGGCATCAAGCAATAGGCATACGATGATGAAAAAGAAGAACATGATCGGTCATTTTCGAATTAAAAAGGATAATTCACTTACTAGCGGGGTGCATATACGCACCCCGATTTTAACAACATCAAAGGAGTAGTATATCAATGGAAATAACGTTCAATTTTATTATCGTAATGTTTCTTATTGGCTTTATCGGTTCCTTCCTTTCCGGTATGGTTGGGATTGGCGGTTCCATTATTAAATATCCGATGCTTCTTTACCTGCCCCCGCTTTTTGGGCTTGCCGAGTTCAGCGCCCATGAAGTATCG
This sequence comes from Aeribacillus sp. SP014, assembly GCF_054055575.1. Taxonomy (NCBI): domain Bacteria; kingdom Bacillati; phylum Bacillota; class Bacilli; order Caryophanales; family Bacillaceae; genus Aeribacillus; species Aeribacillus sp. SP014. The sequence continues at coordinate 2,012,118 of NZ_JBSRXI010000001.1, forward strand.
GGAATTAGTGCCGTCCAAGTATTTTTTACGACGATTGGCGGTGTTTTAGTCTATCGGAAAGGTGGATACTTAAATAAGTCGTTAATTTTTTATATGGGGAGCAGTATTTTAATTGGAAGTTTCATTGGCGGATACGTTTCTAGGATGATGAGTGAAGGAAGCATTAATCTTGTATACGGCATTTTAGCAGCATTTGCTGTTTTGATGATGTTCGTGCCAAATAAAGGGATTGATGATATTCCATTGGGCATGGTGAGCTTCAATAAATGGCTGGCAGCTTCGCTTTCATTTTTGATCGGAATTGGATCAGGAATCGTCGGAGCGGCAGGAGCTTTTCTATTAGTGCCGATTATGCTTTCTGTTCTAAAAATTCCAACGAAAATGACGATTGCCTCCTCATTAGCGATCACGTTTATTTCCTCAATCGGATCGACATTTGCAAAAATCACAACGGGCCAAGTTGAATTCATTCCTGCAATAATTATGGTCATTGCAAGTTTGATTGCATCTCCTTTAGGTGCAAAAGCAGGACAAAAAATGAGCACAAAAGTACTCCGCGTAATTTTAGCTGTCTTAATTTTAGCGACGGCAGCGAAAATTTGGATCGATATTTTTTAAGCCGTCAGTGAAAAAACTTTCATGTGTGATTCGAAAAAACGAATCAAGATGTATAATAATTATGGCGTATCATTTATTGGTTTTAAAGTTAGGAAAAACAAGAGAATATTTGGAGCTCTTACTTGGATGATAAGGATGCTATAGTGATCAAGTGTATGATGAAAACAAACATGAACTATATGCAATGATTCGCCTGATTATGCAATGGTGTTCAGCGCGCTTTCACCACAATCTAAAAACAATTTCGCTCTGCAAGTGTGTCTGAAAAGGATTTTGTCCGCATTCAATATAGCTGTCTTTCGCTTATAGAAGGAACAATGAATTTGTTTTTACGATCATCCGGATCAAAGATTCAACAGTTCATCTTTGATTGGCTGCTCTGAAAACATGTTTATAAGGTTGTGTTTGAACATGAAGCGCTGAGGAGGCTGATTGACTGTTCAAGAATCAAGTTGATTATAATTGCATGTAATTTTATTATCAGGGCTTTACAGAAAATAAAGCAGTTTATTGCTAAAAGACTTGGATTTTGCTTTTATGGCTGGGCTTCGTGTATTATTGAATTAATAAAAAAATTATTACGTTTTAGGGGCTAATGATCACTGCCACGCTGTCAACAATCAGAGCTAGTCGTCAAGGTATTGTAGATTTGTTGGTTATATGCTAATCTATCCATGCAAGAGTGATCAACCTCCGTTTTAGGATTGTCGTTGTTTGTGTTTTTATTGTCTGTTAATGCAAATTTTATTCCGCTGTTGTTTTGAAATATAAGTATTGTCAATTGGAGGTAGCAATGGAACTTTTAGAAGTGTTTAAAGCCTTGTCAAATGAAACGAGGCTGCAAATCGTACAATGGCTCAAGAATCCGGAAGCTCACTTTCCCAAACCGCAGCACGGTGATATACATGAAGATGGAGTATGTGTGAGTGATATCCATAAAAAAGTTGGACTGTCACAATCTACTGTATCCCATTATTTATCGATGCTGCAAAATGCCGGATTGATAAAGGCAAAACGTGTTGGGCAATGGACATATTATAAAAGGGATGAAGAGAACATCAAAAAATTGAATGAATTATTATCAAGGGATTTATAGGCCTATTTTTTTAATTGTTGCTTTTGGCTTGAATCCCTTTTTATTTTGTTTTATTATATTTATAGATTCAGATATCGAGAATTATCGATTTATAATTACTTATATTGATTATTCTAGATATTTAAATAAATAAAAAATAAACTTCAACTAATTTTCAGGTTTTATGAAACCGCTTTTTTGTAATCGTTATCAATTTTTGAGCGGTTGAAATGCTTCTTCTTTGTCAAAAAGCGAAAGTATTGGAAGAAGGAGTTTTGCATATTGGTGACGACATCAGATTAGATCGTCGTTCGATAAAGTGGTATGAGAATTTCATGACAAGGATCAGTGATGTCAAACTGCTAGCATTTGAGGAGGTGAGGGCAGAAACACAAAAAATGATGCTTGTTCAAGCGAACAAAATTGAAATAGTGTCATTTGAGATCATGACAATATGAATCTGCTAGTTAAATGAAAACTATGAAAGGGAGCGAAGCAAAGATGTTGCGAGATATTGATTTACAATCTATCCAAGAAGTAAGAAATTACCTTGAGGAAGCGAAAACAGCTCAAAAAATAATGGCAAAGATGACTCAGAGCGAGATTGATCATATTGTTGAAAGCATGGTTAAAGCGGCAAGGGAAGAAGCTGAGCGATTGGCTGCTATGGCAGTAGAAGAGACTGGCTTCGGGAATGTTCCTGATAAAACAGTAAAAAATCTGTTCGCTGCGAATGATGTTTACAATTCTATCAAGGATGTGAAAACAGTCGGGATTATTCGTCGCGATGAAGAAAACCGCGTATGGGAAGTTGCTCAACCTGTAGGGATCGTTGCAGGAATTGTTCCATCTACAAATCCTACCTCAACAGTCATTTTTAAATCATTGATCGCAGTTAAAGCAGGAAATGCGATTATTTTCAGCCCTCACCCAGCTGCTGCAAAATGTACAACGGAAGCGGCAAGAATTATGCAAGAAGCAGCAGAGCGTGCCGGAGCACCAAAAGGTTTGATTTTTTGCATTACCAAACCAACATTGGCAGCAACAAACGAGCTGATGAAACATAAATTAACTGATGTCATCCTTGCCACAGGCGGTCCTGGATTGGTAAGAGCTGCTTACAGCTCCGGAAAACCAGCATACGGAGTAGGTCCTGGAAACGTACCTGTATACATTCATGAAAGTGCCAATATCGAAAAAGCTGTTGAACTTATTATTGAAAGCAAAACTTTTGACTATGGAACAATTTGTGCTTCTGAACAAGCTCTTTTAGTGGATGAGTCGATTAAAGAGAAAGTTGTTGCAGAGATGACAAAACAAGGCGCTTATTTCTTGAATGAAGAAGAAAAACGAAAAGTAGAATCCATCATTCTCGTAAACGGTGGACTGAATGCAAAAATTGTAGGAAAGTCACCTCAAGTGATTGCTGAAATGGCAGGTATTGAAGTTCCGTCCGAGGCGAAAGTGATCGTTGCAGAAGAAACAGGAGTTGGGAAAGAATATCCATTCTCAATTGAAAAACTATCTCCAACTCTAGCATTTTATACAGTGAAAGATATGCAAGCAGCAAGCGAGCTTGCCCAAAAACTTCTTGATGCAGGCGGTCTTGGTCACACAGTCGGAATTCACGCTGAGGATGAAAAAGTAATCGAAACTTACACAATCGATAAACCAGCAGGACGTATCATTGTAAATGCCGGTACAACATTTGGCGCTATTGGCGCTACAGTGAACGTAAAACCGTCCTTGACTCTTGGCTGCGGTGCTATTGGCAACAACGTTACATCTGACAATGTTACAGTCAATCACTTGTTTAACATTAAACGTGTTGCATTTGGAGTCCGCCAAATGCCAAAAAAAGAGGAAAGTGCACAAAATGAACCTGCATTAACGAAATAACTTGACTGTCCATAAAAACTCTTTTGATAGATTAAAAGACTGTATCAAACATCTGACATGTTCTTTGATACAGCTAAAAAAATAAATTCGACACTCCGGAAGTGATAATGCGTTTACCCCCCTAAAAAAATTTCGTTGTAAGGACGATATTCAGTACAAAAATCCATGCAGGAGCATCTTTTCCTGCATGGATTTATTATTACACACATCAACTAGTAAGCTCGTGCAGTTCACTGGATCTATTTTAAAAAGTTTTTTTGTTAATTTGGAAATCGTAAAGTGGTAGCGGGAAAACTTCCAAAACAACACTAGACTATTGGTTGCGCTGCAAAAATAAAAAGCCAATCATTGCAATTAAAAGCATTTTATGATGTTTCGACAAGTTGTCAGAGAGCTCAACGATATCATTGTACACATCACGAAAAATATTCGTATATTCATGAGGGAAATATCCATTGTAGAAACGGGCCCACTGCCGACCTTCGGAATCTGTTAATGTAAAATCACCAGAAAAGGCCTTAACCTTAACAGGGAGAATCAGCTTATCATCAGCATCTCTCAGCTCACCTTTTATGTTGACTAGACTTTTCCAATCCTCTTGTACATATTCTCCCAGTTTTCGGCCATGTACATTCTTTACAGTTACAATCGACTTTTTCATTCCTTTTCTCTTAAAGGTAAACAGCACATTTCCTTTATTCGAAAAAATACCATAAGTAATCGGAAGCGCCATGATCAGTGAATCACGAAGCAGCAGGCTCATTGGGTAAAAAATAAAAGGAATACGGATTGGCTTAATCGTTCCAACAAAATGGCCGCTTTTTTCAAACAGTAGGAGACGAGGAAAAAAACCAAGATCTTTTTTTAAAACTAGATGATCCAACTCAAGGAGGGAAGCTTTTGACTCATGAATTTGAATATCTTTCACCTTGTTATATTTAATCTGGTTTGAAACTCCGGTAAAAAACAAAAAAAGACCTACAATACCTATTGAAGAAAGATTTAACCAATTTTGTAAAGAATCTGGTCGATCGATGAAAAAAACAGAAATACCAATGAGCATAACTATAGAAGATAGAGCAAATGCTGCTTTCATTCTCCGTTTATACATAGTAGCAATCATCAAATCAACTCCAGTGAAACATAGGGAAGTCTTTCTACCTCATCAACTATCAGTTTAGATTAGTAGTTTATTGTATTCAATATTTTTTACATCCTTTTAGTAAAAAAAATGGAGAAGACATCAAGATGAGGCGGCTTTGAATTGCTCGTGCTCATCAGCCTTAGCAATCCTAAGTTATTCATTAGCACAATATGCCAAATAGAGAACTGTATGATTGGGCATGTTTTTTTATTTATTTTCAAAGGTCAGAATAAAAGTTTAAATACAGGTTCTTTGAATAAAATGGGAAAAAATTTTTGCATTGTGTATGGTATTTCCAGGAAATAGCACAGGGTTAAAAAAAGAAGTGAGGTTATCACTTTTTGAGGTGGTTGTAGGTTACATAATTTTTTTTCGTAACGTACGGATGGAAACGTCATGTTCGCCAATAATTTCGTAAACAGATTTGAAGCTTTCTTGGAGGTTTTTCATTTCTTCGTTTGTTTCCATTACAGCTTGTTTAATTGATTTTTGTTCCTGTTCAATCCGATTCAATCGCTCTTCAACATAATTTAAGCGTGTTTCTACTTGATCTAATCGCTCTCCTACTCGATCCAACCGATTTTCGACCCGATTTAATCGATCATCTACCTGGTCCAATCGCGTCCCGATATAATCCAGTCGATCATGCACATTTTTAAGATCATTGTCAATAGACATCACTTTTTCTAAAATTAAGTCGAGTTTTTGTTCCATTTTTTTACTCCTTTTAAAAATCTCCTTTTCTCAATTTTATTCGAATGAAATGGTTCTGACAAGTACGGATTGGGTGCCTTGAATTGATTAAATGCAGTAAATGCCCGAGCATTAATAAAACATTTACATCTGAAAGACTATGTGACGATAAAGGGATTCATGCTCAAACAAGTTGATGGAATATGTTGAAGATTATGCTTTCGCTTTATCATTCATTGTATGTTCAAAATATTAAAGAATAAGATAATTGAGAATTAAGGTATTTTTATGTAGAAAGGCATAAAATTGCTTTTCAAAATCAGGAATCTAAATTTTTCATTATCATCGAAATAAACCCTTTGTGTGGGTTGATTTTTATTGTTCAAATTGTTCAAGCCAATTAAATATTCGTCTTCATGCTGTTTTACAAGTCTTATTTTAATACAAAAGAAAATAATCAAATGCTAAAGTATAGAAAAAATCAATAGGTGATCCGAGCTCTATAATTAAGATTTTGTTGAAATGCTGTCTATTTTGACAGAAGTAGGTTTTGTGAATATAGATAGCGATAAAAGCTAGAATTGTTAAAATAGTTACTACGAAAGCAGTTTTTTATCCTACGAACTCCCATTGGTTATTGAGAAGAAGAAAGGGGGGAATAGTTGCTGTAATCCATGCTTGAATAAACGCGCCCCACCCAGTAAAGATAGCAATGTTCTTTTTTTGTGCAAGCAGCAAGTAAAATAATGTCCACACAGAAGCCAAATAATACCGAATTTTATATCTTGCAGTTTAATAAAGTTTATATGCTGTATCCTAAAGCAAGAATTGCTACCGATAGAGAGTACCAACCTAAACCTGAAGAGTTAAAGTTTTTTAAATTCGAAATTCCTACATATAAATAAGTTAAACCAAAAAGAAAAATGCCGGATGCGTTTAAGATCATCCATGAATCTCCTGTAGATGTAAAAATGAGATCAAATGGTGTCATAACTTTTATCGATCCAATAAATAAGTTAAACACTATCGCACTTTTTTGATCGACTTTTCCCAATAGCATTAAACCATTGATAAATAATGCTGCACCAACAAACATTAGACCGACTTTATCCATGCTCTTACCCTAAACAGTGAAATAATTATCACTTTTCTTGTGCTGTTTCAAAGAGGATGAGATTGCCGTCCTTAATTTTTGCAATAAATTTGGTTGGGTGATCTTGATGTAATCTCTTGCTGATTTTTGCAGCTAAAGGAACTTCTATATATTTTCGAATAGCGCGTTTTAAAAATCTCGCGCCATATCGCTGATCAAATCCTTTTTTAATCAAAAATTTACGAGCAGATCCTTCGAGCTGAAGTGTGCAGTTGTATTTTTTTATTCTTCGGTTAATAACTTGAATGTTGAGATCAAGAATATGTTCCAGCGCATCTTGTTTTAGCCACTGAAAGACAAAAATATCATCGAATCTGTTTGATAAACTCAGGACTAAATCGTTTTTCTAATTGGGAAAAAACTATAGAGCGGAGAAAATCTTGTTCTGTTTTTCCAAAATTGGAAGGGCTTAAAAACCAAAGCAGTTTACGTAATCTATATTTTAAACTTTTATTTGCATAACTAATAATTTCTTTTGCCCCAATATTGCTTGTCATAAAGATCATGGCATTACGAAAATGAATAACCTTCTCTCCAGATGTCATGACTAGTATGCCGTTATCCATTACATTAAGCAGGGAATAAATCACTTGGTCATTTGCTTTCTCCAGTTCGTCAAAAAGAACAATTCCAGGTTTACTGTAGGATCCTTCAATTTTTTCCTTTTGAAATAAGGAGTTCCCCTCTTTGCTTCCTACATATCCTGGAGGTGCACCAGTTAGTGCCGCAGCATAGTGTTCCTGGGTTAGTGTATTCATGTCAATACGGCAAAAAGCCTCCGCATTTCCGTAAATAGCTTCACTAAGTACGCGAACGATTTCTGTTTTTCCAACCCCTGTAGGCCCAAGAAATAAGGCTACATACAAAGGGCGGTTTTCTTCTGTAATATCCGTCCAAATTATATTTAACATTTCTTCTATACCTTCTAACACTTCATCTTGTCCCCAAATTTTTGAACGTATGTGTTGAATTACTTCGTTGACTTCAAAACGAAATCGGGTCACTAAGGGAGAAGAAGAATTAAAAGTTTCTGAATGGTTATCAGATGATATAGAATTTTGCTGGCGATTCTCATTTAAATCCTTTAATTTAGATGTTATAAATGTCATAGCATCATCTCCTGATTAGCGATCAGGAGGTCAAGTCCTAGAACCTGACCTCTTCTTCTTATCAAGATCATTTTCCAGTTGTTTTCTCAATTTCTTCATGAGGGATTCCTTCTATCGGACATTCCACAGTTCCCACTGTAGAGCGTGTAATCTTTTCTACATTTTCACGAGCCTTCTCTGCATCAAGCACCCAGGTGCGGTAAAAATCAAATGGACACTCTGCTAAACCGCGGCTGTCATCTCCCGATTGAATTAAACCGGTATACCCACGGTGAAGCAGTTTAAATAAGTGGTTTTGTGATTGCGAATTTTTGCGGAAATCACGGATTTGCGAAATCGACAGTTCCGCGTATTGGATTCCGTTTTCTTCTGTTCCGCATTCCCCTAATGTACGGCCATCAAAACCAACAATAGCTGAATGGCCAAAGTAAGAATAGACGCCGTCGAATCCAGATGCATTCGCAACAGCTACATACGTATTATTTGCCCATGCCATAGCCTTTGCCATAATGATTTGCTGTTCTTTTGAAGGATACATATAGCCTTGGCATCTCACAATAAGTTCAGCGCCTTTCATGGCGCAATCACGCCAAATTTCCGGATAGTTCCCATCGTCGCAGACAATTAAGCTTATTTTTATTCCTTTTGGTCCTTCTACTACATATGTTGTGTCTCCTGGATACCACGCTTCAATTGGACACCAAGGAATAATTTTTCGATATTTTTGTACAATTTCTCCTTTATTGTTCATTAAAATCAAGGTGTTATAAGGAGCTTTATTGGGATGATCTTCATGTCTTTCACCTGTTAAAGAAAATACCCCCCAAGTGTTAGCAGCACGACATGCTTGGGCAAATATTGCAGTCTCTTCTCCAGGAATGGAAGAGGCAGTATCGTACATTTCTTGTTCATCATACATAATTCCATGAGTGCTGTACTCTGGAAAAACGATTAAGTCCATACCAGGAAGTCCCTTTTTGATTCCTACAATCATGTCTGCTATTTTGCGACAGTTATCTAATACCTCGTTCTTTGTGTGAAGACGAGGCATTTTGTAATTGACCACTGCTATACCAACTGTGTCATGGCTGCTTGAGATATCCCCATGTCTCATTTTTCATTACTCCTTTCTATAATTGAATGTAAAGCTGGAAACGTAGCCTATTGTTTTGTTTCCAGCTTTCTCGCTTATATTTACTGCAAGAAATATGCCAAATTTATAAATGCTTTATTTTTAGTATAGGAGGGAAAGGGAGGGTTTCACTTTTGCGACATTATTGTTGATGAAATATTTGAAATGTTATGAATTTTATAATAAGATTAAAGTGAAATAGGCATGTTTAATTTTTATACATTGTCGCAAATTGATACAAAAGAGGGATTTATATGAATATTTGCATAGGTTTTTTATTTTCATTAACGGGCATCACTTCCTTGACAGAAATTGGCCAATATCGAGCAGCTGTGTATGCTCTTGAAAAATTCCAAAAAGACAACAGTAAATCAAATATTACCTTTACCTTTGAAGCAAGAGACATTCGTTCCGATCCAATTGAAAGCTATAGACAAGCATTAGATATGGCGCGTTCAGGGATAAAAGTTTTTGTAGGATGCTATACGTCCGCATGCAGGAAAGCTATTTTACCTGTTCTTGAACAATACGATTGCCTTTTAATATATCCGGCGCTTTATGAAGGACAGGAGATTCATCCAAATGTTTTCTATGTTGGAGAAATTCCCAATCAACAAATCACCTCACTGCTTAAATTTACGATTGAACAATTTGGCAAAAAAGTTTACCTAATTGGAAACGATTATGTTTATCCTAGATATACGAATCAACAAATTAGAGAGATGTTATATGAATTGGACGGGAAAGTGATTGGGGAAAAATATGTTCCATTAGGGCATAAAGAGTTCTCGACTTATTTGGAAGAGATTAAACATTATTCTTCCAATGCAATATTGTCTACGCTTGTCGGGGAAAGTATATTACCTTTTTATAAAATGTATTATGAATTAGGATTCAATCCTGAGGAAATGCCTATTATCAGCCCAATTACAACAGAGCTGGAGATACAAGCAATGGAGCCAAAATATGCAGCTGGTCATTACAGTTGTTTTAGTTATTTCCAGTCATTAGATATTCCTGAAAACGATTTACTTGTAAAAGGCATGAAAGAAAAATATGGGTTGGATACTGTTATTTCCTCGGTTATGTGCAGTACTTATATAGGGGTTCAAATAGTATTAGACGCGATATGTCATTTACAATCTACAGAAAGAAAAAAAATCACAAAATATTTATATGAGAAAGAGTTTTCATCACCGAGTGGAAAAATTAAAATAGAATCTAATCATCATGTGTCAAGAGAAATGAGGATTGGAAAAGCAAAGGAAAATGGACAGTTTGAGATTGTTTGGAGCTCGGAAAAACAAATTTTTGCTAGACCGCTTTTAACAAATACGCTTTTTGATTCTGTAGATGAAGAAGATATATGGAAAGGTTTAGTCGAAGAAATAGGGAAAGAGGTATCTGATGGAATTATCGCCGTTGACCAAAATGATAAGATACTATACGTGAATCCCCATGCTTTTGAAATAACGAAAGCTAAATCCGGTGATCTTTTCGATGAAGCGAACCTATTGGATATTGGTTATGAAGTAATGAAAAGGAAAATGAGAATGCCGTACAACGCTTTTTTGATTTTTATAAAGAAAAGATCAGGACAAGCTATTCAGCAGTCAAATGAAAAATACCAATTTGGAAAAATAGCAACTTACAATCCGGCCTTTCAAAAAGAGCTCCGCATTGCTTCGATCTCTTCACAATTTGACGCCAATGTATTGATATTTGGGGAAACAGGAACTGGTAAAGAAGTTTTGGCAAGAACGATTCATGAGCAAAGCCCTCGCCGAAATGGACCGTTTATTGCTTTGAATGCCGGTGCTATTCCAAGAGAACTGATTGCCAGTGAGTTATTTGGATATGTGGAAGGAGCATTTACTGGTTCAAAAAAGGGGGGAAGCGTCGGGAAGTTTGAAGCTGCCAACGGGGGCACATTGTTTCTTGATGAAATCGGAGAGATGCCATTAGAATTGCAAGTAAGCCTTCTTAGAGTATTGGAGGAGCGAAAAGTCGTTCGCATAGGTGACTATAAAGAACGCCCAGTTAATGTAAGGGTCATTGCTGCAACAAACCGCAATCTAAAAGAGGAGATTGCTTACCAAGGTTCTTTCCGTTCGGACCTGTATTATCGATTAAATGTATTTACTATTCAGATTCCTCCGCTTAGACACCGATTAGAAGATATCCCTTATTTATCTGCACAATTTTTGCGCCAGTTTCATCAGTATTATGGAAAAGGACCACTAGAGTTATGCGATTCCGCACTGCAAATGCTTCAGTCCTATTATTGGCCAGGAAACATTCGTGAACTGAAAAACGTGATGGAAAGGGCATTTCTTTTAGCAATTCATGAGACGAAAATCTGTCCTATGCACTTGCCTGAAGACTTCCAAAGCTCCAGTACAATAAAACAATCTCATGTAGTTGGCAATCTAAAGTCTTTGGAAAAACAAATGATCGAGCAAGTTCTCCAAGAAACAAAAAATATGACGGAAGCTGCGAAAATACTTGGTGTAACTCGTAGCACATTATACCGAAAAATGAATAAATGGAACATCCGCAAAAAACATTTTAAAAACAGTAGTAATTGATTTTGTGTCAGATGTTGTCAGAAAATAGAGAGCCTGTAATATATTACACGGCTCTCTTTCAATTTCAATGTAAAAACTCTATTTTAGTTTTTACATTCTCCTTCCATTCCTCTTTAACAACAAGCGATCTCTACATTTTTCATCAAAAATATTACCAAAAGGACGATCAAAAGCCTCAATTTGAAAATGGACTTAATGGTTTAAGTATTATGATAATAAATTGTATACATATGAGTGGGGTGCTATCATTTATTAGTAAATAAGCAGTCTGCAACGCAGCTTGTTTGTTGTAATCTTATAAAGGTACGAATATGACAACCGATAAATTAAAACCGAAAATTCATTGAATTTTGATATATCAATTGTAAAATTAAACGAAAATATATTTTTTTCTAATGGTGGTTCTTATCTTTTTTTAATGAAAGTTTAATAGCTTTTTTACTGTATATCTTATTGAATCTATCTTATATGATGGATGTAGCAACATTTCTTATATTCCCTGTTGATTGCTCATGGACCAAATGTTTAAAGTTAAAAGTAACACTGGTATACGAAGCAACGGGCTGGGAAAAAGATATCTTAAGATTCAAAATCTATATCGATTCACTTCCCATGAATACGGAAATGAAAAACATTCATAAAAAGAGAAATTTGAAATTCTTTAAAGGGGGGCGCTCCGTGTACTTCAGTATCAAATATAAATATATCGTACTTTATTTCATTCTCACCATTTTTCCCCTCGTTATATGTGATCTATTAATATATCAAATTTGGACAACAAAATTTTACAACAATACTGTTGAGTCTCAGACGAAAATAATTAAGCAGCTGAATCGATCTTTAGCACTTTTCAAAAAAAATGTTGAATCCACTAGTCATGGGTTTTCTATTATCGAATCAGGATTGTTGCAGGAATTCCTTCAAGGTGTTGACTTCAATGTGCCTGCCGATCTGATAATCACGGACCACGGGAAAATTGTCTATTCTGCAAACTCGTGGAAAAATGATAATAGTTTGCTTGAAACAGTGAAAAACAAAGAATCTGTCAACGGCAAAGTTAGTGGGAATTTTACGTTCAAAGAAAGTGGCCGAAATATGCTCGTGATTTATAACCATGATCCGGAGACGTATCTCTCTGTAATTAGCGTGACTGAAGTATCTAAAATATTAGAAAAAAATGAAAATAACAAAAAATTAATGGTTTATATCATTATCAGCAGCATTGTGGTCAGCATATTTTCAATTATACTCATTTCATTACATGTGACTTCCCCCATTCGTTCTCTCAGAAAAGAAATCAAGGCGATAGAAAATGGGGATTTTAATCACTCGTTTGATCGAGATGTAATGATCAGAGATGAAATATGGGATATTGAAATAAGCTTTCATAAAATCATGTTAAAATTAAAGGAACAAGCGAGGATTCAGTATCAATTAATCTCATTAACGAATCAAGCAAAATTCAAGGCATTGCAGTCACAAATCAATCCGCATTTTCTTCATAATGCATTGGAAACAATTAATTCGTTGGCCATTATTCATAATGTTCCGCTAATTGCCCAAATTTCTAGGTCGTTATCGAAAATGTTCCGGTACAATATGATGCAGGATACTGAAGAAGTATTAATCAAAGACGAGTTGGATCACATGGACAATTATCTAAATGTTCAATTAATACGATTTGACGGTTTTATAGAATGTGAACGACAAATCGATCCACAAATTCTAGAATACAAAATCATCAAATTTGTTCTCCAACCGATCGTTGAAAACTGTTTCATCCATGGGTTCAAAAATTTAACTGATAAAGGAATGATTCGAATTGAAGGCAAAATCAATGAAAACAAGCACATTGTCATCAGCATTTCCGATAATGGACCAGGTATTCCGGAAGAAAAGTTGCAAAAGCTAAACGAGGAACTGAAAACGTTTACTTTGGATAATAAACACCCTCCAACCAATAAAGAAAGTAACCGAATCGGAATTTTCAATGTAAACAATCGTTTGAAAATTGCTTATGGGGAAGAATACGGCCTTCAGTATCACAATATTTCACCGCATGGACTATGCGCGGTGATCACGATACCTATTCGTAATCGTAAACAGCAGGAAGAGGAGAGTGGTTGATATGCTGCGCATGTTGACTGTGGAAGATGAGCCTTGGATTAGCAAAGGAATAGAGAAGATGCTGCCATGGCAGCAATACAATATTCAAATAGTTGGAAACGCAAGAAATGGGAAAATCGCTTTGGATCTCATCAAACTATATAAACCTGATATCATTATCACGGACATCAGAATGCCTGTCATGGATGGTTTGTCCATGCTGGAACAATTGAACAAGGAAATGACATCGTATCCCAAAATTATTATTATTTCCGGTTATAACGATTTCGATTATGCCAAAAGAGCGATCAAATACGGCGTTTCCAATTATATATTAAAGCCGATCGATCCGGAAGAGCTGAAAACAACCATTGAAAACATCAAGAATCAGATTGAAAGAGAAAGGCAGGAGCGAGAAAACATTAGTATAATCCAGTTGAAAAATTATATTTATGAGCGAATCTCTAATAGAGAAAAACATATGGATGCTGATGTAGTGTTTCCTTGCAAATATTATTTGTTTATTTTCTCCTTAGTCCCTATTTCGCATGAGGAACTGAAAAACATTGGCAGGAATTTTCTTTTACGTATGGGTTCCCAACATATCTACGTAGTCTATGAAGATTCCTCAGAGGCGTTAATAAACATTATAAAAACAAACATAAAACAATTGCAGAAGCGTTATCCTTGTGGCGTGAGTCAAATACATGAAGGCGAGGATCTTTCCGTTGAACATGCATATAAAGAAGCTATTCAGAATCTAAAATATTATCGAGAAGACGAAAAGAATGTGTCAAATCATGTTTTTTTAAACATTGAGGATGAAAGTAAATTGCTCTTGGCATTGAAACAGGGAGAGAAAAGAGTGTTTACTCAGCATTTGAACGAAATTTTGGACAACAATCAAACTTTGGAAGCACATTGGTTTATCCTGTTTCAGCTTTATATAGAGATATCCAAATATTTCAACATTGATAATAGGCTCGATCAGAATAAAGCATGGTTACAGGAATTCAAGTCGATTTCTCAATGGGATGACTTGTATAGGTGGAAAGCAATATTTTTTGATCCATTGATCGACTATATTCTATACAAGTGGGACAAATATTCCAAAGATTATTCCCTTCAAGTAAAAATATTTATTGAGCAAAACTATCACAATTCTTCACTGTCCCTAGATATGGTAGCAGAGTATTTGGAACTTTCGCCATCGTATCTCAGTTGGTTGTTTAAAAAAGAGACCGGAATCAATTTCACCTCCTACATTGCCAAAAAAAGAATTGAGGAGGCAAAGAAGCTTTTAATTCAAACTAAACTGAACTTATATGAGATCAGTAAGGCAGTCGGCTTTAACGATGTAAAATACTTTATCAAAGTATTTAAAAAAGAGGTGTCTTTAACACCGATTCAATTCAGAGAATTGAACACGAATTGAACACATAAGACGAAAATAGTACGGAGGTATTATAAGTGAAGAATGATATTCAAGGTTATAGCATGTTTGTAACATTAATAGCATTTATCGGATGGACAATTTCCGCGATGGATACCTCCATATTTTTCTTCGTGGCTCCACATTTAATGGAGGAGTTTGACTTTTCTTTAACTGAATTTGGCATTATTGTTGCGGCAGGATTCATTGTCGCTATTGTGTTCAATATTGTGGTAGGTCCTTTGATGGATTACTTCGGAAGAAAAGTAGTTTTTCAATGGATTTTATTTTTGGTGTCGATTGGCACCTTTTTGACTGGTTTATCTTGGAATTTTGAATCACTGACTATTTTCAGAATTCTTGCAACCGGAAGTGCTTTTGCAGAATATGCGGTGGGCGCCACTATTTTAATTGAATCAGTTTCTGCCAAGCATCGGGGGTGGATCGTCGGGATTATGGCAGCGGGTTGGCCTGCCGGGACAGCAATTTCTACCCTTTTGTCAATATACGTTGTACCAGAATGGGGGTGGAGAAGTGCTTTTTATCTCGCATCTATTCCTGCATTTCTAGTTATAGTCGTCCGTTTGTATATCAAAGAACCTGTTAGATTCAAGGAATTGGTTAAATTTAGACAAAGTATTAAATCATATACTGCCGAAACAAAGGAAATTGTGAGCCAAAACAGATTTAAAATAAATAAAGAAGAGGTTCTAAAATTTACGTATTTGCAGCTAATGAAAGGGGAGCTACTTAAAAATACCCTATTAATCTGGTTATATATGAATCTTGTTGTGATTGCATATGGTTTGTTAATCTGGTTTGCTCCCTATTGGATGAATTATGCGTTTGAATTAAATTGGAATGAAGCAATATGGACTGTAGGGGCGGGAAGCTTAGTTAGCATGTTAGGTTTTGTTTGTTGTGGATGGCTCAGCGGGATTATTGGCATCAGGTATGCCAATCTGTTATTTATTGTCATTTCCATACCACTGACCATTTGGATGACATTTTTTGCTCAAACATTCAATGCTTTTTTGCCTGCCTATTTGTTATGGAACTTTTTTGGCGCGGGCATATGGGGAACCATTCCAAGAATTTTTACAGAAGCTTTCCCTACAAGAGCCAGGGGCACTGGTTCATCGATCGGTTCCGCTTCTTGCTGGCTTGGCTGGGCTGTCATCAGTTATTTGGCACCTCATATTATTGAAGCAAACGACTATTACACAGCCATTTCGTTTTCTGGTATCATTTTATTACCGTTAGCACTTATTCCTCTATGGATTATTCGAGAAATTCCTTCTTCAAGTGAACTGGAAGATTATATATCTTGAATGGGGTAACTTCGTCCTGATACAAAATTAAAGGAAATATATCGTAACAAAGATTGTGTATCAAGTGCAAGCAACAATTTTTTACACTCGGTTGTTTCAATACATCTATCAAGTAACAACGTATTTAACCGTTCGAAAGGACATTGAGAATTTTAAAAAATATTAATATACTGCATTCGTTCTATAACGAAAAAATGCATACCCCGAAAGGTACGCATTTTTTCGTTATTTTTTTCGGTTATATGATCTGTAAGGTTCATATTTAGTGTAAATATTTTCTCTTCGGGTACGGTCAACGAACGTAGTAGCAGCACCGGTTTTTCTATTTACATACAATTCATCTATATCTACAGTTCCTGTCACGACCATATTTTTGTTGGTTTCTCCTTCAGAAACGATACCGTTTGGAGACCAAGCCGAATCGCAAGGGCTCAAGATCGACGCTCTTCCAAATCCATTCGGTAAAGGTGTACCCGGCTCACCAACAGTTGGACAGTGCACGAAATACACTTGATTCTCGATGCATCGAGCTTGTGCACAATGACGAACACGCCAAAAACCATGCTCCGTAAATGTATAGGAAGGACAGAAGATAATTTCTGCACCATTAATGCTGTAGATTCTTGAAATTTCCGGAATTTCAGCCTCATAACAAACAGCAAGTGCAATTTTGGCAGGGCCAATCTCGAAAACTGCTAATTCATCGCCTTCTGAGGTTTTCCAGTCGCTTTCCGAAGGAAAAATATGAGTTTTTTTGTGTTCAATATAGGTACCGTCTGGCTTAAAAATATAGGCAATGTTGTAATATTTGTCGTCTCTTCGCTCCAAGTGTGATCCACCAATGATTACCTGCTTTTTTTCTACCGCCAACTCGATAAAGAGTTGTTTATAATCATCAGTGTATTTGTCAATCAAAATAAGATCTCTTGCTGTTAATTTTTCGCTGTCTGGAAAGCTGGTCAGCAAACCGACGGTAAATAGTTCGGGAAAGATCACATAGTCGGATTGCTGTGGAACTTGCTCGATCAATTCAACAACTTGATTTTTAAAATCATCAAAACTTTTTGTTCGTTCTACACGAAACTGGCAAGCGGATATGGTTACTTTTCTCATTTTTTTCCTCCAAGAATTAATTTTGTAAATGATCCTCCGTAAGCTAAATTGATTTATTTTACGGAGGATGTAAGTGTGTACGGAATGTATCTTTTATGAGCGAAGTATATTATTCTTCGTAGAAGTTGTCATAGATTTCACCGAGAGTCGCAAACCATGCACCGCGGGATTCCATATATTGAATCAATTTTTCTAACATTTGGATCATATGTGCTCGTCCGATTGTTTGCGGGTGTGTCGTCAACACGAAACAAGCCCCTTCTTCTTGATCACATGCATAATCGAAAATGGATGCCCAACGCTCAAAAATATCTTGGGCAGGTCTTTGCCCTTCTTGTATACCTGTTATATATTCTACTTGTGGAAAATCATCGAGGTACCAAGAAACAGGGATTTCCAATATGGTGCTTTCTTTCAAGAAAACGTTCGCTTTATCAGCGTTTACTTCTACCGGTCTCGGCCAGTAAGGATGAAGATCATTTCCCATCAAACTGCTATCGTATTTAAACCCATATTTTTCTAAAATACTCAATGTATTTGGACTAAAATCCCAATAAGGAGATCTGTAGCCACGCGGTTTCACGCCGATTTTGGCGAGGGATTCCAACCCCATTTGCATGATTTTGTCTTCTTCTTCATAGCTCATTGTGGTAGGATTTTCATGAACATACCCGTGATGGCCAATTTCATGGCCACGAGCCGCTACCTCTTTGCAAATGTCAGTGAATGTATCCACAGTATGACCTGGAATAAACCAAGTTGTTTTGATGCCGTATTTGTCAAACAGTTTTAACAATCTTGGGGCACCAACTTCAGCGCCGAACTCACCACGTGACATGTAGGCAGGAGAAGTGAGGTTAAAAGAACCGATCCAGATGGATTGTGCATCAAAGTCACACCCAATGTTTACTGCTACTCTTTTTCCTTTCGGAAGCTTTACTTTTCCGTTTCGTTGTTTTCCGATTTTTTGCATTATATTTCCTCCCTTATTTGTTAAATTTGATTGCGCTTTCATTATAGTTTTAAGATTAAGGGTTTGAAAATTCCGATTATTTTAGCATGGTGTAAAATTATTTGATTTTTCATTTAACAACATTTTTTTCCGGATTATTCCAAAACAAAGAAGCTGCTTCAAACGTCAATGCTAACAGCAGAAGAAGGCACCGTTTGATTATGTTGTTTATGTTTCGGATATTTTAGGAAATTTCGATCAGCGCTTTGAAAAATTCAAGAATGCGTCAAACTGACAAGTTTTGTTCAAAATAATTAAATCGATACCTGACTCATTACGAATTATGTTCTAGATTGTTAAACAAGAGAGCCCTTAATATTGAACTCTATTTCAAATTTTTGATCAGAAAATTATTAATCTAAACATTGCGGAGGAAGAAACGGGAGATTATTAAAAGAGGTCAGAATGACTAATAAAGCCTTAGCTTTGTGCAAAAAGGAAGCAGTTTTATTTGCCTGAGATCTAGGTTCGTTTAGCAGGGTGTAAAAATTTACACATAAATTTTAACTGGGCTGTATGTCTCGACATTTGAAACTATGTGCAAACTATCGGAAAAAAGAGAAAAGCGGTAAAAATTTACGAAAGTTTTCTATAGTTAGTATGTTAGTAATTAGTAATAGCAATTCCAAAATTAGATACGTATATTGAAGTTACATATCGAAACAACGTCATTTGGTATATAATAGAACTGAAGAAGATATCATAATTGGGTCATTTTCATTAGTGAAGCCGTTAGCCAAAAAATTTGTTCCGATATAGCAATTTATAATTGTAATAGGTATAACATAAGAAAATTAATTGCAAAAGAGGTGATTTGATGATATTAGTAAGCTCCTGTTTAGCGGGGTTAGAAGTGAGGTATAATGGGACGCATTGTTTACATAATAAAATATGGAAATTAGTTCAGGAGAAGAAAGCCGAAATGGTTTGTCCTGAAATATTAGGCGGATTTTCGACTCCTAGAGAACCTGCAGAGATCATCGGTGGAAACGGGGAGGATGTACTGGATGGAAAGGCGAAAGTAGTGGATCGGTCAGGCAACGATGTGACAGAGCTTTACATAAAGGGCGCTTATGCGGCTTTAAAAAAAGCAAAAGAAATAAAAGCAACATTAGTAGTTCTCAAAGAGAATAGTCCGTCCTGCGGCAGTTCAATGATTTATAACGGCGAATTTACTGGAAAGAAAATGGTTGGAAGTGGGGTAACAGCTGCTTTACTAAAGAGAAACGGGTTTCAGGTCATTTCAGAAGAACAATTTGCTGAACTAGATTCTTTTTAACTACGAGTTGAATTGGAATCGATTTTTTAAAAGTCCGCTTTTTCCTGTTCATATAATTTAGATTGATAGAATAACGAACGAATCCTTGAATTGTTCAATTGAATGCCAACAATACCCGTTGTTTGTGCAACAGTTGGTTTGTCATTTTTTAGAGAAAGACCGGATGCTATATCATTGAGTTGTTTGTCCATCTGGGTAATCTTTTTTTCGACTTGGTCCAACCGCTCATTTATTTCGGTCAATTGCTGCTTTGTTAGTTCAAACTGTTGATCAACTTGTTTGATTTAAAACGTTAATCGATTTGTTCAAAGCGCTGCCTTGTTTCCCGTATGATTTTTTAGTTGCTCCGCTAATTCCTTCAACGCTTGTAAAATCATCTTAGCTATAAGATGGGCTCAAATTTCTTCATTTTTATTCTTTCGCATTATAACATGCTCCAGCCATTTCAACGAAGACCACATTATTTTTTTCAAATCGGCATTGAACTGATAATGAATGGGAAAAGCGAGGAATAATCATATCCTTTTAGACGGCATTTTTTAAGATAAAAACATTTTGCAAAGCATTCCTACTCAGCTTAACCGCTTATCTTCAATAAAAGCTCCTTTCACCCGAGACTGGCTGCCATTTTGAGTGCGTATTTTAGTTAACCAATTGACATTAATAGATAACAATTTTATCATTTAATTGTTAACCATTTTATTTTAAAAGTTAACATAAAACAAAAGATTGTAGGTTGAAAAATTAGAAATAGCTTTTTAATTAGTTTAATGAATTTTGAAGGAATTTCTTTGACATAAAATAAATGACGGAGGCTGGAGGCCAACGAATGGAAGAGGAAAGGTATTATAGTGTCAGAATGAGAGCTGCCAAGAATGGACCTCATGAACATGGCGGAAAACATATATCTGGTGGAGAACTGCTTTCAACCTATAGTGATTTAAAAAATTCAGTAAATGCTTTATTAGAAAAGGGACTTCATCACTCAAGAGGTACTCCGGATTTTATGCAAATTCAATTTGAATCTATTCACGAACCGATTAAACGAATTCAACCATTACATATTGACACAAATGAGGCAGATACAGTAGAGAAAGGGCGAAAGTTGTCCAGGCTGCTTTTGGAGAAAGTCGGTATCGAAAGACAGGTTATTGAAAAAGCATTTACAGAATGGACGAAATATTCAGGAATGAGAGGCGCTATATTAATTGATGTTCATTCAGGAAAACGTATTGATGATAGGCAGGAAAAGGGAGTGCGTGTTTCAAGAATCGATTGGATGAAGACGAATTTTGAACATTGGGCAGACTATTTTCATGTGCCCAAGAGTACAAGAATCAGGGAAGCACTTGTGATTGCCACAAAGGTGTGCGCGCATCCGGCTACCATCGCTGAACTATGTTGGTCAGACGATCCTGAATATACTACTGGCTATGTTGCAAGTAAAAAGCTGGGGTATCAACGGATTACAAACCTAAAAGAATATGGAGATGAACGTGGCTGCCGCATCTTTTTTGTTGATTGCAGGAAAGATCTGAATGCCTATATTCACTATTGTTTTTGTCAATAATAAATTGAGCCAGAGCGATCACTTCAAAAGTGAGCCACTTTTAGAATCAGAGTTCCCATAAATGGGAGAAGGTGGGTGTTTGGATGAGTTGCCCCTAGGGGCAACTCATCCAAACGCTTCGCGCACCTGGCTACCACTCCCCATTTTCCCTCTGTTTCATACTTTGACGGAATCGATAAGATTCTCCGTTTAGAAGAAGAATGTGCGAACGGTGAGTGAGCCGATCAAGCAACGCTGCTGTCATCTTTTCATCCCCAAAAATGTTCGTCCATTCTACAAATTCAAGATTTGTTGTAATGATGACACTTGCACGTTCATAGCGATTGGAAAAGAACTGAAATAATAGCTCTGCTCCTGTTTTGGAAAAGGGGATATATCCCAGTTCATCTACGATGATCACATCATATTTGAGCCACTTCTTCTCAAACGCACCAAGTTTGTGCTCTTCTTTAGCAATAAGCAACTCTTCCACTAACTCGGAAGCAGTAATGAATTTGGTTTTGTAGCCATTTTGGATCATGGCGATTCCAAGCCCAATGGCCAAATGGGTTTTCCCTGTGCCACTATTCCCTAGAAAAATAATATTCTCTTTTCTCTCTACAAACTCACCTTTTGCGAGTGTGAGAAATCGATTTCGATTTAAGCTCGGCATGAAAGTAAAATCATAGGTGTCTAAAGTTTTGTGGATGGGAAAGGCAGCTTGTTTGAGCCTTCGCTGTCTTTGATTTTCCTCTCTTGCCTGCACTTCTGCTTCTAATAGTGCCAATAAGTATTCTTCATACCGTAGATTTCTTTCTTCTGCCTCTCTTGCGAGAGAGCGATATTGTTTCGCAATTGTAGGCATTCTCAATTGCTTCGTGATATGGTCTAAAAGGATTTCTGTTGTCATTTCATCTGACCTCCCGTTAATTGTCCGTATTGAGCTACGTTTGCCTTTTGAATTTTATAGTCTAGTAGATTTACAGGCGTTTTCTCCTTAGATAGATCTTGGACCTGCAAGTAGTTATTCGTCAGTCTTTGAATGATTTCATGGACGACTTCATACCGATAGACCTGCGCTTGTTCAGCTTCTCGTAATGCTTGTGTCAATTTTTCCATCCCGATCTCTCGATGAAGGAGAAGGAGTCGGATAAATTTACGGTCGCCCGCGGCTCCTTCTTGTTCCCTCATTTTTCGGTGAAAACGCCTAAATACATCCGGAAGGTCAGATGATTGAAATGCATGGGCATCCCGAATCGCTCGCGGTTTTTTTAATAATGCCTCCAGATAATGATCTAGATTGGTGATCATCTGGTTCCGTTCGTAAGAACGAGGATGTTCAGCGATCACTTGATTTTGAGCCACAACGATCACATGATCGACAAATATTTTTGCCCATACAGCTTGACCTACATAACTACAAGGGACAGAATACTGATTGGTCTCCACTGTAATTAAAGAGGTCTTATTCACCTGACAAGAGACTAATCGGCAAGCTTCAAACTTCTTTTCAGGGAGTGGGTGTAGATACTCCTTTTCTTTCGCCCACATTTGCGCAACCGTTTCTTTAGTGAACGGAACGGTTTTTTCTTCCGCCTCTCTCAAACACCAGTCCAATAGATAAGCGTTTAATTCCTCCAGCGATTGTACGTCCGGAAGCGGAACGAAGACGTTTCTTCTTACGTATCCGACCGTCCCTTCCACTCGTCCTTTTTCATTCCCGGAACGAATATTACAAAACTCTGCCTTAAACAAATAGTGGGATTGTAAGGCTAGAAAAGCATCCTGTTCGAGACGATCTCTCCCTTGGAGTATTTTTACTACGGCTGTTTTTAAATTATCAAATACCCCTTCGGTAGGTACTCCTCCAAAGAATTCAAACGCATGGACAAAGCCATCTAAGAAAGCCTCCTGTTTCTCATGCAGGTATGCTCGTACAAATCGCATTCGACTTGCCGAAAGTTGCATACAAAAGAGGTAAATTCGTTGTGTTCGACCCTGTAGAATAATATCCGCCTCTCCCCAGTCGAATTGGAATTGGTGGCCGAGTTGAAAGTCAAGGGGAATAAAGACTTCCTGTAGCTTCTTCTTACGTTTGGCTACAACCTTACGGATGTTGGACTCAGATCCTTTGAAATCGTACTCATCGACCAATCTTCGATAAATTCTGGCAGCGGTATGACGTTGTTTTCCCCAACGTTTTAGATCGTCTTCGAGCCATTGATCAATAATGGGCAAGACTCGCTTCGTTTCATCGGAATACTCCTTTCCATGATAGTTTTTCTGCCGATGAATGGTGGTTGGAGCCTCATTCTGTTTTAGATATTTGCTTACGGTATTTCTTGAAATCCCTAATTTTTGAGCAATTTGTCGTTGGGATAGCCCTTCTACCTCATGCAAGAATTTGATATGATGAAATTGAGCCATCTTGATCATCCTTTTTCTCTCCCTCTGATGAAAAGTTTAGGCACTTTCAATCATAAGGGAGGTAATGAAAATTGGAAATCAGGTGGCTCATTTTTTATGTGATCGAACCCTTCAAAAGTGGCTCAATTTTAAATTATCAAATACAACTATTTAGAAAAACAGCCAGTCTTTATTCATTGGGAGGTAGAGAAATGAAACAACAATTAATCGAAAAAAGTAAAAAATATCTATGACTGCCTTTTACACAGATGATGATCATCCTTTAATAATTGAAAGCGGCCAAGGAATGAAAGTTAAAGATATTGAAGGAAAAGAATATATGACGGCTTTTCTTCCGTTTGACTAACGTACATGGTCAATCGTAAAAAAGAACTGGACGAAGCAATTAAAAAAAAGCTCGAAAAAATGGCCACTCCACATTGTTAGGCATGACAAATGTTCCAGCAACAGAGCTTGCGGAGAAGCTCATTCAAATAAGTCCTGAAAAGCTGACGCGTGTTTTTTATTCAGATAGCGGAGCTGAAGCGATGGAAATTGCACTTAAGATGGCGTTTCAATATTGGAAAAATATCAATAAGACAGAGAAACAAAAGTTTATTACAATGCAAAACGGCTATCATGAGGATACGGTCGGCGCCATAAGTGTCGGTTCCATCCAGCTTTATCATCAAGTATATGGGTCATTAATGTTTGAAAATTTTAAGGCACCTATTCCTTACGTTTATCGGTCAAAAAGCGGCGATCCGAAACATTGTCGTGATGAATGCTTAAACATACTTGAACAACTGCTTAAGGAAAAGCATCAGGAAATTGCCGCACTAACAATTGAATCAATGGTCCAAGGAGCGGGTGGGATGATTGTGATGCCTGATGGATTTTTAGCAGGTGTCAGAGAATTATGTACAAAATATGATGTCTTAATGATTGTTGATGAAGTGGCAACGGGTTTTGGCCGTACTGGGAAAATGTTTGCCTGCGAATATGAACATGTCCAGCCTGACTTAATGGCAGTTGGGAAAAGAATTACAGGCGGTTATTTACCAATCGCTGCCACATTGACGACAGAGGAGATCTATAGGGCTTTTTATGATGATTATAACAAGTTCAAAACGTTGTTCCACAGCCATTCCTATACAGGCAACCAGTTAGGATGCGCTGTTGCCATTGAAAATTTACGTTTGTTTGAATCGGAAAAAGTGGTAGAGCAAGTTAGTGAAAAAGCAGCGTATCTTCAACAGCTCCTTCGTGAGTTCAAATCACTTTCTCATGTGGGAGATATCAGACAGCTTGGAATTGAACTTGTTTATTCGAAGGAAACAAAGGAGCCTTTCCCTTCAGAAAAAAGAATAGGCTACCACGTTACGTTAAAAATGAGGGAGCTTGGCATGCTGACGAGACCATTGGGTGACGTCATTGTATTTATCCTCCGCTTGCCAGTACAAAAGAAGAACTTAAAGATATGAAAGATGCAATTGTCACGGGTAACAGAAAAAGAGGTTTTGCTTTTTAAAGACATAATGAGGTGACAAGCGTTGAACTTTAATGGGTGGTTAAACGACCGTTTAGCGAAGACAAAGGAATCCGGCTTGTATCGGACGCTTAGAACAATGAATACTGCACCTAGTCCCGAAATGTACGTAGATGGCCAAAAGTACATAGTATTTTCCTCAAACAACTATCTGGGCTTGGCCAATGATTCACGCTTGATTCTTGCAGCAGAAAAGGCATTGCACGAGTTTGGGGTTGGGAGCAGCGGCTCGAGGCTAACGACAGGCAATACGCAGTGGCATCAAAAGCTTGAAAAAAGATTTGCAGATTTCAAACAGACTGAAAGTGCCTTGCTGTTTTCAAGCGGTTATTTGGCGAATATCGGCGTGCTTACTTCATTGCCTGAAAAAGGTGATGTTATTTTTAGCGATCAATTAAACCATGCGAGTATTATCGATGGATGCCGTCTCTCACAAGCAGATACCGTCATTTATAACCATGTAGATATGGAAGATTTGGAAAAAAAATTAAAAGAAACAAATTCATCACGGCGACGCTTTATTGTCACAGATGGTGTCTTTAGTATGGATGGTACCATTGCGCCTTTAGATAAAATCATGTCACTTGCTCAACGTTATCATACATTTGTCATTGTGGATGACGCACACGCAACAGGAGTTTTAGGAGAAAACGGCAGGGGAACAAGTGAATTTTTTCACGTCTTTCCGGATGTAGTGATTAGCACTTTAAGTAAAGCGGTTGGAACGGAAGGCGGGGTCGTTTCTGGATCGAAGGTTTTCATTGACTTTTTGCGAAATCATGCCAGAACCTTTATCTTTCAAACCGCACTATCACCATCTATTTGTGCAGCTTCATATACAGCATTGGAAATCATCGAACATAGTAAAGAAAAACGACAGCAATTGCTTATAAAAGCAAAACGAATAAAAACTAGTTTACAAGAAATGGGGTACACCGTGAAGGGAGATCATACACCAATTATTCCTGTATTGATCGGAGATGCTCATAAGGCTGTCCTATTTGCAAAAAGATTACAAGAAAAAGGAATATATGCCCCGGCGATTCGACCGCCGACTGTACCTATTGGAGAAAGCAGAATTCGGTTAACGGTGACCGCGGACCATAGCTTAAAGGAGATAGATTATTTGTTGCATGCATTTAAATTAATCGGAAAAGAGTTGAATATGATCAAATGAAAGGTCTTTTTGTAACAGGAACTGATACTGGTGTTGGAAAAACGATAATAGCTTGCGGACTAGCAGCTGTATTAAAAGAGAAGGGAATGGATGTCGGCGTCTTTAAACCGTTTTTAAGCGGTATTTCGCGTGATGATCCAACAAACGATACAAGTCTTTTAAAAGGGAACCTCAAAGTCGAAAATTGACTTATGAGACACCCCATGTAAAAATTCTACTCCTTTAATATAGAGCGTCTGAAAAAAATGAGGACGCTTCTTTTGATTAGGCAACTGCAAATTATTTTTCTCCGGCACAACAGAATAAAATCTTTAGATGAGCAGAAATCGAGATTGTTTATATGTTTGCTTTTTTTGGATCTAAACCCCATCTCTTTAACTTTTTGACTAATGTGGAATGGTCGATGCCGAGTTCTTTTGCCGCAATCCGTAGTGATGGATATTTTTTGATCACATCTTTTACAATTCGCTGTTCAAATTTTTCCACGCGCTGTTTCAGCGTCAAAGCTTCTTCACCGTCTTTTTGATCATGAATGTGCAAAGGAAGATGGTGCGGTTCGATCAATTGAGAGGGAACCGATACGATCATGCTTTCTATTAAATTTTTCAATTCTCGGACGTTTCCAGGCCAATGGTAGCTCGTTAAAGCCTTCTTAGTTTCTTTTGACAATGTTTTATCGACATGGTAAAGCTTGCAAAAGTATGAAAAGAAATGATCAATAAGCGGTGATATATCTTCTTGGCGTTCAGATAAGGGCGGAACAGTTATTTCAACAACATGCAGACGGTAATAAAGATCCTCACGAAATTTTCCTTCTGAAACAAGTTGCTTTAAATCTTTGTTCGTTGCAGAAATAAATCGAATATCAAGCTTAATTGGCTCCCTGCCTCCTATTCGCTGAATTTGCTTTTCTTGCAATACTCGTAATAACTTTACCTGCAAAGAGAGAGGCATTTCTCCTACTTCGTCAAGCATAACGGTTCCGCCGTCCGCCAATTCAAGCAGACCAATTTTCCCCTCTTTATTCGCACCAGTAAATGCACCTTTTTCATAGCCGAATAGTTCAGATTCAAGCAGATGTTCAGGAATGGCCCCGCAATTCACTTTAATAAACGGCTTTTGTTTCCGTTGGCTGTGATGATGGATAAAATTGGCGATCACCTCTTTTCCTGTTCCGGAAGGGCCAGTTAAAAGGACGCTTGTTGGAAAAGGCGCCACTTGTTTTACTTTCTCATAAATGTTTTTCATTTTTTTGCTGTTGCATATAAACATTTGTTCTGATCCGTTCACATGAGCCGAAAAACGGTTTTGGTTTATTTCGGAAATACTTTTTGCTTTTTCTAACTCTTTTCTAAGTTTATTTAATTGTGTGATATCCCTTACGCTCGTCACTACGAGCTCAACGTCTCCTTGATCATTAAATACCGGATTTCCGGTGACAATGACATCTTTTTTGCCTCCTATTTTTTGCATAATGGAAATTTGTCTCTTTTTTTCCAAAACTAAGAGAGATACTGACTGGTCAATATAACCATTCGTCATCAGATCCCGCATATGCCTTCCGACCAGTTCTGTGCGTTCAAAACCTGTAATCTCTTCATATGCGGAATTAACATAGATCGTAATCCCTTCTTGGTCAACAACATAAAGGCCGTCAGTTGAAAACTCGATAATCGCCTCAAGCTGTGTTAGTAGGCTGCGATATTGCTCGATTTCAGTAATATCTTGAATAACACTGATCGCACCGATGCGCTTGCCGTTTTGATACAGAGGAGTCCGGTTTACCATACATTGTCTGTCCGCTAGTATCATTTTTTGACCGATTGAACGATCGCCGCTTTCCACAACCTCCAAAATTTTTGTGTGAGGGACGAGTTCTTGAATATGCTTTCCTTCCCAGTTTCCATTTTCCGCTTGCAATAACTTTTTTGCAGCAGCATTCATCACAACAATGTTTCCTTTTCGATCGACGACAACTACTCCGTTATGCATGCATGAAAAAATATTTTCCCAAGTTAAGGAATTAATAGAGTTTGCTTTGATTATAATCACAACCTTTCATCTGATTGGTGAATTTTTTCAACCGTTGGTGAATAATTTCACCATATATTTTCGATAATTTCGATTATTAATCCTTTTTTATGGTGAAATTTTTCAACAGTTTTTAGTAAAGAAGCTTAAAAATCCCTTTGTTTGTAAGAAGCTTTTTTTGGCATGCATTTTGCATTTAAATTGATGAGCAAAAAATAAGGAGGGGGAAAGTAGAACGAATGATGAATGAATAGAAAAAAAGAATATACTGCCTCTATTCTTTCAGCAGTATTTCTTGTACTGTATAAAGAAAGCGCTTACGGAATTTGGAATATGTTGTGGTAGAAATGGCTGAATGTTGAAACAAAAACAAGAACACATTTTTACATGTCGTCATTTAAGAATTATCTCATGTCTTGATTGACATTTTCTATTTCATTATAGGAGGGTTTTTTATGGCAAACATTATTAAAAAACACCCGAAACTGTATGTAATGGACAACGGCCGAATGAAAATGGACAAAAACTGGATGATTGCGATGCACAATCCAGCAACCATTGACAATCCGAACGCGCAGACTGAGTTTGTCGAATTCCCGATTTATACCGTTTTAATTGACCATCCTGAAGGAAAAATTCTTTTTGACACGGCATGTAATCCAAATTCCATGGGTCCAGCAGGCCGCTGGTCTGAAACGACGCAAAAAACGTTCCCATGGACAGCGAGCGAAGAATGTTACTTGCATAACCGACTTGAGCAATTAAAGGTCAGACCAGAGGATATTAAATTTGTTGTGGCATCTCATCTTCATCTCGATCATGCGGGCTGCTTAGAAATGTTTACAAACGCAACCGTTGTCGTACATGAAGACGAATTTAACGGCACATTACAATCTTATGCCCGCAACCAAAAAGAAGGGGCATACATTTGGGCAGATATTGATGCATGGATAAAAAATAATCTTCAATGGAGGACAATCAATCGGGATGAAGATCATGTTGAACTTGCGGAAGGGGTGAAAGTTTTAAACTTTGGCAGCGGTCATGCTTGGGGAATGCTTGGTCTTCATGTACACCTTCCTGAAACTGGCGGCATCATTCTTGCATCTGATGCGATCTATACGGCAGAAAGCTACGGGCCGCCAATCAAGCCACCTGGAATTATTTATGATTCTCTCGGATATGCGAAAACGGTCGAACGAATTCGCCGGATTGCCAAAGAAACAAATTCCCAAGTATGGTTCGGGCATGATGCAGAACAATTTAAAGGATTCAGAAAATCGACGGAAGGATATTATGAATAAAATTTCCCGGAGTTTATATAGAAGAAATGGGTGGAAACGTCCATTTAGATTTTAAAGAACACAAATGTCGATGCTTTAAGAGAACATTCCAGGGTGTGAAGGAGGAGAGTCATGACACATTCAAAGCTAGTTTTTACACCTTTATGTTATACTGGATGGGGTTCGTTAAGCCAGCTTGTTCCGGAAGTTGAAAAATATCAACCTAAGAAAATTCTTGTTGTGACAGATCCGGTGTTGAATGACATAGGGCTCGTTGACCGCGTCACATCTCCATTACAAGAAAAAGGATACAGCATTGATGTATATACTGACATCGAACCAGAGCCTCCGCTTCAAATCGGAGAAAAGCTTGTCGCCTATACGAGAGAAAACAAATTCGATCTCGTCATAGGTTTAGGCGGAGGAAGCGCAATGGATTTGGCAAAGCTTGCAGCAGTCTTGTCTGTTCATAAAGGAACAGTGGAAAGTTATTTAAATTTAACAGGTACAAATCAAGTAGATAAAAAAGGTCTCCCCAAAATTTTGATACCCACAACTTCCGGAACGGGCTCTGAAGTCACTAATATTTCTGTCTTATCTTTAGAAAGTACGAAAGATGTTGTAACACATGATTATTTGCTCGCTGATGTAGCAATTATTGATCCGGAACTAACTGTCACTGTCCCGCCGAAAGTGACCGCTGCAACGGGGATCGATGCATTGACACATGCAGTGGAAGCATATGTCTCAATCAATGCCAATCCGGTAACAGACGGTCTTGCCCTGCAAGCGATGAGACTGATCAGCCGTTCCATCCGTAAAGCTGTGTTAAACGGAAATGATAAACAGGCGCGGATTGATATGAGTTACGGCAGCTATATTGCCGGATTAGCTTTTTTTAATGCCGGCGTGGCAGGCGTACATGCTTTAGCCTATCCGCTTGGAGGACAATTTCATATTGCCCATGGCGATTCCAATGCAGTTTTATTGCCATATGTGATGGGCTACATCCGAAAAAGCTGCCAAAAAAGAATGGTGGACATATTGAATGCTCTAGGCGAGAATTCAAGCTATTTGTCTGAAAAAGAAGCTTCCTATCAATGTGTCGAGGAACTAAAAAGATTAGTGGCAGATGTCGGAATTCCGACAACTTTGGGAGAATTCGGCATTCCGGAAAGTGCGATCGAAAAATTGACGGAAGACGGGGTGAAACAAAAAAGATTGCTCGCAAGAAGTCCAATGAAGCTTAATAAAGAAGATATCCGAACCATATATCAGTCAGCCTTTCAAGGGATAGTAACGGAACCGTCATAATTGTCGATAACTTGAGTTTTATAATTCACAGTTGAAAGGAAGATAAGGGCCAGATTTTTGATATTATCCCCTTATAGTTAGACAGAAAAAAGAAAGGGATGTCACTGTCTACTAGAAGGGGGTATTTTTATAGGTAAAAATTAAAAAAACATACAGTAAAGAATATAAATTAGATGTTGTGAAGAAATATTTTGATGAGGGAAGGGCAAACCGTGAAATCATGGATCACTTTCACAACTCTGTTTTTGCAAAATAAAAGTGCAGAGAATTACAAAATCCTTACGCAGTGATATACAAGGTGCTTTACATGGAGGGGGAGACATGAAAACCTTTTTTGGTTTTGCCAAAACTGTTGAAGCTGGTGCTTGGCTAAAGAATCATGGCTACAGAGGATCCATGCCAAGCTCTTGATGGATAGATCGCATATATGTATATTTATACAAAATTTGGATATAGATATACTGCAAAACTCTGTATTTTTTTCTTTCAGAAAACAACATGTCAATTAGGAACAAAGCAATGCCGTTCGAAGAAACGTTATCGAGTGGCCATCTTTCGTGACATCCATGGACATGAGATTCGCATTGTAGCCAATGTTTTGACTATCGGCGGAAAAGATCGCCGATATGTATCCAAAACGTTGGACGGTCGAGATCTTTTCGGTGGATCAAGCAGTATCCTATTTGGGACAATAGAAAACGCAGTCTACAATTAGTCGTTTGCATCGTCATTGACTGCGTGCTGTTAAGATGGCTATAGAAGAAGGTGCAAAAGGGGCTTACTTTCATTTCTTTTGAACGTCAACTTCTTTTTGGGCAGCTTCCTCTCAATTGGCAAAATGAACTTCAGACGGCAAGTAGCCCACGTTTTGTCTAATTTCTTTTGGTCGTGTTGTAAAATATTAAAAAAATAAGATATTGACTTCCAAAATATTGATATAGTATTTTTTTAATAAAGTAATAATTTTTTCCTATTATAAGAATTTTTACCATTAAAGTCTATTATTATATTTTAAAGAAAAAATACTAGTGTTAGTTACAGTATTTGGATTATCAACTTGTCAATGATATCCTAGCCGTATGTTTTTATTAACTTTCATCGATTCGGTTTGGTTATTATAAATAGACTTCTAATTACAAGTAATGCTAAAAAGAATATGTCATGCATTGCATGATATATTCTTTTAATATTTATTAAATTTAAATGTATATATTCAATCAATTGAAGAAAAAGTAATTTCAAAAAATCCATCAAATGAAGGATGATAAAAGTCTAATTTTGTTTGTGAAAACTTGATAAGGACTACTTACAAATAGATTCCCTTATCCTTTTTTCTTATATACCGTGCGAATAAAAACTCAGAATGTTTTTTATTAGATAATATGCCGACATGATAAAACACTGACCTTTTTAAGCTGTACCATGCAAGTAGTAAAATATTGAGGTGATGGCATGATTCAATTAATTAAGCTTGAACTTAGTAAGTGTATGAAAAGAATAGAGTTCAAGATAGCATTTATAGCTGTTTTTTGTGCAATATTTTTAGACTACATTATTTTGTGTAAAGAATATTATGGATCGGAATTATCAAAGGTAATGTCTGCTTCAACTGGTACTATTCTTACAAACGTTGTCGCAACACCTTTGTCACCAATAGTAGGGATCTTGCTGCCACTAACCGTAAGTATCATTTATTCTGTGTCATTCCTAGAAGAAAAAAATTGGGGATTAAGTAACTTTATTCATACAAGGGTACACAAAGAAAAATATATTTTAGCTAAAGCTATGTCGATTACTCTAGTAAGCTTTTTTGTAATATTAATACCATTATTAGTAAATGAAATTTTAGCGATTATTGCTTTTCCAATCCAAGGATATAATACATTCGGTTTACCAGATTATAAAAAGTTATCGTATATAGATTCAGGAATTATGTTACATAACTTACAGGTGTATTATCCATATTGCAATATTTTAATATTCATCATAATAAGATCATTATTTGCATCTAGTTTTGCTCTCATGGCATTCGGAGTATCATTTTTTAAAAAAGTTAATAAATATGTAGTCATATTATCCCCTTTTATTATTAATACTTTATTTATGATTTTTACTGATGCGTTATCAAGAATTATATCTGATGAAACTATAGCCAGAGCAGTCGGAACAAATATTTTAGGGACAAATAGCTACGGAAGTTTTATATGGTTACTATTCGTACTATGTGGTTACTTTTTGTTTAGTGTTATTTTAATTAGAAGAGGTATGAAGAATGAAATTTTATAGATTGCGAGGTTATAAACGTTTTGATGAGGATAACTGTAGGGGAGAAGCTTTTTTATTTTACAGTATTCATATTGGCGTTTTTTAACAAAATTTTAGGTTCTATTCATAATGTAGAGGATATGTATATGGCCATAGTTAATAATAAAATTTTTACAATTGTCTATTTTCCGATCTTTTTATATATATTTCTAGACAAGTTTTCAAAAAGATTAAAACCCGAAGTAATTGTCAGGTATCAAAGCATAAAAAATTGGAGTATTTCAAATCTTAAAATCATTGCCGCATTAAGTGTAAGACTTTCTATTACATTTAACGTGATCACATCAATCTTTATGGTAATATGTGACACAAATATTTTGTACAATCAAGATTTTTATATTTTCAATTATATCTCAATAGTTGTACAAAGTGTCGGATGGTGTCTAATTGGTATGCTTTTTATGAATCTCATCTCTATTACAAATAGTATTAAATTAGCGTATGTAATAGAAATAGCATTTTTCTTAGCTATTAGACTCATTATGTCTCCATTATCTTTTATATCGTTAAGAGATTACATAGTTCCCATATGGGATACAATGTTCTTTTATGAATTTAATCGAGAATATATTGTAATGCACCCCTTTGTCAAGACACAAATTGATAATATTTAAGTTATCCATTCTCTCCTTTCGCTATGAATGTGGTGCGTGTGCGATAAAGGCTTGACATGGAGCCTCTACGGGCACGATTTTTTGCGCTGGAGCGATGGACAGATAACATCGCATGGCTAAAACAGCCTATCATGCCCGTCTCTCCATATAAAGCCTCTCATCACGTTCGATGGTTAGGATGCTTGAGCCATCTTAGGTTGCTTGTACACTGTTGCTGGCGTCAAATAGTCCAAGGATTGGTGAGGTCGGTCTGTATTATAGAACGTAACATAGCGTCGAATGCCTTTTCGCAACTCTTTAGGATTCTCGAATTCATTGAGATAGATACATTCATACTTTAAAGCTCTAAAGAATCGTTCCGTACGACTATTGTCTGTTGCTCGTCCTTTGCCATCCATTGATACCTGGATGCCATACTCTTTCAACAGCCCGAGATAGTCAGCGTTTGTAAAATGGCTGCCCTGGTCACTATTGATGATGGCCGGCTTACCATGACGCAATGCCCGCTTCAGACAGTCGATGACAAATCCTTTCTCCAGCGTACTAGATAACTCGTAATCGATCACTTTGCGGCTGAACCAGTCGATGATGGTAAACAGGTACATAAAGCCCCGTCCCATACGAAGGTAGGTGATATCCACTCCCCATACATGGTTCGGACGGGTGATCTCCAATCCACGGAGCAGGTAAGGCCGGCAGTACTTGGCATGTAGCCTCTTACTAAGGTTGGGTTTTGGGTAAATAGCTTGTATACCCATAAGGCGCATGAGACGGCGTACGCGTTTATGATTCACATCAAATCCTTTCTCACGAAGTTTCGCAGTCATGCGCCTGTAGCCAAAGTAGGGATGAGCTGTATAAAGCATATCCATTTCGTGCATGAGCATGATGTTTTCTGAGCTTTCTGTTTGCCCCTTTGATTGGCGATACACGCTAGTACGATGAATACCTAATAACTGTGCCTGACGCTTGATGCTGATCGATGGGTGATTGAATTCGACCATAGCCTTTCGT
Organism: Aeribacillus sp. SP014; assembly: GCF_054055575.1. Lineage (NCBI taxonomy): Bacteria > Bacillati > Bacillota > Bacilli > Caryophanales > Bacillaceae > Aeribacillus > Aeribacillus sp. SP014. Next base: position 2,047,064 of record NZ_JBSRXI010000001.1, read on the forward strand.
TCGTCAACAGACTTATTTGAGCCCAGATTTTTTTTTCAGCCAGTCAACTTCAACCGTTAACTGACCTACCAATTTCTCTAAATTTTCTTGTTTGGCCTCATATTCTTTACGGATTTTATCCACTTCGCTTGAGCCTTTTTCAAAGACCATCGAGGATCGTTCTAGAAATTCTGCTTTCCAACGACTGACCATGACTGGGCTTAATTCATATTTGGCGGCTATTTCATTGACGGTTTGCTCTTCACGCAACACCTCAAGAACCACCTTAGCTTTAAATTCTGCGGTATATCGGTTTCTTTTTTTCATGGTATCATTATAACTTATTTATCACGCTCATGTGTCTCACCTTATGGGAGCATTATATATGATCATGATTAAGTATTTATGTATGAATATCATTATTATCATAATATTGTTTGTAATATATAGTCATTTGGTCAAAAAAAGAGATCTTAAAATTGAAAGGTAAAGAGTAGATATTTATGAAGGAATTAATAAAAGGTAATAAAGTTTCTTTAATAATTGTTTTACTGTTTTCTATAATTTTCAATTTCCTAGGTTTATTTTTTCATCATATAAACACAACAAATGATTTAATTAGCTTTACTTACGGATACGTTGATTTATGGCATGTCAATAATGTTTTCAGTATAATTCGTTGGTTGCTTCCGCAATTAATTTTACTTGTATACTTAGGCAATTACATTGAAGTTAGACTTCTTAAAAATGCAACATTAATTTTTACTAGGACAAATAAGAAGATGAAAATTTTATTACAGTTTATTTTACAATTACTGTTCATCATATGTTGCTTTTATTTATTACAATTTATGATTGTAATTATAATTGGTGCTATATTAGGATTGGAGCTAGTTTTAAATATAGAAACAATGTTTATCATAATGAGATTAATTTTATATAGCTTTTTAATTATATTAACTGTGAATAGTAGTTCCATCTTATTCAAATCGATTTACGGGGTATATCTAGTATTAATCATCCAATTAGCAATGCTGTACATATCAAATCTTATATTAAATTGGAATAGTTATTTTTTAGTATATATACCTACAACAAATGCATTAGTATCACTAAATGATAACGGTTTAGGAATAAATAATGACAGCTCAATAGTATATTTGTTGATACTAATATTTATAGTAATTATTATATCTATCAATATATTCAATAAAAAAGAAGTTTTATATTAAATCAATTATATTTGGAGGTCATGATGAGAAATATAAAAGTGAACAATGTTTCAAAAGTAATCAATGGAACAACAATTTTAAAAGATATAAATATTATCTTTGAAGAAGGAAAAATTTATGGCATATATGGACATAATGGTTCAGGTAAAACTATGCTATTTAGAACTTTGAGTGGGTTAATTAAACCAACGTCAGGAACAATTACTATTTTTAATGAAGAATTACATAAGGACATAGACTTTCCAAGAAGTATAGGGGTATTAATTGAAAATCCAAATTTTTGGCCTAACTATACCGGAAAAGAAGTGCTAAAAACTCTTGCAAGTATTAAACGAATTATAGATGATGAAGAGATTATAAGATCTTTGGAGAGAGTTGGGCTTAATCCTAATGATTCACGAACTGTAAAAAAATATTCTTTAGGAATGAGACAAAGATTAGGAATAGCACAAGCAATAATGGAGAAACCAGATATTATTATTTTAGATGAACCGACAAGTGCATTGGACGAAGATGGCATTAATTTAGTATACAAGATTCTTTTGGAAGAAAAAGAGCGAGGAGCTATCGTGATTATATCTAGCCACAATAAATCAGATATTGAGACATTATGTGATTGTAAGATAAAGATACAGGCAGGTAAAATCACTGATATGATAGGAGGATAAAATCTGTGACCATAAAAAAAGTATCATTTATTTTTATCCCCATAATAATGACTATTTTCATGGTAGTAATTGGAATACTAACAAGAAATAGCTATATAAATGATGTAGATGTCAATAAATATTTTAATGATAAAGAATTAAATTATACTATATCTAAATACGAGGAAGATATTACAAAGGTATTTACCAAATTTGAAAGTTTGAAGAATTTGGATGAATTGGAGAAAGAATCACCTATAATTGTTAAAGCAAAAGTAGATTCAAAATCACCTAGAATTAGGTACTATTTAACTACATTGACAACAGTAAAAGTCCTAAATGTATATAAAGGAAAAATTAGCAATGATTTCATCTCCGTTTTTGAACCTATAGATATTATAGATGCGGTGGATTCCGCTGGAACAGTAAATTCTGTTGATGGATATAATTGGATGGATAAAGAAAAAGAATATATATTGTTTCTTAGACCACTTAAAGATTCGCATTATAGTGATGACAGTGTAGTTTATTTGCCAACCACTACAGTGTTAAGCAAATATCAAATAGATGAAAGTAAAGTTTCCCTATTAGATGAAGATAAAATGCTAAATGGCAGCTTAAAATATGCAGATATAAAAAATCAAGAAGTTGTTCTTTATGAAGATCAGTATGTTGACAAATTTAATAACTTTAAGCGTGATGTTTTGAACAAATATAATTAAGGATGGTTCTTCGTTGTTTAAAGTGTATATGTTATATATTGGATAAAGGAGAAACGGTACTGTCAAGAATTTTGTGTAATGTAAGATAGGTAGGGTATCTCTGAAATGGATTTAGAATAGAGAGGGATATTACCTCCACACAGGAGACTGAATATTCAGTCTCCTGTGTGGAAAGGGAGAATTCCCTTATTTTGTTTATTTGCAATATTTGGTTAACAATAACGTTCTTCAAACATTCGTTGAAGGGCTTCATGAGCTTCGGCAAATCCTCGTTACTTTCGCCCTGCCCATTTCTCATTAAAATCTTGAACAGTCAAATACACGACTTTTTCCGCGGCTTCTAAACTGCTCAAACTGTTCATCGGCTTTAGGTGCTTCGTTTGTTTGGAAACGCGATCTATTGGTTCAAAGTGCTCCTTCGTTTCTTTCGTATGTTTTTTTATTGCTTACAAAATCATTTCCACTCATTTTGGACATAGATGTGCCTTTTCTTTTATATTCATCGTAACATACTCCAGAAATTTTAACGTAGATCACATTAAACTTTTTAAAATCAACATTTGAATGGTCTTAAATGGAAGTTTAAAAAATTGTTTGGAATAATATGTTATTTTAATTCCAAAAAAAACTTCTTTTCTCCAATCCTATGTTTATTTGTCAGAGAAAAGAGCTGCTCATACTTCAAAAAATATTTGTATCTTTTTCTGTTTTTTTGTCGGAATTTTCTATTTATCATCTTGATTTCTCCTCCTCATTTCGCTTTAATAAAAATGTATCCATCATTTTCCTGAAACATTTTTTGAAACATATGTAAAATAATACCTTAATTTGAAAATTATTTAAAAAATCTAAATAAATGTCCGTTTATTAAAAACGAAAGCGAGGGGAGATTGTGCAGTTGAACGATAGGCAATCGGTCAGGTTGTAACCGCTTTACCGATGTAAAGTGTGAAAATTCTAAATTATCGAAAAGGAATTAGATACGGCAAGATGATCCGTTTGATTTATTTTCCACTGATGACAATAAATAAAAAACTAGATATGAGATTTAAATTTTCCTAAAAAACAAACCTACAGCCGTTTTTTCACATTTGTCGATTTAAAAGGGGGATATGACGGAATGACTATGAAAGCTAAGCTTTTTGCTTTAATGGCAGGTTTTGTTTTTTTGTTATTGTCCAGCACGTTTCTAGTATTATGGTTGGAAAGAAACACTTTAGAGAAAAAAGGGAATGAAATAACTGATGAAGTATGGAAGGAAGCGGAAACAAAATTAGAGGTGGAAGTGGAGGCGTTTGCGAATCAAATTTCCAGAAATTTAGTTGAACTCGAGCAGTCGATGGAGAAAAATATGCTGAATGCAGCCTATTTATTGCAGGAGCAGGATCGGGTGAGAACGTTACATAACGAAGATTTGAAGCGTTTGGCAGAGCAAACAGGGATGACAGATTTTTATCTGACAAATCGAGATGGAATTTTTGTCGCATCTACAGAGAAAGCGGCACTAGGGAATAATTTATTTGATATTTGGGACGGATATCGCAAATTGCTGACGGGTGAAGAGCAGATGCTGCCTTCAACCTTGACGATCAAAGCAGAGACCGGAGAGATTTTCAAGTTTATGGCCATTCCCCGCGCTGATGGAAAGGGAATTGTCGAATCGGCGTTAGATGTAAGCAATTTTGAATCGTCGCTCGCCCGTCACATCCAAGAGAAGGAAGAAGTGAAAGCAATTTATTTGTTTGATCCCAAACAAGTCGTATTGATGGAAACATTAAAGAAAGAACAGCCATCCCTGTGGGAAAAAGGAAAAGCTGCAAAAAACGAAAATGTTCAGTCGGTCTTTTCTTCCGGAAAAACTCGGATTTTCCTGAAGGACAATCATGTGGAGGCTTATGTTCCGGTAAAAGCGGATGGAAATGTGCGTTATGTATTATATACCTTGTTAGATGCTGCCCCGTATTTCCAGCATGCCGAATCCACTAACAAAGTATTGCAGGAGTTTCAGCAGTTGATTAATGGGGTTGGATATAAAATCATGCTGGCGATTTTTATCTTTTCACTGTTGTTCCTCTTTGTCCTTTTTGGTGTGATCCGCTCGGTGTTAAAACCGTTAAAATTTTTCTCTAGAGTCCTGCGGGAAGCAGGGGACGGGCAGGAAGTAAAATGGGAGCAAGTAAAAGCGAAAGAGTTAAAAGAGATTCAAGAAGCAATTACAGAAGTGGTACAAAAGTACCAGGAAATGCTGTCGGCTATCCAAGGCAATTTAGTTGCTGTCACAAAGACCCAGAAGGAATATCGTTCAGAGATGGATACAACGCTGGAGACATTGGAACAGGTTACCAAGGCTGTGACAGATAATGCACACAACAATCAACAGCAAGCTGAGCAGCTGAATGAAGCCGGGGAAATCGTGGAAAATATGTCCCGTACCTTGACGAATGTTTCCAGCATGACATCCGAGCTCGAAGACTTCTCAAACAATGCCAAGGGTCTAGCGGAAAGCAGTATTCGGGGGTTGGAGAATATTACGAATGTAATAGAAAATATCTACAAAGGAGTAGAAGAAAGCGGCAGCCGAATCGAAAAGCTAGCCAAAAGTTCAGAGGAAATTGGAGGAATTATTTCACTAATTAAAGGTATTGCGGAACAGACAAACTTGCTGGCGTTGAACGCAGCCATTGAAGCCGCTCGAGCTGGAGAACAGGGGAAAGGATTCGCTGTCGTGGCCGAAGAAGTCCGAAAACTGGCGGAGGAAAGCAGAAGGGCAACTGATAAGATTGCTCAAATCTTATTGGATATTCAGCGAGAAATTGCCAGTACGAAAGAAGGAAATGACAATCAATTGTCAGTTATTATAAGCAGCAGACAGGGAATTCAGCATGCGAACGATTCTATTCAGCATTTGATTGATGCTACGAAAGAGTCGTCAAGAAAGATTGCCCAGCTGGGAGATTCGGTTGAAACTATGTTTCAAAACGGCCAATGCGTGATTGATGTATTTGAGAATATGCACGGCAACATTCAATCCAATGCCGCAAACAGCGAGCAGCTGCTGGCCATGGTGGAAGAGGTGACGGGAGCGTTGAAGAGATTGAGGGATTTGTTGAATAACATGACAAATTCCACCAAAAAATTAGAGGAAGTAGCGGCTGCAACCCGCTAAAAATATGAATTGCTTATATAGAAAAGCCGCCGCAGCGGCTTTTTTTTTCCCAGAAGAAGAAAAAACAAATTGAACTGGAGAAATGAAAATATGAATGGTGTGGTTTATTATGGTATAGAGTGTAGGAAAAAATCAGACGGTTCGATTTTTCAACGGCTTCGTTACTTAACCTGTTTTACGAACTCATTGACAATTATCTGCAAATAGAATATTCTATAATTAGAAAAATATCTAAATATCTAATTTTTTTTGTTTCGTAATTAGATGATTTTCTAAATATCTAAATAGAATATTACTTATTTTTTTTAAAAGGTGGTGCGTTCTTTGTTATTTAACGAAGCGTTTAAAGCCATTGCTGATCCCACTAGAAGAAAGATTCTTTCCTTGCTGAAAAGTGGGGATTTAACCGCTGGTGAAATTGCTTCCCATTTTGATATGCAGAAACCGAGCGTGTCGCATCATTTAAAAATTTTAAAGCAAGCGGATTTGATTCAAGATCAACGCGTCGGACAGCATATTTATTATTCGTTAAACACAACCGTCTTTCAAGATTTAATGAGTTGGTTTTATGATTTTTTACAAAAGGAAGGGGATAAATGATGAGAACAAATCGCTTCGTGGTCATGTTGACGGTTTTTAGTTATTTGTTAAGTTTGATTGCGATCCCATATCTACCTGATGAAGTGGCCACTCATTGGAATACGGCTGGTGAAGCGGATGGGTACAGTAGCAAATGGTTTGGGGCGTTTAGTCTCCCTTTCATTATGACTTCAATCGTATTGTTAATGACACTTTTACCAAAAATGGATCCGAAAAAAGCAAACTATGAAAAATTTAAAGGGAGCTATAACATAATAATCAACGTATTAGTGATCTTTTTTATCGCTCTTCATATCGTGACATTAGCCTATAACCTAGGGTTTCCTGTAGATGTGGATTTATTTATGCCAATCGGAATCGGAGTTTTATTCATTGTATTAGGAAACTACATGCCTAAACTCAAACATAACTACTTCGTTGGGATTCGTACACCTTGGACGATAGCGAATGAAACAGTTTGGAACAAGACGCATCGTATAGGTGGAAAAGTGTTTGTGTTCATGGGATTAGCATTAATGTTGACGGTATTTATTGAAGGAATATGGGGTTTTATCTTGTTTTTAGCCGTTACATTGATCGGGGTTGTATATTTGTTTGTTAAATCCTACCTATATTTCCAGGAAGAACAACGGAATGGTTTGCGGTAAGTGAGCAAAATGAAAGAATAGTATGTTCGATTCAGGAACAACAGTCTTCTATTTTTTAAGCATGAATTTTGTATAATATTTACAAAAAAGATCCCGTCTTTTTCTTTCTGTTTATCATGAATAGGAATAACGATACGATATTGATTTTTTATGTACTTTTAAAAAATCATAATAAAGAGAAAGTTTTAAAGTCAGTTTATACTGACGTTTTTTTGCAGATTTGATATAAAGTTTGGTAGAAACTCTATTATAGAAGATGATAAAGAGCCATATTTATGCATCTTTTTTTAACCAAATATAATAGAAGCAAGAATATTCCGATATTAATTGAAAAAATACAGTAATAATTATAGGCATGATTATAATATTGAAATTTGTAATTAAGATTAAATGTTGGTTGGTTCAGCCAAGATGAATCTTAAAATATATACATTCAATTGAATGGGGTAATCTGATGAAAATATTTGATGCACATTTACATATTATTGATCCAAAGTTTCCATTATACGAAAATCAAGGCTTCTTGCCCGAGCCATTTACAACAGAGGATTATTTACAACATGTAAATACAGTTGATTTAGTAGGTGGAGCAATTGTTTCAGGCTCTTTTCAAAAGTTTGACCAAACATATTTGTTGGATGCATTACAAAAACTAGGAAAGAATTTTGTTGGTATAACACAGCTTCCATACGATACGTCCGACGAAGAAATTATTGAGCTAAATAAACACGGTGTCCGAGGACTGCGTTTTAATGTGAATCGCGGGGGCTCTGAGGACATTCGTCGATTAGATTATTTTGCTAAAAGAGTTTATGAGCTAGCTAATTGGCATACAGAATTGTATATTAATTCAAAAGAGCTGCCGGCTATCAAGCCAATTATCGCCCAACTTCCAGCAGTATCCATTGACCATTTAGGCTTGTCGAAGGAAGGATTTCCACATTTGCTTGCATTAGTTGAAATGGGTGTACGTGTAAAAGCAACAGGATTTGGACGAATTGATTTTGACCCGGTTGAAGCGATGAAAGATATCTATAAGGTGAATCCAGATGCCCTCATGTTTGGAACGGACCTGCCTTCTACAAGGGCAAAAAGACCATTCCGGTTTTCAGATATCGAATTAATCCAAGAGCATTTTGATGATAAAGCAGTTAAAAAAATCCTTTATCAAAATGCAATGGAATGGTATTGTAAATAAAGTAAAGTGGAATTAAGTACGAAAAAGGGAAATATAAAGCGAAAGTTTTCAAAAAAATTAAGCAAAGGAAACATTTAACGCCTTTTTATTGCATATTTATATTTTATTCAAACAAAGCATATACGACAAAATGGGATGTCTATTTAGATGGCATCCTCTTTTTTTGTTTTGGAGAAAATAGATTATGTCATGTTCTTCGTATGAAACTGTTTTCAACCTGCAGTTTAAAAAAACACATTGACTATCCAGTCAATTTTAATATAATGGAGTTGACTGCTCAGTCAATCCATACAAAGCCACCCAAAGGAGGCGTAAGGATGAAAATTATCGATGTTAAAAATTTGACTAAAACGTATAAGAAGAACAGGGGAATTGTGAACTTAACGTTTTCAGTTGAAGAAGGGGAAATTTTTGGATTTATCGGTCCGAATGGAGCAGGCAAGAGCACAACCATTCGAACGCTTTTAAATTTCCTCTATCCGACCAGCGGGAGCGCTACGATTTTCGGGAAAGATATCGTCAAACAGTCAAAGGAAATTAGACAAAACGTGGGCTACTTGCCGTCTGAAATTCATTTTTACGATGATATGAAAGTGATTGACTTATTAAAATACTCGGCAGGCTTTTACAAAAAATTTAACCAAAAAAGAATGAAAGAGCTGGCAGAAAGACTTGATCTCGATCTCCATAAAAAAATTGAGGATCTCTCATTTGGCAATCGGAAAAAGGTTGGGATTGTCCAAGCGCTTTTGCATGAGCCAAAACTTCTAATCTTGGATGAACCGACAGGCGGACTCGACCCGCTTATGCAAAACACTTTTTTTGAAATTCTTACAGAGGAAAGAGAGAAGGGAACAACGATTATTTTTTCCTCTCATATTCTTTCTGAAGTGCAAAAGATGTGCGATCGGGTTGCCATTATTAAGGAAGGGGAGCTTGTTAAAGTAGAAACGATTGAAAATCTCACGAAAAACAATTTGAAAAATATTACCATTACGTTTGAACAAACGAATGCAATTGACTTCGATCTGGAAGGAATAGTGAAAAAAGAAATAAACGGCAGCGAAATGATGCTGCTTTACAGCGGGGATATAAAGACGCTTCTAAATCAATTGAATACTATGCCGGTTCAAGATCTATTAATTGAAGAGCCGTCTCTCGAAGAAGTATTTATCCATTACTATGAGAAGTAAGGGAGGGATCTATATGATTTTTAAAAGAGAGTTGAAACGGAACTTAAAATCTTTGATTATTTGGAGCGTCGTACTCAGCGGTCTCATTTTATTGACGTTAAGTATTTATCCGCAGTTTGCTGAGCAGCAAAATGAAATGAACAAACTGCTTGAATCTTATCCGGAACCGATAAAAAAAGTGTTTGGAATGAATGAATTAAATCTTGGAGAGCTAATGGGTTTTTACGGAGTAGAAATATATATGATGACTACACTTTTAGGAAGCATCTACTCGGCCATTCTTGCATCCAATATACTGGCGAAGGAGGAAAATGAAAAGACGATTGAATTTTTGCTGTCAAAACCGGTCGGAAGAAGCCGAATCGTAACAGAAAAACTTTTGGCCGTTTTCGTAAATATATTGATCTTGAACGGAGTTTCAACGATAACAAGTATCATTGGATTTCAATTTGCAGATGACCCGGATGTACCGACAGACACATTTACCTTACTAGCCGTCGCAACCATTTTGCTTCATTTGACATTCGGTGCCATTGCGTTTATGTTGTCATCAATGTTGAAAAAAACAAGAAGCATCATGTCTGTCTCACTTGGGATTGTCTTAGCTGCCTATTTTATGAATGTGATGGCAGGGATTTCGGAAGACTTAGAAGTTCTAAAATATTTCAGCCCGTTTAAATATGTGGACGCCGCCCAAATTATTAATGATAATAAATTAGAGCCTCTTTATATGTTTATTATGGCTGCTGTCATTTTCATTAGTGTTATCACTTCATATATGGTATATAGAAAGAAGGATATTGCAGTTTAATGAAAATTGAGGTGTAAAAATTGTATTCAGCATTTGAAAAGCAGCCGCAGGAAAAGAAAGATTTGATTATCAAGGTGGCCATTGAGGAATTTGTAAAAAACGGTTATGAAAAAGCTTCTACAGATGTCATTACGAAGCGGGCGGGAATTTCTAAAGGAATCCTTTTTCATTATTTTAAGAGCAAGAAAAACTTATACCTTTATTTAGTTAATTATGTGAAAGATCTTCTAACGAAAGAAGTTATGGAAGCCATAAAACAAGTTAAAGCTGATGATTTCTTTGAAAGAATTAAAGAAATTGTCCTGATAAAACATAAAGTGACAGCGAAGTATCTGCTAGAAGTTCATTTTATTGCGGATGCTTTCGCCAATCCCCCTGTAGCAGTTAAGGAAATGGAAGAAATTATTAAGGAACACTACGAAACGTACCAGGACGATTTTATGCTGGAGCATGTTTATATTAAAGACTTAATCCAAACGGAAAAACTGAGAGATGATATTTCCGTTGATACCGTGATCAATATGACGATGTTTATCGGTGAACAGCTGTCTAATAAGTACCTGACTCTATACAAAAATAAGCAAATTGATATTGCTCATATTTTGGATTCTTCGATAAAGGAACTGAATGATTATCTTAAAATTGTGAAATATGGGATTTATAAGCCGGAATAAATGTTGCTTCATTTTCCCGCGGCGAGTAGCTGCGGGATTTTTGCATATTAGCAGCAGTTGAAATAGTTACTCCAAAACAAAGAAGATTTAATTAAACTTTTTAACAAAAATTGATCTAAAAAAGCAAACTAAGAAAAATTTAAGGGCAGTTATATACAGAAAAGATCTGTCTGCCAGCGGATGGAATCACGTAGGCTAACCACTCCAATTGTAAAGCATAAAGCGCTATGCTCGTAAAATGTCATGAATATATAGCTAATCAGTGATAGATACGGTCCATAAAATCAGCCGTTATCAAGTAAACTTTATCGAATTCATCGTTGCTAATAAGAGTCATCATCCTTTTTCATTAATTATTGGGAGAGGAAAACGATGCAAACAAACGTTGACCAGTGTACCCCATATACGACGATCTATCCAATATTAATTGCTATCAGTATCGGTCAATCGACATGAAGCTATGCAGTCGGTTGTTCCTGAGTGTTTTCGATGTTGAAAACATCAATGCATTTATCGTATTCGCAAATTGGCTGGATCGCCTTTAATGAAATATAGTATTTTCATTTTACACGCTGATCGTCGGTTTACTTGCAGATTGCTTTCCTTGACTGTGAAAAATAAAAAACGGGAGAGACGATAATAACCTATTATTTTTATAGTTGAAACTTTTCGAATATTAAAAGTATAATAGCTGTTGTATTCATAAAATTGGAAGGGGAAGAAATAATGGGAATTCTTGTAAAACTAAGCAATTTTGTCAGCAATACTTTTGCAATTTGGGTATTACTATTCGCAGCATTAGCTTTTTTTGAGCCAAAAGCATTTACATGGGTAGCCCCATATATTGTGCCGCTGCTAGGTATCGTCATGTTTGGAATGGGATTGACCTTGTCAGCCAATGATTTTAAGGAAGTCTTCGCACGTCCGATAGATGTGCTGATTGGGGTAATCGCCCAATTTTTTATTATGCCGCTTTTGGCCTTTTTGCTCGCTACCTTATTGCCTGTTTCACCTGAAGTAGCGATCGGCATCATTCTTGTTGGCTGCTGTCCTGGCGGAACGGCTTCCAATGTCATGACGTATTTGGCAAAAGGTGATACGGCGCTTTCAGTCGCTGTTACGTCCGTGTCAACCTTGCTCGCTCCCATTTTAACACCGTCCTTAATTTTGCTGCTTGCAGGGAAATGGCTGTCCGTTTCAGCCGGTGCTCTGTTTTGGTCAATCGTGAAAGTTGTACTTATTCCTATTATTCTCGGACTGATTGTACAAATGTTGTTTAAAAAACAAGTAAAAGCAACCGTTCAAATTCTTCCGCTCGTTTCCGTTATCGCTATTGTGGCTATCGTGGCTGCTGTCGTCGCTCAAAACCAGCAGGCTATCGCAAAAAGCGGGCTTCTTATTTTCCTTATCGTCGTTGCTCATAATGGGCTTGGATTGCTGCTCGGCTACTGGTTTGCGAAGCTGCTTAAAATGTCAGAGCCGAAACAAAAAGCGATTTCGATTGAGGTCGGCATGCAAAATTCCGGACTTGGAGCTGCGCTGGCGACTGCTCATTTTTCGCCTCTTGCCGCTGTTCCAAGCGCAATTTTTAGCGTTTGGCATAACATCTCTGGACCGATTGTGGCGACCTATTTCCGTAAAAAAAGTGAAAAGAAGGAAAGCAATCAATCAACGATTACAACATGATCTATAAAGATTAGCAGTACAGACCAATGACCTAGGTCTGTGCTGTTATTTTTTGTAGTAAAAAGTGGTACTTGAGTTACTTTAAGGTCTAAATCTGTTGCTGTTGTTCCGTTAGGCAGCTCGCCAACAAGTCTTACTCTGATGACCGTGACAGAGCCATAACTATGAGAGTTCGTACTAAAAACTGGCCAACTTCACTGTCCTTATCAGAATCTGTTTTAAAATATTGGATCCATGAGATCGTGTATAAGAAAAGAGAATCGATAAGGTTATGTGAAGATTTCTACAAATCATTGAAGAGGAATGAATAATTGGCAAAGTGTAATGGCATTCGTAGTTAGAATGGAAAAAATTTTTTGTCAATTCAGCTGTGAAATTTTCCATAATCACACACAGTTTGAAATATGGGCGCAGCTTATGACATTTTTATAAGGTGGCGTTTTCAATTTGCCGAATCATTCCACATGATTGTTCCCCAACGGCGTTGGCGAATTACGGCAGTGTGTAAAAGTCAATCCATTAAGACAGAAGCAGGTAAGTTTCTGCTTTTTTTAGTTTTATGACAATATTCGACAGCATTTTTTGTGTCTATTATGTATATTTTGGACTAGAAAGAGTCAATAGAATAAGGGAGAAAAGTCCTACTTGATTTTAAGCTTTGAAATTCAAAATGCATTACTACAAATTTGAACGCATGAGAAAAGCTGGGAAAGCTAATGAAGAAACGTTTATAAACATTTAATCAGTAAATTTCTGGAGGGTGCAATTTAAAAATGTGCAGCTACAAAATTTTTTTCGAGCAGATCATTCAAAACTGTATTAGTAAATTGACTTATTATCTATTACATTAACGATCATCATGGAAACAGTGTTCGTTTTCAAAAAAAAGGAGTGGGAAGTATTAAAAAAGATCTTTCATCGCTTAAGAAGGTTAACTTAAAATGATGAGAAAGCTTTTTGTTGCGATCACCGACGAATTACTAGTTGGCAAATTATAAGAATTAATGCTTCGGCTAAATGAATAAAGCTTGATTAGAGTTATATTTTTAACATTTGTCTTTTTGAGCTAAAACTAACATTATCATGAGTGTATTCGGCATTATCAGGACTTTTAGAAATAATTTTAGGTTTATATGAGTAAAAAAAGCGTTAATAGGTAAGACGATACCCTTTATAAATGTTTTTTGGCATTGGGAATCGCTTCAAGGTAACTGATTAAATATTCATTCGTATTTAGTGATTAATTGTGACAAAGATTAAAAATATAAATTTCAATAGCTTGGGAGGTTAATATGGGAGATGTTCAATCAAAAACAGTCAATGCTTTTTGTCTTTTCCTTGTAACGATTCACTTGCTTATTCTCTATTCGTTCGTTTTTATGACAGACAAATTAGATACTAGGCTTGGGCAAATGGGTTCTCTGATTACATTAGTTTTAGGAATAGTCTTTTGTTATCAGTCCTTTAAAATTAAATCCCCGTTTAGATATATTTTGCTAATAACAACGGCTTTTGTATCAATTTTAGCAGTACTAGTATTGCTGATATTCTTAATTGCTTGTTTTTAAAAGAAGGATTATGCACTCCTTTATATTGTTTCAACAATTTATGCTGAAAAAAAAACAATACGATAAGAATTGAAAGAAATCAATAAAGCAGTCTGCAACAGCATACAGTAGATGCAGCAAGGAAGGGGAATACAATGAATACGAATCTTTTCTATACATTCCTTCTTTTATTCTTGTTTGCCTTGTTAGCAAGATGGTTCAAATCGAAAGAAGCGGAATGGCTTGGATCGCTTGGAGAATATAAAGTCCGAAAAGAAATAAATAAGATAGAAGAATCGTCTGAAAAATACAAATCTTTTCATGACTTGTATATTCCGAAACAAGATGGCTCCACTTCGCAAATAGATCATATTATTCTTTCTGATCATGGGTTGTATGTGATTGAAACCAAAAATTACAGCGGTTGGATTTTTGGTGATGAAACGTCAAAATATTGGACACAAGTCATTTACAAACGAAAAGAAAAATTTCTTAATCCAATTTTTCAAAATAAAGGTCATATCAAGGCGTTAAGAAACTGGCTTGGGGAGGAGTTTGCACATATACCAATTCACTCGGTCGTCGTGCTTCTGCCGCGGGCAAAGTTCAAATCAGAAATTCATTTTTCCAATGCATACGTTATTTATCCAAAACAGCTGAAACAAGTGCTTGAGCAGCATAGAACAAGCGAGATCGACGGAGAAACAAAACAACAGTTGATTCGAAAATTAGAAACTGTCATTGCCAAGAACAAGCAGCAACAAAAAGAAATAAAAAAGCGGCATGTACAAACGATTCAAACAAATAGAAAGCAGGAGGATCGATATATTCAGCAAAACCGCTGTCCGAAATGCTGCAGCGCTCTAGTAATCAAAAATGGAAAATATGGAAAATTTAAATGCTGCAGCACCTATCCCAAATGCAGGTTTACACAAAAGATTCGCTAATTTTCTCTGTTGTAGAATAATTGTGGGAGCAATTGTACTCCCATGAAATATGAGTTAAATTCCAACTTCTGTGTGTGAACTCGTTTTATGGTTGGCTAACGAAACAATTTTTTGCAAGGAGCAAAAAAGTTACATGTTATTAACATAAGAACTACCATTTAATCATTTACTCTCGTAAAGCTGCCCTTGCTGCATCCATATATTCAATCCTCTGCAGGCGCGATCATAAATCTTTTGTTGTTCATCAAATGCAGTTGGGACGTTTTCTAATCCCAAAAATACCTTGATACGTTTTATTATTGTTTCGTAATATTTAATTTTGTCAGGCTGTCGATGTGTAAACGTGACGAAACTCCTCGAATGCTATTTATGTATGAGTGGAATGTAAAAAATTTGTTCCATTAACAAAAATGTTTTTTATTTACAAATAACATTTGACAATTCTTAGTAAATCGTTTATAGTAAATTTAAACTTAAGATCGGAAGGGTGAACTGACCTAATGAAGTACTAATCCTATTTATGAAAGGTTACAATTGAAGGCTATGTTTAGCAGACAATCTCTGCTGTGTTTGCAATGACTTCAATTGTCTTTTTTTCAGAATAGGATTGGTCTTCTATAGGTGGATCTAAAAGAATAGTTTCTTTTTGGTGTGCCCCTAAATATTTATGCCTCCTATTCTGAATGTATATAGGAGGCATTTTTTTGTCTCCTAAGTTAGTACAAAGGAGATGTTCATATGCTCTTATTAGAAGCTCATCATATAAAGCACTATGTACAGGATCGTTTATTACTAGATGTGGATCGATTGGAAATCCATCAAAAAGATCGAATTGGATTAGTTGGTCGAAATGGAAGTGGGAAAACGACGTTACTTCATATTTTAGCTAAAAAAATTTCTTCAGAGGAAGGGAGCGTTATTCAACATACTCAATTTGAACTTTTGCCGCAGTTTAAACGAACAGATACAACAAAAAGCGGTGGTGAAGTGACGCAAGAATATATTCAAAAAGCTTTTGTGAAAGATCCAGAGCTTTTACTTGCAGACGAACCAACGACAAATCTCGATACAGACCATATTGAATGGTTAGAAAAGAAACTGAAAGAGTGGCAGGGGGCATTTATCATTGTTTCACATGATCGCGAATTTTTGGATACTCTTTGTACGACCATATGGGAAATCAATGAAGGAAAGATTAAGGAATATACAGGCAATTACAGCGATTATGTAAAACAAAAAGAAGTAGAGAGACGTCAAGAACAGTTAGCGTATGAAAAATACGAGAAAAAGAGAAAGCAGTTAGAAGAAGCATTAAAATTAAAAGAGAAAAAAGCGGAAAGAGCAACAAAGACTCCTAAAAAGGTAAGTAAATCAGAGGCGAAAATTACTGGAGCGAAGCCGTACTTTGCCAAAAAGCAAAAGAAGCTGCAAAAAACAGCGAAAGCCATTGAAACGAGATTAGAAAAACTTGAAAAGGTAGAAAAAGTGAAAGAACTCCCGCCGCTTAAGATGAACTTGCCGAATGCAGAAGCGTTTAAAAATCGAATTATCTTACGTGTAGAGGATGTAACAGGCAGGATTAGCGAACGTGTACTTTGGAGCAATGCAAGCTTCTATGTACGCGGTGGTGATAAATTAGCGATTATCGGTCCAAATGGAAGTGGAAAAACGACGCTTGTAAAAAAGATCATCAACGAAGAGCCTGGCATTACACTTTCCCCGGCTGTGAAAATGGGGTACTTTAGCCAAAATTTAAATATATTAGATGTGGAAAAATCTATTATTGAGAATGTCCAGTCTTCTTCTAAACAGAATGAAACACTTATTCGGACGGTTCTTGCGAGAATGCATTTCTTCAGAGATGATGTATATAAGCCAGTAGAGGTTTTGAGCGGCGGTGAGCGGGTAAAAGTTGCGCTGGCAAAACTATTTTTAAGTGATATCAATACGTTAATTTTAGATGAACCGACGAATTTTCTTGATACGGAATCTGTTGAAGCATTAGAGTCTCTTCTAAAAGAGTATGAAGGAAGCGTGATCTTCGTCTCCCACGATCGCCGATTCATTGAAAATATCGCTACACGAATTTTGGCAATACGTAATCAAAAGATTGCACTTTTTGAAGGAACCTATCAGCAATATAAACATGCTCAACTGCAAAAAACTCGAGACACTGCAAAAGAAAAACGTCTCTTACTCGAAACAAAAATATCAGAAGTACTAAGTCGCTTAAGTATCGAACCATCTAAAGAATTAGAAATGGAATTTCAAAAACTTTTACGAGAAAAAAGGGAATTGGACAAGTTTGAATAATTGCGAAGAATTCTTTTTTGAACCAAAGGTAATTTCGATGTATAGCTTTTATTTAAAGAGCAATACCAATATCGTCTTGGACAGTTGAGCAAAAAATACAGAAAAGATTTTACAGGAAGTGATGAAACTGCTTGGATCACGATCATTTAAAGCTTATAAAATGATCACGTGTATGTGTTAAGCACAAAATGCTGTCACAAACTTCAGGTATTATTGTTTTCTAAAGGGATCAGATGGTGGAGAATCAGGGAGATTAATGGACAGCTTCTTCAAGAAAATGTTGTATAAAAGCGGAATAATTGCTAGTTTTCTTTGACTTTTTCAGATAAGATCTCTATAATAATCGGTGTACTGAAAATTTAAAGGAGGATTATTAAAAAGTGTATTCTGTCAGATTGCGTTTCCCAGCTTTGAACTAAGTAATTAAATACGTTCAAAGGCTCTGCTTGTGAATGCAGAGTAATGGGAGCAGTCTGTCCTTTTTTAATAATCTTCATTTCATATAGAAAATATGTAATATGAAGACAGACGGGTCTCGTCTGTCTTTTTTATATATGTATAATTATCCTTCTTTTATTTAGCAAAAGGAAGGTTTATCCCGCTTTAACGGGCAATAAGTCCCCGCTTCAAGACTAAAGCTGAAATAATAAGTCTAAGTGGGGAATAACTGCCCGTAAAAGCCCGATTGGTTTAGCTAACCATCAGTGGGGATGAAGGCCGATTAAAAACGCAGCGTCATCATTTCTTCATCGGCACTAGCACATGTCGCCCACTGATGGAAGTTTCACTTTATTTGGTGACGGCTTCAAATAGCCCCGTAATTTAAATAAGGATGGGTCTTCTTCCCTTTACTCTGAATCACAGGCAGATCGCCTGTGTTTTTTATTTGGAAAGGGAGAGATCACATGACCAAAAAAATCAAAAGTGCAGAACTTGTTAGTGAATTTGTAGCGGCATTCAGATGTCCACTCTGTAAAAGTTCGATGAGGGTTGTTGATTTGAAAAGCCTAATATGCTCTAAAAATCATACTTTTGATTTCACTAAACAAGGATATGTAAACTTGATGACTCGTTCCTCTACTAGTCATTACAAGAAGGAATTGTTTGAAGCAAGACGCAAAATCATTATGGAAAGCGACTTATACACATTCGTGCATGAAGCGATTGCAAGGTCGATAAAGGAGTATATGGACGTTTCTTTTAAACCTTTAATGGTTGCAGATGTAGGGTGCGGAGAGGGCTCCCATTTACAAAGGATTTTGGACGAATGTAAGGTTTCGGCAATGACTGGGGTTGGTCTTGATATTTCAAAGGAAGGCATTGCCATGGCTGCGAAGAGATACGAAAACCAAATTTGGATGGTAGGCGACTTGGCAACATCACCGCTTGCGGATCAATCGTTTCATGTAATTCTAAATATCTTATCTCCTGCCAATTACAAAGAATTCAAGAGGATATTAGTCGAAGATGGACTTGTCATTAAAGTTATTCCTCGTCCTCATTATTTGAAAGAGCTGAGAGATGAACTATTTGATCATAACGAAAAAAAGTTCTATAAAAATGATCAAACAGTGTCGCTTTTCAAAAAACATCTCCATCTACTGGATGTGCAGCATTTATGTTACACAAAGAACCTTAATAAAGCTGATCTTAAACACTTGGTGCAAATGACCCCGCTAGCATGGTCTGCGGATAAAGGGCGTATTGATGCGTTTATAAATCGGGATTCGGCTGAGATCATGGTGGATTTGGAAATTTTAGTAGGCGTAAAGAAAACATTTGCAACAAGAATGGGGGCTGCGAATCATGGAAAAAGTATTGATTGAGTTAAATAATATTGAAGTTTCATTTTCCGGCCAACTTGTATTAAATATTCCTCGACTGGCCGTACACCAATTTGATCGTATCGGGATTGTCGGAAAAAACGGGGCCGGGAAAGAGTACGTTGTT
Source organism: Aeribacillus sp. SP014 (assembly GCF_054055575.1). NCBI lineage: Bacteria > Bacillati > Bacillota > Bacilli > Caryophanales > Bacillaceae > Aeribacillus > Aeribacillus sp. SP014. The sequence goes on from NZ_JBSRXI010000001.1 coordinate 2,066,376, forward strand.
GAAGCTTTTGGCAGGCCAAATTACGCCTGATAAAGGTCAAGTACATCGCTTTGCCGATTTTGCTTATTTTGATCAGCTGTCAAGACCGATTAAACGTGAAATCGATTATAAATTGCTAGGAAGGTTGTCAATCCCGCAAACAGAAGTGAAAAATTTAAGCGGCGGAGAACAAACTCGTTTGAAATTAGCGGAAATTTTCTCCACCTATCATGAAGGTTTATTAATAGACGAGCCGACAACACACTTAGATGAGGACGGTGTGCAGTTTTTAATTGATGAACTAAGTTATTACTATGGCGCGCTTGTTCTTGTAAGCCATGATCGACATGTGCTGGATGAACTCGTTACAAAAATTTGGGAGGTAGAAGACGGGCGTGTAACAGAATATACGGGGAATTATTCAGACTACGCAGAACAAAAAAAGCTCGCTCGGAATAGACAGCTTAAAGAGTACGAAAAATACGTGAAAGAAAAAACGCGTCTTTTAAAAGCAGCTGAGGAGAAAATGAAAAAGGCTGAAAAAATTACTCAGCCAAATAAACGTATGTCAAAAAAGGAAACAAAAGCAAAGGCAAATAAAATGTTTATGACGAAATCAAAGGATACAAGCCAAAAGGCGATTCAACGTGCAGCAAAAGCGATTGAGCAGCGTGCGGAGCAACTCGAAGCAGTAGAGGCGCCAAAAAAGGAACAAACCCTTTATTTTCCTCAGCCAGCTGCTCTCAAACTGCACAATAAGTTTCCCATTATGGCGGATCGATTGACGCTTAAGGCAGGAAATAAAATTCTGCTTAAAGAAGCCAGTTTCCAATTCCCATTAGGGAGCACGGTCGCTATCACGGGAAAAAATGGTTCAGGGAAAACAACACTCCTTCGTCATATCATCCAGCAAGGGGAAGGAATTATTCTTTCTCCGAAAGCTGTCATCGGATCATATAAACAAATGGGCTATCAATTTGAAAAGAACGAAACAGTAGTTTCATTTATGAAAGAACGAAGCGACTATCATGAAAGTAAGATTCGTGCAGTTCTGCACGCAATGAATTTTACAGGAAATGATTTAGAAAAGAACGTCCGCAATTTAAGCGGTGGCGAAGCTATCCGTCTAGTTTTGTGTCAACTATTTTTAGGAAGATACAATATACTGATTTTAGATGAACCGACCAATTTTTTGGATGTTTTTTGTATTGAAGCGTTAGAGCGTTTTTTAAAAGGATATGAAGGAACTGTTATCCTCGTATCGCATGATCGCATGTTTATTGATCGTGTCGCAGATCATATATATGTCATGGAAAACCAACAATTGAAGCTAAGAAACTGAAGCAGGGAAGACGTTCCTGCTTCTTTTTTATAAGAATCCTTTTTAGGCGGGTGATTTTTTAATAAGAAATTGTATAGTGTGAACGCTTATTTTTTAAAAATAGAACTATGTGCTAAATGAACATTGAAATAAAATAATGAAAATAATTAAACAAGAAGGTAAAGGAAAAATGGAAGTTTAAGGAGAAGAAAAAGGATTAAAAACAGAAAACTCTTTGAGGACATCAAACAGAAGCATAATGGACGCTTTTCACTCTAGAGCAAACAATCAAAATAAATTTGCTATTTACTTATTGTTAAAGTTTTTAATAAAAATGTTATGTTAACTGTATGGTGAGTCGGGATACAACCAAAGATTCCAGCCCTTTGTTTCTTTGTGATACAGTTAGAAAAAAGAGGATGGGTGATTGGGAATCATTCATTTTTCCATTGGTCATGTTTGCTTTTCTTATTGCTTTTGCACGTGCAGTGTTCTTTGTAGTCAAATCATTAGTCATGAGCAAAAGTTCAGCACAAATTGATAAGAAGCTGGATAGAATCATTGAACTGTTAGAGAAACAAAGCAAAGGATAACCTATTCTTTTAGACGGTTTAAGGAGGCCGTTTTACAACATAGAATTAGACAAAAACTAACCTAAAAACATTGTGTCTGAGGGGGAACGATTGCCTTCAGGGAGATTTCAAGAAGTACCTATTTATCCAACTGCACCCAAATGTATTCCGATCCTGCGGCACGAACATTGTATCTGTACCAATGGATGAATTTGGAATGAGAATTTATCAAACATGCAAACTTAGATTAATACATACTATTCCGGAATTTTTTTAAGTCAGGAAAGAAGAAAAAAAACAACTATTAACTCTTGTGCGAAGATATCAAACGATAGTTTTATAAGAGAGAACAAATCAAAGCAATATCTATGTCTTCTTGATCAGTCTCTTATCTACAACACTCATCTGGCAGCCCGATGTATCATGCCTTGATAGCGATGGTTAGATTTAAAAAATCCTAAACGGTACTGCACAGGCAAACTAAGGAGTTCAGTAAACGCTTTCGAATAAAAAATTCTTCTGTACAAAAAAAGAAAATACCCACAAAATTTTGACTCAATCTTATTAAACGAGGATTGACATTTGGGGCATTTATTACGTATTTTATAGATAACAGCTATAAAATATTTAACTTTTCTGAAAATTGTGTTAATATAAGCTGATGAAGGAGATTTTCTATGGCAAATAAAACTTTAAAAGAAAGAATTATCGATACGGCTCTGCATCTTTTTGAACAATACGGCTATCATGGGGTTACTGTCGATCGGATTGTCACAGAAATCAACGCATCAAAAGGCGGCTTTTATCATAATTTTAAATCAAAAGATGAACTTCTTTATCACATTCACGACGTGTTTATCACCTATGTGCTCAACAAGGCACAGGCGGCCTATGAAAACTACAAAACCCCAACAGAGCGTTTATGTGCTATTATTCAATCATTTGTAAAAGTATTTCATTTATATAAGCCGCATATAACGGTGTTTTATCAAGAAAGCAATTATTTAAAGCCGGAGTATGCACAAAAAATTAATGAAAAACGTGATGAGTTTAAGCAGGTGATTTTTCGGGTCATTCGCGAAGGAATTGACGCAGGCGAGTTTCGCCCAGAGCTTTCAGTGGAAATTACAGGAATGACGATTATTGGCATGGTGAACTGGACGTATAAATGGTATAAGCCGGAAGGGCCGATGACAATCGAGCAAATTGCCGACTATTTTATTGATTTTATTTTGCATTCTGTCCTTACAGAAAAGGCTAAGCAAAAGGCGGAAAATATCATTTATTTCATCAAAAGCAAGCAGGCTTCGCTTCAATCATTTTAAAATTTAAAAAATGATTTTTAGTTAACGTAAATTTTTCATGAAAAACAAACCGACTAGTCGGTTTTAGAATAATATGTTAGAAATGGGGGAGAGAGCATGAATTTTGAACTTACAAAAGAGCAACAGATGATTAAAGAAATGGTAAGGGAGTTTGCTGAGAAGGAAATTGCACCAAACGCAGCGAAATGGGATGAAGAAGCCTATTTTTCCATCGAAATATTCAAAAAGATGGGGGAGCTAGGGCTATTGGGAATCCCGTTCCCAGAAGAATATGGCGGAGCTGGTGGCGATACGATTTCATATGCTGTTGCTGTAGAGGAAATTGGTCGCGCCTGTGGCGGAACAGGTCTTAGCTATGCTGCTGCTGTCTCATTAGGTGCAAGCCCTATTTACTATTTTGGTACAGAAGAGCAAAAGCAAAAGTGGCTTGTTCCGATGGCCAAAGGAGAGGCGTTGGGAGCGTTTGGGTTAACTGAACCGAATGCCGGTTCAGATGCTGGCGGAACCCGAACGAGAGCGGTGCTTGACGGAGATGAATATGTGATTAATGGAGAAAAATGCTGGATTACGAATGCAGGGCATGCAAGACAAGTGATTGTCACCGCAGTGACCGGAAAGGATGACAAGGATAAAAACATCATCTCTGCTTTCATTGTTCCAACAAACGCTCCGGGATTTACGATTCAATGCAATTACGACAAAATGGGTGTCCGTGCCTCGAATACGTGCGAGCTTGTGCTTGAAAATGTACGCGTGCCGAAAGAGAACATATTAGGGGATCCGGCAAAGGGATTTAAGCAATTTTTATATACTCTAGATGGCGGTCGCATTTCGATTGCTGCTCTTGCCGTTGGCATCGCTCAAGCCGCGTTTGAGAAAGCGCTTCAATATGCGAAGGAACGGAAACAATTTGGTCAATCCATTTCTAAATTCCAAGCGATTCAATTTAAGCTTGCCGATATGGCGATGGAAATCGAATTAGCCCGCAGCATGGTGTATAAAGCGGCCTGGCTAAAAGATCAAGGGAAACCGTTTACAAAAGAAGCCTCTTTCGCTAAACTGTTTGCTTCTGAAGCTGGCTTCCGCATATGTAATCAGGCAATTCAAATTCATGGAGGATACGGGTATATGAAAGAATATGGGGTCGAGCGCCATTTGCGCGATATTAAGCTCATGGAAATTGGTGAAGGCACATCAGAAATTCAGCGGCTCGTTATTGCCCGTCAGCTTGGATGTTAAAGGACAGAAAAAATGGAGAGGATGAAAATTTATTTAAACAAAGGAGGCGCATGTTATGACGGAGATGTTAGAGGTTACGGTTGGCAAACTATTAGAAGAAAAAGCGAATGCTTATCCAGAGCATGAGGCTGTTGTGTATGCAGATCGCGGACTTAGAATGACATACAGGCAGTTTGATGAATATTGTCGTCTTGTTGCTCGAAGCTTAATGAAACTGGGCATTCAGTCAGGAGAGCATATTGCAATTTGGGCAACCAACACTCCTGAATGGCTGGCATGCCAGTTTGCTACAGGCAAAATGGGGGCTGTACTTGTGACGGTCAACACGAACTACCGTACAGCTGAATTAGAATACTTATTGAAGCAATCAGATTCCACGACCCTTCTTTTAATCGAACAATATCGCGATACCTCTTACATTGACACGATCTATGAGATTGCCCCGGAGCTGTACGAATGTCAGCCAGGACAGCTGAAGGCGAAGCGTCTTCCACGTCTAAAAAATGTCATCGTTCTTGGTGATAAGCGTTACCCTGGCACATATACATGGAATGATCTTTTGGCGATGGCTCAAGATACCGCTGAAGATGAACTCGATCAACGAATGAACTCCCTTGACCCGCATGATGTCATCAACATGCAATACACTTCAGGAACGACAGGATTTCCAAAAGGAGTTATGCTCAGCCACTACAACATTATCAACAACGCCTACAATATTGCTCAATGCATGAAACTCACGAAAGATGATCGTTTATGTATTCCTGTGCCATTTTTTCACTGCTTTGGCTGCGTGCTTGGCGTCTTAGCATGCGTCTCTGTAGGCGCTACGATCGTACCAATACAAGAATTCAATGCTACCCAAGTGCTTCAAACGGTTCAAGACGAAAAATGCACCGCTTTACATGGTGTGCCGACCATGTTTATTGCTGAGTTGAACGATCCTGATTTCGAAAAATACGATCTGTCTTCATTGCGGACAGGAATTATGGCGGGATCAAATTGTCCAATTGAAGTAATGAAGGCGGTTATCGAAAAAATGGGAGCCAAAGAAATTACGATTGCTTATGGACAAACTGAATCTTCGCCTGTCATTACTCAGACGAGAACGGATGATCCTATTCATTTGCGCGTCGAGACAGTCGGGCGTGCTCTTCCAAACGTTGAAGTCAAAATAGTCGAACCAGGCACAAACAAGGAAGTACCGTACGGTGTGCAAGGAGAGCTATGTACGCGAGGGTATCATGTCATGAAAGGATATTATAACAATCCGGAAGCGACGAAAGAAGCGATTGATGAGGAAGGATGGCTCCGTACAGGCGACTTAGCAATAATGGATGAAAATGGATATTGCCGCATTACTGGAAGACTAAAGGATATGATCATCCGCGGTGGAGAAAACATTTATCCACGGGAAATTGAAGAATTTTTATATCAGCATCCGAAAATTCTAGATGTTCAAGTGGTCGGTGTACCTGATGAAAAATACGGAGAAGAAGTAATGGCGTGGATTATATTAAAACCAGGGCAAACTGCGACGGCTGAAGAAGTTCAAGAATTTTGCCGCGGAAAAATATCGCGTCATAAAATCCCCCGTTATATTGAATTTACCGATTCGTATCCGATGACAGCATCCGGAAAAATTCAAAAATTTAAATTGCGCGAGCAGGCTAAACAAATTCTTAGTACAAAGACAACACATGAATAGGAGGAGTTGCATGTTTAAAAAAGTGTTAGTGGCCAATCGGGGAGAAATTGCAGCTCGAGTCATTCGAACGTGCCGGCGGTTAGGAATTCAGACAGTAGCCATATACTCAGAAGCAGATGCTGATTCGCTCCATGTAAAATGGGCAAACGAAGCTTATTTAATTGGAAAGCCGCATGTCAGTGAAAGTTATTTGAATATTGACAAAATCATTGACGTTGCAAAAGCGACGAAAGCGGAAGCGATTCATCCAGGATATGGTCTCTTGTCGGAAAACCCGACATTTGCGCACCGTTGTGAAGAGGAAGGAATTGTATTTATCGGACCGAATGCTGATGTTATTGCGAAAATGGGAAGTAAGATTGAGTCGCGGAAAACAATGTCAGAAGCAGGCGTGCCGATCGTCCCCGGCATCTCCTTTCCGCTTCAAAATGTCGAGGAAGCAGCAAGCACAGCAGCGACGATCGGTTATCCTATTATGTTAAAGGCGTCTTGCGGCGGATGGCGGTATCGGAATGCAAATCGTCCATAATGAAGAGGAATTGCACAAAGTGTTTGAAGGCAACCAAAAGCGGGCGACTTCCTTCTTCGGCGATGGGGCGATGTATTTGGAAAAGTATATTCAGAATCCGCGCCATATTGAAGTTCAGCTTCTTGCTGACCACTACGGGAATTATGTGTATTTATGGGAACGTGAATGTTCGATTCAGCGGCGTCACCAAAAGGTGATTGAAGAAGCTCCTTCTCTGTTTTTAGATGAGCAAACAAGAAAAAGAATGGGGGAGACAGCCATTCAAGCCGCCCAATATATCGGTTATACAAATGCAGGAACGATTGAATTTCTTGTTGATGAACAGAAAAACTTCTACTTTCTTGAAATGAATACGCGTCTTCAGGTAGAGCATCCAGTAACTGAGGAGATCACCGGTCTGGATCTTGTTGAAGAGCAGCTGCGCATCGCTGCCGGGGAAAAGCTCGGCTATAGCCAAGATCACATCCAGCGTCAAGGGCATGCCATCGAGGTGCGGATTTACGCAGAGGATCCAAAAACATTTTTTCCATCCCCCGGAACCATTACTGCGCTTCAATTACCGGAGGGAGAGCATATTCGCAATGAAACAGCAGTTCAAAGCGGAATGGTCGTAACGCCGTTTTATGATCCAATGATTGCTAAATTAATTGTAAAAGGCGAAAACCGAAAGGAAGCGATTAATCGCATGCTGCAAGCGCTTGGCAGCTATCAAATTGAAGGAATTAAAACAAACATTCCAATGCTAAAAGAAGTGTTGGCACACCCAGAATTTCAAGCGGGACATACAACAACCGATTTTGTAAATCGGCATTTAAGCAGCGTTTCTATCAAAAAATAAGATGTTGATCAAGTCTTCCACTTTTCTTGATTAGAGAGTGGAAGACCTTCAATCTGCAAGTTCAGGAAATGGAGGAGTAAAAAGATGAATCAGATTGTTGCAATAATGGCAGGGAATGTATGGAAAATTGTTGTTTCTGTCGGAGAAAACATTGAGAAAGGGCAAGATGTCGTGATTTTAGAATCAATGAAAATGGAAATTCCTATTGCTGCAGAAGCAAGCGGAATCGTTAAAGAAATTCATGTGAAGGAAGGCGATTTTGTCAATGAAGGCGATATTTTGCTTGAATTTGAATAAGAGGTGAGGCGCGTGGGCAACTGGCCTAAACACGTTACGATTAAAGAGGTAGGGCCTCGTGATGGGCTGCAAAATGAAAAGACAGCCATTGCGACTGAAGATAAAATTGCTTGGATCAATCAGCTTTCCAAAACAGGGTTGACGTACATTGAAATAACATCATTTGTTCATCCAAAATGGATTCCGCAGCTAGCCGATGCGCTAGATGTTGCAGCAGGAATTGAACGAGCTCCTGGTGTTACTTATGCAGCGCTTGTTCCGAATCAAAAAGGGCTTGAAAATGCTTTGACGACTCAAGTTGATGAAATCTCTGTATTTATGTCTGCAAGCGAGACGCATAATCAAAAAAATATTAATAAATCAATCTCAGATACCTATCCTGTCTTAACAGCTGTTGTTCAGGAGGCAAAGCGTGCTAAGAAAACTGTTCGCGGCTATCTTTCAACGGTTTTTGGTTGCCCTTATGAGGGGGAAGTTTCCATTGAGCAGGTAGCTGCTATATCAGAGCGGTTGTTTGAAATGGGAGTGGATGAGCTTTCTTTAGGTGATACGATCGGTGTTGCTACCCCTCGCCAAGTGGAAGCTGTGCTCAACTCGCTTCTAAAGAGATTCCCGAAAGAAAAGCTATCCATGCATTTTCACGATACAAGGGGAACAGCCTTAGCCAATGTGCTGCTTTCATTAGAAATGGGGATTACGACTTTTGACAGCTCGCTTGGTGGACTGGGCGGCTGTCCGTATGCACCGGGAGCTTCCGGAAACGTAGCGACTGATGATTTATTATATATGCTTCATGGCATGGATATTGCTACAGGCATTGATGCTGGGCGGTTAACGGAGGCAGCGCTATTTATTCAAAATAAAATCGGTCGAGCGCTCAATAGCCATTATTTGCAAACCGTTGATCCTTGTTTGTCCTAATAAAGGAGAGTGATTAAATGGAATCTTCTATTCTCTATGAGGCGGCGAATGGAGTGGCAGTGCTAACTTTGCATCGCCCGCAAGCAGTCAACGCTTTGTCTACAGCGCTGTTAATGGAGCTGAAGCAAAAGCTTGGGCAATTAAGGTTTGATCGCTCGATCCGTTGTGTGATCGTAACAGGAAGTGGAAAAAAAGCATTTTGTGCTGGTGCTGACTTAAAAGAACGTGCCAGTATGACTGAAACAGAAGTGAGAAAAACCGTTGCGCTGATTCGCGAGACGATCAATGAATTTGAACAGCTTCCAGCACCAACTATTTGCGCGATTAATGGCGTTGCATTTGGCGGAGGCCTCGAATTGGCGTTAGCTTGCGATATCCGTATTGCCTCTGATAATGCTCAGCTTGGATTAACCGAAACGGCGCTTGGGATTATTCCAGGTGCTGGCGGAACTCAGCGTCTCCCGCGTTTAATCGGAAAAGGCAAAGCAAAGGAGCTCATTTTTACGGCTAAACGGCTAACGGCAGCGGAAGCAGCCAGCATCGGAATAGTAGAATATGTTGTGCCGTATGAGCAGTTAATGGAAAAGGCAAACGAACTTGCCGGACAAATAATTCAAAATGCGCCGATTGCTGTTGCCCAAGCTAAAATAGCCATTAATCGAGGTCTGGAAGTCGATTTATATACAGGTTTGAAGCTGGAGCAGATGGCTTATGAGATGACAATTCCAACGAAGGATCGTTTAGAAGGGCTGCAAGCCTTTAAAGAAAGGCGGAAGCCTGTTTATAAAGGAGAGTAAAGGAGGAAGTGCAAGTGATCAACGAGCAAGCAAAAACATTGACCGAGAAATTGGCGGAACAAGTCGAAAAAATTGAACAAGGCGGCGCATTAAAGTACCATCAAAAAAATGCGGAGAAAGGCAAGCTATTCGTACGAGATCGTCTAAAGCTGTTATTTGATGAGGGAATGCAATTTGAGGATGCTTTATTTGCCAATTGTCTTGCTGACGGTCTGCCAGCTGATGGCGTGGTAACAGGGATCGGAAAAATCAACGGGCAAACCGTATGTGTAATGGCCAATGATTCAACGGTAAAGGCGGGATCGTGGGGATCACGAACCGTAGAAAAAATCATTCGTATCCAAGAAACCGCAGAAAAGCTTCGGTGCCCGATGCTTTATTTAGTAGACTCGGCTGGGGCGCGGATTACGGATCAAGTCGAAATGTTTCCTGGTCGCCGCGGGGCAGGGCGCATTTTTTACAATCAAGTAAAGCTTTCTGGAAAAGTGCCGCAAATATGCTTATTATTTGGACCATCGGCGGCCGGCGGTGCTTATATTCCAGCTTTTTGCGATATCGTCATTATGGTCGAAGGAAACGCTTCGATGTATTTAGGATCGCCGCGAATGGCGGAGATGGTGATTGGCGAAAAAGTGACGCTTGAAGAGATGGGTGGAGCGCGAATGCATTGCAGCGTCTCTGGATGTGGAGATGTACTTGTGAAAACAGAAGAAGAAGCCATTCAGTTTGCCCGCAAGTACTTATCTTATTTTCCAGCCAATTTCGCTGAAAAACCGCCGATTGTCGAAGCAAAGCCAGCGAAGAGCTTTGAAAAAACGATTGAGGACATTTTACCCCTGAATCAAAATGCGCCGTTTAATATGTATGACTTGATCGAGCGTTTTATTGATGAAGGCTCTTTTTGCGAAATCAAAAAGCTGTTTGCACCTGAATTGATTACAGGACTTGCTCGCTTGAATGGACAGCCAATCGGTATACTCGCTAACCAGCCGCGCATCAAAGGCGGTGTCCTATTCCATGATTCGGCTGATAAAGCAGCCAAATTTATTACTTTATGTGATGCCTTCCATATTCCGCTTTTATTTTTAGCCGATATTCCAGGATTTATGATCGGCACAAAAGTGGAAAGGGCAGGAATTATCCGCCATGGAGCGAAAATGATTTCAGCGATGTCAGAAGCAACGGTTCCGAAAATTTCTATTATCGTGCGAAAAGCGTATGGGGCAGGTCTTTATGCGATGGCTGGCCCGGCCTTTGAACCGGATTGCTACTTAGCGTTTCCTAATGCACAAATTGCTGTGATGGGACCAGAAGCAGCGGTTAATGCAGTCTATGCCAATAAAATTGCTGAGCTTCCTAAAGAAGAACAGGCAGCCTTTATTGAACAAAAACGGGAGGAGTATCGCCGCGATATTGATATTTATCGTTTAGCCTCAGAGATGGTGATAGATGGAATTATCGCTCCAAACCAGCTTCGCGAAGAATTGATTTGTCGCTTTGATGCCTATATGTCGAAATATATCGTCTTTTCGGAAAGAAAGCATGGAGTATATCCGGTGTAATAAAAAAGGTTCTTTGTCAAATATTGGGGTTCAGGCTGCCGCGCTTCGCTTGGTGGCCTTTTCTTCTGGAAAGGGGGTACCTCCCTTTCTAAAAGAAAAGGTAGTGCTAGCCTATATGTCCCTCAATTCTTTTAAACTTGTGGATTCATAGTATTTTTGAACGAAAACGGGTAAAATTCTTATATCCATAGGCATTTCGCTTTCATACCTCCGTTAAATTGTTGATCACTTGCTTTGTCTTGTCGCATTTGATGAGGGAAGATACGCCTACGGACAACCATGTCGCAGGCATGTTGTGATTTTTGATTCAATCCAGCTTAAATAGCTTTGGATCCATTGCTTCTCGAAGAGGGCGTAACCGGGCCGCGCTGCTGAATTTAGAAAACGAACTAACGCCAGTGACGATATCCAATGGGTCGAGGGCGCTGCAGAATAATTTTTCCCCTGTGCCAAGCTCTCAACCTGAAAGCCAGTCTTTTCCGGAAACGTCTGAGCTTAATTCTAATGCATCATAAGCCGAGTCCAATGCAACCACTGCCGGCGACAAATGAATGAGACGAGCGCTGTAATCTGTCCCCAGAATTCTTTGTTCAACTGTCCGTCATTGATCCTTTTGCATTAAAAATTAATAGATTTTATCAAAAAGCATCATAAGGGAAAATTTTATAAATTTCACGACAAAAGAATTATGCTGTTTCAAGCGAGAGACGTATCCAGTAAAAATAGAACTATGTGCTAAATGAACAATATAAAAAAATAAATTTAATTTACTGTTTTTAAGGAAGTAAACACAAAATCTGAAAAAGGGGAATGCTATAAACCCCCTTTTTCCTCATAATTTGCTATAATTGATGTTAGCTTAAAGAGTAAGGCTGTCAATTAACTCTGAATAACTGTCACAAATTTTTCCTTCGTGTAAATATAAAATTCGATTCCCCAATTTTTTTGCTTCCTCAAGATGATGGGTGACTAATATAATGGGAATGCGCCAAAGCTTATGGATACGTAATAGCTCTTCATGACCTTTTACACGTGTTTGATTATCTAATGCAGAAAAAGGTTCATCTAAAAGCAAGGCATCCGGCTCGGTTGCAATGGCTCGTGCAATGGCGACCCGTTGTTTTTCGCCGCCTGAAATTTCAGACGGATATTTATCTCTAAGGTGTTCAATTCGCAGCTCTTTCATTAAATTTTTGACAAAGCTTTCATTTTGCATGCCATAAGCAATGTTTTTCCAAACAGTCATATGGGGAAAAAGCGCATAATCTTGAAATACATAGCCGATGTTTCTTTTTTGAATAGGAACAAATACTTTCTTATTTTCAAATAAAATGGTGTCGTTTAATCGGATGATGCCAGCAGCAGGTTTGCTTATCCCAGCAATACAATTTAAGATTGTCGTTTTTCCGGAGCCGGAGGGGCCAAAAAGGACAACAATCTCATTGGCCACTGAAAATTTTACATCTAATTCAAAATGGGATAGTCTTTTTTGGATTTCAACGATAAGCATAAGAAAAAACTCCTTTAAGTAAGCGACAATTTGAACTTACTATTTTTGTACATGTCTCATCATATTCCTTTTGCTCCACCAATTTAGCCATAAAATAGCGCTAAAGCCGAGGGCAACGATAATGATCACCCAAAATTTTGCCGCTTCCAAATTACCTGACTCCACCGCAAAATAAATGGCTAGAGGAATAGTGTCGGTGACATTCGGAATATAGCCGGCGAGCATGAGAGTGGCACCAAACTCTCCTAACGCTCGTGCAAAGGATAAAACTAAGCCAGCTAACAGTCCTGGCCATGCCAGTGGAAAAGATATCGTCCAAAACACTCTCCATTTCGATGCCCCCATTGTATATGCAGCATTTTCAATATTTGGATCATACTGCCGAAACGCTGCAGATGCACTTTGATACATTAAAGGAAAAGACACGACGACTGCTGCGATCACAACAGCATACCAAGTGAAAACAATTTGGAAATCAAACCAATCGAGCAGTAATCGACCAATAAATCCGTTTTTACCAAATATATATAATAAACCAAAGCCTACAACTGTAGGCGGAAGCACGAGTGGCAGCAAAATAATCGCTTCTATAATACTTTTCCCTCGAAAGGAGTTACGACTAATCAATCGTGCCAACACAACCCCAGTAACAAATACGATAAACGTAGCGATTGTTGCCGTTTTTAAAGAGAGTATAAGCGGCGAGTAATTCATATTTGTCGTTCACCTTTTCATAAAGTTTCATCATTTTTCGTTATAAATGGTTATAATTATTTTGAACTTTGGAGTAAAGGAAATGGTAAAACAAGAAGTTGAGTCATTTCCATTGAAAAAGAGCGAAACAAAACATGATATAATCAAGATTAGATATAAACTACATAGCCATCTTCTTGTTAAGAAAATAATTAATTTTATTTATATTTAAATATAAATCATTGATACAGAAGTTATCAATACAATATATCAAATTACATTTAATTACTTATAACGAATTTTTTTATGAAGGAGCAAGTAGGTATGGAAAAAAATCTTTCTTATACAACCGAGGAAGTGGCAAACATATTAAAGGTTTCAAAATTAACCGTATATGATTTAGTGAAAAAAGGGTTATTACCTGCTTATCGTGTCGGACGACAAATGCGAATTGATCCTTCCGATCTAGAAGAGTATATAAAAAAGTCAAAAGAAGAACTGCAGCCAAGCTCCGTACAGTCATCAAAAAAAGAAACATCGATTGAAACTCAAGGGTATTTGCAACCTAGACAATTAATTATAAGCGGCCAGGATATGAGCTTAGATATTTTGGCGAACTACTTAGAAAAATCCTCGAAAAGGTTTCGGCCACTTCGTTCTTATGTTGGAAGCTTAGAAAGCCTAATTTCAATGTATCAAGGATATTCAGACATTGTCAGTACACACTTAATCGAAGGAATTTCAGGTGAATATAATGTTCCGTATATCAATAAGATACTAGTGAATTTTCAGTATATCGTGATTCATTTACTAACAAGGAAGGCAGGCTTTTACGTCAAAAAGGGAAACCCGTTGAATATTAAGCATTGGGAAGATTTAAGAAGAAAAAATATAAAAATTGTGAACCGGGAAAAAGGTGCGGGTGCTCGTGTTTTACTAGATGAATGTTTGAGAAAGTATCGCATACCTGTTTCTGAAATTAACGGCTATGACAATGAGGTAACCAATCACGTAAGTGTCGCAAGTGCTGTCGCTAAAGGGGATGCAGATGTCGGGGTAGGAATTGAAAGAGGGGCTAACCTAGTTAAAGATGTCGATTTCATTCCGTTAGTTAATGAAAAGTACGATTTGGTTATTTTAAAGAACGATGAAAATAGAGAGTTAATTAGTCAAGTCCTGCAAATTTTAAGATCGGTTCACTTTCAAAACGATTTAAAAGCACTAGGAGGCTATGATTTGTCACAAACCGGACAAGTCGTTTATGAAAGCTGAAATGGATCCAGCTAAAAGCCAGGGGTTCTCTTAAAAACCTCTGGCTTTGTTTTATCACTTTTTGGCACTGGAATATCTGGTTTTCTTGATTCGTGAGCACTGGAAATGAAAAACCAAAAAGAGAAACATAAGTATATCTTTTTCTATTATATTTATTTATAATTAAATATAATTAATTATAAATAAAAGAAAATAGGATGTTGTAAAGATGAACATTCATTTTAAAGCGATAGGAAAAATTCTAACCCCTTTTAACACCTTGGAAGGAATGCCGATTCAATCGGCGGCGGCGAAAAATGTAGAAGGAACAATAGAGCTTAACCCATTGTATGTAGAAGGGATGAAAGATCTGGACGGCTTTTCACATCTTATTCTTATTTATTATTTTCATAAGGTTCATGAATATTCATTGCAGGTAGTTTCTTTCTTAGATGATCAACCCCATGGTATTTTTGCAACAAGATTCCCGAAAAGACCGAACCCAATCGGCTTTTCAGTCGTTCGATTGAAAAGTATTGAGGGGAATCATATCCATGTCCTAGATGTCGATGTATTGAACGAAACACCTCTACTCGATATAAAGCCTTACGTTCCGATGTTTGATGCAATAGAAACATCTAAGATTGGATGGTTTGAAAAAAGAATCGAAAACGTAGATAAAGTAAAAGCTGATAAAAGCATTTATTGAAAAGGCGTTATTGGCAAGGCCGATTAAAAAAGCACCTTATGGTTTTTTTCATTGCACTGAACAAATGTGTTTTTTCTATCCGTGAACGGAGACACTTTACTATTCTATATAATTATATTTTATATAAATTAATTATATACTATACAAAATAGTTATAAGAAATTATAATAAGTTTTATATTAGATTAAAAGTAGAAGGGGGAGAGAAAGCATGAAGCATTCTATTCGCATGATCATGATCATGTTTTTGTGTGCTTCAATCTTTTTTATTTTTGGTTGTACAAACGAGGGAGAAAAACAGGAATCAAAGAAGACAGAGGATAAACAGACAGTACAATTAACCATCTCAGCAGCCGCAAGCTTACAAGATGCCTTAACGGAAATTCAGAAAAAGTATGAAAAAGAACATGAAAATATAAAAATTACATTTAACTTTGGAAGTTCTGGTGCATTGCAACAGCAAATCGAACAAGGAGCGCCGGTAGACCTATTTTTCTCGGCTGCTGAAAATAAGTTTCGTCCACTCGTAGACAAAGGATTGATTAACAAAGAAGAGAGCAAAAACTTGCTAGGAAATGAAATCGTTTTAATCGTTCCGAAAGATAAAGCAGACACAGTAAAAGGATTTCAGTCTTTGGCAGACAGCGGTATTAAGCAATTTGCATTAGGAAATCCTGAAACTACTCCAGCAGGTCAATACGGGCAGCAAACTCTGACCAAGCTAAATCTTTGGCCAAAAGTAAAAGAGAAAGTCGTATACACAAAGGATGTGCGCCAAGTATTATCATATGTAGAAGCAAATACAGTGGACGCAGGAATTGTATTCAAAACTGATGCCCAAATATCTGATAAGGTAAAAATTGTCGACATTGCAGACGCAAATATGCATGATCCTATTATTTATCCAGTTGGCATCATTAAGGACACAAAGCATAAAAAAGAGGCTCACGATTTCTATCAGTACCTACAGACAGAAGATTCGTTTCAAATTTTTGAAAAATTCGGATTTAAGATTTTGAAATAAGCGGGCTTCATTACTGTTCGATCAACTTAAATTATAAGACTTGCCTTGAGGACAAGTCTTTTTTATTTTGTTCTTGACCTTAAAGTTACTTTAAGGTGTAACTTTGATTATAAAGGACGTGATTGAGATGAGTTCAAACGATACAAACTTTTTCCAAAAGGACCGGTATTTTAAAAAGTGCTTTAAGATATTATGAGTCAGAGAATTTACTGCATCCAATAAGAAGCGAAAATGGTTACCGTCTTTATTCGGAAGAACAGATAGCAACCGTAAAATTGATTTCAAGTTTACGTTTAGCCGATGTACCAATAAAAAAACAGTAGAAGAATGTAACCATAAAAATGTTAATAATCAGTAAACAATGTCTTTTAATCAAGGGAATTTCTACCAAATTTGTGTGGGAGGCGATAGATATAATGAATACAAGGAAGCGAAGTACGACAATTATCATGGATAACGATAGCGCACCTCTCGCGATGTTGACAAGAATGTTTTTTGGACCTATTATTGCGATCATATTCGCAGTATTAATTTACCAAATACGTGGTATATAAACCTACTTCATTTTGAAGAAAGGTGAGATCGATGAAAAAGTTACCAATAGTCCATAACTTAAGAGGAGCAATTAATGAGGTGATTAAAAATAACAAAGAAGAAGAGATATCCACCTAACAGATTCATTAAAGCTGTGAATGTAAAAGATGAAGAACTGTTGCGTGTGTGTTCTAAAATGGTTACCAGTCCTGATTCATTAAGTGCTTTTTATGATGCAATTAGTAAACATCCTAATTTGATTACAATAGAAGATTTTATTGTTGTTTATGGTGAAAAATGGGGATTTAGTTCAGAAATCATTGAAGAATGCAAAAGAAGGGTTCAATTATTTGATGAGATCGCTAGAAAGAAGAGATTTGGTGTATATGCTTAATGATATTAAACCTAATTATTAACCTTTATTTTTTAGGAAAAAGGGAATGACAATAATTAACAGAATTGCTTGTTTCGCTTCTTTTGGCGTACGGGATCGATTCGGGATAGTCTTGATTAAGCTATGAAACTACTCCATTCAAGGTATTACCTCTTGTCTTTACGAGTTTTGTGATTACAACTTTATGGGCTTTTAAAGGATTCCAATTCGATTTGTCTTATGAATGAATGGTCATACTTTTATTGTCTTCTTCAACGCACCTGTTAGTTGAAGTACAATTGATGCTCGATTTTGCCGCTCAACACGGCATTGCCCCTAAAATTGAGGTGATCGGTGCTGACCAAGTAGACGAAGCGTATGAGCGCGTCCTCCGCAGTGATGTACGTTATCGATTCGTTATTGACATGTCTACCTTATAATTATGTAAAACTTTGAAATACCGACTTGGATGTATCACGAAAATAGTTGGTCCTAATGAATGGTGAGAGGAGGCTGGACTCAAAAAGTCGCTTTACGACCTTTTGGGGCAGCCTCATTAACTCTCGACTTATTCTGTTTCCCTTGAGAAACTAGAAAATGACCATATGAATACGCAGTTTAATCCCCCGTTGAGCAAGGAGTCATGCGTTGGCCCTTTGGTCATATTCCTCCCTCAGGCGCTTGATATCTTCTTTAGGTGGAAAACCGAACATGCGGGAATATTCACGGCTGAATTGCGATGGACTTTCATAGCCGACTCGGAATGCGACATCAGCGGCATCTGTTGACTCGGTTAATAGCAGGCGTCGCGCTTCCTGCAGCCTTAGTTGTTTTTGGAACTGAATCGGGCTCATAGCCGTTACCTCTTTAAAGTGCCGATGAAGTGAAGAAACACTCATATTTGCGATTTCCGCAAGCTCCTCAACTTTAAAAGACTGATTATAGTGATTTTTGATATATTCGATCACGTCTCTGATTCGATAGGTATAGCTCCCTTCTATGGCCATTTGTTTCAGTATTCCCCCATGTTGTCCTTGCAGAACCCTATAGAGTATTTCCTTCGTGTAAATAGGAGCAAGCACAGGGATATCTTTCGGGTTGTCTAGCAAACAAACCAGTCTGATTACCGCATCCAACATACATAACTCCATAGGGCTGACAAACATAGCTCGCTTCGTATTTTCTTTCAGGCCAACTTGAATTTCAGAATCACTTAAAAGCTCTAAAATTTGACCCGGTCTAAATTCAAGTTTTAAAGCCAAATACGGAACATCGTAAGTGGCTTTCGTGATTTGGGCGATAACGGGCAAGTCAACGGATGCAACAAGGTAATCGGCGGGACCGTACGTAAAGTGCTCCTGTGCCAGCCATACCTGCTTCTCACCTTGAACGACAATGCATAAGGAAGGATTATGAACACCGTGATTTGGTCCTGTAACAGTAGAATGACGAGAGAAAAATAAAGACGGAATAACGGTCGTGTGAATACCGTCTTGGCCTGTGTGACGTTCAATCAGCTTGGCGAGCTCATCTTGCTGTTTATAAATTTGTTCAGACATAAAATCCTCCTTGCTTCTTTATTCTTGCTAGTTCCATTTTAATGCATATTCGTCTGTTGCGTAAGTGGCTGTGAGAGGATTAGGCAATCATTTGAGACGATCATGATACCGTTCGTTTTTTCATTTGTTGCATAATAAACATGCGTAAGGTTTTTCACTCTTTTATGATCGCTAAAAAATTTCAAAGTGAAAGGAGGGGATCGGATACTATGAATAACGCTTGGAAGATTTACATGTTGACCCTGATCAGCTTCTTTGTGGGCACTTCACAGTTCGGGATCGTAGGTATGCTAGATAAAATCGCTGCTTCCGTCGGCGTAGCGGTAGCGACAGCGGGACAGCTTATTACCGTATTTGCGCTCGGGAACGCGATCGGCACGCCCATTGTCATGGTGGCGATGGCCAAGATGAATCAGCGCAGTCAATTGTTGCTGGCTCTTTCTATTATTTTACTGGGCATCGTTTTGACACTCCTTCTCCCGGGGTTCGGCTTTCTGATGGCTTCCCGTGTTGTACTAGGGATCGGAACGGGCGTCTTTGTCGTTACCGCCTATGCCGTTGCCGCGAAGTTGGCTCCTCCCGGACGTCAGGGCGGAGCGATGTCTAATGTCGCAATGGGCTTCGGCTCCTCTCTCGTATTCGGTGTCCCTATTGGGCGCGTTCTCGCAGAGACATATGATTGGAAGACGATCTTCTGGGTTATCGGCATCTTCAGTCTGCTGGCCATCTTCGCCGTCGCAAGGACGATTCCAGACATGGAAGGTGAAACGTCCGTCCCTCTGGGTAAGCCACTTGCTTTTGTGAAGAATCCGCGGATCGCGGCTGCTCTTGGAGTCACGTTCTTTGTGTTTATTGGTTTTTCGATTGTCGATACGTATATCACCTCCTATTTAGCTACCGTCATGCCAGAGATGAAACGGAAAATCAGTGTCATTCTCTTTGCTATGGGGATCGCGAGCGTGATCGGTTCGAGATTTGGCGGCTTCTTAGCGGATCGGATCGGCACCTTCCGCACTCTTATCATATCCATGGTCGTTCAAGCTTTTGCTTTGGTGTTACTGTCAGTTGGCTCCGGATGGACTATCGTCGCCATCCTGTTGCTCATGATTTGGGAACTCGCTTGTTGGACGTTCGGGCCGACCCAAAACTTTAACCTGATCTCGCTTGCGCCGGAAGCCTCTGGGATCGTGCTCAGTCTGAACAGTTCCTTTGTACAGCTCGGGTTTGCCACAGGTGCTGGCATCGGGGGGATCACCGTAGGAGGCTTGTCAATCATGGCGATTACTTGGATCAGTGCCGTCTCCGTCGCGATCGCTGCCATCATTGCAGTCGTTTCCTTCGGTCGTGCTTGGTCATTCTCAACTGTCCAACAATGAACACAATAGATGATGTAAAAAAGACAGAACCATCCAATCTTCGTATACCATATTTCTGCTTTAATAAAGGAATATTGATTTATAAAAACAGGAGGAGATTTTACGTGGAAAAGGTCATTTTGAACAACGGAGTTGAGATGCCAATTCTTGGTTTCGGTGTCTATCAGATCGATCCAAACGAATGTGAACAATGCGTGTATGACGCCCTTATGACGGGTTATCGTTTGATTGATACCGCTGCCGCTTATCAAAATGAGGAAGCGGTTGGTCGAGCCATTAAACGGAGTGGAATCCCAAGAGAAGACATATTTGTGACCACAAAGCTATGGATTCAAGATGTCGGCTACGAGAGCACAAAAAAAGCATTTGCAAGGTCATTGGAAAGATTGCAACTTGATTATTTGGATTTGTATTTGATTCATCAGCCTTTTGGCGATGTTTATGGCTCCTGGCGTGCGATGGAGGAATTGTACCGTGAGGGGAAAATTAGGGCCATTGGAGTGAGCAACTTCCAGATGGATCGTCTGATCGACTTGATCATCCATCATGAAGTCACTCCTGCCGTCAATCAAATTGAAACGCATCCTTTCTGCCAACAGGTCGAGAGTGCCCAATTTATGAAAGAGCACAATGTACAGATCGAGTCTTGGGCGCCTTTTGCCGAAGGGAGAAATAACATTTTCCAAAATGAAGTTTTAGTATCCATCGCTGAGAAGCATCGTAAATCCGTTGCTCAAGTCATTTTGCGTTGGTTGACACAAAGAGGAATTGTGGCCATTCCAAAGTCTGTTCATAAAGAACGGATCATTGAAAACTTTCATATCTTTGACTTTGAATTAAGTCAAGAGGATATGGAGAGCATTGCAGCGTTAGATACGAAAAAAAGCTTGTTCTTTTCCCATAACGATCCTGAAATCGTGAAATGGCTTTGTAACCGTAAACTTGATATTTAGTGCTTTTATACCACACAACAAACTGAAATGCGGAGAAGGGGGGATGCTGACTTGGCTTGTCCTTTTATCCAATTCTTGAAATGGAGTTTTAAATTTGAATAATGTTTTGCACTTAATGGATTTCTAAACAAACCTGATGTTCAGTTGACGCTTTATCGGCTATCATCCCCAGAAGTTCGTTGAAGCTTGGGCGTAAACAAACTTGGATGTGAATAAGTTTACAATAAGGCACGCTAAACTATTGTGTACTTTCATGGATACACTAAAATTTATGATCAATTATCGGCCATTTGTTCACTAATGGACAAACCGTATTCACCTAACCATTGCGGGCACCATGAGGTTGTTTATAATGATGTATATTAATTTATTGATGATGTTTATTATGTATAGGAAGTTGGATACGGGAAAGTCACTCATTTCTCATTCAATATGTGTTAGAAAGGATCGTGTTGTTATGTCTAATATTCAAGATAAAGTGGTCATTATAACGGGTGCTTCTAGCGGGATTGGAGAAGCGACTGCAAAGGAACTCGCTTCGAGAGGTGCGAAATTAGTGCTTGCAGCTCGCCGTGAGGACCGATTGAAGAAACTACAAGAAGAAATCAAAAACAGTGGGGGGCAAGCTATTTATAAAGTGACCGATGTCACTTCGTATGAACAAATGGAAGAACTGGCTGCGTATGCTCTAAAAGAGTTTGGAAAAATTGATGTGTTAATAAACAATGCCGGAATCATGCCACATTCGTTCCTTTATAAGAAAAAAGTGGATGATTGGAATCGGATGATTGACGTCAACATCAAAGGCGTACTGTATGGCATTGCGGCTGTCCTTCCTTCTATGAGAGAAAGAAAAGAAGGGCACATTATTAATGTTTCTTCAGTCGCTGGACACGTTGTCGGGGCTGGAAGTACTGTCTATGCCGCAACGAAGTTTGCTGTGCGCGCAATTTCTGAAGGTCTACGTAAAGAAGAGCTCGGCAACAACATACGTTCAACGATCATTTCGCCGGGGGCGGTTGCTACGGAATTAATAAATTCAGTCACAGATCCGGACCTAAAACCTAGCATTGATGAAATTTATAAAGGTGCGATCTATGCCGACAGTATTGCTCGTGCCATTGCCTTTGCAATTGAACAACCATCTGACGTCGCGATTAACGAGATGATCATTCGTCCTACGCGTCAAGAGCGGTAAATTGGATGTCAACAGATGTCAACAAAGGAAGATAAATAATGCAAAAACGTAAATTAGGAAGTCGGCCTTGCTCGTTCGTTAGCAAGAGCATGGAGAAAAAGTTATCCACGAACATCAGGTACAATTCGGCTCACGGAGCGGATGACGGGAACGGCAGGTTCGTCTTCACGTTCGAAGCCATCGGAACCCGATGGGAGATCGAGACCCGCGAGCCGTTAGACTTTCAGTTGAAGCAGCGCATTCTCGAACGAATCGAACAATTCGACGCCACGTACTCGCGGTTCCGTCAGGACTCCCTCGTTTCCCGAGTTGCTGCCGCCTCTAACGGTGGCCGCTTCGTCTTCCCGGACGACTCGGTCGCTCTTTTCGATCTCTATGATCGGCTACACATCGCTACCGCACGTGCCGTAGACCCGCTCGTTGGCCGTGACCTCGAACTTCTCGGCTACGACCGAACGTATTCGCTCACGTCCGCGTCGGAGTTTGTCCGAGCCGAGGCACACGCTCGGGAGAGAGTGACCTGGTCGAAGGATATTCTCCGGGACGGCACGTTAATTGTGACACGGCGCCCGCTTGTGATCGATGTCGGAGCGGCGGGGAAGGGGTATCTCGTGGACATCGTCTCCGAGATCCTCCGCGAGGGCGGATTCACCGAGTTCGTTGTCGACGGCAGCGGCGACCTCCGCCATTCGGGGGATTCCGTCCTTCGGGTCGGGCTTGAGCACCCGTTCGACCCCAGTCTGGTGGTAGGCGCAGCTAACCTGAAAAACCGGGCCTTGTGCGCATCTGCGGTCAACAGACGCGCCTGGGGTGACGGGCTGCACCACGTACTTGATGCCCGAACGGGCATCCCTGTACGCGATGTGGTCGCGACGTGGGTTGTCGCCGACGAGACCGCGACCGCCGATGGACTGGCGACGGCACTCTTTTTCACAAGCGGGCATCATCTAGCGAAGTTCTTCCGGTTCTCGTACGTGCGGATGTTTGCCGACGGCCGTGCCGAAATCTCGCAGAGCTTCGACGGCGAGCTCTTCACGTAAGTGATCAACTCGCAAGGAAAGGAGAGGATAAGAGTATGATTCCCTTGAGCAAGAGTTTTATCGTCACGGTGGCAGCAGTCTCCGTATCCACGGTCATGACTTCATCCGGGACGACGGATATGGCTGCCGAGCGCCCGACGATCACCTTGAATGGCAGCGTCAACTGTTCAAGATCGGCAACAAGTAAAGACTGCACCTACGAAGACGGCGAATATACGGCGACCGGCCAATACGGGAGCCTGCCCTCATCCATCACCGTGACTGTAACTTTGGTCGACGACGTCATCACCGCCGTCAAAGTGACCCCTCATGCGACGAACCCGACCTCCCTCGACCTGCAGCGCCGCTTCGCCGACGCGGTCCCGGCGGTCGTCGTCGGGAAGCGCATCGACGAGGTGAAGGTGGACCGTCTCGCAGGATCCAGCGGCACCCCCGACGGATTCAATGATGCGATCCGAAAGATTAAGGAGCAGGCTTTACTTTGTAACCAATCATCGCCCAAATAAGGGCAGTAGAAAGGAGAACAACCATGCAAAAACGTTTATTAGGGAAAAGTGGTCTGGAAGTGTCGGCGATCGGGCTTGGTTGCATGGGAATGAGTTATGGTTATGGTCCGGCATCAGACAAGAAAGAGATGATTTCGCTGATCCATGCGGCGATTGACCGGGGTGTTACTTTTTTCGACACTGCTGAAGTTTATGGTCCATATGTGAATGAGGAGTTGGTAGGTGAAGCGCTTGCCCCATTCAAGGGGAAGGTGGTCATCGCCACAAAATTTGGTATTAAAATGATCAATGGCAAACAGGTGCTTGACAGCAAGCCGGAGACCATTAGGCAATCCGTCGAAGGCTCGCTCAAACGCCTAAAAGTTGAAGCTATTGATCTGTACTATCAGCATCGTGTTGACCCAAATGTACCGATTGAGGAAGTAGCCGGAGTAGTGCAAGACCTAATCAAAGAAGGTAAGGTTAAGCATTGGGGACTTTCTGAAGCAGGGGTGCACACGATTCGCCGTGCACACGCGGTTCAGCCGCTCACTGCAGTTCAGAGTGAATACTCAATGATGTGGCGAAGCCCTGAAGAAGAACTGCTCCCTACGCTCGAGGAACTCGGAATCGGTTTCGTTCCGTTCAGCCCGCTGGGTAAGGGCTTCCTTACTGGAAAAATTGATAAGAATACAACATTCGTTAGCTCCGACTTCCGCAGTATTGTTCCTCGCTTCAAATCGGAGAATCTCGAAGTAAATCAGGTTTTGGTCGAACTAATCAAGAAGGTTGCTCTAGAGAAAAACGCAACACCGGCTCAAATCGCACTCGCATGGTTGCTTGCCCAGAAGCCATGGATTGTTCCGATTCCCGGCACGCGCAAATTGGAGCGGCTGGATGAAAATCTTGGTGCATTGGACGTTGTGCTGACTCCCGAGGAGCTAAGTGATTTGAACGACGCGCTCTCGAAGATCGAGATTGCGGGAGATCGCTATCCGGCAGGTTCAGAATACGCAAATCGAACGGGCAAATAACTGATCGTTCTCCACGAGGGGATAGAATTATGAAAAGTGCAAGGTAAATCACGAAAATCGTGAAAAAACTTGCACTTTTCATTTAAAGTAAGGCGAGCATCATTGTATCAAAAAAACCAAAGCCGGCTTATTTAATGTAAAAGACAAGCCTGATTGGCTTGCCTATTAAGAAATTTTTACTATTACTTGTGATACGGTTCACCTTAATTAATCTTAAACTGTTCAACAAATTCAATCCCTTCCCATTAGTGAAGTGACAAAAAATATCATCAAACTATAATTTTACTGAACCGTAAACTCCGACTCTTCACCTCTATATTTTTGAACTAATGTCCCAGCATCACGATCTCTCCCAAAGACGTTTTGTCACCATCCGCTCCCACCACTTCCACGGCAATATATTTTTCAAGACAATTCCTAATTTCACGCCTTTGCCAACCGGATACCGCAATTTCGGATAAGGAGACTTTGCCACGTGTACAATCTGTTGGATCACTTCATACGGAGAGGGTGCCGTGTCAGCAACATGGTTGACATATTTCAAAATTTTCTCCATCTCTTTAACATAAGGAGAATCCGGATTGACCGATACCGCATCCAGCCCTTTTGACCAGATTTCCGTTTTATAGGATCCCGGTTCAATTAAAACGACATGAACACCGTACGGCAGCATCTCTAAACGCAAAGACTCGCTGAATCCTTCCACCGCAAACTTTGATGCCACGTAAGGTCCCATAGAAGGGAATCCGATTCGTCCGCTGATACTGCTTATATTCACAACCTTGCCGCTTCTGCGTGCCCTCATCGACGGCAAAACAGCTTTTGTTACTGCCACCAAACCGAAAAAATTCGTTTCAAATTGCCGACGCCATTCTTCAACAGCAAGCTCCTCCGTAAATCCTCCCGCTGCATACCCCGCGTTGTTTACCAACAGATCAATTTGGCCGTATTCTTCAATCACATTCTGAATCACAGTTTCCGCTGAGGAAAAATCGTTTACATCTAGTTGGATAATCTCAATCCGGTCTGTGACACCTGCTTCTTTGGCCGCCGCTTTCAGTCGTCCTCTCTTATTCAAATCTCTCATTGAAGCCAGCACGCGGTAGCCTTCGCGGGCAAGCGCTACACTTGTCAGCAATCCAAAGCCGCTTGAAGCCCCTGTAACAAACGCAACAGGTTGTTTCTTTAAAGTTTGATTCACAAGATTCCCTCCAGCTATTCATATTCTAACACTGCCTTTTTGCTAAATATATGTAGAGTATCATCACTGCTTTCGTCCGCAAATTCCTTCAAAAATCTGCTCCACCTATATGTTTTGACAATTCCTGTCTCTTCTTAATAAACACTTTTTATTGAAATTGTATCATGGAAAAAAGTGCATAAAATAAATTTTACTATATTTTTAGACTGAGCAATTATTTAATTAGAAGAAGTTAAACGCAAATTAACACCAAATTTTTAAAGTAGAAAATTAAGGTATTATTAGTCATATTTTATCAGCTAAAGGTTGGGGTATATTACGAAGGAAAGGTTAAAAAGATATTAGTGAAAACAATTATAAATATAATATATTGAAAAACACTTAAAAATCGCCAAGTATAATAATTACCGGCGATTTTTAACTTCTATCATAGCTCATATGAATAAGTCGCTTTGCCTTTTCAAAATCTTCATCATTATAAATACTGACTTCTAAATCCCCTGTTCCGATATGACCGATATTTCGAACATCACGGCTAAATCCTGGCTCGAGTTCAATTTCATCTGGATTCACTTTTAAAAATAAGACGATTTTTTCTGTCTGAGGATGCACTTCTAAGCAGACAAAATTTTTAATGCGCTTAAAGGCTATGTAGTATTTTAATACAGCCATTTGTACATCATCGCCTAGTGCCATAATATATGCTTTTATTGCTTCAAACCGGTCTTTTAATTCTGTACTGGATTGTTCCAGATATTCGGAGACTGTCTTATATCCGAGCTTCGATGAGTTAATATGGTTTTCAACTTCCAGTAATGGTTGTGCAGTTGTTGCATTTACTAAATCGAGCAAAAGAAATCCATCTTTATAAAACTTATACTGGTACAACTCAATGTTCCGATTAATTTGTTGAACAGCATGTTCGTCATATTTTGTGAATCCACCCGCAATACATAATAAGCGCGGATTCGTCCAATCAATTGCGTCAGCCAAGTTATTGCCGTATTTGCGCATTACCATAAGAGTGAATTCTGCTTTATGATCCAACAGCCAGTCCAGATAATATAATCCTTGGTTAATGACATTTTCATTGACAGCTCGTTTATATTCGATAATAACTGGAGAGTTATTTTCATCAATACCTAATGTATCGATTCTGCCGCCATGTGTCTTGCCAGTAGAATATTCTGATGCTAAAAACCGTACACCTAAAAATGTTTCAAGATTACGCTCAATAAGGGTTTGCAGCGATTTTTCAATTGTCAGAGAAGTGCCTTCCAATTCACTTACATGTTCTCCATTTATACGAAATAATTTAATATCACCCATGAAACTACTCCTTCTTTTATTGTGCATCTAAAACTACAATTACAATAAATGAATAATGATAGTATACAATAAGCGTTGATATTTAGCGGACTAAATAATTTTTTCGCTTGTAAATGAGACATATTAGTCAATCTGTGTAAAGAATACGGAAGAACGTAACAAAAGACCCCAATTCAATTTTAATAATGTTCCACTCGTTCGGAAATATGTTTGCAAAATTATTTTGGCTCTTGGAAATACTAGAGAAACCAATCAATACATTCATTACAAAGACTGCTTGATTATTAACTACATGAAATGTTTATTATCCTTTGCAAGAAAGGAAATCATGTTGCAAACGATACAGATGATGAAACAACCGGAGAAGCAAAAGTGGTATTGTTAATTATTTTTCTCTCAAGCGCCCAGTTTACGAACTATATGATAACTTAAATTTTAAGTCAATTGAATATCTAGACATGTCGAGCATGAGGAATTTCAAAGAGACATCAAGAAAAGATAAAATAGTTTGAAGCGCATTTGAAAAAGCTTTGTGAAACTATATTATGTGAGGGGGATAATCGAGGAAGAAAAAATAAAAATCCAACTTGACACATATGTTTAATTTATTTAATATATTTACTAAAGATTTTTCGAAATATATAAATAGTTTCCTTTATTTCAAAAATAAACATGCCGACTGGATTACTAGAGGCTCTCAATTCAATGAAAATATTCATTTGAGTTGAGAGTCTCTTTTCGTTTTTCCGATGCTTGGTGCTCTAGACATGATCTATGGAGCATATACTGTTGATTCGCAAATTAAATTACATATTTGAAATAAATCGTTCCGACCACAAAATGAGTTTGACTATATTGGTGGCTTAATCCCAACGGGAAATCAAGTGAAGATGCGAGGATTTTTGCCTTTAATTATGGAAAAACTGAAATTTCTTGTTACAGTTCGGCCGGGGCTTGATCTTCTACCATAGCTGCAAGAATGGTAGTGACGATTGACCGTTTCGCAACAGCAGATGGTTGAATAGGACGAGAGCCCGCAGCTTAGCGGGGATGGTTTATTTCTTGATCAAAACGCACGATTTAAGCTAACGGATGATTTTTCAATAATGTTATCGAAATATTTTGCCTGATCATAAAGTTCACCAGTGTGTTGAAGAAGAAGTCGTCCAATTAATGGCTGTCCTAACTCTTTAGCCAACGCTTATTTCGGTGGATCAGGTATGGCTGCTATAAATGTGGCATCTGAACATGAATATTTACTTAACGTAGGGAAAGCCGCCTTGATTGCAGCTAAAAGCAAAAGCTGTCTGAAAAAATGAGATTTACAATTCGATGTACCCATTATCTTAGAGAGCAAAGCAACTGAATGGTATGGAGACAGTTGAGTTAATTCGGCATGTTGAGGAAAAAAACATCACAAATTTTTTTCGCATGGATTCATAAGGAGAGTTGTATGAGCGAACTCCATAAAAAAGAGTGCAAATCAGCCTTACTTACGGGCGGGTAGGTCTTGAACAAGGAGGTGCTGAAAAATTCCGGGTGATAATATCAAAATCTTTTTTCTTTTCAAAATAGTACAGAAATTACTTAATACAATATTCACGCTTTACCGAATAAAGAACTTCCTTGTTATCGGTACAGGTGGTCATGGCAATAAAAATTTTGGCCAGAACGCAATATGATTGGAATGAATTGTAGGGAGGAAACAGCTCATGAAAAAGAAGAAAATGCATTTGCTTCAATATATGATGCCGCCTGTAACTCATCACAGCAGCGCGACATGGAAGCATCCGCGGAATATGACGATGACGAATGCTTTTCAATGGAATCGTCCAGAGATTTGGCAAGAGATTGCCCAAATCGCCGAAAGAGGCAAACTTGATGCAGTATTTTTTGCCGATACGGAAGGCATCTATTCCGAGTATGAGAACAGCTACAAAAGTGCCGTGCGCTATGCCTCGCAAGTGCCTTGTTATGAACCGTCAGTTTTAATGGCATTTATGGGTGCAGTAACAAAGCATATTGGCCTGACCATGACGTTTTCGGTGGCAGGTTATCCACCATACATTTTAGCACGCAAACTGGCCACCTTGGATCACCTGTCACGTGGACGTGTCGGCTGGAATGTTGTCACTGCTTTTCATAAGAATGCATCTGAAAACCTTGGGTTGAGTGTTGAACAGTATCATTTATCCCACGATCAGCGCTATGATCGGCTGGAAGAGTATATGGAGGTTTGCTACAAATTATGGGACAGCTGGGAGCCGGATGCAATCGTTATGGATGCAGAAAATAACATATTTGCCGATCCAGAAAAAGTGCATCCGATCAATCACGAAGGAAAATGGTTCAAGTGCAAAGGCCCATTGAATATCGATCGTTCCCCGCAAGGGCGCCCGGTTATCCTTCAGGCTGGACAATCATCACGCGGAATCCAATTTGCCGCTAAACATGCCGAACTTATTTTTACTCTTCAGCCTGATCGCGAAGCAATGAAGGTTTATTACAATCGTTTGAAAGAAGGAGCAGTGAAAGCTGGGCGCGATCCGGATGATGTCAGAGTCTGTTTTGGATTGCAAGTATTTGTTGGAGAAACAGAGGAAATTGCCCGTGCGAAAGCTGCACTTCACAATTCTCTCGTTCCTGCTGAAGCAGGGGTAACGATCTTGTCCGGTCACTTGGGCTACGATTTATCCAAACACGGACTGGACGAATTAATTGCTGATTTAAAAGTGCCTGGTATTCAAGGAATGATTGACGCTTATAAACATAGTAGCTCTAAAAATATAACCATTCGTGAGGCTGGGATGTTACATGGTCGCGGAGTCATGACTCCACAGTTAGTTGGTTCGCCAGAGCAAGTAGCCAATTGGATGGAAGTGACAATGAAGGAAGTAGGAGGAGACGGCTTTCTGTTAAGTCCAGCTTATTTGCCCGGCTCACTGGAAGAGTTTATTGAGTTGGTGGTGCCAATTTTACAAAAACGCGGTTTGGCAAGGACAGAATATGTTGAAAACGGAACATTAAGGGATAATCTGAAGGCCCTGAACGCCTAAAAACTTGAGCAAATGCTGTAGTTTTCACCTTTCCTCGAGAAAAAGTGAGGATGGGCTGGAAAAACCATCATTTATATAGGGAGGATGAAAGCTTATGTCAAGAATTATTTCTGAAAATGAAAATCCTATCACGTTAACACTCGGTCAAGTACGTGAAAAAATTCGTGAATATCCGTCCCAATGCAGATCGTATTGATAGAAGCAAAGAATTTCCAAGTGAAAATATCGCCGTTCTTGCAAAAGAGGGGTTTAACAGTATTTTACTGCCAGAAAAATTAGAGGGATTGGGATTGAACTATTCTGCCTTTGCAATTGTTGTTCAGGAAATAGCGAAGGCATGTCCCTCCACTGCACTTATTTACACTATGCATGTAGAGGCAGCCCGCACGATATACTCTCATGGAAATGAAGATCAATGGGAACGGTGGTTGAAACCGATTCGCAGTGGAAAGTTTGGTACAACTTCAACCAGCGAAGGAGCAACAGGAGGACATTACTGGTACAACATAAGTGAAGCTGTAAGAACGGATGACGGGTACATTATTAATGCTCAAAAATCTTTCACCACGAGCAGTGGATTTGCGGATTTTTATGTATTCCAAACAAAAACACCAAATGCTAAATCACCAGATGACATTACTTATTTTATTGTGGACGGTCATCAAGAAGGGATAGAAGCTGGAGAATGGGCAGCGCTGGGAGTGCGTGGAAATCACAGCTCTTCGCTTACCCTTCGTAATGTTTTTGTAGATAAAAAGGATCGTTTAGGTGAAGAAGGTGAGGGAAAAGAAATTGTTCAAAACGGTATCGCTTACCTGATTGGTCTAGGGGCAACATGGACAGGAACCGCTATCGGGATTTTGGATGAAACACTTGCATATGCTAAGCGGAAAGTTCATCAGGATGTCAATAAGGCATTAAGCGATTATCAAGTTATTCGCAGCCAGCTAGCAAAAGCGAAAATTTTAAAGGACAGCCTGCAAGCCTGGCAGAAGGATTTAGCTTCTCAATTGGATGAATGGTTAGAAAGTGGAGAAAAATACGCTCCAGAAGAGCTGAAAAATTCTTTACTTGAATTCAAAGTCCTAGCTTCCGATGCAGCCAATGAGATTGCACAAATAGGACTTGATATCAGCGGCGGATTCGGTTACCGTGAAGGAACTTTGGAAAGATTATATCGAGATGCCCGAGCAGGCATCGCCATGGGACCATCAATCATATCGCGCGAGAAATGATCGGGAAAAATTTGTTGGATTAGGGATAAACTAAAAAGATGCATCATCCAGAAAAAATAAAAGAAATAACAATAATAAATGATTTTGGGGGAGAAGACAAAATGAAAAGACTTTCTTATTTGTTTTACATAATTTGCTTAATGGTACTAATAAGCGGTTGTGGAAAAGCTACTAATGCCAGTGAAGATAAAGATACATTAGTAATAGCAACGAATCCTTCGTTTAATGGTTTTCCAGAAATACTTGAATTTATAAAACCTAAGTTGAAAGAGGAAGGTATAGATTTAAAAATTGAATATGTAAATGACATTATTCAGCCTAATGAGCTCGTTCATGACAAAAGTGTTGATGCGAACGCTTTTCAACATATTCCTTATATGGAAGCTTACAACAAGCAGCATGGAACTAATTTAGTTGCAGCGATTAAAGTACTTGCTTGGCCTTCCGGACTTTATTCAAAGCGTTATAAAGACATAAAAGACGTTCCTGACGGGGCAACCATCAGTATACCGCAGGATCCTTCCAATAACGGAAGAGCGCTTGATTTCTTAGCAAAACATGGATTCATTAAATTGAAAGAAGGGGTAGGATTACAAGCAACTAAAAAAGATATCATTGAAAACAAAAGAAATTTCAAAATTATCGAATTAGATCAAGGAATGTCAGCAAAATCTCTTGATGATGTAGATTTAGCTTTTATTTTAGGAGGATATCAAACAGCAGTTGGTCTTCACTTAAAAGATGCGCTGCTTGCGGAAGACTCTAGCTCTGAATTTATAGGCGTTATCACGACTAGACCAGACAACCAAAATGACGAAAAAATCCAAAAATTAAAAAAGGTTTTGCATACACCGGAGGTTAAAAAATTCATTGAGGAAACATTCCATGGGGACATAATCCCAGTATTTGAATAATGGGGGCTGTCACAAATGATACATTTAAAAAATATAAAGAAAACTTATCAAATTAAAAAAGATGAGAAATTGGAAGCAATTAAATCCGTATCATTAAAAGTGGAAAAAGGGGATATCTATGGGATTATCGGATTTAGCGGAGCAGGAAAGTCAACTCTGCTTCGTACAATCAATCTCCTTGAAAAGCCTGATGAAGGGGAGGTTCTTATTGAAGGAAGAAATATAATGGCTTTAAAGAAGAAAGAGCTGCGGCATATGAGACAATCGATTTCCATGATATTTCAACATTTTAACTTGATTCATAATAAAACGGTTTATGACAATGTATCTTTTCCATTAGAAATTGCCGGAATACCATCCGTTAAACGTAAAAGTATAATAGAAGAATGTCTTTCCATAGTTCAATTAGAAGATAAAGCAAATCAATACCCCTCTAATTTAAGCGGGGGACAAAAACAAAGAGTTGCCATCGCAAGAGCTTTGGCAACGAACCCGAAAATTTTGTTATGTGATGAGCCTACATCAGCTTTAGATCCACAAACAACGGATAATATTCTATCCTTTTTAAAGAAAATTAATCAAGAGCTAAATATAACGATGGTTATTGTTACACATGAAATGGATGTAGTGAGAAAAATTTGCAATAAAGTAGCCGTAATGGAAAAAGGAAGTATTTTAGAGGAATTTTCGTTATCAGACAATCAATATAATCCTAAGTCTGATATTGCTAAATTAATATTTAATAAGGACAAAAGGATGATCCTAAATGTTTGAAAACATCATTCAACAAATTCCTGATATAATAGAAGCCACTAAGCAAACAGCCATTATGGTAGGTATTTCAGTAACAGCTGGCATACTATTTGGAATTCCTTTAGGAACGATTCTGTTTTTAACAAGAAAAGGGCAATTATTAGAACAGCCGCATATTTTCAATATTTTAAATTCATTAGTGAATTTAATTAACGCATTTCCATTATTAATTTTAATCGTAGCTGTCATTCCGTTTACTCGGCTGTTGGTAGGAACATCCGTTGGAACGGTTCCTGCCTCTGTACCGCTTTCGATCGCTATTATTCCTTATTTCGCCAGACTAATAGAACAATCTTTAGTGGAAGTAAATAAAGGGGTCATCGAAGCAGCTATTTCAATGGGAGCTAATATATTTCAAATTATATGGAAAGTAATGTTTGTTGAAGCGAGAGCAGGAATGGTAGTCAGCTTATCTAATATTATTATTCTTTTAATATCTTATTCTACCATAGCGGGTGTTGTTGGCGCAGGCGGTCTCGGAGATTTTGCCGTTCGAAATGGCTATTATCGTTATCAACCGGATATTATGCTTGCTACAGTTGTTATCATGATCATTTTAGTTTCCATTATTCAAATTAGCGGCAGCCGTTTAGCCAGTTTTTTGGATAAACGATAAGCTAAACGGGGTCATTTATTGCGGGATTTTTGAACATAGTGTCTTAACAAAATGATGATTCGTTTCAAAGCATTGCTTGAATCGAGATCTTCTATAAAGTTTTAGTAAAATCCAGTCTCGCATAAGAAAATGCGATTAACAATTGTTCCCCCTCTTTTAATTTTATATAGATGAAGGAAGCTGTTGACATGGGTTATTGTTCAACAGCTTCTTGTTTTAAACATAGTATTGGCTTCTTAAAAAAGTAGGGAATTTTAACGTTTTATTTTTTTCCTCATAATCAATTGTGTAAGTTATTTGCACTGATTTTAAAAATTTCTTTCATACTTTCGGGTCAATTATAAAGATTATGTTAAAAATCGTATTTTCCGTTGATTTATATAAGTATATTGTTATATGTTTATTGAAGATAAGGAAATGATAATACTAAACAGTATTCATGTCGTGGATATGAAAAGACATTTTTTAGTGTGCGATGAACCATAAAGTATCGTCTTTTTTTGATTGATATATAAGTAAATATTTATATAACTATATATGTATAGGGGTGTTCCAAATGCAAAAAGCGGTGGTGGAAATAGAAAAAGCAGCACACGTTTTAAAGCTACTCGGTGATAAAACACGTTTAACGATTATGGCCATTTTAAAGAAACGCGAGTGTTGCGTCTGTGAGCTTCTAGAAGTATTTGATATGAGTCAGCCGGCTATTAGTCAGCATTTACGCAAGTTAAAAGATGCAGGATTAGTAAAAGAAGATAGAAGGGGGCAATGGATTTATTATTCTCTCAATCCAGAAAATGAGTTATATGATTTCATTCAAGAAATTCTGCAGCACATTCCAGATCAAACAGAGAATATTCGTAAGATTGAGGAAACCAACCCTACACTCCGTTGTGGTTGTTAACCTATTAATTTTAATTTAATTGGGAGGGAAAATGAAAAATACGGGGAAAAAACGTCTATCGTTCCTGGATCGATACTTATCGCTATGGATTTTCCTTGCTATGGCAGCAGGAATTGGCTTAGGATTCGTCTTTCCGGGTTTTGTAGATGCAATAAACAGTTTACAGGTAGGAACGACATCGATTCCAATTGCCATTGGTTTAATTTTCATGATGTATCCTCCGTTGGCAAAAGTTCGCTACGAGGAGATGGGACGCGTCTTTAAAGACATAAAAGTATTGGTTTTGTCCCTTGTACAAAATTGGATTATTGGACCAATATTGATGTTTGTATTGGCGATTGTATTTTTGCCGGATAAGCCGGAATACATGGTCGGACTCATCCTAATCGGTCTGGCACGTTGTATTGCGATGGTGATCGTCTGGAATGATTTAGCGAAAGGAGACAGAGAGTACGCAGCTGGACTTGTGGCGTTTAACTCTGTATTCCAAGTGCTATTTTACTCTGTTTATGCGTATGTGTTTGTAACAATCATTCCAGAATGGTTAGGACTAGAAGGTGCTGTCGTTCATATTACAATGATGGAAGTCGCCAAGTCGGTGTTCATTTACTTAGGAATTCCGTTTCTTGGCGGAATGGTGACGCGCTTTTTGTTGGTAAAAGCAAAGGGCAGACAATGGTATGAAAAAGTGTTCATTCCAAAAATCAGCCCGATTACATTGATTTCTTTATTGTTTACGATTATCGTCATGTTCTCTTTAAAAGGAGACGCTATCGTAAGTTTGCCGTTGGATGTAGTGAGTGTCGCCATTCCATTGTTCATTTACTTTGTATTGATGTTTTTCGTTTCCTTCTTCATGGGGAAGAAATTTGGAGCGAGCTACCCTGTCACCACCACACTTGCCTTTACAGCCGGCAGCAATAACTTTGAGTTAGCGATTGCTGTAGCTGTTGGCGTGTTTGGGATCCATTCTGGTGCAGCATTTGCAGCTGTCATTGGACCACTTGTGGAAGTGCCTGTCATGATTGCATTGGTCAACGTAGCATTATGGTTTCAGCGAAAATACTTTAAAACCGAATCAGTATCATACTAACAACAGAGGTGCAATAAAACATGAAAAACAAAAAGATCATTTACTTCTTATGCACTGGCAACTCTTGCCGCAGCCAAATGGCAGAAGGATGGGCAAAAAAATATCTTGGCGACGAGTGGGAAGTGTACAGCGCCGGTATCGAAGCTCACGGATTAAATCCAAACGCGGTAAAAGTCATGAAAGAAGTAGGAATTGATATTTCGAACCAAACATCGGATATCATTGATCCGGAAATTTTAAATAAAGCGGATTTGGTCGTAACATTATGCGGTCACGCCGCAGACCATTGCCCGGTAACACCTCCGCACGTGAAACGCGTACATTGGGGATTCGATGATCCTGCGAAGGCAGAGGGGACAGAAGAAGAAAAATGGGCTGTTTTCATGCGTGTTCGCGATGAGATTGGTGAAAGAATTAAACGTTTTGCTGAGACTGGTGAATAACTTCCTTCAGTCCCTCCATATCAATAACAAAAAGAGCCTGGAGAACTTTCTCGGGCTCTTCGTGTTTTTTAGGAGAAGAATTAGACAATTAACGAAAAAGTCATATAGCATTGGCTGTTGCAAGACAATATCAACATTAAGATTAATAGATCTGCTGCAATGGGGCAGATTTTAGGGGGGAAAAATAGATATTTAATTTAGGTAAAAGCTTTAAGGGATTTATAGTACGATTTGAGGCTTCAATTATTACATTTTTTGAAACACCGCCCGATTTCTAACATTATTTTTATTTTGGTTATATGTAGTTTAAGTGGGGCTTGAAAGAATAAAATCGAGAAAGCTTCCGATGCAAGCATCGATTCACAATCGCCTGAATGTGGGACCTATTCAAGTTTCGATATTGGCTGTTTTATACGAAATGTTGATGTATGCGATGGATTCAACTCCCGCTATGGAACGCACGTTAAAGAGTTAGGTGATTAGCTGCCGGATGACTTTCGAAAGGCGGAACATTCCTTTCTCCAAGTCAGCTAAAGAAGCGTAGGAATAAGAAAGGCGAAGGTACTGGGCTGCATGCTTATCATAGACATTTCCTGGATTTAATAGAAGTCCATGCTCTAATGCTTTTTCAAAAAGTTTCCGTATGGAGATTGAAGGCAATATGCGCAGCCATATATAAAAACCGCCTCTAGGAACAGTCCAGGTCGCAATATCGGAAAAATACCTCTGTAATGAATCAATCATGATCTCTCTGCGAACCTTCAATTCTTTTCTGACCTCTTCCAAATGTTGATGATAGAGCCCGCTTGCTAGCCATTCCGCAACAGCCCATTGAGACAAGGAACTGGATCCGTAATCGGTTTGCATTTTAATATCCGCCAATCGCTCAATAACAGGCTTCGGTCCGACTATCCAGCCGATTCTCAGACCGGGACTCAATGTTTTCGACATGCTCCCAAGATATAAAACAAGCCCATTTTTATCGATGGCTTTCAATGGTGGGGGAGGCGGTGAATCGAGCCAGAGTTCCCGGTATACGTCATCTTCAATAATCGGTAGCCGCTCCTTTTCACATACATCAATCAATTTTCTCCGTCTTTCTTCGGACATCAAAATTCCTGTTGGATTATGAAAGGACGGAATTGTATAAAGCAATGAAGCATTTTGCCGCTTTTTTTGTTCCGAAATCTTATTTGCTTGAATTCCATGCTCATCTAAAGGAAGTCCAAATAATCGCATATCGGCAGATTGAAATACATGCAGGGAATACAGGTACGATGGTTTTTCCAGAAAGATCGTAGCACCTCGCCGCAATAGACCTATTGATATCAATTGCAATGCCTGCAGAGCTCCTGACACAATCAAAATGGAAGAAGGGGAAGCTTCAATCCCGATGGTTTTCAAATATCTACTGAGCTGTTCCCTGAGAAAAAGCAGCCCTTTTGGTTCCTCGTAGCCAAGTGAATCAATGTGCCCCGTCAGCTTTTCAAATACTTGTTTCATCATCTCACGTGGAAATAAATCTGGAGAAAGCTCTCCTGTTCCTAGCCGGATGATATTTGAATCAAACTCTGCTTTATTGATTTCCTGTATCGTAGGCAAATTAGGATAATAACTCCCCGCTTGCACATAGGAATTCCAGTCTGGGGGAGGGGTAGAGGTCATCAAAGACCACGAATTGTTAATAATCTTGGTACCGCTCCCTCTTTTTCCTTCCAGCAATCCATCAGCAATCAATTCTTCCATAGCCGCCACGATCGTACTGCGGTTCACTCCGAATGCTTGGGCCAATGTGCGTTGAGGAGGGATTTTTGTCCCTAAAGTCCATTCTCCTGTTTCAATCTTTTCTTTAATATATTCTTTGATCTGGATATAAAGGGGAACTGGAGTCGATTTGTCTGGCTTCCAATCTAATTCATTCATGAAAAAATACTCTCCCTTTACAATCATATGAGTCGATTATACAACTTGGTTGGTATTGAATCCATCCAATTGGTTGGAGACAATAATCGATTTCCGAGTAAAATTGTATTCATATGCAATGCAATAGGAGGGATTGGAATGGCGGAAGCCTTTATTCACGGACTTATTCTTGCATTTGGACTTATTCTTCCTCTTGGCGTCCAAAACGTTTTTATATTTCATCAAGGAGCTCTTCAGAAACACTTCATTCATGCGCTCCCAGCCGTTTTAACTGCTTCACTATGTGATACACTTTTAATCATCCTTGCTGTTTTCGGAGTATCTATTATGGTCTTGGGTTCTTTTTTG
The DNA here is from genome assembly GCF_054055575.1 of Aeribacillus sp. SP014. NCBI lineage: Bacteria > Bacillati > Bacillota > Bacilli > Caryophanales > Bacillaceae > Aeribacillus > Aeribacillus sp. SP014. The sequence goes on from NZ_JBSRXI010000001.1 coordinate 2,105,077, forward strand.
ATCACAACGATTATTCTGTGCTTAGGGATTTTATTTTTGTTATATATGGGGTGGAGCACTTGGAAAAGTACCTCTTCTACTGATAAAGAGAATAACGAAAAAACAGCCAAGGAAACTTTTACACCATTCAAACAAGTTGTGTTTTCAGCATCGGTCTCGCTGCTCAATCCACATGCGATCATGGATACGATTGGCGTGATCGGAACGAGTTCACTTCAATACAATGGAAGGGAAAAAGCAGCTTTTGCACTTGCCTGTATTCTAGTTTCCTGGGTCTGGTTTGCGGGGCTGGCTTTGGCAGGACGTAGAATAGGGGATCTAGATCAATCTGGACGTTTGATGAGTGCTTTCAACAAAATTTCCGCGCTCGTCATGTGGGGAGCAGCGATTTATATTGGATTCACACTGGCAAAATAAAAACAGGAGTTTGCAGTAGAGGTTTCATTACTCCAAATAGTAAACTCTTGTAAGTCTATGAAACAGGATAATAAACTAAAAGAAAAAATCCAATTGCTGATTACTATAATAATCGGGAGACCAATAACCAGGAGAAAATTTTTTTTGCGGAGTTGAAAGGAGGAGATAGGATTGAAACACCCGTATGCTCATTATCGTTCTTTATTTCCTGTTTTAGCATCGAAAATCCATCTGGCGAGCTGTTCGCAAGGAGCCATTTCAAAAACTGTTTCCGAATCGATTGAAGCGTATATGAATAGTTTGCTAACGGCGGGGGTTAATTGGAATCAAGCAATAAAAGTAGTTGAACAGGCAAAATACAGTTTTGCAAAATTAATCGGTGCTGAACCTAATGAAATTGCTGTATTATGCTCGGTCTCTGACATTTTTTCTGCTATCGCCTCTTCACTTTCTTTTGAAAAAGGGAAAAATATCATTGTGACGACAGATATGGACTTTCCAACCGCCGGTCATGTATGGCTCGCTCAGGAGAAATTTGGAGCAAAGGTCAGATTTATTCCTTCTCAACAAGGAGTCATTCCTTTAGAATATTATGAACGTTATGTAACGTCTGACACACTTGTCACATCCATTTCCCATGTCTGTTATTACAACGGTTTTAAACAAGATCTCAAAGCGATTGCAGACATTGTTCATCGTAAAGGTTCACTTCTTTTTGTTGATGCATATCAATCTGCTGGACAGGTGCCTATTGATGTAAAGAAAATGGATATTGACATATTGGCAGCAGGAACAAGGAAATACATGTTAGGTATTCCGGGAATATCCTTCCTATACATAAAAGCTGAATTGGCAGAGAAATGGAAGCCGCGTGTCACAGGATGGTTTGGTCAGGAGGATCATTCGAAATTCAATTTTCATCAAATTATACCAGCAGCTGGAACACGTCGTTTTGAGACTGGAACGCCTTCTTTTATAAGCGCTTATGCAGCAGCTGCCGCTATTCGTTTACTTCTTGAAATAGGAGTGGAGAATATATCTTCTTATTTAAACCTATTAGCTCAATTCGCATTAGATTATGGACAAGAAAAAGGATTACACACTGTTACTCCTTTATCGGCTCACAAAAGAGGCGGCATAACTGCTTTTTATGTAAAAAATGCTGGGCAAATAGAATCGATCTTGAAAGAGAGAAATATCATTGTTTCTGCTAGAAACGACGTCATCCGAATCGCTCCTCATTTTTACAATACGCAGGATGATATTCGGCAAGCAATTGACGAGCTAGCAACTGTTTTAACAGCGAATAAATAAGCAGCACAGGTCTAGGTACTGAAAGACTCGAAACTTTTGCATGGTTCCAATAACAATATATGAGTGGTTTAAAGCGGACAAAAGATTTGTGTGAATAGTCTATTTTTAACTCTGTAGTGCAAAATTCAGCTAGTTTCATAACTAATGTCTTAACAGTTTTTTTCGGCTCCATTCAACGATCTGATGGAGCTTCGAACATTAGAAGAGGCAACATACGAAGGTTTCATGACATCATTGCATTTAGGGGTTAAGCAAAAAATAACAGGTAATGAACGATAAGCAAAACAGGCGCGAAATGTTTATATATTTTTGGTAAAATCCTCTTGAAATATTCAGAAAATTCTTTTAAAATAAGTGTAAACTTCATCCTATCTACCTTTTACAGGTGAAGGTAATGAAGATATCTCTTCTTATCTTAATTTAACAGTTGACTGATAAGATTCCATTTCCAGCCTTAGCCGGCTGGTTCAAATGGTTCGTAAAGCCAGTCCATATCACTAAAGTGTGTTTGGGCTGGTTTTTTGTTTTTAAGAAAGCTTTTTCAATAGGAGGCGATGAACATCGGAGGCGCACTAGAGGGTGTAAAGGTATTAGATTTGACTAGGGTGCTTGCCGGCCCATATTGTACAATGATTTTGGCAGACCTCGGAGCAGATGTCATTAAGGTAGAAGCCCCGGGCGGCAGCGACGAAACGAGGTTCTGGGGACCGCCGTTTCAAAACGGTGTCAGTGCTTACTATTTATGTGCAAATCGCAATAAGCGAAGCATTACCGTGAATCTGAAATCGGAAGAGGGCAGGGAAATCATTCGAATTCTGGCAAAAGAAGCGGACGTGCTCATTCATAATTTTAAAACTGGATCGATGGAAAAATGGCAGCTCGACTACGACTCCTTACAAAAAATAAATTCACGGCTCGTCTATTGTTCCATCACGGGATTCGGGGAAACGGGCCCGTACCGGTATCTGCCGGGTTATGACTTTATTATTCAAGGGATGAGCGGCCTGATGAGTATAACCGGAAGCGAAGAGAGCGGTCCAATGAAAATCGGTGTTGCCATGGTGGATATTTTAACAGGATTATATTCGGTCATTTCCATTGAAGCGGCTTTGTTGGAAAGGGGAAGATCCGGCAAAGGGCAAAAAATTGATCTATCACTGATGGATACAGCGGTCAGCTCGCTTGCCAATGTCGCCAGCAATTATCTAATTTCCGGGAAGGTACCGCGTAGACTCGGGAATGACCATCCGAATATAGTCCCTTATTCGAAATTCAAAGCGTTAGATGGGGACATAATTATCGCCGTCGGGAATAACCGACAGTTTGCCACACTATGTGAAGTAATGGGGCTGAGCGAAATGGCAATGGATGCTCGCTTCTGTACGAATGTGGCAAGAATGGAAAATAAGCTGGAGCTGACGAGGATTTTAGAAGACCAGCTCCAGCTCAAAACGGTCAATGAGTGGATAAAACTGTTTTCAGAAAAAAATATTCCATGCGGTCCCATCCATACTATAGATCAAGTATTTGAACATCCACAAGTTTTGGCCCGTGATATGGTTGTCCAAGTCGAACACCCGGAAGCAGGAATGGTAAAACTCGTTGGTTCGCCTGTTAAACTATCAAGAACGAATACAAAGATAGAACGTCATCCGCCGATGGCCGGGGAGCATACATGGGAAATCCTGCAGGAAGCTGGATTTTCATTTGAGGAGATTACCTATTTTAAAGAGAATAATATTATTTAATCGCGGGAGGAGTTTTTAAGATGAATTTTGAATTTACAGAAGAACAACGGATGTTGAGAAAGATGGTCAGAAATTTTGTTGATAAGGAAATTATCCCGAATATGCGAGAGTGGGATGAACGGGGATATTTCGATCCAATCATTTGGAAGCGCTTAAAAGAATTAGGCTTGCTGGGTGTCTGCATCCCTGAAAAATACGGCGGCAGCGGAATGGATTATAATTCGCTAGCCATCGTTTGTGAAGAACTGGAAAGAGGCGACACAGCTTTCCGCACGGCGGTATCCGTTCATACCGGATTAAACAGTATGACGTTGTTACAGTGGGGGACCGAAGAACAAAAGCAAAAATATCTCGTTCCACAAGCAAAAGGTGAAAAAATCGGCGCCTTTGGCTTAACAGAACCGGGAGCTGGATCTGACGTGGCATCACTTGGAACAACGGCTGTTAAAGACGGTGACCACTACATTTTAAACGGCTCCAAAACATGGATATCTTTATGCGATGTTGCCGATCATTTTATCGTGTTTGCGTATACAGATAAATCGAAAAAGCATCATGGAATTTCCGCCTTTATCGTCGAACGCACTATGCCTGGATTTTCATCCAAGTCCATTAAAGGAAAGCTCGGAATCCGATCCGGAAATACAGGAGAATTGTTCTTTGATCAGGTCCGTGTACCAAAAGAAAATTTACTTGGCCAAGAAGGAGAAGGATTCAAAATTGCGATGTCTGCGCTGGATAATGGACGTTTTACCGTTGCTGCAGGGGCAGTAGGCCTGATTATGGCATGTTTGGAAGAAAGTGTAAAATATTGTCACGAGCGTAAAACATTTGGCAAAGAAATTGGTAAACACCAGCTTGTCCAGCAAATGATTGCCAACATGGAAGCGGGATTGCAAATGAGCCGTTTATTGGTGTACCGTGCTGGAGAACTCAAAAACAAAGGATTGCGCAATACGAGAGAAACATCTCTAGCCAAATGGCAGGCCTGTAATTTTGCCAATAAGGCCGCAGATGATGCGGTTCAAATTCACGGAGCCTACGGTTATTCCAATGAATATCCTGTTGAGCGCTTCCTAAGAAACTCCAAAGCTCCTGTTATTTACGAAGGAACAAGAGAAATCCACACCATTATGCAGGCAGAATATGTGCTTGGGTATCGGGAAGATAAGCCATTAAATAACATGCTGCCAGCCTGGCCCTTTGAATGTGATAAAGAGACAGTAACGGATAGTTAGGTACCAATCGATAGCAGGATCGGATTCCATTTTGCATCCGATCCCCTTATTGCTTATTGATTGATAGCTTCATACTGTTTATACAGATCTTTTAATGCGGCAATTAGGGCATTATTGGCCTTTCCTAAATAACCATTCTTTAACTCTTCCAACGGCTTTTCAATGCCGTTGCGCAAACTATGACCTTTCAAGAGCCTGGAAATATATTCTCTGCCGTGTTCGGTAGCAAGCGTACAGGAAGCATCCACAATCACACCATATAATTTATCAACCTCTGCTGTAATCGTTAAAGTTTCATAAACACTTCTGGCCGCCATCCCTGTCGGAAGTTTGGCGTGACCGGCAATAAAATAAGTATTCATCCATAATCTCTCCTAATCGTTTTATTTTTAGAATAATATGAAAATAACCAAATGATAAGACTATTGATAGATGAAATTTCCAATACATCTCCATATAAATAAAAAGAGAAGGACAATTTTTTGTTAATGATATAATACTTTAATCGGTTTGTGTGTATCGCATTGGCTTTTACCTTGATAATTCGTCTAGCTGAAAATTTTATCCAAGTCGTTTCCCTAAGAATAGCACCATCAATTCATTTGTTTGTACCAAAATTACTTAGTTGGGAAACCGTTAAAAATGTATTTCTCTAAATTTTTTAGGTGATAGATTAGTATGCTTTTTAAACATTGTTATAAAATGGGAAACGCTGTTAAACCCGCACGCAAATGCTATTTCTTGAATTGATAAGTTTGTGTTGTGTAAAAGCTTTTTTGCATTATTAATCCGATAGCCGATTAAGTATTGATAGGGTGAACAGTTCATGTGTTTTTTAAAGATTCTTGAAAAATGGAAAGGGCTTAATCCGGCGCAGTTAGCTAGATCGGTTAAATTTATTTGATCTTGATAGTGATTTTCAATGTATACTATGGCACTCCTAATCGATTTTATATGTAATTCATCTGCATGATTCAAAAGCTGCTTTAATTCATAAAGAATTTTATGAATCATGATGGATATAGCATCTTCATCTATTTTGTCGTTTTCAGCCATGTCCAATATACTAGTCATGCAATCATTAATCACAAAATTGTTATTAATTGAATAAACGCATCCGTTGTTACTAAAGAGAAGTTCAAAATAATCATCACTTGCATTTCCTGAAAAGTGAATCCAATCAAAAATCGTATCTTCTTCTGCCTGATATAGATGAGGTTTATGACAGTTCAGGAAGACAAATGTGTTTTCAGTAGCTATAAATTCTTTATCCTCATATTTAATCCTCATTTTTCCTTTCCTAACATGCATGAACAGATAACTGTTCCAATTATTTCGCTCAACGAGGTATTCATTGGTGCAATAGAAGGTACCTGAGTAAATTAAGTAGAAAAGCGCTTTCTTAGAAAAATTACTTGGCATATGAAAAAACATTTTCGACTTTGGTAATACCCCTTTTTCATTCATACTGACACTCCTTCCATTTAGTTCATGTAAAGAGATTGTTGAATAATAATTTTTTTATAGCTAATAAAGGAGCAAGAATATTATATTTTTTAACAATATTCAGTAATGACTTTGTATATTTAGTCTAATAAAATAAACTTACCATAGCAACAATCATAAAAAAGTAAAGGGGTTAGGACGATGGAAATTAGAATTGGACTAGTTGGAGCTGGCTGGATGGGAAAAACTCATATAAAAGCATTTATTAACGCTTTTATAAACTTTGGACCTAAATATGGGAAGCCTGTTTTCGAAACGGTGTCTGATGTTAGTGCAGAGGCAGCTAAAAATGTATGCAAGCAACTTGGCTTTTCTAAATGGACTACCGACTGGAAAGAAGTAGTTCAAGACGAAAGGGTTCACATTGTTGACATCGCAACGCCAAACGCTTTTCACTACGAAGTGGCTAAAGCTGCATTGGAAAACGGAAAGCATGTGTACTGTGAGAAACCACTGACACTTTCTGCTGAACAGTCAATAGAACTTGCTGAAATGGCCAAGCAAAAAGGTGTTGTCAATTATGTAGGCTACAATAATGTGATGAATCCAGCTAATGCATATATAAAAGATCTTGTTCAATCAGGGAAACTTGGTCAAATTATCGGATTTTTCGGAATATATTCTCAAGATAGTTTGCTTGACCCAAATCTTCCAATTACATGGCGGCATATTAATAAATATTCTGGTTCAGGGGCTCTTGGTGATCTTGGCTCCCATATTTTAAGCGTTTCACAGTTTATTTTAGGTAATATTGAAAGCGTTATCGCTTTACCTAAAACGGTGATTAAACAGAGACCTGTGTCACCTGGATCATTAGAACTTGCAGATGTTGAAAATGATGATTTGATCACAATACTTGCTAAATATGAAAATGGTGCCGTTGGCACGATTTTAGCAAGCCGTGTGGCTCCAGGAAGAAAAAATTATTTAACGTATGAAATTCAAGGAACGGAAGGAACGGTTTATTATTCATTAGAACGTATGAATGAAGTAAAAGTGTATTTTACTTCAGATAACAGTGCCGACAGAGGGTTCAGAACTGTATTTTTAGGTCCGGAGCATAAAGGATACAGCGCTTTTTATCCAGCAGCTGGAATTGCCATCGGTTATAACGATATGAAAGTATTGGAAGCACACGAGTTACTTTCAGCTGTTTCAAAAGGTACTCCATACATTTGTGATTTTGAATTTGGTGCTAAGATAGATCAAACGGTGAGTGCTATCTTGGAATCTGCCGCTAAACAAAATTGGATTAATGTAAGAAACAAAGGAGGCGTCACAATATGAACATAAAGATTGGTACGGCACCAGATTCATGGGGAGTATGGTTTCCTCAAAATGAAAAACAAATTCCTTGGGAACGTTGCTTGAACGAAATGGCGGAATCTGGATATGAAGGAATTGAGCTTGGGCCTTGGGGTTATCTTCCTAATGATTACGATCAATTAAAAGAAGAGCTTGATAAAAGGAACTTAAAACTCACTGCTACAACGCTTATCGGTGATCTTACTTCAAATAGTAAAACAATAGAAATGATTGCTCTTCTAGATGAAATGGCAGAGCTTCAATTAAGATTTCCAACCGCGAAATATGTGGTGTTAATTGATGACTGTTATACGGATCTTTTTACCGGCGAACTCATTCGACCTCAAGTATTAAAAAATGGTGAATGGGATAAGTTCATTCATAACATCAATCAAATCAAAAATCACGCAAAAGCCAAATATGGTCTTGAAGTTTTATTTCATCCACATGCAGAAACCCATGTTGAAACAGAAGAACAAATTGAAAGATTTTTAAATGATACGGACATCAATCTTTGTCTAGATACAGGTCATCATGCTTATGCAGGTGGTGATCCTGTTGATTTCATGCGCAAACATCACAACCGTATTCCTTATCTCCATATAAAAAATTGTGATTTAAAGGTAAGAGAAAAAATGCAAAAAGAAGGATGGTCATTTGCCAAAGCTGTTAGTGAAGGCATTATGTGTGAACCTGAACTGGGTGTTGTAGACATGCAGGCGTTTTTTAAAGTCTTGCATGACATTGATTTTAATGGTTGGGCCATTGTTGAACAGGATATGTATCCAGCACCATTTGAAAAGCCCTTTCCAATTGCCAAGAGAACAAGGGAGTATTTAGAAAAAATTTGTAAAACTGTTGATATTAGTTGAATTAATCGAATTTTTTAATAAAAGGCTTTGCTAAAGAAAAAGGTTGATTTTAAAAAAATCTTTGCTTCATCGTGAAAAATGGTCAAAAAAACGAAATGAAAATTGAGGAGATGTTCATTTTATTTTATTTAAATGAGCAAAAAATCAACGCTAGATTTTAACATAGCCTTAATAAAAAACTATCGTTTCAAAAATAATTGAAGGTGAACTTTTTTAGTAGTACTAGTTAAGGGGGAATATATATGAAAAAAATATCAGTATTTATAGTAGTTTTATGTTTTACTATTTTTACACTAATTGGTTGTAGTAATCCATCAAGTGAAGCGAATGTATCTGGAGAAGAGAAAGATTTAAAAATACAAGTGGTTTTAAAGACATTAAGTCATCCTTATTGGAAAAGTGTGGAGGCAGGAGCTAAAAAGGCTGGAGAAGATTTTGGGGTTAATGTAGAAGTGATCGGTCCACCATCAGAAGCTGATGTAATTGAACAGGTAAGCATGATAGAAAATGCTATTAGTCAAGGCGTTGATGCTCTTGTCGTCTCTCCGTCTCAACCAACAACTGTATCAAATATATTTGATTTAGCTAAATCAGCAAATATTCCTGTCCTTCTTATCGACACAGATGCAGATTGGAAGGATAAAGTCACCTTTATCGGAACGGACAATTATTCTGCAGGTAAAGAAGGAGGAAAATATCTTGCCTCCTTGTTAAAAAAAGGAGACAAAGTAGCATTAGTTGAAGGGGCAAAAGGTAATTTAGCAACTGATGAGCGAATTAAGGGAGCAAAAGAGGTTTTAGAAAAAGCAGGGATGAACATTGTAGCGCAACAACCAGCCGATAGTGATAAATTTAAAGCAGCAGGCGTCATTGATGCAGTTTTACAAAACCATCCTGACTTAGCTGGAGTGTTTGCAGCAAACGATGATATGGCTATTGGCGCTTTAAGTGCAACAAAACAAAAGAAAGTTAACATCCCAATTGTTGGAGTAAATGGGGGAGAGGAAGCAACTAAATTAATTAGTGAAGGGAAATTAGCTGCATCTGTTGCCCAAAGTCCATACGATATGGGATACATGGGAGTAGAAAATGCTGTCAAAGCTATTAAAGGAGAGAAAGTTGAAAAACGCATCCCTACACCAATAAAAGTTGTAACAAAGGAGAATGCGGAAGAACATTTGAAAGAAATTCAAAAATAATTAAAACTAAGTACATTTATTATGTTTAGACTAATTAGGTTGAATAGACAAGTGAAATAAGATTACTGTTGAGACGTACAAATTATGCTTGGCTATTGATGCTGGTAGTGAAGTAATCAAATGATAAATTATGATATTCCTTGGAACCTAACCGATTAGTGCATCAGGTGGAACGAATTCATCGAATTGGTCAAAAGAAGTGTTTATTTTTAAACTAGTTGCCCCTAGTACACGTAAAGAGAATGGTATTTATTCGGTTACTTAATAGAAGGAACATATGCGTAGTGATTAAAACAAGTGTCTGAATATGACTTTATCGGAGAAATTCTTGAAGAACATGCAGTAGATTTAGCTAATTTACATTTATAATTTACATTTAATAGAAGGGGCGATCAGTAGACGAGAAACTTTAAATGAAATTATTGCACGGACGGAAAAAACATTAATTATCAGAAGACCATTTTCGGCCATTATCTTGCTACAAAAAGCGAATCAACTATTGCAGTTCTTACTATCCGTTTTAGGAGTATCGATTCTGATCATAAAGTCGTTTTCGAATAGATTTTCTTTGACACAGTATTTACTGAACGATTTCAAGCAAGAAGTTCTCAGATAGGTAGTTGAGCTGTACTGAATAACCATTGATTTGATTGGGTATAAAAAATTATGATAATTCGTAGACACAAAAAATTATTCGGAACTTAGGCTATTAGGCTAACAAGTTCCGAATAATTGATTTTCTGTGATTTGGCACTTGAGGGAAGAAGCCCTCAAATTTTAAGTTTTTTTCTTGTTTAAGGTAAAGACTTATGTATTTTGCTTTCATCTGCCCCTGCTAGGAGTGTAATGCACCCCTTTGTCAAGACACAAATTGATAATATTTAAGTTATCCATTCTCTCCTTTCGCTATGAATGTGGTGCGTGTGCAAAAAAGGCTTGACATGGAGCCTCTACGGGCACGATTTTTTGCGCTGGAGCGATGGACAGATAACATCGCATGGCTAAAACAGCCTATCATGCCCGTCTCTCCATATAAAGCCTCTCATCACGTTCGATGGTTAGGATGCTTGAGCCATCTTAGGTTGCTTGTACACTGTTGCTGGCGTCAAATAGTCCAAGGATTGGTGAGGTCGGTCTGTATTATAGAACGTAACATAGCGTCGAATGCCTTTTCGCAACTCTTTAGGATTCTCGAATTCATTGAGATAGATACATTCATACTTTAAAGCTCTAAAGAATCGTTCCGTACGACTATTGTCTGTTGCTCGTCCTTTGCCATCCATTGATACCTGGATGCCATACTCTTTCAACAGCCCGAGATAGTCAGCGTTTGTAAAATGGCTGCCCTGGTCACTATTGATGATGGCCGGCTTACCATGACGCAATGCCCGCTTCAGACAGTCGATGACAAATCCTTTCTCCAGCGTACTAGATAACTCGTAATCGATCACTTTGCGGCTGAACCAGTCGATGATGGTAAACAGGTACATAAAGCCCCGTCCCATACGAAGGTAGGTGATATCCACTCCCCATACATGGTTCGGACGGGTGATCTCCAATCCACGGAGCAGGTAAGGCCGGCAGTACTTGGCATGTAGCCTCTTACTAAGGTTGGGTTTAGGGTAAATAGCTTGTATACCCATAAGGCGCATGAGACGGCGTACGCGTTTATGATTCACATCAAATCCTTTCTCACGAAGTTTCGCAGTCATGCGCCTGTAGCCAAAGTAGGGATGAGCTGTATAAAGCATATCCATTTCGTGCATGAGCATGATGTTTTCTGAGCTTTCTGTTTGCCCCTTTGATTGGCGATACACGCTAGTACGATGAATACCTAATAACTGTGCCTGACGCTTGATGCTGATCGATGGGTGATTGAATTCGACCATAGCCTTTCGTTCGTCAACAGACTTATTTGAGTCCAGATTTTTTTTTCAGCCAGTCAACTTCAACCGTTAACTGACCTACCAATTTCTCTAAATTTTCTTGTTTGGCCTCATATTCTTTACGGATTTTATCCACTTCGCTTGAGCCTTTTTCAAAGACCATCGAGGATCGTTCTAGAAATTCTGCTTTCCAACGACTGACCATGACTGGGCTTAATTCATATTTGGCGGCTATTTCATTGACGGTTTGCTCTTCACGCAACACCTCAAGAACCACCTTAGCTTTAAATTCTGCGGTATATCGGTTTCTTTTTTTCATGGTATCATTATAACTTATTTATCACGCTCATGTGTCTCACCTTATGGGAGCATTATAGAGAGTGGGATTATTATAAACTGAAGGCTTACCAAGAGAATATATTTAATGCTATACTTGAATCAAAAGGATATTCTTATTGTTACTTTATCAAAATGCTGTTAGAAGGTCTCTCAAATGAACAATTATAAAGAAAATGTAATATTAATCGCCTCCGCACCACATGGATATGGAAAAAAAGTTGTAACGAATCGTCTTAGTCAAATGAAACGTGATCACGCAAACTTACAAAATAAACTTTCCCAAATAAAAAGTTCATTTCGTCATTCAAAATAAACGCTCATGATGAAGGAGTAATATCCATTTCTTCGAATGTTTCAAATTTGCACGTTCTACATTTCAATATGTTCAAGATAGCAGTAGAAGCCCATCTATCACCAAAGTATTCAAGAAGAAGGTCAGAAGAACTTTATGAAAAGAATGTCCAAACGGATATCATAAAAGAGTTGTTTGGAAAAGCAATTGGAGGGGACATATCTGTATTCGAAAAGTTGGAGAAGTTAGATAAATTATCTAACCAGATGCAGAAAGGAATTTTCGTTAAGAACCTCAACCATCCTGCGAATAAAAGAAAAAAAGGTTAAGGCAACACTATTGCATTAATCAAATAGATTCTAACTTCATAAATTCACGACACAAATGAACCCCTCTGAAGAAATCCTCGAATTTGAAGGAGTAACCATTAAGGATACACACTATGAAAGCTTTGCAACATCAGTAAAAAGTAAGAATTTTCTTATACATGAAAAAGTACGTGGAAGCATTGCGCTTATATGAAGAACTGTATCAAAAAGAACCAGGAAATTTAAATTATCGTTATAAATTAGCTGTAAGTACTCCTCATGATTACGATGATTTAGAATAATAATTCATCTAATCGGATTTTCTAATAGGAAAACGCGGTGTTATAATTTGCGGGTTGAATATTAATGTATGAAATCTAAGAAAATCAAGTCGATCGGTTTGTTAAATTAACTGCTTTTTAACGATGTTCACTTTCTTAACCAGATAATTAAATAAATATTGTGAATACATCAACAATAATAACTTAAATTAATTTTTTTCAAGTTCAGATTCCTCTGAAATGCTTGTTGCATTGGTGATAGAGATTTATAGAAAAGTTATTGTAACTGCATTGGAGAATCATTTAAAAGCATGTGGATTTGAAGTAAACTTAACTAAATTCGTTTATATATGAGCGGTCGTAAAACCATTAAGGAATTTTACGACTGGATTTATTATAATGCTCCCATAAGGTGAGACACATGAGCGTGATAAATAAGTTATAATGATACCATGAAAAAAAGAAACCGATATACCGCAGAATTTAAAGCTAAGGTGGTTCTTGAGGTGTTGCGTGAAGAGCAAACCGTCAATGAAATAGCCGCCAAATATGAATTAAGCCCAGTCATGGTCAGTCGTTGGAAAGCAGAATTTCTAGAACGATCCTCGATGGTCTTTGAAAAAGGCTCAAGCGAAGTGGATAAAATCCGTAAAGAATATGAGGCCAAACAAGAAAATTTAGAGAAATTGGTAGGTCAGTTAACGGTTGAAGTTGACTGGCTGAAAAAAAATCTGGGCTCAAATAAGTCTGTTGACGAACGAAAGGCTATGGTCGAATTCAATCACCCATCGATCAGCATCAAGCGTCAGGCACAGTTATTAGGTATTCATCGTACTAGCGTGTATCGCCAATCAAAGGGGCAAACAGAAAGCTCAGAAAACATCATGCTCATGCACGAAATGGATATGCTTTATACAGCTCATCCCTACTTTGGCTACAGGCGCATGACTGCGAAACTTCGTGAGAAAGGATTTGATGTGAATCATAAACGCGTACGCCGTCTCATGCGCCTTATGGGTATACAAGCTATTTACCCTAAACCCAACCTTAGTAAGAGGCTACATGCCAAGTACTGCCGGCCTTACCTGCTCCGTGGATTGGAGATCACCCGTCCGAACCATGTATGGGGAGTGGATATCACCTACCTTCGTATGGGACGGGGCTTTATGTACCTGTTTACCATCATCGACTGGTTCAGCCGCAAAGTGATCGATTACGAGTTATCTAGTACGCTGGAGAAAGGATTTGTCATCGACTGTCTGAAGCGGGCATTGCGTCATGGTAAGCCGGCCATCATCAATAGTGACCAGGGCAGCCATTTTACAAACGCTGACTATCTCGGGCTGTTGAAAGAGTATGGCATCCAGGTATCAATGGATGGCAAAGGACGAGCAACAGACAATAGTCGTACGGAACGATTCTTTAGAGCTTTAAAGTATGAATGTATCTATCTCAATGAATTCGAGAATCCTAAAGAGTTGCGAAAAGGCATTCGACGCTATGTTACGTTCTATAATACAGACCGACCTCACCAATCCTTGGACTATTTGACGCCAGCAACAGTGTACAAGCAACCTAAGATGGCTCAAGCATCCTAACCATCGAACGTGATGAGAGGCTTTATATGGAGAGACGGGCATGATAGGCTGTTTTAGCCATGCGATGTTATCTGTCCATCGCTCCAGCGCAAAAAATCGTGCCCGTAGAGGCTCCATGTCAAGCCTTTATCGCACACGCACCACATTCATAGCGAAAGGAGAGAATGGATAACTTAAATATTATCAATTTGTGTCTTGACAAAGGGGTGCATTACATATCTCATGACAAAGGATTGTACTTAAAACGCAAATTTGAAGTGTTCCCGGATCAAAATTTGGATACAGAAACATTGCAAAACGCAAAATTAAAGACAAAACATGCTGTTGCAGAAAGTAAAAAGCTTTTATCGATGAATATCGAAAAAAAAATTATTGCATTCATCGAGCATGTGGAACTGCTTGAATTACATTAGGAACGTATTATACATGGTTGTTAAAACATGACAAATCATTTAGCGAAGAATTTTATAAAATTAACGAAAGGGCAGTTAAGTAGTCAATAGCTGCTTTATATTTTTCGAATTTTAGTTTACATAATATATATTATAGGAAGTTATAAATGGATCTTGTTTCACTAAAGAGATTACTTGTTGTGATGAGACAAAATAAAAAAATGAAACAAATTGTATTTTAATTGCATTTAATGAATTTCTTTTTAAATTGTAAATTTACATTGCGATTTGATTAATTGATCTTTAAAAATTGATCTTAAAAATTCGTTATGATTTGCTGCGTGTTTAAATTCATTCCATGATTAATTTTGGATTATGATTTATTTATTTTTATTAACGCTTCATTTTTGTTTGTTCTATATCCTGAAGTCTGTTCATTCATCTCCTTATCAGTTTACATAATATATTTATGTTTTAAAAAAAACTCCACTCATACCCTCATCCTCATGATTTGAGCGACAAAATCAATGAATTATTGCCGCTCTTTGCCGTTCCTTTACTTCTCTTTTCCATTTTGTGGTATAAATTGGAAGCGATCATTAAAAAATGTTTTGTAGCCGAATTGCAGTGATAAAAAAGATGAAATCCCTACACTTCCGGCAATGCCGATCAAAATCACAATTTGATATTCGATTGCAACTAAAGGGCTTGTACCTGCGAGGATTTGACCTGTCATCATTCCCGGCAAAAACACTATCCCCATACCGACCATGTTATTGATAGTCGGCAAAATAGCTGAATCAAATGCAGAGTTTACGATTGGTTTTGTTGCTGCATCGGGTTTAGCACCTAACATGAGCGCCCCTTCAATCAGATTCTTTTGGGTAGCAAAATTTTCGATCATTTCTTTCATGCCTAGCGTTATACCGATCATTGAATTTCCAATAAACATTCCGGCAATCGGGATAAAGTATTGAGGTTCATACCAAGGCTTAAAATGAATGACGATTAGATTAAAATACAACAGGCTGACGAGAGAGCCGATAACCATTGACAGCACAATGACCAGCTTCAATTTTTTCGATAAAGGCTTATGAAGCTGTTTAAATATATTATAAACGGCAAACGATTCCATGAAACAAAGCACCAATAAGACAATCCAAGGTGAAGGATTTTTAAAAATATACATCAATATGTATCCGACTAGCACAAGTTGAATCGTCATCCTGGCAGTTGAAAGGACAATTAATTTTTCACGTTTAATTTCTCGTTTTTTTACAAGCAATATTAAAATAAGAACAAATAAATATGCTGCCGAGAGCCTCCAAAATTCGATGTTGATAACTTCTTGCTTCATTGATTATCACCTGTTGGTTTATTTATCGTAATAACTTTATCTGCATATGTTTTTGGTATTGTATCTGAGTGTGTTACCATAATAACCGTTTTTTCTTTTTCCTTTGAATAACGAATGAATGCATCCATGATTTTCTCTTCAGTTCCTTTATCTAGCGCAGAGGTTGGCTCGTCTAATAAAAAAACTTCTGGATCCATTAGAAAAATTCTGGCTAGTGCAAGTCTTTGTTTTTCTCCGCCGGACAATTGTTCCACGTCATCCTCTAATTTTTTTTGCAAGCACACAAATTTTAGTGCTTCTTTCAACTTTTCATCGTCAAGAGGCTCTTTTTCAGATAAAATTCTGCCGAAATTCAAATTCTCTCGAATATTTCCTTCAAACATTACTGGCTGCTGTGAAAGCATCACAACTTCCCGTCTTAAAGCGATTGGATTCCATTCAAACAATGACCGGCCTTTATAAACAATTTCTCCTTGATCTGGCGACAGCATGTGATTGAGCATTTTTAAAAGTGTTGTCTTTCCTCCCCCGCTTTGGCCAATGATGCACGTTACTTGTTTTTCTTCAATTTTCAACTCGTCAATGTATAGAATATCTTTGTATCGTAAATTTTTGATGTGAAACATGTAAAACAGCCCTTTCTTCATAAAAAGCGAAATCCCCTGTTTTGATTATGAATAAAGTTGCAAATGATTCAAACCATTATACTTATTAAACACTTCTCTCTTTATAAAAAGCTTGGCACTCTTATTTATTTTATTTCGTGCAGCAAACCACTGAAAATTTTTTATTTCATTTAATGTCGGAACAAAGGAATGGAAAAAAGATAAAAAATTTGAATTTTATACCTCTTGTTTTAAATAAAAAAAGCTTTTTGAATGAAATTTTAACGTATTTGGAGCATTTTGTAAAATTTTTTGCGAAGCGGAAAATCAATGTTATTGAAAGGAAAACGCCTTTTGATCATAAGTGCTTAATGAAGATCGACATTTTGCGTCTTGAAGCAGTTTTCTTCCCTGCTTTGGAGAAATGATCAGAGGAGTTTAAAAAAATTTGTCCTTAACCTTTCGTTTTATCCATGCTGCCTCAGCAATCCAACAATTTTGGGGCTCTAGACACTTCATAAGCCCCTGGCCTTTTTTGCAAAACGGGATGCAAAAGCATTCAACTCGATATGATAAAATTTTTTCCTTAAAACAATAGAATAACTTGTGAAATAGAGCTGATTGAATCGTTCAGAAAGAATGACATAAATCAAAACAGACGACAACGAGGCGGTTATAGGACGGTACGAGAACACCCCGACAAGCTCGTTGTCCACAACGCTTATGCAGCCCTTCATCGATGATAATGAAGAAGCTCTATATGCCGAATGAAAAATATGTACAGGGCTCCTTAGAAATTTTTCCAGTTCCAAGAGCCCGGATTGCGAAACATTTGATATGATCATGCTTTTTTCAAACGTGTCTCTTTCCTTGTAGTTTTCAGCTTGGCGTCCTTTTATTTAAAGACAGAGTAAGTTGATTGGTTTCATGGTAACTAGTTTCTTTCTGCAGCTAAAAATTCTTTTCTATAATGATCAATTACCTATAAAAGTTATAGTTCACGGCGGAAGTCACCGCTTTTGCCGCCTGTTTTCTCCATTAAATATGTTTGGCCAATGACCATTCCTTTATCGATTGCTTTGCACATATCATACACGGTTAAGGCGCAGACGCTCGCAGCAGTTAATGCTTCCATTTCAACCCCTGTGCTTCCTTTTGTTTTCACAAATGAATGGATCATTAATTCATATTTGTTTTCGTCGCATTTCCATTCAAATTGAATATCCACCGCTTTTAAAGCAATCGGATGGCACATTGGAATGATGTCAGCCGTGCGTTTGGCGGCCATAATTCCAGCTACTTGCGCTACTGACAGAACATCTCCTTTTTTGACCTGTGAGCTTGTGATTTTTTCATACACTTCTTTTGAAACAAGAATACTTGAGATGGCATGTGCAGTACGGACTGTTTCCTGTTTCTCTGAAATATCTACCATTTTTGCCCTTCCTTGCTCATTTAAGTGAGTCAGCTTCTTCATGTTTTTAACCTCCACTCATCGGCGGAATAAGGGCGACAACATCCCCATCCCGAATGATGTCATCTTCTGCAGCAAATTCTTCATTGATGGCAAAAAGGACGGAGGATAGGGCGGGCAGTGAATATTCTTTTTCCAACCGTTCGCGGAGTTGTTTAACAGTTATTTCTTGATATGGCAATGTCATCTCCTTTTTATTCAGCTGCTCTTTTAGTTGGGCGAAAAATAAAATTCGGATCATGACTTCATCTCCTTTGGAATGCCTTTTTCATAAGAAATCGTTTCTTGCTGATTGCCGATCCACAATGAGCCATCCTCCCAATGCTCTTTCTTCCATATCGGTACCATTTCTTTAATCCGCTCGATTGCATAACGGTTTGCTTCATAAGCATCAGCGCGGTGAGGAGTAGATACGGCGATGACGACCGCGGCATCCGTAATTTCTAATCGTCCGATACGATGGACAATGGCAACCTTAGCATTCGGAAACTGCTGTTTAATTTCAGCTCCGATTTGTTCCAGTTTTTTTTGAGCCATCGATTCATATGCTTCATATTCTAAATACAATGTTTTTTTTCCTTTTGTCAATTCCCTTACAGTTCCGATAAATGTAACGATAGCTCCGGCATTTCGATCCACAACAGCTTCGATGACACGTGAAACATCTATCGGTTCTTTCACAATTTGAAACATAATTATCCCTCCAAATATAATATAAAATGGCATTATTGTCTCATTTCCAACAGCTTCTCCTTTACATAGTTCACGATCCAGCTGATATACAAATCTTCATCTTTAATAAAAAATGAATGTTTTTCTTTCAAAGGGATCGAGCTAATCGATGCGATCACATTTGATAAATCAAGCAGATGAAGATCTTTCTCATCACGGATACAGACAATTTTCGGGTATGGAGCTTTTTTCAATCCTTCGATAATCAATACATCAATTGAAAAATGCCGGTAAAGTTCCATAATGTTCGAAAAATGTTCATTCGCTTTTATTTCAGCTTGCAACAGCAAAGTTTCTTCCCCTAGAACCGCTGAAACAACAGCACCAGCTTCCCAATGCCGATACGTATCTTTTTTTGGAACATCCGGTTTTCCACCATGACCGTGATGTTTAAAAGTACCGACTTTTATCCCATGATTGGTCAGCTCTTTGATGCATTTTTCAATTAGCGTAGTTTTTCCGCTGTTTTGATGCCCTACCACTTGTAAAATCATCATAGCCAACTGGAGGCTCCTTCTTCATCTTCGATTAACAGCACGTTAACTTCACTGCCTGCTTGAAATCCTCTGCTTCCGCCAGGCAAAACAATTAAACTATTAGTATGAATTAAGGATGAAACAATATTTGATTTGTCCCTTCCAATCGGATCAGCTACTAGCTTTCCATCATGATAGGACAGTTTTGCTCTCACAAAGCGCGTGAACGGATTCGGCTTTAAAAAATCTTTCGTTAAAATCGCCCGGGCTCGTTTTAAATAACAATTTTTTTGTCCGAGCATCGCCCTTATATACGGACGGACAAACAGCTCAAAACCGACATAACAAGCGGAAGGGTTGCCTGAGAGGCCGAACAAAATTTTGTTGCCGACAACAGCTGCAGAGGTAACACTCCCTGGACGCATGCCGATTTTATTGAATAAAACTTGGGCTTGAAGATGCTCGTACACCTTTGGGATATAATCAAAATCGCCCACTGACACTCCGCCTGTTGTGATGATAATGTCGGCCATTTGCATTGCTTTTGTAACAGCTTGAAATACATTTTGAAATGTGTCTTTCACAATTCCGTATAAAATCGGTTCACCGTGAGCTCTGAAAATTTGTGCCTGCAGCATATAAGTATTGCTATTGTGAATTTTTCCTTTTTCCAGCGGTTTATACACTTCAAGCAATTCGCTCCCGGTTGCTATGACGACAACCTTTGGGCTCTTCATAACCGGAACGTAATGATACCCGAACGTTGCCAGAACAGCGGATATTCCCGGAGTGATCACGGTTCCTTTTTCGATAAGCAAACTGCCCTTTTTCATATCTTCTCCGATGCGGGAGATGTTTTCTCCTGCCTCAACTTTTCTTTTTATTTGCACATATGTTTTTCCGTCTTTTCTGAATTCCTGTGTTAATTCCTTCATGATGACGGCATTTGCACCTTCTGGAATGGCAGCGCCAGTCATAATTTTAACGGCTTGAAAAGGTTTTAAAGATTCTTTCCAAACAGAATCTGCTCCTTGAGTCCCGACGACTTCCAAAACTGCTGGATTGGAAGCTGAAGCGGCCTCGGTCGATGCTGCCCAAACAGCATAGCCGTCATAAGGGGATCGATCAAATCCAGGTACATCCGTTGTAGCAGTTATATCTTGACCAAGCACACGATGAAAGCTGTTTTCGATTGATACATACTCTATTTCACCTTCATAGCTTTTTTCCAACACCCGGTCGATTGCTTCCTCTACTTGAATTGGCTTTCGCAACGATCCCATTCCTTTCCACCCTTCTTGCCCCCACCCGATACTACCAAGGAACATTTATTTTGTTTTGGAAAAGGAGGCTTGAGGAAAAAGGTTATTATGAACAATATACTGGTCATATTCATCCTTTGTATTAATATTGATGAAAGCATCATCATCATTGATCTCAACATATCTAGTATGAATACTTGGAAGAAAATGCTTCATGCTTAACTTATTTTGTTCAAGGTGCCATCGTATTTTTTCCTTCACTCGATGATGGTACATGGCGATCAATGGCTGAATATTTCCGTGAACACTAGGAACAATCGCTTCACAACCGTCATTTCTGTATAATTGCAATTTTTTCAACAAATGCGCATTGATAAAAGGAGTATCACAAGGTAAAACGATATACCATTCGGATTTGAATTGGGACATAACGGAATAAATGCCGGCAAGAGGTCCTTTTCCTTGATACAATTCGAGATCTTGAATATATGTCAGCTGGTTCCTTTGCAGCCATTTCGTATCTATTTCAGGATGTATGACAACAACCACGTCTTTTGTGATACATTGCAGCGCTTCGATACTATATAAAATAAATTCCTTTCCATTTCTTTTCGCAAATGCTTTCGGTTGCCCAAACCGTTTCGACTGTCCTCCTGCCAGCACAATCCCGATCATCTTGTTCACTGACGATTCATCTCCCAAACAAGATGGCGAAGTTCCGGCAAAATCAGCTTTTCCATGGCAAGACGAACCGCATTTGTCGATCCCGGCATGCAAAAAATGACTTTTTGTCCAATTGAACCGGCAAGCGCTCGACTAAGCATGGATGCGCTTCCAATTTCTTTATAGCTTAAATAACGAAACAATTCCCCAAAACCAACCATTTCTTTGTCAAGCAATTCTTTTACCGCTTCAACCGTCACATCCCGTTTTGTAAAACCAGTCCCGCCGTTCAATAAAAAAACATCAATTTCGTCAGAAGCCTCTTTCACAGCAGATTGAATGGCTTCCCGTTCATCTTTCACAATCTCGTAATCTATTATTTCCATTTGTTCTCTCGTTAATAATTCGATGATTAATGCACCGCTTTTATCCGTATCCTTCGTTCTCGTATCAGAAACGGTGATCACTTTGCAGCGAACAGGGTCATTTGCCTTGCTGCGATGTTCAGATACACTCATCAATCACACCTCACCCGCCAATATAAGACATTTCCACACGTCTTTTTGCAGAAAGAGCATTGATCCTTCCTCTTTCTTCGGAATAACGATCGTCCCGAGCCTGCCAAACACGGGTGATCTCATCCAATATTTCTTCACCGCTTGCTCCCTTTCGCATTTTAACTAATAAATCAACGCCGTTTGAGGCAAATAGCATGTATACTTTTTACCGTCAGCTGATAGGCGCATTCGCGTGCAATCAGAACAAAAAGCTCCTGATAAGGAAGAAATAAAACCGCCTTCCACATCCGTACCTCGGTATCGATACCTTTTAGGAACCTCGCCAAAAACGTTGACTGAACTGGTTTAAGAGGTATTTCTTGGTGAATCATATCATGAACTTCTTTGCTCGTCAAAACTTCGTCCATTTTCCAACCGTTTAAGGTTTCGACATCCATATATTCGATGAAGCGGATCGTCATTCCTTTTTCTTCAAAAAAACGAGCCATCGGTAAAATTTCGCTCTCATTTATTCCTTTTACAACCATGTTCACCTTTACCGCCAGACCTTGTGCAACCGCTTCTTCAATTCCTCTAACAATTTCCTCAGACTTTGCTTTACCTCCGTTCATTTTAGAAAAAATTTCGTTATTTAAAGCATCTAAACTGACATTGATCCGGTTCATGCCCGCTTTTTTTAAACGCTTGGCATATGATATTAAAAATATCCGTTAATGGTCAATGAAACGTCTTGAAGATCTTGAATATTTTTTAACATCGATATTAGTACATCAATGTCCTTTCGTCCCTCCGGTCAGACGAATTTTTCGAATGCCTAAACGTAAAGAGGCTGACCAAACGATATATTTCTTCAAACGCCATTAGTTATTCCCGTTTCATAAAAGAATACTGTCTTCCTTCCATTTCAACATACAGAATACACAACGAAAATTCCATCGGTCTGTCACCGAAATGCGCAAATTCAATAAAGGGCGGTTAATTGATATCGCAACATCTTCCTCTCCTTATACATTCATTCTTCATATGTTACAGACAAGATAAACAATAGAATGAGATCTCTGTCACATAAATTCGAATGATCATAAAAGGTTAAATTAATTGTAAAAAAAATTTTCTGAAAAAGAAACCTATTTGGAATACATTTTACCAATTTATCATTTTTTTATGGCTAACATGATGGGGCTCTATACAATGAATTGAGAAAGCAAAATAGATACACAAAAAATATTTTACGATTTCGGCAAATGGACAATGTACCAATGCTTGGCGACTTGATGGAAAGAATGGTTATTATATTAGAAAACCGTTCATCCATCAACAGGATCTTCTTAGCTTTTTCCATTTCGGGTCACTTGTCGAGAAGCCGTCCAGACTCGAAAAAACTCAAAGTTGATTGAAAAAAAGATACTATCGAGAAACAACTGATAGAAAAAACATTAAAGAAAACCGCCGGCAACAAATCCGAAACTTCCTGAGAATTAGGGATTTCACGAGTTACACTTTACAATAAGATGAAAAAATACCAGCTACCTAAATAGATGAACAACTTCTCAATCGTTTTCAAAAATGGCATTAACTTGTTTTACGCCCCGCTTTTTCTTCTAGCACACTTTTCAGGCAACCATCTTTTTGATGTCAATGACATACTTTCAATGTTAGAATGATCTTTTTGCAATAGCGCTTTGTCCGGGTTAGACGTATTTTTCGCACAATGGCCGCTGACCATATTAGCAAAGAAATAAATTTCCCTACATGCCATCAGCTGTTTCCGCTTTAAAAACACACACTCTCCTTTCTATTTCAAGCAAAACAATATCCTTAGCGAAATGGTACCGATCTTTCATTGAAAACTGAAACATTTTCTAACAAGCAGTTCAATTGATGTTGCAACATCTTCCCTTCCCTCAATTGGAAGGATATATGCCAATACGGCATCACGAATCAATTATTCATAAACTTTTCAAAAGTGATGCCGATGAAGTGAAGCAAATCACAAATTGCGGGAATTGTTTTTACTATGATGAACATTGATAAAAAAGATGGAAAGGAGAATATGGATGGGAAAAACTGTTGAATTAGATGTTCGCGAAGATTTAAAGAAGAAATTAGAGCCGTTTCAAAAAATCATGGCGGCCATTCAGCCTCTTGCACAAGGAGATGTATTTATTTTACACGCTCCGTTTAAACCCGTTCCGCTTTTTCCTATCATGAAGAAAAAAGGGTTTTCTTATCAAGCGGAAAAAATAGAGGATAAACATTGGAAAATTACCTTTGTTAAAACGGAGGAATGAAAAAATGATACTGGATAATCGCGGCTTAGAGCCCCCACAACCGATGATGCGGACTTTAACGGCATTAGCAAAATTAAAAAAAGGAGAAGCGTTGAAAATTATTAATGACCGCCGCCCGATGTTTTTATTTGAACAGCTTGACGATCTCGGTTATACCTATCAAACGCAAAAGCGCAGTGATGGAAGCTATGAAATAACGATTGAAAAGAAGGATGACGATGATGACGGCTAATCATACTTATGAAACGAATATTCGAATCCCTTTTTCGTTTATTATTTTTGGCTTGCTGGCGTTTTTCCTTTCTCAAATTCTTTTATTTCTGTCAACTCGTCAGCTTTCAACCGGAGAAATGCGCCTTCCTGTCGTATTGTCAGCTGTCCATTTATTAGTGATTGGCTTTGCTTTAATGACAGCCATGGGGGCCATGTATCAGCTTGTTCCAGTCGTGTTTTTAACCCCGATATGGAATGAATCATTCGCTTTTATCCAAATGGTCGTCACGTCATTAGGAATACTATCTTTTAGCATCAGCCTGGCCTTTAATATTCAAATGGCTATATTTTCAGGCTTGCTTCTTACTTGCGGGATTGTAATGTTTTTATGGCAGATGTTCATGACATTAAAAAAACAGAAGAAAAGAACGGTCATCACTTTATTTGTTGGTACCGCCCTCATTTGTTTGCTCCTAACGATCGGGCTCGGATTGACGCTTGCCTACCATTTTTGGAGCGGCAGACAATTAATCGATCATGATTTGATTTTCAAAGCCCATATATTGCTGGGATTTTCCGGCTGGTTTACACTTCTTATCTTCGGATTTTCTTACAAAATGGTTCCGATGTTTTCATTGGCGCATCATTTTTCAATGAACACAGCCCGATATGTCTACATTTTTTATATAAGCGGTCTTGTGTTAACTTTCATCAGTTTTATAACGGCAAATGACCGGTTGTTATCAGCAGGGCTTCAATTGCTGGCTGTCGGATATGGGTTATTTGCATACCATATGTTTGCCATTTTAAAGAAAAGGATGAAGAAAAAACTGGATAAACCTTTTCTGTTTGCTCTTTTGGCCATTGTTGTTGGAGTCATCCTGCATATAGCGGCGGCCGGTTTTTCTTTTGAAAGTGAAATCCATTCCCGCATCTTTTCCATCATCATCTACTGTTATCTGTTCGGCTGGATTGTATTAAGCATCATTGGCTACTTATATAAAATTGTTCCTTTTCTATGGTGGACACACCGGTATAGCAAAAAAATCGGCAAAGAAGCGGTGCCGACTTTGAAACAAATGATAAATGAAAAATGGATTGTGATGGAATGCTGTTTATTTGTTGCGAGTCTTATCGGCATGATCGCTGCTCTTGCCTCTTCAAGTACTGGTCTATTTTATCTTGCTCAAGGAGGAATGGTGCTGTTTTCTGGATTATTTGCCTGTACGATTGGCTCCGTATTGCTGAAATAAAAAAATGAGGGAACGGTTTACTGAAATATAAAGGGTGATGTTACAATGGAAATAAAAGCAAAGATCTTGGAAAAACTGCAAAACGTTTTAGATCCTGAATTGGGAATTAATGTTGTTGATTTAGGACTGATCTATAAGATTGAAGTAAAAGACGGAACTGCATTCATTTTAATGACATTGACTACACCCGGCTGTCCGTTGCACGACTCAATAGCAGGCGGTGTGAAACGCGCGTTGCGTGATATTGAAGGCATTCAAGACGTAAATGTCCAAATCACTTGGAATCCGCCTTGGTCCCCTGATAGAATGAGCGAAAAAGCATTAAGGCAGCTAGGGTTCCTTTCCTAAACGTTTTTCAAAGACTGTTCCTTTCCTGAAAGGGACAGCTTTTTTTATGAAAGAAGTCCCAATTATTTTGGTGTTTTTGGCTCTTCTTCCAGCTCCCAAACAAATGGCATCACATTTAAAATTTTCGTTTAATCGTTTCACAGCCCCCAAAAAAATCCCCTTCCAGGAAAATCTTTTTACAAATGCTGTCTTCCTGCAGGGAATAATCGCTGTTCCTTGTTTTTCCGGAGGTGTCAACCAGGAAAAAAATGTAACTGAAATTGCAAATGACGTTTCGTCCATTCCAATGAAAAAGCTCAAAATATCGTCATTCCGTAAGAATTGGCAAAACTGACGCCAACTATGGGACAATTAAAAATAATAAAAGCAAAGAATACATTTACCGTCGGCCATACCGGTCAGTAAATTCCGAGTGGAATTCGCATGACAGAACCTTGCAAGACGGGTTGGCAACTTAGATGCTTTTTTATGTTGCTGTCAGGTTATAAATATCTTGGAACGTACTTGCTAACGGAGATAAAATTCGCCATACGGCAAATGCAAATGTCATGGCTAAAGTGGTGACTGGCAGTAATGCTTTTTGTTTCACCAAAATCCCCCTCCTAAACAGATGAATGGTGCCATCATCTGTACCATAAAAATAGGCGGGGAATGTTTGTGAACTTTATCATATAATTATTGATTGCCAAATAATTGTTAAAATTTCACCTCAACAAAAATGTTTTTCCGATTTTTGCCCATTCAATCAAATTGAAAAACCGCTTGCGTTTCCAACGGTTTAAACTTCCCGTTTTTGGCGAAGCGCTTTAGGAATGTATACACAATAAGGCTCACTTTCCAAATAGTCGCCTGTCACAGCATACGCTCTTGAGCGTGAGCCTCCGCAAACAAAACGAAATTCGCAAACACCGCATTTTCCTTTATAAAGATTTGGATTGCGCAATTTTTGAAATATTGGTGAAGTTCTGTAAATATCGGCCAGTGGTGTTTGTCTTACATTTCCCGCTTTGATCGGAAGCAATCCGCTCGGGTAAACATCGCCAATATGGGAAATAAACACAAAACCGTTGCCATCATTTACTCCCTTCGGAGCACGGCCGAGTCCGTCCACTTCCCCTGTAGCCCCTTTAAACAAAATATCTTCATAATGGATTTCTTTTCCATCTATTTGCTGTTCACGCATTTTGGCTTGCAAGACAACACGACGGTAATGTTGTCCGGCAGTCGTTTTAATATCAAATGGTACACGTTTGCTCTTTTCATATAACCAACGAAAAACTTGTTCATGTTGGGCGGGAGAAATCATATCCGATTGTTTTCCTCTTCCAGTTGGTACGAGGAAAAAAAACGCTCCAAAGAACGCAATCAAGTTTTTCAACAAAATCCGCCATTTCTTCAAGAACATGAACATTGTAGCGTGATACAACCGTATTAATTTGAACAGGAATCTTAAATTCATGCAAATATTTGATTCCTTGCATCGTTAAATCGAAGGAACCTTTTGTGCCGCGAAAATGATCATGAATTTCCGCATTCGGGCCGTCCAAACTAAATGCCCAACGGGAAAGCCCGATATCTTTTGCCCTCTGCATCACTTCTTTTGTTACATTTGGAGTTGCACTCGGCGTGATTGAAACACGCAATCCCTTTTCAATAGCATATTCGGCAAGAGCGAATAAATCCGGCCGCATTAATGGATCACCGCCGGTAAATACTAATAGCGGCTGGTTCATCGCAAAAATATCATCAATTAATTTTTTTCCTTCCTGAAAAGTCAACTCATGGGGATCACGATGATATTGCGCCTCGGCTCGGCAATGTAAACAATTTAATTGACATGCTCTCGTCAACTCCCAAATGACAATAAAAGGGTTTTGGTCATAATCCATCATCACATACAAACTCCTTTCTT
The DNA here is from genome assembly GCF_054055575.1 of Aeribacillus sp. SP014. Lineage (NCBI taxonomy): Bacteria > Bacillati > Bacillota > Bacilli > Caryophanales > Bacillaceae > Aeribacillus > Aeribacillus sp. SP014. Next base: position 2,132,876 of record NZ_JBSRXI010000001.1, read on the forward strand.
TAAAATGAAAAATATCTCTGCTTCTTCTCATCATATAAAAAGGTGAAATTTTCGAAGTGAAAGCCATCACACTTTCCGGTAAAAGGGAAGAAATGATTTTTACGAAAAAGTCATTCTTTTGACAAATGTTCAGCTGCTGCGGATCTTCCCCGCGATTGCTTCGGTAATTCGCAAATGGATGAGGTGGTCTGCCCCAAACCTTAAGTATGTTAGACTCCTTATTTTTATTAGTAACTATGATTTACATCACACGACTCATTTGTAAAGAAACGCTATAATATGAAACGAAAATCAAAGTTGAAAAAAGGTGTGATACCATGACAAATAGCTGGGTGTTTGAAAGATTAAGAAGCGTTCCCCTTTTCCGTGAACTGTCTGATGAAGAATTGACTTCTATAGTTGCTATCTCTCAAGTACGTACTTATCAACCAAAATCGTATGTATTCATGCAAGGCGACATGCTGGAAAACGTATATTTCATCCATTCAGGAACTATTAAAATATATAAAACGGACAGAAATGGAAAAGAACAAATCGTTTCCATCTTGCAGAATGGAGAAATGTTTCCACATACCGGATTTTTTTGCAAAGGATCTTACCCTGCTCATGCAGAAGTTATGGAAGAATCTACATTAATTGTCATTCCCATCAAAGATTTTGAGGAAACGCTTATGCTCTTTCCGGTATTGTCCATCAAATTGTTTCGTGTGATGAGTGAAAAAATTATAGATTTGCAAAATCGGTTAGAAGAGCAAATTCTTCATAATACATATGAACAAATCGTATTGTTGCTGTTGCGGCTTACAAAAACGAATGCACTGCCGCAAGGAAAACTTTATCGTTTGACAACCCATTTAACGAATCGGGAATTGGCAAATATGATCGGAACTTCCCGTGAAACCGTTAGCAGAACGCTTAACCAGATGAAGCGGAAGGGTCTTATTCTTGTTGATGACGACGGATATTATTTGGTTGATGCTGAACAATTGGAGAAAGAAATCTTTATGTAGCGGCCGCCAAAAAGAAAACTTATTTTTGATGAATGTTTGAAGCGATTAAGAATCATAATAAAGGAAAACGAATTTTCATGGAGGAAACGAAATGTCCACAAAACGTCAAGACAAGAAAATGAAAAATAACCCAACCTTCGGAGCATATGATGAACCTTTTAAGAGCGGCAGCGAATCCGACCTAACACAAGGTTTGGCCATAACGCAGGAACAAATAAGAGATACATATACGGAGGGCACAATTGATGGGATGATGGAGGATGTTGACGGCAACAACATCCCGTTGAAGACTGAAAAAGAATAATAATTCCTTTTTTTCCTGATATTAAAAATTTAAGTGAAATGCCTGTACCCCCGCAATCATCATGATGATTGCGGGGGAATTTCATGGCCAATTTTGTCTTGACAGCGTTTAAAAAAATATATCGGCATTACTTCCCCCAAAAAATCGAATGATCATTGGGCAATCAACCTTCTGCAAAGGGAAAATGCGCTTACGGCAGCATGAACAGATTGATGATCATAAACATTGCAAAACAAAAATATACGGCATTGCCCACTTCAATTAAACCGATTTTTAAAATCGGCATTTTTTTTCCGTAAAAATAAACAGCTCGAATAACACTCGGAATATAAGCTATTATAAAAACGGCATACTCGGTAGCGACCAAGCCGATCATTAAGAAAACATGAAAACCCCATGACAACCATTTATAGTTCGGATTGTTTTTTTCCCGAATCATTGTTTTGACATAAAAAGTGCTGCCCACAAAAAATAAAAAACAAAGCATTATGGTGATGAAGGCTTCTTTTGTTATTTCTCCGCTTACAATAAAAGAACTGGCAAGACCTCCAATGCAAAAAACAGCGATTGCTGCTAGATCATTGAAAAAAGCACGATCTTTTTTCTTTTTCCCATAATAAATATTTATTAAAAAAAACGGTGTCATCGCCATTCCGAAATATATTATTTCCCATCTATACATTAATGGAAAGAGCAGTATAACGGCAGCAGCGGCAAAATAAAGAGCAAACCACTTTATATAAAATGGCTTGCGCTTATTTTTCATAGCCATCAGTAACGGATATGTTGCTAAATATAAACATAACCAGCCGATAAATAATGGAATATGAATCCAAGAGAACCCTCCTATATAAGCCCCCAATAGAAATGGTATAACAAGCATTGCCCAGGCTCCATGCTGTTTTGGAATCACTAATTTCTTGACGGTTGCCATCATGTATCCACCTTTCATCAACAATTTCTTCTAAATTCCATTATAGTGAAAAAAACTAGCTACGTTGTGATTTGTTGCATACCTCTCCGTTTTGTCACAAAATAGCCACAACACTAAACGGGAAAGTGACACCTGTCACTATTGAAAAGAACGAGTTGCGGTATTATCTTTTTAACAATGAAATTGGGAGGGCAAAATAATGAAAACAATATTTACGGAAAATACGACAGTTGGAGAAATTGTCGCAATGCTTCCGAAAGCGAGCGATGTTTTTAAAAAAAATAAAATTGATTTTTGTTGCGGCGGTGATCGCTCTTTAAAAGAAGCAGCCGATAAACGGGGAGTGGCGATTGAGGAATTAATGAGTCAATTGCAGGATCTGTATGCTGCAACTGATGAAAAAACAGAGAAAAATTGGTTGACAGCAACATACTCAGAACTTATTGACCATATCATAAATAAACATCATCGTTATTTGTTGGAAGAACTGCCAAACCTTAGTCCCTATGTGACAAAAGTTATGCGAGTCCACGGCGGAAATCATCCACATCTAATAAAGGTTCATAAATTGTTTAATGAATTAAAAACGGAACTAGAACAACATTTATGGAAAGAAGAGTCTGAAGTATTTCCGCTTATTAGCCAGTTCGAGAAGCAGCCGACAAGCGAAAACGAACAAAAAATGAAAAAAATGATTGCCGATCTTACGAATGAACATGATAAAACAGGGGATATCATAAAAGAAATTAGACGGATCACAAATGACTATACCCTTCCGGACGGGGCTTGCCGAACATATCAACTCGTTTACAATCGTTTAGAAGCTTTGGAATCAGACTTATTTGAACACATTCATTTGGAAAATAACGTATTATTTCCACGCATTCTTCAATAATTTCGGGAGAAAGAGGCGGCGATCCCCCGCCTCATTCTTCACCATCTACGTTCCATCTTCGTTGCTTCTAAGATCCATTTCAACATCACGGAAACGGACTGTTCAGACCTTGATCTAACCATTAAAACTTAAAACGTTTTATCAAGGACGAAGCTAAAGGCTATTGACAAGCAAAGTTTCATGGCATGCCGTCGTAATAGAGTTTTTTTCAGAGAATAGAAAGCTAAAAACGAAAAGCGCCTCGGTGTGTGACGTCATTTTCGCTGATGTTGCTGAATAAGCGGCTTTCGATATGGTTTCTTTCTTTTTTGGAAGCGCTCTTTTTCTTGTTTTGATATTCTGCTTGTTTGGCACAAAAGAAGAATAACTTAAACATCTTTCTTCTGATATAATAAGTATAATAAGCTATATCCAACTTTTTTCAACTACACCACTACGATCACAAAGGAAGTGAAGGGAAATTGGAGGAATTTGTAGGATTCTGTATAAGGTGCAGCAAACCTATTCATTGTCTAAACGGTTTTTTGAATGGGGCTATTGACGAAAAAAATGGGTCGTTGTTTTGTTTTTCATGCTTAGAAGAGAATGAAAATTCGGATTTTTCTCATCCATCCCATTGAAAGCGCAAATAAATGGCATTTAGATTATGCATTTCAAACAACGTTTAGAAATGTGTCCGAATAATATGTCTGATCGAGACCAAGCGGTTTTCTTTCAGAACCCGCTCCTAAACCGCCAATGAAGCAAATAGAGTGAAAAACCCCTATCCTCACTAAATCCGGATAGGGGTGATCATTTTTTATGCTTCCGTTTCCAGCCAGCTATCAGTGACTTCTCCTGCGTCCTCTTTATCTATGTAAAAGGAACCGTTGCTGTATCGATCAGTCACCTTCACATTGGAAAGAGGCACTATTTCCCTGATGCCTTTCTCCGTTTCCAATACCAAATTCTCATTACCGTTGACGAGTAAGATGGCCGCTGTCCGATGCGGGTTTGTTTTCAGCTCTCTGTACAGCATTGATCCTCTTCTGGCTCGTTGTGTTCGTTCGATTTCCCCGATATTGATCATTTTCACAGCGCCTCTGTGCGTGACAATGGCGAGCTTTTGATCGTTAACATGTTTCTGAGCAAACACAAGTCCAGAAACGACTGCATCGCCTTCCTTTAATTGGATGCCTTTGACTCCTGCTGCACGGGAGCCGACAATATTCACTTCTTCTTCGTGAAATAAAAGACCGTATCCAAAACGGGTGGATAACAAAATCAATCCTGTTCCATCAGTTATATGAACCGCAACCACTTCATCGTCGTCTTTTAAATTGATCGCAACAAGCGGCTTGGAGTATCGCTGAGCTTTATATTGGCGAATTTCCGTTTTCTTCACCATGCCTTTTTTCGTAACAAACAAGAAAAATTTCTCGTCGTCAAAACTTTTTAAAGGAATGCCTTGTACAATCCGTTCATCTTGATCAATCGGAATGGTCCTTGAAATATGCTGTCCAATATCCTTCCAGCGAATATCCGGAAGCTCGTGAACAGGACAATATAAATAATTTCCTTTGTTTGTGAATAAGAGAAGAACATCTGTTGTGTTCATTTCATACTGGCATAACAGTCGATCCGAATCCTTCATGCCGAAATCTTTTCCGTTTGATGCTGTATACGACCGCAAGCTCGTACGTTTCACATAGCCGTCTTTTGTCACAGTAACAATTGTATCCTCGCTTGCGATGAGGGATTCCATATTGATAGTAATGGATTCAATTTCCGCCTCAATCTTCGTCCGCCGCTCATCGGCAAATGTTTTTTTCAATTGTTTTAATTCGGATTGAATGACTTTGGAAAGCTTTTTTTCATCCTCCAAAATGCTTGTTAACCCCTTGATTTTTTTCTCAAGCTCTTCTTCTTCCGCTTTCAACGCTGTAATATCAGTGTTTGTCAGACGGTACAGCTGCAACGAGACAATCGCCTCTGCCTGCGGTTCAGTAAATGCAAATTCACTAATTAAATTATCTTTCGCATCCCGTTTATCTTTTGAAGCACGAATAACAGCGATCACTTCATCCAAGATGGATAGAGCTTTGATTAATCCCTTTACGACATGCTCCCTTTCTTGAGCTTTTTGGAGCTCAAAAGTCGATCGGTTAATCACGACTTCCTTTCGGTGTTCGATATAAGCATCCAACAATTCAGGCAGGCTTAATAATTTCGGATGCCGATGGTGAATTGCAACCATATTAAAGTTATATGGAACTTGCAAATCTGTGTTTTTATATAAGTAATTTAAAACTCCTTCAGCATCGGCATCTTTTTTCAGTTCGATGACGATGCGAAGACCTGTCCGGTCCGTTTCATCGCGCACCTCGGCGATTCCGTCCACTTTTCTTTCGTACTTAAGGTCATCTATTTTTTTTACTAAATTTGCTTTATTGACCTCATACGGAATTTCTGTAATGACAATTTGCTCTTTTCCGCCTCGGATTTTTTCAATTTCCGCTTTGCCGCGAACAACAATTTTTCCTTTTCCTGTTTTATATGCTTTTTTAATCTCGTCGATTCCTTGAATGATTCCTCCAGTCGGGAAATCAGGGCCTTTTAACACTTCCATTAATTCCTCAACTGTGCAATCCGGATGATTCATTCGCATAATCACAGCATCAATGACTTCGCCAAGATTGTGCGGAGGAATATCAGTTGCATAGCCGGCCGAAATCCCTGTTGAACCATTGACAAGCAAGTTTGGGAACATCGCGGGGAGAACGACGGGTTCTTTCGTTGTATCATCAAAATTCGGTACAAACTCTACTGTATTTTTCTCAATATCTTTTAAAAGCTCGGAAGCAAGTTTGGACAGCCGTGCTTCCGTATAACGCATGGCGGCAGGAGGATCGCCGTCAAGGCTTCCGTTGTTTCCGTGCATTTCCACTAAAACATTGCGAACCTTCCACTCCTGGCTCATCCGAACCATCGCTTCATATACAGAAGAATCTCCATGCGGATGGAAGTTCCCGATAACATTCCCGACTGTTTTGGCCGCTTTTCGAAATCCTTTATCATGCGTATTTCCGTCCATCAGCATCGCGTATAAAATTCTCCGCTGCACCGGCTTCAGCCCGTCGCGAACATCCGGAAGCGCGCGGTCTTGAATAATGTATTTGCTGTACCGTCCAAAACGGTCGCCCAGCACATCTTCAAGGGGTAAATCGACATAACGTTGTTGAGCTTCCATGCTGCTCCTCCTCTAGCACAGTTTTAAATTTCGAACATGTTGTCATTTTCGTCAATACCAAAAGACACATTTTTTTCGATCCATTGTCGACGCGGTTCAACCTTGTCACCCATTAAGGTTGTCACTCTTCTTTCCGCTCTTGCTGCATCATCAATCCGGACGCGGATGAGAGTGCGTGTTTCAGGATTCATCGTCGTCTCCCATAGCTGCGGCGCATTCATTTCTCCAAGCCCTTTGTATCGTTGAATTGTGTAGCCTTTGCCGACCTTCTTAATGGCAGCGGACAGCTCCTTCTCATTCCATGCGTATTCGATGACTTCGGATTTGCCGCTGCCTTTGCTTACTTTATATAAAGGCGGAAGCGCAATATAGACTTTCCCTGCCTGAATGAGCGGCTTCATATATCGATAGAAGAAAGTCAATAAAAGCACTTGGATGTGGGCGCCATCCGTATCAGCATCCGTCATAATGATCACTTTGTCGTAGTTGCAATCTTCAATGTTAAAATCAGCACCGACGCCAGCTCCGATTGCATGAATAATTGTATTGATTTCTTCGTTTTTAAAAATATCCTGCAGCTTCGCCTTCTCCGTATTGATCACTTTTCCGCGCAGAGGCAGAACAGCCTGAAATCTTCTATCCCGACCTTGTTTCGCTGATCCTCCCGCAGAATCCCCCTCCACAAGAAACAATTCATTTTTCTTTGGATTCCGTGATTGAGCAGGCGTAAGCTTTCCGCTTAAAGACATTTCAGATTTTTTCCGTTTTTTTCCTGATCTTGCTTCTTCGCGCGCTTTTCTTGCCGCCTCTCTTGCTTCTTGCGCTTTTATCGCCTTTTTAATCAGGAGGGTGCTGATCTCCGCATTCTCTTCTAAAAAATAAGATAATTTTTCCGAAATGACTGTGTCAACAGCAGATCTCGCCTCTGTTGTACCGAGTTTTCCTTTCGTTTGCCCTTCAAACTGCAAAAGTCCTTCAGGAATTCGGACGGAGATAATTGCCGATAGCCCTTCACGAATATCTGTTCCTTCTAAGTTTTTGTCTTTCTCTTTTAATAAACCGGTCTTTCGTGCATATTCATTAAACACTCTTGTCATGGCAGTTTTGGCGCCTGCTTCATGTGTGCCGCCGTCTTTTGTTCTCACATGGTTGACAAACGACAAAATGTTTTCGCTGTAGCCGTCATTAAATTGGAAAGAAAATTCGACTTCAATTCCTTGCTGCTCACCTTCGAAAAAGACAACAGGATGAAGAGTTTCTTTTCCTTCATTTAAATATGCGACAAATGATTCGATCCCATTTTCATAACAATAAGATTCTTGAACATTGTTCCGTTCATCAATCAAATCAATTGTTAATCCTTTTAGGAGGAATGCAGACTCCCGCAATCGTTCACTCAATATGTCAAATTGAAAAGTCGTAGTGCTGAAGATGAGAGGATCTGGTTTAAAATGAACTGTCGTACCGGTTTCTTTTGTTTCTCCTAACTTTTCTAATGTCGTAACGGGTTTCCCGCCCTTTTCGAACCTTTGCTTGTAAATAAATCCGTCCCGTTTAATCGTCACTTCAAGCCACTCAGATAAAGCATTGACGACTGAAGCGCCTACTCCGTGCAAGCCGCCGCTTGTTTTGTAACCGCCTTGCCCGAATTTTCCTCCTGCATGAAGCACGGTTAAAATTACTTCCGGAGTCGGCTTACCAAGCTTATGCATGCCAGTCGGCATTCCTCTTCCTTTATCAGCAACTGAAATGCTTTCATCTTTATGTATTTTGACAATGATATGGTCTCCGAAGCCTGCTAATGCTTCATCTACAGAATTGTCAACAATTTCATATACAAGATGATGCAATCCTCTAGCATCCGTGCTGCCGATATACATCCCCGGCCGTTTCCTTACTGCTTCCAATCCTTCCAATACTTGAATCGCATCGTCATTGTATTCCATTATCTTTGCTTTTCCCACAAACAAATAACTCCTTTCAAAAAACAAGAACAGATGTTTGTAAACTGTATTTTACATGGTTTCCCTGCGTTTGGCAATCTTACACGGCAACGTATATTATTGTATTACTCAAATGTCGTATGTTTCAAACCTTTCTTCAAAAAAAGAACCCATCAAGATGATGGGGGAAAAATTTGTTATTTTGTTAACGCATGCGCCACTTTTATACACATATCCATGATAACGGGATAACCTTTTTCTTTTAATAATTGATAAGCTTCCTCGTTAACGCAGCCTAATTGAGCCCAAAAAACATCGGCATCAATTTCTAAAAATTCTTTCGCAACATCTAATAAATGCTCGGAACGTCTAAAAACGTTTACAATATCCACATGGCCTTCAATTTCTTTTAAGGATGAGACCGCTTTGACACCCAAGGCTTCATCGATCATCGGATTGACAGGAATAATCTCATACCCCGCATTTTGCATCGCTTGTGAAACTTGGTAAGATTCTCTTTCAGGATTGTTGGACAAGCCGACAACAGCGATTCGTTTGCTTTTTTTTAAAATATCACGGATTTCGTCTAGACTTGGATTTTGCATGAAAATTTGTTCACTCCTTCCAATGTTTCTTTTATTATAACTGTAAAAGCGTCGAACACCAAAGTTTTAAAACGGCTTTTATCAACAAAATATAGTCCTGATCGAATCAATTGTGTACAATAATAATAGAATCATGAATATAAAGGAGTTTCATTATGTCTTTTCTATTAATCTTAGTCCTTATCTTAGCTTATTTAATTGGTTCCATCCCCTTTGGACTTATCGTTGGCAAAATTGGATACGGCATTGATATTCGCGAACATGGAAGCGGAAATTTAGGTGCAACCAACACTTTTCGAGTGCTTGGAAAAAAAGCCGGGCTGTTTGTTACGGTTGCAGACATTTTAAAAGGAACTCTCGCAGCAAGCCTCCCCGTATTGCTTAGTGGTGACCTTCACCAAGCATGGACGCTCATTGCAGGAATGGTGGCTGCTGTAGGACATATGTATCCAATTTTCGCAGGCTTTCGGGGCGGAAAAGCCGTGGCGACAAGCGGAGGGGTGCTGCTTTTTTATAGCCCATTACTCTTTTTATCTATGCTTGCTGTATTTTTTCTTGTTTTATATGTATCAAAATATGTTTCTTTATCCTCTATGGTTACAGCACTGTATACGTTAGTTTATACTATTTTTACCGGTGATGCGGCTTTAATGATCATTGTCGCGATCCTCGCAACCTTTGTTTTCTATCGGCACAGAGCCAATATTAAAAGGATCATAAATAAAAACAGAGCCAAAAGTGAAATGGCTGTAAAATAGAAAGGAGCGGGAACTCATCTTCTCGCTCCTTGTTTTAATTGTGATAGTTTGATAAACACATCCATCAACGTTTTATAGCCTGATTCAACAAACATTTTTACATATTCACACCAGATCGCGGCTGTCATTTTTGCATCTTCTAAGGCGTGATGACGCTTTTGGACCGGGATGGAAAAAAACCGGCAGCATTCATCTAAACTTACGGCAATTTGTTCTCGCTGAACGAGCTGGAACAGCATGGCTGTATCCACAATCCGATGTTTAAATGGAATGCGGAAATGCTCCTTATTAGCTTTTGTAAGAAAATTTTTTTCATGATTGGCATGATGGGCGACAAGCGTCCGATTTTCTGCAAATTGATAAAAACGAATCAATACTTCCGATATAGGGGGAGCAGCTCTTACGTCTTCTTCAACAATTCCTGTCAATTTCTTTACGTCAACGGGAATTTCCCCTTCATACTGAACAAAAGAGTAAAATGTATGCTTTTCTTCAATCTGCATGCCGTGAACTTTAACTGCTCCAATCGAAAGAATTTGATCCCCTTTTTCCGGAAAAAAACCTGTTGTTTCCAAATCAAGCACAACAACGTCCAGCTCCTGAAGAGGAGTTGACAAGCTTTCCTCCCGCTTTAAGTCTTGTTCCATTTTCCGCAAAAACGCTGCATGCTGAAGATTCGTTTCAAGACCTGTAAATGCTGAAGATTGCATTTTCCCCTGAAATTGCTTCATCAAGTGAAAAAAAGATGGAAGTTTCATGGATTAACGCCCTTTTCAATGATGGATTTCGTTTCATTCATCAATTTTTTTCCGCCTAAAATGATTTTTTTTAGCCTTCCTTTTTCTTCTTTTGATAAATCCTTTAAAGAGAGGTAATGAACTTCATCATATGTGTTCGCTTTTAATGAATTTTTAAAATGAATCGTTACTAATTCTTGAAAATATGTGTGATATGGAGATAATACATGACGAAAATACTCCTGCTTCATCAGAAGCTGAAACCTCGACAGCGTAGACGTATCCAACAATCGTTCTTTGATCGCCAATAAGCGGACAGAATTAATGTAAGGCAATAACCCGGCCTGTTTTAAATCAATAGCGCCTGAATGAGGACCGTATGTTTCAGGAAGCAGCTGATGAAAAATACCCACCCCTTTTTTGACATGCATTGTGTTGTTTAACAATCGTCCGAGAAAATCAGGATTATATTGAATATATTGGAAAATCTGGTTTTTCAGTCGATGAATCGATTCGGATTGTCCGATGATCGTACGCGCATCAAAAAAGATTAATAAATAGCGGATAGAATCAAATGTTTCATCCTGCAGCCATTTATTGATCTGCTTGCTCCAGCTTTGTTCCGATCGGCACCATAAAGAAGTTGAACACATGACATTTCCTTCGCAGTAAGGATAACCGATGACGTTCAAGCCGAATGAAACTTCTTTTCCAAGCAGCAAAAAGTAGTCGAGAGCTTCTTTCTCATTGGAATGAAAAATGAGTCCGTGGTCTTGATCGCTTATTTTCGCCTGCTCGCCTCTTCCGCCGCTTCCGACTAAAAACCAAGTAAATTCACAAGGCGCAGGGCCGTATTTCTTTTTTACAATCTCGAAAGAAAGATGGAAGGATTGTTTCATAACCTGATCGTGTATACTGTTTAATTCCGTCACTGTTTTCGCTTTTTGCAAATGGCTGTTGCGCCATTCCTTCAATTGTTTGTAAGGATTCCCCATGTGTATAAAAATCCCCTTTTTTATAAATAAGCGTACAGATGATACATCATCCATACGCTCTTGCGGTTAGCTTCCAAGCTTTTGTTCATTAGATTCAAATGCTTCCGGATACCCATAAACTCCGTGCTCGCTTAAGTCCAAACCGATCATTTCTTCTTCTTCTGTCACCCGCAAACCATTGAGCAATTTTTTCATCACAGCTAAGATGACGAATGAAACAACAAAGGCGTATAAACCTGAAGTAAACACTCCCAATGCTTGAATGCCGAGCTGCGTAAAGCCTCCGCCGTAAAACAATCCAGGGTTACCAATAGTTGCTAATTCAGGGGTTGCAAAAAATCCAGTTGATAAAGTGCCCCAAACACCAGCTACTCCGTGAACAGACAAACAATAAATCGGATCATCAATTTTAACTTTATCAAAAAACTTCATACTAAAATATACAAGAATTCCAGCTATTAGTCCGATTACGACAGCAGCCCATGTGTCGACAAATGCACAAGATGCGGTAATGGCGACCAATCCTGCAAGCGCTCCGTTTAACATTGTCGGTATATCAGCTTTTCCGCCAGCGATCCATGAAATGATCAAGGCGCTTACGGCTCCTGCTCCGGCAGCTAAATTCGTGTTCAAAGCAACAAATCCAAAAAATCCATCCTCAACTGTAATCGTGCTTCCTGCATTGAAACCGAACCAGCCAACCCATAAAATAAGTACGCCTAGAGCTGTATAAACTTGGTTATGTCCATAAATATTATTAACAGAACCATCTTTGTTATATTTACCGATCCGAGGCTTCAACAAGATCGTTGCAGCCAAAGCTGCCATTGCACCTGTCAAATGAACAACGGTAGAACCTGCAAAATCTTGTTTTCCATGTTCCGACAGCCATCCTCCGCCCCAAATCCAATGAGCAACAACTGGATAAACAAGTGCGGTAAACAATACAGAAAAAATTAAATAAACTGAAAGTTTTGCCCGTTCCGCAAATCCAGCAAAGGCAATGGCGAGAGAAACTCCGGCAAAGGCTAACTGGAATACAAAAAAGACGGATGTTGAAAGAGATAATCCATCTATTTCATATCCTGAATAAAAAAAGTCAGACATTCCTACAAAAAAGTTGCCGTTCTTCCCAAAAATAAATCCATAGCCGACTGCCCAGAAAACAATGGAGGCAATTCCGAATGTAAAAACAGTTTTTCCGGCAATATGTCCGGCATTTTTCATTCGTGTAGAACCCGCTTCGAGCAATATAAATCCTGCTTGCATAAAGATGACCAAAATAGCTCCCAGCATCACCCATAAACTGTTCATTAACGTTAATGAGTCCATAGCACAACCTCCCATGTAATTATTTCTTCTTAATTGTGTTATAAAAAATAACATAAGAAGTATATCTCTATTTTTACACCCGTTTTATTTTAATGTCAATTCATTTTCCATAATTTTTCGAAAAAGTATGTTAGGAAATCTAACATATAAACAAAATTAGACAATAGTTTATTTTTTCCGACAAAACGTTTATGATAATAAAAACAGTATTTAAGGAGGGTTTTATGAGAAAGGTTTTCTTAATATTCGCAATTATTTGTTTGATGCTTTTTTCAGGATGCGGCAGCAAAGGTCAGGCAAATGAGCAAAACGCGGTAAAAAAAGAAAATGTGGATGATTCGCCACAATCTATACAAGCTGCTCCCAAAAAAGTGGAGCCGACCGAATCGCTCGTCACTGTTTCTGCAATAGGTGATGTTCTCATACATAGCCAGCTTTTTAAAGATGCGAGGACCGGGAGCGAATCATACAATTTTAAGCCAATGTTTGCAACAGTAAAACCTTTGCTCTCAAAAAGCGACTTAACCATCGCCAACCAAGAATCGATCATTGGGGGAACAGAACTTGGAATCTCCAGTTATCCGTTGTTTAACAGCCCGTTCGAAGTGGCAGATGCGCTAAAAGATGCTGGCATTGATCTCGTCTCAACAGCAAACAATCATAGTTTAGATAAAGGAGAAAAAGGTATTTTAAATGCGATTCAGCATTATGAACAAATCGGGCTACCGTATGTTGGGAGCTTTAAAAACGAAGCGGACGCCAATACATGGAGAATTCAACAGGTCAACGGGGTGAAAATCGGCTTTCTTTCGTATACATATGGGACAAACGGTATTCCAGTTCCGAAAAATAAACCCTATTTAGTAAACCTTATAGATGAAGAAAAAATGAAAAGGGATTTAGACACACTAAATGGACAAGTTGATGTAACTATTGTTAACATGCACTGGGGAGAAGAATATCAATCCTTTCCAAGCGACGCTCAAAAACAATGGGCACAGCTGCTAGTCGATCATGGAGCAGACATAATCATCGGTCACCATCCTCATGTATTGCAGCCGATCGAATGGCTGGAAGCAAAAAATGGAAACAAGAGTATCGTTGTGTATTCGTTAGGCAACTTCTTGTCTGGCCAAAAGGGAGATGGAAAAGACATCGGTGGGATTTTTTCGATTGATGTAATTAAGCGGACTGATGCTAACGGTACGACACTGACTTTGAAAAATCCGCGTTTACTCCCTACCTACGTTACCAAAAATAAAAATCATCATTATTATGTTGAATTGCTGGACCGAATCGACAAAAACGCCTATGAAAAAGTGATGAAGCATATGCATCAATGGTTGGAAACGAAAGAAGTGACGAACTCTATCCAGTAGAGTTTATTCATGGAAAGAAAGCTTTTCATGTAATATAATGTAAACAGGAAGCTGATATTAGGAGTGACAAAAATGAAACTAAATATTACCGATGATGCAGCAAAATGGTACAAGGAAGAATTGGAGTTAAACGAGGGAGATGCAGTCCGCTTCTTTGTCCGATATGGCGGATGCGGTCATGTGCAAAGCGGATTTTCCCTTGGAATTGCAAAAGAAGCTCCAAATCAAATCGGAATAAAAGCCGAAAAACTAGGGGTCACATTTTATGTTGAACATGATGATTTATGGTATTTCGACAATCATGACGTGACCATTCAATTGGATGAAAAAATTCATGAACCTGTTGTTCGTCTTATAAATTAGCAAATCGATTGAAAGTATGCTATAGGTCGAAAAACAAGTCTTTGTCAAAGAGCTGTTCTAGTAGACGAAGCATGCTATAGTCAGTAAAGAAACCCAACCGCAAATTTAATTTGCCGATTGGGTTTCTTGTTTCATCTCATCATTTTTTACTCAAATCTGACTTCCACAAAATGCCCGTCAAATCTTTTATTTTTTCAGCAATTTAAATTTTCTTAAATGATCGGTTAGCTGATATTTTTGCAGGATTTCTACTTGTTTTTCCCCCAGCAGGTCAAAATGCGGAAAATCTTTATGATGATGAATCCACTCCATTTTCAAACCGTTTTCATTTCCCCATTCTATTAAATGCTTTATATTGCTGCATCCAACCTTTGTTACAGAATGATAATCCGGAAACCGTTCATCATACCAATAATGCGTTAAAAAGGCGATTTCCCCTTTCCGCACTTTTTTCTTCCACTCAGCAAGCTCCTCTTTCTTGATTCCAAAGGCCAATCTTTATCTCTCCTCTTTCATCGCTTTTACATATGCTTCGTGCCATTCAGGATATAATTTCTTAAATACAACTGGGCGAAACGTTTCTTTTTTTACGCAAACATGGCTGGAAAAACCTTTTGCTGCCAATTCGCCATGAGAATTGAAAATTTCGTATCCATATACTGTTTTAATTCCGTTATATTTCTCAATCCACGTATGTATTATTGCCTTTTCACCGTATGTAATCGGTTTTTTATATTCGATTTGAATATCCACGACAGGGGAAATTATTCCGTCTTTCTCCATCGCTGCATACGAAAAGCCAAGATCTTGGATCAGCTTCGTCCGTCCAACTTCCATCCATATAATATAATTGGCATGGTACACGACACCCATTTGATCGGTTTCCGCATAACGAACTTCTATTTCTTTTGATGAAACAAACATAAGCTTCTCTCCCTTGCAAAAAATGAAATCGATCGAAAAAGCCTGCATCAGCGTCTGTGATACAGGCTTTCTATTTTAGGCCTTTTCAACTTTCTTACTTAAATTTTTTTGCGGAGTCTGTTTTTTATTCAAGCCGGTCCAACAAAGTTTGTCCCATTGTTGGCCGTTCATCAAATGAATTTAGAAGACAAAAATTTTCAATGAACAATTTTATTATAACATTTCCATTTGCAATCGAAAACTAAAATGGAATTATCAACCTAAATTGAAAGCTAGGAGTTTCGTTCACGGGCTTCATCTTTAATTTCTTGTCGCATCGCCTCAATGCTTTCTTCTCTGCGGCGATTTTTTGCCTCAATCTGTTCACGCTCTCTGTCGTTGGCAAACTCTAATGTTTCTTCTGCTCTTTCGATGTTTTCAATCGTATTTTGTACCATTTCCTGCAATTTTTCAACATTGTCGGAACGGTCATCACGATTTGTTCGATTTTGCATCAAATATTCTCCTTTCTGGGAAAAATTGTTTTATCGCCATTTCAAATATAGTTTGTGCATTTGATGTTAAATTATGAAACGAACCTGTTTCCTCAATGAAAAGGAGAAAAATGATGGAACCATAATTATATTATGTAAATTAAAAGGCGGTGGACATATGTCCTACTCGCCTTTTGTCTGAATCACTTGAGGATGCTCATTCGTCTTATTTTGCATTTTTTTCCCTTTGTTTCCACCGAATCCTCTCGGTTTTGTTCCGATATGATTCGGATTAAAATGAGACTGGATATCATTTGAATTTGTCATCAAACAATCGCCTCCTGCTTTTATTGTTTACCAATAAAGCAGAAAACATGCTGTCAAACACGACTGTTTGCTATCAGCTCGATTTTTCCAATTGCCGTTTTTCCAGCCTTTTTTCAAGTCTTTCTTCAATTTCATTCAATGCTTCACGGTCTTTTAGCAAGTTTTGCTTATTTTCCAACACAAGCTGTTTAAACGAAATTTTCGTTTTTTTCATTTTTTATCCCTCACTTCTTTTCTCTGTTACTTTTATTGTACAAAATATTCCGACACTTTCCCGTTGAAAATTTGAATGTTTAATGACAATATAACCAATAATGCAAAATTTCATACGTTTCAAAAAAACTCTTCTTTTGCAAAAAGAAAAAATCGGCAAAGTCAGCCGATTCTTTTTGATTCCCGAAAGGAAATCAGCGTCTTTTTATTTCAGGTTTAGTTTTTCTTTTATCGTTTTTTCATTTAATTCTCCCACTACTTTATCTTGTATGACTCCATTTTCATCAAGAAAAAATGACGTCGGATATGTAAGAATTTTATATCCACTATTCATTTTATTTTTTTGATCAAGTAATATCGGAAACGTAAATCCAGCCTGTTGAACAAAATTTTCAACATCTTTTGCACTTTTCTCACTGGCAGTAAAGTTAACCGCGACAATCGTTACTTCATCTTGATGCTTTTCATATATTTGTTGCATGATCGGCATTTCTTTTTTACATGGTGGACACCAAGTGGCCCAAAAGTTTAAAAGTACTTTTTTTCCATAAAAATCGGAAAGCGATTTCTTTTCTCCATCCAAAGTCGTCACTTCAAAATTCGGAGCTTTGTTTCCTATTTCTAAACCGACTGTTTCCTTCTGGGAATTGATCCATTGCCATACTGCAATCGCTGCTAATACGATTAATAAAAAAACTGCAAGCTTTTGTTTCATAAACCATAACACCTCTGATTCAATACGATAGCATTTCGAAATGATGCCCAATTTCATCATATATTATTTTTGTGAAAAAAACAGTATTTCATATCAATTGTCTAATTTTAGCCAAAAAATAACGGGAACTATGAACAGTTCCCGCTTTTTTTCAATTATTATCCTTTTAATCTTTCTCTTAATACCATTTGTAAAATTCCGCCATGTCGGTAGTAATCAATTTCAACTTCACTGTCAAAGCGAACTAATACTTCAAACTCTTTTTTGTTTCCGTTCTCATCAGTTGCCGTTACTTTGATGTAATCGCGCGGTTTTACCGATTCATCAATGTGAACATCCAATACTTCTTTACCGGTTAAACCAAGTGTTTCCGCATTTTCGCCTTCTTTAAACTGAAGCGGAAGAACACCCATAAGAACAAGATTAGAACGGTGAATACGTTCGAAGCTTTCAGCGATGACCGTTTTGATTCCCAATAAGTTCGTTCCTTTAGCAGCCCAGTCGCGAGAGCTTCCCATTCCGTAATCTTTTCCTGCCAGTACAACAAGTCCTGTTCCGTCCTGTTTATATTTCATGCAAGCGTCATAAATAGACATTACTTCGCCTGTCGGCCAGTACGTTGTATATCCGCCTTCAGTTCCCGGTGCAATTTGGTTGCGAATGCGGATGTTTGCAAACGTACCTCTCATCATTACTTCGTGGTTTCCGCGTCTTGAACCGTAAGAGTTGAAATCTCTTGGCGATACACCTTTAGACAGCAAGTATTGGCCTGCAGGAGTATCTTTGCCAATCGCACCTGCTGGAGAAATGTGGTCTGTTGTGACAGAATCACCGAATTTTCCAACAACGCGAAGCCCTTTCAACGGTTCTACTTTACCAGGCTCAGGAGACAATCCTTCAAAGAATGGCGGATTTTGGATATAAGTAGACTCTTCGTCCCATTGATATAATGGCTCATCTGTTGTTTCAATGGCATTCCAGCGTTCGTTATCATCAAATACACGTTCATATTCTTTACGGAATAATTCTGGTGTAACAGTTTGTTTCACAACTTCATTAATTTCTTCCATTGAAGGCCAAATATCTTTAAAGTAAACATCGCTTCCGTTTTGATCCTTTCCGATTGGATCATTCAGTAAATCAATGTCAACAGTCCCTGCTAATGCATAAGCAACAACTAGCGGCGGTGAAGCTAAATAGTTACCTTTCACGAGCGGATGAATACGGCCTTCAAAGTTCCGGTTTCCGGAAAGAACAGATGTGACGAGCAAATCATTTTCAGCGATCGCTTTTTCAATTTCATCTGCAAGCGGTCCAGAGTTCCCGATACAAGTTGTACATCCGTAACCGACGAGGTTAAACCCTAATTTTTCAAGATAAGGCATTAAGCCAGAATTTTGAAGATAACCGGTTACAACTTTTGAACCAGGTGCCAATGATGTTTTTACATATTTCGGAACAGTCAATCCTTTTTCAACAGCTTTTTTTGCAACGAGACCAGCGCCTACTAAAACATATGGGTTTGACGTATTCGTACAGCTTGTAATCGCCGCAATAACGACTGCACCCGTTTTCATTGTTGTTTTTTCACCATTCGCAAATTCAACCGTTACTTCCTTATTAAGTTCTTCCGGCTGCAAGCCAAATCCTTGGTTTCCTTGCGGAGCTGTAAGAGCTCTATGAAATTCTTCTTTCATTTTTGAAAGAGGAATTAAATCTTGAGGACGCTTCGGACCGGAAAGATTTGCTTCAATTTGAGAAAGATCGATTTCAACTACATCCGTAAAAATAGGATCCTCTGCTTCAGGCGTGAAGAATAAACCGTTTTCTTTACAATATGTTTCCACTACTTTTACATGCTCTTCATCGCGACCAGTTAAACGCAAATATTCAAGCGATTCATTATCAACAGGGAAAAATCCGCATGTTGCTCCGTATTCAGGCGCCATATTCGCAATAGTAGCACGGTCAGCAAGCGGAAGCTTTGCAACACCAGGGCCGAAAAACTCCACAAATTTTCCTACCACGCCTTTTTGACGCAGTACTTGAGTTACTTTAAGGGCTAAATCTGTTGCTGTTGTTCCGTTAGGCAGCTCGCCAACAAGTCTTACTCCGATGACTTCAGGTACAGGGAAATAGGAAGGCTGTCCAAGCATTCCAGCTTCAGCTTCGATTCCGCCGACACCCCAACCTAAAACACCGAGTCCGTTAATCATGGTTGTATGGGAGTCTGTTCCAACTAACGTATCAGGATATGTTTCGTATTCTCCATTTTCACCTTCAACCGCATGGACAACGCTTGCTAAATATTCCAAGTTTACTTGGTGGACAATACCTGTTGCTGGCGGAACAGCACGGTAGTTGTCAAATGCTTTTTGAGCCCAATTTAAAAATTTATATCTTTCAGCATTTCGTTCGAATTCAAGATTCATGTTATATTGCAGCGCATCATCTGTTCCGGCACGATCCACTTGAACAGAATGGTCGATAACAAGATCAACAGGCTTTTCCGGATTGATTTTTTGTGGATCTCCGCCCATGTCAGCCATCGCTTTTCTTAATGAAGCTAAATCAACGACAGCAGGAACGCCGGTGAAGTCTTGCAAAATGACACGAGATGGTTTAAATGGAACATCCAAATTTTTAATTTCATCTGTTCCCCATTTCGCAAGGTTTTCAACATGTTCTTTTGTAATAACTCGTCCATCCACTTGGCGCAGGACTGATTCCAAAAGAACTTTGATTGAATAAGGCAAACGGGAAACTTGACCAATTCCTGCATCTTCTAGCGCTTTTAATGAATAGTAGTTGTACGTTTTTCCGTTAATTGAAAAGCTTTTTCTTGCACGGAAAACGTCATTTTTCTCTAACTGTTGCTGTGACATGTCATTTTATCCCCCTTTAAACGTAATTTCGACAAAAATGCCGAATATCTCCCCACTTTAAACATCACACATTTAAATCTTAATATACTTTTTATGATAAGTAAATATCAATGATGTTATCAATTATTATAAGAAATGCTTATTTCACTAAAAAATTTAAATATTTTCAGTATAATTTTTCTTGCTAATGAAAACGTTCGTATAAGAGAAAAAATAGTGAAAAACGACGGAAGCTCCGCCGCTTTCAAGTCTCATCCAAATTCACTTCCTGCACAATTCGATCTAAATCGCGCTTGTACTGTTCTAAATGCTTTCTCTGCGTTTCCGATGCAACTTCCAATGCATTTTGAATTTGTTCATACGCCTCATTAATTTCCTGGCGAAGATGCTTTAGCTGATGTCCATAATCAGAACTGTTTTTCGTTAGATTGACATGTACTTTATGAACTTCCACCATTCCTTGTTGCACTGCATCAAATGCTTGTTTTTTATTTTTATGGTACGGCAAATATAGCACTCCTTTCGTTTTTTTATCTTCTATAGTGTTTTTTTCAAGAAATCAATTTATTCTAAAATGAATGAATGATTTCAAAATCATTCAAACTAAACGACGAAAGATAACAATGCTATTCTTTACTATTAAATATTAAGGAGCGATGTATATGGCAAAAGATCAAGTACAAAATGATCAAAAACAAAACGTTCAAAATCGGAAGGGACAGCCAGAGCCGTTATCTGGATCGAAAAAAATAAAAAATCGAAATCATAGCCGCCAAAAACATAACTCGGAGCATGATTTATAAAAAAATGGGGATGTTTAATTGAAATGTCCCCAAGTAGACAGCGGAAATAATAAAAATGCTTTAAGCGGCTTGAGCTCTACATTCTAATGGGCTTAAGCCGTTTAATTTTTTTGATAACGTTCGTTATTATAAAACTGAATATTCCTTGATGGTCTGTTGTAACGCTTCAAACGTTTCATATCCCTCTTTCACATTATAAGGTTCGCCAAAAGATTCCATTGGGCCGTTATCAATGCAACGTCCAACTCTTGTCATACTATGGCTTTTTAAGCATATCATAAGTCTTTCTTCGGCTTATAGACGTCCCCTTTCATCTTATAGAAATGTTGAAATGATGTTTATGTTTTCAATGAGAATTTGACTTTCTGGACAGCCGCAGTTTTGAATTTATACACGTCTTTTCTACATATTATGTCTTGCGGAAATCCTTCGTTTATGGTTTTTCTTTAAGGACAAATTTTTAATTTATATCTATTTTTCATTTAGAACAATGTTTTTGTTAATAATAAAAAGTTGATGACAAATGATTGAAATGAAAGTGGAATCTATCATAAAATATAGTAAGGTGAAAATGGAAGCTTTTTTTCAGCAAATGACAGATATTGATAATATAAAATTTTTAAGTCTGGAGGCTGTCATGAACGGGCGTTTATATGAAATGTTAATTTATCCTTCCAAATCAGGCGATATTAAAATCAGTATTTACCGTGATGCAGTTGAATACCAAGTTTTCGCGGAAATTAATGACTGCTTTTCTGTCGGCCGTCATAAAAAGAAATTAGAAGCTGTGAGACGTGCTGTAAAAGAATTGATAGATGCATATGAGTCGATTAATCCTTAACGGTTTTCATCAACTTCGCCGAAGTGCACGAATTAATGGAAATGTTAAGGCGATGGGGGTGATTTCATGCTTGAAGGCTGGTTTTTATGGTTTATTCTCATATGGGTTGTGTTTCTTATAACTATGTTATCGATTGGCGGCTTCTTCATGTTTCGCAAATTTTTGAAACGGCTGCCGAAAGAAGACGGAAAATCTGAACTTGATTGGGAAGAGTATTATATTCAACAGACTCGGCATTTATGGTCAGAGGAACAAAAGGCATTGTTAGAAGAATTGGTTGCACCGGTTCCAGAGCTTTTCCGCGATGTTGCCAGACAAAAAATCGCAGCAAAAATCGGTCAACTGGCATTAGAAGAAAAAGCTCCATCTATTACGCAAGATTTGGTCATTCGAGGCTATATTATCGCAACTCCAAAACGGGACCATAAATTTTTAATTAAAAGACTAAAAGAAAAAAATATCGACTATTCCAAATATGAAGCACTCTTTTAAACAAAAACATAAGCCTTTCGGGGATTTGTCCCGAAAGGCTTATTTATATGGAATAAACGGTAACCTGCTTTAAACAGCCGGCAGCTATATGTATTTTTTACGTTCCGTTCAGTTGATTTTTCAGTTTTTTATACGAAATGAACATCGCAATTCTCCAAGGCACAATCATTCCAAAAGCCAGCAGCCAGAACATACCGCTTAATTCGCCAACATCGATAGACGCGCTTAAATAAGATTTTAGCAGAATTCGTACAACTAACAGACCAATCAAAATGTAAACAAAAGCTTTTGACCTTTTTAAATAGATTTCTTCTCCCCGAACTTCAAAAGTAGAGGTTTTTATTAAAAAAATCGAAAAAATCAGCCCGACTGTCAACGCCTCCAAAATTTCCATCGGCGTTATGCGGAATTGCGGAAATAAATACATAAGGGCTCCAGTGCTCATAAAGATCGGAGGCAAAATAATTTTTTTCGCTGTCGCCGGCTTTTTAGCAGCCTTTGTTCTGATCAAAATTACGACAATGCCCATTAATACAGCCGTAATAGAAGACCAAATGACCATGCAGAACCATCCTTTTATTTTCAGCTTCTTTCTTTAATAATATTATAGAAAAAATAGCAAAATGAAAAGGCTAATTCATAACTCTTTTGATGGCTTCCATCACACGATCTTCATCAAAAGGCTTTGTAATAAAATCGAGTGCTCCTGCTTCTATCGCTTCGATAACCATTTTTTGCTGTCCCATTGCCGAACATATAATGATTTTCGCATCCGGAAATTCCTGTTTAATTTTTGTAATAGCCTCAATGCCGTTCATTTTCGGCATTGTGATATCTGTGATTAATACATCTGGTTGTAATTGTTTGTATAATTGTACCGCTTCGATGCCGTTTTCCCCTTCTGCAACAACCTCAATACTATGCTTTTTCAAAATGTCCTTTAATGTTTCCCTTAAAAATTTCGCATCGTCAACGATCAATGCTTTCAAATTAATTCCACCTCAATTATCCTCGCAAACTAAATCCTTTGATATTATACTACTTTCTGTCACAAAAAAGTACCGAGAGGTTTAAAATATTGTCAAAAATCTCGTTTTTCTCTTAAATGACTAAAAATTAAAACCCGGTTGGTAAAAATATAAGAATTTTGTTCATCCAATTAATAATTTTAGTCATCCAATCAAAAAACAGCAGAATTCCCATGAAAATCATGAATATGCCTCCAATTTTCATGATTTTCACATTATGTTTTTTGATCCAATTCATCCGCCCGATGAAGAATGATAAAATAAAGAACGGTACTGCAAAGCCTAGCACATATGCTGTCATATACAGAACTCCAGAACTAGGATTGGTTGCCGCTAAACCGATTACTACCATAAGAATTGGGCCCGTACATGGAGTCCATCCAGCTGCAAACGCCATACCAATCAGAACAGATCCAAGAAATCCGGCTGGACGATTTTTGAATTCAATCCTTCTTTCCTTCATTAAAACATCAGGTTGAAAAACACCGAGAATAACAAGTCCAAAAAAGATAATGAGGATCGCTCCTATTTGTCTTATCAGATCTTGATAGTTCAAGAAAAAGTTTCCAATCAAGGATGTGCCGAATCCCATTGCGATAAAAATGGCAGAAAAACCAACTAAAAAAAAGAAAGTATGTAATAAGCTTCTTTTTTGCAGCATAGCGTTTTCAGTTTTCAACTCATTAACCGATACCCCAGTTATATACGATAAAAAAGCAGGATATAAAGGCAAGCTGCACGGAGAAATAAACGATAAAAAACCTGCTCCAAATGCTAAAAACACATTAATTTCCGACATTTTGCTGCTCCTTCCAAAAGATTTACCTCCATTCATTCTAACAGATCATTGAATAAATGTTTAAAAGAACGTTTGACATTTTCCGCACATTATTACAATGAACCTTCCTGCCATGAATACCATATTCTTACAACTTCTTATAACGAAAAAAGAATTAATCTTACCTTGAGAAAGGAAAGACTAATTCTTACTTCACAATTCCGTATAAAACAACGCATATATTAAATAGTATAGATAAAAATTACATGATGTCAAAAAATATGATTGGTCATCATGAACTAATTTAATGAAAAATCATTCAATAATGCCTGAAACGAAATTATTTTAATTGATTTTGCATCGCTTTCATCATTTGATTGATTTTCTTCTGGGACGGTTTCATTCCCATTTGCATCATCATCATTTTCAACATTTGTTCGTTAATAGGTGGATTTTTCTTCAAATAATTCATCATATACTTTCGAGCGATAAAAAAGCCTAGCGCTACGCCGGCAAGTAATGCCAGAACAGCGATTAATATCGCCAGCCAAAGTTCCATCTTATTTCCTCCTTCATGTTGTCTATCATACAGTGTACTAAACCATATGACATTATACAATATTTCATTAGCAAATTTCCGCAACTTTAGACAAATTTTCTTTCTTTAATCGGACTCAGCCACCCGTATCGTTCATTTGTAAAATCCATGGCAAAAAAATAAGGATCAAATTTTCCCAATATATCAAAAAACAATAACTCACCGTCAAAGCTGCCGGTACAAATCATTTCAATATACCGTTCCTTTAAAACCATAGTAGCTTGTCCTTTTTGATTTTCCATTTGGATGGCGTGAATCGATGATACCTTTTGATAATGGTTTCGATGAGACAAGAATGACTGAAGCAGCAAATCTATTTCTGAAATGGGAATGGCTCTTGAAATATAATTGACTTGCCTTTCCAATTGTTCAAAAATAGGATGCGTTTTCCTTGTCCAAAAAAATTCTTGATATAACTGAAAAATTTTCGATTCCCTATGATAAAAATGCTCAGCAAATTCCTTTTTTATCAAATACAAATAAAAGTGCCTCATGCGCTCACCTCATTGTTACATTCCTTTTTTGCTATTATAAAGCAAGGAATGTAAAAGGTTTGTCTTATGGTGGCGGATAGAGGCACTAATTTTGGCGATTATTTCCGAACTAATTCTTTTACTTTTTCGACAACATTTTCAACAGTAAAACCGTACTCGCTTATAATTTTTTCCCCAGGTGCAGATGCTCCAAACTTGTCGATAGCTAAGATTTCACCTTCAGATCCGACATAGCGCTCCCAGCCAAGCGAAGATGCCATTTCGATCGCAAGACGCTTCGTTACGCTGCTAGGAAGAACTGATTCTTTATAATCTTTTGATTGCTTTTCAAAACGGTCCCATGACGGCATGCTGACGACTTGCACATCAATTCCATCGGATGCAAGAATTTGTTGAGCTTTAATAGCTAATGCTACTTCTGAACCTGATGCAAGTAGAAGAGCATCCGGTTGATCCGATTTCGCCGGTGAAATGACATAAGCGCCTTTTGCAACACCTTCTTCAGCATTTTCTTTCGTACCTTTAATAGTTTCTAAATTTTGGCGCGTTAATACTAATGCAGTCGGTGTTGATTTAGATTCCAGCGCAGCCTTCCACGCAGCTCTTGTTTCATTTCCATCAGCTGGACGAATGACAGAAAGATTCGGCATTGCTCTCAAAGAAGCTAATTGTTCAATCGGCTCATGTGTTGGTCCGTCTTCTCCAACCGCTATGCTGTCATGAGTGAACACGTAAGTTACAGGGAGATTCATTAATGCTGCTAAACGAATCGCTGGCCGCAAATAGTCAGAGAAAACAAAGAACGTTCCGCCAAAAACACGTAAACCTCCATGCAGAGCCATACCGTTCAATGCTGCTCCCATGGCAAACTCTCTGACACCAAACCAAATGTTTCGTCCGCTGTAATCTTCCGCAGAAAAGTCTCCTGAACCTTTTATTGTCGTTTTGTTTGATCCAGCTAAGTCTGCAGATCCCCCGAAGAAATAAGGAACTTTTTCAGCTATTGCATTTAATACTTCTCCAGAAGAAGAACGGGTTGCAACGCTTTTTCCTTCTTCATAAAAAGGTAAAGATTGATCCCAATTTTCTGGCAATTCACCATTGATTGCTGCCTTTAACTCTTTTGCAAGTTCAGGATATTCTTTCTCATACTTTTCAAACAAATTATTCCATTCAATTTCTTTCTGCTTTCCACGTTCTTTTACATTTTTCTCAAAATGCTCATAAACTTCTGCTGGAACATAGAAATCTTCTTCAAATGTCCATGCATAGGCTTCTTTTGTCAATTTTGTCTCTTCTGGGCCTAACGGCGAACCATGAACGGAAGAAGTGCCTGCTTTATTCGGCGAACCATATCCGATTGTTGTTTTTACTTCAATTAATGTCGGTCGTTGTTCATCCAATTTGGCTTCTTCAATTGCTTTCGAAATCTCTTCAATGTTGTTGCCGTCCTCAACGCGCAGCACTTGCCAGCCCATAGATTTAAAGCGCTCTTCTACATTTTCTGAGAATGATTTATTTAAATCCCCATCTAGGGAAATATCATTCGAATCATAAAGAACAATTAATCGTCCAAGCTTCAAGTGACCAGCTAAGGAAGCTGCTTCAGAGGAAATCCCTTCCATTAAGTCACCGTCACCGCATATGACGTATGTGTAATGATCAACAATATTGTATCCTTCTTTATTGTATGTAGCTGCTAAATGACGTTCTGCCATCGCCATTCCAACGGCCATTGCTATTCCTTGGCCTAATGGTCCAGTTGTTGCGTCAACGCCAGGTGTATGTCCGTATTCAGGATGTCCAGGTGTTTTGCTTCCCCATTGACGAAACGACTTAATATCATCCATGGAAAGATCATAACCCGATAAATGAAGCAAGCTGTAAAGCAGCATCGACCCATGTCCGGCAGATAAAACAAAGCGATCTCGATTAAACCAATTAGGGTTTTCAGGGTTAATGTTCATAAATTTCGTCCACAGCGCATAAGCCATTGGTGCGGCGCCCATTGGCATTCCAGGATGTCCGGAATTCGCCTTTTCAATCGCGTCAATGGATAATGTTCGAATCGTCATGATGGATAAATCTTGAATGGAATGAGTCACCATTATCATCCTCTCATCTGTATTTTCAGTTTATAATCTTATCTTTATTGTTGTAATAAGGCAACACCCCATCCATTAATGCAGCCTTTTATTTTTTAATTTTTTCAATTTTTCCGGTGTAACATCATTACCTTTTGGATCAATCACTGTAACATTTTTTAAGGTGTTTTGAAAATCCCGACGAAACGACTCTAAATATTCCTGCCTTAATTGCTGCTGCTCAAGCTTTTCCTCTTGCGTCAATCCTTCTGACTTAGACTTTTTAGATAGTTCATTAATACGGTTAAGTTTTTCTTTTGAAATCATAAGCTGAACCCCTTGTATATTTTTGCCGCGCTCTTTTATCATACTAAATGCAACCACTAATGACAACAATTATTGCTATGATTCGCCTTTTTCTGACAAAAATTGTTGATATCTGCGATGGACAGTAGCTTTTGAAACGTCATAGCCGAATCCTCTTAATGTTGCCGCTATTTCTGAAAATGTCAGGCCGTTTTTCCGCAATCGGTCAATCTCCTCGATCGGAACTTCTTTTCGCTCTCTTTTATAGGAAGAATTTCTATTCTTTAAATTTTTTTCAGGCCTGTACCCATTTTGTATAGCTCTCAACATTCCCCGCTTTATTTTCAAATTATGAATTTTTCGTTGATATTCTTCGACAATTCCTATGATTTCAAGCACCATCGTGTCTGATTCAGACAGTTCCATCTCCCCGCGATGGGCAGCGGTGAAAATTTTCACACCTTGTTTCAAAATGGAATGGACAATGGCGATTTTGGCATTCCCTCTGCCAATTCTTGTTTCATCCTGTATTAATACCGCTTCAATTTCTTTCTCCTCAATCAATTCCAGCAGTTGAAAAACCCCTTCACGATCAACATCATACCCGCTCGCTTTTTCTTCTATCACTTCAACAACTTCCATACCGTTTTCAGCTGCGAGCTTTAACAGCTCGTCCTTCTGTCTTTTCAAAGATGTTTCCTGCTCATCTTTTTCAGTGCTGACTCTTGCATAAACGACTGCTCTCATGTTAAATGCTCCTTGCGGTTATTCTTTGTTTGCCAAATATTCAGCATTGTAGTATTTATTTTTTTCAATCGGAATGACGATTGTTTCCCCCGGTTTTACAACAAGGCTTTGGAGATTGTTTCGCTCCTGAACCCATTTAACAAACTCTGAATGAGACATATTGTCATATTCTTTATATTCATCAGCGATTTTCCACAAACTGTCCCCTTCCTTCACTTGAACCTCCAAATAATGATCGAGCTCTTCCCTTTCTCCAGTATACGAAATCGCCAAAACTGCCGCCATGATGACAAGGAAAAAAGAAACGATGTAAGACCATGATAATTTATCCATTTAGAACCGCCCCCTGAAACAGAATATTTGTTCGGTTTTTTGTTTTTAAGTATAAAAGGGAACACATGTTTCTGTCAAGCAAATATTCGAACTTACGTTTGCTTTTTTGGAAAAATCATGCTATAATCGACACAAATTGATATGACTGAGGTGCTTGACATGTCAACAAAATTATCTAAGAGACAACAAGATATTTTGAACTTCATTAAGGAGGAAGTAAAAAAGAAAGGATACCCTCCCTCTGTAAGAGAAATCGGCGAAGCGGTCGGTCTTGCCTCCAGTTCAACTGTTCACGGGCATTTAGCAAAGCTTGAGAGCAAAGGACTGATTAGAAGAGACCCCACAAAGCCGAGAGCCATTGAAATTTTGGACGATGATGGCAGCCACCTTCTAACAAACAATGTGATCAACGTGCCGGTCATAGGAAAAGTGACGGCTGGTATTCCGATCACTGCCGTTGAAAACATCGAAGAATATTTTCCGCTTCCGAATCATATTGCATCAGGTGATGATCAACTTTTCATGCTTGAAGTAGTCGGAGAAAGCATGATCGAAGCAGGCATTCTGGACGGAGATTTAGTTATTGTCAGACAGCAGCAAACAGCCAATAACGGCGACATCGTTGTCGCGCTCACAGACGACAATGAAGCGACCGTAAAAAGGTTTTTCAAAGAAAAAGACTTTATACGGCTTCAGCCGGAAAACCCAACAATGGAACCGATTATTTTAAAAAATGTGACAATACTCGGAAAAGTGATCGGGCTATACCGTTCCATACACTGAATATTCGATGTCTCAAAACAGGTGAGGCATCCTTTTTCTTTTTATAAAATTTTCAAAATTCCCTCTCTTAGCGATGTTAAATTTTTAAAAATGTTTTCTAATCAATATGTATGCAGACAAGCTAGATTCAATGAAACAAATTTCAGGCGCCTTCTCCGCGCCTGCATGCAAAGCTATTATGCAACAATTCTCAACAGTCATTGTTTTTTGATTTATTTTGTTGTAGAATTTTTTATTGTAGATTTCGCTTCCTTAGCCAGTGCCGGGATGATTTACTGAATTGTTTGAATTCTTCTAACTGCTTAAATTTTAGGTATAGGAGAGGTGCTATGAATCAATTACTTATGAAACAAAGTGAATTGGAAAACGCAAAGCAATATGTCAATGAAGTATTTCAATCCGTGCAAGAAAAAAATCCGAATGAGCCTGAGTTTCTTCAAGCTGTAAAAGAAATATTTGACTCGCTTGTGCCTGTATTTGCTCAACATCCTACATATATAAAGCACGGAATACTTGAAAGAATTGTTGAGCCGGAAAGATTGATCATTTTTCGCGTTCCATGGGTGGATGACGAAGGAAAAGTGCGTGTAAACCGCGGATTTAGAGTGCAATATAATAGTGCAATTGGGCCATATAAAGGAGGCTTGCGCTTTCACCCGACCGTCAACGCCAGCATTATTAAATTTTTAGGATTTGAACAAATCTTCAAAAATTCATTGACTGGGCAGCCGATCGGCGGAGGAAAAGGCGGATCTGATTTTGATCCGAAAGGTAAATCAGATGGGGAAATTATGAGATTTACACAAAGCTTTATGACAGAGCTTTACAAACATATTGGACCAGATATTGACGTTCCTGCCGGTGATATTGGAGTTGGCGCAAGAGAGATCGGATACTTGTTTGGCCAATATAAAAGAATACGCGGCGGATTTGAAGCTGGGGTGTTAACCGGAAAAGGCATTGGTTACGGCGGAAGCCTAGCGAGAACCGAAGCGACAGGGTATGGAACTGTTTATTTTGTTGAAGAAATGCTTAAAGACCATGGATTAAGCTTCAAAGGAAGCACAGTTGTTGTCTCTGGTTCTGGGAACGTTGCCATATATGCGATTGAAAAAGCAACACAATTAGGTGCAAAAGTTGTCGCATGCAGCGACTCTGATGGCTACATTTTTGATAAAAATGGAATTAATCTTGAAACGGTTAGAAGGTTAAAAGAAGTTGAAAGAAAAAGAATTAAAGAATATGTAAATGAACATCCTCATGCAGAATATTATGAAGGCTGTTCCGGAATTTGGTCCATTCCGTGCGATATTGCCCTCCCATGCGCTACTCAAAATGAAATCGATAAAAAAGCAGCTGAACTCCTTGTTTCCAACGGACTCAAAGCTGTTGGAGAAGGCGCCAACATGCCGTCTACATTAGAAGCGATCGACGTGTTTTTATCAAACAATATTCTTTTTGGACCTGCAAAAGCTGCTAACGCAGGCGGAGTTGCTGTTTCAGCATTAGAAATGGCTCAAAACAGCGCAAGATTATCTTGGAGCTTTGAAGATGTCGACGCAAAATTACGTGATATCATGAAGAACATTTACCGAAATTGCGTCAACGCTGCAAATGAATACGGCTGCTCCGGAAATCTTGTCGTCGGCGCTAACATTGCAGGATTTAAAAAAGTCGCTGATGCAATGGTAGAACAAGGAGTCATTTAAAAGATAGAAAAATGGTCATTTCCATCATTTATTCTTTATAGTGAGTAAACATATATGATAATCGCTAAAGCTTTACCTACCCTGCTTTGGCGATTCATCATGCTCACTATAATACCCCATCTTAACTTGAGTGAATAGAAATTGATATCACACCGATCCAAATTCACTCTTCTTTATTTCCACGATTGGATCAAATTTTTCCCTATCAGTGTATCCCATTCAATGAGAGAATTGAAGTTTTATGTCAGATTATCTTACATATTTTTTTACGCTGATGCCTGGATTGATTATCTCTCTTGCTTTTTAAATAAAAAAGACAGATTGCACTGATGTTTGTTTTTCTGCTTCTTCTCTTCTTTACTCTCAATATTTTGTATCATCAAGTATAAAATTTATAGAAACAAAGTAACTGCTATTAAAATTGATTTTTCCAATTAAAGCATTTTATTATTGATATGGTTGCTCCTTCTATCCAGTGCCAATAACCTTCAGCACAAATACTTGTTCATCTAAAAAACACCGAATACGGCTGCCCATCCTCCAATGAAACGGCGGTATTTTCACTGACTGACTTTGGATAAGACGATTCGTTGACGATGTACTA
Organism: Aeribacillus sp. SP014; assembly: GCF_054055575.1. Lineage (NCBI taxonomy): Bacteria > Bacillati > Bacillota > Bacilli > Caryophanales > Bacillaceae > Aeribacillus > Aeribacillus sp. SP014. The sequence continues at coordinate 2,164,497 of NZ_JBSRXI010000001.1, forward strand.
CCGACTTTACATGCATCACGTAAAAATGCTAAACTGAACGCAGACAAAATCGACATGCGCCCTAACCGAAAATACAGATCTTTTGCAACGCAAACATATTTCTGGAAGTCATTCGGGGGGGGGGAACAAAATGATTTATCATTTAGCAGGAAAACTTGCAATATTGATCATTAAAATTTTTAGTTTGCTAGAAGTCAAAGGCAAGCAGCATATTCCGGCAGACCGTCGTTTTATTGTTACATGCTCTCATCGCAGCTGGGTAGATGTAGTCTTGCTCGCCGCAGCACTTTTTCCAATTCATGTCCATTATATGGCCAAAAAAGAATTGTTTCAGAACACGCTCATAGGTTGGTTTTTGAAAAAGTTGCATGCTTTTCCAGTTAATCGTGAAAATCCTGGACCGAGCGCACTAAAAATTCCTTTGAAACTGTTAAAAGAAAATAAAGTTGTTGGAATTTTCCCGAGCGGCACAAGAACAGACGAGGAAGTTCCTTTAAAAAGAGGCGCGGTTACAATTGCGATGAAAGCCGGCGTTCCCATATTGCCTGCAACCTATCATGGTCCAAAAAGTTTAAAAGATTTTTTTGCCGGGAAAAAAGCTGTCGTTGCATTTGGCGAACCAATCTATTTAGAGAAAAATGCAAATCAAATTGATGATGCGCTTCAACAGCTTGAACATAAGCTGAAAGCTCTTGAAAAAAGCATAAACGACTAAACATTGACGTTTCTGATCAGCTTGTCATTTTTAGACAAACTGATCAGAAAGCTAAAGGCGAAGTAAAGTTCTGATATTTTCATTTATCGATCTAGTTCGATCCACTTATTTGTCTTCAAAGGCGGTTTGTACGCACGAAGTTTATCTATTAATATAGAGGGATTGTCTGCAAAAATCATAAACTGTTTATGCGTTTCAGGCATGAAGCCTCCCTCTACCGCATTCTCAATCATCTGTTTTACCGGCGTGTAATAGTCATCGATATTTAACAACGCCACAGGCTTTTCATGAATCCCAAGCTGCCCCCAGCTAACCGCTTCAAATATTTCCTCAAAAGTACCATAGCCTCCGGGAAGAGCAATGAACGCATCTGAAAGCTCTCCCATTTTTGCTTTCCGCTCATGCATATCATTGACTTCATAAAGCTGAGTGAGATGCTTGTGGACAACCTCTCCTTGAAATAAATTCGTCGGCATAACGCCCAATACGGTGCCTCCTAACTCTAATACGGTGTTTGCAATCACTCCCATCAGACCAATGCTGGAGCCTCCATATACGAGCTCAAGCCTGTTTTTTACCAATTCTTCTCCTAGTTTGATAGCTGCTTCTTTATACTTAGGATTTGTTCCCGGATTCGATCCTGCAAAAACACAAACACGTCTCATATTACCACTCCTGCTTCTTCTCTAAACGTTCTGACGAATGAGAAAGTCCTATTAAAAGCTGTGAATGGGATATTTCCATCACAGCTTTTTTACAAAATTATTGAAAAATCTGACTGATTTTCTCTATTTCTTCCTTTGTTAACTGGACATCTAACGTTTTTAAATTGTCAAGTACCTGTTCCGGCTTCTTCGCACCAGGGATGATCGCATCGATGGAATCGACCGTTAAATACCATGCTAGCACAACGTGAGCAATTTCAGCATTTTTCGCTTCTGCGATTGGACGCAATTGCTCGACTTTTTCGAGATTACACGCAAATGCTTCCCCTTGAAACAAAGGATTTTGTGCACGTGAATCATTGAACTTCTCATCTTTCGAATATTTTCCGCTTAATAGACCTGAGGCAAGTGGAAAATATGGTATAAACGATATTCCATTTTCCGCCGTGTAAGGAAGCAAATCTTTTTCTGCTTGTCGTTTAAATAAGTTATATTCGGACTGAATTACATCGACATACCCATCTTTGTTCGCTTCTTTTAATTGTTCGAGCGAGAAATTCGATACACCGATCGCACGAATTTTCCCTTCATCCTTAAGCTTCTTCAATTCACCGACAGCTTCATCCTTCGGTGTCGTTTCGTCCGGAAAATGAATGTAATATAAATCTATGTAATCCGTTTTTAAGCGTTTCAGGCTGCCCTCGACCGACTCGCGAAGGAAATCGGGAGAGTTATCAAGAACAACTTTTCCGTCTACAAATTTGTGAGCACCTTTAGTAGCAATGACTACTTCATCACGACGGCCAAACTCCTTGACGACTTCACCGATAATTTCTTCCGAACGCTCAGGACCGTAATAAAATGCCGTATCCAAAAAATTTATTCCATGATCCAAAGCTGTACGAACGATTTCTTTCCCAGTTTCATCGTCAAGGTTTGGAAAAATGTTGTGCCCGCCAACAGCATTTGTTCCAAGCCCGATTGGGTTCACATATATATCGGTCTTGCCTAATCTAGTCTTTTTTGTCACAATATTTCAACTCCTTTCATTAACATTATAACAAATTCTATCAGAAAAATCAGTTTTTAACTAATAAGCTATTAAATATTATTATGGCTTTATAAATGAAATTATGAAAGGATTCTTTTATTCATTTTCAAGCAGCAGTTGCTCGACTGTTTATTGTTTGTTCCATTATGTTCAAATTCTTGAAGTTGTCTAAAGCACCATAAAAATATCTTAAGAGATTGCTGCCTGCTGCAATAACAAAATAAAGAGGCTCCCAAAAGTAGGGTTAACTGACTTTTGGGAGCATTATTTTAGAGACTTATCGGACATACAATTTTTTCAATCTTTTTTATATCCTTCAGAAGTCTTATGAAGGACTTTTCTTTTGCTCTCTTTCTTCATTAGGTTCTTCAAAAGTTTTATGACGGACATTCAGCACATACAATCGCTTCTTGTTGGACTTCATTGCCTCTATAAAGAACATTTATAAATTTTATTTCATTATGTTTGTCCTTCACAGTTGTATTTCTCAAAATCTTTCATTTTAGCAACTCGTCGGACAGCCCCACTGTTTGCTTGAAAGCAATTCCGTCCTTTACTTTCAATCTTTTTATTTAGAACGATATTCTTTTTTTCGGCAATTATATCAATTAATTAAAACAGAATAAAGCATTACTGAAAAATTGCAAATTAATGCCTCTGTCAAAACATTTATTTTGCGAATACTTATCTTGATTTCATAAAATCCACCGAACGCTCACGATTTTCTATTGTAAATCTTGTGGAATTCGGCAGCTCTGTTAATATATTTGATGCACAAGGTTCAAAGTTGATAAACATTTTTTCAAATATAAGAACTCCCGCACTTTGACGAAACTTTTTGCATTACGGATCATTTTTGATCCGCTTTGCGTGGAATTAAGCAGCTCTTTTGATATATGATGTACGAGCCTTGAGAATGACAAACATTTACAAATGGAAGAGCACGCCCAATTTCCTTCCGCATTTTGTTATAAACATTTTGGAATGACGGCCAATTGATTGCTGGCAACATTTTGATCCAATTTACTTGCTTTTATTGGTATCTTTCACAGCTTATTTTTGATAAAGCTGCCGGTACCAATTGGATGCTGCCTGAACTTCTGATAAAGTCAGCTCATGTCCTCCGTTTTCCCAATGCAAGTGCACATTCGCGTTGTTATTTTCTAAAAATGTTTTAAGCTCTATTGATTCTTCAGGAGAGCAAATTTGATCACGCTTTCCAGCTGCAATAAAAACGTTTTTTCCTGAAAGATCCGGCAGATCCATCCCTCTTCTCGGCACCATCGGGTGATGCAAGATGGCTCCATTTAGCGCATCCCGAAAATGGAATAAAAGGCTGGCTGCTATATTTGCTCCGTTGGAATAACCGATTGCGATTACAGAATTTCGATCAAATCGATATGTTTGTGCTGCTTCATCTAAAAAAGAGTTTAATTCCTTTGTACGGAAAACAAGATCTTCTTCATCAAAAACTCCTTCGGCAAGTCTTTTAAAAAAACGCGGCATTCCATTTTCAATTACATTTCCGCGCACAGCTAAAATCGATGCTTCTGGATCAATAATTTCTGCAATGGGAAGAAGATCAAATTCATTTCCGCCGGTTCCATGCAGCAATAGGAGTGTCGGTTTTGCCGGATTGCTTCCTTTTTGAAAAATATGTTTCATCGTTTTTTCTCCTTCTCAGCTGTTTATTAAGCATTACTTTTCTTATTCGTCAAGGTTACGGACTTCCACTGGCATCAACTTATTTTCCAACCGTTCCCGATACTTTTCGTAACGCTCCGGAAGCTTTAATTCTTTTCCAAGTGCATCTAAAGATTCATCAATTGCAAAACCCGGAGGATCTGTTGCAATTTCGAACAAAATTTCACCATGCTCTCTAAAATAAATAGAATGAAAATACTTTCGATCCTGAACTGGCGTTACCCTGTATCCATTTGATTCTAAAGATGTTTTCCATTCTAATTGATCGTTGTCGTCTTTTGCCCGAAGCGCGATATGATGGACAGTTCCAACCCCCATGATGCCGTGTCCGGAAGAAGTAATTTTTACATCAACGACATTGCCGATTTCACTTGGAGACTGAAAACGAATAAAATCTCCTTCCCTTCCAATTCGTTGAAGTCCAAAAATATTCTCCAACAACTCTGACGTTTTTTCAGGAAATGATGAATATAATACGGCGCCGCCAAATCCTTTAATGGCAACATCAGAGGTGACATGGCCAAATTCCCATTGATTTAATTCTCCTTCTTTTCGTTCCACTAGCTCAATGTTCAAACCGTGCGGGTCTTGAAATACAAGCAGTGACTCACCAAACCGTTCTGTCATTGTAAACGGAATTCTAAATTTATCTAGTCTTTCTTGCCAAAAGCTCATGGAACCTTCTGGTATCACATAAGAAGTTACACCCACCTGACCATTGCCGATTTTTCCTTGATACGCATCAGGCCAAGGAAAGAAAGTAATCAGTGTCCCTGGCTTTCCTTCTTTATCCCCGAAATAAAAATGGTACGTGCCGGGATCATCGAAATTCACAGTTTTTTTAACTAACCTCAGCCCTAAAACTCCAGCATAAAAATCAATATTTTCCTGCGGATGGCCGACAATAGCAGTAATATGATGAATTCCAGCTGTTTTCTTTTTCATCTTTGATTCTCCTTTATTATTTTCTTTACGCGATTCGTTTTTGTAAATCAACCATTTTAACGGGTCATTATTTCGAATTAAAATATCTCGAATTAAATTATTTTTAATTCAAAATAATTTTATCAAATCTTTCATTTATTGTCAAAAAGCTGATCTGTTGAATTTTTCATCTCTTTTCGTTCCGTATTCACTAAAATACCATCCTTACCAAAATGAAAGCAATCGCAAGAGCAGCGTTTGAATGCGAAGAGAAACCTCCCTCTCCTCTTGCGCGCAAAATCGTTACAGAAATTGTTGTTCTGGCCGCAGCAAGGGCAATTGGCCGTTCCATAAATTTTTTTGTGATGGCTCGGCAAACACAGTCGAATTTAAGATTGGTGATGAACACGCAACATCCTGAAAGTAGCCGGCATCCGCCAGCTGCTTTCAGATAAACCGAAAACATGCAAAAGCAAATTGCTTTTTGCAGACTGATCGGAATGACCGTTGCAATTTAATATTTGTAAATCCGTATGGCTTTAGCAAATGTAGACAAATGAAGTTGAATACCGTAACCGGACAGGTATCATTTCTGATCTTCTTTTTTATCATCTAATTCAAAGAACTCAGCAAAATCCATTAACGAAGCATCTTTGTCTTTTAACGCCAATTTTGCTAAGATGATTTCGAGAAGACATAAGCCAATTAAAATAAGTAATCCTTTCATCATATTCCTCCCCCCCTCAAACTCATCTCTTTGTCAACATCAACATAATGTATGAAACGCGTTTCAGGTCAAGGATTTTTAAAAGAAAGGGATATTTCATGGCAACGATTCGTGATATTGCAAAGCTTGCAGGTGTTTCTGTTACAACGGTTTCGAGAGTTTTAAATAATCATCCATATGTCAGTGACGAAAAAAAAGAAGCGGTTTTAAAAGTGATAGAAGAAATCAACTATAAACGGAACATTCATGCAGTCCACTTGTCTAGAGGCTTTTCAAATTTGATCGGCGTCGTCCTGCCTAAAATCGATCATCCTTATTTTAGCAGCATTGTGGAAGGGATTTCGGAGGAAGCGATCAAGCATCATTTGCAGCTTGTTCTCTTTCAAACGAATTATGAACCAGCAAAAGAGCTTGAAGCATTGGAATTGTTGCGGGGAACCTTATTGGATGGTATCATTTTTTGTTCAAGAGCCATTTCCTTTGATGTATTGAAAGAATATAAAAATGCTGGACCGATCGTTCTTTGCGAAGATTCAGACCAAAGCCATTTCCCTTCTTTGAGCATTCCGCATGAACAGGCATTTCAGTTTGGTTTGGACTATTTAATTTCGAAAGGTCATACGAAAATTGCATTTACTTTAGGACGAATGGAAGGGCCAAACAGTAAAAAAAGAAGAAAAGCCTATAAAACAAAAATGAAGGAATTAGGCGAACCGATTCGAAGCGAGTGGATCTTCGACAAATGCCTATCGATCACTGACGGCAAACAGCTTATGGAAAAGCTTCAGCATTTAGAGAAAAAACCGACTGCCTTTTTTGTTACAAACGATCAAGTGGCAGCAGGTATCTTATTAAGTGCCGAACAATATAAAATAAAGATTCCTCAAGACATTGCCATCTTAAGCTTTGATAATCAGCCTATTGCCGACATCATGGGAATCACTACTATTGAAATCCCAATAAGAAAAATGGGGAAGCTTGCGGTGCAATCGATTATTCATTGTAAAGAAAAACGGGAGCAAACAAATAAGAAGATGACTCTCCCCTTTCGGTTAATTGAGCGGAAAACTGTGTAACCCATGAAGAAGGATGCCCCCTCTTTAGAGTTCAAATCATTCCTGCCAAACGATCATCTGCAAAAACCGAAGCAGCTTGGCAGGATTTTTCATTTGATTTTGTAATCATTTTGACGATTTGCATGCGTCTTTTTCCATATTCCGTTTTCTTTTGACGTTCAGTGTGAAATTCATCGATTACTACTCAAAGCTGGTTAACAACTTGTCTGCATACTTACTCCCCTTTTTGGCCGACAGCAAAGTGTACGTCAATCACAAATGGCCTTACAGATGTTTTCAATTGCATAGCAATGAAAATCCTTAAAATTGGAGCGTTATTTCCCCAAACCGCTTTTTAAAACAATTTTCCTACTCCGTTAATTTTCTTCTTATCAGCAAGCTTGCGATCACGATGCTCAAAATATTTGCTGCATAAACAAACGCTTCATTTCCGTCAGCCATCGAGTTGAATTTGTAAAAAAAGTGCGGCCATGGTATAAGTTCGCCGTTTGTCACGTATTCGACAACCGTATAAATGGCAATGAATCCGAACGCCATTTCTACATTTTTGACCAATAAAATCAATAACGCACCAATCAGCAAAAAATTCAACCCGAGCAGCAAGGCGAATAAAATTAAATGCCAAGGCACATCCGCTAGATTACGGAAGAAAAACAACAAGATCATTAACAAATTCATCACGGTGTAATATCGCATTAAATCAATAATGGCGTGCTTTTTATACAGATTGATCAATGTTTCCCATGCCCCGTCCTCCCTTCTAACCATGATCCTAAGCAGAACATAATCATTGAAAGGAAATCGAAATACGCCTCAAGTCGTAGTTCAAAATATGCCTCAGGTTCGTTATGAGCAGCGACCACAAAAGGTAAGATGAAAATTGAAAGGAGGTCATTCAAATTATGAAAAAAATCGGTTTGTTCATCGCAGGTGCAATAGCCGCAATAGTTTTAATCGCCAATCTCGGCTCAATCGTCGGACTTCTTATCAGTTTGCTTGTTCTATACTTTTCGTTTAAACAATTTGTGAAATCCGACAAAAAATCAAAAAAATGGTTTTGGGGGATTGTCGGGCTGATTGCACTATCTGTTTCAGCTGCAAATGTCCCAGCTATTCTCGGTTTAATCGCCGCATATGTGCTTTATCTCATTTTTAATAATTGGAAAAAATCGAATGATCCGTATGTGTCAGACGATCCATTCACCAATTTTGAAAAACAATGGGAATCACTAAAACGACAATAAATGGAGGGGAAAAAAATGAGCATATTTACGAGATTAAAAAATGTGATTATGGCCGATTTACATGATTTATTGAATGAACAGGAACAAAGGAATCCAATTGCGCTACTAAATGAATATTTGCGCCAATGTGAAAAGGAAGTTGAAAAGGTTCAAAAACTAATCGAACGCCAACGATTATTAAAACAAGAGCTGTTAAGAGAATACAACCATGCTGAACACTTAAAAGAAAAAAGAAAATATCAAGCCGAAATTGCGTTGAAAGCGCAAGAAGAAGAATTGCATCAATTTGCCATCAACGAGCAGCAGCAGTATGAGGAGCGTGCATCAAAATTAAAACAAGCGCTTGAACAAGCAACGAAACAGCTCATTGACTTAGAACATAAATATGAAGAAATGAAACATAAATTAAAAGATATGCATATAAAGCGCATGGAGCTGATGGGACGAGAAAATATTGCACGCGCCTACTCCCGGATCAACCAAGTTCTTGAGCAGCATAATTCCGAAAAGAACCATTTTGTTCGCTTTGCTGAAATAGAGAATTACCTTGATGAACTGGAAAATCGAATCAACAACAGATACGATACATTAACATTTGATGCAAGAATCGCAAAGCTTGAAAAAGAATTAAAAAATCAAGAAACGGATTCAAATTCTTAACGTAAATTGTTATGCTATAAGGGCGTAGTTCTCTACGCCTTTCCATATTTATGTTCACACTAATAGGAAGGAGAGGAGCCTCGTGTTTCATCAATCGAAAATAGATTTTACAAAATGGATTTTCGTCATTGGCATCATCTTATTCATCGCAGAGCTTTTATTTTTCAATGGTGAGGCCCTTTTCTTCCTAATGATGATGATTTTTTGCGTATATATTGGAAGAAAAAGAATGCCGAAAAAATCAGGATTATTGTTATTTTGGATCGGAATAATCGGCGGCGTTCTATCTTTTTTCAATATGTTTACATTCCGACTGCTTCTATTTGCTGTTTTCATTTACTTTATTTTTCACTATGTTCAAAACAAGCAGGTAGCTGCTAAAAAGTCTCCTAAAATTGAAGAAGCAGATCCAATCCTCTCGCAAGAAGAGACATTTTCCAAAACGCCTCTTTTTCAAAACAGATTGTTCGGAACGCAGCGAACCGAAGAACAAATATACAAATGGAACGATGTCAACATTCAAACAGGCATCGGCGATACAGTAATAGATTTAAACTATACGATTCTTCCGAAAGGTGAAGCGGTGATTGTCATCCGAAAGCTTATCGGCAATATCGAAATAATTGTTCCTTACGAGCTGGAAGTGTCCGTCCACCATTCCGGTTTCATCGGCTCCTACTCCATTTTTGATTATAGTGAACCGAATGTATGGAACGAAACAATTCGATATGAGTCCAAAAACTATCATGAATCTGTCCAAAAAGTGAAAATTATCACCTCTATAACCTTTGGCAGAATAGAGGTGAAAAGAACATGAATGTATTGCAAAGACAAATTATTATCTGCTTAGTAACATCAGTAGTCACTTTTTTATTTTTCACTGTTTCGCTTTTGCTTACGTTCCTGTTTCCTAATTGGACATTATTATGGAAACAAAAAATTCTTGATATTCCGTTTATCCTCTTCACGTTCGTAATCAGCAGCGCCATCGGCTTGCTTTTCGGCATTCTATTCGGACTTCCTTTTAAAGATAAACTACACAAGATTGAAGACAAACTAAAAAAAATAACAAAAGGAGAAACGGTTGAACAAAATGAACATATAAACATTAAAGAATTAGATGAAATCAACCTTCGAATTGACCAAGTGCAGCATCATCTCATTGAACAGACGAAATTAACGCAAAAACTTGCAGGTGAAAACGCAAAAGAACAAGAAAAAAGATTGGAAGAAATCATTTCACAAGAAAGGCAAAGGCTGGCACGCGAGCTGCATGACTCTGTCAGTCAAAACTTGTTTGCAGCCTCGATGCTCATTTCTGCTGTTAAAGGAAACAAGGAAAAAATCGATGAAGGAACGAGCAAACAAATCCATTTAGTTGAAGAAATTATTCAGCAGTCCCAGCTTGAAATGCGCGCTCTTCTTTTGCATTTGCGGCCTGTCCCTTTAAAAGGTAAATCTTTGCAAACTGGAATTGAAGAACTGCTCACAGAGCTGCGGCAAAAGGTGCCGATGAACATCCAATGGAAGACAGAGCAATTTCCTCTAGATAAAGGGATTGAAGACCATTTATTCCGCATTTTGCAAGAATCGGTGTCAAACACTCTTCGCCACGCCAAAGCGAATACACTTGAAGTATTGCTGATCAAACGGAAAAATATGGCCATTTTACGGATTGTCGACGATGGTGTAGGATTTGACGTTCAATCGGCAAAATCAGGAGCATATGGTTTGCAAAACATGTATGAACGTGCAGCCGAAATCGGCGGAACATTGCAAATTGTCAGTGTCCCTCATGAAGGAACTAGATTGGAAATAAAAGTACCGTTGTTAACAGATGAAGGTGATAAAAATGATTAAAGTATTACTAGTTGATGATCATGAAATGGTAAGAATCGGCGTTTCGGCTTTTTTATCGTCCCAGCCTGACATAGAAATCGTCGGCGAGGCTGATAATGGCAAAAAATGCATTGAACTAGCTTTACAATTAAAGCCTGATATTATTTTAATGGACCTCGTCATGCCGGAAATGGACGGGATTGAAGCGACAAAAGAAATACTTCATCAATGGCCAGAGGCAAAAATCATTATTGTCACAAGCTTTCTCGATGATGAAAAAGTCTACCCTGCCCTTGAAGCCGGTGCTGTCAGCTATATGTTAAAAACTTCAAAAGCAGACGAAATCGCCGATGCGATCCGTTCAACATATCAGGGACAATCTGTCTTAGAGCCTGAAGTGACAACGAAAATGATGGCAAGAATGAATAAAAAACAAAACCGCCATCCTCATGAAGAATTAACAAACCGAGAAATGGAAGTGCTGCTTTTAATGGCTCAAGGGAAATCAAATCAAGAAATTGCAGATGAGTTGTTCATTTCATTAAAAACCGTCAAAGTTCACGTCAGCAACATTTTAAGCAAACTGGGCGTTCAAGACCGCACCCAAGCCGTCATTTATGCGTTCAAGCATTCGCTAATCAAGTAAAATTGACAATAAGCGAAGAAAAGAGAAAGTGGAATTGGTTTTTCACCGAAGCACAAATACAGGAAATTTCATTCGAAATTTATTTATCATTTTACATATAATCAAAACAAAAAAATTGCTAGTTTTCCCAACCTAATAGAAAGCGATGTTATTCATCTACCAAATGAATGCATATTCGTCGACAAAAGCAAATATAAACATGTTAACGCTTGATAAAATCGGCTAAAAATAACTCAAAAATCTCAAGCGAAACGATGGCGGAAATCGAAATAATCGGTAAAAGAAATCAGAAATCCTCCTATTCGTTTTCCGCCAAAAACTAGTTTTCTCTTAAAAAAACAATAGATGAACAAAAGTCCTAGCATGACTATCTAGGCTGCCGAAAAATAGCAGCCTTTCCTTGCAGATAGCACATCTAATAAGCCTTTTGTTTCTAGCTTTAGGAACAGTGTAAAATGAAATTCATAATAAGGTTCTTCTGCTCGAAACTTGAAAAAGACGTAATTTTCCCCCAACAGTATTCCGGCTTTTATCGTATATATGGAGCATGCTCTTTTTCCAATGCATCCTGCAGCCATCTCGGATGCATCGTTAAAAGGTTTTCCGGCAGATCGTTTGGAGCGAAAAATCGTGCATCAAGCGTTTCATCTGTTTTTTGACGCAGCGTCCCTCCAATGATTTTGCACTCAAAGCAGGTTGTAATAAAGTGGCTGATTTCGCCATTTGGGTATAAAAAAATTTGTGAATCCGGATCTGAGTAAATGCCGATCAACCGGGTTACCTCCACTTCAAGACCTGTTTCTTCATAAATTTCTCTTATAATTGCTTCTTCCACCTTTTCTCCCGGCTCTACATGCCCTGATGGAATGCCCCATAGTCCGTTATCCGACCGTTTTAATAGGAGAACTTGCTGCTGTTCGTTAAAAATAATTCCCGCCACTCCTGCTTCGATCCGCTCCGGCCATGCAAAATCACGCGTATTCCATTGTTTAATTTTGACACGATCATCAAATAAAGACTGCAAATTTCCGATCACCGCATCCGGATTGCGGTAATCCCCGGGAGATGGAAACGGTGCATTCTTCCCGTTGGAAATTAAAATCGCTTGAATCCTTGCTTGATGAGCACCTAATATATCAGTTAACGGGTTATCGCCGATCATAACCACTTTTGCTTTAGACGAAATCGATTCAATCGCTTTCTGGAACATAAATGGATTCGGTTTGCCGACAATGTACGGTTTTTTCCCGGTTGATGCTCGTATCATTTCAGCAACAGCTCCTGTTGCAGGCAAAGGACCTTTCGAAGTAGGGAAATTCATATCGGCATTCGTTGCAATAAACTTCGCACCACTATGTATTTGTTTTACCGCTTCCTGAATATCGTACAAAGATACATTGCCGCTCCAGCCGACAACAACGGCTTCTGCCTCCTCTTCACCCTTTACAACCATTACTCCTGCTTGACTGCACTCGTGCTTTAAATGATCGTCCCCCAACACGTAGGCACTGCGAATATTTTGTTTTCGCAAATATTGAGCTGTCAACCAAGCGGATGTAATGATTTCCTCTGGACTTGCTGTAATCCCCATTCGCTTGAGACGTCCGGCAATTTTTTCTCTCGTAGTACAAGGATCATTTGTGAGAAACCGAATCATTTTCTTTTCTTGACGCAAGCGCCGCAAAGATTCAACTGCCCCAGGAAGCGGATTTTCTCCTATGTAAATCACTCCGTCCAGGTCAAATAAAAACACGTCAAACTCATCTATGATCATGAAATCATCCTTCCTTAGTGAACCATTTTCGCATGAACCAAACTGATTGAAAAAACCTCCTCATCACCAAGCTAATTCAAATTAAAGTGATCGTTTTCTCGAAAAGATTTGAACTTATTTAAAGTACCTCAAAACTAACTCGTGTTAAAACAATCGTTTTCTCAATGAACCATTTCTTAAACTGGCGCATAACTTTTAGAAGTTTTTTTGCTGTCAAACCAAAAGATGTTTCAATGAAACGATTTGCCTTGCTTGAAAGTTTGCATGAGCTTGTATGAGGAGAATCTTCTCTCTTTATTTCCACTTCTACATATGATTATAATAGATTTATCGTTCACGCAGCAAAAAGGCGGTTTAAATGAAGAAAATGTGATGTGGAATATTGGGAATTTGAGCAATAAGACAAAAGTTTTTTTCAAAAAGACTGTGCAATTCGTGCACTCTAAGAACTAATCTCTAATCAAATATACTTTTACGACTGACCTCCTTTCTAATAAAGAAAGGTCTGCATTTGATCTGACATTTATGCCAGTTGTCTTCCCCTTCTAAATGCCAGCAATACTGAACATTTATTCCCCTTTTTGCAGGGAGTTGGTCTATGTATCGCTCAAAAGTTTAAGGTGAGGACATTTATCCCCACCCAAAAACATCTTCTGATATCAAAAAAATCAAACACATTCTTCTATTTTCTAAAGCTTAAATTGCCGTACAAATTCATTCAGCTCTTCGGCTAGCTTCGCTAGTTGTTCGGAGCTGTTCGCCACTTCTTCCATAGAACTGCTTGTTTGTTCGGCTGCCGCAGAGGTTTGCTCAATACCTGCTGCTGATTGCTCGGAGATCGAGGCTATTTCCTCGATGGAACGGTTCATTTCCCGGCTGTTGGAAGCGATTTCCGTCAAGTTGTTCGCAATTGTTTGAATATGATGAACCATGTCCGTAACAGCTTTGTTGATCGTTTGAAATGTTGCGCCTGTATTTTTAATTTGCTCTGTTCCTTGTTCAACCTCCTGATAGCCGCTCTTTAAAGCATCAACTACATTCTTTGATTCATTTTGGATATTGTCGACAATGCTTGTTATGTCTGAGATTGAGACGGAAACTTGTTCAGCGAGCTTTCTTACTTCATCTGCAACTACTGCAAAGCCTTTTCCGTTTTCGCCTGCTCTTGCCGCTTCAATCGCTGCGTTTAATGCTAGAAGATTCGTTTGGTCCGCAATTCCTTGTATGACTGATACGAGTTTTGTAATTTTTTGCAAATGTCCGTTTAAACCGAGCACTTTATCAACAGATTGTTGAAAAATTTCGTCAATTTTCGACATTTGTTCGGTAGAAGACATCATTAGTTTATTTCCTTTGCCGGCAATTTCAAGCACCTCTCTGGAGACTGATTCAATATGCTCCCCTTTTTCGCTGGCATCTTGAACTTTTTCGACAAATACCTCCATCTTTGCTGCCATGTCGCTCGCGCTGCTTGCTTGCGTTTCAGCGCCTGATGCCAATTCCTGCATGGTGGTTGAAACCTGCTCTGATCCGGCCTTCACTTCATTTGCAGAGTGGGTCATCTCCTCGCTGTGGCTTGTCAGTACTTCAGAAGCATTCGAAATGTTTGTAATCATTTCTTTCAGTTTATTTTGTAGCTGATTTATGGCATGTGCCAGATTTTGTGTTTCATCTTTCGAACGGATTTTTATTTCACCTTGTGTTAAATCTCCATTAGCCAGCAAATGCATGCGCTCAGATACGGCGTGTATTGGTTTGGAAATGCTGTTTGAAAACAGCCATACGATGAAAAATCCAATCACAATCGTTGCGCCAATGACAATCATTAAAAAAACGAGAAGATCATTAGCCGGCTGATTGAAATCCATTAAATACGTGCCCGCACATACAACCCATCCCCAATGAGGATCAGTTTTTGAATAGGCGACTTTTTTTTCAATTCGATTTTCGTTGTCAGGCAAAGCCCATTCGTAATAAGTTAAACCGCCACCTTCATTTCCGGTTTTAATCATTTTTTGATTGAATTTTACGCCTTTGGAATCTTCGTCATTCCAGCCTTGTCTGCCTTCTATAACTGGATGTGCAATAAGAGTTCCTTTTTGATCGATAATATACATGTATCCGTTTTCGCCTAAATCAAAATTTTTATTAATTGGCCGTTTGCCGTCAGCATTCTTTTCCCCCAATATCGCAACTTTTACCTGTTCCTGCGCTTCTTCTAAAGACAATGTTCCCTTTTCAACCTCTTTATTTAACGCATCGATTAACTCAATGGTCATTTCGACGCTATTTTTTAAGTTCTTTTCCCCCAGCTTGTTTAAACTGGAAGTTGTTTTCTGATAGCTTAACAAGCCTAAAATGACTAACGGAATCGTTAATAATAGAAATGAAATGGTCATTAGCTTCATACGTATCGTGAATTGAAATTTCTTTTTCATGAAAATCATTACCCCTTTGTTATGCCATAATTTTTTTAAAGACTTAGTTCTTTCCTCTTAGAAAAGCGTTACGAACTCATTTCCATCCATTTTCACTCCCCAAATCCGAAATTGGTTGCTTGACATTTTAATTATCGGCCTCTAAACATACTTTTTTTAGTTAATTAATCATTTATTGTCAAATATGTATTTTTTTAGCTAACATCGAACGTATATGGTCAAAAATATAATGAACCGATAATCCTTTATTTAAGCGTTTTCATTAATTTTATCGTTCATTTAGTGCGGTTCTTTTACGTCAATGAAGCAAAAATAATCTGAAAATAGTCTATATGTTCGATCCGATAAAATTTATTTTTCTAATTCATTTACTATGAATAAGCAGCAATTATTTTTTTGTATTTTCCCTCATCGGCTTCGGCTCGCCTAATAAATATCCTTGAGCGTAATGAACCCCCAATGCTTTAGCCATGTCTAAATCTTCTTTTTTCTCAATTCCTTCTAAAACTAGTTTCATATTGGTACGTTCGCAAAGAAATAAAAGCTTTTTAATAACATCTTGATTTTTGCCCGAATTATATAAATTTTGGCCTAAAGAACGATCGACTTTAATATAATGCGGGTTTAAATCGACAATGGTTTCTAACGATATTTCACCTTTTCCGAAATCATCAACGGCAACTTTATACCCTTCATCTTTTAAAAATTGAATATTTTTTTTCAACAATTCAATATTTTCGATTTTTTCACTTTCATTTATTTCAAAAACTACTTTTTCGGTCGACTGAAAAAAAAGGTTTATTTTTTTTATAAATTGGGTAAAAGAATGATGAACAATCGTCGATGGAAATACGTTAATAAACAGCTTTTGCTGCAGGTCTCCCATCGATGTTATTGCATTGTGAATGGAGCAAGTATCCAGTTCATATAAAAAACCGCATTCACGGGCGATTTGAAACAAAATTTCCGGATCGGAAAAATATTTGCAGCGAAGCAAAGCTTCGTATCCATATATTTTTGATTCTTTTAATTCATAAATAGGTTGAAAAAAATGACAAAATGATTTGTTATCTATAATTTCTTTTATCCTTCTAATTTCCCATTTAACCAATGGAAGAACCTCCTAGACGTCTATCTATAGACCTATTTCGGATAATGTCTAATGTTATATTTCATATTTTTAGTATATATTTTAATACTTTTAATATCAATAGTCTCTTGGGGGCTTAACTCTCATAGTAGATTGTAAAAAGGAATCACTATTATCCCCAAGGAGTGACGGTTCATGACTAAAATACAGCAAATAATCGGAGAAAGAATCCGAAATTTTCGCAAGCAGAAAGGGTGGAGTCAAGAAGAATTAGCAGATATAGCAAATCTACATGCTACTTATATTGGACAATTAGAAAGAGGTGAAAAAAACGCAACATTGGAAAGTATTAACAAAATCGCAACGGCGCTTGAGGTTTCTTTAGAGGAATTATTTAAATCTATTCAACCAAATTCAAAAAAACCAGATTATACTTTGTCGCAAATTATTACAAAACTTCAGGCAAGGCCGGTTGAAGATCAAAAATTCATACTAAACATGCTTGATCTCCTATTGAACTGGAAAGATAAGTAGCAGTATTCCAAAAAGGGGGGGACAATCCCCCTCTTTTGGAACTTATTTATCATTTTACATCATGTTAGCAACATGCTTTTCAGCATCTAATACATCCATCTCCCCTGATAAAAGCCGGGGCAGCAAAGCGTTTTGCAATTTTTTGAGCCGGTCATTTTCATTGGCATTTTGTATCATCATCGCATAATAATTGCTGGTGAAACGTATAAATTTTTTTAAAATATCATCCGGCGGAAGCACAATTTTCATTTTTTTTATCTCATCCGCGCTGACATTCGGTTGTGCAGATCCAGTAGACCGATCTAAAATTTTTTGGCGGAAATCCGGCAATTTAGTTATGGCATAGACAAATGGCAATGTGTTCATTTCGTGCACGCTAGAATAAAATTTGCCGACACGTTGATTTAATAATGCGGGTTCTTCAAAATAGTAAATGCCGCATTTCCCGATTTCAGCGCCTGTTAACCCAATGAGCAGATCTCCTTGTGTAATTTTGAAACGATCTAATCGATGGAATAAAGATGGATCTACATATGCTGCATCTTCTTTGTTGATGAAAGGCGGGACAATATTTTTTATTTTTATTACAGGTATGCCTTCACATTTCCATTCCTTGCTTTTAAAAGCATATCCATTTTGTAATTCTATAACTTCACCTAATGTTCCTGCCTTCCATCCTTTCGGAATCATTCCCAATTCAGAAATTTCGAACCCTCTATCTTTAAAAGGCCCAAACTCTATGAACCAGTATTTGTAAAGTGTCATGATCGTTTCATCGATCGTTTTATTTATCTTGATATTCAGTTCAATTTTATCATCAATTGTTCCTAATATGTCCGCAATCTTCTCTTGCGTCCGCATGTCCGGCAGCAATACGAGCGCATTTTTAATAGAATCCATGCTGACAGCCGGATACGCAGCTCCCTGTTCCTGAGAAACTAAATAATCTGTAAAAGATTGATTGGAAATAAGGTAATACACATACCTCGGATGAATATGCTCCGTAGGCCGAAGAACCGCAAAACCGGTCGATACAACTTGATTTTCTTTCGGATTTTTTAAAAACAAAAAGGATCTTCGATTCGGACGGACGGTCGAAAGAATTGTATCGCCTGCTCGAACCAGCCTTTTTGCTCTGCTGGGCGCTTCATGAATCAAATATTGCGATGTCTCCCTCAGTTCGCCTGTTCCAACAGACGAAATATCGATGTAATCGATCATTTGAAAGGGAAATTGTTTCGTTAATGATTCAGGATTTATTTGAACAATCTCACCAAGCCGAACTTTCTTCCAGCTCGCCACATAAATTCCTCCACATGCATTAATTTTGAAACTTTATGGGGCAGTCTAATAAGTCGATTTTCCGGCTTATAGACGCCCCTTTAATGTTTTAGAAACGTTGATACGTTGATATATCAATGCTTATGATGTTTCGTTTTCAGTGGATTTTGACTTTCTGGACAGCCCCATGACAATTCCGAAGCAACAATAAGATCGCTTCCCCAATTTTTCTAGTTATAGCTCGTTCAGAACATAATCCTCCTGTTTTGATCCATATTGATTAGCTTTTCATTTTCAATCAAAGCGGATAAAAAAGACTGCACTATTTTAATTTTTCTTCTGCTTCCGGCATGATGATAGATGTAAAAATTCTTTTTTTTCGGTTAGGAGCAGGCTGGTTTTCCATTAGCTTTTTCATCGCCCGGTTGACAGTTTCAGCAAATTGAAAAAACTCTTCGTCGCTTGCATAAAAGCGAACCTGCCGAAATCCCACCCCATCTTTTAGGAGATCGATTTGTTCTTGTCGTAAATATCTCTCATAATCCGCTAAAATATTGGCGATAAATCTCATAAATATGTTCAAATGTTCATCTCTGCTTATATGCTGCAAATCGCTGTCTTCGAGCCCAATCGTTTCATCCGGCAAGGCATAAACTTTTTCTATTGTTCCCCTTATCTTTCTTTTCTCAACGATTTCAATCAGCTTTGCTTCTTCAAGTTTTTTTAAATGTCTGTACAAGGATGCTTGCGGAACTTCCGGCAGAAACTCCATTATTTCCTGCACAGTCAAGCGTTTTCCGATCAATGTTTGAATGATCCGAATCCGTACCGGATGCAAGATTAAAGCAGCTTTTGATTCAATCATGAAAACACCTCATTGTACCGTTTGTTCAACCAATTTTTCAAATGGTCGCAAAGCTCTTCGTGAAGCGGTTGATCCGCATTTTTGATATAATTTTTTTTCATTTTCAACATATTAATCTCATCTTCTTGTTTTTTCAATAAATGATCCATATTTTGAATCATATAATATTCCAACTCCCCTTTCACTATAGCGGGGAGGCGGTTGAGCTTTTCCGGATCAGCTTGAACGTCCTTGTCGCCGGTAATGGCCAAAACAGGGCATTCTATTTTTTTCAAATCTTCGAGCACATCGTATTGCAAATGCTCCCGAAACCATTTAGCATTTATTTTTTGAAAACCAACTTTGATCACATCTTGATCAGATTGCATGATTTTTTCAAAAAGGGCATTCGCCTTTTTTTCGTTTTTTTGCTCGATGTTAAACATGCGGATCATTTTTCCTTTTAAACCTGTTACATTGTTTAAAGCTTCATACACAAGCTTTCTCTGTCTTGTTAAAGCTTCTTCCAGCCTCTCCCCTGCCCCTGAGAGAAGAATGAGCCCATCCATTTTCTCCAAGGTGTTTAAAGCAACTGCCAATGTTGTTCCTTCACTGTGCCCCAAGGCAATGATCCGATTTTCATCAACAAGCGGATGTTGTTTTAAAAATTGTACAGCGCTAGCTGCATCCCGGACGAAATCCCACATTCCTGCAGATAAATAATCGCCGCCGCTTTCACCAACTCCCCTTTTATCATATCGCAACACGATAAATCCTAAAGAAGTAAGAAATGATGCCAATTGCTTATATATATTCAACTGGAATTTTCCTTTTGCATCATTGCCGTCGCGATTCAACGGACCAGAACCGGAAAGAATGAGAATAGCCGGCTTTTTTTGGCTGTTCTGTAACACGGATAACGTTCCTTTTAACTCATATCCGCAGCTTTGAAAGCTGATAAATTGTTCAATCATGTTAATTTCTCCTTTATTTATGTTATTATTATCATTATCGATAATAATAACAAATAAGTCAAGAAAATTCTGATGATTGTTTTTTGCATATAAATGTTATCAGAATTGTGCCTTCAGCCCACAGCATATTGAAAGCAGTCGATTACGCAATTCAGCAACGGCTTGCTCTTTTTCCTTCAGCCCACAGCATATTGAAAGCAGTCGGCATCTGCGAACTGTTTTTTTGAGAAAAATCGTAAACATACAAAAGCCCTTAGAGAAAAACAGCTCTTTTTCTCTAAGGGCTTTATTTTAGAGACTAACGGACAGCACCGATTCAAATGTTCTATCATTCTACAACGGCTTTCCTATCAAAATCTTAATTTGGGAGCACTGCGTCGCTGACCATTTCCCATTCGTGAATCTCATACCCTCTAGCGCCAGTCACAACATATGGATCTTCTTTCGCAAGCTTTTCGGCCTCTTCAAAAGAACTGGTGCGATAAATCACCATACCGCCTGTGCCGTCGGCAAATCTGCCTTTTGCAAATATTTTTCCTTCTTTTCCTTTCTGCTCTAAATAATTCAAGTGATCATTCCGAAACGCTTTGCTTTTTTCTTCATCTTTCATCGGCAATAATACGACAAAATATTTCATCTCAACCACTCTTTCTATTAGATTCATCGCTTACCATTTTACTTGAAGCTGTCAGTCTTGAAAAGCTTCATGTCTTAAGTTCCTAATGTCAATCAAATATTTCTTGCTGCATGCGAATGTGCTCTATTGCGCAATCTTCTTTGATGGAGCAGTTTGATCAATGGAGGTACTGCGATGCATACTAACACAATGCGCAGTACTTGAACGACCACAACAAATGTTGAATCTTCATGAAGTACAGCGGCTGTTGTAGCCATCTCCGTAATACCGCCCGGCGCAAATGCAAGAACTGCTGTGACAAAGGTTATTCCAGTCAGCTTTGAAACAATAAAAGCGCAAATAAACAAGGAAAGAATTAAACCAATCGTGCTGAATAAAGCAACCGCCATTGTTTTCCATAGCCCTGTAAACATCTTTTTATGAAATTTCGAGCCGATGCTTGCAGCGATGAAAACTTGCGCCGCTATGATCAAAATGTTCGGCCACCATGGAGTCAAGTTGTGGCCTGCAAATGATGAGCCGGCTGCTTGAATACTAGCAGCACCAAGCATTCCGCCAACGAGCCAAGGTGCAGGGAACTTCAGCAGCTTTCCAATGTAATACCCTGCCAATGCCCCTAGTGCCAATACTGCCGTCCAAATCATTTCGTCCATTTCCAAGCTAGGAAAAATGAACGCTGATTGGTTGTTCGAAACTTCAAGCTTCTCAGAATGGACCGCAAATGAAGAAACAAGAAACGGGATCACAAGCACTACTAAAAATACCCGCATCGTTTGTATAATGCTGACGACACCAATGTTGCCCCCGACTTCTTCTGCTATGCCTGGTATAACAGACAAGCCCCCGGGTACCGTTCCGAACAAACTAGTCAATAAATCTGTATGACTGAACTTCCACAAAACGAGTCCAGACAGCAGCGAGAAAACAATGGACAAGAGAAGCATTGTCATGATGGACATCCAATGATCTCTAAAAATATCTATAACTGTCAAATTGATTTTTTGCCCTAATTCAATCGCCAAAATAAATTGCCCAGCATTCATCCAAAATCGGGGCAAAACATACTTGTCATCGGACGATGTTGAATTGGTATGGCTCCAAAATGAAAAAGCCCCTGCCATCACCAATGTTCCGAGCATCCAGCCGATGGAAAGGCCTGTTAGAGATAAAAGCAATCCTCCAATACTGCTGAATAAAATAAACGAAACATTGCGCAAGAAACCTTTCGTTCGTATCATTTCAATCCTTCTTTCTAAACAAAATATCTTGCGGCATTCGAACTTGCTACAAACATATTGTATACTTTTTTTAGATATAAATAAAATATCAATAATCTATGCATGATTATAAAAATTATTGATGGAAAAAGAGAGGTGATGACGATGGATGATCGAGACTGGCTTATTTTGAAAGTTCTCTACAACGAAAAAAACATTACAAAAGCTGCAAAAAATTTATATATTTCTCAACCAGCTTTAACAAACCGGCTTCAGCAAATTGAAAAGGAATTCGGTGTACAGATTGTTCATCGAGGAAGGCGGGGAGTTGAATTTACCCCGCAAGGAGAATATTTAGCGAAATGTGCGAATCAAATGCTGCTGAAAATACAAAAAATAAAAGAAAATGTTGTGAACATGGAGAACCGAGTAACCGGCACATTAAGATTAGGGGTTTCCAATTACTTTACAGATTATAAACTCCCCGGTCTTTTAAAGCTTTTTAAAAACGAGTATCCCGACATTGAATTTAAGGTCCTGACAGGCTCGAGCAGCGAGATAGCCCATTTGATCCACAGCCACGAAGTCCATGTCGCTTTCGTAAAAGGAGCTTACAGCTGGAACGATCAAAAACGATTACTATTTGAGGAATCCATTTGTATTGCTTCTAAAGACAAAATAGATCTCCGGGAGCTTCCAAATTTGCCGAGAATTGATTACCGGACGGATCCCTTGCTAAAAACGGCAGTGGACAATTGGTGGTTTGAGAATTACTCCCAACCACCATTGATCAGCATCGAAGTCGATAAAGCAGATACGTGCAAAAAAATGGTGTTGAACGGATTAGGTTACGCTATTTTGCCAAGCTTGATTTTAGATGATGCCGACGATATTTATAAAATCGATCTGAAATCGAAAAATGGGAAGCCCATTTTAAGAAAAACTTGGATGTTTTATCACAAGGAATCGATCCAACTGAAATTTGTGAAAGCGTTTGTCGAGTTTATGGAAAAGCTCGATTTTCAAAAAATTCCATAAAATGCTATGACACTCGTATAACCTTTTTCCTTACATATGTTGCTTGGAAAAAGGTTTTTCAAAATTTCCGCAAACGTAATTACGTTTGAAACCGTTCATAATGAATAATAGATTCCTTCCGAACCATTTCTTTTGCGGGCGGTTCCTTTTCAGGATAACCTAAACCTAATATTGCAACTACGCGGCGGTCTGATGGAATGTTTAAGGCTGTCCGGACAAAGTCTTCCCGTTTTTTTGATTCTGCTTGATCCTGTGAGTGATATATCGCACCAAAAGCAGCCCCTAAACCTAATTCAGTTGCAGTCAGCCATATAAAACCGCATGCGATCGAGGCGTCCTGCAGCCAATATTTGCTCACTTCCGGGCAGCCTGTAACGGCTATGGCCGCTTTCGCCTCTTTCAACCAAGAAACAAAAGGCGTGGCGTTTGCCAATTCATCAAGCTTTTCACGATTTGTTATAAGTATAAACTCCCTGGAAGGCAGATTGTTCCCAGAAGGGGCTAAATAAGCTGCTTCTAAAATTTGCTCCAACCGTTCATTTGGTATAGGCTGATCTAGAAACTTTGTCATTTCACGTCTTTTCTGTATAGCTTCAAAAACGTTCATGCACCTTCATCCTTCTTTCTATTTTTTCGCCTATTTTGCTTTCGTATGAATGTACCTTTTCATAAACGATTTTTTCCCTCTCCTGTTCAATACATGATATGGAATCATTATATCGATTCATATGGATCCACAAAAGAATCATTTTAGCCAAAACTTAGGAAGTTTCATTCCGAAAAATTAAAATATAGGAATGGAAATTATTGGTCAATAGAACAGCGTTATTATTTAGATGCTGCTGTCTATAATGGCAGCTTATGATACCGACAGAGCCATTCACTTTACTTTTTAATTATTTCACAGTTTGAAGTTAATTTTTTTTATTTATAAATAAAAATCCTAGTTTTGACACTAAATACAAGATAAAAAGAATTACTAAAGTTCTAGCAATTACATAACCATCAACAGCCAGCTTATATGCTTCAGGCACTAGTGAATTGGGTTCAATTAACAAATAAATTGAAATTATCAAAACAATAGAAATAAGTATATACCCTAAAGCTGAAACAGATTCTTTTGACATACATGTTTCTCCTTTTTATCCAATAATAACATTTTTTTGTTGGTACTGGAACATTAGAGATTTCTAAACAATGATAATTAAAATAATTGGAACAATACGCTAAAGCCGGATTGAAAGTGAAATCGGATAATAAGCAGCCAGTATTCACCCGTTATTATCCAATAGAGTATAAATGAAAATATTTAACGACAAGCTGGAAAGCTTCTTGAGTCGTAATCCATCGCTGCCTAAGATAACGAGACACACGCTTCATCGTTTTTTGAAGCCGGATTGAATATTAAAAAGATGCAGAAATAGTGACAGTAAAACTATCTATGCTCATATCACGAGATTAGAAAAGATCATCCTGCTCATTTCTAGATTATTAAAAGTGCACAACATAAAAAAACTTTCCCAAAAATCGCGGGAAAGAGTTTGGAAACGTCATGATTATTTGCCAAGCAAAAATGATACACAAATTCATTTTCAGTTAACCATTAACTGTTCGTTCAAAAATCCCCTTTTGTTTGGCAAGTCGGGATGTTGTTAAAAAGGATATTTTCGATATTCTTTTTGAATCGAAATCCATTTTGTCATCGTAAATTCTTCTACTACCCAAGGATTTCCGAATCTACCCATTCCGCTCGACTTTGTTCCACCAAACGGAATTGTCGGGCTGTCGTTGACTGTTTGATCATTGATATGAGTCATTCCGCTTTCAATTTGAAGTCCTAGTTGTTCACCTTCACTTAAATCCTCTGTAAAAATAGCAGAGCTTAAACCATATTCTGTATTATTCGCCATTTCAATTGCGTGATCGTCTGATTCCGCTTTCATGATCGTAGCAATTGGTGAAAATAACTCAGTTTGAGCAAGCTTGCTGTTGTTATCAACATCCACAAATACAGTCGGAGTTAAAATATTACCGATACGCTTCCCTTCCAATGCAATTTTTGCTCCTTCTTTTTTTGCTTCATTTATAATATTTAAAGCTTTTTCAATTTGTGTTTCGTTTATAAGCGGTCCAATAATTGTTTTCGGGTCAGACGGGTCTCCGTAAGGCAACGATTTGGCTTTTTCCACAAATTTTTGTACAAATTCATCATATATATTTTTATGGACAATAATTCTGTTTACAATCATACAAATTTGACCTTGATGTATAAACTTTCCAAAAATAGCTGCATCAACAGCACGGTCTACATTTGCATCTGCCAGAACAATGAACGGGTTATTTCCGCCTAGTTCAAGGGCAACCCTTTTCAGCATGCTGCCGGCAATTTTTCCGATATGCTTGCCAACTGGCGTTGAACCAGTAAAGCTAATAAGCTGTGAATGCGGAGAAGTGAGCATGTCATCGCCAATTTCATCAATATCCGTTAAAATACATTGAAAAACACCTTTTGGCAGTCCTGCATATTCAAATGCCCTCGCAATGATTGATCCTCCTGTCAAGGCTGTTTGAATATCCGGTTTATGAACGACACTGTTTCCAAGTGCAATAGCAGGAGCAATTGTCCGAATGGATAAATTCATCGGAAAATTAAAAGGCGAGATGGATGTTATAACTCCTAAAGGAAGACGATAAACACGATTCACTTTCCCCTTTATATCGGCTTCAATTTCCCTCACTTCATCTAATTTCTTGGCCATTTTCACAGCTTCTTCTACAAGCCCTACCGTCAAGTCAAGTTCAACGTTAGCCTTTATGAAGCTTCCGCCTGTTTCACGAGAGATCACTTTTATGATTTCGTCGCGATTTTTTTTGAAAAATTCCGCTGCTTTCCGCAGCACTTCTTCTCGCTCACAAGAAGACGTTTTTCCCCATTCTTTTTGAGCTTCTTTTGCGTTTAAAAAAGCTTGTTCAAGTTGCTGTGAGGTCGCTAGCCGAATCGTTTGAATGACAGTTCCATCATAAGGATTCAAATTTTCATATGTTCTCTTACTTAATCCTTCGACCCATTCACCATTAATATAACTTTTGTTCAATTCCTCAAAGCGCTCCATATAACTTACCCCTTTTTTAATTCATTTATTTGTGGGTAGTTTTTCACAGTTCGCACAAAATTATTCTTGCTAAAGGCCGAAAAGCAAATGACAGATGAACTGTAAATAAACATAGAAAAACCTAGTAATAGACTTTTAAACGATCATATATAATGGAAATGAGAAAAATGGGCTACCAACTGTTAAGGTAGCCCATTCTTTAACTTACTTATTATTTTCAGTTATTAAAAATTCATTTAAAGTTAATGAAACAATCCCGTTTCTCTCGACTTCTTCATTAATTGGTGTGTATACTTGTTCAAACGCGCTTTAAATAGGGCGCCCACAAGTAATGCCACTAGTCCAAATGTCGAAAGGATCGCTGCATCATGTTGTACTTTAGTCCAAACAATTCCTCCCACAGCTTCACGCATCAAGTTAATCGCATAGGTGAAAGGAAGGAAAGAATGAATGGATTGAAAGAATTCTGGTAATAAAACCACTGGATACGTTCCTCCAGCACCTGCGATTTGTAAAACAAGGAAAACAATAGCTAAAGCTTTTCCAATATCACCAAACACCGACACTAAAGTATAAACAATGGTGATAAACACAAAGCTCGATAAAAGCCCAAATAATATAAACCAAACTGGTTCTTGGACATTTACACCCAGTAGATACATATCACCTAATGTCACAATGATGGTTTGAATCATGCCAATCGTGACAAAGGTCAATAATCTGCCAAAGTAAATCTGTCTTCCTGTATACGGTTCTATGTGATGCGGATCGGTTGCCAATAAAGAAACCAATAATAATCCACCAACCCATATCGCCAATACGGTATAAAACGGTGTCATGCCTGTACCATAATTTTCAATAGGAAACAGTTTGTTTTGATTCAGCTTGACGGGTTCTTCAAAAAAGCTTTCCTTTGCTTCAGGATCGTTTTCTAATAGCTCGATAATTTCCTCTAAATCCGTTTCTCCTTGGATCTGACGGATCTCATCAGCCAGTTCATTTATTTTCGTATTAATATACGGATATTCCGCTAAAACACTCTCTAATAAATCTTTACCATCTGCTAAATTAGTTGCGGTTCGATTTAATATGTTTTGTGCTTCTGGAATCGTATTTTGAACCTTGGTTAAAATGCTTTTCGCCGATTCTAATGAACTTTTTGCATGTTGAATTTCTTCTCTAACACGAGGTTCAATCGTTTCTTTATATTCGGTAATAAAAGCATCCAATCGCTCATTCGTGAATTGAGCCGTTTCTCGTAAGTTAGCCATCATATCTTCTAACTCTTGATTATGTTCCGCAATCATCTCATCAACTTGATTAAGTTGTTTTTGCAATTCTTGTAAGGTAGCTTTCATTGCTGCCAGTTCATTTAATGCATTTTCAATCTGTTCTTGATTATTCTCTTCTGATTGACCTGAATCTTCTCCCGAATCCTCACCAGATTCCTGTTCTTCTTGAATTTGTTGTAAAATTTCCTCTACTGTTTCAATAGATGTAACCGTACTATTAATTTGTTCATTCCAATTGTTCATTTGCTCGTTCATATCCAGTAAATCCATTGAAGATGGTTCAACGGATTCTAAAAACTCATTCGTATCTTGAATGGCCTGTTGGATGGTGTTCAAATCCTCGTTCACTCGTGGTGCTATCTCATCTAAACGTTCTTCTGCATCATTAATAAAATTCAAGGTCTCGTTTACTGTCGAAAGCCCTTGATTAGACGCTTCTTCTACGCGTGGAATAAGGTTAAGAGCATCATGGATCATGACCTCGGCGTTTTCAGCATCAGAGAGTGATTCGTCCAAAACCTCTTTTATTTCAGGTAACTTTTCTTCAATTGTAAAAACATAATCCTCGAATTGCCTTATATCAGGTAGAGAGCTTTGTAATTCATGGCCAAGTTGATTAAACATATCAAAAATTACGCCATTGACAGTTGAGATAAAGCTTGAGCTTATTTCCTCAACGATTGTGGTAGTTGCTTTATCGGTAATCTTCGGAGCAATCGCGTTAATTTTTTCATTCACATAATAATTAACTTCGGCTTTTGTGGGTTGATCATTAATCACAGTCCCCAATTTCTCAGAAAAGTCATCGGGAATCACAATGACGGCATAGTAGTCTCCATATTTTACTTTATCCATGGCTGTCTCTTCATCGACAAACTGCCAGTCCATTGAATCATTATCTTTTAGTTGTTCGACTAATTCATTTCCTACATGGATCTCTTCATCACGCACTGTAGACCCTGTATCATTATTGACAACACCGACTTTAATTTGATCCGTCTGTCCATATGGGTCCCAAGATGCTTTAATATTCATCCACGCATACAATGACGGAAGTATCATTAATCCACCAATTAAAATCGCGGCTACCCAGTTTGTTGAAATGTTTTTTAAGTCTTTCAAGTATAAATGCATACTGTTCTTCATATATTTCGCCTTCTCCTTGTAGTTAAAAATCCACATAAACATTATACCGAATTCGGCTAGTCACACTTAAATGTATTGCTTTGGGCTTAACATTATTGCATCTTATTTTTGCCCGAATTTCAATAATTTATTTTCTATAAAGATTTGTACTCAATACTTTAAAAGGAAAGAGGGTTTAACAATATTTTTGTAAATCATTACGGTTAATTAGGAATTTAAATTTACGAAGTGAGACCACAGGTTAGAAAATATATTATTTTCTTCCATGATATAAAGGCCTAATCCTATAAACACAATTGGAATAACCCATCGGCCGTATTTCTCAAGTGTTTCAGAAACATATCTGAATCTTGCTAGACGATATCCGATTAAACACCAGACCGCAACCATTATAAAGAAAGTAACAACTGTAATGACCAGTTGGTTGTTATTTAAAGTAGAAAAGAACGGAACATAAATTCCAATATTGTCTCCACCATTGGCAAATGTGATAAAGGCTACACTTAAATAGAACTTATTAAATTTATTTAAACTGGAAACAACAGCACCTTCATCTTCATCTTCACCCTTTATAAACAGTTTAACTCCTAAATAGATCGGGATTAGTCCTAATAAACCTACCCACTGATCAGGAATGAGTGTCACTCCAAATGTAGCTAAAAGACTAATCAAAACTAAAAGTGCAAAACCAAGATATTGGCCAATGACTATATCTCTAGGGTAAATACGATTTCCCTTTGGCTGCATGTTAACCGTTCGGCCATTACTTGCTTTAGCTTGTGAACTTGCCTGAGAGAACAACAACATCAAGACAAAATATCATCGATATTGGTTACTATAAAAGACCCTAAAGCAGAGAGAATTGTTAAAATTAAATTCATAAAAAAACTCCTTTTTAAAATACTCCCTAATCGGAATAAAAGATATTTAGTTATGTTAGTTTGTTACACCTTCTATTATTTCCCCTTCATGTAATGATTTAGAATTTCACTTTGCATGATCCTATAACTAATAAATAGTATTTTAGGTGAAAATATTGAAAGTTATTATTCAAATATTTGTTTGAATATATTGTGCTTTTAGATTAAAATTATTAACGTAAAATGTCAACATTTAAATGTTGGTTTGAATGAAAATAAAAAGGGAGGTTGTAAAAATTGTCTGAAGCAAAAGCATTAGAGGCTGAAAAAAATGTTTACCGCGTTCAGGGGGTTACATGCGCAAATTGTGCAGGAAAATTCGAGAATAATGTAAAACAGCTTCCTGGAGTAGAGGATGCAAAAGTAAATTTTGGTGCATCTAAAATTGCTGTTTACGGTAATGCAACAATTGAAGAACTAGAAAAAGCCGGTGCATTCGAGAACCTTAAAGTGACTCCTGAAAAATCTGCTCGCCAAGTTTCACAAGAGGGAAAAGAAGATATGAAAGAAGATAAAGTGCCGTTTTATAAAAAGCATAGTACGCTACTTTATGCTTCCTTATTGATCGCCTTCGGTTACCTTTCCTCGTCTGTGAATGGAGAAGAGAACATTGTTACTACCTTATTGTTTTTAGCGTCCATGTTAATCGGAGGATTATCACTTTTTAAAGTCGGTTTGAAAAACTTACTACGCTTTGAGTTTGACATGAAAACCCTTATGACAGTAGCTGTTATAGGTGGTGCTATTATTGGAGAATGGGCAGAAGTTGCCATTGTTGTTATTCTCTTTGCGATTAGTGAAGCACTTGAGCGATTCTCTATGGACAGAGCAAGACAATCGATTCGTTCATTAATGGATATCGCTCCTAAAGAGGCACTCGTTAGACGTAATTGACAAGAAATAATGATTCATGTCGATGATATTGCTGTTGGGGATATTATGATTGTAAAACCAGGTCAAAAGATTGCGATGGATGGTGTAGTCGTAAGTGGCTACTCTGCAGTCAACCAAGCAGCTATTACCGGTGAATCAGTCCCTGTTGAGAAAACAGTTGATGATGAAGTATTTGCAGGTACATTAAATGAAGAAGGATTACTTGAAGTAAAAATAACGAAACTTGTAGAAGATACAACGATTTCTAAAATTATTCATCTTGTAGAGGAAGCACAAGGAGAACGTGCTCCTTCGCAAGCATTTGTCGATAAATTTGCAAAATATTACACACCGATCATTATGATCATTGCAGCATTAGTTGCTATAGTCCCTCCTTTATTCTTTGATGGCAGTTGGGAAACATGGGTTTATCAAGGATTAGCTGTTCTTGTTGTTGGTTGTCCTTGTGCGTTGGTCATATCGACTCCAATTTCTATTGTTTCAGCGATAGGGAATGCTGCGAAAAAAGGTGTCCTTGTAAAAGGCGGAGTGTATTTAGAAGAAATTGGTGCCTTAAAGGCTATTGCATTTGATAAAACAGGTACCTTAACAAAAGGGGTTCCAGCTGTAACTGATTATAATGTGTTGAACAAACATATATTACATATTGGTATCCGCATGGGACAAAAATGCTTTCATCCTTAATTTAAAATAATTCTTTTCATTCTTTATAAAATCGAAGGAGGAAACTGAAATGACTTTTGAAGGAAAAAATGATGTAGATCTGTTAGTTATAGGCGCAGGATCAGGAGGTTATGTAGCTGCCATACGTGCTGCTCAGTTAGGGAAAAAAGTGGTTTTGGTGGATAAAGCAGAACTAGGAGGGGTTTGCCTTAACCGTGGTTGTATACCTTCAAAGGCTCTTATTAGTGCTTCTGAACGAGTAAAACACATAAAACATGCCAATTCAATGGGAATAAAGGTTTCTGGTGAAGTTGAAGTAGATATGCTAGAAGTAGTGAAGTGGAAGGACGGTATAGTAAATAAACTAAGGAATGGAGTTCGGACTTTACTGAAAGGCAATGGAGTGGAGGTCATTAGTGGGGAAGCTTATCTTACTGAACCCTATGTTGCCAAAATCAAAATTGGTAACGAAGAAAAATTCTTTTCATACAAAGACTTAATCCTTGCGATAGGATCATTACCTACTGAGTTAAAAAGTATGCCATTTGATAGAAAAAGAATTATCTCGTCAACTGAGGCATTGATGCTTCAAGAAGTACCAAAACATTTAGTTGTAGTAGGTGGTGGTTATATTGGTTTGGAATTGGGTACTGCTTATGCTAAATTTGGAGCTAAAGTGACCATCCTTGAAGGATCAGATACAATTCTTCCAGGTACGGACCCTATGCTTACAAATGTAGTAAAACGTCATTTAAAGGAACTTGGAATCACAGTTATAACGAATGCTTTAGTCCAAGGAGGAGAAAATACAGGCGATGAAGTAAATGTCCAAGTTCAGGTTAATGGGAAGGAAGAGATAATTAAAGGGGATTATTGCTTAGTCTCCATTGGAAGAAAACCGAACACAGGAAATATCGGGTTAGAAAATATCGGAGTAGAGCTTGACCAACGCGGGTTTATTAAGATAAATGATAAATGTCAAACCAATGTGGAACATGTCTATGCGATCGGGGACTGTGCTGGTGGTTACCTCCTTGCTCATAAAGCTAGTTATGAAGGTAAGATAGCTGCAGAGGTAATAAGTGGGCTAAAAAGTGTAATTGATTTTCAGGCCATGCCTTTTGTTATTTTTAGCGATCCTGAAGTAGCCTATACAGGTTTAACGGAGAAGGAAGCAAAGGAAAAAGGATATGAAACGGTTTCTAGTCGTTTTCCATTCCAAGCTAACGGCAGAGCTTTATCTGTTTCGGATGCCGATGGTTTTGTACAAGTTGTGGCGGATAAAGAATCTAATCGGGTTTTAGGTGTACAGATGGTAGGGCCAGAAGTATCATCTCTTATTGCTGAAGCCGTTTTTGCAATTGAGTCAGGGGCAACGGCAGAAGATCTCAGCCTTACAATTCATGCACACCCAACTTTACCTGAACCACTCATGGAAGCAGCTGAAGGCGTTATGGGACATGCTATTCATATGTTGAATAAAAAATAATTCAAACAGTTAGAGCATATTTAATTTAACTAGGCCTGCACAATCATACGTGCAGGTCGAATTATTTATTTTGGAGTGACGATTAATGGAAATCATTTTTTATGTAATAACGGCAGCTTTAGCTAATGTTTTGGGCGGTTTTGTTATTTTTCTTAAGAAAAATTGGTCCAGAAGAAGTTTATATGCTCTAATGGCTCTAAGTTCCGGATTACTTTTCTCAATTGCAATTATGGATCTAGTACCAGAAGCTTTAGAAATAATGGAATCAAGTTCAATTTATATAATTTTAGGTTTTGGCATTATATTTTTATTTCAACAGCTGGTAGCACCCCATTTTCATTTTGGAGAAGAAACACATCAATCTCAAACCCATACTACAATGTATGGTGCATTAATAGGCATGATAATACACACTTTTTTTGATGGGTTATCAATTGTAGCTAGTTTTGCAATAAACAGCGGATTAGGTTTTGTCGTATTAATCGCTGTCCTACTACATAAGATACCTGATGGTTTAACTATATCTTCCATTGTATTTGCAAGCTTGAAAAGCAAAAAGAAAGCTATAGGTGCAGCTGTTTTATTAGGTTTATCTACCATAGTGGGGGCTACAGCAGCTTTGTTTCTAACAGAACTCGTTTCTTTACAAAGTAGCATACTTGCCATTTCGCTTTCATTAACTGCAGGTATATTTTTATACATAGCTTTAACAGATTTATTACCTGTTGTAAATGTGACAGAGGATAGGCCTATTATTCTTTTCTTTTTCGGGGGGATCTTTTTAAATTTCGGGCTTCATTGGATGTTTGAGCAATTAGCTCCTCATATACACTAGAATGAAAAGACGTAAATATTGTTTAAGGATATAGGTGTGGCTTTGAAATAAAGTCTGATAATTTGTAAAAAAGCTTGATAATTTATAGATAAAGCTTGATAAAAAGCACCAGATATATATGACTGGGTAGGTGCAGGTATATGTTTAATTGGTGTCTCGGTAATGCTATTTGCACCTCGCCAATAAAAAGGAGAGCGTAAAATATGTCTGATTGTTGTTCTACAAAAGGGCAGGTTTCTGAAAGTAGTAGTAATGAGTTGTGTCCTTCTTGTAATGTAAAAGGGAAAAAAGTAAAAATAATTACGTTAAAATCAATGTTAAAACCAACAATTTTAGGTACATTGAAAGCAGGCTTAACTCATTATTTTTGTTCGTCAAAAGATTGTAATGTTGTTTATTATGATACAGATGAAAAAACGTATTTAAAGTCAGAAATTAAGGTTTCTGTTTATCAAAAAGATAATGCCACAGTTGTTCCTGTCTGCTATTGTTTTGGTTGGACAAAAGAAAAAATTAAACAATATGTTGAAAATGGAATTAATCCTAATCCAGTAGAACATATTCGTGAAAATATAAATGAAAACCGATGTGGTTGTGAAGTAAACAATCCTCAAGGTAGTTGCTGTTTGGGGAATGTAAAGATCTATATCAAAGAACTAACCTAAATAAAGATCCATCTTCAACGAAATAATCAAACTTTTTTATGGAAAATTGAACTAAGTATTGATATGAGAATCCATTTTGATCAATCTTTTTTCAAAATGGATTCTTTTTTGTGCGCCCGGCATGGGTGTAATCTATAGGGTGAAAGTCCCGAGCTGCGAAGGCAGAAGTAGCAGTTAGCTTAACGCAAGGGTGTCCGTGGCGACGCGGAATCTGAAGGAAGCGAGCGGCAAACTTCCGGTCTGAGGAACACGAACTTCATATGAGGCTAGGTATCACTGGGTGAGTTTGCAAGACAAAACAAAGCCCTTTCTGCCGAAGGTGATACAGAGTAAATGAAGCAGATGGATGGAAGGAAAGATTACACTCTTACCCGGGGAGGTCTGGCTGGCACGCCAAGTAACCTTGGTAACCTATCTAGTGATAGATAGCTGAACAGTCAGAAGTCAGCAGAAGTCATAGTCATAGTACTCTTTCAAGCTCGAGATGGAAGAGGAAGGACTGAACAATTAAGGAGAACGAATCGCTAGGCGTTCATCTTCTGTGTGGAAGCAGACAATCCGATAGGACTTACTTGAAGGAGGAAGTGGTGAATCCCACGGGGGACTTCAAGAGGGTGGAGCAGAAGATGGCACAAATAGAAGAATTCGTTCACGTGGAGAGGATATCAATGTTGATGGAAATGATTTTGTCACGGGAAAATCTCCTGGCGGCACTGAAACGAGTCGAACAGAATAAAGGAAGTCACGGAGTAGATGGCATGTCCGTAAAAGACCTACGAAAACACCTCTACGAAAATTGGGACTCCATTCGACAGTCGTTGAGAGAAGGAACCTACAAGCCCTTACCCGTCCGTCGGGTCGAAATCCCGAAACCGAACGGTGGAGTAAGGCTTCTAGGGATCCCTACCGTGACGGATCGTTTCATCCAACAAGCGATTGCCCAAGTGTTGACGAAAATTTTTGATCCGACCTTCTCGAACCATAGCTATGGTTTCCGCCCAGGCAGAAGGGGACATGATGCGGTTAGGGAAGCAAAGGGTTATATCAAAGAAGGATATCGTTGGGTAGTCGATATAGACCTAGAGAAATTCTTTGACAAGGTGAATCACGACAAACTGATGGGGATCTTGGCGAAAACGATCAAAGATCAAATTCTACTGAAGGTAATTCGCCGGTATCTTCAATCAGGCGTGATGATCAATGGAGTGGTAATGGAAACGGACATGGGAACGCCTCAAGGCGGCCCGCTTAGTCCACTTTTATCAAACGTCATGCTTCATGAATTGGATAAGGAGCTTGAGAAACGTGGACATAAGTTTGTTCGGTATGCGGATGACTGTAACATCTATGTGAAAACAAAGAAAGCAGGAATTCGTGTCATGAATTCCATTACGAACTTTATCGAGAAGGAGTTAAAGCTCAAGGTAAATAAAGAGAAATCGGCGGTAGACCGTCCTTGGAAACGGAAGTTTCTCGGTTTCAGCTTCACACTCAATAAGACTCCAAAGGTACGAATTGCGAACGAAAGTGTGAAACGTTTGAAGAACAAGATCCGTGAAATTACATCAAGGTCGAAACCGTATCCAATGGAGAAAAGGATTGAGAAACTGAACAAGTATTTAATGGGATGGTGCGGATATTTTGCCTTGGCAGAAACACCAAGTAAGTTCAAAGAATTTGATGAATGGATTAGACGAAGGCTTCGAATGTGTTTGTGGAAAGAATGGAAAACCCCGAAAACAAGAATTCGGAAACTCAGAGGATTAGGGGTTCCAAGCCATAAAGCATTCGAATGGGGCAATACACGCAAGAAATATTGGCGGATTGCCTGCAGTCCCATTCTACACAAAACCCTCGACAACTCCTATTGGAAGCGTCGAGGGTTAAGAAGTCTATTCGAAAGATATCAAGCACTACGTCATACTTAATTGAACCGCCGTATACCGAACGGTACGTACGGTGGTGTGAGAGGTCGGGGGTTAGTCACCCCCTCCTACTCGATTGTGCCGTAGAATATGGGTTTGTTGAACGTTTTTGATTAAACTTTTAAAGCTACAATAGGAAACTGTTTTGGTTTTGAGGAGAATCTATTTTTTATTTCTAAACAAAGAAAGAGCTTGGACATTTATTGTAGCCCATGCTCTTTCTTTTTTGTTGTTTATTTCCTATCAACAATCGTCATACATAGAATGGTTTTGGTTCTGGTGGTTATTCGTGGTACTATCATTTGAATTAGTCTGTTGTATATTTAAATTCTTTGATGTTGAGGTTTCATGCTGGATATTGTTTTGATGATTATCCATGAAAGAATTCATCATTTGAGAACAATAATCCATCATTTGTTGCCAATTTCCGTTCCCTTGACTAGGAGTGCTGTTTGAATGTGCAAGAGCAGCAGTGCCAATACCTAGAAATAAAGCAACAGCTACTATAGACGTAAGTAATTTTTTCAATACTTCCACCCTCCTTTGTCCCCATTATACCCATATATATAAAATACGAAAACAATGAAGATTCTTTGATTACTTTCTAATTTTGACTCTTTATAAGTGCTAATAAGGAATAAAATAACTCCACTAACTAAAAATACATCCGCAGTATTAAAAATTGGATAATTGATAAATGTAACTTCGAACATATCTGTTACTTCACCAAAAATTAAACGGTCTAAAACGTTTCCCATTGCACCTCCTATAAATAAGCCAAAGGCTATACGCGTTAGCTTATCAGTTACTTTACGAGAATAAATAAGACCAACGACTATCACAATAATTGCAATGCTAATTAAGAATATTTTTTGTCCTGAAAAAATCCCCCAAGCAGCGCCTGTATTACGATGAGATGTCAATTGGAAAAAACCATTAATAACGGGAATGGATTGCCCATAGTCCATAAAATTTCTAACTAAATATTTAAAAAGCTGATCAATACCTAATGTGAGTATAATGATCCAATACAAAGACGTCACCTCAGAATTTATTTGGTTCCAAAAACAAAAAAAGAGCCGGACATAAGCTGGCTCTCATCTTCCTTTCAACAATATAAAAGATGCATACAATCCCGCTCAGCAGACATTAAAAACCTAATCTGCTAATATAGCTATTTCCCCCATTTATACCCTACTCCCCAAACAGTGTGAAGAAATTGATCGATTGGAAAACCGGCTTGTCTCAGTTTTTCGCGAATATTTTTTATATGAGAGTCGATGGTTCGCTCTTCGGTCTCGGCATCGTATCCCCATAAGGATAAAATGATTTCTTCCCTGCTGAACGCTCTGTTCGGGTGCTTTAAAAGCAGCCCTAAGATATCGAATTCTTTCGGCGTTAATAATATGTCTTCGTTTTGAAAATGGACTTTATGTTCTTCTTGATCCCACACCAATCCTTGAACATCAATAATTGAACGCTTTCCTGCGGAACGACGCAGCACCGCTTCGATGCGAGCAAGCAGTTCAGCTTCGTCAAACGGTTTTGTTATATAGTCGTCCGCACCGAGTTTGAGGCCTTTAACAATGTCGAATGTTTGGTCTCTTGCTGTTACCATTATAATAGGAACGTTTGAAAATTCTCTTATTTTCCGGCAGGTTTCCCAGCCATCCATTTCCGCCATCATAATATCGAGAAGGACAAGTTCAGCTTTGTTGTTTTCTAAATATCGGATGGCTGATAATCCTGATTCGCACTTGACGCAATGATATCCTTGAGGGGAAAGATAAAGCTCCAGCAAGTCCAACATTTTTCTTTCATCATCAACGAGCAAAATCGTGTACATCCTTATACCTCCGGCAGCGTGATAACAACGTTTGTTCCTTTTCCGTATTCACTGGCGGCGTAAACCGTTCCTCCGTGCGCTTCGACGATCTCCTTAACAATGGCCAATCCGAGACCAGTACCGCCGCTTGTTCTTGATCTTGATTTATCCACTCGGTAAAATCGTTCAAAAATATGATGCAAATCTTCCTCTGGAATTCCGATTCCATTGTCTGAAACAATGATCACTATGCTGTTTTTCTCCGCTCTTGCTTCAATCGATACAACTGAGCCTTCATCGGAATATTTTAAAGCATTGTCCAACAAATTGATCATCACCTGCTCAAATCGCTTTTGGTCAATTTGGACGGTAATGTTTTTTTCACATTTATAGATAAGTGACATGTTTTTCTCATGAAACGCAGGTAGCATTTTGTCATGTAATTTCTTTAAGAAATCACACAGGTTGGCCGGTTCCTTATGGATTTGAAATGAATGTTGATCCATCTTTGCTAATTCAAACAGTTCCTTTACAAGCTTTTGCATATTCTCCGCTTCTTCATAAATAATGGACAAATAGCGGTTCCTCTCCTCTTCTTTTAGATTCGGCCTTCTTGCGATATCTGCATACCCTTTTACATATGTAAGAGGGGTTCGGAGCTCATGAGAAATGCTGGCAAGAAATTCTTTTCTTTCTTTTTTTAAATATTCCAAATCTCTCGCCAATGTTTGAATCGCTTCCCCCAGCTCCGCCAATTCGTCCTCCCCTTTCACTTGCAAGCGAACAGAAAAATCGCCTTTGCTCAATTTTTCGGTTGCCTGTTTCATACGAATAAGGGGATTTGTTATCACTTTTGATAAAAAAGCGATCGTCAAAATGGTTAAAAATACCGAAAGAAATCCAACCAAAACGAAATAATGCTTTAACTTATAGATCATTTTTTGAATAGCATCGGTATTTTGAAACATATAGACATACCCTTTGATCTTGCCGTCAATACGTATCGGGCTTACTGTCGCTATATGCGACTCTTTTTGCCAATTTCTTTGCACGATTATTCCGTCATGCGGAATCGTTCTGTCCATTGTATTTACAATTTTTTTGGCAAAAGGCAATATGTCATCGGAATAATACAATATATTGCCTTTCTCATTTGTAATCACTACATCCGTCACCGCTTCCGATTCCATCATCGTCACATGCTCCAGCGTGGAATGGTCAAAGTTTTTTTCCAGCACATCGCGATGGTTATTCCCTCTCGCCAATAGATGCTCAAACTCCTCCTCAATTCTTGAATTGACCAAAGTTATGTACAATGAGACAAATAAAATGATTTCGACTCCCAAAACAAACACGAAAAATAGCAGCCCTAATTTAAACGAAATTTTTTTCACTTTTTGTCCCTTCCTTATCAGCCAACTAGCTTTCTCTTCAAAAAGGAAAGCTCTTCGCCGCCTTTAACCGAACGTTCTGTTCTCATTTTTTCATTATATCATTTTCATCCAACGCTTATCTGTTCTCCCCCGTCCGAACTTTAAAACAGCGAGCGGATGCCAAATGCGGGCACACCTTTTTGGCGAGTAAATAATTTTCGCATAAAAAAAATTTACAGGATCAAAAATGGACCGTCTCCATCATTTTTGCACATTTTTTTGTTAAAACAGATGCAAAGAAAATGTTAGGAGGAGGAATTAGAATGAAAAAAAATAGTAAGCTGCTGATTTTTCTTACCGTTTTAACAGCTTTCATGCTCTTTTCTGCATCATGTTCCAACGGAAGCAGCAACGGCCATACAGGAGAACATACGGAAGACATGAATCATGAAAAAATGGACCACGAAAATATGAATGATCATGCCAATCATAACGGAAAAGACACTCAGAGCACAAAAAATCAAGACTTTTCCAAAGCGCCCGCACAATTTAATCCAAATGCTGAAGAAAGCTTAATTGTTCAAAACACGAAAAATATAACGAGAATTCCTGTTGCCGATCCAATTCGTGCATCCATTTACGTATCCCAAACCATTTGGCCTGCCACACATAAAGAAAATCAACCCGGAGCCGTTATTCTGTCGCCTGTTGGTCAATGGCAAACAACATTAGCCGGAGCTGACTTAATCCATCATCCAAATAACGGCCCGATCTTACTGATTCATCAAGATAACATTCCCGATAAAGTGTTGAGTGAAATCAAACGGTTAAATCCGACTGGGAACCGGAACGGCACTCAAATTGTTGTGTTAGGAGATGTTTCAAACAATGTCATCAACCAGTTGTCAGGTTATAAAATAGAAC
Source organism: Aeribacillus sp. SP014 (assembly GCF_054055575.1). NCBI lineage: Bacteria > Bacillati > Bacillota > Bacilli > Caryophanales > Bacillaceae > Aeribacillus > Aeribacillus sp. SP014. The sequence goes on from NZ_JBSRXI010000001.1 coordinate 2,204,639, forward strand.
AGATCAAAGGAAAAAATCCCGCAGAATTCGCAAGAAATGTCGATCAAGCTTATGCAGAAGTATCCGAAGGCTATCCAGAAAGCGTGATCATCGTTTCTTCAGAGGATCAACATAAACTATATTCCATACCAGCCGTTAATTGGATTTCCCATATGCCTGAGCCTATACTGTTTGCTGCTGAACACGAGCTTCCTAAAGAAACGAAAGATGCGCTTAAGAAACGGAACAAGAAAGCAAACATTTATATTTTAGGACCAGAGAAGGTTATTTCTAAAGATGTAGAAAATCAATTGAAAGAATACGGGACTGTTCATCGAATAGCTGGAAATGACCCTGTAACCACTTCGATTGAATTTGCCAAATTTAAAGATAAAGACACTCAATTCGGATGGGGTATAACGGAACCGGGCCATGGTGTTTCTTTTATTTCAACAGATTCACCAGAGCTTGCTTTAGCTGCCGCACCGTTTTCACATCTCGGCAAACATGCACCGATGATTTGGTTAAACAAAGGACAGCTTCAACAAGAAACATATGATTTCTTGGCAAGCATCAAGCCAACCTTTCAAGATGACCCGACAACAGGTCCTTACAATCATGGTTTTATCATCGGAGATCAAAAACAAATTTCCTTTCAAACACAAGGAATTCTAGATGACAAGCTTGAAATTGCTCAGGAAGACGGACACGGGCATGGAGGGCATTAAGGAAAACCGGGCGTGAAAATTGAACGCCCGGTTTTCCTTAACTTTTTAAAGTAAATAAACAGCTTCATATGGTAAGTGTGAAAGGTCGCTTCCATTTAGCTTCCTGCTGTTTGAGGAGTTTTATATTCTTTCTGTCGCTGAGGACAAAGTCAATTCTTTTTCAAAATATCAAAAAGTGCAAAACCAAGAAACGTACAAGACACATCATCTGTTGTTAATTGTATATTTCCCTATTTATTGAAAACTTTGAGTATTCTTCACGATGAATAAACTGGCGTTTTCAATCAGCTAAAAATGTTTGAAAATGGCGGATTAACAAGAGATAAATTTGTGTAAATAATGATTGGAAAAAGAGAACAATAAATCCAACAACACTCATCGCTGTTGGGCCGAAAAGGAAGCTCCCAATCATTTCTATTCGTTTTTATCCCGGAACAGGCCATCGCCATGCATATTATGGAAGGTTTTCTGCCGATTGAATGGGCTTTATTTTGGTGGGGGGTTACTTTACCTTCTTTAATTATAGGCTTACTTTCTATTAAAAAGAAGCTTCAGGAGCATCCTGAATTCAAAATGATGCTAGGTTTATCTGGAGCATTTGCATTTGTGCTGTCAGCATTAAAAATATAATACTTTCTCTATATGAATTTATTTTTTCAATATGCCTTTTACTGTATAATCCGTTCTTTTACATTTGCCATTTTTATAATAATGACTGACTTTTTGATCATATGGCACCCCTTTGCTCAGCTACGATTACCTAATTTTGCATAACTTATCAGCCCAAATCATATGCGCGCAGTCCGGATCATTGATGCAGGATAAGAGTGTTCCATCGACAATTTACTGATATGAATAGTAATGCTATTTAACTCTATATTTAAAAACTTTAAAAAATCTTCAGCAACTTTTTGTTGAATCTTTTCTGCGATGACGGGTAATGCTTCATCCAATGGATAAAACATGGTGAGGGTGATTTTTATATTCGGCAGCTCGTTTAATGCAATATCTATCCGATGGCATTTTTTTACTGCTTCTACCGAAGTGCAGGCATGGGAAATGATTTGTTTTAAAACGTGTTCAGAAATGTGGATGGTTCCTTGATGAAACCGTGGTCTGATAATCGTTGTTTCACCAATCTCTTCTTTTTGGGTAGAAAAAATTTTCTTTCCCTTCATAATGATCTTCTTTAAAATATTTTGTTCGACTTGTACATATGGAATCGGAATAATATGTTTCCCCTCTGTTTTTCTCACATATAATGCCATGTTGATTTCCTTTGACGATCTAATTTCTTCAATTTTGTAATATTTGGTGATTTTTCCTAATTGCAATTTTTCCGCAATTTGATCAACCATTTTCGTAGACGTACCAATAATAAGAATCGAATGAATATCAAGTGCTTTAATAGCATTTTGGACTTCTTTTCGGTGATCCTCATAAAAAAAGACAGCCCGTTTAATAGCGGTTATATAGTTCTTTTCATATTTCGCTGAACTCCCTGCAGCTTTTCGCCCTTTATAAATTAACAATCCATCATCAATCATAGCCGGTATGTTTTTACTATGTGCGAAAGAAAGTGCGCTGGTGCTTTTTCCCGTGCCGCTGCGGCCAACAAGAGCGAATACGCGCATTGGGTGAATACCCCTTTCTTAAAAATCTTTCAACCTGAAGGAAAATGCCCGTAAAACTTAAAGGCGGGCCGGATCCGGCAAACCGGAAACTCTATTCTGTCTATTTACAGGAAAATTCAGTTCGTATGATAGCAAATGTTTGTTTCGGGACTCCGATTGTTATGAGGGATATTAATATTCATGAATTTCAAAAAAATAGGCTTTGGATCGAGCATCATACACAATAAAACAGAGGAAGCTTTTTTACTTGAAAAAACTAGCAAATTATTAAAATATTTTTAGTCGATTGTCGACTGAATTTTATCGAATTATACACATTTTTGTTGAGGAATAATAATCCCCTCTTTTATAAATGTTTCTATCTCTTCTTTACTGTAGCCCATTTGCTTTAGAACGGTTTCACTATGCTCCCCCTGAGCTGGAGGGACCGTTTTGATCCTGCCCGGTGTGCGCGATAATTTTACAGGTACACCAAGCATTTTTAAGATTCCGAGGGAAGGATGCTCCATTTCAACGACCATTTCCCTTTCCTTGATATGGACATCATTTAAAATGTCCGAAAGCTTATTAACCGGTCCGCATGGAATTTTCGCAGATTCCAACATGTCAACCCATTCATCTCTCGTTTTTCTTTTAAATATTTCTTCAAGTATGGAAATCAGTTCATCTCTATTTTGAACCCGGTCCGGATTCGTTTTAAATTTCCGGTCTCTAAGAGCTTCCACATCCAATACGTCAACCAGCGAATTCCAAAGGCTGTCATTTCCTACTGCAAGAATAAAGTGGCCGTCCGAAGCTTCAAAAACCTGGTAAGGCACAATATTCGGATGGGCTCCTCCCAGCGGCTTTGGATCATTGTTTGTCGCAAAATAGTTGCCGGCAAGGTACGTTTGCCAAGAAACCATCGTGTCGAGCAAGGAGACATCGATCCATTGTCCTTGACCTGAACGCTCTCTTTCCCAAAGTGCTGACAGAATGCCGATTGTTGCCCACATTCCTGCTCCGATGTCTGCCAAAGAATATCCAGCTTTAACTGGTGTACCGTCTGGTTCGCCTGTAACGGACATTAACCCGCCCATTCCTTGAGCCAGGACATCATAGCCAGGCTTTTTTGAATACGGTCCTGTTTGACCGAAGCCGGAAATCGAAGCAAGAATGACTCCGCGGTTATGCTGCTTTAAGATGTCATAATCAATTCCGAGCTTTTTTAATGTGCCGGGTCGAAAGTTTTCAACAACAACATCCGCTTCTTCTACCATTTTCAGTAAAATTTCTTTTCCTTTTGGATCTTTTAAATTTAAAACAACACTTTTCTTATTGCGGTTGACACTTAGAAAGTACGCGCTTTCATTTTTAATGAACGGAGGACCCCATTGTCTTGTATCATCCCCTTGTGGACTTTCAATTTTTATCACCTCGGCGCCTAAATCAGCTAATGTCATTGTGCAAAAAGGGCCGCTCAATATTCTCGTTAAGTCAATAATTTTAATTCCTGCAAGTGGCAGCATGTCAACCTCTCCCTTTAAAATTCGGTTTTCTTTTTTCTACAAAGGAACGAACACCTTCAGGAAAATCATTTGCGTCAATACTGGACGCCGTACCTGTATCCCACGGAAATGAAAGTGCCGGCTTATTGTAGGCGACAGATCTTTTAACAGCAAGAAGAGACGCCGGTGACTGCTCCATAACTTTTTTCGCCAAACGTAATGTAAAATGATCCACATCCTCATCATCCGGAACCATGTAATTAACTAATCCCAATTGACAGCATTCTGAAGCGTCTAGCAGTCGACCTGTATAAACTAAATCCATCGTCCGGCTCCCTCCGATCAGATCTGCAATCCGTTTTACAAACATTTGGTTTAACGTAATTCCCAGCCGTCCGACTGGGATTCCCATTTTAGCTTTAGATGTCCCAACCCGAAGATCACATGCTAAAGATAGAACAAATCCTGCACCTAATGCCGGACCATTTATAGCGGCAATGGTTGGCAACGGAAGTTTTTCAAACGTCGAAATGGCTTGTTCCATTAAGCGGAAAGCTTCGTGCGCTTCGTTAATCGACATTTGGCTAAATTCTTTCAAATCAGAACCTGAACAAAATTGATCCTTACTTCCGCGCAGGATCACCACTCGTGTTTTCGGGTTTTCAGGAATCAGCCTTCCGATTTCCGCCAGCTCCCTCCACATCCCCGATGTTATAGCATTTTTTAGGCGTGGACGTTGGATCGTTACAATGGCAAGCCCGGCACTTTCCTGAAGTATAATTTTCCCATCCGCCTCGACCTGACTAATCGTTACCCTCATTAAAAATCACCTATCTCTTGTCTTCATATTTTTTAACAAAACCATCAGGATTCCAAAAATGCTCTTCCTAGAAGATGGACGACTGTCGACAATCATCTTGTTACAACCATGATATCCCCTCATGTTATAAAAGTCAATAAAAATTCTAAAAATTTTAAATTTTCATTTTGTATTTGCTGAGGAAAACCTACTTATGTCATGTTTTGATTATGACCCAGTCAATAAGCTGAAAAATAAAAAAAGGAGCTTATATGAAAAGGGCTTCACTCCTTCATATGAACTCCCTAAAATCATGTATATGTTGTTCGTTTCAAGACATTTACAGCGCTCGTTGTTTTCCCTTTTTTGCTGCTAGTACGATTGTTTATTTTTCGTTTTGTTTTCGACCCTTTTAATTACGCTATGATTATGATTTTCAAGCAAAACAAGCGCTTCATCGATCAGGTTTTCCTTTAACAAATCTAAAATAATGCGGTGTTCCTTCAAAGACTTTTTTATATGCTCCTCTTCAAGAAACGATATTCTTTGAAGTACAAGCAAAGGACGTCCTAATCTCCAATACATTTCTTTAATAATTTCGCTTTTGCTCATTTCAATGATGAGCATATGAAACTCTTGGTTCAGATTGGCATACTGTTTTTCGTCATCAACCTCTGACATCTTTTGTACCAATTGCTCCATTTTCTTAAGAATTTCTTCATTTACCCCGCGGACTTTAATTCTTTTCATCGCAAGGCTTTCCAATACGATTCTCATTTCAAGAAGATCATAAACTTCATCTTCCGTATAGCCTTTCACAACAGCGCCTTTTCTAGGAATTCGCTCTATTAGCCCTTCATTTTCCAGCAAATAGAGCGACTCTCGAATAGGCGCCCGGCTCGTTCCAAACTCTTCTGCGTAAGTGGATTCAATAATTTTTTCTCCGGGCTTCAGCTCCCCCGCCATAATTTGGTTTGTTATTTTTTCCGCTATTTTGTGGGATAACGAATGATTGTAAAATAATTGATTATTTTTCATTCCCGCTCTTCCTCTCTATAATGTCGACTGTCTATTTTTTATAATCCTATTATAACTTGTTTATAAATACAAATCGAAAAATTCTGTAAAGTCGGCATTGTATTGGAAGATTTTCCGCAAATCTTTCGTTTGCTGCACTGTTCTAATTTATTCGAAATTTATAGAAGTTCTCCTTCCTCCATATATAAAAATTAATGTGATCCCCCATTATAAATGACTTCATAAATAAGAATATTCAAATTTTTATTACGAATATTTCATCGCTTCGTACATCCTGTCGACAATTGACAAAGATGCATATTTTTCATTTTGCTTTCGTAAACATTTTTGTAAATGAATAAATAGCTGTAAACAATTTGTGATGAATGAAAAACGGAGAAAAGGAGGGAATGTGCGAAAAACACTTTATCTTAATCTTATAAATGCTGTTTCTCTCTTTATTTTGCCCTTGGACCGCCTTCTAACAAATAGGATAAGCAGCCGATTTCCTTGTGAAGTCGCCGAAATGTTCAGGTATGTCATTCAAAATAAAAGCATACATTTCAATTATTTTTTCGAGAGGTGACGATTTATGATTTGAAATTATATTTTTCAGAATATTCAAATAAAAAGTCACCTTTTTTCTAGTCATTCATATTCTTATAATGCATTGTCGATCGTCGATTTTGTAAGCTGGGGTTTTTAGAAAGCGGTTTCAAATTTTTGGGATTTTCTATTTTCATTCCAAAGCTTAGGAGGAAAAATCAATATGAGTATTGAGCTCATTGGAATTATTGTGCTTCTGTTGATGTTTATTGTAGGTTCAGTTTTGCCAATTAACCTCGGTGTTTTAGGGTTCGTAGCTGCTTTTATCGTCGGAGTTGTATTCAGCGGATTAAATATTGACGACATTTACAGCGGTTTTCCGGCTGAATTGTTCGTCACTCTTGCTGGAGTGACTTATCTGTTTTCAATTGTTGAGAAAAACGGGACAGTTGATTTGATTACCGGATGGGGTCTTCGCCTAGTCAGAGGTAATCTAGGTCTCGTGCCATGGATAATGTTTTTGCTTTGCGCTATTTTAACTAGCGTCGGCACTTTGGGACCTGCTGCTATTGCGATCCTAGCGCCGATTGCGCTGCGTTTTGCCGCACGATACAACATTAATCCTCTCTTGATGGGGTTATTGTTAGTGATTGGTTCCACAGCGGGATCCTTCTCACTGCTTAATCCTTATGGAGTGATTGTTAACGGCGTTATGCAGGCAAGAGATCTTCCTCATTCGCCGGGGTTGCTTTTCATAAACGCTTTTATCTTCAGTGTATTTGCTTCTGTGATTGTGTTCATCGTTTTGGGAGGACTTCGGCTGCTAAAAAAGCGAACTGCTGCCGAAGAAGATGCAGCGTCTAGAGCTGAAGGGTCCTCCGCAAATGAGAACAATAAATCACAAGAAAATGGATTAACTTTTTACAAAGGCATCACACTTTTAGGGATCATCACACTCGTCGTCCTCGCTCTTATGTTCGATATCGATATTGGCTTTGCAGCGCTTGGAGTAGGATTAGTGCTAGCATTAATTGCTCCAAAGCAGCAAAAGGGCGTTCTATCACGGATGCCTTGGTCTGTGATTCTCTTAATAACTGGTATTGTCACATACGTAGGCGTTTTAGAAACAATTGGAACGATTGATTACATGACTGACTTAATCGCAAAAGTAGGAAATCCGGTAATCGCAGCCCTTGCATCGTCATACGTAGGAGGCATCGTTTCAGCTTTTGCCTCGACAACAGGGTTTCTGGCAGCTATCATCCCGCTGGCAGCACCCATTTTACAGGACCCGACCATTTCTTCCATCGGTGTCGTTTCAGCCATTGCCATTTCTTCAAGCATCGTCGATATAAGCCCCTTCTCCACTAACGGTGCATTGCTGCTCGCAAACGTACAAGGGGTAAAAGAGAATGTATTTTTTAAACAGCTTTTACTTTCTGCTGTTGTAGTCGTAGCGCTTGGACCTGGGCTCGCCTGGCTTGCTTTTGTATTAATTGCGGGATAGCATGGCAAACGATCATCCTTTCGCCGGCAGAAAACAGTTTTTTATAACGAACAAGCGCAGCTTCAAGCTGCAATAATGAAAAAAACGTTGACCGCTCGATCTTTTGGATAAAACAAACACCTCCATTCATCGAATTTATTTGATGCATTCGACACTGGAGGTGTTTGTCCCTTCCCTCATTTAACCGGGCCGCTTTTAGACAAATTCGTATAGTTTTTTTTGAGACGAAGCGGTGCAATGAAATCTTGCTGTATATAGCGTCAAATTGATTTTATTAGCAAATATATAAAATAAGGCGCCCCCAAAATGGAAACAACGATCCCGACAGGCAGCTCTGAAGGAGCCATGATAACCCGTCCTAATGTATCTGCAGCCAAAAGAATGAAGCTTCCTAAAGCAGCAGTCAGGGGCAAGCATTTCGAATGCTTTGGCCCGACTAGTTGTCTTGTAATATGAGGGGCAAGCAAGCCAAGGAACGTAATCCCTCCGCCAATCGCTACACAAACTCCTGCCAGTGTAACGGCAATGATTAATAAAATCTTGCGTTCTCTTGCAACGTTTATTCCTACCCCTGTTGCTGTTGAATCACCTAAAAGCAATATATCGAGAACCTTTGATTTATAAATCGCGATCGGAATAAGGATCAATAACCATGGTAACAGCGCCCACACATAGTTCCAGTTCGCACCCCAGATGGCTCCCGACAGCCAAGTAAGTGCTCTTGTAAAATCATTCGGTTCCATTTTCATTTGGAAGATGAGGATGCCGGCATTGAATGCCCCATTCATCCCTATTCCCATTAATAAAAGTCTTATCGGTGTAATATGTCCATTTTTTCGAGATAAAAAATAGATTAAGACGGCGGTAAGAAAAGCGCCTGCTAAAGCCGTTATGGGCAAAACATACACGGAAGCCCAGCCGTTCAAAAAGGAAGCTCCTTGGAAAAAGAACATATATAATACAACGGCAAACCCTGCTCCTGAATTAATCCCCAATATTCCCGGATCCGCTAACGGATTTTGCGTAACCCCTTGGAGGATAGCCCCTGAAAGGGAGATTCCCATCCCTACGAGCAATGCCATGAATATTCTAGGCAAACGGAATTGGAATATGGTCAATTCATTTTGATCTGTTCCATTTCCTAATAAGGCGGCAATGACCTCATGAAGAGGTATTTGTATATAGCCGGCATTAATGCTTATGATTGCGGTTATAATGATGAAAAAAATAGTTGAAAAAAACAATGTTTTGAAGTTTATTAATCTTTTTGACATGTTACACCCTCCCCTCTTTACGGGCTAAATAGAGGAAGAAGGGAACCCCTACAACGGCAGTTATCGCTCCAACAGGAGTTTCAAACGGAGCATTCACCATGCGTCCGACAATATCAGCCGCAATTAATAAAATCCCGCCTAAAACGGCAGAACAAGGAATAATCCAACGGTAATCCGTTCCGACTAAAAACCGTGTAATATGAGGAACGATGAGTCCGACAAAGCCAATCACTCCAGCAATTGAAACAGCTGCCCCTGTTAAAAGCAGCACCGTGACCGCTCCTAAAAATTTTACCACATTTGTATTTTGCCCGAGACTTTTGGCAGCTTCTTCGCCCAAGTTAAGGACGGTAATAGAGCGCGACAGTAAGATGGCCAGCAAAAGTCCGGAAATGACGAACGGCAAAAGAAAATGGACTTGGGTTGGTTGGACAGCTGAAACTCCTCCCGCAAAAAAATAGCTGATATCCTTTGCAATATTAAATTTAATTCCTATCGCAGTCGATAAGGAGGTTAGGAGTGATGTAATCGCTGACCCGGCCAAAGCCAGCTTCACAGGCGTCATTCCTCCGCGAGAAAGGGAGCTAATGCCGAACACAAGACAAGCGCCAAGACCTGAACCTATAAAAGAAAAGATTGATAGACCAAAATAAGAGATTCCCGGTAAAAATGCCAGCGCAATGGCAATGAGAAAGGACGATCCTGCCGTTACACCCATAATAGAAGGAGAGGCTAATGGATTCCTAGTCATTCCTTGCATAATAGCACCGGAAACAGCCAAGGCAGAACCGACGAGAATGGCTGCGACTGCACGGGGCAAACGCAATTCCCTGACAATGACATGAGCTTGATTGTCCTCTTCAAAGGCAAAAAACGCACCAAGAACATCCCGATAACTCAAAGCCGCAGCACCAAAACGAATCGAAATGACAACTGACAGAAATAGGCCAATGATGCCTATGAAAAGAACGATAAGAGCAATCCATCTATTTTTGCTTTTATGTAAAGATTCTGAAGCAGGTTTCGTATGTATCGTTGAATCCATAAACCATTTTTCCTCCAAATGATAAAAATTAAGATTGACAAAGTGGCAGAGATATATTTTAATTGAAAATGGTTATCATTATTGCTTCCCAAAAATTTATTTTATCATATGAGTTGGAGGTTTAGAAATGGTATTTCAGAAAAAGTTATTTTCTCTAATAGGAGCTGCGCTATTAGCTCTATCACTAACCGCTTGCGGTGGACAAGGAACCGACTCCTCTTCCGGATCGGATCAAGCTTCAAATGAGAATGAAAAGTCAGCAGAAACAAGAACATTAACAGATGGAATGGGAAATAAAGTGGAAGTTCCTGCTAATCCAAAAAGAATTATTGCCAGCTATCTTGAAGATCATCTTGTTGCCCTTGGCGTAAAACCTGTCGCACAATGGAGTGTAAACGACGGGAAAACCGTACAAGATTATCTGCAAGATGAGCTGAAAGGAATTCCAACCATTCCGCATGATCTTCCGTTTGAAGCAGTTCAAAAAATGAATCCGGACTTAATTATAATGGACTCCGCTAGCATGGTAGAAGGCGGAAAATATGAACAATATAATCAAATCGCCCCTACTTTTGTTATTGGTGAAGAAGATAACAGCGATTGGCGCAAAGAATTGAAGCTTATTGGCGAAGTATTAGGAAAGGAAAAAGAAGCGGAAAAAGCTCTAGAAGAATATGACGCCAAAGTAGCCAAAGCGAAAGAGACAATTAAAGAAAAAGTAGGAAATCCTTCTGTCGCAGCAGTCTGGTTAGTAGGCGGACAATTCTTTATCGTAAATGAAAAACTTTCAAGCGGTGCCGTCATGTACGGAGACTTAGGATTAAAAGTGCCAAAAGTTGTAAAAGAAATTTCAGCAAACTCAGCAGATAACTGGAGCTCTATCTCTTTAGAGAAATTAGTAGAATTGGATGCTGACTATTTGTTCTTAATTAATAGTGACGGTTCCAATGCAGCACCTTTAAGTGATGCTCTATGGAAAAGCATTCCGGCTGTAAAAGCAGGCAACGTTTTTGAATTTTCACCTGAAAAAAGCTGGTTGTACACAGGCTCTATTGCCAATTCGCAAATCATCGATGATATTCTAGATTCCTTAGTACAAAAATAATGAAAAAGGGTATCCATCACGGATGCCTTTTTTTGTTGGAAATTTCAACTGAGCGTTTTTTTCCGTTACGCCTTTCCGTAATGGCGAGCTGTCACAAACTTCAATGTTGTCAGAATTTAAACGTCTAATTCATATAAACAGCAGGCCATACAGCTGCTAGAAGATCAAATGAACTTTGTTTTTTGTTTTGCTATTTTCGGTCAAAACCGGAGTAGATAGATCACATCTCAGTGTGCTGATCTGAAAACGAAGCAAAAACCGAAATTGATTGATCACAAGTTTATCCTTTTCTCAATGTCTGGCCAATGAAGCCAAAACTGTAAGGTTGAAATTCATGGTTTTTGCCGGAAAATTCCCCCTATTTTTTATGTAATGGTTGACACTTCATTACATTAGTCGTTGAAAGTTCTTGTTTGCTATTTTCTATGTAATAACGCGCGTTTGCGATTTTTTAATGTTCATTTTCAAACTCAAGCTGATCTGCATTTGATTCAGGCTGCCGATGATGAAAACGGCTTCCCCTCTCAGTTGTACAAAATCTTTAAACCGTTTGAGGACGCCATTTTGTGCTTTGCAATAGCCTTTGAAGCCTTATTCCCCCCTTCTGAATAACCGAGCTCCATATGTACATTTTTTCTATTTTTCCTATGGCACAATCGGCATCTATATATGTTAAAAATTTAAAGGCGGATTTAGCGAAAATGAAGAACGCTGTTTCAATCGGCATCTATAATCCTTACACTAAAATGAAAAGCTAAGAGGCTCTTAAATCAAGATTTCCTCCTATCTCGAATCAAGAGCCTCAAATAATTCAGCTGGTAGTTTATTAAATCATACTAATACTATCTATATAGTAGTATTTAAAGGTGCAAAAGCAGATAGAAATTTTTACTAAAAGCCATTGCGTAAAATTTCGTTTTCGATAAATCCTCATTCAAAATTTTTGGAATTTTCCATAGCGTTTTGATTTGCAAATCACTAGCAGAATAATTGAGAAGGGTTGAAGACCTTTGGGAAAATTCAGTTCACTTACCCATGCTTTGAGGAGAATTCACTGTCCTTCCCTTTCCAATGTACGGGTTTAAAAGAATCATGCGTATTTTTTGATGAAAATTATATTTTTTTGCTCGTCCAACGAATCAACCCTGTTTCACTATGCGGATGGGAATCCCTTTGGGTTTTTTTATATTCATATTCTAATTCTGATAACGTTAATTTGCAAAGCTGCTCCTCATTCTTAAATGCATTTAAGACAATCAGTTTGTTGATCAATTTTTTTCTTCTGATTTCTACAGCCTGACGAAGAAGGTTACTCATGTGATCCTCTCCTTATCATAAAATTTTTACGTTTTTTTAAATGGTTATCCGATTTCGCTGCACCAGCTTTCTTAGTGCAAGTCTGATCTTGTTAAGACTATTTCATCCTCTGTGCCTTATACGGACCATTTATATTCCTGCTGCGAATTTAAAAACTAAGAGGCTCCCAAATCAAGAAAATCCATCTTGAATGGAGCCTCTAGTGAACCAGTCGGCGTTTTTAATTTTCCAGTAAATTTAACATTATATTAAAACATATTAATCCTACCTGTCAAGTAGAAATTTATGTTTTTATGAATTTAGGCATAAAAATTCTGCCTCATCGGTCGTTGATTTGTTAATGCCAAAGTACATATTGATTTCAATTATACAGTCCCGATCCATCCCGGGAAACAGTCCTTTTGAATGTGCAGTAACATGTTAAAATGTGAAAACCCGGACGGCCATCCTGACGAATGTACGGTAACATGTTAAAACCCTATTTCACAACTTGTATCGGTTGTTTCGGCAGGCTAAAAATAAAGCAGCTTACCGTTTTTCTTAACAGAAGAAATGCCGTTTTAGACGATAGCTTTTTTCTCTAAGCAATTATTTGAAAGAAGTGGAATTCCAATGCTGCTGTTAAAAAGTTGGGAAGTCTCCATAGCAATTTTTTGCATAATATGGCATAAAAGCGTTGGATCCGTGCTTTTGTAGAACAAAGAAATGAGCCGTTCACATTTAGCAATTTGCCGTTTAAATCATAATACCCCGCTCTGATGGAGCTGATAAATCGGTTACACGAAAACTTATAGCCCCTCACTTAATGAGTTTCTCCTGTCCTTAGTAAACATAATAACAGTTCATTTTCTCTTCTGTTGCTGAACTCTTTTTGTTCCAGCAGCTGGCAAATGGATTTGATCCCGATCATTCCAAATTTAGCTTTCTACATAAAGCGGGATATCTGGACGTCTTTTAACGTCAACACATCGAACAAAAATTTTTCTTCAAAATGCGTACTATGAATGCTCTTCCGATACCAAATATTACAATGTTTTACAATTAGATGAATTTTTTATATAACTTGTGATATTTGTCCGTTTCAAAAAGCCCTGCTAATACATTTAATGTATATAGATATTCTAGGAGGTGAGTTTCCAATGTTTGGTCATACTAGACCCATTATCTGTCCGCCTAAACATGTGGTTCGCGACCGTTTTATTCCACGTGTAGTTCCTTATATTCATCCAATTGTAAGGATTAATCGTTTCAATATTGTCAATGTTCCTAGACATATTTATAGACCAATTACAAGAAACGTAATTGTTGATCCAGGATACCCTTCTAAATGCTGCTAAATGACATTACAATGCGCCCTCTTTTATTAAGGGGGGCGTTGTTTTGTTTAAATTCCCTTAACGCCATAACCTCAAGAGGTTCCATCATTATTTCGCATTTCAAAAGTGCACTAATGTTCAGATTTTCATTGGAGACACCATAAATTAAACCGATACAGACCAAGCAACTATTCCTTTGCAAAATGTCGATGCGTTTATTGTGAACAAAGGATTTTTGTGCCCTCTGGATGTTTCAATGTATACAAAAGGAATTTTTCGTCTTCTGATTCGCCATCCTCTGGGATGTTGTCTGCGGCCATCCTCCAAGATCAGAAAGCTTTCTTTTTATCAACCCATTCCAACCTGTTTGCCCAACAATATCCATACTTTGAGTTAATCCCCATCAGTTGCAATACATCCATTTATATCCATATGATGAATGAGTCGACACTTTTTTATATTAGTTTACATAATTATTTTATGGGTTACTAAACTTAATCTTGGCTAATTTATCAGCTGCTGTTCGCTTCAACATTGATTCTGCAGCGGTTTCCAATCGATTTTAGCAGCGCTTTTGGCTCTTGCTCTTACCCGTTGCTTGTGCAGTATTTAACAAAAAGCTCCCTCCTTTGAAGTTGAGTTTTGAAGGAAAAGAAAAAGCACCTTTCAAAAGGTGCCTACACTTTTTTTCTAAATGCCCTTCTTTCCGCATATACTGCACATTCCGGACAAACTTTCATACTATTTCCGTTATGGTCTACATAATGATAATAAGTTTTTGTTTTTCGCTTACACAAAAAGCACCGCTTATGAAATAGACGAAACATAATTCAACTCTCCATACTGTAATGTTTGAAATGCACCTCACAGGGTGCATCTTTTAGATGTTCCATTTTAATACTCTCCACAAAAAAACGTTCGATTCCGAACGCTTTTAAAATGTTCTACCTGTCTTTTTCCATATATTTTTTTATCTTTTTTTCTTCCCATTCTTCCCCGAATATGCCAAATGCAAACGTTGAGGCGCCGTGTACTAAAAGCCCAATCCCCCAGCCAAAAAGCGGATATTGAAACCACCAATTACCGGGATCCGAAATTAAATTAAAAACAAAAAGCATAGAATTCACTAAAACATAAGAAATGAAATGCAAATAAAAGGCTTTCAAATTTTCCACTCTTTTTTTCGCCCTTAAATATTTTTCATCTTTTTCGACTTTCAACACCCCCCCTATATAGCTTAGTTTTTGAACAGCCTTGTTGCCACTCATAATGCTGAAAATATTTTCCTTCACCGTTTACATTTGGGAATGAGGCACGACAATTTCTAACCTGCTGTTGATTCGGTTTTTCATAAGTGTTGAACCGTAAACGCAACAAATTTGCTTAAGTTTCGGCATTTACCTCTCTTCTCCTACTCCATTCGACAAAGGGGTAATTTTTCCTTCTTTAAACAATAAGGATTAACAAATTTTTTGCAGGAAATAGGCGAATAAAAGCTTCAAAAAAATATGGGTCACCATTCAATGAAATCGTTTCACAAATGAAATGCACACCACAAAGCTCTCAGCAGGATGGATGAAATGAGCTTTTTCATCTAGAGAGGCCAGAACAAGAAGGTTGGAGCTGAATCGCCATTGGCTAACAAGTACATCCAGTAGCATTCTTTTGAACAATCTTTTTCTGTCAAAGCGGCAACCGTACCGGCATCCAAACCTTTAATTTGCAGCGCATCTTTCACTGAAACAGGGTGTGGCGCCTTAAACAGCTCTTTCATCATTGGAATGTGGGTCATCCATCTAATCATGAAGGAAATGGTCAATTTTCAAACTTCCCAGCAGGATTTACATCTACAATTATGGGGATCGTGATGCCATGCCTGTATCTAGAAGACAAGGAAACACCTTGATCATATTTCATAAGCAAATACCTGCATCAATTTTACTGTTTTGAACATCATATCGGCACAATATTTTTATATCTCAAATGTATCATATGACCGCCTCAAAGTTTTTTATTCCTTATTTTTTAACAGCGGGGTCTATAATGGGAGCAATTGGTAGGCATCAAACGTAAAGGCCTTTAGTTTGGTGTTGCAATTCCTTGTAGGTAAGATAAAAACGGTATATAATGCTCCCATAAGGTGAGACACATGAGCGTGATAAATAAGTTATAATGATACCATGAAAAAAAGAAACCGATATACCGCAGAATTTAAAGCTAAGGTGGTTCTTGAGGTGTTGCGTGAAGAGCAAACCGTCAATGAAATAGCCGCCAAATATGAATTAAGCCCAGTCATGGTCAGTCGTTGGAAAGCAGAATTTCTAGAACGATCCTCGATGGTCTTTGAAAAAGGCTCAAGCGAAGTGGATAAAATCCGTAAAGAATATGAGGCCAAACAAGAAAATTTAGAGAAATTGGTAGGTCAGTTAACGGTTGAAGTTGACTGGCTGAAAAAAAATCTGGGCTCAAATAAGTCTGTTGACGAACGAAAGGCTATGGTCGAATTCAATCACCCATCGATCAGCATCAAGCGTCAGGCACAGTTATTAGGTATTCATCGTACTAGCGTGTATCGCCAATCAAAGGGGCAAACAGAAAGCTCAGAAAACATCATGCTCATGCACGAAATGGATATGCTTTATACAGCTCATCCCTACTTTGGCTACAGGCGCATGACTGCGAAACTTCGTGAGAAAGGATTTGATGTGAATCATAAACGCGTACGCCGTCTCATGCGCCTTATGGGTATACAAGCTATTTACCCTAAACCCAACCTTAGTAAGAGGCTACATGCCAAGTACTGCCGGCCTTACCTGCTCCGTGGATGGGAGATCACCCGTCCGAACCATGTATGGGGAGTGGATATCACCTACCTTCGTATGGGACGGGGCTTTATGTACCTGTTTACCATCATCGACTGGTTCAGCCGCAAAGTGATCGATTACGAGTTATCTAGTACGCTGGAGAAAGGATTTGTCATCGACTGTCTGAAGCGGGCATTGCGTCATGGTAAGCCGGCCATCATCAATAGTGACCAGGGCAGCCATTTTACAAACGCTGACTATCTCGGGCTGTTGAAAGAGTATGGCATCCAGGTATCAATGGATGGCAAAGGACGAGCAACAGACAATAGTCGTACGGAACGATTCTTTAGAGCTTTAAAGTATGAATGTATCTATCTCAATGAATTCGAGAATCCTAAAGAGTTGCGAAAAGGCATTCGACGCTATGTTACGTTCTATAATACAGACCGACCTCACCAATCCTTGGACTATTTGACGCCAGCAACAGTGTACAAGCAACCTAAGATGGCTCAAGCATCCTAACCATCGAACGTGATGAGAGGCTTTATATGGAGAGACGGGCATGATAGGCTGTTTTAGCCATGCGATGTTATCTGTCCATCGCTCCAGCGCAAAAAATCGTGCCCGTAGAGGCTCCATGTCAAGCCTTTTTTGCACACGCACCACATTCATAGCGAAAGGAGAGAATGGATAACTTAAATATTATCAATTTGTGTCTTGACAAAGGGGTGCATTACACTTGTTCAGTAAAACTTGAAATGTTATTTTCAATTTTATCTTTCATATCTGCAACCGTGTTATTTATCTTATAATCCAATATTAGAAAATAATAATACTCCACTTGATCAGCCTTGCCTGGATTCTCCAGCTTCATAAATACTTTTTTTATTTTTTCTAACCCCTCTGAATCACCAATATATTCCATCATATTATAAAGAAAATATAAATCAAAAAATGAACGAACCTTATTAATTTCTTCTATTGAGAATAAACTATCTTTTTTTAACATTGATAATAAAATCTTAGATTCATCACCACATTTTGTGATTTAACCCAAAAAATAAGGAAAACACTCACGAATTCCTGGCAATAATGTTAGCGTGACTTAACATAACAGGAGATTCTAAAGTGTTTTCCGTATCACTAGATTTGCCAGAATTTGAAGTTGTTAAACAAGTGTTTCTTGAAGATTGCAATTTGTTACATGTCGAGAAAAATACTACAGAAGAACGCTGTTCTTACTGCGGTTTTTTTTCTAGTCATGTCCATGACTGGCGGACAAGAAAGGTTCGTGACTTGTCCGTATTAGGTAAGCCCCTTTTCTTATTTGTCAGAGTGTATAGATACCGTTGTCACAACTGTAATGAGGTATTTTCACAAACATTTGAATCTATCAGTCCTAATAAGCATCAGACCAATCGGTACAGAGAATATCTGTACGAAATGTGCATTGGCTCTACTATCCAAGAAGTGAGTCGAAAGGAAAAAATACCTTATACAACTGTTGAAAGAATATTTTATTCCGTTGCTAAAGAAAAAGAGAAGGAGCATTTAGAAACTCTTGAAAGTGTTTTAGAAAACAATGAATTAATCCTTAGCCTTGATGAGATCGCTGTCCGAAAGGGTCACCGATATGAAACAGTTCTTATGGATACCCAAACCGGGAGTGTGCTTGGTATGGAACATCAACGGAGTTATCATTCAACTCAGATCTTACTTGCCAAGAAGATTCTGTCTAATAAATGTGTTCATACCGTTGTTATGGATATGTGGGATCCCTTCCATAAAGCTGTTAAATCTATATTCCCAGAGGCCTGTATCGTCATTGATAAATATCATGTGGTGCAAAAGGTGACACATGCACTTGACCAAGTTAGAAAGAAAACTCCTGGACTAAAAAAGGGACGGTTTAAACTCTTGAAAGGTTCTGAAAAGTTAACGGCTAATGAAAAACAACAATTAGATGAGATGCTCAAAGAGCATTCAGAATTGTCATATGCCTATTTTCTAAAAGAACTCTTTAGAGAAATATACCAAGTGAATGACTATGATACAGCTGATTCACTCTTAGAAGAATGGATTCAACTCGCATGGAGCAGCCCATTTCCTTCATTTCATCAAGTTGCCAAGACGATAGAAAATTGGAAGGCACAAATTTTACAATATTTTCTTACACCTTTTACGAATGGCCGGATTGAAGGTACAAACCATAAGATTAAGAACATCAAAAGACGTGCTTTTGGCTTCAGAAACCTTGAAAGATTTCGGCTACGTGTATTTTTGGAATGTACAGGTAAAACTTATAAAAATCAGGTTGCTTAACCATGCCCTTCATCAGCTTTCCGCATTGTAGTTGGTAGAATGGAATCCGTCAAGGAAAGCACTTGACCGCTTCCATTCTACCCACTTAGTGGTCTGCAAGCTGACGAAGGAGCTACTCTAGATTGAGTATCAATCTCGCTAACTTATTTCCGGAATTGTGTGAACATCACAGAATATGGTGATGAGACTTTATTTTTAAATGGACATGGCATTGGATGAACAGAATGGCGATAGTACTAAAAATACCATCACCATTTGTGTTTAGATGAAATTCTTTTACAATATATAGGATATAGGATAGGAATCTCTTTGCTTCTTCACTGTCAAGGCGCATACTATGAGTTTTATTATACGTATAATTCCTTTTCTTTCAATTGTACTTTCTCTTTCACGCTAGGGTTCACTAAATATTTAGGATAATATCCCGATAACACATCTGCAACATTTTGGGCAGTTTTTCGTTTTAATTCAATTTCAGATTGTTCAGAGTACCAAGCAACATGTGGCGTTATAATAACATTCTCCATTTTAAGAAGTGGATTATCCGGTTGAATCGGCTCATATTCTGTAACATCTAGACCTGCACCAGTAATCTTGCCAGCCTGCAAAGCACGGATTAAAGCAGACTCATCAATAACTGGACCGCGAGCTGTATTTATAATAAAAAGATCTTTTTTCGCCAAATTCAATTGTTCATCGCTTATCAGACCTCTAGTATCTTTGGTCAGTGGCGCATGAACAGAAATGTAGTCAGATTCTTTAAATAAATCGTTTAGTTCTACTAATTTAATATTTAATTGATTCGCTACTTCCTGCGGAATATATGGATCATAAGCAATGATGCTTAAACCAAAAGATTGTGCTTTTTTAGCTAATGCCTGTGGAATTCTTCCTAGCCCTACCAGTCCTAGTATTCTGCCACGTAATCTAAAAATCGGCTTTCCGAGATTAAAATTCCAAACTCCATTTTTTACTTCACTATTTAACTTCACCACCTTCCGTGCTAATGCAAGCAATAATGCAAAAGCATGGTCAGATACTTCATCGACTGAATAATCTGTTACGTTTCCGACAACAATACCTTTTTGAGTAGCCGTATCAACATCGATGGTATTAACTCCTACCCCATATCGTGAGATAACCTTGCAATTTTCTAAGCTTTCAATTACTTTTGTTGAGATAGGAGCGTATTGATTAATAATTGCATCGGCATCTTTGCACACAGCAATTACCTCTTCCTCCGTATGACACTGTGCAGCTACGAACTCTACATCTAATAAAGAAAGTACTTCTTTTTCAGGAGCTAGCGTTTGAAATTCATAATCAGTAACTACCACTTTAAATTTTTTCATTTTTTCTCCTCCTAAATCTATGTATTTTTCAATCATTTTGCTTATTTATTACACCAAATAAATCAGACAAGTAATATATACTATTTCATATTCAGATTTAAGCATAATCAATGCATAATAAGTCGAAATTTTACAATATTTCCTTCTTTTAAAATACTCCTCTACCTAAAAGGCTAAAATTTATATTTACCATTCAGCAACGGAACCATCTCTATGGCGCCAAACAGGATTTTTCCAATCGTGTCCTATTTCTGACATTTTTCCTACATACTCTTCGTTAATTTCTATACCTAGCCCCGGTCCCTGTGGAATTTTGACATATCCATTTTTGTATTCAAACACAGAAGAATCGACTAAATAATCTAAGAGATCATTTCCTTGATTATAATGAATGCCAAGGCTTTGTTCTTGAATAAAAGCATTATAGGATACTGCATCGACTTGCAAAGAAGCGGCCAAGGATATCGGACCTAACGGACAATGAGGAGCTAGTGCAACATCATAGGCTTCAGCCATCACAGCTATTTTTCGCACTTCAGTAATTCCACCTGCATGAGAAAGATCAGGCTGAATAATATCTACATATCCCTCAGATAAAATCGTTTTAAAGTTCCAGCGGGAAAACATTCTTTCCCCTGTTGCAATAGGAATGTTAGAATGCATAGCAACTTCACGTAATGCTTTATTATTCTCAGGTAATACAGGTTCCTCGATAAACATAGGGTGGTATGGTTCCAGTTCTTTGGCTAAAATCTTTGCCATTGGTTTATGGACACGCCCATGGAAATCAATACCTATATCGAAATCATCACCAACAACTTGTCTGATGGTTGCAACCCTTTCAATCGTTTCATCAATCTTTTTATGAGAATCAATAAACTGAAGCTCTTCGGTAGCATTCATTTTTACAGCTGTAAAACCTGCATTTTTCGCATTTTTTACTGCTTCAGCAACATCGCTAGGACGGTCTCCCCCAATCCAACGGTAGATACGAATCGAATTACGAACCGGGCCACCTAGCAATTGATGAACGGGGGCATTAAAATATTTTCCTTTTATATCCCAAAGCGCTTGATCAATTCCCGATATAGCACTCATTAAAATCGGACCTCCGCGATAAAATCCACCTCGATAAAGAACGGTCCAGTGATCTTCAATCTTCAAAGGATCTTTTCCTATCAAATATTCGCTTAATTCTTCTACCGCTGTTTTTACCGTATTTGCCTTTCCCTCTATAATCGGCTCACCCCAACCGACAATTCCTTCATCAGTACTAATTTTCAGGAATAACCATCTAGGTGGAACGATAAAAGTTTCAAATTTTGTAATCTTCATTTTGCACTTTTTCCTCCAAATCAACAGTTTTTCGAATTTCCTCGATAAACTTTTGTGCCTTTTCTTTCAAAAGATCAAAGCGTCCCTCCTCAATTGCTTGTTTATTAAGCAATGTACTTCCTACTCCTACCGCTACGGCACCATTTCGTATAAACTCTGCCACATTGCCTAAAGATACTCCACCAGTCGGCATCATAGGAATATGTCCTAAAGGCCCTCTTAGTTCCTTAAAGTATTTCGGTCCCAAAATACTAGCTGGAAATACCTTTAAAAGATCGGCACCAGCTTGATATGCTCTTACAATTTCTGTTGGTGTCATGACACCAGGAATGGAAATTTTACCATATCGATTAGCTAAACAAATCGCTTCCTCATTAAATATAGGTGAAAAGATAAAATCTGAACCTGCCTCAATCGCCCTTTTAGCCGTTTCTGCATCAAGTACTGTTCCAGCACCAACTATTGCTCGTGTTCCAAACTTTTCTTTAAGGCAAGCGATTATTTCAAAACTGCCGGGAGTATCTACTGTAATTTCTAGCGCCTCTACCCCGCCTGCTATCAATGCTTCTGCAATATGGAAAATTTGTTCTTGCTTTGGTTTTCTAATGACTGCCACCAACTTAGATTTCTTTAAGCGATTTAAATTTGTAATCTTTTCCACAACATCCTCCCCCTTATCGTTTTACATCTTGTAAGCTAATAACACCTTTTATAAATTCTTCCAATTCCTCGCTTCTAGGCAGTCCTTCAACATCTCCACTCATCCCAACAGCCATAGCCCCGACTGCATTTCCACGTTTCACCGCCGAATAAATAGATTCATTCCTTAAAATTCCACTTATTACCCCCGCTGCAAATCCATCACCAGCTCCAACCGGATCTACTATTTGAGAGACAGGGAATCCTTCCACATAACCACTTTCATTTTTCGATTGATAATATGCACCCTTTTTACCTATTTTGATGATGACAGTTTTTTCTTTTCCGAAAAAATCCGCAATTTCCTCAGGTGTTTTTCGCCCCGATAATATCTCCCCTTCATCCAATCCTGGTAAAATAATCTCGGCTTCTTTTGCAATTTCTAATAAAACCGATTTCGCTTTTTCCTTATCCCAAAGCTTTAATCGGATATTCGGGTCAAAAACAATTTTTACTTCATTCTTCTTAGCAATTTCGATAGCTTTAAAAACTGTCTCCCTGCAAGTTGGACTAAGTGCAGGGGTAATTCCCGTTAGATGAAGGATCTTTGCGCTAGCAATATAATCTTCATCAAGGTCATCAGGAGATAATAAACTAGCAGCAGAGTTCTTGCGATAATAATATACTTTTAAATTTGTAGCCGAGTATTTTTCCTTAAAAAAAATACCTGTAGGAGCCTCATCAGTATAAATACATCTAGAAGTGTCTACCCCTTCACCTCTAATAAATTTATGAATATATCTTCCAAAAGGATCATTACCTAATTTGCTAAACCAGCCGACCGAGTGTCCTAGTCTTCGCAATCCAATAGCTACATTAGATTCTGCCCCTCCTATTTGTTTATAAAATCGATCATTATACTCAAGCGGGAGCATAAGTTCAGAGGTAAATAAGACCATTGTTTCCCCGAATGTTACAACATCAAGTTCTTTCACGTTAAGCCTCCCCTTATTACATCTTATTTACTGTTAATTCAAAAAGTTTTACTAAATAATTTCTGAAATACATAGAAGCAAAGGTAGTGTAATTTGATGTTCCGAGGTATGAATGTTTGGCTCTTTTGACTTTCAAAATCAACTCAAAATCTTGCTTTAACAGCCGAAAAATAAAAACAGCAGTTCGAACCATTCCAAGAAAAACTTAATGAATGAAATGTCCTTAATAAATTTAAGTTAATTTTAAATAGTATTACTATTAATAATATTCGTATAATTTTGTTGCTAAAATGTTGGACCAATTCTCCAAATACCGAAATCATACTGTTTTAAAATTTCTGCTTTCGTAAGCTTTCCGGAAGCTGTTAATAAAAGTTCATGGAAAACCCTTTCGCATACCGATTCGAGAGTCTCTGTTCCTTCAATAATTGTTCCTGCATTGATGTCCATGTTTTCCCTCATTTTTTCAAACATCGGAGTATTGGTAGCAATTTTAATGACTGGTGCGATTGGAGAGCCTGTCGGTGTTCCACGGCCACTTGTAAATAAGACGACCTGTGCCCCACCGGCAACCATTCCTGTCAGTTGTTCAATATCATGCCCAGGAGTATCCATCCATACTAACCCTTTTTTAGTTGGCTGTTGGGCATAATCGATTAACTCTTGCAAAGGTCTAGTGCCAGCCTTGGCAGCTGCTCCGAGTGATTTTTCTTCTAGTGTAGTGAGTCCTCCCTTTCGATTCCCTGGACTTGGATTCCCTGTACGGATATCCACTCCCATCATAAAGGCCCTTTTCTCCATCGCCTCGATGACTTGATACACTTTTTTAGCTACTCGGTCATCAACAGCACGATTCGCTAAAAGATGTTCTGCCCCAATTAATTCAGTTGTTTCTGCTAAAATCACTGTACCTCCCCTGTCAACAATCATGTCGCTTACATAACCAACTGCCGGATTGGCTGAGAGCCCTGAACAAGCATCTGATCCTCCACATTCTGTTCCTACAATTAATTCGCTAATATCAAATGGTTCCCGGACTAAAGCAGAAGCATCTTGTACCATTTTTGTTGCAATTCTCGCTGCCTCTGCAATCGCTCCAAGCGTCCCTCCATGATCTTGAATAGATACTAGTTCAACCGGTTTGCCGCTTTTGGAAATTTCCTGGGCAACACTTCTCCCTTGATGTGTCTCACAACCAAGCCCCATAACGATTACACCATACACGTTTGGATTGATTCCCATTCCAACGTATGTGCGGAATGTTTGATCATAATCAACACCTACTTGGGCACAACCATGCTGGTGAATAAAAGACACAGTACCATGGACAAGTTCTGTTACCTGCTTTGCTGCTTGTGTAGCGCAAACAATGGTAGGCATAATGAGCACATGATTGCGAACTCCCACTCGGCCGTCAGAACGTCTATAACCCCATAGCTGTTCTGTTTTCATTTATCTTATCTCCCCTTCCCCTCTTCCCTTCTACATTATGGATATGAACATGCTCGCCTATAGCAATATCCTTAGAGGCAACTCCAATAACTTCGCCATATTTAGAGATATTTTCACCTTTTTTAATCGGAATAACAGCAAATTTATGCCCGAATTCAATGGTTTCTTTAATTTCAATCTCATACTCTTTGCCTTGACATGTTACTGTTACTACACTCCCAGCAGGGATATCGTCTAAAGCAGTCGCAACGTTATCTTTGGAGTTCATCATAATAGTACGGTAGAAAGATGCCATATAATCTTTCTCCTTTCTTTAAACTGAAGTTTTTTTCAACGAACCGATTACCGGAACACCTAATCCTTCTGCTCCTAGCTCAGACATGATTGCTTCCGGATAGTATTGTTCAATAATACGCATTCCTAATGCTGCCCGTCGCACTCTTTCCCGACATAAATCAATATTAACTGATTCTAGATGTTTCCCTGATGGATATACATCAGGATGATTGCGTAATCCAAATTTAATATAAACAGGGGACAGAATACGAATAATTTCTGGAATTTCGTAATGTCTAATAAAGCCGCCAAAGCCGTTCGGCACCTCCACATATATGTCAATAGGAATATCGATTACTTGACGAATAGCTGCCAGTTTAGGCAAAGTTAAAGCGGTAGGAACGTTATACGTATCTGCGCCTAATTCCGCCATTAGCTTAATAGACAACGGATTGGATGCCATCATTTGCACGGATACTTTAATTACAAAATCTTCTGGTAGTATTCCTTGTTTTTTCATTTCCTTCGTTAAAAGCAATAGACCTTCATCAGCAACTAAGGCACTGCGTAATCCCAAGCTTGCTCCTCTTTTTAAATCCTCAATCGCATAAACGAGCTGATCAACTCCTTCGTGTCTAAGTCCAACAACTTTCCCTGCACTTGTAAATGGTTGAGCACTAATATCCCATGTACCTCTAGGACCGACAAAAAGGCTTAATTCCATTCCTCGAGCCGCACAAATCTGGCACATTTCCCTAATCTCATCATCCGTTAACAACATAATGCCACTTCCTTGCGATACACGGTGAATAGTTACTCCCAACCGCTCTGCTTCCTCAATTACCGTTTGTAAAGCACGTGGACCTTCTACACTTGGAATCTCAATCCTGTATTGCGCTCCATCAGGGAACCGCTTGGTAGACGTAGGCAGATTATAGAGATCATTGCTTGGGTAACCTAATGATTTAAGAAATTCTCTCGTTTCCTTCATAAATACATGCATCCTTTCTATTATTTACTTTAAAATTGATGGACTGTGGTGATAGAATTGATAATGTTTTTCGTGAATAATCCAATTTATGATACTATGTTGAGTGTTTATTTGCTGTAGGAAAATAAATGATTTTGTTTTAGAAATAACTGAACATCCTTTTTTAAAGAATCACATTCTGTAATAGGTAACTGATGACTCGTTTGATAGCCTAAAATCAGTTGATGCACTGCCTCCTTAACTGCAATAAATAACGGCTGTGAAAGCTCATAAATGGACATAAGCTTGAGAATGAATTCATTTAGAGCTAGTGCTTCTTGGTATTGGCCGGCTTTAAAATTCTCAAATAATCGGACAGATAGTTCTGGAAAAAATGTAGCAGTACCATTAATTGCGCCAGCTGCCCCCATTTGCAGTGCAGGAAGAAGGAGATCGTCAAAAGCGGCAAAAACAGCGAAATCGCTTCTTTGGTATGTAATACTAATTAATTGTCGAATATGACCTAATCTTTCTGTCGTATCTTTAATCCCAACTATATTCTCATGGTCCATGGCTAGCCTTAATATAAGGTCAGGTGATAAATCTTGACCGGTGAGTGAAGGAATATTGTATATCACCAAAGGAATTTTGAGACTTTTAGCTACAGTCATATAATAGTCATATAATTGCTGTTCCGTAAATTTCCAATAAAATGGATTTACTATTAGTACACCGTCAGCTCCAATACTTTCAGCGTGTTGTGATAAATAAATGGTATCCTTTAATGAGGTAGTTCCTGTACCAATTAAAACTGGAACACGTCCATCTACATATCGAACCATTTTCTCTACAAAAAGTTTTCTTTCTTGAAGAGGCAAAGATGAGAACTCTCCCATACTCCCCATATACAGCAATCCATGAACTCCTTTTTTAATTAAATGATCCGCGAGTATACAATTCGCTTCCCAATCAAATTCCCCATCCTTATTGAACAACGTAACGACAGGTGGAATGATTCCTTTAAATTTAAAATCCATGGCTTTCATCCTTCCGAAATATATTTAAAATATTGTTGCGATATGGTATAAATAGTACATTCCAAAACATACACTCACTATCGCTGCTGTAAATTCTAAAGTCTTTTTTGCATTAAATCGTTTCACACTTAACACAAGGGAAATAGTTAAAGCAGCAGTAAAACAGAACATACCAATAATCGTCCCAGCCTCAAAAAACAAAATATATATTGTTGCATCCAACAAACTGTTTACAGTTGATAAGAGTAAAACAGTTAAGGCCGCACTCCCTGCCAAACCATGTATACTTCCAATAGCAAAAGATTTCATATAAATAGCACTCGCATCATTTAAATCTCCTTTATCGCCATTTCTCTTTGTATTCCCTAAAATTGACGTAATTCCTAAATAAACAAGCATAATTCCTACAATGATTTCAAAATATGCTTCTACTTTTGGCGGCACTTGGAGCTTGAGTACAATAATCAATAATACTACTATAAATAAAACAGCACTATGTCCAATCCCCCAAAATACACCTGCTAACAGAGATCGAAACCAATTCTTACTTTTACTCACAATCGTTGATACAGCTATTACATGATCAGGCTCTAAAGAGTGTTTAATTCCTAAAAAAAGTCCGACTATTAAAGCTGAAAGTAGGCCGAATTCCATTATGATTCTTCTCCCTTTGACCTTTCCCGAGCAATTTCCATCGCTGCCACATATGCCTCTAAAAATGGAACTTTATAATCAGTAGCTGCTTTTTTTACATCCTCGTATTCTGGCACTTGTCTTATTATTTTTCCATTCTGTATAGCTTGTTTTAGACGAATATTTCCATACGGTGTAGAAACACTGACACTCTTTCTTCCTAAAATACTTCTTGTGCATACATTTTTTCTGACACCAAGTGTTGTTGTTTCGATAAGAATAAATTGTTCACACTCTTCTACACTATTCGCCGAAGCCAAAACAGTAAGAAGAACCCCAGGGCGGTTTTTCTTCATAAAGATTGGTGTATAAAACACATCAACTGCCCCCATTTGAAAAAGCCCCTCCATTACATATCCCAGTACTTCACCCGACATGTCATCGACATGACACTCTAAAATGTAAATGACTTCTTGTTGTTGCAAAGGTAATAGAGGCTCACATTCTAATAAATGATTAACCATTTCACCTACTACAACACGTAAAACATTCGGCTGATTGGGTAAATCGCGTGTACCCGCACCATACCCAACTGACGATATTGTCATTGCTGGAATAGGTCCAAATGAAGCCACTTGGCTTTTCACTATTCCAGCTCCAGTTGGGGTTGTTAACTCAAACGGCAAATTGCTGGTCTTTATTGGCACATTTCGAAGTATCTCCAACGTTGCAGGAGATGGAACAGGATAAGTACCATGTGCACAATGGATATATCCGCTCCCCACTGGTACAGGAGAAGAAATGATTCGATCAATTTTAAGTTCTTCTAACGCAACAGCCGTGGCGACAATATCAACAATGGAGTCAATGGCGCCAACCTCGTGAAAATGAACCTTCTCCACAGGAATATGATGGATTTTTGACTCTGCCGCAGCAATTGAATGAAAAATTTGTTGACTACGTTTCTTTACTTCCGGATGCAATTCGGACTGATTGATCGTCTCAACTATGTGAGCATAATGCCTATGTGAATGTGTGGCTGAACTATTTAGCGAATCGTGATGATGGGAATGAACTTCATGTTCGTGTTCGAAGTTGTCATCTAGGATGACATCCATCTTCGTCGCATAAATCCCCTTTTTTACGACCTTGCTCCATTGTAATTTATACCCTGAAAATGGAAGTTTTTTTAATTCTGTTTCAATTCGTTCCATCGATACTCCTGCGTCTACTAAAGCACCTACCATCATATCGCCACTAATTCCGGAAAAACAATCAAGATAGAGAACTTTCATGCCTTCCCTCCTCTCGTTTCATCGCCTTTTCAATAGACTGTTCAATGACAGATAAGATAGTAGCAGCATAATATCCCGCACCAAAACCATTATCAATATTGACAACAGAGACCCCGCTGGCACATGAATTTAACATCGTAAGCAACGCGGATAAACCTTGGAAATTTGCCCCGTATCCCACACTTGTAGGTACGGAAATAACTGGTTTTGATACTAGCCCGCCTACCACACTCGCAAGTGCTCCTTCCATACCTGCAACTACTACTGCAACATGTGCCTGTTCAATAACAGATATTTTATCTAATAAACGGTGAATACCAGCTACCCCCACATCATATATTCGTTTGACCTCACAACCTAAAAACTCAGCTGTCACAGCAGCTTCTTCAGCAACAGCAAAATCCGATGTTCCCGCACTGACAACGGCTATATATCCTTGTTTTTTTATTTCCACATACTCTTTAGCAATCCAATAAAACGTCCTTGCATTGTTATGATAATGAAAATATTCTAAAGGATACCGATTTTTTAAATTCCTCATCAGGTAATCTGCTTTTTCCTTATTGATGCGTGTGGCGAGTACTTTTTTATGGAATTTCATTAATCTTTCGAAAATACCAAGTATATGTTCTTTAGTTTTTCCTTCACCAAAAATGATTTCGGGAAAGCCCTTCCTTTTTTCACGATGTATGTCCAATGTCGCATACCCAATACAATCATATGTGCGCAATGTTTCATATGCTTCTTCTACAGAAATATTTCCGTTTTTTAACTGCTCAAGGATTTGTTTCAGTGAATCATTCATTTTACCATTCCTTTTTTCAGAACTTCATTCATACTTCCTGATCTATACCCTCCTAAATCAAGCGTCACATATAAAAAACCTAGTTCTTTTAGTCTACGATGGATTTCCTGATGGTATTCAATGATACGCGGCATTTCTTCCGGCAAAACCTCGATTCTAGCTATTTCTCCATGATGCCGAACACGAACTTGGTAAAAACCAAGCTCCAAGAGAAATTCTTCGGATTTATCAAGTTGGTCAATTTTCTCTTTCGTTATTTTCGTGCCGTAAGGAATTCGCGATGATAAGCATGCAAAGGAAGGTTTATTCCATGTTTCTAGTCCCATTTCCTTTGATAATATTCTGATTTCGTCTTTATAAAATCCCACTTCTTGAAGAGGACTCCGCACACCAAGTTGTCTTGCTGCTTTTAATCCGGGACGATATTCTCCTAAATCATCCACATTAGAACCGTCAACAACCGTGTACAAATCTCCATATTTCTTAACTAACTCTTGTAACTGTGTATACAAATTATTTTTACAATGAAAACAGCGGCTAAAGTCATTTTGGATAAAATCAGCATTTTCTAGCTCATTAATTTGAATTTTCAAATGTTTAACACCTATTTGTTTGGCAAGCTTGGATGTCAACTGTACTTCCCGAGTAGGAAAGGTTTCAGAAACAGCTGTAACCGCCAGCACCTGCTCTCCAACAGCTTCCTTTGCAACCGCCAGCAAAAATGTGCTATCCACTCCACCTGAAAAAGCAACTAACACATTCCCCATATCCTTTAATAGATTAATAAGGCGTTCTTTTTTTTTCTCTAGCAGCATTTCTCCCACTTTCTATTCCTCCTAACATGGCATGGCGGAGTAACTTCCTTCATTATAAACCGATTTGTATAATCGAGGCTGTCTCATAAGGATCTGACCTCACGTTCGTTTCATCATCTATCATTCATTGAGCCAATGTCCCTTATAATTATTGGGTGGCGCCGGTCTGACACTTTAGCATTTAAGACAGCCTCTGTATTATTTATGCTTTAATGGATACTGTTTTTATAGATGTAAAAAACTCTATTGCTGCTTGCCCTTGTTCTCTAGAATGAGAACTTGATTGTTTCATTCCGCCAAAAGGCGCTTGAAGCTCTACTCCAGCTGTTTCAGCATTAACTTTTACTAGCCCAGCTTCGATCTCATTAATAAACGAGAGAATATTGCTAATGTCTTTAGTATAAATGGATGCGCTTAATCCATACTCCGTATCATTAGCAAGCTCTAATGCTTCCTGAATGCTATGAACTTTAATTAAAGCGAGCACAGGTCCGAATATTTCCTCACGTGCAATGGTCATATTGATGTCTACATTTTCAAAGACAGTTGGTTCTACATAAAAGCCGTTAGCTAATTCACCTTCTACACATCTTTTTCCGCCGTAAATTAAATCAGCTCCTTCTGCTTTTCCTTTCTCAACATAGGAAAGAACTGTTTTTAATTGTGACTCACTCACACATGGACCCATCCATGTTTCACTTTCCATCCCGTTTCCTACTTTTATTTGTTTTACCTTAGCAAGCAATTTTTCTTTAAATATTTCATATACTTCGCTTTCTACAAAGACGCGACTTGTGGCAGTACATTTTTGACCTGTTGAACGTAATCCTCCGCTTATCGTTCCTTCAACCGCAAGATCGATATCCGCATCTTTAGCAACAATGACAGGGTTTTTTCCTCCCATTTCAAGCTGATATTTCGCCCCTCGTTCATAAGCTGCCCTTCCTACCTGTTTACCCACATTATTGGAACCTGTAAATGTAACACCATTAATATCCGGATGCTCCGCAATTCCTTGACCAATTACAGAACCCGGACCGCATACCATATTTACAACTCCCTTTGGAAAACCGGCTTCATGGAGGCACTCAATCACTTTGGCAGCCGTAACAGCAGCTTCGCTGGCAGGCTTCAAAATAACGGTATTTCCATAAATCAGTGCAGGTGCCATCTTCCAGATAGGAATAGCTACAGGGAAATTCCATGGCGAAATGACACCGACTATCCCAAGGGGAACACGAGTCGTGAACATTAGAGTTCCATTATCACTTGACGGAATAACATCGCCAATTTTTCTAGCACCTTCACCAGCATAATACCGTAATATATTAACTCCCCTGAGCGTTTCTGCTTTTGCCTCGACAAACGTTTTTCCCATTTCCTTCGTCATGGTTTCAGCAATTTCTTCCAGACGTTTTTCAAGAATATCCGCTGCCTTGTATAAATATTCCCCCCTCGTTAGACCCGAGAGTTTTCTCCATGATTTTTGTGCTCGTTTTGCGGCGGCAACTGCTTTATTTAAATCTTCGATGGATGAACGTTGAATATACCCAACAATTTCATTTTTATTAGCCGGATTTATGCTCGCCTCCACCTCATTCGTTTCCGAGCTTACCCATTCTCCATCAATATAGTTGAAGTATGTTTTGACTTCCGTTTGTAAAGCCATAAAAATCTCACTCCTATTCCTTCTATGAATATAGAATTCTCACTAACTTTGTGATCTTTAACTATCAAAGAAAGATGTTTAAATTTAATTTACGACTGTTTTTTGTACTAATGACTTCACAGGATTAGATAGTACACCTATCTCCGGAATTTCAATTTCAATACGATCTTCATCTTGAAGAGTGAAATTGTTTGGTGGAACAATCGATGTTCCCGTTAACAATACCGTTCCATCAAATACTTTGTTATCACGAATTAAGAAAGAAACTAATTCATCATATTTTCTTTTTAGTTGTCTTGTATTGGCGCTCTCTTCTACTACAAGTTGATCATTTCGATATATTCTGCACGTTATATGGAAGTTGTAAGGATTTGCTACAGTTTCAGAAAGTCGAATTGCAGGACCAATAGAACACGAATTTTCCCATATTTTTGCTTGCGGTAAATAAAGCGGATTTTCTCCTTCAATATCTCTGCAGCTCATATCGTTGCCAATCGTGTATCCAACAATTTGTCCTTCTTTTGTGATCACTAACCCTAATTCAGGTTCGGGAATTTGCCAGTTCGAATCACTACGTAAATAAACCGGCTCGTTAGGTCCTACCGTACGAGTAGAAGTAGATTTTAAAAATATCTCTGGCCTTTCTGCGTTATATACCTTGTCGTAACATGTTTCACCATCGTTTTTTTATCTGTAGTCTCGTAATTTCTTGCTTCACGGCTTTTTTCATACGTCACACCGGATGCCCAAACTTCAGGTGCAACAATCGGCACAAGCAAGTTTAATTCTGACAAATCTTTTTGCAAACTCTCTTTTCCAGTAATTAATTCGTTAATGTAATTTACAGGGGTCAATCCTGCATGTTTCGCTTCGTAAATAATATCCATAAAATCGTTCATTGGAAGCGGATATATTTTGTTATCATCTGTAACAGCAGCTACCACAGGATTCGAATAATCGTTTAAATATCGAATGATTCTCATAATTGCGTCTCCTTCTTGTTTTATATTAATAAACTCTGTTTTGTTATTTAGACAAAACTTTATTTATGAACGGAAACTTCCTTATTTCACATAACCCATTTCTTTAGAAATGAGATCGGCAGCATTTTTTAATATCTGTACTTCATCTTTCAGTACCGAATCGTTAACTTTTGCAGTCGGTTGCGATATACTAATGGCTGCTATGACATTTCCAGAATGATCCCAAATAGGGACAGCCACACATGTAATGCCTGGTTCATTTTCTTCATTATCTAACGCGTATCCGTTTATTCTAACTTTTTCTAGTTCCGCAAGAAATTGTTCTTCACTAGTAATAGTATTGGCAGTATGACGCTTATAAACATATCCTTTTAAAAATTCTTTAAGCCCTTTATCGTCTTTGAAAGCAATCAATGCTTTTCCTACCGCACTGCTATGAACAGGGACTCTTCGCCCAATCCTCGAATATAAGACGGTTCCCGAAGTTCCTTCTACTTTGTCAATATAAATTCCTTCCTTGCCGTCAAGTATCACAAGATGAACTGTGTTACCCGTTTTTATCGATATATCAATTAAATACTTCTTAGAAATGGCCCGAATATCAAGATGACGAATGACTAAGTTTCCTCTCTCAAACAATTTCATACCAAGTCTGTATTTGCCGTTTTCCGGATTCTGTTCTATATAATGATGATGCTGAAGTGTTTTCAATAGAGAATGCACGGTGCTTTTATGAAGTTGCATTTTTTCACTAATATCTGTAATTTTTAATTCGGTTTCATACTCATCAAATAAATCTAATATTCGTAGAGCGCGCTCAACTGATTGAATCAACGGCATATTCTTCACCCTCTTTAACAGTTTATATTTGCAACTATACTCTTTATTCTTAATTTTATAATTAAATTATAATATAGAGAGAGTGAAGCGTAAGACCCAAAAATATTTAATTTATCGTATTCCCTACCATTTTATTAGTTATAACTCGCCATAAACTGGGAAGATCGCATCTTTTTTATAATCGTATACTGCTTCTTCTGCAACATAGGTAGGGACCACACCAGTTGCAGCATCTGTATGTCCTATTAAACGATTGCTCGCTGCAATACGTCGTTGACGTTCGCGCATATTTTTTAGTCTGCTTTTTGCCATTTCTTTTCTTTGCTGTTTTATCAATTCAAATTCAAATACAAGTTGATTGTTTTGAAAAGCACTTTCATTCAAAAGCTGAATTTTTCGTTCCCGGAGACCAATATAGAGGAGATCCCCTGTTTGCAAATAGAGTATACCTCCACCATTGATTGCTTCCGGAGTCATATGACCTATAGCCGCACCATATGTTACACCTGAATAACGGCCGTCACTGATAAGAGTAGCAATGCGTTTTAAACGTCGATTCGCATTAATGTGTTGCATCGGTGTAAACATTTCTGGCATACCAAATGCTTCTG
This sequence comes from Aeribacillus sp. SP014, assembly GCF_054055575.1. NCBI lineage: Bacteria > Bacillati > Bacillota > Bacilli > Caryophanales > Bacillaceae > Aeribacillus > Aeribacillus sp. SP014. The sequence goes on from NZ_JBSRXI010000001.1 coordinate 2,239,226, forward strand.
GTCCTTGACCAGATATGACAACAGCTATCTTTAGAACTCCCTCTTTCACCATTGTATCGAATAATTCATCATATTCCTTATCCTTTAATAAATCATATAAATGTGAAGAGTTATGTTTTAATGCAGCAACTAAACTTTTGTGACTAAAACTGCGATTTATTTTAAGTTTTTCTAACAGATTAACATCTAAAAGCCCTTCATTCGCAGCATCCTCATTCTCATAATATAGGACAAACGCAACTTTCTGATCGAACTCATCGATTTGCGTTGTTGCCATCCCACTAATTTTTACTACTGCACTTTCAAAGAAATTACCTGATAAAACATCTACACCACTAAATGGACGTCTTGGTTTAGAAAGGATAATGGGGTTATCTTTCATATTTTCTGCTGGTAATCGATCTTTCTTTATTGAAAGCCTTTCGCGCCAAGTAGTTCCCGTAACAGTTGGTGCATCAATATCCATCGGAACCCCGTTATTCATTAATTCATAAAATACGGTTTCCATTCCTCTTATTTGTCCACTGCAACACTGAATAGCTAATGCGTAGATATCTCTTCCTTGTGTCAGACTATAATCAAACAAATCAGGAACGGGATGCTCATGATGAATTTTATCGTACTCCCATAAATTAAACTTATACCCTCCATAAATCATTGCAGCGACAATATGCATCATTATATTTGTCGATCCGCCAGTAGAACTGTGAATTCTAATAGCATTTTTAATATTCGTAGCCATAATATTAGTAACTCCGTATATCGGGTTGTTCATCAAAAATACTAAGCTATCGAGTGCAGCATTTATTTGCTCCTGTGTAGGCGGAGAAGTTAAGAGCTCTAGTGCAGGATGAATCAGTCCTAAGCCCGCGATGACATGCCTTGAACTATTACCAGTCCCATTGAATGCGCACACTCCACCTTGACTGTCGCATGTGGCTACCGCTAAACGTTTTTCATAATCCTCATGTTGTTCTTTTGTAATAATTCCTTTTTCCCTGGCTCTTTCGAGTACGCCTTGGAAGGCAGTGTTGGATGAACATTGTAAAATATATGAGAGAGCATCACGCAAGTCGTATGCAATATCTTCTTCTCCTATTGATTCAGCATGCCGTGCAATTTCTTCTAATTCGGCATATAACTTTGTAGGAATCGTTCCCCCTTTTAAAACATGTGCAGGAGCAAAAGTAGCAAAGAAGGGCGCTTCTCCTCTTCTCTGACGCAAACGGTCAAGATGGGCTAAAGCACTAACCACTCCAAGAGGTTGTTTATCACATCCTTGAATGACAAAAGCTCCATGATAGCTATGTGCTTCCAGCTGATTCACAATCATTTGCGCAACAGCATTTCGACTTTGCAAGGAATAACTCATCCCTTGATTGCTTTGTGCAGTCCCATCGCACATTACCGGCGTCGAAAATTGAAACGGAACTCCTCCATTTTGCCAAATGCGAATGGCAGCTCGAGCAATTGTTTGAAAATCCATAATATGAGCAGGATGATCAGCAGAGCCTCCTATAATCGCAATTCTAGGAGCGTTGTTATGCAATCTATCGTAAATTTCTTCCAACGTCCAGTCTGGCTGCATTCCTTTGAATTCGGAACCAAGGATTTGTTTTGAACGATCGAGAAGACCCGCGACACAAATAGGTTCATTTGCTTTTCCTTGCACATTATCACGATATGGATTGACTTTGCTTTCAATATATGGATACGTCACCGCTGACATACAATTCCCCCTTTCCTAATAACATATTTTTTGTTTATGGCAATGAAAAATCCATTTCAAAAGGTTCCGATAAAATCTCTATCTCTTTCATTTGTCTCGCTTCATGTAGAAGACTCTCCGAAATCCAGATATCCCTAAGCGCTAATGTATTTTTTATTCTGACTACTCTAACCCTGTTAATGTCAAAGACGTTGCATGTTTTAATCGCTGCTTTTACGGCTAATTCCTCTGTTTCTAAAAACATTGGCAGCTTTACTACAGAAACGACCGTACTTGTTAAAGCGTTCGCATATCCTTTTTCCCACACGATTTGTTCCTTCACCTTATTTGTTGTAATATCAGCATGACCGATACCATTGGCATTGCCCTTTGTCTTTTCAGATAAGCTTAAAACGACTATACGTGTCACTTCTGGACCTCCACTTGCATATGGAGTAGCGTACCTGCCTGTAATATTCGGATCCATTCCATCTCCTGAAATATCTTTTCCAATTTCGTCTATTACAAGCACATCAATTGGGTTGAACATAATTTTGGGCATCAATGCTTTTGCCTCTATTAATAGTTCAGGTTCCACTGTTTCAAAATGCTCGGTTGGAACTGTAACAATTTTCGCAGGACGATCATATGCGTTTTCTAAAACGGCCACGCCAAAAATAATTGGTGCCTTATTAATAACGATTTTTGCCATTTCGATAACATGTTGAGCCATATACTTAAAACTATATTTATGAGCAGCATCTGCGCCTTTTTGCTTACCGAGACCAATCGTTATCATTTTCATCAATCCACTTTCTACCGGACCTCGGAACGCTGTATGTGGTTTAACCCTATTTATAACGATGATTTTATCTGCCTCATATGCAAGCTTATCTATATAAACTGGAAGACCATTATCTAACCTTCCGACTTCGACTACCTCCATACTAGAACAAATAGGTGCACCGACAAACTCTTCTGTAACTCCCAAATGGATAAGTACATCTTTCTGACCCACCGCAGTTGCTCCTCCATGGCTGCCCATTGCTGGCACGATGAAAGGAATCCCACCTGCCTGTTTGACAGCATTCACAACTTCGCGAGTAATAATCGGTATATCTGCCACACCACGACTTCCAACAGCAATTGCCACTCGATCACCAGGGAAGATTCTATGGAGAACGTTGGCCTGTTCAATGCTCTCATGAACTGCTTTAGGAACATCTGTAATTTCAGGGGCATGAAAATTTTGTCTAACTCTTACCATTTTGGGAATTGGCACGTCTTTGAGTAAATCATTAATTATCCCCATTTTTCCTCCCTCGATTCCCTTATTTCACTAATATACAAGCAAAAACATGAAATCATGACATCTTATCAGGGGAAATAGGGAAGATACATAAACATTACATTCTGCCATTTCCACAGAGGCCTTCTCTTCCCTGCCTGCCTTTTCCCCTTTAACTTTTCTCATATCTGGTGGCCACTATATTTTCATATTTTTATTGACGGATTTTCTCCAATTGGCTATACATTTCGTTTACAAGTTCCTCGCCAAACTCTTTAGCATACTGATCAATAACAGGTTTAATCGCTTCTGCCATCTTTTGACGTTCTTCATCGCTCACTTCATTAATTTTGATTTTAGTCTCTAATTCTTCCAATGATTTTTTATCTTCTTCACGGCTAAGCTCCCGTTGATACTTGCCAGCTTCCACAGCTGCGTCCTTTAAAATCTGCTGCTCTTCCGATGATAAATTATCCCAGAATTTTTTGCTGACTAAGAAAACAAATGGAGTGTAAACATGTTTAGTAAGACTCAAATAATCTTGTACCTCATAATATTTATTGGATTTAATTGTTGCTAATGGGTTTTCTTGACCATCAACCGTTTTGCTTTCGAGGGCTGTGAAAACTTCCGAAAAAGCCATTGGTATTGGATTGGCACCAAGTTGTTTAAACGCATCGATATGCACTTTATTTTGCATAGTCCGCAATTTTAAGCCTTTAAAATCTTCTGCCGTATTGATTGGATGTTTGCTGTTTGTTACATGACGAAATCCGTTCTCCCAATAAGCAAGACCAATTAATCCATGTTCAGGAAGATTTTTCAATAATTTGTTTCCTACGGATCCGTCTAAAATAGCATCTGCTTCTTCCGCAGTATTAAAAAGGAATGGAAAGTCGAATATACTAAATTCTTTAATCATCCCAGCTAATGGGGAAGTCGAGGGGATAGTAATTTCTTGCGTACCACCTTGAAGCGCCTCTGTCATTTTTAAGTCATCGCCTAAAGAAGCGCTAAAATACGTTTGTACTTTCAATTTCCCCCCACTTTTTTCCTCTACTATTTCCTTGAATTTAAGAAGTCCTTGTCCTTGCGGATGATCTTCATTTAACCCAATTCCCGCTTTAATAACCTTCGTCTGATTTCCTTGGTTATTAGACTTTGTCCCTCCTTGAGTAGTATTAGAACCACAAGCACTTAGAAAGAGTAGTCCTATTAATAGAAATCCGATTATAATTTTCCTAAACTTATTTACTTTTTTCATATTTTATCCCCCCAGCTTTTTATCCGTATTGCCAAAAAGTTTTTTAATAAAAACCTGTAAAACTCTTGGTATTAATGGACATGTGGGTAAAAAACGTTCTCCCCCCTTTAGGAGAGAAATTCTGACTGCATCTTTCCACCGAGGCTTTACATTGAGTGACGAGTATGATAGGCTATAAAGCCTTACGCAACAAGGATTGGCTGCGTCTTTGCGTAAAGAATCATGCTCGTGGAGGCTCAATGTCAAGCCTTCAATATTCGAAGAGTTTTCATATTTCTTTTGACACTACCTTTTTATCTCATTTGCAAAACAAATATTAGCTAAACCATCCTAAAGGAACAGTGACTATCGATGGGAATAAAATGAGTAGTAATAGAATTACAAAGTGAACAATCAAAAATGGCCAAATTCCTTTAGTTAGCTCCCACAAACTAACTTTACTAATTCCACATCCTACATATAGAACAGTCCCTACAGGCGGAGTGATCAATCCTATACACAAGTTAATTACCATAATAATTCCGAAGTAAACTGGATCGATTCCAGCTAACTTAGTAAGCGGTAACAAAACTGGAGTAAAGATAAGAATCGCTGGTGTAAGGTCCATTACCAATCCAACCAATAATAATAAGATATTAATTATAATCATAAGTAGTAAAGGTTTATTAACTAACCCCCCTAGCATATTCGCCATTTCCGCTGGTACATTCGCCACTGTGATTAACCAAGCCGAAACCATAGCAGCAGCCGCAACGAACATAACAACACTTGTTGTTTTAGCAGCTGCAAGGAAGACTTGATACAAATCTTTAATTTTTAACTCTCTATAAATCAATGTTCCTATCAATAAGGCGTAAAACACGGCTATAACTCCTGCTTCGGTAGGAGTAAAAATCCCTCCTCTTAATCCACCGATAATAATCACTGGTAATAGCAATGCCCAAATAGCTTCGCGTACTGCAGCAAGAATTTCTTTAGTTGTTTTTCTTTTCGGCAATTCACATGTATCCCTTCTAGAAAGTATCGCCCACACAATCATTAACCCTACTCCCATTAAAATTCCTGGGACTATTCCTCCCATAAACAATTGGGTAATAGAGACGCCTGCTGTTACACCAAAAATAATCATCGGTATACTAGGAGGAATTACAGGAGCAATAATTCCGGCGGCACAAACAATACCAGTTGACCGATTAACATTGTATTTTCTGGAAACCATCATCGGGATTAAAATCGCTCCAAGCGCAGCAGTATCGGCTACTGCCGAACCAGATAAACCAGCAAATAAAACACTTGCAATAATTGCAACAAAACCTAATCCTCCACGTATATGGCCAACAAGCGACATTGCAAAAGCAACAATTCGTTTTGATATTCCTCCTGCATTCATTAACTCACCAGCAAGGACAAAAAACGGAATTGCCATTAATGAAAAGTTATTTGCTCCGTTTATAAGATTTTGCACAATAATCTGGCTATCGAAATTTCCCATAAAAATCATTAAGGCAATGCCACTTATAATAAGTGCGAAAGCAATAGGGATGCCTATAGCTAATGAACCGAACAACGATCCTAAAAATATACCTACCATAATTTACCTCCAATTATGTAATTTAATTTAAACGGTTAGTTTTGTAGAATCATTAGCGTCGATATCCTTTATATTGTTCTTTTTTTGATCACCATCACCAACCACCTGAGTGATAATTGCCTCATCAGAATTGGAAATCATAGATAACGATGCGTTCCGTACAAAAAGCGTTCGAAACATATTGACTAAGACTATAATGGCCATTCCTATACTTGTTACTACGCCTATGCCATATACTAAACCTAAAGGAGTTCCCGTCGCGGGCGCTTTGCTATCCATATTCAAAACAGCCATTTTCCAGCTTCCGTTTAACAATAACCAAAGAACATATAGAACCAACAAATTGCTAACGATAAACACTACTTTTTTGGCTTTATGAGGCAATGCATTGATAACTATGTCTACTCCAAGATGCATATTTTCTTTCAAAGCAGCAATTGCCCCTAAAAAGACCATCCATACAAATAGGAAACGGGACATTTCTTCGGACCAAGTTATACCTGAGTTAAATACATAACGTAAGACAACATTACCGAATACCAAAATACACATCATGGCAAGAGTCAATACGATCAATACATTTAAAATACCATTTACTAGTTTGCTAAGTTTCTTCAATAGATTCACCATCCTTTTTCCATTTTTATCCTTTTTACTTAGCTTCTGCTTTTATCCTTTCATATAAGTCTTTTGCCCAATCATATTTTTTAAAAAGTTCATCATATAACGGTTGTACTGCTTCTTGCATTTGTTTAGTAAATTCTGGGCTTGGTGTTGTAAACTTAATTCCATGTTGTTCTAAAAATTTTTTATCTTCTTCATAACTCTTTTCCATAAGTTCAAATTCGTAATTGGCTGATTCTTTTGCAGCTTCTTCAATAATTTTTTGTTGCTCCGGGGTCAAACTATGCCAAAATTTACTGTTAATAATATAGATATTTGGACTAAACATATGCTTGGACTCTAGTACATTACTTTGGACCTCATACCATCCCGAAGCACGTAATGTAGCAATAGGATTATCCTGTCCATCAACCACTTTTTGTTCCAATGCCGTAAAAACCTCTGATATTGGCATTGGCGTAACATTTGCCCCAAGCAATTTTCCTATAGTAATATAGTTGGGAATATTCGGCATTCTAATGCGTAGCCCCTTAAAGTCATCCATAGAGTCTATTGTTTTGTTAGCTGAAAACATTCTAAATCCATTTGCACTCCATGCTAACGGATGAACACCATGCTTTTTTTCGAGATCTGCCGCAATTTCCTTTCCAATCGGTCCATTTAATACTTTTTTTACATGTTCGAAATCTTTAAATAAAAACGGCCACTCTGGTACTCCCATTTTTGGAATATCATTTTGCATAATCAAGCCGGGAATCCCCATTTCAATAGTGCCATTGCGCACACCGTCATAAAATTCCTTTTCAGCCCCTAGAGTACTATTGGGATAAATCTGTACTTTAAGAGTCCCACCTGACTTTTCTTCAACAATTTTTTTAAATTTTTCCCTCAATGCAACGTTTTGTGGATGATCCTCTGCAAAATAGTTTGCTACTTTTATTACTTTAGATTCCCTACTCTTCTCATTTTCTTGTCCAGACTGTTTTTCAGCACCACATCCTGACAAGAAAGCAAAAAGTAAAACAGAAAACAGCAATATGAATGAGATACTTTTTTTCATCACCTTGTAACAACTCCCCTCTTTTCATTGCATATATAGAAAATTTATGTTTTAACGTAAACCAAAAAATAGAAAATAACAACTCTAATTATTAAAAGCTTTCAAAAATAAGTTTCATCTATTTTGTTTTATATTATAAAACTAAGTTTTGTAATATAAACAAAAAATAAATATAATTATGAGCTTCGTTTTATAATATACAAATTTTCTAATAATAACAAATAGTTCCTTTGTCATTAGATTTATAAAAAATTTGGGTCCTCCCCCTACAAAAATAGAAAATAATAAACCCTTGTTAAATGCTTTCAAAAATAAACTTTATGCACTTTTGTTTTACAATATAAAACTAAGTTTTATATTGTAAGTAAAAAATAAATATAATCACGAGTTTGTTTTTATAATATTATAAATTTTCATAATAATCAAGTATATTTTTGATAAATTTTCTAACTTCCTTTCCCAATGCAAAATAAAACTTTAGCAAAATGCAAGATAAAAATTAAGCACTAAATTGGAAACAAAACAGGTTAGTTTTCTCACAAAATATAATTTCAGAAACACGGCTTTACATGGAGTGGCGTGCATGGTAGGCTGGTTGCCTCTGCGAACTCCTTTTGTGCTGCGGTCTTCGCAAAAGAATCCATGCACGCAGAGGCTCCATGTCAAGCCTTATAGGGTAAGATAATTTATATTGGTATATGGATTATATTTACTTTTGTGGAACATAAGGTGCTAAACTTTTTCATTGCATTTCGCTTAAATTTTTAGTTGCAGAAAACAGCTTTAACATGGTATGAGGGCTTCAATATCAAAAATAACTTGAATTTGACGGTTGTCATAGGGTTTAAAAGTAGGGGCTAATTGTCTTTTAGAGAGCTTTTTTTCCTCTGTTTCTGGAAAAAGTGTCATTTGCGTGTTATAATTTTCAGTAGTAATCATTTGATTGCTCATAAAAATCGTCCTTCCTGGAATGTTGTGCTGGTACCTTCATTTTACAGGATAGGACGATTTTTTTGTGTACTTTTTTAACTCAAGTTTGACAGAGTACACTAAAGAAAAGCCCGAAAATACTGGTGTTTTGGACTTTACCCACAACACGTACCACTACACTTGTTAGTGGCACGTGTTTTTTTCTAATACTCTAGGAGGCGCTTGTGTGACAAGTGCTTCAAATGCTAGATTTGCTTGACCTTGTAATTCTGTACGAACGATTTGCTCTTCACCATTCACGCATATTTTCGAGGCCTTCATCTGGCTTACATCATGCAAAATATCCTTTACACTTGTTTGGCATCCTATTTCTTTTAGCTTATAGGCCAAAAAGGATTCCATGACAAGCGCAAGGAAACTGATGTTAGACTAAAAAGTAGACACAGATTATTATAGTAATAATAGACTGAAAAATGAGGTGTCTACATGACAAAAAAACAAAGGCGGTACGAGGAAGACTTTAAGCGTCAAACTGTTCGTTATATTTTGGAGGAAGCGAAATCCGTTGCACAAGTGGCTCGTGAGCTCAAAATTAACGAAAATACTCTTCACGGCTGGATGAAAAAATATAAGCAAGAACCTGAAATAACAGAAACCCAAACGTTTCGATCCGAAGACCACGAAGTTCGTGAACTGAAGAAACGTATTCGGGATCTGGAGGAGGAAAACTCCATCTTAAAAAAGGCGATGCACTTCTTCGCGAAAGACCATCGGTAAAATATTCATTTATCCATGAGCATCGCTTCGATTACCGATTGGAGAAGATGTGCGAAGTATTGAAAGTTTCTCGAAGCGGTTATTATAAATGGCGTGATCGTCCCAAAAGTGCTAGACAAGAGCGTCGAGAAGAATTGACGCAGGAAGTGCGTCGTGTGTATATCGAATCTCGCCAACTGTATGGGAGTCCAAAGGTTGCCAAAAAGCTTAATCATGAAGGCATTAAGGTTTCACAGAAGACGGTTTCCCGCATAATGAACAAAGAGGGAATGAAGTCTCGTACCGTGAAAAAGCATAAGGCTACCACTAACTCAAAACATAACCATCCGGTCCACGAAAATGTCTTAAACCAACATTTTACTGTTACGAAACCAAATGAAGTATGGGTAGCTGATATCACATACATTCCAACGGATGAAGGTTGGCTTTATCTAGCTAGTATGATGGATTTGTATTCAAGGAAAATAGTCGGCTGGCATATAGACTGTTCCATGAAAAAGGAGCTAGTGTTAAGTGCTTTAAAGCAAGCCTATCAGCGTCAACAACCACAGGGTTCTATCCTCCATCATTCTGATCGAGGGAGTCAATATGCTTCAAATGACTATCAAGCTAAGCTAATGGAATACGGAATGAAATGTAGCATGAGCCGCAAAGGAAATTGTTATGACAACGCTTGTATTGAATCATTTCATGGGGTTATAAAAAAAGAACTAATCTATCAGACTCGTTATAAAACAAGGGAGGAAGCAAAAAAGAGCATATTTGAGTATATAGAAATATTTTACAATAATAAACGTATTCACTCCGCAACAGAGTATTTTTCGCCATCTGAATACGAACGTATGTACTATAAAAAGGGAGCTTAATGAACATATTAATAGAATAGTTAGACCCGAAAATTTACCTTTTAAAAATAATTAGGACAACGTCGTAATTATTTTTAAAAGGCCACCAAGCGATAGCGCGGTAGCTGCGAAAAAAAATCTATAAATTTTTGTGTCTACTTTATTGACCTAATATCAATTATTGTTATGAAAATTGCTCATCTACAGTTCATTATTACAATCACAAACGAATTAAGGCAAAATTAAAAGGCATGAGTCCCGTTCAATACCTAACTCATGCCCAAGTAGTTGCCTAAATTTCCGTGTCTAACTTTTTGGGTTCAGTTCAGTGATTTTTGAGAATATTACAGGCTCTCTTTTTCTGATATTCTAATAATCTTCGACATACTTCGGGGTGTGTCAGAATCAAGCAAATTTCATTAAAAAATCACAGTTCAATTAATCTAAATGTGTATGACTTAAGATAAGAAAGCGTATTTTCAATATCAATTTCATTGGCAATATGCATTTTGTCTCTTAATCTTTCCGGTAAATAAAAGGAAAACTTAGACACAAATGTTTCTCTTTCTAATACACCTTTCATCACATCTTCAGCACACCAAGTCGAATTTTTTATATCATCAAAAACCTTTAGAATATCTTCTTCAGGAGGCATAGTGATTTTAATTCTCCCTACTCCATCAACTGTTTTTACATCAACACCCTTCGTTCTAAGCATCCACATTAAAGTTTGATAAATGGTTGTGCCGGTATAAGTTTCAAATACTAATTCATCTTTTTTTCTCCATATCACCCGCTGTTGAGGTGTAACTTCATAAGAATGATAAGGAATTCTTATCTCCTTTAGACAATCAGCGGCCTTCTCATCAATATATTCAAAGAAATTGTCTGAACATATAATTTCCATCATTTTTTCACCTATTCTTTGGTGAATTTTACCGCCATCACCAGAATATTTAGGTGGGTCTCCTTGTGAAGCCTTGGAGACATATATTTTATTTCGCTTTGAATCAATATCATAAATTTCCCATAACTTTCCTGCTAAAATAATTCTATCTTTAATGTTAATAAATGGGCTTTTGTCTATTGTACCTATTTGTTTTGTTCCACTAAAGACATCATACTGTTCACGTGTCATGAAAACAGAATAAAATTCTCTACTTCTTAAGATTCGCTCTCCTTCTATCCCTATAATTAATTCCTGAACAACAGGTAACTGTTCAAGAATTTCTCTTTCTATCATGTAGTTTAATAATTCATTAATGTCTTCTATATCTAAATCATGGAATGCATCATTGGACTTGATCTCTTGAATAAGCTGGGAGCGTTTTATCCCATTATATTGTTGGCACATAGATATAATTTGATGGAATAAGATATCAAATGGTTGTTTGTATCCTTGGGATGGCTCTACCCATTTTTCTAACACCAATTCCATAACTGCTAATGATTGGACTAAACTATCTTCCATTGTGCTATATAGTTGAAGCATGCTGCTAGAGCCTTGTTTTCGCCCCGATCGTCCTAGCCTCTGGCGTAATGATGATACTGTATAGGTACTGTCTACCTGTATGACAATATCAATACTTCCGATATCTATGCCTAACTCTAAAGAACTAGTTGCAATCACACTCTTAGGAGATGTAGATTCGGCAATTGTTTTTTCTACAAACTTACGCTCTTTTTTATCAATAGATGAATGATGTGGATAATATGTTTCTCCTTCTCCCTCTTTTTGTGCTAAACGGTTAAGAAGAACAGTAGAATATTCAACCTCTTCTCTAGAGTTGCAAAAAATAATAGCTTTAGCTTCTCTTGTTAATTCCCTTATATCTTCGTATAACTCGATTGGCTTTTTATTAGCTTCAATTCGTTGAAAATGCATTAGATGGTAGAGTAACTCTTTATCGTATCCTTTTTCGTGAATAATTCGAACTCTATCTGTATTTCTAAAATTAACCCATTGTTTCACAAACTCAAAATTATCAATAGTAGCGGATAGACCGATATATCGGGGGCGTTTGTTTATTACTTTTTCTATCCTTGCTAATAAAGAACGTAATTGTATTCCCCTCTCAACGTCTAAAAACGAATGTATTTCATCTATAACAATAAAATCTAACTTATTGAAAATATGCGGAATCATAGATGTTCTATTAATAAATAAACTTTCAATCGACTCCGGTGTGATTTGTAATATACCAGCTGGATTCTGAATGAACTTTTTCTTTTTGCTTTGTAAAACATCACCATGCCATTTATGTATGGGAATTCCAATATCCTTACAAAGGCTTTCAATCCGTTCGAATTGGTTATTTATCAGTGCTTTTAACGGAGAAACATATAACACCTTCAATGATTGTTTAGCTGTATCCTCAATTAGTGTAAGAATAGGTAAAAAGGCTGCTTCTGTTTTTCCAGAAGCAGTCCCCGATGAAATGATAATATCATCATCTGTTTCGATAATTGCGGGTATTGCTTTATCTTGAATCGGAGTAAATTCTTCCCATCTCATCTCCCATATTTTTTTCTGCATATTTGGTGATAACAAATCAAACGAACTCATTCTCATCCTCCTGTTCTTGAGAATCGAGAAGTGATATTTGTAACTCTGCTATTGTTGGTTGATTCCTGATTCGTTAAAGCGACTCCAAACAATTCCGAACGATTATAGTCGGGATGTTGTTGAAGAATGTTTAATGCACCTAAAAATGTACGAATAACCTCCCCTACTGTGAGATTACCTTCTGCACCTGGCTTAGAGTATTCCTTACGAATGAACGATTTAATTTCTTCGTTTGTTACCGTGGTTTCATATCCATGATGTACAGCATGAATATCTCTTAGTTTCTGTAAAAGAACATATGTTTCATCATGTGTTAACGGTGTTAATTTAATCACTGGTTGACTTAAATCACGATGTTCTTTGGTTTCAAACGGATTGGTTTGCAATCGTCTTTTTAATGCTCCATATGAAAACAAACCTTTTCGTTCATCTTCCAAAAACTCTGGCGTTCCACCAATAGTAATATACAGGCCTTCTACGTTTCCTTGTAATGTATCATTATAAATCTTCAAGATAGTTTCATAGTTCTTTTCTCTCGTTTGTGGGTGAGTAATCTTATATAAGTTAATGGCTTCATCTAAGTTGATAACAAGTCCAGAATAACCAATTTGTTTTACAAACTGAGACATAACTTTCAAGTAATCGTAATAATTGTTGTCATCTATAATAGTCCTTACCCCTAAATCGGCTCTGGCCTCTGTTTTAGTGCTATATTCTCCTCTTAACCATCGGATGGCCTGTCGTTGCAATTCATTGTCATCTTCAACAAAGCCTTTAAAATAAAGATTTAGGATTCGGGAAAAATCGTAACCACCAGTTAACTCATCCATCTTAGAAACAATTTTAGTGATCTCTGTCTGAACATCTTTCACAAATTCTTCGTTATCAAACTCCACCATTCCGTTATATTTATCCTCTGCTATTTTTGATTGAACATCACTTATCCATTTATCTAAAATAGCGGGTAATGCATTCCCTTCTGGAGAAGTAGCAGTAGACAAGTTTTTCATCAATTCCGTATAGGTAGCAACTGCCTTTCCTTCACTACCATATAATCGTCTTTCTGGAGTAAAGTCAGCATTAGCCACAACAAATTTTTCATTAAATGCGATTTGTTTAATTAACGATTGAATAAAACTTTTTCCACTTCCAAAAGGACCAATAAATAATTTAATAATGGAAGCACCTTCTTTAATATTCTTTAAGTCGGATAAAATTTGTTTTGCTTCTTCCGCACGACCTACCATGATATATTGAAGACCTCTGCTTGGAACAACTCCACCTGATAATGCATTCAAAATAGCACTGGAATCTCGTTTTTTAATATTCATTTATACACTCTCCCTCTATAAACTTTAATTTTCTTCAAAATTCTCGCGTTTTCTTTAAATTTCGCTAACACATAATAGCTTCTTCACCTCAAATAAGCAGAAATTTCTTGTATTTATTCAATATATTTACATGGTAAGGTGCATCCTATAATACAGATTTACAATATCTGTATTATCATGTATGACCGTGCAAGAAATCTCCACACTTCTCATGGTCGCTCACCCTCCCATGTATCACTGGATTTTAAGATCCACACATTCCTTCGTTCTGCGTATCCATGAGGTGGAGGTTGGATATGCTCCTTTACAGGGTCTAATGCCCGAATGGTGAAATTATACTCCAACTCTGCACTATTGGTGTTTGTCAGAATAACAAGTCGTTTGAAAGCTTTTATGCAGCCTGTAATGCTTTTATTTGAGGTAATCCCTTTAATAGCTTTAATCCATCAAACTCACACTGTTTCTTACCAATGGCAAATAACACACGTAATAATTTACAACACAAGGCAATCAGTGATTGTTGTTTTTTTAACGGCCTATCTAGCCGATTGGTATAGTAATGATGCAAGGCTTTAAACACAGAATTATGGGCAACGAGTGGACGAATGGCTAAGTATAATGCTTTCCGCAAGCGACGGCGACCTCTTTTCGTTATTTTCGTCTGCCCTTTATACTTACCTGAACTGTGTTCTTTTAACGAAAGCCCTGCCAGGTTGACTAGTTGTTGGGGATGATTGTACTTGCTCAAATCCCCTACTTCCGCAAAAAACAAAGCGATGGTGGTATGACCGAGTCCCGGGATACTCGTCATTTGCTTCGCACCTGGTATGCTTTCAACCCTGCCTTCTAGTTCCTCGTCTAATTGGGCTAACTGTGTCTTGTAAAGCTCATATTGATCCAATAGACAATCCAATTCTCTTTTGGCGAACTGGATTCCGACTTCAATCCCAACGCTCTTGTTCGATACCTCTACGAGTTTGGTTGCACGTTTTAGCCCAACCCCACGCTGTACATGCGGTTTCCATTTTTGAAGTACTTCTTCTGGTGTCAACTTTTGAATATCAGAAGGAAATGGAAACATGCGCAAGGTATGAAAGGCGGCTTTCCCTTTCCAATCTCCAAACACATCGAAAAACTCTGGGAAAAAGCGCTGAATGACGTTTTCAATCCGCCCTTCAATGATCATAAGCTGTTTGATGAGCTGATCTCGTAATTTGACGCCTTCCCTTAGTTCAGCGTATACGCCCTCTAATAGGTTCGGTACGGAGTATCGCCCATCTTTCATTAACTGTGCAATGACACGAGCGTCTTTTGTATCGTTTTTTGTAGGTGAATTATCATCCAGTTCTTTGCTTTTTTTGACGTGCATAGGATTCACTAGCACTACATCATATCCTTTTGCCTTAAGAAAATAGGCAAGATTTAGCCAATAATGACCTGTAGGCTCCATTCCAAAAATCACGTGATCCTTATGATTGTCATTTTGGTGACGCTTGACACAATCTAATAAGGTTTGAAAGCCGTGTATACGATTTTCAAAGATCAACCTCTTGCCAAATTCTAAGCCTCGATCATCTTGAAAACGGGCTACATGCTTTTCTTTCGCTACATCAATACCTACTATAAGAGTTGATGGTGTAATTTGAGAGATTTTTTGATTTTGTGTATAATTCATTTTGAGTCCTCCTTGGTTTATTGAAATTCGGGGTCAATGCGCATTGACACCCTGTACTATACCAAGGGGACTTTTTTTTTTTCAAACCTCAAATTTCTTCATTACAGGAATGCTCCTTTAGTTCATTTAATACCTCAATGTACTCTTCATAAATGACATATTGTTCTCCTTCAAGTTCAATGAATTTGTCTCCTAAAATATCCATTGACTTTTCGTTGATGTTATCTATCACAACATTAATCATGACACCTTTTGACTTCATCAATTGCTTAGCTTCAGACACTTGAATACTGTCTCCCGTAAAATGCTTCAATAAAAACTTTTCCAATTCAGATAGAGAATGAATGAATTCACTTGCTTCTCCATCAGACGAAGATAAAAAATCCAATGAAAAACTGTCACTGCTCCCAAAAAATACATCTGATTCATGCTCTTTATCACTCTTTTCAGAATTAGGTATGTTATCATTAACATTTTCATCAGCTAATACTACAGATACATTATTTTCAACAGTTGTAGAGATTGAGTGTTCATCTCCGTCTTCATATTGTTCAAAATGTTGTAGTAATAAGCGATTTTCCTCTTCAAGTTGTTTGATTTTATCATCGTCAAATTCAATAACAGTCTCTAAGTCTTGTATTTGTTCTCCTGATGATACAGTATCTTGTTTTTGACTGATATCTTTAGGTGGATCTGGTATCTTAGAACCGCTATTCATGGTACCTTTTTGAACAACTTTAAACCGTGAACCAATACCATCTTTATTTAAAAATATTTGTTTCATATTTTCACGAAATTCTTCAGGCAACACTTCTTCATCCACTTTCACCATTCTGTTATTCTCTTTTAACAGCCGCATAATGTTTTCTGAGTATTTGAATAACGCAGTTACTTGATCAAATAATTTTTCAGAAGGCACTAATACATTCATTGTAATTTCAGTGTTTCTCTCTTCTCTATGAACTACTGCCCCTTGAAACAAGAACATTGGCTGCTGCTTAATATTTTCAACTAACCATTCATCCACTATTGAAATCCCTTGTTCTTCGTAGTACTCTCGTAGTAATTGAATTCCTGATTTAAAGATATTGTAAATTCGGTTTTTGTTCTGAGTAAAAAATGCAGTTTCTCGATGATTACGCAGATACTTTTTCCAAATGGAGATTGAAATTTTGCTCCAGTCCTCTGTTTCTATAAGTGTTTTCTTAAATACCTCGTAATAACGATTACTTGTTCGTTCCCTAATCCAATTACTTGCTAATTCTTTCTCTCCTGCTTCTAGGAGCATGTGACCTATCCATTCAGGTAAATAACGCGATAAACTCGGAAACCGTTCTTTATAATTATTGTAAAGACGAACTAACATGCTTACATTAAAAGATGTTTTTTGGTTAAAGGTATAATTAATTAACTCGTAAGCAAATAAATAAATATAGCTCAAATCCGTATCTATGTAACGCCCCTTTAAAACTTCCTCTCTCCAGTAAAAATACCAATTCTTTTGGTTATCATCTAAGGACCTAAAAGTGGGATAGTATTTCATAAAAGGCACAAACTTCGCCTTTGGATCTCCTGTTTTCTGTGAGTAACGAAGGGAGTCATTTAAAAAATCTGATTCCCTAGTGTGTACGCTAATATAGATATATGAATTTTTTAATGTCTTTCGTTGTTCCTTCCCTTTTATGTTATGAATCATTTCTTTTACAAATGAAGGAGTTTTTACATGTGCAAATTCAGGCAATATAATGGTCTCTTCATCGTAAAACGTACCTGATAAGATATTTTTAATCCCTTTGATGAAAGTATTTACATCTTTAAGTTGTGATTTTGCTACAGGAGAAGATTTTTCCTCTTTATCAACCAATATATCCAATTCAATCTGACGTTGGAGCTCCTGATTTTCTTTTTGTGGCGTTTTTATCACTTCTTCTTGTTGATGTGAATGATCGATTTTTTCTTTTATTTCTAATTCCTGTTTAAATCGTATCAATTCTAATAACGCTGCTTGTAAACGACGTAAATGTTCATTCTTTATTGTTGAAACAACTGATGAAAATTCTTTAAGGTTATTTTGTTGTTGTTTCTCCATTTCACTATTAGCAAGCTGTTCTTTTTCTTTTAGCACTGACTCTGTTGGAATCTGTTTATTTGATCTTTGTTGCTCTTGTTCAAGCTCTTTGTTAACAAGGATGGTTAAACGTTTTACTGGTTCTGTAGAAAAAGGGATTTTTTGAAAAATTCTACCACCTGGTTCGTCCGTACGTTTTTTGTTATCTGTTTTATTAGGTATCACATGTATTTTATCTGTAGATTTTTTCTCATCCGAGTAGGTCGGGATCGCTATTGCGGAAGTACCTTTCTCTTTTCTTAATGTATGAACTTCGGTATTTTCATTAGAAGCTACTGATTCAGAAAGTTCTAACACATGTTCATAGGTAACACCCTCCACATCCAAAGAAGATTCTACCCTCTTTTCGTTGAGTTTGTTCACCCAGGATGAAATAAAAAACATATCTAACCAACCAAGAATAAAAGTATAACCCGTCCAACTGAACAAAAGATAAAGAATTGCTCGAAACGGCTTTTTGAGATAAAATAAATGGGCACCTAATCCACCTAAAAAGAAAGCTAATACATAGGCAACAATTTTATTCTTATGAACCTTTTTCTTCAATAGTTATCTCCTTCCTAAGCTGTAAATTATCACTCCATTGGCTTTATCTCAACTTAGAATATGATCGCTCACAAAATTCGATACGTAGCTTTACGTGGAGTGACAGTTACGTAAGGATCGACGCCATACGAAACAATTCATAATTCCATATCCTGGATATTTGACAAAAATATAGTAATTGAAGCTAAATGTTGCATTCTTCGAAAACGCGTTTCTTCATCCTATTGTTGACCGTTAAAATCACATCTTTTTCTTTTCCATCTACAAGTTGTGGTCATAAAGTTTTTGAATTGAAGGTATGCCTCTCCTGATATTACCGTTTTGATCCAGAACATCTACTCCAAATTTTTTAAAGAATGACTGAGTACAATTAGATTGTGGATCGATATCTATTACAAGAATTTTTTTGCCTCGTTTTTGTAGATAGTACGCTATCTCTTTACATAGGGTTGTTTTACATACACCACCCTTTATATTTAGAAAAGAAATCACTTTGCCCTCCGACATTTAAGATTCCTCTCTATAGAAGTGTTGATATCTTATGCTCTCAGCCTTTCTTTGATAACTATTTGTCAAGTAGATTTGTTAACTACATAAACTAAAAGTTTTAACTTATAACCGAATGAAACGGCATGTCCCTTATTTTTTGGACAAAGTAGGCCTACCTCTATATATACACCCCAAACAATATCAAAAGTCATCAAAAAAACTTGTCGAATTCTGTCGTAAAAAACAAAAAAAGACAGAAGCTATGGCAACTTCTGTCGGAAATGAATAATTAAACCATTTATCTTCTCTGGAATCCTTGCAAGCTTAATTCTGTCTATAAACCGCTCCTAACCCTTTAATCGTCTTGTTCGAATCTACATCATCATGTGGAATTAATAAATATACCCATTCTTTTCCGCCGTTTTCGCGGGCATGATTGGAAGCGTGTTGGCACCAGGTGATGGCAGCTTGGGCTTTCAGTGCTACTTCCTGGTCTTCTTCGATTCTGTTTGTTGCCTTGATTTCGCATAAATACATTTTTTCATCTGTTTCAACAATGAAATCTGGGATGTATTCTTGTGTTTGATTATAGTAAATTTTGATATGATTTTGCGTTGGTTTCAGCCATTTTAAAACGGACGGATCGCTTTCACAAATTACGGCAAATTTTCGTTCAGCGTCAGATTCAAATTTTTGTGTTCGGTACAGGCATTTCTTAAAGCCACCAAAACACATACTGCGAATCGCCGCTTTATTTGCTACTGGTTGGCGAAAATCGCGCACTTCTTCATTGACATCTACAGTGACACTGGTATCTTTTAACGTATCAAACCCTATTCGAACAGTCACTTCATAATTCGTTTGCTCTTCATAATAATGTTCTTTCATCTGCGCATAAATCAACTGTGCTAAACGTTTTTGATTGTAAATAACGACATTTTTTACATCGTCTTCTGTTTTTAAATAACTGCGAAGATAAGAAATCAACTGTCCTGACAGCTTATACAACAACTCAGCATGATCTTCATAAGAAACAGCCTGATAATCCATTAGGTGAAAGACAAGATAATCTTCTAAACGCTCTTCTGTTGTATTTACATCTTTTTTAATTTGTAACACTTCTCTTTGATGAGTACGCAAATGCTCAATCAAAATATTTTCAGCAACTGGTTGCAGTTTCGGAATTAAGCTGCAATCTAAATCAAAATCGTGATAGCCCCATGAGATTTCTCCGGTCGGCTGCAAGATAATTCTCGGGATTTCGATGGACAGATCAGGAAGTAAATCAACTGCTTTTGCAACCATTTCCTCAATCACTTTTTCGGGTTCTTCCTCAAATAAAGACAACTGGGATACCGTATAAGTTTCCTTAACATCACTAATAATTTGTTGTTGGACAGCAGGATCTTTTAGTTGTTTAGAACTATATAACGTTTGTTGCTTGGCAATGGCTCTTACAACGGTTTCCGCAATATTTTTCTTGATTTCTAGTTTCTTTTCCTCTTCAGGAGTGGCGGATTCCTTCCTTCCAACTAACTCATCGATTAATGATACTTCTACGTTCGACTCGATTGTGATTAATTTCTTTTCTGTCTGTGCCACATCACGGCCAATGACAACCCCGCGACGAATAATGGAATTCGGATTATTCGCCTCATCAATAATTTCTTGGAATTTGTCATGAGCAATAATCGTTAAACGATCGACTGCTGGAACTCCCGTCCGTTTTCCATATGGAAGACGAAGACCGCGACCAATGGACTGTTCCACTAACGTCTTTGAGTTTGCTGCACGGAGTGGAATAATCGTATACAAATTCGTTACGTCCCAGCCCTCTTTTAACATGTTCACATGAATGACAATCTCCACTTTTGAATTCGGATCCTCAAGAGCAAGCAATTCTTTAATCGTTTCATCTTTTTCTTCGCCACGCTGATTGGAATGAACGGTAATGACTTTTCCTTTATAACGTCCCTCAAAAAAGTCATCGCTTTCAATGATATTCATAAGTTCTTCGGCGTGATCCGTATCTTGGGCAACGACAAGAATAAATGGTTTCACTAATTTTACATTATTTTCCCGCGCGTATAACTCTAATTCCAATTTTGTTTCTTCATGGACGCGAATACCATCTTCCAGTTTTAAGCGTTCTAATTCACGTTCACGTTCATTAAACTTCGCAGGATTAAAGTTTTCTCTTGTAGCGACAGCCGGCTCTTTCACATAGCCGTCTTCCATTGCTTTATATAAAGGATAGCTATAAATCACATTCTTAAATGGAATCGTTTTATTCCCGCTTTCCACCTGTGGTGTAGCCGTTAATTCTAAGCCGAGAATCGGGTTTAATTCATTAATTGCTTTAACCCCAGCAGACGCGCGGTAACGATGCGATTCATCCATTAATAGAACAAGATCAGGAAGGGATTTCAAATAATCGAAGTAACTCTCCCCTAAATACTCACTTAACCGCTTAATTTTTGGCGATTTTCCGCCTCTCACTTCACTATTAATCTTAGAAATATTAAATATATTAATATTCACAATCTCTGGATCATCTAAAAAAAGTGCCTGTTGAAAATAGTTATCCCCGGTAATAATGTTTGGCTGTTTATTAGCAAACTCGGAAAGCCCCTTAAATACATATTTCGGTGTATTTGGCGTAAAATCCTGAATTAATTTTTCATAAATTGTTAAGTTAGGGGCTAAAACAAAAAAATTACGAATTCCTTTTGCAATATGTAAGTAAGCAATAAATGCTCCCATTAAACGTGTTTTTCCGACACCGGTTGCCAACGCAAAACAGAGCGAAGGAAACTCTCGTTCAAAATCAGTCACTGACGGGAATAACCCATTAACAGCCTCTAGCTTTTCTTTCAAAGATTCGGGATCATTATGTTTATTTAAGCCGAAGTGTTCAATCACTTCAGCAAGAATTTCAAGTGATTCTTTTTGTGGTTTTCGAAGACTAAGCCGGGGATGAAATAGCACTCACAATACGATTCATAACCTCTTCCCCCTAAAATAGCTCTAATTGTTCCGGTTCTTTTTCTTTCATTGGTAATTCATTAATTTTTAAACTGTAATCGTCGCGACCAAATTCACATTTGTTTAAAATTGCCTGTGGGATTTTTTTAATCGTTACTTGCGGGAAGTCATCGATATTGACGTTAAATGCTTTGCAGCAAATTAACAATGTTTCATTTTCTTTCATTTGTTCAACGATTCCCTCAACCATTTGCTGGGTAACAAGCTGTGTTGTTGTATAAATAAAATCGTTCTCCGTCGATTGACCTTGCTTCCAAAACACTTCCGGGTCTGGATTGTACGTAAATCCTTCATGTTTGCACATCGCTTCCGCCAGCATTTCCGCATTGTATTCCGGATTGATAATCCAATTACCAAATTTATCTTTCTTCAACAGGCTTGGCGCCAGTTTGTAATAGCGGAAGCCGCCCCCGCCTTTCCAGTTCACCGCTTTACTTATCCCGCCTTGATCGGTCCCATCAATGACTTGTTTCATGCGCGGAATAATATGCGTATGGCAATGCTCACCAAGTTCTATCATAATCCAGCGGCGCCCCATTTTATGCGCCACCGCCCCGGTCGTTCCAGAACCGGCAAACGAATCAAGAACCCAGTCGCCTTCATTTGTTGCTATTTGTAGTATTCTTTGTATTAACCGTTCAGGTTTCGGAGTAGTAAAAACATCATGCTCGTTAAATTTTTTAACTTCTCTTTTTGCTTCTTGATTGTCCCCTACTTCATCTCTTAACCATAAAGTCTTAGGAACTACCCCCTCCTGAACTTCACTTAAAAATCTTTTTAAACGTGGAACATTATTCCCTTTTTCTCCAAACCAAATTCTATTATCTTTGACTAGCTCTTCAAATTTTTCTTTTGAAACCGCCCAACTCCTACTCTCAGGCGGATAAATAACTCTTCCAGTAGGAGTTGTTATTGGATAAATATCTCTTGGATTTGGTGTTTTTACTGATAAGTCACTCGATGTCCATGGTCCTCTTGGATCATTATCAGGATTTTTATATCTACTATCAGTTTCTGCTGTTCTAGGTAATAAATTTCTTTTCCATAGTTCTTTATTTTTGGCATAAACAAGTATATAGTCATGGCTATCTGAAATAAATTTCGCATCATTACTAGGCGAAAATTTTTTTTGCCATACAATACTAGAGATAAAATTTCTTCTCCCAAATATTTCGTCACAAAGAACCTTTAAATAATGAGCTTCATCGTCATCTATGTAAGCGTCAAATCTTGCACACCTTCTTGATGTGCTAATTTCATGAGATAATCTCCTCAAGATGAAATTGAAGGGGGTTTTTTTTATGCCTAAGAATACTGAATTACAAAAGGTTTGGGAACAACGAATCGCTGACTATCGTAAAAGCGGTCAAACTCAAGTAAACTGGTGCAAGGAAAATCAATGGAGTATTCACCAGTTTAAATACTGGTTAAGAAAAATTGAAAATCCAATAAAAAATCAAGGAAAGTCTACAAAATGGGCATCCGTTACCCTAGAAGATCATTCACAAACAGTTGAAAATTCATTACGGATTGAAATTAGTGGGATTTCAATTGAAGTAAAACCTGGTTTCGATCCGGCCTTTCTTTCAGAAGTGGTTAGGACGTTGAAATCAACATGTTAGCTGGTACAAGAGCTGAACGAGTTTACTTGGCAAAAGGAAGTACTGATTTGAGAAAATCCATTGATGGATTAGCTGCTTTGGTGAAAGAGGGATTTGATTTAGATCCCTTTTCATCAAGCTATTTTGTGTTCTGTAATCGAAAGCGAGATAAATTAAAAATTCTTCACTGGGACTATAATGGTTTTTGGCTTTATTATCGTCGATTGGAAAAAGGAAAATTTCAATGGCCAAATGAAAATGACACTGGAACGATACAAATTAGTTATCGGCAATTACGCTGGTTATTGGATGGTCTTGCAATGGAGCAAAAGAAAGCACACCCAGAAGTAAAGGCTAGAACAGTTATATGAATTTTTTACTTTTAACAAAAACCTTGGAGGAAAATAGCTAAAACCGTCGAATTATTACTACATGATGAAAAATTTAAAGAATCCTACCCAAAACCCATTTGAATTAATTGAAAAACTTCAACAGCAAATCGTTGAATTGACGGCGAAATTACGATGGTATGAAGAACAGTATCGTCTTAGTCAAAAACGAAAATTTGGCTCTTCAAGCGAAAAAACAAATCCTAATCAATTAGAACTACCTTTATTCAATGAAGCAGAGGTAGAGTCTAATGTAAAAGCCGAAGAGCCAACTGTTGAAACAATTACATATCGTCGTAAAAAGAAACGTGGTCAACGTCAAGCTACGTTTGAAAACCTGCCTATGGAAACGATTGAATATCGTTTACCCGAAGAAGAGCAGGTCTGTTCGTGTTGCGGTGAAAAAACACACGAAATGAGCACAGAAGTACGACAAGAATTAGTGATTATTCCGGCTCAAGTCAAAGTTTTAAAACACGTTCGATATGTCTATGGATGCCGTCATTGTGAGCGTAATGAAATAGAGACACCAATCGTTACAGCACCTGCCCCAAAATCTGTGTATCCAAAAAGTTTAGCTTCACCGTCAAGCATGGCATATATTATGAATCAAAAATATGTAGAGGGGCTACCTCTATATCGCCAAGAACAACAGTTCAAACGATTAGGTGTGATCTTATCCAGGCAAACCATGGCCAATTGGATGCTTTATGGTGCCGAAAAATGGCTTGCGCCAATTTATCAACGAATGAAAGAGCATCTCCTCTCTAAAGACATTCTACATGCGGATGAAACAACTGTTCAGGTTTTACATGAACCTGGAAGGTCAAGTACATCGAAATCTTACATGTGGCTTTATCGGACTGGAAGAGAGGATCCACCACTTGTCCTTTATGACTATCAGGAAACTAGAGCAGGAGAACATGCCAAAGAATTCCTAAAAGGGTTTAAAGGATACCTGCATGTCGATGGATATGCAGGATACCATAAGGTATCCGGCGTAACATTAGTTGGATGTTGGGCTCATGCCCGCAGAAAGTTCGATGAGGCTTTAAACGTACTTCCTGAATCCAAACGTCATTCAGCAGTCACAGCTCGGGAAGGACTCAATTTCTGTAATCAGCTATTTGCCATCGAGCGTGATTTGAAAGAATGTACACCAGAAGAACGATATAAAAAACGACTTAAACACAGCCAACCATTGTTGGAGGCTTTTTCAGCATGGCTAAAAACAGAGAAAAGCAATGTTTTACCAAAGAGTCTATTAGGTCAAGCCATTACATACTGCCTCAACCAATGGGAAAAACTCGTGGCATTTTTAGAGGATGGACGTTTAGAAATCGATAATAATCGAAGTGAACGATCCATTAAACCATTTGTGATCGGAAGGAAGAACTGGATTTTTAGCAATACTCCGAAAGGAGCTAAGGTCAGCTCAATCATTTACAGTATTGTGGAGACAGCAAAAGAGAATAAATTAAATCCATTTTATTATCTTCGCTACTTATTTGAAAGGCTTCCCAATATGGATATAAGCAATATGGATGAGCTTGATCAACTACTTCCTTGGTCCAAAACAATTCCTTTGAATTGTCGGGTTTTTAATAATTTATCACAATAATAGTATTTAATCCCTATCATTAAAAGGTGGGGATTATTTTACGCTTACATTTTTTTTGCCATACAATACTAGAGATAAAATTTCTTCTCCCAAATATTTCGTCACAAAGAACCTTTAAATAATGAGCTTCATCGTCATCTATTGAAATCCATAACGAACCGTCTTCACTTATAAGGTTTCTTATAATTTCTAATCTAGCTTTCATTAATGATAACCAAATACTATGTTCTACCCCATCATCATAATGTTCAAAAGCGTTACCCGTATTATAGGGAGGATCAATATAAACACATTTTATTTTTCCTGCAAACTCCTGTTCCAACGCCTTCAATGCTAACAGGTTATCGCCGAAAATAAGCCGGTTATCAAAAATATCATTTTCCGTCACTCGTTCCTTCGCATGATAAGAAAGCTCCGGATCTTCGAGAAGAATGCGCGGTTCGAGCTTTGGTTGTTCGTCTTTGCCAATCCACGTAAGTTCTAGTTTTTGTTTTTGAGCCAATGTACTCCCTCCTACTGTTACACAATTTTCCATTTTATTGTAAAAAGATGTTCTGTTGAGGTGCGTTGTTCCAATTTTTTCTCTACTTCTTCAAATAGCCGATCTTTTTGTGCATCAATTTCATCTTGCTGGTCATAGAGATTTCGCCGCATCTCGTTTCTCTTCTTCTCGAGTTCCTTAATTTGCTTATTCATTTCAAGCTTTTCTGCTAAGTTACGCGTAAGTTTTGCCTCTCTTTTTAAACGTTCAATTTCAACTGTCATTTCATCTATATCTTTTTCGAGCTTATTTTTCAAGTCTTGTGACCATTTTTCCAGCTTTTCTAACTCTGAATCAAGATAAGCAGATGCCCTTTCCATAATTTCATTTAAGATTGCTTCTTGTTGTCCTTCACTAATTCGACGAAGCGTATTGCAAATCGACTCGGAAAGCTCAATCGCTTCCCCTTCAATGGCAGGTAGTTCAAACATTTTTTCGCACATTTCTTGATCGAGTTGCTCTCCTTCTAAATCAATCGCTGAAAAAACAAGGTGCTGTTCATTTTCCAGCGATTCGACATGAAGCAAGTCTAATGACAGCCATCCCTCTTTCCCGATCAATCGCTCTAAAATACTGACTTTCCCTTTATAATCCGAATAACGGAACGTAATTTCCTTTGGCAACAGTTCCCGGTTTTTCGCTTGCTCGATCCACTTTTGTGCAAGCGGATGGGAAAAACGATAGTGATGGACGTTCTCTCTTTCTTGCTTTTTCGCTTGCGAGATCATTTGATATGTTTCATGATCTTTGACAAAACTCAATGTTTCATCATCAAACGTTGCTTCCTTCGCTCCTTCGTATTTTGATAAATTCCAAAGGTAGCGTTCCATGCGATTGAGATGTAAGCTCGTTTGATGGTAATGGTCACGTAGTTTTTCTCTTACCTCATCATCAAAATTTTCCAATAAATGCATGCGTGTTTCTTTCATTTTTAATTGAATTTGCTCATCCAGCTCCGCTTGTAATTTTTTAAATGCTTGTTCAATTTCTTCTGCGGTGCGGCAAGTTTGATAGATTTGTTGAATTCGTTTTTCAAAATCGACACCAGATTCTAACGACCCTAGTACCTCATCTGAAGAACCAAAAACGCCTTCAAACAAGCGGAATTTTTCTGAGAGAATTTCATACACTTTTTTATCGGCTTCATTTTTATGGTTTAAGAAGTTAATAACAACGACATCATGCTTTTGACCGTAACGATGACAACGGCCGATCCGCTGTTCAATCCGCTGTGGATTCCAAGGTAAATCATAGTTAACGACTAAACTACAAAATTGTAAGTTAATCCCTTCTGATGCCGACTCTGTCGCAATCATAATCGATGCTTGTTCTTTGAAATATTCAACAAGGGCTGCACGCATATCGGCTGTTTTTGAGCCGGTAATTTTATCATCGTGCTGATGTTTTTCCATCCATTGTTCATAAATTTGCTTCGCCTGTTCATCCTGGTTTTCTCCATTAAATAATACAATCTTGCCAGCGTAACCGTTACGCTCGAGAAATTCACGCAAATAAGCTTGCGTTCGCCGTGATTCGGTAAAGATGACCGCCTTTTCGTTTGCACCTAACATTCTTAATTTTTCAAATCCTTTTTCAAGTGCAATTAACAATGCTTCCGCTTTTGAATTTTCTTTAATCGACTTCGCTAGTGAATAATATTCTTCTAATTCTTGTTTTTCTTTTTGGACAAGATGTTTCATTTCAGCTAACGACAATTCACGTATGTATGATGGCTGTTCATCTTCTCCCCACTCTTCCATTGTATCGTCAAATTCATCAACATCTGCATAAACGTCCGAATGCTCTGCGGCTATTTCTGTTTTTCCTCGCTCTAGTTCCACTAACAACTGCTCAAGTCGTTTAATTAGAGAAAGCAATGTGTCAGAAATAGCAAAGGAAGAAGATGCCAGCAATTTCCGGACAACTAATGTCATTAATGCCCTTTGGCTTGTCGGTAACGCAAAAAGTTGTTCTCTCTGTAAGTACGCAGATACTTTTTCGTACAATTCCCATTCTGCTTTCGTTGGCATAAACTCCTGAGTAATCGGAATACGCTGTGTATAATTCACATACTCGGTAACTTGCCGTCTTAACGTACGATGGCAAACAGGTTTAATACGTTGTTTTAAATCAATAAAATCTATTTCCGACATTTCTTTCGTACCGCGGGCAAACTGACGTCTAAACGTTGTTTCATCTCCAAAAATATGAGGATCGATAAAACTAATAAGCCCGTACAATTCCATTAAAGAGTTTTGTAATGGTGTTGCCGTCAATAAGATTTTCGGATAGCCAGCTGTTGCTGCTCGTAATGTACGTCCGATTTTATTTGATTTTTTATACACATTCCGCATACGATGCGCTTCGTCAAAGACAATTAAATCCCAAGGCACCTTTTGTAACATGTCTGCTTTATTGCGAGCGTATTGATACGAAGTAATCACAATTTGGTCTTGTTGTAAAAAAGGATTTTTGTGCCCCGAACGTACCATTTCATTAAAATTTTTACTTTCTAAAATAATGGACGGAATATAAAATTTTTCCCATAACTCTTGATTCCATTGTTTCCGAAGCGGTGGAGGAACAATAACAAGTATGTGACGCTTTCTTTCCGCCCACAATTGACTAATAATAAGTCCCGCTTCAATGGTTTTTCCTAATCCTACTTCATCAGCTAAGATCGCTCCTCTCTCCAATGGAGCACGAAAGGCAAATAAAGCGGCTTCCACTTGATGCGGGTTTAAATCAACCGTCGCATTAATGAGCGATTGACTTAACCGCCCTATCGAATGTGAGGAATTTTGTTTCGTTAATTCATAAGCAAAGTATTTGCTTTGATATGGTGTTGTCACTCATTAGACCTCCCAAATGTAAAACTATTCCTTACGCTGCCGAACATAGTATCTGTCTTTATTATACTCGACGTTATTTTACAATAACAGACATCCGACAAACTATGGCAATGTTTTTTAGTCTCAAATTCTTCTCGCTATTATTCTCGATTGTTGACAAGAAGAAAGTTACATGTTCATTTCAATCCATTCCATATTATTTATAATATGGGAGCAATGAGTGATTTTTTCTCGCATCAACAGCTAAGAAAATATTACAATATATTAGGAGACGAAAAACTAATTAACTCTCATTAAAGTTTATGAAAGAAAAGAAAGGATGAAAATAGATGCACACCCCTCTGAACGCTCAGGAAATGCCGCTACATAAAGTATTTAGTGATGATTTTTTATTTACCATTCCTTCTGTTCAAAGACCTTACTCTTGGACTACCGAGCAAGCAGGAGAGTTATTAGATGATTTACTTGAGTTCATTGAACATCACGGAATCACTGAAAAAAATATTGAGCAAATCCCGGAACCTTATTTTCTTGGAAGCATTGTCCTTGTAAAAGGGGAGAAACCAGAGGCAGAAGTATTGGATGGGCAGCAGCGTTTAACGACTTTAACTATCTTATTATCTGCTCTTCGCAGTTATTTACCAGAAGAATATGCGAATGAAATTGACGAACTTATTGTTCAGCGCGGTAGCCGAATTCGTAAAATTGAAGATACATATCGTCTTCGTTTACGTAAGAAAGACAATGACTTTTTTAAAAAATACATTCAAGAGCGCGATGGAATTACAAAACTAACAGAACAAACCCCTGTAAAAACAGACAGTCAAGCATTAATTAGGGATAATGCGCTATATTATTTAGAGCGCTTTAATGACCTTGATGAATCTACTTTAACAACGTTGCCAAGTGTCATTGCTACGCTATGCTATATGGTTATTGTGTCCACACCGAATTTTGACTCTGCTTTTCGTATCTTTACTGTTTTAAACGACCGTGGACTAGATTTAATGGTTACTGATATTTTAAAAGCTAAAATTATCGGTAAAATTCCTGAAAGCGAGCAAGAAATCTACACAGAAAAATGGGAAGATATTGAAAGTGCGCTTGGTCGTGAACAGTTTAATGAATTATTTTCACATATCCGTATGATTTTACAAAAGCGAAAAGGCGCGGGAAACCTTAAGGATGAATACGATAGTATTTTAGAAAACATGTCTGGAAAAACATTTATCGATGAAATATTGATACCATACAGCGACATTTATATACAAATAAGAAATTATAAAACATCGTTTGTTAATGATGAAGAAACCGTCAAGATTTTAGAATTTCTAAATCGAATTGATAATATGGACTGGATACCTGTAGCTATGTATTATATGCATCATTATAATAACAACATTCCGGCTTTCTTAAAACGTCTTGAAAGATTTGCAGCCGTTCATATGGTTTTACGGAAAAATTTTAACTGGAGACAATCAAAATATTCGACTATTTTACGAGAATTAGAACAAGGCAAAGACCCTTTTTCGAAAACGAGTACGTTAAATCTTACTGACGATGAAAAGAAAGAAGTAATTGAAGCGTTGAATGGGGATGTATATAAAAAATTAAAAGATGCCGCTAAACGATATGTACTTTTACGTTTAGATGCATTGCTATCTAAAGGACAGCCATCTTATGATTACAATACAATTACAATTGAACATATACTGCCACAAACTCCTCCTAAGGAAAGCGAGTGGACAAAGAATTTTCCAAACATTGAACAGTATGTACACAAATTAGGTAATTTAGTTTTACTCACCACAAAGAAAAACTCACGTGCAAAAAACTTTGATTTTGAGCGTAAAAAATCTACCTATTTTCAATCTAAAGATGGAGTCAGTACATTTGCTTTGACAACCCAAGTGATCCAAGAAAAAGAATGGACACCAAAAGTACTTGAAAGACGACAAAAGCTTCTCTTAGATTTGTTGGTAAAAGAATGGGAACTTCGTTAAATTACTTCCATTTTTATCGTTTATTCTCTGCTAGCAATTTAGAAATGAAAGTTTTTTCATCTATTTCAAATAAAATATTATTTTAGAGCATCCTAAAAAGCGACAAAGCAAAATACAAGCTTCCTCATGAAGTTTAAAGAATTTCCTCTTGTTTCACCTAATATAAACAATAAGGGGAAGGAACGATACGAATTACTTGCTGGTCTATTTTCAAAAAATGAGAGCGTTAGAGCATCCACAGAACCAAAAAGTTCGAGACCTAATTTCCAATAAAAAGAAGTAAAACTTGTCAATTTCATTGATCTTCCCATGTATTAATGGTATATTGTTACTAAACAAAGATTAAAACCTTCTTTGCGGGGAGCGTGCTTAAAGTAAGTGTTGAAAGCTCCCTTTGTGGAGTATTGCATTTCTGCAAGATTTAACGACAAAGAAAAGGGGCTGTCCAAAAAGTCATGGTTAACTGACTTTTTGAAGCCCCTTTGTGTGTTTGATATTAACATTAATCGACTTTATTGTAGTTTTACATTTTGAGTTTAGGAAAATAGTTTACTGAAATATCTTAACACGATGTTATAATTCGAAAATTCAACTTTCTGAACATTGTCCATTCAAACCCAGGCGCACCCAGCACTAGCAACAAGAGAGTTGGTAAAAAAACTCAAGGTTCCGTTCGCCAATGCTCCAGTATAACATCTCGTCTATTACCCGCCGCATCCCGCTCCTTATTTGTTTTTCAAAAAACTCTTTTCCAGCAAACCGAGGGACAATAAAAAGCAATGTGCTTATTGTCAACGACATCGCAACCTAAAACTGAATTTACAAAATGGTTATATCATTTCTAACTGCAAATCATGCACCATATTTAAATTCCGTTCCTTTAAAGACGGAACCAGTTTCCCACAAACGCTTATATTTACTTTCAATTGTGGGAGAGCTTCTAAATGAATGGAGTGAATTTTTGCTTCATAATCTTCATCGTTCTCAATAAAGTTAAACATAAATTCACTATAAAAGGCTGGAAATATATCCTAACTTACGCCCTTGGCTTGTTAATACAATCACTGCTTTCGGATCTTGTTCATTCTCTGGCTCTAGTTGAAACTGTACCTTTTCTCCGATTTTTAGCTGTTTAAGGATTTGTTCCCCTTCATAATATCTCCAGCCAGCAATATAAAAATCAAAGTCAAAGTGATTTCCGTACACATAAATAGGTGCTACAAACTCATATGAATCAGTCGCAAGCCTGCCGCCGGTAGCTCGCAATAAATCCATTTCCGTATAATCACTTGACAAGCCGTGCGTCCGCAAAATTTCTGGGAAATCAGGGCGGCGACGATCAGGCAAACGTCGTTCGAAAGGCCCGAATAGCCTGTCAGAAACGTATATTTTATCGATATCGCGAAACGCTAAATGTGGCTGATATCCGTTTTCTAATGCGTCTAATAATCCCCTTCTTTTTCTGCTTTTTTCATAATAAAATACATATTTGCCTTCGTGATGTACTAAATTCCCAATATGATATCGCTGGCACATACGTTCGTTTTGCCAAATAAACCAAAGTACAAAAGGACGGGTCATTTATTTCACCTTCGTATGCCAATTTATTAGCCACTCTCTTCGATATTGTAATAATTTTAATACCCATTCTTTATAAACTTTACTCATTGCTTCTTCTGAAATTTCACTTAAAATGACAAGTATTTGCTTTTCATTTATTTGACTTATTCTTTCAACCATTTCTTTTGTTTCTTGTGGATATAATTGATAAATAAAATTTAATAACTCTCTATATTTTGGTTTCTTTTTGTCAGGCAACCCGATTAAAGAGTAGCTTCGGTTTGTAAAAGCTGTAAACATTCTTTGATCTTGAAACATTCTTAGGATACGCTCTTCCTGTAATTGATACCCTAATGATGCTCCGTTATCATATATAGGGCAAGCTGATAACCTGCTTGATAAACAATGATTCACCAATTGTCGCAGGTCGATCTTGATTTGCAATTAGCGCATCGAATATGGGTATTTGAATAAAGTCTCTTTCAAGACTAAATTCGGATAATACTTTTATTATATTTGGAAAATCGTAATACTTTAAGCTGTATCTATCAAAATCTTCGGCAATGGTAAAAAATAAATCTCCGCCTTCATAAAATTCCTTATCATCATGGACAAAGTTTTCTGATAAAATGCCTAATATACCATTATAGACTGCTAAATCAGCTTTCATTGTTTTTAATCCCATTAGTTGTCCGATTTTCGAGGCAATAACTTCTGCCCAAGCTTCACCCGTATTCTCCTTAGGAATCTTAAATAAATACCGTTGTTTATCCAATGGGTTAATCAACCAAAACTTTTGTCTAGTTCCAGAAGCTTGCCTTTCTTCATCTTTTTCCCAATGACTAACATCGAACAAACTCATGAACATAATCCTCTTTCTTCAATTGAGCATTGATTAGAGAATCACTACATCAATCAAGACCACTGAAAGATTCGTCATATTTTTATTTTACTGTGCAAATATAATCATATCCTTTGTTATCCCTAAGCAACGAAAAATTCCGCTTTTTTTTTTAACTTTTTTCGCTTTCCGCTTCAATATCCTGTTCATCTGTAATCGAAAGTGACATATCCGGGTAGTCCTAACCATTTTGGCTCAATAATCCATCTAAAAACACATTTTTCCCTCTATCATCTCATCCCATCACCTTCAATATCTCCTTAAACACAAACGCCGGCTGTTTTCTTAACTCATCGATTGGCAACGTTTTTCTTAAGTTCCCTTTCGTAATCACAAGCTGCCGGCCATCGAGTTGAATGGTGATATCTTTGATGCGATACGCTTCGATTTTCAATGCTTTGTCGAGATAACGGGCGTCAAGGTCGAAGCGGATGCGATTGGATAGTCTGCGCAACATGCGCCATAATGTGACTTCTTCTTTTGATTTCATGAAAAGCTCTGGCAATTCTTTCGCATCTTTTAAGGTATTTAAGGTTGTCATTGTGTAGACAGAAATTCCATAGCCAACGGGTTTAATAATTTCTTTGAGAAAATGCCAGCTTTCGATTTCGAATTTGACATATTCTTCTGCACTGTTTTTCGGTAATTCGGTGATTTCATATCTTTTCACAAATTGGACGTCGGTTATTTTTCCGTAGCACGTCACACCGTTTGTCGGTGTAGCTCCTTTTTTCGGATAAAGGGCAACATATTTAGCTTCTTGCCAGCCTTTATTAAGACGTTTGACAGGGATGTGGTAAAATCGATGCTGAAGATTCGCCCGATAGTTTTCTTCTCTTGGGACCATACCGACAAGGACCTTTTCCTCAAGAGAAGATTGCCATTCCTCGATCGTTCCTCTTGGGAGGATTCCTTCCTTTTGTAATTCTTCAGGATTTTTTTCAATTAGTCGTTCGATCAGTTGTTCTACTAAGCGTGTGGCATTTGGTAAAAACGGCAAGCCGCCGATATTGACTTCATTGATGCTTTTATAAAGCTTGTGCTCTTGATAGCTGTCTTCATCCCACCAAGGAAATAAAACGTAAGCACCAAAAGCGGTTCGTTCGTATGGTCCTTGGTGGCGGACAACTAGTGAATCTCGATAACGGTGCATCGTATTTATATCTTCTTCTGTTGGTCCTGGAAGCTGATAGTTTCGATGATAGCTGCTCCCTTCCATCGCAAAATCGATACGGTATTTTGCATCAAATATATAATTGTATGTGTAATCCTTTCCCTTCTTTTCGATCAATAGCATTGTATCCGGGATTTGCGGGATGGTTGGTAATTTCCCTTCGTATTTTTGATACGTTAAAATAATTTTTTCACCTGTGTACGGATGCTTATATATTCGTGTAGCTGAAGCATTTTTCTCCAGGTTGACAAATAAACCGTTTCGATTGACACGAATAATATCCTGACTTACTAACTTGTATTTTTTATCTAAGATTTGTCCTAATTTCAAAAACGTCCAATATTCGTAAAGGGTCGCGACATCTTTGACGGACATTTGATACAGTTTTCCATGCAGTGCAAGACCTCTTGTCACTAATAAATAAATTTGAAAGGCATCGCGATAGCCAGAAGCCATTTGCAATACAAGGCTCATGACAGAGCGATCGAGTATCCCGATCGTTTTCCAAAAGAAACTATTTACTTTCTTTTCTAATTCTCTTTTCATGTTTGAAAGCTTTTCGATTAGATCCTGATCAGGCTCAACCTCATAGCGCTTGTTTTTTGAATGTATTTTTTCTAGTAAATCCGCTAATTTATCGATTAATCGGTTCATCATCCATTTGACAAAACGATTTTCCAATGTATCAAATGTGAGATCTTTTTTGATTTTTAATCCGGAAACAGGCATGACGAGACGGTCATGGATCGCAATACCATTGGGCACATCTCGAAAAAGCTGCGGACGTTTGCGCAAATAATGTCGTCCTTTTTGATCGAGACGTCCTAATTGATCCCCTCTTGCCTTGACATGAGTTTTTACAAGTTGATGATGAGGCTGCTGTTCGATTCGTTTGATCGCTTGAAAAAAAGAGTGAAAATGAACGTCCATTAAGCGAAAAAATTCACTTCTAGATGGGGTTCCCTCCAGCTTTACTTTGGCCCGCTGATACGTTTTTTTGATAAAGTGAAAGGCGAGATTATAAATTTCATCGTTTACTTCTTGTAATAGTTTGAGATAATCTTCTTTGTAATTTAATTTCGTTGGAAAAATTTCAATTGTGACCTCTAACACAGTTTTGTTTTCATCTCTAATCTCAAAGGTTGATAGCCCCACTTCATTTTGAAACTGGAGATTCCCCATTAACACATAAGATTGTCCGATCTTTACTTTGTCTACCGCTCTTCTTAAAGAAGGGTGTTCATGATAAAAAGACAATTCTGTATCGACTTTCGGAGAGACGATGACTTGGTAAATTCCGTTTTCAAAAAAGATTGGACGATGATACGACCAGTCGGCTAATGTTTGTTGATCCACATCAAATACTTTTATCTCTTGAATGCCTTCCCCATCGACCGAAAATTCCATTTGTTCGTGAACATCCATGTTTCGATATTGCTTCAAACCTTGATACCGCTCATGATAAGGCTTCCCTTTCATGACGAGTGTTAATAGTTCAGTTTCAATGTAGACTAGCTCTACATCCTCATGAGCTAATCCAGAAGGACGTAAAGCCATTGTCCGTTAACCTCCTTAACATTTCTAAAATTTTGTCTGCACTTTTCGGATATTTGGCATAGGAAAAATTGGCTGGATCTTCGTAATTCTCATGTAATTCAACACCTGTACAAAACGTATACAGCTGTTCCAATGCCCGTTGTACCCTCGTATCACTTCCAGAAATTCTTGGTAAGACTTTTTGAAGAAGACAGTGATCAAACGCATTTTTATATGTCATCAAATTTCCTTCTTCAGCATAGGCAAGGTAAAAACAAATTTCGTCCCGCACACGGTAACCAACATGAGCCCCAAGTGGCTGCAAGTACTGATTCACTTGTACGAGCTCATTCGTTGCTTGCTCAACGATATGTGGATACTCCTGATAAACATCTTTTAAATGCAAATATTTCGCAGAAAAAGCTTGATCCTTTAATGTAATTGGATGAACTTCCTCGAGCCCTTTTAAAAATTCAAGATGTGACAAGTCCACACGATTAAACTCAATCGTATTTGCCCGATCTAACACCTTTTTACTAAATGGATGAGTAGTTTCGTCCATATTAACCGTCCCGATGATATAAACGTTTGATGGAAAGGTGACCTCTCTTCTCGCTACCTCTTTGGAAAGAAGGTTCGAGGACACAATTTTTCCATTCTCCCACCTTCTACTTTCCATTACACTTAAAACATCGCTAAAGTAATACTCGACACGCGCTAAATTCATTTCATCTAACAAAACAAAATATGGATATTCTGGATTTTGTTCCGCCTCGAGCACTACTTTCGTAAGCGGACCTGGTCGAAACTCTCCTTTAATGTCTTCATACCCTAACAAATCTGACCCATCGTTCCAATCGGGTCGAACAGGGATTAACGTAAATCTTCCATTTTTTTCGGTGGCTCCCACACTTTCTGCTAACCATTGAACAATTTTCGTTTTCCCAGTGCCTGAAATCCCCGAAAGAATGACAAACGGCTTTGTTTTTAATGATAAAAATAGATTGATCACTTCTTCTTTAGTGTAGTAAAAGCCTTTACTAGAAATATAGGAATGGATGTGGTGAGTGATTTGTTCGGATGTTAATATAATTCCATTCTCATCAGGCCTAACGTTGTTCTGCTTGTACTCAATATAATTTTCATAGTATTGGATCATGTCCTTTAAATCATTTTTCAATTCTTCATCAGTTGGCATGCTTTCGATAGAGTATGGAATATATGCAGCAGTAGAAAATTCATACTCCTTCGCCTTACCACTTTCCCCTAGATAGATATTGTCATCTTTTTTCACTTTTTCATTCATTTGAATATTGTTTCGGATCTCTTCTTTAATTTTGATCATCTCTTCTTTAGATGTTTCGGTCACTCCTTGGGCCAAGGTTAAATAAACTTTTTTCATATCTTCACTGAATAAATACACAAGATAATAGCCTCTTTGAGTAGACGTAGTAACTTTATTATTCAATACAGCGATCCAAGGAACAGAAGCCCAATTCCCTTGACCAACTGAACCTCTAACCACATATGTATCTTTATTGATAAAAGAAAAGCTGCTAATATTTTTCGGTATTTCGTTTCTTACAAAATTGCCAATCGGATGTCCAGCAAATGTTTCGTGCTTCGCTTTTAGATATTCTTTCATTAGGTATAAAAAATGTTCTCGCAATTGATTATTCATGATTACATTGTACTCCTTATTAATTATTAGAATTTTTTAAAACTTTTTTATGATAAAATGTTTAAAACAGATAGAAAATGCTTTTATATTAAAATATATATAATTATCTTCATAAACCAAACTATGTAATCTTCGATTTGGTACCGTCAAGAATTTTGTGTAAGGTTCTATAGAGTATCCTCAGATTATGCAAATTCATTTATCTGTTCCCACTAGGAGACTGAATATTCAGTCTCCTAGTGGGAAGCGCACGCCCCTTCAAATATCCTTACACACTTACAAATTTTAGAATCTTTCTTCGAACATTTCTTGTAGGGCTTGATAGGCGTTTGAAAAACCTCGTAATTTTCTATTCGACCATTTTTCATGAAAGTCTTATATGGTCAAATACGTGATTTTCTCCGCAGCTTCTATACTTGTAAGACTATTCATCGTCTTTCATCGTTTACGTATGTCTTTAATGGTTCTTTCGATCGCGTTTGTCGTGTATATGACGCTTCGTATGCTTTGTGGATATTTCATAAACGTAAGTAGAACATCTAAATCTTTTTCCCATGATTGTACCTCTCTTGCGTATTTTTTGGACCACTTTTGTTTTTTGCAAGCAAAAAGTGCAGAAAAATGCAGCGAAATTTACATAGGCTTGCAGCGATTTTTACATTAATTACCATTTTGTGTTTTTATAGAAGAAAGGGCATTTTTCAATCGGTAACTTTCCCCTGTGAATGCTATGACATGTGCATGATGCACTAGTCTGTCCACAAGTGCAGAGGTTAGTCGGTTATCCCCAAAAACACGTTCCATTGACCAAATTCAAGGTTAGATGTCACTATAACGCTTTTATGTTCATAACAGTCTGCGATAATATGAAACAATAATTCAGAACCTTGCTTTTGAAAAGGGACGTAGCCCAATTCATCCAATATAAACAAGTCGCACTTCTCAATTTGGCGTTTTAACCGGTTTAGTGTGCCCTCTTTCAAGGCTTCCTCTAATTGGGCTACTAAATCAGCCACCCGGAAGAAACGCACTTCATATCCCATTTCACAAGCCTTTACTCCCAATGCTGTTCCTAAGTGCGTTTTCCCTGTGCCCGGTGTCCCTAAAAGTAGTAGGTTTTGCTTTTCCTTGATGAAACGAAGATCGCAAATTTCCTCTTTCGAGGTTGTAGCTGGCAAGTGCAGCTGCTCGGTCCACTCATAGTCCTTAAGCCATTTAAGCTCTCTAAATCTAGCCTTTTTAATCAGTCTAGCAATCTTCGTTGTCTGCCTGGAATTTACTTCAATCAATAATACATCACGCAAAAACTGTTCTTTACTTTCGAACGGAACCTGCTCAAACTCTTCAATAATATGGGCAAGGTGAAGAGTTTTACAAATAGCCTTTAAATTCGCCATTAGGAAACACCTCCTTCCAAAGAAGGACAAAGCCTTTTATCATAGGCATTCAAATCTGTTTCATAGTTAAGCAGTATCTCGGGTGTATGGGCTTCACTTAGTTTCTCTGGATAAGCTGCTTCTTTCGCTTCCAGGATAAAACCAAGTTCATGTGGAGCCCTTTCAAAACGTTCTTCTGTTTTTAAAACCGCATGAATATCATTTAACGAATATTTTTCTAATAATTTCTTTATCCCCTTGACTCGAGATTTGGTTTCTTCCGATCGTATCGTCAGATACGTTTGAACTCTCTCCGGCAAATACTTAAAAAAACGCGAATACCTTACAGACCGTGGCTTCTTCTCCCAATCCATAAAAATATCATTCCAGGGAATCCTCCTTGTAGTATTCATATAGGGACGGGCTTCTTGGTAAACCACTTTTCCATCGTTCGTATAACAGGTAAATTTATCCCATTCCATCTTGATGACTAAAGTCTGTTTCATTTTCACTTTGTGGATAACAAACTTTTCACCGTCGACTTCAATTTCCCCGTATTTATTAACCTTTGCGGATTTCACTGAAAAAATCGGAAGATCCGTTAAAGGCAAAGGTTTCAAATGCTTTTTATCCTCAATCCACAGCTCCTCAATCAATACATCTTTTTCATAATGTGGACGTTTTCGGTCTTTTTCCATTTCTTCTTTCATCCAAGTCGCTAATTGCGGAAAACTTTCCATTATTGGTTCAGTTGTAAACAAATTATTCCTTGTATAACCAACTTTCTTTTCCACATTGCCTTTCTCATGTCCACTAGACGGGTTACACGGTTGAACTTCAAAGCCATAGTGACATTTAAATCTAATAAAAGAGTCAGTGTATGTTCGCTTGTCCCCTTTACCAATTGAAACAACTGCTGCAGCTAAGTTATCAATTCGTAAATAGGTTGGAACTTGATGTTAGACTAAAAAGTAGACACA
Source organism: Aeribacillus sp. SP014 (assembly GCF_054055575.1). Lineage (NCBI taxonomy): Bacteria > Bacillati > Bacillota > Bacilli > Caryophanales > Bacillaceae > Aeribacillus > Aeribacillus sp. SP014. Next base: position 2,279,308 of record NZ_JBSRXI010000001.1, read on the forward strand.
GATTATTATAGTAATAATAGACTGAAAAATGAGGTGTCTACATGACAAAAAAACAAAGGCGGTACGAGGAAGACTTTAAGCGTCAAACTGTTCGTTATATTTTGGAGGAAGCGAAATCCGTTGCACAAGTGGCTCGTGAGCTCAAAATTAACGAAAATACTCTTCACGGCTGGATGAAAAAATATAAGCAAGAACCTGAAATAACAGAAACCCAAACGTTTCGATCCGAAGACCACGAAGTTCGTGAACTGAAGAAACGTATTCGGGATCTGGAGGAGGAAAACTCCATCTTAAAAAAGGCGATGCACTTCTTCGCGAAAGACCATCGGTAAAATATTCATTTATCCATGAGCATCGCTTCGATTACCGATTGGAGAAGATGTGCGAAGTATTGAAAGTTTCTCGAAGCGGTTATTATAAATGGCGTGATCGTCCCAAAAGTGCTAGACAAGAGCGTCGAGAAGAATTGACGCAGGAAGTGCGTCGTGTGTATATCGAATCTCGCCAACTGTATGGGAGTCCAAAGGTTGCCAAAAAGCTTAATCATGAAGGCATTAAGGTTTCACAGAAGACGGTTTCCCGCATAATGAACAAAGAGGGAATGAAGTCTCGTACCGTGAAAAAGCATAAGGCTACCACTAACTCAAAACATAACCATCCGGTCCACGAAAATGTCTTAAACCAACATTTTACTGTTACGAAACCAAATGAAGTATGGGTAGCTGATATCACATACATTCCAACGGATGAAGGTTGGCTTTATCTAGCTAGTATGATGGATTTGTATTCAAGGAAAATAGTCGGCTGGCATATAGACTGTTCAATGAAAAAGGAGCTAGTGTTAAGTGCTTTAAAGCAAGCCTATCAGCGTCAACAACCACAGGGTTCTATCCTCCATCATTCTGATCGAGGGAGTCAATATGCTTCAAATGACTATCAAGCTAAGCTAATGGAATACGGAATGAAATGTAGCATGAGCCGCAAAGGAAATTGTTATGACAACGCTTGTATTGAATCATTTCATGGGGTTATAAAAAAAGAACTAATCTATCAGACTCGTTATAAAACAAGGGAGGAAGCAAAAAAGAGCATATTTGAGTATATAGAAATATTTTACAATAATAAACGTATTCACTCCGCAACAGAGTATTTTTCGCCATCTGAATACGAACGTATGTACTATAAAAAGGGAGCTTAATGAACATATTAATAGAATAGTTAGACCCGAAAATTTACCTTTTAAAAATAATTAGGACAACGTCGTAATTATTTTTAAAAGGCCACCAAGCGATAGCGCGGTAGCTGCGAAAAAAAATCTATAAATTTTTGTGTCTACTTTATTGACCTAATATCACTTTCTTGACCTCCAACATAGAAACCTAATATTTCTCGGTAGCCATCTTCATTGACTCCAAGGACGATATAAATGACTTCCTTCGCATACGTATCACGACGGATTTTTATATATAAGCCATCTAGGTAAAGGACAGAATAACGCTTATTGAGTCGACGTTGTTGCCATTTTCGAATGTCTTCTATCGTCGCATCTATAATATTGCTTATCGTGGTTGGGGAGTAACTGAAACCAAGAATTCGTTCGATAAATTTACCGATTTCTCGAGTGCTCATCTCACTTTGGTACATTTTAATAATCGCTTCTTCGAGCCAACCATCGCGATGTTGATAAGGTTCAAATAGTTGGGTTTGAAAATCCCCATTTCGATCTCGTGGAACATGAAGCTGATCAATTTTCCCATACTTAGTATCCAAAGAACGGGGGTAATACCCATTCTGGAGTTATAAATCTCTTTCTGTTCTACTTCTAGAAAGTTTTTGATTTCTTCTTTCATGATGAGCTCTAATTTTTCTTTTACAAACTCACGAATCATATTTTCCAGTTGATTTGCGAAGTCAGAGTTAGGTATACTACTAGACATAGGTAGGGTCATCCTTTCTCAATTTGTTTGGTCGCAAATCTGAGAATACCCTACCTATTTTTCTTTATCTAGAAATATGCTTACACAAAATTTTATACATCATCAGAACAATCTAGTTATATTAATGTAAGACGGGTGATTTCAGCTGGTAACTAAAACATGTGTCTGTTTTATGTTTCATTTTGTCTGCAAACTGACCTTGTCCACTTTTTAATAACATTATTAAAATCTATAAAATTATCCCGTATCACACATTGTGCTACGGGATTATTGATTAACTTCATTCTCTATTTATCATTTCATTACAGATAATACTCATAAAGAGCCAACTTCTGTTTTACATACTCATCATTTGGTCTTAGTTTTAAGGCATATTTAAAATAGGCTCTTGCCCGTTCGTAATCCCTTTTTTGGTCGTACGCTTGACCAAGTTTTTTCACAACAGACCAAATTCCTGGGGTCTCTCGATTGATTTGTTCTAGAATTTGAATACTTTTTTCTTCCTGTCCGCACACCCCATAACATAGTGCTAATTTATAACGATAATCTAGATTTCCTGGTTCTTTTTGATACAATTCTTCATATAAGCGTAGCCCTTCCTCGTATTTTTTTATGGCTATGAAAATTCTTGCTTTTAGATTTTTTACAGCCGTATCAAAACTTTCTTGACGTGTTTCTTCAATTACCGTACTTTCAATATTTTCGATTTTCCGCAACGCTTCAAATAACCGACCTGTTTTATAATATACGTATGCCAGCTGCAATGAGATCTCCGGCAGTGTATTTCCATTTGTTATTTCTGTTTTTAAAATTTTTTCTGCCAGTGTAAACTTTCCAAGTTTGCAATTCATCATCGCTAATTCTAGCGGATCTCGTTTGTTTGCTAATGTTGCACGAGGAATAAACTTTTCAACTTGTTGCTGTTTGAAATGTTCCTCTACCGCTTTTTTAAATTCGGTGCGGAAATCGGTAACCGACTGATATCGTATTTCCGGCTTTCTCTCTAACGCCTTCATGATGACCTTTTCCATTGAAGGTGTAATACTATCGTTCAATTCTCTTGGTTTTGGAAAAGGGACATTATGAATCACGTTAAAATATGTGTCATGTGGAGTTTTTCCTGTTAACAATTGATATAACAAAACCCCTAAAGAATAAATGTCAGAATTTAAATATCGTGTTTGCGAATGGAGAACTTCAGGAGCGATATAAGCAAATGTTCCTGCACCATCAATTGTTTTTACGAAAATATCTTCAATCAATCGACTCGTTCCAAAGTCCGTTAATTTTACAGTAGTTTCATTTATTAAAATATTGTCAGGTTTGATATCTCCATGCGCTATGCGTAGGGAGTGCATAAATTCAACACCATTTAGTACTTGATCAAAAATATCAAACATTTTTTGAAATGTCCGTGGATGACTAATTCCCTCTTCACTTAACTCTTGTGAGAGCGGCTTCCCATCAAACAGTTCCATCTCAATGACAAAATAACCGTCTACTCTGCCCATCCAATAAATATTGATAATATTTTCATGAGAAACGCCAATAAAACGTTCTCCTTCCACTAATGCTGAATCACCACGTTCTTGGCTTTTCGGGATTTTTAAAGCGACGATTTCTTCATCTTCACTGCGAAGGGCTTTCCATACATATCCGTATGACCCTTCGCCTATCATTTCTTGCAAAATATATTTATCCCCGATATTCATATCCTTTTTTGGTTGAATAGAATAACGCTTACGGACCATGATTGTTACCTCACTTGAATCCATTCATTTATGGTGAGATTTTCCTTCGTTCCGCTTGCTACTGCTTGAAAAACGAGATAATCGGTAACAAACGAATTAATCCCTGGAATAAAGCGACCGTTCGGTAACGTGAACCCTTCATCAAAAATGCTAATGTATTTATCGATATTTTTCGGAATAGCCCCGCTGTAAGACCAGTAGACAAAAAGAATCAATGGTAAATCGCTACCAAGTTGATGATATGCTAATAATAAATTTTCAATCTTCTCTCTTAGTTTATCATGCTTGCCCTTTGAATTTTCAAATCGTTCAAACTCTGAAACAAGAATTGGCTTTACGTCCTGTTGACGATACCATACAGAATCCGGCCGAACTTCTCGAGTAATGCTATGACTATATTGTTGGTTAATTGGATAAACAGGGCATTCAGATAAAGCTGTTACTCCTTGAATATGTCTACCGATTTCCGTAATATAATTCAGTCCTGCTGAATGAACGGTTTCCGAATAATCACGAATCCCATGAACAGAAAACATGGGAAAAAGTGAATCGCGAATTTTTCCATTCTTAAACTCTTCAATAATCATTGCCTTTAATTGCTCTTTATCCACCGAATACGCCCCATTCTTTGACAACTTCCGGTGATTGACCACCATGAACTAACGCTTTTGTTCCAACTTTCACTAATAGTGGAGCTGGAATCGAGCGTCCCGTTATTAATGCTTCCCCTGTAGATAAAGATGAAAGTTCGTCAATATCTGCTTTCGTTAACATATCGGATGTTTTCGTAATGAAACGCTGATCATCCGGATTTTTTAGACGCATGGTAATAATCGTGTTGCATTGCGATGTGACATCTGCATCCAATTTAGAAGGACGTTGTGAAACGATGGCAAAACCTACCCCGAATTTACGACCTTCTGCGGCAATTTTTTTAATAATTTTTTTCGAAATCGTTGGTGTGCCAGCTGGAGCGTAGTTATGACCTTCTTCATATACAAGGAAGCAAGGACGAATCGGGCGTTGTTTATCTGACGCTGCACGCATAATTTCACTGGATACAAGCGCCGTGACAATTTGCTTTGCATCGTCTGACAACCCTTGCAAATCAATAATGATTAATCGACCATATTTTTCGTTCATTTCACCAATTAATTTATAAATATCCGTCGGTTCACCAATCGCTTTTGTGTAAAAACTTCGCGCTTCGTTAATGACGCGATTCAGCTTCATCGAAGCGACCGCTGCACTTCTGCCGCTTAAAGCTCTTGCTTCTGCTTCCGTTATTTCATCCCACCCCCGCAATTCTTCTAAATCGCCTGAAAGTAACTCACGCAAATCTTTAATATCGCGAGGCGGGTGTGGATACTTATATTTCCAATAACGAATCGCTACATCGAGTACCCGTTGCTGCGGTTCTGTTAAGCCAGGCAAAATTTCTTCAAAATCGTCCATTTCAAAGTGGTCAAATTGCAACGCGAGGTGTTTATTTTTGCCAGCGTATTTGTAATCAAACTCTTCCATTTGCGGCGTATATACATGAATACCGCCTCCTGCCGCTTGTAAAGCACGGAAACGTTCTTGAATAAATAAAATGCTTTCCCGATCTTTTTCGTCTTCAATATGATCAAGGTTCGTATTGAAATGGATATCCCCTTTTTCAAATGCCTTTCCATACTCACCGTGCGTATCAAACACAACAACGGTTCCATTCATTTGCGCCACTAGTCGTTCGATGATACGACCGACCGTATACGACTTTCCTGAACCCGTCATCGCTAAAACTGCTAAATGTTCTGTCACTAACTTATTGACATCCAAGTAAACAGGAACAATATTTTCTCCACGTTCATAACCTATTAAGTTGCCAATCGCAATGCTTTTATTTTCATCAAATTGATAAAACTTAGAAAGAAATTCATAATCAACACCATATACTTTACTTCCCGGATCTAACGGGCGACGCGGAATGCGAATTTGTCCTGTGGTTGGTTCCTTGTAACCGACAAGGTCAATGGAAGCAAATAATGTCTCTCCAGTCATTTGTGTTCCGGGTAATAATTCGATCGAATTCAATCCTTCTCCAAGATCACTGTTGTATAAAATATTACTGCGGGAAATAGAGGTAATCCGCCCAAGAACATATGTCGGCTGTTCATCTGGACGTTCTTGATGTAAAATTTTCACAAACTCGCCACGGCGTGCGGAAAAGCTATCTTGAAGCACCATTTTTAAATCATTCGGATTTCCGGTATTCCCAATAAGTTTACCAATATATTTTTCTTGACTCATCATTCACCCTCCCCGAAAAAGTCTACTTCTTCGGTCCAAACATTTTCTACTTCTTCCTTTTTAATCATTTCGAGTGCCTGCGTTTTAAAATAATGAATAATGGCACCACTTCGAATTGGTTTTAGAGCATACTCGGCATACCAAAGCGGCAGAGGAAGTGCTTTTGGCTGATCCACTGAAAAAAGTGAAACAATATAGGATGCTAATTCATCAATAGCCTTCGAATCCCAATCTTTGTTGCTCCCTATCATTTCCACAAGCAAAGGCATTGTTCTCATCCCAGCACGCAAATGAAAGTTGATCAGCCCAAGCTCTCTTACTTTTATCGGCTCAAGACGATTATCTGAAGTTAAAATATCGTATTGATAAGCTGCCGTTCTCGTTCGACGCGTTAAAATACCGTGGAGTAATTTTTTTACACCTACTTTTTTAATCTTATAAAAAGACTCCTCAATATCTTGTAATTTAGAAAAATGAACCCCGTCAATGATATATTTTTCTCGTTCTACAGCTGTTAATCCATAAAAGATTGAACCAAACCGTTTTGTACTAAGAGAGACTAATTGAATTCCATGAGGATTAAACGGGTACATTTTATCTTGATACATAGACCAAAATTGTTCTATTCGTTCTTTACATTGCTCATAATCTTTCAATAATTGTTCATGTGATTCTAACGGTGCATCAGAACGCTCTAACAATAATGGTGTATCAACGATTACCATTTGCGGGGGGATTAGATTCCTGCACCATTTCTTCTAACAAATCATACATTTGCGTAATATGAACAAATTTTAGTTTTTTAGTAACATCGATATCATCCGCTTCGTCAATGTCAACGAGGCTGTCTTGAAATGTTTCGTACACAGAGCCTTCCTCTATGTATAAATCTTGACGAACAGCACCAGCGCTATATAAAATACCGCCAAATGCCGATATTGTTTTGCTTTCGGTTGCAATCCCCGATACCCGAATCGTTAGTGGTGATTTTTTTTCAATGGGACGAATGACACCACTGTTGCGAAGGATTGGTGCAATATGATCAATAAAACGCATTTTCGCGCTTAATTTCGTAACCGTACTTGGCAAGCCTAACTGGATTTTCGCTACTAAACTATTGGCAATCGCGGTATACGGTTTCGTTTTACCATTCTCCATCAACGTTCCTCCACTTTATTATTTCTCTTACAAATGCACGATAACCATTTTCCAAAATATACTGCTGTCCTTTCTCGGTGATGGTTCCGTCTGAATGAATATAATGTAAATTTTCGAGCTCAGAAAAAGCACTTTTCACATCATTTTCACGTACTTCTAAATAGAAAGACTTTTGAATTAACGGAACGAGCTGTTGTCGTTCTATGACGTCGGCTGCTGAGAGAAGAAGTAAATAGTGATGAACGGGCTTAAACATCACTTGTTTTTCTTCGCTCATTTCATCTTTTGTATCTCTTTCATTGATGTGCATTAACGATTGAAATAGACGTTGACATATTTCACGCTGCTCAAGCAACCGGTAATCAAGAAGCGGCAATGTTGTGATAGTAATGCATCCGCTACTTGTATCGTAGTAAAAGTCAACGGCAACCGTTTGTTTAGTCGGTAATTGAATTTTGGGAGTTAAATTAGTCGCTATTTCTTCGCGCACCGGAACTCCTTCATACATGCATTCATTCATTTCTTTAATGGAAAACGAGTGATTCAGTTGCAATAATGATGAAATATCCAAATTAAGATATGGTGGGAAAACCATTAGTTGGTTTCCCCACTCTTTTATCCATTGAATAAGGCACGAACGATCGCTTTCTGACATTTTTAAAAGAATGATAGCTGGAATCACACAAATACCTGACCGTAACTCTCCGACATCTTTCTCTTTCACATCAAACCATTCGCGCAACATTTTATACTCTGTCCGTCTTGCGAATGGTTTTAAAATTTGCAAACTCGACATTATTAGAGAACCTCCACTTTTGTCCGAATCAATCCGATTTGCTCAAGCTCTTCTTTTTCTTTTTGGTAATTAGTCCAGTCTAACTCTCCTTTGCGGTCAACCACTTCTTTATAAAACTCAAATTGCACAAATTTGGCATGTTCCGCAAAAAACTGATGGGCATATGTTTCTAATTGTTTCATTTCCATCTGTACTTTATCTATTGTTTCTTTATAAGTTGCTTCTTGAATCGGTGCACTTAAGTCTGCTTGATATAGCGGTTGATGCTGCAGACGGAACAGGCGGTTCACCGCATCAATTAATAACTCATCGAAATATTGATTTCGCTTTTTCTTTGTCGTATTTTCCACTTTTGTTACTTGGGCAATTAAATCCGTCATATCGTTTTTTCGTTCTTGCAACAACTTTTCCGTTTCATCAATAAGTGTCATCGCATTTTCTTTCTTTGCGATACAAATATCGTCAACCTCTTCTTCGAAACCAGATTCTAAAAATACGGTTAACTTGTCAAATAGTGTGGAAAGCTCAACAATCCCTACCTCACGTTTCACATCGGCATCACTATTTTCATAATAAGCAATCCATTTCTCGACTTTCGGTTTTGATTCTACAAAAAGGTCTACCATTTGTACAAATTTATCTTTTAAATCATAATAACGGCCGATAATACCGCTTCTCTCTTTCCAATCTACCTTTGTATGCTCCACTTTCTTTAAGCCGATTTGTGAGATAATGATATTTAACCGATCAATTGCTTCTTTATAATTTCCTAGAGACAGATGATGTGCCAACGTTTCTTCATTTGATACCATTGTTCGCAGTTGCGAAGATTTTACATGATTCATCGCATTTTCAATTTCGTTTTTATATAATTCAAGTACATACGTAAACGGTGAAATTGGTATATAATAACCTTTATACTCGTTTGTGTTTTTCATTTCCTCTACTTTTTCTTGAATTTTTGCAAGAATGTCCTTTTGAATCGTTGACACATAATCATGAAATTGTTGTACAATTTTTATCTTTTTCCAAATCGGCATATCTTTTCCATCTAATGTGAGATTCTCAAAGTTTCGCTCGTTTGGTTGAAGTGTATTCCATTTTTCTTCATCAAAAATGAAGTTGCACTCATCATGGAATTGCTGTAAATAACTTAATTGCTCTTTCCAAATAATAAGGTGGTTGTTTGTATGAACTTGCAATAGCTTTAAATCGATATTATGCAAAGCTTCGTTAATTTTTCTTAAGCTTCCGTGTCTTTTATATCCCTTCAGCAAATCGAGTCGAGGTCCTTTAAACGTTTCCTTGAACTGATCAACGAGTTGATCGTATTCTTTTTCATACCACTGTTCAATTTTATCTCTTTTCGCTTCCAACGTATATGAAGTAACATTTTCCACATGAGTATTGTTGATGGTTCTCACGACTTTTAGCGCTTGCATAAACGTTATCCATTGCTCAACGATTTTTGCCGGCTTAATGGCATCAACAGAACTAAAGAAAAACGCATCTTCAATCTCTTTATATGTTACACGACGATGGCCAATAAACGACATTAAAGAGGCAAACGTACTTGGAATTTGCACTTCATATTGATCATTTTCGTGATTTTGAATAAATAACCCCGTACCTCGATAACCGTCCTTATCTAATTTAGCCGGAACTTTCGTCGCTTTTAAAGCATGTTGAAAGTGAGTAAAATCTTCGCTGTCTATAAATTTTACGCCTTGCTTTGCCCCTAGTTCGGCAATTGTTGCATCGTGAATAATCATTTTCGCATATCCTTCCGCTAATACCGGAAGATAGTCTTCTTCTGATTTTGTAAAAACAATTGGGCGTAACACATAGCCTGTTTTATCGACCCATTCAAACCAAGTTCGTGCGATTCTTGTAATTTCATCTGTAATCGCACGAATTTTTGCGCGGAATGGCTGCGCTAATTGATGGGCTGACTTGCGGATATCCATCATCTCACGCTCAACCGATAACGCTTCTAATACTTTCTTCTGCAAATTCGTCACTTGGAAAAAGAGCAAGCAACGGCCGAGCCGCTCATACTTTCGTTTTATATCATCGATTTCTGTTTCCGCATCAGCGGTCGGTGCCAAAATGATAATCGGGTGATTTCCGCTATCTAGTAATTTGCTGTCAACAAGATCGTGCAAAGAAGCTAGTTTGCTAGCCCAAATAATGTCGACAATTTTTTTCGGATGAACTCCTAAATATAGATGATTCGTTACTTTTATACGGAGCCCACATTTATTTCCTTTTACTTGAATTGTTTGCACGTCTGGATAGTCTTGCTCAATGGCTCTTGCAAAACCAAGAAGAAGACGTTGAATTTCTCCATCTTTATCATATTGTTTCGCCAATTCGTTTAAATGTTGTTGAAGCTGTTGATCTTTTTCTTCATTTAATAAATAGTTCGCAATACCTGTTTTGATGGCATAGCGACGATTTAACCGCTCAAGGAACGCAAAATTTGGACCAATATATGTTTCGAATTGCTCTGTTTTCATTCGTTGCTCAAGATACGTATATAAAAGCTCAGCTGCTTCAACGACTTCGTCTTTTGGATAAAGCATGCGCACTTGCGCTAAAAACGTTTCCCGTTCTTTTCCGACAATAAAAGAACCTTTAGGTGCATTAATTGAGAACGTTTCAAGACTGCGCAAGAGGACATCTAAACTAAATGATTCACCCGTCGTTTCATTCACGAATAAATGATCAGATTCAGCTTTATATTTGTTTTGCACAAGATAAAAACCTAAATCATTTTTCGCAAGCGGCAAAGCGACAAACTCTTTAAATAATGGTATGCCTTCAATATGTTTCGCTGATAATAAAATTTGTTGTTCTTCCTCACTATAATAATCTTTCGGATATGGCAGCTGCCGTAATAATGCTTTTTTCACAAACGGAATATGCACTGGCTTTGTATCAATGTAATCTAGCTGGGAATGGTCGATTAAACTTTCTTTAAAACGCGGCACTGAATAAGCTAAGTCTTGTAAAATTTCACCTGTTTCCTTGTCTGGATGCTGCTCAAGATATTGATCACAATGAGCCATAATTACATTTAGCCAACCAAAGTTTCCCGCAGCAATCGTGTAAGCTGCTTCAACAAGCCCAGCAGGATATTCACGTAATTTTCCACTTTGTTGTAACGATGCGATATAATCGCTAATATCTGCATAGGAGTTTTGATTGATTTCTAATTTATCTAAACGACGAGCAAGCGCCTCGAGCGCTTTAATTTGATCGCCGATGGCCGGAGAACAAAGCAGCAAGAAAGAGACATTAGGATGGCGAGTGCGGCTATCTTCATGTTTAATCGCTGATGTGATCACTTTAATCGCATCACCGTCTAGTTTCTTTTTCCGCTCTTCACTTTGTTCTTGAATCCCATCCATAAATAATTCGTATTCGGATTCCACTTCATCGACAATCACCATTAAATGTTCGATGCCAAACGATTTTAAGTAAGCTAAACCATTTTGCACAAGTTGATCAAGCTGATCAAGATGCTGCAGCAAATCATCGGTTTCATGTTGTCCTAACTCAATTGCCTCTGCCAATTTTGCCGGTGAAAAACCAAGCGGGAGAAAATGGTCTTGAATATGTTTCACAATCAAACCTTGAATCGTGCGGGCAGGTTGTTGTTCCGCTAATTTTGCTAACGCTACATACGCTCCATAACCGACCCAGTTCTCCCCATAAAGAAGGTCCTCATGCATTTGTTCATAGCGGATATAAATAGGTAAAATGCCATCAGCGAAATCTGGCTTTAATAACCGGACTTTTTGCAGTTGACCTGATTGGTCACGAATCGTCCATCCTTTATCAATTCCAAGCGATTCGCTCACTAATTCATAAGCAATACGCGATTTACCAATTCCCCATTTAGCAATCAATGTAAAAACTCGCGCCATTGGTGCTGACTTTAAATCTTGTAAATACTCTTTAAACGCATCATAAAATTCACGCTGACCGACCATTGGCTGTTGAACCGGAAATGTGGAAACTCCATCTTTTAACCAGACAGATTTGCTCATCTTTTCAACCCCTTTATCGTTGAAATTCAAGTTTTAATAATTGGTATTCTCGTTTACCTAAATAACCCCTTCCATGTCTCGGCTGGCCTGATTCATAATCAGCAATATAAAACAAACCTTCACGAATACCTTTTGTCATATAATAATCGACAAAGCGCGCAAGCCCTTGTTCCCATGTTGGATAAAAACGCTCCATCAGCTTACGAAGTAACGGTTCAATCGCAACAAAACCGCGATCATCCTGCTCTTCGTCCACTTTTTTCTTTAACCATTCGATTTCTGATATACTCTGAACGTTCGTAAATGAAAATAAAAAATGTGAATCGATATGCTCCAACATCTTTTCTTTATTTAAAATGATGATTCCGACATCAGCTTCGATAAACCAATCTAAATAAGCAAATAATTGCATCGGTGCGCGCATAAACGAAGAAATATTTGTTTTTGCCGGCTCTTTACCGCTTGAGCCAACAAACATCCAATCTTCATCTAATTCAATTTCTTCTTGAGCAAGAATGTCATGCCAATCTTTCCCTAATGCTTCATTTTTAAAAGCATGAAGAAGAAAGTTCATATCATTAAGATCTGGATTGCTTGAAAACGGATGATACAGAGCATCGGCAAATCGCAATGTCCACTTGCTTAGCTGTTCGAGCGAGTGACCGTTTGTTTCAAATAAACCATCATTCAACAATAAATGCATGATGACTCGTGTTCTTGGCGAATATCGCAATAGTTGTTTTGCAAGCAACAATTCCCATCCGTGTTTTTGTTCGTACGCAGCTACAAGTCCATTTGCTTCCTCTGTACGAATCAAATATCCATCGTCTGTTCTTGTTAGGAAATGGACACCTTTAATTTCAAAATTCCGCGAAAGTTTTGCGTACTCATAACCATGTAGTCCAAATAATTCTTTGGAACGGTCTAGCTTTTTATCTTTTTCTTCCACATCTTTTCCTAAATATAATTTTGCGATTTCCTTGATTGAGCACGCTTCGGTTTTTTCGGGAATGCGCGATAACAACTCACACCATCTCTCAAAATTTCCTGGCTCAATCCAAAATCGCTCAATCGATAGTTTGATTTGCTTCATCCTCTGTCCCTCAATTCATCAATCCACTGTTCGATCCGCTTGCGGAGCTGTTTGCTTCCTGCCATCAGCGAAATAAACAATCTTGTATTGTATAACTCATCTTCAATATGGCTCGGAATGCGATATTCTTCATCGACAATCGTTAAAAAACCGCGATCATGCAAATGATGGAATATTGTTTCTAAACGAGCGATTTCGTTTGGGAATAGTTGATAGTTGCTCACTTTACAAAACTCTAAAACGAAATCATTGATCGTTCCGTAACGATATTCTTGTTTTTTTGACGACATTAAAATAACGTCAACTTCGTCGTTCACCGCATGAAACCGAACGGTCGTCATCCCTTGCGCCTCCGTCTGCTCGCGAACAATGCAACAAAGGAAAATAAATAAGTTCCAAGGATGGGTAAAAATATGTTTAAATAACGGATTTTTTAAAACAATGTCTGGTTCTTGCGGAGCTAATACCGCAAGCGGTTTATCTTTTAACGGTGGTAACTGCAAGTTAGCAGCTATCTTTCGCCCTTTTATCCATTGTTCATCAATTTTTGTACCGAGCGGTTCGTCTTGTTCAACCGCTTCTTGTTGATACTGCTGGATATGGGTTAGATAGTAAATAATACGCTGATAATACGGTGCCCCGTTAAAAATCAAATGATTGCGCTCGCGAAAAAGGGGCTCAACTTCCTTTACATGTTGCTCTAAAGATTCCGTTTCGTACCGTTCACCACTTTTCAACTCATCTAATATTTTTACGATTTCCCCCGCAAACTTTGGCATTTTATGAACGAAATCAACAATTCCGTCCAAATCCTCTGTTTCACGCATTTTTAATACCGTTAACAAAGATGTTTTCAACAAGTATTGTTGATACGACTCATCAAAGCAAATCAATGTATGAAAAAAATCATTTTGATTCGGAAACCGCTTCACAAACGCAATCCAATTGTTCGTGATCACTGCCTTTTTCTCACGCACATATAAAAGACCTTTTCTAACAAACAGCTCAAGCTCATCGACATAAGCCGTTTCACCATGGTGATACAGCTTCTCTAAATGACTATGTAACCTTTTCAACTCCAACGCATTCACCTCCTAGAAAAGAATGAGTGCCTTCACACTCCTTCGGAAATTTTCGACTCATCGAACTTGCCTTCGATTAAATCTTCGACGTCTTGTTTAGCTTCAAAAATAAGTTTTTTTGATAAGTCAAGTTTTTTGATATATTTTACAAAAACTTCTCTATATTTCTTTTGTAATTCAATAGATGGAATAGGAATTAAAATTGACTTACACTCAGTAAGGTTCATATTTTGCTGTACAGCACCGTTGGCTATTCGTGATGTTTGTAGTCTACCAATTTCAGAATTAAGGAAACCAGATAAATAGTATGGGTCAATACTATTTTCCTTAAGCTTAATTCTTACAACAGCTGCATTCAGATTTGCTATTGGAATATAATCAGGTAGGACTGTTGATTTTCCAATCGTACCCCTAACTGAGAGAAGTACTTGTCCAGGGGTAACTTGAGTTTTCCTCAAATCATTATTTTTTTCTTTTGATATATATACAAAACCTTCGTTTATGAACTCTCCGTCTTCACTTATATTAACTCCGCGAATAACTGGAATTCCTTCATTAGTATAATCATTTGTACTAATAGCCCAACCACCTGGACCATCTTGTATTTCCTCTGCTAATTCTCCTAAAGTCGTGTGTTTATGTCTTTTAATAATTTCCTCAGCTTTAAGAAACTTATCCTTATAATACTCAGCGTCTAAACGTAATGGATCTATAAATCCATTTTTAACCCATTTGAATAGTCGTTCCTCAATCACTAATTCATCCTTGCTAATTTGTAAAATTTCGTTATACATTATTTCTTTTGCTCTACTCTTCAACCGCTTCGCTTCTTCCCGCAACTCTTCCGCTTTTCGGACTTTGTTGCCGATGTACTTTTGAATCTCAATACTCGGAATAGGTACTAATATTTGCCCTAGCTCTGTATTATTAACGTAACGACGTGTTGATGATGATGACATTTGTAGAATTAAATTATGCCCATATTTAGAATTCAAAAATGTAGATACAAAGAATTCATCATACGTCTCTCTTACTCTAAACTTAGCTAAACTCTGGGTAATGTTAGCATTTTTAAACCGACCGTCATACACGATTGTTCTCCCAATAACTTCATCTGTTGCACCTATAACAGTAATTACCAAATCCCCTTTATTCAACTGACTCCTTTTTAATTTTTGATGATTTTCTTTATTTATATAAAACAGTTTAGATGTATTCAGTTCATTCCTCTCAACATTTACAGTCTTTAGTAATACAGCCCCCTCTTTTATTTCTTCCTCTTTGTAATCCGGAGTACTACCAGTGATAAAACCATCGTTGTTAACTAACGTCGAGAGAGTTTTTATTTCGAGTCCGGAATTAAGAAGAATCTCTCTTGTTTCCAGATACTTTGGTAAATAGTAATTGTTATCCAAATTTATTTCTAAAGCTGTAGGTTCAACCCACTGAACAATTGGTCTATTTAAAACAACCTTAAAAAGTTTATTCATAGTATCAGCCTTCCTAAGCAAACAGTTACTTACATTTTTAACTCATTTTTACAAACCTTTTTTATACGTCTCAACAGTTTTCAACAAATCATTTCTGTCATTTCCAAGTTGCACTTCGACTTTATTTTTTACATCAAATCCAATTTCTTCCGCAACCGCCATAAACACAGGTCCTTGTTTTTCGTTTTCGTGTTCTTTCTTTTTAATATAGAGGAATGATGTTTTCGCACCTGTACCAGATAATTGGAATGTAACTGTCGGTAATGAAACAACGGCTTTCACAATCGCCCGGCCGCCTTCAAACTCGCCTGTCACTTCATTTTTCTTACCCATTAAATACTCACGCACATGTTTATAGCTTGCGTTACTTAAAATGCCGTCTGGAAGAACGATAATCAAATAACCGCCCGGTTTTAATAGCTCTAAATTCCGGTCAATGAATAACACAGCTTGGTCTATGGTATTGACTTGCTTCCATACCCCTCTGTTATTTGGCTTTGCTCCAAGACATAAACCTTTTTTCATCGGTTTTCTGTCTTCGGCAATTCCGGATGTGTAACGTTCTAGAATTGCTTTACCTTCTTCTGTTTTATTCGATACAGACCCGGAGCCGAACGGCGGGTTTGTGATGATCACATCAAATGTTTCAGGTTGCAATGAATCGGTCATTAGCGAGTCGCTTACCCAGAAAATCGGAGCTTTTGGTAATCCATGCATCGCCAAATTCAAACGTGCTTTAAGAACCATGCTTCGTGCTTTGTCTGCACCAACAAAGCTATGCTCTTTCATTTTTTCTAAATGCTCTATTATCTTTTCTTTTTGAATCCCAGCAAATTCTCTCGTAAAGTACCTTTTTATTGCCTCAAAGGCATTAATTAAAAATCCTCCAGATCCGCAAGTCGGGTCAAGGACACGGAAGGTCGGATTCCCATTTTCATCCGTTTCTAGCAATTTGGCTGCTTCTTTTGGATTCGATGTTATATCGTGCATTACCATATCTACCATTGCTTCCGTTACTTGACGCGGTGTCAAATACGTTGCTTGCCCCACTTTGCTGTCATATTTTCCGCGTAGCAACACATCGTATAGACGTCCCAAAATATCAGCGGTTACATCTAATAATGTCGCCTTTTTAACTACTCCGTTATCATCTTCAAACTCACCGAGTTCTTGGAACGTTTCGAATGCGGCAACATAGTTTGCTGGATTTTCCAACTTAATATATTCTTCTTCGTTAAAGATATAACACTTCTCACCTTTGTCGTTGATTGCTACATAGTCGTCGTGATTTTTTATTTCTTTAAAAGCCGCTTTAATTTGTTTTACTGCTTCTTTTCCATGCAGCCTTATGTACTCATGCTTTAAAATGTCAAATAACTTTAAACCTGCATTTTCTCCTTCTTCTAACACATAGTCTGGGTGATGGAGACGGAAAATTTCCATAAACAGCAACTTACTTAGTTCATCGATCGCCTCGTTCGTAGAACTAATATTATCGGCACCAGCAGGTCCGTAAAGGCGCTCATGTAAATTATCAAACCGTTTTTGCAGTGTAGAATAAATTTCAAGTGACCAAAGCTCTTGTTTTGTTAATTTTTTCTTTTCTTTTTTTGTTACATCTACAATAGATGGAATTTCTGCAATTGGCTCAGATTCAATACAATCGGCGTAATAGTTCACCTCTCCATTCATGGCCCAAATAAAGTCAGGAGCCGATTCATGATATTGTGCTTCAATTAGTGCAGATTGTTGCACCGCATATGATAAATCAGCGTCTTTTTCAAAGATTTTCACGTAAACGACTTTGTCATCCCCTGTCGCTGTGAAAATCATTGTTCCATCTTCTTCATTTGTAGTAAGCTCAGAGAATTGACCATATCCTTTCATTTTTAATTGTTCTTGTACTTGTTGAATTGTCGTTTCCATTCGTTATTTCCCCCTATTTTCGTTTTACACGGAGCAAATTTTCCCGCGGTGATTCATAATTACCGCTGCTAATGGCAACATCAATAATTTCACTTTGCGGTACAATGACATCAGCAGGGAGCTGGTCGAAAACATCGGGATCAATTTTTGTCATAGGGCGACCTTGTAATGCTCGTTCAATCGCTGCTAAAATGATTTGCCGACGTTCATCTTGCTTCACTGACCAAAGTCCCGCTTCATTTTGAATGATATTTGGATCCAAACACACAAACAACTCCATTTGTTCCCGATTCCAATATAACTCATTTTCATGCGCAATCGTCACAAGCTGTTCAATCGTTTTTGGGGTTTTTAAATATTCATATAAAATCATTTAACCCCTCCTTCTTTCATTCACAATTTTTCTAGCAATTTTAAGAACTTGCTCAATAGGTGCAGCAATTCCATTATTATAACTTTCTTCATAAGTGAGTCCTTTTGATAAATCCCAAAATGCAATAGTTTCAATATTTGTTGGAAGCATAGAAGTTAATTCAAATGAGGTTACCAACGTTTTGAAAACTGGAATCCAATGAGAAACATCATTTAATTTACCATATTCAAGTAGAATGATTTTTTCCGCATTACGGTCGTAAAAAAGTACCCAAAATCAATATCTAGCTGTATGCGGCTATTAAGTAACTCTTTTGGAATGTGAATACTATTTCTGTGATAATCTAAATCAAAAATAGGTTGATCGTAATGGTCATTCATTAATTGATATAGTTTTTTTAAAAAAGAAATTGTAAGTTGTCTAGGATATAATTGATGTTCATAATCTGTAATGCACGATTCATCTCTTAGGTCAAAAGCATCACAAATTTGCCTTTCCGCCTCTCTTATTGCCAGCGCATAATTCTTTTTCCCTTTCAAAGGATAATTAAAATAGTATTTATAAAATCCGTATAATGATGGTAACCTCATTTTTATATCCCTCCGATTAATGAATGAATTTTTTCACCACATTTTCAATCAAATTGATCTTTTCAGGTGATTCAACCGGGAGGTAAATTCTTTTAAGATCATCTATACTTATCATCATTTGCCATTGTCCTCTTCGCTTAGCCCTTAACTGGAATCGTACTAAAGGATGGGACAAACACCACAACAAATATGCATTCGAATATTTAAAATTACGTAAAACCACAAACGTACTAGATGCTAGCGCTCCTTCGTACTCTCTAGTTACAAAAGCCAAGGGCTGATTCTCTTCTCCGATATACGGTCCGACGATTCCAAGCAGGATGTCATTTCCTTCCAATACATATCGGGCGCGACTTTTCACTTTTTCGAATAATATGGTCTCTGCCGAAATAATCCGGTACGAATTTGTATCAATATTTTTAAATCCGATATAACGAATTTCTTTATTATGAAAATGTGCAGGACTAACAGTATGACTAACTATTTCACAAACGTCTTTTAACTGCACCCATCGTTCGGTTTTGATCTTACTTTTCAATTGTTCGAACATTTTTGAAGTATGATAACGATAATAATCGACATCCAACCGCTCTGTTGACAGTTGTTGTTTTTGGACCCAAAACTCTGTCGGTAGAGACATGTTCAGCTCATTTAACTCAAATTCATACAAACTATGCAGTTGTTGTTTTAAAATAGCTTGTTGGTTACGACCGTCTTGTTCAAGATGTACATCTATTACAACTACTAAATCCTCTAACTGTTTAAGCGAAATTTTTGGTAATATAGATGGAACAGCCATTTTTTTTAATGAAAGCATCCCGATATTTGAAGAAAAAAACTTCATTAATACAGCTTGAGCTTGTTGATCGACAGGACGAATTTTTATAATATCAGGACTGATAACAGCCCCATCATATGTCTCATCAACAAGAGCCATTTTAGGAATAGAGACAATTTTTGAAATTAAAATATCCCCTTTCCTAACAACCGCTTTCTTCTCAATTCCATCTAAATCAAATAAGTATTTCATCCCTTGCTGCACTAATCTTTTATCCACAATATTTGATAAACGGATATAAGGGACATTCGTTTTATAACCAACAAATTCTGTAGCGTTTCTTGTTCCATCTGTAATTTCTTCACATAACATCCGCAAAGGAATGGTTTGTTTATTTTCTAAGCACTTTTTCAATTCCAATTCAATTTGATAAAAATACGGATCTAAACGTTCGGTTCGCAAGTCTTTTTCGCAAATAAATTTATGTATACAACCACACCCTTTATTGTTCATTTTTTTCTCTTTTTAACAAAAAACTTATATTTTTGATTAAAATTTACTACTAAATACATTAATTGTCAATTATATTTTTGACATTTTATTTTATAGTTCATTTTATTCTCTTTTTTGTAAAATCTAATAAAGAAAAGGTAACCTACTTAAAGGCTACCCTCATATAAGAATTCATCCCCTATTAATTCTACTTTACAATATGTTACACTCCAAAACATAGTTGCAAGCTTTTGGGAAATAATTCATTCGGACACATTCTGGTATGGAATTCTTTACCCTCGTTGCATTCTACATCCTGTGTGCATGTTTCTTTCTTTTTCTTTGTTTTTCTTTCATGTATGATCTATCAATAGCGAAAGTTGATTTTAGACACGTTGATATAATTTTCATCTCCGACCCATTTCAAGAGGAAGATGTCTTTTCATATATAAGTTGACAAACTTCTTTATCAAAGGTTGTAAAGTTTTAATATCGCTAGAACGTAGGTGTATTTTTAATTAAATAAATTCAATCTTTCCCTTTTAATCTTTTTCTGTTTTGGATTAAGCCAAAATGAAAATTGTGATGGGTAACAATACCGAGTAATGAAAATAGCTGACTTCTTACACTGTTCATGAAGTGTATGAAAGGAAATATTTAACTTCAACTGTTTATAATTTTTAAAAGTAATGAGAGACTGAGTTTTGTTAATAGGTGAGATTTCCAAAATTTGATGGAAAAATATCCATATGCACCGAGTTTGTTCTGGGGAGTGTGTGGGAAAGGCAATAATTTTCTCAAATTGATTAATCAGAATGGGGATTCTTTGGGTGTAATTAGTAAAATGGATAACAGCTGTTTTTTGCAAGCAAAAAGTGCAGAAAAATGCAGCGAAATTTACATAGGCTTGCAGCTATTTTTACATTAATTACCATCTTGTGTTTTTATAGAAGAAAGGGCATTTTTCAATCGGTAACTTTCCCCTGTGAATGCTATGACATGTGTATGATGCACTAGTCTGTCCACAAGTGCAGAGGTTAGTCGGTTATCCCCAAAAACACGATTCCATTGACCAAATTCAAGGTTAGATGTCACTATAACGCTTTTATGTTCATAACAGTCTGCGATAATATGAAACAATAATTCAGAACCTTGCTTTTGAAAAGGGACGTAGCCCAATTCTCCAATATAAGCAAGTCGCACTTCTCAATTTGGCGTTTTAACCGGTTTAGTGTGCCCTCTTTCAAGGCTTCCTCTAATTGGGCTACTAAATCAGCCACCCGGAAGAAACGCACTTCATATCCCATTTCACAGGCCTTTACTCCCAATGCTGTTCCTAAGTGCGTTTTCCCTGTGCCCGGTGTCCCTAAAAGTAGTAGGTTTTGCTTTTCCTTGATGAAACGAAGATCGCAAATTTCCTCTTTCGAGGTTGTAGCTGGCAAGTGCAGCTGCTCGGTCCACTCATAGTCCTTAAGCCATTTAAGCTCTCTAAATCTAGCCTTTTTAATCAGTCTAGCAATCTTCGTTGTCTGCCTGGAATTTACTTCAATCAATAATACATCACGCAAAAACTGTTCTTTACTTTCGAACGGAACCTGCTCAATCTCTTCAATAATATGGGCAAGGTGAAGAGTTGGTATTGTCGGGTCATGGTTGATAGAGGATACCGTGAAAGACTTTGGAGAAAAAGTGGGACGCGAAATTGAAGAAGGTATTGAAACCGTTACAGAAATGGTCAATGATTCTTTAACAAGCGCAGAAAAGTTTATTGCGAATTTTTTTAATTAGTGCAATAGAAAGATGATGTATAAAAGTTTGTGTAAAGCATTTTGCTAGACCAAAAGAAAAAGGTAGGGTATTCTCTGATTTGGACAAAAACACATTCCAGAGAAAGGAGAACCTTACCTATGTCTAAAAGTATACCGAATGTGGACTGGGTCAATCAACTGGAAAGTGCGATTCGCCAGTTTGTAAAGGAAAAATTAGAACTCATCATGCGTGAAGAAATAAAACATTTCCTCGAAATGGAACAGACTGGAACATCAAATATGAGAAACGGCTACTATCAGCGAAACCTAGATACGCAATATGGCCGAATTGAAGGGCTTTTAGTCCCAAGAGACCGAAACGGGGAATTTCAAACGCAGTTGTTTCCCCCTTACCAACGCCATACCGGCTGGCTCGAAGAAGCTGTCATCAAGATGTATCAAAGTGGCATGAGTACACGTGAGATTGGCAAGTTTATTGAACGAATTTTAGGGAATGCTTATTCTCCTGCAACGATCAGTCGTATGACCGATGTCGTGAAGGAGGACATCGAGAAATGGCATACGCGTCTCTACAAAAGCGATATTCGGTCTTATATTTGGATGGGTTGTACGTGAAACTTCGTCGAGATACGGTAGAAAAAGAAGTTATTTATGCCGTGTTAGGTGTAAACGAAGAAGGATATCGGGAAATTCTTGATTTTTTCGTAGGAGGAAAGGATAGTGCCTATGGATGGCAGGAGATTCTTCAACAACTATACAACAGAGGCGTAAAGGAAGTGATTCTGGGCGTATTCGATGAACTAACGGGGCTGGAAGAAGCCTTTAAAGCTGTTTATCCGAAAGCCGATGTGCAGCGTTGTGTCGTTCACAAAGTCCGTAATACTCTTGGTCGTGTCAGGAAAAAGATCAATTGGAAGTGGCAGAAGATCTCAAGCTGATTTATGAATCAGTAATAATCATCATACCAGAGTAGTCATTCGTAATGAACGAGTTGTGATTTGATCGATATCACACAGAAATGCCATAGTCGTCAACTTTCGCATTATCATGGCAAGGAAAGGAAAACTGTTTAAGGGATTAATGATATCCGCCACTTCTTTAGAATCTCGCTTTTATGTGATGTTAGGGAATAAAATGCTCATCAATTTTTTGTCGCTAATATGGACTTCTTTTGAACGATGCGGAAACGTGATCGTGACGAGGAACGATCACGTTTCCGCTTTGGATAAATCCACCTTTAAGAGCTTTTAACACTTCAATCGGTTAACCGCCGCCCGCCAATCCGAACATAACCTCTGAATGATCAATGGATAAGAGCGAAAGAAAAGCGAAAAATAACACTTTCACAACTCCCCTGAAAAAAATCATCAGGTGTTGATTATCAGACCAACACCTAACGATTTATTTTTTTAATTGGACTTTTTCTACCCCGTACATTGCAATGAATCGGCTTTCTGGAACTGCTTTGTATGGTTGCAGGATCATCAGCATGCCCAACAGCTTTTTTCAAATGTACCGAGAGCCGGATTTTGGAGGCTGTTATTGACAATTAAAAGATGTATGAAATGGTAAATAAGTATTCAATAATTTGTTGTATAACATTTCATACATCTTGTCGCTTGACATGAGACCTCTGCGCGTATGCTTGAAAGCCTCAGGACTTTGCCAGACATACAAGCCGATCAATCTGCCACTCCATGTATAGTGGAAAATATGTAAAAATTGATGCATAAGCTTAATTGCAAAACACTACTTTCTTAATTGCTATTAACATGACGCTTTTAGCTGAATGGCTAGGGCAGAAGGCGATCAGCTAAGAACACTATGTGTTTTGGAAGTACGAAATGGAATCATAATCTGCTGAAATGTGATCGAGGAAATTTTATTATGATTAACATGAAACTGCAATTAAGAGGAAGTTAGAGCAAATACTGTTGCAAAAATATTAATCTTCCATTCCAATGTTGAATCAATTATTTGGGGTCAATTAAATATTTGTTCATCTTATATAAAAGACTTTGTCGAGATATGCCTAGTTTTCGGGCTGCAGAAGCTGCTTGTCCGTTTGATTCTTCTAAGGCCTGCACGATGAATTGCTTTTCTATTTCTTCTAATTTTTCTGGAAGGGGTTTATTCTTTTCACTTTCAATTGGAAAGCTTTCTTGAACAAGATTTTCATACCTGCTGTCTCTTATTTCTCTGGGGAAGTCTTCGATGGATAGCCATTGATCACGGCATAAGACCACAGCTCTTTCAATTGCGTTTTCCAATTCTCTTACATTGCCTGGCCAATGGTATTGGGTTAAAGTTTCTATTATTTTTTTGGATATTTGGAAATTTTTATTATACCTTTTCCGCTGTCTATTCAAAAATTCTTCTGCAAGTATCGGTATATCTTCTTTCCTTTCTCGTAAAGGCGGAATATAAATATCGACAACATGCAGCCGATAATACAAGTCTTCACGAAAGCGCCCTTGTTCCACCATTTTTTTCAGATCTCGATTCGTCGCAGATATAATCCTTATATCGACATTTCTGATGGTGCTGCTTCCTAAACGCATATAGGATTTTTCCTGTGTGACATGGAGAAGTTTAGCCTGCAATGATGGGGAAATTTCACTTATTTCATCCAAAAAAATTGTACCGCCATTTGCGGCTTCGAATTTCCCCGGACGGCTCGAATTGGCGCCGGTGAAAGCTCCTTTTTCATATCCAAACAATTCACTCTCTAGTAGTTGCTCCGGGATTGCTGCACAATTTATTGATACAAATGGCCCCTTGCTTCTCTCGCTAAGGTCGTGAATCATCTTTGCAATCAAACTTTTTCCCGTTCCGCTTTCCCCCTGAATCAGAACTGTCGCATCTGTATTTGCTACCCGCTCCACAAGATGAAAAATTCTTTTCATGGCAAGGCTTGTTCCGATCAATTCTGATTGTTTCTCAATATCAATTAATTTTTCCTTTAAAAGCTGATTTTCTTCCTTCATCTTTAACCATTGTGAAGCTTTTTCAATTACTACGACAATTTCATCCAATCTTACCGGCTTTACAAGGTAATCAAAAGCTCCTTCCTTCATCGCGATGACAGCGCTTGGAATATCCCCGTAAGCAGTCATGATAATATAAACTTTTTGCGGATATAAACGATTAAACTCCTGCAGCAGCTCCAGCCCGTTTATATCAGGAAGCATTAAATCAAGAAATACAATTTCCGCATTCTTTTCATTAAACGTCCTTCTGGCTTCATAACCATTAGGTGCAGTGTAGACACGATATCCTTTTTTTTCTAAAGCGGAACTAATAATTTTTAAAAGCTTCACTTCGTCATCAACCAATAAGATTTTTCTCATTGCCATCACCTATTTGTTCTAATCTGGGAAGTTGGACGTACAAACTAGTACCGCTCCCTTCCACACTTTCCGCCCATATTTTTCCGTTATGCTGGACAATAATTTCGTGAGCTATAGAAAGTCCTAATCCAGTTCCTTCTCTCTTTGTAGAAAAGAAAGGATTAAAAATCCACGGAAGCTTTGACGCTGGAATTCCGACTCCGCTATCTTCTATTTGAACCATGCAATTTTTTTCGAATTTTTCGACTTTAATCAGCAAAGTTCCTCCTTGTTCCATAGCTTGCATACTGTTTATCAAAATATTTAGGAACACTTGTGTTAATCCGTTTTGGTTGGCAAGGACATATACTTTTTTCTCTGCATATTGTTTGATGACCTGAATCCCTTGATCTTTCATTTTTTTTCTTAAGTGAGATAATAACTCATCTATGACAGCAATAACATTTATAGTTTCTTTGTTGTTATCTTCCTCACCTTTCGATAGTTTTAAAAAGTTAACGAGTAATTGATTCATTCTTTGAGATGTCTCTAAAATGTCATTGGTAAGCTCGGCAATGATGCTATTTTCAAATTGCAGCTCTTTGATTTCCATAGATATTGCTTCTGCAGCTGCTTGCACGATACTTAGCGGATTCTTTATTTCATGAGCTATTCCGGCTGTCAGTTGTCCCAAGGAAGCTAATCGTTCACTTTGCCTTAAATATTCTTCTAATTTTTTTATATGACTTACATCTCTAATGACTATGATCGTCCCTACTACTTTATTACCTTCTCCATGATATAAAGAAGAATGGATTTTTACATCGTGTTTCTTTTTATTTTTATCAAAAATGTAGCTTTCTACGTCATCAAACTCTTTTCCTTCCTGTAACGTTTTCCATGAAAGAAAAACATCCTTATTTTCCTTAATAGGGAGATCAATAATATTCCTTCCAATCGCTTCTTCCCTGCTAAATAATGTGAGTTCCTCAGCTCCTCTGTTAAATGTAGTAATTTTTCCATTTTTATCAGTTGTAATGATTGCGTAAGGAATTGATTCAAGAATATAAAACATCCTTCGCTCGTTTTCTTTTAACTCTCCAGCCATTTGCCCCATTGTTCTTGATAATTCTTCTATTTCATCATTGGTTTTAATAGGTTCAAAATTCTTCTGTTTATTTTGGTTGTATTCTTTTACTTGTTTCATTAATTGAATAATCGGACGAACCACCCGATTTGTCCAAAAGACCGTTAGTCCAGCGGCAATAAATAATACCGCTGTGAAGCCCTTTAGCAGCAATATTCTGACATCTATTGACGATTGCATTGCCTGCTTAATTGGTTCGCCTACGATAAGTCCGAATCCGATCATCGATAAAGGCCGATACGCTGCAATCATGTGTTGATGAAACAGTGAACCTTCCCATATGCCGAATTTTTCTTTATTCAGATAATCGCGTATGGGGTGTTCTTTTAAAGAAAAACCGATCGTCTCCAGCTCACTATGCCCGATTATTGTGCCGTCTCTGTCAATGATCGCATTGACCCCGAGTTCACCAATCTTCAATTCTTTTAGATATTCAGAAAGCATTTCCAAATTGACGAAAGCTACGACCCCGCCTTTATACATTCCATTTTCATCGATTGAAGGATATGCGATGGCAATAGACTTTCTTCCATCCTCAAGTGTAATCATATCGGAAATGTAGTAGGTTTTGCTCCAGGAAAGGTAATTGTGCAGATCTTCAAAGCTTTTAGCATCTAAAGAAACGGCATCTGGAACCTTAACCACAATCTTGCCTTCTGAATTAAAGGCTTGAATGCTCAAATAAAGAGGTTGCTGAACGACCATTCTTTCCATCTCGGACAAATAAAAATCTCTATTTTTCTCTGTAACTTTCAAAACGTATGCGGAGGCGACCCGTAAGTCACTCGTCATACTTTGAATAATATCACTAATACGTTTGCTCAGTGTCCTGGCAATCAATTCATCCCGATACGCAATCTGATCACTAAATGAACCTTCCATGACACGTATCGTGAGCCAATAAAGGAACGACAAAGTAAAGAAAATAACAATTAATGTTATAGATAAATACCGTTTGGTCAATTTTGAACCAAAAACATTCATCTTTCATTCCACCTAATATATAAAAATTTCGACAGCCCGAAGTTAGAAAAATCCTGACTATAGGATTGCTCCCCTAATTTTGGCCGCTTATTTTAGGTGATTCTTGAAAATTCCCTTTCTTGGCTAGAAAACGAAATCCTCTTGCCTTATATTCGAACTTCCACGAATGAATGACTTTGTTTTCGCTCTTTTGTCGGAGGATTAAATATATAAAATAAATCGGTCGTAAAAAACATATACTTCAGCACAGATCGATAAGCCTGTTGCAGTCAAACACATTCCTTCTCCAGTAAACGATGAAACGCTGGGACGTCCTAGACGGAATTCCACGCTCTTACAGAAAGCCTCAAAAGAAAGAGAGTATATTCTTGAATCGTATCTCCCGGTTTTGTCAGAGAGCAGCCGGGTGCCGGACGTCTCCAGCATACTGTTTTTTCTCGACTTTTCCATTTTGGCGGTAATAGCAGATCGTGCGATTGATTCCTAAAATCTTTTGTAATTGAATTTCCATTCTTGCTCCACTTCTCGGCTTCTTCACGCTATTCAATAAGCGAAGGTTCTTCTTCTTTTAAATTACTCCATAATACATTTCTAAACATAAATTCTTGAATTGGTCGTCCTTATCCTTCAATTTTTTACTTCTGCTGAAAGGATTTCTATATCGCTTTTACCCATAAGTGCACGTGATTCGGGCTGAATACATCCCATCAACCCGCTAATGTTTTAATGCTTGTTTCGCTGTTTGCAGCATAAATTTCTTTCCTATATATCAAAAGCCCCCATCATTTGGTCACTTCAATTATGAAAAACAACTTTTTCAAGTGTCCAAATTCATTAGGGGGGGTCGGATTTATCAAGAGTAAAGCATAATGAAAGTTATATTCTTATATTTCAGTAGACAAGCCGTTTATAACAAAACGTTCTTCTCGATTGAATTAATTTTTCTTGGTTAAACCACCAATCATTTTGTATAGTTTCGAAGTTTGCCACTAAAACCTCTTCTTGATTTGAAGAAGCTCCCACAGGTGAATCTAATCCGTAGATGGGATCTAACGTATACAACCCGCTTCTTCCTAAAAATTTCTTGTCAGTCCCTACAAAGTTTGAAACAATCGTGTATGCTTGGGCGCCAGCAGCGATGGCATCCCAAGTTGAAACGGAGCCTTGCGGATATTTCTTTCTCGATATGCTGCTTTTTAAATCTCTTCCAAATTCTCCTTGCCAGCTTGACGGTATAACTATCATATCAGCTCTCTTAACCGCCAATACCCCTGCAACTTCTGGAAAAACCGCATCGTACCCGATCATGATTCCGATATCACCGATAGCTTCTGAATGAAAGACCTCAATTTTATCCCCGGGGGTCGCCCAAGCTTTTTCGGCATTGTGTAAATGTGTCTTTCTGTATATTCCCATGATTTCGCCTTTCGGACCAGCAAGAATCGCCGAATTGTAGAGATGATCGCCTTGTCTTTCCACAAACCCAAAAACCATATGAATGCCGAATTCCTTTGCGAGTTCCAATAACTTTTGCACCCAAATGCTGTCCAAAGTATCAGACAATGCAAAAATATCGTCTGCTTTTAAGTGATCCACGGTCCCAGTAAGAGAAAGCTCCGGAAGCACAACTAAATCCAATTTTCTTTTTTCTTTACTCTCAAGCGCAACATTTGAAATCATGCGTTTAATCTTGACTAAATTCGCTTCCTTATTTCCCAAAGCTGGTTCGTATTGTACAATCGCAGCCCAAATGTTTCTGGAAGCCGCCGTTTTCTTAAAATCCCATGGTGCTTTATATAACATCAAGTCTTTATAAAGTTCGGGTCTTCTTTCTGCAAATCTTTTTTTGACCGGATTATCATACTTTGCAGGG
Source organism: Aeribacillus sp. SP014 (assembly GCF_054055575.1). Taxonomy (NCBI): domain Bacteria; kingdom Bacillati; phylum Bacillota; class Bacilli; order Caryophanales; family Bacillaceae; genus Aeribacillus; species Aeribacillus sp. SP014. The sequence goes on from NZ_JBSRXI010000001.1 coordinate 2,308,223, forward strand.
TCAATTTGACAGTAAAGAATCGTTGGGGCATCAACCGTATTTTCTTTTGTTTCAACCAAATCAGCCTCTGCGAGCTTTTCCCCTTCCGGCGACCAGACCGCACTGGCCCCGATCATATGATAATCGTTCTCCGCATTTGAGCGGTTGGCGCTGATGATATATAAACCATTTGCTTCCGCTCTGGCCTGGAGAACCGCAACGGATTGTCCAGTAGAATTCGTCAAGAATGCGAGGATATCAGCACCTTTTAGTGCGGCTAGACGAGCTGATTCAAAATAAATCATATCCATACAGATGTTTATAGAAATATTGCCTATTTCCGTATCAAATACAGGAATTTCTTCATCTCCACCAGCAGCCCAATGTACCTCAGTTTCCCACAAATGAATTTTTCTATATTTTCCAATATATCCGTCTGGTCCAATCAATGCAGCTGAGTTATAAAAAATGTCCGTTTCAGGATCGACTTCAGGCATGCCTATAACAATATACGAAAAGTATTTTTTTGCGATTTTCTCGAAACATCGGGTGGTAAAGCCAGGGATCGTATCAACGAACGGCCGTATCGCTTCCCGGTCTCGGTAAAAATAGCCAGTTGTCGCCATCTCGGGAGTTACAATGAGTTTTGCTCCGTTCTTAGCTGCCTCTGCTACGACGTCATATAAAGCCTTAATATTTTCGTCTCTTTCGTTCAGCTTTGGATTAAATTGTACGCATGCCACTTTAAACGGTTTTTTAGGTTTTGCCATCTCCTTCCCTCCACTCTTTCTAATCCGCATGCTTCCGCAAGAACATCATGATGCCTGCACATGCTTGGTTCATCCGAGCTGTTCTCCCCTTACAGCTATCAAAAAGTTAGATACCCAACAATTGTTTTGGATTGTGTACAATCATCTTTTCTATTTCAGCTTCAGTAATTCCCGATGATAACATGTCTTCTACAAAGCTGCTTAGTGCTTTGACCGGGGGAATGTTATGCTCCTGCCCATAATCTGTAACCAGTACACACGCTTTTGCTCCCAAGCGTTTTATGTTTTCTGCCATCTCTTCTATTGAGAGATCATGAAAATCACTGCTGCAGGCCAGATAACATTTTTCTAAAATCGCTCCTTTTTTGCTCAGTTCTCTCTGAAAATCAAACGGAATGGGGGCGATTCCTAAATCAACATGCTGGATTAAAATTTTCTCCACTTTGTGCTGCTTTGCGGCTTCAACGAGAGCCATCACTTCTTCCGGATTTAAATGACCAGTTGCCAAAATGATGTTTGCTTCAGCGATTAAAGAAAGGATTTCATGAACTTCAGGAAAAATTTTGCGATTTTCATCCCAGATCTCAAGACCATTTTCAGGTTGAATCAATGGACGATCTGTATTAAAAAGACGAGTCTTCTTTCGGCCAAAGTGACAGCAATGCTCTTTCGCTGAAACGGTTGGCATCCATATAATTTTCGCACCTAAACGAATAGCGACATCGACCGCAGCTGGAGACAAACCGCCAGTAAAATGGTTGCATACCAAACCGCCGTAAACATGCAGGTGCGGTTCTTTTTCCCGTATCAAAGCAGCCCGATCAACTGTCTGAGTTTCATGGGCTTTCAAAACAACTCCGGCCATTTTAGCTCTTTTGACATCTTCAATTAATTCCCAATCCGTTTGTTTTCTTGGAAAAATGCTGGGGTAGCTATGGCAATGCAATTCTATCGCATCTTTTAATAGCGGATGATATGATGTCATGATCCCATCTCCCTTTCTTAGTAGTGCGAATACACCCAGCTGGTATTCACTGGGCGTATATTTGGCTTCTTTACTTTAAATTGTTTTCAGATAATGCGGAAAAAGTTCCTATATATTTCCCGAAGAATTCCGCCACCTTTTGTAACAATTTTCTGAAAACCGGATGATCGTGATACATGAAATCATTATGTTTTCCATCGATCAAATAAAATAGTTTCGGTTCTCTTGCATTTTCATATAAGGAGATAGACTCTTCCACCGGATGGAGCAAATTGTCTTTTCCATGGGCCACAAACAGAGCAGCTGGAGAAATATCCGCCACGACTTTTTCCGCGTTCATTTGAATGATCGACTCGGTAAATTGCAATGCAGTCAGTTTGCCAAAATGAGTGAGCGGCGCCAATTCTTTATCAACGTAATCTTTTGTTGCAGGGTCTAAAGGATAATGGATAAATGCGTCTGCCAGTAATGATTGTCCCGTAGTAACCCGACGGATCCTATCTTCTTCAACCGTTTGCAAAATTCTCGCCCAGTCAACATAGGAATGGACCGTCTTAAGCCATCGTTCTCCGTTAAAAAAACCGTTCAAAGCAGCTACCGCTTTTACCCGTTTATCACTGGCCGCAACCCTTACCACGTTTGAAGCACCCATTCCCCAGCCTATTAGACCGATACGTTCAGGATCCACTTCTTCCTGAATCTGCAGGAATGAAATCGCATTTTTTATATCTTCAACTTGTTCGTCCAAGATCACTCTCCCCTTGACCCCTTCGCTGTTGGCGAATCCCCTGTAATCAAATCCTAAACAGACGTAACCAGACTCCGTAAGATTTTTCGCAAAAAGCCGGGGATAAAAAACATTAAGCCCGTTGTAACCTGAATTCGGAATAATTGCAGGTCTTTTTTCTCCCGGTTGGTAATCATCCGGAAGGTATAAAGTACCATCTAATTTATACCCTTCGCTGTAAAAGCTGATTTTCCGTTCTTTCATCGAATTCTCCTCCTAAATCAATTTAAGGGTTATGCAGCTTTATATCAGGTTAAGAAATACGTGATTTGGAAACGGTGACACTGCTTTTTGCCAATGTCTCGCACTGTAACACACTTCTTACTCTGTCCATCTCATCCATCAATGATTGATTCATTGTAGAAACCGCTTTTTATTCATTTTCCTTGCGTAAAAGATCGGAAAAAAACGTATAAGTACGGTCTGCCATAATCGGTAAATATTCATGACCATATTCATAGTAAAAAACCATTTCTTTTTTTGACTTAATTTTGTTATAAACGGCAAACTGCGTAGACGGAGGACATTTTTGGTCTTCTAGAGCAATCGCCCATAAAACATCAGCACAAATCCGATCAGCTAAATGCTGAATATCAATATAACCCAATTTGTAAAATATTTCTTCTTCCCGTTCATGTGTGGGATCTAAATATCGAAAATAATAATGAATTTCCTCATACCCGGTATTTTTCATATCCAATTCTTGTGCCCGTCTATAGTCTGATAAAAAGGGATAGAGCACAACAGCTTTTTTTATCACCGATGGTTCCAGTGCCGCACACGCTAAAGCTAGCGCTCCTCCTTGTGATTCGCCGTATACGCCAATTCGTTCACGATCGACATGCTCCATAGAGCATAAAATTCTTACCGCTTGAGCCGTATCTAAAAAAACATTTCGATAATAAAGTTGATGAGGATTTGGATCGTCAATTCCGCGAATAATATGACCCTTTAATGTCGAACCTTTCACTCGCAGATTATCCTCTGACTTTCCTCCTTGGCCGCGGCAATCCATTGCCAGCACTGTAAAACCGGATGCGGCATACGCCAGTTTATTTACCCAGTCCCCGCTGTTCGAATGGTATCCGTGAAAACATACTAACCCTGGTGTTTTCTCCTTCTGCACTTTCGGTTTGACTAACTGACAGTGAATCTTCGCCCCGCCAACTCCCGTGAAATATAAATGATAGCAGTTCGCCACAGTCGTTTGAAATGCTGCCGGAATCAGCTCATAATGCAACGATTGAACCGATAATTCCTCCAACGCTTGACTCCAATAGTCAGCAAAATCAACCGGTTTCGGATTTATTCCTGTATATTTCTGTAATTGCGCTAACGGCATATCAAACATTATGAACGTCTCTCCTTCCCAAGTACCGCATCCAAATTACATAGATTTGACAGGCTGAGCCAGCAGCAACACTGGCCGCCCCAATAATTTCCTCCCCTTGTGTCTAATTCGTTTCATCAAACGTCGATTAATGAATGCAGAAATTCGTACCAACACTAATTTCCATAATCTGCTGACGGTTATTTATAAATAAACGAATGAATAAAGGCTTTATTCAGTAAGACAGCCGTTATTGTTAAAATGGGCTGAAAAAATGTTAAACACCCTTTGGAACTGAGTCATAGGCCATCACCTTCTCATCAACTAAGTATTTTCTGATAGCCTGTTCGTTCCATTCGATGCCCAAGCCGGGCCCTTCAGGTGGTACAAGTGTACCGCGCGGAGTAACTTGCAGCGGGCTGTTAATGATTAAATCAAAATTCTTAACATCGGTGCCTATAAATTTTTCCAAAATTGCAACTTCTCTAGTGGCACATCCTAAATGTACATGAACATCCCAATGGTAATGCGGAGCAATGGTTACTCCTTGCGCACTTGCCAAAGCTGCGATCTTAAGCCATTCCGATACACCGCCGCACATGGTTGCATCAGGTTGGATATAATCTAAAGCGCCCTGCCGGATGAGCTCCTGGAATTCCCAACGTGTAGCTCCAACTTCTCCAGTAGCAAGCGGAATGGACGTTTGTTTTCGCAGGCGTACATAGGCTTCCACCATATCGATAGGGAGCGGTTCTTCAAAAAACGTAATATCGTATTCTTCTACTCTTTTACATAATTCGATGCATTCATTGACGTCCAGGTAAGCTTGGTTTGCGTCAATCATCAGTTTAACGTCTGGACCGATTAAATCCCTGACAAGTTTTACACGTTTGGCTTCTTGGACTGGATCCAACCTGCCAACCTTGATTTTCACGGCACGAAACCCTTGATCCATATACCCTTGTATTTCTTGTTCCAGTTTCGTAAAGACTTCTAAGCCTTCGTAATAGTATCCGCCAGAAGCGTAACACGGCACTTCTTCACGGTAAGCCCCAAGCAATTTATATAATGGCATCCCGGCCAATTTAGCCTGATGATCCCAAAGGGCTATATCGATTGCTGAAAGAGCATGTAAGAGGTTTCCTCTTCGCCCTGCCCGTACCGTTTGCCAGTACATTTTTTCCCATATTTTGTTGATATTGCGCGGATCTTCTCCGAGCAGCATGGGCACCAGCAAATCGTCCATTGCGGCTTTCGCTGCCCGACCGCTTATATCCTGCAGGCAAAATCCAACGCCCTCGATACCTTGATCAGATTGGATCCTCACCAGGATATGTTCACGGTGCGTCAAAGTCTTAATTGAAAATCCGACAGGTCTTTCTAAAGGTATACGAATCCACTGTGTTATCACTTTAGTAATCTTCATTGAGCAATCATCCTTTCTTTTTAAAAAAATTGCAGCCATAGTGTATTGTCCATATGCAAATTTCTTTACGATGTAACCGCATTCGAGTAGAAGCCGCCGATCGTGCAATCGATAATATTAATCAATGCTTCTTTTTTTCGAAAACGGATATTAGCTTTTTGATATCTCCCATTACACTTCCTTGAAAAAATTTTCAAAAGCTCTCTATTGAACTAATCTCGAATCATCATTTAATCAAGTTTTGGGATGTGAGCCATTCTCTGGCAACTTCCGCAACATCTTTATGTTCAACGTCCACCATGTAATTCAATTGAATCAACGTTTCAGAATTTAGACGACTCGACAATTCATTCAACTGATCAGCCAGCTCCTCATTTTTTTCCAAAGATTCTTCTCTAACGACAGGTGCTGCATTGTAAGCTGGGAAATAATGTTTATCATCTTCCAATATGATCAGGTTGAATTCTTTGATACGTCCGTCAGTAGAAGTGCCGATAGACGCATCTACTTGTCCTTCTTTTAATGCGTTAGGCAGCAGCCCGGTCTCCATTTTGATAACATTTTTTGGCTGGAATTTAAATTCATATTTTTTCTCCAATCCTCTTAACCCGTCTTGTCGTGCATAAAATTCGGCATTGGAAGCAAATTTGATCTCCTTATGATTGTTCACATAATCGGCCAGATCAGAGATCGTCTTGATTCCCAGTTCATTCGCTTTCTTTTCGAGCATCATAATCGCATAGGTATTGTTCAATTCGGCCTTGTTCAGCCAAACCAATCCTTTTTTCTGATCGATTTCTTTTACTTTCTCGTAGGCTGCATCGGGATCTGTTTCCACAGGCTGATGGTTATAGATTACTAACGCAGTACCCGTGTATTCCCAATAAAGGTCGATCTGTCCATTTTCTAAAGCTTGTCGAACAACAGTACTCCCCATGTTCGTTGCTTCTTTGACATCATAGCCTTTTTCTTTCAAGTAAATGGAGGTAATTTTCGTAAGAATGTGCTGTTCGGTAAAGTCTTTGCCTCCAACTGTAATCTTACCTTTCGATTGATTGTCGGATGTACGATTCTCATCCGTTGAAGTTTTTGAATTCGAAGTTCCACAAGCAGTCAGCATCAATATGGCAATAAGCAGGAATACGAAGCTCCTCATTCTCTTCACATTGGATTTCATGTTCATCCTCCTCGCTTTCTTATACTGTTTCCTCGTTCCGTTGAAGTCCTTTTGGGATGATAATCTTCTCTAGTTTTCCTAGCAGAAAATCTAATGTAATAGCCAAAAGGGTAACCGGTACAGCTCCCGACAGCATAATTCCAGTGTCATATAACGATATGCCGGTAAAAATTAAATCTCCTAGACCACCTCCTCCAATCAAGAATGCCAGAGCTGCCGAGCCTACGTTGATCACAATGGAAGTTCGTATGCCCGCTAAGATGGCGTATAATGCATTCGGCAGTTCGAGCTTCCATAGGATCTGCCATGAGGTCATTCCCATTCCTTTTCCCGCATCGATGATAGATGGGTTGACGCTTTTAATACCTACAACCGTATTTCGCAAAATCGGCAATAAAGAATAAAGCCAGAGGGAAAACACAGCCGTTGTATACCCGATGCCCAAATAACTCATAATAAGAGCTAGAACGGCTAGGGTGGGGATCGTTTGACCAATGTTCGCAAAATTGATTACGATCCAATCATATTTCTTGAAGCGAGGCCGCGTAATAAAGATTCCTACCGGAACGGCAAACGCCACCGCCAACATTGCAGACAAGCCTACTATTTTTACATGCTGTTGAAGCAAGATGATCAAATCGCCGGGGTTATCTTTGATAAATTGAAATGCTCCCTCAAAATAAGCCCATATAAACAGACAAATGATTAATAGCGTTATAGCTATACGAAAGGACAGCTCTAGTTTTTTTCCTCGCACTAAAATCACCCCTGATTTACGATCGGCTTTAATTTCTTCGTATGGATATCCGTAACGATCTCAAAATCATCTAAACTTAACAGTCCGATCCTGCGATCTTTTTCGTCAACTACCCAAGCATTCCCCGTCGGCGAAGACAAAACAACCGAAAGCGTCGTTCGCAAATCGGTATTCACTTTCACAACAAAATCATGATAATCATTTCTTGTCGTTCTCTTTTGAAAGTGATCAATCTTGCTTATCAAATCTTTGACAGTGAACAAAGTCAGCCGTTTTAATTCCCTGTCGCTTCCTACAAAATCCCGCACAAAATCATTCTTTGGATTAGATAAAATTTCATCAGGAGTTCCATGCTGCATTAATTGACCCGATTTAAAAATCGCGATCTTATCCGCCAATCGGATCGCTTCATCAATATCGTGACTGACGAAAAGAATCGTCTTTTTCACATTTTCTTGAATGCGTAAAAACTCATTTTGTAAACGCTCTCTTATAAGCGGATCAAGTGCACCAAAAGGTTCATCCATCAGCATGACGGGCGGATCTGCCGCAAGCGCCCTCGCAACGCCGATACGTTGTTGTTGTCCTCCAGACAATTCCCAAGGAAACCTTTTTCTGTATTCTTCTGGATCAAGTCCAACCATTTCCATGAGCTCATTGTATCTTTTCTTGATCTTCACCCGATCCCATCCTAATAAATTTGGAACGACCGAAATGTTTTCCTCGATTGTCATATTCGGAAACAATCCGACTTGCTGAATTACATAACCAATGGAGCGCCTTAATTCAATCGGATTGAGCTTACTTATATCTTTTCCGTCAATGAATATCGAACCATTTGAAATCGGAATCAAACGATTGACCATCCGCAACAGCGTTGTTTTTCCGCATCCAGAAGGTCCAAGAAACACACATATTTGCCCTTTTTCGATATGAAGACTGACGTTGTCTACTGCTTTTACTTGTTTGTTTCCACTTTCGTAAATCTTTGACACGTTTTTAAACTCTATCATTTTTTCACCTCTTTTTCTTAAACTTCTTTTAATCTCGTCACTTTTGGCACCTTTTGAGAAAGCTTTTTCTGAATTCTTCCTAAAACAAAATCTATTGTAATGGCTAATATGGATACCCCGATTGCTCCCGCTTGAACCATCGTTTTATAGCTTGTGGAAATCCCTCTTGCGATATATTCGCCAAAACCACCTGCTCCGATATAAGCTGCTATTGTTGCTATTCCAATAATAAGAACGACAGCCATTCGCACACCAGCCATAATTACCGGAAGAGCTATGGGAATTTCTACTTTGTACAAACGTTCCCATGTAGTCATTCCCATTCCAATTGCAGCATCACGAACATTTGGATCAACATTTTTTATTGCTACATAAGTGTTTCGAATAATTGGTAATTGTGAATAAAGAAATAATGCGATAAATGCTGGTACAAACCCGATTCCTTGATTGATGATTGACAAAATCGGAATCATAATTCCGAACAAGGCTATGCTCGGAATGGTCATAATGATCCCGGCCACGGTTAATACGAGATTCGCTAAGGTTTCTTTCTGGCTGATATAAATCCCGAATGGAACTCCGGTTATAATGGCGACACCTACTGACAGCCCAACCAATTCAATGTGTTCCCAAGTCATACGAACAATATCATGCCAATTTAAAAAAATGAAATCCAACAATTCCAAATAACAGCCCCCCCTTTATCAATTCAATTTAAAATTATTGAATATTGAGAAATAAATGAATATTTACAATTCATCTATTTAACTATAATGCAAAATGCATGCCAACTTATTAGCAAGTAAATTTCATGGTTTTTATGAGAAAACAGTAAAAAAATTAGACACGTCTGTAAAAAAATTTTTACAAAATTCCAGAGGACATTTTTTTGATTGGTTTTTATATGACAAGATCTATTGGCATAGGAGTTGCAAGAAAAAATACAACCAAAGATGACTACCGTAGAGGGGGATTAGTTGATTTGATATCGATGATTTTTCTTATATTAACGATTATTGGTTTTAACATTTTATATATGGCTTCAGTTACCCTTCGCACGATTCTAGTGATTAAGGGATACAGTCTCATCGCTTCTTTTTTATCTATGTTTGAAGTATTTGTATATTTAATGGGATTAACTATCGTCTTAGATAATCTGGATAATCCAATCAACGTGTTTGCTTATTGCATGGGATGGGGAATTGGAGTTTATTTTGGAAGCAAAATTGAAGAGTACATGGCTCTTGGATATGTGACGGTTCAAATAGTCGTTGATTCTTTAGAGCATGAACTGCCTTCATACCTGCGAAACCATGGCTATGGGGTTACATCTTGGTATGGAGATGGAAAAAACGGCAAGCGCCTTATCTTACAAGTGTTAACAAAACGGAATAATGAAAAAAATTTATTGTATTTGATTAATGAACTCTCTCCTCAATCATTTGTAATTTCATACGAACCGAAATACTTTAAAGGAGGGTTTTGGGTCAATAGATTGAAAGGGAATTTCGTGAGGAGCAATAAAAACTAGAGAGTACTCGCACTCTTCTTTTTTTGAGTTAACTAGATTAGCCAATTAAGATTAAGTGTTTTTAGGTCACTCAATGTACTTTCCAGTATAGAAGAGGCCAATAAACCGTTTATCCAAAAAACCATATGCAGCGTTGTGTAGTTCCCAAATTTCGCAACAAAATTCGAAAAAAAGAAGTCGAATCGGCAAAGGTCTTCAAACTGATTTATCTCGCACAAGGAGTGGGCAAAACAAATGTTTATGCAACAAAGGCATTGCTCACGCATTGATGTCCGGATCTACAATACGTTCCTCCGACCATAAAAATAGATTAAGCACGACCGTATTGATATTGGCCGTGCTTTTTTGTTTAATATTTTTCTCAGTTAAAAATAAAAAACACGCTGGAACTATGCATTTTCGAAACAAAGTGCCTTATTTAAGTTCCTTTTAGTTAAGATAAAAACGATATTCCAATTAGAAAGACTTACCGGAGTTTCGTGTTTCAATTCCTCATAGTTAAGATAAAAACCCCAGAAAATGTTGTTAAATAAGCATTTCGTTTTAAATGGTTGATTGGTTATTTTCATTTTAACGAAGGAGTTATATTTTATCAATCCTTTAATTTGTGCGGGCTCAATGGAAATTTGAAAGAGTCGTCGATCCCCCAGGTTTTTTGCACGATTGGAGGTCGACGACAAATTTCATTATTTTTAAAACATAACGTTTGTTTGCAGATCGACAATTCCAGTTTGTTTTAATCCGTGTTTTTTACAGAATGCTTTTTACTGCTGCTTCTGTATCTTAGACAATATTCCACCAGCTTTTTCTCGATCTCTTCTTTCTTTGGAACATTTTGATCTATTGATTTTGTAATATGGTGATTGTTTTGAATCTCAAATTGATTATACACCAGATGTAAATTTATACAAGAATTGATTGTTAAATCCAAAAATTATATGAACAATATTTCTCAAGCATTTTTGGGTCAACTCGTCCGCTCCGGCGCATACATAGCCGGCAGCGTTAACTTCTTTACGGTTTAAACATAATCTTTTTCACCAAGTTCAGCTTTGCAACGTTTATTATCAACAAAAAAGCGTCTAGATGTTCGACGCTTCCTGCCCAGATTTCGTACTTTTTAACTTCACATTGACAACAAAACCTTTATATTCTTTGGTTGGCATTGTGATGGTGTTGCCCGAAAAACGAACCATCTGGTTGTTACCATTTCCGGCCAAACCGCTTGTTCCTCTAGCTGATTCAAGTACGCTTATGCAGCTGTCAAGAAAGGAAACACTTTATACTTTTCCAACCAGCAATCGCCCCGGATTTGTCTGCCATTATTTCTCCGTTGTCTTTTCAAGAGCATATTTGATTGCAGCGACGGATCCGATCCCATACAAGGCATATTTTAATCCGTTTACTAAAACCTCAAACGAGAAAGCGCTGGCTTCAAAAATAGAGAAAGCAACGCCAAGTACAACTGCGACAATCGGAATGTAGCGATTCGAAAGATTGGTTGCTTGACGGATTGCGTACAGCAAAACTGCTAATGCCACATATGCAGTGAACTCAATTGATAGAATAGCTTCCATTTGAACATCTCCTTTCTAATTGTCATTGCTCCAACATTAGTGTATTCAAGACCTAGGGCAAGAGAAACAGCAGAAGCATAGCAATTCAACAAATGAGTTACTTGTCTACCGCACGATTTTTTCCGTCACTGAACACTTACTTCAATGCAGCAAAAATAATAGCTACGACTCCTCCGATCACTGACACAATAATTGCGCTTGTGATCGTTAGCCGTAGCCACTTTGTATCGTCCTAAATAGATCGAATGTCATTAAATTAATGATCGCCAAAACAATTGACATAGAACCGTAATTAAATTACATTCTTATCCTTTGAATTTCAAATGTCGATATTTAAAACTCAATCGTTTGCTCGATTCTCATTAAGAATTTTCAAAAGAAAAAATGAACTTACTAATAAAACAGGTATTCCTATCAAGATGTATAAAAAATTTTTCGGCATAATCATATCGTATACATACAAAAAGAGTTGTCCAAACAAACAGGACTATATATTTTAATATTTTTCAACTCCGCATTCATTTATCCATCGCTGCTTAACATAAAATCTCTATGAAACTGTCATTTACTGCTAATTTACATTGTATTAAAACCGATGGATAAACATAAAAAAGGTCGTGTAGTATGAATGAAAGCATTTTTATTTAGAAATCTCACAACATATTGGTTGGTATCAGTACTGATAACGATCTGTCTAATCCCTAGATTCAGGATGGAAACTCCTGATGAAATATTTCCTATATTTTTATCTGCTGGCTTCTATGTATCTTTCATTGTTTTGTTGTATGGGGTATCCGCATCAATCCTCTCTGAAATTTTAAGTAAAAGTATTATGAAAAAAGAAAATCGACTATTAGTCAAAGCAATTGTATACTGTCTTTCTATATCTATATTTGCATTACAGTCTCCTCCTGAATTACTGATTTATGCAGTTATTCGTGCAGTGTTCTATTATTCTGTGGACGAATTTATTCGAAAAATATAATAGCAATAAACAATAGCCCAAGGATTTTTCTTTTGAACCTAAATAAAAATGCTCTATCAAATACAACTTCTAAATTTTATGTCGTTGGACGAATTTTTAACGAATGTTCCGTTCTTCTAATTTCGCATATTCACCTGCTTTTTACATTTAGATGAACAAAAAACACATAGTTTTGACGGCATCTCCTTTTTTATACGATTCAGCGAGCGATTAGTCTCACGCTTTTAGAAGTCCTTACGCAATTTCCTGCTGGATTAGTTTGATGATCAAAAAAAAATAAATGTGTGATTCTTTAAGGCTTGTAATTGCGATTGAAGAATATATTCATTTTTTACCATTACAGTCGTTTCCAAGAAAAAATAACGGCCTTTCCCCGGTTGAGTATCGAGAAAAGGCCGCAGCTTCATATACTCTTTTTTTAATATCTGCTTGACAGAGTTATGTGCAAGTGACTATTACAGCATTGTTGTTCGATCTCAGTCGGAAATGCCCACTTGACAGGGTTTTGCGAAAGCGCCTGACATTTTTTATATCTTACACTAATAAATCCAGCAACGCAATCAGCGCAAAAGCGACGACAGAAATAATTGTCTCCATTGCGGTCCATGTCATCAACGTTTCTTTGACGGTCATGCCGAAATACTCTTTGATCATCCAGAAGCCGGAGTCGTTGACGTGCGATAAAATGAGTGATCCCGCTCCTGTCGCTAATACAAGCAATTCAGCGTTCGTGCCAGGAATGCTGGCCGCAATTGGGGCAACGATGCCTGCCGCTGTCATCATCGATACCGTCGCAGAACCTGTCGCAATCCGAATGAGCGCGGCAATTCCCCAACCTAACAGCAGCGGAGACATTTGCGAATGTGTAGCCCAGTCTGCGATTTGGTCGCCAATGCCAGAATCAAGCAACACCTTATTGAACGCCCCGCCAGCGCCGATGACAAGCAAAATATTGGCGACAGGACCAAGGCAGTCATTGGCAAATTTTAATACTTTATCGCGATTGAATCCTCGAGCGTAGCCAAGGCTAAAGAACGAATAAATCGTCGCGATCAAAAGCGCTATGATCGGATCCCCGATAAAGCGCAGCACTTTCGATGCTTCCGACGCTTGATCCAGCGTAACATTAGCTATGGAAGCAACCAGCATTAAAATAACCGGAAGCAGAATCGTAAATAACGTGTTGCCAAAGCCAGGGAGGTCTTTCTTTTCTTTATGCTGTACAAGCTGCTCGGCGATTTCACCAGGCACTTGTTTATACATGCGCGACCCGATCCATTTTCCAAACAACGGGCCGGCGATAATGGCTGTCGGCAGCCCGACAATAAGCGAATAAAGAATTGTTGTCCCGACATCGGCTTTAAAAATGCCGACGGCAGCCATAGCAGCCGGATGCGGCGGAACAAGTCCATGCACGACAGATAATCCGGCAACTAGCGGAATACCAATTGTCACAAGTGAAATTCCTGTTTCCATTGCAATTGTAAACACAAGCGGAATTAATAGCACGAATCCTACTTGGAAAAATACTGGGATCCCCACTAAAAATGCGACGACCATCATTGCCCAATGGACGCGTTTTTGGCCAAAACGGTCAATCAATGTTTTCGCAATGCGTTCAGCGCCTCCGGACTCCGCCATCATTTTTCCAAGCATCGTTCCAAGCGCCAATACGATCGCCAAAAAGCCAAGCGTATTGCCAAGACCTGCTTTAATCGAATCAATAATTCCCGGCGTTTCCGGCGACGGTGCGATCAGCGGCATCCCCATTGCCAGCCCTACTCCAACGGATGTCAAAATCAAAGCGACAAACGGATGCATTTTCGCAACCGTGATGAGCAGCAATAACACAACAATCGCAGCAATAACAATCGCGATTCCCATTTCCATTCCTCCTCTTTTCTGTTTGATGCAAACTAAACCGATTTAGTAGCTATCCATTTCTACGCTGGAAAGAAGCAATCACATCAAACTCATCCTTTAAGCGATCATATAATCGTGTATATATATCAAATAGTTCGGAATAAATAAGCGTATTTTCTTCATTTGGCACATGGCGTGATAAAATATGAATCCACGTTTTCACCGTATCAAGCGATGGAATATCGCCAAGCGCATACAATGCCAATGCTGCAGCGCCTAGCGCAGACGCCTCGTGCGTTTCCGGTACTAACAGCTCTTTTCCCATCATATCGGCAAGCATTTGCCGCCAAAACGGAGATTTCGCAAAACCGCCAGATACGCGGATTTCCGACAGCGGCCCTGTGACATCGCGAATCGCCAGAGCGACAGAAAAGACGCTCATACATACCCCTTCCATCACCGAGCGAATAAAATGCTCCCGCTTATGACGGAGGCTGATGCCGAAAAAAGTCCCTCTTGCGTTCGCATTCCAGTACGGTGCACGTTCGCCAGACAAAAATGGAAGAAACAGCAATCCTTCTGAACCTGCTGGAACTCTTTCAGCGTACTTTGTCAGCAGTTCATATGGATCAATGCCGAGCCTTTTCGCCACTTCGCGCTCTGGGCTGCCAAATTCGTCACGCAGCCAACGCAGCAAAATACCGCCATTGTTCGTCGGCCCGCCAACGACCCAATGATTTGGTGTAAGCGCATAACAAAACGTCCGCCCTTTTTCATCTGTTTTTTGAATTGGGGAAATCGTCCGCACCGCGCCGCTTGTTCCTATCGTAATCGCCGCCTCCCCGGGCAAAATCGCTCCGACGCCGACATTAGCGAGCACCCCGTCACTAGCTCCGACAACGACAGGGACGTTCGGATCCAAGCCCATTTGCTCAGCCCATTCTTTCCTCATCCCCCGCAATATGTGCGTCGTTGGCACCAAGCTCGATAACTGCGCTCTTGTCATTCCGAGAAGTTTAAGAACATCCTCATCCCAATCAAGCGTATCTAAGCGGAACAGACCCGTTGCTGAGGCGATCGAATAGTCGACAACATATTGGCCATATAATTGATACAGCACATATTCTTTCATCGATACAAATTTGTGCGTCTGACGGAATAAATCAGGCTGTTCCTCTTTCAGCCAAAGCAATTTCGGAAGCGGGGACATCGGATGAATCGGGGTTCCAGTCCGTTTGTAAATGCTTATGCCGCTTAATTCATCCAAAAGCCGCTCCGCTTGTTCGACACTGCGGTTATCGGCCCAAATAATGCAGCGGGTAAGCGGGCGTCCTGATACATCAAGCGCCATTAATGAATGCATCGCCGCGCTGAATCCGATCGCCTTCACTTGGCTAGAAGGAATTTTTAACTTAGAAATAACAGCGTTTACAGTTTTCACAACAGCTGCGAAAATCTCCTCCGGATCCTGCTCCGCCCAGCCTGGATGCTGCTGTATTATTGGATAATCAATTGCGTGGGAGGCTAGCGTCCGCCCCTGTTCGCCAAACGCCACCGCTTTTGTGCTCGTCGTTCCGATATCGACACCAATTACAACTGGTTGTTTTGCTTCCATGTCTGCTCCCTCTTTCTATGATGTTTTTTCCTTTACCGATCCTCGTTCGATAAACGTAGGCGAAAAACGAAAAACTTGCGGTTGATGCTCGCTTTTTTTGGCGATTTGCAAAAAAAGCCGTTCTGCCGCTTTTTTCCCCATGGCAAACGTCGGCTGCGAGATCGTCGTCAACGTCGGCGTATAAACATGGGCAAACGGCACATCGTCAATGCTGATGATCGCCAATTCGTCAGGAGTATTAATATGATTTCCTTTAATAAAATACAAAACTTCCATCAATGTTAAATCATTGATCGCAAACAATGCTTCCGGCAAGCGGCCGGATTCATACAACCTTGTCAATTCTTTTTGAATACGAGGGATCTCCGTTGTGATAAAATAATCGTCAACAACTGGAAGTCCCTTTTTTACTAACGCTTGCCGAAATCCTTCAATGCGCTCCATCCTCGGAACGATATGGGAAACAAGCGGCGGAGTGACAATTCCGATGTGTTCGTAACCACGCTCAGCAAAATATTCGACCGCCAATTCAGCAGCCTTTTGATTATCAAGCAGAACTGCGTCCGCTTTGACCTCCGGAACCATCCGATCGACAAACACAAGCGGAAACCGTTCTTCAAGTAATTTTTGATATATATCAGCGTTTTTTCCTGTTGGAAAAATAATCAAACCATCGACTTGTTTTGCCCGCAGCATCTCAATATATTTCTTTTCTTTCTCCGGATCATCATCGGAATTAGAGACGATAACATGGAAACCCCGCTCTTGGCACTCTTCCTCAATCGCATGCAGCACTTGCGTCGTAAGCATATGCATAATGTTGAAGACGACCACTCCGATTGTCATCGTTGTTTTCTGTTTTAAGCTGCGGGCGATAATATTCGGTTGATATCCCAATTCCTTAATCGCCATGGCAATTCGTTTTCTCGTTTCCTCGCTCATATATTCATAACGTTTATTTAAATATTGCGACACCGTGCTTTTCGAGACATCCGCCAACTTTGCGACGTCAGCCATCGTAACTTTCTTCAAAGGGATCCCTCTTTCATTACTAAATCGATTTAGTATTTATAAGCGTTTTCATAAACCGGTTTAGTAAAATTATAAAACAAAATGAAATCGTTTTACAATTATTTTGTTAAAATTTTTTCTTTAAAAATCAACATATCTAGCTTCCAAACGTTGTAAATAAATTGATATTTTTGTGAACCTGTTAAATGCGGACAAATCCAATTTTAAAAAAACTGCCCGTTTATATGGATAGATTCATTAATCGCCGATAAGAAAAAAACTTCGCAAAACATTGACGGAATTACCGGCTGTACGCAACAGCGATCATAAAAATGTAATTTTCGACATCTATGACCCGGCAAAAAAAATCTGCGATACTAGTTGACCCTTAACGATGAGCCGAAAACAACATGAGTACCAGTAAAAATCCATCTCCTCCCCCGTTTCAAATCCAGAAGCCGGATAGTGAGAAAATGCTGGATAGCAAAAGATTGTAATTGCTGAACAAAAACAAATCGCGTTCAACAAAGCTGAACATTTCTGACCATTGAAAGTCGTGTAACTTAACATTCTCTTGACCATTCTTGTCAAACCGTGATACGCTCGTCTTACAAATTATTTTAAAAATTCTAAAAATAATGTTACAAAGGGGTGAATATGATGCACATGGCGGATGCCTTGATTTCACCAGCTGTTGGTGGAACCATGCTGGCAACTACTGCTGGAGTTGCAGCTTATTCAATCAAAAAACTCCAGAATGAGCTGGATGAAAAGAAAATTCCTTTAATGGGAGTGATGGGAGCATTTGTTTTTGCAGCACAAATGATTAATTTTTCAATACCAGGCACTGGTTCAAGCGGACACCTCGGAGGAGGAATGCTGCTGGCAATATTATTAGGTCCTTATGCGGGATTTTTAACAATGGCTTCGATTTTGTTGATACAGGCATTGTTCTTTGGTGACGGCGGATTGCTTGCTTATGGCTGCAACGTATTTAACCTTGGTTTTTATACGTGCTTTATAGCATATCCATTCATATATAAATGGTTTACACGTAAAGGTATTACTTCCAAAAGGATTTTTGCTGGTTCGATGGCTTCAGCACTGGTTGCTCTCCAATTGGGTGCTTTTAGCGTTGTCCTTGAGACTCTTTTATCAGGAAAAACCGAATTGCCCTTTGAGAAATTCGTATTGTTAATGCAGCCGATACACCTTGCGATCGGAATAGTTGAAGGGCTGGTAACCGCAGCAATCATTACCTTCGTATGGAGAGCTAGACCTGATATTTTGGAAAAAGTAGCAAACGAGGAAGCCTTTGGCAATATATCTATGAAGAAAGTATTGACAGCCCTTTCAATCGCTGTAGTTGTGGTTGGCGGTTTGTTTTCTTGGTTTGCATCCGCTAATCCTGACGGACTGGAATGGTCTATCGAAAAAACAGCAGGTACGGCAGAATTGGAAGCTCCTGACGGCATTCATGAAACACTCTCTGAAATTCAAAGCAAAACAGCATTATTGCCTGATTATGATTTTAAAGCAAGTGAAAATGAAAAAACAGCTGGACAAGCTGAAAATGCGTGGCCTGCTGTTAATGCTGGGACAAGCGTTTCGGGTATAGTAGGAGGAGCATTGACTCTTGCATTAGCCGTATTTACAGGGTGGGGCATCATGTTGATTAAAAGGAAAAAAATAAAAACGACCGCTTGATCATTTTTATGGTGGGGTCCTCCCTTTAGTTTATTAAAAATATATAATAGGAATGGATGTAAATGTCGAACATGATAAATTCGCTGTCTAATATGAGGCTTCTGGATGATCTGGCGCGAAAAGAGACCTTTATACACAGAATTCATCCACTAATAAAGCTGTTAACCACAGTCGTCTATTTGACTGTGGTTGTATCATTTGAAAGGTATGAAATAATTGGTCTTTTGCCTTTTATTTTTTATCCTATACTACTTTTTGCTTTTGCAGAGCTACCAGTTGCACCAATTTTTAAAAATGATATTGCTTATTGAACCTTTCATTATCGGAATTGGAATATTAAATCCATTGTTTGATCAATCTAAAGTGCTGTTTGGTGGAATTGCCATTTCAAAAGGTTGGGTTACTTTTTTATCCATTTTAATAAAATGCAGTTTAACAGTGACAGCCAGCATTTTACTCATTGCAACCACAGGGATGGATCGGTTTGCTGCAGCTTTGCGGATGCTCAAAATACCTAAGATTTTTGTCTTACAGCTTCTATTAACATATCGATATATATCGGTGCTGATCGAAGAGGTTTCTAGGATGATAAGGGCGTATTCACTTAGGGAGCCAGGACAAAAGGGATTAAAGTGGAGCGCTTGGGGCTCTTTTGCCGGACAAATATTGCTCAGGACTTTTGAAAGAGCAGAGCGGGTATATCAAGCAATGAATTTAAGAGGCTTTACAGGAGAGTATTATACAGGAGATATTGCAAAACTAAGCTTTAAAGATCTTGCCTATTTTGCCGGATGGAGTCTATTTTTTATTATTGCAAGAATTTACAACATACCTGTATTGATAGGGTCATTGTTTACAGGAGTGATTTGATAGGATGAGTCATCATAAAATTGAAGTGAGGAATCTGCATTTTTCGTATCCGGATGGACATAAAGCAATTAAAAATATGTCTTTTTCCATTTATCATGGTGAATCAGTCGGAATCATTGGTGCAAATGGTGCTGGGAAGTCTACGCTGCTAATGCTGTTGATGGGAGTTTATTTTCCGGATGGCGGAGAAGTGCTGGTAGGAGATGTGCGTGTAACCAAAAAGACATTACCGATGATTCGCCAAAGATTGGGAATGGTTTTTCAGGACCCTGACGACCAATTGTTCATGACTACTGTTTATGAAGACGTTGCCTTTGGACCACGAAATTATAAGCTGGAAGAGGAAGACGTGGAGAGACGGGTGATGCAGGCACTGGAGAAGGTTGGAATACCTCATTTGAGAGACCGAGCCCCCTATAAACTATCAGGAGGAGAAAAACGATCTGCCGCAATTGCATCCGTTTTATCCATGCAACCTGATGTATTGATCATGGATGAGCCAACTTCTGGCCTGGATCCAAAATCAAGACGGAGAATAATTGATTTGTTAAAAAGCTTTGAACATACAAAAATAATTACCAGCCACGATTTGGACATGGTACTTGAAACCTGTAAAAGGATTATTGTGATAAAAAAAGGAGAAATAGCTGCAGATGGAACCGCAGTGGACATTTTATCCAATGAAGATCTGCTGAATAGCTGTGGCTTGGAATTACCTCTTTCACTTCAAAATTGTCCTGTTTGCGGAACTTCAAAAGACAAATTCGGATATATCCATGAGAAAATTGTAGTCGACAAAGAAGCCAAAAAAGAATTGCGATTGACCGGAGAATGAGATTGCTTTTGAAATTTGAAGAAGCTCAAATAAATTCAACTATTTCGAAGCAGTTGACCTTATGAAATAAGCACTGCCTAATCTGACGAGAACGATCAAAATATTCTCTCGTTTATTTTGATGTTCCATGCCCCCCGCTCCGACATCACTTTCACAAAAAACATCGGCTGGCTCATTGATGTTCCGAACTTAACTTATATCCGTTTCCCCGATTATAAAAATGATGAAGCACGACCGCATAGGCCGTGCTTTTTTGGTTAAAATTTTTCTTCATAGTTAAGATAAAAATAGTATTGGCAATTGATATGGACGGACAAGGGAATCGTTTCAATTCCTCGTAGTTAAGATAAAAACGTTGGATGATTTGGATGTGCGGATCATCCTACGATGTTTCAATTCCTCATAGTTAAGATAAAAACGGAAATAAAAAAACGAAAAACAAAGGAGAGATTTGTTTCAATTCCTCATAGTTAAGATAAAAACGAAAACCCGGAATTGTTGGGGGGATCGGAATGAGCGAGTTTCAATTCCTCATAGTTAAGATAAAAACGATACAGGCTAAGATATCCGGTACGCCTTGCTTGGGTTTCAATTCCTCATAGTTAAGATAAAAACCCAAAAAATCACTGTTATATAAGTATTTAGTTTAAAATGATTTATGAGTTATTTATATTTTAGCGAAAGAGTTACATTTTATCAATCCTTTGATTTGCGTGGGCTCATTGGAGATTAGAAAGAGTCGTCGATCCCCCAGGATTTTTGCATGATTGGGGGTCGACGACAATTTTCATTTAAAACAGGCTTTCCACGTTTGCAGGCCAACAATCAAATCCGTGTTTTATCTGAAATATTTTACCTGATCCATCTGTTTTAATAGAGCAAACGGCCGAACTAGAAGTTCATGCCGTTTGTTATTTCCATTGAATGGTTAGAGAGATAGACCATCATCGTCACGGTCTCTGAACTAAACAGTATTGAAATCAATACGCTTAAGCGGCATCATCCGGTAGTGTCCATATTCCACGGATAAAACGCTGTGTTCTGGGTTTATCCTTCTCACTCATTTGCGGTGAGAGTGAGACCATCTTCAACGCATAAAACGCCGTGTTTCTGGAGCAAGGATACGGCCTACCGATGAATAACGATTAAGTAATCACTCCACTCCACCAAGATGCAATACAAACATAATCATAGCGGCAATCGCCGCGCCGGCGAAAGAAGAAGGCGTCTGAAAACCGTAAAAAACAGCAACGATGGGAACCGCAAATACCTGCAAGCAAAATATCGGTAAAATGACATCAAGCAAAATCAGAATAAAAACATCTAAGCTGTCTTCCTCCCTATCGTTTTAGCTTGTAAATTCTCTCCGGCCTTCCAACAGAGCCGTACAAAATGTCAGCTGTCACTTGAGAAATGGAAACAAGATATTCTAAATATCTTCTTGATGTCGTTCGGCTCGCGCCAATAAGTTTCCCTACTTCTTCCGCTGTAATGCCGTCTCGATATTGCTTCACTACCGCCAGCACTTTCTCCAATGTCAATCGGTGAATTCCTTTTGGCAGTTCCCCTTCTGCGTCTCCAAAGGTACGTTCCCGTCGAATTAATTGATCGATTTCCTCCTGTCCAATCAATTCTTTTTCCTTCATCAGTTCATGCATTTTATAAAAATATTCTTTGTATTTCACCAATGTTTCGGTAAAACGGTCGAGCATAATCGGCTTGATAATATAGTCAAACACTCCACCATGCATCGCTTGCTTTAATGTATCAATTTCTCTGGCAGCTGTAATCATAATAATATCGATATTCGCAAAATGCTCGCGAATCCATTTTAAAAATTGAATCCCATTCATATCAGGAAAATAAATGTCCAGCAGCACTAAATCGGGTTGCAGCACTTCTATCAGTTCTTTCCCTTCCTGTTCGTTTGTGGCAATCCCGACCACTTTATATCCTTCTACTTTTTCAACAAAGCGGCGGTTAATTTCGGCAATACGTTTATCATCTTCGACAATGAGCACTTGAATAGTGTATTCCATCATAATTCCTCCCGTTGCTTCGGAATGATAACGGTAAAAACGGTTCCTTTTTCTCGCTCTGATTGATAAGTAATGTGCCCTCCAAGCACCTTTAACGAATTTTTTACTAAATCCAGACCGTATCCTCTCTGTGCTTTCCCCTTGGTGGAAAATCCCCGTTCAAATATTTGTTCAGCAATCTCTTCCTGAATACCCGTTCCGTTATCTTCCACTTCAATGATTAGATCGTCGCCAAGATCGGTTAAAAAGACGTTGACCCGCTTTTGGTCACGCCCATTGTGCAATGCCGCCTCCATGGCATTATCAATAATATTGCCGATAATCGTAACAAGATGATCGCGGTCCAATTGTTTCGGAATATCTTTAAAGCTGCTTTGCCGATCAATATCAAATTGAATTTTCAGCTCATTAGCTCGGTTAAATTTTCCGATTAACAGCCCTCCAACAATCGGGTCAGGTACTTCTTTCATCACAAAACGAACGATATCCTGCTGCATGTTTGTTTCTTTTGTAATGAGTTCCAACGCTTCTTCATAAGATTCCAGCTGAATCAATCCAGAAATAAGATATAATTTATTGGAAAATTCATGTGTCTGCGCCCGCAGTGCTTCGGCATAGCTTTTTAGCTGGGAAAGCTCTTTTGTCAATCGGTACAGTTCCGACTTATTGCGAAATGTCGATACCGCCCCAATGACGTTTTCTTTTTTATCAACAATCGGAATGCGATTAGTAATGATCGTTTCTTCACCTAATATCATTTCGTCATCATATTCTGCTTCACCTGTTCGAATTACTTCTAACAGCCTAGAATGAGGAATAATATGTAAAATATATTTTCCTAGCACATCTTGTTCTCTTTTATACCCTAACAGCGTCATCGCCGTTTTATTGACCATTGTAATGATTCCTTCCTGATTCACAGCAACAATTCCTTCACGAATCGCTTCTAAAATCGCCTGCTTTTCTTGGTATAATAGCCCGATTTCTTTCGGTTCCAATCCATGAATCGATTTTTTTACCGTTTTGGCAATAACAACCGCTCCAATAATCCCTAGCAATAGAGCAAGGATAGAAAATAAAAAAATGTTTGAGGTATATGACCAAACGATATCCTCAATATCTTCCAGCAAAAAGCCTACCGATACGATGCCCACCACATTTCCCTGCTCATTGAAAATCGGTGCTTTTCCGCGTATCGCCGGACCGAGCGAACCAACCGCTTCAGAAATAATCGCTTTTCCTTTAAGCACCTCGTGATTATCTCCCCCGACCATCTTCTTCCCAATTCGATCTGGGAGCGGATGGGCGTAACGAATTCCTTGTCTGTTTCCCACGACAACGTACTCTGCGCCTGTTTTTCGACGAATCATTTCTGCAAACGACTGAATTTGTTGATGAGGGTTCGGCTGTTTAAAAGCGTTCCGAATGTGCGGCGTAGCGGCCACCGTTTCTGCTACATTCAGCGCCCGCATTCCGATTTGTTCTTTCAGTGTTGCCGCAAGCATGTACTGAAACAAAAAGGAAAGAAAAATAATAACAAATAAAAGCAATGAACAAATAATGATCACCAGTCGCGTTTGCAGCTTCATTTTTCTCTCTCCTTGACTAAAAATAGAGAAAGACTATCCGCCAAAAGGCAATAGTCTTTCCCTTATTACATATCTTCATTTACAATAATCGACTTCCCTTTTAATTTCATGATAAATGGCACAACAATCCATAAAAACGCTATGATCAGCAGTACAAGTGAGATTGGTTTTTCAAAAAACACCATAAAATCGCCATTCGACGCTGTAAGTGCTCTTCGCATGTTATTTTCGATCATCGGACCAAGTACCAGCCCTAATACAAGCGGAGCAAGGGGAAAGTCATGTTGTGCCAGCAAATAGCCTAAAAGGCCAAACCCAATGAGTAGAAACACATCAAATATTGTGACTTGCACCGCATAAACACCGAAAACCGAAATCGCAACAATAAGCGGCAGCAAATATTTAGTCGGGGTTTCAATAATTTTAGCAAATATTTTGACAAGAGGCATGTTTAAAATAAGCAGCATCACATTGCCGATAAACATGCTGGCAATAAGCCCCCATGCAACATCTGGATGTTCGTCGAAAAGAAGAGGACCCGGCTGGACGTTATACATAATTAACGCACCCATTAAAATCGCCGTCGTCCCAGAGCCAGGGATTCCGAGCGTCAACAGCGGAATCATCGCCCCTCCTGAAGCGGCATTGTTCGCTGATTCCGGCGCCGCCACGCCGGCAATCGTTCCCTTTCCGAATTTTTCAGGCGTTTTGCTTAATTTCTTTTCCATGATATATGAGAAAAACGAGGCGAGCGTCGCCCCTGCTCCCGGCAATACGCCGACGAAAAAGCCTAGCAGCGATCCGCGCGCAATCGGACCCACGCTTTCTTTTGCTTCTGCTTTCGACGGAAGGATGCGGCCGATTTTTGCGATTTCGCCGTCATTTTTCTCCTTATGAAGAATGGCTTTGAATACTTCTCCTAAGGCAAACAAACCGACCGCTACCGTTAAAAATTCCAAGCCCCCGTATAGAAACGAAATGTTATACGTAAACCGTGCCACACCTGATACATTATCAAGACCAATGGTCGAAAGCAATAAGCCGAAAACAGTCATCATCCACGCTTTTGTCATCGAGTTTCCCGCCAGTCCACTGACAGCAGCCAATCCGAGAAGCATTAAGGAAAAATATTCCGCTGGGCCGAATTTCAACGCTACATTGGAAAGCGGCTCTGCCAACAGCACAAGGGCAATTAAGGAAACGAGCCCGGCGACAAATGAACCGATCGCCGCAATCGCTAAAGCTGCCCCCGCCCTTCCCTGCTTTGCCATTTGATAACCGTCCAATGTCGTTACAACAGAGGAGGATTCTCCAGGCGTATTTAATAAAATCGATGTTGTCGAACCGCCGTACATCGCTCCGTAATAAACACCAGCAAGCAAAATAATCGAGCTTGTCGCCGCTTGAGCTGGGTCAAGACCGGACGTCATTGAAGCGGTTACCGGGATGAGCAGCGCTACCCCGCTCATCGGCCCAATTCCTGGCAGCACTCCTACCGCCGTTCCGATGAGCACTCCAAGAAAGGCGAAAAACAGATTGTGCGGCTGCAATGCGGTCTGAAAGCCATCAATTAAAAATGTCAATGCATCCAAACTTTTCCACCTCCTTTACTGCAACCAAATTGGCCAGCTAGGCAACGTTCCTTGCAACAGCTTGACGTATAGCCCGTATACCCCTAGAGAAAAACAAGCGGCAAACAACACCGATTTCCACAGCCCACCTTTTTCCATTGCCTGAAATCCAATAACAAGAAAGACAAAAGTGGTAATCACATAGCCGACTGTTTCTAATAAAGCAGCATAGAAAACGGCGGCAAGTAAAATGATGAAAAACTTTTTATATTGCAGCGGCAGCTTTTCGCTTTCTGAGTGCGCATATTTTGCTGTTTCGAAGAGCAGTTTAATGCTTAATAACACAAGAATAAGTCCTAGCAAAAATGGAAACACGTTTGGTCCGACGGCACTCCCATACGCACTTTTCGAGATTCGCAGACTTTCCACCATAAACAAAGCTCCAACAGCCAAAAAGGTGATGGCAGCAATGCGATCAAACGTTTTACTCACTCACATCCCTCCGTTCTTGTTATAAAGATGGGGAAGAATTCTCTCCCCCGTTCACTTACTTATGCATTCCGAGCGATTTTAGCATGTCGCTAATAAGCTGTTCTTGTTCTTGTAAAAATTGTGTAAATTCTTTGGAACCTTTGTATTCAGGCTCCCAGCCTTGTTTTGTTAACTCCTCTTTCCATTTTTCATGCTCAGACAATTTTTTGAATGTATTTTCCCAAAACTTTTTCGCATCGTCAGACATTTGTTTTGGACCAAAGACGCCGCGCCAAATTGTAAATTCCGCATCAATGCCAAGCTCTTTTAACGTCGGTGCATCTTTCAAAACACCGCCAAGACGTTCCGGCGCTGAGACAGCAAGCACCCGCACTTTTCCTGCTTTTACATATTCCCCGACAGAAGAAGCATCGGTTGCAATGACATCGGTATTTCCGCCAAGCAGCGCTGCAATTGCTTCCCCTCCGCCATCGTACGACACGTATTTCACTATTTTCGGATCGATACCGGATTTATAAATAGGAAGAATCGCAACCAAATGATCCATAGATCCTGGTGCAGATCCGCCGGCAACCGTCACCGATTTCGGATTTTGCTTAATCGCATCCAATAATTGAGACATCGACTGAAATTTCGAATCCGCTCTGACCACGATCGCTCCAAAATCTTTGGTTAGTTGGGCAAGCGGTGTTGTATCTTTATAACCATATGGACTGTTTCCTTCCGCTTTTAAGTTGTTAATAATGATCGGCGGGGAGTTGACAAACAGCTTATAATCATTGTTTTTATCTTGCGTCGCATATTCCGCCATAAACACGGTTCCTCCACCGCCCGGTTTATTCTCTACCGTCATCGTTTGCTTCACTAGATTTGTTTCATCCAATATTTTCGTAATCGCTCTTGCTGTTAAATCCCAGCCGCCCCCAGCACCTGAAGGAGCGACAAACATAATCGGTTTTGTTGGATAATTTTCTTGTTTGTTAGATGATTTTGTCGTCGCAGTACTTCCGCAAGCCGCCAGCATCACCGCGACAATCCCCATCACTAGAAAGAACCACCACTTTTTCATTTCAACAGTACCCCCTTGTTTTTTGACAGCGTTTACATTTTCAAAGGTATTATAGCAGCAATTTTCTGAATAATGTTTTTTTGCAAATAAAAATAATTATGTGCATTTTGTTCATAAAAATAGAAAAAAACCTGTCCCCGACTGATGTGGCAAAGAACAGGTTAAATTACAAAAGGATGGCCTTCTTCTCAAATAGAGCCTCGTCTACTCTGGATTTTTGAATAGTTTGTTGTAAGGTGACGGTTTACTTGTCGTTTTATAAGTAACAGAAATAACGGAGCAATTCCTTCGGTTAAACCGCATAATATTACACGGCTGATCCGATCAAATGATTATTCGTCCCAAGTTTGCGGATTGGAGAACGCAACCCGGACGACTTTGTCGGAAATGAAACATTTAAGCGTTGAAGGATTTTTGAATATGGATTCATATGCGCTCTACAGTTTTTTTCGTCTAGCATTCGATTGGCTGCAGTTTAACTTCTTTCTTCCCGTTTGGTACGATCCGGACGAGTTTCCTCGTCTTTCATGGTATTCCATTCTTTCGCTTTCTTTTACTTACGAATTTCATAGTTTTGAAGCTATCACTTTTGAATACATTTTTTATAAGATTGGCCGTTATCTTTCACAAGTCTGTGCATAATTTCCTGCTGGATTGTAGAGATGATCGCTATAAAAATAGATATGTGATTTCTTTTTCTTGAAAAAGTATGGCTTGTATATCATGAAAATACTTCAATACTGAAAGATGGATAAAAATGTTCCTGTCTACTTGACATGGGTCACTTCACATTGGCCGTGCTTTTTTGTTTAAAGTTTTTCTTCATAGTTTAAAATAAAAGCATATTTTGGGCGGAAATTGCGCCATCCACAACAGGGCTTCAATTCCTCATAGTTAAGATAAAAACGGGTCAATGGTTAGCAAAATTAATAATCGAGACATGGTATTTCAATTCCTCATAGTTAAGATAAAAACGACAGCAAATTTACGCGCTTTGCTCGATTTTTACGAATTTCAATTCCTCATAGTTAAGATAAAAACCCCAAAAATGGTTGTTAGATATGTATTTGGTTTAAAGTGGTTGATTAGTTATTTTCATTTTAGCGAAGGAGGTACATTTTATCAATCCTTTGATTTGCATGGGCTCAATGAAGATTTGAAAGAGTCGTCGATCCCCTGAGATTTTTGCACGATTGGAGATCGACGACAAATCTTATTATGTTTAAAACAGGTGTTCCACATGTACCGATCAACAATTCTATTATTTGGAACTTGATTTAACACCTCTTACTTAATTACAATTCCGGCCTCCAAATAAAGAATGGCATACTTACCGAAACCTGTCCATCCTTCATGAAATGACAGAAAAAGGTCAAACGCATGGCGATGGGATAAAAATACGAGGAAACATTCCTTATCGAATATCGATTAAAGAAAAAAGTTGGCAGATTCACCCTCTATTTTTTACATTATCTATATCTATTATAGGTTCCCTTAAAAATAGGCAAACCAACCCCTTTTTCTCCGCACAAAGGCAGAGCTTTGAATGGTTCCTCAATCATGCGGATTCTCTACTCGAATTCCAATTCGATCCCTCCCAGAAAATTTCCGAAAGTGCATCTTTTCCAATAAAATCTATCCATAAAGGCTATTAATGTAGGTTCATAAAAGTTTGTTACGAATTTTGATGGAGAATACAACGAACACTTTTCTTATTCTAAACGTTCTAACAAGAAGTATCGCCACCGGCTCTCCAAGTATCGATCGTCTTTTTCACAAAATCTTCAAGTCCGCTATTATGCAAATCAACTGACTTTTTTATGCGTATACATCCTTTTCCATAATCCAATCCGGTCAGCAACTCCTTGGAATTTTCTATTTTCTCAATATTGCCCACGTATAGACTCACATAAGATTTTTGAGCATTCAAATGGAATAATTTTGAGGGCCCGCTGCCATAACATAGCATCTTGTATTGGATGCCCTCCTCGAGTTCAGGCGCATTTTCTAATATAAATTGTCTTACAATTAGGAGCTTCTCTTTTCTCCAGTCGTCGTCTAGCAGTTCAATATATTCTTTTGGGGTTTTAGCATCGTATTGCATTGTCAATCCTCCATAAAAATCTTTTTTTTATCTTATCTTATTTTCTAGTTTTAAGCAAAACTACCGTTAATGATATGTGTCAAGATTTTCTCAGGATGGTTATCGGATCAATATTTCAGACGTCCTCATCTAGTACACCACAGCCAATGATTTTTTGGAAGTCTCAGTAATGTTTGCCATTATGGGTGACCTTCCGCAATCGTCCCGCTCCGCTTGAATTGGACTGTATACCGCTACACACCCTGATCAATGGTCGGGTTCTCTGATACAATATTGCGGACATCTTGACGGGTCTTCTCGGCTTCCTACTGCTTACGGACGCTCCTTTGTCTGCCCTTCACGTCTGATTCATGATCCCCTGGATGATTTTGACCCTAACTTCGCCACCCCTCTGTCTCCAGTACATTCTCCGTTTTTTCATCCGGTAGATAGCAGGTGGATGTGCGCTGATTGGATTCATCCCCCTCAGTCCGTGGGCTCCCTTCTGAACCTCTTCTCCCGGTCCCGCCAGTCCCAGATGTACTCCCAATTACCAAGGATATCGTTGCTCTAGTAAGTTCCTAATGCCTTCTGAACAATCTGCCCTTTAATAAACCGTTATAGTTTTTAAGCAACTCTTTGAACATTTAACAAATGTCTTGATAAGTTTTTTGTGCCATGGACATTTAACCCTACTAAAAAACTTTTTAAATTAAAAAACACACGTTCGGAATTACTTCCATAACGTGTGTTTGTTGCTTTTAAAGCATCTAAAGACAAGTTTTATGACTTTTTCATCATCTCATCTAATTGTAAACACAAGTTGAGGCAATACTATCAATTAAATTTCATATAGTCTCTAGTAAACCTCCAAATTTTAAACACTTCATTGCAAATTTAAGACCTATGTTATACCTAAATGCTCACGCAAGGTACAACCCTTATATTCGCTCCTGAACAAACCTTTTTCGACCAGCATTGGAATCAGCTCATCGAAGAATAATTGCAAAGATTTTATCGAACCGCCTGGAAGAGCTATAAATCCGTCCATTGCACCGGCTTCAAACCACTCTGTAATTTCTCTCAGTGCATCCTCAGCCGTTCCGACGACCACCCAATGTGCGGATCCGACAACCTCTGGCCTTGACAACAGCTCTTCCACTGTAGGCTGCTGATGCATGATCAGCCTGCGCAACAGATCAGCGTGTGTTTGACTCCGTACTGGCTGATTCGGGTCGGGAAGCAAATCGGCAGTTACTGGCTGATCCAAAGGCAGGTGGCTAATATCAATGCCCAGAATGGATTTGACGGCTGCATATCTATGTGCAATGCTCATATGTGCATGCGCCTCCCTGTGCAAATCGAGCGCTTCGCCTCGGGTCTTGCCTAAGAAAAAATACAGTCCTGGCAAAACTCGGATTGCATCCGGACGGCGCCCGTGCTTCCTCGCTCGTCTCCTCAAATCATCACGCAATTCGATGCCTGAAGCAATGTCTGGTGTTGCGGCAAAAATAGCATCCGCTACTGAAGCGGCAAAATCTCGTCCAAAAGTCGAGGCACCTGCCTGAAATAAGGGAATCGATCCTGATTTATGGGCTGGAAGATTGAGCGGCCCTTTGACACTGAAAAAATCACCGGAATGATTAATTGGAGAAACCATCTCCCTGTCAGCATATTTACCCGAAACGCGATCAACAATCAACGCTTCATGCGGGTAGCTCTCCCAAAGCTTGAGTACGACATCAGTGAATTCAATGGCTTTTAAATACCTTTCTTCTGTTGACGGCATGGGGGAATTACTGAAATTTTCGGCTCCCTCAATAGAGGTTACAATATTCCATCCGGCACGCCCATTGCTGATCCAATGCAAAGACTGAAGCTGTCTTGCAACGACGTATGGCGGGTTGAAGGTAGTGGAAACGGTCGTAACCAGCCCGATCTGATCGGTTTCGCGGGCAATTGAGGTAAGGAGAATCGTCGGATCGAGGCTGCTAAAAGCAGGAGAATTCCCCAGCATCTCTTCTTTGAGAAAAAGTGCATCAGGCTTAAAGACAAAATCAAGCTTTGCCTTCTCTGCCATTTTCGCCAGCCTGACATAAAAGTCGCTCGAATACAAATTTTCCACGCCGCTATCTTCTTGTCGCCAGCCATTTCCTCTCATCCAGGTTGTTGACAATGACAACCCGATGCAAAGTTGCCTATCTTTTGTCAATCGCACCACCCTTTCCTATAAGTAATTTGCGCTCGGAACATGCTCCAATCAAATGTATAGCTGCAATAGGTCGTAGTGATCTGATCTCTAATGTCTTTCGATATCGGCTGTCACTTCTCCCCAATCGGCAGGGCCATACTGTGTTTCTTTAAATAATGGTGGAAAATATCCGTCCAGACTTATGGAACTGACCGATGCAGCAGCACTAATTTCTCTATGTTTTAGGATCGTGTCATCACGATTCGTTTCGTTTCGATTAAAACAGTGTATTTCGTTTCGAAATTATTCACGTTGGTATTTCCTTATTTTCTCCAAGACCGACTCATCACCGTCTAGTCCACCATCCAACTGCCGTCTGCAGAGTCCATCTCTCTTGTCTAAACCTACCAAATTTGCTGAAGTGATTTTTATTTTAATAAAATTGATAATCATTTTCATTATAATATTAAAAATGTCTCCGTTCCATGAACAAAATCCAGAATTTTTTTTGTACTATTTGCATTGTCATCCAAGCAGAAGCAATATTTCCATTCTACATGGACCTTGAAGTAGCTATAGAAATAAAGAGAAAAGATCTACAAGAACAAAACCATTTCTCGACAATGAGAATGGCTTTTATCTTTATTTAGAAGTTGTTACAACCCGTTCACTTGAAGTTTTACTAAACATAAATTTTGTTGAAGCTGTTTCATGATTTTACTTGTAATTGTGCTGCCTAATTTTGCGCCAATTCGCTCACGGTGTTACTTTTAAGTTTCAATTTTTGAAGTGGATAAATAAGATTTTAACTTTGATCCTGTTAAGATTAACCAACAAATCCATTCCTTGTCGTCATTTGCTTCCACTTTAGCATCGCAAACAGACAAAAAGCATGGAAAAGCTTATATTATAAGAGCAATCCCGTATTTTTAACGTGATTATTATACTCCCGTTTTTTTGCAGAAAAGCCGTATTGAACACTTCCTTTACTCTCTTTCCTCAATTAATTGCACTTGATTTTTTAATGCGAAACATAAATCGTTTTTTCACAAAATTTTTTCTTCCTTAACTTTCACCAATGATCTGACAGCTTCCTTCAACCCTTCATGGCAAAAAAATACGCCACCCCGGATCGGAATGACGCTTCATTTCGATAAAATTTCCAAGAAGCAAACATAACACGTCACTTTTTCTGTCACGAAGGCACATTTTATATGTGCAGCACAAACTTCTAAATAATGTGTATGTTTGTAAATTTGTTCAAATAGTGTTTAAAGTAACTTCTAAACGTTTTTTGTTCTGCCCTTTACTTTTGATTTTCGAAATTTGAAAAGAGCCTATTTCTTTTGTTTCCTTTACATGTGTTCCTCCACAAGCCTGTTCATCAATGTCCCCAATAGTAACGAGGCGAACATTTTGAATAGAAGGAGGCAGCAAATTAATAACTGTTTTAATAAAACCATCAATTTTCTCAGCTTCTTCACGGCTAACGGTTCGTATTGAGACATGATGATTTTCTTGGATTAACTTGTTTGTTGCTTCTTCCACCTCATTAAATTGTTCATCTGTTAATGGTTCTTCAAATTGAAAATCTATTCTGGCCTGATCCTCAAAAATTTGATTCCCTGTCGCCAACGCCCCAAATTTGCTGTAAAGATAACCGGCTAATACATGCAGCAGAGTATGGTAACGCATAAGTTTATATCGTCGATCCCAGTCTATTAGTATTTCTACAGGACCTTGCTTTAGTTTTTCAGCATTGTCTACATAATGGACAATTTGTCCGTTTTCTCTTTGAACCTTATTCACTTTAAATATTTCATTTCCTTGTTTGATCATCCCTGTATCATGAGGCTGGCCGCCGCCTGAAGGATAGAAAATTGTCTCGTCTAAAATAATTTTGTTTTCTTTAATGTCTATGACTTCCGCCTGATGCTCTTTTTTATAACTGTCTTCTAAAAAAACTTCTCTTGTCATTTGTAAATCCCCCTTTAAAAATTATGGAAATATTATGTACTCTTAATTTATTATAACAAATGGGATTTATCTGATTATGATTGACACAGAGATGGATCGAGATGAAATATAGGATTTTAAAGGAATTGCAAAATGCATACTGGAATGAAAGAACTTGACTTGAACTTTAAAATTTTTTCACTAGATTGATTGCCATTGTAATGGGGTTAGTAACAAAAAAACTAAAACAGCCTATCTCTAGATTGGATTATCGGAAAAGGAGCACATTTACAAGATCATGATGCAGCTCCTAATAAAAACATCACTTTTTATGATTTCAGTTACTTGATAAATCAATGAATAGGGGGACTAAACGTGAATTTTGATCCAAATCAGCATCTCCATTTAGGGTATTATGAGAACAATGTTGATCTAGAAGCAGTCGCATATAAAATTCAGAATGAAATAAGTGGGTAATTTTTTTAGATAATGAACAAGATACAACATTAGTTAAAAAAATATTAGATAACTATGATTTCCATAAAAAATATGGTTACAAGCTTTTTACTGTTGATGCAGATGATTTATCTTATAAAGTTGGAAATAGACTTTTTGAAAAATGGTTAAAAGAAAATAATATTATATAAGAAATACGGAACATATTTGTTTAATACAAAATAAAAATTTAGCAGCTTGCAAAATAAAAAATCATTGTCATCTCCCTCTTCCCTGCCTTCTAATTGGACAAAAAAGGCTGTTAATAGAGAAAAATGCTTGCAATAATTCAACAACATCATATCAACTATTTGTATTAAGGGATGTCTCTGATACCAACGCCAAAGAGACGGGACATAGTTTTAAAACAGTTAAAAAATATGCGAATAAAGAAGATAGGAATCTGTTTGTGAGACTTTTTATAACCAGATCGATAAAATTAAGACAAAAATGAGATAATCGACAGTTTTGCGATAGCCTTCTTTTGAAAGTTAAATAAAGTTATGTTTTGCTAGACATTCTAAGTAAAATCTAAATCCTTCATCATTTATTATTTAAAAGTAAAATAGACAATTTGCTTATGTTAAAAAAAAATCAGGACTGCTCTTTCATCGATTTTTGAACAGCCCTGTCTATTTCTGCTTCCATTGTTTACTTCATAACTTTTTCAAGCAAACGGGTATTAACATTTCCGCTTACAAATTCTTCGTCCTGTAAAACTTCTTTTAAAAATGGGATTGTTGTTTTAATCCCTTCAACTGTAAATTCATCTAATGCGACAAGCATTCGTTTCATGGCATGTGTTCGATCATAACCATGGACGATAACTTTGGCGATCATGGAATCATAAAACAAAGGCACTGAATAGCCTTGGTAACAATGGGTATCAATCCGCACTCCAGGTCCTTGCGGCATTTCCCATTTTGAAATTAATCCTGGACTTGGTCGAAACCCTTCTTCCGGTGCTTCCGCATTGATTCGGCATTCGACTGCATGACCAGTAAACCGAATATCTGATTGGGTAAAGCGAAGTTTTTCACCACGTGCAATATTTATTTGTTCCTGTACTAAATCAACACCTGTAATAGCTTCAGTCACTGGGTGTTCAACTTGAATTCTTGTGTTCATTTCAAGGAAATAAAACTTTTGTTCATCTTGATCCACAATGAATTCAACCGTCCCTGCATTTTCATAGGAAATGTTTTTGGCTAGCTTCACTGCTGCTTCACGGATCTCTTGGCGAAGCTTTTCAGAAATATTAGGTGCGGGCGCTTCTTCAATTAATTTTTGATGCCGGCGTTGTGTTGAACAATCCCTTTCACCAAGATGAATAACATTTCCGTGTTGATCGCCAAGGATTTGCACTTCAATATGCCGGGCGTTAGGGATATATTTTTCAACGTACATAGTTCCATCGCCGAAAGCTGCTTTCGCTTCAGCTGAGGCTGATTCAAAAACCGTTTTAATATTGGCATAATCGGTAATAATTTTCATACCGCGGCCCCCTCCTCCAGCTGCAGCCTTTAACATAATGGGTAAACCTATTTTTTCAATGGTTTGAACTACTTCCTCAAAGGATGCCACTTTTTCGGAACCGGGCAAAACAGGGACGCCGCATTGCTGTGCGATTGATCTAGCGACAAGTTTGTTTCCCATTTTCGAAATGTGCTCCGGTTTTGGACCGATAAATATGAGACCATGATCTTGACAGTTTTGTGCAAGTTCGGCTACTTCCGATAAAAATCCATACCCTGGATGTATTGCATCTGCCCCAACTGATTTCGCTGCTGTAATGATCACGGGAATGTTTAAATAACTTTTGGTTGAATTAGCTGGTCCGATGCAAACGGTTTTGTCGGCTAATCGAGCTGGCAGACTGTCTATATCAGCTTCAGAAACAGCAAGAACTGTTTCGATTCCTAAAACTTTACAAGATCTTATAATTCGAACTGCTATCTCGCCTCTATTGACGATGAAAATTTTTTTAATATTCATTTGACCTGCACCCTCTATCTTTCATTTAATAGAAATTAAGTTTTTCCAATCATAAAAAGAGCAACGTAAAGAGAAGAAATCGGTATAAAACCGATCCCCCTAATTTCTGAGCTTAAAAAGCGATACCCATTTTATATTTTTCCAATACGATAAGAGGTGCTTACGTTTATTTGACTTTAACTGAAAATAACGGTTGGCCGTATTCTACTAGTTGTGCATCCTCAACATGAATGTCGACAATTTCTCCTTTTACTCCCGCATGAATTGCACTGTATACCTTCATGACTTCGATTAATCCAACTGTTGTCTTTTCTTCAACTTGGTCGCCAACTTTTACATACGGAGGAGCACCTGGTTCAGATTGAGCATAAAACAAACCGGCCATTGGCGCTTTAATAATTTCAATCCCTTCTTGTATGGCAGGTATTTCTTTTAAAGTGTTTGAAGGTGCTTCCTCAATCACAGCTTGTTCTTCCGTTGCAGCTGCCTCTTGGTACTGAATTTCTTGTGTTTTTGATTCTACAGGAGTTTCAGCAGCGACTTGGACAGTTTGTTTTTCAGTCTCACTTGATTCGATCACGCTATTTTTGCCGATTACAATTTTATAATCTTCATTTTCAAGCTTTAAAAAGTTAAAAGAAGAAGCCTCTAATTTTTCAATAAGAGCCGTGAGGTTTTGTACATCCATTTCACTTAAAATTTCCAATCCCTTTTTGTTCATATTTTCCCCTCCTACGTTTTCTTTGACAAACCCGCGTTCTATCCGAAACTTTTTTTATTTTGTTAAAACTAAAGAGCTGTTAAAACCTTGTATTTGCACATGTGTGATATCTTGCTGCTTACTAAGTTTATCTAGCAGTTGTACTAATGGAGTTGACGCTGAAAAATAGGTCTTATGAGGCCCTGCTTTACGCATCTCTTCAATTTCTTTTGTTCCTTTCATAATATAACGAAGCAAAAACTCTTCATCCGATAAATCAGGACCGCCGAATTGCTCTCTTATTTTATGAAGAGGTACATCTCGATCTGACGGTTTTGACAACTGTTTTGCTCTCGGCAAAGATAAAATCTTATCCCGTAAATTTTGATCCATCCAAGTGTAACCAGAGTCTTCACTAAATATTCCTTGAGCGAATTGAATAATTTCATCAATTACTACTTTGTAGCGCTCGCCTGTAGCAACATTGATCGCAGCTTGACTGACAACAAATTGAGAATACGGAGTAATCATCACCGGATAGCCTAAATCTTCACGAACACGCACCGTTTCTTCCAATACTTCATCTAATCGGTTTTCAAGTTTTAATTCTTTTAATTGGTGTTTTAAGTTTGATATCACACCGCCCGGAATTTGGTAAACATATTGGGAATAATCGTAATAGAGCGGTTGTCCGATAGGCAGATTTTCTTCTTTCGCGATTTGCATTAATTTATCTGAAGCCCGCTGGATTCTTTCTAAATCTAAGCTTGTTTGATGGCCTAAATATCCGGCATTTTTTACTGTATTGAAAACGGATGGCTGAGAAGATCCGTCCGCTAACGGCGGAATGGCAGTATGAAGGGTCCGAACGCCAAGTTTAACCGCTTCCATATACACCGCTTCGGCTAATCCCGTTGTACAATGGGAATGGAGTTCAACAGGAATGCCGCCCGCGTTTTCCAAAA
Organism: Aeribacillus sp. SP014; assembly: GCF_054055575.1. NCBI lineage: Bacteria > Bacillati > Bacillota > Bacilli > Caryophanales > Bacillaceae > Aeribacillus > Aeribacillus sp. SP014. The sequence continues at coordinate 2,345,586 of NZ_JBSRXI010000001.1, forward strand.
TCACCGGCATCAACGTTTTGATTCTATCTGGTGTTAAAAGACCTCCTTGGTCTTTTAAATAAATAACATCCGGTTTCATTGCAGCTAACTCACGGGTTTTCTCGGCATAATACTCATCCGTATGCCGTGGTGAAACAGTATAAGAAAGAGCTAGAACAACTTCTAAGTTTAAACTTCTTAAAAACGGAAGATACCATGGATAAAGTTTGTCTACATTCCCGAAAATATTTGCCATAATTTGTACCCTGTTTAATACTTCCGTTTCCACAATCCGCTTATAAAACAGTTTCACAACTTCAACAGGGGCGTTTATAATCTCAAAGGGAAAAATGGCCGGTTCCCCCATAGTACCTTTTGTTACATTTGGCATTTTTTCCGCCAACATACGAACCAATTTCCAAGGATCTTCTTTTAAATCTCTTATCATCTTTTTGAAATTAATCGGCATAACGGGTACTTCAACAACGCGAAAGCCAGCATTTCCAATATCTTCCGCAACCGCTTCCATCATTCCTGTACGCATTCCGGCTGCCCACAAACTTTGGGATCCATCGCGAAACGTTGTATCAACAAATTGCAAATTCATTTTATCCCTCCATAAATTTTTTAAAATTTCTTATAAAAGTAACATTTCTCGCTATATGAAAATTCTATGAATCTTATTAACAAATAGTCAGTGTTAATATAGAAAAATTTTTTACACATTTATTTCTTGAACTAATTTCGCTTTCATTTCAAACCTTGGTAATGTTCCTTTTGGAACAAGTTGAACATCAGAGGTAAAAATCAGTTTCGAACGAAGAGTACTCTCTATCTCTTTTTTCAATGCCGATTGTTCACTTTCGGTTAACCCGTCTTCAACCTCCACCTGAATGGGTAAAGGAGGATGTACTAACGGCGGTTTTTGTTTTAACAAGATTCGAATTTCTCCCGTTACTTGTGGACGGAAGCTGCTGACCATATCTTTAATAGCTGATGGAAATACATTGACACCTCTTACAATAAGCATGTCATCAGTTCGTCCGATGCATCTGATTCGAAAACTTTTTCTGCCGCATTTACATTCACCTGTTTTAACCCGAATTAAATCTCTCGTGCGGAAGCGAACGAGCGGACAGCATTCGCGATCGATCGCTGTATAAACGAGTTCCCCTTCTACTCCATCAGCTATTGGAATCGTTTTACCCGTTTTCGGGTCAATGATTTCGCAAATGACAAAGTCTGAGCCTATAAAATGCATTCCATCCTGTTCCGGACACTCGCTAAACAATACAGGAGCCATATCTGCATTTCCCATTGCCTCTAAAACTTTACATCCCCAGTCTTGCTCTATTTTTTTTCTTACTTCCGGCAGACCACCTCCCGGTTCGCCTCCTACAGACATAATTTTTATGCCAAGATCTTTTGGCTCCATATGAAAATGGTCCCGTACATATTCTGCTAAATAGCTTGCATAGGAAGGGGTGCAAAATAGAACATCCGCCTGAAAATCTTGAATGCTTTGAACTACGCGTTCAGAAGCGCCGGTACCAATAGGAATAAATGTTGCACCTAATCGTTCAATACCGTCTTTCATTGAACTTCCAACGAAAAAAGTAAGTCCCATGGCAAAAACGATTCGACTGTCTCTTCCAATCCCGTGGGTCGTCAATACCCTTGCAAGAATTTCTGTCCATACATCCCAATCATGCCTTGTGATCCCAACATATGTTGGCTTGCCTGTTGTTCCTGATGAAGAATGCACCCGAATGACATCTTCTAAAGAAGCGGCCGCGTGCAACCCTAGAGGCGGCTGAATTTTTTGGCTCTCCCTTATCTCATCCTTTGTTGTAAAAGGTACTTTCTCTAAATCCCCGATCGTTTGAATATCATCAGGCGAAATTCCCGCTTGTCTAAATTTTTCTCTATAAAATGGGGAATTTTCATACACATACTTTATTTGTTTCCTCAGTTTTATTTCTTGAAAATCCTTCAATTCCACATAAGGTTCGTTGAATTCGTTTTCAAATTTCAGAATCATTTTTATCCTCCCTAAATTATGAATATTTTGTTTTTATTGAATTTTTCGATTTGATGTTATAATAAAAAACAGTTAAATAAAAGTATACATTCCCGCTATATGACATTTACCAAAAAAATAGTTGTATAAAAATATAGATTCTCGCTATATGATAATTTCAAAAATTTTGGAGGAAGCATATGAATGAAACCTATTCGATTCACACAATCAAAAATGCCATGAACATTCTAAAACTATTTACGAAGGAGAATCCTGAATGGAAACTATCAGAGATTTCGAAGCAGCTTCATTTAAACATTAGCACGACCAAAAGGTTATTGGTGACCCTTGAAGATTATGGCTACATCTTGCGAGATTCTCAATCAAAACGATATAGGCTAGGCTATATGTTTCTCCATTTATCTGAAATCATTACAACAACAATGGAAATTCGAAAAGAAGCCAGACCCGTTTTAGAAGAACTCGTTCAAAAATTGGATGAAGCCGTTCATCTAGGAGTCCTGGAAGGAACTGATATCGCATACTTAGACAAAATTGAGAGCAAACATCCGATCCGGTTAAATTCACACATCGGGAAAAGAAATCCATCCTATTGTACAGCCTGCGGAAAAATCATGTTAGCTTATCAAAAAGAGGAGAAAAGAGAAAAGTTAGTGAAAAAAATTGAAGAAAACGGGATTGTACGTTATGGACAAAATACTGTTGCATCTGCTCACGAACTGATCACTCAATTAAAGGAAATTCAAAAACAAGGTTTTGCTATTTGTATTGATGAATTTTACCAGGGGATTAGCATCGGTGCTCCTGTTTATGATTATACAAATGAAGTCATCGCAGCGATTAGTGTTACAGGAAGAAGTAATCGGATTACCAAAGAGGATATTCCCTATTTTACCCAAGAAGTCATCCGAGCCGCCAAAAAGCTTTCGAAAATGCTCGGATATTTTAATTAATCTTTAGGCGGGAGTTGCTAAATTACATGAAAAAGAAAACTTACTCTTCTTTAGAAAATGCCTTAAGAATTCTCGATTTATTTACCATGGAAAAAAGTGAATACTCCATTAGAGAAATTTCAGATCAACTTGGAATCGCCTACAGCACTGCTCATCGGCTAGTAAAAAATCTTGAAGACGAAGGCTTTATTGTGAAAGATTCCATATTGAACAGCTACCGATTAAGTGTGTCCATTCTTTCCTTAAGTTCTGTTGTGACAGCCCACACAAAACTTATCAGCAATTCTACCTATTTACTTAAGAAATTATCTTCTCAATTCAAAGCAACGGTTCAAATTGGTGTGATGCACCGCGAACACGTTTACTATATTAATAAAACAGACTACGAACATCTTATCATGGGGTATGTGACGTACATAGAAAGAAAGGTACCTTTACACTATACAAGTGCTGGAAAAATTTTATTGTCGCAACTATCTGAAGAGGAAATTATCCATTATTCCGAACAATATCTTTTAACTGCTACCGCTTTTTCAAATATTGAGGACTTTTTAGATGAACTCAAACATGTAAAAACTAATGGATATGCAATTTCAGCGGATGAACATTATCAAGATTTCATCACTGTTGTATTTGATAATTTAAAATTGAGCCACTTTTGAAGGGTTCGATCACATAAAAAATGAGCCACCTGATTTCCAATTTTCATTACCTCCCTTATGATTGAAAGTGCCTAAACTTTTCATCAGAGGGAGAGAAAAAGGATGATCAAGATGGCTCAATTTCATCATATCAAATTCTTGCATGAGGTAGAAGGGCTATCCCAACGACAAATTGCTCAAAAATTAGGGATTTCAAGAAATACCGTAAGCAAATATCTAAAACAGAATGAGGCTCCAACCACCATTCATCGGCAGAAAAACTATCATGGAAAGGAGTATTCCGATGAAACGAAGCGAGTCTTGCCCATTATTGATCAATGGCTCGAAGACGATCTAAAACGTTGGGGAAAACAACGTCATACCGCTGCCAGAATTTATCGAAGATTGGTCGATGAGTACGATTTCAAAGGATCTGAGTCCAACATCCGTAAGGTTGTAGCCAAACGTAAGAAGAAGCTACAGGAAGTCTTTATTCCCCTTGACTTTCAACTCGGCCACCAATTCCAATTCGACTGGGGAGAGGCGGATATTATTCTACAGGGTCGAACACAACGAATTTACCTCTTTTGTATGCAACTTTCGGCAAGTCGAATGCGATTTGTACGAGCATACCTGCATGAGAAACAGGAGGCTTTCTTAGATGGCTTTGTCCATGCGTTTGAATTCTTTGGAGGAGTACCTACCGAAGGGGTATTTGATAATTTAAAAACAGCCGTAGTAAAAATACTCCAAGGGAGAGATCGTCTCGAACAGGATGCTTTTCTAGCCTTACAATCCCACTATTTGTTTAAGGCAGAGTTTTGTAATATTCGTTCCGGGAATGAAAAAGGACGAGTGGAAGGGACGGTCGGATACGTAAGAAGAAACGTCTTCGTTCCGCTTCCGGACGTACAATCGCTGGAGGAATTAAACGCTTATCTATTGGACTGGTGTTTGAGAGAGGCGGAAGAAAAAACCGTTCCGTTCACTAAAGAAACGGTTGCGCAAATGTGGGCGAAAGAAAAGGAGTATCTACACCCACTCCCTGAAAAGAAGTTTGAAGCTTGCCGATTAGTCTCTTGTCAGGTGAATAAGACCTCTTTAATTACAGTGGAGACCAATCAGTATTCTGTCCCTTGTAGTTATGTAGGTCAAGCTGTATGGGCAAAAATATTTGTCGATCATGTGATCGTTGTGGCTCAAAATCAAGTGATCGCTGAACATCCTCGTTCTTACGAACGGAACCAGATGATCACCAATCTAGATCATTATCTGGAGGCATTATTAAAAAAACCGCGAGCGATTCGGGATGCCCATGCATTTCAATCATCTGACCTTCCGGATGTATTTAGGCGTTTTCACCGAAAAATGAGGGAACAAGAAGGAGCCGCGGGCGACCGTAAATTTATCCGACTCCTTCTCCTTCATCGAGAGATCGGGATGGAAAAATTGACACAAGCATTACGAGAAGCTGAACAAGCGCAGGTCTATCGGTATGAAGTCGTCCATGAAATCATTCAAAGACTGACGAATAACTACTTGCAGGTCCAAGATCTATCTAAGGAGAAAACGCCTGTAAATCTACTAGACTATAAAATTCAAAAGGCAAACGTAGCTCAATACGGACAATTAACGGGAGGTCAGATGAAATGACAACAGAAATCCTTTTAGACCATATCACGAAGCAATTGAGAATGCCTACAATTGCGAAACAATATCGCTCTCTCGCAAGAGAGGCAGAAGAAAGAAATCTACGGTATGAAGAATACTTATTGGCACTATTAGAAGCAGAAGTGCAGGCAAGAGAGGAAAATCAAAGACAGCGAAGGCTCAAACAAGCTGCCTTTCCCATCCACAAAACTTTAGACACCTATGATTTTACTTTCATGCCGAGCTTAAATCGAAATCGATTTCTCACACTCGCAAAAGGTGAGTTTGTAGAGAGAAAAGAGAATATTATTTTTCTAGGGAATAGTGGCACAGGGAAAACCCATTTGGCCATTGGGCTTGGAATCGCCATGATCCAAAATGGCTACAAAACCAAATTCATTACTGCTTCCGAGTTAGTGGAAGAGTTGCTTATTGCTAAAGAAGAGCACAAACTTGGTGCGTTTGAGAAGAAGTGGCTCAAATATGATGTGATCATCGTAGATGAACTGGGATATATCCCCTTTTCCAAAACAGGAGCAGAGCTATTATTTCAGTTCTTTTCCAATCGCTATGAACGTGCAAGTGTCATCATTACAACAAATCTTGAATTTGTAGAATGGACGAACATTTTTGGGGATGAAAAGATGACAGCAGCGTTGCTTGATCGGCTCACTCACCGTTCGCACATTCTTCTTCTAAACGGAGAATCTTATCGATTCCGTCAAAGTATGAAACAGAGGGAAAATGGGGAGTGGTAGCCAGGTGCGCGAAGCGTTTGGATGAGTTGCCCCTAGGGGCAACTCATCCAAACACCCACCTTCTCCCATTTATGGGAACTCTGATTCTAAAAGTGGCTCACTTTTGAAGTGATCGCTCTGGCTCAATTTATTATTGACAAAAACAACTGTCGCCGCTCCTTTGAAAAACACAAGCGGTCATATTATTGCTGCTATTGAATTGATATATCCAAATGATGCAAAACTATTGCGAACGATTGAGCAAAGGGCAAAAGAATTCAAGAAAGTTTGCGAGAAAATTCGGCTTAACTCGTAACGTTCAAAATGTCTCCAATCCTTTCTAGAATCATTAGTTAGATAGCGGTACTATTCAAAGGATGCTTCTTAACTGGGATAGTTGATGTCCATCTCTTTTATCGGTATGTTTTAAGCGTTTGAAAGATAGTATGTGTTCTTTTATTCTCTTCTATCTAATGAAATTGTAATGACAGAAAAAGGTCGTCTTTATGTTTCCCTATTTTTGTTTTTCGGGTATTTATGTATTCACGCAGTATATGTTGGCGCAAAACGGCTTTCTAAATTTATAGTAAAAAATTGAGATAATTACATTTGATACGAGGTGCTGGAAAATGATGAGAGAGGCGTTTTTTCTTTATATACTTTTACAACTATTCACTGGAGATTTGATATTAGGTCAATAAAGTAGACACAAAAATTTATAAATTTTTTTCGCAGCTACCGCGCTATCACTTGGTGGCCTTTTAAAAATGGCTATGTTAAAGTTTAATGTTGATTTTATATAAAAAAGTAGAACTTCCAATTATCTGGAAGTTATATATCGTAGTTTAGTCTTATTCACCTAAAGCCCCCTTTAGTTGAAGAGTAAGAGACATTTATTTAAGTAACCTCTGAACTATTTTTGTTTTCCAAATACCAAAACCTATCAAAGCACCTGCCATATTAAGTATAAAATCATCAATATCAAAACTTCCTCTTCTTGTAACTAATTGTGTTACTTCAATAACAAATAACAATATAATCATTGAGAACGTAAATCCACCTACCTTGTTTATCTTTTTAATATAGTAAGGTAGGTAAATTCCCATTGGTAAAAACATAATTAAGTTACCAAAGAGGTTTTTTATAGGTATACCTATATTCAAACTTCCGTCAAACATTGCCGTAATATATGTACTAATAGTTTTAAATGGAACGAAATTTGAAGAACTCCTTAAATATTCTATTAACGATAAGTCTGTCCATATATGACCTCTAATTCCCACAAACATAACTCCTACAAACAACAGCATTACCAGTGCTAATAAATAAAATATGAAACTAATACTAAAAATTACCTTTATTACTTTTTTCATTTACAGCTCATCCTGTCTTTCTTCGTATTTTTAATGTTAGCTCTTAAACTATCCCGCCACGTTAATTGAATAAGATATAATGTTAAATCACAAATTTAGTTAATCTTTAGCTCCTTTTTCATGGAACAGTCTATATGCCAGCCGACTATTTTCCTTGAAAACAAACATAATACTAGCTAGATAAAGCCAACCTTCCGTATGCATTGACTAGTCTCTGTCCATCTCTTTCTTCAACAAGCTCTCAATATAATCGTTAAAACGTTCCGTTCCATCTTTCAAGGAATACAAAAAATACTATTTGTGAAAGCTAATCCAATAACTCTCAAAATCTTAATGATACTTCCTACGAAGGATACAAATATATACAGTTCGTCATTCCTCCAAATAAAAAGGCACCCCGAAGGATACTATTGTTTTAAATTCTATTTTAGAAATAAGATCAACACAGCACAGGCTATACCTGAATAAATCCAGATTGCTTGATCTTTGGCACATTGAAAAAACTTTTTCATTTTAAACCAACCTCCTTTTGGTCTACTCAATTCGACAAAATGTGTCGATTTCCTGCCCAAAAAAGAAAAACACCCGAAAGAGTGTTCATATTGGTATATCTATAATTTCAAATCCTGTTTTTCATTTGTTGGACTAATCATTGTGCAAAATAAAAAAGTGTGGTCGTCCAAATGCAACCACATTTTTTTAATGCCAAAAACACAATAAACATGTTGTTATTTCAGTATTAATATTGTGTGTTCTTGTTCCCAAGAGTGTACTTTAGTGTTGATTCTGTACTTGCTTTTATTTTTGCTTTTCAAAAGAAAATCCTTATATATTTGTAAATATCAATGCTTTTTAAAGTTTTAACTTTCATTCCAAAAATATTGGAAGAACTAAGTAAAATTCTTTTATTATTTTTATCTTTACAAAATTTAAAGTTCTGTTTGCTTAACTGTTCCGTCCTCAAACACACGATATTCCTTGCGTTTATTGTTTTCATCAATATAATAAGTTAGAAAAATAATTTATAATTCCTCCATCTGTCCATAATATGAACTATTGCATTCGCAAATCTCCATTTTTTAGACCTTTTTCATCCACCGTATCGAATCCCCATTTCTTGAAAATCCTTCTGTTCCCCAAAAACATAGCCTTCTTTGGTTACATAACCATGTCTCCATACTTTATGGCTTTCCAAAGCACTAGTACCAATAGCTTTTGGTTCCCCTAATAAATTCTTTACTTTTTCTTGAGTCATCCCTATCTTTAAGTTATTCTTTATAAAATCGTTATCAATTTGGTTTTCAGCTTTTTTTAAAAGGTTTCTCCTCTTGTCTTTCTTCTTTTTCACTATTTTCTTTTGTTGCTTTCTCATTTTGAACTGCATTTCTGGTTCCTTTTCTTTCTCATTCGTTTCATTAGTTACATTTTCTTTTAAAACTTCTTCCCCTTTTTCTTGATCATCACTTTCCTCAGTTACATTTTCTTTTACATCGCTTTCCGTTTAGAGTCATTTTTTTGCTTTTCACCATCATTGTTTTCAATAACCTCTTTTCCCTCTTCTTCCTCAGCTACCTTAAGAGAAGTGGATGATGATTCATCAGCATCAGCCGTTACATCCTTGTTGCTCGTACTGCATCCCCCAAGAATACTAATAAAACAACGAATAAAATGTTTTTCAATTAAAATGATCCCCTTAAAAAATTTGATTCATCACCACTTTTTGTGATTTTGGCAAAAAAGAAGAAAACACTTACGAAAACTTGGCAATAATGTTAGCTACCACATATTCGTCTGTCATGGCAAGGGATGAGAGTCCGAAAGCGCTCACGGATGAAATTCAAAAAAAATGGTTCGCTAACCTATGACTTACATCTGTTTTCAGCGAATCAAAAAAGTTCCCACAAAGTATTGACTGACTCTGTTTTAATCTGGTGCTTCCATACACATGCAATATGTGATATTATTACGAATGTATGTTCTTGTTGGTGATTATGATGAAAAATTGAAAAAAGAGGTGTGTTTTAATGATTTTAGGAGTTCATGCTTATTTAAGAATGGATGGTAATGGAAAAGAAGCAGTGAAATTTTATGAAAATGCACTGGATGCAGAAGTTCTGGGAGTTCAAACTTACGGTGAATTGCCTGAAAACCCAGAATTCGCTCTTCCTGCTGAAGCAAAAGATCGTGTAATACATGCACAATTAAGAGTCGGAAATACGTTTCTTATGCTATCTGATACATTTCCAGGTCAACCATATCAACTTGGTTCACAAGTTGAAGTAGCGATCACTTTAAATGATGTAGAAAAATCAAAAGAAGTATTTGGAAAACTTCAGGAAGGTGGCGAAGTAATCATGCCACTTCAAGAAACTCACTGGAGTCCATCATATGGACAAGTTAGAGATAAATTCGGCATAACCTGGCAGATTTCAACAATAGTAGAATAATTTTTGTACTTTGGAAGATACATCCCCCTATTCTATTCTTTATTTTCTTACAATAAACGATTAAAGAACAATTGATGAAATTAACTTATATTTCAAATACTTGGAAGCACCATTTAACTTATGCATAAATGGGTGCTTTTTTATTTTCAATTCTTATTTTACTCAACTAACTGCTTCTTCCTCTTTCAATTGTTTTTTAGACTTTTTACTAAACAAAAGAGTAAAAGAAGAAAAGGTACTTGTTCAAACGGTAAGATTTAAAAAGATTGTGATAATTTTACTTCAACTATCGTGTTCAATAGTTGAACAATACTGACAGAAAAGACCGATTTATTCATCTGGCCCGATCCATTAAGTCCTGGTTGACACCGATGTATTTTTAATGTTATGGCAAGCGATAAATGGTTAAATATCAACTACTCAAAATTCATGACTTGTACACCTCGATTCGCTGAGCAAAGGCAAGCTTATAAAAATGCCCTTGCTTTTAAACGATAGTACTTACTCTCGCTCTTTCCCATCTCATTATTATGATTTTTATATTATCCTAGATACCTAATATTCCCATAACCGTCGCTCGGCTTATTTCCAGAGCGTCGCTCGTTTCCTGCAAATTCCTTATCACTACAAACATCTTCCGTTCAGATCCTTGAGTTAAGCTAACCGCTACTTCTACTATCACAGATTAGGACTTTTACCCTAGCGCACAAAAAAAGGAATCGGACATCCGTCCGACTCTTTTGCCATAAAATTTCTACATTTATTTTACTAACCGCTCAACTTGATTAACAACATTTTCAACCGTAAAGCCGTATTCTTCAATGATTTTATTGCCGTTTCCGGATGCACCAAATGTGTCGATTGCCATTACGATGCCGTGGTCGCCGACATATTTTTTCCACCCGAGCGGAGAAGCCATTTCAATTGCGACTCTTGCTTTTATCGTTGTTGGTAACACTTCATTTTTATAAGTCTCATCTTGTTTTTCAAATCGATCCCAAGACGGCATACTGATCACATTAACTTCAATTCCTTTTTCTTTCAATGCTTTTTGTGCGTGGACAGCCAGCTGCACTTCAGAACCAGTCGCAATCAACAATGCATCAGGTACTTCTTTTTCTCCTTTACTTATTACGTAAGCACCGCGTTTTACCCCTTCATAAGCAAGCTCTTGCGTACCTTTCAATGTCGGCAAGTTTTGTCTTGTTAAAATTAATGCGGTTGGCTGATCTTTACTTTCAAGGGCAAGGCGCCATGCCGCTTGGACTTCGTTACCGTCTGCAGGGCGTATAACCAAAAGATTTGGAATGGAACGCAATCCGGCTAATTGTTCAATCGGTTCATGAGTCGGACCGTCTTCACCGACAGCAATGGAATCATGGGTAAACACATACGTAACCGGTACGTTCATAAGAGCTGCCAAACGAATGGCCGGTTTTAAATAGTCACTGAATACTAAGAATGTTCCTCCGTACACTTTCACCCCGCCGTGAAGTGCCATTCCATTTAATACCGCACCCATACCGAATTCGCGAACACCAAACCAAATGTTCCGTCCGGCATAATTTTCGGCAGAAAAGTCACCTTCTCCGTTTAAGTAAGTTTTGTTTGATTCTGCAAGGTCCGCACTGCCGCCAAATAGGTATGGTACGTTTTTCGCAAGGGCGTTTAACACTTTTCCGGAAGACACACGTGTTGCAAGAGTATCAAAACCTGGTGTAAATTCCGGCAATTTTTGATCCCAATCGGCCGGAAGCTCTCCGTTTATTGCTGCTTCCAATTCTGCGGCAAGTTCCGGGTACTTTTCTTTATAAGTGGTAAACAATTGATTCCAAGCATCCTCAGTAGTTTTGCCCGGCTCAACTATTTTCTTATGAAAATCTGCATAAACTTCTTCCGGCACATGGAAATCCGGATGATTCCAACCGTAAAATTTTTTCGTTAATTGTATTTCCTCTTTACCTAACGGTGCACCATGAACTTTGGACCTACCGGCTTTATTCGGCGAACCGTAACCGATCACGGTTTTTACTTCAATTAATGTCGGTTGTTCCGTATTTTCCCGGGCTTTTTTAATCGCATCATAAATCTCTTTCGTATCATTTCCGTCTTCTACTCGTAAAACTTGCCATCCGTATGCTTCAAAACGTTTTGCCGTTTGATCGGAAAAAGAGCGGTTTAAGTCACCGTCAAGGGAAATATCATTGGAATCATATAAAACAATAAGTTTGCCTAATTTTAAGTGACCGGCAAGCGACGCGGCTTCGTGAGAGATCCCTTCCATCAAGTCGCCGTCACCGACAAGGGCATATGTATTATGATCAATAACCGACAAATCTTCTTTATTATACTTACTTGCCAAAAATCTTTCTGCCATCGCCATTCCAACAGCCATCCCAATTCCTTGTCCCAATGGGCCTGTTGTTGCTTCCACGCCGTCTGTATGATGCACTTCGGGGTGACCCGGTGTTTTTGAACCGTATTGACGGAAGTTTTTCAAATCATCCATTGTTACGTTATAACCGGAAAGATGAAGTAAACTGTACAAAAGTGCCGAACCGTGACCTGCTGATAAAACAAAGCGATCTCTATTGAACCATTTTGAATTTTTCGGGATATGTTTCATAAATTCCGTCCAAAGAACGTAAGCCAACGGAGCCGCCCCCATCGGTAATCCGGGATGTCCGGAGTTGGCTTTTTCGATCATGTCAATGGACAAAGTACGAATTGTATTAATGGATAATTGTTCTATGGAAACTGTGTTGACCATTGGTGTTCCTCCTTACATTTTATAAATGCCTAAGAGCAATCGGTCAACTTCCGATTGCCCTTTTCTTTCAAATAAAATTAACCCTTTATCGGAACTTTCTTCCAATCCTCTAAAAATCGTTCAATTCCTTTATCTGTTAATGGATGTCCCCATAGTTTGGGGAATAGGTTACCCGGGATTGTTACAATATCAGCACCGACAACTGCTGCTTCTTCGACATGTTCAAGGCTACGAACACTTGCCGTAATAATTTCTGTTTTAAAATTGTAATTGGAAAGTACGACTTTTAAGCTTCTAATTAATTGAAGACCATCTGTACCGATATCATCAAGTCTCCCTACGAATGGGCTTACATAAGTGGCACCGGCTTTAGCAGCCATTAAGCCTTGGGCAACTGTGAAAATTAAAGTAACATTTGTTTTGATTCCTTCTTTTGAAAGAATATTAACCGCTTCCAATCCCGCTTCAGTCATCGGAATTTTTACAACAACATTAGGCGCCCAACCGGCCAATACGCGTGCTTCCTTCACCATTTCTTCGGTAGTCAACTCGATAACTTCAGCACTAACTGGTCCGTCCACAATACTACAAATCTCTTTAATAACTTCCTCAAAATCTCTTCCTTCGCGGGCAATAATTGTCGGATTTGTCGTTACACCGTCGACTAATCCAAGACTTGCTACTCGTTTTATCTCTTCAATATTAGCTGTGTCAAGGAAAAATTTCATGTTACTACCTCCTTATACTGTTAGAGCTGCCTTTCTTGTGAAAAAATGCTCAGTTTCGGTATATCGCATTTTTTTATCTCTTCCGTTAATTAATAATGAATGAGTAATAAACTTATTTTTGTCTTGACGAATCCCTCTTATTAACATGTTGTTTGTAATACCCGTTGCAATAAAAAGACAATCATCAGCATTGACTAAATCGTTAAGGATAAGCGCTTGTTCAGGATCTGATAACCCCATTTTTTTACATCTCTCATACTCCTCTTTTGTTCTCGGCAGGAGTCTAGCCTGCATATCACCGCCTAAACTTTTTATACCGACAGCTGCCAAAACTCCTTCAGGAGCACCTCCAATGCCGATAAACATATCAATATTTAAATGTTCTACACATGTGGAAATCGCAGGAATAACATCACCTTCTTCAAATAAAAGTACCTTCCCACCAAGACTACGAATACTATCTATCATTCCTTGATGGCGTTCCCTCCCTTGAATAATGACTGTTAATTCATTTACTTGCTTTCCACTTGCTTCCGCTACAGCATATAAATTATCTTCCAATGATTGATTGATATCAATTATACCTTTTGCTCGAGGTCCGGTAGCGATTTTTTCCATATACATATCCGGAGCATTGAGCAAAGCGCCCTTAGGAGTCGCGGCGATAACGGCTATAGCGTCATTTTGACCATTTATGGTTGGAGTTGTGCCATCAATTGGATCGACGGCTAAATCAATTTCAGGACCGCTTCCATTACCGACCCGTTCTCCAATATAAAGCATTGGTGCTTCATCTATTTCACCTTCACCAATCACTACTGTACCGGACATGGGGATCTGATTTAACAAGGTACGCATTGATTCTGTTGCTGCTCTGTCCGCTTCCATCTTATTCCCGCTTCCAACCCATGCAAACGAAGCCAATGCCGCTGTTTCAGTCACATTTAAAAAATCGAACATTAATCGATGCACTGACGTCCACCCCTTTTTAAATAAAACAATGACATATTTAGCAACCACATGAACCGGCAATAGCTTGTTGACCTTGTTCGGTTAAAAATTGTTTTTCTTTCTTTACAATTTTATCTATCTTACGTTGAGAGCCGCCTTGCCATTCAACGTTTAAGTAAGCGGATACAACTTTCTTTGCCACTTCCGGTCCAATAATTTGTGCACCCATTGTAAGAATTTGCGCATCGTTACTTAACTGTGCCCTTTCAGCGGAATAGACATCATGAGCTAATGCTGCACGGATACCCGGAAATTTATTCGCAGCAATACATACACCAATTCCTGTACCGCAAATAAGAATACCGCGTTCTATCTCCCCTTTGTTGACCCCTTCTGCCACTTTAAATGCAACGTCAGGATAATCAATTGCATCTATCGAATAACAGCCGTAATCTATAACCTCATGTCCTAATTCCTCTATAAAATTTTTTATTATTTCTTTTAATTCAAAACCATTATGATCACATCCGATTCCAATTTTCATATTTGTTTCCCCTTTCAAATTCATCTTAATTTTTTTATTTCTTACTATCCATTATCATTTTATTATATTTACTTTTTATTTTCAAGTTTTATTTTCGTTTATTTTTGTTTCGATAATATAAACAAAACTTTTTATTATTTTTAAATTTTTATTTACTTGCCATATTGCAAATAATTGTTTAAACTGATATAAGTATTATTATGGTTGTTTTTATTTGTTTTTAATTACTTTTACTTATTAATGAAACGTTATTGATACAATTTATGTAGGTTAGGAGGGATAAAAAATGAATAAATTATTTGCGACAGAAAGAAGACAGTTAATTTTAAATATATTACGGGAGAAAAAAAGAGTAACTGTTAAAGACTTAGCTAAATATGTAAACGTTTCCGAGGCGACATTACGTGCTGATTTAAACATATTAGAAGAAGAGGGGCTTTTAACTCGTACACATGGCGGTGCTGTTTTGAATGAAGATCTTCCTGCAAAAAAGAGTTTCTCTGAGAGGGAAAAGAAAAACCGAGAATCCAAAATTGCCATTGCTAAAAAGGCAATTGATTTAATTTCTCATAAAGATTGTATACTTCTTGATGCGAGTACAACATCTCTTGAATTAGCTCGGCTTTTACGTGGGTCAAACAAACATATTACAGTCGTAACAAACGGCCTTTCTCAAGTATTGGAACTAAAGGAGAACCCGGTAATTAATGTTATATTAATCGGCGGTATCGCAAGAATGGGATCCATGGCAATCGAAGGACTCCTTGGTAAAAGCGTGTTGGACAAAATTAATATTGATACATTGTTTACATCAGCTAGTGGTTTTACAGTTGAAGAGGGACTTACCGATTTTAATGTGTATGAAGTTGAATTAAAAAGAGTGATGGTTGAAAAGGCAAACAAAGTTGTTGCCCTATTGGATTCATCAAAAATCGGAACAAGTTCAATTGCAACCTTTGCTACTTGTGAGGAAATTGATACATTAATTACTGATCAAAATATTTCAAGCGATTTATATAATCAGCTGATTAATTATAACATAAAAATTTTATAAAAATTTTTCAAAATAGAGGTGCATAATATTATTATTTTTGGCTGCATCTCTTTTTTATGTAAGAGTAAAATAATCCAACCTGTTTATCAGAATAAGGATGTATTATTTGGATGTAAGGTTATTAAAAACACGACAATATAATGGGATCGTTTCTGACTATGCATGGAAGTAGCTGATCAAGGCGTCCGTATCGATCATTCTTATCTATATTTGATTTAGAAATTTCTTAAACAGATAGCAAAGATAATAAAATGGATTGAAAAATTTTCCTTCTTTGTCTTCACAATACTATAGATTCATGAGGAGATTATCTCATAATATAATCAGGCCTAGAAAATGTGCAAAGTTTAACGATTACTTTTTTATTATATTTAATCAACATTTTTTGTAATTAATTAAAATTCTTATAATAAGTTGGATAGTTTAAGATACAAGCAGACCTCTCCTTCTTCATCCCTTCAAAATACAATCACAAAAAATGATGAGGAAGGAGAGGGCAGAACGTCTGTTGTTAAGTAAATCCAGCACATTCAAGAAATACAATCGAAAACGTTCTAAATTTCTGTAATATGCTCTATTTTTAATCTTATATTTGCTTCCCTAGATAAGAAATATTGGGAGATTTCACCTTTTTAATTTTCTATTATCTGGGCTACCTCATGGAATGAAGGGTATAGACTACTCCAGGAAATCATTCTATCCTAAAAAGGATTCAAAAATCGGGATCTCAGAAGAGCTTTCATTGTTTGTCTAAATCACAAAATTTAATGATAAATCTTTATTTTTTATTGTTTTTTCCTAGAATTCGAATCTTATAATAAAAAATTATGTTTTTATATATCCATTTTATCCATTTAAAAGATTTATAAAGTGAAAGGTGTATTTTCTTTTTGAAAAAGACACCTTTATTACATTTGATACAATAAAGGTGCCATTAAATAATAAGAATGGATTCATTTGTGTTGCTTTTTAACCGACTTTTTCTACCTTATTATTTACATAATTTAAGAATGTTTCTAATATAAGATAACAGGAAGTTGCTCCCGGATCTTGAACTCCAATTGAACGATCTCCTAACCGGCTAGAACGTCCTTTTTTCGATAGCAAATCTTTTGTAGATTCCATTCCTTTTTTGGCCTGATGCACAGCAGATGTAAATGCACCAACAAAGTCACCGGATTTTTTAACCTTTGCTTCAAGTTCGTTTAAAAAAGGTTCTAGCGTATCAACCATTGTTTTCTCACCAACCCGTGCACCACCGCGTTCTTGAATCCCTCTTCCAAAAGCTATCCAATATTCCGCTAAATCTTGATCATTAATCACTGTTTTCCCTTTTATGACTTTTGCACCACGTATAAAACCTGTGGCATATAAAGGACCAACAGATGATCCGACTGCATTTAAGAACGTTTTGGCGACAGTTGTATTTACTTTAGCGGGATCTTCTTCATTTGCTAATTCATTTTCTAATTTTTCGTTTACAGCTTGCCAGCCTATGGACATTGTTACACCATGGTCACCATCACCTAGTTTGCGATCTAATTCACACAGATAGTCTTTTTGTTCTTCTATTACATCTACAACTGCTTTAAAATAGCGCATGAAATCTTTTGCTGTAAATTCCATTTAGAGACCTCCTTACTTATTTCTGTACAAACATTGGTGTATTAACTGGATGATCAATCATTTTTTCCAATTCCTCATCCAATTTCATTAATGTAATTGAACAGCCACCCATTTCTAATGAAGTAATATAATTTCCAACATATGAACGATATATCTTAATCCCACGTTCACTTAATAATTTTTCAACTCGACGAAAAATAATAAAGAGTTCCATATATGGTGTAGAACCAAGGCCATTTACTAAGACAGCCACTTTATCCCCTTCTTCGATTTCGATATCTTCTAAAATTTCATTAACTAAGCGATCTGCTACTTCATCTGCCGGTTTAAGCGGACCTTTTTCTATCCCCGGTTCCCCATGGTGTCCAAGTCCAATTTCCATTTCATCATCACCAATTTCAAAACTTGGTTTACCGGTTTGAGGTAATGAACATGGTGTTAAACCAACACCCATTGATCGAATATTTTCATTTGCCTTTTTTGCAACCCGAACAACTTCGTCTAAATTATAACCAAAATCAGCTGCTGCACCCGCTGCTTTCCATACAAAGAATTCACCTGCAATCCCACGGCGTTTTCCCTTTTCTTCTTTTGGTGCAGATGCCACATCATCAGTTGTTATAGCAGTACCTACACATATATCCTCATCCAATTCAGCCATTTCAGCTGCCATACCAAAGTTCATTACATCACCTGCATAATTACCGTATAAATAGACGACCCCTGCTCCTTTATCAATTGCTTTTGTTACTGCCAAAATTGGTTCTGGAGATGGAGAGGCGAAAATATTGCCAACTGCTACACCATCTGCCATTCCCTCACCAACATAACCCATAAAGGCTGGTTCATGACCAGAACCCCCTCCGATTAATATACCTACTTTCCCTTCTCGAGTTTTACGTGTTGTAACTATTGCTCGTTTATTTTCAGGTAGTTGTTTAACATAGTCTGGATAGGCTTTTACATAGCCCTCAATCATTTCTTCTACAACATTTTTCGGATCATTTATCAGTTTCTTCACAGACGTACACTCCTTTGATTAATGATACTATTATTAATGCTAATCCTTTTCTTTTTAATAGTACTACTATTTTTAGTTTTTAAACTATTTTTTCTTTTACATTCTTAGATACTTTTTTGACCGTTTCATCAGGAAGTTTTAAAAAGTTTGTTAAAATAGCCGCTATAAAGTATAATCCAGCTAATAACCACATTAAACCTTTAACGCCAAGAGCATCATAGAATAGTGTTACTATTGCAGGGCCGACAAAAACACATAAACCAGCCCCCAAGTTTAAAATTGACATTGCAGCTCCCTTATCTCCGTCACCAACTAAAGAAGGAGTTAAAGCTGATAGTGGAACAAATCCAGCTAAACAAGCTCCCCAAAGTATACCTGCTAGACCGACTAGAAATACATTTTCTTCAAAGAAATATGGTGTGTAGAATAGCATTAATGTGAATACACCACAACCTACAGCACCAAACCATTTAACCGTTCTTCTCCACCCTAACTTATCACCAACATATCCAAAGATTAAGTTGAAAGCGATATTAGAAATAAAAATTGTTCCCCAAATATTCAACCAAACGGTTGTACTAACTCCTTGTTTTCCCAAATAAATCGGTAAAAACAACGGAAAAGCATATTGAGAAGCTTGGTTGATAACACGTACAATCCCGGCAATTCCAACTTTCGGCTCTTTTTTGACAATTAAAATACCATTTAATAGCTCTTTCAATTTATTTTCTTTCTTAGATTCATCCACTTTTTTAACATCAATTTGGTCGCGGTTCACAACTACCGCTAAAAATGCTCCAAATGCGATAAATACAAGTGCTACCCATAAAGTACCTATGTGGCCAATAACCGGTATGGCCCAACTGGAGAAATATGCCCCCAGTACACTTAATCCGCCAGTAAACACAAACCAGAACCAACCAACAGCTTTCCCTAATTGATAGCTAGGTGTCCGATAAGTAATCCATACTAAAAATGCGTAGGCAAATAATGGATAGCCAAATCCCCGAACAGCATATGTAGGGATCATCAAACCGTAATGTAATTCAGGTAACGCAATAGTTAGAAATAGTACTTGACCTATAGTATAAGTCAACACACCAAGCAACATTGTTTTTCGTGGACCTATGGCTTCTACCAATACACCCGAAAACCATGCCCCAATCGCAATCGTTACTCCATATGCGGTTGTAAGACCGGCAGCTTGTTGGACGGTAAGCCCACGATCAACGAGATAGGGACTTATCCAAGCAAGTTCTAATCCGTCACCCATCATAAAGATTAAAACTCCAACATATCCCCAAAACAGATGAGAAGGAATACCAATACGATCCAAAAACGACTGTTTTTTCGTTAAATTTGTCATTAATTTCCCCCCTTTTTCTCTGAAAGACATTACGGCACTAAAATGACTTTCAAAGATTTTTCCCCTTTTTCCATCAATTCAAATCCCTTTTCAAATTCTTCAAGCGGTAACTTATGAGTTACAACACCTTCAGTTGGGAAATCACCGTTAGCAATTCCTTCAATAACCAACGGGTAGCAATAAGGTCCTAAGTGTGATCCTAAAAGATCAAGCTCTTTACGGTCACTGATAATACTCCAGTCAACTGTTACAGGTTTGCCAAATACACTAAACTCAACAAAACGACCTAATTTTCTAATGGCAAGAAGACCTTGTTCAACGGAAGAAGGATGACCTGTAGCTTCAATGTATACATCACAACCGTAGCCGTCAGTCATATTTTTAATTTCTTGTACTACGTCAACTTTAGTCGGATTCATAACAATGTCGGCACCAAATTTTTTTGCTAACTCTAAACGATCTTCTTTTAGATCTAAAACTACTAATGTTTTGGCCCCGGATTTCTTAATTGCACCTATCATTCCTAAACCTAATGTACCGGCTCCGGAAAGTACAACGACATCTCCTAATTCAATCTGCGCACGTTGTACAGCATGTAAGCTACAAGCATATGGTTCTATTAAAATAGCTTTTTCAATTGGTAGATCTTTCGGAACCTTATAGTTAATTGCTTCTTTTGTAAACTTCATGTATTCCGCCATTCCGCCGTTTACATTGTTTTGAAATCCGTAAAGGTCATGTTTTTCACACATCCAATATTGACCACGCTTACAAAAACGGCATTCCCAGCATGGGACAATTTGTTCGGAAATTACGCGATCACCAATTTCAAAATCTGTAACAGCATCACCTTTTTGAACAATTTGTCCAATAAATTCATGTCCTGGAATCATAGGCGCTTTAATATAAGGAGGCTGTTTTTCATCTCCCCAGAAACTTGGCGCTCCATAGAATGCTTTTACATCACCGGCACAAATACCGCAAGCTTCCACTTTTACAATTATCTCTTTATCGTTTTCAATTTTGGGAGTCTCTACTTCTTCTAATCTATAATCTCCTGGTGCATAAGCAACAACTGCCTTCATTGTTTTTGGAATTTCAAAATTTTGCGATTTGTTATTAATAGCTGTTAATTTCATTATTATTTATCCCCTTTCCAAAAATTTTAATCGTCATTTAAAAGTAAATATTTACAAATAAAAGAAAAGAAAAAATGCAATCGCTTTCATTTGGTGGTTTTATTTTATCACTTACTTTTCTTTTTTGTCAATAATATTTATTTATTTTTATTTTTTGTTTCGTTATGAAAATATACTACCTTCATTTATTGACTAATAATAAAAAATGAAATAAAATGCATAAAAAAGCGAAAATTAATATTTTTTATTTTTAATATTATAAAAAAGAAAGGATGGTATTCATGTCTTTTCAAGGATATGATAAAAACTTTAACATTAAGGATAAAATTGCAATCGTAACCGGTGGTGCTAGCGGGATCGGAAAAGCAATTTCAGAACTGTTTCTTGAAAAGGGAGCAAAGGTTGCAATTTTCGATTTAAAAGAAAATGTAAGTAATATCGCAAAAGAAATTAATGATGAAAAAGCAATCGGGATTTATTGTGATGTAACAAATAATGATAGCATGGACCAAGCAATACAAATGGCGAAAAATTACTTTGGGAAAATTGATATTCTTGTAAACTGTGCTGGCATTGCTTTACTTGATGATGCTGAAAAAATTTCCGATGATTATTGGCAAAAAACGATTGACATTAATCTAACCGGTACATTTAAAATGTCACAAAAAATCGGCAATGTGATGATTGAACAAGGTCATGGGGGAAAAATTATTAATTTAGCTTCACAGGCAGCACTCATCGCATTGGATAATCATGTTGCTTACTGTGCAAGTAAAGCCGGCGTAATTGGAATGACTAAAGTTTTAGCTTATGAATGGGCACAATTTAAAATTAATGTAAACGCTATTTCCCCGACAGTTATCTTAACTGAATTAGGTAAAAAAGCATGGAGTGGTGAAAAGGGAGAAAAGGCAAAGAAAGAAATTCCACTTGGTCGTTTCGGATATCCTGAAGAAGTAGCTGCTGTTGCACTATTTTTAGCTAGTGATGCAGCAAACTTCATTACAGGGGAGAACATTGTAATAGATGGCGGTAATACAATTAAATAGAAGCATTCCTGTTAGGAAAGTTTGGTGTTTATGCCAAGAAAACGGACACGTTAACAGAGAGAAATAGCTGAATTTATGCAGCTACTTTTCTCTGGTTAGCGTAATATGCAGCTTCAAATTCACATGGCGATACATAGCCAAGAGCAGAATGACTTCTTTTACGGTTGTAAAAGCATTCGATATACTCAAAAATGTCTTGTTTCGCTTCTTTCCGCGTGCGGAATCGCTTCAGCTAAATAAACTCTTTCTTGATGAGGCTATGAAACGACTCCATACAAGCGTTGTCGTAACAGTTTCCACGTCTCGACATGCTCACTTGAAAATGATGTTCCTGTAAAAGTTGCTGATAGTCATTCGAAGCATATTGACTTCCACGATCCGAATGATGAATCACTCGTTCCGTTGGTTTTTCGTTGTTTAGAGCCCGTTGTAACGTTTTGATGACTAATTCTTTCGTCATTCGTATATCGATATACCATCCTACGATCTTTCGTGTATATAAATTCATAGTGCTCAATAAATACAACCATCCTTCATCAGTAGGAATGTACGTGATATCGGCCATCCATACTTCATTTGGAACCGTTGCTTGGAAGCTTTGTTTCAATAGATTAGAATATACGTTGTAAGGATGGTTACTGTTCGTGTGGCTTTGAATTTACGGACAGTAATGCATCTCAAGCCTTCTTCACTCATGATTCTAGCAACCGTCTTTTGAGACACACGAATCCCTTGTTTGTCTAGTTCTTGCGTAATTTTTGGACTGCCGTAAATCTTTCGTGACTTGAGATACTCATTTCGAATCTGTTGAGTCAGTGGACAAGGTCAAATCTACCTACACCAGCTCGAGGACTCGTATTCCTGTAGAACGACCTTGTCCTTTTTAAGCCTATAACCTTGGTTCCGCCGCATCCAATCTTCGAATAAGTTTTTTCAAATCTCCACATCAAGTTTTATTCACTACTTGTTTTTCCTCTGTATTGATGCGTGTGAGGTATTCGTCCGTTTATTGTTGTAACTCCAGAGAATTCGTGATAATGTCCCCCTCCTGGAAGTGGAATAGCCGGTCCGGTAACGCCACTTATCTCATGCCTATGCCCATCATTGAAGGAGGTAAAGGTAAAATAACGGTGTGTATGTGGAACACCACTTGGTGCAGGTTCTGTCACACCAACAAATTTATGACTATGGCCTACATCAAAAGAAGTAACTCCGGAGAATTGGTGAACATGTACAGGCCTACCGTCCCAAGTAGTAATATACAAGTTATGCGAGTGATGCGAATCAGAATCATCAGAATGAACCAAATAGCCGCTAACGGGTATCTCCATCGTTTTTCCCCCTTCATTCATTTTCCTCGTATCATATGATGATGGGGGTGTTGATGTGTGGGCTAGTATCAGATAGAATACCTCCCATATTTGCCTGCTAAACAAACTAACAATTTTTTCAACATTTTCATTCTTCTTTCTAAAAACGTAACCTCAAAACTCAACCGTCACTTTCACTTTCATCGGAACTTCTTTTGCAAGATATGGAGTTAACTATGCCATAAAAAAATTCGGAAAAAAAGCAGTCCAATTTGGTAAAGAGACATAGTTACGGAAAAGTATAGTCTTCTGTCTCAAAATTAGATAAAAATAAAATTCATTACATTATGCAATTAAAACACAACTGGCATAAGATAACGAAAAACAACTGGAATGAGGTTTCAAAAGTAATTTCACATGTGATGCGCTATGGGAAAGAATCTTCGTATAAGTCTGTAAGAAAGAAAACTTTAAAAATGAATGGCCATACTGTTACTGTTACCTTTACACGAATTCGTGGGCAAATAAAAATAAGTGATGCGTGGGTGAATAAGTAATGATAAAAAATTTAGATAGTCTTATATTTTCTAATAATTTTGAAAATGCCAAAAGATTAGTTGAATCAATAGATTTTAAGACATTTTCTGAAGAAATTCTTTATAATGCGTATAATAATTGTAGTATTATTTATTTTAGTTTTCTTAAATTACTTATTAATTGAAAATGAGACTAGTAAAATACATGACCTTGCATTCTCCCTATTAGTAAATCCATTAAGCCATTTGGAAGGTGCATATAATTCAGCACTATATCATGCATTGAGATCTGTTGAGTTAACAAATAGAAAAGATGTGGGAAGTTTAGAAAATTTACTATTTTTAAATACCATACCAGATAAACTTATTAGTGACGAAGAAGCAATTAAAATTTGTAAGGAAATTTTAAAGCTCGATAATAAAAATGAATTGGCTAAAGAATCCCTAAGTGAATTATTACAAAATTAAGGAATATTTTAAAAATTTATTTTATGGACTGCCCCTTTTCTTTCGGTGAAATATCAAAAATAATGTTTAAAAGTATAATGCTCCCATAAGGTGAGACACATGAGCGTGATAAATAAGTTATAATGATACCATGAAAAAAAGAAACCGATATACCGCAGATTTTAAAGCTAAGGTGGTTCTTGAGGTGTTGCGTGAAGAGCCAACCGTCAATGAAATAGCCGCCAAATATGAATTAAGCCCAGTCATGGTCAGTTGTTGGAAAGCAGAATTTCTAGAACGATCCTCGATGGTCTTTGAAAAAGGCTCAAGCGAAGTGGATAAAATCCGTAAAGAATATGAGGCCAAACAAGAAAATTTAGAGAAATTGGTAGGTCAGTTAACGGTTGAAGTTGACTGGCTGAAAAAAATCTGGGCTCAAATAAGTCTGTTGACGAACGAAAAGCTATGGTCGAATTCAATCACCCATCGATCAGCATCAAGCGTCAGGCACAGTTATTAGGTATTCATCGTACTAGCGTGTATCGCCAATCAAAGGGGCAAACAGAAAGCTCAGAAAACATCATGCTCATGCACGAAATGGATATGCTTTATACAGCTCATCCCTACTTTGGCTACAGGCGCATGACTGCGAAACTTCGTGAGAAAGGATTTGATGTGAATCGTAAACGCGTACACCGTCTCATGCGTCTTATGGGTATACAAGCTATTTACCCTAAACCCAACCTTAGTAAGAGGCTACATGCCAAGTACTGCCGACCTTACCTGCTCCGTGGATGGGAGATCACCCATCCGAACCATGTGTGGGGAGTGGATATCACCTACCTTCGTATGGGACGGGGCTTTATGTACCTGTTTACCATTATCGACTGGTTCAGCCGCAAAGTGATCGATTACGAGTTATCTAGTTAACTAGCACGCTGGAGAAAGGATTTGTCATCAACTGTCTGAAGCGGGCATTACGTCATGGTAAGCCGGCCATCATCAATAGTGACCGTTTAACTGAGCACCTCAATATGATCTATTTCGTCTTCGTATATACAAATAGCAATAGGTTGATCTGATAATTCAATGGACAAACTATCCTGTTCTTCTTCAAAATCTTCCTTGTCATTATAAGTAGCAAAGCCTTTGATCGATTCGCCATCTTTCGTATAAACAATCACACTTTTTCCACTATATTCCCATAATTTCATGTTCATCTCTTCTTTCAATAGGCATGACATGAGTTTCTGATTTAGAATCGTGTTTTTAAACGGTTACTTGGCGTTTAAGTCCTATTAAACAATGAAATATGTACGTCTATATCCCGTCAGCCTAAACAACTTCTTTATGGTTCCAATTCCTTTGCGATCAAATTCAAGAGTCCTCGTACCAGCTACTGATGGATTAGTTTCTGTTAGACAACTTCCCCTAACAATCCTTTCGCTCGATTTTTTTTAGTTTCTTATAAAACGTTTATAGACTTTTAAATATTCTTATAACTTTTTTCTTATTTGGTTATATTTACTAATTAAGAATATCATGTTTAATTTCATTTTCAAAGTTACTTATTTTTCATTGCATCGCTTTACTTATTTTCTTTATTTATTATGCATAGTAAAATAAACCCATATGGAGGTGAACAAATGGATGACTTAGGAAAAATAATTGCTCTAGCTATTTCGATCCTGACGCTTCGTTAACTCTGGCTCACCAACCGAAAGACGAAATTAGAGATCGAAAAACTAGAGTAAGAAATTAGAAGACAGAGAAGATTAATCCTCCCTTCTCGATCCTAAGTATACCATAAAAATTATGGATATATTACTAATATTAATTATTGTTATATGGGTGTTCATTGTTTTATTAGGCGTCCGTTATTTATTTCTTAGAAAGAAACGGGAACACTTGAAAAAAGTGAGGAATAAATTAAATGCCGAAAAAACAAACCGAGGCGAATAAAAAATGGCAGCAAAAAAAAGAATACGCCAAATATTTAAGCAATCGTTCAAGGGCCAGAAGTTTTATTAGAAGACAGGCTACTTTGAATGATTTAGAGGAGTTGAAGCAATTAATAAAAGAACGTGAGGAACTTTTGAAATCTTCCCCAGATTAAATTGGCATGACCGCAAAGGCCATGTTTTTTTGAACAATTTTTAAACAGAGGGCTAACACAATTGATGATGAGCTATAACACTTATCATACATTGATGTACTTTTCTAATATTTCCATCTGCTTTTTTAATTTTTTCAAAGTCACAGTCAATTTCTTTTAATAAAAATTTCACCTTTGTTCATAAAAAGCATCCTGTTTATTATTTTAAATCAGAATATTCTAAATAATCAATTTTTAACAAACAAATAGACCCACTCGTATGAGTGGAGTTTTTATTTTGAGACAATCTGATCAGCCTCTATTACCTAATTAAGAAAATAATCTAAAAACTTTTCGGTAGTTTTTTCTTAAAATTCCCTTTTTTATTTCTATTTGGTTCACCACCAAAAGATGTACTTGATTTTTACATTAAAATGTGATAGAGGTCTATAAACGGATACGCAAAGTAAAACGTTGGATATTTCTGTATCCATATCCTCGACGTTTAATCTGTTTTCTGCAAGAAAAAATTACAGAGTGTTGCAGTATATCTTTATCAAAATTTTGTATAAATATACATATATATGATCTATCCATCAAGGGCTTGACATGGATCTTCTGTAGCCATGATTCTTTAGCCAAGCGCCAGCTTCAACAGTTTCGGCAAAACCAAAAAAGGTTATCATGGCTCCTCCTCCATGTAAAGCCCATTGCATATCACTGAATAAGGATTTTGCAATTCTCTGCACTTTTAATTTGCAAAAAACACAAATGGGACAGCGCAGCCTCCCAACAATTTCAAGCGCGGCATCACCTCCAAATAATTCATTCCACTAAAATAAAAAAGCCCTGCCAAACGGCAAGGTTATAGCTTGTTGACAAAATGGCATAGCTGAAAAGAACCTATATGCTCTTTAAAGATGGTGTTGATTAAACCATCAATTGATCATTTATTGAGTTTGCAAATCGAGGAACGTGGATTCAAATGATGAGACAAAGATTTTTAGTTATCGTTTTTAGAAAACCCGCCTTCTTCCAAATCTTAAGAGAAAAAGAGCAGCGATTAAGAAAAATGGGATAAATCTTCTTCTAAAGCCGGTGCGAATAAACATTCCTCCTCGTACTGGATCGACCCATTCTATTACTCCTCTATGAACCCATCCATTACGATCGATAACCTCAACTGGCTCTCCCTGATATCTCCCTAAATGTTCCACTTTATCCCTCCTTTCTGACAAGGAGATTTTTGAATATTGGTGGACGGCTAATTGCGATCCCTGCTTTTAAGTTATGTTTTTAAAAAAGAGTTAGATTGGACAAACTCATCAACTATAAGAAAATTCCACAAATTATCTAATAAATAATACGATACCATTTAATTGTATTTCCAATTTATGCAAAATGGTGTGTTACATTAAAAGAGCTCAGATCTAAACCAGATCTGAGCCCAGCTTGTCAGCATTTGACCAAATTAACAACTATAACAGCTTCTCTTTAATTTCTTTTATTGTTAGCCCTTCTTCTTCTTTCAACCTTTTTATTTCTTTCAATCGTTCAAGTGCTTTCACACGAGGATATCTTCTCATCAATCTGGTATCTTCCTGTTCAAAAGGAACGAGTCCCTCCTCGGTATAAAATTTAATGGTACTGTAACGAACACCAGAAAGTCGAACTAATTCACTAATACTTACAAACTCTGATTTCTTGATTTTCTCTAAACTTCTCCGTTTTGCCATTTACTTTCACCTTTTATGTTGCAGCAGATGCACTGGTAGTAATTGCAGCATCCATATTTCGAATTGCTTTATCAATAGATTGAATGGTTTCAAATACCTTTTCTTTTTTAAGTTGCTCTATTTTTCGTTTCAATTCTTTGCGCTCGAAATCAGAAAAATAATCATTTAACATTTTCTTCGCATTTAAGAACAATACTAATACAACGGTATGCTCTTCCACATTACCTTCTTCTAATAATTCAGCACGGATTTTTTCAACAATGTAATTGCGGGTGCTTGCAACATCTACATATTTTTTCTTTGGTAAGACAAACAAGATTTCGGTATTTTCCACTTTTAGAACATCTATTTCTACAAGGCTTTCTACCACTAATTTATAAATTTCACGTTGCTTATACCAATGCTGATAAAAATAAGATGCCCAATTTTTAACTTTTTTCGGTTTTTTCGAAGTCATGATTTCTAATAAACGGTCAATGGCCTTATCTCCAGTAGGAGTAGAATCCAAGATAGTTACTGTATTATCGTCTTCAAATTGTACCTTTCCTTTTAGAGATAACTCGACTAGACAGGCCATGACTGTATAGAGTGCGATGTGCTGCCGGAAAATCGATTTTAGTTTATTTGTTTCACGGTCTAAAGCTAATAATACAAATTCTTGAGGAATAGTTAAATCTTTTAACAATTGACTTACCTCCTTAAAAATGTATTTACGATTTTCCTACTTATCACTTACTACTTATCACTTACTACTTACTATATGTGATTAAGCAAAAAAATGCAACCCCAATATTTATGATCCAGGAAGACAACCTCAACCAAAAATACTGAAGAATGATCAAATGCTTATGTAAATCGATTAGAATAATCCGGTTCAGTTATGTAAAAGTTTCAGCCATCGACGTACCATGGAATGACTAATTCCCAATTCTTTTGCCACCGCTTTGTATCCCATACCCTCTTTCAAATATAAATCCACCGCTTTCTTTTTAAACTTTGCATCATATCATAGAAAAATCCCCTCCATAGTAGACTGGACTGACCCACCTATTTGAGACACAGAAAAAACACCTATGCTGCCTGTTTCCTGAACTCAATAGGAGACAGGTAGTTTAATTTGGCCTGAATTCGAATTTGATTATAATAATAGATGTAATTCTGAACCATTTGTTTTACAATAGAGTTAGTGAGATTTTGTTTTTCTTGTGAATAGAATGTTTCAGACTTTAATGAAGAATGAAACGATTCTATTACGGCATGATCATGGCAGTTTCCTTTGCGGGACATGCTCGTGGTAATGCCTTTTTCTTTGGCTAAATGTTGAAAAGCATAAGACGTATAGACCGCCCCTTGATCGCTATGGAATAACACTTGTTTTGGTTGTCGCTCTTTTACGGCCATTTCTAGTGTCTTTAACACTAGCTGAACATCCTGTCGGTCGCTGATTTGATAGGCAATAATCTCATGATTGTATAAATCCATAATGGTTGACAAGTAAAGCATCGAAGTACCAAACGGCAAATAAGTGATATCCGTTACCCACTTTTCATTTGGTTGAGAAGCCGTAAAATCACGGTTTAAACGATTCGGTACGATGATTTTACTTTCTCCATTGATCCAATTTTGACGTTTTTTCTTCACACGGCATTGAAGATTCCGTTTTTGCATGATTTTTTGTACGGTTTTGCGATTCAACTTGATTCCATATTTAAGCCGTAGGACTTCTCTTACCTTGCGATGACCATAACGATAATGATTCTTTACACAAATTTCTTGAATCAACCGTTCTAACTCTGATTCCATCATGAACTCTTCCCATTTCTTTTCCCATCGATAATAGGTCGATCTTGGAATTCCTAAACAAGAACAGATAAGGGTAACAGGATATCTGTCTTTTAACTCTCTTACAACTTGGACCACTACTTCTGGCACCATCTCCTCTCGAGTTCCTTGTACTTTTTTAAGATTTCCAATTTTGCTTCTAGCTGACGGTTTTGCATTTTGAGCTGTTCCATTTCATTTAATTCCTGTGCCCCTTTCCCCCATACATATTGCTTCCCTACAGGCTGAGAAAACCGATGAGTTTCGCCATGTTTATACCATCTCATCCATGTCTTGATCTGCGTCTTATTTTTAATCCCTAACGTCTCCATAATTTCTCGGTTGGTATACCCTGCTTGTTTCATCTCGATAGCTTTCCACTTGATCTCCTCTGGATAATGAACTCTTGTCCCCATAAGTAAAACACCTCCACAAATCGAAGTAAGTTATACATTCGATTCAGGAGGTGTTTTTTCCTTGTCCCATTTTACTGGGTCACTTCATAGACAGATTAATGGGCTTTCTTTTTTCTGTCTACTATAAGGGGATCATATCAAAAGGCCGTGCTTTTTGTTTAAAGCTTTTCTTCATAATTTAAGATGAAAACTCCTCATAGTTAAGATAAAAACGTCAAATTCATCTGGAATTTCATTTAGCATTTCTTCGTTTCAATTCCTCATAGTTAAGATAAAAACTGATCCTGATGTTCCCCATGTCTCCTTTTGCGAGGAGTTTCAATTCCTCATAGTTAAGATAAAAACATTTTTACAACCCGTTTCAGGTGATCATCTTCAACGAAGTTTCAATTCCTCATAGTTAAGATAAAAACGGCTTGCCAACCTGATGTCCGATCTTGAACAAGCATAGTTTCAATTCCTCATAGTTAAGATAAAAACGTTCTTCCACTTCCATTTTTACCTTCTGTCCTTGCTGGTTTCAATTCCTCATAGTTAAGATAAAAACCCAAAAAAATGTTGTTAAATAAGCATTTCATTTTTAATGCTTGACTGGTTATTTTTATTTTAGCGAAAAGGGGAATTTTTATCAAATCTTTGATTTGCTTAGGCTCAATGAAGATTTGAAAGAGTCGTCGATCCCCGGGGATTTTTGCACGATTGGGGGTCGACGACTCTTTTTTATTTCCGTTTAAAACAGATTTCAAAGTTTGCCTGCCGACAATGAAATCCATGTTGTATCAACCATTTTACATGATCCATCTGTTTTAATAAAGTAAACATCCGGCTCATTCCCTTCTCATTCAATTGAAGGAAGAGTGAGACCATATTTAACATTTCATTCAGGAAAATTGGTTTAGGTCTATTCGATCGGTTCCTACGATCTAAAATAAGAACATGATCTGAAAAATGATTGGTAGTTTTTACTTAAAATTCCTTTTTTCTGTTTGAGGTGTTTCTCTTTGTACTCCAACGGGCTTAAATACCCAAGTGTTCCATGGATTCTAATATATTAAACCAATGAACATAATCATCTAATTTCAGTTTCAATTGGTCTAAATTTTCGAAATATCTACCCTTAACAAATTCTGTTTTGATAATTTTAAAGGTTGCTTCAGCTACTGCGTTGTCATAGGGACAACCCTTCATGCTTAACGACCGATTAATCTAAAAAATATCTAGAGCTTCATCAATTGTCTTTTTCTTGAATTCATTGCCTCTGTCTATGTGGAATAATTGAATTTGCCGTAAATCTGCTTTCACTTTTGATCAAGATTCGATGCGTAAATATGAAGAATACACCTCATCAATTATGGAGTAATTTTTTTTCAATTTTTGTGGGTGCTTTTTATTGAAAGTTAGATTTATTGTTTTCACCCACAAATATAAAACCCCTCCAACGCTTGAGCGTCAAGGGGTTTCGGGATTAATATTGAGTGATGTATTGTTCGCGCTCCCATGGGTGCACTTGAGTTCTAAACATATCCCATTCGATCTCTTTTGCTTCGACGAAATGTTCGAATAAATGGGATCCTAAAGCACTGACAATGACTTCGTTTTGTTTTAAGTTTTCAAGTGCCTCATATAATGTTGCTGGAAGGTCGACAATGCCGTTTTCGATGCGTTCTTCTTTTGTCATCACATAAATGTTGCGATCTACTGGTTTTGGCGGAGTTAATTTGTTTTTAATGCCATCGAGACCAGCTTTCAAGAGTACAGCCATGGCAAGGTATGGGTTTGCAGATGGGTCAACGCTGCGCACTTCAATACGAGTGCTCATGCCGCGAGATGCAGGAATCCGGATTAACGGGCTTCTGTTGCGGCCGGACCATGCAACATAGCAAGGAGCTTCGTAGCCAGGCACTAAACGTTTGTAAGAGTTGACAGTTGGGTTTGTCACAGCTGTAAAGCTTGTTGCATGTTTGATGACACCTGCAATGAATTGTAAAGCTGTTTCGCTTAATCCATCTTCTGTATTTGGATCGTAGAATGCATTTTCACCATTGCGGAATAAAGAAAGGTTGCAGTGCATACCTGAACCGTTGACGCCGAACAATGGTTTTGGCATGAATGTTGCGTGCAAGCCGTGTTTACGGGCAATGGTTTTCACAACAAGCTTAAATGTTTGAATGTCATCACAAGCTTTGATGGCATCTGCATATTTAAAGTCAATTTCATGCTGACCAGGTGCTACTTCGTGGTGGGAAGCTTCGATTTCAAATCCCATTTCCTCAAGTTCCAACACAATGTCGCGGCGGCAGTTCTCGCCTAAATCAGTCGGCGCAAGATCAAAATATCCGCCATTATCATTCAATTCTAATGTTGGTTCACCCTTTTCATCCAGTTTGAATAAGAAAAATTCCGGCTCAGCACCTAAATTAAATGCTGTAAATCCGAGCTCTTCCATTTCCTTCAGCACTCGTTTTAAGTTGTTGCGCGGATCTCCTTCAAAAGGCGTTCCATCAGGATTGTAAATATCGCAAATTAAGCGGGCAACTTTCCCTTTTTCCGCTGTCCATGGGAAAATGACAAACGTATCTAAATCAGGATACAGATACATATCAGATTCCTCAATGCGGACAAATCCTTCAATAGATGATCCGTCAAACATCATTTTGTTATCCAACGCTTTTTCTAATTGGGAAACAGGGATTTCAACGTTTTTAATCGTTCCCAAAATGTCAGTGAACTGCAGGCGGATAAATTTTACGTTTTCTTCTTGGACTAAACGAATAATATCTTCTTTTGTGTACTTTGGCATATTATTTCTCCTCTCATATATAAAAAATAAATTTATATAGCGATATTATCAATGAAAGAACCGTGAAAGGTCTCCTTGTCTTAATGTTGCACGGTTCATTCTTCCAGCATGGAGAAGTTCTTCCTTTAATAGTTTGCGAAGTTCGGCATCAGATAAATCTGATTTTTCTTTTACCAATGAGGATCTTTCGGAAGTTTGTCTTTCTTGTTCGTTTTCTTTATACGCAAATATTTGCTTAATACCTGCCATATTGACACCCTGCTCAATCAACGATTTAATTTCAAGCAATCTATCGACATCATTGAAGGAAAATAACCGGCGATTGCCTTCCGTTCTCGCAGGGGAAATAAGACCATGTTCTTCATAATATCTTATTTGTCTGGCAGATAGTTCCGTCAGCTGTTTTACGATGCTGATTGGAAACAACGGCATGGAACGGCGGTCTTGATCATTCATGCTCTTTTAGCCCCTCCTTCCTTTTGCTTATCTACATTATAGATGAATGTAAGATATCATGTCAATATAATGTCACAAAATTTAACATGGTTTTTTATACAAGGAAAACTTTATCGTTTGACAGCCCATTTAACGAATCGAGAATTGGCAAATATGATCGGAACTACCCTAGAAACCGTAAGCAGAACGCTGAACCAGATGAAATGTTTTTTTATAGTTCGACTAATCGTTTTTCTATTAATTCATTAACGGCATGGAAAATAGCGATTTTGACATGTTCAAACGTCAAGCCTCCCTGCACATATGCCACATATGGAGGACGAATCGGTCCATCCGCTGAAAGCTCGATGCTGGAACCTTGGACAAAAGTCCCGGCCGCCATGATGACTTGATCGCTATAACCCGGCATTTCATTTGGAACCGGTGTTACATGCGAGTTTATGGGCGATGCAGATTGAATCGCTTGGCAAAACGCAATCATCATATCTGCATTATCAAACTGAACGGACTGAACTAGATCTGATCTTTTCTCATTCCAGCTAGGATTGACTCGCAACCCGATTTCTTCCAGCATTGCAGCGGTAAAAATCGCTCCTTTTAGCGCTTGTCCAACAACATGCGGAGCGAGAAAAATACCTTGAAACATCTCATGAAGACTGTAAAGCATTGCACCGGCTTCCCTTCCGATACCAGGCGAAGTGAGCCGGTACGCGCAAGCTTCCACGAGCTCTTCTTTTCCAACGATGTATCCTCCCGTTTTCACAAGCCCTCCTCCAGGATTTTTTATAAGAGAGCCTGCAATAAGATCAGCACCTGCATGTCCCGGCTCCTGATCTTCGGTAAACTCACCGTAGCAATTATCGACAAAAACAACAATTTTTTCATTGATTGATTTGATGAAAGAAACCATTTCCTTAATTTCCTGAATGGAAAATGACGGTCTGACATCATATCCTCTAGAACGCTGAATTCCGATCATTTTTGTTTTATCACTGATTGCCGCTTTTACTCGGTCAAAATCAACTCGTCCTTCAGGAGTCAGATCAATTGTTTGATAAGAAATGCCAAATTCTTTTAAAGAGCCTGTCCCCTTTCCGCGGATACCGACAATTTCTTCAAGCGTATCATACGGCTTTCCGGTAATATAGATGAGTTCATCACCGGGCCTTAATACGCCGAAGAGAGCCGTTGAAATGGCGTGTGTACCAGAAATGATTTGCGGCCGGACAAGTCCTTTTTCACATCCAAAAATATCAGCATAAACATCTTCCAATGTATCCCTGCCGATATCATCATATCCGTATCCTGTTGAGGGAATAAAGTGGGAATCGCTCACCCGATGCTTTTGAAAACTTCTGAGCACGCGAAGCTGATTTACTTCCACTACTTTGTCAATTTCTTCGTGAAATGGTTTTATTTTTTTTTCTACTTTTTGAGCTATGTCCATAATTTTTTTTCCATGTGTAAAATATTGAAACATCTGTAAAACCCTTTCTACTTATTCTTCATAATTTGATCATATACTGGATGGTCGCGAAACACTAGACCAGAAACGATATAGTGCTGATTTTGTTCGTCAAATTGCAAGGTTGAAACGAGCGTATTTGCTTTTAACAACGATAGACGTTTCCCATCACCTGTTGGAACGGAGACAACGTAAGGATGCATTTTTTTCTTTAATTTTTCTTCAATAGCTGTTTTTAACCGTTCTATATCTTCGTCACAAAAAGCAGAAATGACAATATAGTCTTCCTTTAAAGAAGGAAAGAAATGCTCTAGTTGTTGATCTTTTTTATTGTACACTGTTAAAACAGGCAATCCGTCCGTTCCTAATTCTTTTAATAATTCATTCACAGTGTTTTCATGCTGAATATAGTCAGGATGAGAGCTGTCGACGATATGTAAAAGCAAATCTGCTTCCTTTATTTCTTCTAACGTAGAACGAAAAGCAGCGATAAGGCTTGTTGGCAGCTGCTGGATAAAGCCGACAGTATCAGTCATGAGCACCTTCATGCCGGATGGGAGAAACATTTTCCTTGTCATAGGATCCAATGTGGCAAACACCATATCCTCCTGAAATGAATCAGCAGCTGTCAGCTTATTGAACAGCGTTGACTTTCCTGCGTTGGTATAGCCAACAAGAGCGATTTGAGTTTGATGATTTCTCTTTCTTTGCGAACGATAACGCTCGCGATGGGAAACAATATGGGACAGCTGTTGTTTTATATCGTGAATGCGATTTCGGATGTGCCTTTGATCCGTTTCAAGCTTCGTTTCTCCCGGACCTCTTGTCCCGATTCCTCCTCCTTGCCGAGATAGATTCAATCCATGTCCCGAAAGTCTCGGAAGCAAATATTCAAGCTGTGCCAGCTCAACTTGAAGTTTCCCTTCTCTTGACTTCGCCCTTTTTGAAAAAATATCCAAAATTAGCTGAGTCCGATCGATCACCTTTACCTCTAACAGACGAGCTAAATTTCGCAGCTGGCTGGGCGACAGCTCATTATTGAAAATAACGGTATTTGCCTCTGTCGTTTCGATAAGCTGTTTAATCTCATCAACTTTTCCTTTTCCAATATATGTAGATGGTTCGGCCCTCAGTCGATTTTGTGTGCAAACAGCTGCGACTTGGCCGCCCGCAGCAGCCGTGAGCGATTTCAGCTCTTCCATTAAATAAAAAAACTGTTCTTCATCGGTTTCCATGAACTTGACGCCAACGAGAATCACCTGTTCTTTCTCTTCCACTCGTCTTCTTCCTCCAATTATGCTGCAAATTTATAAGCTATGCGTTATGAAATAAACCTTCGATAAACGGTTCAATGGTAAGGTTATCAAATTTAAATCATCTTTAGTGCACTTTAAGACAAAAGAAACGTATTGAATTCAAAAGTAAGATGATCAAACTCAATTCATCTTCAGCACACTTCAAGACTAGAAACGTTGCTAAGTTCAATGTTAGGACTCAACTAAATCATCTTCAGTATGCTTTAAAAACAGAAACGTATTGAGTCAAAATAAAGATTATCAAACTTAAATCATCAATGCACTTCAACACTAGAAAAACTTATTGAGTCAACGTTAAGAGTATCAAATTCTAATCGTTTCAGCCAATTAAAATGGCTGCCGTCATTCTTTTCTAAACTATGTGAGAAAAATAAACGAATTTGTGTAAATTATGTGCAGCAATAAAACAGGAGCTTTCTTCAAAGCTAATTTAAATAAAGATTTATCAATCAATTCTTTTCAATAATCAAGCAAAGCAGCCTAGGGGCTGCTTATACGTTTAATATTAAATCTTCTTCTTTTACAAGAAGCAAATCTTCCTTGCCAAACTTATCAGAAAGCAGGAGCCTCATTGCCTGTGCCCGTATAGATTTTTCGATAATGTTGCGAACATATCTTCCATTTGAAAAGTTCGTTGGGTGAGTCGCATATTTCACTTTTAGCAAATGCTCTTTCAATTTGCATTCAGCTCCATGGCTAAATCGATACTCTTTGTCCTTCATCATTAATTTTGCTATTTCCATCAGCTCATCGACTGAATAGTCCGGAAAATCAACTACAATCGGAAAACGGGACTCGAGTCCAGGATTTAAAGATAAAAAACGATCCATTTCCCTTGGATATCCGGCTAAAATTAACACAAAATCATGCTGTCTGTCTTCCATATGTTTGACAAGGGTGTCAATTGCTTCTTTTCCGAAATCTTTTTCTCCTCCGCGGGCTAAACTGTATGCCTCATCAATAAAAAGAATTCCGCCAAGTGATTTTTTGATCAAATCGCGCGTTTTTTGTGCTGTATGGCCGATATATTCACCTACTAAATCAGCCCGCTCCGCTTCAATTAAGTGCCCTTTCGATAAAACATTCATTTGGAAAAAAAGCTTTCCAATCAATCGCGCGATCGTTGTTTTTCCCGTTCCGGGATTCCCTTTAAACAGCATATGAAGCGCTTGCCTTCCGGTTTTTAACCCCTGTTCTTCTCTTTTTTTATTCACAAAAATCCATGCATATATTTCCTTTAATAATCTTTTCACTTCTTCCATTCCAACAAATGCGCCCATCTCCTGTTCAATCTCTTTTAATACACTGTGTTCGACAGCCGCTTTGGAAATGGAAAGATCATATGTCGCGATTTTTTCCTTTTTACCTTCAAGTTCAGTTTTGCTTTGTCCTAAGACAATATTCATTTGGCCGTTATTTTTGAAGGTGACCGCTCGCTCCACAGGCTTCACCTCATTTTTATATTTATCTTCTAAATTACATCTACTTTGTTTAAAGGAACATGTCATGGAAAAAGGTTGTTATTATTAATATTTATGCTGAAAGCCAAGTAGTACAAACCTTCTTTTCATCTATGTCTTCATAAAAACTAAGCAGTATTTTTCTGAAGCCTGGGTGGCTTGCGGCCTGGACAAGTACAGATTCCTAGGACAGGTTAGTTAAATATTAGCGAAGGGCAAAAATAACGACCATTCAAATTATCTGCGTTTAGCCGATAATTAGGAAAACATGGATTGAAGATAGAAAAATACCTGACATATCGGAACCGCTGCCACGAAACCTTTCCTTCTCATGAAAAAACCGGAGATCATCTCCGGTTTTTTCGTCATGCTTCAATGTCAATTTGTACATTTCTTTGCGGTGCAAATGTTGAGATCGCATGCTTGTAAATGAGCTGCTGTTTTCCCTCTGATTCGATGAGGACCGTAAAATTATCAAATGCTTTTACTTGTCCTCTAATTTGGAAACCGTTTAATAAAAACACGGTCACGTAAGTGCCATCTTTTCGTAACTGATTTAACACTTGATCTTGAATGTTTATCGGTTGCTTCATCATTCGTCCTCCTCATATCCTCTATATTTATTATTTCTTCTCAGAAAGAAGCTTTCCTGCTATATAATGAAAAATTTCACTAACTTTTTCTTCCATCGAGACAGGCGGAGTCATATCAAACCATTTGACATTCATTTTGTTTCGAAACCATGTTAGTTGCCTTTTCGCATATCTTCTTGTGTTTTTTTTCAACGTTTCAATTGCTTCTGCAAGAGAAGCCTTGCCATCAAAAAAATCGTATAATTCTTTATATCCAATCGCCTGCGCAGATTGTACACCGCGAACTCCAGAATCATACAGCGATTTTGCTTCTTCAATCAAACCTTCCTCAATCATTTCGTCAACTCTTTTATCAATCCGTTGATACAATACATCGCGGTCCATCGTAAGGCCGATAATGGCGGTATGATAGCGCTCATTTGCTTCATGCGTCTTTATATGCTCGCTCATTTTTTTTCCTGTTTTATAGAAAATTTCTAAAGCACGGATGACTCTCCTAGCATTGTTTGGATGAATTCGTTCCGCACTGTCAGGGTCGATTTCCTGTAAACGCTCGTGTAATGCTAAATTCCCATGCTCATGCAAAAAATTTTCCAGTTCTTTTCTTATTTCAGGGTCAGATTGAATATCGGAAAATTGGTAATCATCATATAGAACCGCTTGAATGTACAAGCCTGTTCCCCCAACAATCATCGGCATTTTTCCGCGCTTTGTTATCGAGGCAATTGCTTTTCTCGCAAGCTCTTGAAACTCGGCAACGGAAAATTCTTCCGAGGGATTCTTTAAGTCAATTAAATGATGGGGGATTCCTTCCATTTCATGCTCTTTTATCTTTGCTGTTCCGATATCCATTCCTTTATAAATCTGCATGGAATCGCCGCTGATAATTTCGCCGTTTAATTTTTTGGCTAATTCAATGCTTAGTTTCGTCTTTCCGACAGCAGTTGGGCCAATTAAAACAACAAGTCTATCCTTTTCTTCTTCCATATTGACCACACTTT
The DNA here is from genome assembly GCF_054055575.1 of Aeribacillus sp. SP014. Taxonomy (NCBI): domain Bacteria; kingdom Bacillati; phylum Bacillota; class Bacilli; order Caryophanales; family Bacillaceae; genus Aeribacillus; species Aeribacillus sp. SP014. Next base: position 2,385,107 of record NZ_JBSRXI010000001.1, read on the forward strand.
CAAAAAATACTCACTGTTTCATCGTATCATGATTTTTAAGAAAACACCAATGTATTATACCCTTTTTCATCATAGAGTATACTCTTTTCAATTGATTTCATATTCTCTTTATACTGCTCTAATCCGAAAAAAACAACTTTTGTCCAATCATTGCTCCCATCTCCATTTACCTCATAACTTGACAACGATCTTTTACATGCAGCAGAAAACTATTACATAACCCTCTTAAACATTTTTTCGAGCTCATAGGTGGAAAAATGAATGATGATCGGCCGGCCATGAGGGCAAGTAAATGGATCTGACGCTTTTCTTAGCGATTCTAGCAACGCGAATATTTCTTCATTGTTTAAATATTGATTCGCTTTAATTGATCCTTTGCAGCTCATCATGATGGCTGCATCTTCTCTAAGCTTGTGGATATCCGTCTTTTTTTCATTAAGCACCTGCTGGATCAGCTCTTCAATAATTTCTTTTTCTTCACCTTGCGGGAACCATGTTGGATGAGATCGAATGATATAGGTGTTCGGTCCAAAATTCTCCAAAAACACTCCGACCTCAGCCAGCTCTTCTTTATGCTCTTCGATCACCATGACTTCATCAGAGGAAAAGCTCAGTGTTAGGGGAACAAGCATTTCCTGCACTTCGCTCGCCACTTCCCCAACTTTTTCGCGGAAATATTCATATTTGATTCTTTCTTGGGCAGCATGCTGATCGATTATATATAATCCTTTTTCATTTTGCGCCAAAATGTAAGTGCCGTGCATCTGTCCAATTGGATACATTGGAGGAACTCGGCTTTCATCCAACCTATTATTGTCCGAAACCTTCTCTTCATGTTCTTCGTTGTTATTTGGCAAATACTCTTGTACTTCAGTTTCTCCATCGACAACTGGAGGTTCAGCTATTTTTTCAGAGGAAAAGGATTGTTGCTGCTCTTCATCTGTTCCTCTATGATCAATCGAATACAAATCATCTTCTTTCCATTGATTATCAGCCGTTTTTGGTTGAAACGTCCATTCTGGATCCTGTTTTTCCTTATTGATCAGATGTTCAAATTGGATCTCCTGCTGCACGTTTACCGGGTGCTCTTTTTTCTTTTTGACTGTATCAGAGGTTGGGATAAGCTCTTTTTTCTTAAATGCATCCTGTATGCCTTTTGCGATGACTTCAAATAATTCCGCTTCTTTGCTGATTCTGACCTCCAGTTTGGCAGGATGAACATTTACGTCCACTAAGATCGGATCCATTTCAATATGAAGATAGACGACCGGAAAACGCCCTATAGGCAGGAGAGTATGGTACCCTTCTTCCACCGCCTTCGTAATGGAATGATTTTTAATAAATCTCCCGTTGATCATCGTAGAAATATAGTTTTTGGATGCTCTTGTCACTTCCGGCAACGATAAATAGCCGCGTACGTCAAAATCAAGCGAACGGAAATGGACCGGAAACATTTTTTTCGCAATGGGAACCCCGTAAATCGCTGCAAGAACTTGCCGTACATCTCCTTTGCCGTTCGTATATAGAAGCCGTCGACCGTTATGCGTAAATTTAAACGATATGTTTGGATAGCTCAGCGCAAGACGATTGACTATGTCGGTTATTCTCCCAAGCTCCGTATTCAAGCTTTTCATATACTTTAATCGAGCCGGCGTATTGAAAAACAGGTTCGTGACCGTAATGTCCGTTCCTTTTCGACTTGATGCTGTCTCTTTTGCTGTTACCTTCCCGCCGATTAAAGTAATTTTCGTCCCGGGTTTATCCCCAGTGCTAGTTTTCATTTCCAGATGAGAAACGGCGGCAATCGAAGGCAGCGCTTCGCCCCGGAAGCCGAGAGTTCGGATGCGGAATAAATCCGCTTCATCTTTAATTTTGCTTGTTGCATGCCGCTTAAACGCCTTTTCGCAATCATCTGGCTCCATTCCGTCCCCATTGTCCACGACGCGAATTTTGCTCAAACCGCCTTCTTCCGCCTCAATTTCAATCACTGTGCTGTTTGCATCAATCGCATTTTCGACTAGTTCTTTCACAACAGAAGCCGGCCGCTCCACGACTTCCCCAGCGGCAATTTTGTTGGATAAACTAGCATCCATAAGGATGATTTTTCCCATCATCATCACCTATTTCAATTTCTTTTGGATGTCATACAGTGTGTTTAATGCTTCAAGAGGCGTCATATCCAATAGATCTAAGGAAGAAATGATGGAGAGCACCTCTTTTTCCTTTGATGAAAGCTTTTTCCCTGCCGGCTCTTTTTTCTTCTCTGCTATTTCATCGCCGAATAAAGAAAGCTGGCTTGGCTCCGCAGAATACTCGATGCTCGGTTCCACCGAATGCTCGATGACGGATGGTGTATGTTTCTCTTTCTGATTGTCTCCTTCCAGTTTGCTCAATATTTCTTTTGCCCTTTGGATAAGAATTTCAGGAAGTTCCGCAAGCTCAGCAACATGAATTCCATAGCTTTGATCAGCCGCCCCTTCATCCACTTTATGGAGAAAAACAACCTTTCCGTTTTCCTCTATTGCCTTAACATGGACGTTCTGCACATTTTGCAATTCATCTCCGAGCACAGTTAATTCGTGATAATGGGTCGAGAACAATGTTTTGGCTCCGATGTGGTCGTGAATGTATTCGATTATCGCTTGAGCAAGCGCCATGCCGTCATATGTCGATGTCCCGCGCCCGATTTCATCAAATAAAATCAAGCTTTGATTCGTGGCATGTACAATCGCATTTTTGGCTTCCAGCATTTCCACCATAAACGTACTTTGCCCTGATACTAAATCGTCAGCCGCTCCAATTCTAGTAAAAATTTGGTCAAAGATCGGCAGAACCGCTTCGCTGGCAGGGACAAAGCAGCCGATTTGCGCCAAAACAGCCGTTAAAGCAATTTGCCGCATGTACGTACTTTTTCCTGACATGTTTGGACCGGTGATTAAAAGAATGTTCCTTCCTTCTTTCATCCAGCAATCATTCGGAACATAGTTTTCGGATTCCATCACTTTTTCTACGACTGGATGACGACCGTCTTTTATGTAAAGCTCGGAGTCGGAAAAGGACGGTTTCGTATAATGTCGTTCTTCGCTGATTACAGCAAAGCATTGCAGGCAGTCAAGCTCGGCAATCTTTTTAGCCAAGAGCTGCAATCTAGGAATATATTGCTTTACTTCGTCGCGAATTTGCACGAACAATTCATACTCAAGATCAACAATTTTTTCTTCCGCTTCTAAAATCAACGCTTCTTTTTCTTTCAGCTCTGGTGTCACATAACGTTCGGCATTGGCCAGCGTCTGTTTCCGTTCATATCTTCCTTCATCCAAAAGATGAAGATTCGCTTTCGTTACTTCAATATAATATCCAAACACTTTGTTGTAGCCGATTTTAAGCGATTTAATTCCTGTCAGCTCTCTTTCTCTCTTTTCCAGCTCTGCTATCCACGTTTTTCCGTTTCTCGCTGCATCTCTGTAGCGATCCAATTCTTCGTTAAATCCGTCCTTAATGATGTTCCCCTCTTTGACTGAAATCGGCGGGTTTTCGATGATCGCTTTTTGAAGCAACTCCTTCAAGCTTTCACAAGGATCAATTTCTTTTTTTATTTGCTCCGAATCAGCAATTCCTAACGAAGCAACGATTGAGCGGATCTCAGGAATTTTTTCAAGCGACTTTTTCAATTGAATCAGATCTCTTGCATTTGCATTTCCGAACGCAATTTTTCCCGACAGTCTTTCTAAGTCGTATACTTCCTTCAGCAATTCCCTTAGTTCTTCTCTTTCGATATAGCGGTCGATCAACATTCCAACGATATTTTGCCGCTTTTCAATTTCTTTTTTGTCAATAAGCGGACGGTCAATCCATTGCTTCAGCAGACGCGCGCCCATAGCTGTTTTCGTCTCATCTAGCAGCCAAAGAAGGGAGCCTTTTTTTTCCTTTCGATCGAATCGTCTCGGTCAGCTCCAAATTTCTTTTCGAGTACATATCAATTTTCAAATATTGATTTAATTGATAAAACTCCACCTTTTGCAAATGCTCAAGCGTCCGTTTTTGCGTCCGTTCTAAATAGTTGTATAGCCTTGCAAACGTTATTTTCAGCCGCTGATCTTGCAAATGTCCTGCAATGCTTTCTAATTTTTCAAGATAAGCTGCGTCTTTTTCAATCGAAAATGTCACAGGCTGTCTTTCTAATATCATTTTTTTCAGTTTCTCAGGAAAATCATCTGCCACTACAATCTCTTTCACTTGGCGGGAATAAAGCTCGCCCAAGCAGTCCTCCATTGTGGAGAGAAGGGTGACATATGATTCCCCTGTCGTAATATCTGTCAAAGCTAAGCCGAAAAGCGCTTCAAAGACCGTAACGGAAGCAATATATTGGTTGTCTTTCTCGCCTAGCCCTTTTCCTTCCATTAATGTCCCTGGTGTAATGAGCTGAACGACTTCCCGCTTCACAACACCTTTTGCTTGTTTCGGATCTTCTGTTTGTTCACAAATCGCCACCTTATAGCCCTTTTCAATGAGCTGTTCGATGTAGCTTGAGGCTGAGTGATACGGCACCCCGCACATTGGGATTCTTTCCTCGCCCCCGCCATCACGGCTTGTTAACGTAATTTCCAATTCTTGAGAAGCCTTGATGGCATCCTCAAAAAACATTTCATAAAAATCGCCTAAACGAAAAAATAAAAAGGCATCCTGATAGTCTGCCTTGATGTTTAAATATTGCTGTATCATTGGCGTGTATTGTGCCATGTTCATCCCCCGACTGTATGTAAAAGTTAACATCTTTTATTATAGCACAAACTCTTTATTCCGAAAAAAACTTATTCGCTCAAATAACCTATGACAAAACAATAAAACTAAAAAGCACGTACATGATTATTCGCAAATTTGTTTATTGCGTCCACCTTTGACATAAATGTTCATGATTAATGGCGGATTTGTTTATTCCTTTAAACTTTTGACATAAAAAATTAAGAAACAGGTGCGTGATTATCGCAAATTAGTTTATTCCGCCAAACCTTTGACATAAAAAAACTAGGAAGCAGCCCTCCTAGTTTTTCATTATTCTTCTGGTTCACCTTCTAAAAGCTCTGGCGTCAAATCTTCTATTTCATCCTCTAAATCCTCTTCCCAATCATCCCATTCCTCATCGGATTCAGACAAGTTGTTAGGATGGACGGAGACGACCACTTTCGTTTCTCCGATGACCTCTGCTAAAAATTCTCTTTCTACTTGAACCACAATGTTTTCGCCGTTTGGAGAAATGGTGACTTCCAGACAATTCGGCTGCTGCAAAACACGGGCAACCACTTCGTTCTCGTCATCTAAATAGTTGTCATCTTTATATCGTAATTTTAACACATCTGTATACTTGACACGCTCTGTAACTACTTCTGTTTTCGTATTTTCATCAAATGAGTACCAAACGTTAATATCATATGTTCCCTCGATTTCAACTGTTTTCCCCCGTTTTTGCGCATCATATTTATGGTTAATAATCCAACCACCCAAAATACTTGCTGGTTTCTTCTCAGGACTAATCGTATGTGTTGCTTGAGTAAACTTTCGACCTTTTGCTACTACCGCTTTCGTTATGATTTCCCTATATTCTGCCATTTGCCAAACCCTCCTCAAAACGATCGTAAAAAGATTTTCGCTAGGACAAGCTCGATATTTTCATAAATCCTTCTAGTTCATTCTATGCATGAGCCAGAAAATATGTACCAAAAATTAAAAAAGACGCTGACGCGTCTTTAAACAAAATGAGGGAGGATTGGCCGAAATCATAGAAAAACCAATTGTTCATAAGCTCAAACGGTTTTTATTTTTTCAAAAATAGCCTGAAAACCTTAATACGATTAATGGCAAGATCCATGTTTATTCCGAATTTGGGCGCCTGTTTCACCCGTTAACAGATTGCCGCCAGTTGAGCGAATAATTTCATTTGTCACATGGTTTGAAATTGTATTCGCTACTAATTGAAGAAGATCGTTAACTTCAATTTGCGATTCTTTAAATTGCTGGACGATCGGAATTTGATCTAATTCTTCATACAGGCTGTCAATTTTCTCCTCCACTTGTTTGAGAGCTTCATGCTTTCCGAAATGCTGAAAATTGACGGCTTGTTTTTGCAGGCTTTTAATGCTGGCAATCATTTCCCGAACTTTTTGATTTTCGTTAATTTGTTCTTCCGCTTTTTTAAAGAAGTCAACTTGCTCTGTTTCGGCTATCATTTGCGCCAGTTCTTTTGCCTTTTCTAAAATATCGTCTTTCGTATACGCCATTACAATGTCACCCCAATTTGCTCTTCCACCATTTCTCCATCAAGAGTCCAGGTTTTGGCTTTTGTAATTTTTACTTTTACAAGCTGACCAATCGCCGATTTCGGACCTTTAAAGTTAACTAGTTTATTTTTTCTCGTATACCCTGCCAAAATGTCAGGATTGTTTTTGCTCTCGCCTTCAACTAATACCTCAACGACTTTGCCTTCATATTCTTTCATTTTTTGGGCGGAAATTTCGTTGACTAATGCATTTAATCGCTGCAGCCGTTCTTTTTTCACTTCCATCGGGACATTATCTTTCATTTTAGCAGCAGGCGTTCCTTCCCGAGGCGAATAAATGAACGTATAGGCACTGTCAAAGCCGACTTCGCGATAGAGGGAGAGTGTTTCTTCAAACTGCTCATCCGTCTCATTTGGAAAGCCGACAATGATATCAGTCGTTAACGAAACGTTTGGAATCGCCTTTTTAATTTTTTGCACTAATTCTAAATACTGTTCGCGCGTATATTTGCGTGCCATCAATTTCAATATTTCCGAGCTGCCTGACTGCACCGGAAGATGGATATGATCGACAAGGTTGCCGCCTTTGGCCAAAACTTCAATTAAACGGTCGTCAAAATCTTTCGGGTGACTTGTGGTAAAACGAATTCTGGCGATATCGATTTTTCGAAGCTCGTCCATTAAATCGCCTAGGCCGTATTTGATATCGTCAAAATCTTTCCCGTAGGCATTTACGTTTTGACCAAGTAACGTGATTTCTTTATACCCTTGCGCTGCAAGGTGGCGAACTTCTTGAATAATATCCTCCGGTCTGCGGCTCCGTTCTTTGCCTCGAGTGTACGGAACAATGCAATACGTGCAAAATTTGTCGCAGCCGTACATAATATTGACCCAAGCTTTAATATTTCCTTTCCGGACTTTCGGAAGGTTTTCAATCACATCGCCTTCTTTTGACCAAACCTCCACGACCATTTCCTTCGACATGTACGCTTCATTCAACAAATGCGGAAGGCGGTGAATGTTGTGTGTTCCAAAAATTAAATCAACATATTGGTACTGCTTTAAAATTTTGTTGACAACAGATTCTTCTTGGGACATGCAGCCGCAAACACCTAAGATAAGATCCGGCTTTTCCATTTTGAGCGGCTTCAAATGCCCAATTTCCCCAAATACTTTGTTTTCAGCGTTTTCCCTGATCGCACATGTGTTTAACAAAATAACATCAGCATCTTCTGTGCTGTCAGTCGGCTTATATCCGAGCTGCATAAAAATACCGGCCATCACTTCCGTATCATGTTCATTCATTTGACATCCGTATGTGCGAATATAAAACTTTCTGCCTTCTCCCATTCCTTTTAAATGTTCAGGAATGACAAAATCTTTATGGTATTTCACTTCTTCTTTTCCGCGCTTTTTCGCATCTTTTAAAGAAGGCGGAATGTAAACACGCTCGAAATACTTACTGTAATCCTTCTCGGATTTTTTGTCCGAAGGATTAACCAGCGTGGTTGCTAATCGTTGTTTTTCATTCATGGCGCATTACTCCTTCATGTTTAAAAGTGTACACTGTTTTATAGTATATCGTGTTAAGTAGCAGAACACAATATTGCACCATTATTTTATAATAAAGACACTTTTTTTAAAAATTTTCGATACAAGATTTCTAGAAATAAGCTAAAAGTAGATTTCTTCCTTTAACAATTGAAATCAAAAAAAGAGAGAGGGGAACCCCTCTCCTACATAAACTCTGCTACTAATTCGTCAAATTTTTCTTTGCTAAGTTTCAGTTCAGCTTTTGCAAGCGGCACTTCGCCGAATCCTGGAACAAGCTCTTCATATGGTTTTTGTTCTTTATTTTGATAAATAAGACCTGTTACAAGACCGTTATATTCCATTAACGTTTGCATCGCAAGTTTTTTGTCAGAAGGATCATATCCTTCAATATCTTTCAGCTTTGTTAAATTCTCTTTAAACCAGTCGTATGTGTTCACTTTGTTATAAGTAACGCAAGGACTGAACACGTTGATAAAGGAAAAGCCTTTATGCTGAATTGCTTGTTCGATCAAGGAAGTTAAATCTTTTAAATCTGTCGAAAAGCTTTGCGCAACAAACGTAGCACCTGCTGTTAACGCCAATTCCATTACGGACAGCGGAGATTCAATTGAACCTTGCGGGGTGCTTTTTGTTTTAAAACCGACATCACTTCTTGGGGACGTTTGTCCTTTTGTTAACCCGTAAATTTGGTTGTCCATCACAATATACGTAATGTCGATATTTCTTCTCATCGAATGAATGGTATGCGCCGTACCAATAGCAAACCCATCGCCGTCACCGCCAGCTGCTATGACCGTTAAATCTTGGTTCGCCATTTTTACACCTTGTGCGATCGGCAGCGCACGACCGTGAATTCCATGGAAGCCGTAAGAATATATATAACCTGAAATCCTTCCTGAGCATCCAATTCCGGAAATGACTGCAAGCTGATGCGGTTCCAAACCGACATTAGCCGCTGCCCTCTGTATAGCTGCTTGAACCGAGAAATCGCCGCAACCCGGACACCAATTCGGTTTGACATTGTTGCGAAAATCTTTAAAAGTGGCCATTTAGAACAACACTCCTTGTTTTGTGAACTCCTTGCTTTGCGTATAAATTTCATTCGGCAGGAACGGGTTTCCGTCATATTTTAATAGAGATTGAATTTTGTCAGCAAATCCGACATTCATTTTTATAAGATTTGCTAATTGTCCTGTTGCATTATGCTCCACAACGATGACTTGTTTAGCCTTTTCAATGAGCGGGCGAATTTCCTCTTTCGGGAATGGATGAATGAGACGGATATGCGCATGGTTCACTTTCACTCCGTCTTCTTCTAGACGTTCCATCGCTTCCTCAATGGCCCCTCTTGTCGAAATGTAGCCGATGAACAAAATATCCGGCTCTTCATGCTTGTCATTTTTATGAACTTTATTGTTGAACTCTATTTGTTCTAATTTGCGAAGCCGTTTTTCCATTTGCGCCTTTCTGTTTGCGGCAGCTTCCGAAGGTTTTCCGGTTTCATCGTGCTCAACACCTGTCACATGGTGGATGCCGTTTTTCATTCCAGGAATCACTCGCGGCGATATACCGTCTTCTGTTATTTCATAGCGTTTGAAATACCCTTGATTGCCTGCTTCCGGAACTAATTCTTCATTTAATAGTTTTCCGCGCCGAATTTGGATAGATTCATAGGAAAGAGGTTCAACCGTTTGCTTACCAAGAGAAAGCTGCAAATCAGAAAGTACAATCACAGGGCATTGGTACTCTTCCGCTAAGTTAAACGCCTCAACCGTATCATAAAATGCTTCTTCCACCGTGCTCGGTGCAATAACAATTTTTGGTATCTCTCCATGTGTTCCGTAAATCATAGCCATTAAATCCGATTGCTCCTGCTTAGTTGGAAGTCCAGTGCTCGGACCACCGCGCTGTGTATCAACTATGACTAGCGGAGTTTCCGTCATGCCTGACAGACCGATCGATTCCATCATTAATGATAAACCAGGACCAGCAGAGGAAGTAAATGCCCTAGCGCCAGCATAGTTGGCTCCAATCGCCATTGTGGCTGCAGCGATTTCGTCTTCCGTCTGAATGACAGCTCCTCCTAAATCTGGAAGCTTTTTAATCAAATATTCCATAATTTCCGAAGCGGGAGTAATCGGATAGGCAGCCATAAAGCGTGCACCAGCGGCAATCGCACCTAGAGCGATGGCGTCGTTTCCAATCATGAACATCCGCTTTTGACCATCAGCTTTTTCCAAATAAAGATCTGAACGGTCAAACCCTAATTCTTCTTTTAAATATTGGGCGCCTTTTCTAATCGCCTCCATGTTGTTTAAGACGACTTGTTCGCCTTTTCTTCCGTAAGTGTCTTGTACAACTTCCTGAAATAATGACGGGTCAAGATTCAAAATTGCGCTTGTTGCACCGATTGCAACCATGTTCTTCATTAAAGATGTTCCCAGCTCTGAAGCGATTTCCGTAAAAGGTACTGAATATAAGGAAACATTGCTTCCTTCAGGGATTTTCGGTCCAAACTTTGCATCGGCAAGAATAACTCCGCCGTCCCGCAATTCGTGAAAATTAAAATCGATCGTTTCTTGGTCAAAAGCAACAAGAATATCTAAATCATCGCTTATCGTTCGAACTTTCTTCGTGCTGACACGAATTTTATTGTTTGTATGTCCCCCTTTAATTCGTGAAGAAAAGTGGCGGTATCCATATAGGTAATAACCAAGCCGGTTGAGCGTAATTGCAAAGACTTCTCCTGTACTTTCGATTCCTTCTCCTTGCTGCCCACCGACTTTCCATGAGAGTTGGTTTACCATTTCTATGTTACACTCCTTTGGATCTAAAATATCTTTATCATTTCCGGTATTTTAGAGGCCCACTGCCTTGCCGAAAAGTCTATGATGATGAATTATGCTATTTTTAGCCATAATAACCTTGTTCTGGCAGCAAAACCACCATACCTTAAAATTTTTGGGATAATCCTAAACGATTTCAATTTTATCCCTAAATAATCAAAATTACAAGTTTAAATGCTTGTAATGACAAAAAATTTTAAATATTCACCATTCTTTATTTCTGTATAATGAAATTATAATAAAACCGATAAATATTATCAACATTTTAAGCAAAAAACAGTCTGCAACCGAAAAGGAGTGCAGACTGTTTAGCTAATTTATTTAAACATGTTATCTCGGCTCAACAATCAATTTAATGGCTGTTCGTTCTTCACCGTCTATTTGAATATCTGTAAATGCCGGAATACAAATTAAGTCAACACCGCTCGGAGCTACAAATCCTCTTGCTATCGCTACCGCTTTTACAGCTTGATTCAATGCTCCAGCTCCAATCGCTTGAATTTCGGCGGCTCCACGCTCCCTCAGCACCCCTGCTAGCGCTCCGGCGACAGAATTCGGATTAGATTTTGCTGAAACTTTTAATATTTCCATTTCCTAGTTCCCCCTTCATTTTTTACAATGGTTCGTGAAAATTTATTGGAACAAATGCTGTTAGATGCATTGTTCAAAAGACCCATCACCTCTTGAACAATTGGTTCCATCCCATAGTTACTATATTCCCTAAAGTTTGGCAGTATTCCTGCTTATTTTTAATTTTTTTTTATTTAATTTATTCAAAATAAACGTGATCATCATTGATTAATATTCGTTTGATCGATTTCGCTTTGCCGGTTCCTTCCTCAATTTCCACTAATACGGCATTTAATTGTCCTCTGCCTTCATTGATTTCAAACCGAACAGGGAGATTCGTTAAAAATTTTTTTAATACTGCTTCCCTGTCAACTCCTAAAATACCGTCATATGGTCCTGTCATCCCGACATCGGTAATAAATGCCGTTCCTTTATCTAAAATTCTTTCATCGGCAGTTTGAACGTGTGTATGAGTGCCAACCACTGCGGAAACTTTCCCATCCAAATACCAGCCCATCGCTTGTTTTTCGCTCGTTGCTTCCGCATGAAAATCAACAAAAATATATGGAGTTCTTTTCTTCGCTTCTTGAATCAATTCATCCGCTTTCCGAAAAGGGCAATCGATTGCCGGCAAAAATGTTCTTCCCTGGAGGTTTATGACTGCAAGCTCTTTTCCATCCGCTTCCACGTACACGATTCCTTTTCCTGGTGTGCCTTCAGGAAAGTTAGCCGGTCGAACCAACGCTTTTGCTTCATCGATAAATTCAAAAATTTCTTTTTTATCCCAAGTATGGTTGCCCATTGTCACTGCCTGAACTCCCAATGAAAGAAGCTTCTGGTAAATTTTCATAGTTATTCCTTTGCCATGTGCAGAATTTTCACCATTGACAATTGTTACTTCAGGATTATATTTTTTCTTCAGCTTCGGCAAATATTGTTCAACCATTTCTCTCCCTTTTGCTCCTACCACATCGCCTACAAATAAAACTTTCATGATGAATTCCTTTCTAAATGTTTATTATATAGTTTTGCATAAATTGAAAAAAAAATAAAGCGGCACATTTTCATGTACCACTTTATTTGGCATATTCAACCGCACGAGTTTCCCTAATGACGGTCACTTTAATATGTCCAGGGTAGTCAAGCTCTTCTTCGATCCGCTTGCGAATATCTCTTGCTAATCGATGAGCTTCTAAATCATCTATTGCATCCGGTTTTACCATGATGCGAACTTCGCGGCCTGCTTGAATGGCGTACGATTTTTCCACACCTTCAAACGACTCGGAAATTTCCTCCAATTTTTCAAGCCTGCGAATATAATTTTCAAGCGTTTCACTGCGGGCACCCGGCCGTGCTGCCGATAAAGCATCAGCCGCTGCAACTAAAACCGCAATTACCGATGTCGGTTCTTCATCCCCATGATGGGAAGCAATGCTGTTGATGACAACCGGGTGTTCTTTATACTTCGTTGCCAGCTCCACGCCGATTTCAACATGGCTTCCTTCTACTTCGTGGTCAATGGCTTTTCCGATGTCGTGCAGAAGCCCTGCACGTCTTGCAAGGATTTGATCCTCACCTAATTCGGCAGCCATCAATCCGGTTAAAAAGGCAACCTCTATTGAATGCTTCAGCACGTTCTGGCCATAGCTCGTTCGAAATTTCAATCTGCCTAAAATTTTGATCAAATCCGGATGAAGACCGTGAACGCCAACTTCAAATGTCGTTTGTTCTCCGATTTCCCTAATATGCTCGTCCACTTCCCGCCGCGATTTTTCCACCATTTCTTCAATTCGCGCTGGATGAATGCGCCCGTCTTGAACAAGCTTGTCAAGCGCAATTCTTGCTGTTTCACGGCGAATCGGATCAAATCCTGATAAAATAACCGCTTCCGGTGTATCGTCGATGATGAGGTCGATCCCTGTCAACGTTTCAAGAGTGCGGATATTTCTTCCTTCTCTGCCGATAATTCTCCCTTTCATTTCGTCATTTGGCAAATTCACAACAGAAACGGTCGTTTCAGCCACATGATCTGCTGCACAGCGCTGTATAGCAAGGGAAAGAATTGCCTTTGCTTTTTTGTCTGCTTCTTCTTTCGCCTTTGTTTCTGCTTCTTTCACCATTACAGCAATATCATGAGAAAGTTCCTTTTCCACTCGTTCAAGGATGATTTGTTTCGCCTCTTCACGCGATAAACCCGAAATGCGTTCAAGCTCTATTTGTCCTTCTTGCACCATCTTTTCCACTTTGCTTTCCATCTCTTCAATATGCTGTTGTCTTTCATTTAGAGAATCTTCTTTTTTATCTAGCATCGCCTCACGCTTATCTAATGATTCATCTTTTCGATCGAGATTCTCCTCTTTTTGCATTAAACGGTTTTCTTGTTTTTGAAGTTCATTTCTTCTTTCGCGAATTTCTTTTTCTACTTCCAAACGAAGCTTATGAATTTCATCCTTTGCTTCCAGAAGCGCTTCTTTTTTCGTTGCTTCAGCTTCACGCTTAGCATCTTCAAGAATTTGTTCCGCGGCGTTTTTTGCACCCGCTATTTTCGCTTCAGCAATGGATTTTCGAACAAAATAACCAACAACTGCACCGACGATTAGGCCAAGCAAAATGGAGATGATTTCAATGAGTTCCATTCTTTCACCTCCTCTTGCTATGAACTTGTCACAAAGAAAGTGTCGGCATTACACATTTACTCTCCCAATAACATTTTCCAAAAAAATATGTTAAATATATTGCAAAAATGAAAAAATATACATATCCATTTTAAATGTGGGAATAACCCTTGTCAAGTTTTCATCTTGTCGAACAAAGGATGGGGCTTTTTTTGATCAAAAAAATAAGACCGGCTACTCCGCCAGCCTTACGCTAAGATGTGCGTACATTATTCATCCAAAAGCTCGAACGTTTCCTGCCCCTCTTGCACAGGTTCATTCGTTTCAAGGCCATATGCCTTGCGAATTTCTTGCTGAATGGCATCGCGAATATCCGGATTTTCGCGCAAAAATTGCTTTGCATTTTCTCTTCCCTGTCCTAAACGCTCCTCTTGGTAAGAATACCACGAACCGCTTTTTTGTATAATATCCAATTCCGTTCCCAGGTCGATGATTTCTCCTTCTTTTGAAATCCCTTCCCCGTACATGATATCAACTTCTGCCGTTCTAAAAGGAGGCGCTACTTTGTTTTTGACAACTTTAATTTTCGTTTTGTTTCCTACCATATCATTTCCTTGTTTCAGCTGTTCAGCTCTGCGCACTTCAAGGCGGACAGATGAGTAAAATTTCAGCGCGCGTCCCCCTGGAGTTGTCTCGGGATTTCCGAACATGACGCCCACTTTTTCCCTTATTTGATTAATAAAAATCGCAATGGTTTTCGACTTGCTAATGGCTCCTGAAAGCTTCCGAAGCGCTTGTGACATAAGACGCGCCTGCAATCCGACATGCGCATCGCCCATTTCGCCTTCAATTTCCGCTTTTGGGACGAGTGCTGCGACCGAGTCAATGACAATGATGTCGACTGCACCGCTGCGAACGAGAGCTTCTGCAATCTCAAGAGCCTGCTCGCCGGTATCGGGCTGCGACAAAAGCAGTTCATCAATATTAACACCTAAATTTTGCGCATAGACAGGGTCGAGCGCATGTTCCGCATCGATGAACGCTGCTTGCCCGCCTAGAGCTTGAACTTCAGCAATGGCATGAAGGGCCACTGTCGTTTTACCGGAGCTTTCCGGTCCATATATTTCAATAATCCGACCTCGAGGATATCCGCCGACGCCAAGAGCTGCATCCAATGCCAGCGATCCGCTTGGAACTGTTGAAACTTTTCGCTCAGCTTGTTCTCCAAGCTTCATTATCGAACCTTTTCCGAATTGTTTTTCAATCTGTTTTAACGCCATTTCCAAGGCAGCTTGACGATCATGATTCAATACAATTTCCTCCTTAAAAAATTGATAGCTTCAAAATAAATATACCGTGTTTTTTCCTGTTTGCCAAGAAAAAAGGGAACATTTATTCGTTTTTTAATTTTCATTATATAAAAATTAAAAAACCGGATGAAGACGCTCATAACCGGTTTTCCATTTCCTTTATTACATTCATTACATAGTAGCAGCCATAATTTGCCGTTCTGTGCCTGATCCCTTCCCGAGTACCGGAAAGATGAAGCTCAAAGACTGCCGTCGGCCGATCGTCGATTTGAATACCGATATAGACAGTCCCAACTTCTTTTCCTTCAGAAGGATCAGGTCCTGCCACTCCCGTAAAGCTGATGCCGATATTGCTGCCGGTCAATTTTTTTATATTTTCCGCCATTTCTTTCGCACATTCAGAGCTAACGGCTCCTTTTGTTTTCAACGTTTCTTCCGACACGCCAAGAACATGCTGCTTCACTTCGTTTGTATAGCAGACAATTCCTCCAAGCACAATATTCGAAGCGCCTGGAAAATGGGTCAGCTGTTCGGAAAAAAGACCGCCCGTCAAACTTTCTGCAGCCGAAATAGTATATTGCTTTTCTTTTAGAAGCTTCATAAGCTGCTCTTGGATCGAAGTTTCACCGTGTCCATAAAAATATCGGCCAACACGGCTTAAAATCTTTTTTTCTGTTTCGTCAATCAGCTTCAGCGCAGTCGACTCATCTTCATGTTTTGCTGTCAGGCGCAATGTTACTTCGCCGTCTTTTGCCAGCGGCGCGATGGTCGGATTTGTTTGCTGATCAATCAGATCCTCTATATCTGTTTCAAGCTGAGATTCGCCGATGCCAAAGAAACGAAGTACACGCGATATGATTTTTTCTTTTAACCCGTAATGATATTGCAAAAACGGCACACCGTAGTTGATAAACATCGGCTTCATTTCTTTCGGAACGCCCGGCATTAGCAAATATGTAATTCCGTTCGCCTCTAACGCCATTCCTGGCGCCATTCCGTAATGATTTGGCAAAACAGTAGAACCTTCCAAAACTAATGCTTGTTTCCGATTGTTTTCCGACATTGTCCGTTTCGTCCGTTTAAAAAAATCCTCAATGTTTTTCATCGCCGCCTCGTCGATCACGAGGCGTTTATTCAAAATACGTGCAATCGTTTCTTTCGTCAAATCATCTTTTGTCGGGCCGAGCCCGCCGGTAAAAATGATGCAATTCGACCGTTTTTTTGCCGTTTCGATCGTATGCTTGAGCCTTTCAGCATTGTCTCCAACGACCGTATGATAAAAAACATTAACACCTATTTCGGCAAGCTTTTTTGATATAAATTGGGCGTTTGTGTTGGCGATCTGTCCAAGCAACAGTTCTGAACCGACAGCAATAATTTCAGCATTCACATTCATACAATATCCTCCACATGGTTATTTCGAATTGACAAACGCGTGTTTATTTTTCATGAAATAGTCCCATCCAGATAAAATGGTAAAAAAGAGCGCAACCCACAAAGCAATGTCTGCAAATGGAAACGAAATCCATTCAAAAGGTATATTATGTAAAAGCAAAGCGGAAATAGCCACGATCTGTGTCCATGTTTTTATTTTGCCGAGCATGTTAGCTGCTACGACTTCTCCTTCACCAGCCAGAACTAAACGCAATCCGGTTACGGCAAATTCACGGCTGATGATCAGAATGACAATCCAAGACGGAGCAGCACCTATTTCCACCAATATGATGAGAGCTGAAGAAACGAGCAATTTATCGGCAAGAGGATCTAAAAACTTTCCTAAATTTGTCACAAGTCCAAGCTTGCGTGCATAATATCCATCAATCCAATCGGTCGTCGAAGCTAAAATAAAAATGAGGGCGCCAACGACATGTTTGACAGGGATGACTTCTTCACCGACCGACCAATTTCCCCAATTAAAATCGCCCAGCATCACAATCATAAATATTGGAATTAGCATAATTCTTGATACAGTAATTCGATTTGGCAAATTCATTTTGTACCTCCACTAGCATAAAGTAAGAAAGAATAAGCCATCTCATACGATGACTTATTCATTCTTGTTATTTAAAATGATAATATCCTGCCGAACCATTTTATTCGGGTCCGTTTCATAAGAAACGGCTTCTCCATTCACTTGAATGGTCGTAAATCGAGCATCGCCTACAACGATTTTTGCTTCTTCTTCCGCTGTTACATCAACCGTTTTCTGCTCATTTTGTCGCATCATTCCTGCAAAAAACGATTTTCCTTTTCCGTTCTTCACTTCTATCCACGAATTCCCATTGGTTGAAATATCGATCACCAATTTGTCCGCATTGGACAATTCATATACGGTTTCTTTCCCTCTTACTTCTTTTACCGTCAATGTTTGCTTCGTTTCATTTTCGGCGTTCTCATCTTTTTTCTCCTCTTGTTCTGTTTCTTCAACCGAACGGTCTTTTTCATCGACAATATTATTTTGCTCTTTTTTCTCAGGCTCCACGCCAGAGGTTTCTATTTTGACGGATTTTGTATCGTCCTCCGTCTGAACGCCTTCATCTGTGCTTCCACGCTGGGAAAGCACCCAAACGATAATCGCCACCAAAATAATAACAGCGATGACGGCAAGCTTCGGCAACAGCTCTAAAAATTTGGAAGCCGGCTTTGGAAGCTCTTTATGCGTTTGAACGCGGGACAATTTCTCAGGTATCTCATCATATGTACTTGGTATTTCATTTTTATACTGTTCAAATAAAACATCCGGATCAAGGTCAACCGCTTCCGCGTATTGTTTAATAAACGCACGCACATAAAAATTCCCCGGCATGATCGAGTAGTTTCCTTCCTCAATGCCGATTAAATAGCGCTTTTGAATTTTAGTTATTTCCTGCAAGTCATCGAGTGAAATGTTTTTTTCCAGCCTAGCTTGTCTCAGATGGTTACCTAACTCGCTCAAAACGTACCCACCTTTCTAAAAATCAAATCCATTATAAATTGAGTGGCCAAACGGCTGATGATTATTTTCTACAACGTCATACGTAATTTCTTCATCAGGGTGATGTCTAAGTTCAATAATGTAGTCGAAATCATCCAAAGTATATTCGGAGCTCTGAACGAAAATATCTGGATGCTCCACGACTTTCGTTGCCGGAAGCTGCATCACTTCCCGAACTAATTGCAAATGCTGTTCAGAGCCTCTTTTCATCGTGACGATTCCATCTAAAATAAACACGTTATCTGTCCGGTATTCATCAGCAATCAGCCTTTCCCGGACAGTTTGCTTCAGCATGGTTGAAGAGAGAAAAAGCCATCTTTTATTCGCACAGACGCTCGCCGCTACGATCGATTCTGTTTTTCCGACACGCGGCATTCCGCGTATGCCGATTAATTTATGACCGTCTTGTTTAAAGAGCTCGGCCATAAAATCAACAAGAATACCAAGCTCATCGCGAACAAAACGGAACGTCTTTTTATCATCTGCATCCCGTTGAATATAAAAGCCATGACGGACAGCAAGACGATCTCTCAGCTTAGGCTGCCGCAATTTTGTCACTGTTATGTTGTCCATCGTATTCAGAATAGATTCAAGCCTTTTAATTTGTTCAATCGTTTCGCAGCGCAGAAGCATCCCGCGGCGCATATCATCAACGCCGTTAATCGTAACGATATTAATGTTCAGCATACCGAGCAAAGACGAAACATCTCCCAGCAGCCCCGGCCGGTTTTTTTGAATTTTATATTCTAAATACCATTCAGTTTTTTCCACCTTCAAAGACCCCCAAATAACACACCTATAAATTTATAATAAATCATTTTAGATAAAGAAGAAAGGATAATTGCAAGGAAAAAATAAAGGGCATCTTGGTCATTTCACCAAGTGCCCTAACTTGACAGTAATAAATGAAAAACATCCTAATGGACGCTGTCATTTTGAACAAGTTTCACCATCATGTTGGCGATTGCATGTTGCTCCTCTTTTGAAGCGACACTCCACAGATCGTGAAGAATTTTTTCTTCAGGGTTTTTCGGCTCCACTTGCTTTGCTAAATAATCACCGATTTCATACGCTAAATTGGAAATAACCTCTTGGGACAATCCGCCGCTTTCTGCTTGCTGGAGGCGATCCGCCAAAAAATCTTTCCATTGATTCCAATTTTCCAATACTGACATATGTTCCCCTCCTTTATCGTTTAATCAATTTTTATTTTCCCTTGATCATGCAGTTTTTATACGGGAGAGGGAATCAGCAGTACCATCCTCCATTGACAGCAATCACCTGACCTGTAATGTAGGAAGCTTGCTCGCTAATAAGGAATAAAACAACATTCGCGACTTCTTCAGGCTTTCCATTTCTTTCAAGGGGGATGCTGTTTTTAATATCTTCCAATTCTTCAGGAGAGAATCGATCATTCATACTTGTATCGATCATGCCTGGCGCAACGGCGTTGACGCGAATATTGGAAGGCGCTAATTCCTTCGCTAGTGCTTTCACAAAGGAAATTTGCCCCCCTTTTGCCATGGAATACAAAGCTTCACAGCTGGCTCCTGTCTGCCCCCATATAGAGGAGATGAAAAGAATGCTTCCTTTTTGTTTTCTTATCATTCCACTGACTACTTTTTGAGTAATAAAAAAAGGCGACGTGAGATGAAGCTGTATAATTTTTTGATAATCTTCCATCAAAACATCTTGAATCAGTCCGTAGTGGGAAATACCGTTAGCAAAAATAAGAGCATCTATAGAAGTTGGAATGTTTTCAAGTAATTGTTCCGTCCCGCTTTCCGATGACAAATCCGCATAAACTGGAATGATCTGATCATATAACTTCATTGCTTCTTTTAACGGTTCAATGTTTCGAAAGTATTGAGCATAAATTTGATATCCTTCCTGAGCCAATTTTTCTACAACCGCTTTTCCGATTCCTCCGCTGGCTCCAGTTACTAACGCTGTTTTCAAGATTTCCCCTCCGCAATATTATGATTTCGGCAAAACTTGGAAAACTGTTAAATAATCTTCATCAATCGCTTCTTTTAAAACTGCTTCAATCGTGTCCATGTTTACATTTTCTAAAGCTTGCACAACATCGAACAGATTCATTTCGTTAAATTGATACCGGGTAAATTGATTGGCGATAAATTCAGGAGAATTAAAAGCCCTTAAAAAAGAGCCGATTTTTTTCTTTTTGGCGGCTTCCAGCTGCTCATCGGTAAATAACGATTGCTTGCTTTTCATAAGAGCTTCTTTTATATATTCACTCAGCTCATCCGGCCGGTCGGTATCGCCGCCGACCATAGCAAAACCGAAGCTGTACTCCTCTGTATAATCGAAGCTGAACGTATCATCAATGAGCCCTTTTTCATACAATTCCAAATAAAGCTTTGAGCTTTTGCCAAAAAGCATTTCTAAAATTAAATTCATGGAAAGCTCATGCGTAAGCAGCTCTTCCCCTTTTCGGAAAGGATGTTTTGCCTTTAAGCCGACTAAGCATTTCGACGACTTGACATTCATATAAATTTTTTCACTCGTTTTAAACACTTCATCTCTTTCATGTACTTGTTCACGAACAATATTGGTTGGCTTTTTAAAATCTTTTTTTGCCTGATTCTCTTCCACTTGCTTGATAATTTTTTCCGGTTGAACAGGCCCGATCACAAACAGGAGCATGTTGCTGGGATGGTAAAACGTTTCGTAGCATTCATAAAGCTGCTCTTTTGTAATTTGATTTATCGAATCAATTGTGCCGGCAATGTCAATCCGTACTGGATGGCTTTCATACATGTTTTGGATGAGTCCAAAATAAAGCCGCCAATCAGGATTGTCTTGGTACATGTTGATTTCTTGACCTATAATGCCTTTTTCTTTTTCAACGGATTGGTCAGTAAAATAAGGACTTTGGACAAAATCTACTAACGTTTCTAAATTTTTTTCAACATTTGCCGTGCTGGAAAAAAGATATGCCGTTCTCGTGAAGGATGTAAATGCATTGGCCGATGCCCCTTGTTCACTAAACTGTTGAAATACGTCCCCATCCTTTTTTTCAAAAAGCTTATGTTCCAAAAAGTGAGCAATGCCATCCGGGACGTGAACGATTTCCTCTTTGCCAATTGGAACGAATTTATTGTCAATAGAACCGTATTTAGTGGTGAATGTCGCATACGTTTTATGAATCCCTTGTTTTGGAAGGACATAAACATCTAATCCATTTTCCATTTTCTTATAATAATACGTTTCTTTCAGTTGATCGAATGTAATTTCTTTTATCATAAAGATCCGCCCCCTTTCAAAAAATAAACCGTATCCAGTTGAATTTTTTCAGCAAGCTGGACGATTTCGTCTTTTTGGACCTTTTCTACCCCTTCGATCCATTCTTCAATAGTTCGGTTTGTTTTCGCAACAACATTGTGGTACAGCACTTCCGTCATTCCGTAAGGGGTATCGATTGTTTCCAGCAACTGATTTTTGATCACCGCTTTCGTTTGTTCCAATTCTTTATCTGTAAAATCTCCCTTTTTCATCGCTTCCATTTGTTCATGAATAATCGTGAGAGCGCGTTCGTAGTTCTTCATTTCAATTCCTGACATCACCATTAACAAGCCTTTATGGCTTTCCACTCTCGAGGAAGCATAATAAGCAAGACTGTTCTTTTCGCGAACGTTTAGAAACAGCTTCGAATGCGGAAATCCCCCAAAAATGCCGTTAAACACTTGCAATGCGTAATAATCATGATCACTATATGTTGTGTGCGTGCGGTACCCGATGTTCAATTTCCCTTGGGTAATGTCTTGTTCTTCGATAACTTCGTTAACCTTCTCAATTTTTTTTTCAACACTTTCAGCCCTAGCTTGTTGATTGGATTTTGTTAAACGGAAATATTTCCTGACAATATCAGCCACTTGTTCGTTTTCAATATCCCCGATCACAAATAAATCGACTTCATCATGCTGCAGCATGTTTGTATAATAATCCGTCAGCTGTTGAGGAGAAATTTGATCGATATGCTCTTTCTCTCCGTTGACATGCAGACGGTACGGCTCAGTTTTGCACATTTCTTGGATTAAACGTAAATTCGCATAACGCATTTTATCGTCATAAACCGCTTGAATGCGCTGTTTTAATGTCCGCTTTTCTTGTTCGATAATGCTTTGATTGAACACCCCTTCTTGCAGAGGAGGCGAAAGAAGTACTTCGGACAACAATTCGATCCCTTTTTCCAATAAAGGTGTCTTATCTTTTAAAAATTTTTCATTCGGGATTTCCATCCGGAACGTAATGATATGGTTTTCTCCCTTTTTGGCTAAATCGACTTGCAGTGTTGCACCGTACAAATCATCCAAATATTTCCTTAATTCAGTTGTGGATGGGTAGGATGCTGTACCTCTTTGCAAAACATGGGGAAGCAAAGCTCGAATGGTTACATCCTTTTCCGATAGCGGCGCCTTTAACCTTAAAATGAGTGAATTTGTTTTAAAAGCATTTGATGAAACGGTATGCAGCTGAATCCCGTTTATTTCGCTTACTTGTTCTTGTAAAAAACCCATTCTATCCCTCCTAAGCCTGAAAGCTTTCTATATGTTATTGTTTCCAATCATGAAAAAACACGTTATTAGTAATTATATCAATCATAGGATATTGAAGGAAATCATAACGAAATGAATTATTATTTAAAGTTTACATAATTATATTACTGTTAATTATTTAACAAAAAGCAGGGATGTCTCTAGCCAGATCGGCTGAGTTATGACATCCTTCTTATGTATAAAATATGGGTATACTATACGATAACATGCAGGAATTAAAAAGTCTTTAGCAGATTCTCGGAGAAAACACACTATTGATCGTTGCCCAATACTTTTTTGTGTGTTTCAGTTTATTGTTCAATTTTAAGTAAAAAAATACCATATACTTAAAAAGACAACAGAAAATGAATTCTGTTGTCTTTCATCATTATTTTTCAGGCACAGCTTTTGAAACAACCTTTATGTTCTTTTCTGTTGCCTTTTGTCCGCTGCAGCAGAGCGAGCCAATGCTTGAAGATCGTCCTTGTCGGCAAGTTCTCTTGAAAATTCAATACTTTTGCCGTCTGACTTCAAATTTTTTGGCACTTGCGGCAGCTTAGCTTTGTTTTTATCACGCGCTTTTTGCTTATGTGCTCTTCCCATTTTGCGCACCTCCGCAAAGAGGGTGTAGACAGTTGCTTTCACAACATGTCCTATCCATTAGGGTGACATGTTCGGAGCATTTTATAATTGGCATTTTTATGCTTTAATGGCTTTCATGTTTTTCTGAAAAGCCTCCCGCTCTGTCAGCCATTTTAAACGCTCTCGAATAAGTGACTTCTTGGGCGCTGCTCAAACTGCTTTTTGCTTTTTTACGTTTCGCATCTTTTGCCATCCATCGATCTCTCACTTTCTAGTAAATGTAGTTTTAGTATGCCCGTTATTAAAATATTTTTGCATGAAAAACACGAAAATTTTTATGACAAACGTTCCTCCAGCTCTTCTTTAGAAATCAACACTTGGCGCGGCTTGCTTCCCTCATAAGGTCCGACTACCCCTCTCTCTTCCATGGCGTCAATTAATCTCGCAGCTCTTGAGTAGCCGATTCTAAATCTTCTTTGCAGCATGGATACACTTGCACTTTGCATGTCCACAACTAGTTGAACCGCTTCATTATATAATTCATCATCAACATCTCCATGATCCTCGGAATCTTCGTTCGGAATCATTTCTTCTTGATATTGCGCCTTTTGTTGTGAAATGACGTAATTCACGACTTTTTCCACTTCTTCATCTGATAAAAACGCTCCTTGAACACGAATCGGCTTTGATGATCCGACTGGCAAAAACAACATATCTCCTCTTCCGAGCAGCTTCTCAGCTCCCCCCATATCCAAAATAGTGCGTGAATCGGTTTGGGAGGACACACTAAAGGCAATTCTCGATGGAATATTGGCTTTTATGACTCCTGTAATTACATCAACAGACGGACGTTGAGTCGCAATAATTAAATGAATGCCAGCAGCACGGGCCATTTGTGACAAGCGTGTAATCGAATCTTCTACATCAGAAGAAGCCACCATCATTAAATCAGCGAGCTCATCCACGATGACGACAATAAAAGGAAGCTCAGGCTGCTTCTCTTTTGAAAGCGAATTTTGCCTTCTGATCATTTCATTATATCCTTCAATATTGCGCGTTCCAGTATGTGAAAACAGCTCGTATCTTCTTTCCATTTCATTAACTACTTTTTGCAATGCGAGCGACGCTTTTTTCGGATTTGTCACAACAGGTGCCAATAGATGCGGAATCCCATTGTAAACACTTAATTCGACCATTTTTGGATCGATCATCATCATTTTCACTTCATGAGGCTTCGCCCTCATCAAAATGCTTGTAATAATCCCGTTAATGCAGACGCTTTTTCCGCTGCCTGTTGCACCTGCGACAAGCAGATGCGGCATTTTGTTCAGTTCAGCCAGCACCGCTTCTCCAGTTATATCACGTCCTAAACCGATCAGCAGCTTGGAATCAGGGCGATCGTTCATTTTGGATTCCAGCACCTCGCGCAATGACACCATCGCAATTTCTGAATTCGGCACCTCAATTCCAATTGCAGACTTTCCCGGAATCGGCGCTTCAATCCGAATATCTTTTGCTGCTAAAGCCAGCGCCAGGTCATCGCTTAAACTGACAATTTTGCTTACCTTCACCCCGACATCCGGGTACACTTCATATTTTGTTACAGCAGGCCCTAAATGTACTTGGGTAACCTTTGCCTTCACTCCAAAGCTTTGGAAAGTGCGCTCTAGTTTTCTCGCATTATCGTAAATATTCCGCTTATCGGCATGCTGACCGCTGTATTTTGGAAGAGACAGCAAATCAATCGGAGGCAATTTATAATCTTTGTTTTCTATCTCCTGAAAGGCGATCGGCTCATCCTTTTCTTCAAGCGTAATTTGTTCCTGCTTTAAATTATTTTCGGGCTCTTTTTTATCATTTGTCACGATTTCTGGATGGTCTGTAAAACTGGAAATAATCGGTTCAGATGTATTTTCTTCTAAATGTTCATCTTCTTGTTCTTGATCGTCTTCAGCCTGAACCTTATTGGAGCGATGCTTCTTTTGCTTTTTCTTTTGTTTTTTTACTAAGGAAAATAAGTTCTTCATATCATCCACAAAGGCAAAAAATTGTTTTTTGAAAATCCGGCCGATGGACTCAACAATTTTGGAGAGGCTGTTTCCGAGTGATTTTCCGGAAATTAAGATGCAACCAATTATGATCAAGACAATGGAAATAATTCGGGTGCCCCCTGAAGAAAATAAATAGTATGATGCAGCAAAAAAAACGGCGCCGATCATTCCTCCTCCAAGATCTTGAGCGCTTGCCTCCCCGTTTAATTCCTTTAAATACATCTCCCAAGTATTCAATATAACGCTTGGAGAAGCAAAAACTCCTCCCTTTGACAAATTTTCAAACAGCTTCATATGGCTGAGAATTAAAATTGAGCCAACTATAAGATAGATCCCGAGCCATCTTCTCGTTAAAAAATGAGGGAATGTCTTTTTCCAAAATATATATATGGAAAACCATAATAATCCTAGCAAAAAGATAATAAACCATTCTCCAGCGAAGAACCGAAAAAAGGCGACAAGCGCTTTGCCAGCAAATCCAAATTCGCTTAAAGCGATTATCGACAATGATAATAGCAGAAGTCCCGCTATTTCAAATTTTAGTTTATTTTGCCAATCCGTTTTTCTCTTTTTTCGTTTCCTTTTCACTTTTGCCACTTTAATCCCACCTATGTATTATGTAAAACAAGAACGCAGCCACTATTTGGCTGCGAACGACTGTTTGTGTCCATATTATATCATACAAACTTGAATTTAGGTATGCTAGCAACGATGTTGTCTTTAAAAGGAATGTTAGCTTCGAAAAAAAGGTACTTTTTGACCGGGGAAAACAGATTCCAATAAATAATGGTTTGGATTGGTTGAAAGCACTCTGACGATTTGGCATTGATTTTCTCCCGTTTCTTCTATTAATAATGAAATGCCGTTCATCTCAATAATGTGCCTTTTTTGAAAAGCTTCTTGATCTGATGGAAAAATGAGCTCTTCAGGAACAGTCGTGTATAAAATCATTGAAGGATGTCCCCTCCTTTTCCATTCTTTCTTTCCAAAATAAGCTCGTTCAATTTTTTCATCGCGCTTCCTACACCGCCTATTTCATCGATCAAGCCGTACTTAACCGCATCTTGACCGATAACATTTGTTCCAATATCCCTTGTTAAATTTCCTTTTGAAAACATCAGCTCTTTAAATTTATCTTCTGTAATATTGGAATGCTTTGTTACAAAACTAATAACCCGCTCCTGCATTTTATCAAGATATTCAAACGTTTGCGGAACACCAATGACCAAACCGGTTAACCTTATCGGGTGAATCGTCATCGTAGCCGTTTCCGCAATAAATGAATAATCGCATGACACAGCGATGGGCACACCGATAGAATGTCCGCCGCCAAGAACGATGGATACAGTCGGTTTCGTAAGCGAAGCAAGCATTTCAGCGATCGCAAGTCCTGCTTCAACATCGCCGCCGACAGTATTTAAAATGACGAGCAGTCCTTCTATTTTCATATTTTGTTCGATCGCCACAATTTGCGGAATGATATGTTCATATTTCGTTGTTTTATTTTGAGCAGGGAGCTGTATATGTCCTTCAATTTGACCGATAATGGTCAAACAATGAATGTTTGTTTCCTGATCCATTTGCGGAATGTTTGTTTGTCCTAACTGCTGAATTTTGTCAACTACATTTTCGCTTCCCTTTTCCACTGGCTGAACAGTCGGTTGATCAGCATTTCCGTTCATCCCAATCATCCTTTCTTCTTACCGTTATGATGTTAGTATGAACGGAATCCATTTTTTCATGCGGCCAGGAAACCGTTTTAAAAATGTGAAAAAAGCAGGCTTCGTCGGCCTGCTTTTTGTCTAAACCTCCATAATAATTGGCAAAATCATCGGGCGGCGCTTCGTTTGCTCATATAAAAATTGATTCAAGACGTCGCGAATGTTTTGTTTCATTGTTGACCAATCCATTGAAACATCTTCCATACAAGACGACAGTGTGTCATGCACCATTTTCGTAGCTTTGGAAATTAAACTTTCAGACTCACGAACATACACAAACCCTCTTGATATAATTTCAGGACCAGCGACAATTTTTTTCATCTCTTTGTTTAACGTAACAACAACAATTAAAATGCCGTCCTGAGATAACAAACGCCGGTCTCTTAGCACGATATTTCCAACATCTCCTACACCAAGCCCGTCAATTAGTACATTTCCAGAAGGTACTTTTGTAACCGTTTTGGCAGATTTAGGGGTGAATTCAACCACATCTCCTTGATCGAGCAAAAAAATGTTTTCTTCGCGTATTCCGATCGATTGCGCAATTTTAGCATGCGCTATTTGCATTTTAAATTCACCATGAACGGGAATAAAGTATTTTGGTTTCATTAAATGTAGCATAAGCTTCAGCTCTTCTTGGCAGCCATGACCAGAAAAAAACGCTTTTTTATCAATCGAAACAACATTGGCTCCTGCTCGAAACAGCAAATCAATCGTTTTCGAATAAATAAGTTCTTGTCCGGGTGTTGGGGTCTGAGCAATTAAAACCGTATCATCGGAAGTTATATGATGTTGCTTGTGAATGCCTTTGGCCATTTTTGAAATTTCCGCAAGCGGATCGAATGAATCGCTTGCACATAGTAGAACAGAGTTTTGTTTTTCAAGCTTTTTTAAATGCGACACCGGAATAAACAAATCATCGTCAGCCTTTAAATACCGTAATTGTCTTGCAAGCTCAATAATTTTGGCAAACGATTTCCCTATAATTGCTATTTTTCTTCCAGTCTCAACTGCGGCATTGAAAATTTGCTGAATTCGGTAAATATTCGTCTCTGCTACAGATACAACAACTCTTCCAGGCGAATTATACATAACATCGTTGATCATTTCTCCGGCAAGAGCTTCGGAACCAGAAAAGCCGGGTCTTTCTGCATTGATACTGTCGGAAAGCAAACAAAGAACACCGCTATTACCGATTTCCGCCATTTTACCAAAATCAAGAAAATGACTTCCGATCGAGGATTGCTCTAATTTAAAATCGCCTGTATGCACGATCGCTCCCATTGACGTATGGAAACAAACTCCCATAGAATCAGGAATATTTGAGAATGTGCGAAAAAAAGAAACAGTCACTTGAGGAAAATGTACAGGCTTTCGCATATTCACTTCGCGAAAATCAGCGGTAACAGAATATTGCTTCATTCTTTCTTTTGTCAAGGCAATTGTCCATTTCGTTCCGTAAACTGGCGCATTGATATGTTTTAAAATGTAGAAAATCGCACCGATCCGATCCAATCTGCCATTTGTTAAGAAGATGGCCCGAACCCTATCTTTACGTTCAAGCAAATATGTAATATCCGGTATCACCACATCAATTCCGAGCATCTCGTTTTCAGGATATTTCAAGCCGGCATCCACAATAAAAATATCCGAGTCGATTTCGACGATGTACAGGTTTTTTCCGACTTCCCCAACCCCTCCTAAAGCAATAAGTTGAATTTTTTCAGCTTTTTTCATAAGTGTTAGTGATCCTCCCTAAATATCCCCGTCCAAAGCACTTAGCAATATTATACCTGATGAAAGAAATGGAATACAAGTTAATTTATATCAGGCACACTTATCCGAAAAATTAAGCCGCTAGACTCAGCTGTTTTGAATGGGGCAGAGTGGAATTTTTAAAATAAAAAAAGGCTAATCACGATGATCAGCCTAATTCATGGATCACAGCGGCTAATGATGTTCGCTCATCTGTTGTTAACGGAACTAACGGCAAGCGCACCGGACCAACATCCAGACCTTTTATTTGCAGCGCTGCTTTCACTGGAACAGGGTTTGGCGCCTTAAACAGTTCTTTCATTAATGGGAGAAGTCTTCGATGAAGGCTTCCGGCTTTTTTCACATCACCTGACAAAAAGGCTTGAATCATTTCTTGCATTTCATCTCCTACAACATGGGAGGCTACAGATATAACGCCATCACCGCCTATTGATAATGTCGGCAGCGTTAAGCTGTCGTCCCCAGTGTATAAAGCAAAATTATCTGGCGTTTTCTCGATAATTTTGGCCATATTATCAAGATCTCCGCTAGCTTCTTTAATCGCAACGATATTGTCAATTTCCGATAGACGAATAACCGTTTCAGGCGCGATCGAGGACGATGTTCTGCCAGGCACATTGTAAAGCATCACAGGAAGGTGCGTGCTTTCTGCTATCGCTTTAAAGTGCTGATAAATCCCTTCCTGATTCGGTTTGTTGTAGTATGGAGTGACAAGCATAATCGCATCGACGCCGGTTTGTTCCGCCTTTTTTGTCAGTTCTATGGAAGCTCTTGTATTGTTTGTACCTGTCCCTGCAATCACTGGAACTCTTTTATTGACAACAGAAACGACATGTTTAAATAAAGCGAGCTTTTCTTCCGTTGTTAAAGTTGGAGATTCACCCGTTGTTCCAGCCACAACAATTGAATCTGTTCCATGATGGATTAAATATTCTACTAATTTTTCCGTTTTTTGAAAATCAATATTCCCGTTATTGTCAAACGGGGTAACCATTGCAGTTGAAATTCTTCCAAACATACCCACTTGTTCCTCACACCTTTATCGATTATTTTCCAAGATCAAACGCTTTATGAAGTGCATTAACTGCTTGAATCATTTCACTTTCCTTCACAAGCACCCAAATTGTTGTATGGCTGTCTGCCGATTGCAAAATTTGTATCCCTTCCTCCGATAAAGCAGCAACGATTTTGGAAGCGACTCCAGGAACTCCTTGAATGCCTGCTCCTACAATTGAGACTTTTGCACAATGCCGCGTGATCATCGGATCATATCCGATCTCTTTCAAAATTCCAACAGCAAGATCCGTTACATCCCCATGAACAGTATATATGACACTCTTAGGAGTAATATTAAAGAAATCGACGCTAATTCCGCTTGTAGCCATCGCTTTAAAAATTTCTTGATGAAAACGGAAATTCCCTTCTTTTGCATCTACTTTAATTTGCGTGACATCGGAAACATGAGCAATTCCAGTAATTAAACGTTCTTTTATGTCCGCACCTAGTTTGTCCTGATGGTGAGAAGTGATGATCGTTCCTTTCGATTTAGAATAAGTGGAACGAATGCGAATCGGGATTTTGGCTTGCATAGCGATTTCAACCGCACGCGGATGAATCACCTTTGCTCCTTGATAGGCCAAATTGCAAATTTCCGTATACGTCACAAATGAAAGGGGCTTTGCATCCTTAACAATACGAGGATCCGCTGTCATAACTCCTTCCACATCTGTAAAAATGTCTACATATTCTGCTTTTAAAGCTGCTCCAAGTGCTGTTGCTGAAGTGTCACTGCCGCCGCGCCCAATTGTCGTCACATCTCCATTTGCTTGTGCTCCTTGAAAGCCTGCGACAACAACGACATCATTTGTTTCTAGAAGCCCGAGCAGGCGATCACATTTCAATTCTAATATTTTAGCATTTGTATGTTCATTTGTCGTCAAAAAACCTGCCTGCGCTCCGCTTAAAGCTGCCGCTTTTATTCCTTTCCCTTTTAGCATGCTAGTAAATACGACAGAAGAGATGATTTCTCCGCAGGACAGCAACATATCCTGTTCACGT
This sequence comes from Aeribacillus sp. SP014, assembly GCF_054055575.1. Classification (NCBI taxonomy): domain Bacteria; kingdom Bacillati; phylum Bacillota; class Bacilli; order Caryophanales; family Bacillaceae; genus Aeribacillus; species Aeribacillus sp. SP014. The sequence continues at coordinate 2,415,997 of NZ_JBSRXI010000001.1, forward strand.
TTGGAAATGGTGTCGATCCCGCCTTCCACAAGGCTGATCAGCGTATCTGTTGCGTACGGATCTCCTTTTCTCCCCATCGCTGATACGACGACGACCACTTTTTTTTTCTCAGACAAGGCTTCCTTTATATGTTCGTACGCATGTCTTCTGCCTTGTTCATCACGGACAGACGTTCCTCCAAACTTTTGAACAACAATGCTCATGATGTTCACCTCTATAAAATAACTAAACAGAAGAGAGCTGATGGCTTCAACTCTCTTCTTTTCACCTTATACTAGTTTCAGTTTAATTAAACTTTCGGCAATTTGTACAGAGTTTAATGCTGCCCCTTTTAATAAATTGTCGGATACAACCCAAAGGTGGAAGCCGTTTGGCCGATCTAAGTCTTTGCGAATTCGGCCTACAAATGTATCGTATTTGCCTTCTGCAAAAGCAGGCATTGGATAAATTTGATTTGCCGGATCATCTTCAAGCGTAACGCCAGGCGCATCTCTTAATACATTGCGAATATCATTTACAGTAACATCGTCCCTGTCGATTTCAATGTAGACTGATTCTGAATGCCCGATGACGACCGGCAAGCGGACGCAGGTCGCTGCAACTTCCAGATCCTTCATATGCATAATTTTTTTTGTTTCATTGATCATTTTCATTTCTTCAAATGTAAATCCATTTTCCTGGAACTTATCAATTTGCGGAATTGCATTAAACGCAATTTGATAATGTTTTTCGTCACTTTTAACAGGTAAAATTTCAGGTACAAACGGCTTTCCTTCTAAAATCGCTTTAGACTGTTCTTTCAATTCCTGGATCGCTTGTGCCCCCGCACCTGATACTGCTTGATAAGTGGAAACAATGACTTTTTTCAGCCCGAACGCTTTACGGATCGGCTGCAATGCAACAACCATTTGGATCGTCGAACAATTCGGGTTGGCAATAATACCGTTATGCCATTTTATATCCTCTTCGTTCACTTCCGGTACTACGAGAGGAACGTTTTCATCCATTCTAAATGCGCTCGTATTGTCGATCACGACCGCGCCTCTTTTGGCTGCTTCCGGTGCAAGCTGCTTCGACACGCTTCCTCCAGCGCTGAAAAGAGCGATATCAACCCCTTCAAAGCTTTCCGGTTCCGCTTTTTGTACTGTGATTGGTTTTCCTTTAAATGTAGCTGTCTTTCCTGCAGATCGTTCGGATGATAACAGCGTTAAAGTTTCCACAGGAAAGTTTCTTTTTTCCAATGTTTCGATCATTCGTGTTCCTACTGCTCCAGTTGCTCCGACAACTGCTACATGAAAACCTTTTTGAGCCATTTTCTATCTATCTCCTTCCAAAATGCATCAGAGTCGAATAATCATGTATTCGTATTACGTTTAATTGTATCACAGTAGCCAAAAAAAGTGATGAGCGATTTTTCATGAAAGCGTTTTATTTGTTTGATTATTTTTTATGTTCAATAATAACCGGCTGAAGCTGTCTATGTTCAAGCGCATGTTCAACTGTTTCCACTAACCGATCCATATTCGCCACCATTGAATTCGGTTTTTGGTGGGGTGCATCTTGGCCGAACGGAACAAAGAAAATATTTTTTGCCGCCATTAGCTTCATTAAATTTACGCCATTTAACCCGAGAGCATCGTTTGTAGAAATGGCTAGTACAACGGGGCGATGGTTTCTCATAGTCGCTTTTGCAGCCATCAATACAGGAGAGTCCGTCAAGGCATTCGCCAGTTTGCTCATCGAATTGCCGGTCATCGGCGCAATGACCATGCAATCAAGAGGAATTTTCGGACCTAAAGGCTCGGCATCCACGATCGAATCAATTACTTGATTTCCAGTCGCTTCTTCAATTCTTTTGACCCATTCTTCTCCTTCCCCGAATCTAGTTGTTGTCGTCTTTACGGTCGAGGTGACAATTGGCAAAACGTTTGCTCCTTTTTCAACGAGCTTTTGAATTTGCGGAAATACCGCATCATAAGTACAATGAGAGCCTGTTAAACCAAATCCGATCCGTTTACCTTTCACTTCCATTATCCATACTCCTTTCAAGCTGATGCTGTTCAGTTAAAAGGATTGTCAACGCATTCGCCAAAATCTGGCCCGCTGTCTTCGGTGCGACAATTCCTGGAAGACCAGGTGCTAAAATGGCTTTCATACCTCTTTTTTCAGCATAGTGGAAATCGGTTCCCCCCGGCTTTGATGCTAAATCGATAATAAGAGCGTGGACAGGCATAGCTGCCAAAACATCAGAAGACAACACCAACGCTGGAACTGTATTAATGCAAATATCGATCGACGACAATTCGTCCTTCAGTTCACTCAAATGAAACGGCTTCATTCCCATTTCCGTGATCCTGGCCAAATCTTTCTGTTTGCGAGCGCCTACCTTCACATTAGCTCCTAATGCTGCAAAAGTGCGGGCAACACTCATTCCTGTCCGTCCAAATCCGATAACGGCAATGTTGGAACCATGAATGGTAAAATCAGTATGTTGAATAACGAGCATTATGGTCCCTTCTACTGTCGGAATGGAATTATATATCGCTACATCATCACGGTCCAGTATCGGTACAAGCTTTCGTTTTTCTTTTTCCATTAACTCTTCTAAATATTTTGTGCGTATCCCAGAATAAAAGATGCAATGCTCAGGAGTGGAGGCCACCATTTCTCTTGTCAGTACGATTTCTTCAGCGGAAAAAACTGCTTCGACCTGTCCTTCGCTTCCGGTTCCTGAAACAGGCAATATTACTGCATCCATTCCTTCCAGACTAATATTATGGCTGTTTATTTTTACTGATCCTGTATACCCATGTTCAAGCTGATCAAATCCGATTAAAAATAGATTGGCATCGTGCTCTGATAGCCTTCGGATCACCTCTAGCTGCCGGGCGTCACCGCCAATTACAGCAACGTTTAAGCCAGTTAACATCCTTTTTTCACCTTCTTTATGGCAATTCAGTTCAGTTTCGAAAACCATAATTAGCTCCCTGTTTTAAGCATATTATGTAGGCGGCAGCCGATAGGTGAATCGCATCGAAAAATTGCCAAAAAAATAAAGCCGGCTTCTTTAGCCGGCGGATCTTCATTAGTCATCAATTTTATTTAAGGAATTTTCCGGTACGTCAATAATGATCATATCTTGACCAATTTTTTTGATATGCTCCCACGGTACTCGAATATCATGTCCTTGTTTCCTTAAACCGAACCACTTTAAAGAAGGAATAATAAGCGCCGTAATTTGTCCAGTTTCCGCATTGATTTCAAAGTCTGTTTGACCGAGCACGCCTAGACGTTCCGCTCGTTTTACATCGACGATTTCTTTTCCGCTTAACTCGGATAAACGCATAGTATTGGCTCCCCTCTTTCATTATAAATATACGAACATATTCACAGGCAGAGATTGATTCGAAACTGATGAACATAGCTTTCCATACATGTATACGTTTTTGGCAAATAAAAAATGCCCGCCAATCCATCATAGCAGGCATTTTAATTCTGGAATTGCAGAAGAAAGATTCTCTTCCGGACTAATTAAAGATACAGCATATTCATCTGTAAAAATATGTTGAATAAGTTCATTGACGCTCATGATATCAACACGGTTAACCGTTTCGATAATTTCATCCAAAGATCGATGTTTGCCTAAGAGCAGCTCATTTTTGCCGTTTCTGCTCATTCTTGCATTTGTACTTTCAAGACTAAGCATTAAATTCCCTTTAATTTGTTCTTTTGAATGCATTAATTCTTTTTCAGTAATACCGCTTTTTTTCAATTTTTCAATTGTTTGAAAAATCGTTTCAAATAAAATATTCAGCTGGTTTCTTCCAGTCCCACCGTAAATTGTGAGCACTCCGCTGTCTTCATATGAAGTGTGGTAAGAGAAAATAGAATAAGCAAGCCCTTTTTCTTCCCTCACCTCTTGGAATAAGCGGCTTGACATGCTCCCGCCCAAAATATTGTTTAACACAATTAAGCTGTAAATGTCGTCATGACCGACTCTCAACCCTTTAAACCCAATGCAGAGATGCGCTTGCTCCGTCTCTTTTTTCTTGGCGATTTTTTGGTCCAAAAAAACCGGTTCCTTATATTTTTCTTTTTTATGAGACGACTTAAAATTGCCGAACCATTTCTCAACCTCTTGAATAAAGCTTTCTTGAACGTTTCCAGCTACTGAAATGACGATATTGTCAGGAGTATAGTATTTTTCCATATAGCTTTTCAACGCATCGCCGGTAAAACTAGATAAAGTTTTTTCTGTGCCTAAAATCGGATAGCCAAGCGGATGATCGCCAAATGCAGCCTGGCTTAACAAATCGTGCACAATATCGTCTGGAGTATCTTCATACATTTTGATTTCTTCTAGAACAACATTTCGTTCTTTGTTTAATTCTTCTTCTTCAAATACTGAGTTGAAAAACATATCAGCCAGCACTTCAAGTGCATAATTTGCATGCTCATCGAGCACTTTTGCATAATAGCAGGTGTATTCTTTTGAGGTGAAGGCATTCACCTGACCGCCAATTTTGTCAAAAGCTTCTGCAATTTCTCTAGCTGTTCTTTTTTCTGTTCCTTTAAAAAACATATGCTCTAAAAAATGAGAAATGCCGTTTGTTTCTTTCGTCTCGTTTCTAGAACCTGTGCCAATCCAAACTCCGATAGCAACGGAGCGAACAGTCGGAATAGATTCTAAAATGATTCTAACACCATTTTGGCATGTATATTTCTTGATCAAATTGTAACCCCCTGTTCTTCCAATCAGTCAAGACGTTTTTCATCCAGCAGACTAGAAAGTGAACCGATGGAAAGATTTTTTTCTTTAATCTTTTTAATTAATGAATCTAGACTCTCTGCGGTCGATGACGTCGGATGCATTAAAATCATGGCGCCGTTATGAATTTTTGACATCACTCGATTGATTAACGTTTCAGGCCGCGGCTTTTGCCAATCAATCGTGTCAACAGACCACATGATCGTTTCCATGTTCATATCTGCCGCTATATCTACGACCTCCTTGCGAAAGCTGCCGCTTGGAGGCGCAAACCATTTCACGTTTTTTCCTGTCGTCGCTTTGATGATTTTGTTCGTCTCTTCCATCTCTTGTCTAATTCTTGCAGACGGCAGGCGGGCCATATCTGGATGCGAGTATGAATGATTTCCAATTTCATGGCCGCTTTCTACAATCATTTTAGCCAGTTCAGGATTTTCTTTTACCCATCTTCCTTCTAAAAAAAATGTAGCTTTGACATGGTGCTTTTTTAGCACGGCCAACATTTTAGGAAGATACTCATTTCCCCATGCAACATTTATTAAAAAGGATACCATTGGCTTATCCGGATGTCCACGGTAGATCGCTTCGTTCGGCAAATCGCTTAAATGAACAGAAGGCGGAATTTGCTTGAATACAAGAAGCTTCGGATCAAAAGAACCCTTTTTCTTCATTCTTTTATACGATGCGTCAATGTCGACTGATCGCCCATTATAACCGGGCGTTTTTTTCCAAACTCTATGTATTTCAGCATTTTCCGGAGGAATTTCATATTCTTTTGCTTTGGCAACGATTTCTTGATACAACGAATTTTCGCCAGATACAGCCAATTCATGCTTTGCTTTTAATTGCTGAAGAAAGATCAATGTATAACGATTATCCAATATGACATAAGAAAAAAGTATGATCAATATAAAAATGGCTATTTTCCCTTTTTTTCGCTTCATCTCAACATCCCCTTTTTCACTTATAAAACTATGAAAAAAGGGGACAAGATAGAACTGCCAACCGCAAAAATGGAAAAGAAGCCGGGTTTTCCCTGGCTCCGGTCAAGACTTTTGCTGCTCTTTTTGGTCCCTTAAAACGGCCTTTCTTGATAAATTGACACGACCTTGTTTATCGATTTCCATCACTTTGACTAAAATTTCATCACCGACTGACACAACATCCTCCACTTTTCCTACCCGCTCTTCTGCAAGCTCAGAAATGTGGACAAGACCATCTTTTCCGTTAAACAGTTCCACGAATGCGCCGAATTTCTCGATCCGTTTAACTTTTCCTAAATACATTTGTCCGACTTCAATTTCTCTTACAATATCTTCAATAATTTTCTTCGCTTTTTTATTCATTCCTTCGTCTACGGAAGAAATGTAGATTGTGCCATCTTGTTCAATATCGATTTTTACTCCTGTTTCTTCAATGATTTTGTTAATTTGTTTTCCGCTAGGTCCAATCACGTCACGAATTTTATCCGGATTGATGACCATGGTTAAAATTTTTGGAGCATATGGCGATAATTGTTTTCTCGGTTCAGAGATTGTCGCCAGCATCGATTTCAAAATTTCAAGGCGGCCTTTGCGAGCTTGTTTTAACGCTTCTTCTAAAATTTCACGGGACAAGCCTTTAATTTTAATGTCCATTTGCAGCGCAGTGACGCCTTTTTCTGTACCAGCGACTTTAAAGTCCATATCACCAAGCGCATCTTCCATGCCTTGAATATCTGTTAAAACCGTATAGTTGTCACCAGATTTTACAAGTCCCATTGCAATTCCAGCAACAGGCGACTTAATCGGCACGCCGGCATCCATCATCGCTAAGGTGCTTGCACAAATGCTCGCTTGTGAAGTTGAACCATTTGATTCAAGCACTTCTGAAACGAGACGAATTGTGTACGGAAAATCGCGCTCGGAAGGTATGACTGGCTCAAGCGCTCTTTCTCCCAACGCTCCATGACCAATTTCCCGTCTGCCAGGACCCCTCATCGGACCGGTTTCCCCGACACTAAATGGCGGGAAGTTGTAGTGATGCATGAACCGCTTTGATTCTTCCACGCCGAGTCCGTCAAGTATTTGTACGTCTCCTAAAGCTCCGAGCGTACAAATAGACAAAGCTTGTGTTTGGCCGCGGGTGAAAAGACCTGAACCGTGCGTGCGCGGCAAAATTCCGACGGAAGACGATAATGGACGGATTTCGTCAATTTTTCGTCCGTCAGGTCTCACTTTTTCTTCTGTAATGAGACGGCGCACTTCCTCTTTCACGAGCTTGTGCAAAATTTCTTTTACTTGCTTAATCGTTTCTTCATCTGCTTCTTCTTCCTCAAAAATTGCGACAGTCTTCTCTTTCACTTCATTAATAGCATCTTCGCGGGCGTGTTTTTCAGGCACTTGGATGGCTTGCAATAAGTCGGCAAGAGCCATTTCACGAACTCTTTTTTCAAGCTCCTCATCGATTTTATATAATTCCACTTCCATTTTTTCTTTTCCGATTTTTTCTACAATCTCTTCTTGGAATGCAATCAAACGTTTGATTTCTTCATGGCCAAACATGATTGCTTCTAAAATCGTTTCTTCAGGCACTTCATTGGCTCCTGCTTCCACCATGTTGATGGCATCTTTCGTGCCGGCTACGATTAAATGGATATCGCTTTTCTCAAGCTGTTCGACAGTTGGATTAATGATAAACTGGTCATCAAGGCGGCCGACCGTGACTCCGGCAATCGGACCTTCAAACGGAATGTCCGATATTGACAGCGCGAGCGAAGATCCAAACATAGCCGCCATTTCGGAAGAACAATCTTGGTCGACGCTCATCACCATGCTGACTACTTGAACCTCATTGCGAAACCCTTCTGGAAACAGCGGGCGAATCGGTCTATCGATTAAACGGCTCGCTAAAATAGCTTTTTCACTCGGTCTACCCTCTCGTTTAATAAACCCTCCCGGGATTTTACCGACAGCATAAAGCCTTTCTTCATAATTGACCGTTAGGGGAAAGAAATCCACTCCTTTTGCTTCCTTCGAAGCGGTTGCCGTACATAAAACGACCGTATCTCCATAGCGGACTAAAACGGCGCCGTTCGCTTGCTTCGCCAGCTGGCCGATTTCAACAGTCAGCTTCCGTCCGGACCAATCTATGGAAAAAACATGTTTCTCTTGATCCATACTTGTTTTGAACCCCTCTTTCATTGACAAAGTCTATCTTCGCACATAAGATTGTACAAAAATGTTATTTTTAAACTTTTCAATCTATATCGTTTTTATGTAATCTGTCATAAACTTTTTTGAATACAGTAAAAAAGCGGGAAATCTCCCGCTTCCATACAACTTAACGACGCAAACCGAGTTTATTGATGAGTTGACGGTACCGTGCAACATCTTTATTGCGCAAATACGTCAACAAATTACGGCGTTTCCCAACCATTTTCAAAAGACCTCTGCGTGAATGGTGGTCTTTTTTGTGAACGCGCAAATGCTCATTTAAAATGTTGATTTTTTCAGTTAGGATAGCAATTTGCACTTCAGGAGAACCAGTATCTGATTCATGTGTTTTAAATTGCTCAATCACTTCATTTTTCCGTTCTTGCGTTAAAGCCATCCTTGTCCACCTCCTAAATATAATCCCCGGCTACCTAGCAAGCGTCGGTGACTCGCGTTGCCACGCAGCGGTTAAAAGTTACAAGAATAAGAATACTATTTTTCCCAAGAAAAAGCAAGGAGGTTCCATTAAAAATTTTTTTCAGCCGTGATTTTATCCGATTCTGTCAGCCGCTGAAAAAAATCTTTTGCTTCCTTGATATCCCGTTTGATTTGAGCAATTAATTCTTCCACACCAGAAAACTTTTGTTCACTTCGTATTCGTTTGAACCATTTTACGGTCACATCTATATCATAAATTTCTTCATGAAAATCAAAAATATGAACTTCTATGCTCGGCTTGTCCGGTCTTTTTTCATGAAATGTCGGCTTATAACCGATATTGCATATGCCCGCATATTCCTTCCCATTCATGCTGATTTTGACCGCATATACCCCTGTCGGAGGAGTAATGTAGGATTCGCTTAGTTCAATATTTGCGGTTGGAAAGCCGATTGTCCGCCCTCGCTTTTCTCCATGGATTACCTTTCCGGATACTTGATGAGGCCGCCCTAGAAGAGAGCATGCATAAGAAACATCACCATTTTTAATCGCGTTTCGAACGAGGGAAGAGCTGATTTTTCTTTCACCGTCTGTCAGCTTTTCAACCGTCGTATGCGTAAAGGCTCCTCTTGAATAGAAAGGCAAAGTTTCCATTGTTCCTTTTCCAAACCGGCCGAATGTAAAATCAAAACCGGCCACAACGTGAATGGCATTTAATCCGATAATATATTGATCGACAAATTGTTGAGGCTGAAGCAAGCTAAAGCTTTCTGTAAATTCGACTAAATACAATCGATCAATTCCAAGATCTTCAATAAACTTCAGTTTCTCTTGTAAAGGAGTAATATATTCTATTTGTTGAATATTTTTTTTTAAGACGATGGATGGGTGCGGATCAAATGTCATCACCGCACATTCAACATTTAATTCTTCAGCCTTCTGTTTAGCTGTTTGAATGACTTTTTGATGCCCTTTATGGACTCCATCAAAAAATCCGAGCGCCATTACCGATTTCGGCACATTTTGTTTTGCCAAATGGTGTGGATGTGTTATTTTTATCATTTTCACCGAAAGTTCCCCTTTTCTTACCTATTCATTCGTTTTTAACACCTTGACGGGTTTAAGCACATTGTTTTTTTCTGAATGCTTTTTATATATGGCAATAATTTCTCGATTATTCCATATTGCTACAACATCATTTTGTCCAATATGCTGGAAATCCTCGTTCATTTCCAACATCGCTCCGTTTTTTACTTTCTTTGCTAATGTATCATTTATTTTAATTTTCGGCAATTGATTTAATGCTTCCTCTATGGTAAGAAAACCGTTTGGCAAATCTCCCGTTTTTAAACATTGCTCGACCGCTGAAAACGTGACGCAGTCATGTAAATGAAAACGGCCGGATCTTATTCGCACCAATTCAGACATGTGAGCAGGATACCCTAATTTTTCTCCGATCATGACCGCGAGAGTTCGAATATATGTCCCTTTTGAGCAAGAGACTTGAATGGAAAAGGAAGCCGTTTTGTCATGTTGTTTTATATCGCTTAAAAGGTGTATGGCATGAATGACAACCCTTCTTTTCGGCCTTTCGACTACTTTCCCTTCACGCGCGTATTCGTATAATTTTTTTCCATTCACTTTTACAGCAGAATACATTGGCGGAATTTGTTCAATTTCTCCGCGAAAGCTTTCCAGCACTCGTTCAATTTCCTCTTTTGATGGCGGGAGCTTTACTTCTTTTACAGCAATAATGCTTCCAGAAGCATCCTCTGTTTCAGTGGCAGCTCCTAATGTTACTTCAGCGATGTATTCCTTATTCTCAGCCATTAAATATGACGAAATTTTTGTTGCCTTGCCGATGCAAATAGGGAGCACGCCTGAGACATCCGGATCTAATGTACCAGTATGCCCCGCTTTTTTCGTTCGAAACAATTTGCGCACTTTTTGGACACAATCATTTGAAGTCATTCCTCTAGGTTTATGTAAGAGAAGAACGCCGTCCACAGTCACACCTTCCTTTTGCCAGCTGCAATCATGAAAAAAGAACCCGTTACACAATTGTGAAACGGGATGCCTCAGCTTTCATGATCTCTTTCTTCTTTTTTCAATTCATGGATTAATGATTCGATTCGATTGCCATAATCAATTGTCTCGTCAAATTCAAAATGAATTTCCGGAGTTTTCCGCAGCCGAATCCGCGACCCGATTTCAGAGCGGATAAATCCTTTGGCTTTCGCCAGCGCCTTCATCGTGTTTTCCTTCTGTTCCTCATTTCCCAATACAGAAATATATACTTTAGCGATTTGCAAATCCCCTGTTAAGCGAACGTCCGTTACAGTTACAAATCCAATTCTCGGGTCTTTAATTTTTCTGCCAATAATATCGCTTAGCTCTTTTTTCATCTGTTCAGCTACTCTGTTTGCTCTTAGGCTCATTTCATCACCTCATTTGCTAAAACCAGTCAAATGTTGTAATGGTTCGTTCAATTTCAGGAAAAGAATCGATCAACTTCAATGCCTGGTTCAGTTCTTTTTCCGCGATGGCGCGGCTCGATGCAAGGCAGGCAATGCCGATTTCGGTCCGCTGCCATGCATCCTGAAAGCCGATTTCTGCAACACTGACATTAAATTTGTTTTGCAGTCTTTTTATAATTCGTTGCACTACTGCACGTTTTTCTTTTAAAGAAGAAGCTTCAAAAATCATGCATTCACATGATACCATTCCGAGCATTATTTTTTAACTTCCTCCATGATGAACGCTTCAATCGTGTCGCCTTCTTTAATATCGTTAAAGTTTTTAATCGTAAGTCCGCACTCATATCCTTGAGCAACTTCTTTTACATCATCTTTAAAACGTTTTAAAGTGTCAATTTCACCTTCAAAAATCACGACTCCGTCCCGAATTAAGCGAACGCCGCTGTCGCGTGTAACAGAACCATCTGTGACGTAGCAGCCGGCAATTGTACCGATTTTAGAAACTTTGAATGTTTGCCGCACTTCAAGGGTACCGATCACTTTTTCTTCGTATTCAGGATCAAGCATACCTTTCATAGCCGCTTCGATTTCTTCGATCACTTTATAAATGATGCGGTGAAGGCGAATGTCGACGTTTTCCGCTTCCGCTGTTCTCTTCGCATTCACATCCGGGCGAACATTAAAGCCGATCACAATAGCGTTGGAAGCAGAGGCAAGCATGATGTCATATTCCGTAATGGCACCGACACCGGTGTGAATAATTTTTACTTTTACTCCTTCAACATCGATTTTTTGAAGAGCTGATGAAAGAGCTTCAACGGAACCTTGCACATCTGCTTTGACGATTAAATTAATTTCTTTTATATCATTTTGCTTAATTTGTTCAAATAAATCATCAAGGCTTAGCTTTGTCTTTTCGCTGCGCTGCTCTTCCAGCTGTTTTTTCGCACGGGCTTCACCGATTTGACGCGCTTTTTTCTCATCTTCAAATACCATAAATCTGTCGCCGGCTAATGGAACTTCATGAAGACCGGTGATTTCAACCGGAGTGGACGGTAAAGCTTCTTTTACACGTTTTCCGACATCATTCACCATCGCACGCACCCGTCCATATGTGTTTCCGACAACAATTGGATCACCGACACGAAGCGTTCCGTTTTGAACAAGCAATGTTGCAACTGAACCTCTGCCTTTATCAAGCTTTGCTTCAACAACCGTACCGGTTGCAAGACGATTCGGATTCGCTTTTAACTCTTCCATTTCCGCAACGAGCAAGATCATTTCCAATAGTTCAGGAATTCCGTCACCTTTTAATGCCGAAATTGGCACAAATATCGTGTCGCCGCCCCAATCTTCCGGTACAAGGCCATGTTCCGTTAATTCCTGCATCACACGGTCAGGATTTGCCGTCGGCTTATCCATTTTGTTGACCGCTACAATAATCGGCACATTCGCAGCTTTTGCATGGTTAATTGCCTCAACTGTCTGCGGCATAACACCATCATCTGCAGCAACGACTAAAACAGTAATATCTGTTAATTGAGCACCGCGGGCTCTCATTGTTGTAAACGCTGCATGGCCAGGTGTATCTAAAAATGTGATCTTTTTCCCTTCCACTTCAACCTGGTAAGCGCCGATATGCTGCGTAATGCCTCCAGCTTCGCCTTCAGCCACTTTTGTTTTTCGAATGGAATCTAAAAGAGTCGTTTTCCCATGGTCAACATGCCCCATAATTGTCACAACAGGAGGACGGCTGACAAGATCTTCTTCCTTGTCTTCGATTTCATACTTTTCAAATTCCGTTTCATCGAAAACAATTTCTTCTTCCACTTCAACGCCGTATTCAGAAGCGATCAGTTCGATAATGTCCTTCTCCAGCTCTTGGTTGATTGTTGCCATGACGCCGAGCATCATGAGCTTCTTAATGATCTCTGACGGTTCTTTATGGAGTTTGTTGGCAAGCTCAGCGACTGTTAAAGAGCCTTGATACGTAATTTTGGACGGCAATTCTTTTTTGCTTGGAGCTTCATTTTGAACCGCTTTTTTGTTTTTCTTTCCATTTTTTTTGTTTTTATGTTTCGTTTGTTGAATCGGAACGTTTTGTTTGCGTTCCTCGCGTTTTGGAGAAGGTTTTTTGCCTGATTTTTTCTTGTTCAATACGATATCCTCATCGTCATCAAATGGAATGTCATCATATGCTGCATGCTTTTCTGCCTTTTGTTTTGGTTGATGATCTTTTTGAACGTTTTTCTTAGGTTGTTCCTTTTGATATCGTCCATTGAGTTTTTCAATTGTATTGCTGTCGATCATTGACATGTGGTTTGCAACATTTATATTCATTTCTTTTAATGTATGGATTACTTCTTTGCTCGTTATATTTTGTTGTTTTGCATATTCATATACTCGCATTTTACCCATACGTTCACCCCCAAAGTAGTTATTCAAGTAGAAGCTTCAACTTCTTGGCAAAACCTTCTTCCGTCACGGCAACAACTACTCTTTCTTCCTTACCGATCGATTGCCCAAGTTCGTATCGGTTTGGGGCAATCACGAGCGGAACTTTATAAAACGAACATTTATCCGTAATTTTTTTCTTCGTGTTAGAAGAAGCATCGTCTGCCAATAAAACGAGTTTTGCACGCTTATTTCGAACCTCTTTCAAAACAAGTTCTTCTCCTGAAATCACTTTTCTTGCCCGATAGGCAAGGCCTAATAAAGATTTCCATTGTCCATTCATGGCAATGAAGGTTTCTCCTTCTCAGCTAGCTGAATTAATTCATCATATATAGATTCCGGAACAGGCGCATCTAAATGGACGGATAGCACATTTTTCTTTTTCGCCTTTAAAATGCAGTCTTTATCAAGAGTGATATAAGCACCGCGTCCATTTTTCTTTCCTGTTAAATCAACCGAAACTTCTCCTTCTTTCGAACGAACGATTCGAACAAGCTCCTTTTTGGGTCTCATTTCGCCAGTCGCCACACATTTTCTCATCGGAATTTTCTTTTGCTTTGCCACTGGTAACCACCTCTATTCGTCTTGTTCTTCTCCGTGTTCATCATCCGTATTGTCAAATTGGAATAAACTATCATGCTCTTCGCGAGGATAGATGTTCAGCTCTCTCGCTTCCGATTCGCTTTTAATATCAATTTTCCATCCGGTTAATTTGGCAGCGAGGCGAGCGTTTTGCCCTCTTTTGCCAATCGCAAGGGATAATTGATAATCAGGAACGATGACGGTTGTAGCTTTTTCCTCTTCATCGACAATAACGTCCAAAACTTTTGAAGGACTTAAAGCATTTGCAACAAATTCAACAGGATTTTTAGACCAGCGAACGATATCAATTTTTTCGCCATTCAACTCGTTTACAATTGCTTGAACACGCTGGCCTTTTGGTCCAACGCATGATCCGACCGGGTCAACTTCCGGATTGTCGGAATGAACCGAAATCTTTGATCTGTCACCTGCCTCCCGGGCGACTGATTTAATTTCCACTGTCCCGTCATATATTTCCGGAACCTCCAATTCGAATAAACGCTTCAACAGCCCCGGGTGTGTTCTGGAAACAAAAATTTGTGGTCCTTTTGTTGTTTTTTCTACTTTTGTAATGAATACTTTAATTCGGTCATGAGGTTCGTATTTTTCATTCGGCATCTGTTCCGATTGTGGGAGGAGAGCCTCTATTTTCCCTAGACTTACGTATATATATTTGGGATCAGTTCTTTGGACGATTCCGGTCATGATATCTTCTTCACGATCAATAAATTCCGAATAAATGACTCCTCTTTCGGCTTCACGAACTCGCTGCGTAACGACTTGTTTCGCAGTTTGTGCAGCTATTCGTCCAAATTCTTTCGGTGTCACTTCAATTTCAACGACATCGCCGATTTCATATTGGGGATTGATGTTCATCGCATCATGGATGGAAATTTCCAAACGGGGATCCATTACTTCTTCCACCACTTCTTTTCTCGCAAACACCTGCATCGTACCTGTTTCGCGATTAATATCGACACGCACGTTTTGCGCTTGGTTAAAGTTGCGTTTGTATGCAGAAATGAGGGCAGCTTCAATCGCATCTATAATAACATCTTTACTAATGCCTTTTTCTTTTTCTAATACTGTCAAGGCATCTAAAAGTTGGCTGTTCATAAAATGATGTTCCTCCTCATCACTTAAATATTAAATGAAACGGCAAGTCTAGCTTTTGCAATTTTTCCCCAAGGAATTTCCACTTGTTTAGTTTTTGTTTTCACTCTTATTTCGAGTGTGGCAATCTCGCCGTCAAAATCCGTTAAAACCCCTTCAAAATGTTTTTCCCCGTTGATCGGCTCGTAAGTTTTAAGTGCGACATTTTTCCCGACAGCCTTTTCAAAATCGGCCTTTGTTTTTAAAGGGCGTTCAGCGCCTGGAGAAGATACCTCCAAGAAATAGTTGTGAGGAATCGGATCGATTTCATCCAGCTTTTCGCTCAGACGTTCGCTTACCATACCGCACTCTTCAATATCGACACCATCTTCAGAATCAATAAAAAGCCGTAAATACCAATTTTTTCCCTCTTTTACATATTCAATATCTACTAGTTCCAGTTGTAAATTTTCAAGAATTGGCGATGCTAGTTCTTTGACGAGATCTGTTATAGATTGGCTCATATTTTCCTCCTTAATTTCAGCGTTTCAGAAAGGGACATCTATTTAATCGTCATAAAAAACTAGTTCCAATAGGAAAGAGTGGGTTTTTTCCCCACTCTTTCGTTAGGCTTTTTTTAGCATTTCCATAAATGAATATAACATAACCTAATCAGGTTTGCAAATTGAATCGCAAATCAGAAAAGGGAGAGCTGATTTTGCTCAGGCAGCGATGCCAAACAGCCATGATTTTCAAGATATTCCATAATCGTTTTTGAAATTTTTGTCCGCTCCTGCAGATCCTCTTTGGATAAAAATTCTCCTTCTTCTCTCGCTTTGACAATATTGATGGCCGCGTTCGTACCAAGCCCTGGTATCGAATTAAACGGTGGTATCAGGCTGTCGCCGTCAATAATGAATTCTTTGGCTTGAGAGCGGTATAAATCTACTTTTTGGAATGAAAATCCACGCTCCGTCATTTCAAGTGCCATCTCCAATACGGTCAGCAAGCTCTTCTCTTTTGGAGAAGCATCGAGCCCTTTTGCACTGATCTCTTCAATTTTCGCTCTGATTGCGGTGCTTCCTTTGATCATCGTTTCGATGTCAAAATCGTCCGCTCTGACTGTAAAATAAGTTGCATAGAATAGCAGAGGAAAATGCACTTTAAAATATGCAATCCGCACAGCCATTAATACATAAGCTGTCGCGTGAGCTTTTGGAAACATATATTTGATTTTTTTGCAAGATTCAATATACCAGTCTGGAACGCCGTTCTTTTTCATCTCTTCTTCCCATTCGGGAATCAAGCCTTTTCCTTTCCGAACCGACTCCATAATTTTAAAGGCTAACGACGGCTCCAATCCTTGATAGATTAAATAAACCATAATATCGTCGCGGCAGCCAATGACCTCACTTAATGTACATGTGCCGCTTTGAATCAGTTCTTGTGCGTTTCCTAGCCAAACATCTGTCCCATGGGACAATCCTGATATTTGGACAAGCTCTGAAAATGTCGTCGGTCTTGTTTCCTCCAACATTTGGCGGACAAATCGCGTGCCGAACTCTGGAATCCCTAGAGTGCCCGTTTTACAGCCAATCTGCTCCTCTGTCACGCCAAGTGATTCGGTTGAGGAAAAGATTTTCATTACTTCCGGATCATCTGTTGGAATGGTCTTCGGATCGATTCCGCTTAAATCTTGAAGCATTCTGATGACCGTCGGATCATCGTGCCCTAGTATATCAAGCTTTAATAAATTGTCGTGAATGGAGTGGAAATCAAAATGTGTCGTTTTCCAATCAGCGCTTGTATCATCTGCCGGATATTGAATTGGAGTAAAATCATATATATCCATATAATCGGGAACAACGATGATTCCTCCGGGATGCTGTCCTGTCGTCCGCTTGACCCCCGTACATCCTTTCACAAGCCGATCGACTTCTGCACTGCGGAAATGCAGATTATGATCGTTCATGTAGCCGCGGACAAATCCGAAAGCTGTCTTTTCGGCAACGGTGCCAATTGTTCCTGCACGGTACACTTTATCTTCACCAAACAGCACTTTCGTATAATTGTGTGCCCTCGGCTGATATTCACCTGAAAAATTCAAATCAATATCAGGCACCTTGTCTCCTTTAAATCCTAGAAACGTTTCAAACGGTATGTCATGCCCGTCCTTTTTATATGGTGCTCCGCATTGCGGACAATTTTTATCAGGAAGATCGTATCCTGATCCTACAGAGCCATCATTGAAAAATTCGGAATGCTTGCATTTTGGACAAACGTAATGAGGCGGAAGAGGGTTCACCTCAGTAATTTCCGTCATCGTGGCAACAAAGGATGAGCCGACTGATCCCCTTGAACCGACCAAGTACCCGTCATCCAAAGATTTTTTTACTAGTTTGTGAGATATCAAATAAATGACGGCAAATCCGTGGCCGATAATGCTTTTCAACTCTTTTTCAAGCCTTGCTTGAACGATTTCCGGCAATGGGTCTCCGTATATTTCTTTGGCACGATTGTAACTCATTTCCCGAATTTCTTCTTCGGCACCGTCTATTTTCGGTGTATACAGATCATCTTTAATCGGTTTTACATCACCTATGAGAGAGGCGATGTACTGGCTGTTTGTCACAACAATTTCTTTCGCTTTTTCATCGCCTAAAAAACGAAAAGCATCCAGCATTTCATTTGTTGTACGGAAATGCACATCAGGCAATGTATGGCGGTTTAAAGGATTCGCTCCCCCTTGCGAAGAAATTAAGATTTTCCGGTAAATTTTATCTTCCTTGTTTAAATAATGGACATTGCCTGTTGCCACAACCGGAATCGACAGCTTTTCCCCTAGTTTGACTATGTTTGCAATGATTTCTTTGATCGCTTGTTCATTTCGAACCTGCTCCGTCTCAATTAGAGGGTAATATACTTCCGGTGGATGCACTTCGAGAAAATCATAAAATGAAGCCATCTCTTCAACTTCTTCTGGACCTTTTTGCATCATTGCTTCGAAAATTTCTCCCTTGTCGCAGCCTGAACCAATTAAAATGCCTTCCCTATGCTTTAACAATACAGAACGGGGAATGCGCGGAACGCGATAAAAATATTGAACATGGGAAAGAGATACAAGCTTAAATAAATTTTTCAGCCCTGTTTCATTTTGCACAAGAAGCGTCGCGTGAAACGGTCTTGCCCGCTCATACGCTTTTGAATCCCCAGTCCGCTCATTCAGCTCATCATGATAAAGAATTCCTCGTTCATTTACCTCTTGCAGCAATTTTACAAGCAAATAGCCGGTTGCTTCCGCATCATAAATGGCTCTATGATGCTGTACAAGCTCTATATCAAACTTTTTGCACAATGTATTCAGGCGGTGGTTTTTTAAATTAGGATATAAATATCTTGCAAGTTCAAGAGTATCAATGACAGGGTTGTCCGCCTTTTTAACCTGCAAATATTTTTTGTAGCCTGCATTAATAAAGCCCATGTCAAAGCTTGCATTGTGGGCAACTAAAATGCTGTCGGCTGCCCATTCTTTAAATTTGTACAAAACTTCATCGACGTCGGGAGCATTTTGAACCATATCATCGGTAATTCCCGTCAGTTCTATCGTTGTTGCTGAAAGCGGATGGTGAGGGTTGGCAAACGATTCAAATCGGTCGATAATTTCCCCGTTTTTTATTTTCACCGCTGCAAGTTCAATGATCGTGTCGTATACAGCCGAAAGCCCTGTTGTTTCAACGTCAAACACAACAAAGGTATCTTCGCTTAAAAGTCTGTGCGATTCGTTATAAGCAATCGGTACACCGTCATCAACAATATTTGCTTCAAGACCGTAAATCATTTTAACGCCAAACTTTTTGCTTGCAGCATATGCCTCTGGAAAAGATTGGACAACTGCGTGATCTGTCAATGCAATCGCTTCATGGCCCCACATTTTAGCTTGTTCAACAAGATCTGTGATCGATGTGACGGCATCCATTTGGCTCATCTGCGAATGAAGGTGCAATTCCACCCTTTTCTCTCCTTCAGGTGCGGTATCGAGCCGTTTTTTCGGGTTGATTTCATTAATGTCATTGGCAATCATGACAAGATCACGAACAAATGTATCGTTTTGAATGCTTCCGCGAACTTTCAGCCACATTCCTTTTTTGATCGATGCAAGCAATGCATTATCTTCTTTATCGCGGCCGAACATTTTGACTAAAATGGAATTGGTATAATCGGTAATTTTAAACGTGCATAACGTTCTTCCGCTTTTTAATTCCTTTGTTTCCGCCTCAAAAACATATCCTTGAATGACGACTCTCCGCTCTTCATCAAAAATGTTATCAAGAGTGCGAATTTCTTCGTCATCTTTTATTTTGTATCCGATAATAAGAGGACCTTCCTGCTTTTTAGGCTCCTGAGTTTGATTTTCCTTTCCATTTTGCTTCATTTCCATCATTGCTTGTAAAATCCGCTCTTCGTCTTCTTTTTGCTTCTGCTCCAAAAATTTTTCCCATTCTTCGTTAGATGCATCGATCACCGTGTCGATAGTCAGCTTTGGAAAGCCGTACTTCTCGTACGCCTGCTGGATGATGGGGCCGTATTTTTTCTTGATCGTTTCATTTTCCGTCTCATTTCTCGTGCGAATCATTAATTTTTGCTTTTCCAGCTTCGGCATTTGTTCTTTTAACAGTGATAATATCGGCGGAGAAACCCCCTCCATTTCTTGGAGGCAAAACTCCCAGTAGTCTTGAACGAGCTGTTCATCATATTCTTGTTTCACAGTTGTAATGTGAAACGTAACATTGGCTAAATGAGAAAATGTTTTGTTCAATCTTCTATCAAACAATTGCAGGATACGAAATGGAAGAATGTTTTCAAGCCGAAAAGAGAAATCCCATAATTTAGATTTTTTATGAACTGTTAATTTTAAGATCGCTCCGTTTTGGAAATAAGGGTAGATTTGATCATCCGTCATTTCAAGCTGTTTCAACAAAATCTGAAACCGTTCTTTTTGCTGCTGCAAGTCTTTATCATCCATTGGTTTCCCCTCTTTCCCAAAAAGTTAATAGGGGGCTTGACCCGTTTGACAAATTATCATAAAGGCAAGACCCCCTACTCTTTACCTATGCCAGCTTCATCTGCGGCATCCAGCTTCATTAGCGGAGAAGTTTGGCAAGCTGCTCTTTTAGCTGATCAACAGAAACTTCTATACTATTTCCGCTTTTTCTTTCTTTCACTTCTACAATCCCTTCACCAGCTCTTTTTCCGACCGTTATTCTGACAGGAATGCCAATTAAATCACTGTCAGCAAATTTCACACCCGCCCGTTCAGCACGATCATCATAAAGGACTTCGTATCCTTTCGCCTGCAAATCGTGATAAATTTGCTCTGCAACCTTGACTTGTTCTTCGTTTTTCATATTAACCGGAATAAGGTGGACTTCAAACGGAGCTAATTTATTAGGCCAAATAATTCCATTTTCATCATGAAATTGCTCGACCACCGCAGACAGTAAGCGTGAAACACCGATACCATAGCATCCCATGATGATAGGGTTTGTTTTTCCCTTTTCATCTAAAAATTCTGCCTTCATCGCTTCACTGTATCTTGTGCCAAGCTTAAAGACGTGGCCGACTTCAATGCCTTTCGCGAACTTGATCCGTCCCTTTCCGTCCGGCGAAGGGTCCCCTTCCTGAATAAATCTTATATCTTCATACTTGGTAACGGTAAAATCCCGATCAGGGTTTACTCCGATATAGTGCAAATCGTTTTCATTTGCCCCGCATATTCCATTTACGACTGCTTGAACTGCATAATCTGCGACAATTTCCACTTTGTCGGATGCGCCGATCGGTCCTAAAAATCCGGGTGAAACTCCCATTACCTGCTCTGTTTCTTCAGCTGAAGCAAGTTCAACAACTGATGCCTGATAAAGGTTTTTCAGTTTCACGTCATTGACCTCATGATCACCGCGGACAAGAACAAGAACGAACTTTTCATCTACTTTAAATAAAACGGATTTTATTAATTTTTCCTTCGGAACTTGGAAAAACTGCGCCACTTCTTCAATGGATTTTTTGTTTGGCGTTTCTTTTTTTTCAAGCTCTATGAGCGGTTCGTCAACCTTTTCATAAGATGCAACTACCGGAGCCATTTCAATATTTGCTGCATAATCGGACGAATCAGAATATGCGATCGTATCTTCTCCGATTTCCGAAAGCACCATAAATTCATGAGTATCTTTACCGCCCATTGCTCCCGAATCAGCGATGACTGCGCGAAAGTTCAACCCACATCGAGTAAAGATGCGGCTGTATGCTTCTCGTACCTGTTCGTACACTTCATCTAAGCTTTCCTGTGTAGCATGAAAAGAGTAAGCATCTTTCATAATGAACTCTCGTCCCCGCAAAAGACCGAACCGCGGACGCTTTTCATCCCGGAACTTCGTTTGAATTTGATAAAGGGTGAGCGGCAGACGTTTATAAGATTTGATCTCATCTTTTACCAAACTTGTTATAACTTCTTCATGAGTCGGACCTAAAGCAAAATCACGCTCATGACGGTCTTTCAATCTCATTAATTCTGATCCGTATGAATACCAGCGGCCAGACTCCTGCCAAAGTTCTGCTTGCTGCAAAGCCGGCATTAGCAGCTCCACCGCTCCGATCCGGTTCATTTCCTCTCTGATAATATTTTCAATTTTGGTTAACACTCTATGAGCAAGAGGCAGATACGAATAAACACCGCTAGCTGTCTGCCGAATGTATCCGGCACGCAACAGCAGCTGGTGGCTTTTAACTTCCGCATCTGCTGGATTTTCTCTCATTGTGGGTATAAATGACTGACTCTGTTTCATTTAAAGCACCTCGAATTTGATTTCTATATTATTTTTTAAAGGAAAAACTTTTGGATGTCATTCCATGTCACAACGAGCATTAACAGCATTAGAAGTGCAAATCCGATAAAGTGGACGATCCCTTCTTTTTGTCGATCAATCGGTTTTCCCCGGACCGCTTCAATGGCAAAAAACAATAAGCGTCCTCCATCTAGAGCTGGAATTGGAAGCAAGTTCATAATGCCAAGGTTAATGCTTAAGAGAGCCGTCCAGCTCAATAGGCTTGTCAAGCCTGTTTCTGCAACTTTTCCTGTCATATCATATATGCCGACAGGTCCAGAGAGCATATCAATTGAAAATTGTCCGGTTATCAGCTTCCCAACCGCAAATATTATTTCTTTCGACCATGTATAGGTCTCAACTAAGCCATATTTCAAAGAACCGAAAAATGTTTTTTCAACCGGGGAATAAACTCCTATTTGGCCGATCGTTTTGTTTTCGGATTTCACAGAATCCGGCGTTACCGTCATTTCCAATTCTTCTCCGGAACGTTCAATTGAAAAAAGAAGCTCATTCTCCGGATTTGCTCTGATCATTTCAACGACATCTTTCCACGAATTCATCGGCGTTCCTTCTATTTCTTTTACAACATCGCCTTCCCGTAATCCTGCTTGTTCAGCCGCGCTGTCAGGGACGATTTCTCCTAAAACCGGTTCATTCACGGGCACTCCTTGGCTTAAGCCGAGGTAAAACAAAACTAAAAACCCTAATAGAAAATTCATAAAAGGTCCGGCAGCAATGGCGAGCGTTCTTTGAACGAGCGTTTTTGAAGCAAATTGCCTGTTATAAGGTGCAATTTGAATTTCTTCACCGTCAACTACATAAAAGGATGTTTCGCTTACTTCAAACCTTTTTAGACCGCTGTCTTCTCCATCTTCATAGCCTGTGATAAACATTCCATGTTCCAAATCTGCTTGTTCAACTTCAATCACTTTTGCATTAGGATACTTTTCTTTTCTGTTTAAAATAATTTTTTCAACTTGTCCTTTCTGATTAAACAATAGTCCAACCTGATAGCCAGGTTTGACCTCAATCATCTCCGGGTCTTCCCCCGCCATGCGCACGAAGCCGCCGATAGGCAAAAGCCTGATCGTATAGACCGTTTCTTTTCGTTTAAACGACAAAATTTTCGGCCCGAAGCCGATTGCAAATTCACGGCATAAAATGCCTGCCCTTTTCGCCATAACTAAGTGCCCTAATTCGTGGAAAAACACCAATACGCCAAAAATAACGACAAATGCGATCACCGTGTTCACTTATTTTACCACCTCTAATTAATTAAAGATTGAACAAACTGTCTTGTCCTTCCATCCGCTTCTTGTATATCCTCCAAGGTCGGATTGAAAAGCGGAGCATGTTCTTCTAATGCCCTTTCCACAAGTTCTTCTATCTTTAAAAACGGAATTTTATCTTCCAAAAAAGCATTGACTGCCACTTCGTTCGCTGCGTTTAAAACAGCAGGCATTGTACCTCCTATTTTACCCGAATCAAAAGCAAATTTTAAGCAACGGTATCGATCAAAATCAATTTTTTCAAAATGAAGCTGTCCATATTTTGTTAAATCCAATCTTTCGCTTTCATAAGAAGGAATTCTATTTGGATATGTAAGCGCATATTGAATCGGTATTTTCATATCAGGAGTTCCAAGCTGCGCTATGATGCTGCCATCATGAAATTCGACCATCGAGTGAATGACGCTTTCTTTATGCAGCAGCACATCAATTTGGTCGTATGAAACAGAAAAGAGCCAATGTGCTTCAATGACTTCAAGCCCTTTGTTCATCATCGTCGCAGAATCGATCGTTATTTTTGCGCCCATTGACCAGTTCGGATGGTTTAACGCTTCCTTAACTGTAACATGCTTTAATTCATTTCGCGATTTATCCCGAAAGCTTCCTCCTGAAGCCGTTAAAATAAGCCGTTCGACGCTTTCCTTTTTTTCCCCGTTCAAGCATTGGAAAATCGCGGAATGTTCACTGTCCACAGGAAGAATTTGCACATTGTGTTTTCGAGCATAGTCGGTCACAATTTGTCCAGCTGTAACAAGTGTTTCCTTATTCGCTAAAGCGACCGTTTTTTTCGCTTCGATCGCTTTTAGTGTTGGAATAAGCCCGACGCTCCCAATGACCGCATTCACTACTATCTCGCCTTTATGATAAGCAGCCGTTTCACACAGCCCGTCATGTCCGTATGTAAGCTGACAGTTAGAAGGGATGTTCAAACGAATTTGATCATAAATTTCACGATTTTTGACAGCAACAAGCTCTGGTTTAAATTCATGAACAGCCTTCAATCCAAGTTCGATATTTTCTCCAAATGACATCGCAACTAGCCTGAATGAATCCGGATTTGCTCGAATCACATCGAGAGTTTGCTGCCCAATAGATCCTGTCGCACCCAGCAAAATAATTTTTTTCACATTGTCACCCCTTGTCTACTGATCAATTGGATGAAGAAATATAAAATCGGCATAATAAAAATCAAGCTGTCAAAACGGTCAAGAACTCCCCCGTGGCCTGGAAAAATCGTTCCGGAATCCTTTGTGCCGTAATGGCGTTTAAAAGCGGACTGTACTAAATCCCCCATTTGTCCAACAATAGAAACAATGACGGACACAAAAACGGTTTGAACATATGTCGGTAAAAAATTTGCAAAATAGTGGAAAATTAATCCAACCAAAATTGCCGAGAAAATCCCTCCGAAAAATCCTTCGACTGTTTTATTAGGGCTGATTTCAGCTGATAGTTTTTTCTTTCCGAAGGCTCGGCCGATAAAGTAAGCGCCTGAATCAGTCGCCCAAATCGTTAGCAGAGCAAACAAAAGCTTGTCTAGACCTAACACTCTCATTTCAATAAAAAAATAAAATCCGACTCCCACATATATGATCGCAATGAGCGCAAATCCAACGTCATCAAAAGAAAATTGATTTTTTGAAAACACTGTATAGATCAATAACAGGATCGCGCCAAAAAAAAGAAAGCCAGTTTTACTTATATGTATTTGATGAAGCAAATCAATATAACGGTTTGGGAAAATTAAAATCCATAAAAGGATAAAGCTGAACAAAACTGGAAATGAAAATAAATGAAACCGTTTCATTCTAAATAATTCAAACAATCCAACTGATGCGAGCACATAAATAGCAATTGTCAGCGGAAGTCCGCCAATAATGACAATTGGTACAAATAAGGCTAAAGCACAAATTGCTGTAATGATTCGTGTTTTCATTTTTTTTAGCTCCTTCTATACGCCGCCGAATCTGCGGATTCTCTGCTGATATTCGCGGATTGCCTCCAAAAAATGGTGTTCATTAAAATCCGGCCAGAGCACATCCGTAAACCAAAATTCAGTATAAGCCAGCTGCCAGAGCATAAAGTTGCTTAGCCGAATTTCTCCGCTTGTCCGAATTAACAGGTCAGGATCTTTGAGCTTTTTCGTCATTAAATAGTTGGAAAACAATTGTTCATCTATGTCATCTATATGTAGTTTTCCATCTTCGCGGTCTCTTAATATTTTTTTTACTGCTTCAACAATTTCTGTTCTGCTGCCATAGTTCAACGCAAAATTTAAAATCAGCCCGGTGTTTTGCTTCGTTTCATTCACAGCTTTCTTCACAGCATTTACCGTATAATCGGGGAGCATAGATTGATCGCCGATAACCCGAACTTGCACGTTTTCCTGTATTAATTCCGGCAAAAAAGTCGATAAAAATTCGACCGGAAGGCGCATTAAATAATTAACCTCATCTTTTGGCCTTTTCCAATTTTCTGTTGAAAACGCATATAAGGTCAAAACTTTGATGCCGATATCGCTCGCTAATTTCGTAATTTTTTTAACTACTTTCATTCCTTCCCGATGGCCGGCCATCCTAGGCAGCGATCTTTTTTTCGCCCATCTTCCGTTTCCGTCCATGATGATGGCCACATGTTCCGGTATTTCATTTACTAAAATGTTTTCTTTCGCCACCAAGTTTTTGGAACCTTTGCTGCTCTTTTTTTTATAAGGAAAATTAAACATAAGAATCCTCCACCGAGAATAATATGACATTAAAAAATGTAGCAAATCCTCTTGAACAAAAAAACCCCCTGTGAGAAAAGAGGGTTTTTAGCACATTTCTATTGTACATTCATTTTGTTTAAACTTCCATGATTTCTTTTTCTTTTTCTTTTGTTGCGGAATCAATTTTTTTAATGTATTCGTCCGTCAGTTTTTGTACATCATCTTGAAAACCGCGCAGTTCATCTTCTGTAATGTCGCCCGCTTTTTCTAATTTTTTTAATTCATCATTTGCATCTCTGCGAATGTTTCGCACAGCGACTTTTGCATCCTCTGAATATTTGCGAACTACTTTTGTCAGTTCTTTTCTTCGCTCTTCCGTCAATGGAGGAATGGCAATGCGGATGACGGATCCGTCCGATGTCGGCGTTAATCCAAGATCAGATTTTAAAATCGCTTTTTCAACCTCACCGATTGTCGATTTGTCATAAGGCTGAACAACAAGCAAACGTGCTTCTGGCGTAGAAATCGATGCCAATTGATTTACAGGAGTTGGAACTCCGTAATAGTCGACCTGAATTTTATCAAGCAAAGACGCGTTTGCCCGGCCTGCACGAACACCTGCTAATTCACGTTTGAAAGCTGATAAAGCTTTTTCCATTTTTTCTTTCGCTTGTGAAAGAACTTGTTTAGACATGTTTATTTCCCCCTTACAATTGTTCCAATATTTTCTCCTAAAACAGCACGTTTAATGTTGCCTTCTTCCATAATCGAGAAAACAATTAAAGGAATATTATTGTCCATGCATAATGAAGAAGCTGTTGAATCCATGACAGCCAACCCGTCTTTTAATAAATCTAAATAAGATAACTCATCATATTTTACCGCTGAGGCATCCTTTTTTGGATCTGCGCTATATACACCATCTACATTATTTTTCGCCATTAAAATGACATCTGCTTCGATTTCAGCGGCTCTTAACGCAGCCGTTGTGTCTGTTGAGAAATAAGGATTTCCTGTTCCTGCTGCGAAAATGACTACTCTTTTCTTCTCCAAATGGCGAATGGCTTTTCTTCTTATGTACGGTTCTGCGACTTGTCGCATTTCAATTGAAGTTTGCACTCGGGTAGGAATGCCGAGTCCTTCCAAACTATCTTGTAAAGCTAAAGAATTCATAACAGTCGCCAGCATTCCCATATAGTCTGCTGTTGCCCGATCCATCCCCATCTCGCTGCCGATTTTGCCTCTCCAAATGTTTCCGCCGCCAACAACTACTGCGACTTCTACACCCATTTCAGCAATTTCCTTTACTTGTCTGGCAATTGACTGTATGACGGAAGGATTAATTCCAAAACCTTGAGCTCCAGCAAGCGCCTCTCCACTTAATTTCAGCACGATACGATGATATTTTGGCGTACTCATATTAACCTCCAAGCTATTTCTTGACGCTATATATAGAAAAGTTGAAACAAAGGGTTTTCAAAAAGAGGGAACACTCGCTTGTGTTCCCTTCTTAACATTTTCATGACTTTTATTTCTTAATTTGATTCATAACTTCTTCAGCAAAATTTTCTTGACGCTTTTCAATTCCTTCTCCAACTTCATAGCGAACAAACGCTTTTACGTTTGCGTTTTGTGCTTTGACGAAATCTCGTACTTTTTGATCAGGATTTTTTACAAAATTTTGCTCTAAAAGGCAAATTTCCTCAAAAAATTTGCCGAGGCGGCCTTCAACCATTTTTTCTACAATGTTTGCAGGTTTTCCTTCTTGAAGAGCTTGTTTTTTAAGAACTTCGCGTTCGTGCTCCACTTCAGCCTGAGGAACATCTTCACGAGAAATATAACGCGGATTAACCGCTGCGATATGCATTGCTACATCTTTTGCAGCAGATTCATCATTTGTTCCCTCAAGCACCGTTAATACTGCAATGCGTCCGCCCATGTGCAAGTAAGCGCCGAAGACATCTTGATCATTTTTCTCGACAACTTCAAAACGGCGTAGTGTAATGTTTTCGCCAATTTTAGCAATAGCAGCATGGATGTATTCTTCCACTGTTGAACCGTTTTCCATTTTGGAAGCCAATGCGTCTTTTAAATCAGCTGGTTTGCTTGCCAGCAAGTGTTTAGCCAAATCTTCAATTAATTGTTTAAAAGAATCATTTTTTGCAACGAAGTCTGTTTCGGAATTCACTTCCAAAATAACAGCTGTATTGCCGTCAGTTTTGATTAATGTCAAGCCTTCTGCAGCGATTCGGTCAGCTTTTTTCGCAGCTTTCGCTATGCCTTTTTCACGAAGATAATCTATTGCTTTGTCCATATCACCATTTGTTTCAGTCAATGCCTTTTTGCAGTCCATCATGCCTGCACCGGTTTTTTCCCGAAGCTCTTTTACCATTTGAGCAGTAATTGCCATAAAAGTTCCTCCTTCAATTCGTATGCTTAAAAAAGGTGATAAAAGGCTAAAATCCCCTCTTATCACCTTTTGTCATTTAGGCAGTTGTAGTTTCTTCGCCTTGTTTGCCTTCTAAAACAGCATCTGCTATTTTGGAAGTTAACAATTTGACGGCGCGGATTGCATCATCATTTGCAGGGATTACATAATCGATCTCATCCGGATCGCAGTTTGTGTCAACGATGCCGATAATCGGAATATTTAATTTGCGAGCTTCCGATACAGCGATGCGCTCTTTGCGAGGATCGATAATATAAACAGCATCAGGCAGCTGTTTCATTTCCTTAATGCCGCCTAAAAATTTCTCAAGGCGTTCCAATTCTTTTTTCAAACGAACTACTTCTTTTTTCGGCAATACATCAAATGTGCCGTCTTCTTGCATTTTTTCAATTTCTTTTAAACGAGCAATTCGTTTTTGAATTGTAGCAAAGTTCGTTAATGTTCCTCCCAGCCAGCGCTGATTGACGTAAAACATTCCTGCGCGTTCTGCTTCTTCTTTAACAGATTCCTGCGCCTGCTTCTTCGTACCAACGAATAAAATGTTGCCTCCATTTGCAGCTAACTCTCTTGCAAATTGATACGCTTCCTCAACTTTTTTTACTGTTTTTTGAAGGTCAATGATGTAAATTCCGTTCCGTTCAGTGAAAATATAGCGTTTCATTTTCGGATTCCAACGGCGTGTTTGATGACCGAAATGAACACCAGCTTCTAATAATTGTTTCATTGAAATAACTGACATTTTCATTCCTCCTAATGGTTTTTCATCCTCCGCCCGCTTCATTTTTAAGCATGACTGCACAAAACAGCACCGATGCTTAAATCAACAGACGTGTGTATTAGCACCAAAAACAAATATAACATATGGAAGTTTGGCAATCAAGAAAGAATTCAATCGTTTTGTTGAAATTTCATGACGAGTTCAATTTCTGTTTTGCCGACATGTAATGTTTGTGCAATTTCGTCTATAGTATATCCTTTCTCTAATAATTGGAATACTTGTTTATGCAAATTTTTTCTTTTATCTTTAGGCTCTTCTATAAGCTCTGCATCCTTGTCGATAGGCTCTACATCCGCGCTCGCATCTTTCTGGATTGTGCTCACTTCCACCTTGTCTTCCAGCTGCGCAACTAATTTTTCGAGATCAAAAGAACCGGGCTTGACGCTGTTTTGCTCGAGCTGTTCAAGAAATTGTTTGTTTTCTTCTTTTAATTCCAATAAAAACATCGCGAGCGAATCTTCTGCTTCTTTTAATAATTGTTCCTGCTTTTCTTCTATTTTTTTTACATTTTGATAGCGTGTATAAAGGAGAATGATAAAGTAAAACGAAACGATGTGCAAAACAAAGCTCAGTAAAAGAAATACCGCCATTTTTCAACCTCATTTAATTGTATTCTTTTTAAGATAAAAGCTTAACGAGCGTTCCTTTTAATTTATATAATGCTTTCGAATGAATTTGCGAAATTCTCGAAGTGGACAAATTCAGCACGTTTCCTATCTCTGTTAATGTTAGCTCTTCTTTATAAAACAAGCTTAATACGAGCTGCTCCTTATCGTTTAATTGTGAGATCAATTTTGTTAAATGCTCAAATAATTCCTCTTTTAACAGATGCTCTTCCGGAGTTAATGTTTTATCATCCTTAAGGACAATATTCATCTGTTCCCCTTCTTCTTGGTCATGCAATTGTTCATCAATTGACAAGACATTGGCAAAAAAGTTTTCATTGACGACATGAACGACTTCTTCGGGTGTCATACCCAACTCTTCTGCAACTTCATTAGGCGTCACATTGCGATGATATTTTTGCTCCAATCGCTCAATGGCTGCTTCCACTTTTTTTGCTTTTTCCCGAAAACTTCTTGGAAGCCAATCTTCTTTCCTTAGTCCGTCAAGAATGGCTCCGCGTATGCGGAAGGATGCATACGTATCGAATTTTAAATCTCGTGTAGGGTCAAATTTTTCCAGTGCATCATATAATCCCATCAATCCAAAACTTATTAAATCATCTTTATCGACATTTTTTGGAAGACCCACTGAAATACGACTGACATGATAGCGGACAAGCGGCATATATTTTTTGACGAGCATGTTGCCCGCATCTTGATCACGGTGACGAAACCACTTGTCCCAGTACACCCTTTCATCATTCAGTGTCATCGATTGGACCATTGCCTTTTTCCTCCTTCTAAAATGTCAATCTCCGGCTATATTTGCTTCACTCCAAGATTGACGGTGCGAATCGTCAAAATGAATGAATTCGTATCAAATTCAATGGTTCTTCCATTTTTACCGCCAACATCTTCGCTAACGATAGGGATATTACTGCTCAACAAATGCTGTTTGACCGCTTCAACATTTCTCGGACCTATGCGCATGATTTTGGAAGATGGCCGATGCGGAAACATTTCAGCTCCTCCAGCTATTTTCGCTTTAAAAAACATGATGTTTCCTCCATAGTTTTTTAAAAGACGAATTAATTCTGTTACAGCCGTATCCGCATATTTTGCACAATTTAAAGGCTCCTTGTTTGAAAGCGAAGAATCAGGCAGCATTATATGAGCAAGTCCTGCCAATTTATTTACATCATCATAGATGACGAGTCCGACGCAAGATCCTAATCCAGTTGTTCGAATTTTCCACGGAGCTTTCACAACATTCATTTCCGAAATACCGACTTTTACAACATTTTCAAAATGCCCCATTTCACTAAACCTCTAATATGTCAAAAATTTTTTTATATGACTGTGAGTCGGGCAGAAAGAAAATATGCCCTCTTATTAATTCGGAATCTTGATGCCCTTCTTCTTTTATAACAGCATCGATGACAAGTGCTTCATCACTTTCAAGCGAAAGCTCGATCAGAGCATGACTGATAATCGCGCCGAACATATCACATTGGATGGCAGGAACGGACGGATTAACCATCAAATTGGTCATGTTCGATAAAACAGATAAATAGGATCCAATCAGGATGTTGCCGAGCTCCTGCAAAACAGAGCATTCCATTTCTTTCACAGTTGAAGCATCCTGAAGAACATAATCATTCATTAATGCTTTTGCATATTTTTTAGCCTGCGGGATCGGCAAAATGAAAAACATCGATCCAGTTATATCCTCTTGAATGCGGATGTATACAGCCGTAACCTCTGTTTCCGCACCGCCTGCTAAATCCATCACATCGTTAAAAGAGGCGACATAAACGTTCGGAACTTTCATTTCAATTTTTTTATTAAGAAGCTGGGACAGACTCGTTGCGGCATTTCCCGCTCCGATATTGGCAATTTCCTTTAATATATCGATCCTTTTGTTTGATAAATCAAACAACTTGCTCATGCTCTATTACCCTCTGATTTTCTTTGCTCAGCACTTTTTCAAGGTCAAGGAGCATAATCAGCCGTTTATCCAATTTTGTAATTCCTTTTATAAACTCGGTTTCGACTTGTTCGATGACGCTTGGAGCAGGTTCAATACTGTCTTCAGATATATCGACGACATCATTGGCAGAATCAACAATCAATCCAACTTCCATTTCATTTTGAACAGCTATAATCACTCTCGTCTGATCTGTTATTTCTTTTTCCGGCATATTCAATCTTTTTCTTAAATCTATGATCGGAGTGACAACACCGCGCAAATTGATGACTCCTTTTATATAGTCAGCTGTTTTCGGAACGCGGGTGATATGGTCAACTTTTTCAATCGATTTCACATTTTGTACAAAAACCCCGTATTCTTTGTCTTGCAGCTGAAAAACTATGACCTTCTGTTCATTAAATACACTATTTGCCATTCTCATCTTCCCCTTCCATCAAGCATTACTGGATTAATGCATTACAATCAACGATCAATGCAACTTGACCGTCTCCTAAAATTGTGGCACCTGAGATGGCGAATACATTTGTCAAATATTGTCCTAACGATTTCAAAACAATCTCTTGCTGACCGATGAAGGAATCGACAACTAGACCAGCCATTTTATCTCCTTTTTTGACAACGACGATTGAAACATAATCTTGGTCATCCTCGGCGTCCACTTCAAAAATTTCTTTTAAAAACACTAGAGGTACAATTTTTCCGCGATAATCAATCACCTTGTTTTGATGTGTCTGTAAAATATCTTCTTTTTTAATAACAAGGGATTCAATGATAGACGAAATCGGAATACCGTATTTTTCATTTCCAACTTCAATGAGCATGGCGGAAATAATCGTTAATGTCAGCGGGAGCTGGATCGAGAATAAAGATCCTTTTCCTTCTTCCGACTCGATGGTGATGCTTCCTCCGAGCGATTCGATTGTATTTTTCACTACATCAAGCCCTACACCCCGTCCAGAGACATCTGAAATTTTTTCAGCCGTTGAAAAGCCTGATGCGAAAATGAGTTCATGAATTTGTTTTTCCGTTAATGTTTCGCTTGCCTCTTTTGTAACGATTCCCCGCTCAATAGCTTTTTGCAATACCTTTTTCTGATTAATT
This sequence comes from Aeribacillus sp. SP014, assembly GCF_054055575.1. Classification (NCBI taxonomy): domain Bacteria; kingdom Bacillati; phylum Bacillota; class Bacilli; order Caryophanales; family Bacillaceae; genus Aeribacillus; species Aeribacillus sp. SP014. The sequence goes on from NZ_JBSRXI010000001.1 coordinate 2,448,805, forward strand.
CCTGCACCGTCGTCTTCGATTTCGATAAAGACATGATTTCCGCTGTGATATGCGCTGAGCCGCAGCGTTCCTTCTTCTTTTTTGCCATATTTCAGGCGGGTTTCAGGCGTTTCAATCCCATGGTCGATCGCATTTCGGATTAGATGCACAAGCGGATCGCCAATTTCATCAATGACGGTCCGATCCAATTCGGTTTCTGCGCCAGTGACAACTAAATTGATTTTTTTATTTAAATCGCGGGCGAGATTTCTCACCATTCTCGGGAAGCGGTTAAAAACGGTTTCGATTGGGATCATGCGCATATTTAAAATAATGTTTTGCAAATCAGCTGAAACTCTGGACATTTTCTCAACCGTTTCTTTCAGCTCCGAGTGATTTAATTCTTTTGATATTTGCTCTAAACGCCCTTTGTCGATGACTAATTCTTCAAACAAGTTCATTAAAATATCGAGGCGCTCAATGTTGACGCGGATCGTCTTTTGCTGGTTTTTCTTCTGTTTTTGGCTAGTGTCTTTCGAGCTGTCCTTCTGCTGACGGCTTTGCTTGCTGGAAACAGTAGTTTGTTTGCTAGCAGCAGTTTGTTGGCTGGCATTAGATTGTATGCTGGAAACAGACTGCTGTACTCTTTCAGTACTTGGCTTTTCTACATTCACTTTTTCAACTAGTACTTCTTCAACCTCTGAAATTTTCAATAGGCTGTTCCGGATAAAGTCCTTATCTTCCTTCGTAATGTAGGCAACCGAAAAATTGTTGTCAAATTTTTCTTCTTCGAGTAAATCAACAGAAGGCGATGATTTGACCACTTCCCCGTGCTTCTCAAGCAATTCAAAAACCATAAATGCTCTCGCTGCTTTTAAGATGCAGTCTTCTCGAAGCCGAATGTTGATTTCGTATACTTGAAATCCTTGTTCAATTGATTGAAGAATGACCGTCCTGTCATATTCATCAAACTTCAGTTTTTTCACATCCTGCACTTGTTCTCTTGATGTTTCATTTTCAGCTGTCTCATCTTCAATTTGTTCTCCGCTTTCAATCGCTTGCAGTTTTTTCACAATGGCCGAAACATCTTTTTTGCCGTCTCCTCCATCCGCAATCGATAAAACAATTTCCTCCAAATTCTCCAATGCTTCAAAAAGGACATCCATAATTTCAGGCGTTACTTCTAATTTTTGATTGCGAATGGCGTCAAACACATTTTCTATTTTATGTGTTAAATCGGCTAAATCTTCAAACCCCATCGTTGCGCCCATTCCTTTTAATGTATGGGCGGAGCGAAAAATTTCGTTCACAATTCCTAAATCATCCGGATTTTGTTCAAGCTCCAAAAGCTTTTCGTTGCACGACTGCAAATGTTCTTTACTTTCTTCAATAAAAATGTCCAAATATTGATTCATTTCCATGGCAGCACACTCCTTGGATTTAGATCAGCTTTTGAATTAAATACGGAATTTCCATTAAATCTTCCACGTAATCAACCACATTCGCTTGGATGGCGGATTTTGGCATCCCAAATATAATGGAGGTTTTTTCGGACTGTGCGATCCCTGTCGCATCTGTCCTTTCTTTTAATGCTTTTAATCCTTTTGTCCCGTCAGAACCCATTCCCGTTAAAATACAAGCAATCGTTTGATAATATTTTAAATTCGATAAAGATTCAAACAGTACATCTACTGAAGGTCTGTGCCCTCTCTTTTTTTCCGATTGATCCAGTTCAATGAATAAATTCCCTTGTTTTTCTATTACTTTCATATGGCTGCCTCCAGGCGCTATGTATGCTACCCCATTTCTGACGATTTCTTGATGCTCGCCTTCCTTTACTTCGATGTTTGACATTTCATTTAATCGTTCAGCCAACGATTTTGTAAATCCTGGCGGCATATGCTGTACGATGAAAATCGGCGAATTCAGGTTTTTCGGGAAGCATGGAACGATTTTTTGAAGGGTGCTCGGTCCGCCAGTAGAAGTTCCAATGGCAATTAAAGATTTTTTTCGCTGTCGATGGCTCTTTTCTTTCATCATCTCCTTTCGAGGAAATGTGTCGATCTCTTTTTTTAACATCTGAACTTTTTCTTTTGCCCGTTTTGCTGCTAGAACTTTTGCAATTAATTCTTCTTTCACTTTAAATATGTCAAGAGATATGGAGCCGGAAGGTTTCGGGATAAAATCAAACGCCCCGAAAGCTAAAGATTTTATCGTGTTTTCGGCTCCTTCTTTCGTCGAACTTGAAAGCATAATGACTGGCCTTGGAAACTTGTCCATGATAATCTGCAAAGTATCAAGCCCGTTTAAAACCGGCATTTCAATATCTAACGTCACAACATCAGGATCAAGCTCTGCGATCTTTTCAATTCCTTCTTTTCCATTTTTAGCTGTGCCAATCACATCAATGGAAGGACTCTCTAAAAGTAAATCGGAAATCAACTTTCTCATAAATGCCGAATCATCAATAACCAAAACCTTTACACGACTCAAAAACATCACCTACTTGAAAACAAAGATCTAAGAGAATGAATAAATCCTTTTCTTTTTATTTTACCATTTAAGTACATCTCTGTTATATTTTCTAGTGCTTTCGATATAGGAGCATTCGGAAAACGCAAAATAAACGGAATTTGTTCCATGACTGATTTCTGCACATGATCATCCTCCGGCAAACTGCCGAGCAAATCAATTGTTTTATGTAAAAAACGCTCTGCAGTGGTTCTAATTTTTTCCCATGTTTCTTTCGCTTCAATGTTTTTCTTGAATCGATTGACAACTACTTTCATCACCTTTTCTTGATCGAACTGGTGAATGAGCTTTATCGCACTGTAGGCGTCCATAATCGATGTCGGTTCAGGCGTCGTAATGACGATAATTTCGTCCACTGCAAGCAAAAATTTCAAGCTGTCTTTCGAAATTCCTGCCCCCATATCAAATAAGATGGTGTCGTATTTCTCTATTATTCTTTCAAGCTCGTAAAGAAAAAATTGAAACTCTGCTTCATCGATTGTGACAATATTGGAAAGGCTCATTCCTCCTGACAAATACTGCAAATTTAAAGGGCCTTTTTTGATAATTTGTTCAATTCCAATGCGGTTTTTCAGCAAATCGACAATTGATCTTTCTTGATACTGCTGTCCCAGCAAAAGATCGATGTTTGCCATCCCAATATCGCAATCTACCAGCAGTACACGGTCGTTTCGTTTTTTGATCAAGTTTAAAGCGAAATTTAAAACGAAATTCGATTTGCCGACTCCCCCTTTTCCGCTAATCACAGCCACTGTTTTTGCATGACGGTTAGGCGGAGAGTCTTTTATCACCGCATATTTGTTTTGTTGAATAATCCTTCTGAGTTGTTCTGCTTGATCCATATCCTGCTACCCCATTAAATATTGAATAAAAGTTTCATGATCCAGCTTATGAATGTCGTCTGGAACATCTTGACCGTCAGTCATATATCCGGCACCAATCTTTGTTTTGTAGACGATGTTATACATAGCTCCATAAGAGGAGGTTTCGTCATGTTTAGTAAAAATAAATTGATGAATCGGCAAATGAGAAAATTGGTTATAAACTTTTTCCATATCTTCAAATTTTGAAGTTAAAGAAAATACTAAAAATGTTTCCATTTCATCCTGAAAGTCAATGGTTTCGCTTAAATCTTGCACATATTGCTGTTCAAGGAAGTTCCGGCCCGCCGTGTCAATAAAAACGATGTCGCAGTCATTCAGCTTCTTTTTCCCCTCCTGAAAATCAAATGAGTTATAACAAACTTCAAGCGGGGCATTTAAAATTTCGGCATATGTTTTTAATTGATCGATCGCAGCAATTCGATAAGTGTCCGTCGTAAGAAATCCGATTTTTTTCTTGTAATTTATTTTGCAGATTGCGGCAAGCTTTGCCAATGTCGTCGTTTTTCCAACACCGGTTGGTCCTACAACATTCACAAATTTTTTTGAAAAAGTAATGCCGTGAAAAGGAATGTCCGAAATCCTCTTTTTTAACTCTTTCTTCAATTGAAATTCCAGCTGTTCGTTTGTCAGCTTTTTTTGATGGATCAAATACGTTTCCAGTATAGATGCGATCACATCCTGTTTAATCGGCTGCAGCAAACCTAACGAATCAATTTTTTGTTCGATCTCTTTTAGGTCAGGATGAATAACAGTACTGTTTACGGACATGGATTGAACGAGATCCTTCAGTTTTTTTATTTCATTCAGTACAGGAGACATCTCTAATTGTTGGTCCGTTTGATGTTCTATTTTTTCTTTTTGGGACCCGCTGATCATTTCATCTTCTTCGTCAATGCCCGCCACCACTTCAATCATTTTTTTCTTAAACATTCCTAGAAATCCACCAGTATAGACGACTTTCGAATTGAGGATGACAGCATTTTGACCGAGTTGGCTGCGAATCGTCTTCATCGCCTCTTGCATAGTATGGGCTTTGAATTTTTTAATCTTCATTAAATATTCACCACTCCGACACTTTGTACTTCAATGTTTGATTCAAGTTCGTTGTATGACAATACGGGTACATCAGGCAAATATCGCTCGATCAGCTGCCGTGCATACATTCTAACAGAAGGCGAGCAGAGCAAGATTGGCGTTTGCTCTTCCATTGCCAGCTGTTCCACATTTTTTGCAATGGCTTCGACAATCCTTTGTGATACATGCGGCTCCAATGACAAAAAGGTTCCTCGTTCCGTTTGCTGCACGCCATCGGCAATGGCTTTTTCTACTTGAGCTGAGAGAGTAATGACTTTCAATGTCTCCCCTTCTTTTGCATACTGGCTTGTAATTTGTTTTGCCAGCGACTGTCTTACATATTCAGCTAAAATTTCCGGATCTGTTGTAAATTTGGCATAGTCAGCTAATGTTTCAAAAATAACCGGCAAATTTCGAATAGAAATTTTTTCTTTAAGCAGTTTCGCCAAAACTTTTTGAATATCTCCAATAGAAAGTGGATTCGGCGTAACTTCTTCCACTAATATCGGGTATGTTTCTTTTAAATGATCGACAAGCTGTTTTGTTTCGTGTCGTCCAAGCAATTCATGAGCATGCCTCCGGATCGTTTCCGTAATGTGAGTAGAAACAACGCTAGGAGGATCGACGACCGTATATCCTGCCAATTCAGCTTGTTCTTTTAAATGTTCGCTGATCCATTTTGCAGGAAGTCCAAACGAAGGCTCAATTGTGTCAATCCCTTCAATCAAATCATTATCCATTCCTGGCGCCATCGCCAAATAATGATCGAGCATAATTTCACCTTTCGCCGCTTCGTTTCCTTTAATTTTTAATCTGTATTCATTCGGCTTTAATTGGATATTATCCCGTATTCGGACGACAGGAATGACAAGGCCCAATTCTACGGCAAGCTGCCTTCTGATCATTACGATCCGATCCAACAGGTCTCCCCCTTGTCCGCTATCAGCAAGAGGAATTAAACCATATCCGAATTCAAATTCAATTGGATCCATCGATAACAGATTCATCACTTGCTCCGGACTTTTCGCTTCGTTCATTTCCACTTCTTCTTCAACAATCTCTTCGTCTTTTTCAATTTGTTTCTTCGTACGATTCATCGCAAATGCTAAGAAAGCAAACATGAGAGCGATCGGAGTTGTTACGATCGGACCAATCGGAGTAACAATACCTAAAATAAAGATGATTCCTGCGGTAACATACAGCAGCTTTGGAAATGCTAAAAGCTGGTTCGTAATGTCTTGTCCTAAATTTCCGTCAGAAGCAGCTCTCGTGACAACAATCCCTGTTGCCGTTGAGATTAATAAAGCTGGAATTTGGCTGACTAATCCATCTCCAACTGTAAGAAGCGTGAATTTTGAAACAGCTTCTTGAAAAGAAAGCCCTTGCTGGATCATGCCGATGATAATTCCGAAAATAATATTGATCAGCACAATTATGACACCAGCAATCGCATCTCCTTTTACAAATTTGCTTGCTCCGTCCATTGCGCCATAAAAATCTGCTTCTCTTGCAATCGTTTCTCTCCGTTTTTTTGCCTCGTCTTCCGAGATGATTCCCGCATTCAAGTCTGCATCAATACTCATCTGCTTACCGGGCATGGCATCAAGCGTAAAGCGGGCTGCCACTTCTGCTACCCGTTCAGATCCTTTTGTAATGACAACAAATTGAATAATAACTAAAATGATAAATACGACAAAACCAACAAGGATATTTCCACCGACAACAAAAGTTCCAAACGTTTCCACGACTGTTCCCGCTTCTCCATTAGCTAAAATCGAACGCGTTGTGGAAACGTTTAAGCCGAGTCGATATAACGTTAACAAAAGCAAAAGAGAAGGAAAGATTGAAAATTGTAAAGGCTTTTCAATGTTCATGGATGTAAGGAGGACGAGCAAGGCAAGAGATATATTAATGATAATCAATATGCTCAGCAGCCATGAAGGCAGCGGGATGATAAGCATGGCAACAATTAAAATGACAGCTACTATAACCGATAAATCTCTTGCTGACATGATACTTCCTCCTAGCAAAATTGTTACACTTTTTGTTTTTGACGATAAACATAAGCTAAAATTTCAGCCACAGCCTTAAAAAATTGTTCAGGAATCATCTCGCCAATTTCCACTTGGTCATACAAAGAACGAGCGAGCTGCCTGTTTTCGACTGTTATGATTTCATGGGCTTTGGCAATTTGCTTGATCTTTTGCGCGACAAAATCTGTTCCTTTTGCAACTACGACAGGTGCATCGTGTTCCTTTTCATCATACTTTAAGGCAACTGCATAATGAGTAGGGTTCGTAATGACGACATCAGCTTTCGGAATTTCCTGCATCATCCTTCTCATCGCCATTTCCCTTTGTTTCTGTTTAATTCTCGATCTAATTAACGGGTCGCCTTCCATTTTTTTGTACTCATCTTTTACTTCCTGCTTAGACATGCGAATGTTTTTTTCGAAATCCCATCTTTGATACAAGTAATCTAGCAATGCGATGAACAAAAGCGCACCTGAAGCATATAGTCCTATCTGCACCGCCAGCTTTGAAATTGAAGCAAAAGCTCGTTCAAGCGGCATTTGCGGAAGTCGCAAAATCTCCTGCCAATTGAAATAAATATACGCAAAGGTTACCCCGCCGATAAAGAAAACTTTTAAGATCGATTTCAAAAGCTCGACAATTGCCCGAATGGAATATATGCGTTTAAAGCCTTCAATCGGATTCAGTTTATTTAATTTCATTTTCAACGGTTCAGTTGTAAAAAGAAATCCAACTTGAATATAATTACTGAAAACCCCAGCAACGAAGGCTGCTATCATGAATGGAGCGGTAATTTGAGCGCCTTCCAATACATATTTATTAAAGATTGAATGCACATTTTCTTCTGTGATATCCGTCAACAAATAATCTTCAAAAGTAGAATGGAACATGTTTAAAATATTATCAATCACCGTTTTCCCGAAAAACAGCAATGACAGAAAAACTAAAAACATGGTGATGGCTGTGTTCAAATCGGGACTCTTGGCAACCTGCCCTTTTTTCCTGACATCCTGCCGCTTTCTCGGAGTCGCTTTTTCCGTTTTTTCTCCGGCAAAATATTGCAAATCTAACGGTAAATAATTCATGCGCCATCACCTAATAAATTCATTAAGGTTCTCATCACATCGAACATGTATTGGAAAAGCCCCTGAATCAGCATAAATATAATGCCTAAAACGAGCACCATCATCAGAAAGCTGACGCCAATTTTAATGGCAAACCCAATGACAAATACATTCATTTGCGGAACTGTCCGGGCAACAATCCCTAGAGCAAGGTCAACTAAAAAGAGCGAAGCGACTATCGGAAGCGCCATTTGAAATGCTACGAGAAACATTTTGCTGTACGCCTTCAAAACTTGTTCGGCAACAGCTCCATCAGAAATCGGAATAAAATATTGATCCGGAGGGATTACTTGAAAACTGTATACAATCCCGTTAATCAGCATATGGTGCCCGTTTAGGCTCAGCATGAGCAATAGGGCAAAAGAATAAAGAAATTGTCCAATTAACGGCGTTTGAACTCCTGTCTGCGGATCAATAATATTCGCGATGATAAACCCCATTTGAAAATCGATTAAGCTTCCTGCAATGTGGACAGCTGACATGATGATATATGCGATCAGACCAATGAATAGTCCGATTAAAACTTCTTTTATTATCAGCGGGTAGAAATTCGCATCTAAGTCAACCTTTCCCTCATCGATCGTCATGACGATGATAAGGGAAAGGAAAAAAGACATGCCAATTTTAAACCGCATCGGAATATTCCGATATGAAAATAATGGAAGCGTTGCAATAAAAGCTGTTATTCTTGTAAACACAAGCAAAAAAAGCGGATAATACTCCAGCATCATCATTCAACTCATCCAACAAATTGATTGAGATTGCTGAAAATATTATGTGTATACGACAAAATGACAGATAGCATCCATGGGCCAAAAATAATCAATCCGACCAAAACAGCCACAATTTTTGGTATGAACGCCAATGTCTGTTCCTGTATTTGTGTCGTTGCTTGAAAGATGCTGACAATTAAGCCGACAACAAGCGATATTAAAAGAAGTGGCCCACTGATCATTAAAGTTGTATAAACCGCTTTTTCTGCTATGGAAAGGATCATTTCGGTACTCATTGGCTCACCTACTTATTTTAAAAACTTTGCAGCAATGATTTGACAACTAAGTACCAGCCGTCCACGAGCACAAACAGCAATATTTTAAAAGGCAATGATATCATGACAGGAGGAAGCATCATCATTCCCATTGACATGAGGACACTTGATACAACCATGTCAATGATTAAAAAAGGAATAAAGATCATAAAACCTATTTGAAACGCTGTTTTTAATTCGCTGATGGCAAATGCAGGCACTAAAGCCACGAGCGGAATATCGTCAATCGTCTCAGGATTTTCAATATTGGCGTAATTTAAAAACAAAGCTAAATCTTTTTGTCTCGTATGTTTGCTCATAAATTCCTTTATCGGCTTTTCCGCCTGTTCATACGCTTCCTCAATGGTTATTTCATTATTGAACAAAGGATTCAAAGCTTTTTCATGTATTTCTTGAAAAGTCGGTCCCATTATAAAAAAGGTTAAAAAAAGTGCAAGGCCGATGAGCACTTGGTTGGGCGGCATTTGCTGGGTAGCAAGCGAAGTTCGCACAAACGATAACACGATGACGATGCGCGTAAAGCAAGTCATTAAAATCAATATCCCTGGTGCAATTGACAAAACGGTGAGCAGAAGCAAAAGCTTCACAGTCGTCGCAACATTTTCCGGATCATTTTGATTAAAATAGCTAAAAAACTCACTCATTTTTTTGATCCTTTCTGCCGAAGACGCTGCATCTGTTCACGTCTTTCTTTTAATAGTGATTCCAGCTCTTTTTTGAAGGAGGTCTTCTCGCTACCCTTTTGTTTATGATTATTTAGAATGAAGCGCATCATATTTTGTTCAAAAGCATTGTTGCCGGGCTCTTTCTGCATGTCGATAATTTTCTTATATTCCTCTTCATCATTAATTTCTTGTAATAGTTCAATCGTATCCCCGACGCCAACGATTAGAATGCGATTCCCCACCTTCACCAGCTGGATGGACTTGTTTTGTCCTAAGGAAATGCCGCCGAGATTTTGTAAGTATTTAGTTTCTTGCGGAAGCTTCATTTTTTTGTTTAAAAATTTTAATAAAAAGATTAAGAGACCTAAAACAATAATAAGTGTAAAAATCATTTTCAAAACATCGAATACTGATAAGGAGGTGCTGTTGCCACCATCTTCAACCAATTCGTTCGTCGCTTTCTCTTCTTTTTTTTCATCCTGTTGATCGGATGTCTGCTGTTTTAAATATTCCTCAACGGTGGGATTTTTCGCGGCTGCATGCACGAAATCGGCGTTTATTGGAACATAAAAAAACAACAGCCATAAACAGCACAAATATGTAATACATCGTTTCAATGCAAATGCTCCTTATCCCAATGTCTTTTGAATAGCTTCCAGTACACGATCGGCCTGAAAAGGTTTCACAATAAAATCTTTGGCACCAGCTTGAATAGCATCGATTACCATTGCCTGCTGTCCCATCGCTGAACACATGACAACTTTTGCATTTGGATTAATTTTGCGTATTTCCTTTAAAGCAGTGATGCCATCCATTTCAGGCATTGTAATATCCATCGTGACTAAATCAGGCTGCAATTCTTTAAATTTTTCGACTGCCTGCGCACCATCTGCAGCCTCTCCTACTACTTCATATCCATTTTTTGTCAATATATCTTTGATCATCATTCTCATAAATGCTGCATCATCAACGACTAAAATCCTTTTTGACATTTTGCTCCTCACTCCTATCAACTATTTTAGATTCATTATCCGATCTGCTTGACTCATGATATCCGTTACGCGAACACCGAAATTTTCGTCGATGACAACTACTTCACCTTTTGCTACCTTTTTGCTGTTTATGAATATGTCGACTGGCTCCCCGGCCAGCTTATCAAGCTCGATAATGGATCCTTTAGACAATTCCAAAATTTGTTTGATGGATCTTTTTGTTCTTCCAAGCTCAACCGTTACATTTAAAGGAATGTCGAGCAGCAGCTCCAAATTGTGCGTGTCTACAGATTGATTCGTTTGTTCATCAAATGTCGCAAATTCAACAGGTTTAACTTCAACAGGCTGAGCTTTTTCCTTCTCGCTTTTTTCTATATGCAGCTGTTGATTTTCTCGCGCTTCTTCAGGTTCTGTTTGCACGTTATTTGATGCCTCTTTACTCGCTTTATTCATTAATTCAACAACGAGCTGTTTAGCAAAATCAAGGGGTAAGAGCTGCATAATATTCGAATCAATTAAATTGCCGACAGTTAATCGGAAGGATACCTTCACAAGCAGTTCATCATCAGGAATAGCATCGGTTCCTTCCCCTTCTTTAACATTCAATAATTCGAGGCGAGGCGGTGAAATATCTATTTTTTTATTTAAAACGGTTGACATTGATGTGGAAGCAGATCCCATCATTTGATTCATCGCTTCCTGGACAGCACTTAATTGAATTTCCCCCAATTCGTCCGGGTTGGAACCATCCCCGCCAATCATTAAATCAGCAATGACAGCAGCATCGCTTTGTTTAATTACAAGCAGATTGCTGCCGGACAGCCCTTCTGTAAAAACTACTTCTATTGCTACGTATGGATGTGGAAACTCCTTTGCCAGTTCTTGCTTATTAATAATCGACACGCTCGGAGTAGTGATTTCTACTTTTTGATTAAGCAAGGATGATAAAGCTGTAGCAGAACTGCCAAAAGAAATATTTCCTATCTCCCCAATCGTATCTTTTTCAATTTCATTCAATAGATTGTCAGTTTCAGTTGATTCTTGATTTCCCCCTTTTAATAGAGAATCGATTTCCTCTTGTGACAACATGTTATCAGTCATCAGCTTCGTCACCTCTCTCTATGTGGCCTAATATTTGAACGGCCAGCTTCTTGTTCTTTTTGCCAGGCTGTCCAAAAAATTTAGGGACGTCACCTACTTTAATCACCAACGGGTCGCTGGTCGATTGATCAAGACGGATCATATCCCCCACTCGCATTTCAAGAAACTCTTGAACTGTCACAACGGACGTCCCTAATTCTGCAACCACCGGAACTTCTGCAAGCTTTATCCGGTTTTTGATTACTTCCGTTTCCACTGAGTTTTGGGCTTTCCTTTCCGATTGCATCCAATAATGGACGGAAAGCTTTGGAATAATCGGTTCCAACACAACATGGGGAATACAAAGGTTTATCATTCCGCTCGCTTCTCCCACTTGTGTATTAAGGGAAATAACAACAACTGTGTCATTTGGAGATACCATTTGCAAAAATTGCGGATTTACCTCAAATTCCTGCATGCAAGGCTCAATGTCCAAAATGGTACTCCAAGCTTCACGGTAGTGCTCCAAAGTTTTTTCGAAAATGGATGCAATAATTTTCATTTCAATTTCTGTTAATTGTTCAATCTTATTCATGGAAGCCCCGAAACCGCCCATTAACCGATCCATCATTGCATACGCAATATTTGGGTTCACTTCCATAATAATTCTTCCATCAAGTGTCCCAAGTTCAAAAACATTTAAAACTGTCATTTTCGGAATGGAACGGACAAACTCTTCATAGGGCAGCTGGTCTACAGACGTGACGGTTATTTGGACATATGTCCGCAATTGCGCAGCAAAATACGTCGTTAAAAGCCTTGCGAAATTTTCATGCACTCTAGTAATGCTGCGAATTTGATCTTTTGAAAAACGAAGAGCACGTTTAAAATCGTAAACTTTTATTTTCTTTGCTTCTTCTTCTTTCTTTAATTCATCAACATTCATTTCACCGGTCGTTAATGCAGATAATAGCGCATCAATTTCACTTTGCGATAAAATTTCATTTGACATAATGAGAACATCACCTCCTTATCCCTTTTTTGTCTATTGAAGGATAAAGGAAGTCGTGTACACTTGTTTCACTTCTCCTTCTTGTAAAAGCGCATCGACCTTCTTTTTAATCGTATCTTTAAAGCGGTCCATTCCAGCTTGCCCTTCCAAATCTTTTGCCTCCATATTTGCCAGTTCGGTTATAATAATATCTTTTATTTGAAATTCTCTCTTTTCTAATTCTTCTCTCGCTTTTTTGTCAGATGCTTCAATTTTGAAAGAAAGTCTTACAATATTTTTACTTTTTAAGTTTGTCGTAATTTCAGGAACATCAAATGAAGATTCCACCACCTCGTCGATGGAGCGGTTTTTCGCTTCAACCGGATCCTTCGTAAAAAATTCCATGACGACAAACGTAGTCAGTGCAGCAATTCCAACGGTTGAAATGACGATTAATAATGCAGTTAAAAATTTTTTACTCATTTTCTTGTCCCCCGAAATAGAAAGCTTTCCCAAAACCAAATTGTTTATAAAGCTCATTGATTTTTGTTACTACTTCCGTCTGTGAATCTTTTACTATATATTTTTTGCCGGATATTAACGTAATAGTCGTATCAGGAAACGATTCAATCCGTTCGATTAACAACACATTCAGATAAAAAGCTTCGCCATTCAGTTTTGTTAATTTAATCACGTTTCAAGCTCCCCCGTTCTTCCTATTAACGTTTTAAGCCAAGGAGCTCCTGCAAAATTTCGTCAGAAGTTGTAATGATTTTCGTATTTGATTGAAAACCTCTTTGTGCCACAATCATTTCCGTAAATTCTTCCGCCAAGTCCACATTGGACATTTCTAGTGAACTATTAATCAATGAGCCTGCTCCATCCTCTCCTGGAACGGAAAGTTCGTTAAGCTGCAGCCCATTGCCATTTTGGTCGATGAAACCAGAGTTAGGTGTTTCTCTAAAAAGATTGCTTCCGATTTTTTCTAATCCTTCTGGATTTGGAAAGTTCGCAAGCCGGATTTGTCCAGCGACTTTTAACTGACCGTTTCGATCAATAAACGTAACCTTTCCATCAGACCCGATGCTAAAGCTTTTAGCGGAAAGCGGAATTTGGATGAGACCGGCTTCTCCGCTCAACGAATCCGTCCATTGCGCCTCTTTTAAACTTTCGGCAATATCTTCGTATTTAATGACTGCTTGCCCAACATTGTTAAGAGCAACTTTATAATTCTCAATTGTCCCGATCAACTTCGTCATTAAATCAAGCGTATTCGTGTCAGCACTTGAACCTAACGGGATAGCTGTTGACGGATTTTGTGGGTAATCTCCAGCTGTAATCGGCAGAATCGGATTCGTGATTGTTGTAATGACGTCAGTATATGGCGGTGTATTGTTAAAATTATTAATAGAATTATTTAATTGTCCGATGGCAGTTTCAAACTGGTCTCGAATATTCCCAAACCCTGACGTTGGGTTTGTAATGGCTGCATTAAATTCTGTCCATATATCAATTAAAGCATTACGTGCATTTTGCATAGAGGTGTATAAAGGTGATGGGTTTTGTCGTCCGTCTTTTTCCCATAATTCCACCGCATCATTATATGCTTCATAAGCTTCCATCAATGCATTCGCTCTTTTTGAAATGTCTCTCAATGATTCATACATATTTTTATAAGGTGTATTGAAAGACGTGATTTGCTGAAGCGCTGCATTTGCTTTTTGAATTCCTTGATCTGTCGGAGGAATTTTTTCACCTGTTTCGCCAATTAAGTAAAGCCCTTCGCCAGTTACTAAATATCCGTTTGCGTCCAAATAAAAGTTTCCAGCGCGGGTGTATGCTAAATCAATTGCTCTATCAATGGCGCCCAAAATTTTATTGTCTCCAAATTGTCCTGCGTAATCAATGTTGACTCTCGTTAAATCGGTAATCACTCCGACAGGAAAAAAACCGTCTCCGCTGATCGCTACATCAAGAAGTCTTCCCGTTGATTGAGTTGGTCCAGATGTATGAACAGTGTCGATTGTTCCGATTGCCGCACCCAAACCTACCTGTGCTGGATTTATACCTCCTCGTCCATTTACAGCGGCGCTAGCGCCTGAAATTTGCTGGTTGACTAATTCTTTAAAAGTGACACGTCCTTTTTTGAAGCCGTACGTGTTGACATTCGCGATATTGTTGCCAATGACATCCAATTTTAATTGGAAATTTTTCATACCGCTAATACCTGAATACATGGAACGCAACATATGAACCTCTCCCTTTCTTTAAAATTTTATATTATTATCCTTCCTGATCAGATGAATCGTTTTCTCCAGCTTCGGATACTTTCGTAATACTTGAGCTTTCCACTTCATCGCCGTTGGCAAGCGCAATGATGACTGTATTTCCATTCATCCGCACGCTTTTGACAATGCTCTGCTTTTGCTCACCTTCTTTTGAGTATTCTACCGATTTGCCGATGAGCTGCGAATATTTGATGAGTGCATCCGATTTTAAAAAGGCTTCAAGCGATTTATTCATGTTTGTTATTTGTTCCAATGTTGAGAAATTCGCCATTTGAGCAATAAACTCTTTATCTTCCATTGGATTTAGCGGATCCTGATATTGCAATTGGGTAATCAATAACTTCAAAAAATCATCTTTTCCAAGAGTTGACTTAGCTTCCCTTGCTTTGTTTTCTGTATAGGTCGATAACAAATAGCTGTCGATGGAAATTCCGCTCATAAGAACCTCCTATATAATGGCATTTACATACTCTTTTAATTTTTCCATAAAAGTTTGGTCGTTCTGCTGTTCATTTTGATGCTTTTCTTGATCTTCCCCGTTATGTTGCTGCGAATTGCCACGTCCTCTTTTTTCTTGAAAGAAATAATGCTCTTCGTCAAAAATATCAAAGCGGTCAATTTGCAATGTTACATTCGGCAGCGAATGCTTTAACTGCTGAATACTATGCTCTAACAATTCTTTCGCTGATTGAGTCGATGTCTTAATTTTGGCGCTCATTTGGTCGCCATCTTTTATTAATTGAATGGTAATGGTCCCTAAATGCTCCGGAGTGAGCCGTATCGTCAATTTTTGTGCGCCATTAGGAAGCTGGCCAAATCGACTTGTTTTTATTACGTCTTTTAACTTTTGAAAAAATTCCTCTTGGACGTCTATACTCAGTTCAGAATCAATTTGCGAAGCCGGATTTTCTGAGCCAAATTTGTTTATGTATGATGTAAGAGTCAACTCAAACGTATCCTTCGTTTGGCCCGTTAGGAAATTTCCAACACTTTTTTGTTCAGCACGGCTCTCTTGTTGAACAAACTCCATTAGAGGATGCGTTCTTGCCAATATTTCCTCACGCTGCACAAATGGTTTCTTATTCGTGTCCATTTGTTGTATAAAATGAAGCGGCTCTGATGTTTCTAGATCATTAGGCAATATGTCAGCTATGGTAGCACTGTGATTCTCATATTGTCCAATCCGAACAGCTGTTAAAATATTTTGAAACATCGTGCTGCCTAGATCTCCATACTTTCTAGTAATGGTTTCAAAAACTTCGAGCATTCGAATAAACTCGTTCGGCTCATTTCGCTGCAAATAAGCTAAAATAGCAGTGATTTGCTGAAAAAGTACAGTTTTTTCCGGACTTTCCTCCGTATGATCAACATTCAGTTCCATATTGCTCGCAAATGTCAATTCCAACTTTTCAGAAGAAGGTTGGCTGACAGAAGATAAACTGCTGTCTTTTCTCTCCTGTTTGTCTTGAGCGTCTGTTTCCTGATCGTGCAAAATGTCAAGAGAGAGCCAATTTTTGATCGCATTTTGCAACTCTTCTAAGATAGTTGTTTCGATTTCAAATTTTTGCGGTTCATTTCCTTTCACCTGATCGGCTGGCTTCATGTTCACAAGCTGATCAAAAAACGTTTGAAAAGTTGACTCTTCCTTTTTTTCTTCTCCGTTTGTTGATTGTATGTTTCGCGTGTTCAATTGGAAAAACTGCAATTTAATGGCATCCATTTGTTCACCTCCTGAAATATGATCAGAATGTTCATGTAAGTTATTTATTGAGCAGCTGCCTCTTCAGTTGCTGATGGTACAGATTCGGCTGCTGGTTGTTCAGATTGAGCTGCTGCTTGCTCGGATAACAGCTTCGTATATTTGGCAGCGTCTTGGGGAGTCATTTTTTCTAAAATTCTAGCAAGCACGGCTTTTTTTAAAGATGATAGTATGCTGATTGCTTCATCATCAGAAAGCTCTGTAATGATGGCAGCTGCTTTTTTACTTGACATTTCCCCATATACTTTCGCAATATCAACGGCTTGTTGTTGATTTTTTTGCGGATTGGTTTGAGCTGCGTTTTCCAATGAGTTGATTTGCTGTGTCAGCTCTTGTATTTCTTCATCCTTGCTTTTCAGCTGTTCTTGCAGCTGATTGATTGTGTTTTCCTGCTCTTCAATCTTTTGCTTGAGCTCTTCTTGCTCTTTTTCCAGCTGCTCGTTCAGCCTTTCAAGATTTTCTTGCTTCTGACCTCCTTGCGCTAAGTCCGAAATAATCGGAATATTTTGGGCCGGCAGAATGCCGAGAAAAAACATGACGATTACGGCGACAAGCCCAAGACTAAAAAGTGATAAAAATATGGTCAAGAAAGTTTTTAAACCGCCTCGTTTCTTTTCTTTTTTCGCCATCATTTCCACCTAATTTCTATGAAACGAATATGTAATGATTGATATTTCATCCATCATTTTTCCTTCTTCTCGTTTCCTTAGCTCCATAAATTTCTTGTAATCTTTTTCTTTTATTTTTTCATATTGCTTTACTTCTATATGTTTTTGCATCAAAATCGACTGTTTTTCATTCATTGCATTACGAGAATAAATGACAAGCTGCTGGTAATGCTCAATTGTTTTTTCCAAATTTTGAACAAACTGTTGATACTGCTTAATTTCTTGAACGGACATCCCTTTGTTCAATTTTTCTTCTTGAAGCTTTACGAACTCCTCTTTTTGCTTTAAAAATGTATACAGCTTTGTTGCAACTTTTTTAAAATTTTCAACGGAATCTTCATATTCTTTTGATGATTTTCGTTTCTCATTTTCCTTTACATCCAATATTTTTTGATAGCGGAAATGGTATGTCATGCCTTGTCACCTTCTTCAAGTAGCGAAATTAATTGCTGTACGCTTTCCTCAAATGTTATTTTTTCATCCATATGCTGCTGAAGAAATCCGTTTATTTTCGGATAATAATCCATTGCTTGATCCATTTCTTTTGAAGAGCCTCTTTTATATGCGCCGATCTTAATTAAATCTTCTGACTCGGTATATGTAGAGTACAATGCTTTCAGTTTGTTCGCAGCTTCGAGATGCGCCGGTTCGACAATATGGTTCATAAGGCGGCTGACGCTTTTTAAAATATTAATTGCAGGAAAATGTCCTCTATTCGCCAACTCGCGATCGAGCACAATGTGCCCGTCCAAAATTCCTCTCACAGTATCCGCTATCGGTTCGTTCATATCATCGCCATCAACTAAGACAGTATAAATGGCTGTGATCGAACCCTTTTCATTATTTCCTGTTCTTTCTAAAAGTCGAGGAAGCATGGCGAACACTGAAGGGGTGTATCCTTTTGTCGTCGGTGGTTCCCCAACAGCCAGTCCAATTTCCCTTTGCGCAATCGCTACTCTCGTGACTGAATCCATCATAAACATGACATTATATCCTTTATCTCGAAAATATTCTGCAATCGCCGTTGCAGAATAGGCAGCTTTAATTCTCATTAAAGCCGGCTGATCGGAGGTTGCCGCCACAATAATCGTCCGCTTTAGCCCTTCTTCCCCTAAATCTCTCTCAATAAATTCTCGAACTTCTCTTCCCCTTTCACCTATTAAGGCAATCACATTTATATCTGCTCCTGAGCTTCTTGCGATCATTCCGAGCAAAGTACTTTTTCCAACGCCGCTTCCTGCAAAAATACCTACCCGCTGACCTTTCCCAATCGTTAAAAAACC
Source organism: Aeribacillus sp. SP014 (assembly GCF_054055575.1). Taxonomy (NCBI): domain Bacteria; kingdom Bacillati; phylum Bacillota; class Bacilli; order Caryophanales; family Bacillaceae; genus Aeribacillus; species Aeribacillus sp. SP014. The sequence continues at coordinate 2,467,205 of NZ_JBSRXI010000001.1, forward strand.
GTCAATTGCTTTCACACCCACTTCAATTTTTTTGGTGATCGGCGGCCGGGTTAACGGGTTCGGCGGCTCATTTTCAGACAGAATAGTCGTTAAACCTTTTGGAAGATTGGATCCGTCCATTGGATGACCAAATGCATCTAATACTTTTCCGATCAGGCTGATTCCCGACTTTATTTTCAGGGGCGAGCCTGTTGCTTCCACGACACAGCCAGGTGCAATTTGGTTGACCTTTGTAAACGGCATTAATAGAATATTTTCTTCTTTGAATCCGACAACTTCTGCCAGCGTTTTTTCATTTTTTCCTACATGTACATAGCAAACATCGCCGATGGAACATTCAGGTCCGCGTGATTCAATCATGAGTCCGACTACTTTTTTCACTTTTCCATATCTCTTATAAGAGTCCAGCCGATCTATATGGTCGATCAATTGAGCTAGTTTCAATCGCTTCAATCCTCCCTGACAAGATTTAACAGCTTGCTTTTTAATTGTTCCAGCTGTGTATCAATGCTCGCATCAATTTTTCCAAATGGCGATTCTACACAAATTCCGTTTTCGGGCAAATTTACATCCGGAAAAATATAGAGCTCCGTTTTAGTTGTAAATAGTTCCATTAATTCTTCTTTTTGTTCAAGCATAAATTCATATTTGTCAGGGTGAACGTATATTTTGACTTCTGGATATTCCTTTACTTCACAAATCACTTCGCGAACCAATCCAGTAAACAGTTCAGGCTCTCGCTTTAGGTTGGCTGCAATAATTTTTTCCGCTACTTTTACAGCAATTTCAATAATGGTTTCCTCGGAAGCTTCTATTTTTTTCTCATAATCTTTTTTGGAAAGCTGGACTACCTGTCTGGCAGATTCAATCACATTTTCATACTCTTGAAGTCCATCTTTTTTCCCTTTTTCAAAACCGGCTTGATACCCTTCTTTTCTTGCTTCTTCTATTAGCCGCGCTTTTTCTTCCTGCCAAGCTTCCCTTTCTTTTTCGATCTCCTTAAGCAATCGCGTTTTTTCTTCTTCAGCTTTTTCTAAAATTTTCTCTGCTTCCAAATGGGCTGCCTCAAGGAACTGTGAGCGCTGTGTGTTCTCTTCTTGATCGGAAGCGGCGAACTCTTCCTGAATTTGGATCGTTCTGATCGTCAATTTGTGCGGCTTGTGCAATGACCAAGCATGGCCGGATTTTATGACTCTAGACAATGATTTCATCTCCTTGTCCTCGAGCGATCACAATTTCGCCAGCATCCTCTAATCTTCTTATCACTTCAACAATTCTTGATTGCGCTTCTTCTACATCACGAAGCCGAACAGGACCCATGTAATTCATTTCCTCCTTGAATGTTTCCGCCATTCTAGTTGACATATTTTTAAAGACAATTTCTTTCACTTCATCCGACGCAACCTTTAACGCCAGCATGAGATCATTATTATCCACTTCGCGAATGACGCGCTGAATGGCGCGGTTATCCAAGGTAACAATATCTTCAAATACAAACATCCGCTTTTTGATTTCTTCGGCCAGTTCGGGGTCCTGCACTTCTAGTGCTTCCAGTATCGTTCGTTCTGTCGAGCGGTCGACACCGTTTAACACTTCCACTACTGTTTCGATTCCACCCGTTTCTGTGAAATCTTCCGTTACAGTAGAAGAAAGCTTCTTCTCTAAAACTTGTTCAACTTCATTAATTACTTCAGGGGATGTGCGGTCCATAATGGCGATTCTTCTTGCAATATCCGCTTGAACTTCCTGAGGCAAGCTCGATAAAATTTGTCCCGACTGCTTGGCATCCAGATAGGACAAAACTAAAGCGATCGTTTGCGGATGCTCGTTTTGTATAAAGTTTAAAATTTGAGCCGGATCTGCTTTTCTAACAAAATCAAACGGCCGTACTTGAAGAGAAGATGTCAGCCTTCTGATTATTTCACTTGCCTTTTCCCCTCCTAATGCTTTCTCAAGCACCTCTTTCGCATATTGGATCCCCCCTTGGGCAATATAATCTTGCGCAAGGGCGATTTGATGAAACTCTTCAATCACTTCTTCTTTTTTTTGCGAATCCACTTTCCGTACACTCGATATTTCTAATGTAAGCTTTTCAATTTCTTCTTCCGTGAGGTGTTTATAAACGGAAGCAGAAGCTTCCGGACCTAAGGAGATCAATAAAATAGCAGCCTTTTGCCTACCGTTTAACTTTTTCATATGTCATTTCCCCCTAGTCTTCATAGAGCCAAGTGCGCAACAGTTTAGCGAATTCGTCAGGCTTCTCTTTGGCAAGCTCCTCAAGCTTTCTACGCTGCTCATTTGCTTTCGTTTGCTCGACAGATTCTTCTTCTTGCACAGGCTGCGGCACCACTTCTTCTATTTCGTCAAATTCATCATCTTCATACTCATCTTCTTCGTCTCTCCGTCTTTTCCACCACCATAGGAATAACAAGCCAAGAAGCAGAATGCCTGCTCCAATTAACACATAGCCCCAAATTGGGAATGATGATGGCTCCTCCAGATCATCCGCATTTATTTTGCCTGAAAACGGCTGAACAGAAACTACGATTTTATCCTCAATGTCTTGATCCGTTAACGGCTCGGCCTCCGGATCTTCATTGATGCTTGTCCGAACAATTGTTGATAAAATTTGTTCAATATCATCTACACTCTGCTGCGGCAACGAATTTGGATTTTCCGGATTCGGGGGCTCAACCATGACTTGAATGCCCAGATCTCTAATTTTATATGGACTTTCAACAATTTCCCGTTTGATCCGGTTTACCTCATAATTAATTCGGTCTTCAATTTTTTCATATTCTCCTTCTCCGTTTACACCGGCAGCCTGTTGATATGTATTCGGGACATCTGTTTGACCTGTTCCAGCAACGCCGGCAGCTTGCGCCCCAGTACCTGTGTATGTTTCCGTAATCCGTTCTGCACTGATGGCAATTCCTTCATTGTTCTCCTCATCAACTGGCTCGACTAAGTTTTCTTCCCGCTTTTCCTGGGTAAAATCAATATCAGCTGATACGTTGACAACCACTTTGTCTTGGCCCATCATCGTACCCAGCATTCTTTGCACTTGCCGTTGAATATTTTTTTCAATTTCCGATTTGATTTCAAGCTGGGAAGCAAAATTAGTGCCAGGTGTATCCTCTTGTTTCAAATCATAATAATCAAAATTTTGGTCCATTATAACAATGTTTTCAACAGGTAAATTCGGTACGCTCTTGGAAACAAGGTGATAGAGTGCGTTCACTTGCGATTGGTCAAGCTTGTACCCCGGCTCCAAATTTAAAACAATGGAAGCTGATGCTTCTCCTGCGTCCTCGCCGACGAATACCGTTTCTTTAGGTAAATTGACCATCACTTTAGCGTTTTTTACGCCTTCGATTTCTTTAATTAAATTGGCCAGTTCTGTTTGTGTAGCTTTTAATTTTAATACATCAAATTCATTATCTGTCATGCCAAAACCGATATTTTGTCCAAAATACGAATAATCGATATTTCCGCTTTCAGGAATACCTTCAGCTGCAAGCTCCACTTTCAGTGCATTTGCTTCGCTTTCCGGCACTTTAATAGTTGTTCCGTTATCGGCTATTTCCGATTGAATCCCTTTGTTATCGAGGGTTTCTTTGATTCGGCCAGCTTCTTCCAATGATAAATTCGTATATAGCGGTATCATTTTCGGTTTTGACAAAACTATTGACGAAACGATAATGGCAATGATGATGAGCGATGCGCCTCCGATGATGAGGGCTTTTTGCCATTTTGTCCTTTGCCTCCAAAATGACAAAATTGTATCCTTTATTTGCAGTAGTTTTTGATTCATTCTTTCTGATCCCCCGATAATGACATTCCATTTCTAAATAGACTAATTATATTTGCATTCTCATCACTTCTTGATAAGCTTCAATGACTTTATTCCTGAATTCAACAGTTGCTTCAAGTAAAATGCTCGCTTTTTGTGCTGCGATCATGACATCATGAAGCTCTACATTTTGTCCTGCTGCAAGAGCATTTGTCAGCCGATCGGAATTTAATTGAGCTTCATTGACAGCTTCCAGCGATTTTTTCAACATATCTGAAAAGGATGATTTCCCAGAATTTTCCGTACTTTGTGCTCGGTTTTCAAGCTGAATCGATTGAGTCGGAAAAGAAATTTGCTCAATCATTTACATCACTCCTATTCTATTTCCCTATTTCCAATGCTTTCAGCAGCATGTTTTTCGATGCATTAAAGCTTGTAACATTTGCTTCATATGAGCGCGTGCTGCTGATCAAGTCGACCATTTCTTTTAAAGGATCTACATTTGGCAAAGAAACATAGCCATTTTCGTCTGCATCAGGATGGTCGGGATCATAAACGATTTTAAAAGGCGTCTCGTCCTCAACAATGGCTTGAACTCTCACGCCGTTTCCAACGCCTTTCAGCTCTTGATTCAGAAAAGCTGAGAAAGGTTTTGTATCCTCTGCTGTTACAACCATTTTCCGGCGGTAAGGCTGCCATTGCCCGTCCACATATTCAGCTCTAGTCGTCTCCATGTTTGCCATATTCGATGAAATGACATCCATTCTCAGCCGCTGAGCTGTTAAAGCTGATGCGGAAATGTTCAAAGACTGAAAAATCCCCATTATGTACGACCACCTTTTATTACTGTTTTTAATGAATTAAATTTGCCATTCAATCTGTCAATCAATGCATTGTAGAAAATTTGATTTTCCGCAAGCTTTGCCATTTCTTGATCAATGTCGACATTATTGCCATTATGCTGATAAGCACTGTTTGTCCTCGTTTCCACAATCGATGTGCTTTCGCTGCCCACAAAAGGAAGATGACGCGGATTGGTCCGATATGCATCCAGTTTTATTTGTTGATCCAAAACGTTTTTAAAATTAACTGTTTTCGCTTTATACCCTGGAGTGTCCACATTTGCAATATTATTGGCTATAACTTTTCCGTTTAAGGAAGAAATTCGAATTGCCTGCTCCAAATTGGCTATTGAATTAGAAAATATTTTCATTGCTCCCTCCAAAAGTATGATGATCTTGTATTGCAAAAGAAATAAGAAGTAAAAATGTCGAATTTTGCTAATTTATAAATATTATTTTAAAAAAGAAACAGCTTAAAGTCTATGTATAATTTGTAAAAAATCGTCGTACATTGCGATTATTTTTTTTCTAGTTCTAAATGACTATCACTTTTTTAACATTGGAATTTGATTCTGCAGCTTTTTCAGAGGGATAAGTAGGAGGTTAGAACTTATTGAAATTGGACAAATCAGCCGATTTTCAAGAAGAAATTTGTAGAAAACATTTATAAAAAGCTGCTTCAAAAGGTTTGATAAACAAACCTTTAGAGCAGCTTTCTTTTAATGGTTTTTTAATTTTTCTAGTTCAACTAAAAATTTGTTGTTTAACACTTTAATATATGTGCCTTTCATACCAAGAGAACGAGATTCAATGACACCAGCGCTTTCTAACTTGCGAAGCGCATTGACGATCACAGATCTGGTAATGCCGACGAGGTCAGCAATTTTGCTTGCAACTAGCAATCCCTCTGTGCCGCTTAATTCTTCAAAAATGTGTTCGATCGCTTCGAGTTCGCTGTATGATAAAGAGCTGATCGCCATTTGGACAACCGCTTTGCTTCTCGCTTCCTCTTCAATTTCCTCAGCTTTTTCTCTTAAAATCTCCATTCCAACAACAGTTGCCCCGTATTCAGCCAATATTAGGTCATCATCATTAAATTGGGTTCCCAGTCTAGATAATATAAGGGTTCCTAAGCGGTCTCCGCCTCCGATGATCGGAACAATGGTCGTATATCCATTTTTAAAGAGCTCGCGGTTCTCAACAGGAAATGCAGTATATTCGCTATATACATCTAAATTTGGTGACGTTTCGGTAATATTAAATAAACTTTTCGTATACTCTTCAGGAAATTTTCTTTCCTCCAGCATTTTTTTCATGCGGTCATTATCTATTTGCTTGTTCAAGCCGAAGCCTAATACTTTTCCTCGGCGGCTGAGCACAAAAATATTTGCCTCAATGACTTCGCTTAATGTTTCCGCCATTTCTTTAAAATTAACAGGTTTTCCTGCCGCCTTTTGCAGCATCGCATTAATTTTTCTTGTTTTTTCTAATAACTCCATGATCTCAAATCCTCCTAAAAAATTTCAACTTTTTATAAAATAAATTGACTTAAATCTTTGTTTTGAACAATTTTATTTAATTTTTCTTCCACATAGTTCGGTGTAATCACAACCTTTTCTAAATTTATATCCGGCGCTTCAAACAACAAGTCTTCCAGCAGTTTTTCTAAAATGGTATGAAGCCTTCTTGCCCCAATATTATCTGTATCTTGGTTCACTTGGTAAGCAATTTCAGCAATTTTACGAATAGCTTCGTCAGAAAATTCTAATTTTATACCTTCCGTCTCCAATAATGCTTCATATTGTTTTAATAAAGCATTATCCGGTTCAATTAAAATTCGGACAAAATCATCTGCCGTTAGCTTTTTCAATTCCACGCGAATCGGAAAACGTCCTTGCAATTCAGGGATTAAATCCGATGGCTTCGCCATGTGAAAAGCGCCAGCTGCAATAAAGAGTATATGATCGGTTTTTACGGTGCCATATTTTGTTACAACTGCAGATCCTTCCACGATTGGAAGTATATCTCTTTGCACACCTTCGCGGGAAACATCAGCACCAGAACTGTTGTGGCCGTTTTTGGCGATTTTGTCGATTTCATCGATAAAAATGATGCCTGATTGTTCCGCGCGTTCAATGGCAAGCTGTGTCACTTCGTCCATATCAATCAGTTTTGCTGCTTCTTCATTCGTCAAAACCTTTCGGGCGTTTTTCACAGTAAGCTTTCTTTTTTTCTTCCTTTTTGGAAGAAGACTGTTCAAAGCATCCTGCATATTAAAGCCCATCTGCTCCATCCCTGTCCCTTGCAGGAGATCGAACATAGAGGGCTGCTGTTCCTCAATTTCAACCGTAACAAAATGATCTTCCAGTTCGCCTGCTGCTAATTTGCGCGCGATTTCTCTCCGCTTCTCCTTTAGATCCTGTTCATTTTCTCCCTGCGTTTCGAACGAATTTGTTTGTTGATTTCCTCCGAAAAGCATTTCTAAAGGATTTTTGTAAGCAGCCTGTTTTTTCTTACTCGGAACGAGGAGCTCGATCAGCCTGCGATTGGCGTTTTCTTCCGCTTGAGCTCTTACTTCCTGCATTTTTTCTTCCTTCACAAGCCGGACGGAAGTTTCCACTAAATCGCGAACCATCGATTCCACATCTCGCCCAACATACCCTACTTCTGTAAATTTTGTTGCCTCCACCTTTACAAAGGGCGCGCCGACGAGCTTTGCAATTCTCCTAGCAATTTCAGTTTTTCCAACCCCAGTCGGACCAATCATTAAAATGTTTTTCGGAACTACTTCATCGCGAATTTTTTCATCCAATAGGCTTCTCCGGTATCGATTTCTTAACGCAACAGCAACCGCTTTTTTCGCTTCTTCCTGACCGACTATGTATTGGTCTAATCGTTCAACAATTTGTTTCGGAGATAATTGCATTTTTTTCATTCGCCTCCCTCCTTTCTAAAGTTCCTCAACGATAATGTTATTGTTCGTAAAAACGCAAATATTTGCTGCTATTTCTAGAGCGGATTTAGCGATTTCTTTGGCAGACATTTGTTCACCGGCATATTGTTTCAATGCACGTCCTGCAGCAAGGGCATAATTTCCCCCTGAGCCGATAGCTAAAATGCCATCATCCGGTTCGATTACTTCACCCGTTCCAGAAAGGAGCAGAAGCTTTTGGGCATCCATCACAATTAACATTGCTTCTAATTGTCTTAATACTTTGTCGCTTCGCCACTCTTTTGCCATTTCCACAGCCGCTCTTGCCAAATTGCCGTTATACTCTTCCAGGCTGCCTTCAAACTTTTCAAACAGCGTAAACGCATCAGCAACAGATCCCGCAAATCCAGCAAGCACTTTTCCATTATAAATTTTTCGGACCTTTCGTGCTGTATGCTTCATCACAACTTGATTGCCAAGTGTTACTTGTCCATCACCTGCCATCGCGCATTGTCCTTTATGGCGAATGGCAAAAATCGTTGTCGCATGAAATGTTGACAATTGCAAGCCTCCCTTTAAGAATCTTTTGCTCGTGGATGGTAGGCCATATAAACATTTTTCAAATGGTCTTTTGACACATGGGTATAAATTTGCGTTGATGATAAATGAACATGGCCCAAAAGTTCTTGAACACTTCTTAAGTCAGCTCCAGCATTTAAGAGGTGAGTCGCAAAAGTATGCCTAAACATATGCGGATGAAGATGCAGATTTTTTGCTGAAGCATCTATCAGCTGTTTTAATATATACCGAACTCCCCTTGCTGTTAAAGGCTTTCCCCGATGGTTTACAAACAAAAAGCGATGATCCTGTCCGGACTGATTTTTCATCAGCTTGCTTCTGCCATCATGGATATATCGTTCCGCTGCCTGACGTGCATAGCGTCCGAAAGGCACATAGCGCTGTTTGTTTCCTTTTCCATTTACTAAAATGGTCTCAATGGAAAAATCCAGGTCTTCAAGGCGAATTTGGCATAATTCGCTTACACGGATTCCCGTACCATATAAAAATTCCAAAATCAATTGATTCCGCTGCCCGAGCGGATCATCCAGGTCGGAAATGGAAAACAGCATTTCCAGCTCCTCATCAAACAAAAATCTAGGGATCGCTTTTTTTTGCTTCGGAAGTGACACTAAAGAAAAAGGATTGTCCGTTACATATTTTTCCCGCAAAAGAAAATGATAAAAAGTTCTAATGCTTGAAATTTTACGGGAAATGGATGTTTTGGAATACTTTTTGCTTAAATCCGTCAAAAAAATACGTATATCTGAATATTGAACTTCATCCAGCCTTTCTAACCCTTCTTTTTCCATAAAAGAAAAAAAATCATTCAAGTCATGCAGATAATTCACAATTGTATATTGTGAATAATTTTTTTCAATTTGTAAATATTCAATGAATAAATTTAAATAATTCTTAACATTTTCCACTCTTAGCACCTCACAAAGGGCTACTAAATCGTATCACATTTGCAGTAGCCCTTTCAATCCATTTTATAATTTTTTCGAAATTTTTTGAATAGTTTGAAGTGCTCTTTTTGCCAATTGTTCATTTCTTTCTTTTTTCACTTTAATGTGGGTGTCAAGCGGTTTAAAAAGACCAAAATTCGCATTCATCGGCTGAAAATTATTCGGATCTGCCGTTGTAATATACTTTGCCATGCTTCCCATTGCTGTTTCATCAGGAAATTCAATCAATTCCTTTCCCAAAACGAGGCATGCCGCATTAATGCCTGCTATTAATCCGGAAGCAGCTGACTCAACATAGCCTTCTACGCCAGTCATTTGTCCGGCGAAAAACAAATCCTCGCGCCCTTTATATTGATAAGTTGGTCTAAGCAGTTTCGGGGAATTGATAAACGTATTTCGATGCATCACTCCATATCTGACAATTTCCGCCTTTTCAAGCCCCGGAATCATCTGAATGATTTCCTTTTGCGGACCCCATTTTAGATGAGTTTGGAAGCCGACGATATTATACAAAGTCCCTGCCGCATTATCTTGCCGCAGCTGAACGACGGCAAAAGGACGCTTTCCTGTTTCGGGATGCTCCAAGCCGACAGGTTTCATCGGTCCGAAAAGAAGCGTTTTCTTTCCTCTCTTTGCCATGACTTCAATCGGCATGCATCCTTCAAAAAAGATTTCCTTCTCAAATTCTTTTAGGGGAACAGTTTCCGCGCTGATTAATGCCTCATAAAAGCGGTCGAACTCTTCCTCTGTCATCGGACAGTTTAAATATGCAGCCTCCCCTTTGTCGTATCTTGATTTCAAATATACTTTTTCCATATCAATGCTGTCTTTTTCAATTATCGGTGCGGCTGCGTCGTAAAAATATAAATATTCCTCGCCAGTAAGCTTTTTTAATGCTTCCGATAATGCTTCTGAAGTTAAAGGTCCTGTCGCTATTACCGTCGGCCCTTCTGGAATGTCCGTCACTTCTTCGTGAAAGACGGTAATATTGGGATGTTCTTTCACCCGTTTAGTGACGATATCCGCAAATTCGTGGCGATCAACGGCAAGTGCACCCCCAGCCGGAACGGAACATTGATCAGCAGCCGAAATAATTACGGAGTCGCACATTCTCATTTCTTCTTTCAATACTCCGACTGCATTTGTCAAAGAATTGGCTCTCAACGAATTAGAGCAGACCAGTTCAGCAAATTTATCCGTATGATGGGCTGGAGTTTGCTTTTTTGGACGCATTTCGTACAAGCGAACTTGAATTCCTCTTTTGGCAATTTGCCATGCCGCTTCGCTTCCAGCTAGCCCAGCACCGATAACGTTGACAACTTGATTGTTCATTTTAGCACTCCTCCGTCTTTTTAAAAGCTCTCTTCTTGTTGTGTTTTCGTGAAAAAGCTGCCGAAATATCTCCATGAAGAAGGTGAGCCTTACATTGCTCACCAAAGAGAAGATATTTGTTAACGCTGCGGTTCTTCTTTATAGTCACAAGAAGAACATTGCACTTGAACACCTTTTTTCAAACGTTTTTCTACCAAAATTTCTCCACATTTCGGGCATTTTCTTTCAACCGGCTTTTCCCAAGAAATAAAATCGCACTCTGGGTAACGGTCACATCCATAAAATACGCGGCGTCTCTTCGACTTTCTCTCCACAATATTTCCCTCATGGCATTTCGGACATTTCAAACCGATTTCTTTTAAAATTGGTTTTGTATTACGGCAGTCTGGAAAATTGGAGCAAGCCAAAAATTTTCCGTACCTTCCCATTTTGTAAACCATTTCGCTTCCGCATTTTTCACACTTTACACCGGCATATTCATCTTTTATTTCTACCTTTTCCATTTCATTTTCGGCTTTTTTAACATTCTTTGAAAAATCATGATAAAATTCATCAATAATTTTTACCCAATTTACTTTTCCTTCTTCTATATCATCTAAATCATGCTCCATTTTCGCAGTAAATTCCACATCCAAAATTTCAGGGAAAAATTCCATCATCAGCTCGTGGACAATTTGGCCAAGTTCTGTTGGGACAAATCGTTTGTTTTCAAGCGCAACATACCCTCTTCTTTGAATGGTATCGAGCGTCGGTGCATATGTAGAAGGACGTCCTATGCCTAATTCCTCCAGCGTTTTGACAAGCCTCGCTTCCGTATACCTTGGAGGCGGCTGTGTAAAGTGCTGCTCCGGTTTTAAATCTTTTGAAAAGATTTTATCCCCTTCCTGAAGATCAGGCAAAAGACGATTGCTTTTATCTTCTTCTTGATCGTCCGTCCCTTCTACATATACTTTCATAAAACCATGGAATTTGATTTTTGAACCGTTTGCACGGAACATAACACCATTGTTCTCCAAATCAACGCTCATCGTATCCATGACAGCCGGCGACATTTGGCTCGCGATAAATCGTTCCCAAATCAGTTTGTATAATTTATATTGGTCTTTTGTTAAAAAGTCTTTTATTCCATCCGGATTTCGAAAAGCGCTGGTCGGCCGTATCGCTTCGTGTGCATCCTGAACATTGCCTGATTTCTGACTTCCTCTCGTTTTTGCTTGCGCATATTCACTGCCAAACATCTTTTCAATATAACTGATTGCCTCCGATTTCGCTGTGTCTGAAATTCGCGTGGAATCGGTACGCATATAAGTAATCAATCCGACAGTGCCTTCCTTGCCGAGGTCAATTCCTTCATACAGCTGTTGTGCTACCATCATCGTTTTCTTCGCACGGAAATTGAGTTTCCTTGCAGCTTCCTGCTGTAAAGAGGAAGTTGTAAATGGAGGTGCAGGATTTCTTCTCCGTTCTTTTTTTGTTACTTTCGTTACGGTAAACTCATTTCCAATAACTTTTTGGAGCACCTGTTTTACATCTTCTTCTGTTTTCAAATCCTTTTTTTTGCCTTCAACACCCCAAAAAGCAGCTTCAAACGACTCCGTTCCTTTAAGAAAGTCTCCGTTAATCGTCCAATATTCCTCAGGCTTGAAATGTTTAATTTCATTTTCACGATCGATAATTAGACGGACAGCAACAGATTGAACTCTCCCGGCACTTAAACCCTTCTTTACCTTTTTCCAAAGGATCGGGCTGATATTGTAGCCGACCAGCCTGTCTAATACCCTTCTTGCCTGCTGGGCATCAACTAAATCCATGTTAATAGCTCTTGGCGATTTAAAAGAATCTTTGATCGCATCTTTTGTAATTTCATTAAACACAACGCGGCAATCGGATTGGATATCAATATCTAAGCTTTGCGCTAAATGCCACGCAATCGCCTCTCCCTCTCTGTCCGGGTCGGCTGCAAGAAAAACTTTTTTCGCCTTTTTGGCAGCGTTCTTGAGCTCTTTCAGAACCGGCCCTTTCCCTCTTATCGTGATGTATTTTGGTTGAAAATTGTGTTCTATGTCAACTCCCATTTGACTTTTAGGCAAGTCCCGAACATGGCCCATTGAAGCCTTCACGGTATATTTTTTTCCTAAATACTTTTCAATTGTTTTCGCCTTTGCTGGCGACTCCACAATGACTAAGTAGTCCGACATTCATTTTTCCTCCTTAAGAGGTTTTCTCTCTTTTTATGCATCAGTTTATGAAAATGATTGTTGATCATTCAACTGTTAAAATAATCTTCACTATTATTAAATATTCCAATGCATTTTGTCAAACAGTATTCATCATCTTCCGCCTTTAGACGCAAAAAAATTATTCTTCTTCATACATCGGCTTTAATTCTTCTATAATCTCATCAGGTGACAGGGCAAGCGCTGCCCCTTCCTTTAACAATTGTATATTCCCTTGAAATAATGGATCAAATAATGGCACCGGGGGTGAAAAAACGATTCTCCCTTGTTCCAAAGCATGCTGGGCAGTGATGAGAGAACCGCTTCGTTTGGAAGCTTGAGCAACAAAGGTTCCTAAGCTTAATCCGCTAATAATTCTATTTCGCATTGGAAACATCCATTTTTCCGGTCTTTTATATGGAGGATGCTCAGAGAGGAGAAGATGCTCCTTTTGGATGATTTTAGCCAGCTCCATGTTTTCTTTCGGATAAATATGATCAAATCCGCCAGCGATTACGGCAATTGTTTTCGAATTTTCCTCAATGGCCGTCCAATGGGCTTTCGCATCAATACCGAGGGCAAGCCCGCTGATTATCGTCCATTTTTGCTTCGCCAAATGCGTAACAAAATATTGAACAAGGTCGCAGCCATATTTCGTTGCATGACGGGTTCCGACAACGCTTAAATTTCGGATATTTTTTAATAGACTAATATCCCCTTGGCAAAATAAAACGGGAGGCGGATCAAAAATATGCTTTAAATACGTTGGATAATGGGAATCAATGATTGTAATCAGGTGGATATTCCTGTTTTTATAATAGTTTAGCAGGCTCTCCGTTGAAATGGATTGGTAATCTTCTATAAACGTTGAATAGTTTTTAGGAGGAATAAACAGACGGGTGGCTAATGTTTGAGGCGTTAGATGCAGAGCTTCTTCATACATGCCTTCCTGTTCAAAAAGCTGAACGATTCTTCTCTTTACCGCACCTTTGCAATGAGCGAGTTTTATTAATAAATTTCTAGGATTAATAGCCCTCACCTCAATTCTATAAAGAAGGAATAGCCTTGTGGCTACTCCTTTTGTTTTAATGAGTTTTGCATTTTTCATATAAACCTTTTTCTTTTAAAACTGAGATTAACGTCTCACCAATGACGGAAGGAGTATCTGCGACTTTAATACCACATTCATTCATTTTCTTAATTTTTTCCGCTGCTGTTCCTTTACCTCCGGAAATAATTGCGCCCGCATGTCCCATGCGTTTTCCTGGAGGTGCTGTTTGTCCGCCGATAAATCCTACGACTGGTTTTGTCATGTTTGCTTTAATCCATTCAGCTGCTTCTTCTTCCGCTGTACCCCCGATTTCACCAATCATAATGACGGCATATGTTTCCGGATCTTCGTTAAATGCTTTTAGCACATCAATGAAGTTTGTGCCGTTTACAGGGTCCCCGCCAATTCCAACAGCCGTTGACTGACCAATGCCTGCTTGCGAAAGCTGATGAACCGCTTCATATGTCAAAGTACCTGAACGGGAAACGACTCCGACATGCCCCTTAGTGTGGATATATCCAGGCATAATGCCGATTTTACATTCGCCAGGTGTGATGACTCCAGGGCAGTTCGGTCCGATTAATCGAGTTTTCTTTCCTTCCATGTATCTTTTTACTTTGACCATGTCTAAAACCGGAATATGTTCTGTAATACAGATGACTAGGTCAAGCTCCGCATCAACCGCTTCCATAATGGCATCCGCTGCAAAAGGAGCTGGGACATAAATAACGGAAGCATTGGCACCGGTTTGTTTCACCGCTTCTTCAACCGTGTTGAAAACCGGAACTCCTTCGACTTCCTGACCGCCTTTGCCTGGGGATGTCCCGCCGACAATCTTCGTTCCGTATTCAAGCATTTGTTTCGTATGGAATAACGCAGTAGATCCAGTAATCCCCTGAACGATTACTTTTGTATCTTTATTAATAAATACGCTCATTCTTCTCCCTCGCTTTCCTATTTCACTAATGAAACGATTTTTTGCGCCCCGTCTGCCATAGACTCTGCAGATGTAATATTTAGGCCTGACTCTTCTAGTATTTTTTTACCAAGCTCAACATTCGTTCCCTCAAGACGAACGACTAGCGGGATCGTCAAGCCAACTTGTTTTGTCGCCTCCACGACACCTTGTGCGATGACATCGCATTTCATAATGCCTCCAAAGATATTGACGAAAATCCCTTTTACGTTTTCATCCGACAAAATAATTTTAAACGCTTCCGTAACTTTTTCTGCCGTTGCGCCGCCGCCGACATCTAGGAAATTTGCTGGTTCACCGCCGTAATATTTAATAATATCCATCGTTGCCATGGCAAGACCTGCTCCGTTTACCATGCACCCGATATTGCCATCAAGAGCTATGTAGCTTAAATCATATTTTGAAGCTTCAATTTCTTTCGGATTTTCCTCATCTAAATCACGATATTCCAACACATCTTTTTGACGGTATAATGCATTGGAGTCAAAGTTTAGTTTGGCATCCAAAGCCATAACCTTTCCGTCGCCTGTAACGACAAGCGGGTTAATTTCCGCAATGGAGCAATCCTTTTCGACAAATACTTGATAAAGTCCCAACATAAATTTAACAGCTTGTCCGACTAATTCTTTCGGAATGTTAATGTTAAATGCGATTCGGCGAGCTTGGAAAGGTTGAAGTCCTACTGCCGGATCAATATATTCTTTGAAGATTTTTTCCGGTGTTTTCGCTGCCACTTCTTCAATTTCGGTGCCGCCTTCTTCAGACGCCATCAAAACAACGCGGGAGGTTGCGCGATCAACAACAAAACCAACATAATATTCTTTTTTAATGTCACAGCCTTCTTCAATTAAAAGACGTTTGACTTCTTTTCCTTCTGGTCCTGTTTGATGTGTAACGAGCGTTTTTCCTAACAATTCACTAGCATACTCGCGAACCTCTTCTAAACTTTTCGCTACTTTTACTCCGCCAGCTTTTCCGCGGCCGCCAGCATGAATTTGCGCTTTGACTACCACTACGTCAGTACCCAGCTCTTTTGCAGCTTCAACCGCTTCCTCAACGGAAAACGCAACTTTGCCGTTCGGTACCGTGACGCCGTATTTTCTGAGGATTTCTTTCCCCTGGTACTCATGGATATTCATTTCCCATCCTCCTAACTTATGTATCTTAGCCTTTTCGAGGCAATTTTAGACTGCGCTTTCATTGTATAAAAATGTTTCATCATTGTCTACCATTCTTTATAAAAAGACGTCGTTTATTTCATCTTTGCTGGTCTAAGCGGTATATAAAGCTTAAAAGCTCAGCTACCACTTCATAAAGCTCCTCGGGAATTTGCTCATTTATTTCCACTTCTGACAAAAGTTCAATAAGCGAGGGATCTTCTTGAATCGGAACATTGTTTTCTCTAGCTTTTTCAATGATTTTTTCAGCGACATACCCTTTACCTTTTGCCGATACTTTTGGCGCGGCGTCCTTTTCATCGTTATAGCTGAGGGCAACAGCTTTTAAATCTTTTGTTTCTTTTTTCATATTTTGATGTCCACCTTCTGGTAAGGTTGTCCGGAAATGACCTTTTGAGTTTGTTCATCCGTTTTTCCCTTTTGGATAGAAACTCCTGTTAAAACATAATTGATTTGTTTTAAATTTTCCTGAAGGCTTCCCAAATGCTGAACAATATCACTTTCTTCAAGAATGTCGTTGTAAATCGTAACTTTTACAGCGCGATTTTGTATGAATACGTCCACTACTGTTTCTTTTATTTCTTTTAAATACAATGAAAAAACGATTCGGCAAAAATTAGGATTTATTTTTTCTGTTTCGTCTTTTTTTCCGTTGATTTGGATTGTAATATCCGTCCATTGCTCTCCTAACTGAATGGGGACATGAATAAAAAATTGTTCAACAGGTCCTTTTTGTTCCCGCATAAAATGCTGTCCGTTTATGTAATCTAAAGCGCGCTCCATCGCCCCTCTTAAACTTGAATGTTCCATATTTTGCAAATATTTTATAAGCAGTGTCTTTAATGGCCATTCACTCTGACCGCTACTGCTTTCAGCATGTTCAAATATGCCGATTTTGGCTATCGCTGTTTTTAATAATTGTTTCACTTCTTGAGCGGAAACGTTGTGGATGCTTTGCTGAAACATCGCTTTCAGCGTATTTTTTTCTTCCGCGTTCAACATTTGTCCAATTCTACTTCCGTCCGCCTTGTCTTTTGTGAATGGTTGAAGCAATGCATGCTCACTGTTTTCATTCAGTATAAGCTGCTTAATGGCTAGCGGATTTTCTTTCATCCAAAATTCAAGCTTATTCAACAATTGCTTGGAAAAGGTGTCATTTCTTTCTCGCAATATTTGGTTCACTTCTTCGGCTTTATAAAGAAAACGAAGGTTTGTAAGCTGAAACAGGTTTCGGTTTAGATCTTTCATGTCCTCGGCTTTTCCGCTATTGTTTAACATTTCGTCTAATTGAAAAAGGAGCTGAGACAGCTTCTTCTCGTCTTGAACAGCCAGCAAAGGACGGATGACATGCTCCGTAATTGGCAGTTTTTTTTCAAAAGCGATGAGAAGCGCCTGAAATAAACTTTCACGAGGAGCTTTTCCCTTAAAGGACTGCAAAATGTTGATGGCAAGAGCCAAGTCTTTTTTGGAAAAAGGAATTTCATTTTCCAGCAGCAAATCAATAAGCTGCGAGGCCGTATTGTCAGCAGGCAGGCGGAAATGTTCAAGAATAGCCCGGCCTGTATGACCTTCATCTTTTTCCGGAAACAAAAGCTTCAGTCTGATTCCGCTTTCCGTTACTTCAGTCTGAAACCAATAAGTTTTCATTGCTTGAATATCCGCCTCAACAGCAGCGGTTAATTTCATTTTTCCAATTGCAAGCAATGCATGAGAATTAGGATAAATTTTCAACACTTTTCCTTTCACAATCTCTTGATCTTGAAATGTTTTGGCCGCGGGATCAAAAAGAGATTGAAGACTTATCTTCCTAAGAAGAGCAGATATTTCATTCATTCTTATCACCCGTTAACAAAGTTTAACGCATCTTGTACAGGAGCAAAGCTTTTCCGATGATGCTCCGTCACACCGTGCTTCTCGATCGCTTCCAAATGCTGCTTTGTGCCGTAGCCCACATGACGTTCAAAGCCGTATTCCGGAAATTGCTTTCCCAGCTCTTCCATGTACCTGTCTCTCACAACTTTTGCGACGCAGGAGCTTGCTGCAATCGTAATGCTTTTTTCATCACCCTTAATGATGGAAAGCTGCGGAATATTAATTGGTAATTCAAGAGCATCAATCAATAAATGATCCGGCTTTGCCTGCTTTAACTGATCAATGGCTGAAAGCATTGCTTTTTTTGTCGCATTGTAAATGTTTAGTTCATCAATTTCTTTTGCCGACACAAACCCAATGCCGACATCTACTGCCCGATCCATTATGTATTGAAAAAACTCTTCCCGTTTTTGCTTCGAAATTTTTTTCGAGTCCGTCAGCCCCGGCAAATAAAATTCATCGGGCAAAATCACGCAAGCAGCAACGACCGGACCTGCAAGACACCCTCTTCCCACTTCATCAATGCCTGCCAGCATTCGAAATCCCTTTTCTTTCAATGCTCTTTCGTATTTGCACATGTTTTGAAACTGCTGTCTCAATTGCTGCTCTTTTTCATATTGCTTCAGCCATTTTTTTACTAATTTTTGGACGGTTTTCCGCTCATCTTTTTGGCAGGCAAGAAAAAAAGGGTCGTTTATATCATGGATGGCACAGAGCTTTTCTTCAATTTCCTTCGCCGTTAAATTCAACTTTCTTCAACCTCTCCCTTAATATTTGCATTTGTAAATTTCGTTCGAATAGTTTGTACATGAACACTTCCTCGGCTGCAATTTTATTAAGCGTCTATTTTTGCCCATTCTCAAATGACTTTCAAGACTTTTTTACTATTTCCCGAAAGCTTCTTTGGAAGCTCTTAGCCCGTCAAGAAAGGAAACCGATTACCGGTTAAGCGCCGATTGCACCGCTTCTCTCAAGTGAACGAGTTTTGTTAAAAATAAAATATAGACACGCGGAATGCGTGCCTTTATTCATTTGGCCGGTCAAAACTTATTTTCCCCAGCTTCAATGTCCGAACATCCCTTATGAACACTTCCGCCGTCTTGTCATAGTCAATCAGGCCGCCAGCTGATAAACAGCCTCTTTTTTTTCCAATATGATCAAATAAGTCGACGATTTCATTTTCATTTGGTAGATTGTCGATTTGATAGCGATCCATTAAACGATCTGGATAATGCTTGATCAAGTATCGCATCGCATAAGCTGCTACATCCTGCAAATTTAAAATCTCATCCTTAATGGCGCCTGTCGCAGCCAGCTTCAGCCCGACTTCTTCATCTTCAAATTTCGGCCAAAGGATGCCTGGGGTATCGAGCAGCTCCAATTCTTTTCCTGTCTTGATCCAGCTTTGCTGTTTCGTTATGCCTGGACGATCGCCGGTTTTGGCAATGTTTCTTCCTGCAAGGCGATTGATCAGCGTTGATTTGCCGACATTCGGAATTCCAACAATTAATGCGCGGATCGCCCTTGGTTTTACCCCTTTTGCTTTCATTTTTTCACGTTCTTTTTCGAGCAGTTCTTTTGAAAGCTGCACGATTTGTTTTAGTCCTGATCCTGTTTGCGAGTCGATGGCTATTGATGCAATGCCCTGTTCTTTGTAGTACTGAATCCATTCTTTCGTAATGCTTTCGTCTGCCATATCCTTTTTATTTAAAATTAAAATTCTTTTTTTATTGGCAATAATGTCATCAATCATCGGATTTCTCGATGACTGAGGGATTCGGGCATCGACAAGCTCATAGACAATATCTATCAGTTTCAATTTTTCAACAACTTGCCGTCTCGCTTTTGCCATATGCCCTGGAAACCATTGAATCGTCATCTACTTCACCTACTTTACAACTCCAAATTCAGAAAGCGGCCAATAAACAAAATTAGTTTTCCCCATAACTGATTCAATCGGAATGGTCCCTATATGCCGCGAGTCTTTGCTGTATCTTCTATTATCACCCATAACAAACAATTCGCCTTCAGGCACAGTTGATCTTCCAATAATGTCTTCAAGTTTAAATGGTTCTGTTAAAGGGCCATCCACGCCGTTTTGTTTATATTTTTCCAAGTATGGCTCTTCATACTTCTTGCCGTTAATGTAGAGGGTGTCATCTTTATATTCTATATGATCGCCAGGCAAACCGATGACACGCTTAATGTAGTCTTTCTCTTCCGTTGCATGAAAGACGACAATGTCAAAGCGTTTTATTTCACCAAGCTTCGTTCCGATTTTATTCACGATCATTCGATCCTGGTCTTGTAATGTCGGCATCATGGAAACTCCATCAACGACAATCGGAGCAAAGAAAAACGTCCGAATGACGACCGCCAACAAGACGGCGACACCTAGAGCTTTCATCCACTCAAAAAATTCATTTTTTTTACGTGACATTTCTTTCACACCTTTATGTTTTTAAAATGGTTTTTTATTTATTTTAATACAATTATTGGCTTAACAAAAGAACATGTCCACCTATTTTTAAACAGATTATGCTTTCGCTAAATAATTTTTTCCAAAAATATTATATGAATTCATAAGTGAATGACTGCTCACATGACAAAAGGGCCTGTATTGAATACAAGCCCTTTTTATGTTCGAATGTTTATCTTTCTTTAATGCGAGCTGCTTTACCATGTAGATTGCGCAAATAGTAAAGTTTTGCACGACGCACTTTGCCTCGGCGAACAACTTCGATTTTCGCAATTCTTGGAGTGTGCAGCGGGAATGTACGTTCAACACCTACGCCGTAAGAAACTTTACGAACAGTAAATGTTTCGCTAATACCGCCGCCGCGGCGTTTAATTACAACTCCTTCAAAAACCTGAATCCGTTCACGGGAGCCTTCAACAACCTTCACGTGAACACGGACGGTATCCCCAGGTCTAAATTCAGGCAAATCTGTGCGAAGTTGTTCTTTCGTAATTTCTTCAATTAATTTTTGCATCGCAATCATCTCCTTCCAACAGATGCTCATACAAGATGCTTGCAGCGGAACATCGTTTTAAAAAGACAAGACCGGCTGTCTATGTCACAAAACGTATCTTATCATAGGAAACAAACCATTTGCAAGCATTCATTTCGCCTTTTTTATTTCTTCCAGCCATTTTTTTTGCTTTTCCGTTAAAGAATAGCCGTCCAATAAGTCAGGTCTGCGCTCCCACGTTCTTCGGAGCGATTCTTTTTCCCGCCATTCGGCTATTTTTTCGTGATGGCCTGACAATAACACATCAGGCACCTTCATCCCCCTGAATTCAGCAGGGCGGGTGTAATGCGGATGTTCAAGTAGTCCCGTTGAAAAAGAATCATTTTGGTGCGATTCTTCATTTCCGAGAACACCTGGTAGAAGACGCACAACACAGTCAATGATGACCATCGCGGCAAGCTCGCCGCCTGTCAGGACAAAGTCTCCAATTGAAATTTCGTCTGTCGCAAGAAAACGGATTCTTTCGTCGTAGCCTTCATAATGGCCGCAAATAAATATTAGATGATCTGCTTGAGCCAGCTGCTCTGCTTTTTTTTGGGTAAAGCGTTCTCCTTGCGGACAAACAAGTATGACTTTCGAATGCTGTGCGTTTCTCTTTTCTTTTACAGCCTCAACAGAATGAAAGATCGGCTCCGGCTTTAATACCATGCCGGCACCGCCACCGTACGGATAATCATCGACCGACTGATGCTTGTCTGTTGAATAATCTCGAAAATTAATAACGTTAATCGAAACAGCATCCTTCTCCTGAGCTTTTTTTAAAATCGATTGGTTAAAAACTCCAGCGAACATATCAGGAAATAAAGTCAGTACATCGATAATCATTTGTCCAATAACCCTTCCATAGGAAAAATGATGACTCGCTTCTCTTTCACATCAATATGTTTCACAACATCCTCGATATATGGAATCAACAAATCTTTTTTGCCTTTTCGTTTGACAACCCACACATCGTTGGCACCGGGCGTTAAAATTTCATTTATGATCCCCAGCTCATCGCCGTCTTCGGTATACACGGAGCATCCGATGATTTCATGAAAATAATATTCTCCTTCATCCAGGCTGCCAAGCTGGCTTTCTGGAACCTTTATGTCTGAGCCTTTAAACGGCTCAACCTCATTGATCGAATCATACCCTTCAAAAGACAATAAATCAAAATTTTTATGAATTCGATGAGATTTGACAATAACTTCAACAGGCTCTTTGTCTTTTTGAAAAATGTATAAACGGTTTCCGCGTTTATATCGCTCATCAGGAAAATCAGTTACGGAAACGACGCGCACTTCGCCGCGAATTCCGTGCGTATTGACAATTTTTCCGACTTGAAACCATTTTTCGGCCATATGATCACCTCTAGCGAATCTCTTTTACTACTCCATCTTCGATCACAATCGTTTTTTCATTCAGCAATTGATCCCAGTTGTCGCCTTCTTTTACTTCGATTACTGCGTTCACTTCCCGTTCTTTTAATTCGCTGCCTAGAGGGAGCATATCGATTTGCTGAAGCTTAAATTCCATCAACTTCATTTTTTCCTTTCTTTTGTTGATTTCCTGATGGTACTGGGAAATGATGGACTGGTTTTTTGTTGTTTTTTCAGCTTTTTTCAGCTGAAAATATAATTGATCGCATTCCCGTTTCATTTCTTCTTTTTTTGCCTGCCATTTATGAATCAGTTTTTCCTTGCTGTTTTCCGTCAATATTTGCTTTACTGTGATCGGATAAATGATTTTCATTCCTCTCTCCTCCAGTCATAAAATTGCTCCGAGGAGTATATTCATGGAAGATCCCTCCCGGCTTTTCCCTTCTGGCCAGAAGAGGGAGGTCTGGAATCGTCGCAATTTCAAATGTGATTTTTTGATCCTGCGAAATCAGCTTTTCTTCTTTTGTAAAAAAGGCGAGGAGCAATCCCCTCACCTTTTAATCATTAATTTTAAGCGTTACTCTCATTGATTTGCCGCTAGCCGCTGCATAAACGACCGTCCTGATCGCTTTTGCAATACGGCCTTGTTTTCCAATCACTTTGCCAATATCGTCTTGGTGAACAGAAAGAGTATATACAATTTCACCTTTTTTCTCCTCTCTGTTCACCTTGACTTCATCCGGATGATCAACAATAGCTTTGGCAATTGTTGTTATTAACTGTTCCATAATAATCACACATTATTTACTATATTTCACATTGTGGAATTTTTCCATAATCCCTTGTTTCGAAAACAGGTTACGAACAGTGTCAGACGGTTTTGCACCGTTTTGAAGCCACTTAAGAGCCAATTCTTCGTCAATTTTCACTTCAGCAGGATCCTTTACTGGATTGTACGTACCGATCGTTTCAATGAAACGTCCATCTCTAGGAGAACGGGAATCAGCTACAACAATGCGATAAAATGGAGATTTTTTTGCACCCATGCGTTTTAAACGAATTTTAACTGCCATATTTTTTTACACCTCCGAAATATTTTCAACAAAATAGAATATTATCAATGATCAAAAAGTTTGTAAAGTGTTTTTTCTTAACAGAATAAATTTTTATTACATAAAAGGAAATTTAAATCCTTTTCGCTTGCCTTTTGTCATTGAAGTCATTTGCTTCATCATTTTTTTCATTTCTTCAAACTGCTTTAAAAGCCTGTTTACTTCCTGGACAGAAGTACCGCTCCCTTTAGCAATCCGTTTTCTTCTGCTTGCATTAATAATTTCCGGCTTCTCTTTTTCTTCTTTTGTCATGGAGCGGATGATCGCTTCAACGTGGCTTAGCTGCTTTTCATCAACTTGAATGTTTTTCAAGCCTTTCATTTTCCCTGCACCAGGCAGCATGGAAATCAACTCATCAAGAGGACCCATGTTTCTTACTTGTTCAAGCTGCTCTAAAAAATCATCGAAAGTAAAAGACATCGTCCTCATTTTTTCTTCCAGCTGCTTCGCTTTCTCCTGATCGACGTTCTCTTGAGCCTTTTCGATCAGGGTCAAGACATCTCCCATTCCTAATATACGCGATGCCATTCGTTCGGGATGAAACGGTTCGAGCGCATCCAGCTTTTCGCCCATCCCGGCAAATTTAATCGGAGCACCTGTTGCCGCACGAATGGAAAGCGCAGCACCGCCACGTGTATCCCCATCAAGCTTTGTCAAAATAACACCGGTAATGCCAAGCTCATCATGAAAGCTTTTTGCCACATTGACGGCATCTTGTCCAGTCATGGCATCGACAACGAGAAAAATCTCATCAGGATTTGCAGCTTCCTTCACCTGCTTTAATTCATCCATCAGATTTTCATCGATATGCAAGCGTCCGGCTGTATCAATGAGAACATAATCATGATGCTCATTTTTGGCATATTCCAGCGCCTGTTTGGCTATTTCAACAGGGCTTACCTTGTCGCCGAGTGAAAATACAGGCATGCCAAGCTGCTTTCCTAATGTTTCTAATTGTTTAATGGCTGCAGGACGATAAATATCAGCTGCAACAAGAAGCGGGTTTCGGTTATGTTTTTTTCGCAAGTAGTTGGCAAGCTTTCCAGTCGTAGTCGTTTTCCCTGCACCTTGAAGGCCCGCCATCAAAATCACCGTCGGCGGCCGTTTGCTTACGGCAATTTTGCTCTGCTCGCCGCCCATCAGCTCGGTCAGCTCTTCTTTCACTACTTTGATAACTTGCTGGCCTGGTGTCAAGCTTTTCATGACTTCCTGGCCAACAGCCCTTTCGCTGACTTTCTTAATAAAGTCTTTGACGACTTTATAGTTGACGTCCGCTTCCAAAAGAGCAAGACGAACTTCCCTCATCATTTCTTTGACATCCGCTTCAGAAACCTTTCCTTTGCCGCGGATTTTAGCCATCGTGTTTTGCAGTCGGTTGGCTAATCCCTCAAAAGCCATGGCGGCTCCTCCTAATCCAGTTTTTCCAAAAGATGAAGTAGTCGGTCAAATTCTTCCTTCATTTCTGATTGGAAAGGCAGACCTTTCAGCTTTTCAATTATTTTTTTACGCTCTTGAAATTTCTTGAACAGCTGAAGCTTCTGCTCGTATTCCTCCAGCATCATTTCCGTCCGTTTTATGTTGTCGTACACTGCCTGGCGGCTGACGTTGTATTCTTCAGCAATTTCACCTAGGGAGTAATCATCCAAGTAGTACAGAGACATGTAGCTTTTTTGCTTTGGCGTCAACAACGACTGATAAAAATCAAATAAATAATTCATCCTCGTTGTTTTTTCAAGCAACATCAACACCCCCTGTTGTTAAGTGAATTGCCTTTACATGTTTTTAGTGTATCGATTCTAACTGTAGATGTCAAGTTTTTTTCTTAACACAATTACGTTACGCTTCATCTACTAAATCGGCAAACAGCCCATAAACATATTTCTCTGCATCAAATTTCTCAAGATCGTCCATTTTTTCGCCAAGCCCCACCAGTTTTACAGGAATGTTCAGCTCATTTCGAATGGCTAGAACAATTCCTCCCTTCGCAGTGCCATCCAATTTTGTCAAGGCAATTCCAGTGACATTTGTCGCCTCCGAAAACTGTCTTGCCTGGCTCATTGCATTTTGTCCGGTTGTCGCATCAAGGACAAGCAGCACTTCATGCGGAGCACCTGGAATTTCCCGTTCGATAACCCGCTTTACTTTCTCAAGCTCTTTCATTAAATTCATCTTATTTTGAAGCCGTCCAGCAGTATCACATAATAAGACGTCTACTTTGCGAGAGCGAGCGGCCTGAATGGCGTCATACACGACGGCAGCAGGATCAGAGCCTGCCGATTGTTTAATCACATCTACGCCAACCCGATCCCCCCAAACTTCCAGCTGTTCGATGGCGCCTGCTCGGAACGTGTCGCCGGCAGCAAGAAGGACAGATTTTCCTTCTTCTTTTAATCGATGTGCAAGCTTTCCGATCGTCGTCGTTTTTCCAACACCATTGACGCCAACAAACAATACGATGTTTAACCGGCCGTCTTCAATGTTTAAATCGGTAGGAGCGCCGTCTTCTCCTTGATAAATTTCAACAAGCTTTTCGGAAATGGCAGCGCGCACTTCCTTCGGTTCTTGAATGTTTCGCCTTTTCACTTCCATTTTCAATTCATCGATCAAGTCCATGACCGTTTGAACGCCGACATCGGCAGTAATCAAAATTTCCTCTAATTCCTCGAAAAATTCTTCATCAACCTTTCGATAGCGCGAAACAAGTTCATTTAAGCTTTCTGTAAAAGAGCTTCTCGTTTTTTCAAGCCCTTCTTTAAATTTTGCCGTTACTGAATCCTTCTGCTTTGAAATTTTTTCTTTTAATTTCTTAAAAAAACTCATTTATTTTTCTTCCTTTCACGACGATTTCACATATCTAACTGTATCTTCCAAGCGGACGGATACAACTTTTGACACTCCCGATTCTTGCATTGTCACACCATATAAAGCATCCGCTTCTTCCATCGTCCCTTTCCGGTGGGTGATGACAATAAATTGAGTATTCTCACTGAAACGCTTCAAAAATTTAGAAAATCTTTGAACGTTTGCTTCATCCAATGCCGCCTCTACTTCATCGAGAACACAAAACGGAACAGGACGTACCTTTAATATGGAAAAATAAAAGGGCAATTGCAGTCAAAGCGCGTTCGCCTCCGGACAGCAGGCTTAAATATTGCAGTTTTTTCCCTGGAGGCTGAGCAATAATGTCCACTCCGGTGTTTAACAGATCGTCGGGATTTGTCAAAATTAAATCCGCTTTTCCGCCTCCGAACAGTTCTTTAAAAACGATATCGAATTGAGAACGTATTTTGGCAAACATTTGGGAAAACTGCTTTTTCATTTCTTCATCCATTTCGGCGATGACTTTAAAAAGAGTTTCTTTTGCATTCAATAAATCGTCCCTCTGTTCTGTTAAAAACTCATGCCGTTCACGCACCCGCTCGTACTCATCAATTGCCCCTAAGTTTACGGTTCCAAGCTCTTCTAATGCCAGTTTAATCAGCTTTACTTTTTTCTTCGCCTCTTCTTTCTCCATCTGTAAAGGAAAGCGGGCCTTTGCTGCTTCAAAAGTTAGCTTATACTCATTTTGCAAATAATTCAAGAGCTGATCAAGCTCCACATCCAGCCTGTTTAATTTTACTTCTTCATCTTTTAGAACATCCGTCAGTTGTTTATGAGCGCGCTTCAGTTCTTTCCATTCTTTTTCTTCTCGTTCCAGCTCTTCTTGCATGCTCATTCGCTGGCGTCTGCGGGATGCGATCAATTCAATTGTTTTATTTTTGTCCTCAAGCTTCTCCTTTTTTATTTCTTCCAATTGGATTTCACCGGAGTGATCGCGGTCGATTTCATCCAATAATAGTTGTAAATCTTTTTCCGCCTCTTTCTTTTTTTGATTCGCCAGATGATATTCTTTTTCAAGGCGTGCTAATTGTTCCTTGCTATTTTTAAAGGATTCCTCTTTTCCTGCAAGAATAATTTTGAGCTCTGTTATTTCCTGCATCCATTCTTCCTTTGATTTTTGCTGTTTCTCCTTCTTCTCGGCCAGCTGACGAATCTCTGAATCTAGCTGTTGTATTTGTCCTTCCATTTGTTCGATGGTGGACAGCAATTTTGTTTTTCTTTCATCTAACTTCTCCTGTTCTTCTACATAGGCGATTTTTTCAGCATCGTAAAGCTTCAAATGATCATTAATATTTCGCTCTTTTAATTCAATTTCCCTCAAGCTGCCCTTCAAAGCTTGCTCTTCCATTCGCAAAGAAGATCCTTCTTCCCGCAGATCATCAAGCTCTTTCTCTTTTTTGGCAATCGATTGCTTCAGATTTTTTACTTCTTTTTCGAGCGAAGCTGTCTTTTCTTCCATTTCCGCAATTTTGTCGCGAATCGACTCAAGCTCTCGGTTTTTTGTAAGGAAAGAAGGTGATTTCTGCTTCACCGCTCCTCCTGTCATCGATCCGCCTGGATTGACTACATCGCCTTCAAGCGTAACAATTCGGTGCGAGTACTGAATTTGTTTGGCAATCGCATTTGCCCCTTCCAACGTTTTTGCGATAATAACGTTTCCTAACAGATTTTCTATGATCGGCTTATATACTGATTCATATTCCACGAGT
This sequence comes from Aeribacillus sp. SP014, assembly GCF_054055575.1. Lineage (NCBI taxonomy): Bacteria > Bacillati > Bacillota > Bacilli > Caryophanales > Bacillaceae > Aeribacillus > Aeribacillus sp. SP014. The sequence continues at coordinate 2,495,017 of NZ_JBSRXI010000001.1, forward strand.
TGAGACGCTATCCCGATAAAATCAGGATGGCTTTCTGCAATCGAAAGTTGATATTTCGGGATTGAGCGGCCTTTGATGACAGATAAAGGAAGGAACGTCGCTCTGCCGAATGCATTTTTCTTCAAAAACGCAATCGCCTGTCTTGCCGATTCTTCATCGTCAACGACTATATGCTGGCTTGCCGCGCCAAGAGCAATTTCAATGGCTGTTTCATATTCATGTTTCGTTGTCAACAGCTCGATAGCAGCACCATGTATGCCTTTTAGCTTGTTTTTTGCTTTTAAAACTTCGCGGACACCCTGGAAGAAACCGGTATAATCCTCCTGCATCGCCTCTAGCATTTCTTTTTTTGATTTTGCTTTTTGTAAATATTGATATGCTTGATAAAGCAGCGATTCCTTCTTTTCATATTGTTGTTTTAGGCTTTCCAACGTTTTTAAGCCTGTATGATAAGAGGAAAGCTGATTTTGCAATGTTTTTCCGATTTTAGAAAGCTGTGCTTCTATTTTCCCTTTCTCTTTTTTCAGCTCTTTTCTTTCGGAAATATATTTTTCGTTTGCCTCGTCTAAGCGGTCTGCTTTGACTTTTCGCAAGCTTAGCTGCTCCTCAATATAATTGATTTCATTTCGAGCGCTTGCCAGTTCATTTAATTTTTCAAAATAGTCACTTTTTAGCTGCTCAAGCTTTTCCTCGATGTTTCCATCCAGGCTTAGCAGCTCGTTTTCTTTTTTTTGCAGGAAGGATTTTAGTTCTTTTACTTCTTTTTCGCATGTTTCATAGACGCTTTTTTGCTCTTCTTTTTCTTTTAATAATTGATTTATTTGTTCAGTCAGCTCAGCGATTTGCTCTTTTAACTGCTGTTCGTTTTGCGCCGCATGTTTTTTTCTTTCTTTTAAAACTTCTTTTTTCCCTTCAAGCTTCTCCAGTTCTTCGCTTGCCAAAAGAAGAACTTGCTGCAAATCATTGATTGATTCATCCAATGCACTGATTTGATCCCGCATTTCTTCCAGATTCGCTTCTTTTTTTTGTATTTGCGATGTCAGCTCTAGTTCGCGATCGCGATTTTCTTCGACCGAACGCTTCAATGCTTCCCATCTATCATGAAGCTCTTCAATTTCATGCGCGAGAAGAGCGACCTCATGCTGCTTCAGTTCTTCCTTTTTATCCAAATAATCCTTTGCAATAGATGCCTGCATTTTAAGGGGCTCAATTTGCGCATTCAGTTCATATAAAATGTCTTGAACTCTATTTAAATTTTCTTCAGTTTCAGCAAGTTTTATTTCAGCTTTCTTTTTTCGGGTTTTATATTTTAGCACACCAGCCGCTTCTTCAAAAATTGTCCGCCGATCTTCCGGTTTCGCGCTTAAAATTTCTTCAACCTTTCCTTGGCTGATAATTGAAAACGCTTCTTTTCCGAGCCCGGAATCCATGAACAGGTCGATAATATCTTTCAAGCGGCAAGATTGCTTGTTTATAAAAAATTCACTTTCTCCAGTGCGGTAAACTCTTCTTGTCACACTTACCTCATGATAATCGATCGGCAAAAACTGATCGCCGTTATCAAGAGTTAAAGTGACTTCCGCCATATTTAAACGTTTGCGAGTATCGCTTCCAGCAAAAATAATATCCTCCATTTTGGATCCTCTTAATGATTTTGCTGATTGCTCCCCAAGAACCCATCGAATAGCTTCTGTTATATTCGATTTTCCGCTCCCATTTGGGCCGACAACAGCGGTAACGCCGCCAGCAAAATCAACGCTGATCCGATCTGCAAAAGATTTAAATCCTACGATATCTAAACGTTTGAGGAACATGGTGATCCCCTTTCATTCCAAATAAGTCTTTCCTATTTTACCATAACAAAAAATGATCGGAGCAATATCAATAAAAAATCCCCCGTTTATTTTTGGGGGAATTCGCCTAATTTTTGCAATCCTTGTTCAGCTGCATGCTGTTCTGCTTCTTTTTTGGAACGGCCCACTCCTGAACCGATCACCTCTCCGTTTAAAGATACGGTTGCAACAAATTCTTTATTATGAGCGGGGCCTTTTTCTTCCAAAATTTTATAATCCAAAACACCTTTTCCGTCACGTTGAATAAGCTCTTGCAATCTGCTTTTAAAATCCATCACATGAGAAAAAGCACCTTCGTCGATTTTCGGGAAAACGACCTTATTTAAAAAAGAAGTGACTGACTCAAGACCTTGATCCAAATACAAAGCGCCGATAAATGCCTCAAAGACATCAGCTAAAAGAGCTGGACGACCGCGCCCCCCAGTCATTTCCTCTCCTTTTCCGAGCAAAACGAGTTCGCCAAAAGAAAGCTCGTTGGCAAAAGTAACAAGCGATGGCTCGCAAACAATGGCAGCTCTCAGCTTTGTTAAATTGCCTTCAGACATTGTCGGATATTTTTTATACAAGTACTCCGAAACCGTCAGCTCCAATACTGCATCACCTAAATATTCCAGCCGTTCATTGTCTTCATACGGTTTTTTGCGATGCTCATTCACATAGGATGAATGTGTAAAAGCCTGAAATAAGAGCTTTTCATTCGTGAACGTAATGCCGATTTTTGCTTGGAAATCACGAAACTTTTCTATTTTTTTTAAAAAATTTTTTTTTAAATTTGTTTTGTTAGGCATACGTTACCTCCATTTTCTAAACAAATGAAACAACCTCTACTTTATGTTAACAAAAAAAGGGATGAAAAGGGAGAAAGCCCCGCAAAGATACGGGACTTTTTAAAAACATGCAATTATAGTTTGCTCTGTATGTAATTAACTGCATCCCCTACAGTCACAATTTGTTCCGCTTCTTCGTCGGAAATTTCCATGCCGAACTCATCTTCTAATTCCATAACAAGTTCAACAACGTCTAGGGAATCAGCGCCGAGATCGTCTTTAAAAGAGGATTCAAGCTTTACTTCAGATTCATCAACTCCGAGACGGTCGACGATGATCTTCGTAACACGCTCCAATACATCTGCCATAACTTTCACCTCCCTCCAGTATTATAGAAGATTTGTCTTCATATTACTACAACGAATTCAAAATTAATACATGACCATTCCGCCGTCGAGACAAAGTGTTTGCCCTGTCATATAGGAGCTTTTATCAGAAGCAATGAATGTTACCATATTGGCAATATCATTCGGCTCGCCGAAACGTCCGAGCGGAATTTGTTTGAGCATTTCATTTCTTATTTGTTCAGGGAGCTGATCCGTCATATCGGTTGAAATAAAACCTGGCGCTACAGCATTTACTGTAATATTTCGGCCCGCCAGCTCCTTCGCAGTCGTCTTCGTCAGTCCGATAATCCCGGCTTTAGCCGCTACATAGTTTGCCTGTCCAGCATTACCAGCTATACCGACGATCGATGCGATGTTGATGATCCTGCCGGAACGCTGCTTCATCATTTGTCTTGTGACCGCTTTTGTACAATTAAAAACGCCTTTTAAATTTATGTTGATCACGTCGTCCCATTCTGATTCTTTCATTCGCATAAGCAAATTATCTTTCGTGATTCCGGCATTATTTACAAGAATGTCGAGACGGCCGAATCGTTCGATTACTTCATTGACCATGCTGTTTACTTCATCAGCATTTGCAACATTAGCGCGAATGGCAAAAGCTTTCCGTCCTAAGGATTCAATTTCTTTTACCACTTCATTGGCTTTTTCCTCATTACCAGAATAATTTACAGCAACATCCGCGCCATTTTTGGCAAGATCAATAGCAATCGCTCGGCCGATTCCGCGGCTTCCTCCCGTTACAAGAGCCGTTTTCCCTGAAAGCATAATCATACCTCCTTTATGTCATGAACAACTGCTTCTAATGATGACAAATCAAAAATATTGAATGTTTTAACGCTGCGATCCACCTTTTTGACAAGACCTGTCAGAACTTTTCCAGCACCGATTTCAATAAACGTTGTCACCCCTGCTTGAATCATCGACCGTACACTTTCTTCCCATCGAACAGGAGAATAAAGCTGCTCAATCAAAAGGCTCTTGATTTCATCTTTATTTTGAACAGGAGCAGCAGTCACGTTTGCGATGACAGGAACGGATGCATCTTGAATGGTCACTTCATCAAGCACTTTGGACAGCTCGCTGGCAGCCGGCTTCATCAATTCAGAATGAAATGGACCGCTTACTTCCAGCGGGATTACCCGCTTGGCGCCCTTTTCTTTAGCAAGCTCCCCAGCTCTTTGTACTCCTTCTTTTGTTCCAGAAATAACGATTTGCCCGGGACAATTTAAATTTGCCAGTTGTACTAGTGTGCCTTCATTCGAGATTTGTTTTGTTATGTTTTCAAGTTCTTCCTGCACCATACCTAAAACGGCAGCCATGGATCCTTCTCCTGCAGGAACCGCTTTTTCCATCAGTTCACCGCGCTTTCTTACAACATAGACTGCATCTTCAACTGTCATGACGTTTGCCGCCACTAATGCTGTATATTCACCCAGGCTGTGTCCGGCAACATAATCAAAAACAACTTCATACTGTTTCAATGCTTCAAAAATCGCAGCGCTTGTCGTCAGCAGTGCAGGCTGTGCATTGTATGTTAACGTCAATTCTTCTTGCGGACCGTTGAAAATAATAGAAGTTAAATCAAAGTCTAAACGTTCATTTGCTTTTTGAAAAATTTCCTTGGAAATGGGAACTTGATCAAAAAAATCTTTTCCCATACCGACTTGCTGAGAGCCTTGTCCCGGAAACAGAAGAGCAGTTTTCCCCATTGTCAATCCCCTTTCAATTGCATGTTGTGAATCGTTTCTTCTATCGTTGAAGATACGGAGTTCGCCACTATTTCCCGAGCCTGGCGAATAGCATGAAAAATAGCCAGCTCATCGGATGAACCGTGGGCTTTGATCACCGGTGCTTTCAGCCCGAATAAGCAAGCCCCGCCATGCTCTGAATAATCCATTTTTTTCTTTAGTCCTTTTAATTTCGGCTTCAAAACAGCTGCAGCAATTTTCGCTGTAAAAGAGCTTGTCAACGCCTCTTTCATCATGGCAAATACCGAAAGTGCTGTGCCTTCAATGGCTTTCAAAGCAATGTTTCCTGAAAAACCGTCCGTTACTACAACATCAGCCGCTCCTGACAGCAGGTCACGCGCTTCTACATTGCCGACAAAGTTGATCGGCGATTGAGACAGAAGTTGAAAAGCCTGTTTAGCTAATTCGTTCCCCTTTTTTTCCTCCGTTCCAATGTTGAGCAAGCCAACTCTCGGAGATTTGATCCCTCTCACCTTTTCTGCATAAACGGAGCCCATGATTGCATACTGCTGCAGATGTTCCATTTTCGCATCTGCATTAGCGCCGACATCGAGCATCACAAAGCCTTTTCCATCAAGGGTCGGCAGCGTTGGTGCCAGCGCCGGCCGGTCGATGCCGTTTATACGGCCGATAATAAACAGACCGGCAGTCATAAGCGCGCCTGTATTCCCAGCTGAAATGCAGGCATCCGCCTTTTTGTCGCGAACTCTTTCAGCCATAATGACCATCGACGCATTTTTTTTTCTGCGCACAGCCCGAACAGGTTCGTCGTCATTTTCAATTTTTTCTTCTGTATGAAAAATAGAAACGTTTGTATGTCTACCTTCTAACAATGGAGTGATCAGCGACTCATTTCCGATTAATTCAATTTCCAAATCAGAAAATTCATCAAGCGCTCTTAATGCTCCTTTTACAACCGCTTGAGGCGCGTTGTCTCCCCCCATTGCATCAATGGCTATCTTCATGTTTTGCCCCTTCCTTTTTAGATTGATTCGCAGATCTGAACATTTCAAATTCACCTGAAAAAACGAGTTCGTTGCCGACATAGCTGTTTACTTCAACAAACGTTCGGCCTTTATCTCGGTCAATGCGAGTGACTTTTGCTTTTGCGACAACGCGCTCATTTTCTTTTACTTGCCGTGTGAAACGGATTGTCGCTTTAGCCGTTAATGCCAATTCATCATCAATGCAAGCAACGGCAAGAGAGTTCGCTTGTGCAAATAGATGATGGCCACGTGCAATTTGATTTCGGCTAAAAACATGCTCTTTTTTAACATCAAAAATCGAAATAGCTGATTTATCGAGCTCAAGATCAATAATTTCACCGATCACTTCATCAATCGGAAGGGATTTGACTTCATCTTCAAGTTTTCGTTCAGCGACATGCTTGATTCGTTCTCTTAATTCCGGGATCGACAGTTCTAGTCTGTCCAAACGGATGGTTTGGACGCTGACGCCAAATTTTTCAGCTAATTCTTCATCTGTAATAAAAGGCGTTTCTTGAATTGTTTCCAACAATAAACGCTGTCTTTCCTTTTTACTGCGTCTCATTTTTTACACCGTCCGACTAGTATTAAGACTAGGTACTAATAACAAGTATATAATCAAAGAAATAAGTTTGCAACAATGAATTCTTTTTTTTGGCTAATCCAGCTTCTCTCCGCTCAACACTCCGGAAGCCTCTAAATCATCGCGGAGCGGCGCAAATTGTTCATCCTTCCAAAAAGCATCAGACTGAATCAGTTGGGCAGCGTCAGATCTCGCAGTTTCAAGCGCTCTGTAATCATGGATCATGTCGGCGATTTTAAACTCTGGTATGCCGCTTTGTTTTTTGCCGAAAAAATCTCCTGGACCTCTAAGCTCCAAATCTTTTTCAGCTAAACGGAAGCCGTCATCTGTTTCCGTCATAATTCTCATTCTTTCTTTTCCTATTTCTGATTTCGGATCTGAAAGCAGTATGCAATAGGATTGCAAGTTTCCCCGGCCAACTCTTCCTCTCAGCTGATGGAGCTGGGCAAGACCAAACCGCTCCGCATCGTAAACTAACATGACCGTGGCATTCGGTACGTTTACGCCCACTTCCACTACTGTCGTGGAGACAAGAACTTGCACTTTATTTTCGCTAAAATCCATCATCACCTGATTTTTCTCTTCTTGTGACATGCGCCCATGCAAAAGGCCGATTTGAATTCTGCCCTGATAAAATTGAGTTAATTGACTGTGCACTGTCACAGCATTTTCAACATCCAAATTTTCCGATTCTTCAATTAACGGACAAATCACATACGCTTGATGGCCCTTTTTCACTTCTTTTTCAATAAATATTAGAATTCGGGTTAACATTTCCGGCCGAACCCAATATGTTTTTACCTTCTTTCTTCCGGAAGGCATTTCATCAATGATGGAAACATCCATTTCGCCAAATGCAGTTATAGCAAGAGTTCTTGGAATAGGAGTTGCCGTCATAAATAACACATCTGGGAATTCTCCTTTTTCCCGCAATATTCTTCGCTGATTGACGCCGAACCGATGCTGTTCATCCGTAATCACAAGCCCTAAACGGCAAAAATTCACTTCCTCCTGAATAAGGGAATGCGTCCCTATGATCATGTTAATGTCCCCGGATTTCAACTGAAGAAGCAGTTCTTTTCGTTTTTTCCCTTTGATTGAGCTTGTTAATAAAGCGATGCGGACAGACGTATGCGAAAAAAGATTTGACAATGATTTCGCATGCTGCTCAGCTAAAATTTCCGTTGGAACCATCAATGCCGCTTGATAGCCGCTTAACACAGCGGCATACATCACAATGGCAGCAACTGCGGTTTTCCCTGATCCAACATCTCCTTGAAGAAGGCGGTTCATCCTGTAGGGTGAAGACATATCGGATAAAATTTCCGAAACGACACGCTTTTGTGCGTTTGTTAATGAAAAAGGAAGCGTGTCGATAAAGGATTGCAATTCTTTTCGATCAAAATGATGAGAAATTCCTCTTGAGGAAGACCTGCGAAAATGTTTAATCGCCTGCATTTTCAATTGAAATAATAAAAATTCTTCATAAACAAATCTTCTTCTTGCTTGTTTCAGTTCATCAGCATTTTTGGGAAGGTGCATGGCTCTTACCGCTTCTTCTTTCATCGGCAATTTATATCGCTTCCTGAGCATTTCCGGCAAATTTTCTGGAATAAAACTGGAATACGACTGGATGGCGGTCCTGATAATCCGTTTTAGCTCTGAAACAGTCAGCTTTCCGCGGACTGAATAAACGGGTTCTACTTCTTGATTTTGCTTATGAGGCCCAAAATGAATCTGTTGAACATTGACAGTTTGCCGATTGCGGTCCCAAATGCCAGAGACGGTAACAACCTGATTGATGGCAAGCTTCTGTTTGTAATATGGTCTATTAAAACATACTGCAGTGACAACATAACGGCCGACAAGCATGCGAAAGGAAAGACGTGACCGCTTCTTTCCGTAATAGGTCAGCAATGGCTCGCTGTAAACCTTTCCTTCGACTGTCACTCTTTCTTTATGCTTCACTTCAGCAAGATCCTTTAAACGGTTGTCTTCATAGCGATTAGGAAAATAATAAAGCAAATCAGAAACAGTATGTATTCCCATATCATGCAGCAAACGTTCTGTTTGTTCTCCTACCCCTTTAACCGCTGTGACCGGTTGTAGCAATTGGTTCATGTTCTGTTTGCAGCTTTGAACTTAGCCGCGGGAAACCTCCTTTAAAACCGTTTGAAATATCGATATTTAGTTTACCAAAAATACTTAAACCGTGAAATAAAAAGAGGAAGGCCGAAGCCCTCCTGCTCTACTCAACTGAAAAAATATAAGAATATAATGGCTGATTTCCATTATGAACCTCAATTTCGATATGTTTATAATGATTTTCAACATGTTGGACTAATTGGTCTACTTCGTTTTCGGATGCATCTTCTCCTTGGAGAATCGTCAATATTTCATCCTCTTCATCGATCATTTGATCCAACAACTTTTTGGCAGCTTCAAGCTTGCTTTTATCTTTTGCGACGATGGTTTTCTCGTAAATCCCCATGAAGTCTCCTTTTTCTATCGCAAGTCCTTCAATACTTGTATCCCTTACAGCATATGTGACTTGTCCTGTTTTCACATTCCTGCTTGCTTCCTCCATCGCCTTTACGTTTTCCTCTAAACCGAGTTCAGGATTGAAAGCCAGCAGGGCGGATAATCCTTGAGGAACGCTTTTCGTTTCAATGACTCTTATATTTTTATCAGTTATTTGTGCTGCTTGATTGGCTGCCATAATGATATTGGAATTGTTCGGCAAAATAATAATATTCTCTGCGTTCAACTGTTCGACAGCCTTTACAAAATCTTCAGTACTTGGATTCATCGTCTGGCCGCCTTCAATAATTTTTGTTGCACCAATTGATGTAAAAAGATCGGAAATTCCCGAGCCCATGGCAACCGCGATAATTCCGTACTTTTCATTTTTGGGTGCCGCCGGTTCAGTAGATAATACATTTTCCGTTTGATTATTGACAATTGTACTATGCTGCTCGCGCATGTTTTCAATTTTCATATTCAATAAGCTGCCGTAGCGCTGCCCGTATGTCAATACCTCGCCAGGTTGTTCAGAATGGATATGTACTTTGACAAGTTCATCATCGGCAATTACTAAAAGCGAATCTCCGAACCGGGATAAATCTTCGCGAAATTTCTTTTCAGAAAACGGCTCTTTTTTCTTTTTCAAACCGAACCATAAATTCTGTACAATATCCATATTTAATATCTTCTGTATTAATATGACTTTGTGCATTTTTATGATGCTCTGCACTTACCAGTTTGTCCATCGAAGGAAGCTTAGGGGATTCGGAAATTTTCTCTCCCTTTAATTCTGCCAAAAATCCCTCGTAAATAAATACAAGTCCTTGTCCACCGCTGTCCACAACGCCCACTTCTTTTAGGACAGGCAGAAGCTCAGGCGTTCTCTTTAATGACTCCTTTGCTTCTTTTACCACTTCTTCCATAACAATTGTCAGATCATCGGTTGATTTAGCTGTTTTAACAGCTTTTTTCGCAGCATCTTTTGCAACCGTTAAAATGGTCCCTTCAACAGGCTTCATAACAGCTTTATAGGCAGTATCAACACCTGCTTGAAAAGCTTTAGCAAATTCATCCGCATTGATCGATTCTTTTCCTTCAACCGCTTTTGCAAACCCACGAAAAAGCTGGGATAAAATAACCCCAGAATTTCCACGCGCGCCCATTAACAGACCTTTTGCAAATGCTCCAGCTACAGAACCGATATTTGATGAAACATGTTTTTGTACTTCTTTCGCTCCAGCTGTGATGGATAAATTCATGTTTGTTCCCGTATCCCCATCCGGAACAGGAAAAACGTTTAACGCATCCACCACTTTCGCATTATTAGATAGATGATTCGCTCCTTGAATCACCATTTCCGCAAAGCGCTTCCCATCAAGCAAAGTATTGGCCACAAATGTTTCCTCCTTCTCTACGGATTCGTAACACGAACCCCTTGCACATATATGTTAATGGAATCGACAGATAATCCAAGAATTTGATTTAATGTATATTTCACTTTTGTTTGAACATTATGAGCAACTTCTGATATTTTTGTTCCATAGCTGACAATAATATACATATCAATATGAACGCTCTCTTGTTCTTGGCGGACGATCACTCCACGGCTGAAATTTTCTCGCCGTAAAATTTCTGAGAGTCCGTCTTTAATTTGATTTTTGGAAGCCATTCCGACAATTCCGTAACAATCAACAGCTGCACCGCCGGCAACTTGTGCGACTACATCATTCGAAATTTCGATCTGGCCATATTTCGTTTTTAATTCGATGGACATTCGAGTTCCTCCTTTAGCATACGTTCATTACAAACATTTTACTATATGATGATTTGGATTTAAAGAAATGTCATGGCTCCCTACATAATAAGAGCATTAATACATGATGATGTCAAGCGTAAATTCTTGAAAGTGAGGTGAATTTATATTGCAATGATCAAGGGTGTATGTTACATTATTATAGTATCTTGAAACATTGTCAAAATAGCAATTTCCTTGCAAGTTAGGAGGTATAGAAATGGCTCGTAAATGCGTGATTACTGGCAAAAAAACAAGCTTTGGCAATACGCGCTCTCACGCTATGAACGCTTCAAGACGCAAATGGGGAGCGAACCTTCAAAAAGTGCGAATTCTTGTGAATGGAAAGCCAAAACGTGTATACGTTTCTGCACGTGCTCTTAAATCTGGAAAAGTTGAGCGTGTATAAAACAAAAGTTAGACGACAAGAGGTTGGATTATGATCAGAAGAAATCGGCGAATCCCGATATCTTCTGATCAAAAGTATTTCGAAAATAAGCGTTTAAAAAATCGGCGCTTTAACAAACTTCTGCCCGTTTTGTTTCAATACTCTTTATTCACCTTTTGAAGCACTCCCAATGTCACATTTCTTCAAGCACATTCTTCTTTTTAGGCGAATCCTGCAACTTAAAATCCACGTTAACATGAAATTTTTTCAAACTGCTAAAAAAACTACATAGGTTATTTACTACATATTAACGATCGGAATACATTCCACTTTCTTAAACAGTTTGCCTTTCTTCAGCGCGATCCGTGTTCCTTTTGGCATACACAAAATCAACCGCATAAAGTCTACTTTAAATTAAAAAAAATTCTTTTTTACACAAAAAAGATGGAAGAAAAATGAGGCAGCTTTTTAATATTGAAGACAAAAACCCCTTCCATTTACTGTATTTGTTGACAGTTTGCTAAAAACGAAGGCAACATGCACTTAATCGGGGTCCTCTATTATTTTTTCCAGTTGAAGCCGAACATTCTAACAGAATGGTAAATCCCCACAATATAATTTGGTATAAAAAAAGCTTGTAGAGTTCACACCATTCGGCTTTGTCTACAAGCAGAAAGCACCTTGATAGGTGCTTCTTTAATCTTTCTTAAATGAACCGAGCATTGCCCGTATAATTCCTCCTAAAAACCTCGGAAGCTTAATTGTATAAAATCTCATTTATATTTACCCTCCCCATGAGAAATCTAAAAAACGTCTATAAGTAGCATATTCATCATCCGTATTTTAGATACTAATTAGAACGTCTTCATCAACTTTTCTTACAATATCTTTATGCATGAAAAAAATAAAAAAGTACATGACATCTATTGATGAATCAACATAAAAATGAAAAATTTTTTCCTTTAAATGTGAAAAGAACCGCATATAAACGGTTCTTTCACATTCCTCTTATAGATTTGATCGCTTGTTTGCGATCTTTTTCATTATAAATGGCTGATCCTGCCACAAGCACATTTGCTCCAGCTTCCACACACAATTTGGCTGTTTCAGCGTTGATGCCGCCGTCCACTTCGATCTCAACTTGCAAATTTCTTTCTTTCAAGATGCTAGAAACTTGCTGAATTTTTTTGATGACTGATGGAATAAACGCTTGTCCGCCAAATCCAGGGTTAACCGTCATCAAAAGCACGAGATCAACATCTTCTATTACATGCTCGATCATCGATACAGGAGTATGTGGATTTAAAACAACACCTGCTTTCACTCCATTCGATTTGATTAAATGGATCGTTCGATGAAGATGCGGGCAGGCTTCCGCATGAACGGACAACAAGTCGGCTCCTGCTTCAACAAAAGCAGGAATATAACGATCAGGCTGTTCAATCATTAAATGAACATCAAGCGGCAGCTTGGTCACTGGGCGGATCGCTTGCACAATGAGCGGACCAATCGTAATATTCGGCACAAAGTGGCCGTCCATCACGTCAACATGAATGTAATCCGCTCCTCCTTTTTCCACATCAATAATTTCTTCTGCCAACCTAGAAAAATCTGCGGATAAAATCGAAGGTGCAATTTTAACCATGTTCAATACCTCGGCTTTCTTTCTTTTATCTCTTCTAAAAACTGAAGATAATGTTCGTACCTGTAGGTGGAAATATCGCCATTTTCAACCGCTTCTTTAACGGCGCATTTTGGCTCCTTCTGATGGAGACAGCCTCGAAATTTACATTGAATGCTAAATTCTTTTATCTCTGGAAAGCAATTCGGCAAGTCAGCAGCTTCTATACCCGTAAACTCCAGCGAACTAAATCCGGGCGTATCGGCGACTAGTCCCCCTCCCAATGAAATGAGCTCTACATGTCTCGTTGTATGCTTTCCTCTCCCCAAATGATCGGAAATTTCTCCTGTCTTCAATTGCAAACGGTGATCCAGGCAGTTCAACATGGAGGATTTGCCAACTCCAGATTGCCCGGCAATCACTGAAATGCTGTCTTTTAAATAAGGAATGACCTGTTTAACTGTTTCAGGCTCTTTTGTAGTCATCAAAAAGACAGGATAGCCAATTTTTTCATAATCTTTGGCAAACTGACGAATCTTTTCATCTATTATATGATCTGCAATTAAGTCAATTTTTGTAATACAAATGATCGGGCGAATGTTTTTGGCTTCCATTAACACCAAAAAGCGATCCAGCAGCTTGGCACTAAAATCTGGACTTACAGCGGAAAAAACTAAGATCCCTTGATCAATGTTTGAAATGGGCGGACGGATCAATTCATTCTTTCTTTGCAAAATTTCTAGAATGTAGCCTTCTTTTTCATTTTCCGCCTGAAAAATAACTTCATCTCCTACTAGAGGGGAAATTTTATTTTTTCGAAACACCCCTCTTCCCCTGCATTGATAAAGCTTATTTTCAGCCAATACGTAATAAAATCCGCTTAACGCTTTAACAATTTTGCCTTTTGGCATACATGACCTCCTTTTTCATTAATTTTCAGGATAAGGAACTGTTTCAGTTTTCACCACTTCATTATTCAGCAAAACTTGATAATAAGCGGATTGACCAGGTTGAATCGTCAGCTCAATTTTCTTTTTGGTAGGCTTTGATATTTTAAATGTTTCATAAGGTTCACCGATAGAATGCTCAGCATCATTGATATAAATACCCACTTCCGCTTCTTCGCCGTGAATTTCGGGATCAAACGGGATCTCTACTTCACGGACGACTTTTTTGTCCGGCTTTTCTTCCGGACCTAAGGAAATAACCACTTCTATTTTTTCACCCGGAAGCACTTTTTTTCCTGCGCTCGGTGATTGGGAAATCACTTGACCGGCAGGAACTTCATCGGAATGTTCTTCTTTCTTTGAAAAAGATAAACCTTCTTTTTCCACATAGTCCTTAACAGCTTCTTCTGTGTATCCCGTTAAATCTGCAAGCGTGATTTTTCTCGGTCCTTTGCTCACGGTTAATGTAATTTCATCTTCATCAGGAATGAGCTCTGCTCCCTCACTCGGAGATTGGTCAATGACAGTTCCTTCCTCTTCACCGCTATATTCTTCCAATACTGTAATGTTGGAAAATCCTTTTACTTCAAGGAGCTGCCTTACTCTCTCGATATCCTTCCCGATATAATTATCAAGCGTTACCTTTTTCTTGCCTGCACTTTCATAAATGATAATAGAAGAACCTTCTTCTACCATTTCTCCTGCTTCTGGTTCTGTCCTTATGACATATCCTTCTTCAATTTCATCGTTTTCCAACAAAATCGTGTCTTTGACATCAAATCCTTCCTTCAGCAATTGGTTGACAGCTTCCTCATATGTTTTCCCTCTCACATCAGGCACTTCTACATCTTTTGGAAGGATTAGTTTAGGAAGAACGAGAAGTGCTAAAATGATGGCTATGATGACTACAGCTGTCGCCATCCATAACATTTTCAGCCATTTTCTTTTTTTCTTAGGGCTTACAATATTTTCATGCTTTTGTTCCTTTTCTAATCCCGACGGCTGCCGATCCTTTGCATGATGAATGATTGTTTGTTCCCCAGTTTCAGGTATATCATGTAAAATAATCGGATGGGTGATCGTTTTTTCGTCGTTATCAGGTATTTCAAATTTCTTTTCATCTAATCTGTCTGTATTAAAGGCAGTGCGAATATCTTCTCCCATTTCTTCCGCAGAGGAATAACGGTGAAGAGGGTCTTTCGCCATCGCCTTTAAAATAATATTTTCGACGCTTTGGGGGATCTCAGGGTTCCATCTCTTTGGAGACGGAGCTTCTGATTGCAAATGCTTTAAAGCGATTGATACGGCCGATTCCCCGTCAAAAGGGAGCCTGCCTGTCAGCATTTCATACAGGACGATGCCGAGCGAATAAATGTCAGATTTTTTTGTTGCAATCTGACCTCTCGCTTGTTCAGGCGACAAATAATGTACAGAGCCCAGCACGGAATTAGTGTGGGTAATGGTTGTTGATGTCAGAGCCATAGCAATCCCAAAATCGGTCACTTTAATGTTCCCGAGGTTGTCAATAAGTATATTGTGCGGCTTTATATCTCTATGGACAATTTGATTTTCGTGTGCGTGAGCAATGGCTGATACGATTTGCTCCATTAAATTTAATGCTTCTCTAGGATGCAAAGGTGCATTTTGCTGGATGTACTGCTTTAACGTCTTGCCTTCCACATACTCCATCACGATGTAGTAAATGTTATCTTCTTCGCCGACATCGTAAATGCTGACGATATTCGGATGGGCAAGGCTTGTTGCCGATTGTGCCTCTCTCCTAAATCTTCGTATAAACTCATCATCATCTGAAAAATCTAATCGTAAAATTTTAATGGCAACGTCGCGTTCTAAAATAATGTCTCTTGCTAAATAAACGTTTGCCATTCCTCCTCCGCCAATCACTTTCAAAATTTTATAACGGCCGCTAATCCGCTTGCCGATCAGCATGTTCCATCACTCTCGTGGCCGATGACATGTTTATAAATAATGACAGAAATATTGTCATCGCCGCCGTTTTCATTTGCTAGCCGTATTAATTCCTTCGCTTTTTCTTCCAGTGATTGGTCGGATGATAAAATTGATTCCATTTCATGTTCCTGCACTTTATTCGATAAACCGTCAGAACAAAGAAGCAAATAATCGTTTACTTCTAGGCCGACTGTTTTAATATCTGCATCGACAGATTGTTCTGTGCCGAGAGCCTTCAATAAAATGTTTTTTCGCGGATGCTCTTTCGCATCCTCTTTTGAAATTTGTCCCGATTTCACAAGCTCGTTCACTAATGAATGATCATCGGTAATTTGAGCAAAACCGGCTTTATTTAACAAATAGCATCGGCTGTCGCCAATGTGGGCGATTGTAGCAAAGCTTTCAGTACAGATGGCGCCGACAAACGTCGTGCCCATTCCTTTACATTCCTTATGTTCATTCGCATATGTCAAAAGTTCTTCGTTGACTTCGGCAATATGATCGTTTATCCAGCGCTCCGCCTGCTCGGGATGTTCCATTTTTTCCGCTTCGTTCCAGCTTTTTTCAAAATGCTCGATCGTCATTCTGCTTGCGACATCGCCTGCGAGGTGGCCACCCATTCCGTCAGCCACGACAGCTAAAATTTGCCCGTGTCGGTTAAGAATGGCACTTGCGGCGTCTTCATTATGGGTTCTGACCTTCCCTTTGTCAGTAAAAACAGCGGTTTTCATTTATTCACCTCGTCTCTATTTTTCGCTCTTTTGCCCTTAACTGTCCGCAAGCTGCATCAATATCGTGTCCATGTTCTCTTCGGATCGTGACATTAATCCCTTGTTCCTTTAATGTCCGTTCAAAACGAAAAATTTGATTTTTGCTCGTGCGAACATAATTCCGCTCCGGAACATAGTTGACTGGAATTAAATTCACGTGGCATTTTAAATCTTTTATTAGCTCAGCAAGCTCGAGTGCGTGCTCCACTTGATCATTTACGCCTCCAAACAGTCCGTATTCAAATGAAATTCGCCGCCCTGTTTTGTCAATATAATATTTGACTGCCTTCATTAAATCAGGAAGCTTAAAAGCTTTATTGATCGGCATTAGCTTTGTGCGCAGTTCTGTATTCGGTGCATGGAGGGAAATAGCTAAATTGATTTGTAAATTTTCATCAGCAAATTGATAAATTTTAGGGATAATTCCGCTCGTTGAAACAGTAATGTGGCGGGCGCCAATGTTCAATCCTTTTTCGTCGTTGATGATTTTTAAAAATGACATCATTTCTTCATAGTTGTCAAAAGGCTCTCCAATCCCCATTATGACGACATGGCTGACTCGTTCGCCGATTTCATCTAATATTTGCTGAACTTTTATGACTTGAGCTACAATTTCCCCCGCAGATAAATTTCGTTTTAATCCACCTAATGTGGAAGCGCAAAAGGTGCACCCGATTCGGCAGCCAACTTGTGTTGTCACACATACTGAGTTTCCGTAATTATGCCTCATTAACACCGTTTCAATGGAATAGCCGTCATGGAGCTCAAACAAAAATTTCATCGTGCCGTCTTTTGACGTTTGCTTAACAATTGTTTTCAATGTTGTCAAATCGAAATGCTCCGCCAATGCTTCCTTCAATGACTTTGGCAAATTGGTCATTTCATCGAAAGAGGCAGCGCGTTTTTTATACAGCCAATCAAAAATTTGTGCTGCTCGAAAGCTTTTTTCGCCTTGTTGTTCAAGCCATTCTTTTAAATCGGAATATTTTAACGAATAAATAGATGGTTTTACTTGCATCTTGTCCATCATTGTACCTTCCTTCTCAAAGCCGCGATAAAAAATCCGTCGGTATTGAAATATTGCGGCAAAATTTGCACAAAGCCGTTTTCGACGTATTGTCGAACTTTTTCCGGCATTCGATCTTTTAACGTCTCATCTAATTGAAAGTCATCATGCTCCTTTAAAAAATATTTTATCATCTCCTCATTTTCTTGTTTATCTATTGTGCAAGTGCTATAAACAAGCAAACCTCCAGGCTTCACCAAATCAGCTACGGAAGCTAATATCTTTTTTTGCACTGATGTTAAAGAAAGAATATCTTCTTCTGTTTTCGTATATTTTATTTCCGGTTTTTTTCTTATGACACCGAATCCGCTGCACGGTGCATCCACTAAAATTTTGTCGAAGCTGTTTGGCGGAAAATGCTCCGAGGCGTTGCGGCTGTCCAGCACTTTTGCGTTTACATTCAAGAGCCCAAGCCTTGATGCTTGTTTTTCGATGAGCTGGATTTTATGCTCGTGCAAATCTAGGGAGACGACTTTACCCGTATTATTCAAAAGCTCTGCAATATGAGTTGACTTCCCTCCCGGAGCTGCACATGCATCCAAAATTTGCTCTCCTTCTTTTACATGTAAAGCTAGCGAGACGAGCATCGAGCTTTCATCTTGAATGGTGAACCAACCTTTTTGATAGAGGCTCGTATTCGCTAAATTTCCTTTTACAGCTTCGATGGCCTCATCAACCAGCTTTCCCTTTACCGCCTTTATTCCTTCTTTTTCCAAAGCAGCGATCGCCTGAGGAACTGTCGTTTTCAGCTTGTTCACTCTAGCTGTCTGTTTAGCATGCAAAAGCTGCGAGGATAATATATTTTCCGCAGTCTCAAACCCGTATTGACTCGCAAGCCGTTCGACAAGCCATTTCGGAGCGCTTGTCTTTACCGCTGAACGCTCAATCGGATCTTGTATATCTTTAATGGTAGGGAGGCCTTTTCGTTGTATATTTCGCAAAACACCGTTTACTAGAGCCGCAATCCCTTTATGTCCTCTCTTTTTGGCGATTTCCACTGCCTCATAAAGAACCGCGCGGTCAGGAATCCGATCTAAATACACCATTTGATAAAGCGATATTCTTAAAAGCTGGATCACCCAATTGCTAATTTTTTTCTTTTTCTCTAGAAAATGCGATAAATAGTAATCAAGAGTCAGCTTCCGCTGGATGGTTCCGTAGACAAGCTCTGTCAATAAAGCAGCATCTTTTTGCTCCAATTTATATTTATCAATCCATGTATTTAGCAGCAGGTTGCTGTATGCTTGTTTTTCTTCGATGGCCACTAGTAAATCCATTGCTAGTTCTCTTGCATTTCGTTTTTTCATTCGAATGTCATCCCTATTTCAATTTGCGTTCCTCTTAAAAATTGCTCGCAGCTCATTTTTTTCTTTCCGGACGGCTGAAGCTCAATAATTTTAATGGAAACGTCATTTCCTGTTGCAACAACGAAACCGTCCTTGTCGACGGAAACAATTGTTCCAGGCTCTGCTTGGTGTTCTTTCTTCACTTTTTCTCCCCACCAAATTTTAATCGTCTTTCCGTTCAAAACCGTGTAGGCAACTGGCCAAGGATTTAACCCGCGAATGTGGTTGTACACCTCTTCACCGCTTTTCGTCCAATCGATTTTTTCCTGTTCCCTTTGAATATTCCAGGCAAATGTGGCTTTCGTTTCATCTTGCGGAATTGGAGTTATACTGTTTTCTAAAATTTTCGGTATCGTTTGTGATAAAAGATTGGCGCCTGCTTCGCTCAATTTGTCGTGCAATGTAGCAACCGTATCCCTTTCATCAATTGGAACTTCGACTTGTGTTAAAATATCTCCGGCATCCAGTTTTTCCACCATATACATGATCGTAACTCCCGTCTTCTTTTTGCCTTGCATGATGGCATAATGAATGGGTGCTCCGCCTCGCAGCTCAGGCAAAAGAGAAGCATGTACATTTATACAGCCATATTTCGGTGCGTCCAAAATCTCTTTTGGCAAAATTTGACCAAAAGCAGCCGTTACAATTAAGTCGGGTTTTAACGCCAAAATTTTTTCTATTTCTTCTTTGTGACGGATTTTTTCAGGTTGAAACACTGGAATGTTATGTTGTTCTGCAGCCACTTTTACAGGCGGAGGCGTCAATTGTTTTTTTCTTCCTTTCGGGCGGTCTGGCTGTGTGACAACCGCACAAACGTCATGACCGTCTTTTACGATTCGATTTAGCACTGGTACAGCAAAGTCAGGCGTGCCCATAAATATAATTTTCGCCATACATATCTCCCTTCTATTGTTTCCAACTCATCGACATCTAAAAACTAGATATGATGCTAACAATTTACATAACCAATTTATAGAATGGTATACGGATTTAGATCAATCATCAATTTTAAATCCGTTTGCGACATGTCCTCTTCATAATGCTCGAACAATAATTTCAGTGTTTTATACAAGTTTTTTTCCCGTTTGTATTTTATCATGCATTGAAATCGATATCTATCTTTCATCTTCGGTATTGGCGAACTGACAGGACCGAGGATCTGCGCCTCATTTGATAAATGAAGCTTTAAATATTGTCCAATTTTCTCCGTTACTTCAGCTGCTTTTATCGCATTTGGATGGGAAACGGTAATGAGAATGAGAAAATAATAGGGCGGATAGGCAAAAGATTTTCTCATTTTCATTTCCTGTCGATAAAATGTTTCAAAATCATGCAAGCTTGCCAATTGAATGGAGTAATGCTCAGGCGTATAAGTTTGAATCACCACTTCCCCCGGAAGCTCATGCCGGCCTGCTCTTCCGCTTACTTGCGTTAATAATTGAAACGTTTTTTCTCCAGACCGGAAATCAGGAAGATGGAGCATCGTGTCAGCCGAAAGCACTCCGACCAATGTGACATCAGGGAAGTCCAATCCTTTTGCAATCATTTGTGTTCCAAGCAGGATGTCTGCTTTTTTTTCGCCGAATGCGTTTAAAAGCTTTTCATGCATTCCTTTACGGCTGGTCGTGTCGACATCCATCCGTATGACACGCGCTTCCGGGATAAGCCTGTTGAGCTCTTCCTCGATACGCTGAGTTCCTGTTCCGAAAAAGCGAATATGCTCGCTTCCACATTCTGGGCATCGAGACGGCATGGCTGTTTCGAATTGGCAATAGTGGCATTTTAGCTTTTCCCCATGCCGATGATAAGTAAGGGAAATATCGCAATGAGGACATCCTATGACATGTCCGCAATTTCTGCACATGACGAAGGAAGAATAGCCGCGCTTGTTTAATAAAAGTACAGATTGCTCTCCTTTCTTCAAGCGATCTGTCAGCTTTTCAAACAACGTTCTTGAAAACATCGATCGGTTGCCGTTTCTCAGCTCCTCCCGCATGTCGACAATATGGACTTCCGGCAGAGGACGGCGGTTGACGCGTTCTTTTAAAGTTAACAACGTATAAACGCCTTTTTGTGCTCTCGCAAATGATTCAAGCGTCGGAGTGGCGCTTCCTAAAATGACTGGACATTGATGATATTTCCCTCTGTAAATGGCAACGTCCCTTGCATGATACCGAGGACTTTCCTCCTGTTTATAGCTAGTTTCATGCTCTTCATCAATAATAATGATGCCGATATTTTGAAACGGGGCAAAAATTGCTGATCTCGCCCCGACGACAAGCTTCGCTTCTTTCCGGTAAATTTTCCGCCATTCATCGAACTTTTCCCCGCTGGACAACCCGCTATGAAGAACAGCAACCTGGCTGCCAAATCTGCTTTTAAACCGCTGAACCATTTGAGGAGTCAACGATATTTCAGGTACTAGCACGATCGCTTCTTTTCCTTCATTCAATACCTTCTCGATCGCTTGCAAATAAATTTCCGTTTTGCCGCTTCCCGTGACCCCATACATTAAAAATACTTCGTGCTCGTGTCGATTCAGCTTGTCTAAAATCGGCTCCATTGCACGTTTTTGTTCGTCAGTTAACGGTAAAGGCTTCGTTCTCGGAAACTGTTTATGCTCATAAGGATCTCTGTAAATTTCTACTTGCTCCTCTGTCAAAATACCTTTTTTAATTAACGCTTTGACGGCAATTGAAGCTCCTTGTATGCTGTTCGTCAACTCCGTTAATAAAATCGGATTAGGATGATCAATAAAAAATTGAATAACCTCTTTCTGTTTATGGGCGCGAGCTGGCAAATGCTGAAGCTGTTCTTCAAGCTCACGAACCGGCAAAAGTGGCTTTACATATTTCACAAGCCGTTTTTTTTGCTTTTGTTCGACACGATAATCGATTTGCAAATTCCCATTCCGAATCTCCTTTTGAACGACGGCGACAAGCGATGAAGGTAAATCCTCCCATGAAAGCGGCCCTCCTTTTTCGAAAGCAGTCCTGATCTCTTCAGGCAAATCCTCCAATTGAGCGGAGCTCGATGGCTTGATTTCTTTTATGTACCTCGTTTTCATCGCAGCCGGAAGCATTGCCTGAAAAGCGGTGATTTTATAGCAAAGAGTCGTTTCACTAAGCCATTCGCCAAGCTCTAACAGTTCATGATTTAATACCGGTTCCGGATCAAAAAGCGAATGGATCGGTTTCACACTGTCAATATCTGTTTCATTTTTTAACTGAACGACAAATCCAGTAAGCTTGCGGGAGCCGAAAGGAACGATGACCCTCATGCCAGGCTGGATTACGCCAGCGAATTTATTTGGAATTTCGTAGTCAAATAGCTTGTCCGTGCCTTTTGCCGGGACATCCACAACAACGCTTGCATACCGCATTATCTATTCACCTTTCAAAAGCTTTTCAATTTCTCTTAAAATTGCATCTGCCACTTCTTTTTTAGACATAAGCGGATACGCCTTCTTTTCTCCGTTTCTATGAAAAATCGTCACTATATTTGTATCCTTTTGAAATCCTGCTCCTGGTTCATTTACATTGTTGGCGACAATTAAATCCAAGTTCTTTTCATTCAGCTTATGCAGCGCATATTGTTCAACATTTTCCGTTTCCGCCGCAAATCCTACCAGCAATTTTGTTCCTTTCTTCTCGCCGAGTCTTTTTAAAATGTCTTCCGTACGTTCCAATTCAATGACTAATGAGCCGTCCTTTTTTTTCATTTTTTGATCAAATGTTTGTTTCGGCCGATAATCAGAAACTGCGGCAGATTTAATCACAATGTCGGCTTTGTCAAAATGGTTCATCACTTCATGATACATCTCTTCAGCACTTTCAACTGGCACAAATGTCACCCCGGCCGGCGGCGCAAGAGAAGTCGGACCGGAAATTAAAATTACGCTCGCTCCAAGCTCCTTCGCCTGCTCGGCGATCGCATAGCCCATTTTTCCGCTTGAATGGTTGGAGAAAAACCGGACAGGATCTATTTTTTCCCTTGTCGGCCCCGCAGTAATGATAATTGTTTTCTGATTCAAGACGGAAGGTATCTTCGTTTGATCGGAAAAATGGTTTTGAATGAGTTCAACGATTTTGTCCGGCTCTTCCAGGCGGCCTTTGCCAACGTAACCGCATGCAAGATGTCCTTCTTGCGGTTCAATGAACTGATAGCCGTCCCGATAAAGCGTTTCAATGTTGCGTTTTACAGCCGGATGGTCATACATATGTACATTCATTGCAGGAGCAATCCAAACCGGTGCAGTTGTCGCCAGCAGTGTCGTTGTCACCATATCATCGGCAATCCCTGAGGCAAGTTTCCCAATGATATTGGCAGTTGCTGGAGCTACGAGCACTAAATCAGCCCAGTCGGCTAAATCGATATGTGCAATCACTTTCGCATCTTTTTCATCAAAAGTATCTAAAAACACTTCATTTCTCGATAGTACTTGAAACGTCAAAGGGGTGACGAATTTCGTAGCAGATTCTGTCATGATCACTTTCACATCAAAACCCGCCTGTGTCAGCTTGCTCGTCAAAGCTGCAGCCTTGAAAACCGCTATTCCTCCCGTTACACACAATAAAATACGTCTCGGACGTGCCACTTTGTTCTCCTCCTATTTCTCAGCTTTTTAAAAAAATAACAACCTATCAAGTAGGTTGTTATGACAGCAGCTATTATTTCTCAATCTTTTCATAATTAAGCAGCCCTGCATCAATTTCTTCCAGCGCTTTTCCGACATATTTTACAGATACCGTGTTTTCCAATTGCTGGTCATTGTTTTGCTGCATTTGCCGCGCTCTTTTTGCTGCTACAGTTACTAGTGTATATTTTGAATTGATACGGTTTAATAGGGAATCAATTGATGGATAAAGCATCAAGACTCAACCTCCAAAAATTTTTTGTACATTTGTGCAACTCTTTCCCTTCTGCAATGTTCAGCAGTCACAATCGCTTTAATTTTTTCACAGGCAAGATTCACTTCATCATTTACAACAACATAGTCATAATAATCCATCATGTCAATTTCTTCTTTTGCTTTTTTCATCCGATTATTGATCAAGTCAGCTGACTCTGTTCCTCTCGTGACAATTCGATTTTTCAGTTCTTCCAGGCTAGGCGGCAGTAAAAATATAAACAACCCGTCAGGAAATGCCTTTTTAACTTGAAGAGCCCCTTGAACTTCAATTTCTAGAAAAACATCTTTTCCTTCTGCAAGTGTTTTCTCTACATATTCAACGGGTGTACCGTAATAATTCCCAACATATTCTGCCCATTCAAGCAGTTTGTTTTCCTTAATCATCTGTTCAAATTGTTCGCGTGTTTTAAAAAAATAATCTACACCGTCCTTCTCACCCTCCCGTGGGGTTCTCGTCGTCACTGAGATCGAATATTGAAAATTGACGTCTTTTTGTGCAAACAACGCTTTGCGAACAGTGCCTTTTCCCACTCCGGAAGGTCCAGACAAAACAATTAACAAACCTTTTTTCTTTAATTGCATTTCAATTTTACCCTACCCTTCATCAGACAGCTCATCTTTATTGGAAAGCCTTTGAGCAACTGTTTCCGGTTGGACGGCAGACAATATAATATGGTCAGAATCCATTATAACAACTGCTCTCGTCCTTCTTCCATATGTCGCATCAATAAGCATTCCTCGTTCTCTTGCATCTTGAATCATCCGCTTTATCGGAGCCGATTCGGGGCTTACAATGGAAATGATGCGGCTTGCTGAAACGATGTTGCCAAAGCCAATATTAATTAATTTAATTCCCATGATTTTTCCCCCTAAAAAGCCTTTATTCAATATTTTGAACTTGCTCTTTTAATTTTTCAATAACAGTTTTCAATTCCACAACGAAAGCAGAAATGGCCGAATCATTCCCTTTAGCTCCGATCGTATTGGCTTCCCGGCTCATCTCTTGTACGATAAAATCAAGCTTCCGCCCTATCGGTTCATCTTTTTCGATCGTTTTTCGAAACTGGCTCAAATGGCTTTCTAATCTTGTCAATTCTTCCGTAATATCCGATTTGTCAGCGAAAATTGCCACTTCCAACAATATTCTATTCTCATCAATATTCCCTGTTATAAACTCAGATAAACGCTTTTGCAATTTATCTCTGTAGTTGCTTGCGACAATACTGGCTCTTGATTGAATATGTTCTATGATTTGCTCTAACGCTTCCAAATGCTTCAGCAAGTCTTCTTTTAGCTTGCTTCCTTCTGCAGCCCGCATTTCCAGCAGTTGATTGGCCGCTTCATGAACAGCTTCTAACATCATACATTCAAGCTCTTCATTTTCATTCGCAACCTCTTGAATTTCAAAAATATGTTCATCATGCAAAAGGTGCATGAAACGAATGGAATCATCTATATGAAAACGGAGTTTCATTTCGTTCAAAGCGTCTATGTATTGAGCGGCAAGGGACCAGTCAACGTTTAGGGTTCTGGAAAAAAGACCCTCTCCGCTGACCGTGATGTACAATTCCACACGTCCTCGATTTATATAAGATTGTACGGCTTTCTTTATTTTTTCTTCAAGCGAAAAAAAATTTTTAGGCATCCGCACGCTGATTTCACAAAACCGGTGATTGACCGATCTCATCTCAACTGTTATTTGCATCTGCTGCACCATTTTTACCGAGCGGCCAAATCCCGTCATGCTTAATACCATTGTACCACATCCGTTCTTTCGTCGCCTTCAAAACAAAAGAAAAAAAGAAAGGTCATAGAATAGTATCTATCACCTGAAAAAATTATAACATAACTTATCGTTTTTTTCTTGTTAAAATTGATCCTGCCAGCAAAAATGTCGGCAGAGCGGACATGACGAAAATAAACAGCCAATCTCGAGCCATGATAGGCGTTGTATGGAAAATCGGTTGAAGCGGCTCATAATAAATGACAACAAGCATTAAGATTATGGATGAAAAGACTGCCAGCAGCAAATAAATGTTGTTAAAAGGATTCCGGTCAAAAATCGTTCTTTCCGTTCTTGAATCAAACACTAAAATCAATTGCGACAAAACAAGTGTTGCAAAAGCAGCTGTTTGCGCGTAGGCAAGCTGTTCTGTATTCCGTTCATAAATGAAGTAAAAGACAAGTAGTGTGGACAGCCCGATTAAAAAACCGCGAGATAAAATTTTCCAGCCAAGCCCTCTCGAAAAAATCCCTTCTTTCGGATCGCGAGGCTTTCTTTTTAACACATCTTCTTCTGCGGGATCAAGGCCAAGCGCCATAGCCGGCAGGCCATCTGTTACAAGATTCACCCACAAAATTTGAATCGGAACAAGCGGCAGTGGCAATGCTAAAATCATGGCAAATAACATAACTAGTATCTCTCCTACATTTGATGCTAATAAATAGCGAATAAATTTCCTGATATTGTCATAAATATTGCGCCCTTCTTGAATCGCTGCTTTAATGGTGGCAAAGTTATCATCAACGAGAATAAGAGAGGAAGCTTCTTTTGCCACATCGGTGCCGCTCATTCCCATCGAAATGCCTATGTCTGCCGCTTTGATTGCCGGGGCATCATTTACGCCGTCTCCAGTCATTGCAACGATATGTCCTTTGTTTTGCAATGCTTTCACAATTTTCAATTTATGCTCCGGAGAAACTCTGGCAAATACGTAAATATCATCAACTACTTCTTCCAATTCTTCAATCGTGAGCTTGGACAAAGATGATCCGTCCATTACTTTACCGTTAGGCGGCAATATTTCTAGTTCTTTTGCGATAGCTTGTGCGGTAATAACATGATCGCCTGTTATCATGACAGTTTTAATGCCTGCTTCACCGCATTCCTTCACCGCTTGTTTCACTTCTGGTCTTGGCGGGTCAATCATTCCTTGTATGCCAATGAAAATAAGAGAAGATTCCGCTTCAGCTTGGGGTAGAGATCCTGTATGAAGCGGTTTGTATGCAACTGCTATCGTTCTTAATGCTTCGTTTGCCTGATGAAAAATCGCCTTTTGAATGTCATTTTTTCGCTGCTCCGTTAAACGTTCTTTTCTATCGTGCCAAAGAACATGTGTCGAACGTTCTAATATAACATCTGGAGCTCCTTTTGCGACTGCAAAGCATTTTCCGTCTTTGTCTTGAACAATGACGGACATCATTTTTCGGTCGGAGTCAAAAGGAAATTCTCGCATAATATGAAATTGCTTCAATAATTTTGATTTTGACAGCCCCGCTTTCATGCCAGCCACGATCAACGCGCCTTCCGTCGGGTCGCCATCAAGGGAATATTCTCCATTTGTTTCAATAATATCAGATGTTGAAGCAAGCATTCCAAACATTAACATTTGCTTCAACGGTTTATGAGCAGCCGGATCAATTTTTTTTCCGTTTTCAAAAAACTCCCCAGCAGGCTGATAGCCCGCACCTGTTACCTTCCATGATTTATTGCTTATCCAAATGTCTGTCACAGTCATTTGGTTTTGAGTCATTGTTCCTGTTTTATCTGAACAAATGACGGTTGCACATCCGAGCGTTTCAACAGCTGGAAGCTTTCGGACAATTGAATTTTTCTTGATCATCCGCTGGACGCCCAATGCCAATGCAACCGTAACAATCGCCGGCAAGCCTTCAGGAATCGCCGCCACTGCCAGCGAGACCCCCGCCAAAAACATTTCATAAACAGCATGTCCTTGCATGACTCCGATTCCTGCTACTAATACCGTCAAGAGAAGAGCTACAACAATTAAAACTTTGCCCAGCTCTTCTAATTTTCTCTGCATCGGGGTCAATTGCTGCTCCTGGGTTTGCAGCAAATCTGCAATTTGCCCCATTGCCGTTTTCATTCCTGTAGCCACGACAACGCCGACTCCGCTTCCTCTTGTTACAAGCGTGCCCATAAAGGCCATATTTTGCATATCGCCAACGGATCCTTGATTCCCTTTTAATGGGCGTGTATGTTTTCCAACAGGGACGGATTCGCCAGTTAGTGCCGACTCCTCGACTTCAAGGCTTGATACCTGAATGAGACGCACATCAGCTCCGATTCGATCGCCGCTTTTAAATTTAATGCAGTCCCCTACGACAATTTCTCTCGAAGGGATCTTCACCCACTTCCCGCTGCGCAATACAGTAGTCTGCGGGCTTGACAGTTCTTTTAATGCAGCAAGAGACTTCTCTGCCTTTTTCTCTTGAATAAATCCAAGAACTCCGTTCAAAATCACAATCGCAATAATGGCAACTGCATCAATATACTCTCCTAAAAGGCCGGAAATGACGGTTGCCGCAATTAAAACAAGAACCATGAAATCTTTAAACTGGCCGAAAAATAACAAAAGATTTGATTGCCGTTTTCCTTCTGCAAGCTCATTGTATCCTAATTTTTTTCTGCGGTTTTCTGCTTCTTTTTCTGATAATCCTTTTTTTATATCGACATTCAATGATTGAATTGCTTCTTGTTCTGTCAATTCATGCCATTTCATGAATTTCTGTTTCACCCCTTTTCACCTTTTGATACACGCTCTAAGAACAACATATTCAGCCTTGTCCTAAAACATGTTATAATTTAGTAAGTTTTTTCTTGGACTTCATGGAAAAAGGGTGAGCAAATATGTCTTTTGACGGCATTTTTACATATTGTGTTCAAAGAGAATTGAAACAAGAGCTTGAAGGTGGAAAAATCACAAAAATTCATCAGCCTTCTAAGCACGATCTTATCTTGCAAATTCGTCAGAAAGGTAAAAATTATCGTCTGCTTATATCCAATCATCCCAATTTTGCGCGCATTCATCTTACAGCCTCCAACTATGATAATCCGCAAGAACCGCCGATGTTCTGTATGGTTTTAAGAAAGCATTTGGAAGGAAGCATCATTGAGGAAATCAGCCAGGTCGGACTTGATCGAATCGTCATGCTGCAAATGAGATCCCGCAATGAATTAGGGGATATCACCAGGAAACAATTATTTGTCGAGATCATGGGAAAACATAGCAACATCATCTTAGTCGATCAAGAAAAGAAGATGATCATTGACAGCATCAAACATGTATCAGCTGCAGTCAATCGCCATCGCTCTGTTTTGCCCGGACACGCATATGTTTTTCCTCCAGACCAAGGCAAATTGAATCCTTTTCATGCTTCAGAAGAAACGGTTTTGAAAAAAATTGATCTGTTTTCAGGAAAATTTGAAAAACAAATTGTCGACCAATTTGCTGGCATCTCGCCTCTGTTGGCAAAAGAAATCGTCTACCGCTCTGGAATCGCCAATAAGGAATCGGTTGCCAGAACGCTTATGTCCGTTTTAAATCAAATAAAAAGCGGAAGCATTGTTCCGCAAATGACAAAAACTTTAAATAAAGAATATTTTTATATTTTGCCTTTAGAGCATGTAAAAGGAGAAAGGAAAACATTTTCTACCATAAGCGAATTGCTAGACCGATATTTTTACTCGAAAGCGGAACGCGATCGAGTGAAGCAGCAAGGACAGGATTTAGAACGCTTCATCATCAACGAGCGAAAAAAGAATGAAACGAAAATCCAAAAGCTAAAACACACGCTCAAAGAGGCTGAAAAAGCAAATACGCTACAGCTTTACGGCGAACTATTGACAGCGAACATGCATGCAGTGAAAAAAGGGGATAAAGAAGTCGAAGTTATCAACTATTATGACGAGGATGGACAAAAGATCAAAATTCCGCTTGATCCTTTGAAAACTCCTTCTGAAAACGCCCAAAGTTATTTTCAAAAATATCAAAAAGCCAAAAATTCCGTTTTAGTTGTCAAATCGCAAATCGAAAAAGCAGAACAAGAAATCGAATATTTTGACCGGCTTCTCCAGCAGCTTGAAACAGCTTCTCCTAAAGACTTAGAGGAAATTCGAGAAGAATTGATTGAAGGGGGATATTTGAAAAAAAGAGCGAACATCCAGAAGAAAAAAAATGCTAAACCTGTTTTAGAAGCTTATCTGTCCAGCGACGGAGCTGAAATATTAGTCGGCAAAAACAACAAGCAAAACGAATACTTGACGAACCGGGTTGCTGCTAGAGACGATATTTGGCTTCATACAAAGGACATACCGGGCTCCCATGTTGTCATCCGGAAAAAAGATCCGTCTGAACAGACCATTTTAGAGGCAGCGAATCTGGCAGCTTATTTCAGCAAAGCGCGCCAATCAAGCTCCGTACCTGTCGATTATACAAAAGTGCGCTATGTAAAAAAACCGAATGGCGCCAAGCCTGGGTTTGTCATATATGAAAATCAGCAAACGGTCTATGTGACGCCAGATGAAGAGCTCGTGCTGAAGTTGAAAAAACAATAGACGTTTTTTCTGCTTCTCCTTCTGCTTTTATAAGCTTCTTTTATGAAACTCTTACTCCATTAACAACGTTGATCATCTGGAATGTCGCCTTCACTAGCTCTAATCTTGAAAAATTATGTACGCCTCATTTCAGTACAGAGAAAAAGGAAACCATTCATAACACGGTTTCCTTTTTCAAATATTTATTCTCTGCTCTTGCTGCAAACGCCTCTTCAACTCTGACGCGAAGCAGCTCTTTAACAGCTGAATGGTTTCCGATATGATCAGTTAACATAATCTTTTTATTTGTTACTCTTTGCAATTGCTCGATTTCCTTTTGAACTCCTTTTAACAATAGACCTGTAAACAATAAATAAGGCACAAAAATTATTTCTTCTTCCGGCATTTTTGGAACGGATTGAACAACATCTTGAAAAAGAGGAGAAGCTGCGGTTAAATAGCAGCACGTCACCGGTACTTCCAATCGCTCTTCAAGCATGCGGCCAATCGTTAAAAAATCTTGCTGCATTTCCACATCCCGGCTTCCTCGACCGATCAAAATCATTCTAGACTTTTTCGGTCTATTCAAAACGCGTTTAATTCTGTCTTCCACTGCCTCTAGCATCAATTCATCAACGCCAAAAGGCATGCCATAGGAGATCATTGCTTCCGGATAATTTGTCTGCAATGTCGAAAGAATAGCTGGTATATCTTGTTTAGCATGGCCGGCAGCTAATAACAGCACTGGAATTACCGCAATATGAGCAGCTCCTTTTGCGAAACAGGATGCAAATCCTTCCTCAATGGTAGGCTTTGCAAGCTCAAGGAAAGAGATTTCTTGAATCTCGTATGGCA
Organism: Aeribacillus sp. SP014; assembly: GCF_054055575.1. Lineage (NCBI taxonomy): Bacteria > Bacillati > Bacillota > Bacilli > Caryophanales > Bacillaceae > Aeribacillus > Aeribacillus sp. SP014. The sequence goes on from NZ_JBSRXI010000001.1 coordinate 2,525,892, forward strand.
GGCTCGCCTTCACTTCATTGAAAAAATGAATCGCCTCTTCTCTAGAATCTCGCAACCGACTGCCGTGAAAGATATACAGAACCCCTTTTTTCATAACGAAACCCCTGTTGTAAAATCGATGTTGCTCATCTGCTTCTCAAACCAGTTCAACTGGTCATGAAAACGAACGACTTCGCCGATAATAATCATGCATGGATTGGAAATACAATTTTCTTCTGCCGATTTCGCCATTTCCTTCACGGTTGTCGTTACTGTCCGTTGTTCTTCCGTAGTCGCCCATTCAATAAAGGCAACAGGCGTATTTTGATCCTTCCCGCTTCGTATAATCATATCTTGGATTTCCGCAATATTTTTCACACCCATATAGACGGCAACGGTGTCCGCTGCTTTCATTAAACGAATCGTTTCCTCTTTAATTGTCAAATCCCCTGCTCTATGTCCGGTAATAAATGCACACGAAGCGCTGATGTTGCGATGCGTAAGCGGGATGCCAGCATAGGCGGAAGCGGCGGAAGCAGCCGTAACCCCGGGGATCACTTCAAAAGGAATTCGTTTTTGCACCAATACTTCCGCTTCCTCCCCCCCTCTGCCAAACAGATAGGGGTCGCCTCCTTTTAACCGCGTTACGATTTTGCCTGCCTGGGCATACTTCACTAAAAACTTATTGATCGTCTCTTGGCGCATCGTATGGTAATTTGGCAATTTGCCGCAATAAATGAGATCCGCTTCTTTTTTTGCATAAGCAAGGAGCTCTTTGTTGACAAGCCTGTCATATAAAATCACATCCGCCTTCTGAATCGCCTTCATCGCTTTTATTGTGATTAATTCTGGATCTCCTGGGCCTGCTCCGACAATATACACTTTTCCCACGCTGATCTCCCCCACTACGTACAGAGCGTCACGTCGCTTTCATCAATCACAAACCCTGCACTTTTTCGTATTTTTTTCTTTTCGTACAACGTAACATCTTCAATATCAAGAACCTTTAAATAAAATTTTTCAAGCTCAACATCTACTTGCTCGAATGCTTTCAAATCATTTTCGGCCGCGATGATTACTGGAATTTCCTTCTCCTTCGTTTTTACAAGAAAGCGATACAAATACATGCTGACACCCCATTTAAGCTCCGAGAGGTTCCAAAATCTCATCGAGCTTCGCCTGCAAAGGTTCAATGCCGACGCGATCATAATATTCTAAAAAGGTTTCGCCGGCCAGCTTCGTTTCTTTGAAATATTGCAGAAAATCTTTCAACACTAAATGAAGCTTCTCTGCCTCAATTTTTCCTTTCAATTTTTCATTAAATCGACCGCCGTCAAGAAGCGTTCCGCCAACATGAATTTCGTAGGCATCGACCATTTTTTTATCTTTTGTTCTCATCAAAACGCCTTGCAGACCGATGTCCGCGATTTGCCGCTGACCGCATGAATTCGGGCAGCCTGTGATGTGCATCCGAACAGGTACATCCAATTCTAATTCTTGATCCAAATATTCGACAATTGTTTTCATCCGCTGTTTCGTTTCAACAAGCGCAAGGTTGCAAAATTCCGTTCCAGTGCAGGAAACGGCATAACCAATGAATGATTTCGGCTTGATGGTAATTCTGCCCTTTTGAAAAATTTCTTCTGCCAGCAAAGCTTCAACTTGATCATCCGGAACGTTTGGAATCACAATATTTTGTGTATTGCAAGTTCGGATTTGTCCATTTCCGTATTTTTTGGAAATTCTGGCGATCTCCAGCACTTCCTCGGAATAAAGTCTTCCGAGCGGAACATTAAAGCCAATGTAATTCAAGCCTTTTTGCTTTTGCGGATGAACGCCGTAAAAATATCCTGCATTCCAGCCTTTTGTTTCATCGTTTCCTCTCTCCGGAAGCGGACCTGTCAGTTCAAGCAGTTTTTCTTGGAATTTTTCTACACCCCAATCGGCAACTAAAAATTTTAGACGGGCGCGGTGTCTTTTCTCACGATAGCCGTAATCACGGAAGATGGTTGTGACCGCAATGGCAACATCCTTCACTTTATCCGGGGTTACGAAAATGTTCAATGGTTGGGCCAAATGCGGTTTTGATGATAGTCCGCCACCGACCTTTACATGAAAGCCTTTCACAAGCTTTCCGTCAATCTCTTTTGTAGCTGGTATGAAAGCTAAATCATTGATTTCGGCATGTCCGGAATTGTAGTAGCTTGCACTAATCGAAATTTTATATTTTCTTGGCAAATTGGAAAAATCTCTATTTTTATGGAAAAATTGATGAATTTCTCGCACAATCGGTTCTGTGTCCAAAAGCTCCTCCGGGTCAATGCCCGCAAGAGGATTTCCAATCACGTTGCGGGCGATGTCGCCACAGGCGCCTACCGTTGTTAAACCGACTTCATCCAAGCGTCTAAATATTTCCAGAATGTTCTCGATTTCCAGCCAATGGAATTGGATGGCTTGACGAGTTGTAATATCAAATAGATCCCGGCCAAAATCTCTGCAGATCCCTGCGAGTGCAACGACTTGTTCATAGTTTAATATTCCCGTCGGTACTTTGATCCGCATCATAAAATAACCGTCTTTTTTAGGCCGTTGAAGATACAGCCCCGCCCATTTGAGCAAATCCCAATCTTCTTCCGGAATGGAAGCAAAGGCCGTTTTTCGCAAAGGTGTCGATTTCTTCCAAAATATCCAATCCGTCTTTTTCAAGCTTTTTTAATTCAAACTTATTTAAATTTTCATTGTTTGCCCATACTTTTTCATGTGCCATTGCAACTCCCCCAATGTTTAAAATTATAGGAACTTTCGATTTTTTAAATATTGAAAAATATGTTCAACACTTTCTTCTACTGACCATTCCTCAGAATGAACAATGATTTCAGGATTTTCAGGCTCTTCATATGGATCGTCGATACCTGTAAAATGTTTTATTTCACCGTTTCTCGCTTTTTTGTACAGCCCTTTCGGATCTCGTTTTTCACATTCTGATAATGAGCATTTAACATATATTTCAATGAACTCATCATGCTCGAGCAAATTTCTTACTAACTCCCGATCTTCTTTATATGGAGAAATAAAGGCTGTCAAAACAACTTGACCGCTGTCTACAAATAATTTTGCAACTTCTCCAATGCGCCGAATGTTTTCTTTTCGGTCCAATTCCGAAAATCCTAAATCTTTGTTCAACCCATGGCGAACGTTGTCTCCATCTAGTACGTAAGACGAAATATTTTCATTGAACAGCTTTTGGTTTAATGCATTGGCTAACGTTGATTTGCCGGAACCGGACAATCCGGTAAACCATAGAACAAAGCTGTGATGCCCCGACTTTTTCCTCCGCTCTTCTTTTGTGACGGAATGATGATGCCATACAATATTTTTGCTTGTCACGTTAATTCCACCTCATTTTTGCAATGCTTCTTGGCGCAGACCTTTTACAAGCACTTCCACAACTTCCGGACGGCTGAAAGTGTTTGGCAGCGGCTCACCGTTTCGAAGTTTTTCCCTTACTTTTGTGCCTGATAAAATGACACGGTCGTCATCAGAATGTGGGCATGTTTTATGGGAAGCCATGCCGTCGCATTTTTTACAATAAAAGCTGTGTTCAAAAAACAGCGGCGTAATGTCTAATTCCTCTTTTGTAAAGTTGAAAAAGATTTTCTGCGCATCATATGTTCCATAATAATTTCCAACCCCTGCATGGTCTCTTCCAACGATGAAATGCGTACACCCATAATTTTTTCGAACGATAGCATGGAATATCGCTTCCCTTGGTCCGGCATAGCGCATGGCGGCTGGAAAAATTCCTAACAGAACACGATCTTTTGGATAGTAATTTTCCAACAGAACTCGATAGCTTTCCATGCGAATATCCGCAGGAATATCATCCTTTTTTGTTTCGCCGACAAGCGGCTGCAGAAATAATCCGTCTACGGTTTCAAGAGCTGTTTTTTGAATGTATTCATGCGCCCGGTGAACAGGATTTCTCGTTTGAAACCCTACGACTGTATTCCAGCCGAAACGTTCAAAAGCGGCTCGAGATTCCGCTGGTTCAAATGTTTCGTTTGGAAACGGCTTTTCCGTTTTCTTTACTAACACGACATCCCCGCCAAGATAGACAGGTGGACGCTCATACAATTTAGCAACTCCTGGGTGCTCTTCATCTTTTGTCCGATAAACATATTCCGCTTCTTTTTGTTTATCCGGCTTATATTTATCTTCCACTTTGATCACACCGTATACTTCTCCGTTAAATGTCAGCTTAACTTCATCTCCAATGTCGATGCGATCAGCTTGTTCTTCTTCAACAGGAAGTGTAATTGGAATGCTCCAAACTATACCATTGGCAAGACGCATGTTTTCGACAACACTATCATAATCTTTTTTAGTTAAAAAACCCGTTAATGGACTAAATGCTCCAATACCGATTAACTCTAAGTCAGAGAGCCCGATATTATCCAATTCAATTGCTTCTTGAATATGAGAATAATTGTATTCTGGATTATAGCGATTGATTAATGTTCCTCCGTGCGGTGCAATCCCCATTTGATCTCCTCCTTGCTACGCCATATATTCCTATATTCATATTTATTTACTAGGCTTTTATTGAAAAAATTTTTAGCCTTAGCCGCTAAATAAATCTAAATCGTTGCGATACGCCATCATCAAAAACGAGTAAAAAAAAGCTTGAACAATTGGAATCATTTCATGAAACGAGTCTTCAAAACTTTATTTTTTTATGACGAGTTTTTATAAAGCATTATCTGCGGAAAAAGGCCTGCTGTAGATCAAACTGTCACTTCACTTGTAAGTGATATTCATATTTTGATTGAACAAACACCAAAGATAAAATGATTGAATCAACTATCGATGAAGCCGAAGCAGACGGTTTAGGCACCTTCACCTCCACCGACCATTGAACAGAGAACATTTCCAGCAGTCCGAATGGAGGAAAAAGCGATATGTTTTTACCGCTCCTGTACGACAGGCAGCACCCGCTGCCGCCGCACCGCTTCCTCTAATGGTTATAGGCTTCCATTATTTTGTCACACTTGTACTCTCATGTAATCCGCATTCAAGCTTTTGATGGCCGACCCATCTTCCAGAACGCAGATCATCCATGTTAATGGCTGGCTGAGTACAAGGCTGGCAGCCAATGGAAGGATAACCTTGATCATGTAAGACGATATAAGGCAAATCATGTTTATAAACATATCGCCAAACTTCCTTCCAGGTCCAGTGGATGAGAGGGCAAATTTTCACCTTTTGGAATTTCTCATCTTTATTAATATAGTTTACATGTTTTCTTGTCGGCGATTGTTCTCTTCTTAATCCTGAAATCCATGCTTTTACTGGTTCAAGCGTCTCCCTTAATGGAACCACTTTCCGGATGTGACAGCAAAGATTCGGATCTTTCTCCCAAAGCTTATCTCCATATTGCTCTTTTTGCTCTTCTAATGTGATCTCTGGTTTTTTTAATTCTATATTTAAATCTGGATATCGATTTTTTACTTTTTCTATGCAATCATAGGTTTCTTTAAAATGCAGCCCCGTGTCCAAAAAGACAATCCGTGCGGTCGGATTGACCTTCGATATTAAATCAATGAGTACAATCCCTTCAATTCCAAAGCTGCACGAATACACAATATCATCTTTATATGTTGAATATGCCCATTCCAACACCTCTAGGGCACCTTTTGTGTCCGATGTCTCATCAAACACGAGATCAGGTTCCGCCCAGGTTTCGTACGTAAGCATTCGCCTTTCCCCCTTATTAGAAAAGGAATAGAGCGCGTTCAATAAAAGGATTGAAAACCGCCTCTAGTCGTCTAGTCAGCGGTTTATTGAGACAGCTTTTTATATAATCCTTCTTTTCTTTCATTTGTACAAATGACATTTTGTACTTAAAAATTAGGTTAGAAGATTCACAGTGTTCCTTTCAAGAACGTGCTATATGCTATCAAATTTTATCATAATTTTCCTAAAAGTCAACCCGAGTTTTTTGATTGGAATTAAATATTATATGAAAAGGCGGTTAAACTTTTTCGAGCCAACTGTCGTTTTCAGGATTTTTTCGCCATAATGACAAGCGGTCGAGATCCTCTTTTGAAATCATTTGCACTTCCAAAGCCACTTGGATTAAAGTGTCATAATCACTTAATGCGATCGCCGGAATGCCAGCATTGGCAAAGTTTTGCTTTCCTTGAGGAAGACCGTAGGTAAAAATTGCGGCGACACCTAGTACTTGACAGCCAGCATTTCTTAGTGCTTCAACAGCTTTTAAGGAGCTTGCCCCTGTTGAAATCAAGTCTTCGATTACAACAGCTTTTTGTCCTTCCCTCACTTTTCCTTCTATTTGGTTTCCCTTCCCATGCTTTTTCGGTGTGCTGCGCACATAACACATAGGCAATCCCAGCTCTTCAGCAACTAATGCCGCATGGGGAATACCGGCTGTTGCAGTTCCAGCAATTAATTCAGCATCGGAAAAATGCTCACTGATTAGTTGAGCTAGTCCTTTATAAATGATTTTGCGGAGCTTCGGATACGATAGAGTCAAACGATTGTCGCAATAAATGGGCGATTTTATTCCGCTTGCCCACGTAAACGGTTCATTTGGTCTGAGAGTAACTGCTTCAATTTCTAGCAAATGTTTGGCGATTTCCTTTTTCATTCCACCTTACCCTCCCATTCTTTTTTTACCTCATTGTAGGCTGCAACAGGATCCTCTGCTTTTGTAATTGTCCTGCCGACAACAATGGCTGATGCGCCTTGTTCCTTTGCAAATTTTGGCGTCGCAATGCGGACTTGATCCTGTGCTCTATCTTTTGCTAAACGAATTCCAGGCGTAACAGTCAGAAAAGATGGACCGCACGTTTTTCTTATTTCGCTTACTTCATGGACAGAACAAACAACACCGCTCATCCCGCTTTTTTTTGCATTTTCCGCATAATGTAAAACCGTCTCAAGCAACGGCTTTTCAATGAGAAGTTCATTTTTTAGCATCTCGCTGGAAGTGCTTGTCAGCTGGGTGACAGCGACAACATCTGGACGCTTATTTACGCTCTGAGCTCCCGCCTCCAGCCCTTCTATCGCTGCTTCCATCATGTCTCTACCTCCCGCAGCGTGAATAGTGATCAAATCGACTCCGAGCTTGGCAAGTCCTTTCATCGTTTGTTTCACGGTATTTGGTATATCATGCAGCTTCAAATCAAGAAATATTTGATGACCGCTTCGCTGTAATTCTTCAATGATAGAAGGGCCTTCTTGATAAAAAAGTTCCATCCCCACTTTAACAAATAAAGGCTCCTCAAATATTTGCACAAACTGCAATGCTTTTTCTCTCGTATCAAAATCAAGGGCAAGAATTAGAGGACGATTTTTCATCTTTCCAGCTCCTTCCGACACATTCATTCACATGATCAAAGCCTAATTCTTTCAGCCGATTCGGCAACGCATCAATAAGTTCAACACAGACGTAAGGATTGACAAAATTCGCTGTACCAATTGCGACTGCCTTTGCTCCTGCCTGCAAAAATTCTATGCAATCATCGACATTCATAATTCCTCCCATGCCAATGACCGGGATTTCTACACTTTGGGAAACCTGATAGATCATACGAACGGCAATCGGCTTGACAGCAGGTCCAGAAAGCCCGCCTGTTCCATTAGCAATAATCGACCGGCCTGTTTTCACATCGATCCGCATGCCGAGGAGCGTGTTGATCATCGTAATTCCGTCTGCTCCCGCTTTTTCCACCGCTTTTGCCATGGCGACAATGTCAGTTACATTTGGAGAAAGCTTGACATAAACCGGTACTGAAGAAACGTTTTTCACAGCTTCTGTTAAATGTCCGGCTACTTCAGGAACTGTTCCGAACATGATCCCCCCTTGTTTAACATTCGGACAAGAAATGTTTAGTTCAAGTGCTTTTACGTTAGGCGCTTTACTGATTTCTTTTGCCACTTCCACATATTCTTCAACAGTCGAGCCGGCAATGTTCGCAATGATCGGAACATCAAATTGAGAAAGCCAAGGAAGCTCTTCCTCCATCACTTTTTTTAATCCGGGATTTTGCAACCCGATGGCATTGAGCATTCCCGACGGCGTTTCCGCCACCCTTGGTGTTGGATTTCCGAATCTAGGCTCAAGCGTTGTTGCTTTGATCATGATCGCTCCAAGCTTGGATAAATCGTACAGCTTAGCAAATTCGCGGCCAAAGCCGAAGCATCCTGATGCGGGCATGATCGGATTTTTTAACTCAAGACCAGGAAGCTTAACAGCTAACATTCCAACATCACCTCCCCGATTCGAAAAACAGGCCCGTCGGTACAGATTTTCTTATAGCCCGAATCATTTGCATCGGTTTTCGTACGGCGGACACAGGCAAAGCAAGCGCCGATTCCGCAGCCCATTCTTTCTTCCAGGGACAAAAACACTTTTTTATGCGGAAATGCTTCTTCTATCGCTTTTAACATCGGAGTTGGTCCGCATGTATAGAGCGTTTCAAATGTGAAGCGTTGTTCATTGATGATATCCATAACGGTTCCTTTTGCGCCGAATGTGCCGTCAACTGTCGCCACAAACGTTTCGCCCAGCTCCTTAAACTCTTGTTCGTAAAACACCGCCGCTTTTGTTGAAAATCCTAATACATGGACAACTTCCACTCCATTTTGAACAAGCTGCTTCGACAATTCATAAAGAGGGGGAACGCCAATGCCGCCACCGACAAGCAATGCTTTTTCCTTCGTTTCTTCAACCGGAAAACCGTTTCCGAGCGGTCCGAAAACATCGACAAGCTCACTTGCTTTTTTTCTGGACAATCTTTTCGTTCCGGCGCCTTCTGCCCGATAAATTAATGTCATCGTGTTTTTTTCGGCATTGTATTCGGCAATGCTGATCGGTCTTCTTAATAACAGATCAAAACTGTCATCCACTTTTATTTGAACAAATTGTCCCGGACAAGTAATGCGTTGAACGAGCTCTCCTTTTAATTCCATTTTATAAATGTTTTTCGCAATTGGCCTGTTGCTGATGATTTCCATCCAAGCTTTGATCATTGGATCACCTTCTTTACCTATTATGTTCGGAGAGATTTTCAACCGTAAAAGCCATCGATTCAAGCACGCGTAAAATTGCCCTTGCAGTGTCTAAAGAAGTGAGGCACGGCACACCGTTTTCAACCGATTCCCTTCTGATTCTGAAGCCGTCGCGCTCAGGCTGCTTTCCTTTCGTCAGCGTGTTGATGACAAATTGCGCTTTTCCATTGCGTATCACATCCAAAATGTTGTCGCCACGTGATCCGATTTTGCTGACAACTTTTGCTTTTATGCCGTTCTCTTCTAGAAACTTTGCGGTTCCTTCCGTCGCCAGCAGCTGATAGCCGATATTGCGAAATCTGCCCGCAATTTCTAAAGCCTCGTTTTTGTCCTTATCAGCAATCGTAAGCAGCACTGATCCGTGCTCGTAAATATTCGTACCGGCTGCAACAAAGCCTTTATAAAGAGCCTTTTCAAAGGTGGCATCCTTTCCGATTACTTCCCCAGTTGATTTCATTTCTGGTCCAAGCGTAATGTCTACACGGCGCAACTTCGCAAATGAAAATACCGGCACCTTCACAAATACACCTTTCGCCTCTTTTGCAAGCCCTGTTTTCACACCGAGTTCCGGCAAGCTAGCACCGAGTATCACCTTTGTCGCAAGCTTAGCCATCGGAATTCCGGTAATTTTACTTAAAAACGGAACTGTTCTGCTTGATCTTGGGTTCACTTCCAATACGTATACCCGCCCGTCAGCAATTACAAATTGAATGTTTAGCAGTCCGACAATATTCAGCCCTTTTGCCAAACGAATCGTATAATCAACAAGTTCTGTTTTCAACTGATCAGATAACGTTTGCGGCGGGTAAACCGCTATCGAGTCCCCTGAGTGCACGCCTGCCCGCTCAATATGCTCCATAATGCCCGGAATGAGCACATGTTTACCGTCTGAAATCGCATCAACTTCCACTTCTATTCCGGTTAAATATTGATCAATTAAAACAGGATGTTCCGGATTAATTTTTACTGCATGTTCCATATAATGGAGCAATTCTTCTTTATGGTAGACAATTTCCATCGCCCGGCCGCCAAGCACATAGGAAGGACGGACAAGCACCGGATAGCCGATTTCTTCCGCAATTTCCACCGCTTCAGCGACGGATAGAGCCGTTTTCCCTACAGGCTGTGGTATTTCCAAAGCTTCAAGCACTTGTTCGAACTTGTCGCGGTCTTCCGCCCGATCTAAATTTTCCAGGCTTGTTCCTAATATTTTGACACCTCGTTTTGCCAGCTTGCCTGCCAAATTGATTGCCGTTTGCCCGCCGAATTGGACGACAACGCCAATCGGCTTCTCCAAGTCGATAATATGCATGACATCTTCGATCGTCAGCGGTTCAAAATACAGCTTGTCGGAAATGCTGAAATCCGTTGACACCGTTTCTGGATTGTTATTGATAATGATTGCTTCATATCCTGCTTCGCGAATCGCCCAAACAGAGTGAACTGTTGCATAATCGAACTCAATGCCCTGCCCGATTCGAATCGGTCCTGAACCTAACACGACAACACTTTTTCGTTCAGTCACAATCGATTCATTTTCTTCTTCATATGTGCCGTAAAAGTAAGGCGTCTCGGATTCAAACTCGCTTGCACACGTATCAACCATTTTGTAAACTGGAACAATTCCTTGTTTTTTCCGAAACTCATAAACTTCCGATTCATCTGTATTCCATAACGAAGCGATAAAGTGATCAGAAAATCCGAGCTGCTTTGCTTTTCTCAACACGTTTACATCAAATGGAGATTTTTTCAGTTCTCGTTCATATTCGATAATGTTGTTTATCTTATTCAAGAAAAAGCGGTCGATTTTGCTCCATTGATGAATTTGCTCAACGGAAAAACCCCTTCTCAGCGCTTCGCCGATGTAAAAGATTCGTTCATCCCCTGCTTTCTTGATTCGCTTTTCAATCATTTCATCTGAGACATCGTTTTCTTTCAATGTTAAATGGTAGACGCTTGCTTCGAGAGAACGAACAGCTTTTAACAACGATTCTTCAAACGTGCGGCCGATCGCCATGACTTCACCGGTTGCTTTCATTTGAGTGCCAAGCACACGGTTGGCTGATTCAAATTTATCAAACGGCCATCGCGGTATTTTCGTGACAACATAATCAAGCGCCGGTTCAAAGCAAGCAAATGTTTTCCCTGTCACTGGATTGATGATTTCATCTAACGTTAAACCGACGGCAATTTTCGCTGCGAGTTTCGCAATCGGATATCCTGTCGCTTTTGATGCAAGGGCGGATGAGCGGCTAACCCGCGGGTTCACTTCGATAACGTAATATTGAAAACTATCCGGATCAAGAGCAAGCTGAACATTGCATCCGCCTTCGATGCCAAGAGCTCCGATAATTTTTAATGACACGTTTCTGAGCAGCTGGTATTCTCTGTCTGAAATCGTTTGGCTGGGCGCCACAACGATCGAATCGCCTGTATGAATGCCGACGGGGTCAATATTTTCCATGTTGCAGACAACGATTTTATTATCTTTTGAGTCCCGCATCACTTCATATTCGATTTCTTTGTAGCCGGCAATGCTTTTTTCGAGCAGACATTGATGAACAGGGCTGAGCTTTAGACCGTTTGTGACAATTTCAATCAGTTCTTCCTCATCGTGACAAATGCCGCCTCCGGTCCCGCCAAGTGTATATGCAGGCCGGACGATCACCGGATAGCCGACTTGCTCCACAAAATGAAACGCTTCTTCAAGCTCATGAATTATGGCGCTTTCCGGCACCGGTTCATTCAGCTCCTTCATAAGCTCGCGGAACAGTTCACGGTCTTCAGCTTTTTGAATGGCTGAAAGCTTAGTTCCTAAAATTTCAACGCCGCACTCTTCTAAAACACCCATTTTATGAAGCTCGACCGCCAAGTTTAGTCCAGTCTGTCCGCCGAGAGTCGGCAGGATCGCATCCGGCCTTTCCTTGCGGATGATTTTGGCGACAAAGCTCGGCGTGAGCGGCTCCATATACACTTTGTCGGCAATTTCCGTATCCGTCATAATTGTCGCTGGGTTCGAGTTGACAAGAACTACCTCATATCCTTCCTCTTTCAATGCTAAGCACGCCTGTGTTCCCGAATAGTCAAACTCCGCCGCTTGTCCGATAATAATCGGTCCTGATCCGATAACTAAAATTTTCTGAATATCTTTCCGCTTAGGCATTGAGATTCCCCCTTTGAGCAGTCTTTTCCATCAGCTCGATAAATTGATTAAACAATGGATTGGCATCCTCAGGTCCCGGCGATGCTTCCGGATGGTATTGAACAGCGAAAGCAGGATGCACGCGATGTCTCAATCCTTCAATTGTTCCGTCGTTCAGTGCAACATGTGTTACTTCAAGCTCTGTATTCCTAATGGATTCGATGCTTACAGCATAGCCGTGATTTTGGGAAGTCATATACACTTTCCCAGTTTTTAAATCCTTCACTGGATGGTTTGAGCCGCGGTGGCCGAATTTTAATTTTTCTGTTTTCGCACCGCATGCTAAAGCGAGCAGCTGATGCCCTAAACATATTCCAAAGATAGGGGTTTTCCCGATAAGATCGCGCAGCATTTCAATTGCTTCTGGAACGTTTTGCGGATCTCCAGGTCCGTTTGTGAGCAAAACGCCGTCAGGCTTCAATCGCAATATTTCCTCCGCAGATGTATCATATGGAACGACGATCGAGTCGCAATTTCGGCTGTTTAATTCTCTTAAGATTCCATGCTTCATGCCAAAATCTACAACAACCACTCTTTTTCCTCTTCCTGGACTTTGATATGGTCTTTTCGTCGATACAATTTCCACCTGATTGCGCGGCAGCTCCGTTTCTCTTAATTTCTCAGCCACTTGCTTTGGATCCGCCTCAGCTGAACAGATTGCACCTTTTAACGTTCCGTAGTTGCGGATAATTCTAGTCAGCCTTCTTGTATCGATTCCACTGATGCCAGGAATATCGTTTTCTATGAGAAAATCATTGATTGAATATAAACTTCTCCAGTTGGAGGGAGCTTCACAGGCTTCCTTCACAATCATCCCGTTCACGAACGGGCGGATCGTCTCAAAATCGTCTCGGTTGATGCCGTAATTGCCGATCAATGGATAAGTAAACGTTACGATTTGCCCGCAATATGAAGGATCTGAAAGTGTTTCTTGATAGCCTGTCATTCCGGTTGTGAACACAACCTCTCCGATGATGTCACGATCGCTTCCAAAGCCATCGCCGATGAAAACATCGCCGTTTTCAAGCACTAATTGCCGTTTCATATTACTCTCCCCTTTTCCAAACGATTTTGCCGTCCACCATTGTTAAAACAGGCCAGCCTTTTGCAAGCCAGCCGTTAAACGGCGTATTTTTTCCTTTTGATGCAAATGTTGAGGCATCTATCCTTTTTTCTTCCTGTAAATCAATGAGCGTCAAATCTGCAGAAATGCCTTCTTTTAATTCCCCCATATCCAAGTTAAAAGCTCTAGCAGGCTTTACCGTCAACCAATCAACAAGCTGTTTCAATGTAAAAATGCCCCGTTCGACAAAATATGTGTACAAAAGAGGAAAGGCAGTTTCCAACCCGACAATCCCAAACGGCGCCTTATCGACCTCTAAAGATTTCTCCTCCATCGTATGAGGCGCATGATCCGTAGCAATAAAATCGATTGTTCCATCCAACAGCCCTTCGATTAATGCTTTCTTGTCTTCTCTGCCTCTAAGCGGCGGATTCATTTTAAAGTTCGGATTAAGCTCCGGAATATCTTCATCACATAAAAGAAGATGATGCGGGGTTACTTCGCATGTCACGCGGATGCCTGCTTTTTTGGCGTCTCTGACGGCTCTGACGGATTCTTTTGAACTAATATGGCACACGTGGTAATGGCAGCCGCTAGCTTCTGCCAACAGAACATCTCTTGCAATTTGAACGGATTCACATACAGATGGAATGCCGGATATACCGTGATTTTTTGCAAAAACTCCATCATGGAAGGATCCGCCGTTGATAAGGGTATTGTCTTCACAATGCGCGACAATTGAATATCCTTTCTCCGCCGCTTTTTTCATTGCCTGAAACATCATGCCGGCCGACTGGACACCTACGCCATCGTCCGTAAAGGCAAAAGCACCTTCCTCTTTTAATGCATCAAAATCCGTTAATTCGCTTCCGCTTTGCCCAAGTGTGATCGCTGCATAAGGAAGAACGCGAACCTTTGCTGTTTCTTTAATTCGCTTTTGTAAATTGATCATTTTTTCTTTTGTATCAATAGGCGGCTTCGTATTAGGCATGGAGGCAACGGTTGTAAAGCCGCCCTTCGCTGCAGCCAGCGTGCCGGTGGCAATCGTCTCTTTCGCTTCTCCACCCGGTTCACGCAGATGAACGTGAAGATCGATAAATCCATGGGAAAGAAGCTTTCCGTTGCAATCGATCACGTCTCCCGCTCCATCAGCTATCTCTTCCGATATTTGTTTGACTATTCCGTTTTCCACAAGAACATCCCGCTTTGTCAATTCGCCTTCCTCTGTTAACAATTGCGCATTTTTAAATAGAATGGACATATTTCTTCTCTCCCCCTTGTGCTTTACTTTCAATCGCATGTTTTATAACTGCCATGCGGACAAATACACCGTTTTCCATCTGTTTAAAAATTCGCGACCGGCTGCACTCTACTAAATCTCCGTCGATTTCAACTCCTCTGTTGACCGGTGCAGGGTGCATAATAATCGCATGGTCCTTCATCATTTTTTCCCGTTCCTTTGTCAATCCGTACTGCTCCAAATATTGATCAGCTGTCCATTTTTCGCTGTGGCGTTCATGCTGGATTCTTAAGAGCATCACAACATCTGACATTTCGATTGCTTCATTGATCGATACGTATGTACCGTATGGATTGGTGTCGTCCCGAAATTTTTCAGGTCCAGAGAACAATACGGTTGCCCCGAGCCTTGTCAGCACTTCTGCATCAGATCTTGCTACACGGCTGTGGCGAATGTCACCGATGATGGAAACCGTCAATCCGTTAAAACGCCCAAACTCTTCACGAATTGTCATCAAATCGAGCAAACATTGCGTTGGATGGTGTCCGCACCCATCGCCAGCATTTAATATGGATACTTGGACACGGCCGATAAGCTCGTCAAAATACCGGTCCTCGGGATGTCGGATGACGACCGCCTCGACACCGATCGATTCTAAAGTTTTTACAGTATCGTACAACGATTCTCCTTTTTGAATGCTTGAAGAAGCTCCATCCACATTTAAAATGTCAAGTCCAAGTTTTTTTTCAGCAGCTTCAAAACTAAACCTCGTCCTCGTACTCGGCTCAAAAAACAAGTTGGCGATAAATGTTTGTTCTCCGACTTTCCATCGTTTTCCCTTTTTAAAGCGTTCCGCTTCATCCAAAATGGCAATAATCTCTTCAGTTGACAGCGTGCTCATTGTCACTAAATGTTTCATCGCTTTCTTCCCCTTTCCTTTAAATAAAAGCGATTGACGTTTGAATTTTAAAAAAACACCCTGCCAAGGCATGACAGGGTGTAAGCAAATGACGAAGCATGATTTGTCCCACACACCCTTGAAAGCCTCTCTGGACTTTTTTAAAAGGTGATTGCTACGCTACTGAATCTTCTTCATTTGTGTCAAAAATATGTTCTTCTTTTTTACCTGGGAGCACAAAGTTTAAAATGACGCCAATGATTGCAGCTAATGCCATTCCGTGTAACTCAAAGCTTTCCCCGAACTTAATCATCGCTTCGCCAATTCCTATTACTAAAATGACGGAGGTGATGATTAAGTTTCTTTTTTCGTTCAGATCAACTTTATGCTCAATCATCATTCTTAATCCTGAAGATGCGATGATCCCGAAGAGCAGTATTGAAACGCCTCCCATTACTGGAGTTGGAATCGAACTGATCAAGGCGGATATTTTTCCAATAAAGCCAAACAAGATTGCAAATAAAGCTGCACCGGCAATGACATAAACGCTGTAAATCCTTGTAATCGCCAATACGCCGATATTTTCGCCATATGTCGTGTTCGGCGGTCCACCGATAAAAGATGCAATCATGGTTGCCGCTCCGTCGCCGAGAATGGAACGGGCAAGTCCAGGGTCTTTGATTAAATCTTTTCCGATTACTTGGCTTAACAGCATTTGGTGACCGATATGCTCGGATAATGTCACCACTGCGACTGGAACCATCAGCAGAATGATTTCAGATGTAATGTGAGGTGTATAATCAACAAATGGAATGATAAAGTTCGGGAGCTGAAACCATTTGGCTTCCGCCACTTTTTGAAAGTCGACAATACCGATTATAAGCGAGTATACATATCCGCCGAAAATTCCGATTAATACAGGGATTAGGTTAAAAAATCCTTTAAAAAATGCCATTGTTATAATGGTGATCAGAAGCGTAACAAGGCCTGCTGAAAAGTGAAGCAAGCTGTAATGTCCTTTAGGATCGTTCATGGCCATACTCACAGCTGTTGATGCAAGGCCAAGTCCGATTACCATAATTACTGGACCGACGACAACAGTTGGAAGTAATTTCATAATCCATTTATATCCTGTCTGTTTGATGATAAGCGCGACAACCCCGTAAACTAGGCCTGCCAAAAAGCTGCCGATCATCGCCGCTCCTACACCGCCGGCAGCTTTAGCCGCAATTAACGGTGTGATGAAGGCAAAGGAGGAGCCGACATATGCCGGCACTTTTCCTTTTGTTATCAAAATAAATGCGAGTGTGCCGAGACCGCTGGAAATCAAAGCAACAGAAGGATCAATTTTGACTAAAAACGGTACGAGAATCGTTGCTCCAAACATGGCAAATAAATGTTGGAAGCTTAAGGCGAGCCATGTGATAAAATCAGGTTTATCATGAACATCTAGTATAATATTTCTTTTCATGTTTTTTCCTCCTTATGGAATTTGCACAAAAAAACCTCTTTGGCCGATGAGGCACAAAGAGGTTTTGCCAAAGTGCATACAAATAGCGTATACACCTTTCGGACCCCTTTGCAGCCTCACGGGACTGCTATTAAAAGGGACATCTATTCATTTTCATAAATGGATACTTTTTCTTTTTCATCTACTTCCAAAAGCTGTACAACAATTTTTTCTGATTTTGAAGTAGGTATGTTTTTCCCGACATAATCCGCTCGGATCGGCAGTTCGCGATGGCCGCGGTCAACAAGTACAGCTAGCTGGATTTGCGCTGGCCTGCCGTAGTCAACAATGGCATCCATCGCTGCCCGTACCGTTCTTCCCGTGTAAAGGACATCGTCTACTAAAATGACTTTTCGATTGTTAATATCGATCGGGATATCTGAACCTTTAACGAGCGGTTCACCGCTTTCTGTTTTTTGTGTTAAATCATCCCGGTAAAAAGTAATGTCAAGGTTGCCGACAGGTATCTCTTTTCCTTCAATGTCCTCTATTCTTTTTGCAAGACGTTTGGCTAGATAAATTCCCCTTGTCTTGATTCCGACCAAAACACAATTATCTATACCTTTATTGTGTTCGATAATTTCGTGGGCTATTCTAGTTAGCGCCCTTCTGATCGCCTGCTCATCTAAAACAACCGCTTTTTCCGGCATGCTCATCACCTCAAATTTCGGTTAAAAAAACCTCTCATCCTGAGGATGAGAGGTTTTGTGCATAGCTCACCTATTGCCATACGATTCCTTCTCAGCCTCACGGGACTGCAGTTAAAGGATGCTGTATTGTCTAAACGTATTATGACAGAGCAGCTCGTAAATGTCAACGATCATTTCTTAACATTTGCAAAATCTTTTCGAATTCTTCCGGGAGCGATGCTTCAAACTTCAAAAACTCTTTTGTTCTTGGATGCTCAAAACCAAGTACGCCTGCATGAAGAGCCTGTCCATGAATCGGAAGTGTTTTTTTCGGTCCATATTTTGGATCGCCGGCTAGCGGAAAACCGATATATTTCATATGCACGCGGATTTGATGCGTTCTTCCAGTTTCCAGCCGACATTCAATATATGTATAATCCGAAAATCGTTCCAGCACATGAAAATGGGTGACAGCTTCTTTACTGTTTGTTTTTGTTACCGTCATTTTTTGCCGATCCTTTGGATCCCTGCCGATCGGAGCATCAATTGTGGCATGATCGTGCGGAATTACCCCGTGTACAATCGCCTTATATCTCCTTTCAACCCTCTTTTCCATTAATTGATTTGCTAATGATTCATGAGCGTAATCATTTTTGGCAACCATTAATAAACCTGAAGTATCTTTATCAATCCGGTGAACAATTCCCGGACGAAGGACTCCGTTAATTCCGGACAAATCTTTACAATGATATAAAAGACCGTTCACAAGTGTTCCTGAAGTGTGTCCCGGCGCTGGATGGACGACCATCCCACGCGGTTTATTGACAACGATGACATCTTCATCCTCATAGTATATATCAAGCTCCATCGGCTCAGGCTTGACATCCAGCTCTTCCGGTTCTGGAACAGATACAGTGATGACATCACCAATTTGGCACTTGTAATTGGCCTTCACCGATTTTTCATTTACTGAAACAACCCCGTCCTTGATCCAATTTTGGACCAACGTTCTTGACCAATTCTCATCTTTATTGGCCAAAAATTTATCTATTCGTTCATTTTCCTCTTTTTCCGTCACAACAAAAGTAAATTGCTCCATTTTCTACTCCTTTTGCTTCTTTTCTTCAAAAAATAGAAAATATATGAAAAGTAAAATAACACCGATTGTTAAAGATGAATCGGCAATATTAAAAATTGGAAAATTATAACCGAAAATATATGTATGGATAAAGTCCACCACCTCTTTGCGGAAAAGGCGGTCAATAAAATTCCCAATCGCTCCGCCAAGCATTAAGCTGAGAGCAACCCCCAGCATTGCATTTTGTTTCGCATATTTTTGCATATAATAAATAATCGCTACGACAACAATAATGGTAATCACATAAAAGAACACCATCTGGTTTTGCAATATTCCCCAAGCCGCTCCTTTATTGCGGTGAGACGTTATGTATAAAAATCCGTTGATAATTTCAATGCTTTCGCCAATTTCCATATTTTTTACGATCAGCCATTTTGTCCATTGGTCGAGAGCGATGACAAATAATGCAATCAAATATTTAAGCACACTGCGTTCCTCCACTCACTGGCAAGTTTCCATCAAATTTTAGCACATTTTTTGACAAACAGTAAAGAAGGGGAACAAGCAAAAAAGTGAAGCTTGTTCACTTCACTTCTTAATGATATTCTAGTGTTTTTTTTAAATATGATTTCATATTGAGAAAATCATGAATCGTTCTGGCTGTCGGAATTTGTGCCAATTGTTCGAGCGGCAATTTTTGCAATGTTTCTTCACATATGCCATAAAGTCCATATTCCATTTTTTCCAATGCAAGCTCAACATCGTTGAGCTCATTTTTTACATCCCGGATAAAAATCGGGTCATCCAATTGACTTTTGGCGAGCCGCGCATTAAGTTCGTCCTTCATTAACGTTAATTCGTCTTTGATTTGATCGAGCGGATTCATTATTAAAACCCCCTCGTCTGTTTTGTATTTATATTGTAACCGCCGCACTGCCTCCTATCACATTCAAGTTTTTCCACACACGTAAATAGCGGCTTGGAAATGATTCACACTTTAAAAGCTAAAAAGCTGAATTCTTCTTTCAATTTTGAGCAAAGTATTCATTTTTGAAAAAGCATCCGAACAAACTTTTTCAATTGACTATGACGGATTTCAATGAAAGATCGTTCTTTTTATGACACTTCTTTATGAGGAAGCATTGCTAAATGAAAAAACTCCCTGTTTGCACAGGGAGCTGATAAAACTATGCTAAATGGCTGTAGTGATCTTTCACAATGCTTGCACATCTTTTGCACAATGTCGGATGGTCATGATCTGTGCCTATATCTGTTGAAACAACCCAACATCTTTCACAAGTCTCACCATCCGCTTGCTTCACAATTATTTTGATGCTATCAAATGTTTGCGCTTCTTCTGGAGCATCTTTGTAATCACCGGCAATTTCTAACTGGGAAACAATAAACAGCTGTTTTAAGTCCTCTTGTATTGAATTGAACAATTCTTTTATTTCTTCGTTCGGATAAAGGATGAGAGCAGCATTTAACGATTTGCCGATCACTTTTTCATTTCGGGCGATTTCCAGGGCCTTTAATACATCATCTCGAACTGACATAAACTGATCCCATTTCGCTTCAATCTCTTTGCTGCCTTCAATCTCTACAGCTTCCGGCATATCGACAAGCTGTACGCTCTTTTCTTCAACTGATTCAATATGTCCCCATACTTCTTCTGTTGTATGCGGCAAAATCGGTGTCATCAGCTTTACAAGAGCAAGAAGCGCTTCATATAAAACCGTTTGGATAGAGCGTCGATTATGGCTGTCAGCAGCCTCAATATACAGAATGTCTTTTGCAAAATCAAGATAAAATGAGCTTAGCTCAATCGTACAGAAATTGTGAACGTCATGATAGATGGATGCAAAATCATATTCTTCATATGCTTTTCGCACTTTGGCAATTAGTTTATTCAGTTTAATGAGAATATAGCGATCCACTTCTCTTAATTTTTCTACAGAAACACGATGCTGATTTGGATCAAAATCAAACAAATTTCCTAACAAGAAACGGTACGTGTTGCGAATTTTCCGATATACTTCAGATACTTGTTTTAAGATTGCATCAGAGACGCGAACGTCCGATTGATAATCAACTGATGCTACCCATAGACGAAGAATATCTGCTCCAAACTGTTCCGTCACTTTGGCAGGAACAACAACATTTCCTAGCGATTTGCTCATTTTCCGTCCTTCGCCGTCCAGCGCAAATCCATGGCTTAAAACGCCTTTATATGGAGCTTTTCCGGTGACAGCAACTGCTGTAGACAGCGATGAATTAAACCAGCCGCGATATTGGTCAGAGCCTTCTAAATAAAGATCAGCAGGACGCTGCAAATCTTCCCGTTCAACTAAAACTGCTTGATGAGAAGAGCCTGAATCGAACCAAACGTCCATAATGTCTGTTTCTTTTGTAAAAATGCCGTTCGGGCTTGAAGGGTGTGTAAATCCTTCTGGAAGCAGGTCTTTTGCTTCGCGTTCAAACCAAACGTTCGAGCCGTGCTCGCGGAACAGTTTTGCCACATGTTCAATCGTTTCATCTGTTATGATCGGCTCCCCATTTTCACCATAAAACACTGGAATTGGCACGCCCCATGCCCGCTGACGGGAAATACACCAATCGCTTCGATCGCGGATCATGTTATGAATGCGAATTTCTCCCCAATTAGGGATCCATTTCGTTTCTTTAATTGCTTGCAGCAATTCATCTCGAAAATCTTTAATGGACGCAAACCATTGCGCTGTTGCTCTGAAAATCGTTGGTTTCTTTGTCCGCCAGTCATGTGGATAGGAGTGTGTAATAAATGAAAGCTTTAGCAATGCCCCTACTTCTTCTAATTTTTCCGTTATTTTTTTATTTGCGTCATCATAAAACAATCCTTCGAACCCTGGAGCTTCTTCTGTCATGTACCCTCTTTCGTCGACAGGACATAATACGCCTAGGTTATATTTTTGTCCGACGACAAAATCGTCTTCCCCATGGCCTGGCGCTGTATGGACGCATCCTGTACCAGCGTCGGTCGTTACATGTTCGCCAAGGATCACTAATGAATCGCGGTCATAGAACGGGTGTTTCGCAACCACATATTCCAGCTCTTTGCCTTTAAACGATTTCACTACTTCATATTCTGTCCAGTCCAGCTCTTTTGCCACTTCTTCGAGCAGAGCAGATGCGATCACAAACTTGTCAGCTCCAACCTTCACTACAGAATATTCCAAATCAGGATGAACAGCAATTCCTAAGTTTGCAGGGATAGTCCACGGAGTAGTCGTCCAAATGACGATTTTTTCTCCATCTGTTAATATATTTTTTCCGTCCTTTATTTCAAATGCAACATAAATAGAAGGCGAGCGTTTGTCATAATATTCAATTTCCGCCTCTGCCAAGGCAGATTCGCTCGATGGAGACCAATAAACCGGCTTCAAGCCTTTATAAATATATCCCTTTTTCGCCATTTCTCCAAAGACGCGAATTTGCTGGGCTTCATATTCTGGTTTCAAGGTGACATATGGATTTTTCCAGTCGCCTCGAATTCCAAGGCGTTTAAATTGCACGCGCTGGCGCTCAATTTGCTCCCATGCATATTGCTCGCAATGTTTTCGAAACTGCGCGACATCCATCTCTTTTCGATTGATTTTTTGTTTCTTCAAAAGTGCTGTTTCAATTGGCAGACCGTGCGTATCCCATCCAGGAACATACGGTGCGCAATATCCGCTCATGGATTTATAACGGACAATAATGTCTTTTAAAATTTTGTTTAAGGCATGCCCCATATGAATATCCCCGTTTGCGAACGGCGGACCATCATGCAATATGAAAAGAGGCCGTCCTTTCGTGCGCTCCTGCACTTTTTCATAAATATCCATCTCTTCCCATTTTTTCTGGATCTCAGGTTCTTTTTTCGGAAGGTTCCCTCTCATTGGAAAGTCTGTTTTCGGCATTCGTAACGTCTCTTTATAATCCATTCCCATTCCTCCACATAATATTTGTTCACTAAAATAAAAAAAACTCCTCATCCCTAAGGGACGAGGAGGAATCTCGCGGTACCACCCTTTTAGATGCGCACAAATCATGCACATCCACTCATAAACATAACGGACTTGGCCGCCACAGCCTACTAGCATGTTTCAGCTATGGACTCAAGGGTGATGTTCATCCTTTCGCCTTTACCCGGGCTTCCACCGTCCCCGGTTCGCTGTCATAAAGGGCTTGAAAGGACTACTGTCCCTCTCATTGTTTTGTCATATTCCGTTTTATTTTCGTATTATATGAAATCACGAACAAAAAAGTCAAGTTATACTTTCGGTTCTTCCGCTTCTTCTCCTAAGATTGGCTCGACATTGTATTCCATTAAGTGATCCCAATCATCATTTTTTAGCAGATCAAGCTGTGCTTCGATGAGCATTTGAAAACGGGTGCGGAATACTTTTGACTGCTTTTTCATCTCTTCGATTTCCATTGCAATTTTATGCGATTTAGCAAGTGCTTCATTGATGATTCTGTCAGCATTTTTTTCCGCTTCTTTAATGATCAGCTTCGCTTCCTTTTGAGCGTTTCTTTTCACATCTTCCGCAGCTTCCTGCGCAACTAAAATCGATTTATTTAACGTTTCTTCTATATTTGTAAAGTGATTCAGCTTCTCGGTTAATTCCTTCACCTTTAATTCCAATTCTTTCTTTTCGCGGATGACCATTTCATAATCTTTAATCACTTGATCTAAAAACTCATTTACTTCATCTTCATCATAGCCGCGAAAGCCTTTTGTAAATTCCTTGTTATGAATATCCAGCGGGGTTAAAGGCACAAATTCCACCTCCATATGTATGTTTTTCGCAAAACACTAATCCAATTATAAACGATTTTTCGACAGAATGGGCAAAAATCTTTCCATTTGTAATATTATTTTTGTATTCCGATCTTAATGCGCCACTTATCTTTTCTTGTTTTCCCTTCAATTGCCAAAACTTTGCTTCTTCCGAATCCTCGGACAGATAACACATCATCTTCCGCAATTTCAAAATGAGCATCCTCAACAATTTTCCAATTGACTTTGACGAGACTATTTTCAATAAGCGATTTTATTTTTTGCCGAGATTGGTGATAAACATTTGCTAAAACAGCATCGAGCCGAAGCGAAGAAACGGTGATCAAAGAAATATCCATTTCTTCTTCATGAGAAAACACATCTTCGAATGGAATCTGTTTCAAACGAACGGAAATCTTTCCAATTTTATTCCAGTTCAGCTGCAGGAAATTGGCAATTTCTTGCGCAACCATGACTTGCACCGTTTCATCATGAATGATAATGTCGCCGAACTTGCTCCGTTTTAAACCGAGCGACATAAGCGATCCAAGCACTTCGCGATGTGATAATGTCACGAATTTTTTCGGGAACATGATTTCAAATGCGAACATTGAAAAATCATCTAATGTCGGTTGAATATAGTCAGGGTAAAAAAAAGCCCGCTTTCTTTCAGCATTTTTATAGCCTCCGAAAAATTGCACGTGAACATCCGGATTTTCACCGATCAATGTCTTAATGATTTTCTGTTCCCGCGGATCTAAAAAATCGGTCAATTTTGGCCGATATTGCTCAGTCACAATTTGTTTCCATCCAAAGACTTTGTCAATGAACTCCCTTTCTTCTTTGCGAAAATGTTGATAAACACTCTCCATAAGAGACAACTCCAATTATGATATGAAAAGAGCCGATTGGCATACAAAACAATTCGAATGTCAATCGGCGAATGAATTTTATGAAATCATACTAAAAAGAGCATACAGCCCATAATCTGCAAAATGCAGGGCAATCAATGCAACAATAGGAGATACATCAATCATCCCTAATGGAGGAATGATTCTTCTAAACGGTTCTAAATAAGGCTCACATATAGCCGCTAAAAATTGTCCAATGGACGTTTCCCTAGCATTCGGAAACCAAGACATCAAAATATAAATGATAATCGCATAGGAATAAATATCGAGCAAAAAACTTAATACGTTATATATTGTCCCCATCAATCATTTCTACCACCTTTTATTTTCATCATCTGCCATGAAATCGGAAATGGAGCCGGCGACATCTACGTTATCTGGGGTACATAAAAATATGTTTGTTCCAACACGCTGGATGTCTCCGCCAATCGCATAAACAGTGCCGCTTAAAAAATCAACAATTCTTTTTGCCTGATCATGCCCGATCCGCTGCAAATTGACAATGCATGAACGGCGGTTTTTCAGATGATCAGCAATTTCTTGCGCCTCTGAATACGTTCTTGGCTCACATAATATTACTTTAGTGGATTTTTGGGCGCTTTGCAAACTTACAACATTTTGTTTTCCGAAAGCGGCATTTTTTTCAACGCTGCTGTTGTGATTGAACATAATCGGTTCATGTTGGTGTTTCTCTTCAGGAGCTTCCATATCTTCAATCTCATAATCTTCATCATCGAGAGCAAAAAAGCTTTTAAATTTATTCTTTAAGCTCATCTGATTTACCTCCAGTTTCGTTTTATGTACCTACTAGCGAGGAGCCGATGCGAAGATAAGTAGCCCCTTCTTCAACCGCGATTTTGTAGTCGTTGGACATCCCCATTGATAGCTCTGTACATGGTGCATTCGCTATATTTAGTGCTTTCACTTGTTCCTGCAATTGCTTTAAACTTCGGAAGCATCTTCTGATTTCATCTTCATCGTCTGTAAATGGAGCCATTGTCATTAATCCGACAACTTCGATATGGCGATACTCCTTCAACTGTTGAATAAAATCAATGCATTGTTCAGGAGCCACACCATGCTTTGACTGTTCGCCAGATGTATTTACTTGCACAAAGCATTTGATCGTTCGATCTGCTCTTTTTTCAATTTCGTTTGCTAGCGATATTCTATCCAACGAATGAATATAATCCACCTTGTCTATAATATTTTTCACTTTTCGAGTTTGAAGTGTGCCGATGAAATGCCAGACAGCTTTTGACCCAATGCTGTTATATTTCGATAAAAAACCGTCATCCCTGTTTTCGCCTAAGTGTAAAATGCCTGAATTTATCGCCTCTATAGCCCGTTCTACCGTTACATATTTCGTCACTGCAATAATTTGGATATCATCTATTTTTCGATTTGATTTTTTGCATGCTTGTTCGATTTCCTGTTGGATTCGTGCTAAATTTTCTTTCACTGACAAGGCTTAGTATCCCTCCTTCAAACCGATAAATCCCATCATTCGTCCTGTTTTCCCTTGATCTCTTCGATGGGAAAAAAACAAATCTTGATCGCAGCTTGTACAATATGAGGTCAATAGGATTTGATGTTCCGGCACTCCTTTTTTCATTAACAATCTTTTGTTGATTTCTGCAAGATGAATAGAATAAAGGCCGTTCTCAAGCTGTTTATAAAATGTCGTCTCATTGTCAAAAAGAGGTTTGATCGCATCGATCACATCGTCATTGACGACATAACAGCATTCGCCGATTGAAGGACCTATGGCTGCAAATATATTTTGAGCTTGCACACCTTCGTGCAAAACCCAACTGTCGATCATTTCACCTGCTATATTTTTCGCAGTCCCTCTCCAGCCCGCATGTGCGATGCCAATCAGTGAGTCTTTTGGAGAAAAAAAGAAAATCGGAACACAATCAGCAAAAAAAAGGGAAAGTAATATATTTTTTTCCGATGTGTATAGGCCGTCCGTTTGAGTGATGCATTGACGATATGTAAAAACCCCTGATCCTTTATGTTTATTTACTACCTTGACAATTTGTTTGTCATGGACTTGATCGGCACATACCCAGTTTGGTAGATCAAAACGAATTTTGTCCCCAATGATTTTTCGATTTTTGATCACCGTTTCCTTTTCATCATTCACATGAAGACCTAAATTTAATGAAGCAAAACCATTCTTGGAAAATCCTCCTTTTCTCGTCGTAAAACCTGCTGTAATCTGAGAATGAAGCTTCGCCCAAGCAGGTATGGAGAAAAAAGATTCATCTGTTAATTGAAACGGTTCATGTTTCATTGTACCATTCCTCTTCGACAATTCTCTTATTTTTATTTTAACATATCTTTAAGCCAACATTTAACCAAAATTCGTGCGATTCTTATTCTGTTTCAACATTTTTCGAAACTCTTACTAAAATAACATCTTTTCCGATTTTTACGATGTTCCTCCAAGGAATGACAATTTCTTCCCCTTTTCCAAAAAAACCTAAAACCTTCCCTTGACTAGTGATCATGATCGCTTGAATTTTACCAGTTTTTAAGTCGATGTCAACGTCTTCAATGCTTCCTAATTTTTTTCCGTCATGGACATTCACAACATCTTTTATTTGCAAATCGGAAATATGGATCATGCCGGCTTCTCCCCTCAAGTATTTTTACAATCAGTATATGAGTTTTTTTTTGAATGATGATAAAGGGCCACATTCAAAAGAATGTGGCCCAATGATTATTGAATATTTTTGGTCATTTGTTTAATGGCAGCTTTTTCAAGCCGAGAAACTTGAGCTTGGGAAATGCCGATTTCTTCTGCTACCTCCATTTGTGTTTTGCCTTGAAAAAACCTTTTTTTCAATATCAGCTTCTCCCGATCATTCAATCGTCTGATCCCCTCTTTTAGAACAATTTCTTCAATCCACTTGGAATCGCGGTTTCGCTCGTCGCTTAACTGATCCATGACAAAGATCGGATCACCGCCGTCGTTATAAATCGGTTCAAATAATGAAACTGGATCTTGAATGGCGTCTAAAGCAAAAACGATTTCTTCATGCGGCACATTCAGCTCTTTAGCAATTTCTTCTGCCTTCGGCTCACGTGACGTTTCGCTCATGAGTTTTTCACGCACCTGCAAAGCTTTATAGGCAATATCACGCAATGATCTTGAAACACGTATCGGATTGTTGTCTCGCAAATATCGACGAATTTCACCGATGATCATCGGTACAGCATAAGTAGAAAATTTTACGTTTTGGCTCAGATCAAAATTATCTATAGATTTCATCAACCCAATACATCCTACTTGAAAAAGATCATCGACAAACTCGCCTCTGTTATTAAATCTTTGGATGACGCTTAAAACGAGTCGCAAATTTCCGTTGACAAGCTTTTCTCTGGCTGATAAATCACCGCTTTGCATTTGTTTAAATAATTCTCGCATTTCTTCATTTTTTAAAACAGGAAGCTTCGAAGTATCAACACCGCAAATTTCAACTTTATTTCTTGTCATTTCGTTTCCCCCTTACAGGAGTTCTTGCTGTCTTAAGTTAAGTATCTCCCTGAAGGGGAAAAATATGCACAAGCTTTTCAGAGTGAACACGCTGTTGATTTTTCGCTATACATGCGACTAGCAAGCAAAAATTACACCATTTTATTAAATTCTTTTCGAAGACGCTTAATAATTCTTTTTTCCAATCTTGATATGTAAGATTGAGAAATCCCGAGCATGTCAGCCACATCTTTTTGCGTTTTTTCTTCTCCGCCATGCAATCCAAACCTAAGCTCCATTATTTGTTTTTCTCGTTCATTTAATTGCTGCAGCGCCCGCATTAATAGCTTTCGGTCAACATTAGCCTCCAAATCCTTTGTAATAATATCGTCTTCTGTTCCGAGAACATCCGAAAGAAGCAGTTCATTTCCATCCCAATCAATGTTCAACGGTTCATCAAAAGAAACTTCAGATCTTGTCTTATTATTTCTGCGCAAATACATTAATATTTCATTTTCTATACATCTAGATGCATATGTCGCAAGCTTGATCTTTTTTTCGGGATTAAAGGTGTTGACTGCTTTAATTAGCCCGATCGTCCCAATGCTGATCAAATCTTCAATATTGATGCCGGTGTTTTCAAATTTTCGGGCAATATACACGACAAGGCGCAAATTTCGTTCAATCAAAATCGAACGGGCAGCCTTATCGCCGCTCGGAAGTTTTTTTAACAGTATTTCTTCCTCTTCCTTCGAAAGCGGAGGCGGCAGCGCTTCGCTTCCGCCGATATAATAAATTTCATCTGTTTTGATCCCTAATTTTGTTAAAAACTTGTACCATATATACGTGAGATAAAGCTTAATTTTTTTCATGTTGTTCCCCCTTCTAAACAAATTGGTTTATGAGTATGCTATGAATAAAGGCTAAGAAGCATCTTTTTGTTTACCCGTCTGGATCATTTTTGGATGAATAATGCATTGATAATCGTCTTCGCTTGAAAGCCGCGAATGATTTAGTCCAATAAGCGGGCGGGACAGCATTAATGATTCTTCTTTTGTATGAATCACCACTTCGTCTGCTATTACGGCTAATAATAACTGAAGATCCTGGCCAACAGACCGATACGGAATAATTTTCAGCCTGCCGATCCATTCTTTCTGTTCTATGGCTGTCACAGCCTCCATAGGATTTCGATTAGAAATGACTTGGTGCATACTTTCAGGAAACACGGTCATTAATTTTTCCGCTTCGGCAATCATGACTGGCTTCTTAGTGATGGGATCATACAATTGATTGCCGCTATCAATCAATCCTTTTACTATTACTTTTTTCTCCATCATCGTGATCGAAACATCGACAATTTGATCATAGTGGATTTTTTTTGCTTCAACCTGTTCAAGCCGCAAGCGGGAAAAATACCAAATAATCGGAAAGCCGACCACGATAAATAACCAGCTGACAGGATTTCCGAAGCCATTTCCATTTGTTAAAATCATGTTATTTTGAAATGAAAAGCCTACTTGAAAAAAATAATAAGTGCCAAGCATACCTCCCCCAACTGCAAAAGTGACAAAATAGAAAGTCAATAAATTTTCTATAAAGTAGCGAAACTTCTTAAAGCCAAAAGCATAAAGAACCATCACACATGAGAGGATTAGTTTTGATTCCGGACGGCTCGCCAGCTGTGCGAAAGGCGAAAAAAGCAATATCACAATAGCGGAGCCGATGAGCGAAGCAATCATTATTTTTTTCCATACAATGTTTCTCTTTAAGATGATTGCTGTAAGAAAAAGGAGCATGATATCAAAGCAAAAATTCATCAGCCAAATAGCATCCAAATAAATGGTCAACCGCCTCTTCCTCTCCCACCATTCAATTTTTTAGGCTTCTGACTTGCTATTAATAGGTAGTATAAACGCTATTCATTCCAAATTGTGTCAAATAGTGGCGAGTACAGCATACAATTTTTGACGGATTCCTAATGTTTTCGTCGAATGGAAAAATGGTTAAAGAAAAAAACGGTACAAGCCTTTTAGAGGAAGAAAGCTAAATTGCTGAAGTTGTAAACACTTTCGTTAAGCGACGATGGGGAAATTACAGGAGATCTTTTCTTAAAAAAGCTGCGCAAATGTTTATACTTTTTCAGAACGAGGAAAAAGCCTGGCTAAAAAGCCAGGTCCTTTCGCGTATATATCTGCAATTTATATTCCACAAAAAATATTAGAACTTACCATATACATGGCATTAAATTTTCAGCAAGGATCCGCATTTTTTTCAAATGGCATGTCGTATTTTTTCATAAAGTTTTGATTCATTCGTTTTGCTATTTTCGGGAACGCGTTCAAATCTGTTTATCTATTTTTACATAATGTTTTGATTCATTCCGCCGTAATGCGATTTTTGAACAAATCATGCCTAATAGGAATCTCTGAATCCTGCAAATATTTATGTTCCAGTCCAATATTTAAACTGTTTCACGCATGCAAATATTAAAAACCTTCCATTTTGCCCGCTTGATGAGCTTTAAGAAAAAAGCATGGATGACGTCTATTGTCACCCATGCTTTTTTTAGCGGCGTTTTCTGTTTCTTAAAAATGTCGGGATGTCAAGCGTATCTTCTGCCTGCTGCAATGCACGGCTCGTAATGTCGTGAGTCGGCTCTTCCTTTTTCACTTCACGCTTAGTTGCAACATTTGGCTTCTTATTAGGAGCAAATGGTCTCGCTTCTTGCTTGCTAGGATTTATTTCAGTTTCTCTAAATCCAGTTGCAATCACTGTTACAATAATTTCATCCTTCAAATCTTCATTAATAACAGATCCAAAGATCATGTTGACATCTTGGTCCGAGGCTGATGCAACAATATCGGCTGCTTCTTGAACCTCATATAGGCTTAAATTTGTTCCGCCGGTAATGTTCATCAATACTCCTTGCGCCCCGTCAATTGAAGTTTCAAGAAGCGGACTTGAGATTGCTTTTTTGGCAGCTTCAGCCGCTCTGTTCTCTCCCGTTGCTACTCCGATTCCCATCAATGCAGAACCTTTGTTCGACATAATCGTTTTCACGTCCGCAAAGTCTAGATTGATGAGTCCCGGCACAGCAATTAAATCAGAAATACCTTGCACTCCTTGACGAAGAACGTTATCCGCTTCACGGAAAGCTTCAAGCATCGGCGTATTTTTATCAACAATTTCAAGAAGTCTGTCATTCGGAATCACAATAAGAGTGTCCACGGCTTCTTTCATGGCTGCAATTCCACCAGCCGCCTGCATAGCGCGTTTTCTTCCTTCAAACGTGAACGGCCTCGTGACAACGCCGACCGTCAGTGCTCCTAAATCTTTGGCAATTTGCGCAATGACAGGTGCTGCACCAGTTCCGGTGCCTCCTCCCATTCCAGCCGTTACAAACACCATGTCTGCACCTTTTACAGCTTCTTCAATTTGTTCCTTGTTTTCTTCAGCAGCTTTTTTTCCGACCTCTGGATTTGCTCCTGCACCAAGGCCCCTTGTCAATTTTGCGCCAATTTGCATTTTTGTTTCTGCTTTTGAAAGGTTTAATGCTTGTGCATCAGTGTTGACAGCAATGAACTCTACACCTTGCACACCATGTTCAATCATCCGGTTGACGGCATTATTTCCGCCGCCTCCTACTCCAATAACTTTAATTGTTGCAAAGCCGTCAATATTCGTATCGAACTCCAACATGCAAAATCCTCCCTAATCCATCAATGCTCTATTGACGAAATTTATTCGAAAAAGTACCCAAAAAATTTCTTCACTCTGCTCATTTTTTCTTCATTTTGACGCTTCGTTTTTTGCTTTAAAGTCACTTCATTCGCTTCACTCGGAACAGTTTGCTTAATCTGTTCCACCTCCACCTTCGATCCAATCCGTCTCCCTTGAATTTTTGCATTTTTGTAGGCAAACTGGATGAGACCGACACCTGTCATGTATTGAGGATTTCTAACACCTATGTAGTCGGGGCTAGCAATCCGAACATTGTGGGCGAGTACAGTTTGAGCAAGTTCAAGCACACCAGGAATGTTTGCACTTCCGCCAGTTAACACGAAACCTCCGGGCAATTCCCTGAAGCCCAGTTTTGCAATTTCTTGAGCTACAAGAAGAAAAATTTCCTCCATTCTAGCCTCAATAATATCAGCTATTTGAAGTTGATTGAATTTTTGCATTTTATCGCTGCCTATAATCGGAACATCAAACACCTCGTCTTCAGATGCATGATCATAAAAGGCATGTCCATGTTTAATTTTAATTTTTTCAGCATTTTCTGTGGAAGTTCTAAGACCAATTGATAAATCGTTGGTAATGTGTTCTCCCCCAACCGGTAGAACGGAAGTTGTTTTTAACTCTCCGTTTTCAAAAACTGCAATGGTAGTGGATCCCCCGCCAATATCGATAAGAGCTACGCCTAAATTTTTTTCGTCTTTGGATAAAGCAACTGAACCACATGCGAGAGGCTGAAGTGCAATATCCGTAATTTCAAGGCCTGCACGTTCAACGCAGCGCAGTAAATTATGTAGAATAGTTTTTGATCCGGTGATGAGCAGTCCTTCCATTTCCAGCCTTACTCCCAACATTCCCCTTGGATCATGTATCCCGTCAAGACCGTCTACAATAAACTGCTTCGGAATGCAATCTATAATTTCCCGATCTGGGGGAATGGATAAAACTTGTGCAGCTTCAATGACACGCCTTACATCTTCATTTTGAATTTCTCGGTTTTCACTTGAAACTGCCACTACTCCTTGACAATCTTGAAGTTTTACATGAGAGCCGCTCACACCGACAACAACTTTATGGAGGGGCATGCCGATCATTCTTTCCGCTTGTTCCACAGCCTTTTTAATAGAATGAACGGTTTCATCTATATCAACAATTGATCCTTTTTTTAAGCCTTTTGATTTCACATTACCAACACCAATAACGTTTAACGATTCATCCATCATTTCGCCAATGATTACTTTTACATTGGATGTACCGATGTCAAGACTGACAAATATTTCATTGCTGTTCAATGCTTTTGGCACCTCCTTATCCAATACTACTATTCTATTACGTCCAATAGAACAATACAATGAAACGAACGTTACATATTTGTTTCAATTTGTATATGTGTAAATTCAACACTTGATCTATTTTCCCTTTTAAAAGTTGGATTTTTTTTTGTTCGTATTTCTGCCGCTGTTCCATTTTGCGATTAAAATTCTGCGAATAACCGCTATATTTTGGAAAAGCCGAACTCCAAAAGCAAACATTGCTACTAAATACAAGTCTACACCAAGATGAACGCCGAGAAAAGCTAAACTTGCAGCTAAAAGTATATTAAAAAAGAATCCGGAAACAAACACAAGCTCATCATAAGAATTTTGCAAGTATGCCCGGAATCCCCCGAACAGAGTATCAAGCGCAGCAAGTATGGCTATTGATAAATAGTTGGAATATTCATCTGGAATTTGAATGTTGCTGTACAGACCTAAGACGATACCTAAAAGAATTCCGATAACCGGGAGCCACATAACTAATTCCCTTCCTTTTCATCTTTAAGAGGTGCCATATTTTGAATGCGGATCGATTTTTCATAAGGCGGTATAATTAGCTGTTTCTGCGGTGCAGATACGGTCAATTTCAAATTATCAATCGCAAAATCGTCTTTCAATGCAGATCCATTTATTTTACTGTAAAGTTTTTCAGCGTCGTTTGATAAAATTTTGATTTCAATCGGGTAAGTGTTCAGACTGTTTCCGTCAATTTTCGTTATTCCGTTAATATCGCGGATAACGGTTGTGTTGACAACTCTGTATCCGTTTATTGAAATTTCTTTTGCTTCATAAGAGTTCACTTCATTGATCAGACGCTTTAAAAGCTCTGGCGAAATCGGCTGAATAGGTT
Organism: Aeribacillus sp. SP014; assembly: GCF_054055575.1. Taxonomy (NCBI): domain Bacteria; kingdom Bacillati; phylum Bacillota; class Bacilli; order Caryophanales; family Bacillaceae; genus Aeribacillus; species Aeribacillus sp. SP014. The sequence continues at coordinate 2,559,684 of NZ_JBSRXI010000001.1, forward strand.
TTCCGAGCAGGTTGCTGTCAAACAAAGGCTCAACTGTGAGAACGACACCCTCACCTTTTACTTCGGTTAAACCCGCTTTCGCCTTCAGCTCTTCTAAAGTATCTTTCAACGCTTTTTCAGGACTTTCGTTTTTTTCCATTTCCCTTTGCATTTGGTCATATTTGCGGATTTCTTCTAACAATTCCACTTGAAGCTTCTGTTCTCTTTTTAAATCTTCACGGAGCTCCCACATATCCCTCGTATCACGCTCGTCCGGTTCTTCTATGGATCGATATTGCACGCCAAGCATAAACCCAAAAATTGTTGTAATGATGGAAAATGTAAAGGCAAATTTCCATTTTGGTTTAATCAATCGTCCATCACCTTTCTTTTTTCTAGAGCTAGGTTAGCTAGGGTTTCCGCTAATCATCCAGTTCATTTGACAAATAGGGCCCCATTTTAATTTCTTTTTTCTTTTCCACCTTTACAACAATATTTTCATAGGCAAGCTGATCCAAAACGCCTCCTGCAATGTTTAGCGCCTGCGTCAATACCTCAGCATCTCCGATGGCAGAAATAACAAATGGAGCGGGAAATTGGTTTCCATCTACCGTTACGACGGGGCCGTTACAGATGATATAAGAATGATGGAATATTCTTTGTCCGTTGATCGCTACAGCGGTCGCACCTGAAATGAGCAATTCATTCACAACTTTAAAGATGTGGCTTTCATGAACAATATAATTGTTCACATTTTCCCCTTCTGGAACATAAGAAGAGTCTTCGAGCGTCACTTCAATCCCTTCGCCGACAACCCCTACCTCTCCTACAAACATCCTCAATTTTTCAACATCTTCAACTAAGTTATAATAAAGCTCTTTCTCTTTTTTCAATTGCTCTTCAATTTCTGTAACTTTTTTTTGTTTTTGAAAAAGCTCCTCCTGGAGCTTCCGGTTTGTTTCTTCTTGATTGATCAGCAGCTTTCTTGTTTCATATTCTTTTTCCCACTGTTCTGGTGATACATTCAAATCTTTTCTTTCTTTTGTCCATTGAAAAGAATATGAAATTAAGAAACCGACGACGAGCATAATAAAAAATAACATGACATGGCTGGCATTAGCTTTCCTCATCGGCTTTGTCCCCTTTATTCTTCTGTGATCCTTTCTTGCTGTAAGGCTCAAAATAAGAACCGACTTCTAAGTGGATAATCCCTTTTACTTTCGGGTTGAGTTCTTTTACAATCATTGGATATGAACGCATTTTTTCAGCAAAAGTTTTCATAGAAGCTCTCACTTCATAGCCGTTGTTCATAAATAATGTAATTATGTACGGATCCATTTTTTCCGGCGTATAGTGAACCTCAGAAATGGAATTGGAAATGGAATGCGGAAGGTTTGTCAATTGTTCAGTCATGAGATGAGCAAATTCAGCATCGTCAAAACCGAATAAGATCGGAGCATCAGGCACTTTTACGCTTTTTTGTCCATCTAAAGTTTCCCCGTTTTCCAAAACCGGGTAAAAGGATGATCCATTGGACACGTAGGCTACTCGTTTCATTTCTTCAATTTCAATCCGAATGGTGTGAGGGAAAATTTTGACTATGTTCGCACCTTTCACTTCTTTATGTTTTTTCAAGGCTTTGATCGTTTTTTCTTTATTAACACTCCAAAAATTCGTCTGTTGATCGATACCGGAAAGCGAAATGATTTCATCGCTGGGAACATTGACATTTCCGCTCACTTCTACGTTTTTCACTTTGCTTAACGGCGTTTCTAAATAAATAATTAATAAAATAAGCAAGGAGAAGGTGAGAATAAATAGTATAAATCTCCTATTTGCCTTTTGTTTGCGCTGCTGCTTGAGCTTCGGTATCCGATCCTCGATTGAAACGATTTTTTCTTTTTCCAAGTCTATGTTCACCCCATCCTAGATTCATTGAATCCAGGTTTAATATATAAGCTTGTCCAAAAGGAGCAAAAAATGTTTAAAGGTGAAAAAACGGCAATAGCATGCCGTTTTAAAAAAATCTTGTTGAAATATTATAACACAATGTACAAGCTGAAAGGGAGAAAGATTTTTCCTATTTATTCCTTCCAACAATTTCAACTTCCGTTTCCATTTTGATTTGGAATTGCTCGTAAATCGTCTTTTTTACAAAATCGATGAGGGCCAGAACATCTGAAGCTGTTGCATTGTCTTCATTGACAATAAAATTCCCGTGCATCTCCGATATTTTTGCGCCTCCGATTTTGTAGCCTTTTAAGCCGGCTTTTTCAATGAGCTGACCAGCATAATGAGGAAGGGGGTTTCGGAAAATGCTTCCTGCGCAAGGGTGGTTCCAAGGTTGTGTTTCACGGCGATATTCTTTATTTTTTTGCATCGTGGATACGATGCTGTCTCTATCTCCTTTTTTTAATTGAAATACCGCTTCTAAACATATTCCCGGGCGCTTTTTTTGCAAGATGGAGCTGCGGTATGAAAATTCCATTTCTTCATTGGAAAGCCATTCTAATGTCCCATCTGCAAACAAAATATGCGCCTTTTTGAGAACATTTGAAATATCCGAGCCGTGCGCACCCGCATTCATATAGACCGCACCGCCTACAGATCCGGGAATGCCGCTGGCAAATTCTAAACCAGACAATCCTTTTCGGCTGATCAATGTTGACAGGCTGACTAATGAATAGCCTCCCCCTACTGTGATCTCCTCATCTTGAATGGTTAAATGGCTGATGCCGTTCCCTAATTTAATTACGACCCCGGCAATTCCTTCATCTAAAACAAGTAAATTGGATCCTCTCCCTATTACGCGCCAATCTGCATGATGCTTTTTGATGATTTCCATTGTTTTCATTAAGCCTTCAATGCTTTTTGGCTCGACAAACACATCTGCCGGTCCGCCGACTTTCATCGTTGTATGTTTTTTTAACGGCTCATTCTCAAGCACTTTTCCTATATCAGCTCGAATTAACTCTTCCAACAGCTGCTTCACATGTATCCCCCCATTTTCAAATCTTGTTATTAGCAGCGGCAAGTTCGTTCATGACTTGATAAAGCCTTTTGGCTGCATCACGAACTCCCAGTTCAAAAGAAGCTTCGCTCATGCTCTTCAACGTTTCCGGATTCAGTAAAATTTGATCGATCAACGTTAACAAACGATGCCCTGTTAAATTTTGTTCAAGCAATAAAACGGCAGCGTTTCTTTCACTGAGTGTGCGGGCATTTGCTTCTTGATGATTGGCTGTAACATACGGGCTTGGAATTAATATGCTTGGAAGACCAAGCGCTGTTATTTCCGCTAAAGTCGTAGCACCTGCTCTTGATACGATTAAATCAACTGCTGCCAGCACATCCGGCATTTGGTGGATAAACGGTTTGATAATAATATTTTTCAGCCGGCCGCAATCACCTATTTGTTCCATTATTTGCTTGTAATGAACCTCACCGGTGACATAAACAATTTGATACGGCTTTTTCGATAATTCGTCAAGGATGCTGAGGACAGATTCATTAATCGGTCTTGCCCCGCGGCTTCCTCCAAAGATGAGCACGGATTTTACATTCTCTGTTAAATTTAAAGATGATTTACCTTTTGCCCGATCGCCGCCAATCACTTCCTGCGCGCGAGGATTTCCTGTTAGAACAACTTTTTCTTCCGGAAAAAATTTTTTGGAGCTTTCAAAAGAAATGGCGACTTTATCAACATATTTTGCTAAAAATTTATTAGTCAAACCAGGCACGCTGTTTTGTTCGTGGATGATTGTCGGTATTCCGAGTCTGCTGGCTGCATAAACGACTGGTCCCGAAACATATCCTCCAGTCCCAATTACAACATCCGCCTGAAACTCTTTTAGCAGCTTTTTGCAGATGGCGAAGCTGTTGAAAAATCGATAAACTGTTTTAACATTATCAAACGACAGCTTTCGTTTAAAACCGCTAATTTTAATCGCTTTAAACGGGATCCCTTCCCGTGCCACAATCTCTTTTTCCAGTCCATTTTCCGTCCCAATATATAAAAAATTGGCATGAGGGTCATATTTTTTCACTTCTTTTATGAAAGCAAGCGCAGGATAAATATGACCGCCGGTTCCTCCTCCACTTACGACAATGTTCATTCAAAAAGCCCCCCTGAAATGTTAGAAACTTTTTATAAAACAGTTAAAAGAGGCTGAGCAAACAAGCCGAAAAGCCCCTTTTTTTCCATATTTATCCGGATTGGAAAGCTTAATATTTTGCATATCGGCTAATATTTAAAAGCACCCCGATTGCCATCAGCATTAACGTCAGTGACGATCCTCCATAGCTTAAAAACGGAAGGGTGATGCCCGTTACAGGCATTAATCCTGTGACAACCCCGATATTGATCATCACTTGAATCGCAACCATTGCAACAATGCCGACAGCTAGCAAGCTGCCGAATAAATCAGGCGCGTTCAACGCGATTAAAATTCCCCGCCAAAGCAAAAGAGAGAATAATAAAAGCACAAGAGAACCGCCTATAAACCCCAATTCTTCCGCAACGATCGCAAAAATAAAATCTGTTTGTGGCTCGGGCAAATAAAAAAACTTTTGTCTGCTTTGACCCAATCCTAATCCGAAAAGGCCTCCAGGGCCAATTGCATAAAGCGATTGAATAATTTGAAACCCGCTCCCAAGCGGATCCTCCCATGGATTGAGGAACGAAGTGATCCTTTTCATACGATAAGGAGCTGATAACACAAGAGCGGTAAAACCGAGTGCACCTATCAATCCCAGTCCGATAAAATGGCTAATTTTCGCTCCTGCTGCAAAGATCATGACGACACATGCTCCCATCATCACCGTTGCTGTTCCTAAATCAGGCTGAAGCATAATGATCCCAAATGCTAAAAAGACTAACCCTAAGGACGGGAAAAGCCCTTTTTTAATGGTTGTTACAAATTTTTGATTTTCGGACAAAAATTTAGCCAGAAAGGCGATCATCGCTAGCTTCATAAACTCAGAAGGCTGAATGGAAAATGCCCCGACACCGATCCAGCTTCTGGAGCCATTTCGTACAACGCCAATTCCAGGAATCAACACGGCAATCAGCAAAACGAAGCATACGATTAAAAGCACCTTTGCCCACGTTCTCCATGTCCAATAGTCTATATTCATAAAAAAGAACATGGCAACAATACCTAAGGCGGCGAACAGCAGCTGCCGCTTTGCAAAAAAGAATGCATCGTCAAATTTATACGTTGCCCATATGGCGCTTGCGCTATATACCATGATTAAACCGATCGAAAGCAGCAAAAATGTGATCAAAATTAAAATGAAATCTGGAGATTTGCTTTTTGTCGACACGCCGAACACCCCATCTTTTTTAAGCTTAAGGGTACGAGCCCTTATTTTAGCTTATGCACGGCGTTTATGAAAATGTCTCCTCTCTCTTCGAATGTTTTATATTGATCCCAGCTTGCACAGGCCGGAGAGAGCAAAATGACATCACCTATATCCGATATGCGAAACGCCGCAAAGACTGCTTGTTCCACATTATCGACATGTTCTATCAGTTCTATTCCAGCCTTCTCTGCAGCCTTCTTTATTTTTGGGGCAGTTTGTCCAAAGGTGATGACTGCTTTCACATGTTTGAAATACGGGATTAATTCATCAAATTCATTCCCCCGGTCAAGCCCTCCGGCCAACAATACAACAGGGGATGAAAAAGCTTCGAGAGCCTTTGTTGTTGCCAAAATATTCGTGGCTTTCGAATCGTTATAAAATTTTCTTCCTGAAACTTCTCCAACATATTGCAGGCGATGCTTTACACCTGAAAACGATGCCAGCACCTTTTGAATCGCTTTGTTTCCAACATTTTTCGCCTTTACTGCACAAATAGCGGCCAAAATATTTTCTAAGTTATGCTTGCCGACAAGAGCAATATCTTTTATATCAATAATTTTTTCGCCATCATACCAAATGGATTCATTTTTGATATAAGCACCATTTGATACTTCCTTATTGGTTGAAAAATAAATTTTCTTTCCGTTTGACAGTTCAGACAGACGCACAACATCTTGATCATCCGAATTGATAACCGCAACCGATTGGTCATCTTGGTTCGAAAAAATTTTTCCTTTCGCTTGCATATAATTTTCGCGAGTTCCATGATAGTCTAGATGGGCATTAAAAATATTTAACAAGACCGCGACTGAAGGTTTAAAATGAATGGTTCCTAAAAGCTGAAACGAGGATACCTCCATAACTACAATATGTTCCTTTGTCGCTTCCTGTACAACTTCACAAGCCACATTTCCGATATTTCCTGCCAGCAGCGGCTGTTTTCCATCCGCCTTCAGCATTTCGTATATTAAAGTTGTCGTCGTCGTTTTTCCATTCGATCCAGTTATCGCAATAATTTCCGCTTCAGAAATTTGATACGCAAGCTCGACTTCGGTTATAACGGGAATATTTTGTCTCGCTGCTTTTTGTACGATCGGGTTTGTGTATGGAATGCCTGGATTTTTTACAACAATATCAATATTATGCTCCTCGAGCAATTGTTCGGGATGTTCCCCTAAAATAAGTTTGATCCCTAAACTTTCAAGTTCTATTACATCATCATTTGCTTCGTATGGCTTAATGTCGTTTACGGTAACATGAGCACCTAGTTTATGCAATAATTTAGCGGCTCTCAAGCCGCTTTTCGCCAAACCTAATACGAGAACGTTTTGATCGACATACATTTGTACATTTTTCAATTATAACCACACCTCGATGATAATTCCTAGTATTGCAAAAAGCAAACCCATCGCCCAGAATGTCACGACGACTTTCCATTCCGACCATCCGTTTAATTCATAGTGATGGTGGAGCGGGCTCATTTTAAACACTCTTTTTCCAGTCATTTTAAAGGAAATTACTTGAATAATGACTGATAATGTTTCAATAACAAACACGCCGCCAATCACTATAAGCAAAATTTCTAATTTTGTCAAAATGGCTACAGCGACAATCGCTCCGCCTAAAGCCAATGAGCCTGTATCTCCCATGAACACTTTTGCAGGGTGAGCGTTGAACACTAAAAAGCCTAATACGGAACCGACCACTGCAACACTAAAGATGGCAATATCATATTGACTATTGTTCCATGCCAATACAGCAAATGCTCCGAAAGCAATTGCAGCGCAGCCGGATAACAATCCATCGAGACCGTCGGTCAAATTGACGGCATTTGAGCCGCCTACAAGCATAAACAAAATAAGAACGGGGTAGAGCCAGCCAAGATCAAAAGAAAGTTCCGTCCCCGGCAATCGAACTTCTGTAGAGAACTCAAATTGATTTAAAACAAAATAAAAAATAACCGCAACAATGATTTGACCGATTAATTTTTGTTTTGAAGTCAGCCCGAGATTTCTTTTTAACACCACTTTAATCATATCGTCTAAAAATCCGAGGAGTCCGTAACCGATCGTTACAAACAACAGCAAAAACGTTTCGATCCCCGGTTCCGAAAATTTATTGGTCATGACAATAGTGGTGATGATGATGGATAAAATAATCATGACTCCGCCCATCGTCGGAGTTCCGGATTTTTTTTGGTGGGATTTTGGTCCTTCATCCCGAATACTTTGGCCAAATTTCAGCCTTCTTAAAAATGGAATAAAAATGGGAGAAAGTAATACACTGATTAAAAAGCCCATTAAGATGGTAAAAAGCACGACTTGTTCTAGCATTGATACTTCCTCCTCCCACCAAAACCAACATTTGCCTTTATATCCATATGATTATTGATGTTAAACCATTCCAATTTCATAACAAATCCTCTTCCTGCTTGATTATTTATTCTCTTTCAATTGAATAGCGCGAATAGCCACTTTTCGATCATCGAAGTCAAATTTTTTGTCCCCGATTTGTTGATATGTTTCATGGCCTTTTCCTGCAATGACGACGACATCTCCTTCTTCTGCATTGCTGATTGCAAATTGGATGGCTTCCTCTCGATCGACAATTGAATGAAAAGGTTCCCCGTCGACACCAGCTGCCATATCTTTTAATATTTGATGCGGATCTTCATTTCTAGGGTTGTCGGAAGTAAAAATTGGAATGTCCGCCCACTGAACAGCAATTTTCGCCATAAGCGGACGCTTCGTTCGATCGCGGTCTCCTCCGCAGCCAACGACTAAAATGACTCTCTTTTTGGCAAACTCCTTCACCGTTTTCAATAAATTATCCAAGCTGTCTGGTGTGTGAGCATAGTCAATAATGACGGAAAAATTTTGTCCGCAATCTACTAACTCAAATCGGCCGCGCACACCTTCCATCGATTCGACCGCTTCGATGATCTTCTCGATCTCAACACCTGAAACTAAAGAGGCCGCAATAGCAGCAAGAACATTATAAACGCTGAATTTCCCGATTAATTTCATTTGTACAGGAAATGTACCTTCAGGAGTAACGAGGAGAAAAGAAGTCCCGCTTGCATTCATTTTCAAATCTTTCGCCATAATCTCACATTCGTTTTCAATTCCATATGTAACGATATGGGAAGAAGTCATATGTCTGTAATAGTCAGAGGCTGGATCATCACCATTCAATATAGAAAATTTTGGATGATCATGATCATATTTATTTCCGAGCTGAGCAAACAATAATCCTTTCGCATTTCGATATTCTTCCATTGTTTGGTGATAGTCTAAATGGTCTTGGGTAAGATTCGTAAATACTGCAACATCAAAATCACAGCCGTGGACTCGTCCCATATGCAGCGCATGAGAGGAAACCTCCATACTGGCGTGGGTCACGTTCTCCTCGATCATCTTTTTAAATGTTTTTTGCAGGGTTAAGCTGTCAGGCGTTGTATTTTTTACTTCGTATTGTTGATCATTTATTTTTGTATACATTGTTCCGATTAAACCGGTTTTATAGCCGGCATTGCGAAAAATATGATCAATCAGATGAGTCGTAGTCGTTTTTCCGTTCGTGCCCGTGACACCGATGAGGTGAAGCTTATGTGTTGGCTGGTCATAAAAATAATCAGCAAGCACAGCCATTGCCCGTTTTGTATCATTTACGACAATTACCGGGATATCATCCGGCAGATGGTTCAGCGGTTTTTCTGATAACAGAGCGGCTGCGCCTTTTTTTACAGCTTCTAAAGCAAACTCATGACCGTCTACCGTAAAGCCTTTGATGCAAATAAATAAGCTTCCTTCCTTCACAGCACGCGAATCCATTTCCAACGAAGTAATCTCAGGATTCCCATTACCATAACGTTTATAATGATGTAGAGCAGTGAGAATTGCATCTAATTTCATAACGATAATCCTTTCTCAAAAAAACATTCTCCATTATTTTATCTTAGCTTAAAATGAGCGACAAGGGCTTTTCAAAAGCAGTTGTTTCAAAAAGCCCTTTTTTAGAAAATTATTCGGCTGCTGCCGCCTCGTCTCCTAATAAAATTCTTACAGTAGATCCTTCTTTTACCTTTACGCCTGCTTTTGGCGATTGTTGAACGACTACCTTGCCGTCGCCGTTTACATCAAGTTTTAAATTCACAAGCTGTTCAGCGAGCTCCTGTTTTGTGAGTCCTAAAACGTCCGGTACTGTGACGAACTTTTCATCCAGCCAAGTTTCCTTTTTTTCCATTTGCTTCGTTCTAGGCTTCACACCGAGCTGTCGGAGACTGTCTTTTATGATTGTTCCTACGATTGGCGCGGCAACAACACCGCCAAATTGCACCGTTCCCTTTGGATTATCAACGGCGACATAAACAACTATTTGAGGGTTGTCTGCAGGTGCAAAACCAATAAACGATACAATATGATTATTTGTCAAATATCCTCCACCGGGAGCAGCTTTTTGCGCAGTCCCCGTTTTTCCTCCGACCCGATACCCTTCAACAAACGCTCCTCTTCCAGTACCTTTTGCAACAACACTTTCAAGAGCGGCGCGAATTTGTTTGGATGTTTCCTCGGAAATAACGCGTCTTTTCGCCTCAGGAGTCTTTCTTGATACAACATCTCCCGTATCCGGATCAATCCATTCTTTTGCGATATTCGGTGTATATAAAACACCGCCGTTGATCGCGGCTGAAACAGCGGCCACTTGCTGGATCGGCGTTACAGAGACCCCTTGGCCGAACGCTGTGGTCGCAAGCTCGACAGGTCCAACCTGACTTTCTTGAAATAGAATGCCGCTTCCTTCACCTGCTAAATCAATCCCCGTTTTTTCACCAAAGCCAAATTTTTTAATATATTCAAACAAAGTCGATGTTCCCAGCCTTTGTCCAAGTTCAACAAATCCCGGGTTGCACGAATTTTGAACAACTTCAAGAAACGTCTGATCCCCATGTCCGCCTTTTTTCCAACATCTTAATGTCGCACCGGCAACTTTTACATAACCCGGGTCGTAAAAATGCTCTCTATAAAGATCAACCTTCTTTTCTTCAAGAGCGGCTGCTAACGTGATAATTTTAAATGTTGATCCAGGTTCATACGTGCTCCAGATCGGCAAATTTCGGTTATAAACTTTCGGATCGACATGCTGATATTTAGTTGGATCAAATGTCGGTCTTGATGCCATGCCTAAAATTTCTCCGTTGTTCGGATTCATAGCAATGGCAATTATTCCGTCCGGATTGTATTTCGATTCGGCAATGTCCAATTCCCTTTCGATGATCGATTGAATTTTTGCATCAATCGTCAGCTTTAAATTCAAGCCGTCCACAGGAGGCATATATTCCTCCACTTCATTTGGCATTCTTTTTCCTTTAGCATCAGAATAAAATTTAACATATCCTTTTTGCCCTTTCAATTGCCGATCATAATATAATTCAAGTCCGCTTAGCCCTTGGTTGTCGATCCCTGTAAAGCCTAAAACGTGCGCTAAAAGGCTGTTAAACGGATAATATCTTTTAGAATCTTCGGCAATGTAAACGCCTTTTAAATTTAAACTGCGTATTTCTTGTGCTTTTTCGTCAGATATTTTCCGCCCTTCAGGATGAACACGGACAATCATTTCTTTTTTCGTTACATATTGATAAGCTTTTTCCGTCGGCATATTTAAGACAGAAGCAAGCTTTTGAGCCGTTTCAGCTGGATTTTCGACCTGACGGGGAATGATAAAAACGCTCGGGGCACTGACATTTGTCGAAAGCTTCTCCCCATTTCTGTCCAAGATTTCTCCCCGCTTTGGTTCAAAAGGGATATTTCTGCTCCATAAATCCTTGGCAAGAGAAGTTAATTGCCCGCCTAACACAAATTGGACATATCCTAGTCTTACTTCGATCACGGCGAAAATCAAAAAACCTGCCAATAGAACGAAAACGAGCCGTTTTCTCACTGTTACATTTGAAACGCGCATATATACGATAACTCCCCTCATGTAGGTTCGCTATCAAAATATATGCCTCGTCCATTTAATATAGAACAAGCTTCAAGCGGAAGCAGGCGCCCGCTTGCCGAACCGTTCCCAGATACATTTTTTTCAAAAGCGGGCTCCTATTGTGGTACTACTTAGGCTTTTTTAATTTAATAGTCAAGTGATCTCCTTTTCTAATTTCAGTGCCTGGTTTAATATTTTGTGCGTTAACATATCCGCTTCCTTCATATTTCAGCTCAAGCTCCATGATGGAACACAGCTTCATCACATCCCGCAACGACCATCCGGAAATGTTCGGCATTTTCACAGCTCCGTCCGTTAGAAGAAACACTTTTTCTCTTTGGATCACCCGTGAAGTCGCGCTTGGATATTGGGAGGTGACGGTGGCTCCGCCGCCTAGAACAATTGGTTGAATTTGCTGTTTTTCGAGCTCTTGAACGGCTTGTTGAACCTGCTGGCCTTTATATTCAAGCAGTGAAACTCCGACTTCTTTTTCATTTTCAACATTTTTTTCTTCCTTCGCAGCAGCAGTCGTCGGTTCAATTTTTAAATATTCAAGACTATTTTTCATCACTGATTTAAAAATCATGGAAACAGGAGCTGAACCGGTTTCTGTCGGCTTCAACTTCGGCTGCTGAACAGCAACGTAGACAATGAGCTCTGGATTTTCTTTTGGAGCCATTCCTAAAAAGGAAAATACATAATTTTCCCGACCCGTTAAATAACGTCCTCCTTCTCCTGCTATTTGAGCTGTCCCAGTCTTCCCGGCGATGTGGTACTCCGGTATTTGAAAAGGTTTCCCTGTTCCATGTTCAGATGTCACAACAGTTTCTAAAATATCAAGCGTTTTCGCAGCAGTTTCTTTTGTGATTGGTTCGCCTTCTACCGATGGTTCCGTCTTCTTTAGCACTCGATTTGTGTCAGGGTCTACAATTTTATCGATGACATAAGGCTTCATCATCTTCCCATCGTTGGCAATAGCTGTTGCAGCTTGTACGAGCTGGATTGGTGTGAAAGCTGACGCTTGTCCAAATGCAGTCGAAATTTTATCCCTCTCCCATTTGTAATTTAATTTGCTGTTCTCTTCGTTCGGCAAATCAATACCCGTTTTTTCTAAAAACCCAAAACGATTTAAATATTGATAAAACCGCTCAAGCCCAATCTTTTTATGCGCTAATATGGCAAAACCGACATTGGATGACCGCTGAACAGCTTCATCAAACGTAATGGTGCCCCATCCGACATTGTTATGATCGTATATAGGACTTGCGCCTTTTACTTTATACATCCCGGACTTATATTTTTCGTTGCCGTTATAAACCCCTTCATTAACCGCAGCAGCTAATGTAAAAATTTTCATTGTCGAACCAGGCTCAAAACGGTAGGAAACAGCGTCATTGTAAAAATTTTGAATATCACGCTCGTTTGGATCAAAGCTTGGCCGCTGAGACATCGCTAAAATTTTCCCCGTTTTTGGGTCTGCGACAATTCCGATCATTTTCGTCGGCTGATATTGTTTTTCAGCTTCATTTAACGCATCTTCCAAAAACGTTTGAATTTTTTGGTCAATTGTTAAATAAACGTCGGCTCCGTTATTCGGCGTAACAATTTTGTCTTTGCTGCCCGGCAGCTTGTAGCCGCTTCGGTCGCTTTCATATATCACATATCCGTCTGTTTCCTGCAAATATTTATCTAAGCTTTTTTCTATCCCCAGCTGCCCGGTTGTTTTTCCCGTCTTTTCATCTCGCTTGGCGTAGCCAATCACATATGATGCAAATTTTCCGTTTGGATAAAAACGTTTTGTATCGCGAATAAAACCGATGCCGGGCAATTTAAGCTTTTCAATTTGCTGTTTTTTCGCAAAGCTGATGTTTCTTCCTTTTTCTCCGAATTCGACCTGAAACTTGTCTTTTTTCAAAATAGTTTCGATTTCTTTCTGTTTCATTCCAAGAATGGGAGCTAATTTTTCTGCCGTTTCTTCAGGATCGACAACATGATTCGGATGGTCGGGATCCGTTGTCATTTTTTCATCCAATACAGCTACTAATGTATAGGTAACAGTATCTTCAGCGAGCACGTTTCCTTTTTGATCCAATATTTGGCCGCGGCGGGCTTCAAGCATGCGCTTTTTTTCATATTTTTCTTTTGCCTTAACAGCTAGCACTTGACCATCGACAGTTCCTGTCGCTTGAATGTAGAAAAACCTCCCAAATAAGATAAAAAAGAGCAGAACAAATATTACGGATAATATTGCTGCTCCCCGATTCATATTTTTGCTTTTCTTCATCCCAATCAGTCCTGTATGCCTTTTACTTTGCTTGGATCTAATGTGAAGCCTAAGTCTTTAGCAATTTTATAAATTCTTTCAGGTCTTTTCAATTCATCGACCTGAAGGTTTAAATCACTGTTGATTTTTTCCTGATTTTCAATTTCAGCTTCGATTTTCTGCATTTCTATATTTGCTTGATACAATTTCACACTATTTGAGATAATCCAAATGGAGCATACCAGCATCAAAAATAAAAAAACAACAAATAACAGTTTCTCGCCTAATGTAATGGAGGATCTTTTTCGTTTAACAACGAGGGTTTGTTTTGCATGCTTCTTTTCTTCTTGTCGCCTTTCTTGAATTTTGACAGCTAAATTGCTCATAGAAAACCTCCTATTTTTTAATCTTTTCTGCTATACGAAGTTTAGCGGATCTCGCCCTTCGATTTTCTTCAATTTCATTTTCCGACGGCACGATCGGTTTTTTTGTTATAATTTTGATTTCTGGCAGCATTTCGTTGGGAATTATCGGTATGTTGCGCGGAATTTCTGCTTGGCTGGCAGCTTTTCTAAACGCCAGTTTGCAAATTCGATCTTCTAAAGAATGGAACGTAATAACACATATCCGCCCTTCTGGAGCTAACAGTTCAATTGCCTGACTAACCGCGCTTTCAAAAGCGGAAAGCTCGTCATTGACGGCAATTCTAATTGCTTGAAAGATGCGTTTGGCAGGATGCCCACCTTTTCTTCTAGCGGCGGAAGGAATTGCCTCTTTTATAATTTCCGTCAGCTCGCCAGTTGTTTGAATGGTCTTTTTTTTGCGGGCAAGTTCAATTTTTCGAGCTATTTGCTTTGAAAATTTTTCTTCTCCGTATTGAAAAAAAATTTTTACAAGCTTTTCATAGGGCCAGGTGTTGACAATGGTAAAAGCGGAAAGCTCTTGGTTTTGATCCATTCTCATATCAAGAGGAGCGTCATATTGATAGCTGAAGCCTCGTTCCGGTGTGTCCAGCTGAGGCGAAGATACTCCCAAATCAAACAAAATCCCGTCTACTTTATGAATACCCCTAGAGAAAAGCTCTTCTTTTAAATGTTTAAAATTGCTTTTGATGATGGTTACTTTATCTTGGAAGGGCTCGAGTTTTTCCTTCGCAAAAGCAATTGCAGCTTCATCTTGGTCAAAGGCGTATAAATGTCCAGTTGTCAGCCTTTTAGCAATTTGTTCGCTATGGCCTGCCCCTCCTAATGTGCAATCAACATAAATTCCGTCCTCTTTTATTCGTAAACCTTCAATCGCTTCATCCAGCAAAACTGTCTTATGTACAAACAATATCCAGCACCTCGTTTCCAACGGAAGAAGTTTTGATCATGGATAGGATGAACATCAAATATCAAAATCAATCATGTTTTCTGCAATTTCTTCAAATGATTCTTCTTGTTCAGCCACGTATTGCTCCCAATTTTGTTTGCTCCAAATTTCTATCCGACTGGAAACGCCGATGACGACGCATTCTTTTTCCAATTTTGCGTAAGCAAGAAGTGGAGCCGCAATGTTAATCCGTCCTTGCTTGTCCATTTCACATTCAATAGCGCCGGAAAAGAAAAATCGTGTAAAAGCTCGGGCATCTTTTTTTGTTAATGGGAGAGCTTTCAGTTTCTCTTCAATCACTTTCCATTCGCTGAGGGGATATCCAAACAAGCATTGATCAAGACCTCTCGTGAGAACAAACTTCTCGCCAAGGCCTTCCCTGAATTTTGCGGGTACGATCAATCTTCCTTTTGAATCGATCGTATGTTGGTATTCTCCCATAAACATCACGTTGGCCCCACTTTCATTTCTTTTCCACCACTTCCCCCCACTTTTCACCACAAATTTATTGTACTATTAATGGACATAAAAAAAAACCCTGTATGACACAGGATTTTTCAAAAAATAGTTTTATAATTTGACAATTTTATGTTTTCCATTGAAAGTATATGTCAACTGCTGCAAATCTTTTACAAAATTCGGCCCATATTTGTTTAAATAGTAATAAATATTCCATACTCTTTCTTGCCATTGATTATTCGGTTTCAGTGAATACTCAATACGCCTGAACTTTTGCAGCTCTGCTTCATATTTTGCATGTATCTTTTTTTGAACGATCCTTTCCACAAAATCTATCTGCTGTTCGATAAATTGTGCGTTTTTTCGCAATACGGGCGCTAAGCTTTGGTCGAAATCCTCTATTTTTTCTCGCAATGACCGATGAATGTCCTCAATCTCTTCTTTTGCTTTCGACACATATGCGCTGACATCAAAAGGCTCCTTTTGTTTAAACCACCTATGTTTTAACGGTTCAACCCCCTGCTTAAGAACCTCTTCCAACGGCAGGTCTAATTCTAGCAAGTCCGACTCTATGTTTCTTTCTAAAATCGTCAAATGAATTCTCGGAATAACTGGCGGCACATTCATCGAGAATAAATGAAATACCCCTTTTAATTCTGCCCAATACGCAATTTCTCCTGGTCCGGCGATAAAAGCCAAAGTCGGAAGCAAATATTCCTGCATGACCGGTCTTGTCACTACATTATTGCTGAACTTCCATGGATTCATTCTGACTTCTTCTAAAAGATCAGACAACGAAGACGTCCAATTGATTTCAGGGATCGAAAATAGATTCTTCTCTTTTTCTATGAGCAAATAGCGCTCATCTTCTATTTGATAAAACAGATTGGCGCAGTTTTCTCTCATTGTAATTGCTTGATATGGATATCCTTCTTCTTTTAAAATTTGCTGCTGCTTGACGACTTGATGATAA
This sequence comes from Aeribacillus sp. SP014, assembly GCF_054055575.1. Taxonomy (NCBI): domain Bacteria; kingdom Bacillati; phylum Bacillota; class Bacilli; order Caryophanales; family Bacillaceae; genus Aeribacillus; species Aeribacillus sp. SP014. Next base: position 2,576,075 of record NZ_JBSRXI010000001.1, read on the forward strand.
ATGCTGTCAGTTGCCATGAGCATTTGTTCGAAATAAGATTTTTCCAATTCCCGCAATTCTTTTGATCCAGAGTTGATAAGTACAATTCCTTCATCTCCGAACATGGAGATGAGTAATCGTTCAAAAAATTCAACATAAGTGGCAGATTGGTCAAGCTCATGATACAAAGAAGCAAGCAAATGTTTCGTGTATTTCGTTTCGCCAAATGCCGCAAAAACTTCTTCCAGCCAAATGCGACAAGCGTTTTTATCAATTGATAACTCCGATATCATTGTTTTTTTACGTTGTGTTTGCATGATCGTTTTCTTTTTCAAACGTCCTCTGTCTGTCACATAGAGATGATTAATTTCGTCAAAGTCATGATCCTCCCCCGCGATCCAAAAAACGGGAACAACAGGTATGTTCAGCTTTTTCTCTTGCTCTTTCGCCAATGCCAATATGGAAATGATTTTATGTATTGTATATAAAGGTCCTGTTAAGAGTCCAGCTTGCTGACCGCCCACAACGACGACACTATTCGGATTTTTTAATTTTAAAATATTCTCCATTATCTGTTCTGTTGCGTTCAGCCGCTTATGATATTGGATTAAAACATCCGCCAGCTCATCCCTCTTATAAGTCCTTGATAAAATATCGTCATATCTTTTTTGAAATACATCTTCTTGAAATGGATCATAATCAAAATATTTTTCAACCTCTAATCGCCGATTTATATAATTGTTCACAAAAGGATTGGATTGAGGAAGGAAGAGTTCAAACGCCTCCATATCTATTAACTTCCTTTCTTCGTTCATTATCATTACCCCGACAAGAGTATATCATGTAATATTTTCAAACAAAAAAAATTTGCTTTTTTTTATTCACATTTGATTCATTATGTACACAAACACCCCGATGATCGCCATGCTCTCAGACAGCAGAAAAAATATTAAAAAAGAGCTTCTCCACATCATTTTCAATGCTTTCATCCATTTGATCTCGTCAGTGAATACGAATTGAAGTCCAGCTGTCGCCAAAAAAAGCAGCAAATATAAACAAAGCAGCCATAAAAACGATTGATGATGCCAAATAACAGAAAGCTTGATCCAAAATGAAACGGCAAAAAATACAGTAGCCACATCAACGCTCAAAAGGAAAGATTTTTTCTTACTCTTTAATAAAACACGAAAAAGAACCAAAAACAGCAGCCACGCGGCCAATGGAAACGTCACAAAAAAGGCGATGATTCCTATAACAATTCCCATCAACGTTCCTCCCGGTTTTCCAACCCTTTAATCGCATTGTACAAAAATTCCATTGTACAAGTATGAGCACCCTTTTCTTTCCCTTTTTGAATGAGATCCCCTAATATTGAATCAATTTCTGTTTTTTTATGATGTTCAATATCCGACAGCATTGATGAACGATTGTTTTTTGTCTTTATTGCAATACTTTCAATATATTCCCATAAATCATCCTTATCATTTATTTCAAGAACATCACATACTTCGTGAAATAGCTTTTTGGCAAGCTTTGCAACATAAGGATTGCTGACGATGTGGCCATTCGGCATTCGAAATAAGGCAGTTAATGGATTAATAACTGCATTGGCGGCCAATTTTTTCAATACAACCGGCTCCCAATCCTCTTCATATTGTATCAAAAATAAAGGATCAGACGTATTTAACTGATCAATAAATTCCCGCGCCCCACCGCCGTCATACGGGCTGATGCGAATTTTCCCAATACCAGTATGGTGAACGGTATTGGGGGATTTTTTTAAGGCGCCGTGCTCTACAACACCTATATACAATTCATGTTGGGCAAGCTCTTTCATTCTGCCGATATGAGTTATGCCGTTTTGAACAAATACAATCTTTTTCGGCTGCAATTGCTTTAGATTTCCAAATAATGACGGCAGACTATATTGCTTGACAGCAATAATTAATATTTCTTCTTTATATAATACATCTGCACGTGATTTTACATATGCAGTCCAAGGGTTCGGGCCTATGACATGTATCCCTTCTGTCCTTACCGAAATTGCCTGCTCTTCCGTCTTTGTATAAAGGGTAATGTCATGTTTTCGGCTAAGGTATGCCGATATTAACAAGCCTACAGCTCCTCCGCCAATTACACCGATCTTCAAGTTCTCCACCTCTCTCATATGTATCATAACAAACAAAAACTAAAAATTCTTCTTTTTCCTGAATATAATTAAAAATTTGATTATATTTGCTTTTTTATTATTTTTTCAATGTTATTTTCTCTTTATGTTTAGTATAATGTGAGTGAAAAGGCGTCTATCATTATAGCGGCAATTGGGGGAGATTCGCCATGGTAAAAGTGGAAAAATTATTAGTCAATTATAAAACTTTAGAGGAATTTAAAAAATTTAAAGAATACGGTTTACAAGAATTATCCATGCTGGAGGATTTAGAAGCAAATATTATCGAAAATAACAGCGATTCGCCCTTTTACGGGATTTACTACGGAGACAAATTAATTGCCCGGATGAGTTTATATCGGGTGGATAAAAAATATGATCAATATTTTGAGCCAAAACAGGACTATCTTGAGTTATGGAAATTGGAAGTGCTTCCTGAATACCAAAGAAAAGGGTATGGAAAAGCGCTAGTTGATTTTGCCAAATCGTTCGGCTTGCCTATAAAAACAAATCCGCGTATGAAATCGGCTGGCTTTTGGGAAAAGATGGGCTTTGTCCCTGTAAAGTATGATATGAAACGAGATCGTGGAGAAAATCCTCTCGTTTGGTATCCTAACGGTGTCACTGTCAAAGAAAAGGGCGCTCATTAAAAAAAGACGCTGGCAGCGTCTTTTTCAAAGTCAGAAGTCGATAGTTGATGAAACCGGCACGCTTTGTCGGTTTCATCTATTTTTAGAATCTCCCTTTTTTCATTCCTGACCGAACTGAAACGGTCTTTTTTTATGTTTCATTTTTTCTTCCTCCGCCTCTTCTTTCAATCCTGCTCGTTCCCTCACTTTTTCCATCATTTTAATAAAAGCGTAAAATTCATTTTCAATCTTTTTCAATTGTTCATGTAATTGTTCATTTTCGTTTTTAAATTCTTCTACTTTTTGTTCTAGAAAAGAGATTTTTTCACGCAAGCTTTTATTTTCTTCTTCCAACCGATTGTTCACCGGTTGGTGCTGTGTAGACTTTAAAAAAGCAATCACATCATCGATAGTGATTTCCGATCTTCCACCTGCTTCCTCATAATGAAGCAGCTTTTTTTCGGAATTTTTCTTTTCTTTTTGCTGTCTAAATTTTTTACGTTCCTGTTTCGCAAGTTCAATGTCTGTTTCATATTTTTTTCGCAAATATGAATTCCAGCGAAAACCGCATGCAGCAGCCGTTCTTGAAAGTTTCTCCGCAACGATCTCAAAAGCCTTTAGTTGTGTTCCGCCTTCGCGAATATGCTGCAAAACAATTTCTTTCAAGAGCAGATCTTCATCCTCTGTCCATGCATCTTGCCGTGTCACCGCCATTTGTTCATCCCTCCGTTTTGATTTGACTTTTTTTAAAAAATGATTTTTTAAAAATAGAATGAGATGTAACAAATCAATTGTTGCTTCCATTCTCTTTTCTAAATTTTGTGATGCGAGCTTTTTGCCTCATCTCAACTATTTCATGCAATTTTTAATAATATATATGCCTGTAATAGAAACGATAGAAGCACAGTTTTAGTTGAAAGGAAAAAGAATGTGCTTCTTTCATTGACATTTCTTCTGCTTCCTAAAAAGTTTTTTTTGAAAATCGAGGGAGAATTGAGAGATGCATTAGTAAATTTGGAAGAAGCGGTTGTTCTAATTCGGCATTCGACATTTTCTTCACATCTTTTCCCATTCCGCCAGCAGGCTGGCTGTCAAAAAAGAGGATATTTTTTAGAGTCTAGCTTGGAGGAGATTTATGCTAAAAGGACAAATCTTCTACTCATATTCGTGAAGTCGTTCGCTTAACATTAGAGGAAGGATCGTTTTCTCGGCAGCTTCATGGAGCCTTAGGAATAAAGAGGATGCACAGATTGCAGAATGGATTAAGAAATTTTCAAAGATTCAAGGAAGCCTTTGTGCCAGGAGAAAAAATATGTATGTATTGAAAAGCTTTTTCTCGCGCTTTAATACAGAAAGCTCCAAAAACGATCAAGCCGTTCAAGCTGATCTTAAGCCGCATTTGCTTTCACAAAATGTAACGGCCTTTCCCCGACTGAATATCGAGAAAAGGCCGCAGCTAAATTGTCTACTTGACACGGGTATGGTCACTTTTCATTATTTGTTTACTACTTCTCTGCCTTTGTATGTTCCGCAAGATTTGCATACGCGGTGCGCCAGCTTCATTTCTCCGCAGTTTGGACATTCTACCATACCTGGAACTTGTAATTTAAAATGTGTACGGCGCAATCTTTTTTTCGTTTTGGATGTTCTTCTAAAAGGTACTGCCATTTTTCCCACCTCCTTACAGAGCAATGCTTTAAGAATCATTTTCTTTCTTATCCAATAACTTAGCTAAGCTAGCTAATCTTGGGTCAATTTTGTTTTGTTGTTCTTCCTCTTTTATTAACTTCCAAAACTTTCCTTCTTGAGGTGCTGCTTCCTGCTTGTTTTCCTCTTCATCACTAAACACTTGAAGCGGAATTTCTAAAAGGACAAGCTCATGAATGATTGGCATTAAATCAATGACTTCTCCTTGAACAACATGTGTTTGCTCACTCGTTTCATACTCGTCGGAGCTAAACAAAAACGTTTCCGATGTGCGGATTTCAAATGGATATTTAACATCAACAAGTGTTCTTGCGCAAGGAAGCGTCATTTCGCCAGTAATTGTTAAATGAAAGATGACTTTCATAGAGCTTATATCTGCATGTCCTTGAACATGAACAGGAGTTATCTCCCGCAAATCAGGATGATTTTGGACAAGATCATATAGATCGACATCTTCATTGATTTGTAAGCCTTTTTTCTGCAGTTTATACAATTGATGAACAGACCATTTCAACATATATCACCTCAAGACAACAAAGGTTATTATAGCTTTCAAATAAGTATTTGTCAATATTTTTCCTTTACACTATAATATAGGCATTATTGCACAAATATATTGATGAATTGAAAAAGAAGGTGATGGAGTTGAAGGCGGTCGGAATTGTTGTAGAATATAACCCATTTCATAACGGTCATTTACACCATCTAGCCGAATCAAAGAAGAAAGCAAATGCTGATATTGTCATTGCAGTGATGAGCGGTCATTTCTTGCAAAGGGGAGAGCCGGCACTCGTCTCAAAATGGGCGAGAACAGAAATGGCTCTAGCAGGCGGCGCAGATTTAGTTTTTGAACTTCCGTTTGCCTTTTCAACGCAAAGCGCAGAAATTTTCGCCAGCGGCGCCGTGTCGATTTTAGATGCGCTTGGCTGTGATTCACTATGTTTCGGAAGCGAGGTCGGAAAAATTGACGCTTTTCTTGAAACATATGAACTGCTGGAGAAAAGAAGCGATGATTTCGTTCATGTTTTGAAAACAGCGCTTTCGAAAGGCAACAGTTATCCAAAGGCCGTTTCCATTGCTTTTCAAAAAATTGCTTCCGGAGAAAAAACGCTATTAGATTTAAGCAAACCGAACAATATATTAGGATTTCAATATGTCAAAGCCATTGTTCAACAAAAAAGCTCGATGAAGCCTCTTACAATCGAGAGAATTGGCGCCGGCTACCATGATGAATCATACCATCACCCTAGCATCGCCAGCGCAACAAGCATCCGAAAAAACATTGTTCATGAACAAAACTTGTCTTCCATGAAACATTATGTTCCGGAAAGTTCGTTTCGCATTTTACTGAATTATAAACAAACTTATTCAGCCTTTCACGATTGGGAGCTTTACTTTCCATTTTTAAAATATTCTATATTGTCCAAAACTTTAACAGAATTAAAAGAAATATATGAAATGGACGAAGGCTTGGAACACCGCGTTGTTCACCATATTAAAAGGGCTGCATCATTCCACCAGTTTCTATCTCTCTTGAAAACGAAAAGATACACATGGACAAGATTGCAAAGATTATGCACCTATCTTTTGACCAATACGAAAAAAGAAGAAATGGCGAGCATATTAAAAACGAAAAAAGCCCCGTATATTCGTTTGCTCGGGATGTCAGGGCGGGGGCAAAGCTATTTGCAAGCTGTTAAAAAACAGTTGGAGCTGCCGCTTATTTCTAAAGTTTCGTCCTATTCTTCAGATGTATTGGAAATGGATCTAAGAGCGACAAATGTTTATGCGCTCATCCTCAACGAACCTGCCGCAACCGAGTTTATGAAGCTCGAGTATACAATGCCTCCTATACGTTACGGGCTTCCTTAACCGGAAGTCCTCATTGTTTCTAAAAAATGGACGGCATCATCAAATGTATCCACCGGTATGATTTTCATATCAGAATGAATGGAGTCTCGTGTCTTCAGCGCTTCTTCATAATCGGAGCCTCTCTTGCCGTTTTCGTTAGGGGCAAAAAATATATCAATCCCAGCACGGTCTGCTGCTATCACTTTTTGTGAAATGCCGCCGATCGGACCTATCTCCCCTTTTTCATTAATCGTTCCTGTTCCAGCAATATCTAATCCTTTTGTTAAATCCGTTTCCGTCAGCTGATCGTAAATTTCAAGAGCCATCATCAGACCTGCTGAAGGACCGCCGATGTCTTTTGTATTGATAGTAATACCTGGTGAAGTCGTCAATTTTTTATCCGTCACGACGCCAACACCGAGACCCGTTTTATTAGGATAACCAGGAATTTGGACAAGTTCTACTGATGTATCAATTATTTTTCCATCTCTGTTTATTTTTAATGATATATGATCGCCTTTTTTCTTCCCTTTTAAATAATCAGTGAATTGCTCTGAAGTTTTTATTTTCATTCCATCGGCTTCGACGATTCGGTCGCCAACTTTTAATTTTTCCCTTGCCGGTACTTCTTTCATAACCTCCAATACTGTAACGCCATTATTTTGAATAGTAATTTTTTTGCCGGCTTCTTTATAGGCGATGGTAATCGCAGCTTTTTGTGAAGCTTCCATTATATGTATTTGACGTTTTATATATTCCTCATCAGATTCATCTTCTTGGCGGACATGTTGAATCGGCATAATCTCAAAATCATTCTGCATTTTCGCCCATAAATACGTAAATAATGTTGCTCTCCCGAAACGGACTGTTGTTAACGAAAAGCTGCCCTCTTCCTTATATCCGTTTTCAACATGAATCATATTGGATAAATCATTGACCAATCCCGGTTTTGTAATATAATAAGGGAGCTTGATGAAGGAACCGGAGAGTGCGACAATGATGCTGATGATAAGAGAAATAATAATGCGTTTACTTTTCATGATTGGTCTCCTTCCATTGGTTGATCTTATTCTTGATCTCATCAATATGTTTCGTTGCTTCCTCTTCACCGAGTTTAATAATTTCATCAATTTTCGTAAACGCTCCGCTGTGAAAATGTTCAACACGCGGGCAGATCACTACATCTGATGTTATTCGATGCTGCGCTAACTCATTTTGCATAATGTCTAAACTCCGCATAATGACATCAAAAATGGACTGAATGCGAGCTTCTTTTTTGACATGTGATACATCGACCGCTATTACGATATCAGCCCCCATTTCTTTCACCGCTGAAACGGGAACCCGTTCAATCACTCCTCCGTCAACTAATATCGAGCCGTTATAAGAAAAAGGAACAAAAATTCCCGGAATCGAAATGCTTGCCCGAACGGCATCCGCAACAGGACCTTTTCGAAAAACAACTTTTTTCCCTTCATTTAAATCGGTTGCAACGACCGCTAAAGGAATCGGCAAATCTTCTATATTTTGATTTCGGGTAAAAATTCGAATTAACTGTTTAATGCGGTCTCCTTGAATAAACCCCATTTTTGGAACGGTCACATCGATAAAATATTTTCGTTTAAATGCTGCCGCCAATTTATACATTTGTTCAACAGTTAAACCTGAGGCATAAAAGCTTCCTACAAGGGCCCCCATGCTCGAACCGGAAATCATATCAATCGGTATTTCATGCTGCTTCAACACTTTCAAAACACCCAGATGAGCAAAGCCTCTAGCTCCCCCGGAACCTAACGCCACACCAATTGTTGGATGTTTCGGCATAAACGGAGCCCCCTTTCATGAATTTGTTATTCATCATATGGTCTAAAATGCCACCCTATTCACGTATATTGAATTATAGGTTGTACGAAAACCTCTTATTCATTCTATCATGTCAGCTTATACGTGTGCAGTTTTCAATAGGGGGCATAACAATTGAAAGAGGCAAAAATTAAAACTGCTTTATACGCAACCGTTATTTTCTTTATCACCTGCGCGATTATTTTTTTTCCTGACGCCTCACTTGAGGCATCAAAGCGGGGATTACATATGTGGTGGAACATTGTTTTTCCTTCCTTGCTGCCTTTTTTTATTGTCTCGGAAATTCTTATATCAATCGGTGTGGTCCGTTTTATCGGTGTGTTTTTAGAACCGCTTATGCGGCCCGTTTTTAATGTTCCAGGAGCAGGGGGATTCGTTTGGGCAATGGGGATGGCTTCCGGATTCCCCGCCGGGGCAAAATTAACTGCAAGATTAAGACAAGAAAACCAGATCTCAAGACATGAAGCGGAAAGGCTTGTGTCTTTTTCCAACTCTTCAAATCCGCTATTTATTTTCGGAGCTGTGTCAATAGGTTTTTTTCAAGATAAAAATCTCGGATTGCTGCTGGCCGTTTCGCATTATTTAGGAAATGTTTTCGTCGGGCTAACGATGAGATTTTGGGGAAAAGATGAAAAAAAGCTGCAAAAGGAAACAGTACATTCGAAGCCATCATTTAAAAAAGCGTTTCAGCTTATGCACGAAATGAGAATGCAAAATGAAAAACCTCTTGGAAAAATGCTCGGGGATGCCGTTCTCAATTCCGTCCAAACGCTGCTCGTCATCGGGGGCTTTATTATTTTGTTTTCGGTATTAAATCAAATTTTAAGCATCGTTCATGTGGCAGACATAGCAGCAACTTTCATATCGTCTTTGTTTATTCTTGTTCATATACCGACTGAGCTTTCTGTTCCATTTTTTTCCGGACTGTTTGAAATAACATTAGGCAGCCAGCTTACAAGCCAGGCACAAGCCGCCATGCAGGATAAGGTGATCATCACAAGCTTTATATTGGCATTCAGCGGCTTCTCCGTTCAAGCACAAGTAGCAAGCATTTTAGCAGAAACAGACATTCGCTTTAAGCCTTTTTTCTTTGCCCGCATTATGCAAGGGATTTTTTCAAGCCTCTCTGCTTTGATCTTATTCAAGCCTTTATATATCGATCTATTGTCAAAGAATGAAGGTTATGCACCGGCATTTATATTTGAAAAAACGCCAAGCTTTCTCACGGAGTATTGGCTGCTCCTTTCCAAAGTCGGCCCCGTTATCACGATTTGCACGCTCATTGTGTATATTTTGATTTATTACTTTCGTTTAAGAAATAAAAGCGGCACATAAGAAAAGGTTCGGAAACCAAAATTTTCCGAACCTCAAAAAATTATTTTTTATACATATGCTCATATTTTTTCTTTAATGCTTCTTCCACTTCATACGGTACAAGCTCAGAAACTTTTCCGCCGTATTTAGCGACTTCTTTAACAATACTTGAACTTAAAAACGAATACTGATTGTTTGTCATCATAAAAAAAGTCTCGATATTTTCATCCAGCACTCTGTTCACTGAAGTGATTTGCATTTCATATTCAAAATCAGAAACAGCCCGAAGGCCTCTCAATATAGCGTTCGCATTTTTGCTTCTCGCATAATCAACGAGCAGCCCTTGAAAGGATTCAATGTATACGTTCGGTAAGTTGCCCGTTACCTTTCTCAGCAGTTCACATCTTTCTTCTACAGTAAATAGCGGCTTTTTTGAAGAATTGTTTAAAACGCAAACATACACTTTTTCAAATACATTTGCCCCCCGCTTTATGATGTCTAAATGTCCATATGTAACGGGATCAAAGCTTCCCGGACAGACTGCAATGCTTGCCAAAATAAATACCCCCATCCGACTTCAAACATTTTGATACAAAGATACACTTGTTATACCATATCGCTCAGACTTCGTTTTTGCAAGTGATAAAACTTGGTCTGGCAATGTTACTTCATAGCTATGCTCGCACACAACGACACCATCCGTTGACAACAAAGACTGCTCATGAATTACCTTTAGAATAGATTCTAATTTTTGTTTTTTATAAGGCGGATCCAGAAATATAATCCGAAACTTCAGCCCGCGTTTGCTGACAGCTTTTAACGCTTGATCAGCGCTGGTGCGATATACTTCAGAACAGTCGTTTAACTTTAAATTTTCTAAATTCTCGCGAATGGTTTGAATCGCTTTCATATCTTTATCAATAAAAATAGAGCATTCTATCCCTCTTGATAAAGCTTCTATTCCAAGACTGCCGCTGCCGGCAAACAAATCTAAAGCAAGTCCCCCTTCAAAATATGGTCCGATCATGTTAAATATTGCTTCTTTTACTTTATCTGTTGTCGGTCTTGTCGTCTTTCCAGGAACCGATTTTAATGCTCGTCCTTTTAATGCACCGGATACCACTCTCATACCATTCACCACAACTTGACAAAATTCCTTTTGGCTCGGAATAATATTAACATAGAAAATGTAAGATCATCAATTAAATTTGACAGTTGTTTTTTTGCAGAAGCGAGTATAATTTTTTGCCAATTGACCATAATGAAAGTGACAACATCAGTTGTGATGGTGTTGTTGCCAACCGCGGAGAAGACTTACGTTTCCCCATAAGTTCTTCCTCCGGTTTCTCCTCTCCCTTTCCCTTCTGCTTTGAAGATTTTGCTTCAAAGCTAGGAAGGATCCTGCAGATCCAATCTGCAGGCTTTTTTTTATTCTTTCAATTCTTCCATTTTCATGATACATTTATTTACGGACGAAAGCGCAATACATTTAGCTTATGAATTTAGCAACCAAATACCCATTGGAGGAAGGATAAAAATGATCCAGCGATTTATTGAAATAGGAGAAGGATATTCAGATATATACGAATTATTGGAAATCGCAAAAAGAAATCAAGACCGGATTTCGCACTTTCTAGTTCTTTATACAGTAAAAAATGGAAAAGAGGTTTGTTCGTTCGTCATTGTGTTAAAACCGACGGAGATAGGTGATTTCCAGCCTCTTTATATATGCCGGGAAGGGATCCCAAATCCGCAGAAAAAAATGAACAAACGATTTGAACTTTTTCAACAGGCTGCCGAAGCATATGGTCATGAGCTGATCGAGCTTGTTGTAAAGCCTTCAGACCAATTTTCTGATGTTGAATTGTATTACCAGCATTTAATCGGCATATTGCGGATGAACCGATACATACCTTCTTTACAATAGTAGGACAGCCTAAATTCTCGGCTGTCCTATTTATAATCCAATTTTATAATCATATTCTTTCGCTTTATCCACTTTTGATTCAAATTCAATTTTTAAAAGCGGCCTGTAAGAAGGTTCGACCCTTTTTACGAAAGAAAATGATGCAATGGTGTCCATTATTTCGTCTATTTGTTCTCTATCACAATAAAGAACTACATATTTCATTTTTTTTGAAACATAATGAATGTTTCCAAATTTCCGCAAACTTTTTACATATTTTAAAGAATGCAGCCAAACAATAATTCCCTGTCTTTTTTCAAACATCCCGATTCTCCTTTTCCTTTGCTTCTAAACCCGTTTAAGCTGAACAGCCGCATGCTCCGCCTGATGCGCATCCACAGCTAGGCATCATTTCAAAATAAGGGTTTCCAGTCGGAACTTTAATGGCTGTTGAAACAGCTCGTCCGATATACATGCTGATTTCATCGAGAAGTTTTTGAATTTCTTTTTCCGCTTTTTTAAATGCAGCGACTTTATCATTTAAATCAAGTTCTCTTTTAATTTCCCTCATTTCGCTTTTAATTCGATTATAATCAGGATGATATTTGCCAAATCTCATGACATCCTCGTATTGCTCTTTTATTTTGACAAATTTTTGAATGATTGTTTGAGCTTCTTGATCATTTTGCAAATTATATAATGAACGCCGATATTCGATCGCAAGTTCTGATTCTGTTATCATTTTTGCTAAAGCTTCCGCTTCATCTAAAAGCAGAACGCTTTCCATTGACGTAACCATTAAGATCACACCTCCAATATTGATTGTAGCACGAACATCATCTTATTTACAACGCCTGCGTTTCTCATATATTTACAATCCATTCTTTTTTCAATTGATAGCTGGTTGAATCATTATATACTAATTCCAGGTTGATTGTGTGCCGCCCTTTAGACAATCCTTTTATAATAAATGCAGCAGAATAAATATCACTTTTTTTCTTTCCATCAATATATAATACGATATGACCTTCTCCTTCTTTTTTCGTGTTCCGTTCACCGTTAAATGTAAAATCAGGCACATAGCATTCTACATAAACGTTGTTTCCTTCTACATGATGACGAACTTGAAATTTTCTTATTTGGCTGTTCATCGTTTCAATGGCATTTCTGTCGGATTCATGAATTTCTGTCGGAACGATGCTGTCTTTTTTATTTCCTTCCGGTACCGGTTTTTCTGGGGAACAAGCCGCCATAACCGTGAGAAGCGTCAGCATTGCGAGCCATTTCATTTGCATAATCATTGATGCCTCCTTTTTCATATATTTTCAACACTTTATGTAAAAACATGTGCTTAAAAATAAAAAAGACGCTGACGCGTCATTCACAAATTCGGAAGCTGCTGAGTGCGGAATACAAACAAAAGCCCGTTTTTTTCATTCCATTAGGAAAAATGATTGCTTTCGTACAAACACATTTGAACCGTTAATTTTCGCGAAATGCTTGTAGCATCGCCAGCATCATCGACATCATTTGAATAGAATTCGAAAATTTTTCTATTTTATGCGGCAGAGTTAGATAATAGTCATTTGCCATGCTAATTTCCATTTTCTCAAGAAATTCAGGATGTCTAGTCAAGGTGCGGTACCAATATGGCTTTTCGCGAATGTATTGCTTTAAAAGGGGATTTTGTTGAATATATAAATACAAGTCCTTTCTCATTGTTATTAATCCTTTCTAAACGATAAGGGATGCGAATGATTCGGATCTGATTTGCGGCTGCTCTCGATCTCTTTTAAAAGATTTTGAATGGTTGAAATCGCATCATTCATTTTATATAAATGTTCGTTTACCGTCTCCACATCTAAATGCTGAAAAGTTTGTAAAATATTTTTCAGAAAATCACCTTGTTGATGTTTACGGCTTTTCATACTGTTTGATCGGTATTTATTCCACAAAGGATCTTCCTCACCTAAAAGCTGCCAATCTTCATAAATCTCCTTCCATGTTTTCTTTTCTTTGCGGACTTCTTCTATTAATTTTGGATGTTTTTTAATAAATTGTTTAAACAATTCGAGTTTTGATAACGATTTTGTTTTCATGCGATCACCTCATAAACGTTTTTCTTATATTTAATATATCGATAACGGAAAAATTGGTGATAAAATGAAAAAGCGAGCCTCTTCATTTGGCCCGCTTTGCAATAAAATTTTGCGTATAAAATTTTTCATACACTCCTACCCCTATATGTGTGAACCGTTCATCAAGAAGCGTTTTTCGGTGTCCTTCACTATTCAGCCAGCCTTCGACTACGTCAATTCCATCCATATATCCATGCGCAATATTTTCTCCAGCCATTTCAAAATGAACCCCAGCCGATGTCAAACGATCGGAAAGAGAGCCTCTCTCAGGCGACACATGAGAAAAATATCCTTTTTCACTCATTTCCTTGCTGTGAGAATAAGCGACTTTCGCTGTGCTTTCTTCCTGCTTAAGAGGACTTAAACCATTTATTGTTCGAATTACATTTGTTATGTCAACAATTTGTTGTTCTTCCCCGTATTCAATTTTCCGCTGCTCTTCCTCTGTTATAGGCTCTGCCTCTAAAAGCTCGCCTCTATATACAACTTCATATGGACGCTGTTTTACTAATGTTTGAACATCAAAAGCTCTAATGCTCGATAACGTTCCAGTGAATTTATCCATATACAACTGAACATAAAGATCATCATTCAAACGGACTGTCGGCCTGACATTCAGATCATCCTCCGACAGCTCGAACCGGTATGAGTTTAAACCAATATCTGCTGTGACAAATGAATTGGGAGCGACAATATGAAATACTTGGGTAGACGGCTGGCCAATTTGAAACGGATCTACATTTACTTCTTTTCCAATAGCAAAAACTGTAACGACCTTTCCGTTTAAAACACCGAATTGCTTGTATTGCTGCAAATCATCTCGGTATATCCACCATTCATAATCATATCTTGATGGATCAATCCGATCAGGTTTGCCAAAAGTTTTTAGTACTTCTTTGGAAGATCTTCCGACAAATGAGATAACTCCTTCCCCCACTTTTATTTCTTTGTCCGTTTTCTCTTGAAAATTTTGCTGTTCCGGAGGCAGTACTGGTTCCTTTTGAAAGGTGACATATACGATATATGTTAATGTAATAATTACAAATATCAATATAATTCTTGTAACTCTTTTCAGTTCAATTCCCCTCTTCTTTCTTTGTTTCTTATATATTCTGTTTTAAGTCATTTTAATCAAAAATGGGGAAATTTTGCAAACATTTCATGAAAAATTCACTTCTCTCATTTTTAATGGTGTAGTTTTTGTCTTCTCATCATGTAAAACAACGTTCTGTTATAATGCCAACAACCTTTCCATCCTCAACAACCGGCAAATGATGAATATGATGGGCTGCAAGCATCTCAGCTGCGTCTTCTGCTGATGCATCAGGAGTGATCGTAACAACATCGCCGTTCATTACATCCGTAATTTTCGTAGAACCAGGACGTTTTTCTGCAATTCCTTTTGTCACAAGATCACGATCGGTTATGATTCCTGCTAATTGATCATTTTCAACGATTAAAACGGCATCAGCATTTGACTCTTTCATTTTCACAGCCGCTTCAAACACATTTTCTAACGGTGTGCAAAAAATACAATTTGTTGACATAATTTCCTTTACCTTTTTCAATGAGGACACCTCTTATGCTTTTTGATCTATTATGGGAAATTTCGATTTTCTTTATTCGCTCTCCATTTGAATACCGAATTTTATTTGAACATTGTGTAAATGCTATATATATAACATTGCATGTTTTAATTATTCATACTATTATTAAACAGTAGAGAGAAATCAATTTTTTGTTCGAAGCGCTTAGGAGGGAAATACATATGAAATTTGAACAAATCGGCCTGGAAGGGCTGACGGTGGAATTGTCTCACCTTAAGGATGCGTTGTCAGAATTAGGTTTTATCCTTGCCGGCCAATGGGATTATGACCGTGTGACGTTTGACAAGAAATTTGAGCATAAGGGCGATGTTTTTTATTTAAGAGTACAAGGATATTGTATTGAAGGCGATGTGGGAGGCCGCTACGCACTTATTAAATTGCTAACTCCAATATTAGGGAAACATTATTATCCTCATGGTGTCGAATATGGAGAGGATGAACATTTTCCAGCCGTCATCGTTGAGTCAAGCGAAAAACTGTTAAAGCGGGCAAAAGAAGCGATTGAAAGCTTAACTGTTTGAAAAACTGCAGGCAAATCACCTGCAGTTTTTTTTATTTATTTGGTTCAGGAGACAAATTTTGCACATCGATGTCGTCTTTTTCTCTCTCTTTTTTCGCCCATTCAAAAAATACATGAGCTAAAAATGTTCCGTACACAAGCTCTTGGATCACTTTCATAATAATGCCGCCAAGCTGCTGATCCTCAAGCAGCGGCATTCCGCTAAACATTTGCGGGCCTGACAAAGACAACCCAGCCAACGTATCAGAAGGAACACATAAGCTTAAAGTCTTTACCCACGCCTCCGGATTCGAATATGTTTCAAACAGCGGCGCACCTGCAAAAATGATTAAACCGCAGGCTGGTGTGATTAAAACGCTGTTTCCTAAAATGTAGGCAATTTTTTTCAGACCCCCAATTGGATGCCAATTTGGACTTTTTCCAATCAATGGCCAATACATAAAAAAGGCAAAAACGAAAATAAAAGTAGTAGCCGCCTCATGATAAATATAATTTGATTTTAATGTATCGAAAATAAACGGCACATGATACAAGGAAAAAAATAAATTAAACAAAATCATAGCCAATATCGGTTTAGTGAAAAATTTTACAACAGGTTTTATGACCGGCTTTTCCATAACAGCCTTCCATAACCATTCAGGAACGCCGATAATCAAAAGCGGTGCTACGATTAAAAACAAAATTGCCATTGAAGCCATATGCCCTGTAAATGTAATGTGCCCCAGCAAATCAAGCGGGCTTCCTTTGCTGACATAAAGGAGAACGATTGCCAATATAAACACTAATTTTTGTTTTAGGCTGACCGGTTCAGAATTTTTAAAATAGTGACGAAGCGAATCGGTTAATAATAAGTAAAGCACAATTAAAATAACACAAAATATAAAAAACAGCGGACTCCACATAGCGCGAAAGCCAAATATATCTAAACTCAACTGAATCAATCCTTTCAATCATCGATCTAGTCGATTCCATTTCATTATACATGCTTTCCTTTTCTTTTTTCAATGAACGTTCTATGAATTTGCATTTCTTTCAGCAAGCAGATTTATATTGCCTTTAAAAAAAGAAGCAACCAGTTAAAACTGATTGCTTCCATAAAGAGTATTTTACCACCAGACAATTGTCATAAAGGCAAGAACCGTCAGAAATGTGACAAAAATACCTGACCATATGAAAAACTGTGGTCCTTCATGTCCTTTATGATTCATATGCATGAAATAATATAGCTGGAAAATGACTTGAATGCATGCAAGCAGTACAATAAATGGAACTTTCAACCATTCGTCGATTCCATCATATCCTACTGTAATAAAAGCTACAATCGTTAAAAAGATCATTAACGCAAATGAAACGACTTGGTGCTTCATTTCTTCCGCATTTTTTTTACGGCGAAACGCTAAATCAACTTTTGGGTTACGAGAATTTTCACTCACCATCGTTATCCCACCATTCCCATTAAGTATACAACTGTGAATATAAATACCCAAACAACGTCGATAAAGTGCCAATAAAGGCTTGCGACGTAATATTTAGGAGCGTTGTATAAGTTTAATCCGCGTTTTGCATTTCGAATCATCAGCGTTGTGATCCAGAGAAGCCCAAAGGCAACGTGTGCACCGTGTGTTCCTACTAGCGTGTAAAAGGCTGAACCAAGCGCACTGCTTGTCAACTTAAATTCAAATTCATGCATGTAATGATTAAATTCATAAATTTCCAAAATTAAGAACGCAAGACCTAATAAAACGGTGACTCCAAACCAGAACTGCATTTTGCCAAATTGAAAGTTTTTCATATGATAAATTGCATAGACGCTTGTCAAACTGCTTGTTAATAAAAGCATTGTCGCTACAAATACTAATTTGATGTCAAAGAGCTCCTGCGTTGAGGCCCCGCCAGCGGTGGAATCTCTCAACGCTAGAAACGTAGCAAACAACGTGGCAAACAATACTGTTTCGCCGCCTAAGAAAACCCAAAAACCAATAAACTTATTTTTCCCTTCGAGGGTGGCCTTTTCTGGCTGCTCAGGAAACGTTTCAGCCGTTAATTTTTCTTCTACATGCATTATGCCTGAACCCCCCCATTATCATCTTTTAAAAGGTCTTCTTTATGAATATGGTATCCATGGTCATCAATAATCGAGCGTAAAAACATC
This sequence comes from Aeribacillus sp. SP014, assembly GCF_054055575.1. Taxonomy (NCBI): domain Bacteria; kingdom Bacillati; phylum Bacillota; class Bacilli; order Caryophanales; family Bacillaceae; genus Aeribacillus; species Aeribacillus sp. SP014. The sequence continues at coordinate 2,593,908 of NZ_JBSRXI010000001.1, forward strand.
GTACCGAACGTAATGATAAAGCCGATAATAGCAACCGGCACACCCCACGAATAGTCATTGTGGTACATGAGGCCGAAAGCGGCAATGAATAAGCCTATTGAAATAATAAAAGGCAAGATTGAAGAGTTCGGCATATGAATATCGCTTAGCGGTTCAGCAGGTGTTAAGCCTTTTTTGCCCTCCATTTTTTCAATCCATAAAGGATCTAATCCGCGAACAAGCGGAGTTTGTTTAAAGTTGTATTCAGGTGGAGGTGATGCAACTGCCCACTCTAGTGAACGTCCATCTTCCCAAGGATCTGCACCTACTTTTTCTCCCTTCACAGAAGTAACCACAACATTGATCAAGAGAACGACTACTGCTATCCCCATCAGAACCGCACCTATTGTACTGATCAAGTTTCCAGTATCAAAGCCTTGGCCTGATAAGAATGTGAACACGCGGCGCGGCATACCCATTAAACCAAGGAAATGCTGGATAAAGAACGTTAAATGGAAACCGATGAAAAATAATACAAATGTTATTTTACCAAGCGTCTCATTTAACATTTTTCCAAACATCTTTGGCCACCAATAATGGGCAGCAGCCAAAATAGCAAATACAACACCACCAACAATTACGTAGTGGAAGTGTGCAACAACAAAGTAAGTATCGTGGTATTGATAATCGGCTGGAGCAGCAGCGAGCATGACTCCAGTTACACCACCCATAACAAATGATGGAATAAAACCGACTGCATAAAGCATCGGTGTTGTAAAGCGGATGCTTCCGCCCCACATTGTAAAGAGCCAGTTAAACACTTTAATTCCTGTCGGCACACCAATTGTCATAGTTGCAACTGCAAAAATCGCATTGGCAATCGGACCAAGACCTGTTGTAAACATGTGGTGCGCCCACACCATGAATCCTAAAAATCCGATCAACACTGTTGCAAACACCATTGATGTGTACCCAAACAATCTTTTCCGAGCAAAAGTTGGAATAATTTCTGAAAAAATTCCGAATGCCGGCAAAACTAAAATGTAAACTTCAGGATGTCCAAAAATCCAGAAAATATGTTCATAAATGATCGTATTCCCGCCTAAAGCCGGATTGAAAAAGTTCCCGCCAAATAAACGGTCAAACATTAAAAGCGCAATTCCAACAGTCAGCGGTGGGAACGCAAACAAAATAAGTCCTGATGCTACAAAAGTAGTCCATGTAAACAATGGCATCCGCATGTATGTCATTCCGGGTGCACGCATATTAATAATCGTAACAAGAAAATTGATCCCGGAAATTAATGTTCCTAATCCGGAAATTTGCAGCCCTAGTATATAAAAGTCTACTCCATGTCCAGGAGAATTCAAGGCCACTGAAGCGTATGCCGTCCAGCCAGCATCAGGTGCCCCGCCTAAAAACCAGCTTAAATTTAAGAAAACACCGCCAAAGAAAAACAACCAAAAGCCTAAAGAATTCAAAAACGGAAACGCAACGTCACGAGCCCCAATTTGGAGTGGAACAACTGCGTTCATATATGCAAACAATAACGGCGTAGCTGCTAAAAATATCATCGTTGTACCGTGCATTGTCATCAATTCGTTAAACGTACCTGCACTGACAAAGTCATTTTCTGGAATGGCCAATTGAATACGCATCAAAAGCGCTTCAATTCCACCAATTACAAAAAAGAGTCCTCCAGCGATTAAATAAAGGATGGCAATCTTTTTATGGTCAACAGTTGTCAAATAGTCCCAAACCGTTGGCCAGAACCCTTTTTTCCGAGCTAACGTACTCACGATGTAACCTCCCTTTTATAATTAGTGAGCATTACTTTTCAACTGATAGGCTTTGTAAATAATCTGTTAATGCTTGAAGTTCTTCTTCAGTCAACTTACCGTATGTGCCTGTCATTGTGTTGCCAGGTTTATATTTTTCAGGATCTTTCAACCAGTTTTTAATATTTTCTTCATTGTGTTCCAAGATGCCGGCTACTCGTTCACGATCAGCAAAGTTAGCTAAGTTAGGTGCCGTTCGTGCTTGTTCAGGTCGGTTATCAGCTGGTGATACTGCATGGCAGCCGATACAGCCTTTATCTTTGAACACTTGTTCTCCCTGTTTTGCAGACGCTGTTTGAGCAACAGTTTCAGCTTTGAAATTTTTCATTTTATTAATCCAAGAATTAAATTCATCTCGGGAAACCGCCTTCACTTTAAAGTCCATCAATGCGTGAGATGGTCCGCATAATTCAGCACATTTCCCGTAAAAAATGTTTTCAGCTTCCTTCGCACGTTTTGAATCAATTTTTAACCAGAACTGGTTCTCATTATCTGTGTTTGTATCGATTTTACCACCAACTGGAGGAATCCAGAATGAGTGCTTCACATCTGATGCTTTTAAGTTAAAATAAACTTTTTCATCTGTCGGCAAGACTAAATCTTGGCTTGTAATGACTCCATAGCCAGGATATTCAAATTCCCACCAATACAAACTTGCTCTTACATTGACAACAAGAGGATCTTTTCCTCCATTTTTATCATCTGCCAACGCTTTTTTCATTGGGTCGGTATCCGCCAAATTAAAGGTGGAAGCAACTACCGGAACTGCCAATACAATCAGCAATAATATAGGAATAACAGTCCAAATGATTTCAAGCTTATGGCTTCCTTCCACTTGTACCGGAATTTTATCGCTTCCTTTCCGGCGGAATTTCATTAAGACATAAATAAAAATAATCGTTACGACTGCAACAACAATCACCATGATTGCCGTACTCAACATCATGAGCGAAAATTGTTCATCGGCAACTTCTCCAGCTGGAATCAGCGTGGAAATAAACGGTTCGCCGCAGCCTGACAATACGAGCGTCATGACTGAAAGTAGTAACAAAAGACGCCATTTCAGCTTTTTCATCGCTAAATCAAACCCCTCTTTCTTTGTTAAATCCTGTTCATAAAGAAAAAATGAAGAATTCCTTCTATGAATAAATTCTTATCTAGAAAGAATTACTACCGAACGTTAAATTATTGAAAAGGCAACCATAGCCACAAACAAAATGGTTAAATAGTTAATTGAATAGATAAACATCCACTTAGACCATTTTAAATCATTTTTCATTTTCAGTCCAATTAATGACAAAATCAACCAAATAATGTTCAATACAGTAGCCAAAACGATGAAGCCAATGCCTAGGCTAAACAAATAAAAAGGAAGGGGCAGCAAGCAGGCAACCCAAACAATGATTTGTCTTTTCGTCACCTCAAAGCCATGAACAACTGGAAGCATCGGAATTCCAGCTTTACGGTATTCTTCCGAACGCTTCATCGCAAGTGCCAAGAAATGAGGCGGCTGCCAAATAAACATGATTAGAAATAAAATCCATGCAATGATATTTAAATCATCAACTGCAGCCCATCCAATCAGCGGCGGAACAGCTCCAGCGATGCTGCCGACTACCGTATTGATCGTATATTGGCGTTTTGTCCACATCGTGTATAGCACTATGTAGGAAAACACGCCTAACAAACCAATGACGGCTGCGGAAACAGAAACCATTAGAAGCAAAATCGTTCCAATGGAAATGAAGCCGGTCCCCAGCAGCAATACTTGAAACGAGCTTATACGGCCCGTTACGGTTGGGCGTAATCTTGTTCTTTCCATTACATGGTCAATATCTCTGTCATAAAAATTGTTGATTGCGCAAGATCCAGCAATAATAGCTGCTGTTCCAAGCAATGTAAACACAACAATATCTATATTTTCAAGAAAACCTTTACCGCTGAAATATAATGCCAACCATATTCCGGTAAAAGTGGTGATTAAATTGGAGTTGACGATTCCGATTTTAATTAATGATAAAAAATCTTTCCAAGCGGAAGTTGCCACTTCTATTTCTTGCCGATCGTTTAAAACAACTTCGCCCCTTGTATTACCCAATTGAATGACCTCCTCTGGGACGGCCTCCTATCTGAGACCATTTAGCGTTTGCCTCTATCATATAAAAAAAACACGAGACAAAAAAGCATTCATATAGTATTAAACCATAATTCGTCAATTTTTTGTGTACATTTCGCGAATAAAGTTTGTCGAAATTGTGAAGCGGTTAAAAATAAAATATTTTCCGATTATAATAATAGTTGGTCGAACGTTTCGGCAAAATGCCTTCCCCATAATATTTCTAGCAAACTCCTTTTGAATATTCAAGCTTTTTCTGATTCTACAAGAAACTATTTGTTTCGAAGTTTGATGTTTCTATACCCATTATGGAGTTTCTTTCGGCTTTTTAAACTTATTAAAGATGTTAGAAGGTGAATGAGACATGCACTATTTATTAAAGTGGCTTGGCGTCGTGACAACAATCGTCATGCTATTCGTTTTAATTGGCGGAGCACTCGTAACAAAAACAGGATCATCTCAAGGATGCGGCCGGTCTTGGCCGCTTTGCCACGGAAAAGTTCTTCCAGACCCTTTGACATTAGAAACAATCATTGAACTTTCACACCGACTAGTGAGCGGAATTGCAGGAATCCTTGTTTTATGTCTTGTTATTTGGGCTTGGAAAGCGATCGGGCATAAAAAAGAAACAAAGCTGCTTTGTTTTCTGGCCATCTTTTTTATTGTTTTGCAGGCGCTAATCGGTGCTGCAGCTGTCGTATGGGGGCAATCCGATGCCGTTCTTGCACTTCATTTTGGAATTTCCCTCATTTCATTTGCAGCTGTTTTGCTGCTTACTCTGCTGATTTTTGAAGTTGATAAAAAATTTGACGCAGATAATGCTGTCATTGGGAAAAAAATGCGATTTCATATTTATGGCATTATTACTTACAGTTATATTGTCATTTACACAGGTGCATATGTTCGGCATAAAGGCGCAAGTCTAGCTTGTCCAAGCATTCCTTTTTGCAGCGAAAATCGCTTGTTCCCGCAAACCGTCCATGAATGGGTGCAAATGGGCCACCGCTTTGCAGCAGGCTTGCTGTTTATTTGGATTGCGGTTGCCACTATTCATGCGATAAAACATTATAAAGATCAAAAAGTGATGTATTGGGGTTGGATTCTTGCTTTCATTCTCATTCTTCTCCAAGCGTTATCCGGCATATCCGTGATCTTGTCTGATTTAAATCTTTATCTTGCCTTGGCACATGCTTTATTTATTTCCTGCTTGTTCGGGCTGTTGTGCTATTTTGTTCTTCTTGCAGGCCGGGCAAAAGCTTCGAATGATTAAAAGGCTCTGTCTAAAGCCTTTAGAATTGATGATGGCGGAAATCGGCGAAAGAGCTGATATCCGCCATCTTTTATTTTTTTTAATAAAGTGGGATGTCATTTTAAAAATCGAAACAATTTTTTCCCTGATTGCTGATGGGAAGTTTTCCAAACGAATCTATTAATCAAGACTGTAAATGTCTTTATATTTCTTTTCTAAATACTGAATAAAATATGCCGGATTCAACGATTCGCCAGTCGCATCCTTTAATATTTCCAGCGGTTTTTTCATTTTGCCATATAGATGAACATGTTTTGTCAGCCAGCTTTGAATTTGCTGAAATTCTCCGTTTTCAATAAGTTCTTCAACATTCGAAAGATCCTGCTCCATTTTTTGCATCAATTGCGTTGCATACATATATCCTAAAGCATATGAAGGGAAATAGCCAAAGCTTCCTCCCGCCCAATGAACATCTTGAAGCACCCCGTTTCCATCATGATCTGGAGCAATACCTAAATATTCGCTATATTTATCATTCCAAACTTTTGGAAGATCAGACACATCCAAATTTCCTTCAAACAGCAATTTTTCTATTTCATAGCGTACAATGATATGAAGACAATATGTCAATTCATCTGCTTCAATACGGATCAGCGAAGGTTTAACTTCATTGATCGCTCTGTAAAAATCATTTAAAGAAACCCCAGTAAATTGGTTTGGAGCATACGTTTTAAGTTGGTTGTAATATCGCTTCCAGAAATGATAGTTTCGCCCAATTAAATTTTCATAAAATAATGATTGAGATTCATGAATCCCCATTGAAGCGCCGTCAGCAAGAGGAGTTCCTTCCAGTTCTTCATTAATGTTTTGCTCATAAATCGCATGTCCGGCTTCATGAATGGTTCCGAAAACGGCCGTTCGAAAATCTGTTTCATCATACTTTGTTGTAATTCGAACATCGCCCCGGTTCATTCGAATTTCAAAAGGATGGACGGTTTCATCAAGGCGGCCGGCATCAAAATTGTAGCCTATTTCCTTTAAAATATATTCGGAAAACTTTCGCTGTTTTTCTTTCGGAAACGGTTTGTGCAAAAACGAAACGTCGATTTTTTTTGATGATTGTACAATTTGTTGTACTAATGGGACGATATGTTTTTTAAGCTCTGCAAAAACCTTGTCAAGCGTCTCCACAGTTATTCCTGGTTCATACAAATGAAGGAGCGTATTATATTTATGTCCCTGATAGCCCCAATAGGAAATAAACTTTTTATTGAATTCTATTAATTTTTCTAAATAAGGAGCAAACTGATTGAAATCTGCATTTGCTTTCGCTTCTTCCCAAACTGATTCGCTTTTTGATTGGAGAATGACATATTCTTTATATTCCTCTTTCGGAATCTTAATGTTTTTTTCATACTCCTCTCTGCATTCCTGAAGAGCTTTCTTTGTCACCGAAGAGAGATTGTCATAAACATGTTTTTCTGTTAATTCATCAAGAAACTCTTTCATAGTATCTGAAACGGACATCTGGAACCACTCTTCAGAAAGAATGCCGATTGTTTCAGCTCGCCGCTCCAATCCATTTTTCGGCGCACCCGTCCGTAAATCCCAATACATTAAATTTAATGCTTCTTCATAGCTTTCCATTTTCTTTAAGTAATCGAAAAATTTTTGTTCTTTTTCTTTTAAGCCCATTTTGATCATCCCCTTCTTCCAATTGAAAATATATTTCAGCTCGGTTTGACAGGCAACGCTTTTACGACCTCCGAAACAATATTTTCTCCCTCATCTTTGCTGATAAAAATCGTTACAGTACCATGGTCATCTTTCGTGCGAAGGAGGCGTCCAACTCCTTGCTTCAGCCGCAGTATCATATACGGAAGATCCACTTCATAAAAAGGATCTGTTGCGGATTTTCGTTTCGCATCAAATACAGGATCATCCGGCGGGAATGGCAGCGACCAAATGATCACATGTTCAAGCGACGGTCCTGGAACGTCAAGCCCCTCCCATAAATGCACAGCGCACAAAACGGTTTCCGGATCTCTTTCAAAAGATGCCACTAATTCGCTGATTTCATAATCTCCTTCAAATAAACATGAATGCCAAAAGCTTGGTAAATGTTTTTTTAAGAAAAGCAGCTCCTCTTTCGTTCTGCATAAAATTAACGTGCGCCCTTTGTTTGATTTTATGACAGATTCCGTCCAGTTCAATTTTTCCTCGCTCGTACCTTTTTTTACAAACACTTTCATATTTTTTTCATAGTCAAAAGGAGAGGAAACGGAGAATGATAGATAATCTTTTATACCAAGGCTATTCGCCAAATAAGCAAACGATCCGTTTTGATCCGATAAAGTGGCTGATGAAAAGATATAAGGTATTTTATGAGAAAACACTTTTTCTTTTAAAATATCTTCTATCCTTTGCGGCATGATCACAAAAGAAGATGACGCGACGTTTTGTTCAAGCCAGGTAATTGTGTTGTCAAATTGTAAAAACAAGCGAAAAGAAAATTCCATTTGATCAAGGTATTCTTCCACAATCTTTAAGCTATATTCATCAATGGTATATAGTTCACTTTCAAAAACTAAAGCTTCAGACAGCTGATTCAATCGTTCGTACAAATTTCCGGCCGCTTCTAACAAATCGTCTGTTCTCGTGATTGTCATCCGATTGGAGCCTTCCTTTTGATGTGCACTTTTAAACAGCATATGAAAAAAATGATCGTTCGCTAAAAGCGCTTCTTCGACCATTTCAGCAAGTTGTTCACGAATGTTGTTCTTTAAAATTTTTTCTAAATATGCTGCTAGCGTTTCTTTTTTCACTTGATACGTAAGTGCCTTTTGAGCCGCAAATTCTAATAAATGGCCTTCATCAAACACGACGCAGCTGTGCTCTGGGAGAAGCGGGAGCTGTCCTTCGCGTTTCCGGGATTCTTTCGTCCAAATATGCTCCATATAAAAATCATGGGAGCAAACGATTAAATCCTTCGCCTTCCGATAATAATCGCGGGAAAGAATTAAGCCGCACCGATGTCTTTTGCTGCATGACAAACAGTTTTTAAAAGGATCCCAGCTGATTTTTTCCCATTTTTCATCGGAAAAAAACGGGTATTGCTTCCGGTCTCCATAATGATAGTAAGATTGCAATCCGCTCTGATCATGCACGAATTCAGGGAGAGATTCATAAAGATCAAAAAAGTCCTCATCATCGTCCATTCCAAGCAAATCCTCAAGCTTGTCCAAACATAAATATTGGTTCATCGATTTTGCCAATCGCACATCCACTTTTAGGCCTAGAGCTTCTTCAAGCTTTTTTATATCCCCTTGTTTTTTGACAAGCTGTTCAATTAGAGCTTCGTCCGCACAGGCAATGACGGCAGGTCTTCCGGTATATCGCGCATATGCAATCGCATAAAGCAAATAAACAATCGTTTTTCCTGTCCCTACTCCCGCTTCCGCAAACATAACTTTCTTTTCTTTAAAAGCTCTGTCAAGCTGGAAAGCCATAAAAATTTGTTCGTCACGCAATTCAAAGCCTTTTTCAGGCAAAATATCATACAGAACATCTCCGATCCATTTGTTTAACGCTTCATAAAAGCTTTCATTTTTTGTCAGCGGGAAAGGTAAACCTTGAAACATCATGACTCCAACCTCCGTGATTATTCATAGAGTAAAATTATTTCACTTATTACGCATAACGTCAATATCTTTTCTGGCAGCGCGCGATTCAATTAGAATCATGTCAACCTCGCTTTTGCAGGAAGCGAGCGGTAAGGTTTGAAGCATAAGCGATTGACTCGGTTGAAACGAAATCATTTAAAAACAGAAAAAACTTCCCATTTTCAGGGAAGCCGTTTCTCTCGAACGGAAAGAGATCCGTGAAAAATAGCCTTTTTCAATTGCCCTTCCGCTTCAAAGATTTGACTGAGCGCTTTTTCTGTTGAACCTCTTTCTACCAACGCAGTATACGTATTTTTTAATGCGCGAGAAATAATCGCATATTCTTCCTTTGTCATAAATCAACCAACCCCGTATAAATTTTATCCATTTTAATTTATGCAGAGCTGGTATTATTTATGCTCTTTTGGGCGGTTTAGGTCCCCAATACTGATAATAGTGCGTTTCGATAAACCCATTAAAAAGTTTCCGTTTTTTTGTCGCCTTTTTTCCGTAAAACTGTTCAAAGCTTTTATTGCTAGTCAAAATGTAAATCGACCAAGTATCTAACAGCGAGAATGTTTTCCCCATTTCCTTATATAATTGCTCCACTTCTTCTCGTTCTCCGAGTCGCTCACCATACGGTGGATTCCCGACTATTACCCCAAATTCCTTCACTGTACGTAAATCTTTAACTTGCATTTGCTTAAAAGTAATGACATCCGAAAGCCCGGCCTCCATGGCATTTTCTTTTGAAATCTCAATCATTTTATGATCAATATCCGTCCCGATGCAGTCGAGGCGAACATCATATTTAGCTAAATCCTCTGCTTCTTCTCTTGCCCTTCTCCATACATCCTTGCCGATCCAGTCCCATTGCTCTGAAATAAAATCTCTATTGAAGCCGGGCGCGATATTTTGCCCAATTAACGCCGCTTCAATCGGAATCGTACCTGAACCACAAAATGGATCAAAGAAAGGTCTGTCAGGAGTCCAATTCGTTAGCAAAATAAGTGCAGCGGCGAGCGTTTCTTTTAAAGGGGCATTTCCTTTTCGAGCGCGGTATCCTCGTTTATGGAGGCCGTCTCCGCTCGTATCAATGGTCAGTGTAGCAATGTCTTTATGTAAAGAGATCTCAATCTTGTAAACCGCCCCTGTCTCTTCTAACCAATCGGTCGTTTTTCGGTACTGCTGCTTCAATTTTTCAACTATTGCTTTTTTCACAATTTTCTGGCAGTCAGAAACACTTGCCAGTTTTGATTTCACCGATTTTCCGATGACAGGAAATTGAGCGTTTTCAGGCAAAAATTCCGCCCAATCAATGGCTTTCGTTTTTTCAAACAGTTCTTCAAATGTCGTCGCCGGAAATTCAGCCACTTTTAATTTCACTCGATCAGCCGTTCTAAGCCATAAATTCGCTCGGCAAATCGCCAGTTCATCGCCTTCAAACGTTACTTTTCCGTTTTCCACTTTGCATGTATATCCTAGATTGCGCACTTCTGATGCAACAATCGCTTCAATTCCCATTGCAGCTGTTGCAATCAATGTAAACCGTTTGCTCATTTTTTCACCTGTCTTTTTAAGAAAATAAAAGCTCTCCAAATGGAGAGCACGAAAAATTGCGGTTTATTCCATAACGTTCTGTAAGCCATGTTTTGTCCCCATGCAGCTTGTACATGGGTGGTAATCATCTATCTACAGAAGGGTTTTAGCCCTTCTGTCCTTCTCCTCGTTCATTTCCTCAGAGAAGGTGCCCCTACCATCATTTGGGTTTCTCGCTCGTGGGGTTTACCGCGTTCCACTCTTGCGATTTCTCGCAAGACTACGTCACTGTGGCACTTTCAGGGTAATAGTGCCATACTAATCAATAGCTTAGGCACGTTCCCCGCCGTCAGCCGAAAAGGCTGCCCTAGCTTATGGTTTCGCTAGGCACGAACACTACGGGCATCTCAGCACCGTGCGAGCATGGACTTTCCTCTACAACGGATGATCCGTTGCAGCGATTACCCGAACGTTATGCTAAACCGCATTATGTAGTATAGTGAAAATGAATAAAAAATTCAAGTGGCATCCATGAACATTATTCATATAATTTGCTTCCAAATACATGTTTTTCTAAATTCGATAAACGCTTCAAAATGTCAAAGTTCGTTGTATTCGCCTGCATCGTCGGTTGTTTTTTCGATGCTTCTTCGAGCTGCTTTTTCAGCCGCATATTTTCCTGCCGCAACTGTTCAATCTCCTGGTAAAACGTTTCGTAATCTTTAATGATAATATCTAAAAATTTATCAACTTCTTCTTGTTTATAACCGCGCATCGAAGTTTTAAACTCTTTTTCCAAAATTTCTTTCGCCGTTAATCTAATTTTATCTGAAATCAACTCGGTTCACCTCAATCGTCAGAAGTCCTCCTAGGCTATATTTTTTCAAACTTCCTGATTAATGTCAATTTATTCTTTATGGTAATAACATGTCTCCATCCTATTATGGAAAAAAATGAAGCCTTCAGAGGTTTAAAAATAATGATTATAAACGGAAGGAGCTGGTTACTCAGCCCCTTCTCAAAGATTATCTCGGAAACGGACCAGGTCCCATGCACTGAAAATGTTGATGTGACACGTTATTTACCGCAGATTGAGTATGCGGGAAATAATGCAAATGTTGATACATTTGATGATTAACATTTGTTGTATGAATTGGATGGATATGAGGAACGATTGTTGTTGAATGTGTATGATTGACGCAGCATTTCGTCGGATGAACAATCGGCTGAAGAACATTCGGTCTGCATTTCATATTATATAACTCCTTCCTATTTATTATTTTTACAATACTAGCCTATGAATATAAAAGTGTACATGTACTAATTCAAATACCTATTTTCAAAAAAAAGCAGGCGCGATATTTATCATGTATAGGCATTTCCTTCATAACCGATTGATTAAGGCACTATATTAAAAATTTGAAAGAGAAAGACCTTCTTGTTCGATGGAAGGTCTTGCTAGTCAATCTTTCTCTTTTTTTTATATTTGACAGAAAAAGCATCTAATAGGCGATGCCGTTTTTACTCGAATATAATACCAAAATATGTTGCCGCCGGCATCTATTCCTTTTAACAAATCCTTATATTAGACGGTTGTGATCGAGTAATTGTTTCATCTTTCTTCCAAATCTTCCAACTTATTTTTTTTCTTTTCCAGCCTCCATTTTCTTTTCAGCAGCTCTTCTTTTTGTGTTGAATGTTTGGATACTCCCATTCTTTCCAGCTGTTTCAAAATTTGAATCGCTTCGTTTGTGTCCATATATGCAGCATCAATATTTTTTTCATAATGCTCATAAAATTTGGCCAGTTCGACTAAAGCTTTTATTTTCAAAAAGCCTTGTCCATGTTTTTTAATTTCGCTCCATAGTTTCACTGCCTCATCCAAACGTCCGTTTCGTTTTGCCAGCATTGCCATTTCAAATTTTGCCTTGAGGTGAAGGCTGCTTGACTGCTCGTTTATTTTCGCATATGAAAAATAAGCAAGCTTTTCATTTCCTTGAGCTTGAAACCATCTTGCCATTTCAAACAGTTCTTTATCATCATGGTTGTCATCGGGAAATAAAAGCTTTTTTGACAAATGAATATAAAGTGAAATTAAGGAGAGAATATCCATCTCATTATGCTGAAAAATTCCGATCACACTATCAGGATTTGGATCTTTCAAAAAATGATGGTAAAGGATCGGCGCTAAATAGCCGGGAGTATCTTCCTTTCGGTTCACTTGCAAAATTATCTTTTTCAACATTTGATAATTTTACCGACTCCAAGCTATTTTTCCAGAGACGTCTAGCTGCATGATATAAATCAAAATGGCCGTACTCAGGCAATTGCGGCACCATATTGCGAATGAGAGTATGCCTCGTTTTCACTTGAGGCCAATCAAATGCTTTTCCATTGTATGTGACTAATGTTTTTATATTTACTTCACTTAAAAACCGTTGATATAAAGCAACCTCATGGCCAGGAGCAGGCAAAAAAAGCTGTTTGATCACCACTTTATCGAATAATATCCGCGCAAATCCAAGTAAAAAGATCATATTGCCTGCTCCGCCCTTCAAACCAGTCGTTTCCGTATCGAAAAAGAAAAGTTCATAAGGTTTATGCCCTTTTGCTGACAGCGGATGCTCCATTTCATTGTCATTCCAGTAATCTACAACATCAATTACTTCGCTCAATTCATACAATCCATGGCGATAATTGAGCGGATATTCTACTTCACGGATGAGAATATATTGGCCATCAAAGAAAAACGGCTTGACTCCAACGCTTTCCCAGCGTTTTAAGTATGGAATCTCTATATCCTGTTCCTTTTTCAATACGTCTTCATGAACAATATGATTTTTTAATCTGTTTAATTTTTGTTTTATGGACATAGAATCTGTCCTTTCTTTATATATTGAAGCAGCCGAAGCGCCGCTTCCTTTCTTCCGCTCGATTCTCCATCAAGACCGATGCAGGAAGGGCAGCCATCATCGCATTTACAGTTTGTTACCATTTCTTCCGTTCTTTCAAGCAAGCATTCAAACTCATCAAATACTTTCTTCGCCAGCCCAACTCCGCCTGGATATCGGTCATACAAATAGATGGTCGGTTTTCCGTTGTGAATGGATTTCACTTGAAATACAACGTCAAGATCGTTTGGATCGCACATTGCTGCAAGAGCACTCACATATTTTAAAGCATGGCTGATACCGACTAAAGCTTTTTCCATTTGTTGTTCCGATAAAACAGAAAAAACGTCATTTTTAAAGCTAATCCAAGCACCTGTTGTATGAAGCTCTTCCTCTGGCAGATGAATAGGACCAGAACCAATGTTCTCATGTGTGCCGAATTTGATTTTTTTAAATATCGTCGGTTGGGCAAGCACCATGACATCTCCAAATCCAATCTCCATGCTCTTGCTTTCCTTTTCCTGATCCACCTCAAGCACCTTTAATTGAACAGCTAGGTTCGCATCCGTAAAATAGTCAACATTGACTTCAGAAACATATGCTTTTTTTTCTTCCCAATCGAGCTTTTCAACCTGAAATTGCCTTCCTTCATGCAAATAGATCGCTTCTTCATGAAGCATCGTCATGGCGCTGAATCGGTCCATTTCCCCGATGACATTTGCGCCATTTGTAGTGTCAATAATTACGACATTTTCTTGAGAAGCAGAACGCAAGCTGATCCCATGTGCAGGAAACGAATCGCTCATCCAATACCATCTGCCTCCGTTTTCGTAAAGAACCGCCTTCCTCTTTCAGAAAATCAAGTATATCGTCAACCTCCACCCCGTCTAACGTTTCACCTGACTGAAATGGAAGCTCAAACGCCGCACATTTTATATGATCTACGAGAATGATTAAGTTATCTGGATGAATGATCGCACTTTCCGGATTTTTTTCAAACAAATATTCTGGATGCTTTAAAATATATTGATCTAATGGACTCGATCCTCCGACGAGAATAATTGCTGCCTCCTCTTCCCTTCTGCCCGCCCGGCCTGATTGCTGCCACGCGCTGGCAATCGATCCGGGGTATCCTGTCATAATGCAAACCTGCAGCTGACCGATATCAACCCCTAGCTCCAAAGCATTGGTGCTGACGACACCTTTAATTTTTCCCTCTCTTAGGCCTTTTTCAATTTCCCTTCGCTGCTTCGGCAAATAACCTCCGCGATATCCGCGTATCGTTTTCGATCCCAATTCCTTTTTCGTCATCTCTTGCAGATACGTTAAAATAATTTCAACCCTTGTCCGGCTTCTAGCAAACACAATCGTTTGAATGTCGTTTTTTAAAAATTCTTTCGCAATCTCTTTTACATCAATCATGGCGCTTCTGCGGATATTGAGAGGCTTGTTAACAACAGGCGGATTGTAAAAGATGAAATGTTTTTTGCTTCTTGGGGCTCCGTTTCGATCAATAAGAACCGCTTTCTCTCCAATCAATGTTTCAGCAAATTCCAACGGATTTGCAATCGTTGCCGACGTACATATAAATTGAACGTCGCTTCCGTAAAATCGGCAAATTCTCTTCAGCCTTCTGATTACATTCGCAACATGGCTTCCAAATACTCCGCGATATGTATGCAATTCATCGATGACGACATATTTTAAGTTTTCAAAAAGCGACACCCATTTCGTATGATGCGGTAAAATGCCTGAATGTAGCATATCAGGATTTGTCATAACAATATGACCAGCTTTTCGAATCTTTTGACGGATTGTTGGAGAAGTATCTCCATCGTATGTATAGCAATTTATCTCCGTTTTTATTCCTTCAATCCATTCATTCAGTTCGCTTTTTTGATCCTGAGCTAGCGCCTTTGTCGGAAAAAGATATAATGCTCTCGTGTTATTGTTTTTTAATATTGCGTTTAAAACAGGCAAATTGTAGCACAACGTTTTTCCCGACGCTGTCGGGGTTACAGCGACAATGTTGTGATGATTTAACGCTAATTCAAACGCTTCTTTTTGATGACTGTATAATTGTTCAATTCCTTTTTTCTTCAACATTTCCTTCAATCGGTTATCCATATCTTCTGGAAAAGGAACTGTGATTGCTTCTTTTTCAGGTATTGTGTGCCAATATACAATCTGATCCCGAAAACGCTCGTCATGTCTAAAATCATGGATGACTTTTTCAAAAGGTTTCCGCCCAAGCATAACCCATTCCTCCTCAAATTCACTACATCTATTCTAACGAATAAACGTTCGTAAATAAAGCATGTTTTCATTGGAAGCTTTCGTTATAAACTTTTCGAAACTCTTTTGCATATAAATGTGAAAAAAAGAAAGGGAGTGAGAGAGCAAGATGAAAAAAGACAAAAAGGAACATGATGAATTTTTGCCCGTGTTTTCCCAACTAGATCCGCTTCCAGGCAGGTTTTCACAATTTTTCGATCCTGCCTACATTCAATCGCTATTAAAACCGTTTCATGATTTGTTTGATACCGCAATGTCCCTTCCCTTTTTTCATTTTGACACTCATGAAACCGATCAAGAATGGGTGTTAGAGGGAAAGCTTCCAGGAGTGAAAAAAGAGCAAATACGCATCGAATCGTATGATCATGTATTAACGATTTCCATTCATCAAGATCAACATATTGAACAAACAAATGATGAAAAACAGATGACGCAAATGTTCAAGTCTCATGGCAAATTTGCGAAATCCTTTTATTTGCCAGCTTACTTAGATGTACAACGTATTAAAGCATCGTTTCAAAATGAAAAGCTGAAAATTGTGATCCCTTCCAAAAAAACAAAAATAAATATTGACTAATATGCTTCTAATCAAAGAGGTTGTCCAAAAAGTCAGGGTAACTGACTTTTGGATTCCCTCATTTTTCCACTTTTAAAAAAGCAAAAAAAATCGTCCTTTCTAAATAAAATGTAGTTGGGACACAACATCACAGAAAGGACGATTTTTTACGAAACCAATCAAATGATTACTACGGAAACAGCACTTTCACTAGATGTAAAAGAAGAAAATACTCCTGACAAAAGAAATTAACATTCCCTCCTACTTTCAAACTATATGACAACCGTCAAGTTCAAGTAATTTTCGATATTGAATTGCTCATACCAGAACATCACGTGGCACGTGTCATAGACAAAATGGTGAAGACGATGCAAGATGAGGTATTGTTTTCTCATTAGCTCACACTTCCTGAAATAGCCGACATCCGCCAGCTACTTTCAGATAAAAATCGAAAAATATAAAAGCAAGTGGAGAGAAACGCGTTGTTTCTCTCTACTTGCTTCCTTTTAGGGACTTATCGGGCAGTCCCATTTTTCCTATTGCATCCTGTAATTGTCTGTTTTGTGATCGGTACTCATCATTCCCCGGGCAATCATGTCATCAGCTGTTGTTCCCGATTGGAAATATTCTTTTTCCAAAAATAGGTTTTTGATATAAAAAGGATTTTTTCGTACATCCAACAAAGCATAAACAGCCTTGACTTGCGGCGAACGGCATCCCTAGCGCCTTACATCGTTTCAAAGCTCATTATTCAGCATCAAGCTTTAAAAATTTGCGTGACTCCTTTTAAAAGGGAGCTCATTTGATTCATCGTTTGAACAACTTGTCCTGCTGTATCGATCATTTTGTTAAAATCCATCTGTCCGTCCGCTTTTTTAAATGAAGAAAGCAATGAAGGATTTGACCCTTTTGGCATCATCATAGGCAGCGTGCTTGGATAAGGCTGAGGATACGGATTCATAAAAGGCTGATAATATGGAGATTGGAAATAAGGAACAACATGTTGATTCATCATGAAATATTGATCGTAAGAAACAGGTCTTAACCAATCATAAACATGATCATGATACATTTTGATCCCTCCAATAAAAACTTAACTAATCATAAAATATGTTTTTGCCTTTTAAAGGGTGAGATGTCAAATAGTGTCGGAAGTTTTTATTTTTTTTAAAATTGATAATTACAAAAGAGATGGTAACATATTAATATAAGTGTTAGGGGGGGATGTTTTATGACGGTTCAAACATTGAGGGAAAGATTTAAAATGGAGAAGCAATACGAAGCAGAATGTGCAAATGAATTGCTGGACTTTGCTCGCAGATTGTATCTTTATGAAAACATCAGCATCAAAGACTTTCGAAATATTGTCAAAACGCTAGAACAGCAAGGAGCCGTTACACCTGAATACATCCTTTAAATCAAGCAGAGGCGGGAGAATTTTCTCCGGCCTCTTTTTGCCGCTTACGAATAGTCCCGTTTACGGCAGTTCAATAGCATAGATTGACAAAAAAGAACGGATATTTTTTAGATAGAATCTTTTAACCCCAAGATTTCTTCAAACGAAGTAAGGTTTTGCGTAAATCGAAAGCCCAATAGATTGTGTCTATATATTCACACATAATAAAGCGGAGAAACTGCTCGCTTCTCCGCTTCCCCATTTTTATTCATTTTTTTCCATTTCACGGATCATGCTTCTTAATGTGTATTCAGCAGATTCTTTTATATTTTTAAATCTCACCTTGCTTGTATCTTGAAAAAAAGATTGGATCACAATGTTTTCAATATGCTCTTTCGCCGTATCAATTTGTTGCGAATGCAGGTATCTAGGATGGTACTTATTGATCCATTTTTTCGCAACAATTTCCCATTCATCCAATATTGGCAAAATCTTGTCAACACTCGGTTTAATTTCGGCAAAAAAATCGTATTCCAGTCCTTCCTTCTTGGTTCTCTCGAAGCGTTGAGCACTTTTTTGGATCACTTGAAGCAATTGCTCCGTGATTTTCCGGACTTGTTCTTCATCCAAGGTTCTCACCTCAGATTCATCATAGCAAATTTTTTTTGTTTTACCAAATTTTATACTACCTTTTTTCTCAAGCTCCGCACGAATTTCCTTTCTGCACACATTTTCTCAAATTCATTCATCTTTTCTTCTCCATTTTCTATAAAGTTTGAAACGGCTTGTTTTGTCCGATGAATTTCTTTATCTATATTTTGCGTCAATTGCTGCTCTAAAAGATCAATTTGTTTTTCAATTTCCTGCAATTTTTTTAATGCCTCTTGCTTTTCTATAAACGAACTCATCAGCATCCCTCTTTTCTTATTTTTGCTAAAAAATTCTTCTTCCTAAATATGAGTCCTGCCTGTTTGACAAAACTAGTTGTGATTCGGCAAAAAAAGTGTAAATTCCCTGCAGCATTCAAAAATCCGCTTCATTGTGCGCATGTATTTTTTCAGGTTAGAAAAAATAAACATGGGAGGTGTTATGATGAAAAACGATAAAAAAACCATTCAAAACGATAGTCAAAAAGAAAAAAAGCGAGGAGTTGGAGACAAAAAGCTTGAAGGTCCAAACAGACCCTCTACTTAAAAATGGTCAGGCTCATTGCCTGACCATTATTGTAAGTATTGCTTCATCATGCATAATAAATGTAGCTGGGACTGTTTTTTCTCATACCAGTTAGTTAATTCAATTCGTTTCGGAATCTCTGGATCTTTATAATACTTTCCGAGCCTCTGCCCATGAAACCATTCTCTTTCTTTTTCGTCTATTTCGTGTGAGATTATCGGAAAAGCCGTCCTTAAATATGGGGATTTTCTTTTTGTTGTTTTTTTCATATATTTTTCATAATCATACCGTGATCCTGTATGTATTACACGATTTGAAAATTTTAGAAACTGTCCATGGTAAAGAGGATGAAATAAAAGCCATGCCAGCCTTTTTCCCAATTCAATCCGTTTTTTGACATGGCTGAATTGATGGGTGGAAAATCCGTACAATTTTCCTGTTAACGTCGGAAACAGTATAACGCGAAAATGAAATAGATCTTGAAAAATAAACGGCAAGCTGTGAAAGACAAATTTTTTAAATAATGGATGATCAATAACCGGTTTTTGAATAACATGCTGCTCATTAATAATAAGGGAGGTTAAAAGCCTTTTCTCATCTTTTGTGCGGAAAAAGCGTTCCCACTCCTCCATCATAAAGGCGGATACATGAAAAGCTTCGAGCAAATAAAACATCGGTTTGTTGTAACGCTTGGAATATTCATATAGTAAAAGCTGTGGATAAGCATCAGCAAAAATGAGCCAGTTTGCGGTTTCAACTGATAAAAAGAGCCATTGCCGTTTTTCATAAGGCAAAGCCTGTTTGAGGGGAATACCTTCTAAATCTGTCATAAACCAGCCGGCGTTTCTGGAGACCATGCTTGCCAGCAACGCCCATTTTACTTCCGGATGTTTTTTATAAAACTTTGCATATCGTTCCGTCCGTGAAATATTATCAACATTTCCGTCATCTGTTTTTAATTTTGTTTGTAATATTATATCATGTAGTGACATAGTATTCCCTCTTTCAACTTAAATCATGTATAATGAAGTCATTTCATCGAAAAAAGGTTAACATTTTTTGTTAAGATATAAATAGCCGGAAAAAGGAGGAGATCGCTTGGCTATTCGTTATCCTAACGGAAAGTTGTGGAAAGCTAAACAAAATGTAGCGAATCCAGTCCCAGTTGAAATACAATATTCAAATAGAGGGATGACCCTCGAGGACGACTTAAATGAGACAAATCTTTATTACAGGGAAAATGGAATAGCTGTCATCCATAAAAAACCGACTCCGATCCAAATCGTTTCGGTTGATTATCCGAAACGGAGCGCAGCAGTCATTAAAGAAGCTTATTTTAAACAGGCTTCAACAACCGACTACAACGGAGTTTATAAAGGCAAATATATTGACTTTGAAGCAAAAGAGACAAAAAACAGCTCTTTTCCACTAAAAAATATTCATGATCATCAAATTGAGCATATGAAGGCTGTGCTCGAACAAAACGGAATATGTTTTCTAATTATACGATTCACTAAACTAAATCAAATATACTTCTTAGAGGCTGAAAAATTGATGCATTTTTGGGAAAGACAGAAAAACGGGGGAAGAAAATCGATTTCGCATCAAGAAATTGTAGAATGCGGTCACCATATCCCTCTTGGCTATTGCCCAAGAGTTGATTATATTAGTATAATAGACAAGTTATATTTTTAGCTACTGCCCTTTTCATTCTAAATGAAAGGTTGGATTTATAATGAGTCAACAATATAAATCGAGGGAAGAAAGACGAAAAGCTTTAGCAAGTAAGAAAAAAAAGCCGAAGAAAAAAGGAATCGCAAGAAAAATTGTGTTTTTCATTCTTTTGTTAGGGCTTGTAGGCATCATTGGAGGAACATCGACATTTGCTTATTTTGCAGCAACGGCACCTCCTCTAAATGATGATCTTTTAAAAGGAAATATGTCATCAAAAGTATATGACAAGGACGGAAATGAAATAGGTGAGGTCGGTTCGGAAAAACGGACATATGTGAAGATCGATGAAATTCCGCAAGTTGTAAAAGATGCGTTTATTGCTACGGAAGATGTTCGATTTTATAAACATAACGGAATCGATCCAATTCGTATTGGAGGCGCTGCAATTGCCAACTTTAAAGAAGGATTCGGTTCTGAAGGTGCAAGTACAATTACGCAGCAGCTTGTCAAGCTTTCCTTTTTATCTCTTGACAAAACATTAAAAAGAAAAGCTCAAGAAGCATGGCTTGCCTTGCAAGTGGAGCAAAAATATTCAAAAGATGAAATACTTGAAATGTATTTAAACAGAATTTATTATCCCGGCAACTATTACGGCGTCGCAAGAGCTACTGAAGCTTTCTTTGGGAAGGATCTTAAAGACATCACGCTGTCTGAAGCGGCAATGCTGGCTGGGATGATTAAAAATCCTGATCTATACAACCCTAGAAAAAATCCCGATCTGGCGGAAAAACGCCGCAATGTTGTCTTAAATTTAATGGTTAAAAACGGATTTATCAGTGAAGAGGAAGCGGCAAAAGCTAAACAAACATCCATCACAGAATCATTAGTAGAACCAAAAAAGCAGCAAAACAAATATCATGCCTTTATTGAACATGCGATTGAAGAAGTAAGAAAAAAGCTTGGCGTTGATCCGAGCTCAGCAGGATTAAAAATCTATACAACAATCGATACAGATGCTCAAGAATATGTTGAACAATTATTGAACGGCGACGAAATCAGTTATCCGAGCAAATATTTTCAGGCTGGAATTGCTCTAATCGACACGACAACAGGTGAAATACGCGCCATCGGCGGCGGGAGAAACCAACCGATTGGCGGATTTAACTATGCTGTCGATTTAAAACGGCAGCCTGGTTCAACCATTAAGCCTATTTTAGATTACGGCCCTGCCATTGAGCATTTAAAATGGTCAACGTATCACCAAATCGTTGATGAGCCGTACACGTATTCAAACGGAAATCCAATAAACAACTATGACCGCAGCTATAAAGGGCAGATGTCAATCAGAGAAGCATTGGCTGATTCAAGAAACATCCCAGCATTAAAGGCGTTTCAAGAGGTTGGTGAATCGAGGGCAAAAGCATTTGCCGAGAAATTGGGAATTAAAATCGATAAAATTACAGAAGCATACGCAATCGGCGGATTTGAACACGGCATATCCCCTCTTCAATTGGCGGGGGCTTACAGCGCCTTTGGCAACAACGGTATATACAATGAACCATATTCCGTAACAAAGGTTGTTTTTGTTGATGGAACAAAAGCTGATTTAACACCAGATCCGGTCGAAGCAATGAGCGATTACACAGCATTTATGATCACCGATATGTTAAAAACCGTTGTAGAACGAGGAACCGGTACAAGAGCTCGGGTGCCTGGCTTAAATATTGCCGGCAAAACGGGTTCAACGAACTTTACAGAGCAAGAAAAAGCAAAATATCATCCGGAGCGCGGTGCAGCAAAAGACAATTGGTTTGTCGGCTATACACCAAAATACACAGCTGCTGTTTGGACTGGATATGAGAAAAATGAAGAGAAAATGTATATAACAAAAAGGGAACAACAAATTGCCAGAGACATCTTTAGAAAGCTAATGCGGCATGTATCTGACGGGGATTCATCCGATTTCAAACAGCCGAAAAGCGTGGTGAAAAAGGCAATCGAAAAAGGATCTAATCCGGCGAAGCTTGCAAGCAAATATACGCCAAAAAATATGATTACGTACGAATATTTTGTAAGAGGCGAAGAGCCGACAAAAGTTTCAACGAAATATGAAAAGCTGGACAAACCGTCAGGCCTATCCATCAATTATGATCAAAAAACGAATGCAGTGAAGCTTAGCTGGAATCACAGTGAATCGGACGTTTCATTTGAAGTGAGCGCCTCGATCGATAACGCTGCTTCCAAAGTATTAACGACTACAAAAGACAAATCGTATGTCTTGTCAAATGTGAAACCTGGTTCTGTATATAAATTCAGCGTTACAGCTGTAAGGGACAGCATGCGAAGCGATCCTGCAAGCGCAATGATCGAAATACCTTCTGTGGAGGAAGAGGAGCAAGAAGAATTACCAGATGAATTAACACCGCCTGAACAGGAACAAAATGAAGGACAAGATGAAGAGGATCAATTGGAGAACGAAAATGACAATGAACAAAATAACGGGCAAAATGAAGAGGAAAATCAAAACGAGAATCCTGAACAGCCGCAGACGCCAAATGACAGTACACAAAACGGCAACCAAGGCGGCGGACCTACTCCTCCTCAAGATCCAGGCAATAACTTCAATCGTTCACAAACGGGTGGAAACGGAAGTTCACAAACCGAAACGCCTGCTGTTCAGCAATGAAAATAAGGGACTGTCCGATAAGTTCCTAAATGGAGCCAGTGGAGAAAAACAGCTCGTTTTTCTCCACTGGCTTTTGTTATAAAAAAATGAGAGGGCTCGAAAAATTCAGTTACCCTGAATTTTTCGAAGCCCCCTTTTGTTTTGCTTTTTTGATCGCCTGATGTTTATAAAACAATTTTTCCGTTTCTGTAAATAGTTCATTTAATTGAATATATGCATGATATTGAGTAGGCTTTTTTAAAATAAACGTTAGACGATCTTCAATATTGACGGGAGCTATATCCAGCTTCTTTATTTCGTCTAATTGCAGTGAATGAACCGGCTTTTCATTGAGCCAATAAAGAAGTTGGATATAGAGGCAGATCCCTGTCATCATTTTTTGTCGATCCATTTTAAACGGTTTTGTTATCGTGCGTTGAATCTCGGTTTGAATTTCCTTCCACTGCTTAAAGAGCTTGGGCAAAAATTGCTCGCTCGCCTCCCACGGTCTCGTATCATCCATTCCAGCCAAATATTGAAGATCATAATAAAAAAAATCAGTTGGATGCAAATATACAGATTCCTCGTCAAAAAACGCAGTATTTTGAAATTGCTCAGGGAGATGAAACATCTTCCTATCGTGCATTTTTTATGCCTTTCCTTTCATTCTTTTTTCCCCTTCTCTGCACAAATAAAGAAGAGGACATTCATGACACTTTGGTGATTGGGCTTTGCAATGATACCTTCCAAAAAAAATAAGCCGATGGTGGGTGATTCCCCATTCGTCCTCAGGAACTTTTTCCATCAATGTTTTTTCCACTTCCAATACAGAATCCTTCCAACGGCAAATTCCGAGCCGCTTCGACACCCGTTCAACGTGTGTATCGACGGCGATGGCAGGTTTTCCAAACGCAACAGATAAAACAACGTTTGCCGTTTTCCTTCCTACTCCAGGAAGGCTCATTAATTCCTCTCTAGTTTCCGGCACTTTTCGGTCAAATTCTTCAATTAACATTTTGCATAATTTTTGAATATTTTTCGCTTTGTTACGGTAAAGGCCGATGGAGCGAATATCTTGTTCTAATTCCTCCAACGGGACAGACAAATAATCATCAGGTGTTTTATATTTTTGAAACAAATTTTTTGTTACTTTATTGACTAACGCATCCGTGCATTGAGCAGACAAAACGACAGCAATGACCAGTTCAAAAGGATTGCTGTGCACAAGCTCGCAATGAGCATCAGGAAACATTTTCCCGATAACCTCTAAGCATTCTTTTACTTTCTTTTTTGATAGCATGTACCATCACCTTTCAATCAGCTTGAACAAGGAAAAGAATTTTAGTTTTCCAGCCAGTTGTAGAAAGGCACCTTCCTTTTATATTCTTGCTCCCCTTGAGTAGACTGCTTTTGTTTTTGATTGAATTCATGAAATTTTTGTGAATGCTTTTTAGCTTGTTCAATTGTTTTGATTCCATTCTTCTTCCATTCAAATAAAATCCGATCAATATATCGAAAATTTAATTTTCCGGAGATCACCGCTTCCCTTAATGCAGAAATGATAATATCGGGATCATGATGATCTTGGTCGATCCAAAAAGCTAACGTTTCGCACTCAATCGGGGAAAGAGGTCGTCCAAATTCTTGTTCAAAGATGGTGTATAATTGATTTTCCTTTTCTACTTTTTCTTGATCTTGGTCCATGACGACTACATCATACAACTTTTCCCATAGCTGTTTTAAAGAATATTTCTCATAAATCATCCCGTTTTGCTCAAATTCCTCTATCGTTAAAAAACCTCTCTGAACTAAACTCCGAAGCAATTTGACACATTCCGCCGTTGTGATTGTCATATGGTCGGAAAGTTCTGTAGGAGTTGGAAAAGCATTTCCTTTTTGAATGTGGGAATGTACGTGCAAAAGGAGAACAAATTCTTTTTCTGACAAACCTAAATCGGCATAATTCCGCAGCAGTATATTGGGAACGGTCAGTGATCCATCTTCCACTAATTCGGTGAACTGTTTTTTCTTCATATTTCGACACCTCAAAATAAGTATACCATGATTGCGGCCATTCATGGCTTCAGAATGCATGGTTGAAAAACGAAACCTCCTGAAGATAGGAGGCTTCATGCAGTTTACGGATATAAACGATTTAATAAACGCGGAAATGGAATCGTTTCACGAACATGTTCGATACCGCATATCCAAGCAACAGTTCGTTCAAGTCCAAGGCCGAAGCCGGAATGAGGTACGGATCCGTATTGCCGCAGCTCAAGATACCATTTATAAGCTGCTTCGTCCAGATGATGCTCTTCAAGACGTTTTTTTAATAAATGATAATCATGGATGCGTTCAGATCCGCCGATGATTTCTCCGTACCCTTCAGGAGCGATTAAATCCGCGCACAGAACAACCTCTGGTCGATTTGGATCAGGCTGCATATAAAAAGGTTTTAAGCTTGTCGGATAATGTGTAATGAAAACTGGTTTATCAAAGCTTTCCGCGATCGCTGTTTCATGCGGCGAACCAAAATCGTCCCCCCATGCGATGTCGTTGAATCCTTTCTTATGCAGCAGCGCGATAGCGTCGTCGTATGTTATTTTCGGGAACGGAGGAACAACCTGCTCCAGCTTGGAAATGTCACGTTCTAATGTTTTCAATTCAAGTGAACAATTTTTTAATACCGATTGCACAATATGGGAAACGTACTGCTCCTGCAGCTGCAAATTGTCTTCAAATTGATAAAACGCCATTTCCGGTTCAATCATCCAAAATTCAATTAAATGACGGCGCGTTTTCGATTTTTCAGCCCGGAATGTCGGCCCGAATGAAAATACTTTGCCTAAGGCCATAGCAGCTGCTTCCATATACAGCTGACCACTCTGCGAAAGGTAAGCATCTTCATCAAAATATTTCGTATGAAACAATTCCGTCGTTCCTTCAGGCGCACTTCCGGTCAAAATAGGGGGATCCACTTTGACAAACCCTTGATCATTAAAAAATTCATAAGTGGCACGGATGAGTTCGTTGCGCACTTTCATAATGGCGTGCTGGCGCTTTGATCGAAGCCAAAGGTGGCGATTGTCCATTAAAAATTCAGTACCGTGTTCTTTCGGCGTAATCGGATAATCGCTTGCTTCATGAATAATTTCTATATTTTCAACGCCAAGCTCATATCCAAAAGGTGAACGTTCATCCACTCTCACAACTCCTGTGACATACAAAGAGCTTTCTTGTGTGAGTTGTTTTGCTTTTTTAAATATTTCTTCATCCACCTTCGATTTTTCAACAACCCCTTGAATAAAGCCTGTTCCATCCCGAAGCTGCAAAAAAGCAATTTTTCCGCTTGATCGCTTATTCGCCAACCAGCAGCCGATTGTTACTTGTTCTCCGACATGGTTTTTAACATTTGAAATTGTTGTTTTCACAGCTTTACCCTCCATATGAAACCGCCTTTTTATTCGATGCTTTCTATTATACATATGTTATTCCTTTTTTTTCAATAAAGGAAACCAGCGAAAAAGCCGGCTGAACCACCGGCTATTGACAATCTTTACTGTTTATGATTGTTGACAAAGCGATCAATACGTTCAATCGCTTTATTTAAAAGTTCTAGCGATGTCGCATACGATAATCTTACATTATCTGGAGCACCGAAGCCGCTTCCTGGTACTAGCGCTACCTTTTCCTCTTCCAAGAGCGCCTCGACAAATTCGTCAACATTACGAAAACCTGTTATCTCTGCTGCTTCTTTTGCATTTGGAAATAAATAAAATGCTCCTTGCGGTTTAATGCACGAGAAACCAGGTATTTGCACAAGTTTTTCGTAAATGATATTTAAACGGTCTTCAAAAGCTCTTCTCATTATTTCGACCGGTTCTTGAGGTCCCTCATACGCCGCGATCGCAGCATATTGAGCAATTGAAGTCGGATTTGAAGTGCTGTGGCTCGCTAGGTTCGTCATAGCTTGAATAATGCGCTCATTGCCCGCCGCATAACCAATTCTCCATCCTGTCATTGAATGGGATTTCGATACACCATTAATAATAATTGTTTTTTCTTTTACTTCAGGAGAAATTTGAGCGATGGACACATGTTCATTTTCTCCGTATACTAATTTTTCATAAATTTCATCGGAAACGATAATAAGATCATGGCTAAGGCAAACCTCCGCCAATTCTTTCAACTCATCCCGCGTATAGATCATGCCGGTCGGGTTGCTCGGAGAATTGATAATCACCGCTTTTGTTTTGTTTGTGATCGCTTGCTGCAGCTGATCAGGCGTAATTTTAAATTGATTTTCTTCCCTTCCCTCTACAAATACTGGAGCTCCGCCTGCAAGCTTCACTTGTTCCGGATAGCTTACCCAGTATGGAGAAGGAATGATCACTTCATCACCATCGTCAAGAATAGCTTGGAACAATGTATATAAAGCGTGTTTAGCGCCTGTTGAAACAATAATTTCAGACGGTTTATATTCTAAATGCTGGTCTTTTTTAAATTTTTCTATAATTGCCTCTTTCAATGATATAAGTCCTCCAGAAGGCGTATACTTCGTATGTCCTTCTTTCATCGCTTTTTCTGCAGCGTCTAAAATATGATCAGGAGTGTTAAAATCCGGCTCACCTGCCCCAAGGCCAATCACATCATGCCCGGCTGCTTTCAATTCTTTTGCTTTTGCAGTGATCGCCAGTGTAGATGAAGGTGTTAAAGTTGATACGCGTTTAGATAAATTCACTTTTACAATGCTCCCTTCTTATTGCTTAATGCTGTACATTTTATAAACTCTGTCATCCGTAAAGCTAACAATAAAATATGTATAACGGTTTTGTTGGTCAATATATTGGACCTCCCAAACCGGTATATCCCATTTTTTCGAATCTGTATCATCATACCCAAGCATGATTTTCTTTATTTTCTTCGGCTTGCTGTTGTCAATGTTTTGAATCAATTGAAGTACGTCGTCTTTGCTCAAGCCTTCCTTCGCTTTTTTAATTAAAATTTTATCCGTGTTCCCCTTTTTCATCCAGCCGATAATTTTTTCGCCTTTTTTATTTTTCCCTTGAATGATATAGTAAACATTTCGATTATAAAATGTGTTGACTTCATCGATCGATGCAAAGCCATGCTCCTTCGCAGCTTGTATAGCTGTTTCGTGTCCTTTTGTTTTATCTTCTTTTGCACTATTATAAAGAAAAGCAAACGTCACCACTAAAAAGATAAGAGCGCATATAAAAGAAATAAAAATTTTTCCTTTCATTATGATCACCGATTATGTTCTATAAATAGTAAAAACCGCTTTATTTGGATCTTTGCTGTCAAGGGCTAATCCGAATAATAAATGTTCTCTTTTTAATGTCCGATTTAGCAAATCAACTATTTTATACAAATCGTCGGAATGCTCAACCGTAACGGAAGATATAATTTCGATTTTGCTTTCCATGTCAGCTTCCTCCTTTACAAAAACAAAATTTGTAATTCATACTTACAAAGCATCCAGGAAACAATACAGATACAACAGCAATATGTTGTTATCTGTACCCATTATAACAGCTTTACGGCTCACACTAAACAAAATTTCTCCTAGTCCACACCTAATTTTTTGAGGAGCCATCGCTGCTCCTCTTTTTTCTATATGTATAGAAAAGTTATGGCCAATTACGTCCGCAATAGAAAATAGGTCAAGCCCTATCGAAAGCTTAAGAGCCTGACCCTTGTTTATCACATAATCGTGTTCGCCGGTTCCTCTTTAATTAACTCGATGATTTCATTGTTTTCATTCATGATGGCTATCGTTGGACGGTGGTTTTTTAATTGATCTTCATGCACAAGCTTATAGGAAATGATAATGACCACATCACCGACCTGAACAAGCCGGGCAGCCGCACCGTTTAAACAAATGACACCGCTTCCTCTTTTTCCAGGAATCACATACGTTTCAAAGCGTTCGCCATTATTATTATTCACGATTTGCACTTTTTCATTCGGGACAATCCCAACGGCATCTAAAATATCCTGGTCGATCGTAACGGAACCTACATAGTTCAAATTTGCTTCCGTCACCCTTGCACGATGAATTTTTCCGTTCATCATCATACGGAACATGTATGAACCCCCCCCTTTAGGTCAAATCGATAATAATATTATCGATCAGCCTAGCATGCTTAAATTTTACAGCAATCGCAACGATAATTTTTCCCGTAAGTGCGTTTGGTTTTTTCAAGTCAGGATAAGTCAAAATATCTATATAATCAATTTCTCCGCTCGTCTTTTCCGTTATAAACGCTCTCATTTTTTCGATGATGGCTTCTTGATCATGCACTTTGTTCTCAACCATTTCTTTTGCCATTAATAACGATTGATATAAATGAACGGCTTCTTTTCGTTCCTGTTCGTCTAACCGTACGTTTCGAGAGCTTTTGGCCAATCCGTCCTCTTCACGAACCGTTTCCACCGGAACAATTTCAATTGGGAAATTAAGATCTTTTATAAGTGCTGTAACAACGGCAACTTGCTGGGCATCCTTCAATCCGAAATAGGCTCTGTCTGGAGTTATGATGTGAAACAGCTTTGTTAAAACCGTTGCCACTCCGTCAAAATGTCCCGGTCTTGATTTTCCGCACAAAACGTCAACGCGCTTCGTCACTTTTACTGTGACGGCAGGTTCTTCCGGATACATTTCTTCTTTTGTCGGCGCGAAAAAAAGGTCAACCCCTTTTTGTCTTGCCAGCTCTTCGTCGCGTTTGATATCGCGAGGGTATGTTTGATAGTCTTCATTCGGTCCAAATTGAAGCGGATTCACAAAAACGCTCATCACCGTTACGTCGTTTTCCTGTTTGGCCCGTTCAACCAATGATAAATGACCTTCATGCAAATATCCCATCGTTGGCACGAACCCTATCGTTTTTCCTTCTTTTTTCTTGAGATCGATTTCTTTTTTTATTTCCTCTATCGAAGTGACGATTTTCATTTTCCTTTTCCTCCATATAAGCTTGCAAGTTCCTCTTCATTCATGCGGAACGAATGATCCAACGATGGAAAGTCCCGATTTTTCACTTCATCTTTATAAGCTTCAATCGCTTTTACAATGCTTTCATTTACATTTGCATATTGTTTAACAAACTTCGGCACTCTTTCCACTCCAAATCCAATCAAATCATGAAACACTAACACTTGTCCATCTGTATATTTTCCTGCGCCGATGCCGATGGTTGGAATGGACAGCTCTTTTGTTATTTTTTCCGCCAGCTGAAACGGGATGCATTCCAATACAATGGCAATCGCGCCAGCCTGTTCGCATTTTTTCGCATCTAGCAGCAGCTTTTCTGCACTTTTCGCTTCTTTTCCTTGTACTTTATATCCGCCTAATACACCTACTGACTGAGGAGTCAGTCCGAGGTGGGCAACAACAGGAATGCCGGCATTTGTTAACAGAGATATGACGTCAAAAACAGGCCCTTCCACCTTTAAGGCATCTGCCCCGCTTTGCTGCACCATTTTCTTTGCATTTTGCAGCGTGTCTTCTGTCGAAATATGATACGACATAAAGGGCATATCCGTCACAACAAATGTATTTTTTGCTCCGCGTTTTACAGCCTTCGTATGATGAATCATATCTTCCACCGTTACAGGTACGGTTGAATCATACCCTAAAACGACCATTCCAAGCGAATCGCCGACAAGGATCATATCAACATTTGCCTGTTCAGCAAGCTTAGCGGACGGATAATCGTATGCCGTCATCATCACGATTGGCTCTTGCTTTTGTTTCATTTGAATAAAATCCAGCTTTGTTTTCATAAAAACTCCCCCTCTTTTGTAGTTGCAGAGGGTAAGAACGAACCGATTAAAAAAACCTTCTTTCACTGAGAAAGAAGGATTTTTACCATTTCCTTATTATCGGCTTCTTCATCCCTCTGTCCCAGTCCTTTTGGATCAAGGCAGAATCAATCTTTTAATAATGACAACATGAAACTTTTTTGGTGCAGTTCCAAACAGGATACTGCCCTTTCGTTAAGTATAACAAAATTTCATTGTAAAATATATTTATTTGATATCAATATCTGCTGAATACACTTTTTCTATTTTTCCTTCAGAAGTTTCAATGAGAAGCGCCCCTTCTTCATTAATGCCAAGAGCCTTGCCGACAACTGTTCCGGATAATGTCCGGGCATGGATCGTTTTGTTTAAACTAATGGAATAGCTTTCCCATAAAAGTTTAATCGGTTTAAATCCATGCTCTAAATATGTAGTATACCATTTTTCAAAACGTTCGAGAAACTTTTGAATGATAAGGGCGCGATGAATTTTCTCTCCCTTTTCAATCGCTATGGAGGTGGCGGTATTGCGAATCGCTTCAGGAAATTCATCAATTTGCTGATTTACATTAATACCGATGCCGATGATCACCGAATGCACTTGATCAGCTTCCGCCTCAAGCTCTGTTAAAATTCCGACTGCTTTTTTTCCATTAATCAAAATGTCATTGGGCCATTTAATGGTCGGAGAAAGCCCTGTTGCCTCTTCAATCCCTTCTACGAGAGCAACGGCTGTCAATAAAGTAAGCTGAGGAGTTTTCTGTAAAGGTATGTTCGGCCGCAAAATGATGCTCATCCAAATCCCTGTACCTTTTGGCGAATACCATACTCTAGCCATTCTCCCTCTTCCGCCTGTCTGTTCATCCGCAACTACGAGCGTTCCCTCCTCAACACCTTTCTGCGACAATTCATGGGCAATTTTTTGAGTAGAATCAACCGTATCGTAATATACAATGTTTTGTCCTATAAAATCCGTTTGCAGACCTAATTGTATTTCGTTGGCTGTAATTTTTTCCGGCGTCTTGACTATTCTGTACCCCTTTCTTCGCACCGCCTCGAGGACAAATCCTTCCTTCCTCAATTCCTCAATATGCTTCCATACTGCCGTTCTTGAACAACCGAGCAATTCGCTGATTTTTTGGCCTGAAACATATCCTCCATCAGCTTCAGAAAAAGCTGCTAACAGCTTTCGCCTAATTTCTGATTGCAATTTTTTAACCACTCCTTTATTTTGCCGCTATTATTTTCAATCAATCCATTGACAACCTGTTGTTCAACCAGCGTTAAATATTCCTCCACCCATTTGCCCGGCTTTTTCGGCACGATGTTTAAAATGTCATTCCCCGTTACGGCCAATTCTTTTCTAGAATGGATTGGAAGCTGTTCGTACGACTTTTGCAGTTTCTGAATGGCTTCTTCGTTTTTTTCTTTTTGCAGCACCTGCCTTATTCTTTCCAGCTGAAGAGCATCCTCAAGCCCTGTCTTATATAAAAGAAAGGCTGTCCAGTCTTTCTCGAAGAGACAATTGAGCAACTCAAGATGTCTGCATACTTTTTTGATCACCCTTCTAGGAAGCTTCCAATTCCGCATAAATGATTCACCATCATCCGTTTCTAAAACGAATAACAAAACAGTCCAGTATTCTTCCCGCTCACACAAATTATGCATTGGATAGCTGAGCAGCTTGTTCAACTGTTCTTTCTTTTGTTTTAATCCAGGCATATGTTGATAAACATTCGTAAGAGTTAATAGTTGTATCGCATCATTTGCGGAAGCTCCAGCCAGAAGCTTTTCAAATTCAGCAGTTATTCGCTCGATCGATATGTTCTGAAGAAGCTTATGCCAAACGGTTATGGCTTGCAAAGTTTTTTCTTCAAGCCGAAAGGACAATTGGCTGACAAATCTTAAAGCGCGCAGCATTCTTAACGCATCTTCGGAAAAGCGTTCATACGGATCTCCCACTGTACGAATCATGCGGTTTTCTAAATCTTCCATGCCATTGACATAATCTAAAATGCGCCCGTTTTTGTCCATCGCCAAAGCATTAATTGTAAAATCGCGCCGCTTTAAATCTTCTTGCAGCGAGCTGACAAAACGGACATATTTAGGTCTTCGATACTCTTCGTATTCCCCTTCCGTCCGAAAAGTCGTCACTTCATATGGCTTTCCATTATGAAGAACGATGACTGTACCATGCTGCACCCCAACATCAATTGTTTTCGGAAAAATTTTTTGAATCTCATCAGGCTTTGCTGATGTGGCAATGTCGATATCCCCGATCTTCCGATTCAGCAATAAATCACGAACAGAACCGCCGACAAAATACGCTTCATGGCCATGCTCATTTAATTGTTCTATAATCGGTATTGCCTCCACAAATTCTGCTTTCATGTTGGAACTCCTTCAGATAGTAATTCAAAATAAATTTGCTCATATGTTGACACAATTTTTTCAGAATGAAATTTTTCTCTGACAAGCAGTATCGCATTTTCTGACATTTTTTGATGAAGTGTTTGATCTTCCAATAAGCGAATCGATTTTTCGGCGGCATCCTCAATATCGCCAAGCTCAACAATATAGCCTGTTTTATGATCTTCAATTACTTCCGGTATGCCGCCGATCCTCGTTCCAATACAGGGAACTCCGCAAGCCATCGCTTCCAATAAAACTAATCCAAAGCTTTCTTTTTCTGACAGCAGCAATTTTAAATCACTGATGGAATACAATTGATCTAAGTTTTCTTGCTTCCCCAAAAACAGCACATGATCTTCCAATTGCAGCTGTTTCACTAATTTCATGACAATCGACACTTCCGGTCCGTCGCCGACCAGCAACAGCTTCGATGGGACTTCCTGTCGGATGAGGGCAAATGCTTTGACGACATCAGGAACTCGCTTCACTTGCCGAAAATTTGATACGTGTATAAGCACTTTTTCATCATCTTGAATCCCGTACTCTCTTTTTAATGAAGGCAAATGTTTTTTATGATAAATTCGTTCATCAATAAAATTGTAAACCGTTTCAATTTCTTTTTTAGGCTCCAATAAATCATATGTTTGTTCAACGAGCGCCTTTGATACGGCTGTAACGCGGTCCGAAGCTTCAATCCCAAATTTGATCGCTATGGAGAGCGTCGGATCATATCCTAGCACAGTAATATCAGTACCATGAAGAGTTGTGACGATTTTTATTTTTCCCCCAACCATTTGTTTAGCCAAAAAAGCGCAAATCGCATGAGGCACAGCATAATGAACGTGCAAAATATCTAAATTTTCCCTCTCAATGACTTCGGCAATTTTGCTGGATAAAGCGAGATCATATGGAGGATATTTAAAAACAGAGTATTGATTTACTTCCACTTCATGAAAATAAATGTTGTGATAAACCTTATTCAGCCTGAATGGCATGCTGGAGGAAATAAAGTGAATTTCATGCCCTCTTTCTGCAAGCAATTTTCCAAGCTCTGTCGCCACCACGCCTGATCCTCCAACAGACGGGTAGCAAGTAATGCCAATTTTCAATTTTTTCATTCATTATCACCAGGAAAGGATATTTTCAAAACTATGATTTCTGCTCAATTTTTCTCGTGGATGATGTTTCTCCATGTAAAATCTCCCCGTTCAAGCCCCTTTACTAATATTTCCGCAGTGCCCATATTGGTTGCCAGGGGGATTGCATACACATCGCATAGACGGATAAGGGCAGAAACGTCCGGTTCATGAGGCTGGGCAGTCAGCGGGTCGCGAAAAAAGAAGACGGCATCCATTTCGTTTTTCGCGACTAATGCACCAATTTCTTGGTCGCCTCCAAGCGGACCGGATTGGAAGCGGTGAATTTTCAGTCCAGTTGCTTCCTGTATTCTTAAGCCTGTTGTGCCTGTTGCAAATAAATCATGCTTTTCTAATATATGTTTATAAGCAATGGTAAATTGAACCATATCGTCCTTTTTCTTATCGTGAGCAATGAGTGCAATCTTCATATATTTCCCCCTCATTCAATAATGTTTTCCAACCCGTAAACGAGCGTATCGATCTTCATCACGGTTTCAACGGAAAGCTTTACTCCTGACATAAAAGACGCACGATTATAGGAATCATGGCGAATTTTCAGCGTTTGACCGTCACCGCCAAACAAAACCTCTTGATGAGCCACTAACCCTGGAAGACGAACGCTGTGGATATGAATGCCATTCCATTCGCCGCCTCTTGCTCCTTTGATCGTTTCCTTTTCCTCCGGATGTCCTTGCTTTTTATTTCCGCGAACTTCATAAATCATTTCAGCCGTTTTGATTCCAGTTCCAGAAGGTGCATCAAGCTTTTTATCATGATGCATTTCGATGATCTCAACATCAGGGAAGTATCTGGCCGCCATTTTTGCAAATTTCATCATCAGTACAGCCCCAATCGCAAAATTTGGCGCGATAATTGCCCCGATTCCTTTTTCTTCCGCTAATTTTCTCAATTCCTGCAAGTCTTCTTCCTGAAAGCCGGTAGTTCCCACTACAGGGCGGACACCGTGCTCCAGCGCAAGCTTTGTATGTATTTTTCCAACCTCTGGTGTTGTCAAATCAATCAACACGTCTGGCGATGTTTCTGCAAAGCATTGTTCAGGGTTTGTATAGGTGCGGACTTGATCTTGAAACCATTCGCCATCATTTATTTTGTCTATTACAGCTGAAAGTGTAAAATGCTCTGTTTCATTTACCAGTTTTACTGCCTCTTGCCCCATGCGTCCTCTTGGACCGGCAATGACGATCTTAATTTGTTCCATTATTCCATCACCTTTCTATTTTTTTGTCCATCTGTTTCGATCTCTAGTTTGAAATTTATGCATGACGCGATCGTGCGCCTTCTCAAGATCAATGTTTAAAGAATTGGCCAAGCAAATGATGACAAACAATAAATCGCCAATTTCCTCTTCAATTTCTTTCTCTTTCTCCGTTTCTTTTTTTGGCTTTTCCCCATAGTAATGATTAATTTCTCTTGCAAGCTCACCAAGCTCTTCTGTTAATCGCGCAAGCATCGCCAGCGGGCTGAAATAGCCTTCCTTAAATTGGGATATGTAATCATCTACTTCTTTTTGCAGGTCTTTAATTGTTTTACGTTCCATTAGGCAACCACCTCATTTGTCTTCTCTTTCATGTTAGCTAATTCCTTACCATTTGACAATAAAAAGAAATGTCGATTGAATTGTAACATACAATCTGATCCATTATAATTAAAAACATCGAAAAAAATAGGAGGTGGGAGTTTGTTGCCTTTTAAATTGAAAAACCTCTTTTTTATATTGCTCGGATCCGCTATTTTTTCGTTTGGACTCGTTCATTTTAATATGCAAAACAATTTAGCTGAAGGCGGTTTTACTGGTATTACGCTCCTTTTATTTTTTTTGTTTCAAATCAACCCCTCTATTTCCAATCTTGTATTGAATGTACCCATTTTTTTTATTGGATGGAAGCTTTTAGGGAAGACGACTTTTTTGTATACATTAATTGGAACGATTTCGGTTTCGTTCTTTTTATGGATTTTTCAGCTGCATCCATTTCATATTCCTCTACATGAAGATTTAACATTGGCGGCTCTGTTTGCAGGAGTTTTCATCGGCGTTGGACTAGGGATTATTTTTCGCTATGGCGGAACAACAGGTGGAGTTGATATCATTGCTCGTCTTGTTTATAAATTTTTCGGCATCAGCATGGGAAAAACAATGTTTTTATTTGACGCGTGCGTGATCACTTTATCGTCCATTTTTTATTTATCCTATCGCGAAGCCATGTACACATTAGTGGCTGTTTTTATCGGAACAAGAGTCATTGATTTTATTCAGGAAGGTGCCTATAGAGCAAAAGCAGCGACCATCATATCGGAGAAACATGAGGAAATTGCCGAAAAAATCATGAAGGATATGGATCGCGGAGTGACCATTTTAAAAGGACAAGGTTCGTTTACAAAACAGAATCGGAATATTTTATATTGCGTCGTTGCCAAAAATGAATTTGTCAAGCTGAAACAAGTTATTACAGCTGTCGACCCTCATGCGTTTGTTGTCGTCAGCGACGTTCATGATGTACTCGGTGAGGGCTTTACCCTTGATGAAAATAAAAATCCGATTGAGCACTAACGCGTTTCTTGTCGTCAACGATGTTTATGATGCTCAAGAAGGATTTACCCTTCATGAAAACAAAAACTTGTTTAAGCACTGACAGGGACTGTCCAGAAAGTCAAATCCCTTTTGAAAACAAAAAATCATAAACATCGATATATCAACGTTTCTAAAATATAAAAGGGGGCTGTCAATAAGCCAAAAAACGACTTATTAGACAGCCACGCACTCTAGTTCTCTTTTCTTTTATCTGTTTTTTCTCCTTTGTATTTTTTCCATCCTGTATAAGCTAGTGCAATAAAAATGACGCTGCCCGTTGAAAACATCACCCATAACAGCGATGGATCTGCTTCGTCGTTTTTGACGCGATCAAAAATGTTTTTTAAGTCTTTTTCGATTTCCATCATATGCTTCTGTCTTGTCTTTTTCGAAATTTCAAAAAACATTTTGTCGTTTACTGCTGAAATATGTGTTTCAATCTTATCAATGTTTTTGCTGTCAACATCAACGGTAAGGCTTGGATAAATAACGGAGTACAGTGACAAAAAACGATTCCACTCATGCTGAAAAGCCGCCCAATCCTCTTTTTCCATTTCCGTTTTTAATTCTGCAAATGTCGTCATGATCGGTTCTTCCATTGTGCTCCAGAGCGGCTGGTGTTCAGACAGAATTGCATCAACAACAAGCCGGAATTGAGTGACTTTGTCGATCCGATCTTCATAGCTCATTCCATCGTTCTCAACGGCATCCAACGCTTTTTCGTAAGAAGCAGAAATGACCCGAAGCTCATTTATTGATAAGCGGTTTTCAACATTATTTTCTTTAAATTCGTTTTCAAGAAATAATAACAGCTGCTTCGCTTCATCAAACTTTTTTTGCTTTGAAAGCTGCCACGCATAATTCGTCATGACATCCAATGTTTCCCAATTGTTTTTTTCTTTTGCATTGATCGGTATTTGAAGCAGGAAAAAAAGCAAGAGAACAATCAACGTACTGATCCATTTTTTCATTCTTGTCCCCCCTATAACTACTAGTAATAGTTATTCAAGAGTGGACAAGAGTAGACCATGTTTCTTACAATTCTTTCAATTCAAATTTGTATGTTTGATTTTTTATAACAAAAAAATAGGCGATCGCAATGGAAATAATACTCAGCCAAAACGTAAAGTAACCGATTAGCGCAGAATATTGATTTAAAACGCTATATTGAGGCATCATATCAAAAACGTAATCAATAATTTCATTGTGAAGCGTCCATATGGAGGCCAGCATCAAGTGCTTCATTTCAAACCGATAATACGGTGCATACAACAGCCCTTCTATTGCCATTCCTAAATGGGACAAAATGAGCATCATTCCGTAAATGGATAAAACACCCGTTTCCAAATATACAAACAGGTTCATGGCAACCGCCCAAATTCCATATTTAAATAGCGTAATCATCGCTAGTGCTTCAAACAATTTAAAATGCTTTCCAACAAGAAACCCAATCAAAACGAAAACAAAGAACAAACTAGCGGTTGGACTGTCAGGAACAAACGCAATAAACTGTGGCGGTGTTTCGGAAAGCTGCTGTTTATACCAAATATAACCATAAATTGTTCCTGCTGTATTGATTAAAAGCATCAAATATAAAAATGATCGCTGCCTTAATAAAAAAAATAACCAACCCATCCAAGTTCACTCCTTGGTTTTATTGAATTCGGGGTCATGTATCATGAGACACCCTGTACTATGTATGCCAAGAAAACACTCTTTTTTCATTGCAGAAATGTTTCTTATATTTTGAAGAACTAAATGTAGGAAGGCATTTTAAAAATAAGTTTATCGCCTTCCACAGCAACAATATTCATCCTGATTATCAAGAGTAACATTCTCTGTAAATAAGGAAAGCGCTCCTCATCTTTGGTAGAATTTTGTTTGATAAGAACATGACCTACCAAAAAAGGAGCACCTTTAAGGTGAAGTCTACCACACCTATCCACAAAATCAAGACCGAATGTACATCGCAAAATGCAAACAACTTCGGCAGATTCAAATATTCCTGGAGCATTCGAAAAATCAAGCCTGAGAAAGCGCTACAGGACTTGCCAGCATCAACGAAACGTCTCGCTGCGGAAGATGCCGCCTGTCGTTACTGGAAATGGTACGTCGATGATGAAGAAGGCATGACGGTCACCTAACCAAGCGATCTTCTGGAAGAACCCTCATCTTGTTGAGATCATAATGCCAAACACAGGTGGTGGATGACGGCCAGATGCTCTAAATCTAATCTTTAATACGGATTTCGATACAAACCAATCGCCACCAACCTCGAGTAGGAAGCGCTCAATTTGTGGCGTTTTTACAACAAACGATGTTCCATGGGAAATTACATCAAAGAAGCTAAGTGCATGTTTGCCATGGACTGGATTGCGACTGGCGATTTTGAAGCGAATGAACTTGACTTTCTCATCAAACTGTTTTCCAACAACCGCTATGAGCGGTTTAAACAAGATTACTGTGAACCCGTTCATCGAGCATACAGCACTGCTCGGTTTCACTTAGAATTCTTCCGTTGTACAGCAATGTACGGTACAGCTGTCGAGGAATTCTCAGGTTGATAAAAGATTTTGCTAATCAACAGACCTGGAGGAGAAGCGAAACAAAGATCGTCCGGCTAGAATGAGTTTACCACAATTTCGCATAGGAATACCGAAGCTCTTAACAGTCGGGAGGGAAGACTAAAGAGTCATGTGATATGATTCAGCGATGCTAACAAATGTACTGTTTGCATACTCTGATATTTCGTCATCTATCATTGTCTACGATGCTGAAAAACACTGAATGATTATTACTATCTAATCCCAATGTTATATTAAGATCATTTCCTTTGATAAACTGATCATAACACAAGTGAAAAGAAAGGGCGATTCATCACACAGCCTATAAAGGTGAGCGACTTCTCGTCAATTTACGTTAAAAAAGGGGCTTATTGTTGGTACGCAATCTTTAGGATCTTTCTTCATTTTCATGTTTATACCCGTCTGCCCAAAATTCGGCATTTTTTACACCCTGTTTTGTAGAATCATAAGTCGGATCAACACCTTGTTTTTTCTGATTTTCATAGTCTTTTAACGCCCTGATGGCCGGTTTATATAATAATACGAGACCGATTAAGTTCACCCATACCATCAATCCTAGTCCGACATCTCCCAAAGTCCATGCGATATCAGATGTCCGAACCGTTCCGTAAAAGACGGCAGCCAAAAAAATTAACTTTAAGACAAGAATCGGTATATTCTTACTTTTTTTCTTAAACAAATATATAATATTTACCTCGGCAATATAATAGTATGCCATTATTGTTGTAAATGCAAAGAAGAATAATGCCACTGCTACAAAGGGGGATCCAAATCCAGGTAGTTGGGAATCGACTGCAATTTGAGTATAAGCAGTACCCACTTCAACAGTTTCTCCAATATTGTTTACAAGCAATGATTTTTGATCAGGCTCATACACATTGTAGGAATTTGTAAACAAAATCATAAAAGCTGTTGCTGAACAGACAAGCAATGTATCAATGTAAATAGAAAATGACTGTACGAGCCCCTGTTTGGCCGGGTGGGAAACTTCGGCAGCACTAGCAGCATGCGGCCCCGTTCCTTGACCAGCTTCATTTGAATAAATCCCACGCTTTACACCCCAAGAAATCGCACTTCCTAAAATCCCTCCGAATAATTGATTAGCTCCAAACGCACTAGAGAAAATTAGTTTAAATACACCAGGAACTGCTTCAATATTCATGATAATAATGATAAGTGAAATAAGTATATATCCGATTGCCATAAAAGGCACTACTAATTGAGCGACGTTGGCGATTCTTTTTACTCCGCCAAGAATAATCACTCCCAATAGTACAACTAAGATGATTCCTGTTACGGTCGGATCAACGGAGAATGCTTTTTTAAATCCAGAAGAAATGGCATTTGATTGAACACCCGGCATTAAAACACTCATTGCTACAATCGCAGCCACAGCAAAAACCATTCCGGCCCAACGTCGATTTAACCCTTTTTCAATATAATAAGCCGGTCCTCCGCAGTATATCCCATCCACTTTTTCTTTATAAATTTGGCCAAGTGTCGATTCCACATATGCCGTAGCAGCACCAAAAAAAGCAATTAGCCACATCCAAAATACTGAACCGGGACCACCGTATGCGATCGCAGTAGCAACACCAGCAATATTCCCGGTTCCGACCCGTCCCGATAATGCGATCGACAATGCTTGAAAAGAAGAAATTCCTGACTTGGAACTTTTTCCTTTAAACATTTGCTGAACCATATCTTTGATCAATCGTATTTGAGCAAATTTTGTCATAAATGAAAAAAACACTCCGATTCCAATACAAAATACGATCATCGGCGTACTCCAAAGCCACCCACTCAATGTTTCAATAAAACCATCCAAAAAAAATTCCCCCTTATTTTAATGTTATGAGTAATTATAGCTCAGCATTTATATTTATAATAGATTCTTCATTAATTTTTGTGAAATAACACAAAAAAGAAAATATTTTTGAATTATTTGAAATGAATGTTAGTGCTATGCAACCAATTATCAGGAGGTTGAACATATTTTCTGTGCGACTAGAATTTCCAGAATTTTAAGTCGTTACTTAACATATGTTTGAAACACATTATAATGTTTAAATAGAGAAAAGGTTTTAGCAAGAACGCTGTCCTTTTACGGCTTTTTTCACCACAAATGTTCAGAACAGGTGGACGAGAAAAATCTGTGAATTACCCTTATGAAATAAACCGTTGTTTTGAATTGTTTATGTGAAACGATATCGTTGTGTCGATGATCGTGAAATATATAATTGGAGCAGCTCAAAATTCAATTATCAAATACCCCAATCATGGAATACTTTCAGACACTCCATACCTACACATGAGCAGAGGGCACAAATCATAAAATCAAAACAGTAAACGCCTTAGCATACTGGCTATAGAAACCAATACCGATTTAGAACACGTGGCTTGTTTAGAGTGTACAGGAGAAACGTATAATAAGCAGGTGTCCTAGCCCTCCTTCTTTATCATTTTGTCAAAAAATAGTAAATGGATAGAAAGCCGTCAACAAAGGCGATTGACCTCCTCTATTTTTTCATTTACCCAGTCTACAAAAAGAAAATACAATCGCATCAATCTTGCTGACTTAATTGTTAGAGTTGTTTCACAGTCAATGGAGATAAGACAATAAAAAAGCTTGTAGAGAAAAAATCTTCCTTTCTCTACAAGCTATACAGACAAACGCGATGTCAGCTCTTTTTATTTCGATGTAACACTAGAAACAAACTCTGCTAATACTTTCAACTCTTCATCCGTACCTTTAAAGATTCCAGGAGGCATGCTTCCTACGCCTTCTTTAGCAATTTTCGCAACTTCTTCCGGAGACAATCCGTTATCAACTAAAGAAGGTCCAGCCGCTCCGCCTTGCAGGTTATCACCGTGGCAGGAGACGCAGCCTTGTTCCTGAAATATTTTGTATCCTTCCGAATTTGTATCAATTTTAGCTTCCGCTTTAATTTTCCCTTGTTCCTCTTTTAATTCCCAGTCCGTATGCTCAACCGACTCCCATGTTAAATAAACGATGGAAGCTACAGCTAGCAGCATCATTCCTACAGCAACCGGACGCTTATGCGGACGGCGTTCTGGCCCGCGATCCAAAAATGGAGCAAGAAGTAGCGCAGAAAATGCCAGTCCAGGTATTACGATTGCACCGATAACGGTATAAGGACCTGATGCATAAGAATATTTTAAAAGCTGGTATAAAAATAAGAAGTACCAGTCAGGAAGCGGTATGTAACCAGTATCCGTAGGATCTGCAACCCGCTCAAGCGGTGACGGATGGGCAACGGTTAAACATAAAAAGCCAATTAAAAAGACCGCGCCAACTAACCATTCTTTTAAAAGAAAGTTGGGCCAAAAAGCTTCAGTTTTCCCTGGGTATTCGGAGTAATCTTTCGGTATGTTCGGCTTTCTTTCAGCCGACACACGAGAATCTCCAACGAACTTCATACCTTTTCCGCGATGCATTGTTTCCCCTCCTTTGTTAAGCGGTTCGCCACGAACAACTTACTAAAAAAGAATAAGCCGGATTTTATAGCGGACCTGAAATCCCTTGT
Source organism: Aeribacillus sp. SP014 (assembly GCF_054055575.1). Taxonomy (NCBI): domain Bacteria; kingdom Bacillati; phylum Bacillota; class Bacilli; order Caryophanales; family Bacillaceae; genus Aeribacillus; species Aeribacillus sp. SP014. The sequence goes on from NZ_JBSRXI010000001.1 coordinate 2,637,035, forward strand.
TTGCGAATCATTAAGAAGTGCGCTGCCATTAATCCGAATAATGCAGCAGGCAAGAAAAATACATGAATCGCAAAGAAGCGAGTCAATGTTTGCGCACCGACAATTTCGGAATGCCCTGCAAGCAAAATTTTGACGTACTCACCAATAAGCGGTGTCGATTCAGCAATCTGCAAGGTAACTTTTGTCGCAAATAACGCTTTCATGTCCCAAGGCAATAAATAGCCTGTCAAACCTAAACCTAGCATAACGAAGAAAATGAGTACACCGACAATCCAGTTAAGCTCGCGTGGCTTTTTGTATGCTCCTTGGAAAAATACACGTAAAGTATGTAAAAACATCATGACGATGACTAAGCTTGCTCCCCAATGGTGCATACCGCGAACAATTTGCCCGAACGCCACTTCATTTTGCAAATAATAGACAGACTCCCATGCATTTTTAATATCCGGCACGTAATACATCGTTAAAAACATGCCAGACAGCACTTGAATCACTGTAACAAAAAACGTCAAACCCCCAAAGCAGTATACAAATGCTGAGAAGTGATGGGCTGGGTTAACATGTTCGGGAACTTCATGGTCTGCGATATCGCGCCATAAAGGGGTGATATCTAACCGTTCATCAACCCAATCATACAATTTGTTGAGCACTTATTACGCCCCCCCTCTTGGTTTAGCTTTTCCTAAATATAAAAATCCATCTTGAATTTTGTACTCATATTCATCCAGCGGAGCAGAAGGCGGTGTTCCAGGGACATTGTCGCCGTTTTTCTCATACAATCCTCCGTGGCAAGGACAGAAGAACATGTTAGGGTTTGATTTATCCCCGTTCCAGTTTACTGTGCAGCCAAGGTGTTTACAAATTGGAGAAAGTGCAACAATTTCTCCTTTTTCATTTTTATAAACCCACGCGGATTTTGGCTCTTCAGCTTCATGCCACGCGTCCTTCTGTTTAATGGTAAAGTCGACACGTGTCGGTTCTTCTTTAATGTCTGATTCCTTTACATTTGTATTAACAAATTCTCCAGCTGCTTTCGGCTGCAATACAGGATCTACAGCGAAACGAACCATCGGCATGAGCATGCCCGCAGCCATAAAGCCGCCTACACCCGTTAGCGTATAGTTTAAAAATTGACGTCTTGAAACACGGTGTTTATTCTCGCTCATCTTTTTCCCCCCTCTATCTCAAGCTAGTCCATAATGGACATATACAGAAACATATAAAACTAGGACATACTCATGATATATCAATCTTTGTAGAAGGTCAATATAATCATATCGTTAGAAACAAGGGATTGAAAGGGTTTTTAGGTTCGATTCCAATATTGTAATAAAATGTTCATAATTTGTTCGATTTGGTCCTGAACAACCTTTCGCTTTACATCCTGATCCATATGTTCTATTGGGATTGACGGAATCCATATAAATTCATCACCTTCTTTGCGCCATCTTTCTTCACATGTTAAAAAAATGACATGCTGAAAATGCTGTTTAATCGTATCTTTCCACTTTTTTAACAGTTTATCCAAATCAATGTCGTCATTTTTTAAAGAAACAAACGGAGGCAACAGCATGATCCGCCCCTTTAACTGCCGTTCAAGCTCCTGTGAAACAATTGTAATAAAATCTGCTTTTGACGCATTTCTTTTCAGTTCCTCATCAAAAGATACCGATAGGATAGGAACAACTGCAGTATCAACGTACTCCCTTGATTGAAGAAAAGAATCGATATCAACCATTTGCCATTTCACTGATTTCAGCCCCTATTTTTTATTTTTCCTTACTCATTATAAAACTGATAAGCAAAATAAAAAAGCAATGCTGTACACATTGCCTAACATCCTAAATTGTTCAATTGTTTTACAAGCTTTCGAAACGCCTCTTCATCGTGAGCATCCAACGCTTCATCAATTAAGCGGAGGAGTTTTTCTTTTTGAAATTTTTTAATTGACTCCTCCAAAATTTTTTCCGCAAGCAGCCGGTCTTTCTCATTTCTTTGCATATCTTTAGGCAAATATGGATTTTCAACTAAAACGGCAGCATATTCCGGGGAACGGTATTGAGCGCGAAAGTTTAACTGGATATACAAGTCTTCATCTTTATTCAAGCGAATATCGTGAAAAGACTTTTCTGCATCTGTTGTCATCACATTTTCTTTATAAAATCTAAACGGAACATCATCCACACAGTGGGTGGACATGATCATTCCCCTCGGACAAAATTTGGCATGCTCTACAAAATGGACGTTTTCCATTAATGAATCATGGCTCATTAAATAATTTAATATCCATACGCATTCCCGTCTTTTCAACTGATAATGATTTAAAAACCAGCGAATAAATTCTTTCTTCTCGTTAACAGAAACAGGGGCTTTCATCTTTAACCCTCCTCTGCTTTCCATCTAATTCAAAAATTCAACATAGTTGCGTTGAATTCCTTCCAATTCCGCCTAAAAATTGTCCTCCAATTCGAGCAGCATATTTTCATATTCAATGTTGCCTGGATCAAGCTCCAGCGCTTTTTCAAAAAGCTTCCTAGCCTTTGCCCGCTCCCCTTCTTCAAGCAGAAAATAAGCGTAATTCTCCAAAAATTCCGGGTCTGTTTTAAAATTATTATATGCACTTTCATAATGCTTTAATGCCTTTTCGTACTGTTCGGTTCGATGATAAGCGATCGCTAAATTGAAGTCAAAATGAGGATCATATTCTTCATGTCTTTCCACGATTTCCGTCAACATCTCAATCGTTTCCACATATTTGCCTTGGTTTAACAACACTCCTGAAAGTGTTATGATTGCTTCTATATAACCCGGATCCAGCTCCAGCGCTTTTTTTAACAATTTTACTGCATTGTCTACATCTTTGAGCTTTAAGGCAATTTTTCCGCCGAATAAATAAAGCTCTTTATTAAATGGATCCTCCTGTAAACCTTCTTGAACAATTTGAAAACTTTTTTCCACCATCCCTTCCTGTTCATAGCTTTTGGCCAAAATATAAATATAGTGAGTGGTAGGTAGTGTCCAATTCCTTTATTCGTTCAAATTGTGCAATTGCTGTTTTTGTCTGGCCTGCATTTAAAGCTGTCATCCCATAAGCGAAATATGTGTCCAAATCCTCTTCTTCCACCGCTTTCTCAAAATAAGCAAGGGCTTCTTCAAATTCACCGCAAGCAGATAAAGACTCGCCTATTCGTTTATGAATATTTACATTCATTATATTTTCAAATTCCTCTAGGACTACTCTATAAAAGTCGATTGCTTGACGATATTTTCCGAGATGAAAATAATGCTCGGCTAATGCGAAATCAATTACTTTCTCTTCAGGCAACCTTCTCTTGGCTTCCTTCAGCTTTTGTTCGCTGACTTCATATAAGCCTTGCAATTGATACAAATCAGCCATAAGAAGAAGGGCTTGCGGATATGATTCATCCTCTTGATCAATTTCATTCAGCAGATCAATCGCTTTTTCTTCATCGTCAAGCTCAATGTATATTTCCGCCAAAAAAAGAGTGATAGCAGATTCATCAGGGTATAACTGCGACAGCTCCTCGGCTATTTTAAGCGCTTCATCTGTCCTGCCCCATTGAAAATATTTTTCCGCAAGCTCAAACTTTTCTTCATCATTTAACTCTTTTTCAATGGATGAAAGTTTTTTCAATCCTTTTTCCACTTGGCCGCTTTCAACCAATTGAACGGCTTCGCTCATTTTTTTATTCAACCTAAAACTCCCCTTCTAAATTCAGTACTTGTTTATTGGCTGCGAATACATATTGAAGCGTCCTGGTGCATTCATCTGCACTTCTTTTCCGAACCCTGGTTTATAAAATATTTGTTCTCCTGCTTTCAAAACGCTTCCGTTGTGAACGATCACTTCTGGGTTATGATTATAATAATCTAGATAATTATTTTCTTCAACTAAATCGATCATCCGAAATAAATTATAATCAACATTGCTTCCGCTTAAAATTTCGCCGCGAATCGGATAAAGACCGATTTTCATTAATGCTTCTTTCGTAAGTGGGACACCGTTTTCAGGACATTCTTCCAATGATGGCAATTTATATTTTTTTACAATTTGCCGCCATTTGCTTTTCAACTGATGGAAGATGGATTGATCTTCTGAAGAAAAATGGGGAAAAATTGGAGTTTGCTTTGGAAATAAAGTCTCACGAATCCATTCCCATGGAACATCATCAAGCTCAGCAATCTGCTTAATTTCCACGATAATCACAGTAATTTTTTCTCTTTTTAGCATTCTGATGATTGAAGGGGTCAGCCGTTCGATTGGGATTTTTGCAGCGATCGCATAATCGATCGGCGAATTCATCATCACTTTGCGAATATGTTTTTTCTTTTCATCCCATTGTCTTTCAAACGGCAAATCAACAGCAGCAATTAAAAAAGTGCAGCCTTTTTGGATCAAATTCTTCACATATAATTTGAATGAATGGCTTTGGTCTAGATGTTGAATGTTTTGGTCAAGCATGACAAAGCCCGGTGTCATGAAATAGGGCGATCCATCCATTTTCATAAATCGAAACTGATCTAATTGCTTTTCTTTAAAACGAAACTCATTTCCGTCAACGAGTATTGAGCGCGTCACAATTTGATTGTCTTCCATTAAACGAATTTGATCAATAATATATGCCATTTTCCCACCTCAATAGCTTTTTTAGACAAGCTATGAAAAGGTTGATAAAAATATGACAAAAACCATCTGACAAACTCAGATGGTTTTGGAAAGCAAATTCAAATGGTCAAAAAAAGCAGGATAGGATACACTGACTGCCTCGTGCTGCATTAATTCCACAGGTTCTTCACAAATAGTGCTGGCAATCGCGAGCATCATGCCGATGCGGTGATCTCCATGGCTGGAAACATTCGTTCCTCCTTTCAGCTTTGTTTTTCCGCGAATGATCATTCCATCGCTTGTAGCTTCAATATCCGCGCCAAGCTTTTTCAGCTCGCCGACAACTGTATCAATTCTATTTGTTTCTTTTACCTTTAATTCTTCGGCGTCTTTAATAACTGTCGTTCCTTCAGCCTGTGTCGCAAGAAGGGCAATGATCGGAATTTCATCAATCAGTCTCGGAATCAGCTCTCCTGAAATTTCGGTTCCTTTTAACTCTGATGTCCTGATCGATATATCAGCCATCGGTTCGGCAGAATCTAATGTCGGTATAATCTCGATTTCTGCACCCATATTTTCTAAAACATCTAAAATCCCTGTTCTTGTTGGGTTAATGCCGACATTTTTCAGCTTGATCGAACTGTCCGGAACAATGGCTCCCGCAACAAGGAAAAAAGCAGCGGAAGAAATGTCACCAGGCACATAAATATTGGCGCCTTTTAATGTTTGTCCTCCCTCTACCGAAACGGTCAAATTTTGTTTTTCCACATGGACGCCAAAGGCTGACAAAAGACGTTCCGTATGATCTCTTGATTGATACGGCTCCTCAACTGTTGTGGTTCCATCTGCTTGAAGACCTGCAAGCAAAATCGATGACTTCACTTGAGCACTCGCTACTGGGGATTTGTAATAAATGCTCTTTAAATTCCCGCCGCGCAAAGACAGCGGGGTAAAAGATCCGTTATTCCGTCCATCAATATGAGCTCCCATTTGTCTTAAAGGAGCTGTTACACGATCCATCGGTCTTTTCGCAATTGACTCATCCCCAATAATGCATGCATGAAAAGGACGTCCCGCTAAAATACCCAGCATTAATCTTGTCGTGGTGCCTGAGTTCCCAACATTTAAAATGTTAACAGGTTCTTTCAGTCCGGAAAATCCTTTCCCTTCAATTGTTACATTCGTTCCTTCCTGTTTGATCGACACCCCCATCTCTTTGAAGCATGAAATGGTGCTTAAGCAATCCTCTCCAGTTAAAAAGTTTTGAATAGTTGTTTTTCCTTCCGCAATTGCCCCAAACATAACCGCCCTATGGGAGATCGATTTATCGCCGGGAACTTCTATAGTTCCGTTCAGCGAATGTTTTTTTGTCAAGACAAGCCCTTGATTCATATCTGTATCACCCCAACTACAGTATATATGTTTCATAATTCGTGTAGCGATCAATGCATTGTTTCGCCTTCATCCGGTCTTCATCCGACTGAAAGCTGATGCGCAAAACACCAAAAATTTCTTCACGCGTTTCTAAAATTCGAATATTTGTTATGCTAATTTCCTCTTTTGCTAAATAACCGGTAATTTCAGAAATAACCCCCGGATAATCCGGAACATCGACATAAAGGTCATAAAAGGACGGAATGGCTCCTTTTTCCCTTTCAGGCAATCCGTCTCGATATGTCTTCGCTTTTTCAAAATATGTATAAAGCTGTTCTTTATCGAGATTCTCAATGAATTGTTTAATTTGCTTCATTTCTTGAATCCATTCATCAAATAACTTGATTAATACATCATGGTTGTGAACAATAATATCGCGCCACATAACCGGGTTGCTTGACGCAATTCGGGTAATGTCGCGAAATCCTCCGGCCGCAAGCCGCTTAATAATTGGAAACATTTCTTCTTTCTTTTCTGCCTGATGGACGAGGCTTGCCGCGATTAAATGCGGAAAATGGCTAATGACCCCGGTAATGGAATCATGTTCTTCAGGTGTCATGACAATAAATTGCGCTTTTGTTCCCTTTAAAAGCTTTTTTAATTGTTCTATTTTTTCCGGACGTTCGTTGCTGCCAGGCGTTAAAATATAAAACGCATTTTCAAATAAATGAGTTTTCGCTGCCGCAACGCCTGATTTATGTGAGCCCGCCATTGGGTGACCGCCAATAAATGTTACTGTTTTCGGCAAAGAAAAGCTCGCATGATCGACAATTTTTTTCTTTGTGCTGCCGACATCAGTGATAATGACTCCTTCTTTCAAGCTTAGCTCTCCCAAAAACGTTAAAACGTTCAATGTTTGTTCAACGGGAGTTGAAATAATAATAACGTCCGCTGATTCAGCGCCTTCCTTAATAGATTCTGCTGATTGATCAATGATTCCCAATTTTTTTGCCATTTGCACTTGATCATTTTTTATATCATATCCGACCAATTGAACCGATGGATGTTCTTTCTTAATTGCACGTGAAATCGATCCGCCGATTAAGCCAAGACCAATGATAAAAACTTTTTCCACAAAAAACCACCTGTTTCTGCTTTTTGGTAAAAAAAGAGGTGAGCGTTCACCTCTTTTAGGAAAGTAGTTCCTTTAAAGTTTGAATCAGTGCTTCATTTTCCTCTTCTGTTCCGACAGTAATTCTCAGCGATGTCGGAAATCCGAGAGCTTTTCCTGACCGGACGATGAATCCTTTTTCAAGCAGCTGTTGAAAAAGCTCATCCGCATCCCTTTGAAAATCTATTAAAATAAAGTTCGTTTGCGAAGGGAAGTACTCAAGACCAAATTGTTCACAAAAATCATAGTATTGTTTGAGCCCTTCCCGGTTCAATTTTTTGCAGGTTTCGATAAAAGTTTGATCGTTTAGCGCTGCAATAGCAGCCTTTTGTCCAAGACGATTTGTATTAAAAGGTTCCCTTGCAGGCTCAATTAAGCGGATGAGTTCTTCATTTCCAATTCCATATCCTACTCGGAGTGCAGCTAGACCGTATGCTTTTGAGAACGTCCGTAAAATTAATAGATTTGGAAATTGATCCAATAAGGCGACTGAATTCGGATAATCTTCCGCCGTCACATATTCGTAATACGCTTCATCAGATACGACAAGGACATCCTTCGGCACTTTGTTTAAAAAATTAATAAGCTCTTCTTCACTTATGTAAACTCCTGTAGGGTTATTCGGATTGCATAACCATACAATTTTTGTTTTGGAATCAATAGAGTCTGCCATTTTATCCAAATTGTGCCGCCCATCTACAAGTTCAATTTCGCGAATTTCGGCATTTTCGATCACCGCATTATGCCGGTATTGGGAAAATGACGGTGACGCCATTACGGTATTGAAGCCTTCGCTCAAAAGTGAACGTGACAGAATTTGTATAATATTATCTGATCCGTTTCCGAAAATGAGCTGATTTTCTTTTACGCCTACATGCTTTGCCACCTGTTTTCGCAGCTCTGCACTATAGCCGTCAGGATAGATCGCAAGAGATTCAAGCTCTTCTTGTATCGCTTGTTTCACTTTATCAGAACAACCGTACGGGTTTTCGTTTGATGCAAGCTTGATCACCTTTGTTAGACCAAACTGTTCTTTTACTTGTTCAATTGGTTTTCCAGGTTCGTATGGTTTCAGCGACTTTAACTGTTCTTTTACCTCCAACCTTAACACCTCTTTCATCCCCTAATGGAGCAAACCGTTAATAAACCTTTCAAATTCCTGTAACCCGCTCTGTTTTGTATTCGCATTTGTGAGAAGCGGAATAAGCTTTTCAATTTGTTTAACAATCGCACTGCCCACAACGACGCCGTCACTTATTTTGAAAAATTTTTTTACATGCTCATTCGACGAAATGCCGAACCCGACAGCCACCGGAACTTCCGCATACTTCTTTACATGAGAGATAAAATCAGAAACGCGCTCATCAAATGATTGGCGCTCACCCGTCACCCCGAGAGATGAAACACAATATAAAAATCCTGCGGCGTTCTCAGCAATTTTTTTTATTCGATTGTAGGAAGTGGGAGCAACCATAGAGATAAAATAAATCCCATGCTCGTCACATTTTTTTCGCATCCATCCGCTTTCTTCGAACGGGAGATCAGGAATGAGAAGTCCTTCTAATCGATTTTTCTCCATTAAAGTAAAAAAGTATTTTTCTCCTAATTGTAGCACAGGATTGAAATAAGTAAAGAGAATGATCGGAATTTTTAAACCTCTTTCTTTCATTTTATATGCTAATTCCATCGCCTTTTCAATATTCATTCCATTTCTTCTTGCCCGGATGGATGCCTGTTGAATAACGGGGCCGTCAGCAAGCGGGTCCGAATAGGGAACGCCAAGCTCAATGGCTGACGCCCCGCATTTTTCTAAAGTAAGGGCGAGATCAATGGTCAACTCTTCATTCGGATCTCCAGCTGTAATAAAAGGAATAAAAAGCTTGTCAAACTGTTGAAACATGCTTTTGTTAGAAACCATTTTCAACTCCCCCTTTCGTTTTCATCAAAGTGTGAACATCTTTATCGCCCCGTCCGGACAAACAAATTAAAATTGACTGTTCATTTGATAAAGTTTTTGCTACTTCAATTCCTTTTGCAACGGCATGAGCAGATTCAATTGCGGCTAATATTCCTTCTGTTTTCGCCAATGTTTCGAGTGCTGCAATCGCCTCTTCATCTGTCACAGATTCATAAACGACACGCCCTATTTTTGCTAAATAAGCATGCTCCGGACCGACACCCGGATAATCGAGGCCGGCAGAAATCGAATAAGGCTCAATAATTTCACCGTATTGATTTTGCAATAAGTACGTCATCGAACCGTGAATAACGCCTTTCGTCCCCTTTGTAATTGTTGCCGCATGTTCACCCGTTTCCACTCCTTTTCCTCCTGCCTCCACTCCAATAAGCTTTACATCTTCTTCTAAAAACGGTGTAAACATCCCGATCGCATTGCTTCCTCCGCCCACACAAGCTATGACAACATCCGGCAGCTTGCCAAACTCGTTGAAAAACTGCTCTTTCGCTTCATCTCCAATGATCCGCTGGAATTCTCTTACCATCATCGGATATGGATGCGGACCGACAGCTGAGCCCATTAAATAAAAATGGTCTTCACAATGCTGAACCCAATATCGGATCGCCTCATTCACAGCGTCTTTTAATGTTTTATTTCCGCTTGTAACAGGCACTACTTCAGCACCTAGCAGCTGCATCCGAAAAACGTTGAGGCGCTGTCTATCGATGTCTTCTTCTCCCATAAATACTTTGCAGTCCATGCCAAATTTCGCAGCGACAGTTGCTGATGCTACACCGTGCTGTCCGGCACCTGTTTCAGCAATAAGCTTCTTTTTTCCCATTCTTTTCGAAAGAAGCGCTTGACCAATGGCATTATTGATCTTATGGGCACCAGTATGGTTGAGATCCTCCCGTTTTAAAAAAATGTTTGCTCCCCCGACATGTTTTGTTAATTGGTCTGCAAATGTTAAAGCGGTCGGTCTGCCGGAATATTTTTGCAGCATTTGATGATATTGCTGTTGAAAAGAAGAATCACTTAATGCATCCTTTAATGCTTCTTCTAATTCATACAACGGCTTCATTAACGTTTCTGGTACATATTTTCCTCCAAATTCTCCAAATCTGCCATATTCATCAGGATATTTCATCAGCCTTTCACCTTCTCTATTAATTTTGCTATTTTTTCGACATCTTTTTTTTCATTTGTTTCAACACCGCTTGCAACATCAATGTTTTCAGCGCCTTTTTCAAGCAGCTCTGTTATGTTTTCAGGTGTAATGCCGCCCGCAATAAAACAAAGCTTCCGGTGATTTTTCGCCCATATTATATAATCAGACACATTTGACCAGTCAAAAGCAACGCCTGTTCCGCCCCACATTCCTTTCACACGGCTGTCAATCACATATCCATCCACCCAACGCGAAAATTTTTCCATTTCCTCTATCACATGTTCATGATGAGGAAGAGCTTTCCAAACAGAAAGACCGAACTTTTCCTTTACCTGTTTTACAAATTCTTCATCTTCATCGCCATGCAGCTGTATGCAGTCTAATTCGACCGCTGCTAGCACATCCTCTAAAAATTGAATCGTCGGATGAACAAATACGCCTACTAGTTTTGGACGCATTTCTTTTGGAAAAGCTTCCATCCACCTGCCGACATCATTTGCCTTCACCTGCCGTCTGCTTTCAGAGGAAAAGATAAAGCCGATATAATCGGCTCCTTGATTGATGGAAACGGCTGTATCTTCAAATGTGCGGTTGCCGCAAATTTTGACGAGTCTCACTTTACACTCTCCTTAAACAGCTCATAAATTCCTTGTTCCGGATCTTTTTTCCGCATGAGCGCCTCCCCGACAAGCACGCCTTTTGCTCCATATTCATACACCGTTTGCAAATCTGCCATCGTGCTTATGCCGCTTTCACTGATCAATAAAATATCTTTCGGCACATATTTTTGAATCGTTTCCAGATGATGAATATCCGTATGAAAGGTTGTTAAATCCCTGTTGTTCACCCCTAATATATTCGGCACAAATATGTCTAGTATTCTTTCAAGAGTCTCGACAGAATGGACCTCCACCAGCACATCCAGCTCTAAGCTGACCGCTTCATCCCAAAGCTCCTTTAATTTTTTGGGCGGAAGAGCCTCCCCGATTAACAAAATGGCATCCGCTCCGATCCATTTCGATTCATACACTTGCTTTTTATCGATAATAAAATCTTTGCGCAAAACAGGAAGTTTCACCTTTTCTTTAATTTCAGACAAAAATGCGGTTGACCCTTGAAAAAACTTTTGATCGGTTAAAACAGATAAGCAGTCTGCCTTCCCTCTCTCATATTTTTTTGCAATATCGACAGGATCGAAATCTTCACGAATGACACCTTTGGACGGCGATGCCTTCTTCACTTCCGCAATGAGCCCAAGAAAACGGTTCGGGTTTTGAAGAGCAGCGAAAAATGATCTTTTTTCGAATGTTTTTTGGTCTAATTGCGTCAAATCAAGCTCTTTCACTTCTTGTTCTTTAGCTCTTATGATCGTATCAAGCATAGCTCTCTTCCTTTCGGATGGCCAATCTCTTTAATTGCTGATAGGCGGTCCCGTCTTTTATGGCTGTTAAAGCCATCTGTACCCCTTCAGAAATGTTTTTTGCTTTTCCTGCTACGTACAGAGCTGCAGCCGAATTTAATGCTACAATGTTCTTCACGCTTTCATTTCCTTTATTTTTCAGTACTTCCTCTATCATTTTAGCACTTTCTTTAGCATCTGAGACTTGTATTTCTTCAAGCTTCCCTCGATTCATTCCAAATTGCTCCGGAGAAATCGTATATTTTGTTATGTTCCCATCTTTTAGTTCTACGACATCCGTTTCATCACTGATCGAAATTTCATCTAATCCGTCCCTTCCTGATACTAACAGCACATGCTCTGAACGGAAATGTTTTAATGTTTCAGCCATTTTCTCCGCATGCTCCAATGATGAAACGCCAAGCACTTGTCGTTTTGTATTGGCCGGATTAGCCAGCGGCCCGAGCAAATTAAAAATCGTTCGGAATCCCACTTCTTTTCTTGCTTTGGCAACATGCTTCATCGATGAATGATAGAGAGGAGCAAACAAGAAGCTCATATTCGTTTCTTCCAAGCTTCTTCTTGCTTCTTCAGGCGTTGTTTGGATTGGGATGTTTAAACATTCGAGCACATCAGCGCTGCCGCTTCTTGAAGAAACAGCGCGGTTTCCGTGTTTTGCGACTTTCACTCCCAACGATGAAGCTACAATGGCAGATGCGGTTGAAATGTTAAATGTTGATGCTCCGTCTCCGCCCGTTCCGCAAGTATCAACTGCATTTTCAAATCCTTCAAGCTGAGTCATATTTTCCTTCATCGCTTTCACAAATCCCGTCATCTCTTCGACCGTTTCGCCGCGAAATCGTAAAATAGTGATGAGACTGGCAATTTGACTGTCCGGAACCTTTCCTTCCATGATTTTTTTCATAATATCTTCTGCTTCAGATGCTGAAAGAGTCTCACCATTAATGCACTTCTCCAATATATGCTTCATGCCCTCTTCCTCCCTTTTTCTAAAAACAATTGTTCTGCTAATTCGATCGTTTGAATGAGCGCACTCGCTTTGTTTCTTGTTTCTTCCCATTCTTTTAAAGGAACAGAATCGGCAACGATCCCAGCCCCCGCCTGGACATATGCCTTCTGATTGCTCAGCGTGATTGTCCGAATTGTGATGCATGAATCAATGCTTCCATCGAAGCTGATGTATGCAACAGCCCCCGCATAGCTCCCCCTGGCAGTCGGCTCCAGCTCATGAATAATTTCCATCGCGCGTATTTTTGGGGCTCCTGAAACGGTTCCGGCAGGAAAAGCCGAAATTAACGCATCAATCGGATGAATGCTTTTTCTCAATTTTCCTCTCACTTTTGAAATGAGATGGATAACATGTGAAAAATAAGCTGCATCCAGAAGTACAGGTGTTTTGACCGTCCCGTATTCAGCAACTCGGCCGATATCATTTCTTGCTAAATCAACAAGCATATAATGCTCCGCTAGTTCTTTTTCATCCTGCAGCAATTGGCGAACGAGTCTTCTATCTTCTTCCTTTGTTTTGCCCCGCTTTCTCGTGCCGGCAATAGGATGAATTTCAACATAATCGTCGCGAACATGAATCAATCTTTCCGGTGAACTGCCGATAAGCTCTTGGTTTGATAGTTTTATATAAAATAAATAAGGGGAAGGATTGATAATTCTTAAAATTCGATATAATTGCAGACCGGTTACCGATACTTGTTTTTCAAAGCGCTGCGAAAGAACTCCTTGAAATATATCGCCAGAACGAATATATTCCTTCATTTTTTCAACATGATGCAAAAATTGTTCTTTTGTATAATTCGATTCAAATCCGGCGAAAGAAACCGGTTCTTTGTTTGACGGGATGAAAATATTTCCTTCCGGCTTGACGTTTTTTAATTCATTGCGATATTGAAAAATGCGTTCCTTTCCCGCCTCAAATATTTGCTTCAGCTCTTGTTCGCTTTCGTTTCCTTCTAGCTCTCTGTAATGAATAAATGTCAGCAGTTTTTCCCTGTGGCTATATGCAATGACCGTTTGGCAAATGACCAGTTCACATACAGAATGGGTTCTGTCAGCATGACGATGAGCTGGAATTTTTTCAAATAGGCTGACCGCATCATAATCGATTTTTCCGACAGCTCCGCCTGAAAACGGCACATCGATCGCCACTTTTTTTACATTGAAGCTTACCGTCATTCTATGAAACAATGCTGATAACGAAACATCTTTGTCCATGACCATCTGTTTTCGATTTTGCAGCTGGAACGTTCCATTTTCTTCCTTGATAAAATACATCGGCTCAAGACCGATAAACGAGTAGTTGGACCAGTTCGACTCGCTGTCATTGCTTTCTAAAATATAACAAGCATCGGTTTGCAGCGTTTGAAATATTTGGATAGGTGTCAGCATATCGACATGATATTGCTCGATAATGGGAACCGTCTTATATTTGCGGCAATCCTGCAAAAAATCTTGAAAGGTTGTTGCCATTGAAGTACTCACTCCTCCAAAGTATTTGGAGAATGAGTCATAGAGGATCGTTTTTGAGGGATGAAATTGATAATAAAAATGCCCAAAAACATTACGTTTTTGGGCAGTCGATCAATCTATCTTCCTAAACCACTCATCTATTACTTCCTCGACTCATTCTCAACTACCCTTAACTAAACTCAGCTCATTTCAGGTCATATAAAAACTTTCTTATTCGCCATATTATCGGATACAGCATTATTTGTCAACAAGATCCGGTCGTAAAATTTTTGCCTTCTCTAAATAAACATGGCAAATATCGTTTTGGGCGGCTTCTGTATTAATATGCATCATCACCCTTACGCATTTCTCAAGGGCGCCTTCAACGGCTATTTCCTGCATGCATGTCACAGGAACATATTTCCAGCCTTCAATATTTCTTAATGCTTTTGCAGGGAAGCAGGCATTTAAATCATTTGTCGCCGAAATAAACACGGAAGCTACTTGTTCAGGGGCAATGTTGTTTAATCGAATCATCTCCCTTAAGAGCCTCTCCGTGCTTTCTACAATCTGTTCTTCATTATTTTCCGAAACGGTGATGGCCCCTCTAACACCTCTTATCAAACGCATCCCTCCGTTCTCCACTCATTAAGAAATGAATATAATGTATGCGTGTCAAACGTCTTAAGTACCGGATTGCCGATATCCTCGAGAAGCACAAAACGAATCTGGCTATGTACCGTTTTTTTGTCTTTTTTCATTCGTTCAAGAAGCGATTCGGTTTGAATGGTTTCATCGATTTTGACAGGAAAGCCGATTTCGTTAAACCAATTTTTGATCGATTTATATTGAAAATCTTTGCGGAACATCTTTTCACTCAGCCATAGAGCAAACAGCATGCCGCATGCAACGGCATCTCCGTGGGAAATCTTCCCGTAACCTAACTCCGCTTCGAGCGCATGGCCGAGAGTATGACCGAAGTTTAAAAACGCCCTTTTTCCCGTTTCTCTTTCATCTTCAGCGACAAATTCTGCTTTCACTTCAATTCCCTTTCGTATAAACCATTGCAGCTGTTCGCTTGTTACATGATTCAACGAATGGATCGTTTTCATTAAATTTTCAACAAATGAACGATCATTGATGAAGCCGTGCTTCACCACTTCTGCAAATCCTGAGCGGATTTCTAGAAGAGGTAGTGTTTTTAAAAACTGTGTATCATAAATAATGGCATGAGGCTGATGAAAAGCCCCGATCATATTTTTTCCGAGCGGATGGTTAATGGCCACCTTTCCCCCGACAGCACTGTCATGAGCCAAAAGGGTCGTCGGCACTTGAATGAACGGAATTCCTCTCATAAATGTTGCAGCTACAAAGCCTGCTAAATCACCCACTACACCGCCGCCAAAAGCAATGATCACGGATTCTCTGTCCAGATTGTTTTCTAAAGCAAAGGTCAAGCATTTATAGTACGTTTCAAATGATTTAGACTGTTCGCCGCTCGGAACAACACATGTCAATACGTCCAAATCAAATGCTTTTAATACCGACTCTAATTTTCCGCCATACAGATCCTTGACTGTTTGATCAGTAATGATCAAAATTTTCGAAGGATTATTGCAAACAGACAGAAGCCATTCTCCGACATTATCGATAATTCCGTCTCCTAAAAAAACTGGATACGAGCGACTTTTCGTTTGAATCATCATCTGTTCCATTAAAATTCCCTCGCATATTGTTTCATACGTTCGATATTTTCCCGAATAAGGTCAATGCGATCAAGACCAAACTGTTCAACGATCGCTTTGGCTACTTCCCATGCAACAACTGCCTCCGCCACAACACTTGCAGCCGGGACTGCGCAGCTGTCCGATCGTTCAATGCTCGCCAAAAAAGGCTCTTTCGTATCAATGTCAACGCTTTGCAAAGGTTTGTACAGTGTTGGAATTGGCTTCATGACTCCTCTGACGACGATGGGCATGCCGGTCGTCATGCCGCCCTCAAAGCCTCCCAGATTGTTTGTTTTGCGATAGTATCCTTTCTCTTCGCTCCAAAGGATTTCATCATGAACTTCGCTGCCAAAACTCCGTCCCGCTTCAAATCCCAAGCCGAATTCAACCCCTTTAAACGCGTTGATGCTTACGATCGCTTGCGCTATTTTGGCATCCAGCTTTTTGTCCCAATGAACATAGCTGCCGACACCAGGCGGCATTCCTTCAACAATCACCTCAACGATGCCGCCGATGGAATCACCCTTTTCTTTTGCTTCGTCGATCGCCTTCATCATTTGCTGAGCCGCATTTTCATCTAAACAACGCACAGGTGAGTTCTCTGTCTTTTCCTTCAACTCAGCAAGCGTCGAATAGTCCAATTTTTGCGCACGGACACCGCCAATTTCAATGACATGTCCTGCCACTTGAATACCGAGTTCAGACAAAATTTTCTTCGCAACAGCTCCTGCTGCCACCCTGACAGTTGTTTCCCGGGCAGAAGAGCGTTCAAGCACGTTGCGCATATCACGATGTCCGTATTTGATCGCCCCGACTAAGTCGGCATGGCCTGGGCGAGGTCTCGTAATTTTTCGTTTCATTTCCGCTTTCTCCGATTCGGAAATCGGCTCTGCCCCCATAATTTTCGTCCAATGGGCAAAGTCTTTATTTTCTACAACTAGCGCTATTGGTGATCCTAGCGTTTCGCCATGGCGCACTCCGCCTAGTATTTGCACCTGGTCTTTTTCGATTTGCATTCTTCGACCGCGGCCATAGCCTTTCTGTCTTCTTGCAAGCTCAATATTGATGTCTTCTTTCGTTAGAGGAAGCCCTGCCGGAACTCCTTCTATAATCGTCGTTAATTGCGGGCCGTGAGATTCCCCTGCTGTCAAATATCTCATACTAGCAAACTCCTTCCCATAACACTTTAACGCTTTTATGCTTTTATGCTTTTACGTAACTATACCATAAGATTTTTTGTTTGAATAGAAAGATCTTTGCTATTGCTACAATCGTGTATAAAAAAACGTTTCGATCGTTTTTAATCCATATTTTTCCGGAGTGAAAATTTGCTCTGTGCTGCCAACAAATAAAATCCCGTTTCGTCTAAGCGAGTTGCTGAATTTTTCATAAAGCTCTTTTTTCGCAGACTCAGTAAAATAAATGAGGACGTTTCGGCATACGATCAAATCAAAATCTGTTTCAAAGCGGTCTGACAGCAAATTATGCTTTCTAAAAGTAACCGAGCGTTTAATGTCTTCTTTTACATGATAGAAAGAGCCTTCTTGCTGAAAATAATTAGTTTTATATTCAAGAGGTACTTCTTTTAGCGATCTTTCCGGATAAATTCCAATTTGTGCTGTTTTAATCGCTTGTTCATCTATATCTGTGGCTAATATATATGAGTCTTTCAATAGCGAATTTTGTGCTAAAATCATCGCAATTGTGTAAGGTTCTTCTCCCGTTGAGCAGGCAGCGCTCCAAACCTTTATATGTTTTTTACCATTCAGCAAACGCGGAAGCAATTTTTTTTCAAGGATGTTCCAGCGCTGATAGTTGCGAAAAAATTCAGAAACATTAATAGTCATCCGATCTAAAAACAGATTGTATAAACATTTATCCTTTTCCATCGCTAAAAAAAACTCGTGAAAGGATTGAAAGCCTTTTTTTTCATACAATGATTTTAATCTTCTTTTCATTTGAGTCTCTTTATATAACGACAGGTCAATCCCGCTTTTTCTTTTTATCTTTTCGATAAATGCAACATAGTCCTTATCTGTCACTTTCCGATCTTCCCCCGAATGTAATGTAGAAAACCCTAATCAAACCATTGTTTGATTAGGGTCAGATGTTAATAGATCCATGCATCAATTTCACGGTCATATTCTACAAGCTCTTCAGCTTTAAAAAACAATTGAATTTCCCGCTCAGCGCTTTCAGGTGAATCAGAACCGTGAATTACATTCTTCCCTACTGTTAAACCAAAATCGCCGCGAATTGTTCCAGAAAGGGCATCCTTTGGATTGGTTTTTCCCATCATTTGACGGGCAATTTCGATTGCATTTTCGCCTTCCCAAACCATTGCAAAAACCGGTCCTGAAGTGATGAATTGAACGAGTTCATTGAAAAAAGGCTTTTCTTTATGTTCTCCATAATGCTGCTGGGCCAATTCTTCAGAGATTTTCATTAATTTTGCACCGATAAGCTTCAGCCCTTTTTGCTCAAATCTTGAAACGATTTGTCCAATCAGCTGCCGTTGTACACCATCAGGCTTTACCATTAAAAACGTCTTTTCCATCAACACATCCACCTCGAAAATTTCTTTATGTATAAGTACAAAATCCACAAGAAAATAGTATCATTATTAAAGCGGTTACGCAAACTAAAATTTCCTTTTTCCAATATATTTGGCAATATTGTATAGCGAAGTTCGCGCTTTCCCGTGCTTGAGGCCTTCCAATTGATGAAAGCTCTTCTGCAAATAGCGGTCACTAATATTCATCGACTGTTCGATTGCTCTTGATTTTTTAATTTCATAAATAATCGGCTTGATTTCTTCAGCAGTTGTTTGATTATTGATTTTGACAATTTTTTTTCTTAATTCTTCATTTTGCATGGCAAACAAAACAGGAAGGGTAATGTTTCCTTGAAGTAAATCGCTCCCAACTGGTTTTCCAAGCTCTTCTTCCGTAGAGGTAAAATCTAAAAGATCGTCAATAATTTGATACGAAATTCCAACATAATAACCGTACAAATAAAGCTTTTTACAAACGGATTCTGGAGCGCCGGAGGCAAGAGCGCCCAATTGGCAGCTGACAGCAATTAATAAAGCTGTTTTTCTTTTAATTCGTTTGACATACGTCCGATAAGACTGATCAAAATTGTATTTATCGTTGATTTGTTCGATTTCTCCTAAACAGAGTTCAACAAGAGCTTTCGAAAGAACTCGGTGAATAAGCGGCTCGTCCAGCTCTGTTATGATTTCAAGAGCCCGTGCGAATAAGTAATCTCCAACATACATGGCAATGCGATTGTCCCATTTTGCATTAACTGTTGGTTTTCCTCTTCGCAGCTCAGCATTGTCAATGACGTCATCGTGTACCAATGAGGCGCTGTGAATCAGCTCTAAAGCGACGGCAACCGGTTTCATACGGTCAATGTTATAATCTCCGAACATTCCTGACAACAATACAAAAACAGGGCGAATCCGTTTTCCCCCTGCTTGAAGAAGATGAATCCCGGCTTCACGTATTAACGGATCTTTTGTTTGTACGGAAGACAGCAATTCATTTTCAATCACTTCAAGGTCTTTTGTTAAAAAGGAATAGAATGATTTTAACTTCATTTATTTCACCTTTGTTTCCAATTTCGGTTTATAACCTAAGTGCATTGCTGCAACACCGCCTGTAAATGGCTTCACTTCTACATTTATAAAACCAGTTTGCTCGAACATTTTTTTCAGCTCTTTCATGCCAGGAAATTGACGCGCGGACTCCTGCAGCCAAGAATATTCTTCATAGCTTTTAGCAAATATCTTGCCGAATAAAGGCATGATAAAGCGAAAATAAAAATAGTAAAGCTGTTTGAAGCCAATCAAGGTCGGCTGTGATGTCTCCAAACAAACTACCATTCCTCCGGGTTTCAATACGCGGTACATTTCCGATAGAACCTGCATATAATCAGGAACATTTCTGAGGCCAAACCCGATGGTCACATAATCAAACTCGTTTTCAGGAAACGGCAAATCCATCGCATTGCCGTGAATAAATGAAATATTGGAAAATTGTCTTTCCTTTGCCTTTTCCTCACCGATGCTTAACATATTTTGGCTAAAATCAAGTCCTATGACCTTTCCGTTTTGCCCGACTGCTTCCCCGAGCGCAAGCGTCCAGTCCCCCGTTCCGCAGCAAACATCGAGTGCGTAGGAACCTTTTTTCACATTCATTCTCCGCATCGTTTCTTTTCGCCATGCAATATGACGATTAAAGCTGATCACAGAATTCATCCGGTCATAATTTTTATAAATTTTTTCAAATACGCGGTGCACACGTTCTTCTTTCGATTGCTGCATTTTTTAACCTTCCTCCACTATCATATGCGAAAACCGTAATACATGAATTCGGTTCATAATAAATTGTTTTACGGCAGGCGAATATTTCAGACTTTTTTCCAACAGTTTATTAATTTCCCAGAAATAATGATTGCAGCATTCTATGAAAGTTCCAACTAAATCAATCGGGCTTTTAGATTTCTTTTGAAATTGTGTTAAAACGGACTGGCTATTTTTATCGTATTTATGTTTTTCTTCACATAAACGTTTATATGTTAAATATGTTTTGGAAATTTCCGGCCACGTCTCAATTTGAAAATGCTCTCCGATCCGTTGAAATAACGCGGTTTCCACAATGACGATGCTTTCGACTATTGCTTCAATCGACTGGCAGCTTCGGTCGTAAAGACGAATTTTATGCTCATTAATTTCTTTAATCGCGGTTGCAAGCGCACGAACCATTTTCAAGTCTTGAATTTCAGAAAGAATAAAATAATATAGACCGCTGAAATAATCACCTGCAATGACATTTAATTGTCTTTCAACAAAAAGCTTCTTATTTTCACATTCCGTTGTCGTTACTAAATCATGGGTATCAAGGGCTGATTGAACAAGCATGGCAGTCACAACATATTTTTCCTTCTTTTCATCTGCTATTTCCGCTTCTTCAAAAAGAGCGTAAAACAATAGCAGCTTGTCTTCATCAATTACAGGCTTTTGAATATATTGTTTAAGCACAGGATGTGAAAAATATTGGTCTAGCGAACGTTTTATTTGCTCCAGCTTTTGATAGATTTCCATCATTATCACCCTTGTCCCCCATATATCTCTATACTAACATTTACAAATTTTATTATATCATAACCACATTTTTTCATTAGGCTTTGTCGAAAAAGTAAAAGCAGAAATCCTGCTTATTTTCTCTCGCCGCTCTCAATCTCTCCATAGCTTGTTTGAATAAGCGCCTTGCCGCGAATTTTAATGGCAGAAGTGTGTTCCGTAAATTGAGCAATCATTACTTCTCCTTTATCAAGCTTTTCGGAATGGTGGAACCTAGTATCGGAACCTCTTGTCAAACCAATCACATTGACGCCATCTTCAATTGCTTTAATAACCACATAATCATTTTGATTCGGATTCATCTATCAACACCTACCGTTTATTTTTTTATTAATGACAGCACTTCGCTTCTTGCCGCAGCATCATTCAAAAAACATCCTCTGACTGCTGACGTTACAGTGATTGATCCAGGCTTTTTCACTCCGCGCATTGTCATGCACATATGCTCCGCTTCAACAACAACCATCACACCGTGAGGATCCAATGATTCGACTATGCTGTCGGCAATCGTTGACGTAATCCGTTCTTGCAGCTGTGGTTTTTTTACAACCGCTTCAACAGCGCGGGCTAGTTTGCTTAGTCCAGTCACTTTGCCGCCTTTTGGTATGTATGCAATATGTACTTTACCGAAAAAAGGAACTAGATGGTGTTCGCACATTGAAAAAAATTGAATATCCTTTACTAAAACAAGCTCTTCATGATCCTCTTCAAATACGGTTTGAAAATATTCTTTAGGATCCTGATCTATACCTGAAAAAATTTCCTCATACATATTGGCAACCCGCTTAGGTGTATCAGCCAATCCTTCCCTATTAGGATCCTCCCCTATAGCTTCTATAATTAAACGTACTGCCTGTTCTATTTGCTCTTTATTAATTTTTGGCATACTCGGCTCCTCCTATTGTCATTCATTCATACCGATTCTAGCACAATTAATGAAAAAAAAGCAAAATGAAGCTTCCTTTCCCGCAAATAGAACAGAAAACTTTTCTGAACAATCTCGCCTAAATAGGAAAAGCCCCAAAAAGGGGCTTATTCTGTGAAGAAATGCAGCGAGCATATGTAGTCGCTACTCATTTCTTAATTGTGTGCGTTCATTTCATTACTTGCCAGCAACTGCATCTTTAAGAGCTTTGCCTGGTTTAAACGCAGGCACTTTGCTTGCCGGAATTTCAATTTCTTCACCAGTTTGAGGATTGCGACCTTTGCGCGCTGAACGCTCACGCACTTCAAAGTTTCCAAAACCGATGAGTTGAACTTTGTCACCTTTTTTCAAAGATTCTAAAATTGTATCGAAAACAGCATCTACAGCTTTCGTTGCATCCTTTTTGGATAATTCGCTAGCTTCTGCTACAGCGTTGATTAATTCTGTTTTGTTCATTTAATGTTTCACCTCCTCCCAAAAAAGTTTCATGAAAATCCAGCTATTATACATTTCTTCACAGCTTTTAAGAATTCTATACATGCAACAACAAGAAGTTGGTGACTAGCTTATCATAAATGAAACAATATTTCATTTCAACAGTTTTTCATTTTCAAATTGGTTGCAAAGGATGATTCATCCTTATGAGAGAAGAATTTCTGTAAAAAGATTATCATAACAATAATGGCAGAATCAAGCACAATTCTATTAATTTCAGTCATTTTTCAATCGATTTGGCAAAAAGTTCGCCAAAACAATAGGGGGAGACTGCATGAGCAGTCAACCCTTCCATCATTTAAAAACGCATCTCCCACATATTTCCGTTTTCAAAGCGCCGAATTTTTTTTCTTTTCGTATGTTTAAAATCCCGGCTCCCGCTTGTTTTATCCGATCTTCTTCTTCCTTCAGGTTCTTGGAAATAAAAATGTTTCAACCCTTTTTCTTCCCCCCCTATGAAATGCTTCTTTAATCACTTTTTCGGAAATCACTATTCTGCCCTCCCCTTTTATTTTGTATAGCATATGTGTCTTTACATTAATTCGTTTGGACCTTTAAATCGTTAAAAAAATGTGCGTTTACCAACAGTGGCATGTTTTATCCACATTCATACTATTTAAATGAAAAACAGTAAAAAGAGGGATCAAATGGAAAAAGGCTTGGAGAAAATTTCCTTATACATTCATCCGAAAGATTTGTTTTTTTTTACAAAAAAATAAATGGGATGAAGACGGAGTTCCGGCATGGTTTATTTAGGGAAGAAGATCGATGCGGATATAATGTATCGTGGCTCTCATACTAGAAAAGCGAAAAAAAAATCTTTTTTTATAAAATATTACCGTCCTTCAAAATACAATAGCGAAAAGGAATTTCATTTAAATGTGGAATATTTTGATCCTTCACTGATTCGCAATAAGCTTTCTTTTTATTTTTTGACCGCATAGGAGTATACGTCCCCGAAACAAAATTCACCCTTTTATCGATCAATGGAATCCATCAAGACATTTATTTACGCCTTGAATCCGTCAATGAAGATTTTTTAGCAAAAAGAAAACTGCCTAAAGACCCAATTTTTTATGCAATAGATGGTGATGCTAATTTTTCGTTTTACAGCGATTTAGACCAAAAGGTAAAAAAAGCTTATCACAAGGATATGAGCTAAAATACGGGGAAAATGACGATTTTAGTAAGTTCGAACAATTTATTTATTTTGTTAATACAAGCATTTCGTCCCAATTTTCTGAAGAAATTGAACAATATTTAGACGTGGAGCAATATTTAAAATGGCTGACAGGTGTTATTTGCACACAAAATTACGATGGTTTTGTTCACAATTACGCACTTTACTTACATGGAGAAACAAGCCGTTTTCATATTATTCCCTGGGATTACGATGCGACAGGGGGAATTGATGTCAACGGAGAAAAAATGCGACATGACTATGTTCGGGTAGAAGGATTTAACACTTTAACGGCAAGGCTGCTAGACGCCCAAAAGTATAAAAAACTTTACCAACAACTTTTATATGACACTATACAACATCAATTTACGGTAAAAAATTTGATAGATGCTGTATACGGTTATTATGAACAAGTGAAAAAGTTTATTAGCAAAGATCCTTATTTCCAATATACCCTTGACGAATTTAATCAACAGCCTTCACAAATTCTCGATTTTATCTCGAAAAGAAATCAATTTATCGCTTCACATTTAATGTTTTAGCAAGTTGAACGACGCAAATAGGCGATCGCTTATTTTTCATGAATTGGGTAAATGTTCTGTTGCTTTCTCCCATTTTGAACGTATAAATACATTATGATTGACCTGTATGGTTGAATGCCAAGGGAGGTTAAAGAAAATGAGTGCAGATGGAGAAAAATTTTATCAATATGTAAAGTCGCTTGTTGGAAAAATGATTAAGGTGAATAGAGGCGGTCCTGAAAGCAAAAGCGGTTTGCTGCTTGAAGTAAAAACTGATTATTT
This sequence comes from Aeribacillus sp. SP014, assembly GCF_054055575.1. Taxonomy (NCBI): domain Bacteria; kingdom Bacillati; phylum Bacillota; class Bacilli; order Caryophanales; family Bacillaceae; genus Aeribacillus; species Aeribacillus sp. SP014. The sequence continues at coordinate 2,661,491 of NZ_JBSRXI010000001.1, forward strand.
GGCCCTCTATTTATTCGAATCAAACAATGTTGTTTACTACCAATTGAAACACATTAAAAGCATTACAGAAAATTCTAAGACAAATTTCAAACCTTTACGACTGGAAGATGTTGAACAAAACGCTTCGAAAAGCGACAGCTTCCGCCACCTAATGAAATTATTTCAGTACGAATACCTTCAAATTAACCAAGGCGGCCCTGAAGCAATGAGCGGGAAGTTATTAGATGTAACAAATCATTATGCTGTTCTCTACAAAGATGATCAGGTGATCTATCTCAATTTGGAGCATATTAAAAGCTTTTCATTAAACAAAAGCAAAAACGCTGAAGAAAAGGAAACCGTCCGCTATTTGAAAGTAAAAACATTTGATGAAATACTCAATTATTTTATTCATAAATGGGTTTCCATTAATTTGGGAGGACCGGAAGCGCTCGAAGGTGTTCTGTCATACAGCGGAAATGGGACATTCATTTTAATTAACAAAGAAGAAGTCATTCGAATTCAGCCGTTCCACGTTCGAAGCATTTTTGAAGGTTCCCGTGATCAGAAAAAAAATGAGAACAAACAAACTGAAAAAAAAGATCGATCCGATCATGATAAAAGAACTTCAACGGAAAAAGATTCTAAAAGCGGACAAAGCACGTACGAGATTGAGCATAAAAACACTTACTCACACTCAGAACGTCATGTTAGAACCGATGATCTTGATAGAAGTACTGAAAAAAAATACCTGTCAACGCCAGATGATAGAAGAAGAGCTTCGAATACCTATATAGAAAGAGCAGAGATACAGTTGCGATCAATGCCGCATCCTGAAAAAGTAGTCAAAACTGTCCACTATCGTTGGAAAGGTTAGCTAGCGTCTCTGCCATCAAATTCCCCCTCTGTTTTTGTTTCAGTGTTTCAAAGAAAGGAGGCATTGAAGTTTTGAGATTTTCTGAACTTATTGACGAACAAGTAAAAGCAGAAATAAGCGGCAAAAACGAAATTATCGGAATTTTAGTTGACGAAGGATTAGATGTGATCGTGCTTTATAATGGTTATAAATATATATATATTCCTCTTCTACATTTACACAGTTTGGAAAAATATGATGACGAAAATCCGATTAAATACGATCACAAAACGATTAAACCAATGTTTATTGAGGAAGATTCCATTTCCTACCGAAAAATATTAATCAATGCTAAAGGAATGTTTGTTGAAATATATGTAACTGGAAATAAAGCTTTACACGGTTATATTACATCTGTCTTAACTGACTACTTTGTTTTTTATTCCCCTGTGTTTAAATATGTTTTAGTGTCTTTTCAGCATTTAAAATGGCTCATTCCATATCAAAACACAACAACGCCTTACTCGTAGGTGCGAAAATCATTGCCGTATGCATGTATAAATCCATTCCTACAATCTTTAATGCGATCAGATTTACAATGTTGCTGACACCAATTGGCGCGCTTGAAGCGGTGGCAACCAGCGCTCCACTTAGAAGGTACGGAATTTTTTCGTGATGTTTTAAACGAAGGTGATGAAGAAGTAGCAGTAAAATAGGAGTCGTAATTAAAATGCTTCCGTCATTATTAAATATGACAGTCATGAAAAAACAGAGAAGATTCGTATACCAAAACAATCGGATTCCAGATCCGTTAGCTTTAAATGCCAACTGATGAGCACACCATTCGAAAAAACGAAAGCTTTCCAAAACGATTGCCATGACAATCGTTGCGATAATCGTAACAGAAGCTTCTGTTACATTTAAAGCAATTTCTGACAATTCTTGAAAGCTGATTCCCCCAACGAATAATATGATAAGTGCCCCAATTGTTGCTGGAAATGCTTCATTTACTCCGCGGGGGCGCCAAAAAATCAAGATCATCGTTATGAAAAACACGAATAAAATCACTAAATCGCGGTCAACTAGCAAACTATTTCCCTTCTTCCTTACCGTCAGGTTCTTTTTAAATATCCACCATGGTTTCTATCACTCCTTATCACCTGTACTATATAAATATGTGTCTAACAATATCTCTGCCATCTATCAACAACCCATTTTCTATTAAATCCGCAAAAAACTATCTACTATTATCTCGGAAATCGATTCACTTGTCGGTTTTTTCGCTAAGTTGTTTAACCTTTTTAAAAAAATGATGTGTCTTTTCAAAGGCCGGAAAACGCAGGGCAGAACTTCTTGTCAAAAAAAAAACAGGGCTCACTCGTTTGCCCCTTGTGAAAAAAACAACGGCCAAAAAACCGTTGTTTTTGACCTTTTGATCTTTTATAATATGATTGCTATGAGCCCGCCTGACCCCTCGTTGATGATTCTTTCCAATGTTTCTTTTAATTTGTAGCGGGCATTTTCAGGCATCAACGACAATTTTGCCTGTATTCCTTCTCTGACGATCGAGCTTAAGCTTCTTCCGAATATATCGGAATTCCATATGGACAAAGGATTTTCTTCAAAATCTTGCATTAAATAACGCACAAGCTCTTCACTTTGTTTTTCTGTGCCAATGATCGGCGCAAATTCAGATTCAACATCTACTTTAATCATATGAATGGAAGGTGCGACTGCTTTGAGCCGGACGCCGAATCTCGATCCTTGGCGGATAATTTCCGGTTCATCCAGACTCATATCTGATAAAGCCGGTGCTGCTATGCCGTAACCTGTCTGTTTTACCATTTTTAAAGCATCAGCTACTTGATCGTATTCCGCCTTAGCGTGTGCAAAATTTTGCATGAGCTCAAGCAGATGATCCTTCCCGCGTATTTCAACACCGACAACTTCTTTTAAAATTTGATCGTACAGCTCATCCGGCGCAAACAAATCGATCTCCGCAATCCCTTGGCCCATTTGAATACCAGCTAGTCCAGCCCGCTCAATAAAATCATACTCACTGAACTGCTGGACAACTTGATTGACATCACGCAGACGTTTGATATCTTTTACTGTTTCCTTCACCGTTTCTTGATAGCTCGTGCGAAGCCAATGATCTTCTCTCAGCACCATCACCCAGCTGGGCAAATTCACATTGACTTCCAAGACTGGAAATTCGAAAAGCGCTTCTCTCAATACATTCGTTACATCAATTTCCCTCATGCTTTCCACGCTCATAGCAAGAACTGGAATATCATATTTTTCATTTAATTCTTTTCTTAAAGCCTCCGTATCCGGATGATGAGGATGCACAGAATTAATAATCATAATAAATGGTTTTCCGACTTCTTTTAACTCTTCAATTACTCGTTCTTCCGCTTCTACGTAATCTTTTCTAGGAATTTCGCCGATTGAACCGTCTGTTGTGACGACTACACCGATTGTTGAGTGGTCTTGAATAACCTTGCGGGTGCCAATTTCCGCTGCTTCATGAAACGGGATCGGCTCCTCATACCATGGAGTGTTGATCATTCTCGGCCCATTTTCATCTTCGTATCCCTTTGCACCAGGCACTGTATATCCTACGCAATCTACTAATCTTATATTGACATCAAGGCCTTCATCAACATGGACGGTGACCGCTTGATTCGGGACAAACTTTGGCTCCGTTGTCATAATGGTTTTGCCTGCTGCGCTCTGAGGGAGCTCATCTTGAGCACGTGCTTTATCCGCTTCATTTTCAATATTGGGAAGAACAACTAATTCCATAAACTTTTTTATGAATGTTGATTTACCGGTTCTAACTGCACCAACGACCCCTAGATAAATATCGCCGCCAGTTCGCTCTGCAATGTCTTTGAAAATATCTACCTTTTCCAAGTGATTCCCTCCCGACTTTCAAGTCTTATAACATCCATACATTTACAATTCTTTAGTCATTACATATTTATGATGTTGTCCTATCTAGTTATGACTGTAAAAAAAGAATTTCTTCCAAAAAGAAAAGAACCTTTCTCTTAAATTGTATTCTTAAGAAAAAGGTTCATGACTTATTTTATTAAAAATACCGGTTCATTTTTTTCATTCACAGTATATGGAAGGGAAAATGCAGGGACGAACGGGGAGTTTTCTACTAGCAAATGACGGATATCTTCCCCCTCTTTGAATGATCTTTTTGATTCCTTAATGGCACGGTATAAATCTAAGCTGTAATCAACGTAAACTTCTCGATTGTTGTCGATCACAAGCGGAAGATTTTCCCCTGAGTACGGACTCTTCACATGAGGAGGCTCTTTTAATCCTAGCTTTTTATAGTTCAGTGTAAATACATTTTTCGCTATTTGCTTTTCATAAGGAGGATATTCATGAGCATTGATCCTCATCTTTAGTTCACGGATCGCCTCTGCTATTCGTAAATCGATCAGCTTTACGGTTGGATTTTTTTCCACATCGACTAAAACATATAAGTAAATACCTCCATTTTCAAACGCGGTGCCAGGGGGCTCAGGCAAATATTCAGGAATCAACAGATTGAAATCAATAGGGTATTTTTCATAAATAGGCGTTGATTTGTCTCTCGTTTTAATCGGCAAAAGCCCTTCCGTATCAGCTTTATATTGTTCTACTGCTTTTTGCACGGATTGTATTTGCGCTTCATAAGGTATTTCATTTTTATGTAATCGTTCTTCTGGGTATAAACATCCAGATAAAAGCAAAACAAACATGATAGAGATGAAAGATTTCATTATGCTTTTCTTGTTCATCCTCGTCTTCCTCACTTTGCCTACTCGCTTGTCGGTCCGGAAAAGACTACGAAAAAAATGATAATTCCTGCTAAAATCATAAAAAAATAAGCAATCACTGCTGTGATAGATTTCAAAAATCCTTTTAGTTTAAAACGGCTCAAGTATATGGAAAAGACCGCGATAAACATAAAGGCCATCGCTGTGAGGGCAATCCACATTTTCATTAGACCTTCTGACATTGTGATCCACTCCTTCTATTCCTACCAATCATTTTAACATATGCTCTTTTTCACGCAATTGTTTTCCATATAAGAATCGAATTCAAAAAAAAACTGAAGCAGCTGGGAAATGTGCTACAGTTCTTCATTTCGATTTTCTAATATGTTCACAAGATCTTCCATTTCATGCGTTTTAACTCTCGCCATAAGCGCTTCGACTGCTTCTTTCGGATCTTTTTCGTGAAACAGCACTTCATAAAGGACATTGGCAATCGGCATTTTTACTGAATATTTTTCAGAGAGCTGTTTAGCTGCTTTTGTTGTTCTTACTCCTTCGACAACCATTCCCATGCTTTCTAAAACTTCATCTAGTTTTTTGCCCTTTCCTAGCAAATGGCCGGCACGCCAATTGCGGGAATGCACACTTGTGCAAGTGACAATTAAGTCGCCGATTCCGGCAAGACCAGAAAACGTTAATGGATTGGCACCCATTTTACAGCCTAATCTTGAAATTTCCGCCAATCCTCTAGTTATTAAAGCAGCCTTCGCATTGTCCCCGTATCCAAGGCCGTCGCTGATTCCGGCAGCTAAAGCAATAATGTTTTTCAGCGCTCCTCCAATTTCAACCCCGATTATATCCGGATTCGTATACACACGAAAATAGCGGTTAATAAATAAATCTTGAACAAATTTTGCTGCTTGAATATTTTTGCTCGCAGAAGTCACTGTTGTCGGCTGTCTCAAAGACACTTCTTCCGCATGGCTTGGACCTGATAATACAACTACGTCCTTCAAAAGGTGAGGAGGCATTTCTTCTTCAATAATTTCGGAAATTCTTTTTAATGAACCCGGCTCAATCCCTTTTGAAACATGGACAATTAAAATCGGCCGATCAATGGCTTCTCTTAATTGACTCAGCACTTCTCTTATCGCTTTTGTCGGGACTGCCAAGACAATCGTTTCCACATTTTCAACCGCATCCTTTAAGGAATAAAATCCGGTTAAATTGTCCGGCAATGGGACATTTGGCAAATATTTCTCATTTTTTTTTGTACGATTGATCGCTTCTATATGTTCTTTCCGATGTCCCCAAAGATGCACTTCATGACCATTGTCGCAAAGAACAATTGCAAGCGCTGTTCCCCAGCTTCCAGCTCCCAATATTGCCACCTTCGCCAAATTACTCACTTCCTTTTATTTATCTTCTTTTTCTCGCAATGATTTTAATAGGGGTTCCTTCAAACCCGAATGCATCGCGAATACGATTTTCCAAAAAACGTTCATATGAAAAATGAAGAAGCTCCGGATCATTTACAAATATGACAAATGTAGGCGGTTTAACAGAAACTTGTGTTGCATAATAGATTTTTAATCTCGTACCGTGGTCCGTTGGAGTCGGATTCATAGCAACGGCATCCATGATCACATCATTCAATACGTTTGTTTGGACACGCATCGCATGATTCTCGCTGGCAAGAATAATTTGAGGCATTAATGTGTGCAATCTTTTCTTCGTTTTTGCAGACAAAAAGACGATTGGCGCATAGTCTAAAAATAAAAATTGATCGCGAATATCTTTTTCAAACTCTCTCATCGTTCTTTCATCTTTTTCCACTGCATCCCATTTGTTTACTACAATGACAACGGCTTTCCCGGCTTCATGGGCGTAGCCAGCAATTCGCTTGTCTTGTTCAATAATTCCTTCCTCTGCATTTAAAACAACTAACACTACGTCAGAGCGTTCAATCGCTTTAAGCGCCCGCAAAACACTGTATTTTTCTGTTGTCTCATAAATTTTTCCTTTTTTTCTCATGCCAGCTGTATCAATGATGACAAACTCCTGCTTGTTATACGTAAACTTAGTGTCAATAGCGTCTCGTGTTGTTCCAGCAATTTCGCTGACAATCACTCTTTCTTCTCCTAAAATAGCATTTACTAAGGAAGATTTGCCGACATTTGGTCGGCCAATCAAAGAAAATTTAATGATGCCTTCATCATCATTTTCTGATTGGAGTTTTGGAAAATGTTTGCATACTGCATCCAAAAGATCTCCCAGTCCGAGCCCATGCGCTCCTGATATCGGGTACGGTTCTCCAAAGCCAAGAGAATAAAATTCATATATATTTTCCCTCATATCCGGGTTGTCCATTTTATTAACGGCAAGGACAACGGGTTTGTTTGAGCGGTACAATATTTTTGCAACTTCTTCATCAGCGGGAGTTACGCCTTCTCGACCGTTAGTAATGAAAATAATTACATCCGCTTCTTCAATCGCAATCTCCGCCTGATGGCGAATTTGTGCTAGAAACGGTTCATCCCCAATTTCAATTCCACCTGTATCGATCAAGTTAAATTGGAAATTCAGCCATTCACAAGGTGCATAAATACGGTCACGGGTAACACCAGGTATATCTTCTACAATTGAAATACGTTCACCGACAATTCGATTAAAAATCGTCGATTTGCCGACATTTGGTCGACCGACAATAGCCACAACAGGTTTCGGCATACTAAAACTTCCTTCCTAATTTAAAACTCATCACATTTTTCACTATGTATAATGTTAAAGGGGCTACGCCTTCAAGAAATCGCAGCATGTTTTCGCGCCTAACTCCTTTTTCGGCATGCCCCGGAAGTTTTTTACCAAGCTTTTTTCCAACTACCCTATTATATAGCAGTTTATGAAATTGAACAACTGCCTTAAAAATGTTTCACAATGATATATATTTCCTCGCTTATGGCATGAGCAATTCCATCTAGAATCGCTTCTAAATTTTTTGCAATCGAATCCATTTCGTTTTGGTTATCACAAATAAAAACAGGTGCACCGCCTTTTATTTTTTTCTCATTTGTCGTAACGACCGCTAAAACCGCTTTCTCTAAAACCATCGTTTTTTCTCACCTTTCCTATTTGCCTTCGACTCCGTCGGCATGCGAATGGCATTTTCAAGCGTTGGCACGTTGCTGATCACTCGAATGGCAATATCCAAATCATGTTTTTGAGGAAGCACAAACACGCCGACTCTTCCATCCTCAAGATCTCGTTTTGCCAATGGGACTAATGATGGTTCACCCGCATCGCGGTTTACGCCCAGCGCAGTTGAGACATCATGGAGAATCGCCTGACGTTGTCCGATGTTGGCAATCGTTGTTCTCGCATCAAATGATTTTGGTGTCAAAATAAACCCCATGCCATATTTTAAAACTAGTTCACGTTTTTCCGGGATGCCGATATTCATAATATAAATGTCATCGACATACAAGCCTGCACCGTCAAAATGCGGCTTTACATATTGAATGTCAACAATATCTTTCAATGTGCCTCCAGACATTAACACTTTAGAAATGATAAAGCAAACGACCGTCATCACAAGAGCCATCCAAAAGCCAAAGATTAAATAAGCAAGCGTAACAAATAAAGATGTGAAAATCACTAAATAATTTCTGCTTTCAAAGGCGATTGCAATTCCTTCAATATATGTACTTCCCCGAGGAACAAGCTCATATTGATCGAGCTCTGACAGTGTATTTCTTTCCATGTTGCGGACTTCGCGAAACTGCGATGCAGCCAACGTTAAAAAAGTAATGGCAGTAAACTCCTTTTCCATTATGGCCGGAACAGCAATCGTGCCGAGTCCCGCCGCTATAAATCCAAGTGCGATATGAATAATTTTTCCGTGCAAATATGTGGGATATTGGCGATAATCGGTTTTTAGCATAAAAAGACGGGCTAACACACCTACGAAGACACCATAAAAAATAGGAAGCGTGTATTCATTCATGACCCTTGCCTCTCCCTTGCATGTTTTTTGAATATATGTTCTAAAGAAGCAGCGAATGTTTTGAATGACGCCCATATGAGCAATGAAAAGATTCCGATTGACAGCATATCAAGAAAAGGAAAGTCGCCTATTACAATCGGCCGATAATAAGAATAAACTGCAGACGAAAAAAGAGCTTCTCCGTAACAAGATCCCAATATAAAAAATGCCATTCCTTCAAAAAAATCTTTGCTCAGCATATTGGATAAAATGACTCCTAATATAGATAAATACATCTGAACGTCAAGTAAAAACCAGACAGGATCAAATAAATAAAACAGCTTGACTCCTGCATAGGCAACCGTAATGATCAAAACGGAAAATAATGAATAAAATAAACGCTTAGTTCTATACAAGATGAAAAAACTAAGCAAAGCAAATAAGATATACGAAAAACCAACATGTATTTGTGTAAAGTGTATAAACGTTGCACTTCCTAAAATATTTAACAATATAAAAAAGGAGAGCCAAAAACGAGCATCCGTTTTTGGAAGCCAAAATGTTACAATTACCCAAATCATCCACATGAACCAATAATAATATATTCCTTCCATCTCCAACCTCCTACTATTTCCATTATGTGAAAAATTTATGGATGCTAACCGTACAAATTTTGAAATCAAAGCTAAAAGCGTATAAAAAGCAGTTAAAGGGCTGTGGGAGAATTGATTGCTGATAGATTGCTGTGAGAGGAAAATGTAAACATTTCACTGCCCGTCAAGAAAGGAATTTTCGCTATTTTTTTAGAGCTCATAAGCCGATCTGTTTAATGGCAGAATGTCCGTATAATTTCTTTTCATAAAAAAAGGCTTCTAAATCATTATTTTGTTTTTTAGGAGGGAGTTTTTCTGCAAAAAAATTGTGGGCTAATGAATACAGGCTGGATGTATCATTTGTTTATCTGCACAAGTTTTGATTTTTAATGGAGATACGAACGCAAAACGGACGTATCGCTTGCTTATAAAAAGCAGCGAAGAATTTTGTTCGCACATATAATCACGATATAGAGCAGCTTAGCAAAAATAGAACCGATACTGCAGAACTCAAAAGACAGCTTATTGAAGTGATATGGAAGCTATATACTAGGCGAGGCTTCGAACAATAACAGCTTATTACAGCGAGGATGGATCGTATCATTCTCAAGGATTTATGAAAAGAACAGCAGTGGAGAAGATGATAAAACAGCTCGTTATATGCTGGGCGGTGCTTATGGAGTCTTTATGGAGAACGCTCAAATGCGAAACGTAGATTTCGTTTGAGGACTGGCAATCGATACAAATTACCCTCATAAAACGACTAAACGGCCTCAGCCCTATGGAATATAGAGATAAAGCCGCTTAGATCATTTTTTATTCCGCTGTCACCTTGACAAGGGGCAGCTCGTGATAATCGCCTTTGTCTTTATTTTAATTTATTTAATTGCTCTCCGATCATTTCGCTTAGTTGAAATCCTGTCGATTCCTCTTTCGGACGATATTTGCGAAAATCTTCTTCACTACCGGTCCCATCATCTTCCAATTCCTTTATGCTTAAGGAAATCCGTTTCTCTTCTTCGTTTACATCAAGCACTTTTACTTTTACCTTTTGTCCTTCTTCTAACACTTCTTGAGGAGTGCCTATATGTTTTTTAGAAATTTGCGATATATGGACAAGACCTTCTACTCCAGGTAAAACTTCTACAAAAGCTCCGAATGAGACGAGGCGTTGTACAGTTCCTTCGACAACATCACCGGATTTGATTTTTTCAGAAATGTTTTCCCATGGACCAGGCAATGTTTCTTTAATCGATAGTGAAACCCGTCCATTATCCCGATCGACAGACAAAACTTTCACTTTTACCTTTTCGCCTTCTTGAAGCACATCTGACGGTTTATCTACATGAGCATGAGAGATCTGAGAAATATGTACAAGACCGTCAATCCCGCCGATGTCAACAAAGGCTCCGAAATCGGCTAAACGTTGGACTGTTCCTTCCAATACATCACCAGGCTGAATCGACTGAAGCACTTGCTGTTTTTTCTCTTCCTGCTCCTTTTCCACTACAGCACGATGAGACAAAATCACTCGATTTTTTTCACGGTTTAGCTCCACAACCATCAATGTCAATGTTTTTCCTTTATAATCTGAAAAATCCTCAACATAGTGAGGTTCAACCAATGAAGCAGGAATAAATCCGCGGACGCCTAGGTCTACCACTAAACCGCCTTTTACGACATCCTTCACTTCTGCCTCAAATACTTCTTTATTTTCAAATTTTCTCTCTAATTCCACCCAAGCTTTATCCGCAGCCACTTTGCTTTTCGATAAAATGACGGCTTCTTCCTCAACTTTAATGACCGCTAGTTCAAGCTTGTCATTTTCCTTTACAACATCTGAAGCTTTTTCAATATGCAAACTAGACAGTTCACTAATCGGAATGATGCCCATTTGTTTGCAATTTTTAATATCAACAATCACCTGCTTATCTTCCACTTTTGTTACAATTCCCTCTACAACGTCTCCCACTTCAGGCACAAAAACTTCACCTTGATTGATGTCCTCTACCATACCATTTACCTCCTTGGTCAAGCCATAGCAACTCAACAAAATATGTACCATTCTATTTAGTATGTCACAAGCTACTCTAAATAGAATGAAAAATACCTCTTTTCTATAAGTTCTAACAAAAAATTCCGTTTGTCAAGTTAAATCCATTGATTACCTATATTTTTCGAGCAAATTTCTAATTTCTGTCATGATTTTATCGGTCGCTTCTTCAGCTGAAATTTTTTTGTTTCGATAAGATGTAAAATCAATGGCTGGGCCGAAAATGACTTTCGTTTTCCGAAACGGTTTGTAAGAACTGACGACGGCGCATGGCAAGACGACACAATCTGATCTTAAGGCAAAAAAACCTGCACCAGCCAAACCTTTTCCGAGTTCACCTGTTTTGCTTCTCGTTCCTTCCGGAAAAATGGCTAAAACTTCTCTTTCTTTTAATATTTTCAAGCCTGTTCTTAACGCCTCTCGATCGGAAAAGCCCCTTTTGACCGGAAACGCCCCCAATGCCCGGACGATCAGGCTGAAAACCGGAATTTTAAACAGCTCCTCTTTTGCCATAAAACGGAGCTGCCTTGGTGAAACGATACCAATCGTCGGAGGGTCCAAATTATTAATATGATTGGAACAAAGCAGCACGGCACCATCCATTGGAAAATGTTCCTTTCCGATCACTTCGACCCGAAAGAGCGGTTTAATAAAGCAGTAAACAATTGCCTTTGCAAATTGATAAAATTTACCCATTTCTTACAGCCTTTCTGTTACCAATTCTTTAATTAATTCCGCCACCTCTTCAATCGTCAATGAAGTTGTATCGATTTCGACGGCATCCGGCGCTTTTTTTAATGGGGCAGTTGCCCTCGTGGAATCAAGCTTATCTCTTTCTTCAATTTCTTTCTTTAATTGTGTTAAATCGGATGTAAAACCTTTTCTTAAATTCTCCTCATACCTTCTTTTTGCTCTTTCCTCTACAGAAGCCTTTAAAAATATTTTCAACTCCGCATTCGGCAGCACATGAGTGCCGATATCCCTGCCATCCATGACAACGCCGCCGTTTCCTGCAAGCTGTTTTTGCCTTTTCACCATTTCCTCCCGCACATTAGGATGTTTGGAAACAGTGGAAACATGCTTTGTTACTTCATTGGAACGGATAATCGCCGTTACGTCTTCACCGTTTACTAGCACTTGCTGACCTTCATTTACCGGCTTCAGTTCAATCGTCATTTCATTCAAAAGCTTGGTGAGCGCTTTTTCATCCTCCAAAGAAATGCCATTCTGTAAAGCTTTCAAAGTGAGAGCTCTGTACATCGCACCCGTATCAATGTATGTATAGCCTAAATCTTTTGCGATTTTTTTGGCAACTGTGCTTTTCCCGGCAGCTGCCGGACCGTCGATTGCAATGGAAATTTTTTTACTCATAATACCTCCTAGCTAGTTTCAAAAAATATGTATCTATTTTTTTGGAATACAGAAAGAAAAGCAGGGGTTTCCTGCTCTTTTAGCGGCTGATAGTTTCCACCCATTCGGAGATGGACATGTTTCCAACACCTTCATATTGCACGGCTTTTGATAAATATGGCTTCAATTCAGAATGGCGCAAAAAAAGCTGAGCGGCAATTAACATAATGAATTGTATAATGATCAATTTGATCAATATTTGTTCAAAGCGCTTCACAAAAAACATCCTTTTGCCATTTTTTATAAATAGTATGGACAGCCTTGCCGGTATTATTCATTCAAAATTCCTTTCTTTTTCATTTGCAGCTGCTGTTCAAAGCAAAAGCGAATCAATTTTTGCTGTGTCTTTTCATCAATATTGATAAAAGCTATGGAAGCGAGCTTATGATGTTCCGCTTCCACAACTCTGAGCGCCTTCCCTGTTACCTTATAATATTCAATCGTTCCGTCCATAAACGTGAGCACCATATAAATATGTATATTTTCATTTAGCGGTACGTCCACACCGTTTGGAATAATGATTGAAATGCCGCCAGCACTTATGTCGTTTGTAACTGTTGTAAATGGGGCGAATTCCTGATTAATGGCGTGTATGGCTACATCAACAGCTGTCTCGATTCTGACAAATTGCCGCCTTTGGATCTCCTCCATATACTCAGGTGCCTGAAGCATGATCATCGGGAGGTTATCTTTTTTCTTGCCAAGAACTTTAGTACGAAATTTATACGGTTTTTTTTCGCTGTTCACAAATGTTGCAACGAGCTCGGTGCCGTCTGGTAAGAAAACAGTTTTTCCTGTCTTGCTATTTATAGGAAAATCAATATAAAGAATGTTTTCTTCTTGGTCCACAAGTTTGCATTTTAGTATTTGATCTTGGCCAGAAAGTTCCAATGTGATCATCGTACCAATTTTTATCAACGTTACCACTCTTTCAATGTAATAAGCGCTCTACATTTATTAAAGCATGAAATGAAAAAAAGGGAAAGCCTAAAAATCGACTCCCCTTTTTGTGATTAAATTTCTCTGAATAACGGTTCAGCACTTTGCAATTTTTCCACTTTTTCTTCCGTTCCGTCCATTGCGTTGATGAAAATGCGGTACGTGTCTTGGTCAATCGTTCCTAAAAATTCATAGCACAGCACTTCTTCGCCGGCATCATTTGTCACAACAGCTAATCGATCCTCCTGAATTTCAACGTTAGAATGGACTGATTTTTTCGCTTCTTCTTTTGTAATAGCCGGTTTCGGCAAATTTCTTTTTTTGTGCGCTGCTAAATAATCACGTCCAGAATAACCTATAATTTCTCCGTTGTCCAACGCTACCTTTAAACGAACTGCATCTGGATATAGACGTACACCTTTGTAATTAGAAACAAATGTGAAAACACCAATGTTGTCATATTGTGCACTCTCATAAAGCTCTAAATCCTTAAATTTTAGCTTTTTCAAAAATTCCGTTGCTCGGTTGGATGCTTCATTTAAGCTGATTTTTTGTTGTTTAATATCTCTGTTGTGCAATAAATAAATTAAATGACCGCCTTTTTTCGTGATATCCATATAAACATCATGTTTATTTCCTTTATCATGCATAGTAATGCTGTAAAACTGAATGTTTGATCCTTTACCATTTGTTGTTACATCTACTCGTTCTACATTTTTAGGGGCAAATCGTTTTGCGATTTGTTTTGCTTCTTGCTCTGATATTTCCTTTCCAGTTAATTGTTCAAATCCTTTTTTAGGCTTTTGCAGCGCTGTTGCTGTTGGACCGAAATTAGTTTCGGAATAGCCTTCAACATTTTTTTCTACCGTTTTAAATCCATCAATAATCGTATTGTCCATTTGTTTTTGCCCTGATGCTAGTGCGAGTTCAACATCCATCCAGCGCAGATTGTTTTTTAAGATTAAATGCTGGACGTTTCTCAATTCGTCTTGTATGTCTTTTGCATTTTTATACAATTTTTTTAACGTTTCATATTCTTGATCCGTTAACGGGTCTTTGTTTAAATCTCTCACCGCTGTTTGATAACTAAATTTGCCAATATTTGACAAGAATTCCTCTGTTTTATTGAACGGCAAAAGAGTTAACGGAAGCTGGCCGACATCATTGTGCGCTTCCGATGTAATTCTCCAAACTTCCGCCAGCGCCGGTGACAATGATTTTCTCGAATTCATGGCGAGTGTCTCGCCAATTTTGTCATGAAGCTGATCCACTTGATAGGTTAGATCGTGAAAAGCCCGCTGGTAATTGTTTTCTGCATGAATTAATACGGCGTTTTTTTCCTGATGCTCTTTATATCCCCAGTAGCCTGTTCCGATTAAGGCCACTGTAAGCAGCCCGATTAATAATCCTCGAAGCATATTGAATCACCTCACTATTCACAGAATATGTGTTTTCCGATTTTCTTGATTTGCGGCCGCGTCCATATCCATGGGCTTGTTGCTGTATCAGGATTGAAATAATAGAGAGCTTCTTCTGTCGGATCCCACCCGTTAATAGCGTCCATCACCGCTTTTCTCGCTGTTTCATTTGGTGTCAAATATATTTGTCCATCGCTGACAGCTGTAAAAGCACCCGGTTCAAAAATAACACCAGCAACCGTATTTGGAAATGTCGGGCTGTTCAGTCGGTTTAAAATTACTGCCGCAATTGCTACTTGACCAATATAAGGCTCGCCGCGGGCTTCTCCGTAAACGGCATTGGCTAAAAGATTTAAGTCATTTTGTGAAAAGCCTCCAGGCATATTCACCGCCATCGGCTGTACCGATTTCCCTGTTTGTTGTTTATTTTGGGCTGCTTGCTGTTTAGGAGCAGCCTGCTGTTGCCCTTGTCCAGCCTGACCAGCTTGTTGTTTTTTTGGCGGTACATTTTTTGCGAGATTTTTTTCGGTTTGCTTCCGCCATTTTGCGCGCAGCTCCTCAGAAGGCGCTGTTTGGATTTTTAGCGGCACTCCGCCATAATGGGTAAAGTCTCTGCCTTTTCGAATTTGTTCGTGGACAAAAGACTTATAATATTTTGTCGTATTGAAAAGCTTTTGTTTTGTTTCAGGACCAACTAAACCATCTACTTCTTTAAGTCCAAAATTATTTTGAAATTTTCTAACTGCCCAATAAGTATTCCATCCATATACTCCATCAATTTTCCCATGATAATATCCGTTATATTGAAGTCTTGCCTGTAGTTCAATGACATCATCACCTGTCGCACCTCTCTGAATCACTTGTTCGCTAAAAGCATGAACATGCAGCTGATTGTTAGAAAGAATAAGAAAAACGATTAAAACAAAAGCGTTTGCGAGCAGATATTTCATGTTTTTTCCCATCATCATGCCTCCTCACTTTATATCGTTACATGTATTTTCTGTAGTAGATAGCATTTTATACAACAAAAAAACCGGCTCATGCCGGTTCAAAAATTTTATCCTGATATTGTTTCGATATTTTGCTTGTATACCATGCGCGCTTTTTTTGCTTTATGTAGCCCAAACCACCATAAAAACACCATAAACGGAGTGACCCAAAACTTCCAGTCTTCATTGGAAAGCAAGATATAATTGTACGTTCCGTGCAAAAGAAACGGAATAACTAGAGAATAAAGGAGCCATCTTTTTTTAAGCCTATCATTCGAAAATTTGCTTTTTCCTAAATAATACCCCATGATGACACCGAACAATGCATGGCTTGGGACTGGAAAAATTGCGCGCCCGAATGCAAACTCCACACCGTTCGCAATTAAATATAAAATATTTTCCAATGTCGCAAAGCCGAGAGAGATGGACACACCATAAACGATTCCATCGTAATGTTCATCAAAATGAAAATGGGAGTAAATTGTAAAATAAAAAATAAACCATTTAAAAAACTCTTCCAATAAACTCGAAGCAAAGAAAGCTTGTAAAAAAGAAGAGGGCAATACATTTTCTGTTTCCAGAACGTATTCAATAAACATAATTGGAAAAACAAGCAGCGCACCGAAAATAAACGTCCGAACCACCATGTAAAGGGGTTCCATTTCATATTGATCCTTCAAATAAAAATATGAAAGTATTGCCAGCCCTGGTGCAATGCCTGCTGTAATAATCGCAATCATAATGACAGCCTCTTTTCTTCTAGTATCTCCTTATTTATGTATAGATTTATCAGAATGTTCCTTTTAAAATAAAACAAAATAAAAGAATGAGAAATGATGATTCATGTTAGAGCAGCAGTAAGTTGTTAAAAACATCCTTTTGATAAAATGGTAACATGTATATGACAAAATGAAAATCAAAAATAAGCATGAAAAAAATGAAACTTTAATGAAAGGGATAAAAAGATGAAGAAAGTATTGATTTTACATACAGGCGGTACAATTTCAATGCTGGAAGATGAACAAAGCGGTGCAGTGAGACCAGAAGGGTCCAATCCTCTAACAAATTTTTCATTGAATGTAAACAATGTACAAACAATCGTAAAAGAGCTTTTTAACTTGCCTTCCCCACATATAACTCCTAAGGAAATGCTGGAAATTAAAAAAGAAATCGAACATCATGCCAAAAATGGAAGCATCGACGGTGTCGTCGTCACTCATGGAACGGATACTTTAGAAGAAACAGCTTATTTTTTAGATTTGACTCTTGACCTTCCCATCCCGATTGTTGTAACAGGTGCGATGAGGTCAAATAATGAACTCGGATCAGACGGTTTATATAATTTATTGATGTCCATAAAAGTTGCTGCTTCCGACCAAGCGAAAAACCTTGGTGTGTTAGTTGTCATGAATGACGAGATTCATACAGCAAAAAACGTCACAAAAACGCATACAAGCAATATCGCTACATTCCAAAGTCCGCAATACGGACCGATCGGTATTGTGAACAAAAAAATTCTGGCATTTCATCACTATCCGTTGAGAAAAGAAAAATATCATATAACGAAAATCTCTAAACATGCGCTCCTTTTAAAGGCGTATGCAGGCATGGATGAAAAAATAATGGAAGCAGTTGAAGGACTGAATCCGGATGGAATCGTCATTGAAGCTTTAGGGCAAGGAAATTTGCCGCCAGCTTTAGTCCCCGGCATGAAACGGCTTATTGAGAAGAAAGTGCCGATCGTCATTGTCTCACGATGTTTTAACGGCATTGTGCAGGATGTCTATGATTATCAGGGCGGAGGAAAACATTTAAAACAGCTTGGCGTTATATTTTCGAACGGATTAAACGGGCAAAAAGCTAGAATAAAGCTTTTAGTGGCTTTAGAAAAAACGAGCGATTTAACTGAAATAGAAGAAATGTTTTCGAAATAATAAGCTGTTGTGATGATCAACACAAATTTTACTAAAAAATGTTACAAGTAAAGGGGGTGTCTAATAAGTCGTTTTTACAGCTTATTGACGCCCCCATTAATGTTTTAGAAATGTTGATATATCGGTATTTATGATTTTTTGTTTTCAATGGCGATTTGATTTCTGGACGGCCCCACAACTTATGAAAGCAACAAAATCAAGTAGAGAAAAACGGATTGTTTTTCTCTACTTGATTATTTTCGGGACATCCCCTATTCTTACCTCTAGTCAAGTATTTTTTATTAAATAATTTGGTTAATATAGATTTTATTTTGGAAGGAAGGGGGACCCCTTCCTTCCAAAATAAATTTTCGCATGACAAATAGACCTCACGATTTCCATTTTTTTCGTCAGGTCTTTGTGATATAATCTTACTTACGATTACTGATGCATTGTTGCCTTTTCGTAATCGTATTTCAGATTATGTGTGATAAGGTGATAAGCCGATTTCAAGAACTTATTCACGCATGCTATGGACGCAACTTTATGAGGTTTCCTCTGGGGTTGCGTTTTTAATTTATCATAATAATCTACAATATGATTTTGTGTGTTTTTCCGTAGTTGGATCATGGTCTGGATCATGTAAAATAGAATCTTTCTAAGTTTGTTATTTCCTCTTTTATTAATCTTGTCTTTATAAAAGGTATTCCCAGATTGATATCTCATAATATCAATACCGACGTAAGCATTCAGTTGTTTATGGTTTTTGAATCGTCGAATATCTCCTAATTCTCCAATTAAACGAACTGCAGTCGTTTCTCCGATTCCTGGAAATGAAATTAAAATCTGATACTCTTGTTTATCTTTCGATAATTTAACCATCTTTTGGACAAGTTGATCTCTTTTCTCCTTCAAGTCTGCAATCCGTTTGGCATAATCCCGCACTTGTTCACAGCGAATATCATCTTTTGAAATTGCTGGATACGCTTCTTTTGCTGCTTCGATTAAAGCGATCCCTTTTTCTTCAGCACGTGCCAATGATAAGTTTTTTCTTGTGTTGGCTTTTAAACGATTACGAATCACTGTTTTTGAACAAACTAACACATGATCCGGATGAGGGTATAATTGAACGACATTCAAAAATAAAGCAGAACGTTTACTGAATAGCTTTTCTAACTCGGGAAAACTCAATTGTAGAATCGCATGTAAACGACTATATAAATGCGTCATTTCACTACTTAATTCATCATAATATCTCGTCATTGCACGCATTTGTTTATAATATTCCCCTTCTTGATAAGTTTGTTCACGTTCAACTCTAAAGTGAGTTTTCGCAAGTTCATGAGCGTCGCTTTTATCTGTTTTTTGTCTCCTCATTGAAGCCATTTGAATATTCGCTTCGAGTGGGTTAACTCGATAATACATATAACCTTGATCACCTAAGAATCGTTCTAGTGGTTTTGAATATACGCCTGTTGCTTCAAAGACAATATCAGGTGCCTGTGCATCTTTTTGTGTTAAAGATATAAGGGTTTCGTTTAATTTCTCGAAAGAGTAGCGGTTATGGGTTATTTCACCCTCATATTCGCATTGACGATAACGGTCATAAATGACCATTGTACTTTTCCCCATACTGACATCAAATGCCACTACGTGTTTCATATTTTCTGCCTCTCCTTTTTAGCCAAACATAGAAGTTCTTCACATTGCCTTATTGATTCCATTTTCTTATACACGGTCTCTTCGGACCCAACATACTAAACTGATTCAAATAAGGATGTGAAGTTGGTCTGTTTTTAATACGGACTCTATTTGGTCCCAGGGGATGTTCGACCTTCCTTCACTTCTACTATAAAAAAATAGTAGCACAAACCTTGGCCTAGGTCTGTACTACTAATGTTAGTATGTTTTTATACTCTTTTGATAATTTCTTCTGCGATCAATTCCCCGTGAAATCTGCCGTTTTCGATAAAAATCTCATTCGCATCATTTCCAGCTGCGATGACACCGGCTATAAAAATCCCATTTACATTCGTTTCCATTGTATCGGGATTGTAGTAAGGTCTGCCTGTCTGCTCATCAATAAGTACACCCATTTTTTTCAAAAAGTTATGATCTGGATGGTAGCCAGTCATGGCAAAGACAAAATCACAAGGAATAGTTTTTTCTTCTGTTCCGTTCACAATATAACTAATAGAGTCATTTTTAATTTCTTTTACATCTGCCCGAAATTCCATTTTTATATAGCCTTTTTTGATAAGAGAATCAAATTCCGGCAATATCCAAGGCTTAATGCTTGAAGAATACCCGCTTCCTCGGTACAATACAGTTACTCTAGCCCCGGCTTTATAAAGCTCAAGCGCGGCATCAACACTTGAGTTTTTCCCGCCGA
This sequence comes from Aeribacillus sp. SP014, assembly GCF_054055575.1. Taxonomy (NCBI): domain Bacteria; kingdom Bacillati; phylum Bacillota; class Bacilli; order Caryophanales; family Bacillaceae; genus Aeribacillus; species Aeribacillus sp. SP014. The sequence goes on from NZ_JBSRXI010000001.1 coordinate 2,681,797, forward strand.
TCACAACGACATCTTTATCAAAATATGGATGAGCTTCTTTAAAATAATGGAAAACGTGGGGCAGATTTTCGCCTGGAACATTCATGTAATTTGGATTATCATAATAACCTGTAGCAATCACAACAAATGACGCACGATATTTTCCTTTTTCCGTCGTTACCATGAACGTTCCGTCCTGCTGCTTTTCTACCTTCTCTACTTTTTCATATGTATGAATGCGCAAATTTTTTCGCTTCACAACTTCCCGGTAGTAAGCAAGCGCTTGATTGCGGACAGGCTTTCGGTTTTCTGTGATAAATGGGACTCCGCCAATTTCAAGCCTGTCTGCTGTGCTGAAAAAGGTTTGATGTGTTGGAAAGCGATAAATGGAATCAACAATATTTCCTTTTTCAATAACTAAAGGATTTATTCCTTTTTCCTTCAATTCGATCGCAGCCGATAGTCCACATGGACCTCCGCCGACAATGATCACTTTTTCTTCTTGCATCATGATCACTCCTATAGCATTAAGCGGCTGGTGACAAAAGAAAAGTTTCCCCTACATTATCATAGGGGAAACTGCAAAACGATGCAAATATTATACCCATCCGCGATATCTGCATGCTTCTGCCATTTTTCTTACGCCTACCATATATGCAGCAAGCCGCATATCTACTCTTCTGTTTTGCGCCGTTTCATATACAGTGTTAAATGCTTTCACCATCATTTTTTCCAATTTTTCTTCCACTTCTTCTTCAGACCAATAGTAGCCCTGATTATTTTGAACCCATTCGAAATAAGAAACCGTTACTCCTCCCGCGCTTGCCAATACGTCAGGCACGAGTAAAATTCCCCGGTCCGTTAAGATTTGAGTGGCTTCAACAGTTGTCGGACCGTTGGCTGCTTCTACGACAATTTGAGCCCGAATATTATGGGCATTTTCTTCTGTAATTTGGTTTTCAATCGCCGCAGGAACTAAAATTTCGCAATCAAGTTCTAACAATTCTTTATTAGTGATCGTATCATTAAACAATTTCGTAACAGTTCCGAAGCTGTCGCGCCGGTCTAATAAATAATCGATGTCAAGTCCGTCTGGATCGTACAGACCGCCGTATGCATCGGAAATACCTACAACTTTTGCTCCGGCATCATGCATAAATTTTGCTAAATAACCGCCTGCATTTCCAAATCCTTGGACAACGACCCTAGCCCCTTGTAAAGAAATTCCACGCTTTTTCGCTGCTTCGCGAATGCAAATGGTCACGCCTTTTGCCGTTGCCGATTCACGGCCATGTGAACCGCCGAGAACGAGAGGCTTGCCGGTAATAAATCCTGGCGAATTAAATTCATCAATCCGGCTGTATTCATCCATCATCCAAGCCATGATTTGCGAGTTCGTAAATACATCAGGTGCAGGTATATCTTTTGTAGGGCCAACAATTTGACTAATTGCCCGAACGTATCCTCTGCTTAATCTTTCTAATTCCCTGAACGACATATCTCTTGGATCACAAACAATTCCACCTTTTCCACCACCGTAAGGCAAATCAATAATTCCGCATTTTAGACTCATCCAAATTGAAAGCGCTTTTACCTCGTTTTCAGTTACATTTGGATGGAAGCGAACGCCTCCTTTTGTAGGTCCTACAGAATCATTATGCTGCGCCCGGTAGCCAGTAAATATTTTAACAGAACCGTCATCCATGCGAACAGGTATTTTCACTGTCAGCATGCGAATCGGCTCTTTTAATAATTCATACACCTCTTCTGGATAACCTAGTTTTCCTAACGCTTTATGTATTACCTTTTGCGTAGCTTTTAGCACATCATGCTTGTCATTGCCTTCGGCTACCATAATAAGTAAACCTCCTATATGTTCTTTAATAATGAAAAGGAAAAGTCCACCTTTCATGACTTAGTATACACCTTCTATAAATTAATTCAATCATTAATTCATAGAAAATAAAGGGATACTGAATTTCTTGTTAAAAAAAGAAAGCGGCAAACCGCTTTGTTTTTTATCAAATAAAATACTAAATCTACGCAAAAAAAGCTGATAAAACATCGCTGAAAGGCGATGTTTTGTCAGCCTCAGGAAAAATAGTCATTCAAAAGACGAACAGCGTGATCCTTTATCAATAATTTTCCATATTCATGCAGTCTATGAGTTGTCATATGTGTCGGCGTTCCATATTCCGCTAAAATTGCAACAAGATGCTCCGTTTCAATCTTAGAGATGTCATCAAACAGCAGGTAGTATCGTCCCTGATATGAATATAGCGCGCCTTCTGTTATTTCGAAACGTTGAAGAACTTTTGCAAGATCGAGGACATCTTCGAAATTCAAAAACTCATACAATATATCTTGATGTTCATCCACTTTTACTTGCATTTCAATATAATCATCTAAAAATTCATCTTCAAGTTCTTCATCATTATTTTTGGAAACAATAATCACCATTCCCTGTGCTTTTAGTGAATAAACCTCGACCGCAATCGAACCGTTTGCATGAAAATCGAGTTCTTCACTTGCCTCATTGATCATTTCCCGGAAAAGCTGATGAACTTTTAAAGAGTTGTTCCATAGATCTTCTTTTGTTAAGCCGCGATCCGACAAATCATCTAGAGTCAGGAAAATTTTAATTTTATTATGATTAAGACGCTCGAGCCGCATCTTCTTCCCTCCTGCCGTCAATACATCATACGATATTGTATGTTGATTCTAAAAGATGGTTCTTTAGTTAGTAAACAGTTTACAATTACGAGGGGGTGAAGACAAGCATTTTTACTCACAAATCACATTTTTATTTCGTTTTATAATAGAGATTAATATCAAATTCTTTTTTCATAACAGAAAAAACCTTGTCGCGATTCATCCACTCTTCTTCGCTTTTCCAAAAATCAGTGCTTTTATCAATAATTTCCCATCTAAGCTCATGATATTCTTTTTCCGCTTTTTCTTCTTTCTTTTTAAAATAAACGGCTGTTGAATAGCTGAATGCAATCAGCAAAACGGCGAATAAGTGTGATGATTGAAAAAAATAGAATAAAACAAACAAAAGATCTGTTTCCAATCGTTGATATACGTTGAAATAAATAAACACTATAAAAATGATCACTTCCACAAATGTAATTATTTGCCAAGCCAAACATTTCTGTTTATATGTTTCGAATTCTCTTTTACGCTCAATGAGCCCTTGCAGCATATGCTTGGTAGGTTGATCTGTATAGGGCAGATCTTTAATTTGCCTTTCCATTCGTTTAAAATCCCCCAAAGTTTTTTGTACAAGTTATGCATGATCTTTTTCAAATATGAAAAATTTTTAGTTATTGGGGATTATCTAAAGGGATTTTTAAAACTTGTCCGACATAAATGTTGGAATCTTGAAGATGATTCCATTCTCGAATAAGCTCTTCGCCATTTCGGCTTTTATAATACTTCATCGAGATTTTATACAGCGTTTCGTTCGGCTGGACAACATGAGTAATGATGCGTCTGTTCTCTTCCATGTTTCCATCGCTTTCATTTCCAGAAATTTCTTTTCGGGTTTCGTCTCTTGTGCTGTTGGAAGAGGATTGTTCTTCAGTCGTTGGAGAAGCTTCCTGTTCATTCTGATTTCCTTCTTCTTTGTCTGAGTTAGAGGAATTATTTTCTTCCACTCTCTCTTCTTGAACAGACTTCCCGCTATTATTTTTAATAATTACAGAGTCAAAATCTGAAAGATTTTCCCCGCTGCGGTTTGATTGATTTCGTTCCAAATAAGAAGTTAAAAATAAAACAACGACTGGCACTAATATAAAAAGAAAGACGAGAATACGCAAAAGCGGATAGTTCATTTTCTTTTTTTTCTTCCGCCTTTTTTTATGCACTTCACTCCGAGACGGATATGTCCCCGTTCTCTCTTTTATTTCATCAATCATTTTTTCCCTTAAACGCTCAGCTTGGTCATGTTCATACGGACTTGTCATCTTCTTCATCGTCCCTCCCATCGCCTTTACTATTTTTCAAATATTGAAAGCGAATTTGCACTGCCGATACAAAGTCGATAAGAAAATGAGCGAAAATTGTTGTTAAAATATTCTCAGTCAGTTCAAATATCACTCCGAGAAAAAAACTGACGAACAAAACCGTTGCAAATAACAGCCATTTTGAAAGATAACGAAAATGCATGAAGGCAAAGATCAAACTGGCGATAAACAGTCCAAAATGGGTTTGCAGAACCCCGCGAAACAATATTTCTTCCGCAAAAGCAACGATAAGGGTCATCCAAAAAATTTCCGGCAAGCTTCTGTTTTGAAACAGTTTTTCATTGATTCCTCCATCATCGTACCAGCTTTTTGGCGCCCATTTCATAATTACCAAATCAATGAGCAGAACGATAACTGTTGCAAGCAAGCCAACAGCTATCGATTCCCAACTCAATTCCCATAATTGAAAAAAATCCTCCGCACGGTCAAAAAAAATGAACCCTAAAATAATCGATATAAGAAGAAATAGCGACTGAGTGACCATGAGATGAAATAAAAGCTCTCGATCGGTCATGTTCTTTATCAATTCTTCTTGTCTTTTAATCACGCCTTCACCCACTTTGACGAAACAGCCTTTTTAATTCTTGCTTCCAATCCCACTTTATCATTGGCTGGGATGAATGAATTTTTTTTCGGATAAAAAAACGATCGTTTATTCCGCAATTGTCGCAGCAAATCGAAACCTTTGTTGAAGGTTTTTCCTGAAAATAGCTTAAAATCATGTTCCGCCTGCATGCTTTTGCTCGTAAAAATGCTTCCATGTCGGCTAATTTTTTAAATTTCATTTTCATTCGATCTTCAATCTTGCTCCATACATAATTTACGATCTGATCAGTCGTCCAATGATACATGTTTTCATCCAACATTTGGAAATTATATTGTAAAAATCTCCTCTGTACATCAGACAAGCCGAAGCTGCTCCACTCTTCTTCTGTTAAATCAAAGCTTCCCTTTAACCGAATCGTTTTTACAATCAACTCAATCTCTTTTTTTTCAGGAAATTCAGAACGTATTATCGACCGGGGAAACTCCTCGTCACCCTTTGCTACAAGTGCAATTGCAATGCTTTGGTTTCCATCTCTTCCTGCCCGGCCTATTTCTTGTACGTATGATTCCATGTCAGCAGGATAATGGAAATGGATGACAAATCGAACGTCTTTTTTGTTTATTCCCATTCCAAAAGCATTTGTCGCCGTTATAACCGAAAGTTCGTCATTTAAAAATTGCTGTTGAATCAACATTCTATCTTCATATTCCATTCCGCCATGATAATAAGCCGCATTTGTCATTCCCTTTTGTTCAATCCATCTGGCAAGCTCTTCCGCCCACTTTCTTGTGGAGCAATAAATGATACCCGGCCCTTCTAACATTTTCAGCCATTCGGCTAATCGCTCCAATTTTTCCTCTTGGCTGCTTACGGCTTCAACATTAATGGCAACGTTTTGCCTGTCAATAGAATGAATATGAAATGTTGCATCGGTTAAATGCAAGCATTTCGCGATATCGTTCAGCACTTCTTTAGTGGCTGTGGCGGTCATCGCCAAACAAGGGGGAGAACCGATCATCTCCCTTACCTTTCCGAGCTTTAAATAGTCAGGCCGAAAATCATGTCCCCACTGTGAAATGCAATGCGCTTCATCGACGACAAATAAAGATATTTGGATTTGCGCCAATGCATCCAATAGCCTTTTTGATTTAAACATTTCAGGCGATAAAAATATAAATTTGTAACGGTGCAATTGCCGGAAAGCTTTTTCTTTTTCATATCGGGTTAAAAAGCTATTTAATGCAATGACTCTTTTTTCTCCAAACATTTTCATCTGCTGTTCCTGGTCTTGCATGAGCGACAATAGCGGGGACACTATTAATACAGCACCTTGTAAACAATAGCCAGAAAGCTGATAGCACAATGATTTTCCACCGCCTGTCGGCAGCATGGCAACTACGTCATGTCCGCTAATAACATCTTCAATTATTTCCTTTTGGCCTGTTTTAAAGCTTGAATAACCGAATTTTTCCTTCAGCAAAGTAAAAAGATCTTTCGTCATTGCCATCTCCTTATTGCAGCCATTGCCAGCCGAATTTGAAAATAGCTGTATTGATCTTGAAGATATTCTTTAACTGTTTTCAGCTTGTTCGTTTGCAGCTTTTCAATCGCTTGCCCGATTTTGACCACATCTTCTTTGCTTACATAAGGTTCGAAGGCAAAATCGTGCATGTTTAAAGCAATCTCAACAATATGGTCCTCAATCGTATTTCTTTTAAGCTTTCGGACTGCTGCAATTTCATCAATGCCCAACCCCTCCGCCAACAAGCGGTACGTTTTTTCCGCCGATGCGGTTAGCGGGTGTTTTTTTATCAAATCTCTTAAAAGACCGAATAATATCGGATATTGATCAGAACGTTTTTGCAATTCGTTCACCATTTGAATGACGGCAGCTTGAAACATAAGCTTCAAATAAAAAGGATCTTCATTCGCAGCTGCTGCAAGCTGTTCAAAGGTGATTCCATTTTTTTTAAAGCCGGACAAACGATTGACAACTAAGATAGCTCCCTTTTCATCTAAACATTCAAGCAAACGGTTCATTTCCAAAAACGTTCGATTTCCGATATTTTTCTTTGTCTCTTTCATCTGCAATATGTATGTTTTGACAAAATGCAACAGCTGACCATTATTTGTTATAGGTAAAAATTTCGAATGGTTATAAACTAGATGGGAAACCGTTTGAACAAATAAAGATAAACGCTGCCAAAAAATTTTCCCTATATCATTGTAGGTGGCCCCATCCAGCTTATCAGGAAACGGTTTTTCTGACAAAAATTCTTGCAGCACCCGTTCGCCGTTCATTGTGACCATATAAAACTCGCCTTTTACTTGTTTGACATATGACAGCTGAACCAATCTGTTTAACAAGTGATTATATTCTTCAAGCTCGAGCTCACGGCAAATGCCAAATAAGTTCGATAAATGAAAAATAATGCTATCTTGAATCGTTTGAGAAGATTTTTTTCCTTTTAATAAATGAAAAACAGCTGCTTTCGATCGCTCGCATTTGAGCTGTTGAAAACAATAAAGGATGATTCCTTCCAAATAAGAGAGAGGCATTTGATCACCTTAAAAATTGAAACCTTCTGTTCAATCCTTATTTTATCAAAATTTATCCAATAATTGTCGAAAAATATATAATGAATGATTTGATTTAAGTAAGTTTATCGAAATACTATGACATTTCATCTTTTTTTATTGAAATGTTTAATATTCCATCTTACAATAATTATGTGGTATTCTGATTATTATATAAAACATTCTGAAGTGGAAGATAAATGTTTCTTTCTCTTTTATGACTTCTACTCATTTCATTTATACAGGAGGTTAGACAATGCCAAAATATACAATCGTTGACAAAGAAACATGCATTGCATGCGGTGCATGTGGGGCAGCAGCGCCAGATATTTATGATTATGATGACGAAGGAATCGCATACGTTATTCTAGATGATAACCAAGGGACGGTTGAAGTTCCAGAAGTTTTAGAAGATGATTTAATGGATGCTTTTGAAGGTTGCCCAACAGATTCCATTAAAATTGCTGATGAACCCTTTGACGGCGATCCTTTAAAATTTGAATAGCTGTTTCATCAGCTTTAAAAGAACAACCCCCACGGAAAAACGAATTTCTGTGGGGGTTTTGTGTATCATAATTCGGAGCACCGTTATGATGCGAAAACATCATAGCGGCTGGTCTCCGCTTTTTTGCATATAAATTATGCATTTTGCACGTTAAATTTATGTTGAAGCCATTCTTTTATTCTGCCGTAAATCATTAAAAAGACAATGGCAATAATTGTTCCTTTAATGAGGTTAAAAGGCAAAATCCCGGCAATAATGACTTGCTTCACTTCTGCAATCGACATTTGCGGCATATTTAAAAACAGCGTATATGCCGGCAAAATGAAATAATAGTTCAATAAGCTCATGGCTACTGACATTGAAATGGTCCCGGCAGCTAAACCGAAAAGAACCCCTTTCATCGAACGAACTTTTTGAAACACGAATGCAAACGGCAAAAGGAAAAACAATCCGGCCAAGAAATTTGCCAACTGATCAATCGGAACTCCTGTCGCGCTTCCTTGAATGATGTAATGAAGCGTATTTTTAATCGCTTCTACAGCCAATCCTGCAATCGGCCCTAATAAAATCGTCGCCAGCATAGCAGGAATTTCGCTGAAATCAATTTTTAAAAATGCCGGAAGTCCCGGAAGCGGAAAGTTAAGAGCCATAAGCAAGTAGGAAATCCCGCTTAACATTCCTACAAAAACAAGTTTAAATGCCTTTGTTTTTAACACAGTCCTTCTCTCCTTTTCTTTCTGTGATCCATCTTGAAAAGAAGGAAGGGTCCATCTCCTGCTTCAATAAAAAAACCCTCTACATTGACGCAGAGGGAGAATTGTAAGCAGGTTAAAATAAACGTTTCAATGATCATATTTTTTGAAACGCCTGAACCCTCATCTTCTCCCATCCAGACTATACTGTCGGCTCTGGATTCTCACCAGATCCACCGTAAAGGAAAAACACCTTTACGGGTCACGGGCTAAAAAAGCTTAAAAGCTTTTATCACCGCCGGTCGGGAATTTCACCCTGCCCCGAAGATGAATCCATATTTTTTATCTTCATTATATACAATAACGAAAAAAAAAGAAACTTATTTTATTTCATTGTCTTTTTTTCTACAATTGCCAATATTTTTTACATCCTCTATAATAAAAAGGCATACATAATAAAGGAGGATTTTGTCGATGGCAAACAATAAAGTTGTCGAAGCTTTTATTGAAATTCCGACAGGAAGCCAAAACAAATATGAATATGACAAGGAAAAAGGCGTTTTTAAACTAGACCGGGTTCTTTATTCGCCTATGTTTTACCCTGCAGAGTACGGTTATTTAGAAAATACTTTAGCACTTGACGGCGATCCTCTTGACATTCTCGTAATCGTCACCAATCCGACTTTCCCTGGATGCGTCATAGAATCGCGTGTCATTGGCTATTTAAACATGATCGACAGCGGTGAAGAAGATGCAAAATTAATCGGCGTTCCTGTAGATGATCCTCGTTTTGATCATGTTCAATCGATTGAAGATCTGCCGGAGCACAAATTAAAAGAAATTGCCCATTTCTTTGAACGTTACAAAGATTTGGAAGGAAAACGAACAGAGATCGGCAGCTGGGAAGGACCTGAAGCAGCGGCAAAACTAATTGACGAATGTATCGCACGATACAATGAATCTAACAATTAAACAAAAAAGAGAGCTGTTTCTTCAGAAGCAACTCTCTTTTTCCCTTTTTACACACAGTAAACGTTTTCAAACTGTAAAGTTTTGAACCTTGACAACATAGATCAGTTAAGATAAAATAATCAGAAATTTTGTTTTCATTTTTAATTCGTTCACTAGGGGGATCTTAGAAAATGTTTCATGTTCTTGTTTCTGACTCAATATCAAGCGATGGATTAGCACCATTATTGAACGATGAAAACATCAATGTCGTTCAGAAAAAAGTAAGTGAAGTTGACGACCTGGAAAAATATGATGCTCTGCTCGTCCGCAGTGCAACGAAAGTAACAGAAGAACTGCTTCAAAAAATGACAAATTTAAAAATTGTTGCAAGAGCAGGCGTCGGAGTCGATAATATCGATGTTGAAGCAGCGACAAAATACGGAGTTGTCGTAATTAATGCACCTGACGGAAATACGATTTCAACTGCCGAGCATACATTTGCCATGATGGCATCGCTTGTTCGTCATATTCCACAAGCAAATGTTTCCGTTAAATCAGGTGAATGGAACCGCTCCGCCTTTCTCGGTACTGAGCTATACGGCAAAAGCTTAGGAATCATCGGTTTAGGACGAATCGGCAGCGAAATTGCCAAAAGAGCAAAAGCTTTTGGAATGAACGTATTAGTGTTTGATCCATTTTTAACAAAAGACCGGGCGCAAAAATTGGGAGTAAACAGCTGCAAGCTCGATGAAGTTTTAGCGCAAGCTGATATCATTACTGTTCATACACCATTGACAAAAGAAACAAGAGGTTTATTAGGAAAAGAAAATATCGGAAAAACGAAAAAAGGAGTTTATTTATTAAACTGCGCCCGGGGCGGCATCATCGATGAAGAAGCATTAATTCATTATTTAGAAATTGGACATGTGAAAGGCGTTGCACTTGATGTATTTGAAGTCGAGCCTCCAGTAAATCGGAAGCTGCTTGATTTTGAACAGGTCATTGCTACACCGCATCTTGGAGCATCAACGAAAGAGGCCCAATTAAACGTTGCCTCTCAAGTTGCTGAAGAAGTATTAAAATTTTTAAATGGAAAACCTGTTACAAATTCTATTAATCTACCAACATTAACAAAAGATATATTTGACAAAATACAGCCGTTTTATAAATTGGCCAAAAAATTGGGTCAGCTTGCTTCTCAATACATGAAAGAACCTGTTCAACATATCGGAATCGTTTACGAAGGAACGGTTGCTGAACTCGAAACATCTTTTATTACGAAAGCATTTCTTGCTGGATTTTTAGGAGAACGGGTTGATTCAACTGTTAACGAAGTGAATGCTGGCCTCATCGCCAAAGAACGCGGCATCAGCTTCAGCGAAAAAATTGCTTCAAACGGTTCTGGATATGCAAATTGCATCGCTGTTCAAGTAGATGGAGATCATCGGACTTTTTCCGTAAAAGCAACGTATATTCCAAACTACGGTGAACGAATTGTTGATTTAAACGGTTTCGATATCGATTTTTACCCGGCAGGGGAAGTATTATATGTAGAACACATCGATAAACCAGGTGTTATTGGACGCGTCGGAAAAGTACTGGGCGACCATGGCGTAAACATCGCAACAATGCAGGTTGGACGTAAAAACATCGGCGGCGAAGCAATCATGGTTTTAACTTGTGATAAACTGATTGATGATCAGCTTATTGAAGCGTTAGTCCAGTTCGATGACATCGTTTCTGCCAAAACTATTCATTTATAATATTTAAAGGTGCTGGGAGGGCTTATCTCTCCTGGCTCCTCTGTTTTTAATCCTCCCAAAAACAAAAGACCGATGAAAAGCCCCATAATTAGGGCAATACCCAGCCTCCGCATTAAATCCAGCATCCGTTCATCCTCCTTTCCTCCTTTCGTACATTCTCAATATTTATGATGGTGTCTTTATGTTTAGACCTATTTCCGTTCCGTTTGCTATGCATCAACTTTCAGGTCAATAAAATTAGGCGAAAAAGGCACTTCCACCGGTTTTGAAATATCAATATTTCCGATTTTTTTCGCATCAAAGCCTTCGAACTTCACTTTCTTAAAGCCGAATTCTTTCGCTGTCATTAAAATCGCTTCCAGCATAACTTCAGTATGCTCTGTGTTTTTCATTTTTGAAGCATTTTCAAAAGTGACCGTAAGCAGCTCATCATCCTTTTTCAATTGCTTAATTTTAACGGAATTATTAATGGAAGGTTCAAGCCCGTCTTCCTTACCTTTTTGCATGGCATTCATTGCATCTTCAATTGTTTCATATTCATTTTTTGATGGAACGAGCAAAGGATTGCTGCTATTTTTAGGAAAAAACAAGAAATAGGCTTTTTTCAGCAGCTTCTTTATTTGAAATTCGGAAACAAAATGCTCAGAAGGAACATGCTGCTTTTCATTTGTAAATAAGCGCACCTTTTTATAATTTTGCCACCGAAATGTTTCTTTTAATACTTCTTTAAAATTTTGTTCATTATGGAAACGGTCTTTTATATTCAATTTTTCAAAATTTATGATCACCTCGTCACTTCGGCTTTTGCTTTCATAAATGTCTGCATCTTGAAAGGCAAAAGCTGAAAGATTGAAACGTTTCACATCGATCTTGTTTAAGACGTCATTTATTTGCTTGACGGCAGGCTCGAATTGATTTCCTTTAAAGCTTAGAGGAACGACATGCTGTTTGCTTTCATCTAAAAGCCCTACTGTGATAATTTGTTCAGTTGAAGAATTTGGAACTATGGAACGATACTTCGGCGAAGCCTCCATCGTTTGACTTTCGGTTAAATGACTGTTTCCTGCGTTTTCGGCCTTTTTGTTGTATGAATATTGGGTTTGTTCATTTTTGCTGTTGCTTAGCGGAAAAACTACAAAAGTGACGGCTGCTGTCAAAGCAACAATCGAAGCTGATGGAACAATGAATTTCAATATTGTTCTTTTTCTTTTTTTCTCGGTAATATTGTTCCAAATCTCGAATGAACTGCGGGAATCTTCTACTTTTGGAAACTCGCTTATCCATTTTTTGATTTGTTCATCGCTCCACCGAGAGTTTTTCACTTGAAACTACCTCCTGTTCTGTCATAGCTCCCTGATCTTTCGTGGCACCTTGTTCTTTCATAGCTTTATCTATATAATTTTTTAACACTTTTAAAGCCCGATGCTGGGTTGTTTTGACTTTGCTTTCCGTCCACCCCAACACCTCGGCTGTTTCTGCAACAGATAATTCTTTTATAAACCGTAAAATTAAAACGGTTCTTTGATTCACATTACAGTCATTCATTGCTTTGTATAGCATCTGTATTTCTTCTCGTTGTAAAGCTATTTCTTCCGGGAGGGGCTCTTGATCCGCAATTTGTGCTTGATCTAAATCAAATTTTTCCATTATTCGCTGACGGAGAGTTTTTTGCTTTCGAAAAAAATCAATCGCTACATGCCGAGCAATGGAAAATAACCATGTTTTTTCACTGCTTCGTCCTTCAAAGCTCGAGTATGATTTTAAAACTTTTATATACACTTCATGCACCAAATCTTCCGCTTGTTCCCGATCCTTCACCAAATAATATAAAAACTGAAAAATATCTTGATGATACTTTTCGTATAATCTTTGAAACGATTCATCCATGCACATACCCTCCGTTTAAAATATTTGTCGAAAGAGACGCATGACATGTTACAAACAAAAAAGAAAGGGTCTTATAAAAGAGACCCTCGGTGTCAATTTTTTTTGCTATTATTTGTCCGGAACACCTTCCCGCTTCGTTCGTATTCGACATCCTTCACGTTTAGGCGGTAATTTACAACCCGAGCAGCAGCAAATAAATAATCAGACAGACGGTTCATGTAAATGAGGACCGGATGATGAATTTTAACCTCTTTCATTAAAGAAACGATTAAACGCTCTGCTCTTCTGGCAACTGTTCTCGCAATATGTAAAACGCTGGCCGCCTCCGTTCCTCCGGGCAAAATAAATTTTTCTAATGCAGGAGCTTCTTCCACATAATGATCGATTCGTTCCTCTAAAAAACGGATCATATCCTCCGTCGTTTTAAACGGATGTTTTTGCTTTTCGTACACAACCGCTATGTCAGATCCGCAATCAAACAAATGATGCTGAATTTTTTCAAGCTCTTCGTAAATATCTTGAAACGCTTTATCTGTTAAAAACGTCCTTGCATAGCCTATGTAAGCGTTCAATTCATCAATCGTTCCGTAAGCTTCCACCCTTGGATCATCTTTATCGACGCGCGCACCAATAACGTTCGTCTGTCCTTGATCCCCTGTACGTGTATATAAATTCATTGCCAAACCTCCCTTCTGTTACGTGTGAAACAATAAAGATCGGCAAATTTTTACGATGTTTGCGGCAATAATACGGTAAATGTCGTTCCAACATTTAATTTGCTGTGAACTTGTATTACCCCTTTATGGGCATCAACAATATTTTTCGCAATGGCAAGCCCCAGACCCGTACCTGCTCTTCCACGCGTTCTCGCTTTGTCAGCTTTATAAAAGCGTTCAAACACAAACGGCAGATCTTCTTCACTGATTCCGCTTCCTGAGTCCTGAACATCTATTTTTAAACCATTGCTTTCTGAAATAATTACTTTTACAAATCCTTGTGCACTCGTATGGCGGATAGCATTGTCAATTAAATTGGTCAGTACTTGCTCAATGCGGTCCGGATCAAACGAAAAGGAATCCGTTTGAACATTCAGCAAATATTCGAGGTGAATCTGTTTTTCTTTTGCAATGCCTTGAAATTTGCGAATAATTTTTTCAATAAAAGGCTTCAATTTGACATCTTGTATATTTAAGGAAATATGTCCTGCCTCCATTCTGGCCAAATCCAATAAATCATTCACCAATCGGCCCATTCGCAATGATTCGTCATAAATAACCTGAACAATCTCCTTCCGCTCCTTTTCGCTTCCTGCAATGTCATCGCGAAGAGCTTCGCTGTATCCTTGCAGCATGGCAATAGGCGTCCGCAGCTCGTGGGACACATTGGCAATAAAATCAATTCTTAATTTGTCGAGACGTCTTTCCTTCGTTATATCGCGCAATACAACGACCGCTCCTCGAACACGATTTTGATTATAAAGAGAGCTCATGATCACTCCCCATGTTCTGCCTTGCAAAGTAATCTCAGTAACCTGCTCGCGGTGAGTCGTCGTCACTCGTTTAAACAGCTCTTCAATAGCCGGCGGAAGCTCATGTTCCTTTTTCGGATTCATTCCGTTTTCATAATACCATGCCTGCAAAAAACGTTCAGCAGGAGGATTTGTGACTAAAATCGTTCCATCGATATTTAACGTAATGACACCGTCGGCCATGCTGCTTAAAATGTTTGAAAGCTGTTCTTTTTCTTGCCGCAAAGCGTTAATATGGAATTTCACCTGCCGGCCCATTTGGTTAAAGGCAACAGCTAATTCACCAATTTCATCGCTTGTCAGCTTCGGAACTTTCGTATCAAATTTTCCATTCGCCACTTCAATCGCGACTTCTCTCATTTTTCGGAGCGGATAAGTAATGCGGGTTGATAAAAAAAAGGCAAAAACGGTCGTTAATATAATAGCTATAAATGCTGCCATAAAAATATATTTAGTTGTTTGTTTTGTTGTTTCATTAATGGCCGACAAAGATTGTACGACAAATATCGCTCCAGATTGATAAGGCACTCCGACGATCATCATTTCATTGTTGAATTTATTGTGATCATTCGTTTGCGGAAAGCTTTTTACAAGGCTGATTTTTTCTTGATCTTCCAATACTTTTGACAGCTCTTTTTCACTGATGATTTCATTTAATGAATATTGAGCGACACCCGCCCCGTCATTTTGTTTTTGCCAATATGTTTTTCCACCATCAACGATATACACACTTGTTAGTTTATCAGAAAGTTCAGTTGCGATGGAGCCGGCTAATGGTGTATTTTGATGATTTTCCATAATAATGGCTGCTTTATTGGCAAGCTGGGTCAATTTTTGCTCGGCATCTTTTATATGATAATTTTCCATAAACTCGAGCAGCAAAATGGTTAAAATCGACAGAACCACTATCACAAGAAATAAAATGGTCATCCAAAGCTTGCCAACAACGCTTCTCCAAAATTTCATTCTTCAACGACCTCGAATTTATAGCCGACACCCCAAACAGTCACGATCATTTTGGCGGCTTCAGGCGAAACTTTGTTTAATTTTTCCCTAAGTCTTTTCACATGAGTGTCAACTGTTCGTAAATCTCCAAAAAATTCGTAATGCCATACTTCCTTCAGCAGCTTTTCCCGGTCGTATACTTTATCAGGAGTTTTTGCCAAAAAATAAAGCAGCTCGTACTCTTTCGGGGTTAAGTTGACTTCCTTGCCGTCGGCCGTCACGCGATGAGCATCATGATCGATTGTTAAGTGCGGGAAAACGATCACATTTTTCGCCGATGAATCGGTTTTTAAATAGCTTGTTTGTGACGCCCTTCTTAAAATCGCTTTCACACGCAAAACAACCTCTCTCGGGCTGAACGGTTTTACAATATAATCGTCCGCACCGACCTCAAACCCTTGAACACGGTTTACCTCCTCTCCTTTTGCTGTCAGCATAATGACAGGAGTGGCTTTCTTTTCTCTCAGCTGCTTGCACACTTCGATTCCGTCAATTCCGGGCATCATAATATCCAGAATAATCAAATCATAATCGGCACAAAGAGCCTTTTCAAGCGCTTCATCACCATTTTCCGCCTCATCTATTTGATAATTTTCCCTTTCTAAGTACATTTTCAAAAGCCTGCGAATTCTTTCTTCATCATCTACCACTAAAATCGTTACATCCTGGTTCTCTGACATATTTTATTCCTCCCTTGATCAGGTTAAAAAAGAGCTGACTCAAATGATAATGATCCAAATTCCAGCATGTATCATGAGTCAGCCAATCCGTTTATGCATATGAATGTAAACCAGCTATCACAAGGTTTACAAAAATTAAATTAAACATGATGATCGCAAATCCGATAACCGCAAGCCATGCTGATTTTTCTCCATGCCATCCTCTCGAAAGCCGTAAGTGAAGATATGCCGCGTAAAACAGCCAAGTGATCAATGCCCAAACCTCTTTCGGATCCCAGCCCCAAAATCGGGTCCAAGCGATCTGCGCCCAAATCATGGCAAATATTAAAGCACCTAGCGTAAATACTGGGAATCCAATCGCTACTGAACGGTAGCCAATTTCATCCACCACATCCAAATTTAAATTTTTCACTAAAGGCTGCAACGCTGCAGAAATACGCTTTCTCAATATTAGGCGGATCACTCCGTATAAAATCAGTCCTACAAATGTGGACCATAAAACAGTGTTCACCTTTCTGGCCGATAAAATCGCCGGCAATTCCACAAAGCCTGCAAGCCGATCTTTTGTCAACAATTCTCCTTCGTGCGGCGCAACGAGAGCAGGCAAATGAAATTCCATTTCCGCCTCTTGTCCATTTTTATCGATCCATTTAAACACTGATTCATAATCCATTGCTCGGAACACGGTTGTGACAATGACAAATGCTAGTGTTGTGACTAATACAAACATGACAAATTCAAGCCAAAACGTCTTTTTTGTTGCTTTTGATTGGTCCACAACCTTTGTTAAATACAGGACTCCGGCTACAAAGCTGATCGCCAAAATAGCTTGTCCGGCAGCAGCTGTTGTTACATGGATTTTCAGCCAATCGCTTTGAAGAGCTGGTATTAAAGGGCTGATTTCTGTCGGAAACATGCTGGCATATGCAATCAATAAAAGTGCAACTGGCAATGTAAATAAGCCAAGTGCAGACAGCTTATAAATAAAATAAATAATGATAAATGCTCCTACTAGCATCATACCAAAGAATGTCGTGAATTCAAATAAGTTCGAAACCGGGGCATGTCCAGCAGCGATCCATCTCGTAACGAAGTATCCCAGTTGAGACAAAAAACCGAGGATCGCCGCCGCAATGCCTAATCGCGCCCATCTATTCGTTTTTTCATCCTTTCCTCTTTTGTCACGG
Organism: Aeribacillus sp. SP014; assembly: GCF_054055575.1. Lineage (NCBI taxonomy): Bacteria > Bacillati > Bacillota > Bacilli > Caryophanales > Bacillaceae > Aeribacillus > Aeribacillus sp. SP014. The sequence continues at coordinate 2,699,126 of NZ_JBSRXI010000001.1, forward strand.
ATGGAACCGCCAAAAAAGAATGTTCCTATTAAATACAAAATAAACGCAATGTATAATAAAGTGCTGCTAAGTTCAGCCACAAACTTCCCCTCCTTCATGAGGTTCTATTCTTTTAATTGTTTTTGGTCAACAGGCTTTTGAATTTCAGTATCGCGCAAAATGATGTCCAATTCATTTTTTAATCCAAACCAGTTTTTGTTTGTATGCCCCGCCAGCATGATTTTGTCGTTATCCGCTTTCAGCCATATGCGGCGATGCTGCCAGTACAATCCTTGAATTAAGCCTATCATAAAAATGGCTCCGCCGACACCGAGCACCCATAAAGTTAAATCTTTTCTTACAACTAGACCCGTTAAGTTTTTCGTTTCAATTCCTGAAAATTTCATTTTGTATTTGTTATTCTCGTTAGGTTCAATCGTTTGCTGGATGGCAACGAAACTCGTTTCTCCCTTCGGTCTGTCAGGTGCAATCATTTTAAAAACAAATGCCGGGTTGTTTGGCACTCTCGACCGCGTGGCTGGATTGCCTTCGTCATCAAAATAAAAATCTGGAAGATAGCTGGCAATTTCAACAGCATAGCCGTTTCCTAAATCATATTTCTTTTCTGGATTTAAGAGGTCAATGACAACTTTCCCGAAGCTTTTCCCCGATTTTTTATCGATAAGATCAAACGTCATTTTATTTAACTCATTCAGCTTGTAATTCACTTGATAGACAGCATAAGAATCAAATTTCAATGGTTCGTTGACGCGAATGCTGAAGTCTTTTACCTCTTTTAATTTTGGTTCTTCACCCGGCAGGCTGTCTCCCTGCTTTTTATAAAGCGTCACATTTGATTGGAAGTTTTTAGCTACGCTTCCATCGCCGACACGGTCAATCGCTTCCTGAAACACATCTTTTTCTTTTTCCTTTTGATAAGTTTCCAAAATGAATTGATGATGCTTCAAATAATACTCGCCATTTGTCCCGGGTATTTCTTTCGTTTCCCCTTCTCTTAACCAGAGAACCTCATCCACATACATCCCCGGGAAAAAGCGGAGCATGGCTCCAATTAAAAAAATAATCAATCCGATATGATTGACATACGGACCCCATCTGGAAAATCGATTTTTCTCTGCCAAAATGTTTCCATTTTCTTCTCGAATGCGATAACGGCGCGCTGTTAAATTTTTTTTAACTTGTTCTACATTTTTTTCAATATTGTCCACATATGATTCGCTAAAAAGGCGCTGTCTTTTCAAAAAAGACTCGTGCCGAGACACACCTTGATTTTTCAAGGCACGATAAAGAGGAATAACTCGGTCAAGCGAGCAAATCACAAGCGATATTCCAATCGATGCGATCAAGGTCATATACCACCAAGAACCGTATAGGCGGTGAAAGCCTAATTGATAATAAAGCTGGCCTAAAATTCCATATTCATCTTTATAAAATTGCTCTGGCGTTACGTTGGAAGGTATGTACAATTCTTGCGGAAAAATCGTTCCGATTGCTGATGCGATCAGCGTTATCACAATCAGCCAGACTCCAACTTTAACAGAAGAGAAAAAATTCCATACTTTATCGACGATCGTTTTATTATATGTTTGAGAACGTCTGGCGCTTCCGTCATAACGCATATCATGAAGTTTTTCCGAATTGCCTTCGCTCTCTGCTGCCAAGGCCCGTCCGCAATTTTCACACAGCACAGTACCGAACGGATTTACATGACCGCATTCACATTTCACATGATTCATGTTGAAAACTCCCTAACTATGGTTTTATCATTTCCATGTAATCTCGAACTTCCCGTTCCGTCATTGGTGCAGTAATGATTTTGACAACCTTCCCGTTCTTATCGATGAGAAACGTAGTAGGCAGCGGATCTACATCATATGCATGAAGCACCTGCTGATTTTTGTCAATGACAATCGGGAAATTGAGTCCGTATTTTTCCGCAAATTTTTCCACTACTAATTTTGATTCGCCAACGTTGACAGCTAAAACTTCCACGCCTAAATTTTTATAGTGCTGATATTGTCTTTCAATGTAAGGCATTTCACGTTCACAAGGTTTGCACCACGTTCCCCAGAAATTGAGAAATACCCCTTTTCCTCTATAATCGGAAAATTGATGCTTTTTTCCTTCTAAATCAGTAAGAACAAAATCAGGCGCAGCTGATCCGACTTTCACTTTTTCTTTGCTCATAAAAAAATTTGAATAGAGTGTATATCCAAGAGCACCTAATAAAATAACAAGAATAATCGAGCGAGTAATGAGTCGCTTTTTTTTCATCGTGTGTACTCCCTTTGTTTTTCATTCGCTTGTTATTATATCATTGAATTTCCGTTCATTCAGAAAAATAATTTTGACGTTTATGTGACATAAAAACGTGTAAGCCCCTAAAGCAGTACATTGTTTGCAACGTTTTGTCGGTATAAATGCGAAAGCTTAACCGATTTTAGGCTAAACTCTCGCATGCTTGCCGTGCTGGGCCAACGCCCGCAATCTCTTCACCTCGTGGGGAGTAATTTCGCGGAACGCACCCGGATTGAGCCCTTTTAAATCTAAAAATGCGTACCGTTCTCTTTTCAGCTTCAGCACAGGAAAGCCGATTTTATCAAACATTCTTCTAATTTGCCGGTTTCTTCCTTCATGAATGGTAATTTCGATTATACACGTTTTTTTTCTTTTATCTAAAGAAAGCATTTTGACTTTTGCTGGTTTTGTCATTCCATCCTCCAGCATGATCCCTTGCTCCAGTTGTTTTAATTCTTTCCTTCCTGGAATTCCTTTAACTTTCGCTACATACACTTTATCAATTTCATATCGTGGATGCATTAACAAATTAGCAAAATCGCCATCGTTTGTCAGGATTAGAAGGCCTGAAGTATCATAATCAAGTCTGCCGACCGGAAAGATGCGCTGCTCAAAATCTCGAAAGTAATCGGTGACGACTTTTCTTCCTTTTTCATCTTTCACGCTCGAAATAACTCCCCTAGGCTTATAAAACAAAATATAAATCGGTTCTTCCCTTTCTACCGGAATCCCGTTTACCTCCACCTTGTCCTCGTCAGATACTTTTGTTCCGAGCTCTGTTACAACTTGTCCATTTACAGTAACTTTTCCGTCCAAAATTAATTGCTCCGCTTTTCTTCTTGAAGCAATTCCCGAACGCGCTATCACCTTTTGCAAACGTTCCATTGATCTCACCTCTCTAAAAATATTACCTTCTTTCGGTCTCGTTACACAAGATGAACGCATTTATTTTTTTGCAAATAAAAAAGCTAAGCTCATTAAAGCTTAACCGAAAAGGAGCGTAACAATTATTATGGAAGAAAGGATGGCTGCAAAATCCGCCAGCAGCCCAACCTTTATCGCATCGCCCATTCGCTTGATCCCAACAGCACCGAAATATACTGTAATGATATACAAAGTCGTGTCTGTGCTCCCTTGCATGGTGGCTGCCAGTCGACCGATAAACGAATCCGCTCCATGCATTGAAATTAAATCGCTCATAATTCCTAACGAAGCTGTTCCAGAGATGGGCCGAATTAACGCCAGCGGAACAATTTCCGCCGGGACGTGGATAGCTTGAAACATCGGTTTTAACAGGTCCATAAAAAAATCGAGAGCCCCTGAAGCGCGAAAAACAGACACTGCCACGAGCATGCCGACAAGATACGGAATAATGGAAAAAGAAATTTCGATTCCTTCTTTTCCACCTTCAACAAACGCTTCATAAGTTGGAATGCGTTTAAAAGTCCCGTACAACAAAATAAAACCGATGATCAATGGGATCAGCCATATCGAAACAGCACTAATGAACACCATCGTTATTCTCCTTTTCTTTTTCGTAAATAGTAAAAATAGCGGTCAATCATAATAGCGGCTATGGTAGCAAAGAAAGTCGACAGAAGCGTTGGCACGACAATATCAGTCGGATTATGCGAACCGTATGTCATTCGTATAGAAATTACAGTTGTTGGAACAAGAGTCAATCCAGTTGTATTTAATGCTAGAAAGGTGATCATGCTTCTGGACGCCTGGTCTTTATTTTTGTTCAATTTTTTCAACTGCTCCATCGCCTTAATTCCCAACGGTGTAGCTGCGTTTCCTAGCCCAAACATATTGGCGAGCAAGTTTGACAGCATGTAGCCCATCGCAGGATGCTCAGGGGGAACATCAGGAAAAATTCTCCTCATCAGCGGTTTGAACAGATTCCCTAGCTTTTCTAACAGACCGCTTTTCTCAGCAATATTCATTAAGCCTAACCAAAATACAAGCACGCTGATGAAGCCAAAGGCAATGGTGACACCCTCTTTTGCACCTGAAAAGACGGCTTTATTCACTTCCTCCATTGTTCCGTTGAACATTGCAAATACGACGCCGATCAAAGTTAAGGCAACCCAAATAATATGAATCATGCGGAAACACCCAGCATATCAAAAAATAGATCGATCATCTTTCCAAACCAGCCATGCGGAGGCTCTACATCACCGTTTTCAAAATAGATCGGCACTTCTTCAATCGTTTCGCCATCGAGCAACACTCTCAATGTTCCTACTTTTTCTGGAACCTTTTCAGGATGGTTCTTCCACGAAGCCTTCGGTTTTGCTAGGAATAAACGGATGTTTATTTTGTTTTTTTCTTCCTCCATCAGCGGATAAACAATGTCGCGATTAATGAAGATGCGGTCTTTGTAAAACTTGTTGTCAATGGCAAGGTATCCTTCTTTTTTGATCGTCACTTGATCATATTCGCTGAACGCGCTGTTAAACATGGACATATGGTCGTTCCAATCATCGGGAGCATTTAGCGTAACAGCAATTAAATGTAAATCATCTTTTTCCGCAGTGGAGACTAATGTTCTATTTGCCCTCTTTGTGTACCCGGTTTTACCGCCTGTACAATATTCATATAAATTTAAAAGTTTGTTTTTATTTTTCCACTGAAATCCGTCTTTTTTATAAACTTTTGTTCCAAATATTTTGCGGAACGTTTCATTCTCCATGGCGTATTTCGTTAAAAGAGCCATATCATATGCGGTAGAATAGTGGTTTTCGTGATCATCCAAACCGTGCGGGTTGGCAAATTCAGTATTTGTCATGCCGATTTCCTTCGCCTTTTCGTTCATCATAAATACGAAACCATCTAAACTGCCTCCGACAAATTCAGCAATCGCCACCGCAGCGTCATTTCCGGACCTTAGCATAAGACCATAAACCAAATCTTCCAGCTTCACCTTTTGCTTTTGCTTAAGATATATGGAAGACCCTTCAGTTCGGACAGCGCGGTCACTGACAGTCACATTTTGATCCATTTTTCCTGATTCAATTGCTAAAATCGCCGTCATGATTTTCGTAATGCTTGCAATGCGCATTTTTTTATGTGGGTTTTTTTCAAAAAGGATCCGGCCGCTCTCCTGATCCATTAATATGGCGCTTTCTGCACTAACTTCAATCGTATGAGTTGCATGAGCTGTCGGGATAAAAAAATGGCCTATCAATATAAAAAGAATGAATACATTAATACGTGATGTCCATTTGTTCATTAATGCTTTCACGTCCCTTTATTCGATTCGTTTTGTACAAGTTTATGCAAAGAAGACAACCGTATGAACGGAATTTGAAAGAATGTGAAATAAAAATAAGTCTCAGACTGCCGCCTGAGACGACTTACAAGTTATTTAATTTTTCAAAGAATAAATCTGCCTCTTCTTGAATAAAATGCTCTTCATTCTCGATCTCTGTCAATGAAGGCAATTCTTCGATCGTTTTTAATCCGAAATATTCAAGAAACTCTTTTGTCGTTCCGTATAAAATAGCTCTTCCCACTCCCTCTTCTCTGCCGACTTCTTGAATAAGCCCTTTCGCTAAAAGGGTCCGGATCGGCCTTTCTGACTTTACCCCTCTAATTTCTTCTATTTCAATCCGGGTAATCGGCTGTTTATAAGCGATAATGGCCAATGTTTCAAGCGCAGCCTGAGAGAGTGATTGGTTCATAGGAGTTTCCATCAGCCGCTTTAAATATGGTGCATGCTCCTTTTTGGTTGTGAGCTGGTAAACCCCTGCTACTTCTACAAGGTCGATCCCCCGTTCTTTTTTTTGGTATTCCTCTTTTAAATCTTCAATAATGCTTAAAACCGTTGCTTCGTCAATTTCAAGAACGGAAGTTAATTGCTTGATGGAAAGGCCTTCGTCTCCAGCCGCAAATAAGAGCCCTTCCAAAATGGATTTCCATTCAATAATCCCTAAACTCATGCAGCTTTTCACTCCCGTAAATATAAATTTCTGAAAAATTATGTTCTTGTTCTACATGAACGTATTCATTTTTCATCAGCTGAAGCAAAGCTAAAAAAGTCACGACCATATAATCCTTCCTGTCAGCTGGAAAGAAATCGTGAAACTCCTTTTTCTTTTTCGATGCCTTCAGCTCCATGATCATTTCCTTCATTCGTTTTTCGATCGGGATTTCTTCTTTTGCTACGGTTCGTTCGATTGGCTTTTCAATTTTTTTTCGTTTTAGCATTTTTTGAAAGGCAGCGATCATATCATAAACCGTTACGTTTCCTTTTTGCAAAATCGGCTCTTTTTCCTCCAAATATTCGCTCAAGTCGCTTGGAGGCTTCGTATAGACAAGCGCCCGTTCACTTTCCAGTTCTTTCAGCTTTACTGCCGCTTCTTTATATTTCTTGTATTCAATTAAACGGGTAACAAGCTCATCTCTCGGATCGGACTGCTCTTCTTCGATGATTTCCTCGTCTGACCACTCTTCCTCCTGTCTTGGAAGGAGCATTTTGCTTTTAATCGACAATAATGTGGCTGCCATCACTAAATATTCACTGGCAACATCCAGCTCAAGCTCCTGCATCGTGTGAATATATTCCATATACTGTTCTGTTATTTCGCTGACAGGGATATCATATATATCAATTTCTAAACGATGAATTAAATGCAAAAGCAAATCTAACGGACCTTCAAAAGCTTCTAACTTTACTAGATACATTACCTGATCATCACCCTCGATAAATGGCTAATTTTTAGTATAGACCAATAGAAAAATACATCCAATACTCTTTTTCAACAAAGCTCATTTTTGTTTATTTTTAAATCAGGCATGAATACTTTCTTTTTTGCAGCCATTTTCATAAACTATAACATATATAGTAGAAAAAAGGAGTTTTCTCAATATGTACCCACCTGAATATATTGAGTTTTTATATCATTTTCATTGTGACCGGGATTATTTTGAATGTCATGAAATTTTAGAAGAATTGTGGAAAAAAGATCCTAAAGAAGAGAGAAAACAAATCTGGGTCGGGCTCATACAAATTGCCGTTAGCTTTTATCATTACAGGAGAAAAAATTTCAATGGTGCTGAGCGGATGATGAAAAATGCTATTCGCATTTTAAAAAATGAAACGGCGTCTCTTAACAAACTCGGTTTGGATGATGAACAGCTCTTACATATTTTACAAAACACTTTTGGTCGAATTCAAAAAAGAGAACCATATAAAAGCATTCAGCTGCCGATTTTTGATCAAAACCTTTACGAAATTTGCTTAACAACAGCAAAGGAACGAGGAAAAACGTTCGGTGAGCCTAGCGATATTTCAAACGTTTTTTTAATACATAAACATAAAACAAGGGATCGAACGGACATCATTGAGGAGAGATTGAAAAATTGGCATAAAAAAAGAAAAAGAAGAGAGTGATCAGCTCTCTTCTTTTTCCAATTGTTCATGGTCGCATTTTTCAAAAAAGGATTGAATTTGTTCGCTAGGAATAACATGTTTATCTTTATATAGCTCTTTTACGGCATTGATCATTTTTTTGCCGATTCCTTCATGACGATGGGACGGGTTTACGCAAATATGCTGAATTTCCACTATTCCTTTATCTTTCAATTCAACGCCGATCACTCCGATAACATCTTCTTCCTTCCATAAGAAAAGCTGCCAATTTTCGTCATTTTCATACGTTTTCATCGTTTGCTGGAGCTGCTTTAAATCCTTTTCACTCGGCATAAAGGAAAGAAGCCCCATCGCAATTTTTTCAAAAGCTTTCTTATATCGAACTAACATGCTGGATCCCTCGTTAATATATAACATTCTTTCAAGAAAGATTTTATGGGCAACTGGTGTTGAATCCCATTTATCATATTGCTCTTAACATTATATACATTTTCTTATGAATTTTAAACTGTTTTCTTTAAAGTTGGGCGAGGGATTTGATTAAATTTGCCATTTCAATTGCCGATAGTGCTGCGTCCCAGCCTTTATTGCCCGCTTTCGTTCCTGCTCGTTCAATCGCTTGCTCGATATTTTCCGTCGTGACGACGCCAAATATTACCGGCACTCCTGTTTGCAGAGAAGCGTTCGCAATCCCTTTTGCCGCTTCATTGCATACGTAATCGTAATGCGTAGTGGATCCACGGATAACTGTTCCTAAGGCAATGACCGCATCGTATTTTTTGGACTCAGCCAGTTTTTTGGATACAAGCGGGATTTCAAAAGCCCCCGGAACCCATGCAACATCAATGTCGCTTTCCGAAACGCCGTGGCGGATGAGAGCATCGATTGCTCCGCTTAACAGCTTGCTTGTAATAAATTCATTAAATCTTGATACGACAATTCCGATTTTCAAATCTTTTCCGACTAAATGTCCTTCAATTTTGTTTATGCTCATTAGTATAACCTCCCGCTAAATATGAAGTAGATGTCCTAGTTTCGATTTTTTTGTTTTCAAATATTTTTCATTATCCTTGTTTGCCGGTATTTCAATTGGAACCCGCTCCAATATTTCAAGTCCGTATTCTTGCATTTCTTTCATTTTTCTCGGATTGTTTGTCATTAAACGAATAGACTTGGCTCCAATATCCTTCAGCATCTGTGCTGCAACAGCATATTCTCTTTGATCCGGCTGAAAGCCGAGCTCCTCATTTGCTTCGACCGTATCATAACCTTTTTCTTGAAGCTTATATGCTTTCAATTTATTTATTAGCCCGATCCCCCTGCCTTCTTGGCGCAAATAGAGCAAAATTCCGCTTCCTTCTTTTTCAATTTCACTCAATGCAGAATGAAGCTGCGGGCCGCAGTCGCATCTGTGAGAATGAAAGACGTCTCCTGTCAGGCATTCTGAATGGATTCTAACTAAAACGGGATGCTCCGGCTTAATTTCACCCTTCACCAGCGCAATATGCTCTTTTCCATCATACAAGCTGGTATAACCGATGGCTTTAAAACGGCCAAAACCTGTCGGAAGCTCGATTTCCACTTCTTTTTTGATTAATTCCTCCCGTTTTCTGCGGTATTGAATTAAATCTTGAATCGTGATCATTTTTAAATTGTATTGTTCCGCTATTTCTTTTAATTGAGGAACCCGAGCCATTGTTCCGTCTTCATTAATAATTTCACAAATGACGCCAGCTGGAAAGCATCCTGCCAGCTTTGCCAAATCAACGGCTGCTTCCGTGTGGCCGGCTCTTTTTAATACTCCTTCGTTCTTTGCAATTAACGGGAAAACATGTCCGGGTCTTTTAAAATCCTCCGCCCTTGCATCCGGCTGAATGAGCGACTGAATCGTTTTAGCTCGCTCATATGCGCTGATTCCCGTCGTTGTTGTTTGATGATCGATGCTGACAGTAAACGCGGTTTGGTGCAAATCTGTATTTTCCGCTACCATAGGGTGAAGCTGCAAACGGTGCGCTAACGATTCCGTGATCGGCACACAGACGAGACCTTTTCCTTTTGAAATCATAAAATTGATCATTTCAGGGGTGGAAAACTCAGCTAGACCGACAAAATCTCCTTCGTTTTCCCGATTCTCATCATCCACGACAATGATCACTTTCCCCTGTTTTAAATCTGCGATGGCATCCTCAATGGAATGAAACATTATTCTATCACCTCTATTCACTGTAAAAACCGTGCTTTTGCAAAAAATCAACGGTAATTCCGGTTGGCGCCTCTTTGCGGACAAACTTTTCTAAATATTTCCCGATCAAATCACATTCAATATTGACCTTATCGCCTATCTCCTTTTCCCCAATAATTGTTTCTGAATATGTGTGAGGAATAATCGAAATCGTAAAGGTTTGTTCTGTTAAGCCAAAAATGGTTAAACTCGTTCCGTCAACTGCAACTGAACCTTTTAATATCATGTAATAAAGCAAATCTTTAGGAGCTTTAATTTGATAATAAACAGCATTTTCCTTTCTTTCTTTTTTGACGATCGTGCCAACGCCATCAACATGTCCTGAAACGATGTGGCCGCCAAATCGGTCGCCAACAGCCATTGCCCTTTCCAAATTCACCTTTGATCCGGTTTTTAATGTACCTAATGTCGTTGCCGCCATCGTCTCAGGCATGACATCCACAGAAAAATAATTCGATTCAAAGTCGGTGACCGTTAAACAGACTCCGTTGACGGCAATGCTGTCGCCTATTTTTACATCTTGCAAAATGTTTTTTGCATAAATTTCTAAAATTACTGCTTGATTCGTTCCTTTTACTGATTTGATTTCCCCTATTTCTTCAATGATTCCAGTAAACAATCTTGTCCACCTCTTTTCGGAACGGAGACAATTTTCACATCTTCTCCTATTTTCGTAACGGACTGAATTTCAAATGAATGTGCCATCCTCATCTTTAATGCTTCATCGCCCATGACGGCTGATATTCCTTCAGGGTCTCCCAATATTTTGGGTGCAAAATACACGATTAATTCATTCACTGCTTCCGCTTTTAAAAATGAAGCATGGACTCTTGCTCCTCCTTCAACGAACAGGGAGGTGATGCCTCGCTCGCCTAATATTTTTAAAATATTTGGGATATTCCATTGATCATGTAAAGTCAACACTTCTATTCCTAATTTTTTCAGTTCCGCTTTTTTATTGAGATCCCCATCTTGGCAAATGACCCAAGTTTCTGCTTCCTTGTCAGTTATCACATTGGCATCCATCGGAATTCGCAGATGGGTATCTAAAATAATCCGTATCGGTGTTCGTTTGCGATCCGGCAGCCGACAAGTCAGACTTGGATTGTCTTTTATAATTGTATTAACACCCACTAAAATGCCGTCGTGTATTTCTCTGTAACGGTGCACATCCTGTCTTGCTTCCTCTCCGGTAATCCACTTGCTGTCACCTATTTTTGTAGCAATTTTCCCATCGAATGTTGCGGCATATTTTAATGTGACAAACGGAGTGTTTGTTTGAATGTAATGAAAGAAAACTTTGTTAAGTTCATGTCCATTTTTTTGCAATATCCCGGCTTCCACATCGATTCCAGCATCTTGCAAAGCTTTCACACCGCGTCCACTTACGAGAGGATTCGGATCCAAAGCAGCTACAACGACCCGTTTAATCCCTCTTTTGATAATAAGCTCAGAGCAGGGAGGAGTTTTGCCAAAATGGCTGCAAGGTTCAAGCGTGACGTACAGCGTTGCACCTTTTGCCTTTTCCCCAGCCATATTTAAAGCATGAACTTCCGCATGGGGTTCCCCAGCCTTTAAATGCGCTCCAAACCCGATCAGTTCCCCATCCTTCACAACGACCGCTCCCACCAACGGGTTAGGGCTCGTTTGGCCGATTGCTTGTTTCGCTAGCTGAAAGGCAAATTCCATCCATTTTTCGTCATTCATGAAGGACACACCTCCCTTTTGTTGATTTCAAAACAAAAGCCCCGGGTTTGTTCCCCCAGGGCTTGATGATCACTTTAACGAAAAGAAGGTATACTCAAATAAGAGTATAAAATCTGTTCTTTTTGAACAGTTTATACTCCTCACCTTCAAAAGTGATCCTTCTCCCATCCAGACTATACTGTCGGCTCTGGATTTTCACCAGATCCACCGCAAAGGCGTTCCGCCAATGCGGGTCACGGGCTAAAAAAGCTTAAAAGCTTTTATCACCGCCGGTCGGGAATTTCACCCTGCCCCGAAGGATGCATCATTCATTTTATGTTATTTTCAATGGGAAAAACGGCTGCTTCCTCTTGCTTCCCACCTTCCATTTTGAAGCATTCACGAGTTTTTGAAAAAGAAACAAAGCTGAAGAAAACAGCCAATTATTTTACTATTATCTCCCTTCAAACGGTCTTCTGTCAAGAAAGCAATCTTTGACCAATATGAAAAAGTGCCTTTTTATCGATTATTTCTCTCCTACACTTGACCGCATCTACAAGAATTATATTATCAACTAAAGCTGAGCGGTATTCAGCTAGTCAGCAATGAACATCCAATAGACGAGTCCCCAAATAATGCTCAATACAACAAGAACAATAAATAATATCCAGTTTTTCATTCTCATTTTGTACATCCCTTTCTATTTGAAAGAGGAATTTAATTTTCATACACTTCTACTTTTTTCATTACATCTCCGTTTTTCATGCTCAACACAGCTTCCATGCCTGAAGTTACTTGGCCAAAAACAGTATGAACTCCATCCAAGTGAGGCTGAGGTTCATGAACGATAAAAAATTGACAAGAGCCTGTATCCCTGCCTGCGTGAGCCATAGAAATGGCGCCGGTTACATGTTTATGCGGATTGCCATCTGTTTCGCATTTGATCGTATATCCTGCATTACCAGTGCCGTTGCCATTCGGACATCCGCCTTGGCTTACAAACCCTGGAATAACACGATGAAAAGTCAAACCGTCATAAAAGCCTGAATTCGCAAGTTTTTCAAAGTTCTTCACTGTATTTGGAGCTTCATTCGGAAAAAGCTCAAATTCAATTTTTTCTCCGTTTTCCATTAAAATGTAGCCTTTTTTGCTCATAAAACAGCTCCCTTTCATGAAAAAATTTTCTCTTTATTTTATCATAGAGTAAAACATAAAATACAGATGAAACGTTTTAGTATATATATACGTCTTAAATGGTTGAAAGTTTTTGCACTCTATATCATATATTCGAAGTCATGTTCGCTTAGGAGGTTAAGTGATGAAAAAAATCGTTTTATCCATATTACTTGCTATTGGGTTGGCAACACCAACTACTAGTTTTGCTGATTCTGTTGTTGGAGATGTTATTGTCACGTTAGGCAGCGATTTAACGGAGCAGCAAAAGCAGGATCTCTTAAAGGAAATGGGCGTACCAGATAACGTGCAAACGGTCACCGTGACAAACGAAGAGGAGCACAAATATTTGGGGGATTATATTCCGAAAGCGCAAATCGGTTCAAAAGCGATTTCTTCTTCCAAAATACAAATTGAGAAAAAGGGATCTGGTTTAGAAGTCCAAACAAACAACATAAACTGGGTCACGGATGAAATGTACTTAAATGCGCTCATGACAGCTGGTGTCAAAGATGCAAATGTTTATGTCACCGCGCCTTTTGAAGTTTCCGGAACAGCCGCTTTAACAGGGTTGATAAAAGCTTATGAAGTTTCGACTGATAAAGCGATCCCTGAAGACGTGAAACAGGTCGCCAACCAAGAGCTGGTGGAAACAGCAAAGCTTGGAGATAAGATTGGTGACGAAAATGCTTCGGCATTAATTGCAAAAGTAAAAGAACAGATGTCCGAAAACGGCGTTCCGAAAAATGACCAAGAGCTAAGAGAAATGATTGAACAAGCAGCAAAAGATTTGCAAATAAATCTTTCCGAAGATGATATAAACAATTTAATCCTCTTATTTAACAATATGATTAACGTCAATATCAATTGGGATGAAGTCGGAAACCAGCTTGACAAAGCAAAAGACAAAATTTCTAAATTTCTCGAATCCGAAGAAGGACAAAGCTTTTTGCAAAAATTGAAAGAATTCTTTTCTTCGATCATTGATGCCATCGCATCGTTTTTCCAAGAATGAAAACGGCGTCTTCAACTAATGTTGAGACGCCGTTTTTCGTTTACGGTTGACCGACTTCCGCTTTTAAAGGCAAATCGAGACTGACTAAATCCTCGTATGTTTCCCTTTTGACGACAAGTCTCGCTTCGCCGTTTTCAACAAATACAACAGCAGGCCGAGCGATCCGGTTATAATTATTTGCCATAGAATATCCGTAAGCCCCCGTGCAAAAAACAGCTAATATATCGCCTGCTTTTACGGTAGGAAGGGATAAATCCCAAATGAGCATGTCCCCGCTTTCGCAGCATTTTCCAGCAATCGATACAGTCTCAGAACATTCGTCATTCATCCGGTTGGCAAGAGCCCCCTCGTATTTTGCCTGGTACAAAGCAGGCCGGATGTTGTCGCTCATGCCTCCGTCCACCGCAACATATTTGCGAATGTTAGGGACGACCTTTTGAGATCCTATCGAGTACAAGGTTGTTCCTGCATCCCCGACGAGAGAGCGTCCTGGCTCAATCCATATTTCAGGGAGAGGAATTTGAAGCTTCTCAGAGTGCCCTTTCACAACTTCCACCATTTTTTCAACATATACATTCATTGGCAGAGGATCGTCCTCTTTCGTATATCGAATTCCGAATCCTCCCCCTAAGTTTACAACTTTCGGAACAAACTGAAACTTTTCTTTCCAAATAGAAATTTTCCCAAAAATCTTTCCTGCTGCTAAAACAAATCCTTCAGTGCCAAAAATTTGCGAACCGATATGGCAATGGATTCCTAATAGCTGTAAATGCGATTGATTTTTTACAAGCTCAATCGCTTTTTCGATTTGACCATTATGAAGGTCGAATCCAAATTTCGAATCTTCCTGCCCGGTTGTAATGTAATCATGTGTATGTGCCTCGACGCCTGGTGTAACGCGAAGCAATACCGCAACTTTTTTATTCATTTGCTGGCAAAGAGAAGATAAAACATCAATTTCATAAAAATTATCAATCACAATGCAACCGATATTTGCCTCCAGAGCCATTGCAAGCTCGTCGATGCTTTTATTGTTTCCATGAAAATGAATTTTTTCCGGAGGAAATCCTGCTTTTAATGCCGTATACAGTTCACCGCCTGAAACGACATCAAGAGAAAGCCCTTCCTCATTTGCAAGCTGCACCATTGCAATGGAAGAAAAGGCTTTGCTTGCATAAGCAACTTGATATGGAACTCCTAATGATTCAAATGTATTTTTAAAAGAACGGGCTCGTTCGCGAATGAGTGCGACATCGTATACATATAACGGTGTCCCATACTGTTTGGCAAGTTCAACTGTATCGACACCGCCGATTTCTAAATGCCCTAACTGGTTGATTTTACTTGTTCCCTGTAAATACAAAGACTAGCCCCCGCTTTCATGAACGTAAAAGTTAAAAATACATTACCATAAAACATTTTCTCTTTCAAATTTTTTTAAGGCTGCTTTTTTACGTTCTGCGGATGAACAATGCTTGGCCTTACTTTTATATGAGGCACCGACGACCTGACGATGATCTGCCAAAAGGCTTGAGGATTAAAAGGGATAAACGGCCATAAATAAGGCGTATTTAACGATCGAATGCTGGCAAGGAAAAGGATGAACAGTGTGCAGCCGATCACTAATCCGGGCACTTTAAAGATCACTACTAATAGCAGCAATACAAAACGAACGATTTTATTGGCTACGCTCAATTCATAGCTCGGGGTTGCAAAAGTACCGACCGCCGCAATGGAAACGTACAAAATAACTTCCGGCGAAAACAAACCGACATCGATGGCAATTTGTCCTATGAGAACTGCTGCAATTAAACCCATCGCCACTGAAAGAGCTGTCGGTGTATGAATGGCTGCCATTCTTAAAAGCTCAATCCCTATGTCAGCAAGAAAAATTTGAACAACAATCGGAATATTTTTTTCTTTGTTTGGTCCGATGTAAGATATAGCCTCCGGCAGTAAAGACGGCTGCACTACATACAGCATCCAAAGAGGAAGCAAATAAATAGAAGCTAGCATGCCAAAAAAGCGCACCCATCTGACAAACGTTCCGGCCGCTGGCGCCTGACGGTATTCTTCGGCGTGCTGAACATGGTGAAAAAAAGTAGTTGGCGTAATAATGACACTCGGGGACGTGTCAACAAGAATAATGACATGTCCTTCCAGCAAATGAACTGCAGCGACATCCGCTCTTTCCGTATAGCGGACAAGCGGAAACGGATTAAAGCCTTGCTTTACTAAAAATTCTTCAATTGTTTTATCTGCCATTGGAAGCCCGTCAATCTTTATCGTTTTTAACTCCTTTTTGATCACTTCAATTAATCCTGGATCCGCCACATCTTCCAAATACGCGATCGCAATGTCGGTTTTTGATCGCTCGCCGATTTTCATGATTTCATATCTCAGACGTTCGTCCCTTATTCTTCTCCGAATCAGTCCCGTGTTGACAACGATATTTTCCACAAAACCGTCACGTGCGCCGCGAATCACTTTTTCCGTATCCGGCTCTTCCGGCTGTCTTCCAGGATAGTTGCGGACATCGACAACAAAAGCAAAATCGCTGTCTTCGACAAAAAAAACGACTAAGCCTGACAACACTTGATCGACTGCTTCATCAAGCGTTTGAACCAATGTTACTTGCTGATGAACGAGACGGTTTTTGACAATTTCCTTTAAACGATTGGCTTCCGTTTCATGATCATTGATTTTCAAAAGCTCCTTGATCAGTTCGATGACATAAAGTGAATCGCAAAGTCCTGTCACATAATATAAATGCACTTGTTTTCCGAGAAGCATAAATTTGCGCACGCCTAAATCAAAGCTTGTTCCTAAGCCAATATGATCTCGAAAAAATTTTTCGGTATCTTGCAGCTTGGGAGAGATTTGACTTTTTTCTTGATCGGTTAATTTCGTCATGCTATCGAATCCTTTCTCTTCATCATTCATGTTCAGCTCACCTTTTCCCGCCTTTCTATCTCTGTCTTTCAAAAACTACTCCGTGAGCTATGGCCGGGATCGATTCGTTCAGCTTGATCATCGTTTTACTTAACAGAGCCCCGGTTGCCACCATCAATACTCGTTTTAAATTTCCTTTTTTCATTTCTTGGAATATGTGGCCGTAAGTTACAACTGCTGAACAAGCACATCCGCTCCCGCCGGCAAATGCTCTTTGTGCTGGATGAAAAATTAACAGCCCGCAATCTGAATGGTTGCCTCGGATGTCGTACCCATCCTCAAGCAATAATTCCTTCAGCTTCGGACTGCCGACTCCCGAAAGATCGCCGGTAAGAATTAAATCGTAGTCAGAAGGAGTCCGATTTAAATCACGAAAGTGCTGCTTAATTGTATCTGCAGCTGCCGGCGCCATTGCGGACCCCATATCATAAGGGTTTTTCCTGCCAACATCGATCACCTTGCCGATCGTTGCAGCCGTTATGGCAATCTCACTTTCGTCTTTGCTGATTAATACAGCACCTGCCCCTGTTACGGTTGTCGTCGCTGTTTCTGGTTTTTGTCCGCCGAAATTCGTTGGATGCCGAAACTGCTTTTCAGCTGCGCCATAATGGCTGCTTGTGGCAGCGATAATTTTGTTCGCGAACCCCCCATCGATCAGCGCGCATGCCGCAGCGACTGTTTCCATTGAAGTCGAACAGGCCCCGTACATACATAACAGCGGAATATTGAGCATTCTAGCTGTATAGTTCGATGTAGCATTTTGGTTCAATAAATCCCCCGCCAAAAACAAATCAATATCCTCTTCCTTTAATTCAGCTTTTTTTAAACAGCGGCTGATCGCCTGCTCCATTAAATTCCGCTCGGCCAATTCCCAAGACGGCGCACCGCAGTACATATCATCAAAATGAGCATCAAATGTTTCCTTAAGCGGTCCTTTCGCTTCCTTCGGCCCAACGACAGTTGCCGTTTTATTGACAAACAATTTATGTTGAAACACCCATGTTTGCTTTCCCGTTAACCGCATCATGCTATGTTTCCTCCGATCATATGACAAATTGCCTTTACAGACCAGCAAAATAAAGCCAATGAAACAAAGAGCCGCAAATTTTTCCTAAAACGATCGCCATCATCAACATAACGATTTTGTCATCAATGCCGATCCTTTTCGCTAATATCGGAAATACATTCAGCACTTCTGTTAATGCTGCTGCAAGCATTCCGACAAATATTCCGTAAAGGAGACCGATCGGGATAAACCAATAATGCGAAGCATGCAAATAGACGGGAGAGAGGCTGAACCAACCGCCGGACACGGCGCCAAGAATAACAGCCCATTCATACAAACGAATCCATTTTATTGTCTTCGTCAGTTGCATGAGTCTTGGAATGATTCCGAGAACAGATAAAAACGCAACAAATCCACACCCGACAGCCAAGCCCCCTGCAAACCCCGTAAACAAAAGCATGAACCATTTAATCATCATCATTTTTCACGCTTTCTTTGTTTTCGTTTATGGCGATGTATTGGTCGAGATCCATTTGATAATTAAAAATCTCGACTTCCAACGGACTCGGCTCTTCATTAAATTTCTTTTTAAAAACGTGATTAAAAAACAGAACCATTCCCAGCCCCAAACCGATGGAGTAGGGGATTTGCAAAATTAACGGCTTATCGATCTTATTGCCAGTGAAAAACTGATACAAATTGCGATGCATCCGCTGCATGCTGACATCTTCATGAAAGTTCATAATCGTTAAAGCCGATCCGACAAATAATAACAGCCATACAAGAAAAAAAAGGACGGGAGCAAATTTTTTTCGATGATTTTGAATTTCAACAATTGTTTGCGTCGGCCCAACAGGTTGGACATCAAGGGAAGGATCAATGGATTGGATTTTTTCTATGACGTTGATGACATCAATGACAACATATGTTTTATCTTTTGATTGAATTTGATGAATGATTTGATCCCCCATTTTGCTGATTATCGCTTCGTCTGCAATTATTTTCGCGATTTTGTTAAGCGTGATCCTTTCGTTCGGTTTTGCCTGAATACGATGCTTTAGACGCACATAAACCGTTTTATTCACGCCCTTTCACATCCTACTTTTTTCTAATAGTATGAAACGTTCGCCACTCCCTCATGCAAAATGATCAAGACCATTTATTTCCACAAAAAAAGACCAAAGAGCTATCCGCTCATTCGGTCTTTCATTTGCTTTAATATTTTCTTTTCCAGTCTGGACACCTGAACTTGTGAGATTCCTAACCGTTTTGCGACTTCCGACTGTGTTTGATCTTTATAATACCGCAAATAAACGATCAGCCGCTCCCGCTCGCCTAAATTGTTCATAGCATCTTTTAATGCTATTTGATCAAACCATTTTTGCTCATTTTGATCTGCAATTTGATCCAGCAATGTAATCGGATCGCCATCATTTTCATAAACCGTTTCATGGATGGAGGAAGGTGCACGTACAGCTTCTTGTGCAAGAACGATATCTTCAGGTGAAATATCTAAGTAGTCAGCGATCTCCCCTACTGTTGGCACCTTGCCAAGTGTTTTGGACAGTTCCTCTCTAGCCCGTCTAATTTTATTTCCGAGCTCTTTTAATGAACGGCTCACTTTTACTGTTCCGTCATCCCGGATGAATCGTTGAATTTCTCCTATAATCATCGGAACAGCATAAGTGGAAAATTTAACATCATACGACAAATCAAACTTATCGACCGATTTCACTAAGCCAATGCAGCCGATTTGAAATAGATCATCCGCCTCATAGCCTCGGTTTAAAAATCGCTGCACAACTGACCAAACGAGCCGCATGTTTTTTTGGATAAGCAAATCGCGGGCTGCCTGATCGCCTTGCTGGCTTCTTTTAATCAAATCCCTGACTTCCTGATCCTTCAATTGTCCATTCGAATGTTCGTTCTTGACCTCCACATCCATAAGCTAATCTCCTTAATTACATAAAGCTTTGCTTTTTGTAAGATGTTTTGTTAATCGAATGATTGTGCCTTTATTTTTTTCCGATTCTATTTTCACTTCATCCATAAAATTTTCCATGATGGTAAATCCCATTCCTGAACGCTCCAGCTCAGGCTTTGTTGTAAAAAGCGGCTGTCTAGCTTCTTCAATGTTGTCAATTCCTACCCCCCTTCATCTCGAATCGTCAAATGAACGATATGGTCCTCTAGCGTGCAGGAAATATACACAATACCGTCAGGATTATTTTCATAACCGTGAATGATCGCATTTGTCACAGCTTCGGAAACTACTGTTTTGATTTCGGTTAGTTCATCGATCGTCGGATCTAGCTGTGCGATAAAGGAAGCTACAGCTACTCTTGCAAATGATTCATTTTGACTTACAGCGGAAAATTGAAGCTTCATTTCGTTTTTCATGACGCCACCCCCAACGTTTGCAAAGCCGCTTTCTCTGTCTCGGCCAGATGAATAATTTTAAATAAACCTGACATGTCAAAAAGACGCTTTACACTCGGGGAGATGGCGCAAACAATCATTTCACCGCCGAGATGTTTTATTTGCTTATAACGCCCGAGAATCACTCCAAGTCCGGAGCTATCCATAAAAGTTAATTGTTCTAAATTTAATAAAATATGTTGAATAGAGTTATTTTCGATGGCATCATTGACTTTTTGCCGAAGTTCCTCTGCTGTATGGTGGTCGAGCTCCCCTGACAGACGTATCAATAACACGTTTTCTTTTACTTCAAGGTCAACCGCTAGACTCAAGATCATATTCCTCCTTCAACTATGATATTGAATCTTTCGAGTTGACCTTTCATATTTCCTGCCTGAAGACAAAACTAGTGGAATTTCGCCAAAAATATCATTTTTCGGCCTTCGTCCATTCGCCTAGAACCCTTTTGAACAGCTTCCACCAGCTCGCAACGCGAACATCTTGTTTAGCCACAAGCTTGCTTTCAGCAAAAACCTTTCCATTCTTTTTCAGCACGAGGGTTCCAAGCTCATCTCCTTTTTTCACTGGCGCTACCAGGTGGTTTTTAAACATAATTTCTTGTTTAATATCATCAATGCTTTCGCCCTTTTTGGTTATAATGGAAACAGGCTCCGAAGTAATCAGCTGTACATCTTTATCGCTTCCTTTGCTCAGTTTTGCTTTTGTCACCACTTCGTTTCGTTTAAACAGAGGATGGGTTTCATACTGGGAAAAGGCATAGTCTAACAGCTTCGTGATTTGAGCATTTCGATCTTTTGGCGTTTTAGCTCCAAATACAACAGCAATAACCCGCATATTCCCTTTTTTGGCTGTTGCCGTTAAACAGTATTTCGCTTCGTTTGTATAACCTGTTTTTACACCGTCAACTCCGTCGTAAAATTTCACAAGCCGATTTGTATTGACCAACCAAAATTTTTTGTCTGTTCCTTCTCGTAAATAATCCTCATATGTTCCCGTAAATTTCGTAATTTCTTCATATTTTAATAGCTCTTTGGCAATAACCGCCATGTCCTTTGCCGACGAATAATGTCCTTTTGCAGGTAATCCGGTCGAATTTTTAAAATGCGTATTTTTCAGTCCGAGCTCTTTCGCTTTTTGATTCATCATGGATACAAACTGTTCTTCTGATCCTGCAATTCTCTCCGCCATCGCGACAGACGCATCATTGCCGGAAGCAATCGCAATTCCTTTTAATAAATCTTCCACTGTCATTTCTTCCCCAGGCTCCAAAAAGATTTGCGATCCCCCCATGGATGCTGCATATTCGCTCGCTCTTACTTTTTCATCCATTTGAATCTTTCCTTTATCAAGAGCTTCCATAATAAGAAGAAGCGTCATGATTTTCGTCATACTGGCGGGCGGCAGCGGTGTATCTGAATTTTCTTCATATAGTACTTGACCTGTATCCCGCTCAATCAATATAGCCGATTTCACTCCATCTACTAGTTTGACATTTTTTTCTTCTGCCCACGCAGCCGTTGAAACCCCAAAAAAAAGAACAAATGTTGCCATGACAGACAGTAGTAATTGTTTCATCTCCACATCCTCCATTCCTCATATGTAACTGCAATCTAATCTAATGAAATGTAAAAGACTCTAAAAATGAAATGAGAATGAATTTTTACTGGTAAAATTATCTGTATAAAACCCATTTTTTCCAATTATTAAAAAGTTATACAAAAAAAGAATCGGGATTACCCGATTCTTTTTTTCTTTCCTAATTTGTTATTGTTTCATAAATAAGGACAGGCTTTTTTGTTTTGTTTTTCGAAATTTTAATGCTGTAGTATAAAGTTTGTTCCACCTTTTCAATATCTTGTTGATTGCTGTAAATTGTAACGAATGTTTCTCCCTTTTTTACGTAATCGCCTATTTTTTTATGGAGGATGAGGCCGACTGCCAAATCAATTGCAGCATCTTTCGTCGCTCTTCCGGCACCAAGCCACATGGCGGCAGTCCCGACTGCATCAGCTGCAATTTCGTTTACATAGCCATCTTCTTTCGCCTTTAATTCGAATGTATACGAAGAATGCGGCAATTTTGATGGATCGTCCACAATTGAGGCATCTCCCCCTTGGGCAGAGACAAATGTTTTAAAAGTCTCTAAAGCTTTTCCGGAAGCAATGGATTGCTCGAGCAGTTTACGCGCTTTTTCTAAACTGTCTGCTTTTTCCGCCATATACACCATATAGCTGCCAAGCGTTAAACATAGTTCAGTTAAATCTTCAGGACCTTCACCTTTTAATGTATCAATCGCTTCTTGGACTTCAAGAGCGTTTCCGATGGCAAACCCTAACGGCTGACTCATATCGGAGATCACGGCAATCGTTTTTTTGCCGACGTTTTCCCCTATTTTCACCATCGCTTTTGCCAGTTTTTTTGATTCTTCTATATTTTTCATAAAAGCGCCCGATCCGGTTTTAACATCTAAAACAATGGCATCCGCTCCGGCAGCGATTTTTTTGCTCATGATGGAGCTGGCAATAAGAGGAATACTGTTAACCGTCGCTGTCACATCTCTTAATGCGTACAGTTTTTTATCAGCGGGAGTTAAATTCCCCGTTTGTCCAACGACTGCAATTTTATTTTGATTGACTAAACGGACAAACTGTTGATTGTCTATTTCAACATGAAACCCCGGGATCGATTCTAGTTTATCAATCGTTCCGCCGGTATGGCCAAGACCTCTTCCGCTCATCTTGGCAACAGGAACACCAGCAGAAGCCACAAGCGGCGCAAGCACCAACGTAGTTTTATCGCCAACTCCTCCGGTCGAATGCTTATCCACTTTTATTCCTTTAATTTCACTAAGATCGATCTTTTCTCCAGAATCAACCATCGCCATTGTGAGCTCCGCCATTTCCTCTTCCGTCATACCTCTAAAAAAAACGGCCATGGCGAAAGCGCTCATTTGATAGTCCGGAATCTCCCCGGCCGTATATCCTTCAATGATATAACGGATTTCTTTTTTTGTGAGCGCTTTCCCATCCCGCTTCTTCTCTATTAAATCGACCATTCGCATGCAAATCACCTTTTTCTACATTTTTGCTACGATGGATTTTACTAGCGCTATAAAATCAGCCCGAACCATTTCCGCCGTTTTCATGACTTCTTCATGCGTCAAAGGCTGTTTTAAAATACCAGCCGCCATGTTCGTAATACATGAAATGCCAAGCACTTTCATTTTGACTTGATTCGCCACAATCACTTCTGGAACTGTTGACATG
Source organism: Aeribacillus sp. SP014 (assembly GCF_054055575.1). Taxonomy (NCBI): domain Bacteria; kingdom Bacillati; phylum Bacillota; class Bacilli; order Caryophanales; family Bacillaceae; genus Aeribacillus; species Aeribacillus sp. SP014. The sequence continues at coordinate 2,722,580 of NZ_JBSRXI010000001.1, forward strand.
CCAACTGCGTCTCCCCCGATCGCTCTTAACATCCGTATTTCAGCCGGCGTTTCATAGGACGGTCCAGTATTGGCAACATAAACCCCCTCTTTTATTTCGATGCCAAGCTCTTTCGCTGCTTCTTTTGCCAGCTGGATTAGTCTGCTATCGTACGCTTCCGACATATCGGGAAAACGGTCGCCAAGCTCAGGGCTATGTTCGCCAATTAAAGGGTTTTGTCCCATGTTGTTAATATGATCGGTAATCAGCATTAAATCACCTGGCTGATATGACTGATTGATCCCTCCGGCTGCATTTGTCACAATTAAGGAATGAATACCCAGCGCCTTCATGACTCGCACAGGAAATGTCACTTGCTTTACACTATACCCTTCGTAAAAATGGAATCTGCCTTGCATGATCGCTACTGTTTTGCCATTTAGCTCCCCAATTACGAATTGGCCTTTATGCCCTTCAACAGTGGAAACCGGAAAATAAGGAATGTCGCTGTATGGAATGGTTACAGCATCCTCCACTTCTTCAGCGAGAACTCCTAAACCTGATCCTAGAACGAGACCGATCTCTGGAGTTTGTTTGCATTTATCTTTTAAAAATTGAGAGGCCTTTTCAACTTCTTCCACAATTGACATTGATCAATCCCCCTGCTTCAATTCTGTTAAAAAGCTTGTTCCGTAATTTGGCATTTGCACGCTGAAATTTTCTGCAATGGTTGCTCCTACATCTGCAAATGTTTCTCTGATTGGCAGTTCTTTTCCTTTTGTATAGGTTGAATTATAAACTAACAGCGGAACATATTCTCTAGTATGATCTGTACCATGATGAAGAGGGTCGTTTCCATGGTCTGCTGTGATGATGAGCAGGTCTTCTTCCTTCATTTTTTCGAACACTTCAGGAAGACGAGCATCGAATTCCTCAAGCGCTTGTCCATACCCTTCAGGATCTCTTCTATGGCCGAATTTTGCATCAAAATCGACAAGGTTCAAAAAGGAAAGACCTGTAAAATCCCGGTCGAATGTTTGGATCAATTTGTCCAATCCATCCATATTCGACTTTGTCCGGATTGCATCTGTAATGCCTTCGCCGTCATAAATATCGGAAATTTTCCCAAGGGCAATTACATCAAATCCTCCGTCCTTCAACTCGTTCATAACTGTTCGGCCGAAAGGCTTTAAAGCATAGTCATGCCGGTTGGCAGTCCGTTCAAAATTCCCCGGCTCCCCGACAAACGGACGAGCTATAACTCGCCCAACCATGTACTTTTCATCCAAAGTCAGTTCGCGGGCAATTTGACAAATTTGATATAATTCGTTCAGAGGAATGACTTTTTCATGTGCAGCAATCTGTAAAACAGAGTCTGCCGACGTATAGACAATGATGGCTCCTGTTTTCATATGTTCTTTTCCAAGCTCTTCTATAATTGCCGTACCGCTTGCCGGCTTATTGCCAAGCACTTTTCGCCCGGTTCTTTTTTCAAGCTCCTCTATCAGTTCTTCTGGGAAGCCGTCTGGAAATACTTGAAAAGGAGAATCGATTTTTAACCCCATCAGCTCCCAATGACCAGTCATCGTATCTTTTCCTGCTGAAGCTTCTTTCATTTTTGTATAGAAGGCGAGCGGCTTGTCTGTCTTTGGAACACCTTTTATTTCACGTATATTCCCCAATCCGAGCTTCGCTAAATTCGGCAAATGCAAACCGCCGAGATGTTCAGCGATATGGCCAAGCGTGTCAGCACCTTTGTCGTTATAAAGCTCTGCATCCGGTGCTTCGCCGATTCCAACTGAATCCATTACAATTAAAAAGACGCGTTTATATGTATGCTGCATGTTAAATTCCTCCTGCCATTTGAAAGCGGTGATGATTATATTTTTTCCTAATGCTTGCCGAAACAGACGAGCAACTTGATTTTTAGCATGACGATGGCATTAAGCACGGGGGTGGTACATTTTATATACATCTTTTAAACGTGTTTTTGTCACATGAGTATAAATTTGCGTGGTTGAAATATCAGCATGACCTAGCATTTCTTGCACCGCTCTTAGATCAGCGCCGTTTTCAAGCAGATGGGTGGCAAAGGAATGTCGCAATGTATGAGGAGTCAATTCTTTTTGTATTCCTGCTTTAACCGCAATCGATTTTAAATTTTTCCAAAATCCTTGGCGGGAAATTCTTTTTCCATGATGGTTTAAAAATAAGGCATCCGTTTTATGCTTCTGTCTTACAAGCTTTGGCCGGCCCTTTTCCAAATATTCCTCCAGCGCTTTTGTTGCTTTTTCTCCAATCGGAACGAGCCGTTCTTTTTTCCCTTTTCCGTAGCATCGGATAAATCCCATGATCAAATGGACGTCTGAAAGATTCAAATGAACCATTTCACTCACCCGAATACCTGTCGCATATAAAAGTTCAAGCATTGCTTTATCTCTATATCCAATCGGTGAGGTCAGCTCAGGCGTTTCAAGAAGCCGCTCCACTTCCTCAAGAGACAGCACTTTCGGAAGCTTCCGTTCAATCTGCGGTGTTTCAATATGGACGGACGGGTCTTCATCCGCAGCTTTTTCCCTTAACAAAAATTGATGGAAAGCGCGGATTGAGGCGATATGCCGGGCGATTGTCTTGCTGGATTTCCCTTGATCTTTCAAAAAATGCAAATATTGCAAAATATGATAGCGTTGAATATTTTGCACTTCTTGAATATTCAGTTTTTCGTTCAAAAATTGCTTGTACGATTTCAAGTCTCGCTCATATGAAACGATCGTATTGTTCGCAAGTCCTCTCTCAACGGTCAAATAATGAATAAAATCTTGGATATGATCGTTCAATCTTTTCTACTCCCCGTTTAAATAAAAGAATATTAAGCGATTCAGCCAATTATCGTTCTGTTCTTCCACAACGCTTGTCACCTTTACGGCAGATCCTTCAGGCTCGTCATAGCGATGGTAATCTTGATATTCCAAGTTAACCCATATAATAGCATAGTAGAACAAAATCGTAAATCCTGTAAACAAGATAAAAATTTTAAGCATATTCTTTACGGTTTTCGTCCATTTTTCCATGTTCGTCCTCCACAAGGCCATATTTTCTTATATTTAAAGATATGACCGTCTGGACAATCTTTATACGTATATAATATAAAAAAACCTTTCCCCTCGCGGAAAAGGCTTTATTCTTTCTTGTTATCTTCTTTTTCTTTTTCCTGACAGCGGTGGCATATGCCGTGAAAAGTTAGACGATGATCTTTAATTTTAAACTTCCAATCTCGTTCGACAATTTTTTCAACATCTTCTAATAAATCTTCCTGAATCTCATCAACGGAACCGCATTCCATACATACGAGATGATGGTGAAAATGAGCGGCTCCTTCCCTGCGCAAATCATATCTGGAAACCCCGTCTCCAAAGTTTATTTTATCAACAATTTTCAGCTCAGTTAACAATTCCAGCGTTCTGTACACTGTTGCGAGCCCGATCTCAGGCGATTTTTCCTTAACGAGGAGGTAAACATCTTCGGCACTTAAATGATCCTCTTCATGTTCAAGCAAAACACGAACGGTTGCTTCCCTTTGCGGGGTTAATTTATAGCTTGAAGAATGCAACTGCTTTTTTATACGCTCTATGCGGTTTTCCATGACACTTTCCCTCCCTCGCCGCATTCCTCATATATTATAACAAAATAAAAGAAAGTGTCCAACTGAAATAATTTTAAATTAAAAAATAAAATTTATATTAAATAATAATTATTATTTATAAATAAAATCGATCGTCCCTCTCATCAGGATCGGGGAAACATATGCTTCTAACATTGCAGCGAGCAATATAACGGCGATCAAGCAAGAAAATGTGACTGCATAGCCTGCAAACATTCTAAACGGCTGATCGTGGAACTTTTTTACAAAAAGCTGTCTAATGAGCTTGAAGGAAAAAGAAATTGCCGATGCGCTCATAATAAGAAACACAGGTATCAGCAGCAAATTTTGCGGCAAAACGGAAACGAATGACAGCAAAAATCCGCCCCATTTCATTTGATTTACTAAAAATCCGACTGTAAATCCAACGACCATTCCTTTTAAAAATAACATGATAAAAATAATCGGCAGACCAATGATCGAAATGCCTAGAAGCCACATAAGCCCTACATATTTTGTATTGTGGAAAAAACTTTGCTTGAACATTTCAAACGAGCTGGCAAGTTTTCCGTCCGATACTTGTCCAAAAAACAGGTTTAAATAATAATACAGATCTTCTTTTTGCGTAATGCTCATGCTGTTTACGATGATTGCGCCAAAAATTACTCCCATTATGAACAATATAAGCACAAATAAATAGACGGTTGATTGATCTTTCAATTGTTTTAGTAAAAAACGCTGAATATTCTGCATATCCTATCCTCTCCTGTCTTTCTTTACTAGATTGTATGAGAGAACGGATGGTACATATTCGTATTTTTACTAGAAAAAAAGAAAAGGCGCGAAAATTTACGCACCTTCCACTTTTCCGTATTTTCCTCCTCCCCCTGATTGCACATAAAGGGTGCCTTCTCTTGCCGAGATGATGGAAGCGGCGATTTTTTCCGGAACCACTTCGACAAGATCGGCGTACGGAACTTTGTGTAAAATATTCATTTCCGTTCCAAAATAATGCTTTAATTTTTTTAATGTTTTAGGGCCAATGCCAGGCAGAAAAGCTAGCGGGACTTGATGAATATAAGGGGGCCTTTTCTCCACATGATTTGTTTTATCCCCCAGTTCTTCAACCCGCTGTTTTACACCTTTTGTAATTTTTACTCCTCCGCATATTTGACAGCATCCCTCATCTGTCAAGCCTACTGTTTTTTGGCACGCTTCACAAAACGTTTCGTAATACTTTCCAAGTTTCGGGTTTAATCCGTAATTCGCCTCAATTTTTCTGTCGTTTTCTTTTTTGATCGCCATCACCAATTCCTGAAACGTCGGCGCTTTTAACAACAACTTCTGATATTCCCGCCCGATTTTTGGCAATGAATGGGCGTCTGAGTTCGTTAAAAATGGATAGGAAGCTAGTTCACGAATACGGCTTGCCATGTTAGTATCGCTGCTCAAACCGAGCTCGACCGCATCGATGAGTGTTTGATCAAAAACTTCTGTCAAGCTTCGCTGAACCCCTTTTCCGTACAAGCTTTTAAAAGGAGTAAAAATATGCGCCGGAATGAACAATCCGCCCAAGCTCTTCACTTTATGCTGAAGTCTTTTCCCTTCAACATATACCCGTTGAGAGCTTAAATGAATATTTTTTAAATGGGAGCTGAGCCAATGGGAAAATTCCTTCATCTTTTCTAAAGTCGGCATAAAGCATAGAACATGGATCGGCCCATTGCAATGTTCATCAAATATTTCAAGCTCCGTACCTAAAATAAGTGTCGAATTTTGATAGCGGACTCCCCCTTCCATTAATTCCTCATACTTTCCCCTTCTGATGCCATCTTCAATTTCCTTGATTACTTCGGGGACATGGCAATCAATGATGCCAATTATATCCATACCTTTGCTCTCAGCTGCTTCTATAAAAATATTTTCAAGCGTCAGTGACTTGGCCCCCGTAATCTTTACCGGTTTTCCTGTATTTGTTCTGCCGATATGAATGTGCAAATCTGCGAAAAAAGCGTTCATATCTCCTCACTCAATTGTTTTAATGTTAAATATTGAACTGCATAAGCTGTTTTTGCATCGTAAATTTCTTTTTCTTCTATTAATTTTCTCGCTTCCTCAAGGGTTACTTCCAGCACCTCGACAAACTCGTCTTCATCCAAACTCGCTTTATTTTCCAGCTTTATCAATCCTTCAGCTAAATAAAGATGAACGAGTTCATCAGCAAAGCCCGGTGAAGTATAAAACGAAATGACATGTTTTAATGATTCACATCCATAGCCCGTTTCTTCTTCCAACTCTCTTCTTGCTGTGATTTCAGGTGACTCCCCTTTTTCAAGCTTGCCGGCAGGAATTTCCACAAGCTGGCGTTCTAAAGCTTTGCGATATTGTCTCACCATGACAATTTTCCCTTCATTTGTAATAGGGATCACGGCAACTGCACCCGGATGCTTCACGACTTCACGTTTCGCATTTTCCCCGTTTGGGAGACGGACATCTTCCACATATACATCAATAATCTTCCCTGAAAAAATTTTTTCCTTCGCAATCGTTTCCTCGTTTAAACGGTTCATATATTCAACTCCTGTTCTATTATCCAATCATTCTTCATACATTCTACCATAATTAAAAAGGAGGCGGAGCGATTGCTCATGTATCGGAATTATAACCGGGTCGTGATGATCGGAAAGTCGAAGGAAATTGCTTACAGCTTAAAGGAAGCCGCAAAACGATATAAAACAGTCTATGAATGGCTTCATCATGAATATGAAACATTTGCTTTTTCAAAAAGTTTATACTACTTTCAAATTAGAAGAGAAAAAGAGAGGTGATCTTTTTGAAAAAGCGCAGATTAGGAACATCCGAGCTGTATGTGAGCGAAATCGGTCTTGGATGCATGTCGCTTGGCCGCGACGAAAAGCATGCGCGTTCGCTGATTGACCAAGCGCTTGAATTGGGGATTAATTTTTTTGATACAGCAGATCTTTATGATCAAGGCCTGAATGAAGAATTTGTCGGAAGGGCTCTTAAATCGCGTCGAAACGATATCATTTTAGCAACAAAAGTAGGAAATCGGTTTGAAGTTGGCAAAGACGGATGGTGGTGGGATCCATCCAAGAAATACATAAAGGAAGAAGTGAAAGAAAGCCTCAGACGGCTGGGTACAGATTATATCGACTTATATCAGCTTCACGGAGGAACAATCGACGACCCGATCGATGAAACGATTGAAGCGTTCGAAGAGTTAAAGCAGGAAGGCGTCATCCGCTACTACGGCATTTCTTCGATTCGGCCGAACGTTATTAAAGAATGGTTGAAACGCTCCAATATCGTTTCAATCATGATGCAATACAGCCTTCTTGACCGACGCCCAGAAGAATGGTTTTCTTTGATTCAGGAGCATAACGTTTCTGTTATTGCCAGAGGGCCGTTGGCTCAAGGCCTCTTGACAGAGCGCCCGCTCGAAAAAGCCTCTGAGCGCGTCAAGAACAATGGATATTTAGACTACACGTTCGATGAATTAAAAGAAGCTTTGCACAGCATCGATTCAGCATGCCCGGATCGCACTCGGACGGAAACAGCCATAAAATATGTTCTTCATCAGCGTGTTGTAGCCTCCTGCATTGCCGGAGCGAGCAAGCAAGAGCAGCTGCTTGAAAATGTCCAAGCAGCGAAAGCAAAAGATCTGCTGGAAGAAGAATACGAAGCGCTTATAAACGCAACAAAACAGTCTCTTTATACAATCCATCGCGATTAAAACAGGCGGGGACGATCCCCGCTTATTTATTTTCGGATTCACATGACTGTTGAAAATTCAATTTATCTATCCAGTTGATGTTCCTGCCGAAACGGATGGGATTCGCATGTTCGTGTTGCAATCTCAATGGCTAAACGATTGTTCATAGCACATAAACCGGATTTACAACTATATGTATCGGTTCATTGAACAGCGCCGTCCATTCCTACCTTGAAAAATTTTTGGACTAATATATTTTGAAATCCGTTTAAGCTTGAATATTTTCTAATGAGGGGATCGAAGCAAATTTTGCAGTGCTTTTCCATATAAATGAAGAGGCACACAGTCTTCGCTAATATAATAAAATATCGCTAAACCGTTTTCTAACGAAAGAATAGTCCATGCTATTTCATCCGCAGATAGAGCAGAATCGTTATTTTCTTTCGACTTCAATTTTTCAATCGCCTTGGAAATTTGTTGTACCGCTTCCGTTATCATGTCAGACCATTTTCGGCGTATCGATTCTTCACGCATCGCATAAAGAAAAAATTCCATGTTAAGCATGCTCCACGTTCGATTTTTCTGCCTAACTGACAGGAAATATTCATCCATCGTTTCGATAAAATGTGAAAGCGAATGCTGTCCGTCTATGACTTGAAGAATATTGTCCACATGCAATTGCATTTGTTGCTCCAAAATAGCTAAAAAGAGCTCTTCTTTGGAACGAAAATGGGCATATACCGCCCCTTTGCTAAATCCGGCATGTTCTGCAATTTTATCAACAGAAGCGCCGTGAAAGCCGAATCGAGCAAAGATTTCAACAGCTGACTCTAAAAGTAATTGCCGCGTTTCTTTTTTTCGCTCCTCTTGGGTTAATCTTCGTCTGACCAATTTGCTATCCTCCCTCTCTCTTGACAATCATACCATATAGCATTAACATACCAAATAGTATATAAATTCTAATCAGTATACAAATTATAATTTCTCATTATGCTGGACGCAACTATCAACAATGTCCTCCTAGATTTATAGATCATGAGTGAAAAAGGAAGAGGGGAAGAATGCGAAAAGAAGAAAGCCTTACAACACAGAAACCAACTTTGCCCCAAATTTTGGCTGAAACTTGTAAAATTGGAATTATTCAATCAAATCTCGTTCCGATGTTGGCTGGATTGACATTGGCATTGTATACGTATCAGATCAGCCTGTTTGAGAAATTGCCGGAAATGTTATTTGCTTTGATTGGATCGATTTTCGTAATGGGTGCAGCTGGAGCTTTTAACAACTTATATGACCGAGATATAGATTCTATCATGGAAAGGACGAAAAACAGACCGACTGTGACAGGAGCAATAAAGCCTAAAACAGTATTATGGCTTGGAATCTGTATGTCTATTTTAGGAATTGCAGCTCTTGCATTAACAACTCCTCTAGCAGCATTCCTAGGGTTTCTAGGTTTGTTTTTTTATGTTGTCCCATATACGATGTGGAGCAAGAGAAGAACAATTTATAATACGGAAATTGGCAGTATTTCTGGAGCAATGCCCCCTCTCATCGGATGGGCTGCTGTTCATCCGGACGTGACACATCCAGCCATTCTTGGTTTGTTTGTGATTTCAATTATTTGGCAAATGCCTCATTTTTATGCTATAGCTATTCGCAAGCACGATGAGTATAAGGCTGCGAAGGTCCCTATGCTCCCAGTTGTCAAAGGTGTTAAAAGAGCATATATACAAACGAATATTTATTTAATTATTTTAATTGCAGCAAGCTTTCTTTTTGGGCCTTTAAGCCTCGGTCTTATGCTAGTAGCCCTTCTTTTAAGCGTTCTGTGGCTTATGTTAAGCATTTTCGGCTATAAAAAGATGGATTCAGAGAAATGGGCAAAATCAATGTTTCTTTATTCTCTGTTTCATATGACAATCTTATTTTCAACTGTCATTATCTATTCTCTTGTGGGAATTCTTTTTCATTTATAAAAGAAAGTGTTTCTAAACAAATTCATGGCGGCATAATAAATGTTGGGAATTAAGGGGCTGTCCGATGAGTTCCTAAAATGAAGGATCGGGGAAAAATACTACTGTGAAGGACAAAAATAATTCGAATAAAATTTGTAAATGTCCTTCATAGAGGCAATGAAGTCCAACAAGAAGCAGTTGTATATGCTGAATGTCCGTCATACAACTTTTGAAGAACCTAATGAAGAAAAGTCCTTCATAAGACTTCTGGAGGATATAAACAAGACAGGAAAAATGGTCTATCCGATAAGTCCCTAAAATGAAGGGGCTCCAAAAAGTCAGTGAACCCTGACTTTTTGGACAGCCTCCTTTCCAGCTTTTTATTTAAAATCTTCCCATTTCAAGTCGCTTTCTGCGAGCAATTCAGCAAAGCTTTTCTGTTTTTCCCGCTTTTGTTCCTCTTTTCTTTTACGCTCCAATTCCAGTTTTTTTAATTTCTCCTTTTCTTCTTCAATTTGCTTCTTCATATCTATAAGCTTTTTCGCTTTTTCTTCGCCGATCTGATCTTTGAGATTCCATGCATCTTTCATGTTTTTTCCCTTCCTTTGACCAATGCATGCTCTTTTTTATCCTAATACATCGTGAATATTCTGCATGTTTTTTTCCATCCATGCAATTGCTTCATCGATCGTGGCAAACTCTTCCGCTTCAAACGTCATTTCATCTTGAATCAGCCACACATCCTTTTTTTCATATCCCATTCCTCCTACAGACCAATGCAGAAGGGTGTACGGATGATTGTCATGGAGAAAGGACACCCATGTTTTATTTAAAGCAATGTTCTTTAAAGAAGCTAGACGTTCCTTCAATTTTGTTCCCTCATTTCACAATGCAGCTCATTCTTGGATTGTAAATTTGCATTGGACTTTTGAGCATGAATATTTGTCTTTGCCCGTGATAATCGATTTGCAATTCATCATCTAAAAAAACAAGCTTTGATCGCTCCACGTACACCGGGACAAAATTTGTATCAATTTTCATATCATCCTCATCAAGATCTTTCACAAGCCAAAGAACAGTAACACCGCTCATGACACAGCCGCAGCCATCTGTATCATATTTCAGCTTTATATAGCGGTTTTCGTTCATTTCCAATATCTCTTTAAGTTTTGCTTTCGCTGCGTTTGTAAACGAAATGTTCATAGGCTAAAATCATCCTTTTTTAATTTTGCCTCCATTCTATCATATTTTAGCTCTCTCCGCTTATTGAAGCAGAATGAACATAACCGATTAACGTTTTTTAAACATTTATAGAGAAATATTGACAAACTATTAGCCGGGTTAGTTGAATAAAGCTGTTGTTTTTATTTGTGAGAAATCAGTGTTATTTTCACAAGCAAATTATGACACGTCTATTTTCTTCCAATCAATATCATTGCATTCCCTAATACTTTTTTGTTCAATGGCAGTTTCATTACTTTAGCGAGTTTGTAGCTTTTCAATTCAGATACACCATGTTTCTTTAAGGAATTTAAGAGCTCTTTTTCATCCCCAAATATTTTTTCATCCATAAACAGATCTAAAAAGACAAATCCACCACCAGGTTTTAACACTCTTAATGCCTCTTTCATTACTTCTGTTTTATTTCTTTCATCTTTAACTTCATGAAATGTTAGACAACTTACAATTATATCGAATTCATCATTTTTAAAAGGCAGTTTTGTGGCACTTGCTTTCAGAAAATTTATTCGATCAGAAACCCCTTCAATTTCAGCGTTTCGTTGGCATTGATCTTTCGAATATTCCCAATCGTCGCCCCAATAATCAATTCCAGTTAATAGGGACTCAGGAAAAGCCTTTGCAAGTTTTATAATCAGTGAACCGCTGCCTGTTCCTATATCCAGTATTTTTCCTCGCCCATCCCAATTCACCTTGGCAACAATTAAGTCATGTATTTTTGACTGATAATTTCCCCCAAATGCTGCGAATTGGTAATAAGAATAAGAAAGGATAAATGTAATATAAATTAATGGTAACGCTATAATACCTGACAAAACTCGCAGATATAAATTAATAGGTAAGAATGTCAACAAAATGAATAAAAGTGAAAAAAGCAAAAAAATTAGTAGTTTATTCATTCGAATCCAAGTTTGATACCTAGCATTTGTTTTCAAGTTATCAGCCATCCTTAAATCATTAAACTGATTACCGTAACAATTCGGTCATTGAATTGCTACGGCTCGTGTAGTTGACTAGCGAAAAGATACAGCATAAATTAAACTAATATTCATTTAATTTGGTGCTGTATCCTTTCCTTCAGTTTAAGTAAATTGTTTCACAATATCATGGTTTTATCAATCTTTATTATAAATAATCAAGTTTTGCTTTAAATGGTCGAACCTTTTTTTAACTCTACATTCGGATGGAAAATTTCAAAACTAATTTGCATTTTAAGCCATTTTGACTATTCAGGTTGTAAAATATATAGTGGAAATAGGTGTCGTGTTCTGAGCGGTTCTGTGAGGAGTTTTAACGACGAATGGGTTTGAGGAACTTCTCTGAACGATTTTTATTTTAGGAGGAAATAACATGGAAGTTTTTGCAAAATATTTAGCAGGTATCGATAACCCCGACCACCGCGACCGAACAGAGGAAATTTTGGCGTGGGTTGCTAATAAATTTCCAAATTTGAAACCGCAAATCAAGTGGAACAAACCCACATTTACCGATCACGGCACATACATCATTATGTTTGCCGCAGCAAAGAATCATTTGAGCATTTTACCCGAAGAAAAAACAATGGTGCATTTTGCTGATGAAATCGTTCAAGCTGGCTACAGCGCTTCTTCACGCTTGTTCCGAATTCAATGGTCTGAACCAGTTAATTACGAATTGCTTGAGAAAATAATTGAATTTAATATCAAGGATAAGGCTGAGAATTCGAATTTTTGGCGGAAATAGCATAATATCGAAGGAGGAAGACATGGAAGTTTTTGCAAAATATTTAGCAGGTATTGATAACCCCGACCACCGCGACCGAACAGAGGAAATTTTGGCGTGGGTTGCTAATAAATTTCCAAATTTGAAACCGCAAATCAAGTGGAATACGCCAATGTTTACCGATCACGGCACATTTATCATCGGCTTTTCCACAGCGAAGCATCATTTGAGCGTTTCACCTGAAGAAAAAACAATGATGCATTTTGCCGATGAAATCGCCCAAGCTGGCTACAGCGCTACCAAAGGCTTGTTTCGAATTCCGTGGAATGAGCCGGTAAATTACGAATTGCTGGAGAAAATGATTGAATTTAATATTCAGGATAAAGCAGACTGTTCAACTTTTTGGCGGAAATAGAATAGGATAGCCCTTAGAAAGCCTGTGAGGGCTTCTGAGAGGCTTTAAAGAAGTTGATAGCTACAAAAACGCTTTTTCTTCATGCCCCAATACTCTTGTTGTGGACGCCCTGACACAGCTAATGTCAAAGCTTTTTTTAATAAGTGTAAATTATTACAGGAGCTAAGAAAATAATTCTCTTACTTATTCCAGAAAATGACCCTATAGTGGCAGAGTGAAACTTAATTGTTTTTAGTTAACCGTGAATGTCACTTATTTACTAACGGGTGCTTTTTTAGTGAAAGAAAAATTAATTGATTTTAAGATTGAGATCATGTTTTAGTTATTCCATTATAGGACACCGATGGTAGAGTAGCAAAAAGCCCAATTTCTCAAATTTTTAGAAATTGGGCTGTTAATTATCGTCATTTTCTAAGCGTTGTAAATCTGCATTTTCCTGACCTTACGCTACCCCTATTAAATTTGTATTTCTAATGCTGTTTTCTTAGTATTGCTCAATTTCAATAATATCTCCTAATTTTAAAACATGTTTTTTAGTCAAGTAATCAACAATTCGTAATTCTCTTTTTAGCTGATCGATATAATGAATATTGCCGACAAGCTTCTTTATTTCACCTTTTTGATAATAGGTGAATTGTAGAGTAATGTTCTCTTCCATAGCCTCACAGATAACTTCATTAAATTCTTCATATTTTTGTTCATCTAAAACCGGTTTTTCGACTTTATCTAAACTTTCATTGTATTTCCTTAGTAATTTCACATGCTCGGGCAGCATCATAGCTGTCCATTTTATGCTTCCACGATCCTGAATCATTGTTTATCCCATCCTTTGCTTTCTTTTCTTCATATTCGTTACGCATAATGCCCGCCGATCAGCTTGTTGCGGTGAAGACTCGTTCCTGCCTTCGTATACGAAACAGCGCGCAGCAGTGCATTGGAGCCGTGCTTGTTCCGAATCGCATCCATTACATATCCTAAACGATGCTCTTTTATGCGGTTCGGCCTAAACAAATCAAGCTGCATGCCGCTGTCTTTTTCCACGTTGGAAAGAGAGATGGAAATTTTTCTGACTGTCTTCCCCTCATAAAAACGATCAAACAGCAAAAGGCAGGCTCGATAAAGATCCATCGTAATATTTGTTGAGACATCCATCGTTTTTGAACGGTAAAATCCTCCTCCGCCTTCCTTTTGGCTGTAGCCGATTCCAAGGCTGATTGTTCTCCCCGCCATCCGGTGTTCCCTCGCTCTTTTTGCCACTTCCTCGCACATTTCTAAGATGACGCATTTCACCTCTTCGGGGTCCGGATAGTCGCGAAGCAATATTTGATTTTTTCCAAAACTGATTTGCCCCAGCATAATCGGAGAGCCTATGTCGGAAAGATCTATTCCCCATGCGTGGTAATAAAGCTGATTCCCCATGACGCCGAACTTCTTTTCAAGGAGCTCTAACGGATAATTTGCGAGCTGACCGACTGTAAAAATTCCCATTCGATTTAACGTTTTTTCAAGTCTTGCCCCAATCCCCCACATCTTACGCAACGGCTTGATGCTCCACAGCTTCGTTTTGACATCATCATACGTCCATTCCGCTATACCTTTCTTTTTCGCCTCCAAATCTAGACAAAGCTTCGCCATCAATATGTTTGGACCGATCCCGACCGCACATGGGAGAGAAAATTCATTTCGTAAATCTTCCACAATTTTTTCGGCCAGACTATGCGCATCCCCCCAAAGTCTTTCTGTTCCATCTGCAGTAATAAAACATTCATCTACGCTGTAAACATGGATGTTTTCTTTCGGAACATAGCGGTTCAGCAGCCGAGTAATTTCAGCAGAAATCCGTAAATACGTCGCCATTTTCGGAGTGATGAGGCGGATGCGGGGGTCGTTTGGAATTTGAAATAAGCGGGATCCGGTTTGAATTCCGAAATCTTCCTTCAGTTTTGGTGAAGCGGCCAATACAATGCTTCCTGTCCGCTCTTTGTCCCCAACGATAGCAATGTGGGCTGTTAAAGGATCAAGCCCAAGTATGACCGCCGCACAGCTCGCATAAAAGCTTTTCATATCGATGCATAATATATGCCGGTTTGGAAACGATTCATAATTCATTCCATCATCCCCTCATGAGAATGTATGTTCGGTTTTATTTTATTTTTATTGTATGGGAATATACGTTCGGTTTCAATGGGAATTTGCGCCATTTTTCGCGGTACAAAAGGAGCATAACAACGAAGTACGGCATCGAAAAACAGATATTAAGCTTGGAAAGCTTATTCAAAATACAGCCGCGTTTTTTAGAAGATTTAAGTTGGAGACAAATCGGTGAAAGAGCTGAATTTTTTATCAAAATAAAAAGACGCTTGACGCGCCTTTTCAGAAGTGAGAGCGGAGATTTTAGCGAAAAGTCCGCCTTCAGCTTTCTGTTCATTTCCTGCATAATGCTCCCGGTCATTTTTGCCGAAACAAATTTCCGGCAACTTTTTCAAATAGGGAGGGCATGAGACGATAAACAAGCCCGCCAAGCTCCATCCAAACAGGCATATTAATTTCCCGTTTATTTGTCAGCATCACGCTCACGATTTTTTGTGCAACAGCTTCCGGATTAAGCATCCAGCGTTGGACGTTTTTCACATAATCCCCTGACGTATCGGCAAGATTGAAAAAATCCGTTTCAATTGGACCCGGATTGACAGATGTTACAAAAATCCCGCGGTCCGCCACTTCCATCCGCAAGCTGTTCGTAAAGCCTAAAACAGCATGTTTTGTAGCAGAATAGATGCTTGATTTCGGAGTAGCTATTTTGCCAGCCTGAGAGGCGACATTAATAATATGCCCTTCCCGTTGGGCCAGCATCTTCGGAAGAACCAGCTTTGTCGCAGCAATTAATCCGAACACATTTACTTTAAACATTTGCTGCATCTCTTCGAATGTTGCTTCCTCTGCATTTCGAAAAATACCAAAACCAGCATTATTGACTAAAACATCCACTCGGTCAAAATTCTCTGTGATGTCCGTAAATACTTCGGAAACTGCGTCAAGGTCACTGACATCCAGTTCGTAATATGTACAAGAAATAGAGTGAGAGGCTTGTAGCTCATCCGAAAGTTTCTTGAGACGATCCTTCCTCCTAGCCAGCAAAACTAAGTGTCCACCGCTTTCTGCAACGATCCTTGCGATTTTTTCCCCGATCCCGCTCGATGCCCCCGTAATAACTACCAATCGATCTTTAAGCCGCGAATTCATTTATTTGTCACCTCTTCGTTGCACGGAAAAAAGTAAAACTCCATTTTCTATTCTTTTGTTAATTTTTCCATATTGTTCTAAATAATCAAGCTGAGCAACAGTTTCTGATATAGCAAATAAAAGCTCTTGTTGATAAGCAGACGGAAAAAGAAGCTTGCAAAGAGCAAACACCGTCATTTCCTGTTTTTCTAAATGCTTTAATACGGTGAGCGCGCGTTCATGCTGTTTGTCTAAACGGTTCCGAATCAACAGATGAGGATCGAAAAATTCATCTTTATGACCCGGAAAGACAACAGAAATCGGAATATGCAAAAGCTTTTTCAAAGATTCATTATATTGCAGCTGAGGTTTTGGACGCTCTTTTCCTTCATACGGCATTTCAAGAACAGGATTGGAGGAAATGGTTTTCAGCAAATGATCGCCGCCGATCATTCGGCAGTCTTTCTCATTGTACAAAACGATATGGCTTTGGGCATGTCCAGGAGTCTCAATGACCGTAAACCCAGGCATCCCGTCTATTTCATCTCCTTCTTGAATGGAGGAGGTCAGCGGATGATTGCGTGGATATAAGGAAAGATCAAGATGATCTAAGTGTGACGCAAACGACTCTGGGACGGCAAACTGCTTCAATAATTCTAAAAAAAATTCCTTTTGCCGATCAAAAAAACGCACATCATGAGAAAGCCAAGGAGCAAGCAAACGATGGCCCAAAACACGAAGATCGCCATCTAAAAAATCGAGCAAACCGATATGGTCAGGATGATGGTGGGTAAGAATGACTTGCTCAATATCCTCAGGCACAAGCCCTATTTCCTTCAGCTTACGTTCAAAAACTCTCCACGCTTCCTCCGTTTTCATCCCTGCATCCACTAATGTCAATGCGTCCCCTTTTACAACATACACGTTCACATCTTTAATCGGATAAGGTATAGGGATCGTTATTTTATAAATTGCATCTTTGCTGAACATTTTTGCAAACCGCCTTTAATTTTTTAATATAACTTATTTTACACATGATAAATCAATTTGTCATTTTATTCGAATAATTCATAAGTATACTTGACAAGCAGTTGGAACTGATAAAAAATTAATTCTACAACGCTTTTAGAATTTAAGGCAGGGAAACATTTCATCATACAAGCCCATCCAAAGCATGCGCTTCTGTTGCTTAACAGATGAATAGTAAAACGTTTTCTCGCTACCTTTCCCACTGAATCTCTTCTCTTTTAAACTAAGTTTATAGGGAAGAAGTTCAAAACATATAAAACGATCAGGAAGGAGTCTCTTTTTATGTACAAGTTTGGATTTATCGGAGCAGGATCTATGGCGGAAGCTATTATATCCGGATTGATCAACGGGAACAAGTGCCGGAGAGAAGAGATCGTTGTGACAAACCGTTCCAATGAAAAGCGGCTCGAGGAGCTGCAAAAAACATACGGCGTCACGATGACAAAAGATAAAAAGCATCTGTTTGACAACACAAAAACGATTTTTTTCGCGATGAAGCCAAAGGACGTTGACGAGGCAGTAAAAACAGTCCGCGAATACGCAACAGAAAACCATCTTGTTATTTCCATGCTTGCAGGCGTTTCAACGAAAGCAATTGAAACATTATTCAACAAACGTATTCCCGTCATTCGAGCAATGCCGAATACGTCCGCTACCATCAGACAATCAGCAACCGCCTTGGCACAAGGACAATATGCAACGGATGGTGACCTGTCAGCAGCTGTTGAACTGTTTCAATTGATCGGAACAGTCGAAATTGTTGAAGAAGACAAGCTCGATGCCGTCACAGGACTGGCAGGAAGCGGACCAGCCTATATTTATTACATAGTAGAAGCAATGGAAAAAGCAGCAGAAGAAATCGGTTTAGAAAAGTCCATGGCACGCTCCCTCATTGTTCAAACACTTTATGGGGCAGCATTAATGTTAAAAACGTCTGACAAAGAGCCGTCTACTCTAAGAAAAGAAATAATGAGCCCAGGCGGCACAACTGAAGCCGGCTTAAGCGTCTTAAACAATCATCACGTAGATGAAGCTATTATAAGCTGTGTGAAACGGGCAGTAGAACGGTCAAAAGAATTAAACAGCGCTTTGGAGGAAAAACTGGTGAACGAACAATAATCTGAAATCGGACTCGGGTTCAGCGAGCAATACTGAACCCCTTTTTTATATTTACCAAGCAGATCATATGACAAAAATAATCATAATTGCTAAAATTTTAAAGGAAATATTTAGGGAGGCGAATAAAAGATGAAAGACCGATTATTATTTTCTCCATTTACGATTAAAGATGTCACATTGAAAAATCGAATTGTCATGTCGCCGATGTGCATGTACTCAGCCACAAATAAAAAAGGATTTCTTGAAGATTTTCATTTCACACATTACATTTCAAGAGCGGTTGGACAGGTGGGCCTCATCATTCTTGAAGCAACAGCTGTTGCGCCGGAAGGCAGAATTTCTGAATTGGACCTCGGTATATGGGAAGATGACCATATTATAAAATTGGCTGAACTTGTGCAGCAAATCAAATCATACGGAGCGAAAACAGGCATCCAGCTTGCTCATGCAGGAAGAAAGTCAAATGTGAGCGGAGACATATTCGCCCCATCTTCAATTCCTTTTGATCAAAACAGCCGTACACCGAAAGAACTCACAAAAGAACAAATAAAAGAAACGGTTGAAAAATTTCAATTAGGAGCAAAACGAGCTAAGGACGCAGGCTTTGATATCATCGAAATCCATGCTGCCCACGGTTATCTCATTAACGAATTTTTATCTCCGCTATCAAACAAGCGCAATGATGAGTACGGCGGAAGCTTAGAGAACCGCTACCTGTTTTTAAAAGAGGTTATCCAAGCCGTAAGGAAAGTGTGGGAAGGCCCGTTGTTTGTCCGTGTTTCCGCCAGTGACTATGTTGAAGGCGGATCGACGATAAATGATTACGTACAAATTGCTAAATGGCTGAAAGAGGATGGTGTCGATTTGATTGATGTCAGCTCAGGAGGGCTTGTCCCGGCAAATATAGATGTTTTATCCCGGGTACCAAGTGCCATTTAGCGAAAAAATCAGACAGGAAGCAAACATCAAAACAGGGGCAGTCGGCTTAATTACTTCACCTTTGCAGGCGGAAGAGATTTTAAAAAACAACCGGGCGGATCTTATTTTTGTCGCCCGCGAATTATTGAGAAATCCATATTGGCCTTACCATGCAGCTAATGAACTAAACGCAAAAATTGAATCGCCGACACAATATGAACGCGGATGGCGCGTATAAAAGAAGAAGCTGTCTCAAAAAAGCCTTTTGAGGCAGCTTTTGTTTGCATATTGCATTTTCCAAAGCATACAGTGAGTGTTGAATCAACATATAATTCTTTCATTGCCGCAACCGAAAAAATTTTGAAAGTTCAGAGATTCTGCAAGAATCATGTCGACGATTTTTTTGCCCGATTATAGGACTAAATATGCCTGTAGACGATTCTTTTATTCTATGTAAAAAAGGCGGCGAAAGTTTCATTTTTGGCATCCCCATACCATTTTCTACTTTTTAGGAATTGGGACACATAAAAAATCATGGGCAAGGCTTGCTTCTGGAAATACAGCCCTTGCTTCAGCAAGAAGCATTTGACAATCCTCTTCGCCTTGATATCGCGAGCTAATATGCGTCAGCCATAACGTTTTTGCGTTTGCCTCTAAAGCAATTTGCGCTGCTTGAACTGTTGTCGAATGAAAATAATTGTAGGCCAAAAGCTCTTCATCCTTTGCAAATGTCGCCTCATGCACTAAAACATCCGCATCCTTTGATAATTCGACGCTTTGCTTGCAATATCTTGTATCACCCAAAATCGAAACAATCCGTCCTTTTTTGACAGGACCTAAAAAATCTTTTCCATTCAAAACTCTTCCATCAGCAAGTTGGACTGTTTCGCCATTTTTTAATTTTTTGTATATAGGTCCAGGTTTTACTCCAATTTCTTTTAATCGATCCGCTAAAAGTGTTCCGGGCAGATCCTTCTCTATAATCCGATAACCGAATGAAGGGATGCCGTGCTCCAATTTCTTTACCTTAACGATGAATTGATCATCCTCAAAAACGGTTTCATCGTCAAATATTTCTTTTGTAATAAGCGGATATTTAAGATGAGTAAAGCTTAACTTCAAAGTTTGTTCCACAAATTCTTTAATGCCGGGAGGACCGTAAATTACGAGCGGGCTCTCGGCGCCATGAAAGGATCTTGTTCCTAACAAACCGGGAAGTCCGTATATATGATCACCATGCAAATGCGTAATAAAAATTTTTTCAATTTTTGCCGGTTTGATGTTCGTATATAAAATCCGGTGCTGTGTCGCCTCGCCGCAATCAAACAGCCAAATAGAACCGCGTTCTTCAAGCAATTCAAGCGCAATGGAAGACACATTTCGATGTTTGGCCGGCAGACCAGCACCTGTTCCTAAAAAATAAAGATTCAACGTTCGCTCCTCCAAATGTCTTTTTATCTGTTATTATAATACATTCATTCAATATTTAGCAGAAAAATCAGCAAATATTATTTGCGTTACAGTACGTTTACCTTTAAAATTAAATATTTGAACGGGTACATATTTTTAGCAAAATTTATAGCAAAACGATAAAGTGAGGTACGTTCAGTGAATACAATCCAGTTACCAAAAGCAATCATCATTATATTCGGAGCAACAGGAGATTTAGCAAAACGGAAATTATTCCCATCCATTTACCGTTTATATCAAAGCGGTAAGATCAGCGAAGAATTCGCGGTCGTTGGCGTGGCAAGAAGACCATGGACGAACGAAACGTTCAGGGAAAATGTTAAAGATTCCGTTGAAAATGCAGTTTCCGTCAACAGCGATCTAACATCCTTTACTTCGCATTTTTATTATCATCCGTTTGATGTATCGAACCAGTCCTCGTATCACAGCTTAAAAAGCTTACTTTCCGACTTGGATGAAAAATATCAAACGGAAGGGAACCGAGTCTTTTACTTGGCGATGGCGCCTGAATTTTTCGGAATCATCGCTAACAATTTAAAAGAGCACGGTTTAAAAGATACAAACGGATGGACAAGACTTGTCATTGAAAAGCCGTTCGGCCATGACCTAGCTTCCGCCCAAAAATTAAACGATGAAATCCGCGCCGCATTCGATGAAGAGCAAATTTACCGAATCGACCACTATTTAGGAAAAGAAATGGTGCAAAATATTGAAGTCATTCGATTTGCCAATGCGCTTTTTGAACATTTATGGAATAACCGTTTTATTTCCAATATTCAAATTACTTCAAGCGAATCACTCGGCGTGGAAGACCGGGGCAACTATTATGAAACATCCGGTGCGCTCAGAGATATGGTGCAAAACCATATGCTGCAGATGGTGGCCTTGCTTGCGATGGAACCGCCAATTAAATTAACGACTGACGAAATTCGTTCCGAAAAAATTAAAGTGCTTCGTGCTTTACGGCCAATTCAGGAAAATGAAGTCGACAGCTATTTTGTAAGAGGCCAATATACAAAGGGAATAATTAATGGAAAAGAGGTTATCGGCTACCGAGAAGAAGCAAATGTAGATCCCGATTCCAATACAGAAACGTTTGTGGCCGGAAAGATTTTGATTGACAATTACCGTTGGGCAGGCGTTCCTTTTTACATTCGCACAGGAAAGCGGATGAAAGAAAAATCAACAAAAATTGTTGTCGAATTTAAAGATATTCCAATGAACCTTTACTTTAAAAAGGAAAGCGACCGCGTTCCAAACTTGCTTGTCATCCATATCCAGCCTGATGAAGGGATTACGCTTCATCTCAATGCCAAAAAAGCGGGAGTAAGCTCAGAGGCTACACCAATTAAGCTTTCTTACAACAATAACGGCATCGACGGCATGAACACTCCGGAGGCATATGAAAGATTGCTATATGATTGCATGCAAGGCGATGCCACGAACTTTACCCACTGGGATGAAGTCGCCTTATCATGGGCATATGTTGATCCGATTTCAAATGCATGGTCCCGTAAAAAAGCGGCCTTCCCTAACTATGAGGCAGGCTCGATGGGTCCTAAAGAAGCGGATGAACTTCTTGCCAAAGACGGCTTCCATTGGTGGCCGATCTAATGACATTTTTCAATTTAAAAGTGTTGCCTCATTAAAACACCCCTTGTACAAATAGGGGTGTTTTATCATATTGATGCTTTAATGATTAATAACGAATATCAAACTTTTGAAAGCCTTCCACTTCATCATGTTCCGTTAATTGTATATTTTCAACTTTTGAAAAAGGACTACCTTTTTGAATAGAGGCAAGAAAGTTCTGTAAATTTTGCTCCTCTCCTTCTGCAACGATTTCAACCGTTCCGTCCATCCTGTTTCGAACCCAACCGGAAATTTGGTGCTCGACCGCTTTTGATTGCGTAAAATATCGAAACCCCACTCCTTGCACACGTCCTGAAACAATGATATGGTATTGCTTCATTTTTTCACTCCTTTCATAAATATTCTTCATTTCTATCTTAATTTATTTTTTACCGAATTTAGATATAAACGAAACGGTTTGTGAAAGAATTAATCAAAAAAGTGATAGTTAAAAAATATATCCAATAGAGGCTGTCTAAAAAGTCAAATCCTCATTGAAAAATATCAATCTATCAACATTTCTAAAACATTAAAAGAGCGTCTATAAGCCGAAAAACGACTTATTAAACATCCCCATCCAAATTATAGAAAGTAAAGTTCATAGGGGGAATTTACACAATAATTTGGACTTGACCAAAGAATTTTGCAAGTTAAAAAGATAGAAAATCAATATAAGATGGAAAAAATCCAATCACAACTAACGCAACCGAATGAAAAATATTAGAGTTCATAGATAATACGTGAAATTGCAGATGAAATGTTCATTTCCATCCGAACGGTCAAAAACCATGTCAACAACATTTTAAAAAATGGAAGAAAAAAGCAGCAAAAAAATTAGGCTTATTTAAGAGGTAAGTTTAGTTATCGAACTTCTTAATTGCTTCTAGAATTACCTATAGGCTTTTTTATTTATGTGATTTTACATTTAATAAATCACATTCCGTCCTTAGTGATTTTCCTTCGTTGAAATACGATGCCTAAATGACCACAAGGATAGGAAATGAAATGAGGTTTATTCCAAGCTTTCCATAGTTTGATATAGTCTTCATAATTATATACAGCATACTGGTGCATTTTTTACCAATACAAATAGGGCTGAAACTATGAATGATATCCAAAGTTCAGCCCTTTTGCCGCAGATTTTTAACTACTTATTTTTTTTACGGCTTGCAATATCTATCCAGACTGCTAGTACAAGAATACTTCCTTTCACAATGTACTGCCAATAGGTGTCCAACCCCATAAGGGACATTCCATTATCGAGCGATGTCATGACCATGGCCCCTATAATCGCACCAATAATCGTTCCAGATCCGCCCATTAAAGAGGTTCCGCCAATGACACATGCAGCGATAGCATCTAATTCATACATCTGGCCAGCCGAAATGGTAGCAGAAGAAAGACGAGCTGTTAACACAATTGCTGCAACGGCTGATAACAATCCGCTAAATACAAACAGCATCATCGTGCGACTTTTAATATTAATTCCTGATAAACGCGCAGCTTCTGAATTTCCGCCAATTGCATAAATATGACGGCCAAATGTTGTGTTATTCGCAATAAATGAAAAAATGACTGCCAAACCGATAACAAATATAATGGGAAACGGAATTCCTTTATAGCTGTTCATCGTGATGACGAATAAAACAATGAGTGAGCTAAGAAAAAGTATTTTCATGATTTCCAATGAAAGAGGCATTACTTCAAATCCATAATTTAAGCGAGTTTTTCGTTTTCTTATTGTTAAAATAACCAAAATGACTACTGCTAGTATGGCCAACACAATCCCAAACATATTTGTAAAATAGGCACTTCCAAGGGCAATAAAATTCGCATCAAAAATAGGAATGGTTGTTGATTTCGTTATTCCCATTAAGATGCCGCGAAATGCCATCATACCGCCTAAAGTGACAATAAATGCAGGAATTGCCTGATAGGCAACTAGCCAACCCTGAAGTAGGCCAACAATTGCACCAGCAACTAACGTGACAACAATGACAACAATCGTTGGCATTCCCATCCAGTTACTAAATATGGCAGCAATACCTCCTGTAAGACCTACAATGGATCCGACAGATAAGTCAATGTGTCCGGCAACAATAACGAGGACCATTCCAATCGCTAAAATAGAAGTAACAGACATTTGAGTGAATAAATTTGAAAGGTTACGCGCTGTTAAGAATGTATCGTTCAAAATTCCAAAGAACAGCCAAATCGCAACTATGGCACCAATCATCGTATAAGCCCGTACGTCAATTTTTCCGATTATATCTTTCAACGACTTTTTTTTGACATTTGTCTTTTGTTGAGCCGTCACTTTTAATTCCATTTATTTCCCTCCTCCCGTTGCTGCTGACATAATTTTTTCTTGTGTGGCTTCTTCTTTCGTCAGCTCTTTCACAAATCTGCCTTCGTTCATGACCAGAATTCGATCGCTCATACCAAGTATTTCAGGCAGCTCTGATGAGATCATAATGATTGCGACTCCTTCATTAACCAGCTGATTCATTAATTGATAAATCTCATATTTTGCCCCTACATCAATTCCCCGTGTAGGTTCATCTAAAATTAAAATTTTCGGCTTAGACATCAACCATTTGGCAATAACGACTTTTTGCTGATTCCCTCCCGATAATGCTCCAACTTTCGTTTCGAGAGATGCCGTTTTAGTTTTTAACTTCTGGACAAACTGTTGGCTTGATTTCATTTCTTCATTATGGTTCATAACGCCCCATTTGCTAATTTTTTTCAAACTGGCAAGAGTGGTATTTGTTTTCACATCCATGCTTAAAACAAGACCAAAGCGTTTTCGATCCTCTGTCACTAATGCTATCCCTTCATTAATAGCATCTTGAACGTTGCGAATGTGAACCTTTTTACCTTCTATCCATACCTCGCCTTCCCGTTTTCCCTCATATGCTCCAAAAAGACTTGTGGCAAGCTCTGATCTACCAGACCCCATTAATCCAGCTATTCCAAGGATTTCTCCTTTTCTAAGTGAAAAGGAAATATTATCATTTACCTTCATTTTTGGCATGTCTGGATGCCAGACAGAATAGTTTTTCACTTCAAGAATCGTTTCTTTTGGAGTTCGTTTAGCTTGCGGATATCGTTCCGTTAATTCTCTGCCGACCATTAAAGAAATAATTTCATCCTCACTTGTTTCATCTTTGGATAGAGTTGCAATGGATTTTCCATCACGTAAGACGGTTATAGAATCAGCTAAACGAAAAACTTCAGGCATTTTGTGAGAAATGTAAATACATGTTACCCCTTTTTTTCTTAATTCCTCTAAAATTCCCATTAATATTTCGACTTCACTCTCTGTTAAAGCAGCTGTCGGTTCATCTAAAATCAATATCTTCGTATTTTTAGACAAAGCTTTGGCAATTTCCACAAGTTGTTGCTGCCCGATGCCAAGTGAATAGATTTTCGTTTGAGGAGCCACATTTAAACCTACTGCATTTAACCATTCGGATGACTCATAAAACAATTGATCCCATTGGATGACGCCATATTTTTTCGGTTCTGCTCCTAGAAAAATGTTCTCTCCAACTGTCAAATCTTTAACGAGTGCAAGTTCTTGGTGAATAATTGCAATCCCTGCCTTTTCTGCATCTTTAATATTGCGGAAATGTACAGGGGTTCCGTTTATACGAATCTCTCCTGAATATGTTCCAGTTGGATATAATCCACTTAATACTTTCATTAACGTCGATTTACCCGCTCCATTTTCACCACAGAGCGCATGAATTTCACCTTTTTTCACTTTAAATGTTACACGGTCTAATGCTTTCACTCCGGGAAACTCTTTTGTTATTTGATCCATCTCTAACGAATACAACCATCTTCCCTCCCATTCGCAGCATGATAGAATGAGAAAGGTCTGACTCTTTTGTAAGAGTCAGCCTTTATAACATTTAATTCTGTTTTGGCCATTGATCTTTTGGAACATTTTGATAGACATCTTCTAATTTGTGAAATCCATCTTTAATGACAGTATCTAGAACATTTTCTTTCGTTACAGCAATAGGATCGAGAAGGACAGATGGAACATCGATTTTACCGTTCGGTATTTTTTGATCTGTTTCGATTTTTTCTCCTTTTGCAACAGCTACAGCTATTTCAGCCGCTTTCGTGGCAATAGCATGAATTGGTTTATAAACCGTCATTGTTTGCGTTCCTTCCACGATGCGTTGCAGCGCAGCCAGCTCTGCATCTTGACCAGACACAGGGATTTTCCCTGCCAGTCCTTGAGCCGCTAATGCTTGAATGGCGCCGCCAGCTGTGCCATCATTTGCTGCTATAACTGCTTGAATATTATTTTTATTTGCTGTTAAAGCGTTTTCCATATTTTTCAATGCTTCTTCAGGCTTCCAGTCCTTTGAGAACTGATCATAAACAATCTTAATATCCCCTTTTTCTTCAAGCGGTTTTAACACATTCATAGCTCCTTCACGGAATAGGTGAGCATTATTATCTGTATCGGCACCACCGATGTATACATAGTTTCCAGTCGGTGCTTGCTTAACAATCTCTTTCGCCTGCATTTCCCCAACTCGAACATTGTCAAAAGATACATAGTAGTCTACATCTGCATTTTTAATCAGGCGGTCATACGAAATAACCTTAATTCCTTCTTTATGCGCTTTGTCAACAATAGCTGCTGTAGCTTCTGCATTATGTGGTACAACAACTAACACATCTACCCCTTCGGAAATTAATTGTTCTGCTTGATTCAATTGAGCGGCATCATCGCCATTAGCCGCAAGCGTTTTTACTTCTGCTCCTAATTCTTTTACCTTTGCTTCAAACAGGTCTTTATCGCGCTGCCAGCGCTCCTCCTTTAACGTATCCATTGAGAAACCAACCACAATTTTGTCGCCATCTTCTTTTGCTTGACTGCTTTTGTCCTCGCCTCCCGATGAAACAACGCCGCATCCTGTTAAAGCAGAAGCTAAAACAAGTGATGCAGCTGCCATCGATAAAGTTTTCCACCATTTCTTCATTTGAAACCCCCCTCGTAATGTTTACGCTTTCATTTTTAAGCCTATCACGCATATGAAAACGATTTCTTTCTTATTTCCTTCACTTTTTCGACTTATAAAGGGACATTTTTCACCTGTAAAAATTTTACTGACTACCAAAATAGGACTCTTTTAATATTTGTCAAAAAAGTGCTAAAAAAAGATCACCCCTCCTGCACGTATAGGAGAAGTGATCGAATTTATCATTTATTTTTCTGCAGTTGGTTTCGATACTCTTTTGGCGTCATTTTTGTAACTTTTTTAAAAACTCGGCTAAAATAGTTAGGATCGTTATAACCAACATAATAAGAGATTTCTTTTACGTTAAGGTGGTATTGTTTCATCAGTTCTTTCGCTTTTTCAATACGCATGTGTGTTAAAAAATCAGAGAACGTTTGGCCCGTTTCCTGTTTAAATCGTTTACTAAAATAGTGTGGATGAAAATTCATCAATTGAGCGACTTCCTCTAGTGTAATATCTTCGTGAAAATGATCAGAAATAAATTGAAGTGCTATATCTAGTCCCTTCGTATTCTCTGAATTTAGTAAAGTTCGATTCTTTTCTTTCTTGTCTGAATCGTGTGCAGCCTCTACTTCTGAAATATGTTTTACCCGTCCAAAATACGGTTGAGATGTTACAGCCAGAAGAGCTTCTTGATATGACTTTTTAAAGCCTTGAATATCCTTTTGCAAAGTACCAATTCCTATTTTAATTTTTTTGTTTGTTCGTTTTTCGATTTCCTTCAACCATTTCATGGAAAGAGTAATCCATTGATTTCTCGTCATGTCCTGATCGGAAGGAAACGAAAATATCGTCATACGATGATCGATTAAAGGACTGCATATACACTCTTGTTTATTTTTCATATACCTTTTGACAATTTGGTATAAATCTTGTTTCTCTTCCATCTTTATATCGGAAAATTCAATGACAAAGGCTACACTAGTTCGGTGAGGGATTTTTAACAGAGAAAGCAATTCATCCACGTCTGTTTCTGATACTGCATCCATCATAATCATTAGGGCACATTCGGATTCACTAATTGAAAAAAGGTGTCCCAGCTTTTCTTTCATTTTCAGTTCCTTCTCACGATTTAACAATTCTTCTTCTAATTCTGATATACATTTTTTCAACACAGAGACAATTTTCTCTTTTTTAGCTGGTTTTAAAATATAATCATTCACACCGAGTTCAATGGCTTCTTTTGCATAGGAAAAATAATCAAATGCAGTTAATATAATGATTTTAATCTTAGGATTTTGTTTTTTTATTTCTTCAATCGCCTCCAGTCCTTGAATACCAGGCATTTTTAAATCCATAAATATAATTTCCGGCTGATGCTTTTCCATCTGTTGTATCGCCAATCGGCCATTTTCAGCATGAAAAATTTGAAATTGATTGGGCAAACATTTTTGAATCATCAATTCTAACCCTTCACGCTCTAGAGGTTCATCATCTGCAATGAGAAGTTTATACATGCATCTTTTCCCCCCTTACTCTTGGTAATGACAACAAAATCGTGGTGCCGCGACCTTGCTTGCTTTTAATATCCACGATATCATGTACTTGGTAAAATAATCGCAAACGTCGAAACACATTTTCCATTCCTAATCCTGTTGAATGTCCTGTTGATTTTTTAATTGAAAAAGATGGTGACTCGAGTATTGTTTTCACAATCTTTTCATCCATCCCTACACCATTATCCGAAATTTTCACCAACACTCTTCCTTCTTTTTCTTTGACACTTAACTCAATAACAGCTCCTGATTCCATTGATTCGATCCCGTGGACAAAAGCATTTTCAAGCAAAGGCTGAATCGTAAGTGCAGGTATTGATTGGTCTAAACAATGATTATCAATCTCCATTTGAAATGAAATACGGTCACGAAATCGTGCTTTTTGTATGGCAAAATACTCTTTTGCATTTTCAATTTCTTCACGCAGCATGACAGGTTCGTTTAATTTCCGCAAATTATATCGTAATAAATTGGAAGTAGAAATGGTTAGTTCACTCGTTTTTTCAGCTCCTTCAATATATGCAAGCTTTGAGATCACATTTAATGTGTTAAATAAAAAGTGCGGGTTAATTTGACTTTGAAGTGCTTTTAACTCTAATTCTCTCATTAATTTTTCTTTTTCTAGTATTTCCATATTTTTAGAGATTAATTTTCGTAAATTTTCAATCATCTGATTAAACACTTTTCCTAGTACCCCAACCTCATCATTTGGCTGGTATATCGGCACGTTCGTATTTAAGTCTCCCGCAGCGACTTGTTTAGCTGTTTGAACAAGCTGCTGAATGGGAATGACGATACTTCGAGACAGCCAGATAGCAAATACGATACTTAATGCTGTGGTTACAATAAACAAACTTCCTCCCCATTTATTCATATTTTCGTTAATTGCCAACATACTATTATACACAGGCTGGTATTCACTCAATTCCATGTCTACTAGTTGTTGGCTATCCTCCCGAATGAAAGAAGCAACTCTTTCTATTTCTTTGAATTGATCAGCTTGATCCAGAAATTTTTTTTCTTTTAAGTTTGTTAAAATAGCTTCTTCCAGTTGGAGAAAAGTATTGATCATATTTTTGTAATTATCAACTACTAAAGCATTACTGGCCGAATTGTTGCTTAAATTATTTTGCAGAGCTTCTAAATTAGCTTTATGTTTAATTAGCAAGTTAAGATTTTCTTTGTCTTGATATATGAGATAGCTGCTTAAATAGCGAAGATTTTCTTGAGTTTCATTGGAAATTTGTTTGTATAAGTAAATACGATGGACCATGAAGTCATAGCTCTTTTGAACTTTTTTTCCACTATCAAAAATAAAAAATGCTATAGTATTGAGTAAAATGACGAGCAATGGAATAAAGATAAACAATTTTGTCCGTATATTCACGGTGTTACCTCCATTTGTACGTTTGATGCATCTACTTTTTTGCTTGAAGTAAAATATACGTTTGGTATAGGTTGTCCTTGCAAATGCTTGGACATTAATTGAACAGCAATAAAACCCATTTCATATGGTTTTTGAATGATGGTTGCTGTAATCTCTCCTTTTTTTATTGCCAATAATGTTTCTTCGACGTCATCAAATCCAAAAATTTGAATATCGGATCGTTGCAAATTTTTCACAGCCACTGTCATACCAATTGCATCTAAAGCACTTGTCCCAACCATCACTGAAATATCGGGATATTTTCTTAACATAATATCAGCTTGAATGGACGCTTGTATTCTTGAAATATTGGATGCTTGGACTTCCACTACTTCTAACCTTGGATGTTGTTTAATAACTGACAAAAAACCATCTAGCCGCTCCTGTTGATTGTCAGATGATTCACTCCCAATAATAACCCCAATTTTATGCTGCCCTGTTGTCATATCTACCACGGTTTTCCCAAGCAATTGACCAGCTGCAAAATTGTCTGTCCCTACATAGGAAAGACGACGGCTCGCTTTAGCATCTGTATCAATTGTGATAATTGGAATATTTTTGGATATTGCTTTATTAATGATTGGAGTAAATGCTTCTTCATCCAAACTTTGAACAATGATTCCATCTACTTTAGAAGCAATTGCTTTTTCTAATAGCTTAATCTGTTCTTCAATACTTGTTCGTAACGGAGCGACATATTCAACTTCTACTTGAAACTTTTTTGCAGCATCCTGAGCACCTTTTTCTACTTTCCGCCAGTATGGATTATCGAATTCTTGAGCAATAAGAATAAAATGCGGAGGTTCTTCATGTAGGGAAACCCTTTTGTCAAGAGCTTCCACTGTCTCTTCCATCTGCTTTGACGTCCATATAAATTGAATAAAAACATATAGAAACAAAATAATTAAGAATAAAAAAGTTAATGTCCATCTTTTGTTTGACATATATTTCACCTTTAGCTCAAATAAATTGTAACCGTTTACAGTTAATCCGATTAAATATTTTGATAATCTACAAGCCTTATATCTATTAATATTATTATAAACTAGTGCGATTTCCTTTTTATTTTTCATAAATTTCTCATGTATGACTCCTCATAGGGAAATAATTCATAGCTTTTGTCTTACACTGATCGCTTTTTCCCTTTAGGAGTCTCGCGAATTTCACTTTAAATGAGGATAGCTTTCCATTGAAACATCGTTCTACTATTTTTCGGTAAAAAGGTTAAAAATTAATTATCAAAAATGTTACGGCCGTAGCTTTTTGCGTACAAATTTCCATCCTCTAATCACCATTTCTTTACAAAATGAGCCAATGCCAGCAAAGGAAAAATATATTCATAGCTTGGATAATGATTGTAAAATCCGCCAGGTAAGCCTTGACCTTTTGGGTATGTGATTGTCCATGAATTTTCATCTTTTGAATTTAATAAATAGTTCACTGCTTGATTCATTTGTGGTGTAACCGTTTCTTCTGTCGCTACCAAAGCGTCTAATGCCCATGCGGTATGCACTCTAGTACTAGCTGGTAAAGGGATAAATTTTTTCTGTATATCACTTTTACAAGACTCTCCCCAGCCCCCATCGTCATTTTGAATGGAGTATAACCATTTCACAGCCTTTCGTACGGCAGGATGATCTCTTCTCACCTTTACTGCGATTAAGCCTGTTAATGCACACCATGATCCATAAATATAACAAATTCCCCATCGTCCATACCAAGAACCATCACTTCGTTGATTTTTTAAAAGCCACTTTACCCCTTGCTTTATAAACGTTTGATTGTAGCTTGATCGTGTAAAATTCCCTAAAAACTCCAACGTTCTTCCCGTTAAATCAGGCGTTGATGGGTCAAGAAGCATTTTTTCCCCGCCTTCTATCGGAAGCCAAGATAGCGATGACTTATTGACATTTTTTTCGAACGATCCCCAGCCTCCATCATCGTTTTGCATAGACAGGAGCCATTTCATTCCTCGATCCCAAAAGGAGCGATTATTTAATGCTTCTTTTCGCAACGCGCGTAAAGCCGCTGTTGTATCATCAATATCCGGATTCATCGTATTAATATTTGAAAATCCCCATCCCCCCGGTATTTGATACGGATTATGAACAGCCCAATCACCATATAGATAGTGCTGGCGAGAAAGCAAATATTGATTTGCTCTTTGAATAGCAGCTGACGCAGATGGTACACCAGCTTCTTGTAATGAATAGCTTAATAATGCCGTATTCCAAACAGTTGCCGTCGTGTATTGAATATGAGTGTGTCCATCTATTGTTGTCTTCATTGACTTTAGCCCTTGAACAGCCCGAACAATAACTGGATGCTTTTTCGAATATCCTAGAGCCATCAGAGCAAAAATCATTAAAAATGTTGAACTAAAGTAGCTATAAAAGGTACCATCTTGTTCAATTCGATTTAACATATATTGTTCTGCTCGATGTAATGCCAATCGATGAAGCTCAAAAGGAATACCTACTAATTGTTTCATGCCGTCATATATAAACGAAAAAAAAGAACGCCATTCAGAAGAGCCCAAGTCCCAAAGGTCTTCATTTCTATGAACATATAAGTCTGATAAGTCAGGAGTATGCTTTGTCTTTATACTAAACTTGCGATCAGCAGCAATCAATATCGGTGTTAAATTGGCTCTTGCATAAACGGAAAAGTCAAAAAAATTTACAGGAAAAGTAGTCGGAAATAAAATGAATTCGATCGGCAGATGAAAGGATTTAGGCCATTTGATTTGGCCCGTTAAAGCAAGCATGACTTTCGTAAACATATTTACTTTTCCAATGCCACCATGGTTTATGATAAACTTCCTAGCTAGTCGCATGTTTGTATTGTTTTGATCGATGAATCCCGAATAAAGTAAAGCATAGTATGCTTCAACTGTTGTGGATAGATTTCCCTTCTCTTCATCGTAAAACAGCTTCCATGCTCCGTTTTTCTCCTGTTTACTTAATATCCTGTCAACGAGTGATTGAATGAATTGTTCATCATGAATTTCCAATGTTCGTAATAAGATAATCATATAACAATCTGTGGCAATACCCGTTTCAAATGGGAAATCCCAAGTTCCGTCAAAATTTTGCCTCTTTAGGATTAATTCCGCCAATCGATTGATTTCAGCTTCAATTCGTTGTTTCATCCTATTCACCACCACTTCATGTAGTAAGTTTTAGCTTATTCTTATACATATTCAGCTTTTATGGAAGCTATTCGATGAGGGAGGAATAGGATGGTCTTTCCATGGTTGAACAACAATAAATTGATCGATCAACAGCTTTTGAAAATTAAGGAAGATCTCGTCGAAAAAATGAAATGTAACGTAAATCAGCCTATGCCTCCATTACAAACATGGGAACAAAACATCATTGATTCCATTGTGAACGTGACAAATACACTCAACGCTAACAACGTAACTAGAACAGCTGCATATTTAAATTTTTATATCAGGCATCCAGACATCCATTGGGCGCTCTTAGGACATATGGTTTCCCGGAATGGAGGATGGCATATGACAGATTTAAAAGGAGACTTGTTAACAAGGCTAATATCAGAAAAGGAGCAAAAAAACTACTTTTTATTTTTAGAACGTGGAAATTGGTTAATCTTTCAAGATGTATTCCCGCAATTTTTACTTTATCACCACAGCTTGCGCATGAAACGAAACTTATTTTACCTCCTCCCCTATTTAAACGTATCAACATTTATGGAAACAATCTGGAATCACTATTGGGAAAACAGAAACTATTATCTACTGGCAATCGCAACGGTCATCAATGAACAAAACTATTTAGAAAAACATGTTATTCAAAATCATCATTTTCAAAAGACCGTATTATACACGATTGGTTTCAAGCTTTATGATTTTTTGCGATTTAATCACATCATCTTTCCGTATGTTGAAAATGAAGCAAAGCCTGCTTTAATCGGAGCGACGCTGCAGCATTTTGCATCGCTTCATGAACGAATTATGTTAGGAAAACGTTTATATTCTTTGCTTTTTCGCCAAGAGAACGTTTTACAAGGAGTGCTGCGTTGGGCCAAAAAAAATAAGCATACAGGTTCGAGAGCAGATTACTGGGGGCACCTCTTTCATCATGTGAAAGAATCATTGCCAGGCACAATCTATAAACGAAGGACAAAAAAGTGCGAGTTGAAAAAAGGAGAGCCGCGCATTTACAGCCCTCAATTAAAATTCGCTTGGGGAAATATCAAACACGAAGACGCGGACAGTGGAGATTGGTTCCATGATTGGAAGGTCATCCACTATTTAAAAGAAGAAACATTTTCAGGCGGGGATATTTATGAAGATTATTGTAAAACAATCGAAAAAATTGAACTTACCATCATGGCGAAAAAAGCAATTTTTCTTAGAAAGGAATAACATTGCTTTACTTGCTGCAACACTTTTTGCCTCTTTACTTGGAACATACTTAGATTTGATTTTTGTTGAATGCAGATTTTACGCCTTTCCAAAACGATTGTTCCCGAAAATCTTCTCTATTAACATCTTGTTTACGCTCGTCATTCTACCTATTATCACCGCCTCATTTTTAATCGTCATGCATAAAATCCGTCCTTTTGTTCGCCCAATCCTACTTTGTTTAATTGGTATTTTAGCCTGCATTTTTGAACAAGCGGCTGAACGAGCGGGCGTGTTTATCCATTCTTCTAATTGGAATCATTTCTATTCTTTTTTTGGATATATCCTTTTCTTTATAATTATATGGAGATTTTACAGCATACTGGTGAATTCTCCCCAAAACAATTAGGGCTGCAACGTTCAGCCCTTTGAAGCTGTCGATTACGGGAAAAGAGGCTCCCAATAAAAGGATCAATGAGATCTTTCTGGAGAATGATAAATCGGTGATTTTTTCAGTCTTGACAATAATTGCTGTTTTAAGCCCGACAGCATAATTAACGGCATCGATTTTGAAATAGCTGAAGCATCTAGCAAAAATATTATTATATTTGATTTAACACATAATGTTCCAGTTCGCTTTCGCTGTATTGATTGGCAACTTGATGAATTTTCCCGTTTTTCAGCAATAATATTTCATCGGCCAATTTATGGGCGATCGGGATCATATGCGTGGAAAGAAGAACAATATTTCCCCTTCTGGCATAAGAAACGAGCTTCTTATAAGTTTCAGCAATGTTAATCGGGTCTAAAGATACTAGCGGCTCATCCAACAGCAATACCTTCGGTTTTATTAAAAAAGCAACGGCTAAAGCCAGCTGGTGCTTCATTCCATGTGAATAATTGATGACCAGTTCGTGGATAAACGACTGAATTCCTTGTTCTTCACAAAACCTTTCCAATTCATCTTTCGACATATTCAAATGATAGATTTTTTGAATAAAATCTAAGTTGTCAAAGCCAGATAAAAAATCTAGAAAAATTGGCTTCTCTGAAACATAATGAACAAGCTCATTAAGCTTTTTGTTATCTTTTATTATAATCGTGCCGGAATCATAAGCTAGAATGCCGGACAAAATTTTCATCAATGTCGTTTTTCCCGCACCATTCCTCCCTAATAGACAATAGATATTATTTGGTTCTAATGTAAATTGAACTCCTTTTAATATTTCCATTTTCGCCCGATACGACTTTTTTAAATCTGCAACTTGAATCATCTTTTTCAACCCTAACTTATGTTAATTTTTAACATCCCCCTCTATATTTAAAGAGGAGACAACATAATCCCATTGTTGATTCTTAATTGAAGCTGACTGCAAGCCAACGAGACCGCTGTCTTCCCAGCCTATATAAAATGAAGCGAAATGTTGATAAGCTGTCCATGACCGATCGCTGTTGAAAAAGCAGCAAAAATTAGCATAGTGAATAATGCGACAAAAATGGTGCGTTCATCAATAGATTTTCGTAGAAGCAAATTGTTTAGGTAAATTCCAAGCACGCCATAATTCAAAAATCAATGAAATCGCTCATAAAAGAAGCCTCTTATTCGATCGATTTTATGAAAAATTAAAAATAAAATTGTACAAACACAAATGAGACTTAGCATTTCTCCTAAAAATAAATTGTTTAAACCTATTAGACGCAGCAAGGATTTTATAGCAGCAACGAAGGCAAAAAAGAGAACGATTAAAATCCCGCCTAATTTTTCAAACGCTTTTTCGTCAATAAAATATTTTTCAAATTGATAAATAAACGTACAATAAATGATTAGACTGGAAAATATAAAGGCAAATCCTAATAAAATAAAGGATAATGCTGCCAGATCAGCAGATATCAACTTCGCAGAAATTAGTAAAATCACCACAATGAAGTATTGAACCCATAAAATATACGAAAACATAACAGACGTTTGAATGATCGAAAGTTTATGTCTTTTACAAAGCAAAATGATATTCGAATGATTATGATTCATGAATAGAGAAATAAATAGAAAAACTGTAAAAAGGGATATATCATTCACCTTTATAGGAAGAGATTCGACAAATAGAAACAGCAGAACAGTTAATGTGTACGTCACGAAAAAATGGCTGTTGATGATCCCGTTTGATCTTATATAATTGAAAAAAATATATAATGACTTCTTTTTAGGCAAATGGTATTTAGAAAAAGATCGTATTATTTGCTTTTCAATGAATAAATAATCGCAGGCTTTATGAAAGAAAAACAAGCAAATTCCTATTAAAACAATGCCCAGCCAAAACAGCCATCCATGTATTCTCAACTCATATAAATTGACTTCGGTAGGGACAAATTTTATTACAAAATCCGCAAAATCTCCGTGAATAAAATAACGAACGGCAGAACCAACAAAAAATTCAAGATCTTCTTTTTTTCCATTGATGAATAAACAGAGAAGCAAATAAATGAAAGAAATCATGAACCGATTGCTTCCAAAGGGGTAGCTTCGCTTGAACACAAATAATAAAAATTTTATAAATGCCAGCACAAACCCATAGAAGAACAAAAATGAAAAGATTTGCAGAAGAAAAACAAAGCCTGCATAGGAGTTGTAATATGTCTGTACGATAAAAAAAGGCAATGACATGATCAAAAGAAACAGCCATATTAAAAAGAAGCCTAAAAATTCATTAGTGATGATTAATTTCTTCTTTATGTCTGCTGAAAATCTGCTTTCAATTGCAAAATTGCGAATTTCATCGCTAACACCGCTTCCAGCCTGAATTATGCACAGCTGCAAAATATATACGATAATCAATAAATTCAATGTTTTTATGGGCAAGGAAATATGGTGAAACAAGATTTGGAATAAGACCGCAAGTACAAACCAGAATATATAAGCAGCCAAACATACAAAAACAGCATATCTTTTCAGTATTTGAAGGATCGGATTAAAAATATTAGACTTCAATCCAATTCCATCGCTTAAATAAAAAAGCCTGTTTATAAATACTTTGATGATTTTATTCGTTAATAAATAGCATAATTTTAAATACATGTCTTATCATACTCGCTTACACAAGTTTAGATCGGTTTTCTCGTGAATAAGGATGAATCATGTGATATTTTAAGAGTACAAAATTTTAAAAGCCGCTTTTAGTGCACCCTTTATAATAAACTGCATAACTTCATCCTGATGCCATATTAGAAAAGATCACGTCACATAATGTATTCTTCATCAAATACGCAACCTCCTAAAAATGTAAAAGCCAAATAGACGAATAAAGAAAAAATGGTGAAAAGGAGCGGCTTTTTCCAGCTTAAATTCGCCATTCTTTTCAATAAAATAAAAAGAGCAAAAAGACCTGAGAGTAAAAACGGATTGGCTAAAATGAAAAAAATATTCGAAGTATCTCGGAACATAAACAATTGCCAAATAATCGATAGCGCTAAAAAAGAAGTGAAAATAAGATAAACTCTATAAAATAAAGAAAATTGCAAAGGAATTCTAAATAGAAATTTTACGAAAAAATGAGTAATGGAAGCTCCTACAAATAATTGCATTATGACTGATAATATAATAAACACGAGGACAATTCCGAAAACTGCATAAGCCGGCGCCCCTTCTTTTTTCAGCATGATTGGAATATTTTCCGCCTCTGAGCCCATCGATATATAGATGGACAGAATGATCGAAATGAACGACAATGTAAAAGCAATAAAAAACAATACATAGCTGGAAAATTTATTATCCTTTATCCATTGGATCATTTTTTATCACTCATCTCGCTTTTTAACAAATGAATTATAAGTCTAGTTTTATATCTTAATGGAATATATAACCTTTATTTGAATTTATAGTAATTTATGTTGAAATTTTTATCAAGAAAAATTTTGTATTTTCCTTTTTCAAAATGAAAAATAGCAGAACGGTGCTCACGAGAAAGGAATCATGGCGAAATGAAAAAGCATCGGTTAAAACCGATGCTTTTTATCGTTATTTATTCAGCCAATCTGTATGGAAGATGCCTTCTTTGTCAACGCGCTGATACGTATGAGCGCCGAAATAATCGCGCTGTGCTTGAATTAAGTTTGCCGGCAATGTTTCAGTGCGGTAGCTGTCATAATAAGCAAGAGCGGCAGAGAAGCACGGCACTGGAATTCCTCTTTCGATGGCAATCGCAATAACTTGTCGTAAAGCTCCCTGATAGCTTTCAACAATTTCTTTAAAATAAGGGTCCAACAGTAGGTTTGGAAGATCAGGGTCGCGATCGTAAGCGTCTTTGATTTTTTGCAAAAACGCTGCGCGGATGATGCAGCCGCCGCGGAAGATCATGGCAATATCGCCGTATTTTAAATTCCAATTATATTCTTCGCTTGCTGCTTTCATTTGCGCAAACCCTTGAGCATAAGAACAAATTTTACTCATGTACAGCGCTTTTCGAACGGCTTCAATGAGTTCTTCCTTGCTTCCTTCATAAGGCCGTACATTCGGTCCGCTCAACAGTTTGCTTGCTTTAACACGCTCTTCCTTCATGGCGGAAATAAAACGGGCAAATACTGATTCAGTAATGATCGGAAGAGGGATTCCTAAATCGAGCGCGTCTTGGCTTGTCCATTTTCCTGTTCCTTTTTGCCCGGCGGTGTCAAGAATGACATCGACAAGCGGTTTTCCTGTTTCTTCATCGATTTTTGTGAAAATATCTGCTGTAATTTCAATTAAATAGCTGTCGAGCTCTCCTTTATTCCATTCAGCAAACACTTCATGAAGCTCTTGAGCATTTAACCCAAGAACATGTTTTAAAATGAAGTAAGCTTCGGAAATTAATTGCATATCTCCGTATTCAATGCCGTTATGCACCATTTTTACGTAATGTCCTGCTCCATCTGGACCAATGTAGGTGGTGCACGGCTCACCATTTACCTTAGCGGCGATCGCTTCAAAAATTGGACGCACAAGCTCATGAGCCTCTTTTTGTCCTCCCGGCATGATGGAAGGGCCTTTTAAAGCTCCTTCTTCCCCGCCGGAAACCCCTGTGCCAATGAAATGGATGCCGCGTTCAGCGAGCTGTTTGCTGCGGCGTTGAGTATCTTTATAATATGTATTTCCGCCGTCAATTAAAATATCTCCTTCATCGAGATATGGAAGAAGTTGTTCAATAGTTGCATCAGTCGCAGCACCCGCTTTAACCATTAGTAAAATTTTTCGAGGCTTTTCAAGAGAATTGACAAATTCCTCTATACTATACGTTCCGACGATTTTTTTTCCTGCTGCTTCTTTTAGCATTTCGTCTGTTTTTTCTGAAGAACGGTTGTAGACAGAAACGCTGTAGCCTCTGCTTTCAATATTCAATGCTAAATTTTTTCCCATTACTGCTAATCCGATAACACCTATTTGCTGTTTTGACATATGAATACGTCCCTTTCTATTTCGAATAACTATTCTACAGAACTGAAAATACCATAATTAATAGATTGTTTTCAAGTCAAAGCCATATACAAAGTACAGGTTTAAAAAACTTATTTAAAGAAAAAATCTTTCCCGAAGCTCGAGCCGAAAGAATCAATCTCTTTATGCATGCTCAGTCCTTTTTTGATAATTCCTTCTCCATATTTTTCAGACAATTTTTCTATCGCCTGATGGAGCGGTTCATTTTTCGCTTCTTCTTCAAAAGTAAATAGATCAAGCTGTTTAAAAGCATTTTTTTTGTGCATCACATCCTGCCCTGTTATGCCGAGCAGGCGCACAGGCTCGTTTTTCCACAGCTTTTGAAAAACAATCAAAGCATGCTGGAAAATTGTTCTTTCATCATCGGTTGGGTTTTCTAATTTCATACTTTTTGTTACAGTCGTCCGGTCTTTATAGCGAAGCATCACTGCAACTTTTGTCGCTACCGCCTCTTTTTTCTTCAATCGGAGACTTACCGATTTCGCCAAACTTTTTAGGGCATTCTTTAACTCTTCTTCATTTGTTTCATCTTCGGGCAGCGTCATCTGATTTCCGACGCTTTTAAAATCATAAACGGACGATGGATCAACCGGGCGATGGTCAATGCCGTTTGCTTTTTCTTTTAACCTTAATCCATTAATACCAATTATTTTTTCTAGTTGAACGTCGTTTCCTCTTGCAAGGTCACCGATTGTCCGAATTCCGATCTTCTTTAATTTTTCAGCTGTTTTCGCCCCTACGCCATGCATCTCTTCTACATCAAGAGGCCACAATTTCTCTTTAATATCCCTCTTCCTTAAAACCGTTATGCCTAAAGGCTTTTTCATATCAGAAGCTGTTTTAGCCAAAAATTTATTCGGGGCAATTCCGATGCTGGACGGCAGCTCCAGCTCATCAAGAAGCCGCTGTTGAATTTCTTTTGCCAGATCGAGCGGATGTCTTGCGACGTCTGTGACATCCATATATCCTTCGTCTATAGAAACCGGCTCTACAATCGGTGTGTATGAACATAAAATCGCAAACATTGCTTTCGATGCTTTTCGATAACGATCAAAACGGGGCTTTTTGACAATTAAATTCGGGCAAAGCTTCTTTGCCTCCCATACTGGCATGGTCGTCTTTACCCCAAACGCTCTAGCTTCATAGCTGCAAGTCACAACAATTCCTTTCCTCTCCTCCGGGTTGCCGGCTATCGCAAGCGGCAGCCCTTTTAACGACGGATCAAAGGCAGCCTCAACAGATGCGTAAAAACTATTCATATCAATATGCAAAATAACGCGGCTCATACACATCACCCAATATCATTGTACCATACATAAATAAAAGAGGCTCCCTTGTTCTTTTGAATGGGCGGACAGAGCTGAATGAAGCTGGCATTTCTTGCTGCCTGCTATGCAAATGCTTTAAAAATAAAGGAAAGGGGATGTCTAATAAGTCGTTTTTACGGCTTATTGACACCCCCATTAATGTTTTAGAAACGTTGATATATCGGTGTTTATGATTTTTTATTTTCAATGGCGATTGGACTTTCTAGACAGCCCCGGGATTTCAAAATATAATTTTAAGGTAAATTCGTCGCTCCCATTAAGAAGCGATCCACTTCCTTTGCGGCACCTCTTCCCTCATGAATCGCCCAGACAATCAAGCTCTGTCCTCTTCTTGCGTCACCTGCGGCAAATACGCCTTCTACATTTGTTGTAAATTTGCCGTACGGAGCGTTCACTTTCCGGTTTACCGTTTCAACGCCAAATTGCTTCAGAACAGGCTGTTCCGGCCCTTCAAAGCCGATTGCGATAAAGACTAAATCGCACGGCCATACTTTTTCTGTGCCGGGTATTTCTTTAAACACCGCATTGCCGTTTTCATCAAATGATTTTTCCATTTGAATCGTATGCAATTCTTTTACATTGCCATTTTCATCGCCGACAATTTTCTTTGTTTGGATGCAAAATTGACGAGGATCCTGTCCGAATTTGCTTTTGGCTTCCTCATATGCATAATCTAACGTAAAGACCAGCGGAGCTTGAGGCCATGGATTGCCTTCCGCCCGCTCCTTCGGCAAGGCTGGATGTTTACCAAATTGCACAACGCTTTTACACTTTTGCCGCAATGCTGTCGCTACACAGTCAGCACCTGTATCACCGCCGCCAATGACGATGACATGCTTATCTTTTGCATCAATAAACTTTTTGTCTGCAAAATTAGAATTGAGCAGGCTTTTCGTCGTTTCTGTTAAATAATCCATCGCAAAGTGCACGCCGTTTAATTCTCTTCCTTCAATCACAAGATCACGCTGCTTTTGCGCTCCTGTGCATAAAACAACAGCATCATATTGGGAGCGAAGCTCATCAGCGGTGATGTCTTTGCCTACTTCCGTATTAGTTATAAACGTAATTCCTTCTTCTTCTAAAAGACGCACTCTTCTTTCAACAATTTCCTTCTCAAGCTTCATATTCGGAATACCGTACATTAATAACCCGCCGATTCGATCAGCCCGCTCATAAACCGTAACGGAATGTCCCGCTTGGTTCAATTGATCCGCACATGCCAGACCGGCAGGACCTGACCCAACAATAGCGACTTTTTTACCTGTGCGCTTTTCAGGAATTCTCGGCTGAACCCATCCTTCGTCAAAGCCCTTATCGATTATTGCGCGCTCGATGCCTTTAATGGCAACAGCAGGATCTGAAATCGCAACCGTACAAGATCCTTCACACGGTGCAGGGCAAACCCTTCCGGTAAATTCAGGAAAATTATTTGTTTTTAAAAGACGGTCCAGCGCTTCCTTCCATTTACCTCTATAAACAAGATCATTCCATTCAGGGATTAAATTATGAATCGGACAACCTGATGTTAAGCCGTTAATCTCCATTCCCATATGACAGAAAGGAGTCCCGCAGTCCATGCAGCGGGCACCTTGTCTGGCAAGTGTTTCATTTGAAAACGGGAATGAATATTCCTTCCAATCATCAAGGCGGGAAAGCGGATCACGTTTTTTCTCTTCTTCTCGTACATACTCCATAAAACCTGTTGCTTTTCCCACGAGTCTCCCCCTCCTTTTCATCCATTCACTAGGTGTGCAATGAGGTTAATTTGCAACAGCCTGTAAAGCGAATGGTTCACCGGCGGTTGTTTTCTCATTCGCAACCGCTTCAAATGCTGCAAGTACAGCTTCTTCTTTCGTAAGACCTGAATTTTCCATTTTTTCAATCGTGCTGATCATTAGTTTGTAGTTTCTAGGTATCACTTTAATAAATCTTCCGACATACTCTTCCCAATGATCTAATATATGCCGGGCCTTTGGACTTTCTGTATATTGGAAATGCTTCGAAATCATGTCATATACAGTGCGGATTTCTTCTTCATCTTCAAGAGATTCAAATAACACTAATTCCTTATTGGCTGTTCGTTTGAATTTCTCCTGATCATCCGCCAATACGTAAGCAATGCCTCCGGACATACCAGCTGCAAAGTTTTTGCCGACAGATCCGAGAATGACAACACGTCCTCCGGTCATATATTCACAACCGTGATCGCCGACACCTTCAACAACAGCATTCACACCGCTGTTTCTTACACAAAATCTTTCGCCGGCTCGCCCTTGAATATATGCTTCACCGCTCGTTGCACCGTAGAACGCCACATTTCCAATAATGACATTGTCACTTGATGCAAAAGATGCTTCTTTCGGGTGACGGACAATTACTTTTCCGCCGGATAAGCCTTTTCCAATGTAATCATTGGCGTCGCCAGTAAGCGTCATCGTCATTCCTTTCGGTACAAACGCTGCAAAGCTTTGACCTGCTGAGCCGTAGAAATGAAGATTGATCGTATCTTCCGGCAGCCCCTCTTCGCCATATTGTTTTGCAATTTCGCTGCCTGTAATGGTTCCAACGACGCGGTTCACATTTTTAATGTTCAAATGGAGTTCAACTTTTTCTTTCCGTTTAATTGCCTCTTCAACTTTCGGCAATACTTCGTTCACGTCTAATGACTGGTCGATTTTATGGTTTTGCGGACGTGCAAAAGTTCGCGGACCCTCCACTTGATAAAGCAAGCGGGATAGGTCAAGATGCTTTGCTTTCCAATGTTTTTTTGCACGGTCGCTAACCTTCAATACATCTACTCTTCCAACCATTTCATCAATAGTTCGGAATCCGAGGCTTGCCATGATTTCGCGAACTTCCTGCGCGATGAAATACATGAAATTAACAACATGCTCTGGCTTGCCCATAAATTTTTCACGAAGTTCAGGATTTTGCGTTGCCACTCCGACTGGACATGTATCAAGATGACATACACGCATCATGACACATCCTAGAACGACTAGAGGAGCGGTTGCAAAACCAAATTCTTCTGCCCCGAACAATGCCGCCATCACAACATCACGGCCTGTCATCAGCTTGCCGTCTGTTTCAAGAACGACTCGGTCACGCAATCCGTTGAGCATAAGCGTTTGATGTGTTTCACTAAGGCCAAGCTCCCACGGAAGTCCGGCATGCTTAATGCTCGTCTTTGGAGATGCCCCGGTACCGCCGTCATAGCCGCTGATTGTAATAACGTCCGCTGCACCTTTCGCAACTCCAGCAGCAATCGTTCCTACTCCAGCTTTTGAAACAAGCTTGACGCTGATTCGGGCATCTCTATTCGCGTTTTTCAAATCATGAATAAGCTGCGCCAAGTCTTCAATTGAATAAATGTCATGGTGCGGAGGCGGTGAAATCAATTCCACACCCGGTGTAGAGCCGCGAACTTTTCCGATCCAAGGATACACCTTTTTGCTTGGCAGCTGTCCGCCCTCACCTGGCTTTGCTCCTTGAGCCATTTTAATTTGCAGCTCGTCAGCATTGACTAAATAATGGATTTTCACGCCGAAGCGACCGGAAGCTACTTGTTTTATGGCGCTTCGCTTCAAATCTCCATTTTCATCTGGAACATAGCGGTTCGGATCTTCTCCACCTTCACCGCTGTTGCTTTTTCCACCGATGCGGTTCATCG
This sequence comes from Aeribacillus sp. SP014, assembly GCF_054055575.1. Lineage (NCBI taxonomy): Bacteria > Bacillati > Bacillota > Bacilli > Caryophanales > Bacillaceae > Aeribacillus > Aeribacillus sp. SP014. The sequence continues at coordinate 2,767,439 of NZ_JBSRXI010000001.1, forward strand.
CAACCGCCAATGCTTCATGCGCTTCCTTGCTTAAGGAACCGAAGGACATTGCTCCTGTTTTAAAGCGGCGTACGATTGATTCCACCGGCTCAACTTCTTCAATAGGAATCGGTTTTCTAGATTCATTGAATTCAAACAAGTTGCGCAAAAACGTCACTTGCTCTTCATTGGCCATCTTCGAGTATTCTTTAAATAACTTATAATCGTTTTTCCGGCATGCCCATTGCAGCGTATGGATCGTTTTCGGATTGAATGCATGGTGTTCTCCGTTTCTTCTCCATTGAAATTCGCTGCCTGGATCGAGCGTTTCATCTCGATAAGTTGTTTTAAATCCTTGAGCATGACGCATTTTCGCTTCTTTTTCAATTTCTTTTAATCCGATTCCTCCAATTTGCGAGGCTGTTCCAGTGAAGTATTCCTCGATAACTTCTTCTCCAATGCCGACCGCTTCAAAAATTTGGGCTCCGCGGTAGCTTTGAATCGTAGAAATTCCCATTTTTGACATGACTTTGACGACCCCGTCTGTCACCGCTTTTTTAAATCTTTTTACTGCTTCTTTATATGAATATGGAATCGTTCCCTTTTGAACAGCATTTCGCACTGTTTCTAAAGCTAAATAAGGATTGACCGCATCTACACCATATCCTATTAGAGCCGCAAAATGGTGCACTTCTCTCGCTTCTCCGCATTCAACAATAATGCTTGCTTTCGTGCGGGTTCCTTTTTTCACCATATATTGATGCAGAGCGCTTCCGGCAAGCAGTGCTGGAATTGCTGCATATTCTTCATTTACTCCGCGATCTGATAAAACTAGAAGTGTAGCGCCGTTTTCCACCGCTTCATCAGCAGCTTGAAAGAGCTGATCTAATGCATTTTTCAAATCATCTTTAAACAAAGCCGGCAAAGTGACGCATTTAAATTCAGGATACGGATTATTTTTCAAAGCAGCGAGTTCTTCATTCGAAAGAATTGGAGATTCTAAGCGAATGCGTCGTGCTGCTGATGGATCAGGATCGAGAATATTTCCTTCTTTTCCTAACAGTGTCATCGTAGAAGTGACGATCGATTCACGAATCGCATCAATCGGAGGATTCGTTACTTGGGCAAACAATTGTTTAAAATAATTAAACAAGCTTTGCGGGCGATCTGACAGCACTGCAAGAGGAGTATCATTTCCCATTGCGCCGATCGGATCTTTTCCATCGATCACCATTGCTGCAATTGTTTTTTCAACATCTTCATACGTATAACCAAACGCTTTTTGGAGTTTGGTTAGATCGTCAACCTTTTCAACATCTTCAGGGACATTGATGTCGAAAATAGAAATCATCTGATCATTGATCCACTGGCGATATGGTTTTTCTTTGGCGATTTCTTCTTTGATTTCCTGATCAGAAATGATTCTTCCTTCTTCCAAGTCAATCAACAGCATTTTTCCTGGACTCAACCGGTCTTTATAAAGCACATTTTCCGGTTCAACATCAATCACACCGACTTCTGATGAGAAAATAATGTAATCATCTTTCGTCACATAGTAGCGGGCTGGTCTAAGTCCATTGCGGTCCAAAATAGCTCCGATCTGCTTTCCGTCTGTAAACGAGATGGCCGTTGGACCGTCCCACGGCTCCATAAAACAGCTGTGAAACTCATAAAATGCTTTCTTATCATCATCCATTTCATCATCCCAAAACCACGGTTCAGGAATAAGCATCATCGCCGCATGCGCCAGCTTTTTTCCTGCCAGCACAAAAAATTCAAAAGCGTTGTCTAAAATGGATGAATCGCTTCCGTTCATATCTAAAATAGGTGTGATTTTTGTCAAATCATCCCCGAAAACGTCTGAAACAAACAGCTTTTCCCTTGCAGCCATCCAATTCACATTGCCGCGCAATGTGTTGATCTCGCCATTATGGATTAAATATCTGTTTGGATGCGCTCTTTCCCAGCTTGGGAACGTATTGGTGCTGAATCGGGAGTGGACTAGAGCAAAAGCTGATTGAAATCTCTCGTCCTGCAAGTCTACATAAAATTCATCTAATTGTTCAGGCGTCAAGAGACCTTTATAAACAATTGTCCGGCTTGATAAACTTGCAAAATAAAATTCATTATTTTGAACAAGACGTTCTGCTTGTTTCCGAATAACATACAGCTTTCTCTCAAAAGTAAGCTCGTCTTGAATATCATCGCTCGCCCCAATAAATACTTGTCTGATGAAAGGTTTGCTCTCTTTTGCAAGCCAACCGATCTTTTCAGAATTTACCGGCACAGTTCTCCAACCTAATAATATTTGTCCTTCTTTTTCAATGATTTTATTGATTTCTGTTTCATAATGTATCCGATCATGTTCACGACTCGGCAAAAAGACCATTCCGACTCCATATCGTCCTTTTTCTGGAAGGTTCATTCGTCCGCAAGCAACTTTAAAATAATTGTGCGGAATTTGAACCATAATGCCTGCACCGTCTCCAGTTTTCGGATCGCTTCCTTGTCCGCCGCGGTGCTCCAATTGACAAAGCATGTGAAGGCCTTTTTTGACAATATCATGAGAAGGTTTCCCCTTCAGATGAGCATATAAACCGATCCCACATGCATCATGTTCAAATTCAGGACGATAGAGACCTTGTGCCTTTGGTAATCCTATCTGTTTCATCTCTTCTCCCCCATTCTCATGCCGATAAGTCTGTATGTATAATTGTAGTTTTCAAAAATAATATTAACAATATATAATTTAGATAATAATAATCTCATTTTGATATAAATTGCTTGGGGGTGAGTCAAATGGAACTGAGACAGCTTATATATTTTTGGGAGGTTGCGAAGCGGGAGCATGTTTCAGAAGCTGCTGAAGCCCTTCATGTCGCACAGTCGGCTATCAGCAGGCAAATAGCAAATTTAGAGGCGGAGCTCGGAGTGGAGCTTTTTGAAAGGGAAGGAAGGAATGTTAAGCTTACTCCAATTGGACGTCATTTTTTGCCCCATGTCGAGACGGCTTTAAAAGCGATCGAACACGCCAAACAGCAAATTGAAGAATTTTTGGATCCGGAAAGAGGAACAGTTAAAATCGGCTTTCCGACCAGCTTGGCAAGCCATACAATGCCGACTGTTATTTCCGCTTTTAAAGCAAAACACCCGAACGTTTCCTTTCATTTGCGACAAGGTTCTTATAAATATTTAATTGAAGCCGTCAAAAAAAGAGAAATCGATTTAGCTTTTCTCGGTCCTATTCCGACGGATGACAACGATGTGAAAGGGGATATTTTATTTACGGAATCCTTTGCAGCCCTTTTGCCGCACAATCATCCGCTTGCGCACAAAAAAAGCTTAGTGCTGACTGAATTGCGTAATGAACCGTTTGTGACGTTTCCAGAAGGTTATATTCTGCATAAAATCGTGCATGAAGCGTGTCAACAGGCTGGATTTTCCCCAATTATTTCATCGGAAGGGGAAGATTTAGATGCCATCAAAGGGCTCGTATCGGCAGAAATTGGCGTAACATTGCTGCCTGAAAGCACTTTTTATGAAACAATGCCTCGTTTTACGGTAAAAATTCCGATTGAAATGCCTCGTGTAAGCAGAAATGTCGGCATTATTATATCGAAAAATTACGAGCTGGCCCCGTCCGTTAAAGTTTTTTATCAATTTGCTAAAGAGTTTTTCTCAGTACTAGAAAAATATCAATAAAAAAGATGCTCTTCCAACACGACGCTGGAAGAGCGGAACGGCTGTCAATATTATAGAAGCCGGAGGTTGTAAAAACTATCAGAGGTCTTGCAGATGTTTTGGAGCTGTCAATTCTTATTATGAAGCCTAAGGCCTGGCACATCGGATCGTTTGCTGAGTGACGAGCTTCCGGCTTCAAATTTTCAAAGCTCTATTGGTTTGCTACCTCTTTTATAATGGCGACAACTAATTCTGCTGTTTTGACAAGCTCCTCAATCGGCATTTTTTCATTTGTTGTATGAATTTCCTCATAACCAACAGCAAGATTAACAGTCGGAATACCGAAGCCAGCGATAATATTCGCATCGCTTCCGCCCCCGCTTTTTAACAATCTGCTCTCTCTGCCGATTGTTTTGATAGCTTTTTTAGCAATTTGAACGACCTTATCTTCATCGGTAAACGTAAATCCGGGATACATTACGTTAATATCCACTTCTGCTTTTGCTCCCATTTCGGCAGCTGCTGTTTCAAAAGCTTCCTTCATTTTTTGTACTTGCTGCTCCAATTTTTCAGGTACAAGTGAACGCGCTTCAGCTAAAATATCAACGCGGTCGCATACGATATTTGTTTGCGTTCCCCCTTCAAAACGGCCGATATTTGCCGTTGTTTCTTCATCGATTCGGCCTAAAGGCATATTGGCAACTGCTTTTGCTGCAACCGTAATAGCGGAAATTCCTTTTTCTGGCGCAACCCCGGCATGAGCGGTTTTTCCGTGAATCGTCGCTTTAATTTTTGCATGTGTCGGCGCCGAAACAATAATGTCTCCAACTTTTCCGTCACTGTCCAATGCATACCCGTATTGCGCGGTAATCAGTTTTGAATCAAGCGCTTTTGCCCCAATTAAACCTGATTCTTCTCCAACCGTAATGACAAACTCGATTTTCCCGTGAGGAATGTTATTTTCTTTTAATACACGCACCGCTTCCAGCATTGCGGCAAGGCCCGCTTTATCATCAGCGCCTAAAATCGTTGTTCCGTCCGTCACAATATATCCGTTTTGTATAGAAGGTTTTACCCCTTTTCCAGGTACGACCGTATCCATATGAGAGGTAAAATAAATCGTATCAACGCCTTCTTTCGTCGCCTCTAGCGTACAAATTAAATTTCCTGCTCCATGTCCTGTTTTTTCAATTGATTCGTCTTCTATTACTTGTAGTCCAAGCTCGGTAAATTTTTGCTTTAATACATTTGCTATTTCCCGTTCAAATTTTGTTTCTGAATCAATTTTCACGAGTTCTAAAAATTCATTCACTAGCCGGTTTTCCTGAACCATTTTGTCTTTCCTCCTAATTATGTATTCATGTTTAGTGTAACCGATTTTGATTCCGCTTGTGAAATCAAAAAGAAGCTGTCGATGAAGGTTGTCCCCTCTAAAAAATCGTTGTACAATGTTTTATAAATCATGTATATGGAGGGAATCATGATGACAAGCAAAAAAATGCAAAAGTGGGTTGTTTATATTATGTTAGGTTCATTGCTGATCACCTCAATTTTAACAGGCATCACTATGTGGCTTTAAAAATTCAACATGCACTTTTTACACCACATAGGCTGTTTGGTGAAAAACAATTTCTTTCAAATCGGTGCTTCCTCCTCTCGATTGCTCGTCCTCATACTACCTTTTGTTACATATTTTCCGATAAAGTCCATGAATTCCGCACATTCATTTTCGCAAAATCAATCTCGTCCGCTGCGGACTTTTGGCATCGTTGCCGCGAATTTTTTTACAGATCACGCTGATTTATTCCATAGCTGTTCACGAATATTTTCAGATCATGCGAACCGATATGGTGAACATTCTTAGCCGATTTTTTTCAGCAGACACGGTCCATTCTTCTGTTTGTATTTTGAAAAGTGCAGCTCGTAAAGGCGTTTCTTCTAAACATATGTATGAAAAAAGCATTGACACGATCTCTCGTTTTATTGTGCTCAATGACAAGCGCTTCATCCTTTTCCTTTTTTGGCGTCGGCAAGACCTTTAAACTGGCTTTTAATAATTAAATATTGCTCCATTTCATATAAAAAATGATAAAGCCTTGCTCTCGTTTCAAATTCCTTTCTTGTTTTCGGAAGCGGTGCCCTTTCCATCTCTTTTTTGATGTCATCTAGCTTTTTTAAAAATTTCTTTGCTGTATTTCCGGAATGAATGTTGTCTTTTAACTCTTCAATAAACTGTGCAATAAGGTGCGCTTGTTCTACGTTTGCGGTGATCATCGTGAACGTCGGCAGCACTCGTTCAATGATTTCAAATTGTTTTTCTCTCATTTTAAAATATGCATAATATTGGTCTTCATGTCTTAGCAAACGATTTTCTACATTTCGGAGCGCCAATCCTTTCCCTTTTTCAATGAGATCGGCTGTCTCAGGAATTTCTTTTCCATCCCACGTATAGTCGCCTTCTCTTAAAAAAGCTACAATTTTTTCAAAAATAACCGCAAAGTTTTTTTCTACTTCTTTTCGATAAACATTAAGGTCATTTTCTAGGCTCGGCATATACAGATTCATTAAGAGCGCTACTCCGATCCCTGTCACAATAATCAAAAGTTCGTTTTGAACAATATCCAGCGTTATTTGACCTGCTTCATATAAGTGCAAAATAATAACAGCGCTCGTTACAATGCCTTCTGTCGTTTTAAAAAGCACCATTGTCGGTATGAAAAAAAGCAACAGAAATCCAATGACAATTGGATGGTAACCAAAAATTTCAAAAAAAAGAAAAGAAAACATCATTCCCGTTATACAAGCAAAAAACCTGGACCAAGCGCTTTTCAATGATTTCTTTTTTGTTACTTGAATACAAAGAATCGCGATGATGCCGGTGGAAACAAAATGGTTTAAATCCATCAGCTGTGCTAAAAATATCGATAGAGGAGCACCTATCGCTGTTTTTAACGTACGATAACCGATTTTAAATTTTCTCATTACTCATCACCATCATTTGCCTATTCTCTTTTCGAAATAAAAAAGGCGCCACATCTAAAAATGGCAGCCTTTTCTTTTTATACTTCGTCACAATATTGCTCGAATGCCTCTTGCAATTTTTGGACAACAGACATCGGCTCATGTCCTTCGATTTCATGGCGTTCAATCATGGTAACGAGCTTTCCATCCTTGAGCAGCGCAAAAGATGGAGAAGACGGCGGATAACCGGTAAAATAAGATCTAGCTCGTTCCGTAGCTTCTTTATCTTGACCTGCAAATACAGTCACTAATTGATCAGGACGTTTATCATAATGAAGCGCATGATATGCAGCCGGTCTTGCGATTCCGCCTGCACAGCCGCAAACAGAATTAACCATTACTAAAGTGGTTCCTTTTTTCGTTAAAGCTTCATCCACTTCTTCCGGTGTTTTCAATTCCGTATAGCCAGCGGCAACGATTTCCTCACGCGCTTGGCGAACTATGTCGTTCATGAAGAAATTAAAATCGATGCTCATTCATTCGCACCCCTTTCCCTTTTTTTCACCATTATATTGTTATCTTACAATAACAGCAATCTTTGAAGCAAATGTTAACCAATGTTGCTTAAGCATTATTTCTAATAACTCAAAGGACTAATATACGGATGTTGTTTCTTTCGAAATACCTTCTAATATTTGTTTTACTCTTTGCAAAAATCTTCCGCATACAACCCCATCTAATACTCTATGATCGAGAGAAAGGCAGAGATTCACCATATCGCGCACGGCGATCATTCCGTTTTTCATGACAACTAATCTTTTCACAATCGTTTCTACTTGCAGCAAAGCCGCTTGTGGATAGTTAATAATTCCCATTGATTGAATAGAGCCGAATGAACCTGTGTTGTTAACAGTAAATGTACCGCCTTCCATTTCCTTCGCTTCTATCGTTCCCGTTCTAACCTTTAAAGCAAGCTCGTTAATTTCTCGAGCAATTCCTTTAATGGATTTTTCATCAGCATGTTTAATAACTGGTACATAAAGCGCATCATCTGTTGCAACAGCGATCGAAATATTAATGTCTTTCTTTTGAATAATTTTATCCCCCGCCCAAGTCGAATTCATTTGCGGATATTCTTTCAACGCTTCTGCAACGCTTTTCACAAAAAACGGGAAAAATGTTAAAGGAAAACCTTCTTTTGCTTTAAATTCTTCCTTGATCGAATTTCTTAATTCAACTAACCCAGTTACATCGACCTCAATCATCATCCAAGCATGGGGAATTTCTGTTTTGCTTCGCGCCATATTTTGAGCAATGGCTTTGCGCACCCCAGAAACAGGAATTTCAGTATCACCGGCTGTTTTAGGTGATTTATAGGATTTCGTTTCTTGGATCAAGGAGCCCTTTTTCGGTATATTACCTGCTTCAATCAGTTTCAACACATCTTTTCGGGTAATTCTTCCGAAAGCTCCCGTTCCGTTGACTTTTTCTAAATCAATATCATGTTCTTGAGCTAGCCGGAGCACTGCCGGAGAATACCTGTTTTTCATAGTCTTCTTTTCCGTTTCTTCTTTTTCAGCCTGCTGATGGTCATTAGCATAAAGACTGTCTTTTGGCTGAATGTTTTTTTCTTGTTCAACCGCCACAGCCTCCACTTCAATTCTGCAAATAACTTCGCCAACTTGGAGAGTATCTCCCTCCTCAGCTAAAAGCTCTTTAATTACACCTGTATATGATGAAGGAACTTCTGCATTTACTTTATCCGTCATAACTTCTGCAATGGGATCATATTTGTTGACCTTATCGCCGATGGAGACGAGCCACTTGCTGATTGTTCCTTCTGTCACGCTTTCTCCTAATTGAGGCATTTTCATTTCTTCGATTAGCACGTTGATTCCTCCTTGAGATTAGGGTCAACTTTTAAAACTCTGCCAATTCTCTCATCGCTTTTTCAATTTTTTCTGCATTCATCATAAAAAATTTTTCCATTGTCGGTGCAAATGGCATCGCAGGTACATCCGGGCCTGCAAGCCGTTTAATTGGTGCATCAAGATCAAACAAACAATGCTCTGCAATAATGGCGGATACCTCGCTCATTACACTGCCTTCTTTATTATCCTCAGTCACGAGAAGCACCTTGCCGGTTTTTGAAGCGGCCTCAATAATAGCCTCCTGATCAAGCGGATATACCGTTCTTAAATCTAAAAGGTGGACAGAAATTCCATCTTTTTCTAATCGTTCAGCTGCCTGCAGAGCAAAATGAACGCACAATCCATATGTAATAACGGTAATGTCATCCCCTTCCAGCTTGACATCCGCCTTTCCAATCGGCAAAACATAATCATCTGCCGGAACTTCCCCTTTAATGAGCCTGTATGCCCGCTTATGTTCAAAAAATAAGACAGGATCATCATCGCGTATCGCTGCTTTTAATAATCCTTTTACGTCATACGGCGTAGAAGGTATGACAATTTTCAAACCGGGCTGGTTGGCAAATACCGCTTCAACAGACTGAGAATGGTATAAAGCACCGTGCACTCCTCCGCCAAACGGCGCCCGAATCGTAATCGGACAGTTCCAGTCATTGTTGGAGCGATACCGTATTTTCGCTGCTTCTGAAATAATTTGATTGACAGCCGGCATAATAAAATCAGCAAATTGTATTTCACAAACAGGGCGCATTCCGTACATGGCCGCTCCTATTCCAACGCCAGCGATAGCAGATTCAGCAAGGGGAGCATCGATTACCCTCTCTTCTCCAAACTGTTCATATAACCCTTGAGTCGCTTTAAAAACTCCTCCTTTTTTCCCGACATCTTCTCCTAGTAGAAATACTTTTTCATCTCGCTCCATTTCCTCACGAAGTGCAGCTGTAACTGCTTCGATATATGACATAATTGGCATCTTTTTTCCTCCTTCAGTTTCCATACACATGTTTCAGTGCATGTTCCGGAGCCGCATAAGGCGCATTTTCTGCATAATCAGTTGCTTCATCGATTATGCTTGCAATTTTCGTCTGCATATTTTGTTCCAATTCCTCTGTTAACAATCCAATTTCTTTTAAATAGGATGCAAACGTATAAATCGGATCTTTTTTCTTAGCTTCTTCGATTTCTTCTTTTGTCCGGTAGCTCCGATCATCATCATCGCTCGAATGGGGTGTAAGGCGGTGCACAAGCGTTTCAACCAATGTCGGTCCCTCTCCTCGGACAGCTCTTTCTCTCGCTTCCTTCACAACTTTATACACTTCAAGAGGATCGTTTCCATCTACAGTCACCCCGTGCATGCCGTACCCTGCTGCTCTGTCTGACACTTTTTCGCAAGCTAATTGCTTTTGAATCGGAACGCTGATGGCGTATTGGTTATTTTCACACATCAAAATGACAGGTAATTTATGTACTCCAGCAAAATTCGCCCCTTCATGAAAATCTCCTTGGTTCGATGATCCTTCCCCAAAGGAAACAAATGTGACAAAATCCTTTTTATCGATTTTTCCTGCTAAGGCGATCCCAGCTGCATGAGGAACTTGAGTTGTAACAGGGGATGAACCAGTTACAATCCGATTTTTCTTTTGGCCGAAATGTCCTGGCATTTGCCTGCCCCCGGAATTCGGGTCTTCCGCTTTTGCAAATGCTGATAGCATTAATTCTTTTACGGTCATTCCAAAGTGCAGGACAACGCCTACATCACGGTAGTAAGGCAAGATATAATCCTTTGTTTTGTCCAAGGCAAAGGCTGCACCAACTTGAGCGCCTTCATGCCCTTGACATGAGATGACAAATGGGATTTTTCCTGCTCGGTTTAAAAGCCACATCCGTTCGTCCACTTTTCTTGCAAGAAGCATCGTTTCATACATGTTTAATACGTCCTGATCCGTTAAACCTAAAGACTGATGACGATTTTTGGGCATGACAAGACCTCCCTAGCTTATATATGTATTGCTTTGCCATTTACCGCAAGAGCCGCTTCCATTATCCCTTCTGACAATGTTGGATGGGCATGAATCGTACGGGAGAGTTCCCAAGAGCTTGCATCGAGAAAGCTTGCTAAACTTCCTTCAGAAATCAGCTCTGTTGCATTTGGTCCGATAATATGAATTCCTAAAAGATCATCGGTCTTTTCATCTGCGACAATTTTGACAAACCCTTGCGGTTCTCCATAAATGAGCGCTTTTCCAACTCCTTGAAAAGGAAATTTTCCGATTTTGATGGTATAGCCTTTTTCCCTCGCTTCTTGTTCTGTTAAACCGATACTTGCAGCTGCAGGATTCGAATAAATACATTTAGGGACTTTTTTGTAGTCAATTGGCAAAACATTCTCTCCTGCAATATGTTCTACGGCGCGTATTCCTTCTTGCGATGCGACATAGGCAAGCTGAAGACCGCCGATGACATCACCGACTGCATAGATGTTTGATTCCTTTGTTTGATAAAACTCGTTTGTCACAATATAGCCATTATGGATTTCAATTTCGGTATTTTCCAATCCAATTCCTTCTGTGTTCCCTTTTCTCCCTATTGACAACAGCAGTTTTTCACTGTGCAAACTGATTTCTTGTCCATCCTGTTCGATGAACACTGTGATTCCGTTTTGTATTTCTGTTTTTTCAGGCAAAATCGATATATTCGTAAAAATGCGGACTCCTTTTTTCCTCATTAGCCGTTCCATTTCTTTACTTATTTCAATATCTTCTGACGGCAAAATTCGATCCGCCATTTCAAGGATCGTGACTTCAACTCCGAAATCAGAGAGCATAGATGCCCATTCCATTCCAATCACTCCGCCGCCCACAATGATCATAGATGAAGGAAGGCGTTGTAATTGCAATGCTTCATCTGACGTCAAAATAGTCTCGCCGTCAATCGTTAATCCAGGCAATTCACGAGGGCGCGATCCAGTTGCAATAATAACGTATTTCGGAAGTAAAATTTGGTTTTCCTCCCCGTTTTCCATCTCTACAGAAACTGTTCCTGGCTGCGGAGAAAAGATGGACGCACCTAAAATTCGTCCGATGCCATGAAACACATCGATCTTTCCCTTTTTGACTAATTGCCTGACCCCTTGATAAAGTTGAGAAACTATCTTTTCCTTCCGCTCCTGCACTTTATCAAAATTGACTTGAACATTGGACAGCTCGATTCCAAAGTCGCTGCTTTTTTTTGATTGAGCAAATATTTCAGCGCTTCGCAATAAAACTTTGCTCGGGATGCAGCCCGAATGCAAACAGGTCCCTCCAAGCTTTGATTTTTCAACAATAGCTGTTTTCATTCCGAGCTGGGATGCCCGGATCGCTGTAACATATCCTGCCGTTCCTCCTCCTAAAATCACTACATCATATTCTTTGGCCATGAAACTCTCCTTCCTTCATCTCTTCTATGTATGCTAAAAAACCGATTTTTAAAAATATTTATATAGAAAAGACGTATGCTCCTTGTCCATTCATCGTTAATAAAATGGCATATCTTCATCATAACATGTTTATTTGTATTGACAAATTGTAATATGATCGTAAAAATGAAATTGATTCGCTCTATTTTAACAGAAAGGGATATAAAGTCAAATGATAAGGCTTATTGCATTGTTGATTATGGTGATTCCAGGGATCCTGGCGGTTTACGGAATTAAATTAATGAGAGACATGCTTTTTGGCATTTTACAGCCCCCGTTTCCTTACTTATGGCTGCAATTTTTAATGGGTTTATTATTTTTCCTAGCAGGATTGTTCTTTATAGGAGGATTTATTTTGCATAGAGATAGAAAACGCAATCGAGTTCAGCCGCGTTTTCAGAAAAAAAGTAACCGCCGTTAGGCTCAGCGGTTACTTTTTTTCAGGAGGCCTTATGCTCCAATCTCAATTTATCTGCCACCATTGCAATAAATTCCGAGTTCGTCGGTTTGGCTTTTGACATGCTGACTGTGTAGCCAAACAGCGATGAGATAGATTCAATGTTGCCGCGGCTCCATGCTACTTCAATAGCATGGCGGATAGCACGTTCCACACGGCTTGCCGTTGTGTTAAATTTTTTCGCAATATCTGGATAAAGCACTTTTGTAATCGATCCTAACAGCTCGATATCATTATAAACCATGGAAATCGCTTCTCTTAAATATAAATATCCTTTGATGTGCGCAGGAACCCCGATTTCATGAATAATGCTTGTAATACTAGCGTCTAGATTGTCATTTTTATTTTCAGAAACAGCAGAGCCAGATTTATGTAAAGATATATTTTTCATTAGAGGCGAAGGCTTTCCACTCACTTGACGAATATTTCCAGCCAGCTGTTCCATATCGAACGGTTTTAAAATAAAATAAGCAGCCCCTAGGTCGACCGCTTTTTTCGTTACATCCTCCTGGCCAAAAGCAGTTAACATGATTACGTTCGGCTTTTTCGCTTTGTTTAGCTCCTTGAGCTTTTGCAGTACTGCTAATCCATCTAAATGGGGCATAATGATATCCAAAACAAGGACGTCCGGGCTTTTTTCATTCAAAATATTTAAACATTCCTGACCATTGTAAGCAACGCCGATTACTTCCATATCCTCCTGGCTGGATAAATATTCATCCAAAAGGGCAACAAGCTCTCGATTATCATCAACGATACATACTTTAATTTTTTCCACACGCACTCCTCCCAATCCTCTTTACAAAATTATACATTGTTTGATCTACAAGATATTTTCGACAACTTTACAGAGAATCCTTTTCCTTTTTTAAAAAAAGTGAAAAATTATGTGTTTTTTCAAAGTTCTTCTTATTATGAATAAAGTTTTCGATTTCAAGCAAAATTCTCCTCTAACAAACATAAACAGCGTTTTTGTAATAAATATGTATGTCGAATTAAATAAGTTTATACATAAATTTTCGCTTGATTGAGCCAGTACACTTCCCTTGCTTTTAAAGCAAACAGCCCACTTCACAAAATTCCTTTATGTGAACGTGACGTTTTTCGCAAAAGGATTTATGTCAGAACGCTGCATCATGTAATAAGAAAAAGCGAGTGCGTTAACTCGCTTTTTGCTGCTTTTCGTCAATACTAATCCCTGCGTCTTGCAGCATCCATTCAATGTGAACACCGTAACCAGATGTCGGATCATTGACAAATACATGAGTCACAGCGCCAACCAGCTTTCCATCTTGAATGATTGGACTGCCGCTCATTCCTTGAACAATGCCTCCTGTTTTCTTAAGCAATTCCTTATCTGTCACTTTTATGACCATACCTTTTGTTGCAGGAAACTTTTGATTAACGGTACTGACAATTTCTACATCAAATGCTTCCACTTTATTTTGATCTACCACTGTTAAAATTTGTGCAGGACCTTCTTTCACTTGATGTGAAAAAGCAACTGGTATCGGTTTGTCCATAATTCCGTTTTTCACTTCTTGATTCAGCCTGCCAAATATGCCGAATGGACTGTTTTTTGAAATAGAGCCGATCACTTCATGTTTTTCTGAAAATCTTGCTAATTTTTCACCTGGACTTCCGCCTCTTCCTTTTTCAATCGACGTTACCGTAGACCGGACAATTTTTCCGTTTTCAACCACAATCGGTTTTTTTGTATCCATATCTGATATAACGTGCCCAAGAGCACCGTATTTTTTTGATTTCGGATCATAAAACGTCATCGTTCCAATGCCTGCTGCAGAATCCCGTATATAGAGACCGATACGATACGTTTTGTCGCTTTTGTCTTTGACTGGTGTCAATTTCGTGTTGAGAACTTTGTTGTTGCGTTTTACTTCGATCGCTAAAGGGCGGCCTGTTCTTCCTGCTTCTTGTATAAATGGAATAATATCACTCAATTTTTCTATTTTTGTCCCATTAATTTTTGTTATCATATCGCCGACTTCTACACCTGCCGATTCACCCGGTGATTTTTTTCCGGCTTCAGTTTCAATTTGGTGAAAGCCGACTACTAAAACACCAAGTGTATTTAACTTAACACCGATCGATTGGCCTCCAGGAATTACCTTTAATTCCGGGAGAACTTTGACATTCACGTTTTTAACCGGCATGCCTTTTATTTCATAGAGAATTTGTCCATCTCCAGATTTCGTGCCTTTTAGCTGCAATTCGTCCCCGCTTTCCGACACTTTGAAAGCGTTTTGAACATCCTGAACTTGAGCTTGAGCTGGAATAACATTTTTTTCTATTGTATAAACGTCATTTTCAAAAATGGTGATTGTTTTCGGAATGTGTAAATATTGTCGCACCTCTTTTGAAAAGCCTAAACTGATTAAAGAAACAAGGAGAATCGTACCAATTATTTTTCTGATGTATTCTAAAGTCATTTCTTCACTCTCCTCGCTCCTAACCCACACCATATGACTATTTCACATGGCTACATCTAATAATTTTTCCTTGAGCGAGGTCATTTATAACTTTTTCTTAAAGAAATTATTTCCGCTAGGAGGATTTCACCGATATAGCCAGATCCAACAGCTCTTTTGCATGCTGCTTCGACAATTCCGTCACTTCTGCTCCAGCAATCATCCGGCCGATTTCTGCAATTTTTTCTTTTTCAGAAAGCGGAATAACCTTTGTTTTCGTTCTTCCCTCTTTGCTTACTTCCTTAGCAATTAATAGATGGTTGTCAGCCATCGCTGCAACTTGAGGAAGATGCGTGATGCATAGCACTTGAGAGTTAATCGACACCTGATAAATTTTTTCTCCGATCGCTTGGGCGACACGGCCGCTTACACCAGTATCCACCTCGTCAAATATGATGGAAGTAATTCCTTGATGCTTGGAAAAAATCGTTTTTAAGGCAAGCATGATTCTTGATAATTCCCCGCCGGAAGCAATTTTCGCAAGAGGCTTAAGAGGTTCGCCTGGATTGGTGGAAATGTAAAATTCCACAAAATCCATGCCGTCACTTCCAAATTTCGCTGGAATTCCATCGATCAAAGCGGAATCTTGGGCCTCTTTCTGCGAAAATTGAACCTTAAATGTAGTTTTATCCATGTACAGCTGTTTTAATTCAGATGTGATTTGAGCAGTTAGCTTGTTTGCATATTTTTTTCTTATTGCCGTTAAATGTTGGGATTTTGTCAGCAGTTCTTCGACGACAGATTTAAGCTCATTTCTAAGCGTTTGAATATGGCTATCACGGTTTTCAATCGTATCGATCTCTTTTTCAATTTCATCTCTATATTGCAAAATGTCTTTGATTGTTTGCCCGTACTTTCGTTTTAACCGATGAATGACATGGAGGCGGTCCTCTATCATATTTAACCGATCAGGATTAAATTCCATGCGTTCTAATTCATTTCTAAGCTGAAACGTTAAATCCTCTACAACGTAAAAACTGTTCGACAGCGTTTCGGACATTTCTTTTAACTGTTTATTAAATTCTGCTGCTTCTTCTAAATGATTCATGGCAAGTCGTAAAAAATCAAGCCCACGCTGCTCTCCTTGCAGCGATTCATAGCTATTTTTCAAGGCTTCATAAATTTTTTCAAAATTTAACATTTCCTGCCGTTCTTCCTGAAGCTTTATATCTTCATCCATTTTTAAATCGGCATCGTCAATTTCCTTTAATTGAAACTTCAATAAATCCAATCGATGCGCCATCTGCTGCTCATTTTCTGAAAGGGCTTTTAACCGCTTTGTTAAGTCCGCGTATTTTTTATAAAGCTTTACGTATGCATCCTTTGCTTTTTTCACTTCTTCGCCGCCATATTCGTCGAGAAGATGAAGATGCTTTTGCTCGTCCATCAGCTCTTGATGATCGTGCTGTCCGTGTATATCGACTAATGTGCTCCCAATATCCCGGAGAATTCCGATTGTGACAAGCTTTCCATTAATTCTGCAAATGCTTTTTCCGTTAGCGGAGATATTCCGGTTTAAAACAATCATGCCTTCACTAGCATCTATTCCTAATTCATGGCACTTTTTCAAGCACGGATGGTCCTCTTCTTCCAATATAAACAACCCTTCCAATTCAGCGCGCTTTTCACCGGCTCGGACAAATTCAGAAGAACCGCGTCCTCCTACAAGAAGAGATATAGCATCAATAATGATCGATTTCCCAGCACCTGTTTCTCCCGTCAGCACTGTCAGCCCTTTTTCAAAAGAAAGAGATAGGGATTCAATAATGGCAAAATTTTTAATCGACAATTCCGCTAACATCGCATTTTCACCCCAAACTTGTTAAAGCATGTCCAAAAATTTTTCCGTCAACGTTTTGGTGTCTTCATTCTTCCTGCATATAATTAAAATCGTGTCATCGCCGCAAATTGTCCCTAATATTTCTTCCCAGTCCAAATTATCAATTAATGCACCGATTGCATGAGCATTTCCCGGCATTGTTTTCATCACAAGCAAATGTCCGGCAGAATCGATTTTAACAAATGCATCCATCAATGCTCTTTTCAGCTTTTGATGGGGATTGAAGCGCTGATCTGCGGGCAGGCTGTATTTATAACGTCCATCAGATGTCGGAACCTTCACTAAATGGAGCTCTTTGATGTCGCGGGATACGGTTGCTTGGGTGACATTAAAACCTAAATTTTTCAGCATTTCAACTAGTTCATCCTGCGTTTCGATTTCGTAATTTGTGACAAGCTCTCTAATTTTAATAAGACGCTGTCCTTTTGTCATTAGCGACCACCCCTATTCTCTTTCCTGTTATGATATCTCATAGAAAAACAGGAATAACTTGTATTCGTTATCCCTGTCTCTTTATTTTTAACGTCGAATGAGCGTTTTTCACAATTTCTTCAATTGTTTCCGTAAATTTTATGTCACCTTTTTCTTTTGCCCCTCCCCAATACAAATGGAGCAAAAACTCTATATTCCCGTTGCTGCCAGTGATCGGAGAGTACGATAAATGTAAGCAATCAAATCCTTCACTGATTGCAAAGGCCGTTATGTCATGCAAAACTTCCTCATGAACCCGAGCATCCTTCACAATTCCTTTTTTCCCGACTTTTTCTTTTCCTGCTTCAAATTGCGGCTTAATTAGCGCGACGCATTCACCAGTGGGCACCAAAATGGTTTTTAAAACAGGGAGGATCAATTTTAAAGAGATAAACGATACATCAATGGTAGCAAATTCCGGAAGCCCCTTTTGAAAATCCTCCGGCTTTACATAACGGAAGTTTGTCCGTTCCATCACGATGACACGTTCATCTTGACGCAGCTTCCAATCCAATTGATTATACCCGACATCCACCGCATAACATAATTTTGCGCCGTTCTGCAAGGCGCAGTCGGTAAATCCTCCCGTAGAAGAGCCGACATCTACCATAATTTTTCCTGCCACACTGATTTCAAATTGTTTCAATGCCTTTTCCAGCTTTAAACCGCCTCTTGAAACATAAGGGATCGCATCTCCCTTTACAGTTAACGGGATGTCGCGATCAATTTTTTCGCCAGGCTTATCCAATCGTTTTTCATTTGAATAAACAAGCCCGGCCATAACGGCCCTTTTTGCTTTTTCTCTCGTTTCTGCAAGTCCTCTTTCTACAAGCAATACATCTAAACGTTCCTTTTTACCCATATTTGATTCCTTTTTCTTTTTTTGGTATTACTTCGAGCACATTTTTTATTATTCCTTCTTTTGTTAATCCAATCTCTTCTAATAGTTTTTCCACGCTTCCATGCTCGATAAAGCGATCTGGAATTCCCATTCTTTTCATTGTAAGATTTGTAAAGCCATGCTTTTCAGCAAATTCTAATACCGAGCTGCCAAAACCGCCTTCAAGAACTGCTTCCTCTACTGTTAAAATCGGTATTCCTTCGTTGAAAATCTCAAGAAGCATTTTCTCATCAAGCGGCTTTAAAAAGCGGGCATTGACGACTCGAACGGAAACATTATTTTTGGCAAGTGCTTTCGCTGCATCCAATGCCATTTTAATCGTCGTTCCAAATGTTAAAATGACAGCATCTTTACCTTGTAAAAGAACTTCCCACGTACCGATCGGAATTTCTTTCAGCTCAGGATCAAGAGGCACACCCAATCCTGTTCCTCTCGGATAGCGAAGAGCGATCGGCCCTTCATCGTACTTCAGAGCCGTATAAACCATATGCTGTCCTTCATTTTCGTCTTTCGCCATCATTAATACAATGTTTGGTATATGGCGCAAAAAAGCGATGTCAAATACTCCCTGATGGGTTTCTCCGTCAGCTCCGACGAGTCCTGCGCGGTCAATTCCGAAAAACACATTTAAGTTTTGTCGGCAAATGTCATGAACCATTTGGTCATAACCGCGCTGCAAAAAGGTTGAATAGATTGCCAAAAACGGCTTCATATTGGCAGCAGCAAGTCCTCCTGCAAGCGTCACCGCATGCTGCTCTGCAATACCGACATCAAACATTCTGTCCGGAAATTCTTCTCGGAATTTTTCAAGTTTCGAACCAACCGGCATGGCTGGTGTAATTGCAACAATTCTTTCATCGTTTCTCGCTAATTTTCGAACTGTTTCACTTACTAATTCACTCCAAGACGGAGCCGATATTTTCGGTTTAACAAAATCGCCTGTTTCAATTTTATACGGGCCTGTTCCATGCCATGTTCCAACCTTGTCTTTTTCGGCAGGCAAATAGCCCTTTCCTTTTTTCGTGATAACATGCAGCAAAACAGGGCCTTTTGTTTTTTTGGCATAACTAATGTTTTCCATCAATGCCTGAAAATCATGTCCGTCAATCGGTCCAAAATAGGTAAAGCCAAGCTCCTCAAAAAACATGCCCGAAACGAATAAATATTTCAGACTGTCTTTAAGCCGTTCTGCTGTTGAGGCAAGCTTTCCTCCGACAGCTGGAATTTTTTTCAACAAGTATTCCAACTCTTCTTTTACCCAGTGATATTTGCCTGTTGTTCTTAATCTTCCAAGTATATGATGAAGAGCACCGACGTTTGGAGCAATAGACATTTCATTATCGTTTAACACAACAATAATATCCTTTTGTTCATGGCCGATGTGATTCAATGCTTCAAGCGCCATGCCTCCTGTTAAAGCACCGTCGCCGATAATCGGCACAATATATTCATCCGTTCCTTTTAAATCGCGGGCAATAACCATTCCCATTGCCGCAGAAAGTGAAGTTGAACTGTGCCCCGTTTCCCAAACATCGTGCTCGCTTTCTGAACGCTTCGGAAAACCGGACAATCCTTTATACTGCCTCAACGTATCAAACTCTTTCGCCCTGCCTGTCAAAATTTTATGAACGTACGCCTGGTGACCTACATCCCAAATAAATTTATCTTTCGGGCTGTCAAACATTTTATGTAAAGATATTGTCAGCTCAACTACTCCTAAATTTGGTCCAATATGTCCGCCGGTCACTGACAGCTTTTCAATTAAAAATTGGCGAATTTCCGCGCTCAATTGCTCCAGTTCTTTTATTGAAAACTTTTTCAGAAATTTTGGATTTTCGATGGACAATAGATCCAAAACGGATCACTCACTTTCGCTTTTTAGATATGCTTGCTTTTTTATGATTCTTTCCTTTTTTCTCTTTCATCAAAACAATATTAAATCTTTTTTCAAAAAAATAAAATATCTTTCCGACATAAAAAATAATCGGAGTTGAAAAACGGATTGCAAACGCCTTTCCAAACGCTTTTCCTCCGACAGTAAGAGCGGCTACAATGCTTGTGAATACGATTGAAATCGTAAACTCAAGCGCCGAAGTTTGACGGTCGGCAAACGTCACCGCCAGCTGCACTACGACAACAGCTGAAGCTGTTCCGCTGATTATGCCGGAAATATCGCCAATAACATCGTTGCAAAAGTTCGAAAAGCGATCGGCATTTCGGATAATTTGAATGGCATGCTTGGCACCGCTCACACGCTTTGACGCCATCGCATGAAACGGAACCTCATCTGCTGATGTCGCAGCAATGCCGAGCATATCAAAAAAAATGCCGATTAAAACGATCACAAAAACGATCATCATACCGGCAGCCCATCCGACGCCTTTCAGGAGAACAGTTGATACAATTGAAAAAAGAGCCGCTAACACGAATGTGATAACGGCAATTCCTAAACTCCATCGTATTGAATATCGAATTAGCTCTTTCATCATGAAATGCATAACACCTGATTTCTATGTAAAAACTATATATAACGAAATGGAGTGGTCATATATAGAGTAAACATTACGGCTTAGGTCCAGTAGGTTTTCCCAGTCAAGTACCAGGCGTTGCCGCCCCGGCGGTTTCCCTTTAAACCTGACTTAGCGCTGTCGCCAAACGCTAGACTGGATTGCCACTTAGTCCGTACTACAATCCTCTATATATGTCATGTGAACAGTCTAGGAGTTTTCCTCAAACAGCCTTTAGCCGGTTCCTAGCCTCTTTTGCAGAGCCGATTTCATATGTCACATAAGAAACTCTTTCATTGGCCATATGAAAAAGTTCCTTGTTTCCATAATCCCCTCGGCCTCCACTCAAGGCAGGCTACGCTGTCCGCGCCTCATTGCACTATGAAGCGCGTAGACAGGTTCATACCCATTTTGCACATAAAATGGGCCTCCGCGGAAAGAGGGTCAACGCCCACATGCCATTGTGGATCGCCCTCTAACCTTAACCCCCAGCATCAACCCAAGGCTGGGCGCCTCAAGCCAACACCAGGAACTTCATCGATGTGCCCTTTAGCGGATTTTTAGGCCCGCCTTCAGAACCGGAGGGCTGACTAGAATACTGCACCACTCCATCATGTTTTCTGACAGAATTATATCATATAGGAGTGTTTTCCTCAACTTGTTGGAGAATGCACACATTCAAATGCGAATCCCGTTCCTCACATTTTGTCGACCCGTTGGAGGTGCACCGAATTTTCATCGTTTAATGTTCGCGCTCCCCAATTAAATCACAAAACGATAATAGAAGCTCATTGTTTATGGAACATGTTTGCAAAATAGCCTTTGATGTTTCAATATGCTCCGACAATTTTTCCTTTGCGCCTTCCAAAGACAGTACGGACAAATACGTTGTTTTTTTATTCTCTTCATCGGAACCAACAGGCTTTCCGATCTTTTCTTCGTCTCCTTCAACATCTAATATGTCATCTTTAATTTGGAAGGCAATGCCTATATGGTATGCGAATTCCTTTAATTTATTTATTTCTTCAATCGACGCCTCAGCAATGATGGCACCTGCAATAATACTGAAAGCCAGAAGCTTTGCTGTTTTATGCTCATGAATATATTCAAGCTGTTTTAAAGTTAATTGTTTGTTTTCTCCTTCCATGTCGGCAACTTGTCCGCCAACCATTCCTTCTGCACCAGCCGCCTTTGAAAGCTCTGAAATGAGCGTCAATTTTACGCGATCTGAAAGCTCTTCAGCATCAGCAATCAGCCGAAAGCTTTCAGTCAGTAATCCGTCACCTGCCAGCACGGCTATGGCTTCTCCATATACTTTATGATTGGTCGGCTTTCCTCTTCTAAAATCATCATTGTCCATGCATGGAAGGTCATCATGAATGAGCGAATACGTATGAATCAATTCCACCGCACATGCGACCGGGTAACCAATTTTCTCTTCTTTTCCATACGAATGGAGAACGGCAAGCAAGAGCATAGGGCGCAGACGTTTCCCGCCGGCATTTAAGGAATAAAGCATCGATTCTTTAATAATTTTCGGGGCATTTAATCTTTCAATATATGTGGGAAGAACGGAATCAATGGCAGCTTTGCGCGTTTTTAAGTATTCCGGAAAAGACATCACTTTTGTTCTTCCTCCTGTGCTTGGAAAGGTTTGATCGTTCCATCTTCATCAAGAATAAAATCCAATTGCTTTTCAGCTTGCGTTAATTTTTCATGGCAAAGCTTTGAAAGCTTCATTCCTTCTTGAAAATATTGGATTGCCTGTTCTAATGGAACATCCCCGTCTTCTAATTTTAAAACAATTGCTTCCAGCTCTTTCATTGCTTCTTCAAACGTTAATTCTTTTTGATCATTCATGATCTTCTCTCCTCAATTTCAGATACTTCACAATGGATGGTCCCGTCCTGCAATTTAATTTGAATAAAATCCCCTTCAGCCGTTTGTTTTACGCTCTTTACCAGCTTATCTTGTTTATACACAAGGCTGTATCCACGTTCCATAATCTTTAATGGGCTGAGTGCATCAAGTTTAGAAGCCAATGCTTGAAAGCGATTCAGCTTCTGTTGATATAAAGCTGTCATCTCGCGCAGCATTTTTTTGTCCAGATCCTTCATTCTTGTCTTCGCCCGCTCAATTTGGTCATATGGAAGTTCGTTTTTAAGACGATTCGTCAATAACAAGTATCGGTTCGTTTGATCGCTTAAGTAACGTTTTCCTGCTTTTTTAAACCTTTCGAATAAAATGTCCAGCTCCTGTTCCTTTTGCATATAAAGCTTTTTCGGATATTTGAATGCATATGAGTTGGTTAAGCGGAAAAGCTTGAGCTTTTCCTTTTTGATCCGTTCCTTTAAAGCGTTCGTCATTCTAATGTTCCGTTCCCGGATCTTTTCGATTAAATCCGTTATATTAGGAACAGCCAGCTCTGCTGCTCCGGTTGGAGTCGGCGCCCGAAGATCGGCGACAAAATCTGCGATTGTATAATCTGTTTCATGGCCTACAGCAGATATAACGGGTATTTTTGATTTAAAAATTTCCCTTGCCACCATCTCTTCATTGAAAGCCCACAACTCTTCAATCGATCCGCCTCCTCTTCCAACAATGAGGACATCGAAATAACCGAGGGAGTTGGCAAGCTGTATTTTATTCACAATCGATTTTCCCGCTTGTACACCTTGAACAATTGCGGGAATAACCACCACTTTTGCCACAGGGTATCTTCGTTTGATCGTTGTGATGATATCCCTGACGGCTGCACCTGTCGGCGATGTGATCACACCGATCGTCTTTGGAAAGGCAGGAATCGTTTTTTTATGCTTGACATCGAACAGCCCTTCTTGCTCCAATTTTTTTTTCAGCTGCTCGAATGCAAGATAAAGCCCTCCTACTCCATCAGGCTCCATTTCCTTTGCATAAATTTGGTATATTCCTCCGGGCTGGTAAATGGTAATTTCACCGCGTACCAATACGTTCATCCCGTCCTCTGGGCGAAATGGAAGAGAACGGTTAAAACTTGAAAACATAACCGCCTGTATTCTGGCATGCTCGTCCTTTAACGTAAAATAAATATGTCCGCTGTCATGAATTTTTACGTTTGATAATTCGCCTTTTACCCAAATATCGCGCAAATGTGGATCAACATCAAATTTTCGCTTAAGGTATTTTGTTAACGCCGAAACGGTTACAAATTTTTTGTTACTCATGAACAACTCCTTTAAAGCAAGTTTATGGACGTACCCGCTTCTTTGCGGATTTAACCGTATTATAAACCAGCATCGTAATCGTCATTGGACCTACTCCGCCGGGAACAGGA
Source organism: Aeribacillus sp. SP014 (assembly GCF_054055575.1). Taxonomy (NCBI): domain Bacteria; kingdom Bacillati; phylum Bacillota; class Bacilli; order Caryophanales; family Bacillaceae; genus Aeribacillus; species Aeribacillus sp. SP014. Next base: position 2,791,426 of record NZ_JBSRXI010000001.1, read on the forward strand.
GTAATGGCGCTTGCTTTTTCTTTTGCCTCATCAAATTTTACATCGCCTACAAGTTTTCCGTTCTCAAGTCTATTGACGCCAACATCTATTACGACTGCACCTTCTTTAATATGATCAGCACCTATGAAATGAGGACGCCCGACAGCAACGATTAAAATATCTCCTTGGATCGTATGCTCCCGTAAATTTTTCGTTTTCGAATGGCAATATGTAACCGTTGCATTTTCGTTTAGAAGCAATTGTCCGACCGGTTTTCCGACAATATTGCTTCTGCCAACAACGACAACATGCTTTCCGGGAATTTCGATATTTGCAGATTTGATCATTTCAACAATTCCGGCCGGTGTGCACGGCAAAAACGCATCCTGTCCCGTCATCATGCGTCCAACATTAATCGGATGAAAGCCATCCACATCTTTTTCTGGAGAAATTTTTTCAATGACTGCTGTTTCATCAATATGGTCAGGTAACGGAAGCTGAACAAGAATTCCGTCATAACGATCGTCCTGATTATATTTTTCTATCACTTCAAGCAGTTCTTCTTGTGAAATCGACTCCTCCAAATGTTCCAGCTTAAAAGAAACGCCGATTTCCTCCGAAGCTTTTTGCTTCCCCTTAATGTAAGAAAGGGAAGCAGGATTATTCCCAACTAAAATAATGGCAAGGCCGGGTGTTACCCCTTTTTCCTTTAATTGTTCCACTTCTTTCTTTAACTCGCTTCGCATTTCTTTTGCCAATTCTTTTCCGTCAATAATCGTCGCCACCATCTTTTTCCTCCTAAGCTTTTTTTTCTAACTCTTCTTTTATACTTGAGAGGACACCATTTACAAATTTGCTCGACTGAACATCTCCGAACATTTTAGCAAGTTCAATCGCTTCATCAATTGTTACATTGAACGGAATATCCGGTTCATATTTCATCTCATATACAGCTAAACGCAAAATGGCACGGTCAATGTTAGCCAACCTTTCCAATTTCCAATTGGTTAAATTCCTTTTTATCAATTCGTCAATTTCGTTTTGATGTTCAACCGTTCCGAGTACAAGCTTATTTAAAAATGGATCATGTTCATTACCGTCCAAAACATGATTGATGGCTTCCTCAGGAAGGGCTTCAGCCAAGTCAATTTGAAACAGTGCCTGCAATGCCTTTTTCCTAGCTGTTCTCCGTTTCATCTTTTTGCTCCTTTTTTCAAACTATGTCGAAATGTCATATATGAATCATATCATAACTGCCTCTTGTATCACATATGAAAGTTTATCCGAAAAGAAATTTCAGAATCTTTCTTATTATTCTTTATTTTAAACAAAAAAGGGGAGGATATCCTCCGCCTTTACATTTCCTCTTGAATTTCAGGCTCTTCCGTCTTCGTTTCAAACTGAATGCCCACTACATGAATGTTGATTTCGTTGATTTCAAGCGCCGTCATCGTTAAAAGCGTTTGACGAATGTTTTCTTGTACTTTCTGTGCAACAGCCGGAATGGAAACCCCGAAATTCATGACACAATATACATCAATGACAATGCCTTCTTCACCTAAGTCTACTTTTACGCCTTTACCATGATTTTTTTTGCCAAAGCGTTCAGCGACTCCTGAAGCGAAATTGCCGCGCATTTGGGCTACCCCTTCTATTTCAGATGCGGCAATTCCGGCGATGACTTCAATGACTTCCGGAGCGATTTCCACTTTTCCAAAGCTTGCTTCATGATTCATTTCCAATCCTGTATCTTTCAAATAGTACACCTCCAAAATTATGACATGATTTTATAATTTTCAAGAAATCTAGTGTTGAACTCCCCGCTGATAAATTTTTCATGATCCATTAATTTCAGGTGGAAAGGTATGGTTGTATGCACTCCTTCTATAACAAATTCACTTAAAGCTCTTTTCATTTTGGCTATCGCTTCTTCCCTTGTCGCTCCGTGTGTAATCAGCTTTGCGACCATTGAATCATAATATGGCGGAATGGAATAGCCAGGGTAGCAGGCAGAATCAATGCGGACACCCGGTCCGCCCGGAGGCAGGTACATTTCGATTTTACCAGCTGAAGGCATAAAATTCTTTTCTGGGTTTTCTGCGTTAATTCTACATTCGATCGCCCAGCCGTTAAATGTAATGTCTTTCTGTTCAAAGCTTAGTGGTTCGTTTGCTGCAATCTTGATCTGCTCTTTGATCAGGTCAATGCCTGTGACCATTTCAGTAACAGGATGCTCAACTTGAATGCGGGTATTCATTTCCATGAAATAAAATTGCTCATTTTTATAATCAAAAATGAATTCCACTGTACCTGCACCGGAATAACGCACCGCTTTGGCTGCTTTTACAGCCGCTTCCCCCATTTTATGTCGCATTTTATCAGATAGTGCAGGAGAAGGAGTTTCTTCCACCAGCTTTTGTAAGCGCCTTTGAATGCTGCAGTCCCTTTCACCTAAATGAACGACGTTTCCATGGTGATCGGCAAGAATTTGGATTTCAACATGGCGGAAATCTTCAATACATTTTTCAATGTAAACGCCTGGGTTTCCAAATGCTGTTTGCGCTTCCTGCTGAGTAATTTGGATCCCTTTCCGCAAGCTTTCTTCGTCATTCGCAACGCGTATTCCTTTTCCTCCGCCTCCGGCGGCTGCTTTAATAATGACTGGATAACCGATTTGATTTGCGATCTCAACTGCTTCCTCTTCGCTTTTAATGATCCCTTTTGACCCAGGCACAATCGGAACACCCGCCTGCCGCATTGTTTCCCTAGCAACATCTTTTTTTCCCATTTTTGTGATTGCTTCTGGACTAGGGCCTACAAAAACAATGTTGCAATCATTGCAAAGCTCGGCGAAATCAGCGTTTTCTGCCAAAAATCCGTAGCCTGGATGAATGGCTTCTGATCCAGTCAGCGTCGCTACACTCACGATGTTCGTAAAGTTTAAATAGCTGTCTTTAGATGCAGTCGGTCCTATGCAATACGCTTCATCTGCAAGCTGAACATGCAAGGAGTCTTTATCCGCCTCAGAATATATGGCGACTGTTTCGATCCCTAATTCCTTGCAGGCGCGTATGATTCTTACTGCAATTTCTCCTCTGTTTGCTATCAGCAATTTTTTAAACATTTTCTTTCCCTCACTCTGGTTTTACAAGGAATAATGGTTGTCCGTATTCAACAAGCTGACCGTTCTCAACTAAAATGTCGACAATTTCGCCTTTTACTTCCGCTTCAATCTCATTAAATAATTTCATTGCCTCTACAATGCAAACAACGGTATTCTCTTTTACTTTTGATCCTATTGTAACATAAGGATCTGCATCTGGGTTTGGAGCAGCATAAAATGTGCCGACCATCGGCGAAGTAATTTTATGTAAATTTTCTGTTTCCTGCTCGCTTTCTTCTTTCGGCAAATGCACCTCTTTTTTCGGCTGTTCTAAAGATTCAGCAGCTGGCTGCTTTGGCAAAGCTTGAATTTCAGAAGCATTGTTATAGACAACATGCTGATTAGCGCGAGCCGCAGTTTTTTTTAATTGGACCTTTGCCCCTTCGCTTTCATATGTAAATTCATCAATGGATGAATCATCGATCAATTTGATGATTTCCTTTATTTCCTTAAAATTTAACATGAAAAAACACTCCTTAAAATGAATTCCAATTTGCTAGATATTATCATCAAGTATTAAAAGTAACTATCATTTATGATACGATAACTTTTTGCTAAAATTCAATAACTATTAAAAATATGAGCAAACAATTCAAAGCAGCTTTTTCTTCACATGAAAAAATCCCCGATTTTTCTCGGGGAGTCATGTTACTTTGCTATTTCAAATGTTACGGCAACATCTTGCATGGACTGGATTTCATCCTTCACCAATTGAATCAGTTCGTTTGCTTGCTGCGGGGAGTGTTCTTTCGCTTTTACGGTAATTCTCACCTTGTCTCCATCAGCGCGAACTAATGCATCCTCGTAGCCTTTTGTTTTGATAAGTGTTTCTAATACCTTCTCTTTCTCTGACAGCTTGGATAATTCGCGCATCTCCTCATATGCATTGTTTTTTTCCTCAGATGAGACATCATTGGACCCAATAATTGTCTCCAGCTCCTGCTTGCGTTCACTTCTTTCATCTTCCACTTCCATTCTCAGCGCAGTAAATAAATCATCGTCCGTTATTGTGGAGACTACCGATCCATCTTCTGAGCTGGACTGCTTGCTCGATTGTTCTTTTTCTTGCTGCTTCGCATCAGTTTTTTGCTGCTCTGTTTGTTCTTTATTATTGTCATTTCCGCTTTCTTTTTCATTCGAATTCGTCTCTGTATCCGTCAACACCACATCAGGGGAAGATCCTCCTTCAGGAGATGTAATGTAATAAACGGACAGCACAACAACTAAACTTAACATGGTTAATAACCAAACAGTTTGTTTTTTTAACATGTCAAGCATCCTCCTTTACTTTTTTGGCAATACGGCTACTCTATGACTATCAACATCAAGCACCCTTGTAACTGCATCGGTGATCATTTTTTTAATTTGAACGTTTTCAGCACCTTTTGCTACTACTAACACTCCGCGTATTTTCGGCTTTTCGGTTTTTACAACGATGGGCGATTCTTGATCCCCTTTTCGAATGATTACCACTTGTTCGTCAACAGATTTATCTTCCACCTGCCGCTTTCCGCCTTCACGGTCCGTCTCATCTGTCGTTTGGTTTTGAATCGAGCGATTTTTTTCCAACACACTTTCAGATGAAGAGTCAACATTGACAATAACTTCTACCTCACCTACGCCTGAAATGGACTGAAGCGCTCCTTTTAGCTCATTTGCATACTGCTGTTCATAACGTTCAATTGTTCCTTTTTCACTTGTTGTTTGTTTAAATGCGGGCTCAACATCCTCTTCTTCTGCAGCGGTGTTTATCGTTTCTACTGTTTTGCTTTCGCCGGATAAAAAACTGCCGATCAGCATAAAAGCGATTCCAAGCGTCAAAAGTATAAGCATGAATGGATAGGTGGCTGATTTTTTGAGCATATCTCGTCCGGGAAGAAGAGAGGCTAGTCGCTGCAAAAAATTTTTCCTATCATTCACTTAGGCCGCCTCCTTCCATTTCAATCGAAATTTTTTCTTTCGATACTCCCCATGTTTCTGCAAGCTGGGCAATTATTTCGTTTTCATTTGCGAGCATTTTTTTGTCTTCTTCGTTCATGTTGATTTGAACCGGTTTAACCGTTTCAACCGTGTGGGGAAGATCTTTTTCTTCCACGAAAACTGTAACTTGCTTTAAATCGTTTTCTGATTCAATCTTCTCTTTTGTTTCATCAACCGAAAGATGAATTTTTTGAACCTTTAAACCATAGTTTTCTACCAGCTCCTCTTCCGCTAAATTTTTCATTTGGACAGCCATTTGTTCTAAAATATATGCACGGTTGTTAGCTTGTATTTCATTTTTCTTAAATTCTATTGATTTTTTTATTGAATCTTCTTTTGCTTCCGAGTTCAGCAGCTCCTCGGATAACAAGTTCGGAAAATCATAGGAAAATATTTTTAAAATCGGCGTAAGAATGACAGACACTAATAATAAACTAACAACGACTTTTACATATTTTTGCATTGCGGATCTCGGCAGCAGCATATCTAAAATAATGGCAATAAAAATAAATAATATGATATTAGTGACCCATTCGGTGATGAATGACATATACCACCACTCCTATCGAACCATCATGGTGACATTGCTCGCTGCGATAATAACTGTAATGCTTAAAAAAAACATGAACGATACAAGGATCAGTGCCGCTAGTATATAGATGATGCTCTTGGAGATGATGTCTAAACAGGAGATAATCTCTCCCGGCCCTAAAGGCTGCAAAACGGCTGCGGCAAATTTATAGATGAAGGCAATCGCCAGTACTTTCATTGCCGGAAAAATGGTGATCAAAAAGAGAATGGCAACACCAATGACGCCAATTGTGTTTTTTAACAGCATCGATGCGCTGAAGAGCGTATCAGCCGCTTCCGTAAACATTTTTCCAAGCACAGGTATAAAGTTTCCCGTTATAAACTTTGTCGTCCGCAAGGCGATCCCGTCTGTCACAGCTGCCGTCGCCCCCTGGACAGAAATCACTCCTAAAAAAATGGTTAAGAAAATGCCTAAAAGCCAGATGCTAATGCTTCTGAACAGCTGAGCTAGCTGAGTAACTTTATATTGATCCGTCATCGTGCTGATTAAAAATAACAAAGAAGACAAAAACAGCAGAGGGAGAACAATTTTTTCAATCAACAAACCGCTTCCGTTCATCAAGAAAATGGTAATGGGGTGAAAAAATGCAGCCGAAGCAACTCCTCCAGATGACGCCATTAAAGCTATTAACATCGGAATTAAGGCTAGAAGAAAGCTTGTCATCCCGTTAATCGCATTCGTTGCATAGGAAATGGCTACGTGAAAACTGTTTAAAGCTAAAATGACAAGCACCATATAAACAATGGAGTAAGCAACTTTGCTCACATTTTTTTCTTCAAAGGCGTTTTGTAAATGCTGGAGAAGAACGCTAAATATCGTTAAAATGATAATGGTTCCAAGAAGCTTTCCGTTTGCCAAGATTTCATGTAAAAGAAATTTCAAAATGCCAACGGCCCACTCTTTTATAGAAAATTGTTTTTCACCTTTAATAAAATCCATCAAGCTTCCCTTCTGGCTTTCCGGAAGAAGTCCTCCGTATGTCGTCATAATGTCATTCCAAAAATTTTTAATTTCCTCAATCCCAAGCTCGTCCATTTGTTCTGCCATATATTCTTGTTGAATCGCTTCTTCTTTTGGAGGATCTGCCGATGAATTTTGTTCTTGAGAGGCTTGTACCATGTTTGGCACAGCGAAAGCAAAAAACGCCAAAAAAAGGATGCCGCGAAAAAATGATAACTGAATCCCCATCACCCCCTAAAACTTATATATTTGGGAGAAGCTTAATCATCGTTTGTATAATCACCGTCATGATCGGAATTGCCATAGATAAGATTAAAATTTTCCCTGCCAATTCAATTTTGGATGCAATGGAGCCTTGTCCGGCATCTTTCGTAATTTGCGCACCAAATTCAGCAATATAGGCAATTCCGATGATTTTTAAAATGGTTTCGACATAAATCAAATCAATGCTTGCTTCATTCGCAATTCTTTCGACCATTCGAATCAATTCATAAATTTGATCCACTAAAAAAAGAAAAATGGAGACACCGGTAAAGACGATTAATAGAAAGGCAAAGGTCGGCTTTTGTTCTTTTATGACAAGAGCGAGCAAAGTTGCAATCAATCCTAGCCCGACAATTTGAAAAATTTCAATCTCCAAAACCTCCTATCCTTGAAAAAGAAAAACCGCTTTAATTTTTTGGAACAAATCGTTGACAATGGAAGCAACCATAAAAAGTATGTAAATAAACCCCAACAATGTAACCCATTGGGCGTACTCTTTCTTCCCCATTTGATCTAAAATGGTATGAAGAAACGCAACGATAATTCCGATTCCAGCGATTTGGAAAATTGTGTTGACGTCAACACCCATGTCCCTTTCTCCTCCCAGCTTATATCGCTACATCAAAAGAATGATAATGAGCAATCCCGCTAAAAATCCTAAGCTTTTCGTCATTTTTCCGTAATGCTCTTGATTAAACAGCGCTTCTTTTTCTTCTTTTTCCAAATGAGCCATTGTCAATTTAATATGCTTTTGCTGGCTGATTAAATCATGCTGCCCCAATGTTTCTCCAAATTGCTTTAAAACTTCCAATTCCCCTTCCTTCAGCGATGTATAAGGCCATATTTCAAGCAGGCTGCTTTCCCATGCGCTTTTCACATCAATGTCGCCTTGCGATAATTTCTCAGAAAATAATGTAAATAGATTAGAAAGCGGAGGGGCTGCCTGTTTGGCAATATGAAGCGATGCATCCTGCAATGGTGTGTGGCCGTACATGATCTCAGCTTCCAAGCTTTGCAAAGAAACCTTTAATTGCCGCAATTGTCTTGTCCGCTCTGTCAATCGTTTAGCCGAATCAAACCCAATCCATGTTGTTGCTAATAAGATGAATAAAGACCCTAGCAATTTCATCGCTATTTCACACCTGCTTTATACACAATCTCTTTTTCTTTTTTTCCAAATATACGGGAAACCGTCCCTGGAGTACCTTTTTTCTCCAATTCCATGTATCGGTCAAAAATGCCTAATTGAATAAGTTCTCTTAAGGTCGGACGGTGCAGCAAATCTTCAAAGCATTCGCCATGAGCGCTCACAAACAGCTGAACACCGCTGTTCACAGCTTCCATTAATGCATCGGTATCTTCCTTACGCCCTATTTCATCAGCAATAATGATGTCAGGGCTCATCGAACGGATCAACATCATCATCCCTTCTGCTTTCGGGCATCCGTCCAATACATCAATGCGAAGACCAAAAGTAAATTGCGGAATTCCTTTTACACTGCCGGCTATTTCTGATCTTTCATCCACAATGCCGACCTTTTGAGGCGGAATCGTTTTAACCCCAGTACTTATGATCCGGGCAAAATCGCGCAGCAGCGTCGTTTTTCCTGATTGGGGAGGTCCAAAAATAAGCGTATTTAACCATTTTTTTTCATATACATAAGGAATATATTGCTCAGCCAGGCCTATTTTCTCCCTTGCTATCCGAATATTAAAAGATGTAACGTGCCGTATGGCTTTGACATTGCCGTTTTCTGTAATCACTTTTCCAGCAAGGCCGATCCGGTGCCCTCCTCCAATCGTAATAAAACCTCTCTTTAATTCTTCCTCCAGTGTGTAAATCGAATATTGGCTGATCTTGTTTAAAATCATCATCCCGTCTTCTTTTGTCGCCTCGTAGTGAAGAAAGTGCGGTTTGCCGAAAACGATGATTTCAATCGGCTTGTACAAACGTATGCGAATTTCTTCCATCTGTTCAAAAAAAGAAGAAGGAAGCTGCTTTAATTCATTTGCAATTGTTTCGGGAAAAATTGAGATGATTTCTTTCAATCTTCCTTCCCCCTTTAATACCTTATTTATTTTCAATGTATGCAAGCTTGGCCACTTTATGACTACCGTTTCTCTTATTCCTTTTTTTGCATTTATCATTTCAATAGAATTTTGATAGAATTTTCTGATTTTAACAGTTATAATGGAGTTAGGGGGTGGTGAGTGAATGTTGGTTCAAATTTATGATGGACTTGTATGGCTTCTTGCGGCTTTTATTTATATTGTTATACCTTTTGCCGTTTTCAGTGAATTGAGGAAAAAGAAAAAAGCGTGGATGGATCATTAAAGGTGGACAAGCTGTAATTGAATCCTGTTCAAAAAAAGGCCAGGTTGGAAAGCTTGTGTATTCTGGTCTTTTATAAACGATTGCGAAAATAGCTATAAAATCTTTCTTTTCAAAAAAATAACCCACAGAAATCAGTTATGAATTCTGCGGGTCTTTTCGTTTTCTTTGACTTTTTTCATTATTTTTTTAAGAATAATTACGCACGGGAAACATAAGAACCATCAGAAGTATTGACGATAATAACGTCCCCTTCATTAACGAAAAACGGCACTTGCACGACAAGCCCTGTTTCAAGCGTAGCCGGTTTAGAGCCGCCTGATGCAGTGTCCCCTTTAATGCCAGGTTCTGTTTCCGTAACAGTTAATTCAACCGTGTTCGGAAGCTCAATTCCGATTGTTTCGCCTTGATACATCATGATGTATACTTCCATATTTTCTTTCAAAAACTTCAACTCATATTCAATTTGTTTTGAAGTAAGCTCAATTTGTTCATACGATTCTGTGTCCATGAAAACGTGCTGATCGCCATTTGCATACAAATATTGCATTTTCCGGGTGTCAATTTGAGCACGTGCTACTTTTTCGCCAGCCCGAAACGTTTTTTCTTGGATGGCACCTGTCCGAAGGTTGCGCAATTTTGAACGAACGAACGCCGCCCCTTTACCAGGCTTTACATGCTGGAATTCAAGAACGCGCCAAATCCCCCCATCGACTTCAATCGTTAAACCTGTACGAAAATCATTTACAGAAATCATATTTGGTCCTCCTATTACATTTTCTTTAACAACATTGATTGGGGCACTCGCTAGAGAATGATGAGCTCTTTCTTCGAATGAGTCAACACTTCATTTCCGTGCTCAGTGATCAAAATATCATCCTCAATTCTTACCCCGCCTTTTCCTGGAAGGTATATACCAGGTTCAACCGTGACCACCATGCCTGGCTGAAGAACGGTATCAGAGCGAGCGGACAGTGTCGGTCCTTCATGGATTTCAAGTCCGATTCCATGTCCAGTTGAATGACCGAAATATTCCCCGTATCCTTTATCCTCAATGTAGGTACGTGTGACAGCATCCGCTTCCCTTCCAGTCATTCCAGACTTGATTTCGCGCACGCCTTTCTTTTGCGCTTCAAGCACGATGTTATAAATTTCTTTCATTTCATCTCCAGGATCTCCAACAGCAATTGTCCGCGTCATATCTGAACAGTATCCTTTATAATAGGCGCCAAAGTCAAACGTTACAAGCTCTCCCTTTTCAATTGGTTTTTCACTTGCTACACCATGGGGAAGGGCTGACCGATAGCCTGACGCGACAATCGTATCGAAAGATGAGGAAGCTGCTCCTTTTTTTCGCATAAAAAATTCGAGCTCATTCGCTAGTTCAATCTCTCTCACACCTGGACGGATCATATGTAAAATGTGTGTAAAGGCAGCATCAACGATTTCAGCGGCTTCCTTTAATATCTTAATCTCTTCATCAGTCTTTATCAAGCGCAACTTTTCCACAATATTTGAGACAGGAACGAATTCAATCCCTTTTAAAACATCCTTGTACGATGTGTATGTTGAATAAGAAAGATGATCCTGCTCAAACCCGAGCGTTTTGATCCCCATTTTCTTCGCCTGCGCAGCGACTTCTTCAAAAATCGATCCTGAATGCTGCACGATTCTAAAATGCTTTACTTGTTTTTTTGACTGTTCTACATACCGGAAATCGGTAATAAAGCATGCATCCTCTTTTGCCACCAGTGCGACCCCGGCCGTACCTGTAAATCCCGTCAAATAGCGGCGGTTATATTCGTTTGTAATGAGCATGCCGTCAATATTTAACTGTTCCATTTGTGAACGAACTTTTTCAAGCTTCATGTGTTTCCTCCCTGATCAAATGTAGTAAAGATAAAGCTGCCAATTGATAGCCGTAAAACCCTAAGCCAATTATTTGCCCTTGTGTCACCGGTGCTGTGACAGAATGATGCCGGAACGGTTCCCGTTGATTTGTATTGGAGATATGGACTTCAATTACCGGTTTTGAAATGCTGGCAATTGCATCCCGTATCGCATAGCTGTAATGAGTAAAAGCTCCTGGATTTAAAATCACTCCATCAAATTGTTGATCGGCTTCATAAAGCTTATCGATAATCTCTCCTTCATGATTCGATTGAAAAAAAGAAAATTGAACTTGTTTTTTTTCACCGAGAGATTTCAATTCATTTTCCAAATCTGCCAATGTTTTTTTTCCGTAAATATGCGGCTCCCTCACGCCTAAATAATTTAAATTCGGGCCATTGATCACAAGTATTCTCTCCATCGATTACACCTTTCTATCATGTATTAAAAAAGAATGTCCAGTATTATGAACATTCTACCATAAGATTCTTGATCTCTCATCATTTAGTTTATGATTGGATCTTGTGACCCTGACACAGTTCTATAATCTCATCATTTAGTTTATGATTGACGTTCCCTATATTCGTAGGAAATGGAATACCCGACAAAAACGCCAAACAGCACATACAAGCAGATGGAGGTGACAATGGTATTTGTACCAAGCCGACCGAGCGGATCGATTTTTAGAAAAGCCGGTCCTAGCCAGCAAAAAACAACGGCCCACAGCGCGACTCCGAAAACAATGCCTCCCCATATTGACCGAACTTTTTTGAACAGAACATAATATAAAAATGCAGTAAGTATAGAAATGATGCCTATGAAGGCAGCTCCCGCAAAATGCCCAGCGACTCCGTTCTTCCAATTATCAAAGGCAAATAACATGAGAGCTCGATTTGGCCCGATTTTCGTAAAGTTCAACACATACGCTAAATATCCTATCAAACTCCATAATACTCCGCCAGTAAAACCAATGACAACAATTTTCAGAAAAAAGGATCGGAATGGTTCTTTTTTCTTTTCCTTACCAGTAGAATTCTTTTTTTCGCTGTTAAGCATCCGTCCACCTCCCTTTTTTAATATGTCCACTTTTCTTTTCTTGATGAATTTTTCATGAAAAGTTTATTTTTTGTATAAAAAAATTTATTTCATTCATACTAAATAATGATAAAGTTTTTCACGCCGCCCTATTGGAAAAAAGACACATCCAACCTAGAGGTTTCATCTAATTTTTTGTAGAATAGTAATAAATAAAACTTTTCAATAGCTTTTTTATTATATAGATAGGCAGGTTGGTGCGTCATGAAAAACGAAAAGACTATGTATGGCGGGCAAGCGGTAATTGAAGGAGTTATGTTTGGAGGGAAGCATCATTTCGTCACAGCGATCAGGAGAAAAGACAATTCAATTGATTTTTTTCAATTGCCGCGAAAAAAACATCCTATATTATCCCGCTTCAAAAAAATTCCTTTTATTCGCGGAATTGCCGCCATTATTGAAGCAAGCGCAAACGGCTCCAAGCATTTAAGCTATTCTTCAGATCGATACGATGTTGATCCAGCCGATGATGAAAAATTATTGTCAGAAGAAAAAAAAGAGTCGAAGCTTTCACTCATTTTAGGAGCTGCTGCTGTCGGAGTGCTGTCATTTTTGCTTGGCAAATTTATCTTTACTTTAATTCCAGTGTTTATCGCAGAATGGTTCAGGCCGATCATCTCATCGGATGTGGGGCAAATTTTGCTCGAAGGCTTTTTTAAGCTTTTGCTGTTGCTTGCTTATATTTATTTCATCTCGATGACTCCTTTAGTAAAGCGTGTTTTTCAATACCATGGGGCTGAGCATAAAGTGATTAACGCCTATGAAAACGGGCTCGCTTTAACTGTTGAAAATGTACAAAAACAATCAAGACTTCATTATCGATGCGGTTCCAGTTTCATTTTGTTTACGGTTATTGTTGGAGTATTTGTGTATCTGCTCGTTCCGACAGACCCGCTTTGGCTTCGCGTTGTTGACCGAATCGCTCTTATACCGGTTGTTCTCGGCATTTCATTTGAAGTATTGCAGTTTACAAATAAGCTGCGGCATAAGCCTGTTTTAAAATATCTTGGTTATCCAGGACTTTGGCTTCAGCTGCTGACGACAAAAGAACCTACAGACGATCAAGTGGAAGTAGCGATTGCAAGCTTTCAAAAGCTGCTTTTATTGGAAGAAGAGACGGAAAAAATGGAGCGTATTGGTTGATTTGATAAACGAGAGCTTTTCTTTTTCTTGAAAATGACTGATGGAGGTGGCCTTTAGATGAATCGTTTTCCCGTCCATCCCGTATTCGCCGTTATCGCTACTTTAGAAGGTTTAGGGCTTATTTATATGCTCTTTTTCAATCCAAAGACTTTTTTCAAATTGTTTATTTGGGCGGTTGTCATCGGGATCATCATCCTCATTTATCGCTTAGTGATGAAAAAACGTACAAATAATGAGTATTCACAGTTTTTAAAAGCTGCGAAAAGATCGAAAAAAAGATTTAAAGACAAAAAGATACATCATGCTCAAAAGCACGTACTCCACAAAAAAAACAAAACGGCTATCTCTGCTAAAAGGCGGAGAGAAAACAATCATTTGACAGTCATCGAAGGTAAAAAAGGAAAAAAGAAAAATAGAGCTCTTTTCTAATAGGACCATTTTTTTAAAAAGGTTTCCGTTTTTTCTTTGCCGAGCTGAATTAATTCCTGTTTCTTCTCATTCGTAATTTTAAATTCCGTCGTTAAAATATTTTCAACCGGAATAAAAACGATGCTGCGTTCATGCCTTGTGGCAATATGCCTTGCATCGTGCGCTTCCTTCATCGTTTCAAATAACGCATGAAACATTGATAAAGCGTTTTTAATTTCATTTTTTGGCCTTTCCTCTATATGCGCGCTAAGCTGAAAACCGAGGATCGGTCTTTTTTTTATTTTTCCATCAAAAAGCCAAATCGGGAAATTGCTGAGCACTCCTCCATCGACAACAATACTGACGCCATCCTTCGTCCATAGTTTGACAGGTTCAAAAAAATACGGGAGGCATGAGCTCATTCTGACTGCCTTTGCAACAGAAAATCTATTAGGATTGATTCCATATTTGCTTAAATCGTCCGGCAATACAACAATTTTTCCGTTCGTAAGGTCGGAGGCAATCACACGAAGCTTTCCTTTCGGCAAATCTGCAAATGTTGAAACTCCTTTTGCTTTTAATTTTTCTTCCATCCATTCTTCTAAAAATTGTCCTTTATATAGTCCCATCCGCCAATAAACACTGATCCATTTCATGAGCATAAATGACATAATTCCTTTTCTTTTATCTAAAAACTTTCGCAGCTCTAAGCTGTCCATCAAAGAAAGGATTTCATCACTTTTGTAGCCGGCTGCAATGAGAGCGGCAATGATCGAACCGGCGCTCGTGCCAGCAACCCTGGCGAATTCAAATCCTTTTTCCTCCAAGGCCTTGTATGCTCCAATAAAAGCGAAGCCTTTGATCCCTCCACCAGAAAAAACACCGTCAATTTTCAAAGCATTCCCTCCTTACTATTCCGTTACTACATTTTAAGAAGGGAAAACGATGTTTAGAAGTTTGTTTTCAATAAAAGAATAAAGGGGGTGTCTAATAAGTCGTTTTTACGGCTTATGGACGCCCCCATTAATGTTTTAGAAACGTTGATATATCGGTGTTTATGATTTTTTGTTTTCAATGGGGATCTGACTTTCTGGACAGCCCCTTTATTATAATCCACATTTCAATTGGGCACCACATTTTGTACAAGTATTGCAGCCGCCGATTTCTTGAACCTTCCCTTCCCGGCAAACAGGACATGTATTGCCGACTTCGTTGCCATATGTGACATCAGTTGAGCGCAAATCTTGAACAGTGTTCATTAACACAACTTTGCCTTCATTTTCTTTCGTCGATTCCGGAATGTCGTCATTCAATACATTTTCTTCCGCTTTTAATGTCAGGACTTGGGTATCACGGCTTCCGTCTACATAAACAGTTCCGCCTTTTGCTCCGCCCTTCCATAGGCGCTCATATACTTTTTGCACTTGATCAACTGTATAGCCTTTCGGCGCATTTACTGTTTTGGAAAGGCTTGAATCGACCCATCGTTGAATGATGCATTGCACATCAGCATGAGCTTCAGGCGACAAGTCCATCGCTGACACAAACCAATGCGGTAAATGATTCGGATCAGCTTCCGGATGTTCATTTAAATATTCTTGAACGATATCCGCTTTTACTTCAATAAATTTGCCAAGACGCCCGCTTCGGTAGTATGAGAAGGAGAAATATGGCTCAAGACCTGTAGAAACGCCAACCATGGTGCCAGTTGATCCTGTCGGTGCTACCGTCAGCAAATGCGAGTTGCGAATACCATATTTTAAAATGTTTTCGCGAATATCTTCCGGCATTTTTTTCATATATCCTGTATTAATGAAGGCTTGTCTTAATTTTTGCGTCTCTTCTTCCGTTTCGCCGACTAGGAACGGGAAGCTGCCTTTTTCTTTTGCCAGTTCTATTGATGCCCGGTATGCGGTCGTTGCAATTACCTTAAACACTTCATCAACAAGCTTGTTGCCGTCCTCTGCTCCATATTCTTTTTCACAGTAGATAAGCAAGTCCGCCAAACCCATAACGCCTAAGCCGATGCGCCGTTCACCCAGCGCTTGCTTTTTGTTTTCTTCGAGAAAATAAGGCGTAGCATCAATGACATTATCTTGCATTCTGACGCCGATTTCCACAGTTCGTTTGAGCTTTTCATAGTCAACAGCTTTCTTTTCCTTGTCGACCATCTTCGCCAAGTTTACTGCTGCTAAGTTGCAGACGGAATATGGTGCAAGAGGCTGTTCACCGCACGGATTTGTTGCAACAACCTTTTGTCCGTATGCTCTTGCGTTCGTCATATCATTGGCATTGTCAATGAAGAAAATACCTGGCTCCGCTGAATAGGTTGCACAAATGTTAATCAGCTTCCAAAGCTCTCTTGCGCGAATTTTGCGGTACACGCGCACGCGATGCCCCATTTTCTCCCACTCGCGCACATCGCCAACTTTATGCCATTCTTCATTGTAAATCTTCATTTCTTCATCATTGTAGCTTTCCACATCTGGGAAGCGAAGCTCATACTCCCGATCTTCTTCCACTGCTTCCATAAACTCTTTCGTCAAGCAGACAGAAATGTTAGCGCCTGTTAAAAATTCCGGATTATGAACAGTATATGTTCCTCCGACTCGAAGCTTTAATTCCGCCTCTCTAATAACAGCGTCTGAAAAGCCTCCTTTGCCCGGAACATTTTTAAAGTTGACAATTCCTTGATACATGTCGCGCTCTTGCTGTGTAAGAGGAACAAATTTGAGCTTGTCTTCAGCCGCCTTCTTAATTCCTTCATCATTTGTATTTTCAATTAAGTAGCGCAAAATGCGCGGGTTTTGCATTTTGGAAACGATAAATTCAATGATGTCAGGATGCCAGTCGGCCAGCATAATCATTTGGGCTCCTCGCCGTGAGCCACCTTGTTCAACAAGATGGGTTAATTTTGCAATGTCATCCAGCCACGACACAGATCCTGATGATTTGCCGTTTACACCACGAGCTAATGTGTTTCTTGGTCTCAATGTTGAACCGTTCGTGCCGACACCGCCTCCGCGGCTCATAATTTCCATTACTTGTTTGCGGTGTTCAGAGATCCCTTCACGGGAATCTTTTACAAAGGGCATGACATAGCAGTTAAAATACGTCACTTCGGTTCCTGCTCCAGCGCCGTAAAGAACCCGGCCAGCCGGAATAAAATGCAGATTGACGAGCTCTTGATAAAATTTTTCAAACCATTCTTTTCTTTTTTCTTCTGTTTTTTCAACAGCAGCAAGACCTGTTGCATTTCTTTTAGCAATTTGTTCATAAAAAATTTCAAGCGGTTTTTCGATGACATCTAAAGAACGAACGATGATTCCCGTCTCCCGTTCTTCAGGCTTTTCAAGAGTATGACGAAACTCTTCTTCGACCTGAACCTTTGCCTTTTTATTTTCCCAATCAATTTCTTTAATGTAGCCTAGCCCTCTTGCAGGAAATTTTGGATCTTCCTTGATCGTCAGCACTACAAAATCGCCTTCAGATAGCGTAATTTTTTCAGTGTCTTTAAATGAATACCTGTCCAGCATTACAAGGCGCGAAACACCTTTGTGCGTGATTTTCATATCTTCCGTAATCGGATGCACCTGCGGGAAAAGGCTGATATCTTTATTCAGCTTCTCCACATCAATTTTCATTTTCTCATTCAGCGCCACTGTCATATTCACAACTCCCTTAAAAATATCGTACTTGATATACGTTACCACATTTAGATGATATTATCAACGAAAAAATTACAATATATTGTGCTAAAGAACATTTGTTTGCTCTATATATTGTATGATATACGCTATATTATGAAAATGTCAAATGTAAAACTAACCAAAAAAAGAAGCAAGGAAAAGAAAATCAATGATCTTAGAATCATTCCGGCGGTATTTGAAGAAATTTGTCAGTTGCAGTTTTTGAAAACACATCGGCACCTTAATTTACAAGCAACGATCCATTTCATTTTGATCATACAAAAAACGGCATGTTCGCCGCTTTATCTTCTAAAATTCCATTCTTCTGTTTCATATTTCTCTTTAGCCAGTTTTTTCACATACTCTTCTTGTTCGCTAGACAATTGGTACGGTCTCAGCTCAATATCAAGCCCGTATTCAAACCCTTTTTTAAAGGCGCTCCATGCCTCTTCCATTGTGACGGGAGTTTCTCTAAGGTCGTTGATCGCCACCGCTTTATTTTTAAAGTTTTTCTCTAATCTTTCCCTGACTCGCTCATTAGGATATTTAAACAAGTCGAACAGCAGCTTTTCATCTAAATCTAGCAATATCGAGCCGTGCTGCAGGATAACGCCTTTCTGGCGAGTTTGGGCACTCCCGGCAACTTTTCTTCCTTCAACTACCAGCTCATACCAAGACGGTGCATCAAAGCATACAGATGACCGCGGATTTTTCAAATGCTGTTTTTCTTCATCCGTTCTTGGAATTGCAAAATGAGCGTCTAAGCCTAACAAGCGAAATCCATGCAAAATTCCTTCCGAAATTACACGATAAGCCTCTGTCACGGTTTTGGGCATTCGCGGATGATCTTCGGATACGATGACGCTATATGTAAGCTCCTTGTCATGCAGCACGCCCCTTCCGCCTGTTGGTCTTCGTACAAAGCCAAGGCCGTGCCGTCTTACAGCATCCATATCAATTTCTTTTTCAACCTTTTGAAAATAGCCGATGGATAATGTCGGCGGATTCCATCCGTAAAAACGAATCGTCGGAGCGATTTTTCCTTCACTGTGCCAGTCCAATAAAGCTTCATCAAGAGCCATATTGTAAAAAGGGGATGAAAAGCCAGAATCAATATAATTCCATATTTCTTTTCCCATATCGCAACCCTCTTTATTTTATATTTGCTTTTTTAGTCTATCAAATGAAGAGGATATTGTTAAATAAAACGCCCGAAAAGAAATGACATTTCCATTCTTGTTTTATATAATAAATGTTGTCCAACAATCGTATGTATGTTCACATGAACTTCAAACAAATAAATTCAAACAAAGAAAAAGGAGTCGAACAAGCGTGGAATGGTCATTGCTCATTCTTGCAGCTATTATCATTTATTTTTTGGCCACATTTTTATATCAAAAAAAGATTATGAAAGGATTAACGGAGGAAGAATTTAAAGCCGGCTATCGGAAAGCGCAGCTCATCGATGTGCGGGAGCCGAATGAATTTGAAGGTGGCCACATTTTAGGAGCAAGAAATATTCCCCTTTCCCAATTGAGACAGCGCTATAAAGAAATCCGCCCAGACAAACCGGTTTATTTATATTGCCAGTCAAGTGCAAGAAGCGGGCGAGCCGCACAAATGCTGAAGAAAAAAGGCTATCAGGAGCTCTATTATTTAAAGGGCGGCTTTAAAAAGTGGACTGGAAAAATTAAAAAGGGGAAATAAAATCAAGTATAAAAGATAAGGATTCGCAAAACGCGAATCCTTACTTTTTTTCATATTTTAATATCGGATTTCTTGCTGCGAGTGTTTCATCGAGCCTTTTGACGACTGTTGTATGAGGAGCTTCTTGAACGATTTCCGGTTCTTCCTCCGCTTCTTTAGCAATTTGAATCATCGCTTCGATAAAGGCATCCAATGTTTCCTTCGATTCCGTTTCAGTCGGTTCAATCATCATGCATTCTTCAACATTGAGCGGAAAATAAATTGTCGGCGGATGATACCCGAAATCGAGAAGCCTTTTTGCAATATCAAGCGCACGGACACCGAGCTTCTTTTGCCGTTTCGCAGATAAGACAAATTCGTGTTTACAAATGCGGTCATACGGCATTTCGTAATAAGGCGCTAATTTTTTCAGCATATAATTCGCATTTAATACCGCATTTTCAGAAACCGCCTTTAAACCGTCCGGACCCATGGAGCGGATGTATGTGTATGCCCGCACATTGATTCCAAAATTTCCATAAAATGATTTTACTCGTCCGATCGATTGCGGCCTGTCTTCGTCGAAACGAAATCCATTTTCATCCTTAACGAGCACAGGCTTCGGCAAAAAAGGAATTAACTCTTTTTTCACACCGACAGGTCCTGAACCGGGACCCCCTCCCCCGTGGGGGCCTGTAAACGTTTTATGAAGATTTAAATGAACGACATCAAAGCCCATATCCCCTGGTCTCGCTTTGCCTAAAATTGCATTTAAATTCGCTCCGTCATAATACAATTTTCCTCCAACTGAATGAACAATCTCCGCCATCTCTACAATATGCTCTTCAAACAAACCGAGCGTATTTGGGTTTGTTAACATAAGAGCAGCTGTATTTTCTCCTACCACTCTCTTTAAGTCGTCTAAGTCGACAAGTCCGTTTTGATCAGATCGCACCGTGACAGTTTCAAAACCGGCAACGGTCGCTGAAGCAGGATTTGTTCCATGGGCTGAATCAGGTACAATCACTTGTGTTCGATGTTTTTCTCCATTTGCCTCATGGTAGGCGCGAATCATCATGAGCCCCGTCCACTCTCCGTGCGCCCCTGCAGACGGCTGCAATGTAACAGCATCCATACCTGTAATTTCTTTTAAATGTTCTGATAAATCATACATTAATTCCATTGCTCCTTGAACCGTCGCTTCATCCTGTAATGGATGAATATAAGAAAAGCCAGTTAATCTTGCCACATTTTCATTTATTTTCGGATTATATTTCATTGTACAGGAACCAAGCGGATAAAAACCGGAATCCACACCGTGGTTCCGCTTCGACAAAGCAGTATAATGGCGCATAATGTCAAGTTCTGATACTTCCGGCAGCTCGGCATCTTCTGTCCGCAAATAGTCACTAGGAATCAGCTGATCAATATTTTCCTCCGGTACGTCTAAATCAGGCAGGCTGTATCCGATCCGTCCCGGTTTTGATATTTCAAAAATTAACGGTTGATCCTTCATTGCCATCCCTCCAACTCGTTCACAAATAAATCGATTTCTTCTTTCGAACGAAGCTCTGTTACCGCTACAAGCATATGTTTTTCAAGTTCCGGATACGTTCTGCCAAGGTCGTAGCCGCCGATGATTCCCTTTTCGAGCAGCTTTTTATTGGCCAAAGAAACTGGTTTGGACAGCTTCACGACAAACTCATTAAATATTGGACCTTGAAACGGAATGGAAAAACCTTTCTTCTCAAACATCTTTTTCGCATAGTTTGCTTTTTGGATATTTTGATAAGCCATTTCTTTTACACCTGTTTTTCCAAGAGCAGTCATGGCAACAGAAGAGGCAAGAGCATTTAACGCTTGGTTGGAGCAAATGTTTGATGTAGCTTTATCCCTTCTGATATGCTGCTCCCTTGCCTGCAGAGTGAGAACAAAGCCTCGTTTCCCCTCTTCATCTACTGTTTGACCGACGAGTCGCCCAGGAATTTTTCTCATCAGCTCTTTTTTTACGGCGAAATATCCACAAGTTGGACCGCCAAAAGACATTGGAATTCCAAACGGTTGAACATCGCCTACTACGATATCCGCACCAAATGAACCAGGCGGTGAAAGCACACCTAAAGCAAGAGGATTGCTTGAAACGATCAATAAGCTTTTCTCGGAATGGGAGATCTCTTCGATTTGGTGAAGCGGTTCAAGTTGGCCGAAAAAATTTGGATGCTGTACAATGACTGATGCTACTTCGGCGTTCATCATTTCTTTTAATGCCTCTACATCGGTCACTCCGTTTCGGTAAGGGATTTCCACTACCTCAACGTTTTGTCCTTTTGCATAAGTTTTTAGCACATCTCTCGTTTCAGGATGCACCGTTTGCGAAACGAGCACCTTTTTCTTTTTTGTTTGACCTGCAGCTAATAATGCAGCTTCTGCTAAAGCTGTCCCTCCGTCGTACATCGACGAGTTGGCGACATCCATTCCTGTCAATTCACAAATCATTGTTTGAAATTCGAATATTGCTTGGAGCTCGCCTTGAGAAATTTCTGGCTGGTATGGCGTATAAGCCGTATAAAACTCTGATCGGGAAATGACATGATCGACAATTGCCGGAATATAATGGTCATACACTCCAGCTCCCAAAAAGGAAACGTTTGTTTTTACATCTTTATTTTTGGCAGCAAGTTGAGATAGCTCGCGAAACAGCTCGGTTTCCGGTTTCGCAGCCTTTATGTTGTATTTTCCTTTAAACCGTACACTTTCTGGAATGTCGGCAAACAGGTCATCGATCGATTCGACTCCGATCGCCTCCAACATCTCTTTTCGATCAGTTTCTGTCATCGGTAAATAGCGATGCTTCATCGAAAGCTTCTCCTTTCTTTATTTTCCATTTTTTGTTGGTCGTTTATAAAATGGAGTTGGTACTACTCTTGCTTTTAATCGTTTTGTCCGAACTTCCACCTCGATTTCATTCCCGATCTCCGAAAATTCTTTCTTGACGAGAGCGATTCCAATGCTTTTATTCAAAGTAGGAGAGTGCGTCCCTGATGTAACAACTCCAATTTGTTGATTTCCAGAAAACAATTTATAGCCTGAACGGGGAATGCCTTTTTCGATCATTTCCAAGCCGACCGCCAGCCTCGATACCCCTTGTTCTTTTTGTATTTGCAATACATCTTTTCCGATAAAATTCTCTTTTTTCGTAAGCTTCACTGCAAATCCGACTCCTGCTTCTATCGGAGTAATGTCTTCCGAAAGATCTTGACCGTACAACGGCAAAGCTGCTTCCAGCCGCAAAGTATCACGAGCGCCCAATCCGCATGGAACAACTTTTTCTTTATCTCCTGCTTGCAAAATCTTCTCCCATAAATAAACGGCGTCCTCACTTTGGCAATAGATTTCAAAGCCGTCTTCCCCGGTATAACCAGTTCGGGCAATGAGCGCTTTTTTACCTGCGATCTCAGCACTTTCAATAAATTCAAAAAATTTCAACTCAGATAAGTGTACGTCTGTTAAAGTTTGCAGCACCTTTTCCGCTTTCTGGCCTTGCAATGCAAGGAGAGCACAGCTTTCAGAAATATTTTGCAATTCAACATCTCCGTGTTTTTGAGACATGAGCCATTGAAAATCTTTTTGAATATTCGCTGCATTGACTACTAAAAGATATTTTTCCTCGTTTAGCCGATAAACGATTAAATCGTCTACACAGCCTCCATCTTCATAACACATAATTGTGTATTGAGCCTTTCCATCCCGAAGCTTTGAAACATCATTAGTTAATACCTTTTGCAAAAACTGAAGACTGTCTTTCCCTTTTACAATGATTTCTCCCATATGAGAAACATCAAATAGACCTGCATTGGTGCGGACAGCGTAATGCTCCTCTTTAATGGAAGTAAATTGCACAGGTAATTCCCATCCTCCAAAATTGATCGTCTTTGCTCGATATTGTTTATACACTTCAAAAAGAGGAGTGCGTTTTAATTCATTCATCATTTCCCCTCCTGATCTATTTTTTGCATCTAGTTTCTCTCAAAATTTTTTAGCTTAAAAAGCAGAAAAAAGGACAGAAAACGGCCTAGTATCGTCTTGTCTATTCCGATCGACAAGATTTTGCTACACCGTCTCTGTCCTTGCACCTGAAAGTTTACCTTAAAAAGGCTTTCCCCTTTGGTGGTTTGCACAATATGCAAACACTCTCCAGAGCTGCGTCAAACAAGAGTCTTTTTGCCTGAGAGATTCACATATGCTTGCTCCTTCGGCGCCTCACAAAGGAGGTCTCTCCCCTTGCTCTCATCCGCACATATTTTCTTGTAAATTGTGAAAAAATAACAAATGACATATTCGACAAAAAGGAAAAAGATGAGTAGAAAACAAAAGAAAAAGACTTCAAACGTATTTTAATCGTATCATCTTTAAACGGTTTCAGCAATACCTTTCCCAAATAATTTTAAAAAATCATTGTTAATTGTTCGTGTTTATAAAAATTTATAATCAAAAAACGGGACGGTTTTTGAATTAGCGATAAAAAAAAATGAACATTTCACTTTGAATATAAAAATAAAGGATAGGGTGTGGGCAATGAATATAAACATCCGCTATAAAACAACATGGGAAGAAGAATTTTTGCAAAGATTAAAGGAAGACGGTCCGTGGGCAAACTGGGAATTATACAAATTAGCTTATGAAGTTACGAATTATTTGTCCATTCCATCATTTGAAGGTTTAGTAGCTCCTTTGCATCTTGATCATGTAACCCCTCTTCCCCACCAATTGGAGGTCGCACAAACAGTAGTAGAAAAATTAAACGGAAAAGCTATATTAGCTGATGAAGTCGGTCTCGGCAAAACAATTGAAGCCGGATTAATATTAAAAGAATATATGATTCGCGGACTTGTCAAAAAAGTGCTCATCTTAGTTCCAGCTTCACTCGTCTCCCAATGGGTGAGGGAATTAAATGAAAAATTTTACATTCCTGCCGTTGAGCAAAAGAAAAGCTATGTTTGGGAGCAATGCGATGTTGTCGTATCTTCCCTTGATACAGCAAAAAGAAGCCCCCATAAAGAAATTATTCACAGATTGGATTATGACATGGTCATCATTGATGAAGCGCATAAATTAAAAAATAACAAAACAAAAAACTATGAGTTTGTTCAAAATTTAAAGAAAAAATTTTGTTTATTATTGACGGCAACGCCTATTCAAAATCGCATTGAAGAAATTTTCAACCTTGTTTCTCTTTTAAAACCTGGACATCTCGGCAATGAACAGCTCTTTCACGATATGTTTAAGAAAAAAGGACGGAATATTCGTGACGATGAGCATTTACGAGAACTTGTCAATAAAGTTATGATACGAAACCGCCGCATTGATACAGGAATTGAATGGTCAAAAAGACATGTGGAAACGATTTGGATTCAATTTTCGGAAGCTGAAAAGGCTTTATATGATGCCATCAGTCAAATTCGGTCGTCATTCTCTATTCCGACAAGCAGTTTCTCCATTTTAACGCTTCAGCGTGAAGCATGTTCGAGCAGAGAAGCAGTGTACATAACATTAAAAAAAATGCTTGATAAAAAGGATGAAGCTCCACAATTGCCTGAAAAGATCATTCGCAATCTAATGGGCTATATCGATCAAGTAACAAAAAATTCGAAAGCAGAAAAAACGGTCGAACTCATTCAAAACATTAACGATAAAGTGATTATTTTTACCGAATACCGGGCAACACAATTATATTTACAATGGTTTTTAAAACAGCACGGCATAACATCTGTTCCGTTCCGCGGCGGATTTAAACGCGGTAAAAAGGATTGGATGAAGGATTTATTTAAAAATAGAGCGCAAGTACTGATCGCGACAGAGGCAGGAGGGGAAGGGATAAATTTGCAGTTTTGCAATCATATCATTAATTATGATCTGCCTTGGAACCCGATGCGTTTGGAGCAGCGAATCGGGCGCATCCACCGTCTCGGACAAGAACGGGATGTGTTCATTTATAACATGGCGACAAAAAATACAGTAGAGGAGCATATCTTAAAGCTATTATATGAAAAAATAAATCTGTTTGAACGTGTTATTGGGGAATTGGACAGTATTTTAGCAAAACTTGACCTCCGCAATATTCATGAACATATAGAAGATATTATGATTCAGTCGAGTTCGGAAGGAGAAATGAAAATTAAAATGGAAAATTTAGCGGCTATTCTTAACTTTGGTGAACAATTACAACAGGCCGAGAATAACTGATTTCTTTTTTTCATAGCTGCTTGCAAAATTTTTAAATAGGAGGCGGAATGATGCAGCAGGCTCAAATTTCCACATTTTTAAAACGCTTTTTTCAGGCGACCAATTGTCCAATTATTGAAGAAAAAAACGGATATTTTACCGTTCAATTAACTGTTGAAATGGATAAAGAATTAATGAATCGGCCTTTTTACTGGCATTATTTAGAAAAAACCGGCGGAACTCCAAATCCGATGAAACTTACTTTCATCACGGATTCAAAGGAGGCTCCGGAAGATGTAAAAGGTGAATGGATTCATTTCGGATCGCCGAGACTGCACCAAATTTTTGCGGCAACGAAGAAAATGTCTTCTTATATTCGGTTATATGAACAGACAGCAGCTTCCAAAGCAAACGTGCCGCTGCACCCTTGGATTGGGATGAATGTAACGATTTCGTATATTTGTGACAAAAAGAAGGATCAAACTTATTCATTAGGACTGCATTTAATCAACGGAAGGATTGTTGAAAATTTTCAGGAGCAGCTAGAAAAAATTCATTTGACACCGAAAATTCCTGATTTTTGTTTTACCATTACGCCATTAATTACACCAAAAAGCGGATTAACTCGATTGAAGCATTACGTGATAAAAAAAATTGAAGAAGATGACCATCGGTGGGCGGAAGAAGCGAAAGAACGAATGAATGCCGATTTAGCATTGTTGGAGCATTTTTATGAAGATCTAGATGAAAAACCTTCTGTTTATTGGACAGAAAAGAAGGCGATTCAAGAGCTGTATGAACCGCGCATTGAAATAGAAGTCCACAATGGAGGAATTTTTTATTTATCATCGGATTCTATAATTCATTAAAATAAAATCAAGACGCAGAAAATACGCTCGAAATTGAATGATCTCATCACTTTTCAATAAAAAAGGAGCTGGTGAACGGCTCCTTTTCCTTTATTTCTTTTTCTTGATCAAAATTAAAAACGCCATCGGCAAAAATCCAAACCATCTCATTGATAATGGAAGACGATCTTTTTTCCGTTCCTCACGCCTTTGTTTCCTTGTTTCTTTTGGGGTGTCGATAAACTTTACAAACTGTTCGGTTACATATTTCACATAATCATTACCAGACATAAGCGGGCACCTCGAAATAAAATTTTTTTATATTATTTCCTAAACTCTGTTCATTTAAACAGACATTCTGGCAAATAAACGATTGGTTGAAGCTTTGATAAGGCGCTGAACGATGAAAGCTATGAATATTCATTCCAGCTCATAATCTGTTGATTGTTCAAATCATAATGAAAGTTTGCCGTATACTCGGTTCCTTTTATCGTCTTGCATGTAATGGAAATATTGACGATTCCGTTTTCTTTTTTCGTTCGTTTATACGAAATGGTTCCATTTGGGAGTTCAAGTATTTCCTGGGTATCAGAATAGTCAGCTTTTTTCAGCGAATATTGAACACCGGCAAGCATTAACGTTTCCTGCAAATAAAACTCTTTCGCATCATGCCGAAATCTTTGCTCTTGAATATATGAGGAAGCATATGCGGTAAGAATCATTATGCAAAGCAGAAATATGCCGATCGTCATTGGAAAAATATGACCATCTTCATTTTTCAATCAGGAATCACTCCTTTCACATCGCGAATGGTTCCTTCAAACCGCTTACCTTCTAAGCTTGTGATTTCAATTTTCACACCATGTGTTATTGGAATAAAATGAGCGGCTTGAACACCGCGCAGCACAATAACATGTCCTTTTCCGTCAACCTGATAGCGCAGCAAATCATTATATTGACTGAGTGTGACTACTTCTCCTTTTTGATTTTTATATTGTAAAACATTTTGCTTCACCATTATTTGTTGAGATGTTTTGATTTCACGATGAAGCTCAATTAGAAATAAATTCCACTCGCTTGGATGTAAATCTTGCTGCCTCGTATTCAATTTGAGAAAAAATGAGAGCATGGGTGCAAAGGAAGAGATGATGATGGTTGTCGCTAGAAAGGCTATCAGCATGTTTGCTGCCGTATATCCTTTATTGTTCATAAATGTAGCCGCAAACCTTTTGTTCTGCATTTTCATCCGAAAGAACACATAATTCAGCAAATTGCCCCTCCTTTCCCCACACCAGTTCGAACATCATCCCTTGCCGCTCAACTTGGCCATTTGTTTTTTTCTTTTCAAATACAAAACGTTCAAGTTCTTCTTTGAGCAGTTGATAAGCCAGCACAGATGCTGCTGCTTCTTTTTGCTGTTTCAATAAGGCTGTTGACACAGGGACCAGCGTCAGCGAAAGCAAACACCATATGGAAAATGCTATTAATATTTCTGTGATCGTATATCCGCTATAATTTTTCCACACGGAACCTTCCTCTCCCTAAATTAAAAATGATTTTGTACGTTTTTTTATCATACGAAATGAAGATTGTTCCAGCTTGATAAAAATAGCCGGAAGGAGAGTACTCGATTGGAAATTTTATGTTTCCTGATTCGACTTTTATGTTTTGATCGTATGCTCTTTCAAACAGTTCCCCTTTAAAGCCGGATCGTTCAGCTTCGTAGTAATGTTTGTCAGGATACCAAAACAAATAAATTTTTTCTTTATTAACGAATGCGTGCTGTTGTACATATAGCAAATCTTTTTCCAGTTGAACGAAAAATTGATCGATGACTTTTTCTCTGTAAATATTTGCTGCTCCAATCCATATAAAAGAGCTGATCAATAAAAAGATCGAAAGAACAAGAAGCATCTCCAGAACAGTAAAACCACTTTGCCTAGTTGCTCTTAATGACGTTTCCATTTGCATCAATTTCAATCTCATCACCATTTGGACATTTTCCAGAATTATTCGGCAAGTACCCTTTAGTGATTAAATCATTAATTGTTGGTGTTTGATGAAACTCCATTTCATATGCGACGACTTGACCCTGCACCATATCAATTAAACCTTCGCACCCTTTATTTTGAATATTTTTATTATGAGCCATAACATTCGGAATCGTTATAATAAGCAAAATCGAGATCACTAACAGTACAACCAGCATTTCCACCAATGTAAATCCATGTTCATTTTTCACTATTTTCATCCTCCTATACTTGACCCATCATTTGGTACATTGGAAGCAAAATCGATAAATAAATGATCAATACGAAGACCCCGATCATCAGAAAAACGACCGGCTGAATATAACTAATGATTCTCATTATTTTTTGTTCCATCCGCTCCAATACGAACCGGCTGTACATATACAACTCTTTAGACAATTGACCGACGGCTTGTCCATGTTGAACAACAGAGGAAAGTTCCTGTTCAAAAAATGGACTTTCAGCAAATATTATCTCTAGCGATTCTCCTTTCTTTAATTTCTCGATAAACAGATTGGCCTCTTCCCTATAAAAATGGAGAAAATGTTGTTCTTGAAACAGAGTAAAGCATTCAAAAACGGACAATCCTCCCTTCAACAAATTGCTCATTTGCAAAGAAAAATAGTAGCTGTGAAATAACCGCAAACCTTTTGACACGATCGGAATTTTCATAAGCAGCTTCTGTTTTTCAAGCGGAGGCTTTTTTCGGAAAGAGACCCAATAGTAGAAAAAAAGGAGCAATAAGAAACTAAACAAAATGAAAAAAAACGTTTTGATCCCTTGAATGGTAAACATGACAAATGTCAGAAAGAAGGAGGCGTTCAAATCAACTGCTTCATACATATACGAAAATTGCGGGGTAACGACTGCTTGGATGACAAATAAAATAATTAAAAGAAGAGCAATTAAAAAGAGCGGATAGCGGAGAACTTGAATAAATTTTTCCAAATGGAGGAGTTGTTTTTCCAGCATTACTGAGCTTTCTTTTAAAGCAAAATGTATATCACCATGCTTTTCAGCAAAGAAAAGATAGCTTAGTACATCTTGATGAAATCCAAGCTTCTCAAAAGCCGTGTATAGCGAATTTCCTTTCGTCAACATCTGTATACAAGTCTCAATATCTTGTCGGTATTTTTCTTTTACATGAAAACTCATAAAGCGAATAGCTTCATTTAATGCATACCCTTCTGAAAGCAGCTCACTCACTTTCTTCAAAAATTGTGCCTGCATCTTTTTGTTCCATCGATGCCTATTCATATTCAAACACCCAACGATCATATATGTCCGGATATAAATACCCAAGAGCGATTCCTTTTTTAATTACATCTTTTAACTTCATATAATCTAACTCACTCTGCTCCTCTCCTTTTGCTTCCCGAATAGCGGCGGTTAAATTTTTGCCGTAAAGAAGTTCATAGACCCCAATTCTCCTAATTTCCTTTAATTTTTTGCAATAAGGCGGGCAATTCCCTTTGCAAAACGGGCATATTAAATGAACGAGACGCTGCGCAGCAACAGCGATCAAAGTTTGCTCAATTTCGGAAAAGGTTACACCAAATTCTAATAATCGATAAATAGCTCCCTTTGCATCCCGCGTATGCATGGTGGTCAGTACTAAATGTCCGCTAAGCCCAGCCCGGACCGCAATCCTTGCTGTCTCATGATCCCGAATTTCACCGACCATAATGACATCCGGATCATGTCTTAATATTGCTTTTAACCCATTTGCATACGTAATTCCAGCTTTTTCATTGATCTGCACTTGAAGCATTTCATCGCTTTTCGTTTCCACAGGATCTTCAAGTGTGATGATGTTTCTTTTAAAATGTTTTTTTGCATAATGGAGAAGCGAATAAAGAGTGGTCGTTTTTCCCGAACCGGTCGGACCGGTAAGGATCAGGAGACCGTGAGAATGCTTTAAAAATGAAAGCATTTTTTTGGATTCTGACGGGAACAATGAAAGTTTTTCAGGCGATTGAATCGATTGCTCTAGCAATATTCGGATGACTAGACTTTCATCGAATACTGTAGGCAATGTCGATAAACGAAGATGCACCTCTCCGTAAATCGTATGGAAGGAGTAAGCACCGTTTTGCGGACGCCTTTTTTCGCCAATATCCATTTGGGCCATAAATTTAAAATGAGAAATTAAGCGTTCACAAATAGCTTTAGGCAGATGAAATATTTCTTTGATGTCATCGTCAATTCGAAATTGAATAACTGCTTTTTTCTTTTTCGGAACAATATGGATGTCTGAGGCACTAAATGAACACGCCAGTTCAATCAGTTTTTCGCTAAGCTTTTCAATTTCAATCATTCCATATCCCCCCTTTCTTTTCTTAGGATTCATCTTAACGAATTGAAGAGAAAAATGCGAACGTAGATAATGGATTTTTCTTTTCCCTTTCCTTTTGCAAAATTTAATTGAACATAACCGAAAAATAACAATTGTTTGCAAAGACTGTTTAGAAAACAATTTTTTGCTATAAACTCATAATTTTTGAACATTTTTTTACAACATGTTTGAAAACAAAGTGGATACAATAACAATTGGAAACGGTATATTTACAATGTATCAAGCTGTACATTATAATATAAAAAGCGACCGATTGAGGGAAAAGGAGGGAAACACAATGGATCGCATGTTCCGTGTACTCGGTTTTTGGACAGGTATTTTTGCTGTTATGTTTTATTTAGGCGATATGAAGACGACGTCTTTACTTTTCTTTGGTCAAACTGGATTTTTTGTTTTACTATCTTATTTAAAATTAACTGAACGTATGTATATTTATATTTTCGGAGCATATTTGACCATTTTCTTCGTCGGGTTTACATATTGGACGACGTTTATGATGGTCCCTGGACAAGGCGGCCATTAATAAAAACAGGCAATTCCGCAATGGAATTGCCTGTTTTTTGACCTTCTTCAATTTTTACGAAAGCGAAAATCCATTTAAAAAAGGATTTGTTTCCATTTCTTCTATAATGGTTGTTTCTGAACCGTGGCCAGGCAACACAATGGTTTCTTCCGGCAGCACTAGCAGTTTTTCATGAATGCTTTTCAGCAGTTCTTCATGATTCCCTCCAAGCAAATCCGTACGGCCAATGCTTCCTTTAAATAATACGTCGCCTGAAAAAACAGCATTTGCTTCTTCTAAATAGTAGGAGATGCTTCCAGGAGAATGCCCCGGTGTTTCAAATAAAGAGAACTGGAAAGAACCAATTGTCAAGCTTCCTTCTTCCCGAATGATTTCGTCCGCTTCCTCTACCGTAACATTTTTTCCATTCATAAAATGACCAGATCCATTTAAAGAAGGATCGCCAAGCCATTTTTGTTCTTTTTCGTGGACATATACTGGAATATTCCAAACTTTTCGAACATCATCAATCGCTCCGATGTGATCAAAATGTGCATGTGTCAACAAAATGGCAAGGGGAGTCAACTGATGTTTGCGCAATACTTCAATTAGCTTTTCTCCTTCATCGCCTGGATCAAATAAAATACACTCATTTTTGTCATCTGTTAAAATATACGCATTTGTTTGCAGCAATCCGAGCGGGATTCTCATCCATTTCATGCTCTCACCTCAGGTCATTTTCTTTTCAATTTCCATCATACAAAACATTCTTTTTTGGCGCAAAAGGAATAGTTAGAAAATTTTTGGCCAAACCTAAAATGTGCAGGACATACCGTTCATAAAATTGACATAGTCATTTTATGCAAACGTACCGTTCCTACCTCGACAAATCTAGTAAAAGAGATTAAAATATGAAGGGGAAGATATTTGCCGCACTTCAACGTATAAAAGATTGGGGGCTATACAATGGGTACTGTCATTATCTTTACTTTAGTAACTTTGCTTGGTATCTATGCTATTTTCCGTTCTTTAAAACAAAAAAACATTTTGGGAATTTTGTTTGCGCTTGGAACAGTCGCTGTTTTTGGATGGTTTACCTATAAAACGATTGTTCACCACGGTATACCAGTGCCACACTAAAAAAGAAAGAATGGCGGGGCCATTCTTTTTTTTATGAATAAATAAACATTCAGTTGTCACACACCCGTCTTTTAACCTCCGCTTCATATTACCAAAAAAGATGCTTTCACTCCTGTTTATTTTACAATCTCCTGAATCTTTTCCTTCCTTAAATCCATGATTTTTTCCAATCTCGGCCCATACAAAGCATAATGACCTGATG
This sequence comes from Aeribacillus sp. SP014, assembly GCF_054055575.1. Taxonomy (NCBI): domain Bacteria; kingdom Bacillati; phylum Bacillota; class Bacilli; order Caryophanales; family Bacillaceae; genus Aeribacillus; species Aeribacillus sp. SP014. Next base: position 2,823,907 of record NZ_JBSRXI010000001.1, read on the forward strand.
GCGAAATGAGGATAGGATCGTTTGTCACGTTTTTGAAGATGGTTTCTTTTTTCTTAGTGATAAGGTTAAATCTTTGCAGTTCAAAGGAACCGTCCTGGGATTTGGCAACGGGCACAAATGTATAAAACTGCTGATTTTGAGCATTGAAGTCATAGTAGGGAAAAATCCATTGAGAGTAATCGGAAGCCAAAGGGACACGAAATGTAGACAACACTTTTTTTGATGAAGAATTTATAAAAACATATTGACCGAATCCTTTTTCCTGTTGATTTTCCTGCAAATACATGACAATCGATGAAAAATTTCCATTTCCGATGACATGATCAGCGATTTTTTTTTCGTGATGTTTCATTAAGTTCGCTTCATAAAGCGGAGCGCTTAACTCAGGCTCATCGTTATTCCATTTTACATATGTAATGCGATCTTCATCTGTCCATTGAGAAAAAGGTATTTGATAGGGACTATCCACCACTTTTTTCTCTTTCAAATCAAGCAAATAAGTCTTATATGACCAATCTTCAGCAAATGCTGTAACCATCAGCTCGTTTTCATTATAGGGATTCCATGTATATTGAAGTTCAAACGCATTGATTTCCCAATGAAATAATTCCTCTCCTTCGGTGTTTACAAATGTCAGGATGGCTTGATTGGTTTCAGGGCTTGAATGAATGAGAAAAATTGTTCGACGATCATTGGGCACTGTTTGAATAATCGGATGTTTTGTCTGAAAAAATAGTTCATCTTTTCCGATTTGAAGATCGTGACAAATAACTTCCGAACGGTCTTCAAGATTTTTAATGTAAAGCACAGCCGTTTCATGAAACCATCCAGTAATATTTTGAAAGGTATTTTCCTCTGCTTCAATCGGTTGAATGTTCTCTAAAAGATTCTGTTCTGCTTTAAAGTTTTCAAACTCATTTTCCATTTTTTTCTCTTTTGTCACTTGTTTCTTTTCATTCGTAAGCTGATGAAATTCACAAGACGACAAAAGGAGAATCGGAAAGCACATGACGAAAAAAAAGGCTGCCCTCATCACCCTCATCCTTCTCATCCAATTTTCACTTATAATTTACGAATTTTTCAAAAAAAATGTTTCAAAAAATTTATTTGCACAGCAAATAAAGCGACGCCCAAAATATTCCCTTTGCTTTCCGATAAATTTCATCAAATTGGTCAAGCGGCAAAGGGTTCCTTCCTCTGCCTAATTCAACGGTAAATCCCGGCTTTCTGTATTCTTTAATAAACCAATCGCGAAAACCGGCATGACTATCAATCATTCGGATTCCTTTATATCCGCTTAACAACTCATACTCTTTTACGATTTCTTCCGACTTCTCTGGTTCATAGTTTAAATACCCCCAATATATTTCTTCTCCTTGTGTGTGGAAGGCTACGATGAGTTCAAATTGAGACTGCTTGACTAGTTCACTCATAGCAATTGCTTCCGGCTCTGAGAGAGGATAATCACCTGGATAATCACGAGGAGCCGGGGATTTTGGGCTTTTTCTTTCTTTTTCAATTTCCCAAAAGGCAGGAAATTGATTGTTCAGATCAACGCCGCGAATATTTGCTTTCCAATCGGAAAAATCTTCACAGTTATTATTTAACTTGACGGCCTGTTCTTTCACTTGAGGATCGAACGATTCAGCTGCTAAAACAAGATTCACTCCATCCGGATTCACCATCGGAACAAACGATAAAGTAATCTGCTCATAAAGCTGTCTTACAGAAATTCCATTAATCGATTCGTTTAAAATAAGCTTCCGAACATACTCATTGAGCCATTTCATCATAATGGCTGTCGTAATCCACTCATTTGCATGAAACGAACCGTTCATATGAACTTTTTTCGTTCCGGAACCGATAAGAAGTTCAACTAAAGGATTCCCTAGAACACTGCGGCCGATAATCCTCTCTTTAATAAATGGGTAATTTTTTTTTAACACCTTAATATCGCTTGTCAAAGCAAAAAAATGATAGGGCCGTTTGGGATCAATTACAGGCCATGAAATTGGGACAGCATTGTATGTATTTTTAGTCAAGCTTGGTGAAGGATGAAACGGATTATTTTGTACGAAACCCCATCCGGGGATGACGATTTTTTCCCCTTTAAAGATTTTTTCGTTTTCGAAGAAGGGATTTGAATCCAACAACAATCGTTTCGAAAGTTGATATTTTTTTTCCAAGTACTCCAAATCCGCTGTTTCATTCATACAGATTTCCATAAAAAACCCCTCTCCCCTTTTTATTCAGTACATAACATATTATATGAACGACATCATGTTTCATTAATAAAACGTATAAAAAAAGCTCTGACCTAATGGCCAGAGCCTTTTACTGTTTTTTTGCAGCTTGCTGCTCGGTTGAATTCGGAGATGATTCATCCTCTTTGTCAAAAAACCGCAGCAGGTCACCATAAATAATTTCATCCGAATAATCAAGCTCATTTTTCGCTTTTTCCATATATGGTTCACATGCATTTTTATCCTCAACAGCTTCGCCTGTTGATTTGTCATAGCATATTCCTCTTGTATACACATATTGATCCGTAATAAAGCTGCCGTCCCTTAACACAGCAAACGGAATACGGTCTTTTGAAAAAATATCTGTACCAAATTCGATATCGTTTTTCGTATCAATGCCTAGCAGGTTTAAAATAGTTGGCTTCAAGTCAATTTGCCCGGCGACTTGATGGAACACTTTCGGATTTTTATCGGTAACCCCTGGAATATGGATAATTAACGGAACTTTTTGCAGCTGAATCGTATCAAGCGGCGTAATTTCCTCTTTCCCTAAAAATTGCGCCATCGCTTTGTTATGGTTTTCGGAAATACCGTAATGGTCGCCGTACAATATAATAATTGAATTTTCATATAGTCCAGCTTTTTTTAGATCTTCGATGAACACTTTCAAGGCTTCATCTGTATAACGAACCGTCGTAAAATAGCGATTCACGACTCCATCTTCGGAATCAAATTCATCAATCAATTTATCTTCTTCACCCAACTCAAACGGAAAATGGTTCGTTAATGTAATATATTTCGTATAAAAAGGCTGAGGAACATTTTTCAATAATTGTACCGACTGCTTAAAGAAGTCAATATCCTTCAATCCCCATCCTACCGAATTTTCTTCCGTCACATTATAATCTCTGACATCAAAGAAACGGTCGTATCCGAGAGAATTATACATCACATCGCGATTCCAGAATGTGCGGTTATTTGCATGAAATACAGCTGTGTAATAACCGTAATCCTTTAAAATTTCCGGAGTTGCATTGTACTCATTGTTCGCATTTGTAAAGAAGACTGAGCCTCTTCCCAACGGATACAAAGAATTTTCCAATAAAAATTCTGAATCTGATGTTTTGCCTTGTCCTGTTTGATGGTAAAAATTATCAAAATAGTAGCTTTGTTTAATAAAATCATTTAAAAACGGAGTAATTTCTTGTCCGTTCAATTTCTGATTGATAACAAAGTTTTGGAACGACTCCATAGAGACGATAATGACATTTCTACCCTTTGCAATTCCATTCATTTCTTTACTAGGTTCTTTTTTGTTCGCATTTAAATAATTTTGAATTTCGACCAAGTTATTGCTGTCAGCTAACGCACGTTGTGCAGACGTTTTGGACTGCAGCAAAGAATCGTAAATATGAAAATTGTATACACCAATATTTTTGACGAGCATCTCCCTGTCAAACGTTCTTGTTAAAAGCTGCGGACGCTCTGTTTCAGCCAATCCAAGATTAAAGAAAAACACAGCTGCAACCATTAAATAATATGCTGTTTTTTCTTTGCGCATTAATTTTTCCTGTTTGCGGAAAACAGGTCTCCGTGAAAGCCAAATTAAAATGGCTATATCAACAAACATTAATATATCGACAGGTTGAATCAGCTCGGTTATGCTGCTTCCCAAATCTCCCATATTGCTAGCTTGGAAGAGCACGGGAATAGTCAAAAAGTCGTTATAAAACCGATAAAAAACAACATTAGCTAATAAGAGAAAGGTCATCACAATGCTGGCACCGATCACCCAGCGATTCCGGTTTTTGTCTTTCATAAATAATCCAATACCAAAAACAAACAGCAAAAAGCTCAGCGGATTGATGAATAAAATAATCTCTTGCTTGAAATTTTCTATTTTTATATCAAAGCTAGTTTTGTAGACAATGTACGTTTTAATCCACATAAAAAATGTCGCTAATAACAAAAAAGAAATTTTTGAAAATGTGCTTTTACGCATTTTTTTACCTCCTCAAACGGTGGACCTGCGCATTTCTACACTTAAGTGTTTTTTTCCATTTTTTAGGCATCTTAGTGAATAACTAAAGATTATCTTAATACTTCTTCCAAAAAAAATCAATGTTTTTTTACAATATATTTACAATAAGATGCTAGCTTTTTATATATTATTTTATCTCAGTACCTATTATGTTTAGACGGACAAAAATTAAAAAAGTTTCATATAAACAGAATTTGTTATAATCCAAATTTAGCTGCCAAAAAAATAGCGCCTTTTTTAAAAGCGCTATCAGATTTTCTTTGCTGGACCTCGACAAGGTACATGTCGAGTTTGGGATTGTGGCTTTAGCGCACACATACTGAAAGGAGCCGGCATCCGCCAGCTACTTTCAGATGAAAATCGAACAAATATAAAAGCAAGTGGAGAGAAACACATTGTTTTTCTCCACTTGCTTCATTTTAGGGGCTTATCGGACAATTCCTTTTTAGTCTTCCTCAATTTTCAAGTATGTACGTTTTAACCAGCCATGCGCCGCCAATTACACCTGCATCATTGCCAAGCGTTGCAAGAGCAATATCTGCTGCGGAAGCTTCATGAAAAACGAACTGTTGAAAAACATTTTTAACTCTTTTTATTAAAAATTCCCCAGCCTTTGATACTCCACCGCCAATGATAATTTTGGCAGGATTTAAAGCAGTAGCCAAGTTGGCAAGAGCAAGACCAAGATGCATCGTCATGTCGTCGACAACCTGCAATGCCATCTCATCGCCGTTTTTCGCAGCATCAAACACATCTTTTGCAGTGATCGATCCTTTTCTTTCCAATTCCCGATTCAGCGTTGATCTCCCATTAAACTCTTCCATTTTGGCTATAGCCATTCGAACTATTCCAGTTGCAGAGGCGACCGTTTCCAGGCAGCCCGTTTTTCCGCAGTTGCACGGAAAACCTCCATGCAAAACGGAAGTTATATGGCCGATTTCTCCGCCTGCGCTATTTTTCCCATGGATTATTTCTCCATTTGCAATGATTCCTCCGCCGACTCCCGTTCCGAGTGTGACGCATATTAAATCCCTTTCTCCATTCCCCGCTCCTTTCCACATTTCACCAAGAGCTGCAAGGTTGGCATCATTATCAACGATTACTTGCAAACCAGTTTCTTTTTCAAGATTTTTCTTAAGCGGATAATTATTTTCCCATCCAATATTGACAGTTCTAGAAATGATTCCCTCTGTTAAATCGACAGGGCCAGGCGCCCCCATGCCGATTCCAATCAGCTTTTGCTTCGATTCACCAAGTTCTTTCAACTTTTCGTATATAGATTGAGAAATATCACTAACAATATTTTTTCCTGATTTATCGGTAGGGATTTCCCATTTTTCAATAATATCTCCATTTATATTGATAAATGCAATTTTTATCGTAGTTCCCCCTAAGTCCACACCAACTAGCCAATTATCGATCATATTTTTCATCCTTTACTCTTTTTCTCTTATCTTTTTCTATCATTATTTCTCGTCTTAACAATAGCATGGCCATTTCAAATTCTTTTGCGTCAATCAGCTGCGACTCAAACAGCTGCTTCACCTCCTCCTCCATTAATTCAAGATCAGCCACACGATCCCCGATGTATATGATAGTACCGAAACGTTTTAAAAGCTGTTGTATGTCGTAAATCGTTTTCAAAAACATCACCTTCTAAATAAAAATGCGGATAAGCTGCACATATTGCTAAAGTTCTTTTTTTGAAAACTTCCGAACAAGTCATCGAGCTATAGATTGTCAAGCTGTTGTTTTAGCTGCTGATATTCCGCTTTTCCCGGATCAAGCTTCAATGCCTTATCAATCGCTTCTTGTGCTTTCACAACATCATTCTGTTCCGCATATATTAGGCTAAGTACATAATAAGCTTGATGAAATGTCGGATCTTTTTCCAATACATTGTTTAAATATTCAATTGAGCTTGCCACATTGTTCAAACGATATTCCGTATAAGCAAGTAAATAGATGATTTCAACTTTTGCATCATCAAGCTCCTTCGCTTCCGAAAGCACTTCGGAAGCCTTTTGGAACTCCTTGTTCTCAATTAGTGCCTGCGCCCTTGCTAAAGCCATTTCCGAATTGCGCTTAGGGGCTATTTCATATCCATAATACCCAAGACCGAAAACGAAGATGATCGATAAAATAAGCCCCACTGCTCTCGTGAAAAATTTGGACATCCTTGGAATCTGAAGAACAAAAGCTGCCAGAAATCCGCCAATTAAACCGCCTATATGACCAGCGTTGTCCACATTCGGAATCGCCCAGCCAAGCATTAAGTTAATTAAAACTACAATCAAGATGTTGGGTCCTATTGTACGGAAAAACAATTTAGGGTTTAACACTCCTAAAAACAAGAGCGCACCGAACAAGCCGAATATCGCACCTGATGCACCTGCGGACAAAAAGGGGCTGAAAGCAAAGCTTGCAAGCGAACCAGTAAATCCGGCAAACAAGTATATAAGCAAAAATCGAATCGAACCATACATTTTTTCAACAGTCATTCCAATATAATAAAGGGCTAAAGAGTTCATAATCAAATGCAAAAAACCGATATGCAATAAAATTGGTGAAAAAAATCTCCACCATTCGCCATCGTAAATGGCAGGATTGTATTTCGCTCCAAATTTTATAAGAGTATCAGAATTTGTGCTTCCCCCGTACCATTCAAGAAGAAAAAACATCACAATTTGTGCTGTTAAAAAAACATATGTAAAGAAAGGCCTGCCATTTTCAAAAAAGGAGCGTTCCAGCCTTTCCTGCCTTTTTATATAAGAAAATATTTCTTCTTTTATTCGTTCAACTGATTCAAAATTTGATTCTTCTGCTGCATAATCAAGTTTTTTCAACGAAGCCGAAAGAGCATCTTCCAAATCACCTGTTTTTTCCATTATATGCTCTTGATCCAGCAGCATTGTTTTGACGACTGTTTTCCCATGCGCAAAAGGTTCTTTAATCCGAAATTCCCAATCATCAACAGGAGGAAATGTGGTCACATAAATGTTAAGAATATTTAAGTCCCTTCTCATAGATTGTTTTCGGATCGTTTCAAAAATATGCGCCGTATGTTCAATGTCTTGAGAGATCCAATTTCCCCAGTCAATATCTTTTCTGACAAATCGTACAAGCTGAAAATATTTGTTGCGAAACGGCTCAAACCAAACCTCCGAATGATCGCCGGATATATTGATTAGCCTGTAATTATGCTCCACCACAAGACTTCGCAAAATTTTCCAAAAAATAAAATCTAGCTGAGTCCCCATTTAAAATCTCTCCGCATGTTTTTCCTTTATTATACCAATGTGGAAGGGCAGTTTGAAGAAAAAAGCTGAATCAAAAACGATTCAGCTTTCCATTTCCACCTATTTAAAAGCACCTTGGAGAAATTTCCTGCCAATTAGCGGTATCTGCATTGTCAGTTGAATAAATTTCTCACGCATCCATTTGCTTTTTAGGCATACGTTCATAATTTTGTATCGATTTGAATATATGAAGAAAATGCCGAATACTAGAAGAATTCTTTTTAATCGCTTCATAATTTAATCCCTCCATTAATTAAAATAAACTTTTTGCTCAATTTTTATCCAAAATAAAATACGCAATTACTGTTGCAATGAAAATTGATAAAAAATTGACTGCGTCATTATTCATCCAGACAAAACCTTTCGTCTTTACCGTATATTCCCCGCAATGTATTCTTTTTTCCGTTTCAGCATGGCAGACGAGACATTTATTTTTTCGTTGAAAAAAGCATCCGAACAGCGTGTCAATCAAAGCTCCAATAAATCCAAATAATATAATGAAAGGCAAAATTTGAGCATCATTTTTTATAAAAAAAGAACTCCCCAGCGCAACAAACGAAGAACCGAGGATGGAAGCAAAAGTTCCGAGAACGGTAACAGCACCTGATGTTCCTTTTTCGACAAATTTTGGAGGAAATAAAAGAATCGGTTTTATTCGGCTTAAGCTGCCAATTTCGGAAGCCCATGTGTCCGCGTTGGCGCAAGCGAATGAAATGGTTAAAAGAATGAACCAAAAATTGCGGTCATCATGATCCACTATATTGAAAATGCTGATCAATACTGGAATCCCGCCATTTGCCAGCACTTGAACATAGTCGCGTCTTTCCCCTTTTTCAAGAATTGATGCCATTTGCGCTTTTCGTTCCTTCTTCCATTTACTGATCATGCTTGATGACGCAAAAAATAATCCAAGGGGGACCAGCCCTGGAAAACCAAAACTAAAATAGATGCTGGCGCCGACAAATACGGAGCTTATTGCTCCAGAAATCGACAAAGCTTTTGACTTATAGGAAATATAAGCGATAGTCGCAATAAAAATAGTGAACAATAAAGGAATGATCATTTCCTGCACTCCACCAATTCTTTTTCAGTAATGATGATATCAACCGGAATATCATGGGATTCAATCGGCACTTCCTCAACTATTTGAAAGGAAAAAGCAAGCGCAATAGTTACATTAGCGTATTTATGTAAATAACGATCAAAATAACCCCCGCCATATCCGATCCTGTGCCCACGCCGGTCGAAGCAGATGCCAGGGACGATAAGCAAGTCGATTTCTTTTGGCGTTATGAGTGTTGTTTGCTCAAAGATCGGCTCCTGTAAATCTAAATAAACATTCTCTAATTGATCAAACGATTTTATTTCCCTGAACTCCATTTCTTTTATATTTGGGTCGCATTTAGGCACAGCTGTTTTTTTCTTTTCCTGCCAGCAGCGAAAAAATAAACTTTTTGTATCGACCTCGAAGCCTTTGGATACTGTAAGGCCAATGGTATTCGCCTCCTGCCAATAGTCTGTTTCAAAAAGAGTTTCAGCAATTTTGTTTGACCATTCCGCATGCAATTCATGCCCCATGTTTTTTAACATCCGTTTCACTTCATTTCTGATTTCAAATTTTTTTTCCAACTTAAAAATTCCTCCCATTTACCTTTTTTATAATAAAAAAACAGCAGGAAATATCTTCCCACTGCTTTTACTTCGTTTCACGATGCAAAGCATGACTTTTGCATCTTGGACAATATTTTTTCAATTCGATGCGTTCTGTGTTTGTACGTTTATTTTTTGTAGAGATATAATTTCTATCGCCGCATTCTGTGCAAGCAAGAGTAATATTTACGCGCATATCTTTCCCTCCAAACTATTTCATGTTCAAATTCAGACTTTTATATAATATCATTTTTGCATTGTAAAATCTACATTATGTTTATTTTTGAACACAAAGTTTCAAGTCGTTTCAAATTACATTTTTTTTAAGTTAACATGAAATTTCGTTAAAAGCCGTTTTGTTCTATTAAAATATATGATATAACAATAAAGGGACAACTAATGGAAGGTGAGATGCATGGAAATTGTGATTATTATTCTTTTCCTTGTCAGCATTGCTTTATTAGGAATTGCTTATACTCAGCGTGACGATATAAAAGAGTTGGAACAAGAAGTTGAGCATTTATCCGTTTCTGCGATGCAAGAAATATACAAAATGAAAAAGAAAATGAGGGTATTGGAAGAAGAATTGCTGCAAGGAACAAACACAAAGCCTGTTTCGCAAGACACACAGTCCGTTATACACTTTGATTATTACACGAAAAACAAAATTCTATCAAAATATCAGCAAGGCATGTCAATTGCTGAAATTGCAAAATCGGAAAATGCCACAACCGATGAAGTAAAGCTAATAATCGAACAAAATAAGAGGGAACTATCATGAATAAACGAATTTTACAAGCATTCTCAGCAGGGATGATCGTTTCCACCTCAATTTTGACCCTCACTTTTTATTTAGGGAACTATGATCAAAAGGTTGTGGCTGAAAAAGAGTTGACGGACAAATCAGTTAACGAGTATTTAGCTCAAAATAATAAAATTGCTGTATCCAATAAAGAATATGAAGAATTTCTTTCTTACAAAGATACAAAAGTAAAAAATCTGAATAAAACACCTCAACAAAATGAACAGCAGCAGAAGCAGCAAAATCAAAATGCACAAAATCAAAACCAAGAACAAAAGAACAATAACCAACAAACTGAGGTAAAACCTGTAAAAGTAAATATTAAAGAAGGCATGACGACAAGCGACGTATCAAAAATACTTGAACAATCGGGCATTATTGATTCCGCCTCCAAATTTAATCAATACTTAATTAAACACGATTATCATAAGCGTGTACAAATTGGAACTTTTGAAGTAAAAAAAGGGATGAGCTACTACGAGATCGCAGAAGCCCTTACAAGATAAAAGGGGCTGCGATCCGTTTTTTTATAAATAAGGTTTGAAACCAGCCGTTTGTAAAAAAAGGAAGTTTTTCAAAACTCAAAATGGTGAAGTTCAGAACCACAAAAAGATTGCCCTTATCATTTTTCTCCCATTCCCGACCGTGTTGATTATTGTCATTCCAAGATCATTGTCCCAGCCTCAATTTTGTGCTTTTCTCGGCTTTTAAATTGTCTTTTTTTAATCAATAGTACTTATAAAAGCCCACCAAAATTTTATGCCTTTTCTTTCACAAAATTGCCCTATGCTCTGCCCGAAATTTTTCCATAACACTTGTCTCTTATATTTCAGACATAGACACGATATAATACTTACAATTCCATTTTATATGCGATAAACTATTTAAATCGAAAGACATAAAAAGTTCACTTCCTATTTAGATAAATTTGGGCGGCGAACCAAAATTTATTTTAGCACTAGAGGGGCTTTTTAGTATCGCGGAACCATTTACGAATAACATAGCGATTTTATTTATATAAAAAAAGTTTGCCTGAAAACGGCAAACCTTTAATCATTTAAAGCATAATGGCGGCCTTTAACTAAATATAAAACATTTTCCGCGATATTCGTTGCATGGTCAGCAGTACGTTCAATAAATCTTGCTACAAGAGAGAGCTGGGTAATTTGATTCATATACTCTAAGTTCTCAGGAATAATTTGCAAAAGCTCCTTAATTGCTTCACCATATAAATCATCTACTTCATCGTCTATTTCGGCTATTTTTCTTGCTAATGCAACATCTTCCTCATGGTAAGCTTTCAGCGATAAAGACAGCATTTCTGATGCCAGCTTGTGCATTTTTGTGATTTGTTCAAGCGGTTTTATAAGCGGTTCATTTCCAATTCGAATTGCTGATTTTGCGATGTTGACTGCGTTATCTGCCATTCGTTCGATATCAGCAGCTATTTTAATGGAAACAATGATTCTTCTTAGATCAATCGCAACGGGCTGCTGCTTTGCAATTAAAAGAATTGCAAAGTCATTAATTTCCTCTTCGAGCTGATCGACATTCACATCTTGCTCTAATACTTCAATAGCCAAATCGATATCCTGCTTTTCTAATGCGCGGATTGATTTGCCTAATGCAACTTCCGTCAAACTGCCGATTTCAATTAACTTGGTGTGTAACGTGTTCAAGTCAAGTTCGAATTTTTCTCTCATTTTTTTTCCTCCAACATGAACCGTGTTATTCAAAACAATTATTATCCGAAGCGTCCTGTAATATAATCTTCCGTCCGCTTATCTGACGGATTAGAAAAGATTTGGTCGGTTTCGCCAAATTCGATAACTTCTCCGTTTAAGAAAAAGGCAGTTTTATCAGATATACGTGCAGCTTGCTGCATGTTATGCGTTACAATAATAATGCTGTAATCTTTCTTTAATTCTTGAACCAATTCCTCAATTTTCAACGTAGAAATCGGATCAAGCGCTGACGTTGGTTCGTCCATCAAAATCACATCAGGTTCAATTGCTAAACAACGCGCAATACATAAACGCTGCTGTTGTCCTCCTGACAGGCCATACGCGTTTTCCTTCAACCGATCTTTTACTTCATCCCATATAGCCGCGCCTCTTAAACTTTTTTCGACGATTTCATCCAATATTTTTTTATCACGGATGCCGTGTATTCTCGGTCCATACGCAATATTGTCATAAATAGATTTCGGAAACGGGTTCGGCTTTTGGAAAACCATGCCGACTTGAGTGCGCAGTTCTTCAACACGATAAGATTTATCAAATATATTTTTTCCGCGATATAATATTTCACCGTTGATTCGAACGGATGGAATCAGCTCGACCATTCGATTCAATGTTTTGATATAAGTCGACTTTCCGCACCCAGAAGGACCGATGATTGCAGTTACTTCATTTTCATAAATGTCTAAATCAATGTTTTTTAGAGCTTGATCATCACCGTACCATAAATTTAAGCCGTTCGTTTTATAGACAATTTTCTTTTCATTCTTGTCTTCGCTATTTTGTTCATAAACAATTTCTTGTTCTTTTTTCAGTTCAGTTTTTTTCAATTCAGTAATTGCCAAAATAAAAACCTCCTTCATCCTTTTAGGAAAACCCATTTAATAACGCTTTTGAAATTTGTTTCGAATCAACACCGCAACCGAATTCATTACTATTAAGAAAATAAACAACACAATGATTCCGGCAGCTGCTACATTTTGAAATTCTGCTTGAGGTCGCGACGCCCAATTGTAAATTTGAATCGGCATAACCGTATAGGAGCTTAATAAATTCTCTGGTAAATAGTTAACAAATACAAATGCACCCGCCACAAGAAGAGGGGCTGTTTCTCCAATAGCTCGTGAAAAAGCTAAAATGCTTCCGGTAAGAATTCCAGGAATTGCAGCTGGAAGAACAATTCGATAAATTGTTTGCCATTTCGTTGCTCCCATTCCATAAGAAGCTTCACGTAACTCTTTCGGAACCGAACGGATCGCTTCTTGTGCCGCCACGACAATAACTGGCAATATTAATAAACTCATCGTTAAACCGCCTGCCAAAATGCTTCTGCCTAAATCCATTCCCCGAACAAATACTGTAAGCCCCAACAAACCAAAAACAATAGATGGGACACCCGCCAAATTCGAAATATTCGCCTGAATAAAATTTGTAAGTTTATTTTTTTTCGCATATTCCTCTAAATAGATAGCTGTTCCTACACCAAGCAGGAGGGAAATTGGAATGACCACTCCCATAACCCAAATTGAGCCGACCAGGGCTGCTTTTATTCCTGATGCAGAAGCTCTTCTAGAGGCAAAATTTTGGAAAAACTCCGGTGTTACATAACTAATTCCTTGAGTGAATATTCGGTATAACAGAATAGCAAGGACTACTAAAGCGAAGATGGTAGATACAAAAAACAGTGTTTGAAAAAAACGATTTTTCATGGCCCTTTTGCCCATCATTTTTCGAACAACCGTTTGATCAATGTACTTCATGTTAATATTCCTCCCTGAATCGGCGCGAGATAAATTGAGCTAATAAATTCATCAGCATTGTAAAGACAAAAAGCGTGGCCACCGACAGCATAAATGCTGTAATAGATTGTTGTTCCGTATCCCGCATCGCCCGTGCTGACTTGAACGATATAAGCCGTCATCGTTTGAATAGATTCAGTTGGATCAAACGTTAATTTTGGAGTGGCTCCTCCAGCCAATGTGACAATCATTGTTTCGCCAATCGCACGGGAAATTCCTAGTACGAACGAGGCAACGACTCCCGATGTGGCAGCAGGAAGTACTACTTTTAAAGCCACCTCAAATTTTGTCGCACCTAAAGCAAGTGCGCCTTCTCGAATGGAATTCGGAACAGAGCTCATCGCATCTTCTGAAAGGGAAGCAATCATCGGAATAATCATAATTCCAACAACAATGCCCGGGCTTAATGCATTGAAAAAGCCAATATCAGGGATCAATTTTTGCAAGAGAGGAGTAACAAACGTCAGAGCAAAAAAACCATATACAATAGTTGGAATTCCTGCCAAAACCTCTAAAATCGGTTTGATAATCCTTCTTGTCCGATCTGACGCATACTCACTCAAAAAAATAGCAGATGCAAGACCGACTGGAAGCGCAACAATCATGGCAATAACCGTTACTAAAAGCGTGCCAGAAACAAGAGCCATGATTCCATATGAGGCATCATCTTTTAAAAACGGATACCATTCTTTTTCAGTGATAAATTCAAAAAAAGAAACTCGTGAAAAAAACATGATTGTTTCTGTAGCAAGAGTAGCAATGATTCCGATAGTTGTTAAGATGGAAATAGCTGCTGCAACAAATAAAACGGCTGGGACCATTTTTTCCATAAAATCGCGCGTGGATTTTTTTGTTTTTTTCTCTTTGATCATTTCCCGAACCGATTTTCCTGCAGATAAAGCCATCATGAAAACCCCTTTCATGCCCATAGGAAGATGAGAAGCAAGGATGCTTCTCATCCAACCAGTCTATTTATTTTTATTTTAAACCTTCAAGCGTTTTTAACTGTTCATCATATTGCTCTTGCGGAAGTTTTACATAGCCAACTTCCTCTGCCAATTGCCCAGCGTTTTCCAAGGCAAACTTCACGTATTCATACACTTGCGGCTTTTCTTTTAATGATTTGTTGTTCACATAAAAGAATAGCGGACGGGAAAGCGGTTCATAAGTTCCTTTTTCAATCGTTTCATTTGTCGGCTCGACTGCTTCCCCTTTAGAGTTTACAATCGGTACAACTTTCAACTGGTCTTTATTTTCTAAATAGTATGCATAGCCGAAATAACCTATTGCATTTTTATCGTTAGCGACTCCTTTTACAAGTACGTTATCGTCTTCGGACAATGTCGCATCTTTTACAATCGGCTCACCGCCTAAAACAACTTCATCAAAATAATCATACGTACCGGAATCTGTACCAGGCGAGAAGTATTTAATTTTTTCATCCGGCCACTCAGGGTTGATGTCAGACCATTTTTTCGGCTCGCCTTTCCAAATTTTTGCTAAATCTTCGATCGTAAGTTTATCGACCCAGTCATTTTCTTTGTTTACAACAACGGATAAACCGTCAAAAGCAATTTTGAATTCTGTATATTCAATACCATTTTCTTCAGCAACTTTTTTCTCTTCGTCTTTAATTGGGCGAGATGCGTTAGAAATATCAGTTTCACCAGCTGTAAATTTTTCAAAGCCCCCGCCTGTTCCTGAAATTCCAATTGGAGCTTTTACATCAGGATGTTCTGCAGCAAATTCTTCAGAAACAGCTTCCATTATCGGACCAACAGTTGATGATCCATCAATAGCGATTTCACCTTCTAATTTTTGCTCGCTTGATCCGCTTTCTGAAGATGATTGCTGTCCGGAGTTTGAACCATTTGTGTTTGCATCATCCGAATTACCGCAGGCTGCTGCAAAAGCTAATACAGAACTGATCATAATGGATGACGCCAAAAATTTAAAATTTTTCATTCGGTTACTTCCCCCTATTATTTCGTGATCTCATCTTACGTATATAAGATTAACTTTCAAGTATTAAACAAGTTTTAATAGAATGTAAAGCTTTTGTAAAGCTTGTTTTTTGTGTGTATAAAAAACAGATGATGCTGCGTAAACGGCATTCCGCATTTATTTTATCCCTTCTCTCCATCCGCTAGATTTGGCCTGTGTATGCGCTTTTCTTGTTTTAACGGGCGGTTGCTTTCTTTCAGCCTAATTTGTTTAACAAACAGATATATGAACGCATGGCCTGAACCTATTAAGAGCAATAAAAAAGGAATGGTTTTTGTTTCATTTGTCAAAGCAACTGTAAAAATAAAAAAGAGGATCGATAGGATTCTTCCTGCATTTAGAAAAATTTCTCGAACAACAATATATTCGATCCTTGCTTGCGCAATATTCCACCCTTTTCCAATCACATCATACGTGATCGAAGAGTACGGAACAAGCAAAATTGGATAGGCAATTCCGATTGCAATAGCATATATTAACAATCTTTCATAGGAAATTTGAAATAAAATGAGAAACAAGGAAAAGTATAGCATAAGCCCGCCGGCTAGAATAGCTTTTTTCCTCATTTTTTTCGTAATCCACCGAGAAGCCACAATATAAGTGAAAAAGGCTACGAAAGAATTTAGAAAACTAAATGTACCTAAAGCCATCTCACTTTTGGTCACGATGTATACAAACACATTAATGAAAAATGTAAATGTTCCTTCACGCAATCCTTGAAACACATGAGCGTTTGTAATTAATCGCCAATTTTTATTTCTTTTTCTTTCTTGAATGATTTTCAATAAAATGTAATCTCCGTGAGCTTTTCTAGACGTAAAAAAGAAGCTCAACATGACAGCAACAGTAAATAACATTAACGAAACTGCAAAAATCACTTTATACCCAATAGTATTTGTAAGTCTTGAAATAATCAGACCGGCTAACATCGGTCCAATCATCCCTGAAAGGGAAGTTAATATCCCAAGAAAGCCATTAAAAAAGTCCCGTGTTTCCGGTTCAGTAATTTCAAATGTCAACACATTAAAGGCCAGCCAATAAAAACCGTAGCCGATGCCAATGATTGCACCTAACAAATACATGTAGTTGACAGCTTGATCTTTTAAAACTAAAACGGTTAGAAAAAATGCGGCTAAAAACGACACTCCTAGGCGAAGTACAACGACTCGATCAATTTTTTTGGATACTTTCCCAGCAATAATGAAAGCAAGCGGCTGAAAAATGACAATAAATAAATTGTATAATCCTAAATCAATCAATTCCCCTGACTGTTTCCATAAATAAACATTTACGAACGTATTCGAAAGTGCAATGCTTAATGAATAAAAACCGCCGATCATCAACAGCAGCATGAAATCATGGTCTGTTTTTCTTGATCCAATCCATTTTTTGACGTTTATCATATAAAACTCCCCTTTACTTGCTACTACTATTTTTCCTAGCTAAAGGGGAGTTATGTATTAAGAAAGGTGTTTTCGTTACCTTTCAGTGATCAACCTCAAAAAAATGCACAGAAACCGCTGAAACGCAAATTATGTCAGTCATTTCCAAAAAATAGTAGAGTAGAAAACTGATTTCAAGGGGCTGTCCAGAAAGTCAAATCCGTTTGTGTCGTCCCATAGGCTGACCAGTTTGGATTTTTCTTTGTTGATTTCAAGGTCTAGTTTCTCCACCAGTTGCCTATCAGCTACCGAGCGTCCTGGCATTTACTCGAGTTGGACTTGCACCAACTAGCAGATAACAGCTTCGCTGGGCGCGCCAAATAAAAAAAGGCTGAGATTCGAATATCTCAGCCTCTTATAACAGTTTATTTTGCAGCGCTGTAGCGTTTTGCTACTTCGTCCCAATTCACAACATTCCAAAACGCTGCAATATATTCAGGACGACGGTTTTGGTATTTTAAGTAATAAGCATGCTCCCAAACATCAAGACCTAAAATTGGAGTTTTCCCTTCCATAAGAGGATTGTCTTGGTTTGGAGTGCTTGTAATTTCAAGCTCGCCGTTGTTTACAACCAACCATGCCCAGCCGGAGCCAAAACGACCAGCAGCAGCTTTAGCAAATTCTTCTTTAAAAGCTTCAAAACTTCCAAATTTTTTGTTAATTGCTTCTGCTAATTCTCCAGTTGGCTCGCCGCCTCCATTCGGTGAGAGGATGGTCCAGAACAAGCTGTGATTTGCATGCCCTCCGCCATTATTTCGAACAGCTGTACGAACAGATTCAGGAACAGCGTCTAAATTAGAGATTAAGTCTTCTACACTTTTAGATAAAAGTTCAGTTTGACCTTCCAAAGCAGCGTTCAAGTTCGTCACATATGTGTTATGATGTTTTGTGTGGTGAATCGTCATTGTTTCTTTGTCAATATGAGGTTCCAATGCATCATAGTCGTATGGCAATTTAGGTAATTCATAAGCCATAATGAATCTCCTCCTTAATGATTAATATGTACTAAATGCTTTCTTCCTTGAAGCTTTCATATTCAGATTACCAAACTTATTAAAATGATGCAATTAATGTGCAATTAAAAAAGCGGTTACATTATTCGACTAATTTTATGGACCCTGCAGGATTCGAACCTGCGACCGGACGGTTATGAGCCGTCTGCTCTAACCAGCTGAGCTAAGGGTCCTTTTTCAAACACATAAGTAAATTATCACTAAATAGCTATTGAAGTCAATGGCTAATTTAGAATATTGTATAAAGAAAATGAATGATCATCAACAGCTGAATCAGCCCTTTTGCTACTGTGCTCGCCAACAACCCCAATAAAGAACCGACTCCAACCTTTACAGCCTCGCTAAATGTTTTGCGGTGTACGAGAAGCTCTGCCGCAACAGCCCCTAAAAAAGGTCCTAAAATAATGCCAACAAACGGGATGATAAATGGCCCGGCAATTAAACCAATCGTACTTCCCCATCCGGCTGCTTTACTTCCACCAAACCGTTTAACTCCTACCATATTTGCCAAATAATCCGATAGGAATAAAAGAATGATGAACATACTTTCAACAACCCAAAATGAAATGGTTAACTGGCTGAAGCTAAAACAAATCCCATAGATAAAAAAGGCTGCTACAATCAATAACGCTGATGGTAAAATGGGGAAAAGCAGCCCGACAAAAGATAAGATAAAAAGAGCAATGATCAAAATCCAAATGATTACATCCATTTGCTTATCCTCCTAGAAATTAGAAATCAATGAACAATTTAATTCACTTGAAACGATTATTGACGGTATCCTAAAACAGCTTCCGCAATATTCACCGAGTGGTCGCCAATTCGTTCTAAGTTGCTGATAATATCTACATATACTATTCCGCCTTGTCCGGTACAAATCCCTTCATTAATGCGGATAATATGTTTTTTGCGTAAAGTGCGTTCCATTCTATCGATTTTTTCTTCAGATCTCAATACTTTTTTTGCTAATACAACATCGTTATCATCTAAAGCGTCGATCGCATCCTTCACATTTTGCAAGGTAATTTCAAACATTTCCAATAAATCTTCCAATGCCTGCTCAGTAATGGTGACTTTATTATTATTTTTATAATCAATAAGCTCCACTATATTTTCAAAATGGTCGCCGATTCGTTCAATATCTCGAACAGTATCCATTAAAATGGAATGTCGGCGTGAATCATTTTGCGACATATCTTTTCCAGAAATCAATACGAGATAATCTGTTATTTTCCTATCTAAATTATTGATCGCCTCTTCAAGCTGCATCGCCATTTGTGCGTGCTTCTGCTGATTTGTCATCAAAAATTGTCTCGTTTCCTCTAACCCTAATGATGCATATTGACCCATCCGAATCACTTCTTCCTTCGCTTGCCCTAAAGCAATGGTTGGTGACTGTTCAATAAAAATTGGATCCAAATGCTTCGCTTTATACTCTATCGCTAAATCTTCACCAGGTATAACTTTTGTGACAAGCAGTGCAAGTGCACCGATGAACGGCGCTTGAACGATCGTATTGACAACATTAAATATTCCATGAGCAAAGGCAATGGTCATTTCAGGATTTAAATACAAATGGGCTTGCAATGATTCGATAAAATATTTGAAAATTGGTAAAATAATTAGAAAAATTGCCGTTCCGATTAAATTAAACATTACATGCGTCAAAGCAGCCCGTTTGGCAGCAATCGATGCTCCAATTGATGCCAAAACTGCTGTGATGGTTGTTCCGATATTATCACCGAATAATAAAGGCAGCGCAGCGTTGAGATCAATTAACCCTTGTGAAAACATCATTTGCAAAATCCCAATCGTCGCACTTGAACTTTGAACGATGATTGTAAAAACGGTTCCAATTACAACGCCAAGCAGCGGATTTGCACTTATGCTGACAGTCAAGTCATGAAAAATTTCTAATGATCTTAACGGCTTCATGCCGTCTCCCATCAATTCAAGCCCAAAAAACAAAGCGCCAAATCCAAAGATCACCTGCCCGATGCTGTTTATTTTTTTGTTTTTAGAAAAAAATAAAAGAACAGAACCTATAAATAAAATTGGCAAGGCATAAGCTTCGATATCGAATCCGATAATAAATGCCGTAACAGTCGTTCCGATATTTGCTCCCATGATCACGCCTATTGCTTGCTTTAAGCTCATGAAGCCGGCAGAAACGAGACCAACCGTTAAAACAGTTGTACCGCTGCTTGATTGAATTAACATTGTCACAAACATCCCAGCAAAAATACCCATAATAGGGTTTGTCGTAAACTTATCCAAAATATCTCGTAATTTATCTCCGGAGAATTTTTGCATACCTTCTCCCATACTTTTAATCGCAAATAAAAAAATTCCAATCCCGCCAAGAAATTCAAATAATATTTTTTGAACATCTACATCCACTCGTTTCACCTCCTTATTTTTCCAAATATATTAACGGTTAAATCATTTTTGAAAAAGAAACGTTTACATTTCCCATTACCAAATTCCTTCAAATCAAATTTTTTATTTTGCAATCGGTGCAGGCTCCTGCAGCTTCTATCTATAATAATGGACGAAACCGATATGCCCCGCAAATAAAATTAATTTTTAACATGTCCCTCCCACACATGTTACTTTTATATTTTAAATTTAACAAAAAAATTTTACATTTTGTTCACAATTGTTATTCTTATTGCCGAATCGCCTATATAACTTATTTTCATTATTTTTGTTTCATTGGTACAATCAAATAGAAATGTTATAAAAGGAAGTGTTTCGATCAATGAATTTATTTGTCCTCCTTTTTAAAAGCATATACTCTCCAAAAACGATCGCTCTTACAAGATTTCAAAAAATCGGCAAACCCATTCTTTATGGATTTTTATTGGCCTTTCTTGCCGCCCTGCCCAATTGCATATATTTAAACTTAGCTATTGTAAATGCTATAAACGGGCTTGACCAAACGATAAATGAAAAAATCCCTGAATTCACCATTCATAACGGAACTTTAAAATCCGAGGAAAATGCGGTTGTGAAAGCAAAGCATGATCAATATACAATTATTTTTGACCCAAAAGGAACTTTCACAAGGGATGACTTGAAATGGCAGGAAAACGTCATCGGCATCTTATCGAATGAATTTGTTTTCGTTTCCAATGGCGCAATGCAGCAGCTCGAGTATAACTTTTTTCAGGAAACAGAGATAACAAAAGAGGATTTGACATCTGCCATCAAACAGCTGTCTGAAGTTGCTCCGATTATCATTCCCGTGATATCTGTCACACTATTTGCGATGTCAGCCACTTCTAAATTTGTGGAAATTACGTTTTTAGCTATTGTCGGGCTGTTGTTTAAAAAGAGGATGGGAAAAAGATTAAATTTTAAACAGCTTTGGACTATTTCAGCCTACAGCGTCACGCTTGCAACCGTGTTTTTTGCCATTATGAACTTTTTTCTCATCGATATATCCTTTGCTCTTTATATAAACTGGTTTGTACATATAAGTGTTTTATATCTTGTATTAAAAGAAATCCCGAGCCCGAAACAGCCAGTAAAAGCTGCATAGAAAAACCCCTTAAGGCAGAATTTCCAACTCTGCCTTAAGGGGGTTATTAACACTATGATTTAAACTGAAATTTGTTTGTAGTGGACTTTAGAGATTCGGACAGTTCCATTAAAGTTAGTCCAATAGCATGGGTTTCGCGAATTTGTTCCATCTGTACTTTTGCGACAGATTGCATTTGCTCTGCACTGGCAAACGTTTCTTGAGAGACTGATAAAAAATTTTCAGCAGATTGCTCCATTTTAGGGAGCCAATCATCTAAAGTATGTAAGCTGTGTCTTGTTTCAGACAATATTTCATTCACTTTTCCAATCTCATCTACTAGTTGATCAAATGAAAGCCGCGATTTACCTGCAACTTCTAAATGGTTTTGCACAAGCTCCAAAATTAGCTTAAACTGCTGATAAGCGCTCTGAGAAATATCATCCATCATTTTTACAGACTGTGCTATGTCTTCCGTCGCTTTGGATGACTGTTCAGCCAATTTTCGGACTTCCTCAGCAACGATAGCAAATCCTTTGCCTTCTTCTCCAGCTCTTGCTGCTTCAATTGTTGCATTTAATGACAATAGCTTTGTTTTCTCAGATATTGCATATATCATTTCCACAACCTTTTCAATCGCCGTCGAATGATCTCGAACACTTTGGATCGTTTTAGACATAGTTTTGCATTCTTTTTCAAAGCGATTTAACGATTCGATCATCTGTCTCATGTTTTGTTCTCCCGTGTTGGCTGATCGGTTCATGCCCTGTACGCTTGAGAAAAGGCGCTCTATTCTCTCCAGCACAGTTTGAACTGTATTTTTCATGGAATGAAATACTTTTGCGCTTTCTTCAGAGCTTGAAGCTGTTTGCTTCGCACCGTTTTTCACCATTTCAATCGCTTCAACAAGATTCGTATGTAATGTTAATACGTCATCAGAAGAGTGTTTAAGCTTCCGGCCTGTCGAAAACAAATTTTCTGTCGTGGTATTAATCCTTTGAATCATCATCCCCAAATAGCCTGCCAATTGCTTAAAGCTTTTGATGAGCGAAAGGATTTCTGGAAGATTTGTATTTATGTTTAAATCAAGCTGAATATCTCCTTCACGCATTTTTCTCATTTTTTCCCTCAAAATCGTCAACGGTTTTGTCATACTTCTGACAGCTAAAAACAAAATTCCCATCATAAAAAGGACGCTGATTATTCCAATCCAGATTGTATTGTAAGCTAGTTCATGCACAGGCTTAATATAGCTTTCTGTCGGAACGGCAAGCAAAAAAATTCCTTTCAATTCCTGCATTTCTTTAAAGGCCAACGTATAATCTTGTCCATTGAAAGATTTATGAATAATTCCACTATTTTTTTTCGTTATTTCCTTTACAATTGCAGCTGGGATTTGAGTTTTTGTTTTAACGCTAACCGAAAATGGTGTGGCCTTTTCATTTCGAACGAAAAAAAAGTCAGCATTTAAACCGTCCTGAATCAGCTGGGAGGATTGCCTTTGAACGACTTCTTTATCAAATCTTTCGAAAAAATCATCAGAGCTATTTACATAAGCATACAGAAGATTGCTGGCAGCAATCTCTGTCATATATACTTCCCTTTTTAATCGATCCTCTATCAAATTAAAAGTTGTTTCACTTGCTTTTTGGTAAGCAGTATAACCGACAACAGTTATCGAACTAATAAGAAGTATGAGCGCAAACAAAATCAATCTTACAGATAGAGGTATTCGCTCTCCTATCGACATGTTCTTTCTCTTCTTTTTCACTATTATGATTTCCCCCTTTATAAGCTTAACAGCATTATGACAAAAGATTATTAAGGGAATTTAAAGTTTTTTTATTTTTATTGTAAATTCCTCCACATTTTGCTACATACTATTTTCCAATCATTTTTAAATACGTATAGGAGTAAACATTGAACGAGCGACAACATAAAAAATAAAAGCTTAAACAACAACTGTTCATTGCCAATCCACAAGCTAAAAACAACCGGTCCGAGCGCAACCCCTAAAAAACGCGCCATCCCGTATAAGCTAACTACAATCCCTCTTTCTGCATCATCAACACTTGATATAATCAACGAATTAATAACCGGCAGCACAAAACCTAAGCCGCCAAATGAAATAGTGATAAAAAACAAAAATAGCGAAAACTGTTGAAAAATCAAAAAACTGAAAAATGATAAAAACGTCATGAACATCCCTACCAATAAAAAAAGAAAACGTTTTTTTACATAGTCCAATCGCTTTCCTGTCCAATAAGACGATATAGATAATGCACCTAACGGAAAAGAGTATACAAATCCTTTAAAGAATCCATCGATATGATATAACTCTTCAATTAAATAGGCTAAGTAATACAGCAGCCCAAAAAGCAAAAACATACTTGTACCGCCATACAGGTAAAGAGATAACAATCGCGCTTTTTGCACCTTTAACACATCAGCTATTCTTTGCACATATTCGTGAAGCGATATTTTTTCCTCGCCTGATGGAGAAGTCTTTATAAAAAAAAGAATGAAAAAAAGCAAGAGGGTTCCAATAATAGGGAAAAGAATGAATGGAAAATACCATGCTACAAGGGCTAACAAAGCCCCTAAAATGGGAGCGGCTACTTTTGCAGTTCCGTTGAACACTTCTAAAACGGCAAGAGCTCGATCCCGTTTTTCGCCCGTAAACATGTCTCCTGCTAATGACATGGCTAGAGACGATATTCCTCCTGTGCCAAGCCCTTGCACCAAACGTCCAGCTAACAATGTCCAAAAAGCAATAGATTTGTTGACAAAACCGCTGAAAAAACAGATAGCCCCCCCTATGATCAGCAATAAAAGCGACCATAAAATAAATGTTTTTCGGCCGTAACGGTCGGAAAGGAAACCTACGATTGGGATGATGATCGCTGCAGGTATATTAAATATGCTTAAAATAAAGCTCGTCTGTGCAGCTGTAATTTCAAGCGCTTGTCCAAATTCCGGCAATATCGGGATCAGCATCGAATTTCCTAGCACCATCATAAACGGAAGCATCCCTAATAACATAATGATGATATGCTCTCTCATATTTATCTCCCTTCGTTTACTCGAATTTCGAATTGATGCATGAATTCATTGTTGACAGCAGGGAATGCGTTAAACCGAAGAATATCTTGGACGTTTTCAAAATGCTCTTCGATCGTAAAGCAGCTTCTACCCTTTAGGTTTAACTGAGCTTCCCTCTCGCATTAATTCAGGCACTGGCTTCAGCTTGAACATATTTTCGGAAAGAATAGCTGGAAAGGATCTGAATTCATAAATTTGAGCCCGCATTGCCTGAAAGTTTTAATCTGTATAAATTTTCCATTCGAGAAGGAAGAAAGATCGAAAGAAGCATCGAACTCGCTTTGCAACAGCTTCAGCAGCTTGTCTCAAGCGAGAAAAGAGATGTTGATTTCTCCCCAGGTCCTCCGAACTTGCTAACTTTTCACTTGTGTATGCCAGCAAAGACATAATTGGTATGTTTGTACATAAAAAACATATATGTTAATAAAGAACAAAACGGGGGAACATAGAGATGAAACGTTTATTTTCCGCTTTACTAGTTATCTTTTTCAGTTTTGTTATTTATTATGATTTAAAAAACGGTACATTACCTGTATCTTCCATACAAAATGAACAGCATGCTGAAGAACAATTTATGGAGGTAAAAGTGAAGGAAGGAGATACGGTTCTTTCCATTGTTGAAAAAATACACAATAAGCCTGTTCCAGCAAGCATTGAAGAGATTATTAAAGATTTTGGGGAATTAAATTCAAATGAAGATGTGTACAGTATACAAGCAGGAAAAACATACAAATTCCCCTTATATAACAATTAGTTAAAGTTTTTAATTCTTGTCATTGCTTGGCTATGATTGGTACAATATCATAGGATGGCAAATGTTCCATCAAACGTATTTATATTTAAGGAGCGATAAACGTGGGCGAAATCACACATCGTACGAAAACACGTCCAGTCAAAGTAGGCAACATTCAAATTGGCGGAAATAATGAAGTAGTCATTCAAAGCATGACCACAACGAAAACGCATGATGTTGAAGCCACAGTAAAAGAAATTCACAGACTGGAAGAAGCAGGTTGTCAAATCGTTCGTGTTGCTTGTCCTGATGAACGGGCTGCAAATGCAATTCCAGAAATCAAAAAACGCATTAACATTCCTCTAGTTGTCGATATACATTTTGATTACCGGCTCGCTTTAAAAGCGATTGAAGGCGGAGCAGATAAAATACGGATTAACCCAGGGAACATCGGGCGAAGGGAAAAAGTAGAAGCCGTTGTGAAGGCTGCGAAAGAAAGAAACATTCCAATCAGAATTGGAGTAAACGCCGGTTCACTTGAAAAAAGGATTTTAGAAAAGTACGGCTATCCTACTGCTGACGGAATGGTTGAAAGTGCATTGCATCACATAAAAATTTTAGAGGATCTTGATTTTCACGATATTATCGTTTCTTTAAAAGCGTCTGATGTACGGCTTTCAATCGAAGCATATGAAAAAGCTGCAAAAGCGTTTGATTATCCGCTCCATTTAGGGATTACCGAATCTGGCACTTTGTTTGCGGGAACAATC
Organism: Aeribacillus sp. SP014; assembly: GCF_054055575.1. Lineage (NCBI taxonomy): Bacteria > Bacillati > Bacillota > Bacilli > Caryophanales > Bacillaceae > Aeribacillus > Aeribacillus sp. SP014. The sequence continues at coordinate 2,850,067 of NZ_JBSRXI010000001.1, forward strand.
AAAAGCGCTGCCGGCCTTGGAGCCATTTTAAGCAAAGGCATCGGCAATACTTTGCGTATATCATTAAGCGCTGATCCCGTCGAAGAGGTGAAGGTTGCCCGGGAATTGCTGAAATCATTCGGCCTGGCTGCCAATGCAGCAACACTTATTTCATGCCCTACATGCGGAAGAATTGAAATAGATCTCATTAAAATCGCGAATGAAGTCGAAGAATATATTTCAAAAATTCGTGCGCCAATCAAAGTAGCTGTTTTAGGATGCGCAGTAAACGGTCCAGGCGAAGCGAGAGAAGCCGATATTGGAATTGCTGGTGCACGAGGCGAAGGATTGCTTTTTAGAAAAGGAAAAATTGTTCGGAAAGTTCCGGAAGAAACAATGGTCGAAGAATTAAAAAAAGAAGTGGATTTAATCGCTGAAGAATATTTCAAAAAACAAGAAAAGGAAAAAGTTTAAAGCTTGGAGCACATGCCCCAAGCTTTTTGTTTTTGTTAAAAAAACGGCAATACGAAAATTCCAAGCAGCAAGGAAACGATACCTATTCCGATCGCCCATGCTCCCAGATTTTCCGCACCGCGCCGACGGGCGATAAACCCTATAATGATACCCGATGCTCCTAATAAAACGGGCAAAACAAATAAAGAAATAATCGATAGTGCCAGCGCCAGCCATCCTAAATTGCGGCCGCCAGCTTCATCGGCGTCATTATTATAATTATATGTTTCATTTGTATTTCTAGATTCAACTGCTCCAGCTTCTGCTGCGGTTTCTTCTAGATAATCTCGGTTTTCATTATTCCGGTTTTCAAAATTTCGGTTTTCCTGAATGGCATTTATTTCAGTTGATTTGCCGGCATGTGGGAAATTTTTGTTTGCCATTGCCATATCCCTCGCTTTCAAAAGATAGGAGCATTTATAGTATAAGCAAATCAATTCCCATTATTATGGAAATGTTTTCAAATAGGATCTAATGTTGGATCAGAGGACGGGAAGCAATATGTTGATCCTTTATTTTTTTACTATTTGTGAAATTTTATTCTTTTTTTAAGAAATGACAAAACTCGAGTTCATCCCTTCTTATCACGAATTCCCATAAAAAAACAAACCTTGTGATCAAATTTCACAAGGTTTGTTCATGGCAATTCGGGCATAACCCATAAATTTCAAATTTATGTCCATTAATTTTATATCCGTCCAAATACTCCTCTATCGTATTCATTGGGCATGATTCGATCTCTTTCGTTTTTCCGCATTCCATACAAATAAAATGGTGGTGATGATGTCCTAAGTCACAATGAAAGCGAAAGTGCTTTTCACCTGAAAGCTCTGTCGTTTCCAATATACCCAACTCTGCAAACAATGATAAATTCCGGTAAATCGTATCAAAACTTAAACCGGGATAGCGCTTATTCATTTTTTCCAAAACATCTTTAGCTGTCAAATATTTATCAGAATCGGCAATTAGTTGAAGCATTTCTTTCCTTTTGGATGTATATTTATATCCCTTTTCTTTTAAATATTGTAAAGCTTGTTCGACATTCATATTTTGCCCCTCCTAGCTTTTGACAAAATAATGGAAAAAATCAAAGCCAATACCTCTAAAATGACAATTGTTCCTCCCGGAGCAATATCTAAATAATAAGATAATACTAAACCGATTAAAACGGAAGCTTCTCCTATTATAACGGAAAGAAAAATTGTCTTTTTAAAACCGGTTGCTATTCTAATACTTGCAGCAACAGGAAGGGTCATAAGCGAGGAAACTAACAAAATTCCAACAACTCTCATGGAAACGCTTATCACTAGGGCAACTGTTAAAATAAACAAAAGATGCAAGCCTTTTGCCGGCAGCCCTAAAGCAGATGCATATTCTTCATCAAACGACAGTAAAAACAATTCTTTATAAAACAATACGATCAATAAAATAACCAATGCTGCAACACCAGTAATAATATATAAATCCGTCCTGGAAACCGCACTAACACTTCCAAATAAGTAATTAAAAAGATCTGTATTAAACCCGTCTGCCAAAGAGATAAATACAACGCTAAAACCGATCCCAGCCGACATAATTATCGGAATGGCCAATTCCGCATAAAATTTATAAAAAGCTCGCAGCTTTTCAATCACAAGTGAGCCTAAAACAGAAAAACCCATTCCGACATAAATTGGATTCAATGAAGAAAAGAAGGATATTTTTGAAGATAAAAAAAGACCGCCCGCAATTCCAGCCAAGGTCACATGACTCAGTGCATCTGCAATTAGTGATAATCGTCTGACCACCACAAAAACACCTAAAAGAGGTGCGATAAAACCGATTAAAATACCTGAAAGAAATGCATTTTGCAAAAACTCAAATTGTAAAATACTGCTAAACATCTTCATTTCCTCCATCTACTCATGATCATGCGTTATTAACTGAACTGGATGCCCGTACAATGAGGTCAATTCCGTTTCTTTCAGGCGTTCAAATTCGTCTTTATTTCCATGGAAATAAAGTTGTTTGTTCAAGCAAGCAACATGCGTAACTTTATCTGTAATAGCTCCAATATCATGGGTAACAAGTATTAGTGTGATTTCCAATTCTTTATTCAAATGATGCAAAAGCTGATAAAAATGATTGACTGTCTGACTATCTACACCTACAGTTGGTTCATCTAAAATCAATAATTTAGGTTCACTGACAAGTGCACGAGCAATAAATACCCTTTGCTGCTGTCCTCCTGAAAGCTCACCAATATTTTGGTGAACTGCCTTTTCCATTCCAACTGCCCGGATCGCTTCCATTACCTTTTCCCGATCAGCTTTTTTCATTTTTTTAAACAAACCGAGTTTGGGAGTCAAGCCGCTCGCTACTACTTCAAAAACAGTAGCTGGGAACGAAGAGTTAAAGCTGTTTGCCTTTTGAGAAACGTAGCCAATTTTATGCCAATCGTTAAATTGATGAATATCTTCACCAAATAAATGAATCGTCCCTTTCTGAGGCTTTAAAAGCCCAAGCAGACATTTCAATAATGTCGATTTTCCGGAGCCGTTCGGCCCAACTAAACCTAAAAATGCTCCTTTTTCAATGGAAATATTGATATTTTCGAGCACATATTTTCTCTCATATTGAAAAAAAAGGTTCTTTACTTCTACTATTTTTTCCCCCATGCTTCTCACCTATTTAATTAGGAATCATTACGATTTATTTTTATCATTAAATTATACAGGAGAAGAGCACATTTGTAAAGAAAAATGTGTTCTCCCTCTACTTCAATGTGTTGATTAATGGATGGCAGATTTAAATTTTCCGCCTTTCGTTTCTTGTGTATTCATAATGGTAATAAACGCGTTCGGGTCAATCTCATGTACAATCGATTTTAATTTTGCCACTTCAAGCCTTGTAACAACTGCATAAATGACGTCTTTTTCCGTATCCGTGTATCCGCCTTTTCCCTTTAATTTTGTCGTTCCGCGTCCTAAGCGTGACAATATAGCATCAGACACTTCATCGTAATGATCAGATATAATGATGGCGGCCTTTGTTTCATCAAGACCTTGAACAACCGCATCAATTGTTTTAAAGGCAATATAATATGTAAAGATGGAATACATGGCTTGCTCTATCCCGAAGACAAACGCTGCGCTTCCAAAAATGAAAATATTCAAAAACATCACGATTTCGCCAACGGAAAAGGGAATTTTTTTCGTTAAAAGAATTCCTAAAATTTCTGTCCCGTCCAGAGATCCTCCGTGTCGGATGACAAGTCCCACTCCTGCACCGAGCAAAAAACCACCAAATACAGTGGCTAGTAAAGGCTCTGTAGTAAAGGCCTCAAAATCATGGGCCAGCCTTTCCGCAATGGCCAAACAAATGATGCCAAATATGGACGAAAACATAAATGTCTTCCCAATCTGCTTATAACCGGAATACATAAAAGGAAGGTTTAACACAATAACTAATGTAGCGAAATTGATGATTTTAATATGATTCGAAAATATGTGGTCTAAAATAAGCGAAATGCCGATGATACCGCCATCAATCATATGATTTGGGACTAAAAACAGCTCGATGCTTACGGCTGCCAGAACAGCTCCGATCACAATCATTAACAATCGATAAATGATGTGTCTTAAGCTTTCTTTTTTATGATGTTTTTTACTCATCTCGTCCTCCTAGTTTTTTTTAATCATATTGTATTATAAAAATTTTGCTGAGACGATATTTATGTGATTTTCTCCACCCATTTTTTTTAAAAAAAGGCAACTATCTCCCCCTCTGTTCATACGAATAAGAGGGGAGGCGAGATCTTTGATTTTATTTGAAAAAATTATTCAACAAAAAATTAACAGTTTAAAACCTGAAGAACTTGTGTCATATGCAAAGCAATATGATATATCCATTTCGATTAACGAAGCAAAACAGCTGCTTCAACTCGTACAGGGAAAAAAAATCAACGTGTTTCATGAAGAAGAAAGAATTGCTTTGTTAAAACAAATTGCCAAAATCACTTCGCCGGAAACAGCCAAAAAAGCAAATCAATTATTTTTGCAATTCTTCAATGGCAATTGGAAATAAAAAAGGCAAGTTCCCTAAAAAAGGGAGCTTGTCCTTTTTTATTGATTTGCTATTTTTTCCAAAACATTTTCATCAAACGTCTTGTTCTTCAGCATGTCAATTTCAAATTTATAAGGCGGCTTTTTATTTTTTTTGTCGTCACCGACATACGGAGTTTCTAAAATTTTTGGCAAGTCTTTTAATTGCGGATGGTGGACGATATAATTGATTGCTTTAAATCCTATGTGGCCGAATCCGATATTTTCATGACGGTCTTTTTGTGCCCCACGCGGATTTTTGCTGTCGTTTATATGAACAACTTTCAAACGGTCGATACCGATGATTTTATCAAATTGATTTAAAACCCCATCAAAATCATTGACAATATCATAACCGGCATCATGAGTATGGCAAGTGTCGAAACAAACGGATAAATGTTCATTGTAGGTAACACCATCAATGATCATCGCAAGCTCCTCAAACGTTCTTCCGCATTCTGAACCTTTGCCGGCCATCGTTTCAAGGGCGATTTGCACTTTTTGCCCCCTCTCCAGCACTTCATTTAAACCTTCAATAATTTTTTTAATTCCGGCTTCTGCACCGGCTCCAACGTGAGCTCCCGGATGGAGCACGATTTGTTTTGCACCGATTGCTTCCGTGCGCTCAATTTCCGATTTTAAAAAATCAACGCCAAGCTGGAAGGTCGCTAAATTTGTTGTATTGCCAATGTTAATAATATATGGTGCGTGAACGACAATTTCTTCGATGCCATGCTCTCTCATATGCGCCAAACCTGCTTCGATATTTAAATCTTCAATTTTTTTTCTTCTCGTGTTTTGCGGGGCTCCTGTATAAATCATAAACGTATTAGCGCCGTATGAAACTGCCTCTTCACTTGCCGCAAGCAACATTTTCTTGCCGCTCATCGATACATGCGAGCCAATTTTTAACATGTTTTTCCTCTCCTTACAACCTTTTATTTATTTTTTCTTGCTTGCTTTTTCTTTAGCTTTTCGATTTGTTCTTTCATCTTTTTTTTGTATCCTGGTTTTACCGATTTTGGCTTTTTGATGATTCCGATAAACGCGTTTGTTTCCATAGGTTGTTTTTTTCTTTTTTGTCTGCGATTTCGGTCATCGAGCGTTTTCCATATTCCGTTTTCAATATCTCGATTTTCAAAGATTATCCCCATTTTTTCAAGCTTTTGCAGCATTTGTTCATCATCGTCTTCATAGATTGTATAGGCAAATCCTGAAAAGCCAGCCCGAGCCGTTCTTCCGGTTCGGTGAATATAAAAATCTAAATCAGTCGGCAGCTCGGCATTGATTACATGGGAAACACCTTCAATATCAATTCCTCTTGCAGCTAAATCAGTTGCTACTACAACTTGATAGGCAAGATCCTTAATTTGACGCATTTCTTTTTTCCGTTCACGCGGGGTAAGACCGCCGTGGATTTGCCCAACCTTTAATCCCTTTTCGGCAAGACCGTATGCCACATCTTGGGCATTCGCTTTTGTATTCACAAAAATTAACGCTAAATAAGGGTTTAAGGAAACTACCATATTGTATAAAAGATCTATTTTGTTTCGATGCCTCAGCGGAACAAGAACATGCGTGATGTTTTTGGCATGTACTTGTTTTGGAGATACATGAACATACTCAGGATTTTCCATATATTTTTTTAAAAAAGGCTTTAATTTTTCAGGAATGGTGGCAGAAAACACAAGCATTTGCAGTTCTTTTTTCATGCGGCTAGCTATTTGGTCGACCTCATAAATAAAGCCTAAATCAAGCATTAAATCGGCTTCATCCACAACTATGCTTTTGGTCGAATATAAATCTAGCGCCCCTTCCTTGACAAGATCAAGAATTCTCCCAGGTGTTCCGATCACAAGATGGGGCTGAGTTTTTAGCTTTTCGATCGCCCGCATTTTATCTGTACCGCCAATAAAAAGTTTTGCATGTAATTCTTTTTCCGGCGGGGCAAATTTTATGATTTTTAACGCTTCTTCGTAAATTTGAGTCGCAAGCTCTCTCGTCGGTGCTAAAACAACAACTTGGACACGCTTTTCCTCTCCGCAAATACTGTTGATTAACGGTAGCAAATAAGCATGTGTTTTGCCTGTACCTGTTTGTGATTGGCCGATGGCACTTGCTCCTCTTAATATGATTGGGATCATTTGTGCTTGAATTTCAGTCGGTTCTTTAAAACCTAACGACTGAACGGCATCTATAATAAAATCTTGAAATGGAAAATCTTTAAAGTCAGCTGCCATTGCAAAACAACTCCTTCATAATCAATCAACCCATTTTTTGATTATAAACAATATAATGGAAAAACTCCAATTTTAATAAAACATTTTCCTAAAACGCCGCATAGTTTAATGTAGGTAAAACAGCAAAAGAAAGGGGAAAAGTTTATGCATCCTTATCGAGCTTTTCCTCCCTTCCGGCAGCAGCCATTGATCCGCCCTTTTTTTGGCGGAGGCTACCATCCTTTTTGGGGGCAGCCACCTGTTCAGCAATGGCCGGTTCCGCCTAGGGGAGGATTACAATCGCTTTTTTCGCGTTTTCTTCCATCGAGCACAATGCATGCAGGAAGTATACCGTCAAGCGGTGCTGTTCAAAGTTTAACAAACCCTGCCAATCTTTCAAACATGTTGACGAATGTCCAAAAAGTTCTCGGTGTCGCTCAGCAAGTCACACCGATGGTTCAGCAATACGGTCCTCTGATCCGTAATCTCCCGGCAATGTTCAAAATTTATAGAGAATTGAAAAATGCTGATACAGACAGTAGCGAAGAAGATGATATAAAAGAAAATTCGTCTTCTAAAAGATTGAAGGAACAGACAGCCGATGACAGCCCTTCAGATGAAAATACGTCGGGCGAATCAAAACCTAAGCTTTATATTTAATTGTGTTTTGTTTTCTTCCTCCATGTTAGGTATAATGATGTTAGATAGTCAAGCCGCTTGACGGCTTTTTTATTTTCCTTTACTAAATATCAGGAGGAAAAAACATGGAGGTTATTAAAATTTCCCCTCGAGGATACTGCTATGGTGTTGTTGATGCAATGGTGATAGCCAAAAATGCAGCAATGGATAAATCACTGCCTAGACCGATCTATATTTTAGGAATGATCGTTCATAATAAACATGTAACAGATGCTTTTGAAAAAGAAGGGATTATTACGTTAGACGGAAAAAATCGACTTGAGATTTTGAAAAAAGTCGATAAAGGAACCGTTATTTTCACTGCTCACGGCGTTTCGCCAGAAGTGCGCAGAATAGCGAAGGAAAAAGGGCTTGTCACGATCGATGCTACATGCCCTGACGTCACAAAAACTCATGAACTTATTAAACAAAAAAAAGAAGAAGGGTATGACGTCATTTATATTGGAAAAAAAGGGCATCCGGAACCGGAAGGAGCAGTAGGTGTAGCGCCGGATATCGTTCATTTAGTCGAGACTGTCAACGATGTTGAAGAGCTCGATATTTCCAACGACAAAATCATTGTTACGAACCAAACGACAATGAGCCAATGGGACGTAGCTGATATAATGGAAAAAGTGAAGGAAAAATATCCGCATGTCGAGTTTCATAAAGAAATTTGCCTCGCAACACAAGTTCGCCAGGAAGCTGTGGCCGAACAAGCAAAAGAAGCTGATTTAACCATTGTCGTCGGCGATCCGCGCAGCAACAATTCAAACCGGCTTGCGCAAGTATCTGAAGAGATTGCGGGCACGAAAGCTTATCGTGTGGCGAATGTAAGTGAAATCAAACTGGAATGGCTTAAAGACGTTAAAAAAGTTGCCGTTACAGCCGGTGCATCAACCCCAACGCCGATTGTCAAAGAGGTCATTCGATTTTTGGAGAATTATGATCCAGAAAATCCAGAAACATGGGATTTAACTTCAAATGTCCCTCTTGAAAAAATATTGCCAAAGGTAAAAGTCAAAAAATCATCGACAAAACCTTTTTAATGATTAAAGGGGATCGGTCCGCTAAAAAGGACTGATCCCCCATTTAATTATAGAAACTTGAACGGATCTGTATGGACGCGGGAAGGAATAATTTCTACTTCCAGATTTTCTTCAGCACACAGCTTTGTTAGTTTTTCCGCCACTCCCTCTTTCATCACCTTTTCAATGTTGTGACCTGGATCAACTACATGTAAGCCAAGCATCATAGCATCGTGAGCTGTGTGGTAATATACATCACCAGTTACATAAACATCTGCGCCTCTCATTTTTGCCTGATAAATGTATTTATTTCCGTCTCCGCCTAAAACGGCTACTTTTTTTATAGTTGCCTGTAAATCCCCTACTACTCTTACTTTTTCCACTTCTAAAGCTTTCTTAACATGCTCTGCAAATTCCTTCAATGTCATTTCTTTTTCAAGCTCTCCAATTTTCCCTAATCCAAGCTGTTTCCCTTCGTTTTCTAATGGATAAATGTCATAAGCAACTTCTTCATAAGGATGCGCCTTCAACATCGCTTGAATGACTTTCTTTTGGATTGACTGCGGGAAGATCGTTTCAATTTTGACTTCTTCAACCATTTCAAGCTTTCCAGTATCTCCGATAAAGGGATTTGCATTCTCCAAAGGTAAAAATGTTCCTGTTCCTGACGAGGAAAAAGTGCAATAACTGTAGTTGCCGATAAATCCAGCACCCGCTTTGCCAAGCGCCTCCCGAACGTCCCCCTCATAGTCTTTTGGTACAAATACAGCAAGCTTTTTTAATGGGTCTTGATAAGTTGGGACAAGTATTTTTTGATTCACCAATTGTAAGCGGTCGGCCAAAAGATCATTCACTCCGCCTGGAGCCACATCCAAATTTGTATGGGCCGCATAAACGGCAATTTCATGCTTAATGCATTTTTCTATAATACGCCCTGCCGGATCATCTGTTCTAATATGCTTTAAAGGATGAAAAATGGGAGGATGATGAGCGATAATTAAATCAACCTTTTGATTGATTGCTTCATCAACGACTTCCTCCAAAACATCCAGAGCGACCATAATTTTTCGGACAGGCTTGTTTAATGTGCCGATTTGCAGCCCGATCTTGTCTCCTTCCAATGCATAATGCTTTGGAGAAAACCGTTCAAATAATTGAATAATATGTTGGCCGTTAGCGATTTTCTTCATTTATTTTATGACCTCCTCAATGATCTCAATCACCTTTTTTATTTCTTCTTTTTTTTGCATAAGCTGTTCATTTCCGTTGGATTGCTCCAGCTGCCGTAGAATGTCCTTCCGATGAGAAAGCTCGTGTTTCCATTTTTTAAAAAAAACGTTGTTCTTTTCTTTTAACAAAAATGGACCCATTAACAAAGCTGCTTCAAATGGCAAAGCTTCGTACGGTTTCATTGCATTTCCACGCTTAGCGGACAGCACCTCATATATTTTTCCGCTCTCTTCAAGAATTGTTTCTCCTTCGAGCTCCCAACCATTGTCAATCAGCCATTTTCGAACTTCAATTGCATGAATATTCGGCTGAAGTACAAGCCGTTCAACCTTCCCGAGCTTCTCTTTTCCTTCCTCCAAAATCGTTTTAATAAGCGAGCCGCCCATGCCAGCAATCGTGATGCATGTTGCCTCATCCTTTTGTAATACGGACAATCCGTCCCCTTTCCGAACGGAAATTACATGCTGGAGCCCGTTTTTTTCCACTTGCTTTTTTGCCGCTTGAAAAGGGCCTTCATTGATTTCACCGGCAATCGCTTTCACTGTTTTTTTGGCAAGCACTAAATAACATGGCAAATATGCATGATCTGATCCAATATCTGCTGTCACCTGATTATTCGGAACAAATTCTGCCACAGCCGACAGTCTTTTTGAAAGTTGGACACTGTTCAATTTCTTTCACCCTTTATTCCAATTTGGTAAACATGAAAATACGAAAAAAGTCCCCCAAAAGGAAGACTTTTCAACCAATATGTTTTTTATTATTTAATTTTAGAAACCCATTCGGCCATTTCATCAAGCTTTTCTTCAGGTACTAGCCCGCCAGGCATCGCACCGCGGCCGTTTTTAATTGTTTCTTTAATTTCATCAACAGACAATTTGTCGCCAACACCTTTTAATGAAGGACCTGCTCCGCCTTCAAAGTTTTGACCGTGACAGCTTGCACAGCTTTGCTTGAATATATCCTCCGGCTTTGCATTAGCGACGTCTTCCGTTTTTTGTCCGCCCCCCTCTTTTTCTTCAGCCATCTCTTTCATATTATCCAGTCCGATGAAAGAAAATGCAACCATTAGTCCAATTCCAAACACAATGATTAATGCAAATGGAATAAGCGGATTACGATTCATTTTGTAACCTCCCTTATGTATAACCGTACATTTGCTTTTTTCGCTCAACATGGACGAGCTGAAACTAACCTAAACAATCTCTATTGTACTTTAATTTTCTTTGAAGGAAAAGTCTTTCTATATAAGTTCCTTGTGATGTTCACGAATTAGACAAAAAAACAATTTAAAAAGATCTTATGTTTTTTCAACAAATGTCATTTGCAAAATGAAAGAAGATTCAGTAAAATATAGTACAAATAGTTATTGTTGTTAGCGTTTACATATATTGAAGGGAAGGCAGACGAATAAGTCTGCCCAAGGAAAGAAAAAAACATTTTTATTTTATTCCAAAAAGTCTTTCAGCCGCTTGCTTCGGCTTGGATGGCGCAATTTTCGCAGAGCCTTCGCTTCAATTTGCCGAATGCGTTCTCGAGTGACACCGAAAACTTTTCCTACTTCTTCCAGAGTCCGAGTTCTTCCATCGTCCAGTCCAAAACGAAGGCGCAGAACGTTTTCTTCCCTGTCTGTAAGGGTATCGAGAACATCTTCAAGCTGCTCCTTTAATAATTCATATGCAGCATGCTCTGATGGAGAAGTAGCCTCTTGGTCTTCAATAAAATCACCTAAGTGCGAATCGTCTTCTTCGCCAATCGGTGTTTCTAATGATACAGGTTCTTGGGCAATTTTTAAGATTTCTCTAACTTTTTCAGGAGTCAAATCCATATCTTCAGCGATCTCTTCTGGTGTCGGTTCACGACCCAAATCTTGAAGCAATTGGCGTTGGACTCGAATTAACTTATTGATTGTCTCAACCATATGGACAGGGATGCGGATCGTTCTCGCCTGATCTGCAATTGCCCGTGTAATTGCCTGGCGAATCCACCATGTTGCATATGTGCTGAATTTGTATCCTTTTCGATAATCAAATTTTTCAACAGCTTTCATCAGCCCCATGTTGCCTTCCTGTATGAGATCGAGGAAGAGCATTCCGCGGCCGACGTAGCGTTTTGCAATGCTGACGACTAGGCGCAGGTTGGCTTCTGCAAGCCTTCTTTTCGCTTCTTCGTCCCCTTGTTCAATACGCTTGGCAAGTTCGATTTCTTCATCAGCCGATAAGAGATCAACCCGGCCGATTTCTTTTAAATACATTCGAACCGGATCATTTATTTTCACACCCGGCGGTACACTAAGATCATTTAGATCAAATTCTTCTTCATCTTCTTTGTCTAAATCCGGCAAATTGGAATCAACATCTTCGTTTTCGCTAATTAATTCGATTCCTTGCTCATTAACGTATTCATAAAACTCATCCATTTGATCTGAATCAATATCGAAATTTGCCATTTTCTCAGCAATTTCTTCATATGTTAATACTCCGCGTTTCTTTCCTAATTGAATAAGCTGATTTTTCACTTCCTCAACAGTTCCATCAGCTTCTAAATCTTTTGAATGGGCTTGTTTTTCAGCCATTGGATCCCCTCCTTCCAGAGTTATACAAGCTTTCACATTAATCCTTTTTTCAGCTGAATTACTTCCATTGCAATTTCGGCAGCTTTTACATAATCTTTTCGTTTTTCAGCCTCTTTCTTCTCAGCTTCCTTTTCCTTTAGGATGAGCATTTTTTGATGGTTCAAGATATGTTTTACATAGTCTTGAAGCTCTTGCTCAGTCAATTGTTCGCCAATTGTCATCATGGCAATTTCCGATACAATTCGGCTTAATGAAGGATCTTTGAGCTTCGTCAAAAAGTGGCTTATGTCCGGATCGTTCCCTTCCTCATAATAAGCGTATAAATAGGATGAAATAGCCCGATGCTCCTCCACGTTAAAATTTCCACCAATCGCATGAAGAACCTTTTCTGCCACTTCCCTGCTTTTCAACATATGAGCAATTAGAAGGCGTTCTGCCTTTTGATAAGCAGGCATCAGTGCATTCCGTTGTAATGCATCAGTCTTGAGGCTCGTTTTTTCTGGTCTTCTTCTTTTCCGCTTATTTATATTCCGAAGCTCTGCCATTAACGTTTCTTTTAATACGGAAAATTCTTCAGAAAGCTGCGTGATATACAGCTCTTGTTCGATCCCGCTCGGAAGGCTGCTTAATTCGTTAAGCACTTCTTGAATGTATCTCGCTCGGTCCCCTTCATCCTGGAGATTTTTCCCCTTTCGAAAATATTCCATCTTAAATGCCATTAATGAGAGACTTGCCCCTATTACATCGTTTTTGAATTTTTCCTTTCCGTATGTCCGAATGTAGTCATCAGGGTCTAACCCTTCAGGCATTTTAGCAATCCTTACATTACATCCTGCTTCAACAAGCAATTTAGAAGCTCTGAAGGCAGCTTCAATTCCAGCGGAATCGGAATCGTAGCAAATGACAACTGTTCCTCCGCTTCTGGCTAAGAGCTTGACCTGTTCTTCCGTCAGCGCTGTTCCCATTGTTGCTACACTATGCTCGATTCCTGCATGAACGGACGATATAACATCCGCAAACCCTTCAAACAACACCGCTTCCTGTTTTCGTCTAATGAAAGGTCTTGCTTGGTGGAAATTATAAAGAATCCGTCCTTTGTTAAATATTTTTGTCTCAGGGCTGTTTAAATATTTTGGCTGTTTGTTTCCTAGCGACCTTCCGGAAAAAGCGACTGTACGGCCTTGTGCATCTTTAACCGGAAACATGATCCGATTGCGAAACCGATCAAAAAAAGAACCGTTAGATTCGCTTCGGATAATTAATCCTGTTTTTTCTAATAACGGAAGTTCAAAACCTTTTTTCAGCAAATACTTTAAAGAAAAGTCCCAAGAATCTAAAGCGTAGCCAATCTCAAATTGATCGATCAATTCTTTCGTAAAACCCCGATGAAGCAAATAATTTAACGCGTTTTGCCCTTCTTTTGTATTTAGTAATAAATGATGGTACATTTTTTTCAGCAGTTCATGCACTTTAATCATTTTCTCTGCTTCGCTGTTGTTTGGGTATGTCGATTCTTGAGAAAGTGCCGAGCCCCCTGGAATGTCCAAACCAGCTTTTTTTGCTGTCATTTGTACAGCTTCTGTAAAGCTGCATCCTTCAATTTGCATGAGAAAGGTAAAAACATTTCCGCCAGAACCGCAGCCAAAGCAGTGGAAAATTTGTTTTTCAGGTGAAACAGAAAATGAAGGTGTATTTTCGCCGTGAAAAGGACATAGTCCAAAAAAGTTTCGACCCTGCTTCTTTAATTGAACATATTCACTCACAACATCTACTATATCAACAGCATGTTGTACTTTTTCTATAAATTCCTCGGGAAGCATTTTCCCCATATGAACAACTCCGTGCCTTAAAATTTATTCAATATGAATTTTAAAATTTCCTGCATAATTCGACAATATTTTTTCAAGTGCTGTGATAAAATGATGACGATCTTTATCTTGGAATTTTTTTGGCCCTTTGATATAATTGCCGTTTCTTCTTTCCCTTGCCGAAATATACCGGAGATGGAGAACAGAGTCGATTGTATCTTCTGTAAACAGCATTCCTCTTGGAGAGAGAACATGTGTGCATTTCTTAAGCAGCATACCGGCTAGTCCGATATCTTGTGTAATGATGATGTCATGTTTTTTTGAGTTGTTAAAAATGTATAAGTCGACAGATTCCTTTTCTTGATCGACAAATACCCAGCTATTCCCGTCATCCTTTTTACCTACATGAGCATATGATGCAATGAAACAAACCGGGACTTTATATTTTTTTGCGACTGATGCAATTTCTTCTTTGACGGGGCATGCATCAGCATCGACAAAAATAGTGATATTTTTCCCATCATATTTCTCTATTCTTCATCACCTCAAAGAATCCTGCCAGCAATTTAAACTTTTTACAAAAAGCGATTTGTCGAATTTTCTTTCTCCAACCCCCTTGACATCTTCCTGTAAATAGTTTATTCGTATTTTTTTTAGTCTAAACCTAAAAAGCATAATTTTATCACAATTTTTTATTATAATACAATACACTGCATTATTCCATCATTTTATCTTTCACCATGAAAAAAACCTACTATATTCTTAAGATCGGAATAAGCAGGTTTTATCACATGTTATTTTTTTAAGAATAAATTTTGGATATGATTGGCTGTTTCTTCAACTGCTTTGTTCGATACATCTATAACTGGACAGCCGATTTTTTGAACAATTTTTTCAAAATAAGCTAATTCTTCTTTAATTCTGTCTATATTGGCATATATAGCCTGATCATTAAGCCCGAGTTGCTTTAATCTTTCCTTTCGGATATAATTCAGCTTTTCCGGACTGATTTTTAGACCGACGCATTTCTCTTTGGAAACTTTAAAAAGTTCTTCAGGGGGTTCTACTTCTGGAACAATAGGAACATTAGCTACTTTTAATCGTTTTAGCGCCAAATATTGCGACAAAGGCGTTTTGGAAGTCCGCGATACACCGATCAAAACAATATCGGCTTTCAAAATTCCTCTCGGATCGCGGCCGTCATCATATTTAACAGCAAACTCAATTGCTTCTACTTTTTTGAAATAGTCTTCATCAAGCTTCCGAACTCTTCCGGGCTCATACTTCGCTTTTATTCCATATGACGTTTCCATTTTATCAATTAAAGGACCAATGATATCGTGGTAGATCACACCTTCTTTTTCCGCTTCTTGAATAAGAAGATTCCTAAGTTCGGGGACAACGATTGTGAAGCAAATGATCGCATTATCCATTTTCGCCAATGCGACAACTTCTTTGATTGTATTTGCATCCTCCACATAAGGCACCCTTTTCACATTCGTTTCATATTGAGAGCCGTTAAATTGACTGATAGCTGCTTTTACAACGAGATCTGCCGTTTCCCCGACTGAGTCTGAAACAATATAGATCGTACGATTATTCATTCGGATCCCCCATTCTTACATAATATCGTCATCAACTAATCTTACCAATATTTTTGTAATGTTTGTTTTCGTAATTCTTCCTATCACTTCAAAACCGCCGTCCACTTCTTTTACAACGGGCAGTGCATCGATTTGCTTTTCAATTAAAATCCTTGCTACATCAATAATAAGATCTTCCTTTTTGCATACGGTTATATTTGGCATTCTAGTCATAATAATATTGACGGGGATTTGGGTTAATTCCTGTTTGCCGATGCTTGCCCGGAGGAGATCTTTTCTCGACAGCACTCCCACTAGCAACGATTGATTATCTACCACAAATAATGTCCCGACATCTTCCAAAAACATTGTACAAATTGCATCATAAACAGAAACATTATCGTTGACAACGACTGGGATCGACTGAAAATCTTTTACTTGGAGCTTTTTTAATTTCTCTGCAAGCAAATTGGCGCCTGATTTCCCTGTATAAAAATAGCCGACTCGCGGCCTTGCGTCAAGGTATCCAGCCATTGTTAAAATTGCTAAATCAGGTCTTAGCGTAGCTCTTGTCAAGTTTAAACGATCTGCAATATGTTCACCTGTAATTGGCCCATGCTCCTTAACGATTTGCAATATTTGTTCTTGCCGTTTATTAAGCTCTATTGTCCTCACCACCTTGAAAAAGAGGCTGCATTATAAAAATATTATATATGATTTCAATATTTTGAAAAGGTTTTCTATTGCTCATTACGGCGAAAGGAAAGACGATTATCCTCGGGATAATCGTCCATTTGCATTTATTTTACGATAATTTCATTCACTTTGGCAAAAGATGTGATTATTTTTGTTAATTGTACCATTTGGGACAGCCTGTTTTGTTTAACCGACTCATCCTCTGCCATTACCATAATATTATCAAAATAACGATCAATCACCGGCTTTAAAGCTTTCATTTCCAAAAATGCTTCTTTAAAATTACCCTCTTTTTGCAATTTTACAAAATTTTCTTCAAGCCGTAAATACGCTTGATACAATGTTTTTTCTTCTTCCTTCTCGAACAGCTCTTCTTTAATATTGCCCTCTTGGCCCTTAGACGAGATGTTGACAACACGAGACAGCGATTCAATTACTTCTTTAAAGTCACCCTTTTGGCTTTCTTCTGACAGAACGGCAGCCCGCTCGAAATATGCATTAACTTCATGGTAATTGGATTGTAATACCGATTCAATTATATCATGGCGGACATTTTCTTCATGAAGCGCAAATTTGACTCTCATTTGGAAGAACGACAGCAATTCTTTTCTCAAATTGTCTTTATTTTCTAAACCATATACATTTATAGCAAGGTCGAACAATTCCTCCAATTCAAGCCGCCATTGTTTTGCTCGAAGAATTTGAACAATGCCGCTTGCTTGTCTTCTTAATGCATACGGATCTTGTGAGCCAGTTGGAATCAAACCGATCGAAAAAAATCCTGCAATTGTATCCAGCTTGTCCGCAAGCCCTACAATGGCTCCGCTCAACGTTTCAGGCGTCTTGTCGGAAGCATGCCGCGGCATATAATGCTCATTTATTCCTTTTGCAACCTCTTCCTGTTCACCCTTTAAAAGAGCGTATTTTTCTCCCATAATTCCTTGAAGCTCTGGAAATTCATAAACCATTTGCGTAACAATGTCAAATTTGCAAATGGAAGCAGTCCGTTTAATATAAGCTTTCTCCTCATTGGAGCATTCAAGCTTTTCGCTAAGCTTTTCTGATAATTTTACAATTCGGCGAACCTTGTCACCGATGGAACCCAGTTCTTCATGAAAAACAATTTTTTCAAGCTTCTCCAGTGCGGTATCGATGGCAAGCTTTTTGTCTTCTTCGTAAAAGAAATTTGCATCGGAAAGTCTTGCCCGAAGGACCTTTTCATTCCCCTTGGCAATCGTTTCAATGTTTTGATCATTCCCGTTTTTTACGGTAACAAAAAACGGAAGCAGCTTTCCATCTTTATTTTTGACAGGAAAATATCGCTGATGCTCCTTCATCGTCGTCACTAACACTTCTTCAGGCAATGTTAAAAACTGGTCTTCGAATGAACCGTACAGGGCGGTCGGATATTCCACCAAGTTTGTAACTTCCTCGAGCAAATCTTCATCAACAGGGATGATCCAGTTTTCCTTTCTTTCCAGTTCCTCCAGCTGTTGAATGATCATTTGTTTTCGTTTTTCATAATCGGCGACAACAAACTGGTTCAACAAAGTATTTTCATAATCGCGTGGAGTGGAAATTTCCGCTTTCGTTCCTAAAAAGCGATGGCCATACGTAACATTTCCTGTCGGAACATCGGTAATGGAAAACGGAATGATGTCTTGTCCAAATAAGACAACTAACCATTGGATCGGACGGATATAGCGAAGATTCCAATTTCCCCAACGCATATTTTTCGGAAAATGGATGGTTTGAATAATCTCTTCTAACCCTGGGAGCAGTTCTTTCGTTTCTTTCCCTTTTTGAAATGTTTGAACAAAAGCGTACTCAACACCGTTTACTTCTTTAAAGGATATGTCGTTTGTGGAAGCTCCTTGGCTCCGTGCAAAGCCTAACGCTGCTTTTGTCCAATTTCCATTCTCATCAACCGCAATCTTTTTTGCCGGTCCTTTTGCTTCGCCAAGCAAATCTTCCTGTTTTTCATTTACATCCTCTACAAGGACGGCAAGACGTCTAGGAGTTGAATATTTTTTTATTTTGGCGTAAGAAATGCGATGTTCATCCAGCCAAGCTCCTACTTTGTCAGCCAGCTGATCAATCGAAGACAGGATGACGCCGGCAGGCATTTCTTCAAGCCCGATTTCGATAAGTAAATCCCGTTTATTCATGATTTTCGGCCCCCTTGTTTTTCAGCATTGGAAAACCGAGTTTTTCCCGTTCTTCATAAAACGTTTTGGCAACTTTTCTTGCCAGCTTTCTCACTCTGCCAATATATCCGGTTCGTTCTGTAACAGAAATAGCTCCTTTTGCGTCAAGCAAATTAAATGTGTGCGAGCATTTTAAAACGTAGTCGTACGCTGGATGAACGAGACCTAATTCCATCTGTCTGTGCGCTTCTTTTTCGTACGTATTAAACAGTTCAAATAGCATGTTTGTATCGGAAGTTTCGAACGTATACTTGGAATTCTCATATTCAGGCTGATAAAAAATGTCCCGGTATGTAAATCCGTTTGTCCATTCAAGGTCAAATACATTTTCTTTTTCTTGAATATAAGACGCCAAACGCTCTATTCCATAAGTAATTTCAACAGAAATCGGTTTGCATTCCAGTCCTCCGACCTGCTGAAAATACGTGAATTGAGTAATTTCCATTCCGTCAAGCCAAACTTCCCAGCCAAGCCCTGCGCAGCCGAGAGAAGGATTTTCCCAGTTATCTTCCACAAAGCGGATGTCATGTTCAAGCGGATCAATTCCAAGAGCCTTTAATGAATCTAAATAAATTTCTTGTATGTTTTTCGGAGACGGCTTCATAATGACTTGGAATTGATGGTGTTGATAAAGGCGGTTCGGATTTTCCCCATACCTTCCGTCAGCAGGTCTTCTTGACGGCTCTACGTAAGCAACATTCCACGGTTCTGGCCCGATGGAGCGAAGAAATGTGTATGGGCTCATGGTTCCGGCACCTTTTTCTACATCATATGCCTGCATCAAAATACATCCATGATCGGCCCAATGCTTTTGCAGCGTCAAAATCATTTCTTGAATGTTCATTCATCATGCACCTCCACAATTAAGTTATGTTCGAACAAAATAAAAACCGTCCCTAATGCAACAAAGTTGCATAGGGACGGGATGACCCGCGGTTCCACCCTATTTGCTGAAAAACGTTTCAGCCTCTCGTAAACCGTTATTGCTCTGGAACGCCGTTCCCTGCATCCTCATACCTTAGCTCGCACCATCCTAAGGTCGCTTTCTATGAAGATTGCAGGTACTCTTTTCCTTCATCGCATTTTATTATTCAATTTGACATGTATCATTTCCGCTCATTACATGACATTAAATCGCTTTTTCTAACAGCATGAGGGGGGATAAATCCTTCATTTGAAAGGTTTCACATCCATGTATATGGTTTACAACATTTCTTTTAAACTGTCAAGCTGATTTAAAAATTTTTTCGATTTCAGCGATAAACCTGCATATTCCTGATAATATTGATCAAGAACAAATCTCAGTTCTTTTTTTGTTTCAGCAGAGACGGATATTTGACCAATGCGGTTTAAGTCAATAGAATAAAACAGCCGCAACAGCTTCACTGTCTTCTGAGAAATATTGAGCCTATAAGGATCTTTTTCAAAACAGCGGCTGCAAATCAATCCGTTTTCTTTTAATGAAAAATGAAACGGTCCGTTTGTTTCGCCGCTTACTGCACATTTGTTTAATTCGGGATATAAACCGAGAACGTTGAGCATCTTTATTTCAAATATATTGGTCAAAATTTCCGCATCCTTTTCTTCATTCAGCAGATGAAGTGTTTGAAATAAGAGCTCAAACAAAAAAGGGTTTCTGTCTTTTTCATCTGTTCCTTTATCAAGGAGCTCTACAATATATGAAGCATATGCAGTCAAAAAAATATTTTCCTTAATCTCTCTAAAAGCGGAAATGATTTCTCCTTGGCTTAAATTGCCCAATCCAGAAGATTGATGATACAAAAAATTTCCATACGTAAAAAGTTGGGTAACAGCTGCGAGGCGGCTGTTCGGTTTATTTGCGCCCCGTGCCATTACACCAACTTTCCCAAACTCCCTTGTATATATTGTAACAACTTTATTGGTCTCACCATATTCCGTTGTACGAATGACAATTCCTTCCGTCTTTACAAGCATTTCTCCACCATCCTATTGGATACAGCACTACTAAACAGGGAGATCAACCTCAGTCCGCTCTTCTTCCTTCATTTGACAATCTTTCGTGCGCTCCTTTTCAAGCTCTTTAAAAAGGAGATATGTGTCAATATTACCTGTAAACGTGAATACTTTCCAGGTAAAATCTAACATATTGTCCCCACCTTTCTGTCGTTGTTCCTAAGCTATATCCAATTCATTGTTATCATAGCCTTTTTGACTCATTTTCATGTTTTGAAAATATTTCTAACTTCCTTCAAGTCAATTAATATTCGTCTTCCCTAAATCCAAAATCTCGCAATTGCGACAGGCGATTTCTCCAATCTTTTTGCACTTTGACCCACAGCTCTAAAAAGACTTTTGATCCGAGCAAGTTTTCAATGTCAACCCTTGCCCTTTTCCCAATTTCTTTCAACATTCTTCCTTGCTTCCCAATGATAATACCTTTTTGAGAGTTGCGTTCCACAACAATTGTTGCAGCTATATATACTGCATGGTTTTCTCTTTTTTCAATAGAATCAACAACAACTGCGACAGAATGCGGGATCTCTTCTCTTGTCAAATGCAATACTTTTTCGCGAACTAGTTCAGAAATGATAAAACGTTCCGGGTGATCTGTCACCTGATCACTAGGATAATATTGCGGACCTTCCGGCAAATACGCTTCAATTTGCCCTAGCAACGTTTCAATGTTGTTTCCTTGCAGGGCAGAAATTGGAACAATTTCCTGAAACTCGAACTTTTCCCTGTATTGGTCAATAAGCGGCAATAAATCATCAGGATGAACCCGATCGATTTTATTGACAACTAAAAATACAGGAGTATCGGTTTCCTTCAATCGTTCCATGATATATTCATCACCGCGGCCTAATCCTTCTTCAGCATTAATCATAAACAGAATTAGATCCACTTCTTTGAGCGTATTTTGAGCGACTTTCATCATAAAATCGCCCAATTTATGCTTTGGTTTATGAATACCGGGAGTGTCGATAAAAATAATTTGTGAGTTTTCCGTCGTATAAACCCCTTGTATTTTGTTTCTCGTTGTTTGAGGTTTATCGCTCATAATCGCAATTTTTTGACCGATTACACGGTTAATAAAAGTCGATTTGCCGACATTCGGACGGCCGATGATTGATACAAATCCTGATTTAAATTTTGTCTTATTCATGTAAATCCTCCGATGTAAATGCTTCTGGTAATAGTTGTTCAACTGTTAGCTCGTTATAGTCTCCGTTAAGATTCGCCAAAATCACCTTCATATTTTTAGGACAGAGCTCTGCTATGACTTGCCTGCAAGCGCCGCATGGCGATACAGGGCGCTTTGTATCCGCAACTATGGCAATAGCTGCGAATTCATTTTCACCTTCTGAAACCGCTTTATATATAGCAGTGCGCTCGGCACAATTGCACATGGAATAAGCTGCGTTTTCAATATTGCATCCTTTGTATACTTTTCCATCCTTTGTCAGAAGTGCTGCACCTACTTTAAATCGAGAGTAAGGTGCATAAGCAAATTCTCTTGCTCTTTTTGCTTCTTCAATCAGTTGATGGGAGTCCATAGCTTCCTTCCTTTCGTTTACGTTGCAGCTTATACTCATTATTTTACATCATTTTTCATTTAATTTCACGTTTATTTTTTCAGAAAATTCTACATTTTTCACGAAAAAACTTCAATTATTTTGGGGGCAAAAATGATGAATCCGATGACAACCGAAACGGCTGCATAAACCAATACTGCTCCTGCAGCTGCATCTTTTGCAGTTTTAAGCAGAGGATGAAATTCTTTCGACACAGCATCAGCGATTCGTTCAATGGCAGTATTGACCAGCTCTAAAGCTAACATTCCGCCAATTAATAGGAGAATGACAATCCATTCAATTAAGCTAATGTTGAAAAATAATCCGGCTGCGATCACGATGATCGCAGCTGTCACATGAATTCTAAAGTTCCGCTCGGATTGGAAGGCTGCAGCTATTCCTTGTACGGCAAAACAAAAACTTTTCAACAAAGTCTTCATGTTTATCCTGTTCTTTTCAATCCAAATTTCTCTAAAATTTCCTTTTGCCTTGAAAACATTTTTTCTTCTTCTTCTTTTGTCATATGATCATAACCTAATAAATGCAAAAAGCCGTGAACAGATAAAAATCCGAGCTCTCTCATAAATGAGTGGCCGTATTCTTCTGCTTGCTCTTTCGCTTTTTCTATTGAGATAATGATATCCCCTAAATGAGGGGGGAGATCAGCACCTTGGATCTCCACTTCATCTTCTCCTGTTTCTTCAAGCGCAAATGAAATCACATCAGTCGGCTGATCTTTTCCCCGGTAATCCCGATTGATCTCTTGAATGTCTTTATTAGTAACAAAGGTTACAGATACTTCCGAATCTTTGGGAACACGTTCTTCTAAAGCAGCAAATTGCAGCAAATTTTCGATCGTTTCTATTTCCTCAGAAGAGAGTGTTTCCGTCTGGTCGAAAATGTCAATGGATAATGTCATGTTTTCTTCACCTTCTTTTCATGAAATTCCGGATATTCAATTCTTGAATGAAAAATCCCCTTCAATGTTTCACACAATATTTTTGCCACCGTTTCAAGCTCTTTAAACGTTATATCACATTCATCGAATTGCCCGTCTTGAAGTTTATCTTTTATGATGGAACGAACAAGCTTTTCAATTTTTTCGGGCATCGGATTTTTCATTGAACGAACAGCTGCTTCTACACTGTCAGCGATACAAATAACGGCAATCTCCCGCGTTTGCGGCTTCGGACCCGGATATCTAAACTCACTTTCCAAAATAGGCTGATCACTATTTTCTTGGGCTTTATGGTAGAAAAATTTTAAAAGCGATGTTCCATGATGCTGCAGAGCAATATCGATAAATTCTTTCGGCATTTTATGCTTCCTTAACATTTCTGCTCCCTCTTCAGCATGAGCAATAATAATGTTTTTGCTTAGCTGAGGGGACAATTTATCATGCGGATTTTCCATGTTCATTTGGTTTTCAATAAAATAGCGCGGCCGTTTCGTCTTGCCGATATCGTGATAGTAGCTTCCAACCCTTGCCAACAATCCATTCGCACCGATCGCTTCGCAAGCAGCCTCGGCTAGATTGGCCACCATTACACTGTGATGATAAGTACCAGGCGCCTCCGTTAATATTTTCCTTAATAAAGGATGATTCGGATTCGACAGTTCAATCAGCTTCATCGTCGATAAAATGCCAAAACCTGATTCAAAAAAAGGCATTAAACCGATTGTCAAGACGGAAGAGATAACACCTGATACAATCGCCATAAGAAAATAAGAACCGATCTCTAGATTCGAATAAATTCCATTTTGAATGAATAAAATAGCGGTGATCACAACAATATTAACAGCCGAAACGAAAAGACCAGCTTGTAAAATTTTCGAACGGACGTTATGTTCCCCTAGAAACAGAATGGCTGCGATGCACCCGCATAAGTAGTAAAGACCAATTGTAAAATTAAATGTGCCAGTGACTCCATCATTAAAAATCAAGCTTCCGCAAAAAGCATATATAATGCTTGTCACGAACGCAAGGCGGTCATTAATCAAAAGCTTTGTCAACATGACTCCCATCAGCACCGGGACAATAAAGCCGATATGAGAATAGTCCATTTTTTGAAATAAGCTGATAATCTTCATGACCGTTAACGTTATCGCTAGGATGATGGTAAAGAGAAGCAATGACTGGTTTTTACTCGTAAAGAACGAGTTCTTTTCTTTTTCAAAAAAATATGCAAGATAGATCATCACTAATAAGACTAAAATGAAAAGACCAATGATCGGCTGAAATGTGTACTTATTATCTAAAAGGCCCAACAATTCCAGCTTTCTATATACTTCCCTGTCAATTAATTGGCCCTCTTCGACTATAATTTGACCTTGCTTAATTTGAACCTCCTGCACTTTTTCTTTTGCTTCTTCCCGCTTTTCATCTGTTGATTTTGGGTCAAATACATAATTGGAAATAATTGCGCTGCGTCCAATCTCTTCAGCTGCTGAGCGTATCTTATCCGGCAAATTCACGTTTTGAAGCCGTTCTTTCACTTTGTTTCTCGCTTCTTCTAATTTTTCAGCCGGAATCGGCTCGCTCATCGTTTCATTGACAGCCGTAACAACCGCATCTTTCGCCAGCGTAAGCTGTCCTTCATTTGCACTTAACAACGATGTATATACGCTTTCAGGATATTTATCATACATATCTCCTAAACTGCTTTTAAGCCTGTCAAGCTTCTCTTTGCTGCTCATTTCGGCATTAGAAGAAGCCTCCATGATGGCATCAAATAAAGATTCGACCAAATCCACACTGTTGTCCGCATATTCTTTTTTTAGCACATATTGATCTTCCACGCTTTCAGCAGCTTCTTCTCTTCTCTTTTCCGTCATTTCCTTATCGACAACGGTAACAGGTGCGTAAATCGTTTGGTCGGATACTGAAAATAATTTGGCATCAAACGTGTCCGGTTCTACATTGCTGTATAAAACGGTAAACAAAATTACTCCAATAACGGGATATAAGAAAAGATGAAGGGATTGCATTTTTTTCAAAAAATGGAATATCGGCTGTTTCCTGTCTTTGCGATCCATTTTTCTTTTCATTTGTCACAGCACCTCCGATCAATTCTATGCAAAAAATGACCCGGTCATGATGAGCGGGTCTTACTGATCATCTTTTTCATAAGCCTCAATAATTTTTGAAACGAGCGGGTGCCGCACGACATCAGTTTCCTTTAAATATACGAATGAAATGCCCCGAATGCCTGATAATTTTTCATTCGCTTCAAGCAGTCCTGATTTTACTCCTTTTGGCAAATCCACTTGTGTCAGGTCGCCTGTAATGACCATTTTGGATCCAAAGCCTAAACGGGTTAGAAACATTTTCATTTGCTGAGTTGTTGTATTTTGCGCTTCATCTAAAATAACGAACGCATCCTCAAGTGTTCTTCCGCGCATATACGCCAATGGAGCAATTTCAATAACTCCTCTTTCTAACAAGCGCTCCGTATGGTCCACGCCTAAAATATCGTGTAGAGCATCATATAAAGGTCTTAAATAAGGATCTACCTTTTCTTTTAAATCGCCGGGCAAAAAACCTAAATTTTCACCAGCTTCAACGGCCGGCCGCGTTAATATGATTTTATTTACAAGCCCATTTTTCAAGCAATGGACGGCCATGACAACAGCGAGAAACGTTTTTCCTGTTCCTGCTGGACCGATTCCAAATACTAAATCATGCGTTTTAATTGCTTGAAAATACTTTCGTTGACCTAGCGTTTTTACACGAATGGTTTTTCCTTTTGCATTTTTCGCAACTTCTTCATCGTATAGGGATTCAAATTCATCGATCTTCCCACTTTTCGCCATTTTTGTTGCATAAAGTACGTCTTGTTCGTTAATCGAAATTCCTTTTCGAATAACCGAAAGAAGGGATTTCAAGATGTCTTCAACCAGTTCAGCTTTTTCTTTATCTCCTGAAACATATACCGCTTCACCGCGCGAAATGATCGATACGTTTAACTCTTCTTCAATTCTTTTTAAATGAACATCATGAATCCCAAATAAATTAATGGCTTCATTCGGATTTTCTAAACTCTGGCTGATTGTGACTAAATCTTCTGTCATTCTCTAATCTCCCTGAACCCGTTTTATTTTTACAATGTTTTCAATAACTTGGAAGTGTATTTTCAATCTTACTTTACCATTCTCGACGTCTTCGTGCAAAACTTTTTCGCCAACAATTTTGACATCTTTTCCAAGTTTTCGAAATAAGTCATTTTTCCCGGCAGCAATCGCTTGCCGTTTCGCTTCATCCACAGAATATTTTCTGTGAAAGGTTTCCGTCTCACGAATCGTTTCTTTCTTATAGTTAACTGGAAGATCCCATTTTAAAAATTTTAATGGACGCTCGTCTCTCTCCACCGCATATTGCGGATATTCCGATTCATCATTGCGAAACATCCCCCAAATAGGAAGGGAAAAAGAACGAAAGGAGAGAAAATGCTTCGTGACTGACTTTCCTGAAAATAACTGGAAAGTTGTTTGAAGCGGCACCTCCACTGTTGAAATATACCAAGTTTCGCCTAATATTTCTCCGTCTGCTGCCACTTTTCGTATTTTATCACCTTCTCCAACTACACCGGAAACTAATATTTGTCCTTTTCTAACAAAATCATGAACGTCTACTAAAGGTTGTCCTTTTTCAACATACATTTTTGCTATAACAGCTTCCTTCGCGGCCACTAAATGCCTCGGCCCCTCCACTTTGCTTTTTTGCTCTTTTTTCTTTTCGGCTACTTCCAGAGAATATGTCGTTCCTTTTAATTTGACACCGATCCATGTTATATCATCTATTTGGCTCATCAAACGATTTTGAACTGTTTGATTGCTCGATGTCAAAAACTGAAACGTCCCTCTTTTAATTCCTATTTTGTCCAATTCTTTTTGTATTAAATGCTCTGTTTTCGGACTAGCCCCTTTTATTTCAATATGCCAAATCATGTTGGATAAAAGAAATGTAATGGCAATGAACAGAACAATTCCAATAACAAAACCAAAATTTCTCCATGATTTTTTTAATAAAAATGGAAATCCTATCCTTTGGTGAAAGGTGCACTTACATTCATGTTTACGAACTACTTTTCGTAAAGCCTGTACATCTTTAAGGCGTATAAAAAAAGAAATTGCACCGTTTTCCAGCCGCTTTACATTTATTGTGACAATGCCAAGCCGCGTGCAATCGTTCAACATTCTTTCTGAGCCGGTTCCTTCCGCTATTACCTGAACGAAGCCTGTAAAATATAACAACCAATTGTTCCGCATCCCGATCCCCCTACTGATCAATATATAATACTTGTTCAATTTTCCCTTCTACAAGGAGCTCTTCTGGCAATATCACTTTCATCACAAAATCGCTTCCTTTAATGAGCATCTGGCCTTGCTGCAGCAAAACTCGAATCTCTTTATCTGTAAAAGAAAGCAGTCCTTTATGATTTTCTATATATATATGCAATGTACCGATCATCGTAACACGGGGAAGATCCATCATGACGTCAGCTGGTATTTGCAATCCTTCTGTCAATATGCTTTTTATTCGCTGATGCCATTTTTTGCCCATAAAAGAACCCCCTTCATCCTCATATTTATGAGAGACAAAAGGGGATTAACACCATTAATTCATTTATTTTATGAAATTCGACCGATGGGGCTTTTTGGATCGGGGTTCATCTAAAATGACGCTCCAAATGACTCCTTTTGCAGCTGAATGCATGTGTAAAGCTGATGGTTTCTGTTTTTTATTTTTATTATGAAAAGATTTCATATTCGATTTGTCTTTTTCAGCTTTTTTTAGTTGGCTGGATAGGCCTGTGTGTACATTTTGAATTTGATTCCATTCATTTGGAGGGCTTGTCGAAACATTTTTAACCCTTTGTTTTATTTGTTTTGCAGCTTGTTTCCTTTTTTTCTGCTGCTCTTGATCTTTTTTATTTCTGCCAAACAAAGAAGAAATAATCCCGATTAAAATAACAATGAACAGCGGATTTTCAAATATTTCCATATGACACCTCCTTTGATGGACAGAAAGATCATTCTTCTTCATCACCAGCAGAGTTTTTTGTCATTTTTCCGATAGAATCACGCATATTTGTATCAGCGGTAATGTTTTTGATGTTCATATAATCCATAACTCCAATATTTCCTGATTTTAAAGCTTCCGCCATTGCCAGCGGAACTTGCGCTTCCGCCTCAACAACTTTTGCCCGCATTTCTTCAACTTTAGCGCGCATCTCCTGCTCTCTTGCCACCGCCATCGCCCTGCGTTCCTCCGCTTTAGCTTGCGCGATGTTTTTGTCTGCTTCCGCTTGATCTGTCTGCAGGATCGCACCGATGTTTTTGCCGATGTCAACGTCCGCGATGTCGATGGATAAAATTTCAAAGGCTGTTCCTGAATCGAGTCCTTTGTTTAAAACTGTTTGCGAAATCATATCAGGGTTTTCCAGCACTTTTTTATGATCATCAGAAGAACCAATGGTGCTGACAATTCCTTCACCTACACGTGCGATAATCGTTTCTTCCCCGGCACCGCCAACAAGCCGGTCGATATTGGCTCGCACCGTGATGCGGGCTTTTGCTTTCACTTCAATTCCGTCCATGGCAACCCCTGCAATAAACGGGGTTTCGATTACTTTCGGATTTACGCTCATTTGAACGGCTTCAAGCACGTCTCTTCCCGCTAAATCAATCGCAGCACAACGTTCAAAGCTCAATTCAATATTAGCTCTTTCAGCTGCAATTAATGCGTTGACAACTCGATCAACATTCCCTCCTGCCAAATAATGGCTTTCCAATTGATTTGTTGTGACATCAAGGCCGGCTTTATGCGCTTTAATTAACGGATTGATCACTCGACTTGGAATGACTCTGCGCAGCCTCATTCCAATAAGAGTCAAAATACTGATGCGAACGCCAGCTGCCAGAGCGGAAATCCAGAGCATAATCGGCACAAAAGAGAACAAGATGCCAAGCAAAATAAGACCTAATACGATAAGACCTAGTAAAAGAAAAAATGATACATCCATGTGACATACCTACCTCCTATTCATTTTCATTAATAGCTCTCACAACAATTCGTGAGCCTTCTACTTTAACAATTTTCACTTTTTTTCCTTTCTCAATATACGTCCCTTCTGTCACAACATCCAATCTTTCCTCTCCATCGGTCATTACTGTTCCTGCCGGCCGTAAAGCAGTCACAGTTACACCCGTTTTCCCAATTAAATCTGTACGATTTTGATTGGATACATAACCTTTCTCCGTGCTGATTGAATCATTTAAAATAATTTTTTTAAACCATTTCATACGCTTACCAATCACCTTTGACAAAATGAATATTGTGAATATCGAAATGGAACCGGCAATAAAAAGAGAAACCGCCATATGTCCTATATGATCAGCTGCTAAAAATAAACTTAAAAGGACTGAAAGAAAACCGATTGCTCCAATAATTCCTCCTGGAACAAACAACTCTGCAATTATAAGCAGAACCCCAAGCACGAACAAAACAACCGTTTCCAATCCCGCAAGCCCTGCAATAAAATGACCGAAGAAAAACAAAAACAGCGCCAATAGTCCAATAAAACCAGGAATGCCAAACCCAGGAGTGTACAATTCTAACACAAATCCTAAACCGCTAATCGTTAATAATATCGGAATGGTATACATGTTTGTTACAAAATGGGCTATTTTTTCAGCAAACGTCTCCTCAGTCTCTTGGATTTTTGCACCTTCCATTCCGATCGATTTCAAAAGCTCTGCCCGGCTTTTGGCGATGCCTTCACCATACCCGACTTCCATCGCTTGTTTTGCTGTTAATGTTAGTAATTCTCCTTTTTCTGCACCATATTCGGGCATATTCAAGCTGCTGTCTACCATCGCCTCAGCGAACATAGGGTCTCTGCCATGAAGCTCAGCAGCATTTCTCATCTCTGCTTTCCAAAACGATTGCACTTTTACTTCTGCAGCATTGCCATTGGAGTCAATGACAGCCGCTGACCCAATGGTACCGCCAGGATGGTAATATATTTGATCAGCCCTTAATGCTATATAAGCCCCTGCAGAAATCGCATGTTTATTTACATAAGCGATTGTTTTGATATCTGTATCCATAATCATTTTGCCTATTTCTATCGCTGCCTCTAAAGCACCGCCAGGAGTGTTCAATTCAAAAACAATGACATCCGCCTTTTCTTTTTCCGCCTCCTGAATGGATCGTTTAATAAAATGCACCAATCCTTTTTCAATTGTATTTTCAATCGGAATAAAATAAACGGTTTTCCCTTCAGCTGATTTGGCATCAAAAGACGCACAAATAATCGACAAGATGAGCAGCAGAGCGCAAATAGCGAAAAACTTATTGTTTGATTTCAGGCCTCTCCCCCCTTATTTTTTGCCTAATATTATTACGGACAATTGCGCAGAAAGTTTCAAAAATCAACAATTCTACAAACATCATGAAACGAAAAAATATTTTCATTATTTTTCATATTATGTTACTATTAAAAAAAATATATAACCATCTACTAGGGGTGTCCAATTAGCTGGACTGAGAGAAGAACGCGCCTGAAGTTCTTCAACCCTTTGAACCTGATCTGGATGATGCCAGCGTAGGGAAGTAGGTAGCGGGAGTATTTGTATTGCCTTCTTTTTCTATATTGAATTGATCGGGTTCGTGCTAAAGCGAACCCGTTTTTATTTTTCACATCCCATCTCCCCTCCTATTTTTCTATGCACATCTTCAGATAAAAAAATGGAGGAGGAGAAAAATGAAACATTATTTCGAAAACATGCAGTTTCCAGCAAGCAAAAAAATTTATGTGACTGGGTCAAGACCCGATATTCGGGTTCCGATGAGGGAAATTCAATTAACTCCCACGAAAACGGAAGCGGGAACGTTTGAAAATGAACCTGTAAAGGTTTATGACACGAGCGGTCCCTATACAGATCCTGATTTTCAGGCAGATATTCATAAAGGTTTGCCGGCTGTACGCAAACAGTGGATTTTAGACCGTCATGATGTTGTAGAATATGACGGGCGCCAGGTAAAGCCTGAAGATAATGGATTTCGCAATTGGGAAGATCACAATATTGCCACACCTTTTCATCGAAAGCCTTTCAAAGCAAAAAAAGGTGCTGTCGTTACACAAATGCACTATGCAAAAAAGGGGATCATCACCCCAGAGATGGAGTTTGTGGCGATTCGTGAAAACATGGATCCTGAATTCGTTCGTCAAGAAGTCGCTGCCGGCAGGGCCATTATTCCGTCCAACATTAATCACCCGGAAAGTGAACCGATGATCATCGGCCGGAACTTTCATGTAAAAATTAATGCCAACATTGGCAATTCAGCTGTAACATCGTCAATCGAAGAAGAAGTTGAGAAGATGCTTTGGGCCATCCGCTGGGGCGCTGACACAATTATGGACCTGTCAACAGGAAAAAATATTCATGCAACAAGAGAATTTATCATCCGCAACTCGCCCGTGCCGGTTGGAACCGTCCCGATTTACCAAGCGCTCGAAAAAGTTAATGGTGTTGCTGAAGAGTTAACATGGGAAATTTACCGTGATACATTAATTGAGCAAGCAGAACAAGGGGTCGATTATTTTACTATACATGCCGGCGTGCTGCTTCGCTATATCCCTTTGACCGTCAAACGGACGACCGGAATCGTATCCCGCGGCGGTTCGATCATGGCGCAGTGGTGTATGGCGCATCATCAAGAAAACTTTTTATACACTCATTTTGAAGAGATTTGCGAAATTTTAAAAACATATGATATTGCCGTTTCATTAGGTGACGGCTTGCGTCCCGGATCTATTCGAGATGCCAATGATGAAGCGCAATTTGCCGAATTGAAAACGCTCGGTGAATTGACGGAAATCGCCTGGAAACATGATGTCCAAGTCATGATCGAAGGCCCTGGGCACATTCCGATGCATAAAATTAAAGAAAATGTTGATTTAGAAAATGAAATTTGCAAGGGGGCTCCTTTTTATACCCTCGGTCCATTAACAACCGATATTGCTCCCGGCTATGATCATATTACGTCAGCCATTGGAGCAGCCATGATCGGCTGGTACGGAACGGCCATGCTATGTTATGTAACTCCGAAAGAGCATTTAGGCCTTCCCAATAAAGAGGATGTGCGCCAAGGTGTTGTTGCTTATAAAATTGCAGCCCATGCCGCAGATTTGGCAAAAGGGCATCCAGGCGCCCAAATAAGGGATGATGCTTTATCAAAAGCCCGTTTTGAATTTCGCTGGAACGACCAATTTAATCTTTCTCTCGATCCTGAACGGGCACGCGAATATCATGACGAAACTTTGCCGGCAGAAGGAGCGAAAATTGCCCATTTTTGTTCTATGTGCGGTCCAAAATTTTGCTCGATGAAAATTTCCCACAATTTAAGAAAAATGGCCGGTTCAAGTGATTCTGATTTCGTTCAGGAAGGTTTGAGGCAAAAAGCAAAAGAATTTATAGAGGGCGGGTCATCCCTTTATCGATAAATAATTTTCAAACTAATGCTCCTAGAAGCTTTAATGGCTTCCAGGAGCTATTCATTCATTAAACGTTTGATCAATCCCGCTGGTTCAATCGGAGCTAAACTTTTATGATATTCATCCACTTTCGATAAAAATTTTGATAGCTGCTTAGATTGCAGCGCTCGAATAATGGAGGCCGAAATATTTGTTTCCTCTTGCCAATTTCGAAAATCAAACACCATCCCGAATTTTGTTAATTTCTCCAAATTTATTTCTTCCTGTCCTGGAAGAGTGTGGTATACAAATATAGGAATTTTTTTGTATAAACATTCGCTGATTGTCACACCCCCGGGCTTTGTCATGATAAAATCGACGCGATTGTACAGATCGTTCATTTGTTCTCTTGAAGAGATGTAAGGTAAAGGAGTAATTCGTGGATGGTTTTGTTTTATTAATCGATCATAAAGCTTTCTGTTTTTTCCGCATAACACCATATAATGGATATCATCATCGCGGCTGATTTTTTCCGTTATCTTCTCTATTGAACCGACGCCTGAACTTCCTCCCGAAATTAATCCTCGATAAAAGCGCATGCTATGTACATGTTCATCTTTCCTTTTTGTAAAATTTGGGTGAATAGGAATCCCTGTAACAAAAATCTGTTCTTTTTTTATACCTTTTTCGAGCAAATAATCTTTCATATATGAGTGACCGACAAAATGATAGTCAATTTCTCTTTTTCCCCAAAGGTGATGAATAAAAAAATCTGTGTATACATTGATAACAGGGATGTTGATTTGAGAAGAGGCTTTCAGCCTGGCAAGTAAGTAGGAAGGAAGAGCATGGGTACAAACAATCATTTTCGGATTCAATTCATCAATGATCTTTTTTAAATGCCGGAGAAAAAGTGCCTCATAATGGAAAAACCTTTTGGCGCTCTTTTGTTCCGCGAGCACTGACCTGTGGTACATATGGCTGTATGATTTAGGAAAACGGCCAATCCATTGCAAATAAAAGGAAGATATCAGCCTTTCTATTTTTCCAAATTTCGATGACAAAAGGTCCATTTTTTCGCAATGAATGTCAGGATCAAGCCGTAACAACCCTTCCATTAGGGCATCAGCTGTTTGATGATGGCCTGAAGGTATGGTCAAAAAAGGAAGATATAAAATTTTTTTCATATCGCTCACCATTGTTATTGATGGAGTTCTTTAAAAGTTTTTTCTTAATTTCGCATGGCTATTCGAAAAAAATTTTTTATAAATAAAAACAATTCGTATGCTAAAAAATAAACTGTAAGAAAAAAAGTGAAAGGTGTTGCAAATGGGAAGGTTGAGATATTGTTTTTTTAAGTTTTGGTGCCTATTGGATCCCATTTATTACCTTTGTTCGCGGCTTGAGTATGTGAGGGACAAGGAGAATAATCGTGACATTTTCCGGGTTCGATTGACAAAATATAAAGGAAGGGAAATAATTCTTTCAGACGGTACAAAAATTAAAAAAAATGATCTTCTGTTAAAAATACATCTTCATAACGTCTATTTAATGAAGGAACTGAATCATTTTAAGAGCGAAATTCAAAAAGGAAGATACATTTACTCTAAAACAGAAAAAGGGCTGCCAAATATCGTTCAATACTTGCGGAATCATTCACAATTTCACAATGTGAAAGGGATTATTGGAATAACTATTTTAAATAAAGGCTCTGAACGGCTGGGCTTTGAAACGTTTGCCATTCAAAATCCATTTTATAAATGGTATAAGCTTTTGACATTTACCCCTATGTATTTAATCATTCAATATCGTTTCGATAGCTTGAAGCGGCCGCCGAAATATTTAATGATGTCAAAAGAAAAACTGCTCAAACTATATGGATAGAACGGTTTTCCCTTCATCAAAAAAGAGCGTATGAACAGCTCAGGCGCCGCTTATACGCTCCGTCATGTTGATCCCATTGAGGTTTCAATGAAAATATTTGGGTTAACTCCGAAATAAATCCTTTCCCTTTCAGAGCAAATAGTGCTGTCGTTTTTCCCTGTTCTCACAGCTAGATAGACGTGTGCTCTTTTCGATAGGTTTTCCTTTATTGCCGCCGTATTTTCCCGATAATCTTCATTGAGATCAGCGATCTTTCCGAATGTTTTCCTTCATTGTTGCCCTCTGCTCAATTTTTTGCGGACATTTGCATAGCAGCTATATTCTTTCGCCGACAAGCTTGCTATCAACAACTGAACCACTATTGATGAATTGCAAGGCAGCTACATTCATTAATCGACTGCCGCAGTCCATAGGATGAATCCGCTGCAAAAACTTAAAAGCTTGCCGCACATAGAAAGCGGCAAGCTTTTTACTCGAATTATGAAAGCAAATCCTGAACCAATTTATTGACAAGCGAGCCATCTGCTTTTCCTTTTACTTTTGGCATAACGGCTCCCATTACTTTCCCCATATCGGATTTGGACGTTGCGTTCACTTCCGAAATTGTTGTTTTAATAATTTGTATTAATTCCTCTTCAGATAATTGCTCAGGCATATATTCAGTTATTACTGCAATTTCAGCTTTCACTTTTTCAACTAAATCTGAACGACCTGCATTTTCAAATTCTTGGAGGGAGTCTTTACGTTGCTTTAATTCTCGAGAAAGTACCGTTAATTCCTCTTCTTCAGTCAACTCACTTTTTCCGAGTTTAATCGCTTCATTTTGCAAGGATGCTTTTACCATGCGAATGACTGAAAGGCGATCTTTCTCTTTATTTTTCATCGCTTGCTTCATATCTTGATTTAAACGCTCAAGAAGACCCATAATTAATATACACCCTCTTTTAATATTTACGCTTTCTTGCAGCTTCAGATTTTTTCTTGCGTCTTACGCTAGGCTTCTCATAAAATTCGCGCTTTCTATATTCCTGCAAAGTACCAGTTTTTGATACTTGGCGTCTGAAGCGGCGAAGAGCATCCTCAAGCGATTCGTTTTTACGTACGATCGTTTTAGACATCCTTTTTCCCTCCCTCCGAACAAAGCCAGTTCATGTTCCTTATCAAAAAGAACATTTACTAAGTTAGTATAATATAATCGATTTATTTGGTCAATGTTCAAAACATCTTTCCTATTCCTTATGACTTTTTTTTACCGGACAGGTTTACAAGACTGTTTTATATCAGCTTTTGTATGGAAGAATTTCCAAATTCATCATGTATATGAGGAAATGATTCAAGATCGTTTGAAAGCCGCTAAACAGCTGTCTGAAAAAATATAACTAGTTCGATTGAAAAAAATTACTCGTTCATAAGGTCTTATTGTGACACCTTGTCCATAGACTGTTGATGAGGTGGTTTTCATGGGAATGCAATTGCTGTTATTATGTTTTTCTTGTTTCCTTTTATTTTTTTGCGGAATGGCAATGATGAAATACGGATTTCAGCAAATGTCCCATAGGCAGCTAGAGAAATGGCTGTACAACTGCACGAATGCCCCAATCAAATCCTTTCTAACCGGCATGATTGCAACAGCTCTTGTTCATAGCAGTTCTCTAGTGATGGTGATTACAGTTAGTTTTGTTTCCGCTGGTTTGTTAAAGTTTAAAGATGCAATTGGAATTATTTTAGGTTCCAATGTCGGGACGACCTTTACGACCGAATTTCTAGCCGTTGAAATAGATGACTATTTAGGGATGATGTTTGCAATTTCTCTTCTTCTCATGCTTTTTAAAAACAGAATTTTATTTTCATTAGGCTGTTCATGCTTCGGCATATCGTGTATTTTTTTAGCTTTGAACGGGTTTGAAAAAGCTGCTTCTCTTTTGTCTGACCTGCAGGTTATGTCTGATCTGCTTGCCAAATCGAGTGACCATTTGCTTTTTTCTGTCGGAATAAGCGCGGTCTTCACCGGAATTATTCAATCATCAACTGCATTAATCGGAATTGTCATGAGCTTTATGAACGAACAGCTGCTGCCATTAGAAACAGGATTAGCTTTTGTTCTCGGCGCAAATATCGGCACCTGCATTACAGCTTTATTGGCCTCGATCGGCTCTAAACAAGAAGCGAAATATACTGCTTTTGCCCATCTTTGGCTGAATGTGTTTGGAGTGATCCTGTTCGTTCCGCTTATTCCTTTTTTCGCAAATAATTTAAAATTGTTAACAAATGAACCAGATTTCCAAATCGCTCACTTTAGTCTGATTTTTAACCTGATAACTTCTTTAATCATTCTCCCGTTTGCGAATCAATATGCAAATTTTGTATTATGGTGGACAAAAACTATTTCAGCATGGATAAAAAAATAATCCCGCAACAAACTGCGGGAAAACTTTTTTTAAACTAAATGTAAAAAATCCAGCAATTCTGTGATTATAATAGATTAACGTTCACTTCCTTTTATAATCGCCACTCCAGAACTAGTACCAATTCTTGTCGCACCGGCTTCTATCATCATGATCGCAGTTTTATAATCGCGGATTCCGCCAGATGCTTTCACGCCGAATTTCGGACCTACTACTGCACGCATAAGCTTCACATCGTCAACTGTTGCACCACCGGTAGAAAATCCTGTCGATGTTTTGACAAAATCTGCTCCGGCTTTTACAGCTAGCTCACACGCTTTTCTTTTCTCATCAACATTTAATAGACATGTTTCAATAATCACCTTTATCAAAGCTTTTCCGTTTGCCGCTTCAACGACAGCACGAATATCTTCTTCAACTGCATGATAACGCTGATCCTTTAATGCGCTGATGTTTATCACCATATCTAATTCCGCTGCACCTTTTTGAACCAACTCTGTCGTTTCATATGCCTTTACTTCAGTAGTTGTTGCTCCAAGTGGAAAACCAATCACTGAGCAAACTTTCACATCTGATTTTTGCAGCAAATTAGCTGCTGTTTCCACCCATACGGGGTTAACACAGACAGATGCAAATCCGTACTCCTTCGCCTCAAAACAAAGCTTTTCAATATCTGCCTGCGTGACATCCGGCTTTAAAACAGTATGGTCAATATACTTCGCAATATCCCTTTTCATGAGAAGGCTCCCTTCATAAAAAGTGGTACAGCTTACATCAAAGTCTGTTTTACACAAGAAAAAGCTAGATTAAGAAGACTTCTGTAAATAGTCTTCATCGACTATACGGACTACTTGTCCTTCATTATATGGATAGCCAGCCTTAGTTAATTTCACCTTCACAATTTTCCCAACCATCTCTTTCGTCGCCGGAAAAACAACTTTTAAATAATTGTCCGTATATCCTTCATATTTGCCGCTGTCTGGAGCTTCTTTATAAGGTTCTTCTGGAATAACCTCCAGTACTTGTCCCTCAAATTTTGAGGCATATTCTTTTGCTAGTTGATCGCTTAATGCGATCAGCCGGTGTACGCGTTCGTTTTTTATGTCTTCGTCAACTTGATTTTCCATTCGGGCAGCTGGTGTTCCTGTCCGCTTCGAATAAGGGAAAACATGAAGCTCAGAATAACGGTGTTCTTTAACAAAGTTGTATGTTTCCATAAATTCTTCTTCCGTTTCACCCGGGAAACCTACAATCACATCAGAAGTTACCGCAAGCCCAGGCAAAGCTTCCCGCAGCCGTTTCAGACGCTCAGCATAAAATTCCGTCGTATATTTACGGCGCATCCGCTTTAAGACGCTGTTTGATCCTGATTGAAGCGGTATATGCAAATGGCGGACAATTTTATCGGACGTTTTCAGCACTTCAATTACTTCATCAGTTATTTGGCTCGCTTCAATTGAAGAAATTCTAAGCCGCTTTAATCCTTTCACTTCAGCATCAATATCGCGAAGAAGCTGCGCAAAATTATAATCTTTTAAATCTTCCCCATATCCTCCTGTATGGATGCCGGTTAAAACAATTTCTTTATATCCAGCATCCACCAGCTTTTGAGCCTGTTTAATCACTTCTTTTGGATCCCGGCTCCGCATGAGACCGCGTGCCCAAGGAATAATACAAAACGTGCAAAAATTATTGCAGCCTTCTTGTATTTTTAAAGACGCCCGCGTCCGGTCTGTAAAGGAAGGTACGTCCATCTCCTCGAATACCCGAGCTTTCATAATGTTTGTCACACCGTTGATCGGCTGGCGCTCCTTCTTAAACTGCTCAATATAATCGAGCATTTTTTTTCGATCTTGTGTACCGACAACGATATCAACCCCAGGAATAGCCATGACTTCTGCGGGTGCCGTTTGCGCATAACAACCTGTAACGCAAATAACACTGTCAGGGTTTTTGCGGATCGCTCTCCGTATTACTTGGCGGCTTTTTTTATCACCTGTATTCGTCACCGTACAAGTGTTAATGACATATACATCCGCAATCGCTTCAAAATCCCGGCGCTCATATCCCGCTTCTTTAAATAGCTGCCAAATAGCTTCTGTTTCATAATGATTTACCTTACATCCTAATGTATGAAAAGCAACAGTCGGCATGTTTTTCACCTCGACAGTTCAAAATGATAGGATACTGCAGATAATAAATAAAGAGGAGCCGTTTCCGCCCGCAATATTCTCGGACCTAGCCCGCATAAAAGAAAGCCGTTATCGGATAACTGCTTAATCTCCTCGGCTGTAAAACCTCCTTCTGGTCCAAAAACAGCGAATAATGATCCTCCCCGCTGCAAAGAATTTAAAGCACGAAATAAATTGCTCGTTTCACCTTTTTTTGCATGCTCTTCATAAGCGACAATTTTTACATCGGCTGATGCAGCATAAGAAATGACATCCTTTAATGAAGCTGGCTTCGTCACCTCAGGAATTATGGTCCGATGTGACTGTTCCGCAGCTTCTTTCGCAATTTTATTCCACCGCTCTAATTTTTTATTTATTTTACCTTCATTTAATTTTACAATTGAACGAGCAGCATTAAAAGGGATAAACTTGGAAGCACCAAGCTCCGTCCCTTTTTGAATGACGAGCTCCAATTTATCCCCTTTAGGCAGCCCATTCGCTAATATCACTTTTACCGGAAGCTCTGAATTGTTCTCGATCCACTCTAAAATGGAACAGCATACTTTATCGGCAGATATTTGAACAATTTGGCAAAGGGCTGAATATCCATCCTTTGTTACACATATAATTTGATCATTCTGTTTCATCCGCATCACCCGGGAAATGTGGTGGACATCTTCCCCGGTGATGTCAATAATATCAGTTAATTCTTTTTTTGCATAATGAATAAAATAACGCTGCATCTTCAATCCCTCTATTTTTTTGCGATAAAGGCGACCCAATCTTCCATCGTCATCGTCTCTTCAATCGTAAAACCAGCTTCGATTAAAGCTTGCTCCACTTCGTGTTTTTTGTTTTGAATAATTCCGGAAGTAATAAAATAACCGCCGTTTTCTAAACGCTCATGCGCATCACGAACAAATCGCAATATGACTTCAGCTAATATGTTTGCAACAATTACGTTCGCTTTAACATCGATATCGTCCAACAAATTGTTTTGCTTGACTTGAACAAGATGCTGCACTTTATTCAATTTAACATTTAATCGCGCGCTGTCCACTGCAACTGGATCCAAATCAAGTGCGATGACTTTATCGGCCCCCAGCAAAGCACTCGCGATGCTCAATACGCCTGACCCTGTACCGACATCAATTACAATATTTCCCTTTTGCACCTTTTTTTCAAGTGCTTGTATGCAGAGAACTGTTGTTGGATGGGTTCCAGTTCCAAACGCCATACCAGGATCCAATTCAATGATCAGTTCATCGGTGTGAGCAGGTTCATACAGCTCCCATGTGGGGACAATCGTAAATTTTTTTGAAACCTTCACAGGACGGTAATATTTCTTCCAAGCGGTAGCCCATTCTTCCTCATTAACTTCACTAATTGTAATATGGTTCCGCCCCAAATCAATATCATACAACAGCAGGTTATTTATCCGTTCTTTTATCCCTTCCACCGTCTCGCCTAAAAAGCTATTCACAGGAAGGTACGCTTTAATGATGACACCTTCATCAGGATAGTCTTCAGGATCAAGCTGATATATTTCTCCATATTGATCTTCTCTTTCTTTTATAAGATCATACGGATCTTCAATAACTACTCCACCAGCACCCGCTTCATGTAAAATATTAGAGATAGGTTCAACCGCTTCTTCCGTTGTATGGATGCTAATCTCTGACCACTTCATTTTAGTAACCCCAATCCTTTAATCTCCTTTAAACGCCCGCTTCACTTTATCAAAAAAACTTTCTTCCTGTACATCAGGTTGATTCCCGCTGATAGCCGCAAATTCCCGCAGCAATTCTTTTTGTTTTTCCGTAAGGTTAGTTGGTGTAACGACGCGAACAGTTACATATTGATCTCCTATGCCATGGCCGTGAACATTTTTGATCCCTTTTCCAGACAGTCTGAATTTTCGGCCTGTCTGCGTGCCTGCAGGTATTTTTAATTTCACTTTACCGTATAAAGTAGGAACTTCAATCTCATCTCCAAGCGCAGCTTGTGCGAATGTCAGCGGCATTTCACAATAGATGTCATCACCATCGCGGACGAAAAATTCGTGTTCCTGTACGTGGAAAACAATATATAAATCACCTGATGGACCGCCGTTAATTCCCGGCTCTCCTTTCCCTTGTATGCGGAGCTGCTGACCGTCATCTACACCAGCTGGAATTTTTACTTGGATTTTTCTGCGTTTCTTCACTTTTCCGCTGCCGCCACAAGTTGTACAGCGATGTCTGATAAATTTACCTGTTCCGTTACATTGATAACAAACGCGCCGATTCACAAAAACACCAAAAGCTGTTCGCTGCTCTGAGCTGATTTGACCCGAACCTCCGCAATGCGGACAAGTTTCCGGAGTAGTACCAGGTTTCGCTCCTGAACCGTGGCAAGTATCACATGTTTCTTCGCTAGGAATTTCAATTGTCGTTTCCTTTCCGAACGCAGCTTCTTCAAATGAAATCGTCATCGTATATTGAATATCTGCACCTGCTCGAGGAGCATTCGGATCTCTTCTTCTTCCTCCGCCAAAGATCGAACTGAATAAGTCATCAAATCCAAATCCCCCGAAATCCGCTTCAAATTCTTCACCGTTAAAGCCGCCGAAGCCTTGAGTAGCACCTGCATGACCGTAGCGGTCATATTGGGCTCTTTTTGTGTCGTCGCTTAACACTTCATACGCTTCTTTTACTTCTTTGAATTTTTCGGGCGCGTCTGGGTCTTTGTTAATATCCGGATGATATTTTTTGGACAGCTTGCGATAGGCTTTTTTAATCTCCTCTTTTGTTGCGTTCTTACTAACTCCAAGCACCTCATAGTAATCACGCTTCGCCATATATTCACACTCCCGATTTCTCACATAGAGTAAATTTTAACATTGACAAACGGAAGAAAGCAACTGTTAACCGCCTTTACTGAAAAAAGTCAAAGTCAAGACATGCCTGACTTTGACTTATCCATTTTCAGATTAAAACATTTTATTTGTCATCTACTTCTTTATATTCAGCGTCAATCACATCATCGTCATTTTTATTTTTGTTTTCAGAATTATTTTGTTGATTATTTGTCTGTGCTTGTTTAGCCGCTTCCTCATAAAGTTTTACAGAAAGGTTTTGAACGATTTCTTGAAGTTCTTCTTTTTTCGCTTTTATTTGATCGAAATCATTTTTATCAATCGCTTCTTTTAATGCGTCTTTTATTTCGTTTGCTTTTTTCACTTCTGCTTCATCAACTTTTCCTTGCAGCTCTTTTAATGTTTTCTCTGTCGTAAAGACAAGCTGGTCAGCTTCATTTCTCAATTCTGCCTGTTCTTTTCGTTTTTTGTCAGCTTCAGCGTTTTCTTCCGCTTCCTTAATCATGCGCTCAATTTCTTCTTCGGATAATCCCGTGGATGATTTAATTGTAATTTTTTGTTCTTTTCCAGTTCCTAAATCCTTAGCACTTACGTTTACAATTCCGTTTTTGTCGATATCAAACGTTACCTCGATTTGCGGCACTCCTCGCGGCGCAGGCGGGATATCTGTTAATTGGAAGCGTCCTAATGTTTTATTGTCAGCAGCCATCGGACGTTCCCCTTGCAGAACGTGAATATCGACCGCAGTTTGGTTGTCAGCAGCAGTTGAAAAGATTTGCGACTTGCTCGTTGGGATCGTAGTGTTCCGTTCAATCAGTTTTGTAAACACTCCGCCCATCGTTTCAATTCCAAGCGATAATGGAGTAACGTCTAGGAGCACAACGTCCTTCACATCACCTGTGATGACACCGCCTTGAATTGCAGCACCTAACGCAACGACTTCGTCCGGGTTAACACCTTTATGAGGCTCTTTGCCAATTTCCTTTTTAATCGCTTCTTGAACAGCAGGAATCCGAGTGGAGCCTCCGACTAAAATTACTTTATCGATATCGTTTTTCGTTAAACCAGCGTCGCTCAATGCTTGGCGAACAGGACCCATAGTTTTTTCTACAAGATGCGCAGACAATTCTTCAAATTTTGCCCGCGTTAATGTCACTTCCAGATGAAGCGGTCCTTGTTCACCTGCAGTAATAAACGGCAAAGAAATTTGTGTTGATGTTACGCCTGATAAGTCTTTTTTCGCCTTTTCCGCAGCATCCTTCAATCTTTGCAGAGCCATTTTGTCTTTGGAAAGATCAATGCCATTTTCTTTTTTAAATTGATCTACTAAATAGTCAATAATGACTTGGTCAAAGTCATCACCGCCGAGATGGTTGTCGCCCGCTGTTGCTCTTACTTCAAAAACACCGTCCCCAAGTTCAAGAATGGACACATCAAATGTACCGCCGCCCAAGTCATAAACTAAAATGGTTTGATCTTCATCCATTTTGTCAAGACCGTAAGCTAAAGCAGCTGCAGTCGGCTCATTGATAATCCGTTCAACTTCAAGACCGGCTATTCTTCCTGCATCTTTTGTTGCTTGGCGCTGAGCATCGTTAAAATAGGCAGGAACAGTAATGACAGCTTTTTCTACTTTTTCCCCTAAATAATCTTCTGCATACGATTTTAAATGCTGCAAAATAATGGCAGAAATTTCCTGTGGTGTATATTTTTTTCCGTCAATCTCCACTTTGTAGTCAGTTCCCATGTGGCGTTTAATAGAAATAATTGTATTTGGATTCGTGATCGCTTGGCGTTTTGCAATTTCACCTACTTGACGCTCGCCGTTTTTAAATGCAACAACCGACGGTGTCGTCCGGTTTCCTTCTGGGTTTGGAATCACTTTCGGTTCGCCGCCCTCCAGAACCGCTACACAAGAGTTCGTTGTTCCTAAGTCAATACCGATGATTTTACCCATATATCACAACCTCCTGCTAATTATCATATGTAATTACTCATTAACCTTTACCATAGATGGTCGAATAACCCGGTCTTTCAGTTTGTAGCCTTTTTGCAGCTCTTCCACAACAACATTGGATTCGAAATTTTCGTCTTTCACTTGCATTACCGCTTGATGAAGGTGCGGATCAAACGGTTTCCCAACCGCTTCGATCACTTCAA
This sequence comes from Aeribacillus sp. SP014, assembly GCF_054055575.1. NCBI lineage: Bacteria > Bacillati > Bacillota > Bacilli > Caryophanales > Bacillaceae > Aeribacillus > Aeribacillus sp. SP014. The sequence continues at coordinate 2,894,177 of NZ_JBSRXI010000001.1, forward strand.
CTCCTTCATTTTCAAGTGCTTGAAGGATCTGACGGTAAACCATTTCCATGCCCTGCAAAACGGATTTTGTTTTTTCATCCTCTGCCTCAATTTTCAACGCCCGTTCAAAATTATCAATAGCAGGCAAAAGATCTGATATTAAACTTTGCGCACGATATTTTTGCTGTGCTTCCATATCAAGCCTGCTGCGCCGGCGAAAATTTTCAAAATCGGCCTGAGCTCTAAGCATGCGATTTTCCATTTCCTCCAGCTTTGCCTCAAGCTCAGCGATCTTTTCATTCGCTTTCACCAATTCCTCTTCAGCATTTGAAGAAGATTGTTCTTCACCTTTTTCCTCTTGGCTGCCCTCTTGGCGCAATTCTTCTTGATCAGGCATTTCTTCTTTCTCGTTTTCGGCTTTCTCGTTATTGTATTCAACTTCTTCTTGGATTGTTTGTTCTTTTTCAGTCTGATCGTTTGCCATCATTTCACCTCCCTTAAAGTGCAAAGGAAAAGGGATGGAGAATTCCCCCATCCTATCCTTGATATAGCTTTGTTAAAACTTGTGATAAATCTTTCGAGAAAAATTTTAAAAGGCTGATGACCCTTGAATAATCCATTCGTTTCGGGCCAAGCACCGCGACTGTGCCGATTTGCTTCTCGCCAATTGAATAGGTGGCAGTAATTAAGCTGCAGTTTTCCATAGCAGATATTTTATTTTCCGTGCCAATTTTCACCGTAATGCCTGACGGGTTTGTCTTTAGCAAATCATACAGTTCATCTTCTTGTTCTATGAAATCTAAAAATGTTTGAATTTGAGAGACATCGCGGAACTCCGGCTGGCTCAAAATATTCGTTTTTCCTCCGAAATATATTTTTTCGTGACCTACATTCAGCGTGCCAGTAATCAATTTTAATAAAATATCATAATTTCTAATATGCTTCCGTAAAATGTTTGCAATTTCCTTGTATATTTTATCCTTTAATTCGCTTAGAGGCACGCCAGCAAGCTTTTCATTTAAAATATTTACGATTTTTTCCAGTTCACTCATGTCTATTTTTTCTGGAAAAGTAATCATTTTATTCTCAACATGGCCTGTGTTCGTTACAAATATGGCAACCGCCTTATCTTCGTTAATTGGAACGATTTGCAAACGTTTGAGTCGGTTCTCCGAAACTTTCGGACCTAAAACAATCGCTGTATAGCTTGTAAGCTCAGATAAAATTTGAGCTGATTTTTGAACAAGCGTTTCTAATTCATATATTTTCTCGGCGAAAATGGATCTTATCGCCATAATTTCTTTTTTCGTTAATTTTTTTGGTGACAATAAATGGTCGACATAGTATCTATACCCTTTTTCGGACGGCACTCTGCCTGATGACGTATGGGTCTTTTCAATCAATCCTAATTCTTCCAAGTCCGCCATTTCATTTCGGATTGTAGCCGAGCTGAACGTAATCGATTCCTTTTTCGATAAAGAACGGGAGCCAACCGGCTGAGCATATTGAATAAAATCATCAATTATAATTTGCAAAATTAATAATTGACGATCTGTCAGCAAGGAACATCACCTCTGTTAGCACTCATATTACTCGAGTGCTAATTCTATGATAAAGTTATCAAATGAAAGAAGAATTGTCAATTAACTAACTGCGAGAAATGCTTGAAATACTTCATTGCCTAAAAGCATTCCTTTTCTTGTTAAAAAAAGATGTGATGCACTTTCAGATAAAAGACCTTTTCTTAATTGTTCTTCAATTTGCGGGCCAAATACTTCCCCAACATCTAATCCGTATTTATCTCGGAACCGTTTTTTGGAAACCCCTCTAATCGTCCGCAATCCGAGAAACATTTCTTCCTCCATCATTTCTTCTTTTGTCAGCATATTCTCCGAAACAAAAGCCGTTCCATTATTTTTATAAATCATTTCAATATATTTTTTCAGCGGTCGAGCGTTTTCCCGCCGGATCCCGTCCAAATAGCTGTGTGCTCCAGCTCCAAATCCATAGTAATGGTTATTATGCCAATACGTTAAATTATGTTTGCTTTCAAAGCCTTTGCGTGCGAAATTGCTTAATTCATACTGATGGTATCCGTGTCGTTCCATTTCATTCATAACGGTCTCATACATAAACGCCTCTTCCTCTTGAGAAGGAAGCAAAAGCTTTCCTTTTCGCATTAAATTATAAAACACCGTTTTCGGTTCTACGATTAGCGAATAAGCAGACATATGCTGGACCTCTAATGAAAAAGCAACGGAAAGAGTTTCTTTCCATTCTTCTATCATTTGGCCGGGAAGACCGTACATAAGATCTATGCTAATATTTTCAAAGCCTAGCGATCTTGCCCGTTCAACTGCTTGAAAAACTGTTTCTTTATTATGAGTCCTTCCAATTTTTTTCAGCAATGAATCTTGAAAGGCTTGCACTCCGATGGATAGGCGATTGACTCCGGCGTTTTTCAATACAGACAGCTTCTCCATCGTTAATTGATCTGGATTGCATTCAACTGTAAATTCAACTACGGATTGCATCGGCAAAGTTTGATGTATGCTCTCCATTAAATGATCGAGCTGTTTGGCTGACAGGGAAGTAGGCGTACCGCCGCCGATAAATATCGTTTTTAATTCTTCATTTAATACTTGATCCTCCATTGCCTTTTTCATTTCCAAACACAGTGCTTGCAAATAGTCATCAACAGGCTGGTTTTGTAAAAAAAATTTATTGAAATCACAGTAGTGGCATATTTGTTCGCAAAACGGGATATGAATATACGCGGCTTCAGCCATTTTTCATTCTCCTGCCTTTCCAAAGCGCTAATGCCGCAGCAATGGCTGCGGCACTCGTCAACATCATTTTTGGTTTTCATCCATTTTCAGCACAGCCATGAAGGCTTCTTGCGGCACTTCGACAGAGCCGACTTGTTTCATTCGTTTTTTTCCTTCTTTTTGTTTTTCAAGAAGCTTCCGTTTACGCGACACATCTCCACCGTAACATTTTGACAACACATTTTTACGTAAAGCTTTAATCGTTGAACGTGCGATGACCTTGTTTCCAATTGCAGCCTGAACAGGAACTTCAAATTGCTGCCTTGGAATAAGCTCTTTTAATTTTTCAACGATAGCTTTGCCGCGTTCATAGGCGCTGTCACGATGAACAATGAAGGATAAAGCATCGATTTTCTCCCCGTTTAAAAGAATATCCATTTTCACAAGTTTTGAAGGTTTGTAGCCAATGAGTTCGTAGTCAAACGAAGCATACCCTTTTGTGCTTGATTTCAACTGATCAAAAAAATCATAAACGATTTCCGAAAGGGGGATTTCATAAACAATATTGACTCTCGTTTCATCCAAATATTGCATATCTATGAATTGGCCGCGTTTTCCTTGGCAAAGCTCCATCACCGCACCAACATAGTCGTTTGGAGCCATAATCCCGGCTTTCACATAAGGCTCTTCTATTCGGTCAATTTTTTGCGGATCCGGCATGTTCGAAGGGTTATCAACTTGAACCATGCTGCCGTCTGTTAAATAAACATGATAAATAACGCTAGGCGCCGTCGTAATTAAATCAATATGAAATTCCCTTTCAATTCTCTCTTGGATGATTTCCATATGCAGCAGACCTAAAAAGCCGCAGCGAAATCCAAAGCCCAGCGCTTGCGATGTTTCAGGTTCAAATTGCAATGCGGAGTCATTCAGCTGCAATTTTTCAAGAGCATCACGTAAATCGTTGTATTTTGCCGTATCTATTGGATACATCCCGCAAAAGACCATCGGATTTAATTTTCGGTACCCCGGCAGTGGCTCGGCAGCCGGATTGACAGCGCTAGTGATCGTATCACCAACTCGTGTGTCACTGACATTTTTAATGGAAGCCGTTAAATAACCGACGTCGCCAACCGTGAGCTCCTGTACAGGATGCGCTTTTGGCTTGAATACACCGACTTCCGTTACTTCAAATTCTTTCCCCGTCGCCATCATCTTTATACGGTCTCCGACTTTTACCGTACCATCAAAAACGCGTATATAAGCAACAACTCCACGGTATGCATCATACAGAGAATCAAATATAAGCGCTTTGAGAGGTGCGTCTGGGTCACCTTGCGGAGCTGGGACTTTTTGAACAATTTGTTCTAAAATTTCTTCGATGCCGATTCCTGCTTTTGCTGATGCCAACACAGCCTCAGAAGCATCAAGCCCAATCACGTCTTCAATTTCTTGTCGCACTCGTTCAGGCTCAGCGCTCGGCAAGTCAATCTTATTAATAACAGGCAAAATTTCTAAGTCGTTGTCAATCGCTAAATAGACGTTCGCCAGCGTTTGCGCTTCGATCCCTTGCGCCGCATCCACAACTAAAATGGCGCCTTCACAGGCAGCCAAGCTTCTCGAAACCTCATACGTAAAATCAACATGTCCAGGGGTATCAATTAAATGAAAAATATATTCATTCCCGTCTTTCGCTTTATATGATAACTGAACCGCATTCAGTTTAATTGTTATACCTCTTTCGCGTTCAAGATCCATCGAATCGAGCAGCTGCTCTTTCATTTCCCTTTGGGTAACAGCAGCTGTTTTTTCCAGAATCCGGTCAGCTAGTGTTGATTTCCCGTGATCTATATGAGCAATGATGGAAAAATTGCGAATTCTCTTCTGGCGTTCTAATTTTTCTTCCCTTTTCATATTTTTGTCACCACTCCTACTAGCCAACTACACTAGCTTTGATTATATCAGTAGAAAATTGGAGATTCAATGAAAATTTATTCTGTGATTGAATACGCAAAACAGGGATCAGAATGACTGTCTGAACCCTGTTTTGAAATAGACTAGACCTGCGGATTGCTTCAAGTCTTTCTTTTAAATTTGTTTAGGTGTATGCTTCAATCAGTTCCAATATTCCTTCAATGAACGCTGACGTTCCTTTCTGCACTAGATTCGCAAGCGATTTTCCAATTTGAGAGAAGAAATTGAATGCCTCTATTTTTTCAAGCTGCTCCTGCTTTTTTTGTAAATCGTGGCTTGTCACTTGATTTCCCAAAATCGTGGCTTCCAGTTTTCCGTCGTCCTTTTGCTTTAGTTGAACGGCTTCGACTGTCTCTTCCGTCTCATAGCCTCTCATTTGTTGAATGCCATGGCTCGCTTGCTGTATGCCAATTATTACTCCTAAAAACATAATGAAGGTTAGAAGCAGACTTTTGGCCATAAACTTCGCCATCAAACATTCCTCCTTTCAAGCCGTCACTCGTTCTGAACGCTCCCGCTCACCTTTTCTGCCTGCCAATAATATTCGCTAAATATGTTTGCAACAGCTTCGACAGTTCTGCTGAGTTCTTCCATGTTATTATCAACTCCCCCGAATTCAATCAGCAGCGAATTCTCTGATAAGTCTTGATTGTAAACGCCGTTAACTCCTTCGCCTTTTTTGGAAAACACACCACGGCTTAAGCCCGGATATTTCTTTTCAAACAATTTGTGCAAATTTTGTGCAATTTTTTTATTTTTATCAGCATTTGGATTATTCCCACCAATCACAAATGCAATTTTGGCATAACTCTTTCCATTAATCGTAATGGTTGTTTTATCCCTTTTTTGTGAATCACGGTGGATGTCGAAAATGTATTGAAGATCTCGATTCGATGCCAATGCTTCTTGAACAACAGGTCTTGATGCATCATATGATTTGTAATATTTCCATTTTTTCTCATTTAATACAGTTTGAAAATTCGTTTTGTCCACAACCGCTCCTATTCCTCTTTCTTCAAGCTCCTGTCCAAACTTTTCTCCGACTAATGTGACATTCGCCTTTGAATGAAAAGGAGATTTTGCCCCATTTAATAAAGGATAATAAGATTCGGTCGTGTGAGTATGATAAATAAATACGACTTTTTTTCCATTCGTTGTTAAGTTAGGAGACTGTTTTGGCTTTTCCTCGCCTTCCACATCTTCAAGCTTGTCAATCGAAGCTTCCCTTTCCTCTAAAAGCACTTCTGTCGGGGGAGCGGATTCAATCGGCATGTTCGTATAATTCGTCCCTTCTCCAGCCACAATGATGTCGCCATCGAACAAAGTAAACCCTGGAAGCTCCCTTCCGAGCAAGCTGCGCGGATCATCAGGATTTATGCTTGTCGTTAATTGAAAAAGGACGGAAGAAACTGAAAAATCCGGTTTACTTTCTTCTAATCCTTGAGAAAAATAATGGTTTTCAAAGTTTAATAAATGAAGAAACATTCTGCCGTTTATATTTCCCGTGATTTCATGAATAGAACTAGAGGCGGGACGATATTCAATCTTAATCGACGTCAAAAGCCCTGTAATGAAAAACATAAAAATGATTAAAAAAAATCCCGCTAAGATGATTTTTTTTAAGCTTGTCCTATCAACTGTTACGACCATTCTGCGATGCTTCATGAAAATCCTCCTCCAAGGCTTGTCTACAAAATATGTATGACAGCACTTGGAGGAATAGAACTTTTACTTTGTTTTTAATGTGTGTAAGCCCCGGTATTTTCTTCATTCACCGCGGAATGGAGCGCCATGTTTAAACCGCTCGCAAGCACATTCGCCATATCTTCAATAAACATATCTACTTCTTTCGGTGTTACCATTAAATTATGTCCAAGTGGACTCAGCACTTCATGAATCAGCATTCTCTTTTCATTTTCTTCCAGTGTACCGATTATCCCTAAAAACTGCTTTCTCTCTTTTTCCTCAGGCAAATCTTCATCCGTCAGCTTCTTTTTTTCAGCAAAGCTAAACCAAGACGGAGCCAACGCATTTTTTGGGCGATTTCCTTCCCGCATTTCTCTGCCGAGATGCTTTAATATAAAATCAATCGTATCACTAGTTATCGTTACAGCATCAACTACTGTCGGAATTCCGATTGATATAACCGGAACGCCTATCGTGTCCACACTCAATTCTTTTCTTTTGTTTCCTACGCCGGATCCAGGATGGATGCCGGAATCGGCAATTTGTATTGTGCTGTTTACACGCTCTATTGATCTTGCAGCTAATGCATCAACGGCAATAATGAAGTCAGGTTTTGATTGTTTTACAACTCCCGTTATAATATCAGATGTTTCAATTCCCGTTAGCCCCATCACTCCTGGTGCAAGGGCGCTGACAGGTCGATAGCCTTCTTTGACGTTTTCTGGTTCAAGCTGAAACAAATGTCTTGTGACCAATAAATTTTCACATGTTAAAGGGCCTAAAGCATCTGGAGTGACATTCCAATTGCCAAGACCGACCACTAAGCAGCTTGCATCTTTAGAAATTTGCAGCTGTTCCAAAAAAGAACTGAAATGCTTTGCAAACATTTTGATTACTTTTTCCTGCAGTTCGGTATCTTTATTGCGGATTCCCTGCACTTCCAGCGTTAAATATTTACCTTTCTTTTTGCCGATTGTCTCAGCACCTTTATCCGTAATGTCCATATGGACAATTTTCATACCGTCTTCCTCTTCTTCTTGAACGATGACCCCTTCCATTTCTTTCTTTTTTTCAAGAGCCAAATCTCTCGCTTCAAGCGCCAAATCCGTTCTGATTGAATATTTGCTTAAATCAAGCGCGTTGTTCATCATTGTCACCCCAAGTTCATTTTTATCTATTTTTTCCAAAGTCATTTTATTTCATCCCATTTCTTAGCTTCAAAGGGGGATTTCATTTACATTAGTATTGCAAAAGAAAAAACCGTTTGATAGAATAACTTTTGTTCTATATCCAAAAAAGAATGCGGCAGCTTTGATTTTATATAGTCAGTAGGAGGTGAAACAATGGCTAACATTAAATCCGCTATTAAACGAATGAAAACAAATGAAACACGCCGTGCCCGCAATACATCAATGAAATCGGCTATGCGTACAGCAATTAAAAAGTTTGAAGCGTACGTTGTAAATAAAGATGTTGAACAAGCAAAAGAAGCGTTTAAAGTAGCTGCGAAAAAAATTGATAAAGCTGCTTCCAAAGGAATCATTCATAAAAATGCAGCCGCTCGTTTCAAATCACGCTTAGCTAAAAAATTAAACAGCTTATCAGCATAAAAATAAAAGCAATCATCAAGCTTTTATCCCGCTTGTTGATTGCTTTTTTTCTTGCTGAAACAGCTTCAGCAGCAAAAACTCTAACGCTAATTGTCTATCTTTTTTTCCTGTTTTTATTTCAAAATCTGTCTCCGCAAGAGCTTTTATGATGCTCTGCAATTCACTGGCAGAAAACTGCTTCTCCTGTTTTAAAGCCAGCTTAATGCGAAACGGATGAACCTTTAAGGATGACGCCATCCGATCCTGTCCGTAACCGGATTTCGAAAGCTGCTTCACTTGATATAATAGACGGAATTGTTGTGTAAGGAGGCTTAAAATTTTAATCGGTTCTTCGTTTATTTTTAACAAATCATAAAAAATTTTAAAGGCTTCTTCTGTTTTCTTTTTGACGACGGCATCAATTAAATCAAAAACATTTTGTTCAAGCGAGCGTGCAACGAGCTGCTTGACCATTTCTGCAGTCAACTTATTTCCGCTTCCAACATATGCACATAATTTTTCCATCTCTTTATCTATGATCATTAAGTTACCAGATGTTTTTTCCATAAGCTCATCGATCGCTTCTTTTTCCATCGCCACATTTTCTGCTTCCGCTTTTTCCTTTATCCATTTGACTGTTTCCTCTTCTGAAAAGGAATTCATTTCAACTACTGTTGCCGCTTTCTTTATTTGTTTTGTCAGCTTTTTTCTTTCATCAATTTTTTCATGTGGAAGCAAAAAGACAAAAACAGTAAACGGGGCAGGATTTTCTACATATTGTTCAAGTTTTTTAAGATTATGCTCCACTTTTTCTTTTTTCTTTTCGCTCGTCAAAAAATAAGGATTTTTCACAACAACCATCCTGCGTTCACCTAAAAACGGCATCGTTTCCCCATCTTCAACAGCCGTTTCTATATTTGTTTCTTCCATATCATAGACGGAATAATTAAATTCCCGTTCGTCTTCACTAATTGCCTCGGTTAACAATTTGCGAATTGTTTCATTTAATAAAAATGATTCTTTTCCATAAAATAAATAAAGAGACTGAAATTGTTTCTTTTTAAATGAATTCCATAAATCGACAATCATCTTAAGATTCCCCTAAAAAATGAAGTGTGCTTCATTCATCATATATGGAAAAAAATTTTTTCGCAACACTTCAACATATGGAGAATTGGCAGCGAAGCCAATCCTCCGATTTATATGAACGTTTTTTGTAAGCCCCGGGACACTTACAAAAAAACGATTACCCATTCATATATTCTCCCTTTCGAAAAAGAATATAGTTGTTAATCGTTAACATGAATCATTTTTAAGAATGTAGATTTTTTTGCTGAAATCGCTTATACTACTTATGACGATGAGGAGGGGTATAGATGAACGAATTTGAACAAAATGTAAGCAAACGTAATGATGCTGTTGATTCTGCCGTCGGTTTTATTGTTTCTTTTGGCTTTTTTGCCACATTGTTTATCATTGCAACAGCGATTAAATTGATCGGCTCGTAAAGAGAGAGGCTGCAAACGGCAGTCTCTTTCTTTTTGCTCCTTGTACAATCCGGACCCAGCCGTCCAATCATCTCTCCATTTTCAAGCTGTCAAAACTGCCCTATTTTGTTAATGTATCGTATGGCGGGTAGAATAAAAAGGTTCCTTGAGACTTTCGATATTTGTATTGGACAGCACCCATTTGATCTGTACGAAAAATGGATACGTTTTGTTTTTTTAATCGATTCAATACTTCTTGATGAGGATGTCCGAAACGATTGTTTCTTCCTGCTGAAATGACCCCGATCTTCGGATCAATTGTTTGTAAAAATATATCGCTAGTCGAAGTTCTGCTTCCATGATGCCCGATTTTGACCACATCCGCAGTCATTTTTGGATATTGTTTAATCATGTGCCGCTCTCCGCTTTCTTCAAGATCACCGGTAAACAGCCAGCGCAACCCGCCTATTTTTGCCATGAGGACGAGAGAATCATTATTTTTAGAATCCGATTTTGTGAAAGGAGAGAGAACGTGGAAAGCTGTTCTGCCTGTGATCCGATCTCCTGCTTCTAATTCAAATATTTCAATTCCTCGATTTTTCGCTTCTTTTACTATTTGCTTTTCAAGCTCTTCTCTGGAAAAATATTTTGGAATAACCAATTTGTTTACTCGAAATTGTTTGATTAAGGTTAATGACTCGCCGATATGGTCATAGTCTCCATGAGTTAAAAACAAAATTTCAATTTCCTCTACCCCTTTCGACTGAAAATAAGGGATAAGGACGTCCAATGCGATGGAAAACGGTTTTTTTCGCATCTGCCAGCTTTCTTTTTCAAATACAGCCATTCCTCCTGTATCGATTAAATAACTGTTACCTAAGCCGGGCTCTCTAATAAAAATGCTGTCTCCTTGTCCGACATCAAGAACTGTTACTTCTCCCGGCATGGTCATTTTTCCTGCTATCAAAAGCAATGCAGTGAGCAAGCTGCTGCACAATATCGGTTTTCCCCATTTTTTCATCGGCTTATGCTCCATTTGAAAGAAAACAGCAATAAAAATGACGCATTGCAGCAAAAATAAATAAACAGTCGGTTTTCCAGTTGTTATCATGAAAAAAGGCAAATTACTGAAAAATAATGCTGTTTTGGACGACAAAGTAAAAGAAGTGTGAAGAAGGGAAACAAATATTGAACCGATGGAAGAAGAAATTACGGTTAAAATGAGGGTGATCATGGTAAGCGGCAGCAAAAAGAACGTGTATAGCGGCACAAACATAATATTCATGATAAAGCTCAATAGAGAAAATTGATAAAAATAGTAGCATATAATCGGCAGTGAAGCAGTTTGGGCAACAAATGAAAACTGCTGCCAACAATTGCAATGAATTCCTGCATTTTTGAAAGATTTGTCTTGATAAAATTAGTGAAAATGTGACTGCGTAAGAAAGCTGAAATCCAAGATGAAAAACTTCATACGGGTCAAGAAATGTCATGAGAAGAAAGCTGAATGAGATTGAATCAGAAAGGGGCATATTTTGTTTAAAAAGTGTTCCTCCCATGATCAGCGCTGCCATAAGAGAGGCGCGGACGACAGGCGGAGCTCCTCCTGTTAACAATGCATAAAAGGGGAGGAAGCAAATCAAAATCATAATGGTTTGTTCTTTTGAAATGCCCAGCCGCAAAAGGAAGAAGTAAAGTGAGGCGATTAATATGCTTACGTGAAGACCTGAAATCGAAAGAATATGAACAATCCCTAGCTTTCGATAAGCGGCAAGATCTTCTTCTGGAATATTGTTCTGATAGCCTACCGTCAAAGCAAGGACGAAGCCGGCTGTTTTTTCTGGAAATTTATGATGAATCCATTCAATCATTTTTTGCCGGTAATTTTCCAAATGATCTTTCCATGACGGCTTATATGTACAATGCCCGATTTTGTCGAGCTTATACAGCCAGTGGATTTGCTGAAAATACAAATAGCGCTTATAATTAAACGCATTTTCATTTGTGTTATTTTTCGGTTTTTCAAGCTTTCCTGAAAAATTGCATATATCACCTGGCCGTATATTATTTGTACTTTTCATCTCTTGTTTTGTTTTCAATGTATAACGGGCCGTCAGCTTTTCTCCCTGATTCGTCTCGACCGCAAATGTCATCAGATCCCCGTCGATTTCAGGAGAGGAGATTACCTTTCCTTTTGCTGATAACATGCCTTCGTGATAATTTGTTTTATTTTGTTGATCATACCAATGAAAATATGGAAGCATGAACAAAAACGAGCAAGCAACGATGAAAGCTAATTTCCTTTTATGTTGAAGCCATAAGAAAAAAAGAAGTGCAGCAAAAATGAAAAAAGGAAGAAGGGAAGGAAAAGAGGTAGCGGAAACAATCGCCAACAATGCGGAAATCGCGACATATGCCCACTGGCCTCTCAAAAAAATAACCTCCTTTTCGATTAGATCAGCCGAAAAGTTGACGGGCTTGTTCATTCCATTTTTTCAAGTCCGTTTCTGATACGCCGAGATGTTTTAAAGCATTTAAAAGCTGCTCAACATATTCGCGCTTTTCTTCATTTTTTAAATCCAAAGTCGTTTCATCGAATGCGACTTTTTCTATATGAACACCTGCTTGTTCAAATAATTCCATTGCATATGGATGATTTTTGTAATCTTTTGCATAATATACACTTTGAATACCCGCTTGAATAATCGCTTTTGTGCAAGCTAAGCATGGAAAATGCGTGACGTAAATTTCCGCTCCTGCTGTTGCCACTCCAAATTTGGCGCATTGCAATATCGCATTCATCTCCGCATGGATCGTTCGAACACAATGGTTATCAATCACATAGCAGCCTTCATCAATACAGTGAACTCCTCCTGCGATCGAGCCGTTATATCCCCCCGCAATAATCCGTTTATCGCGGACAATCGTAGCACCGACAGCAAGTCTTGTACATGTGCTTCTCAGCGCAAGCAAATGGCTTTGCGCCATGAAATAATGATTCCAAGAAATTCGATCCACTTTTACCCCTCCGAATTTTGTAAACATTCTTTTTCAGTTTATCGACAAGTCTTTATGTTCGTCAACGCTAATCTCATTTTTGATCTTTTCAAACGTTTTTTCTCCTATACCGGTAACCTCCAATAAATCCTCTTCTTTTTGAAACGGCCCGTTTTCTTCACGGTGTGCGATAATTGCTTCCGCTTTTGCAGGGCCGATTCCCGTTAATTTTTGCAGCTCTTCCTTTGTCGCCGTATTAATATTGATTTTTTCTTTCTCTTGCGGTCTTTGTAAAGCATCAGCATTTGCGCCGCTTTCATCCATAAGAGCATTTTCGTCAATTTTTTCGCCTAGCTTTGGCACATAAACAACCATACCGTCTGTTAGCTTTCTGGCAAGATTCACACGATTTCCGTCTGCCTGGTCATTCATTCCTCCAGCTTTTTCGATTGCTTCAAACACCCTGCTGGATGACGGCAATTCATAAACACCAGGCTTACGAACAGCCCCCTTTACATCAATAAAAATCATCGTCGTCTGTTCGTTACGGTGCTCATTCTCTTCTTCGTCATCATCTTCTCTGCTTTTTTGCATCGGCGTTCGTTCATCCGTTTCCAGCAATGGTTCATCGGAAACTTCGATCTCGTTTGAATCACGCCAGTTGTTGATGATAAAAAACAAAATGGCAGCGAAAATGATTAACAAAAAAACCCCATACTTTTTTATAAAAAGGAAATGGTTCATACACATGAATTCCCCTTTCTAAATATTCATTCATAAAATAAGGCAGCAGAACATATCGTGTAGGAGAACAATGTTAAAAAAAGGAGGGGTGAAAAGTGAAAATAGGGTTTATAGGAACCGGCAATATGGGGCGTATTCTCATTGAAGCTTTTTGCGAGGCAAAAGTATCAACACCCTCATCGTTGTTTATAACGAATAGAACGATTCAAAAGGCATATGCCATCAAACGGAAATATCCTGAAATACATGTTTGTACATCAAGTATAGAGGTCGTTCATCAAAGCGATTTCATATTTCTATGCGTTAAGCCTTTAGATATACACCCCCTTTTAAAGGAACTGAAAACTTGTTTACAAGAACATCAATGTTTAATTTCCATTACGAGCCCGATTTCAGTCGAGCAAATCGAATCGGCTGTTCCATGCCAAGTAGCCCGAGTCATACCAAGCATAACAAACAGGGCTAAAGCGGGAGCTGCTTTGCTGACATTTGGAAATAGATGCAGCGAACATACAAGAAATATCATTCTTTCCATGTTTGAAAAAATATCAAAGCCAATCTTAATAGAAAATAACATTACCCGTGTTGCATCTGATATCGTCAGCTGCGGACCGGCTTTTTTCAGCTTTTTGCTACAAAAATTTATTGAAGCTGCTGAGGCGGAAACAGACATTTCGAAAGAGGATGCGGTTCAATTAGCAAACGAGATGATGATCGGCATAGGCAAGCTGCTTGAAAGCGGGTATTACACGCTTCCGACATTGCAGGAAAAAGTGCACGTAAAAGGGGGAGTTACCGGAGAGGGGATTAAAGTGCTTGAAAATGAACTAGGCGACATGTTTCATCATTTATTTCAAAGCACCCATGCAAAATTTGATGAAGATTTACAAAAAGTGAGGCATCAATTTGACAATGAATAATATTCTGCAGGGCTCATGAAAATTCCTGCTAAAATGAAAAAAACCATCGAAAAAAAATTACATTCGATGGTTTCAACTTTTTTTCGCAATATAAAATATTCGTTCCGCCTGCTCGATGTCCGGGCTTTGAAAAATTCCATCCGTTATGTCAACGATCGTAAAGCCGCACTTTTCCAACATATGTCGGTACTCAGAAATTGAAAAAGTTCTTTGATAATGGTCTTCATCCAACCGTACATAATCCGTTCCATTGTTCACAAAGAAGGTTAATTCATGAATGACACTGTTTGGATATTCACCGTCAAAGCATTTCCAAATATAGCTGACATCCTCATCATTATCAGCGAATACAGCATGTTTAAATATTTTCTCCATTTTATGAACAGAATGGGCATCAAACAGAAATAAGCCGTTTCGGTTCAAGTGATCGTATACGGCTTGAAACGTTTTGACCACATCCTCTTCCTTCAACAAGTAGTTGATGGAATCGCAATTTAATAACACCGCATCAAAAGGCTTGTAGCCTTTAAGCTCCCTCATATCTTGTTCAATAAAGAGTGCATCAAACCCTTTTTTCATCATCTTTTCCTGGGCAACGGCGAGCATATCTCCGGAAAGATCGACACCTGTTAGCTCATACCCAAGCTCTGCCATCCTATACGATATTTCTCCTGTTCCACAAGCTAAATCTAGCACCCGGTTCCCGCCGTTTCCATATCGTTGAATCGCTTGATGCAAAAATTGCGCCCATTCATCATAAGGAACATCTTTCATTAATCGGTCGTACACAGATGCAAAATGCTTATAAATCAAGCTAACCACTCGCTCACTTCTTCGCGTGGAGCATCTCCCCATAATTTTTCTAAATTATAATAGCTTCTTTCATCCCTATGGAAAACATGAGCGACGACATCTCCTAAATCAATGAGAACCCATTTTGCCTCGTCAAACCCTTCGAGACGCTTGACGGGAATTCCGTTTTCCTCCGCTTTCTCTTTCATTTCTCTGGCAATTGCTTGCACATTTTTTTCGTTATTCGCATGGCAAATCATAAAATAATCAGCTATTAGAGAGATTCCTTGCATGTTTAATACTACGATATCTTCTGCTTTTTTATCGCTGCCTGCTTTAACAGTTAAAGCTAGAATATCACGCGAATTCATCCACTTCACTCCTTCAATTTTTCATTACGAGCGCATTATAAGTTTTAAACGTTTCAGGGTAAATCGGCTGCTTTTTCTTCATTAAAAATGCAATCGTATTGGATATCGACTGAACGAGCGCTTCATTTAAATCTTTTTGTGCCAATTCCCTGACTTCATCGACTCCGGGGAAGCTTCTACCCGGTTCAATATAATCAGCTAAATAAATCACTTTTTCAAGAAGAGTCATGTTTTCTCTTCCGGATGTATGGTAGCGGATCGCATCTAAAATTTCTTTATCAGAAATGCCGACTTCCTTCTCGACTAAATAGGCGCCAACAGGTGCATGCCAAAGTTCTGTATTATATTTCAGCAAGTCCTTCGGCATATTTTGTTCAATAATAATTTTTCTCATTTCATCTTTTGGCCGAAATTTGGCATAATCATGAAAAATAGCTGCTAATTCTGCCTTTTTCACATCGGCGCCGTACCGCTTTGCCAAACTGATAGCTGTCTCCATTACACCTAAAGTATGTTGATAACGCTGTTTCGTTATCGCCTTTTCCACAACTGCTAACGCTTTTTCACGTTCCATATAATCGATTCTCCCCTATATATTGAATAACTTTTTTGGGCAGAAGATAGTCAACCGCTTGTCCGTTTTTCAATCGCTCTCTGATCATTGTAGAGGAAACATCAAACTGAGGAACTTCCACCTCTTTTACGAAAAATGTGCTCTCATTCGAGTATCCGTTACGTTTCACGCCGACAAATTGCACCATATCCATCAATTCCTCTATTCGATGCCAATGAGGCAAATTTTCAATCATATCTGATCCAATAATAAAATAAAATTCTTCGTTTGGATATCTTTCTTTCAATATTTTCACTGTGTCATACGTAAAAGACGGACCCTCTCTTTCAAGTTCAATTAATTGGACTTGAAAAAATGGATTTCCTTCAATTGCTCTTTTCAGCATATTTACCCGGTGGTGTGTTTCTGTCACCGGCTCCTTTTGTTTATGGGGTGGAATATTGTTCGGCATAAACCATATTTTGTCCAGATTAAGAGAATGAAGAACCTCATTGGCCATTAATAAATGTCCGTTATGGGGCGGGTCAAATGTCCCCCCAAAAATTCCGATTTTACCCAATTTTTCCGCACCATCCGTTCGTTTATTCAGGCAAAATGATTTGTTTTTTTTCTTTTGATTCTTTATATAAAACAATGACATTTCCGATGATTTGGACGAGATGGGCATTTGTCCCATCAACAAGTGCTTGAGCAACTGCTGATTTGTCTTCATCACAATTTTTCAGCACGTTCACTTTTATGAGCTCTCTTGCTTCTAAACAATCGTTCACCTGCTGAAGCAAATTTGAATTTACTCCGCCCTTTCCAATTTGGAATATCGGGTTCAGATGATGTGCAAGAGAGCGTAAAAAACGTTTTTGTTTTCCAGTTAAAGTCATGATTTTCCTCCTAATTTTTCA
The DNA here is from genome assembly GCF_054055575.1 of Aeribacillus sp. SP014. NCBI lineage: Bacteria > Bacillati > Bacillota > Bacilli > Caryophanales > Bacillaceae > Aeribacillus > Aeribacillus sp. SP014. The sequence continues at coordinate 2,910,957 of NZ_JBSRXI010000001.1, forward strand.
TATACGAGCTTTTTCATTCGACTGACATCAGGTTCCACATTCGTCCATATTTGAAACGCACATGCCCCTTGATAAACAAACATTCCTACTCCGTCAACAGTTTTAAGGCCCAGCTTTTCAGCCTCTTTTAATAACATCGTTTTCAGCGGATTATAAATGATATCAGCAACGACAGTTCCGCCGTGAACGCGTCCGGTTAATTCAATCGGCTTTTCTTCGATATTCGGCTTCATCCCGATGGATGTCGTTTGAATGATTACATCATATTCATTGGACGTTTGATCGAGTTGTTGGAATGAATAAACGTTTCCTTTTGTCTCATAGCTGCAGTTTTCCTTTAACAGATGAGCCCGCTCTGCTGTTCTGTTTACAATATCAATGAACGCAAAGCCTTCTTTCGCCAGCGTTGTATAGATCGCCCGAGCGGCTCCGCCCGCCCCGATCAGCAGCACTTTTAAATCTCGGGGATTAGTATTGTCAATATGCTCTTTCAATGACAGGTAAAATCCGTATCCGTCTGTGTTAAAACCGATTAATCTCCCGTCTTCGTTTTTTACTGTATTTACCGCGTGAAGCAATTGAGCCGATTCATCCAACTCATCAAGAAAAGGAATGATTGACACTTTATGCGGAACCGTTACATTAAACCCCTTTATGCCAAGAGCCTTCATCCCTTTTACCGCTTGCTCAAGCTCTTCCCCTTTTACTTGAAATGCGTGATAGCGGGCATTCATATTTAAGTAATCGAAAGCATCGTTATGAATGAGAGGGGAAAGCGAATGACCGATCGGGTCGCCTATTACTCCGTAAACTTGCTCCATTTGAAATCCTCTCCACCTTTTTGTTTTTATATTAATGAATGACGGACGCCCACATGTACATCTTTAGGTGCATAAGCAACGACTCTTTTCGGTCCATCGTGGATCGTTACCCATCCAAGACCTGAAAACACGATATCTTTCTTTTTTCCATTTATAGTGAATTCGTGCGGGACAAGTTCTGGAAAGGATTCGACTGCTTCTTTTCTAGGAGGGGTTAAAAGCTCCCCTAAATGTGTTGCATATAAATGATCCGCCTTCTCCAGTTTTGTTCGATGAATGTCAATGCTGTTCGGAATATAGCACACAATGGAGGAACGTCCTCCCTTTATATAATCCAGTCTTGCCAATCCGCCGAAGTATAAAGTTTGCCTTTCATTTAACTGGAACACTCTAGGCTTAATTTCTTTTTTCGGCGATAGAAGCTTTAGGTCGCGCTTATCAATAAAGTGCGCCATCTGATGATCATTGATAATGCCTGGTGTATCGTATAAAACTGCGCCGTCATCTAACGGAATTTCAATTAGATTGAGCGTTGTGCCGGGATAATGGGAAGTTGTAATGATATCCCCTTCTCCCGCAACCTCCTTCAAGATTCGATTAATAAAAGTTGATTTCCCAACATTTGTACATCCAACAACATACACGTTTTCTCCGTTGCGATAATGATCTATTTGCTCTGCCGCTTCTTTAATGCCATGTCCCTTTTCTGAGCTGATTAAAAGCACATCCAATGGCGTTAATCCATACTCTTTTGCTTCTCTCTTCATCCAACGAATAACCTTTTCTTTTTTCACCGATTTTGGAAGGAGATCTGCTTTATTGCCGATTAAAATGACTGGATTGTAGCCGATAAAACGCTGTATGCCGTTGATCCAGCTTCCGTTAAAGTCAAAAATGTCGACAACCTTCACAACAAGAGCTTTCGTATTGCCAATGCCGTGCAAAATTTTTAAAAAGTCCTCATTTGTTAACGAGACATCTTGAATTTCGTTATAATGTTTCAGCCGAAAACACCTTTGGCAGATCGGCTGTTCTTTCTCAAGAGCAGCTTTTGGAGCATATCCAATTTCAGAAGGATCTTCCGTTTGAATTTTTACTCCGCACCCGACGCAAACCTTCTCATCCAAACTCATCACTCCTCCCAATGCAGCATGCCTTTCTGTTTTAACAATTTTAAAATTTTCCTTTCAATTTTCCTGTTGATCCGGGTCCAAAAGCCGTCAGTAGACGATACAGGCACAACTAAAATCGTATGAAAACCGCAGAGATTCCCTCCGAGAACATCTGTCAGCAGCTGGTCGCCGATCACAACAACTTCTTCTTTTTTCAGTCCCATCTGCTCAGCCGCTTTTTTAAACGCTTTTGCACGGGGTTTTCCCGCTTTCGAAATGAACGGAATATTCAGCGGTTCAGAAAACGAACGGACGCGTTTTTCGTTATTATTTGAAACAATTGTCACTTTAATCCCGTTCTGTTCCATCATTTCAAACCAATTTTTCAATTTCGGAGTTGCGTTCGGCCTGTCCCATTCTACTAAAGTATTATCTAAATCGGTAATAATACCTTTTATACCTTTTTCCTTTAAAAAATGAGGATAAATATGAAAAACGCTTTTCGCATATTCTCCGGGCAAAAACCTTTTCAGCAAATTGAACACCTCTTAATTCAATAAATAGACTACTGTTAAACTATTTTTCATCATACCGAATTTCGAGTTTACTTTCAAAACAATATTGTTTTCACAAAAAAAATTCGACAATTTTTTAACATATTCAACAGCTGTGGATAATTTTATACACAATATCCACCTATTCATATCAATCTTTAGTAAAGTATATAAACAAACTACCCACAGCTTTTCCACCGAAGGCTGTGGATAACAGAACGGTTGTTCTCTATTAAAAAACATGGTAAATTTATGGTAATAAATAAAGGAGGTGCTTTCTCCATAACATGATCGCTTCTATGAAAAATTTATCGGACGAATTTTTAATTGAATCTTACTATAAAGCAACCGAAATGAGGCTTAGCAAAGAATTCATCGAATTAATAGAATTGGAAATAAAGCGCCGCTCGCTCTCTCACTTATTAAAAGCATCATCTTAGCGGTGTCTTTTTTTTTTGCTTAAAAACCTACCCCCGGCGCATGGCTGCATGTTCCACAGCCGCTAAACTCCTTTAACAGATAATCGTTGATGTCAATCCACAATGACTTAATACCTTTCAACTGATGATCTCCGATACCAATCCATTTTTCTTCACTGTCTCATTATAACTAAAACTCAGCTGTTTTCCATACTCTTTCCCCTTTTTCATGAAGGACATACAAGGACAAAGCCGCAATCACATACAATTTAATAATACGTAATGCAGGGGTGAAAAACATGTCTGGAATTTTGACTGCACTAAGCTATTTTATAAAAGAATTGGTTTTTCTCGTTTCATATGTAAAAAACAATGCTTTCCCTCAACCGCTTTCCCCAAATGAAGAAAAAAAATATCTCCGCCTGATGGCCGAAGGAAATGACGAAGCAAGAAATATATTAATTGAACATAATTTGCGCCTTGTCGCTCATATTGTCAAAAAATTTGAAAATACAGGTGAAGACTCGGAAGATCTCATATCCATCGGCACAATTGGTTTAATTAAAGCGATTGAAAGCTATTCCGAAAACAAAGGGACAAAGCTTGCTACATATGCCGCAAGATGCATTGAAAACGAAATTTTAATGCATCTCCGTTCCTTAAAAAAAACAAAAAAAGATGTTTCCCTACACGATCCTATTGGCCAAGATAAAGAAGGAAACGAAATCAGTTTAATAGATGTGCTAAAATCAGAAAATGAAGATATTATCGACACGATTCAATTGAATATGGAGCTGGAAAAAATTAAGAAATATTTATCGATTCTAGACGAAAGAGAAAAAGAAGTCATTATCGGTCGGTTTGGATTGAATACGCAGCAGGAAAAAACGCAGCGTGAAATTGCGAAAGAGCTCGGCATTTCGAGGAGTTATGTTTCCAGAATCGAAAAAAGGGCACTCATGAAAATGTTTCATGAGTTTTACCGAAATGAAAAAGAAAAAAAGATGTCAAAAGAATAAAAGGAAAAGCATTTTCAACGAGATTTTGTGCGAAATTTGCGAGAGTTCCTGAATGATTTACTCGCGTAAAACTGCAAAATTCATTTTAAAGTGGTGGCTTTCCGATATGTGACATCCCATAAAAACTCAAAATTAACCTTTGCTACAGGTTTTCCAGCGCATTGGCGCAAATCGAGATATAAAAACGAATCTCAAAATTGACCGATTAATAAAAATCGCAGAAAGCGAATCCGCTGTTTGACGTAAAATGGTGGTAACATGATTTGACAGGATGCGAACGTTACGGTTGAGAGCCCATTACAACTGCTTTCAATCTGTAAAAAGGCAGCCTTTATTGCAGCGCTAGTTGCTGTTTTCATATGAAACAGAGCAATGCCGCCTTCATTCACCTAATGTTTTATCAAAAAAGAGAGGCTCAAAAGAGTCAGCTATACTGACTTTTTTGAGCCCTTTTTCAAGAAATGATTAAGATTGCAACTTATCAAGCTTTTTTTGATATTTCGATGACAATTTAAAAAATAGAATAGAGCTGGCTAACATCATCGTTGAAGTTCCGATTAGCATTATTTCTTGTATATTTGTCCGAGGTGAATGATTAGGAATCCATATTCCGATGTATAAAAAGGTTCCGACAGCTAGCAGAACGAGAGCAAAATGCTTATAGTCTTCTATTAATTCTTTTAATTTTTTCTCCTCCATGATATCACCTAATCGAATTAGTTATTCTATATTATAAAAGAATAACATATCGATTCGGGCTGATAGACTTGTAATAGTTTCCATTTACAATCAACTTAGTTCTTCAATCATTTTCAGAACCAATTCCGATGAATTGAAAGCCGCTTTGTCTAAAAATTGTTCAAAGGAAATGTTCGACTCTTTTCCGGCGATATCTGAGAGCGCCCGGATGATGACAAAAGGTGTTTGAAATTTGTAGCACACTTGCGCGACAGCAGCAGCTTCCATCTCAACAGCGTACAAATGGCTGAATTTAGACCGGACAAAAGCTACTTTATCGGGGTCGTTCATAAAAGAATCCCCCGTTGCGATCGCCCCTTTTACCGTCTGAATTCCTGAAATGTCTTTTGCTTTTCTTTCAGCGATTTCAATCAGTTTTTCATCGGCCTTAAAGGATGGAGGAAGCCCGGGAACTTGACCATATTCATACCCAAAAGCCGTCACATCTACATCATGATGGCGAACCTCTGTGGATATGACAACATCCCCTACGTTTAAAGACTCATGAAATCCTCCGGCGGAGCCGGTATTGATCACATAATCCGGCTGATATCGCTCCAGCAGCAAAGTGGTGCTTACGGCTGCATTCACTTTTCCAATTCCTGATTTTAATAAAATCGTATCAGTTTGATTGTATTTCCCAATCATAAAACTGCAGCCTGCAATCTCCTCTTCTTTTGTACAATCCAATTTCTCGCGCAGGATGCGAACTTCTTCTTCCATTGCACCAATGATTGCAATTTTCATATTCCAACATTCCTTTCTATCATGAATAGCTATAAAAATCATAAAAAAAGATCCCTCAAGTGTTTGACAGTCAGCTTTTTACACATGAGGGTCTTTTTTGTTTTTCAGTCTATTTTAATACTTCAACTCTAGTCGGTTTCCAGCCCTCTCCGTCTATCCATGTAATGGATACTCTATATTTTTTTCCGTCTGCTTTGTTTTGAATCGTTCCTTTCGCATCATTCGGGCTTCCGTTATTGCCGATCCAAAGGGTCTGCATATTTTCAAGAGAAACACCTGTTGCATAGCTTAATGCTTTTTCCATTTCCTTCCAATCTACAGATGACTTTTTATAAGTCGTAACGTGCTCACCTGTCTGGACTGTTCCGATCGGCTTCCAATTTGGATTTTCAATGATTTGTTCAACATCGGAACCCGCTTCTCCTTCAGTTACTGTTGCACCTTCAAAAGGATCATCGCTCGATTCCTTTTCTTCATTTGCTGATTGTGTATTTTCGTCCTCTTCCTCCTTAATTTCATTACTTTCATTCTGTTCAGCTGCTTTTTCTTCTTCCTGCTGATCGTTAGATTGTTCAGCTGTCTCTTCTTCGATATTTTTAGATGAGCTTGATTGCTCTTTTTGTTGTTCACTGTTGGAATTCGCTTGTTCAGTACCGCCTCCCAAAAAAAGCTGAGAAGCAATAACGAGGATGAGTAAGGCGACAATTCCAATTAAAATATTTAAAATCAAATTCGTTTTTCGTTTTTTATCCCGAATTTCATAACGAGAACCCGCCATTCCCCGTCAACTCCTTTGTTTCTCCAATCTTTGAGTTATTATTTTAACATACTTTATTCTTCATTAACATTATAAATCTGTTCAACCATTTCGTAAAAAACATCATTTGTCTTTGCTCTACCGCTCGTTTTGTTCATATCAACAACAACTAAGGCATATTTCGGATGTTCCGCAGGAAAAAAACCGGCAAACCATTTATGATATAATTTTTTTCCATTGTCGTTCAATGTTCCCGTTTCGGCAGTGCCTGATTTGCCGGCTACTTTAACAGGCAAGCTTTGAAACGCTCTGCCGGTTCCATCAGGATGAGCGACTACTTGAAGCAGGAGATCCGTTAATTTTGATGATGTTGCAGGGGAAATTTTTTCTCCTTTCATCAAATGGTTCTTGAATGTATACATCGTTTCTCCGTTTTTATATAAAATTTTATCCACGACTTTCACTTCTCTTTTTTCTCCTCCGCGAGCAATTGTAGCCATCATATTCGCGACAGCTAGAGGAGTAACCTTTACATTTTTTTGTCCGATGGAGGTTTGTGCGATGGCCTTTGCTGACTTTTTGTCGCTGTCATCTCCCCAAATCGTTCCTCTTTGCTCCCTTGGAAATTGTTTAAATTGATCGTAATGGTATACTTTTCCCGACCAGCCTGAGAAGCTGAGAAGGCCAAGCTTTTCTGCGTATTCTTCAATTATATTGCTCTTTTTTTGTATTAATTCCTGACCGATCGTAGCAAACGCATAATTGCAGCTTTTCGCAAAGCTTTCTTCAAACGTAAGCGTTCCAGCCCGCTTTTCTTCCTCTTTTTCTGTTTGGCCGTAGACATTCCGGTCACAATTAAATGTTCTTTCCGGTTTGATCATGTTTGTGTCGATCGCTGCTGCAGCGATAACGGTTTTAAAAACAGAACCAGGAAACATTGCCGAAAGCATTTTATTTTCATATGTTTTTGGATCATTCCGGTCCAGATCCGGTTTGGAGGCCATTGCAACTACTTCGCTGTTTTCAATGTCTAACAGAACGAGGCCGCCTTCATTTATTTGATGTTTTGTTAAAATTTGTTCAGCTTTTTCTTGCAAATGTTTGTCAATTGTTGTTTGAACGGCAATTGGGTAAAATGGATTGGAATCGGCAATATATTTTACATTGACGCCGAAAAGAGGCCTGCCGAGACCATCAACATGATATAAAAGTCTTGACGCATCTTCCGGCTGCAAAAATTCATCAAACGCCTCCTCCAGTCCAGTCACGCCTACTTCAGGACTTAATGACGTGATCTCTTTGTCAGGGTATCTTTTTTTCCATTCTGTTTCATTTTCGCTTGTCATCCCAATAAGATGGGAAGCAATATTGTCTGATTGCTCTGTTTTCATAAAGATGCCGAATACTCCCGGAATTTTTAACTTATTGATGGCTTTTATATCCTGTTCATCAAGTTGAAATCCTTTTTCTTTATTCAACAAAATAGGTTCATTTTTCGTTCCTTTCAATAATTGTTCGATTTCATCCTTGCGAACAGAAATGGCTGCCGCCAATTGATCGATCGGCCATTGATAATTTTTCAGAAATGGAAATAAAACGAGCGTAGGCAAATATGTTTCGTTCAAAGGTTTATTTTCACGATCAATAAATCGACCCCGCCCATCATCTATAATTACTTCTTGTGTCCTCTGTTTGACGCTTTCTTTCATCAAATTGACATCTTGTTCTGAAAATGACTCGGTTTCAAGCAGTTGAATTTGCGCAAGTCTATATATGAGAACACCCATTAACAAAATGATGAAGACGCCTATATATTTTATTCGCTTATTCATAAAAAAACACCTCGTCTTATATTTTCGACGAGGTGCGCACATCTTAAACTATATTAAAGGCTATCAACATTAATCAACACGTACAATTTTGACTGTCATATCGCCGCCAGGCGTCTGAACTACAACTTCTTCCCCTACTTGACGGCCGAGCAGGCTTTTAGCCATCGGAGAATCATTGGAAATTTTCCCTTCGAAAGGATCTGCTTCTGCACTTCCGACAATTGTATAAGTTTCTTCTTCTCCATCAGGCAATTCAATAAACGTAACAGATTTTCCAAGTGAAACAGTTGTTTTATTTTCTGTGTCTTCTTCAATAATTTTCGCATTGCGAATCATATTTTCGAGCGTTGTAATGCGTCCTTCTACAAAAGCTTGCTCTTCTTTTGCTGAATCATATTCAGAGTTTTCTGATAGGTCGCCAAATGATCTTGCCACTTTTATTCGTTCTACAACTTCTTTTCGCTTTACCGTTTTTAAATACTCAAGTTCTTGTTCAAGTTTTTCTTTCCCAGCTTTCGTCATAGGAAATACCTTTTCTTCCGCCATAATAGTCCTCCTTTTCTTTATATCCCCCTAATGGTTCCTAAAAAATGAAAGAACTTTTCTGCCGTTCTTTCGACAGAAAAGAATCTTTTATAACATAGTTATAGAAGGAAATATTTATCTATGATATGTTATTACAAAATAATCGGCAGTTCAAGAAACGTTTTGCTTTTTTATAAAAAAATCCAGATTCTTCCCCTATCTTGTCTCTTTTCTCATCATATTATACGGATATAGCGGATGCTCGCACTTGAAGCGGATTATTTGCAAAGGATGTCTTGCTGCATCCAATTCATTTCCGTCTTCATCCCAAATTTTATCGATGACAATGCGAAAATTGTCAATTTGCGGACCGAAAAATTCTACTTCGTCACCGGGTCTGAAATGGTTTCTTTGCTGCAATGTCACCATTTTCGTTTCTGGATTCCAGTCAAGCACAAGCCCGACAAAGTCGTATGCTGTTTTTTTGCTGTGAGTGCCAAATAATTGCTCTTGATAACCAGGCACTCCTTCAAAAAAGGCAGGAGCCGTTTCTCTGTTCGCGCATTTATCCAATTCTTCCAGCCATTCCTGTTTCATGACAAAATGATTGGGATCGGCGCAGTATGCATCAATGACTTTGCGATATACACTGACAACAGTTGCAACATAGTGAATGGATTTCATGCGGCCTTCAATTTTCAAGCTGTCGATCCCCATTTCAATCATTTTCGGAATCGACTCAACCAATTTTAAGTCTTTAGCGCTCATTGCAAATGGCGAGTCTTGCTCATCAAACATAGGCACTTCTTTGCCTTTATAATATTCATATAAATCATAATCCCATCGGCAGGACTGACAGCATCCTCCTCTGTTTGAATCTCGCGCTGTCATATGATTGCTTAATGTGCAGCGGCCTGAATAGGCAATGCACATCGCGCCGTGAATAAACGTTTCGATTTCAATATCTACTTTTTCTTTTATTTCTCTAATTTCTTCAGCGCTCGTTTCCCGTGCTAGAACGACCCGCTCCAAACCTTCCTCCTTCCAAAATTGGACAGCTTTCCAATTCGAAAGGGATTGCTGGGTGCTTAAGTGGACTTCCAATTTTGGGGCTACCTTTCTGCACGTTTCAATAATGAGGGGATCTGCGACAATGACCCCTGACACTCCCGCGTCTTCGAGCGCTTTTAAATATTGATCGAGTCCAGGGATGTTTTCATTATGTGCATAAATGTTTGTCGTCACATATATTTTTGCCCCGTACTGATTAGCAAATTGAACTCCTTCTTTAATTTCCTCAATGGAGAAATTATCGGCATTGGAACGCAAGCCGTACTCTTGTCCGCCAATGAAGACGGCGTCAGCACCGTACATGACGGCGATTTTTAATTTCTCCAAATTTCCGGCAGGTGCAAGAAGTTCAGGTTTTTTCGTTATGACCCTTTTGCCGTTGATAATTGTTGAAATTTTATCTTTCACAACCGGCATGCGAACTCCTCCTTTAACGTTTTTTTAATAAACGGTCTCTTTAAAGAAAAATCCTGTATCCAACGGGCGGTTTGGCGGCTGTATTTCCTCAATTTCAGCGTACAGCTTATCTTTAACATTTTCATATTGCTCTCGATCCTCAGCGCATAAATCGATCGCCTTCCGATACTTTTTCGTCACTTCTACAATATATTCCGGAGTTTTCAGCACGCCATCTATTTTAAAAGAATCAATTCCTGCATCAACCAGTTCCTCCAGCTCGTCAATGATGCAAATATCATTCGGACTCATAATATGGGTTCCATTTTCATCCTCAAAAATTGGATATTTGTTATTTCTCTCTTTATCATGCAAAAACATATTTTTGCCGTATTTATAATTGTGAATTTCCATCGCTTTCCCACGATATTCAAAATAATTGCCGATAAGAGATCTTTTGGACTGAAACATGCACGTCATTCCGTGGACTTGGACTTCTATTTCCACTTCTGCATGCTCTTTCGTTTCAATGACAGCTTCCATGCTTAACTCCCGAGCTAGTACTGCACGCTTGGCGCCTTTCCTTCCCCAATAGTTGCATGCATACCAGTTGGTTGCGGTTGTTTCCGTATTCCAATGGAGCTTCATCTCCGGAGCAACTTCCCTAACAGTCATTAACACAGCTGGATCACCGAATACAATCGCATCTGCTTTCGCATTATGAACAAATTTTACATAATCTGCAAGCTCGTCTACTTTATCATTATGAAAAATTGCATTCATTGCAACGTATACTTTTTTTCCATATTGATGGGCAAGGTCAATCGCATCTAATACATCTTTTCGATGAAATTCCCCTGCAAGCCTTAAGCCATAACGCTGTTCGCCGATGATAAAAGCATCTGCGCCAGCTTTGCAAAGGCTCTCAATATTTTTGACATTTACAGGTGTGACGAGCAGTTCGGGTTTTTTCATTCCCCTTCACCCCTTTTTATACTGAAGGCTAATCCGTCGCCTATCGGAATAATAACGGTATCCCAATCGGGCTGATTCATTAGCCATTCATTATATTCTTTAATTTTCTTCGCTAAAGATTTTAACCTTTTTGATTCTATCATTTCTTCAGCGACTAGTCCTTTAAAAAGAACATTATCCGAAAAAACGACCGCTCTTTTTGACAGCAAAGGTTCATATGCTTGAAAAAAACGTTTATATTGCCCTTTGCTCGCATCGATAAAGAGCGCATCAAACGGACCGTCAAGCTTGACTTCCTGTACGATTTCTAGAGCATCACCGTGATAAATGGTAATTTGATTTTCAAGACCGCAAGCTCGAATATTTTGTTCCGCTAGTTCAAATCGATGAGGATCTATTTCAATCGTTACAATTTTTGTGTTCGGCAGCGCTTTTGCCATCCGAATCGCCGAATAGCCGATCGCCGCCCCAATTTCCAATATTTTGTTCGGCTGATGGAGCTTTAAAATATGAAGCATGACAGACAGCGCCCGCTCTTCCATAATCGGCACCTTCTGCTCTTTTGCATATGCTTCTAATTGAACTAATTTTTCATCTTTGTTAGTAGAAAAATTTGCTAAATATTCCTCAATTTTTTTGTTTGGCAAAATGGACACTCCTAAAAAACTCCCTTAATCAAAGAAGAGTTCTGTTCGAACTCTTCAAGTTTGTTTTTTTAGCTCGATATATTTTAACATAAAAGAAAAAGGAATGCGAATCGCAAACCTTTAATCCTTTTCCGTAATATGCTTAGCTTTTTCTTTGTTATGCTCATCCAGCGTCTTCGTAAATATAACTTCCCCTTCTTTCGTTGCGAGAAAATAAAAATAGTTTGTATCGGCAGGATTTGCTACAGCATCTAGTGACTGCTTGCCAGCATTGGCAATCGGCCCCGGCGGAAGTCCTTTATTTTTATATGTGTTATAGGGAGAATTGACTTCTAAATCTTTATAGTATACGCGCTCCTTATGCTTTCCTAATGAATATAAAACGGTTGGATCTGTCTGGAGAGGCATGTTCTTTTCTAAACGATTGTAAAAAACGCTGGCTATTTTTTCCCTGTCGGCTTTTTCCGTCGCTTCCTCCTCCACTAAAGACGCTAATGTTAAAAATTGATGAGTGGAAAGACTCAGCTCTTTCATTTTGTTTCTATAAGGAACAAGCATTTCATCTGTCTTTTTAATCATTGTTTCAATGATTTCCGACAAAGGAGGAGATTCCTCATAAAACGAATAAGTAGCCGGATACAAATATCCTTCCAATGCATATTTTATACGTCTGTTGAAAATGTCATCTGTTATTGTATTAGGATACTTTTTTTGCATTTGTTTGATAAACTGCTGGTTTGTTAATTGGTTCATAATTTCTTTTTTTGAATAGGGAGTATGTTTGGCGATGATGTCAGCAATTTCTGATAGTTGCAATCCTTCCGGGATCGTCAATTTAATAGCTGCTTCTCCCATTAATTCGCCTTTTTTTAAGCGTTCAACGATTTCTTGAATCGTCATAGATTGATTAAATTGATAATTTCCTGCTTGAAACCCTGATTCATTTTTAAATTTCACGTAATATTTAAACACGATCGCACTTTTAATGATGTCATTTTTTTCTAAAATAGAAGCAATTTGCGATACGGAAGATCCAATCGGAATTTGTACCTTTACAGGTTCCTTATTATCCGGATCAACAGGCTTTAATGCAGATCGCACATATAAATACCCGCCGCCAATCACTCCAGCAAATATAACAACAAAGGCAATCAGGACAGTTAACACAGTTTTTCGAACAATTTTCGCTATATGCAGTTTTTCTTGGAGTTTCTTATCCAAAAATTCCTTATTCGAATCCGAATCCGCCATCAATTCATCCTCCTTCCGTCCCGATTATTATACTACATACACGCATTTATTCGTCAAAAATCTCCATTTTTTATAGGAAGAAATTGTTTTTTCATTTGGATGTAAATCACCTCAACAAAAAAAGCACCGCAAAACGGTGCTTATTCCTCTTCTAAAAATGTATTTAAAACGGCCTCGATCATTTCCCATTCTTCATCGGTTTCCACAGGCTCCAGCTTCCCGCCTTCACCGTCTTCATTGGGAATGTAGCTTGCTGCATGAATTTCTATTCCATCTTCGTCTTCCTCATCATCGATGCCGATCGGATAATAAAGAACGTAAGATTTGTCAAATTCGTCCGAATTAAACGTAAACAAAATTTCGTATAGTTGTTCATTACCGTTTTCATCAATAACGGTAATATGTTTTTCACCTTCCACTTATTTCACCTCAATTTATTGTTGACTGTCCAAATAACTTTGCAAAATAATCACCGCAGCCATTTTATCAATGACTTGCCGTCTTTTTCGCCGGCTTACATCCGCCTCAATGAGAAATCTTTCGGCTTCCATCGTCGAAAGGCGCTCATCCCATAAAATGACCGGAAGCTGAAACTGCTCCTTCAAAAGCGCGGCAAAGCGCTCGCTTGCTTCTCCCCTTGGTCCAACGGTGCCGTTCATATTTTTCGGATACCCGACTACTATTTTTTCTACCTCGTATTTCTTTATCAGTTCAGCGAGTCTTTGAATCCCGAACTCGCCTTCATCTTCATTTATGCTGATCGTTTCCACACCTTGAGCAGTCCATCCCAGCTCATCGCTTACCGCAACTCCTAATGTTTTTGAACCTAAGTCTAACCCAATGATTCGCATTTTATTCCTCACGGTTGTTTTTCAAATAAAATTTTACAAGCTCTTCAATTAATTCATCTCGTTCAATTTTTCTAATCAGATTGCGTGCGCCGTTATGTCTAGGAATGTAAGCAGGATCTCCGGACAACAAATAGCCGACGATTTGATTGATCGGATTATAACCCTTTTCTTCCAGTGCATTGTATACGGCACTTAGAACTTCCTTGACATTTGTCTCAACAGGTTCTTCTGAAAAATTAAACTTCATCGTTTTATCGAAGGAACTCAATTTTTGCACCTCTTTCCTAGACTAAAAAGCGAATCTGCTTGTCTACATCCATTTTACACTATGAATGGAATTTATGAAACGGATTTCACCCAGTCTTCGACAAAACGAAGAGCTTCAGCTAACCGTTCAGGATTTTTCCCTCCCGCTTGAGCCATGTCAGGTCTTCCGCCGCCGCCGCCGCCACAGCGGCTTGCAATTTCCTTAATTAATTTTCCAGCATGGAACCCTTTGTCAACTAAGTCTTTTGTGATGCCGGCTGCTAAATTTACTTTTCCGTCTGATACCGTTGCTAGCACAACAATAGCCGAGCCGAGCTTTTGCTTCAGTTCATCGACCATGCCGCGCAATCTGTTCATATCTTTCACTTGAACTTTTTCCGCAAGAACTGTTACACCGTTGATCGTTACCGCTTTTTCAGCGATGTTCCCCGCTTCCAGATTGCTAAGCTTCATCGTAAGAGATTCGTTTTCCCGCTGTAGTTCTTTTATTTCTTGCTGCAGACTGTCAATTCTCTCCGGCAGATTTTTTACATTCGCTTTCAGTTTTGCCCCAATTTCCTTTAACAATAAATATTGTTCATTCATAAACCGGTACGCTTCTTTTCCTGTCACCGCTTCAATTCGGCGGGTTCCTGCACCAATTCCAGTTTCGGAAACAATCTTAAACAGTCCGATTTCCGCTGTATTTGTTACATGGCATCCGCCGCAAAGCTCAAGCGAATAATCGCCTACTTGAACAACGCGAACAATTTTTCCGTATTTTTCTCCAAATAAAGCCATCGCGCCCATCGCTTTCGCTTCGTCAAGAGGCATGTGCTCGATAGAGACTGGAATGCTTTCCCAAATTTTCTCATTTACAATTCGTTCAATTTCTTCCAGCTCTTCTGTTGAAACTTGTCCAAAATGTGAAAAGTCAAAACGGAGACGGTCGGAAGCAACAAGCGATCCAGCTTGGTTGACATGTACGCCCAGCACGTCCTTCAGCGCTTGGTGCAGCAAATGTGTCGCTGTATGATTTTTCACGATGGATTTTCTAGACTCTGCACAAACGGAAGCGTAAACTGCTGCTCCTTTTGTCAAAACGCCTTTTTCGATGACAGCCCGGTGCAAGTGTTGGCCGTTCGGCGCTTTTTGCACATCTTTTACGTTTAAGACCACATCATCATTTTTGATGATTCCTTTGTCAGCAATTTGACCTCCGCTTTCAGCATAAAAAGGCGTCTCGTCCAATATAATTTGGACCTCTTCCCCGCTCTCGGCTTGATCGACTAATTCCCCATCTTTTATGATCACAAGCACCCGTGCATTTGCTTCTAGGGTATTGTAGCCAACAAATTTGCTTTCCTCTTTTAATTCCACAAGAATTCCGCTTTGCACTTGCATCGAGTCGACATCCTGTCTGGCTTTTCTTGCACGTTCTTTTTGATGCTCCATTTCTCGTTCAAAGCCTTCATAATCCAGCTCCATGCCTTCATCTTGTGCGTATTCCTCCGTCAATTCCACTGGAAAACCATATGTGTCGTAAAGCCGAAACACATCTTCGCCTGGAATTATTCGGCTACCCTGTTCTTTCTGCTTTTTGATTACATCCGCTAAAATGGCAAGCCCTTCATGGAGAGTCTCATGGAAACGCTCTTCCTCATTTTTAATTACCTTTTGAACAAAGGATGCTTTTTCTTTTACTTCCGGATAGTAATCGTTCATAATTTCCGCTACAACCGGAACTAATTCATACATAAACGGGCGGTCTATGTTGATCGTTTTTGCATACCTAACCGCTCTGCGGATAAGACGGCGAAGTACATACCCTCTGCCTTCATTAGAAGGTAGCGCGCCGTCTGCAACAGCAAATGTAACCGTGCGGATATGGTCGGCAATCACTTTAAAAGCGACATCTTTCTCTTTGTCGGTTCGATAAGCTTCCCCCGAAATCTTTTCGGTAGCTTGAATGATCGGTAAAAAGAGATCTGTGTCAAAGTTGGTCGGCGCATTTTGAATGACAGAAACCATTCGCTCTAAGCCCATGCCTGTATCAATATTCTTTTTTGGAAGCGGAGTGTAAGTTCCATCAGGATTATGATTAAATTGAGAAAAAACAAGATTCCAAACTTCCAAATAGCGTTCGTTTTCACCGCCGGGATAAAGTTCCGGATCATTTGGATCGTTTCCAAATTCTTCTCCACGATCATAAAATATTTCAGTATTTGGTCCGCTTGGCCCTTCACCAATATCCCAAAAATTTCCTTCCAAACGGATAATTCGTTCTTCCGGCAACCCGATTTTATTTTTCCAAATGTCATACGCCTCTTCATCTTCCGGATGAATAGTAACTGATAATCTATTTGGGTCGAAGCCAATCCATTTTTCGCTTGTTAAAAATTCCCATGCCCATTCAATCGCTTCTTCTTTAAAATAGTCGCCGATTGAGAAATTTCCGAGCATTTCGAAAAATGTATGATGGCGCGCTGTTTTTCCGACATTTTCAATATCGTTTGTTCGGATTGATTTTTGTGCGTTAGTAATTCTCGGATTTTCAGGAACAACCCTTCCGTCAAAATATTTTTTCAATGTTGCGACACCGCTGTTGATCCACAATAGTGACGGATCATCAACCGGAATTAAAGAAGCGCTCGGTTCAACCGAATGTCCTTTTTCCTTAAAAAAATCTAAAAACATTTGACGAACTTGTGCTGAAGTGAGCTTTTTCATGGCATTCCTCCTAAAATGTCTTCATTTTTCTCGCAAAATAAAAACTCTCGCCTATGTAAATGCTCTGATTTACACAGGGACGAGAGTTACTCGCGGTACCACCCTGATTATGAGCCAATTGCTCATCACCTTCATTTGCCGTAACGTGGCATTTTCGTCAGGTTTTGCCTGCACTCAGAATTAGCGTTCTGTTGCCCTTCATCTAGAGCTTCTTTCAGCCTCGGAAGCCCCTCTCTTTTAAGATGGACTGCAACATACTCGATTCGTCATCGCTTTCATGCACTTATTCCATGTCTATCACGAATTATAGACAAGGAAAAATCGCTTGTCAATGCGCTTTCCTTAGACGGATGATATGCAGCAATATCTCTTTCAGAACAGTGATAAAAGGCACAGCTAAAATTAAACCGATCACTCCGCCGATTTCTCCGCCCGCCAAGAGCGCCATAATAATCACCATCGGATGCATATGCAGGCTTTTCCCAACGATGAAAGGGCCAAGAATATTACTTTCAATAAATTGCAGCCCAAAAATGATGAAAAGCACTACAATTATTTTGTTAATGGAGAGCGTTGCAGCGACCATCAAAGCAGGAACCGCACCGATAAATGGACCGAAATAAGGAATAATATTGGTCATTCCGATAATCGTCCCTAAAATTAACGGATATTTAATTTTAAACAGCCAAAACAAAATCGAAGCCGCCAGCCCGATCAGAAAACAAACAAATAGTTGCCCCCGCAAATAACTTCCGAGCGACTCATCGACGTTTTCTAAAAAACGTCTCCCTTCACGTCTCCATTTCTTCGGGGTGAAGTACCAAATGGCTTTTTTCATTTTCTCATAATCTTTCAACATATAAAAAACGAGAAAGGGGATGACACCAATAATAACAGCATAATCAATAATTGACTTCATGCTTGAAAGCATCCGTTCAAGAAAGGCAGCAACGGATGTTTCCATTCCAGCAATAAAAGATTCAATTCGATGATGAATTTCTCCAGGTAAATTGGTTGTTCCGTCATGAATTTTATCCGTCCAGCTTTGGTAATATTTTGTAAACATAGGGATATTTTCGGAAAGGTCTTTCATTTGTTCAACAAAAATTGGGACACCTTTATAAAAGCTAAAACCGACTCCTCCGAAAAAAATAAAATAGATGATGAGAATCGAACATGTTCTTGGAACACCTGAACGGTAAAGTTTTTCCACTACGGGATGAAGCAAGTAGGTAATGAAGCCGGAAAGCATAAAAGGAATTAAAACAGCTTTTAACATTTTGAAAATAGGAAACCAAATGACTTTTAGCTGAAGAACCATATATACAAACAATGATAAAATGAGAAAAAAAATGATTCGGAAAAGCCATTTCCGCTCTCGCTCATTCATCCCGCATCCCTCCTCTTTTTATTTTGAGGAATGCTCACGAAAATATGCATGAAGGCGCCCATTTTAGGCGCCTCAAATCGCACGATCTTCTTCAGGAAACAAGTCATCTAAAGAACTTAGTGTTCCGTCTTCTTCTACTTGATGTGTGTGAATAATGCCTTTTGTAACGGTAAGCTCAATAAAACAATGCCAACAATAATACTGATTGACTCCGATTTTTCCAATATCTTTGCTTTTACAATTCGGACATGTTAACAAACAGGGACACCTTCTTTATTCATTTATTTAATTATTTATTAATCCGGTATATTCTCGCTATGCACACTACTATTTGTTACCATTTTCCAAAAAATTATACGTCTCTATAAAGCATGCTTTTTTATGCTTAAACAATTTGTCCCCTGTTTGTAGCATCATCTGTCAATCGTTATCGATCTTATGGAAAGGAACAAATTTATTATCCTTCGCCCTCTTCCATAAAATCATATGGAGTGATGTTCTCCATCCCAATGTTGGCATCTTCTAGTGGAAAAGGAAGCTCCTCTTTCAGCTCGGCAAGTTCAGACGTTTTCAGCCTCTCTTTTAAGGTTGTCTGCCTCATCGACTCCTGATTGTTGTATACTCCCATTTTTAACGCTTCCCATTCTCCGCACATAATTAAAAATTGCTTGCTCCTTGTAACCGCTGTATAAATCAAATTTCTTCTCAACATCCGAAAGTAGCCTTTTACTACCGGCAAAATGACAATCGGAAATTCGCTTCCCTGCGCTTTATGGATGGAGCAGCAGTAAGCATGAGTAAACTGATTAAAATCTTGCTTCGTATAGGTTACTTCGATACCGTCGTAAGAAATGACCACCATATCTTCTTTTTCGACATTTTCTTTTGCGTAAAAAATAGAAACAATCTCCCCAATATCGCCATTAAACACGTTTTGATCAGGCTGATTGACGAGCTGCAGCACTTTGTCCCCAATTCGGTAAATAACGTTACCATGCTTGATCTCTCTTTTTTCTTTTGAAGGGGGGTTTAACATTTCCTGAAGCATTTCATTCAACTGATCAATGCCGGCAATCCCTCTGTACATCGGTGCCAACACCTGTATATCCTTCGCAGAATATCCTTTTTTCAAAGCGTTCTCAATTACTCTCGTTATAACTTCTTTTATTTGTGATGTTGTACAAGGAATAAACGATCTGTCTTGTGTCGTTTGCAAAAGGTTCGCTGGAAGAGTTCCTTGGCGGATTGAATGGGCCAAATCAATAATTGTAGATCCTTCTGCTTGTCTATAAATATCTGTCAGCGTAACAACTGGGATTCGTCCGGATTGAATCAAATCGCGAAGCACTTGGCCGGGTCCAACGGACGGAAGCTGGTGTTCGTCTCCGACAAGAACAATTTGTATGTCCGAAGGAAGCGATTTAAACAATTGATGCATGAGCCAAATATCAACCATTGATACTTCATCAACAATCAGAAGCTTTCCAGAAATCGGATGATCTTCATTGTGTTCAAACCCTTCTGAACCATTCCATCCTAAAAGGCGGTGGATTGTGACGGCAGGAAGACCGGTTGCTTCTGCCATTCTTTTTGCAGCTCGTCCAGTAGGTGCCACCAGTACAATGGGAAACGGCTCTTCCTTCTTTTGATATTCTTTTGGGTTCAATGAAAGGCCATGGAGGTTCGCATAAATTTCAACGATGCCTTTGATAACGGTTGTTTTTCCCGTTCCAGGCCCGCCGGTCAGCAAAAGAATCGGCGAATGAATAGCCCGCTGAATGGCTTCTTTTTGAGAGGGGGCATACTGAACATTCATTTTTTCTTCCAGTTTTCCTAACTCCAGCAAAAATTCTGATTCAGGAAACATATCTTGAAATTGGTTTTGGGTTAAAATTTCTTCAATGTTATTGGCAAGTCCCACTTCAGCATAGTAAAGAGAGGGTAAATAAATTCGATCTTCCTCGACGATAATTTTTCGATCTTCTTCCAATTCAAGAATGATTCTTTCAATATCCTGATCAGATATGTCTTCTCCATTTTGGGTGAGCAATTTTTTCGCTTTTTCCATCAGCTGAACTTTTGTAACATATACATGTCCTTCTTTTACAGCATCTTGTTCAATAGTGAACAAACAAGCCGCCTTCAGCCGGTCGGGATGATTGCCGGAGATCCCAAGCTCTCTCCCAATTTCATCCGCTCGAATAAAGCCGATCCCTTCAATATCTTCCACCAATTGATATGGGTTTTTTTGAATGATTTTAAGCGTATCCTCCCGATATAGCTGATAAATTTTCATCCCAAGTGCAGGCCCAATGCCAAGCTGATTTAATCCGATTAAAACCCCTTCTAAACCTTGATGTTCCTTCAGTGTTTCAGCCAGTATTTTGGCTTTTTCCTTTGAAAGCTTCTTCACTCTTTTTAATGAATCGGGATCCTCCAAAATAATCGAAATCGCATGTTCGCCCAGTTCATTCACGATCGCTTTCCGCTGTTTTTTTGCCGATTCCTTTAAAAAGCCCGCTTGATAAATATTGAATAACTCCTTCTTTCGTAGTTGGAAGCTCCTTTTGAAAACGCTCGGCTTGAAATTGTACGCCGAATTTTGGATGGTATTTTTTCGCGCCAAAAAACGTATAGCTGTCATGTAATTGGAGAAGAGGAAAAAAACCCGTCACGGTCACTTGATCTTGCTCAAACTGTTCATTCGTCTCTTCAATTTTCACTTTAATAACAGTATAAAAATTTTGCTCATTCTGGAACACAATATGTTTAATGACTCCGCGAACAAAAGGAGTACTTTCCTCATGAAACAAACTCTCCTGTTGACCGCCCATCCTCTTTCCTCCTAATTTCGTTTAAATCATTTCTTCTAACAGCCTTTTCCCGTTGCCCGCAAGCAAATGATCCGGTTGAATGGAAAGCGCCATATCAAACATTTTTAAAGCTTCTTCTCTATTTTCTTCAAATGCGTACGCAACACCTAAAATTATAATAAGCATCTGCGTGATGTTGATCGAGGTCGATCGTTTTTTCAAACTCTTTTTTTGCTTCTTGAATGTGGCCTGCTTGTGCTAAACATAAACCATATTGAAAGTGAGCGCTGGCGTCTTGTTCATCCAGCTCAACCGCCCGCAAAAAATACGGAAGTGCAAGACGGGGCTGTTCAAGCTGGTAAAGAGACATTCCAAGCATAAAATAGACATCTTTATGAGCAAGCCCATACTTTTCCGCCTGATCAAAAAATGTTTTCGCTTTAAGATAATCTCCCGCATTATAATGAACGGTTCCAATGCCGTAATACGCAGTAGCCGTCCCTTTATCAATCTCAATCGCCTTTTCATAAAATTTCAATGCTCTTTCTGCATCACCTGAAGAGGCAAGCAAATTCCCAAAATTTACGTATAACACAGGGTCGTTTGGATTTTCTTCCAATGCTTCTGCAAAATATTTCGCTGCTTCTTCCCATTTCCCTTCTTTTATTGCTTCTAAAGCCAGTTGATTTTTATGCATCCATTTCATCCTTTCACATCCAAAGGCAAAGAGGCTGCGCCAAGTTAACAAATCTCATTCCGATCGGTACAGCTTAACTCTTTAACCGACATACCACAGTTTTTCGCCGTTGCGAAATACTTTATCGATAATGCCGCCTCCCAGACATTCCTCTCCATTATAAAAAACGACAGCTTGTCCTGGTGTAACGGCACGGACCGGCTGTTCAAACGAAATTTGTGCAGTTTGATCACCGATCATTTTCACTTTTACTGGCTGATCAGGCTGGCGGTAGCGAAATTTTGCGGTGCAAACAAGCTCATCTGTTGGTTTTACACCGGTTATCCAGTTTACATTTGTTGCGATAATGGAGTCTGAATATAAATGTTCATTATGAAATCCTTGTTCAACATATAAAATATTATTTTTTAAATTTTTTCCAACCACAAACCAAGGATCGCCATTTCCTCCTATTCCGAGTCCATGGCGTTGACCGATCGTATAATACATAAGCCCGTCATGCTTCCCTTTTACCTCACCAGACAACGTCTCCATTTTGCCGGGTTGAGCAGGTAAATACTGGCTTAAAAATTCTTTAAAGTTCCGCTCGCCAATAAAGCAGATGCCTGTTGAATCTTTTTTCTTTGCTGTTGCCAAGTTTGCTTTTTCCGCAATTTCTCTAACTTCTTTTTTTTCAAGATGCCCGATGGGGAACATGACCTTTGACAGCTGCTTCTGATTCAGCTGATTCAAAAAATACGTTTGATCTTTGTTTGGATCCTTTCCTCTGAGCAATTTGTACACACCATCGCGGTATTTTACCCGTGCATAATGACCTGTTGCGATATAGTCCGCGCCTAAGTCAGCTGCATGCTCCAAAAAAGCTTTAAATTTAATTTCTTTATTGCACATGACATCGGGATTTGGCGTTCTTCCAGCTTTATATTCCTCTAAAAAGTAAGTGAACACTTTATCCCAATACTCTTTTTCGAAATTCACTGCATAATAAGGAATCCCAAGCTGATTGCATACACGGATTACATCATCATAATCTTGCGTTGCCGTACATACGCCATTTTCATCCGTATCATCCCAATTTTTCATAAAGACCCCGATGACTTCGTACCCTTGTTCTTTTAGGAGCAAAGCAGTTACAGATGAATCTACTCCGCCAGACATCCCGACTACGACTCTTGTTTCATGCGGCGCCTTTTCCATCTCTCTCACCTCTTTCTATTTTGACGTTAACCTTTTAACAATCTCGGCTGTTTTTTTGGCAGCCGATTCAATTTGTGCCTCCGTATTTCCTAAGCCGAAGCTGAATCGAACCGATGAAGTTATTTCTTTTGAATTTTTGCCAAACATTGAAACGAGCACATGCGACGGTTCAACTGATCCTGCTGTACAAGCTGAGCCGCTTGATGCCGCAATTCCCGCCAAATCGAGGTTGACAAGAAGCGATTCAACATTTGTTCCCGGAAAGAAAACGTTTAATATATGAGGCAGGCTGTTGTCAATCGAGCCGTTCACAGCGAAGGAAATGCCCTCTTGTTCAAACACATCGATCATTATTTGTTTAAAATGCACATATTGCTCTGTTTTTTCCTTTCTTGTTTGTTCTGCAATTTTTGCGCTTTCCGCAAACCCGATAATCGCTGGAACATTTTCCGTTCCGGCTCTTCTCTTCAATTCCTGCTCACCGCCATGCATGCGCGGAGTGAATTTCACCCCAGCTTTTGCATATAAAAAACCGATCCCTTTCGGCCCATTTATTTTATGACCGGAAACCGACAGCAGATCGACATTCAGCTCGCGAACATCAATTGGAACGAGTCCGTATGCTTGAACTGCATCGGTATGAAAATACGCTTGATGGTTTTGTAATAAGCTTCCTATTTCTGAAATAGGCTGTAAGGCACCTACTTCATTATTTCCATACATGACTGTGACAAGAATCGTTTCATCTTTTAAAGCTTTTTTAAGATCATCGACAGAAATAACTCCCGATTGATTGACAGGCAAATACGTAACGTGAAATCCGTTTTTTTCTAGATAGCGGCAAGATTGGAGGACAGCCGGATGCTCAATTTCTGTTGTGATAATATGGTTTCCTTTTTCTTTATTAGCAAGCGCTGTTCCAATCACCGCTAAATTATCTGCTTCTGTTCCTCCGCTTGTAAATATGATTTCTTTTGGATCGGCATGAATACTTTTGGCAAGGATCTCTCGAGCCTCATCCACTTCTCGTCTGCTTTCTCTGCCAAAAGAATGGATGCTAGACGGATTGCCGAAATAATCCTTCATAAAGGTTGTCATTTTATCCAAAACTGCGGGATGGACTGGCGATGTTGCCGCATGATCCAAATATATCCGTTCCAAAGTTAATTCCTCCCGACTTTAAATGTAAAACATGTAAGCGTCCTGCTCATTATCTCCTGTATGGCTTGCTAAATCATCAAGTGTCGTGTTGTCAAGAACGTCCTTCACCGCATCGCGGATTTTTAACCATAGATGCCTTTGAGCAGGCGGTTCATCTTCAATTCCTTCAACAGGGGTGATCGGTCCTTCCAACACACGGATAACGTCACCAGCCGTTATTTTGGACGGATCGTTCGCTAAAATATATCCGCCATAAGCTCCGCGAATGCTTTTGACAAGTCCGGCATTGCGGAGAGGAGCAATTAATTGTTCCAAATAATGCTCTGATAAATCATGAGATTGTGCAATACTTTTCAAAGATGTCGGTCCTTCTCCGTACTTTCGCGCCAATTCAATCATAATCGTTAAACCATAGCGTCCTTTCGTTGAAATTCTCACGTTTCTACACTCCTATTTTTTAGTTTTTTTCAAGATTTTCACCATCTTGGTTCTACTTTAAACTTTAGACATTATAGCATATTATTTTATTAGTGGGTAAATGAGATGATATGATTTTTATTTGGGAGCGATAAAATGGAACCTTTAGCGTATAGAATGCGTCCAACCAAAATAGAAGATATTATTGGACAAGAACATTTAGTTGGAAAAGGAAAGATTATTGAACGAATGGTGCGAGCTAAATATTTAAGCTCGATGATTTTATACGGACCTCCTGGAATCGGAAAAACATCTATTGCAACAGCAATAGCAGGCAGCACTAACACGCCTTTTCGAAAGCTGAATGCGGTTGTCCACAATAAAAAAGATATGGAAATTGTTGTAGAAGAAGCAAAAATGTCAGGGCAAATCATTCTCATTTTAGATGAAGTGCACAGACTTGATAAAGGGAAACAAGATTTTTTGCTTCCATATTTAGAAAACGGCATGATTATTTTAATCGGTGCAACGACAAGCAATCCGTATCATGCCATTAACCCGGCGATTCGGAGCCGCTGTCAAATTTTCGAATTGCACCCTCTTTCTCCAGATGACATTATGATTGCCCTGAAAAGAGCTCTTACAGACCCAAGAGGACTGAGCGACTTTCCTGTTCAAATCAGCGACGAAGCTCTAAGACATTTTGCCGAAAGCTCCGGCGGAGATGTGCGTGCGGCGTTAAATGGATTGGAACTCGCCGTTTTATCAACAAAGGAAGATGAGAATGGGAACATTTGCATTACGGTTGAAATTGCTGAAGAGTGCATGCAAAAAAAGAGCTTTTCCCACGATAAAGACGGAGATCATCATTACGATGTTTTATCTGCTTTTCAAAAGTCTATCCGCGGGTCCGATGTAAACGCAGCGCTTCACTATTTGGCCAGATTAATTGAGGCAGGGGATCTTTCTTCGATTGCAAGGCGTTTAACGGTCATCGCCTATGAAGATATTGGTCTTGCAAATCCGCAAGCGGGACCTAGAACTCTTTCGGCTATAGAAGCAGCAGAGCGCATCGGTTTTCCCGAAGCACGCATCCCTTTGGCCAATGCGGTGATTGAACTATGTTTATCCCCTAAATCAAACTCTGCTTATAAAGCGATTGATGCAGCTTTAGCCGACATTCGCTCAGGAGTGACAGGCGAGGTCCCTTCCCACTTGCGGGATGCTCATTATAAAGGAGCAAAGCAGCTTGGCAGAGGAGTGAACTATTTATATCCGCACGATTATGAATCAGGCTGGGTAAACCAGCAATATTTGCCTGACCCCATCAAGCATAAAAAATATTACAAGCCAAAAAGAACGGGCAAATTCGAGCAGGCTTTAGCGCAAATATATGAAAATATCGAGAAAAAGAAAAAAGAAAAGGACGAATAGGAAGCTTCGGTCATGTCCGCGTCATCTTGAAAATATAAATAGGATTGTCCAAAATGTCAAAACCTCATGGAAAACGTAAATAAAAGGGGGCGTCAATAAGCCGAAAAACGGCTTATTTGACACCCCCATTTTTTAATCGTCGTCGCCGACACGATAAATTTTTATATCCTTCAGCAATTCATTAATCACATGGCCAGCCATAATCAATCCGGCTACGGATGGCACAAAGGCATTTGATGACGGGGGCATTTTTGCTTTGCGGATCGTTGATTCGTTATTGCCGACTTCTTTTCTGACATCTTCTCTAATAACAACAGGGCGTTCATCAGAAAATACGACTTGAATTCCCTTTCGGATCCCTTCTTTTCGCAGTTTCGTTCGAATCACTTTGGCAATCGGATCTGTATGTGTTTTTGAAATATCTGCTACTCGGAAACGGGTTGGATCCGTTTTGTTGGCTGCCCCCATGCTTGAAATAATAGGAATATTCCGTTTCAGGCATTCCTTCATTAAATGAATTTTATAGCTGATCGTATCGCTGGCGTCAATCACATAGTCAGGGTTTAGCTTAAAAAAGTCTTCATACGTCTCTTCCGTGTAAAACATTTTTAATGCAATTACTTCACAATCCGGATTAATGTCAGCAATTCTTGCTTTCATTAAATCCACTTTCGGTTTTCCAACCGTCGACAAAAGCGCATGGATTTGCCGGTTAATATTCGTAATATCGACATCATCTTTATCGATCAAAATCAATCGCCCGATGCCTGATCGTGCAAGAGCTTCGACGGCAAAAGATCCAACTCCGCCAACCCCTAAAACGGCTACGGAGCTGTTTTTCAATTTATGTAAACCTTCTTTTCCAATCGCTAGTTCATTCCGGGAAAACTGATGAAGCAAAAAAAATCACTCCAATTTGACAAAATTCAGTGTACAAACTAAAAAAGTCCCAATTGTGCCGTCGCCGTTTCCTTCGTTTTGAACCCGCTCTCAGCAGGTGGGTGCCCTGTTCTAAAGCTTTGTAAGTCCTCGTGCCATATGCATTTGAGGCATTTACTCACTTTAGAAACTCCGGGCTCCCATTTAAATCGTTGTTCGGTCAAAACTAGGTGTACGACGCACACATCAGGACTTAAATTTTGAATAAAGAATATCATAATTAGCATGAGATTTCAAGATAAAAAACAAATAATGGAAATTATTACCTTGAGCTATGTTTCACTTCAAGATGCAGTTCATCCAATTGCTCTTTGCTTACTTGGCTTGGTGCCTCCGTTAACAAACAGCTCGCACTTGCTGTTTTCGGAAAGGCAATCGTATCCCGTAAATTTGTTCTTCCTGCCAAAAGCATTACAATCCGATCCAATCCTAGTGCAATTCCACCATGCGGCGGCGTACCGTATTCGAAGGCTTCCAGCAAAAATCCGAACTGTTCTCTTGCTTGTTCCTCTGTAAAACCAAGAAGTTTGAACATCTTTTCTTGAACGTCTTTTTCAAAAATCCGAATCGACCCTCCGCCAAGTTCATATCCATTTAACACTAAGTCATATGCTTGAGCCCGCATTTTGAGAGGGTCTTTCTCAAAGTACTCCAAGTCCTCACGAAACGGCATAGTAAACGGATGATGCAATGCATAATAGCGGCCGTCTTCTTCATTATATTCAACGAGCGGCCAATCCGTAATCCATAAAAATTCAAGTTTATCTTCTTCGATCAGCCCTAAATCTTTTCCTAGTTTTAATCTGAGAGCCCCCAACGAATCAGCAACAACATTCGGCTTGTCGGCAACAAACAGAAGCAAGTCTCCATTCTGTCCTTCAGCTGCTTGCAAAATACTATTTTGTTCATTTTCTGATAGAAATTTTGCAATTGGGCCTTTTACTTCATTTTCTTCTACTTTAAGCCAAGCCAAACCTTTCGCTCCATAATTGTGAACATACTCTTGGAGAGCATCTAGATCTTTGCGTGAAAATTCGTCTTTTTTTCCTTTTACATTGATTAGCTTTACTTGCCCTCCACCTGCAACTGCTTGACTGAAAACTTTGAAAGCGGAGTTTTTCACAATTTCAGATACATCAACAAGCTCCAGGCCGAATCGAACGTCCGGCTTGTCCGACCCAAAGCGCGCCATCGCCTCATCATATGGCATGCGTTGGAATGGAAGAGTAAGCTCGATTCCTTTCACTTCTTTTAACACATGAGCCATCATCTTTTCGGTTAGATTCATAATATCTTCTTGGCTCATAAAAGAAGTTTCTATATCTATTTGGGTAAATTCCGGCTGTCTGTCTGCGCGCAAATCCTCATCGCGGAAGCATCTTGCAATTTGATAATATTTATCAAATCCTGAAACCATTAGAAGCTGTTTGAATATTTGCGGCGATTGCGGGAGCGCATAAAATTCCCCCTCATGGACGCGAGAAGGGACAAGATAGTCCCGTGCTCCTTCCGGTGTGCTTTTTGTTAAAATGGGGGTTTCCACATCAATAAATCCATTTTCATCCAAAAAGTTGCGAATCGCTCTCGTAATTTGATGCCGCATTTTTAACGTTTCAAACATGACTGGACGGCGCAAATCTAAATAACGGTATTTTAAACGAACCTCTTCCGAAATGTCCGCTTTTTGATCCGCAAGTGAAAAAGGAGGAGTTTTGGCGCTGTTTAAAATGGTTACCGATTGAACAACCACTTCCACTTTTCCTGTTCGAATGTTCGGATTAATCGTCTCTTCCGATCTTTTCACCACTTCGCCTTCAATGTCCAATACATACTCGCTGCGGATTTTCTCAGCTATTTCTAACGCTTCCTTTGAAACTTCAGGATTAAAAACAATTTGGACAACTCCTGTCCGGTCGCGCAAGTCGATAAAAATAAGTCCTCCTAAATCGCGGCGTCTTTGCACCCATCCTTTTAAAACGACCTTTTCGCCGATTGCTTTTTCGGAAATTTCTCCACAATAATACGAACGTCCAAACATCCTACATACTCTCCTTTACTTTCTCTCTTTTATATACTCTGCAAGTCGTTCAAATGCCACCGCATCTTGTTCGCCTGTTGCCATGTTTTTTACGTTCGCCACCCCTTTTTCTAATTCCTCATCACCTATGATGATGACAAATTTGGCTTGAAGCCTGTCCGCTTGCTTCAGTTGTGCTTTCATTTTCTTATTTTCATAATCTTTGTCTGCAGAAATGCCGGCTTTCCGCATTTCCTGCAATAGAGATACCGACCGTTCCTTCGCCCGATCTCCCAGTGCCACAATATAACAATCTAGACCTTTTTCAATCGGAAGAGCGATGTTTTCAGCATCAATTGCTGCTAACAGGCGTTCAATGCTTAAAGCAAAGCCGATCCCCGGCGTGCTTGGCCCTCCGGCTTCTTCGACCAAGCCGTTATATCTTCCGCCGCCGCATAAAGTCGTAATCGCCCCAAACCCTTCCGCATTGCTCATGATTTCAAATGCTGTATGGTTATAATAATCCAATCCGCGGACGAGATTTGGATCGATTTCATACTCAATGCCAAGCTCCGTTAAATATTTTAACACTTGATCAAAATATTGCTTTGATTCATCGTTTAAAAAGTCAATGATGGAAGGGGCGCTTTTCATCAATTCATGCTCGCGGTCTTGTTTACAATCAAGTATTCTTAACGGATTTTGCTCAAGCCGCTTTTGGCAATCAGAGCAAAATTCTCCAATTCTCGGCTTAAAATGGTTGACTAAAGCAGCACGATGTGCAGCTCTGCTCTCTTGATCTCCCAAACTGTTAATGACAAGCTTCAATTTTTTTAAGCCGAGCGATTGATAAAACGCCATCGCCAAAGAAATAACTTCAGCATCCAGCGCAGGGTCGTCCGAGCCGAGAGCCTCCACACCGAATTGAACAAATTGCCGAAAACGCCCTGATTGCGGTCTTTCATACCGAAACATCGGACCGATGTAAAAAAGCTTTACAGGCTGGTTCGGATCTGCGTACATTTTCTTTTCAACAAAAGCGCGGACGACTGCTGCCGTTCCTTCCGGTCTTAATGTTAAACTTCTTCCTTTCCTGTCGGAAAAAGTGTACATTTCTTTTTGGACAATATCGGTTGATTCGCCTACACCCCTTTGAAATAATTCCGTATGTTCAAAAATGGGGGTTCGAATTTCTTGAAAGCGATAAAGACGGCATATTTCCCTAGCTTTTTTCTCAACATATTGCCATCTTGAAGCCTCCGACGGCAAAATATCCTGTGTACCTCGCGGGATTTGAAAAGCCATTGTCGATTCTCCTCCACTTATAAAATAAATTCCATAAAAAAACCCGTCCCCTGACGATTCCCGTAGGGACGGGAGAGTCTCCCGTGGTGCCACCCTAATTGAAGCAATGCTTCCACTTAAAAGTTAACGCCTATTTACGTTTCCTCCTACTTTTACACCTTTCAGAGGAAAACCTCCGGAGTGTTCTTCACTAAGCGATCATGGGGAAAGGCTTTCAGCCTAAGGCCTTTCCTCTCTGTCCATGTGCATCCCAGCTACTTGTCTCCGTCATCGGTTGTTTATGTACGTTATTTTTAAATCTAGAATTTTATATTATCATACGAACAATACTGTGTCATGTCAAGAACGGCTGAGCCGATCACGGAGCTTTTTCGCCTCCTCTTGATTTAAACCATGCTCAAACGAAACCTCTATTAAAATATCCTGCATCGTACGATCACTGAAAGAAATACCAAACTGGTCATGAAAAATTGATGCGGAGAAAGAATGTTTTTCACTGGACCGCATATTTTTCCCCTTTCTTTTTCATCAGAATTTGCGTCTTAGTCTTCCCGCAAAAAAATGAAAAAATACTCAATGTAAAAAAGGAAATGCCGAAATAAAAATAGAAATAGTTTTTTGCATGAATGTGAAAGGAGCATGGCCATTGCGAAAAAAATGCTTTTTAATCGTTCTGTTGCTTTCACTGCTTTTTACTTCTACCGCTCCAGTTTTTCATTCAGCCCAAGCGGATACGCAATATGCAGTCATTAAGCAAGATAAAGTAAATGTCCGGACAGGTCCCGGTTTAAGCTATCCCGTAATGAAAAGCGTTCGGTACGGTGAAAAATACCCGATTGTCGCAAGAAAAGGAGATTGGGTGAAAATTCAATTAAAACAGGGCTCTTCCGGGTGGGTAGCCGATTGGCTTCTTTCAGTAGAAACCGAGCTTCAAAAAAAGGATTATGTCGTTTCTACGACTACCGGGTTAAGAATCCGTTCTGGCCCCGGGACAAACTATAAAGTTGTTGGACAGTTTCCTAAAGGGGAAAAAGCGCATGTGTTGATGAAACAGGGGAAATGGGTGAAAATTTCCTATAATGGCCGGCAAGGATGGGTCTCTTCGGCATATGTAGCTCCAGCAGCCAGCAAAACCCCTTCGAATCAGAAGCATAGCCTCGGTACGGTTACAGCCACTATATTAAATGTTCGTTCAAAACCAAATGCACAATCATCAATTACCGGCAAGCTGACAAAAAACATGAAAGTTGAAATCATTTCGGAACAAGGCAATTGGTATAACATTCGCTACAACAATGTGACGGGGTGGGTGTCGAAGCAATATATTACCAAAGCAGCAGCTAAAAGCAGCAGCACTTCCCCGCAAAAAGGAAGGATTACAGCCAGTTCGTTAAATGTTAGAAGCGGCCCGTCTTTACACTCAAAAATTGTCGGTACCATTAAAAAAGGAACAGAGGTAGAAATCATAGGTGCAAACGGAGATTGGTATCAAATTAGATATGCGAAAAACAAAACAGGCTGGGCATCCAAAAGATATATCGAAGCTGGCTCAAAGAAAACAAACGGCGCTCAATCAGTTGTCCTTTTATACGACGGAACAAATTTGCGCAGTGCACCTTCCACTTCTGCAAAAATTGTTCAAAGAGGAAACAAAGGGCAGACTTTTCCAATTGTAGGGATTTATAATAATTGGTATAAAATTCAGCTCCGAAACGGTCAAACAGCTTATGTAGCAAGCTGGGTCGTCACAACAACAAGCGAAAACAATTCCAATAAAGGGACAAGCATACCGTCAAACGGTAAAAAAGTCATTATCGATCCGGGCCACGGAGGCTATGACAGCGGGACGATCGGTGTCAGAGGGACGCTGGAAAAACATTTAACCTTAAAAACAGCTAAACTTGTGTACAACAAATTAAAAAGAGCAGGTGTAAATGCAGTTTTAACTAGAAGCGACGATACATATATCAGCCTGCAATCCCGTGTAGGAATTTCTGTAAAAAACAACGCAAACGCCTTTGTGAGCATCCATTATAATAGCTCAATCATTCCAAGCGCAAATGGAATCACAACTTTTTATTACAATTCTACAAAGGATAAAGCATTAGCAAATGTAATTCACAAAGAGATGGTGAGGCATGTCAATTTAAGAAACCGCGGTGTTCAATTTGGAAATTATTTTGTGCTGCGTGAAAATAAACGTCCTGCTGCTTTGCTTGAACTAGGTTTTTTGAGCAATCCTATGGAAGAGTGGACAGTCAGCACAAACGCTTACCAAGAGAAAATCTCACAAGCGATTTATAAAGCGGTCGTCAAATATGTAAACTCATAAAAAAATCGTGAGCAGCTCGCTCACGATTTTTTTATTTGCTTTCGATAATCAATGTTACTGGGCCAACGTTTGTAAATTCAACAGCCATCATCGCTCCGAAAGAACCCGTTTCAACACGTACGCCTTTTTCTCTCAGTTTGTCGTTGAAAGATTCATATAGTTTTTCAGCAATATCCGGTTTGGCTGCTTGCATAAAATTTGGCCTTCTTCCTTTCCGGCAATCGCCGTACAGCGTAAATTGGGAGACGGATAAAACTTCGCCCCCAACATCTAAAAGAGATAAATTCATTTTCCCTTCTTCATCCTCAAATATGCGCAAATTGGCCACTTTATCCGCTAAAAACTCTGCATCTTTTTCCGTATCCTCGTGCGTAACACCGACTAGCACCATTAAACCGAACTCAATCGAACCAACAACTTGTCCATCTACTTTGACATTTGCATTCCTTGCTCGTTGTACTACAACTTTCATCATGTATTTCCTTTCTTAATTCATAATTCTCCGCACTGAATATACATCCGGTATTTGCTTGATCCGATCCACAACTTTTTGAAGATGGCTGACATTTTGAATCGAAATTCCTAAATGGATGTTCGCTACTTTGTTACGGTCCGTTCTTCCCGAAATTGTCGTAATGTTTGTCTTCGTCTCTGTTACAGACTGGAGCACTTCATTTAATAAGCCGCGCCGGTCAAAACCTAAAATCTCAATTTCCACATTGTATTCCTTCCGGCCGTCCAGCTGATTTTCCCATTCCACTTCAATTAACCTGTCTTTTGCATCCTCTTTATTGACATTTGGACAATCAGACCGGTGAACAGATACCCCTCTTCCTTTTGTAATAAATCCGACAATATCATCGCCAGGAACTGGGTTGCAGCAGCGGGAAAGCCTGATTAACAAATTATCAATACCCTTTACAGACACTCCTGCATCACGGCGCTTCGGCCGCCTTGCACCTTGTTGAACCACCTTTTCCATCAATTTTTCCTGCTCTTCTATATCCCGCTGTTTGCGAATTTTTTCGACTAGGCGGTTTGCAACCTGTAAAGCAGTAATGCCGTTGAAGCCAACCGCCGCATACATATCGTCCTCGTTTGAAAAATTGAATTTTTCCGCGACACGTTTTATATTTTCCTGAGTAAGGACTTCTTTCACATCAAAATCCATCGCTTTAATTTCTTTTTCAATTAATTCTTTTCCTTTTTCAACATTCTCCTCTCGGCGCTGCTTTTTGAAAAATTGGCGAATTTTATTTTTCGCTTGAGAGGTCTGCGTCAATTTAAGCCAATCTTGGCTCGGACCGTAAGAATGCTTCGACGTCAATATTTCCACTATATCTCCGGTTTTTAATTTATAATCAAGAGGCACTATTTTTCCGTTTACTTTTGCTCCGATCGTCTTATTGCCTATTTCAGAATGAATTCTGTAGGCGAAATCAATCGGAATTGACCCGGCGGGAAGCTCAATGACATCTCCTTTTGGAGTAAATACAAACACCATGTCAGAGAACAGATCAACTTTCAATGCCTCCATAAATTCTTCGGCGTTGGAAGAATCGTTTTGAAACTCCAATATTTCTCTAAACCAGCTCAGTTTTTTATCAAAAGATGTAATGCTTTTTCCTTCTTTATAAGCCCAATGGGCAGCAATCCCGTATTCAGCGATCGCATGCATTTCGTATGTGCGAATTTGAACCTCAAGGGGATCCCCCTTCGGACCGATGACAGTCGTGTGAATGGATTGATACATGTTTGTTTTTGGCATTGCAATATAATCTTTAAATCTGCCAGGCATCGGCTTCCAGCATGTGTGAATGATGCCAAGCACTGCGTAGCAGTCTTTTATGCTGTTCACAATAATTCGCACAGCCAGCAAATCATATATTTCGTTAAATTGTTTATTTTGGTGAACCATTTTTCGATAAATGGAATAAATATGCTTCGGCCGGCCGTACAGCTCTGCCTTTATCTTTACTTCTTCAATTCGCTTCTTTAAATCTTCAATTACCTCTTCAACATACTTTTCCCGTTCTGCACGTTTCTTTTTCATCAAATTGACAATTCGGTAGTATTGCTGCGGATTTAAATACCGCAAGGCTGTATCTTCAAGTTCCCATTTGATTTTTGAGATTCCGAGGCGATGGGCGAGAGGAGCAAATATTTCCAACGTTTCATTGGCGATTCTTCGCTGCTTTTCCTGCGGCAAATGTTTTAACGTACGCATATTGTGAAGACGGTCTGCCAGTTTAATTAAAATGACCCGAATGTCCTTCGCCATAGCGACAAACATTTTCCGGTGATTCTCCGCCTGCTGCTCTTCTTTTGATTTATATTTAATTTTTCCCAGCTTTGTTACTCCATCCACAAGCATAGCGACTTCATCGTTAAATTCTTGTCGAAGCTCGTCTAATGTCACATCCGTATCTTCCACAACATCATGTAAAAAGCCGCCGGCAATCGTTGTAGGATCCAGCTCCAAATCTACTAGAATCCCGGCAACCTGCACCGGATGCATAATATATGGTTCGCCTGATTTGCGATATTGCCCATGATGGGCGTTTTTTGCAAACTCGTATGCTTTTTTTATAAACTCTATATCGTCAGGCGGAAGATACTTTTCCGCTTTTTCGAAGATCTGTTCAGCTGTCAACATTTGTTCGTTTGCCATGGGATCACCTTTAATTGTATATACGTTATTGTTTTTATTATTAAATAAAATTAACAAACATGTAAAGAGAAGAATACGATCCTTTTGAAAAGGGGTAAAAAAAATAGAGCTGCTGCAGCTATTTTACGAGTGGATGGAAAATATTACAATTTCTAAAGTTTTTCATTTTATTGTTTTAAAAAAAAGCACCCATTAAGAGTGCTTCATTTATAGATTTGCGCCGATTAATATTTAATCAATGCTAATATATCATAGCCTTCAAGCCTTTTTCTGCCCTCAAGATAAGACAATTCAATTAAAAAGGCAATGCCGGCAACCTCTCCGCCAAGCTGTTCCACTAATTTAATGGTAGCTTCAATCGTTCCTCCAGTCGCCAGCAAATCATCGGTTATTAACACTCGCTGGCCAGGCTTAATCGCATCTTTATGAATGGTTAATGCATCTTTTCCGTACTCAAGCCCGTATTCCACCTTGATCGTTTCGCGCGGAAGCTTGCCTTCTTTTCGAACAGGTGCAAAACCAACTCCGAGAGAGTAAGCAACTGGGCAGCCGATGATAAACCCTCTTGCTTCTGGACCGACAACAATATCAATCTTCTTTTCACGCGCATATTGAACAATTTGGTCTGTTGCATATTTAAATGCTTCCCCGTTGTCCATTAATGTTGTGATATCTTTAAAAGAAATGCCCGGTTTTGGAAAATCTTCAACAATTGTCACGTATTTTTTTAAATCCATCACTCGTCCTCCTCGGTTGTTTACCATTCATGAACTTGTAAAAATTTATCGGCATCTCGTTTCAAGACTGCCTTTTCAAACCATTCCTTCAGTTCTTGATAAGAAGAATAGAGAAGCTGCTGTTCCAGTTTCATTTGATCCAGCTTCTGCTGATATGTCCCGGATTCTGATAAATCCCGTTTTTTCACCTTTTTGTTTAATGTAATCACACCATTGTTTATTGTAACAAATTCAAGTTCAAAAAACACCTTTGTCATAAAAAAGAATCGTTTCTTTTGTCCAGCCACGGTATTTGGCTAAATCTTCCCCATATTTTTTGTAATCGAAAGAACTTTTTTTCGTTAAGAATGCGTAATACCATTTAAAATGCTCTCTTGTCGGCATTGTTTGAAAAAAGTGGTCTGCATGCTGATAAAAAATAGCATAAATTCTTTCAGGCATTCCTTGCTCAAATGCTGAAACAAGAAATTCGATTGCCGGGGGCATATCGAGAAATACAACATACTTATTGGAAACATCTATATTTTTGTAATCCTTTATTTCTGATATTATATGAATTTCATGAATGTACGGTTGATCTTTATATAATTTTATAGATTCTTCATGAAAGGCGATCAGCAATCGTTTTTCAGCAGGAAGTTTAGAGAGCAAAGCCTCCGTTCCTCTTGAACCTCGCCAATCAAAAAGCTGCCACGCTGGCACGGCAAGGTCTTGAAGCAATAGCTGCGGCTTTTTTACATAATTCCATTCGTTGATCGCAAGCTCACCGACAATAGAAACGTTTGCGAAAGGAGATATTTCTTCTGCCAATTCTCCCTGTCCAAAGCCGACGACATCTAATTCAAATTCCTTCTCCTCAATCTTCATTTTCAAATGATTTCCGTTTACCCCAATTTTTCTAACATCTGCCGCATTGACATTCTCTAGTAAAAAGAGCGGCTTCGGATTATCGACTCCGAAAGGGGCAAGCTTCTCCAGCTCTTCGACTGCTTTTATTGTGACATGCTCCAATGAACAGGCACATTCAATGTTTTTTACAGGAATAAAATCTTCATCTGAAAGCTGACTATTTGCAAGATCGATCATTTTTTGGCGCAGCTCGTCAATATGCTCTGCTTTCAGCGTCATGCCAGCAGCCATCGTATGGCCTCCAAAATGAGGGAGAAGCTCCCTGCATTCCGATAAGTTTTTAAATAGATCAAACCCTTGAATGCTTCGCGCAGACCCTTTGGCAAGACCTGTCTCACGATCAATGCTCAACACGATGGCAGGACGGTAAAATTTTTCGACCAATCTGGAAGCAACGATTCCGATCACTCCAGAATTCCAGTTTTCTTTTGCGACGACTAAAACAGGATTGTCTTCGATTGGAAAATTTTTCTCAATTTCCTTAATCGCTTCGTCCGTTATCTCTTGTACAAGCTTCTGCCTTTGCTTATTTAATTGATCGATTTCCTTAGCAAGCATATCAGCTTTTTCTTTATCATCTGTCAACAACAATTCAACGGCAGGATCGGCTTCTTGCAGCCTCCCTGCCGCATTGATTCTCGGTCCTAAAACAAATCCTATCGTTTCCTCATTTACGGAAGATTTGTCCACTCCAGCAATGGAAAGAAGCGAATTTATGCCAGGTCTTGTCGTCGTTTTTAATTTTTCAATCCCTTTTTTCGCAAGAAGCCGATTTTCTCCGTATAGAGGTACTAAATCAGCAATTGTTCCAATGGCTGCGATCTCTATCAGAGATTCTGGAACCTTTCCATAAAGGGCATGGGCCATTTTAAAAGCAACGCCTACACCTGCCAGCTCCTTAAAAGGATATGTTGAATTTGGCAATTTCGGATGAATGATCGCATACGCATCAGGCAAAACAGGCCCCGGTTCATGATGGTCTGTTATAATGAGGTCGATTCCAAGCCTTTTGGCTAAATCCGCTTCATTGATTGCCGCGATGCCGGTATCAACTGTTATAATCAGCCTGCATCCTTTTTCATGAATCATTCGGAAAGCATGTTCGTTTGGCCCGTATCCTTCTGAAAATCGATTCGGTATGTAAAAATCGACGTTTGCCCCCAATTCCTTTAATGCCGTCAACAGGACGGCAGTGCTGGAAACGCCGTCCGCATCATAATCACCGTATACGACAATCTTTTCACCAGCGCGGATTGCTGCAAAAATACGCTCACATGCCCGCTCCATCCCATCCAACAAAAAAGGATCATGAAATGAAGGTTCCTTTATATGTAAAAACTCTTTTGCTTCTTCAACATTTTGAATGCCGCGATTCACAAGTAATCGAGCAGTCAAATATGTAATATTCAAAGAGTCGATTAATGCTCGAACAGCCTCTTCGTTGGACTCATCCCTATATAAACGATTCCAACGAAATTTAGATCTCAGCATGATTTCACCCCTCAACTTCTCCTATTATACAGAACGAAATGAAATGTTTTCAAACACTATTTTTAAGGTTATGTTTCTTCATAAGAAAGAGAGGGGCTGTCCGATGAGTTCCTAAAATGAAGGAGTTTGGAGAAATACATTGTGAAGGACAAAAATAATCGAATAAAATTTGTAAATGTCCTTCATAGAAGCAATGAAGTCCAACAGGAAGCAATTGTATGTGCTGAATGTCCGTCATAAAACTTTTGAAGAACCTAATTCAGAAAGAGAGCATAAGAAAAGTCCTTCATAAGACTTCTGAAGCATAAACACAAGATAGGAAAAATAGTCTGTCCGATAAATCCCTAAAATGAAGGAGCCCCAAAAAGTCAGTTAACCCTGACTTTTTGGACAGCCCCTTCGAACTTTTACAGCGGCTGTTCACTAGTTTTCTTTTACAGAACGTTTTTCAATTTGCTTCCATTTCCAAACGAGCCAAAGCTGGCTGGCGATAAACAAAGAGGAATAAACGCCTGCGATCAATCCAACCAACAAAGCAATCGAGAAATTTAAAATGGACGAGCTTCCGAATAAAATGAGAGCGACAACAGCAAAGATCACGGTTAAAACGGTGTTAATCGATCTTGTAAAGGTTTGCCGCAAGCTTTTGTTGACAATTTCCGCAAGCTGCTCAAATGTTTTTATTTTTTTCGCTTTTCCCATGTTTTCTTTTATACGGTCAAACGTAACAATCGTATCGTTGATCGAGTAACCAATAATCGTCAACACGGCCGCGATAAATGTAATGTCTACTTCAAGACGGGTGATGCTGAAAAAGGAAATGATAAAAAAGGCATCGTGCAATAGGGCAAGCACAGCTGCAAGCGCCATATAAAATTCAAAGCGGATGGATACATATATGATAATCCCAATGGAAGCAATTGCAACACCGATGAGAGCATTTCGCGCCAGCTCTTTTCCGACTGTTGGCGAAACCGTGCTTATATTTGGCTCTATCCCATACAGCTCTGTGAAATGTTCTTTTACATTTGAAATCGTTTCTTTATCAAATGCGCCTACAAATCGTACAACTGCTGTGCTTTTATCATTACCAGATAATACAATTTCATCCGGCTTAAGCCCGATTGATTTGAATTCTTTTTCGATTGTATCAGCCGATAGCAGCTCATTTGTCGCTAGCTCGACCCGCGTTCCGCTCGTAAAATCGATGCTTAGATTCAATTTAGCAACAAAGAGGATGATGATGCCTGCGACAATTAATACACTTGATAAAACGAAAAACTTTTTCCGATGTTTAACAAAATCAATATGATCAAAGCGAGTTGGGACATCGGTATCTTTATTCGTTTTCGTAATATCCAAAATATCGCTTTTCCTCACGCCAAACCAATGCGGCTTTTTGTCAAATGCCCGGCTCTCCACGAGCAATCCGAGCAGCAATCTGCTTAAATAAATCGCCGTAAGGAAGGATATAATAATGCTGACAATGAGCATTGTCGCAAAGCCTTTTACAGAGCTTGTTCCAAAAATAAACAAAACAACAGCTGCGAGTATTGTCGTAACATTGGCATCAAAAATGGTTAAAAGCGATCTTTTGTTTCCTGCTTTAAAAGCAGATCGGACACTTTTTCCAAGCTTTAATTCATCCTTTATTCGTTCGTCTGTAATAATGTTCGCGTCAACTGCCATCCCAACCCCTAAAATAAGGGCGGCGATCCCCGGCAATGTAAGCACCGCATGCATCCAATTGTACACAACTAAAATGAGGTATATGTATGAAACAAGCGTGATAGATGCGATCAATCCCGGCAAGCGATAGTAAAAGATCATGAACAGCATAATGAGGCCTACGCCGACGTAACCCGCATAAATGGTTGATTGCATCGCTTGTTCCCCATATT
Organism: Aeribacillus sp. SP014; assembly: GCF_054055575.1. Taxonomy (NCBI): domain Bacteria; kingdom Bacillati; phylum Bacillota; class Bacilli; order Caryophanales; family Bacillaceae; genus Aeribacillus; species Aeribacillus sp. SP014. The sequence goes on from NZ_JBSRXI010000001.1 coordinate 2,951,059, forward strand.
TTGCCCCGACAGAAGTTGAATAAATTTCGTGCAGCTTCACTGGCAATGCACCAGCATTCAGCAAACTTGCTAATTGCTGCGCTTCTTCTACCGTAAATTGTCCTTCAATCGTGACCGTAGTCGTATCAAACACTTCATTTACGTACGGATCGGACAAAAATTTCGGATTCGCTTTTGCTGCTTCTTTTTTATACGAGTCGCCTTCTTCCCAATCAAGCCATATGATCAGCTTATTTTCAGGCGCCATTTTTACTATTTTCTCTGTCACTTCTTTAAATTTTTTCGCATCCTTTAGCTCAACGACAACGTTCGGTTTACCGTTTTGGTCAAATGATTGCTTGGCACCGCCTTGCACTAAGTCTGAACCGTTTAGTAATTCTTTGTCATTGACATCACGAAAGGTCAGTTCTGCCTGCGTCGACAAAATTTTCCGAGCTTCAGTCTGATCCGTCACGCCTGCAAGCTGAACGCGAATTCGGTCATTCCCTTCTATTTGGATATTTGGTTCGCTCACTCCAAGTGCATTCGCCCTTTTGTCCAGCGCTTCAACTGCACTTAATAGGGCTTGACGGTCAATTTTATCTCCTTTATTTACCGGCTTCACTTCATATAAAACTTCAAAGCCGCCTTTTAAATCAAGACCAAGCGTAATGCCTTCTACGATTGGTTTTGTCGTTGCGCCAGTCAAACCTAAAAGGGCGAAAACAATGATAAAAAATGATATAATTCGGCCTTTTTTTGCCATGTTGATCCTCCTCAAGCTTATATGCGAAACATCGCCTTATCATCTTTAGGTTAATTCTTTTAATATTTCTTGTCCTTCTTTACTATCTAACCATTTTGCATCTTTCATAAACTCAATGGTCGTATAATTCATGAAATCGGACACTTTCACTGACATAATCCCTTCTACTAACCGATGTACTCTGACACCCTCAATTTTTTTCCATTTTTTTCTTTTCAAAAAAAGCCCACAATTCATCCTCTGTCATTTTATCGTATCCATACAGCCGGAATTCTTCGAGCTTGCTTTTCAAAAACGGCCTTAAATACTTGCGATAGGCATCTACCGAATAGTTCTCCACTTTTATGCTCCTTTCTTAAAAGGTTGTCATGCCTGTACTTCGAGTCTGCATATAGTAATTGTATATGATATCAAGTTTTTTGAGAAGGCAGGGAGAAAAATGCCGAAGCAAACCTTTTTAAAAGGAATGCTCATTTTAATGACGGCAGGCCTCATCACAAGAATTCTCGGTTTTATTAATCGAATTGTCATAGCCAGAATGATTGGAGAAGAAGGGGTTGGCCTCTACATGATGGCGATGCCTACGTTTGGCCTTGTCGCAGCAGCTACACAGCTCGGTTTGCCGGTTGCCATCTCCAAGCTGGTCGCGGAAGCGGATGCAAAAGGAGACAGCAAAAAGGTAAAAAAAATACTGGTTGTATCTTTAACAATTACGTGCAGTTTAAGCATTATCATCGCACCGCTTGTGTTGTTTTCCGCCTCATATATTTCTGAAACATTGCTTACAGACCCAAGAACATTCTTTCCTTTGATTTCCATCACTCCTGTAATTCCTATTATTGCTGTATCCTCTGTTTTGAGAGGATACTTTCAAGGAAAACAAAACATGACGCCTGCGGCATTCTCCCAGGTGCTTGAGCAAGCGGTCAGAATCGCCTTTATCGCCGTTTGTACAAAAGCTATGCTGCCTTACGGAATCGAATATGCAGCCGCTGGCGCCTTTGTTGCGGCAGCAATTGGAGAACTTGCTTCCTTACTTTACTTACTAATAGCGTTCTGTTTCAAAAAGCAAATTCGAGTGAGAAAATCGTTTTTCCGTTCGTTAAAAAAGGGAAAAGAAACATTCAGTCAGCTCATGAAAATTGCCCTGCCGACAACCGGCAGCCGATTTATCGGCAACATTTCATGGTTTCTCGAACCGATCGTTGTTTCACACAGTTTACTGATCGCCGGAGTTCATTCATCTTTAGCTACAAAACAATATGGGGAATTGACGGGGTATGCGCTTCCTTTATTAATGCTTCCCTCTTTCATCACTTTTTCGCTGTCAACATCATTAGTGCCCGCATTAAGCGAAGCGATTGCCCAAAAAAGGATTCGATTAGCAGAATATCGGCTGAGGCAAGCTTTAAGGCTCTCGCTTGTTACAGGCGGACTAGCAGTTGTTATTTTATACGTGTACGCTGAACCGATCATGATCTTTATGTATGGAAATGCTCAATCTGCCATCTATGTGAAAGTTATGGCTCCTTTTTTCATCTTTTATTATTTCCAAGGTCCACTGCAAGCAGCATTGCAAGCATTAAATTTAGCAAAAGCAGCGATGACCAACAGTTTAATTGGTTCCATTTTAAAAACAGCGCTCATTTTTGTTTTCGCAACTAGGCCGCAGCTCGGCATTATCGGCGCAGCTCTTGCCATTATAAGCGGGTTTATGATCGTTACTCTTCTTCATTATGCAACGGTGCTGAAAGTGTTTAAGTTCACAATTTATTTAAAAGACTATGTTCTATCTTTTGCAGCCATATTCTTAACAGGTTGGATCTCCTATCATATTTACGATATCTTATTGGAACAACTGCATTTGCTGCCAAAGTTAATGTATGCATGCATGATCACAACAGTTATTTACAGTCTGTTTCTTATCATCTTTCGACTAGTCGAAAAGGAAGAAGTAAAGCGAATTCCCCTAATCGGTCCGTATATAGCAATCTTTATTCCGATGCAGAAAAATCGTTAAAATCTATCCGTTTCATTCCTTTCACCCTGATCTGGCAATTTTAATTCTAAATCTTTTTTTTATGAATATGCTTGTATAAAAGTGATTACCCTTGTACGGGTGAACATGGGAGGAGATGAATGGATGATTGAAGCAAAGCGGTGGGGGAAAGCTGTATTTTACGGTGTTTTTACCATTTTGATCATTGCTTTGATTTCCAGTTTTCTTTTATCTATTTTATTACGATTTACTAGTTTAACAGAAGATTCGCTCTTTTGGGTCATCACATCTATAAGTTTTTTAGCCGTTTTTATCGGAGGTTTTATAGCTGGCGGAAAAGGTAAAGAAAAAGGGTGGCTTTTAGGCGGTGCGACAGCGGTTGCTTACACGGGAATTGTGTTATTGTTTCAATTTTTAGGTTACGGAAAAACGCTTTCGCTAGAATCGCTATTATATCACGGTGGATTTTTAATCACTTCAATAGTTGGAGGAATGCTGGGAGTCAATATTTCGTCGCCAAAACGGCAGGCTTAAAAAGAAAAAGGCTGACATTTAAGTCAGCCCTGTTTTTTGTAGAACTATGATTGTTCTACGACTTCTCTCACAGCATTTCGGTCAAAAGTTAAGCGGGAGCCGTCTCCCGTACGGATGACGATTTTATCTTCATCCAATGAATCAACCGTCCCATGCAAACCGCCAATCGTTACGATTTTATCACCCTTCTTCAAGTTTGCCTGCATGTCACGGATTTGCTTTTGCCTTTTTTGCTGAGGTCTGATCAACAAAAAGTAAAAAATAGCAATCATCAGCACAAAAGGCAGCACTGTTGCTACAAAATTCTCCGACATTTCTTCACCCCTTTCTAAGCATTAAAAGTTTTTCGCATTTGGTTTATTGAATCCGTACCGTTCAAAAAATTCTTCTCGGAAATCTCCTAAACGGTCTTCACGGATTGATTCCCTAATCTGCTCCATTAATTTTATCAAAAAATAGAGATTATGGTAAGATGTTAATCGAATCCCAAATGTTTCATTGCTTTTAATTAAATGTCTGATATAAGCACGTGAATAATTTCGGCAAACGTAGCAATCACAAGATTCATCCAATGGACCGAAATCGCGCGCATATTTCGCATTTTTTACGACAAGCCGACCTGTTGATGTCATTAAGGTGCCGTTGCGCGCAATTCTAGTAGGAAGCACGCAATCAAACATATCAATGCCCCGAATCGCTCCATCTATCAGTGAATCTGGAGAACCGACCCCCATCAAATAACGAGGTTTGTCGCTTGGCAATAAAGGCACGGTAAATTCTAGCACACGATTCATCACTTCTTTCGGTTCGCCGACAGAAAGACCGCCAACCGCATATCCCGAAAAATCAAGCGAGACAAGATCGCGTGCGCTTTGCTTCCGCAAGTTTTCATATTCGCCGCCTTGTACAATTCCAAACATCCCTTGTTCATTTTCTCTTTTGTGAGCTGCTAGACAGCGTTCAGCCCATCTGGAGGTTCGTTCTACAGATTGTTTCATATAATCAAATGATGCCGGGTAAGGCGGGCATTCGTCAAATGCCATTATAATATCTGATCCGAGAGCATTTTGGATTTCAGTTGCTTTTTCTGGAGATAAAAACAGCTTGTCCCCGTTTAAATGATTGCGAAAATATACTCCCTCTTCTTCAATTCGCCGGAATTCGCTTAAGCTGAACACTTGAAATCCGCCGGAGTCAGTTAAAATCGCTCCATCCCAATTCATAAAAGAATGGAGACCTCCTGCCTCCTTAACGATATCTTCCCCTGGTCTGATCCATAAATGGTATGTATTGCTCAAAATGATTTTTGCGCCAATTTCTTTTAATTCCTCCGGTGACATAGTTTTGACGGTCGCCAATGTTCCCACAGGCATAAACACCGGAGTTTCAAACGAACCGTGAGGTGTATGTACGATTCCAAGGCGGGCGCCTGTTTGTTTGCATGTTTTGATCAATTCATATCGAATAGGTGGCTTATTCAATGAAAGCCCCTCCTTTATTCAGTGTACCTCTATTCTGTTTCAAATAATCAGCATGGCATCTCCAAAGCTGAAAAAACGGTATTTTTCCTTTATAGCCTCCTCATACGCGCGAAGAATTGTTTCTCTTCCAGCCAGCGCACTGACAAGCATGATCAGAGAAGACTTAGGAAGATGAAAATTTGTAACGAGTCCGTCTATTCCTTTAAAATTGTAGCCCGGATAAATAAAAATGTCTGTCCAACCGCTTTCTTCGACAAATTTGCCTCCATGTTTTCCAGCAATTGTTTCCAGCGTTCTTGTTGAAGTCGTACCGACTGCGATAATACGTCCTCCCTTTTCTCTTACTTCATTTAATAAGCGAGCCGTTCCCTCTGTCATTTGATAAAATTCCGCATGCATTTTATGTTCTGTAATGTTTGTGCTGCTGACTGGACGAAATGTCCCAAGCCCGACATGCAGCGTTATAAAAGCGATATGAATCCCTTTATTTTTTATATTTTCGAGTATTTCATCTGTGAAATGCAAACCTGCAGTCGGTGCAGCTGCTGAACCAATTTCTCGGGAATAAACGGTTTGATATCGTTCTTTATTATCAAGCTGCTCTTTAATGTATGGGGGCAATGGCATTTCCCCAAGCTGATCCAAAATTTCCAAAAAAATGCCTTCGTATTGAAATTCAATGATTCTACCGCCGTGTTCAAGAGTTCCTACACATGTTCCTTTTAAAAGGCCGTTTCCGAAATTTAATGTTGTCCCTACTTTGACGCGCTTTGAAGGTTTTACAAGGGTTTCCCAAACATTCCCTTCTTTTTCTTTTAGCAATAAAACTTCCACTTTAGCCCCGGTTTCTTCTTTCACCCCGTACAATCTGGCCGGCATGACCCGCGTATCATTTAAAACAAGGCAATCACCCGGAGATACATACTCAATTAAGCTTTTAAATCTGCTGTGCGTAATATCTCCGCTTTTTTTATCAACAATCATTAATCTTGAAGCGTCCCTCTCCTTCAACGGAGTTTGGGCAATCAGTTCCTCTGGCAATTCGAAGTCAAATAATTCGATATTCATCCTGTTCACCTAGCTTCTGTCCATTATTTAAACCGTCCTAAAAAAGAAAAAATGAACGTTAAAAGCAAACTAATGACAATGCATGTGACAATCGGAAAGAAGAAGGTGAAATTTCCTTTTTTTACTACGATATCTCCTGGCAGTCTTCCGACAACTTGCATAAATAAGCCGATAAAAAGCAAAATACCGCCAAGCACCATCAATAGCTTTGGAAATTCCGTCATCTTTTCGGCACCTCCATTTGAAAATGTTTATACACAAGATCTGTTACTATTCTTCCCCTCGGTGTTCGCCGAATAAAACCGATTTGCAATAAATACGGTTCATAAACATCTTCAATTGTGTGCGCTTCTTCACCGATTGTCGCTGAAATGGTCTCAATTCCAACGGGACCTCCTTGGAATTTTTCAATGATCCCTAAAAGAAGTTTATGATCGATATGATCCAATCCAAGTTTATCCACTTGCAAACGCTCCAAGGCGTCTTCGGCAAGATGGGCGCTGATTTTTTCAAATCCGAGCACTTGCGCAAAATCCCTGACCCTTTTAAGAAGCCTGTTCGCAATTCTTGGCGTTCCCCGCGATCTTCTGGCTATTTCAACGGCTGCCTGCTCTTCAATCTCGATATTTAACAGGTTGGCCGTTCGTTTGACTATCTTTGAGAGCTCGTGCTCTTGATAGTATTCCAAGCGGCTTAACACACCAAATCGATCCCTTAAAGGAGCAGTTAATAAGCCGACTCTAGTTGTTGCACCAACAAGTGTAAACGGTGGCAGATCCAACCTGATCGTGCGGGCGCTTGATCCTTTTCCAATGACGATATCTATACAAAAATCTTCCATCGCTGGGTACAAGACTTCTTCGATAGAACGATTAAGCCGGTGAATTTCATCAATAAATAAAACATCCCCCGGTTCTAAAGAAGTGAGAATAGCCGCTAATTCTCCCGGCCGTTCAATCGCGGGCCCTGAAGTATGGCGGATATTCGTCCCCATCTCATTTGCGATAATCGTTGCAAGTGTTGTTTTCCCGAGCCCTGGAGGTCCATATAAAAGAACATGATCCAACGTTTCTTCTCTAAGCTTTGCCGCTTCAATAAATATTTTTAAGTTTTCCTTAATCTTTGATTGACCGATATATTGATCGAAAGATTGAGGACGAAGGCTGAATTCAAAATCTTTTTCTCCCGCTTCAGCTTCGCCTGCAACAATTCTTTCCTCCATTGCTATCACCTTATTTCAAAAGCAGTTTCAATGCTTTTTTCACATATTGATCAGTTGAGAGCGATTCACCTTCCAATGACGGCTTGATTTTTGCTATCTCTTTCTCACTGTATCCTAAAACTTTCAGTGCATCGATCGCTTCCATAAGCGAATGATTGCTATGTTTTTGGTTTGTTTGTACCTGATTAGCTAACATGTTGGAAGACGGTTCTGAAACGAATTCGACGAGCTTCCCTTTTAAATCTAAGATGATTTGCCTCGCTGTTTTCTTTCCGACACCAGGAAATTTTACTAAAAATGCTTCATCTTCATTTTCAATGGCCTCCACTACTTGCTTTGCATCGCCATAAGCCAGGATCGCCAGAGCACCCTTCGGACCGATTCCTGTTACGTTTAAAAGCTTGGAAAAGAGAGTCTTTTCTTCACGGCTTGAAAATCCGTACAGAGCGAGGAGATCCTCCCTTACATATTGATATGTATAAACCGTCACTTCTTTTTTGATATGTTTTTGATAGCTGAAAGGATTGGGAGTGAAAATTTGAAAGCCGATTCCGTTCCGATCGATCACAATTGAATCTATTGATATATGATCTACAACTCCGCGGATAAACTCAATCACTGCGTTCACCTCTCATCACTTAACCTATTTTAACATAAAGAACTCGCTCCGTCAGGGAAAGAACTGCAAAAATAAACCGATGCCAAAAGCATCGGTCCTTTTATTTGAATTCATCAGCAGAATAAGCTTTAAAGGTATTGATGACATTTAAATAATTCTCTTTATTTTTTACGGGAATTCCTCTTTTTAGTTGCAGGTGGCGATAGCTTTCCAGTTTTTTTATATCGATCTGGAAAAAAGACTGAATGACTTCATTGTCTGCGTGAGGCTTCCCGTTAAAAATCGACAAAGTCCCGTCTTCCATAATACCGAAAAAACCATTTGTTTTTAATAAAGGAGAGAGGTCATCAATTTGCTTTTGAAAGACAATTTCGTCGCCATCCTGACGAACAACCTGCCAATCTTGATATTTCGCAATTACATCTGCGATAGAATGATGATGTTCTGTTTTGACCTCTTCGCTCACTTCGCCATCAAGATAAACTCTTCTCAAGATGACTTCAACTGTCGAGGAATGATGATTCGCATTTGCGAAAGATGCTTCAGGATGGAAATGACAAAAAGCTAAGATCATCAAAGTATAACAAAAGAGGCAAAATACCTTTTTCACATGCCACCACTCCTGAACTTATAACACATTTGTTTTTATTTAGTGTAGCCATCATGAGAATTTTTAACCCTTAGTCCTGATTCTTCATCTTATTACATATTATGGTGACTACCTTGTATATCATGACATGCTTGTATATTAATACGTTTCAATTAGAAAAAGTAAAATGGATAACTTAACAATTTCATTTTTTTCGGCTGTTAGATTTTTTAATCGTTAATATCAATAAATTTTCAATCACTCATCTTCCTGCATATTATGGAAGACTTCTTGGACATCGTCGTCATCTTCAAGGACATCGATTAATTTGTACATTTTTTCAGCTGTTGTTTCATCTAGTTGCGTGTACGTTTGAGGAATCCATGTGATTTCCGCTGTTTCCAGTTTATATCCTTTTTCTTCTAAAGCGGTTTTTACATTATTCAAATTTTCAGGAGCGGTATAAATTTCAAACGCCTCGCCTGACGCTTCTAATTCTTCTGCTCCAGCGTCAATTGCTTCAAGAAACAAGTCATCCTCTTCAATTCCGTTACCTTCAATAACAATATATCCCTTTCGTTCGAACATATAGGATACACAACCAGTTTCTCCTAAGTTTCCTCCGTTTTTATTAAAGGCAGTGCGAACACTTGTTGCTGTACGGTTTTTATTGTCCGTCAGACATTTTACCATTACAGCGACACCACCGGGGCCATATCCTTCATATGTAATTTCTTCATAGTTGGCTCCATCTTGGCTGCCGGTCGCTTTTTTAATTGCTCGTTCTATATTATCGTTCGGCATGTTGGCAGCTTTAGCCTTGTCAATGGCAAGTCTGAGGCTCGGATTCGCGTCAGGATCTCCTCCGCCTTGTTTAGCCGCAACATAAATTTCTTTTGCCAATTTCATAAAAATTTTGCCCCGCTTCGCATCTTGGGCATTTTTTCTTCTTTGAATATTTTTCCATTTAGAATGTCCTGCCATTCTAAAAATCCCCTCTCATAAACAAATCTCGATTTTTAATATAACATATTTTATTTAGCGGGAAAAATTGTTCTTCACAAAAGAAACAGGGAGGAGTTCTCCCTGTCTCGTTAGCGGTTATTTCCGTCAAAAGGCTCTGTTACTGCTTCTCCAATATCATTGAATAGACGTTGGATATCTTCCCCTACATCCGTACCGTTATTCAAGTTATTATTAATGTTTCGCACACGAGTAAAAGTTTCCTCGTCTGTTACAATATGGATGCTTTTATTTCCAGCCAGTCTTGATACAACTCGTTTGGCTCGATTTTTTACGTTCTGTTCGTTTCGATCAGTTGTATTGATCGCTACTACAACCCTGTCATTTGTTACGAGCGTATCAACATCCTGCACGTTTTTCAGCCGGCTTACCTGATCAGAAATTCGTTCGGCTAATTGAGCATTATTCGAGCCCACATCCCGTAAATGATTATGATAATTGACATCGCTTCTTTGGAAGCCGTTGTTTCTTCTATCGTTCACTGTCAGCGAGCGGTCTCTATTGCGGTCATTTGCATCGCGGAGCATGTCATTGTCATCCATTCCGCCGTCAAACATTTCAGTGATCGGTCCATCATTATCAACGTAATCAAAATTACGATCCCGATCAGCTGAATAGTAGCCAATTGGTGCTGCACCATTTCGATCACGGTCATCCAATGCACCATTATTGTTGTTGCACGCCGCAAGACCAATTGTCATAAAAGAAAGGGCTATAGCTGCGGAAACTGATTTTCTCAATGAAAAAACCCCCTGAAAAACAATTTGAGCATAATAGCTCATCAATAGCTTGTTCTATCAGGGGAGGTTTATTGCTGTTAGTTCCCGGCAATTAATTAAAATTTTGGCGGTGCTGCCGCTAAATTTCGTTTATGCTCAGAACGTCTATGCAGCGCTTCAATGATTTCTTTATCTTTCTCAGGAATTTCCTCTCCCTTTAAAAATTTGTCAATCATATCATATGTTGTTCCCATTTCGTTTTCATCCGTTTGTCCTTCCCACAAACCGGCGCTTGGAGCTTTATTAATAATTTCATCCGGAACTCCTAAAATTTTTGCCATTTCCCTTACTTCGCCTTTTGTAAAATGTACAAGAGGAACAAGGTCTACACCGCCGTCTCCGTATTTCGTAAAATAGCCCGTATACCATTCAGCTGCATTATCTGTGCCAACAACCATGTAACGATAATTGTTTGCCACAGCGTATAATGTTGTCATTCTGAGCCGCGCGCGCGTATTCGCGTCGCCTAATCTTGCTGCTTCTTCATTCCAATCGTTTTTAGCTTGAATATTTTTTTGAATGGCGTGAAAAAGCGTTTCATGAGTTTCGGTCAAGTCGATCACCATATAATCAATGTTGCAGCTTTTCACTACTTTTAAAGCATCTTCTTGATCTTTCGGATTGCTTTTACATGGCATGATTAGGCCAAGCGAATGCTCAGGAAACGCTCGCTTAATGAGATGAGCAACTACGGCGGAATCAATTCCCCCGCTTATTCCAACAATTGCACCGTTTAATCCTGCGTTTTTTACTTGATTTTGAAGCCATTCGATTAGTTTTGCAATTTTTTCCTGCATTATGTCATGCACCTTCCTTAGCATCATTTCTTTTTATTATCCATTGTATCATATTGTGTTTTACGAAAAATAAATCATGTCATGAAATTTTCAAAGAAAAAAGAGACGATTTTTATCATCGTCTCCAATAAAATTAATCTTCATCTTCTTCATCTTGCGGTGCAACGAACTGGTTATAATCATAGTAAGGCACAGCATAAGGGTAATGCGGTATTCCATATGGTACAAATGGAGCCGCTCGATATCCATAAGGTACAGGACCTCCGCAGCCGCAGTCATCCTGATGACTCGGAAAAGCTCCAGTATGAGGTATATTCTCTGCAAATTCTTGATTTTCCGCCGCCTCCGGGCTTACCCATTGACCGTGCGGTATTCCATAAGGTGCAGCATAAGGTGTCGGCGCCAATCCTGATCCTGGATATACAGGAGATACCGGATGGCATCCTAAGAATGGAAACGGTGGACAAAGAACAGGATATGGTACATATGGAACTACGGGTTGCGGACTGTATTGTATTGGTGAAACGTTTGGCAGAATGTTAGGTGCAACATTAGGCGGAATATTGGGCGGAATATTAGGTGCAACGTTTTCGTAACCATACGCTTCATCATATTCATCATCATCATCAAAATCTTCGTCATATTGTTGTGGGCTTACAAATTGATTCGGGGCAGGGTTCGGAATATTTGGCCAGACAGGCGCGTAATAAGGCTGCCATTGGGCTCCATAATATGGATTGACATTCGAAAATTGCGAATTCGTCATATCTTTGTTGTCCTCCTCTTTATTTTCTTCTCCTTTACCCAAAACTTCATGAAACACATTTTCAGGCTTTTTCGGAAGCTGCGGTTTGGAATCTTTTGAAGCATAGGGATGCGTTGGAGCCTTTTCCGCTTCTTCATGGATATTCATCATCGGCATATTGAGCATAAAATAATTGCTTACATCAGTTTTTTTCGGATAGTAAGGCTGATAAACTTTTGGAACGGGAGGCACATATGGCTTAGACGGCTTTTCCTTTGCTTCCGGTTCCTCCGTCTCAATAGGAGCAACAGGTTTTTCCTCTGCAAAAGGATGTTCCTTTGCTTCCTTTTTAAAAGCTACTTTTGGCACTTCTTTCTTTAATTCATGTTTCACTTCCTTTTTAATTGGCACATCGCCAGTTGGAATTTTTATTTTCATTCCTGGCATAATAAGATCAGGATTGCTCAATTGGGAATTCAACTTTTTTAACTCTTGGAAATCGACTCCATATTTTTGAGCAATTTTCCATAGTGTATCGCCTTTTTGAACAATGTGGATTTTCACTGTTTCCCCCTCCTGTGAAAACGTACTGCCTATACAACTTTCGAATCAAAACATTCATAAATCTTCTTCATCACAACTTATGCAAATTTTAGTGGGATTATGATTTAAAAATGAAGGCTAAGAAAAACGATCCTCTTTTTTAAAAGCCAATTGATATCGATATCAGTACACAGCTGCTGATTTATGCTGCAAAAATACAAAAATAAAAATACCCGGGGAGGGACCCCAGGCATTCAAATTGTTCTTCGTACTTTTGCTATCCCGTATGCATATGGGCAATTGCAATATTTTTCCTTTTTTATGAGCTATGATCCAGCATGCGATTTAATGCAAGAACTGCATACTCTTTAATTGATTCATCCACAATGATTTGATTAATTATTTTTCCTTTATCGATTGATTCCAGCGCCCAAACTAAGTGGGGCAGATCAATTCGATTCATTGTTAAACACGGACACATATATGGATTTAAAGAAAGAATCTCTTTGTCGGGATTATTTTGTATTAACCGATTCACTAGATTCATTTCTGTTCCGATTGCCCACTTGCTTCCTTTCGGGGAGTTTTGAATCGTATCAATAATATATTTCGTGGATCCCGAATAATCGGCCATCTGAACAACCTCAAATGTACATTCAGGATGAACGATAATTTTCATATCGGGATATTTGCTGCGAATATGTTCAATATTTTTTACTGTAAATTTCTCATGCACTGAGCAATGGCCTTTCCATAAGATGATGGCGACATCTTCCCTTGTTCCATCATAATGCAGCTTTTGTTCAATCGGATCCCAGACAGCCATCTTATTAAGGGGAATACCCAGTTTAAAGGCAGTATTTCTCCCTAAGTGCTGATCAGGTAAAAACAAAATTCTCTTTTTTTGCTTCAGCGCCCAAGCCAGCATCGTTTCAGCATTTGAGGAGGTTACCGTTGCTCCGCCATTTTTACCGACAAAAGCTTTAATCTCTGCTGATGAATTGACATATGTTAATGGCAAAATCGTGTCGTCAAAAAGCTCTTGCAGCTTGCTCCAAGCGGCTTCTGTTTGTTTGATATTTGCCATATCCGCCATCGAACAGCCAGCTCTCATATCCGGAAGAATCACCTTTTGATAAGGCGATGTCAGCATGTCTGCTGTTTCTGCCATAAAATGAACACCACAAAAGACAATATATTCGGCATCTTTTGTTTCTTGCGCTATTTGTGCCAGCTTTAACGAATCTCCTGTTACATCTGCAAATTGGATCACTTCGTCTTTTTGATAATGATGACCTGGGATCATCAGTCTTGTTCCGAATTTTCTTTTTAATTTCTATCACACGGTTTTCCAATTCTTCCACAGATCGATGTTTATAATCTTCAGGCATCATTTCTGTTTTTGAAGCATCCAACAATTCAAAAAGATTCATAGCTCATTCCTCCCCGAAAAAGATAAACTAATGTCTATTGAAGGTGCTGAATGGGTAATAAACCCAAGCGATATAAAATCAACATTTGTATCTTTGTAATCCGCTAAATTTTTTAACGTAATTCCGCCTGAAGCTTCTGTAATAATATCAGGCGGAGTCATATCAACAAATTTTTTCACTTGTTCAGGCGGGCAATTGTCAAACATGATAATATCGGGATGTACTGAAATTGCTTCTTTCAATTGCTCTTCCGTTTCAACCTCCACCTCAATTTTTACCATGTGACCGACCCGATTTCTTACCCTTTCAACTGCTTTTGTAATCGAACCGCAAAAGGCAATATGGTTGTCTTTAATCATCACCCCGTCATATAAACCAAATCTGTGATTATATCCTCCCCCTATGCGGACAGCATACTTTTCAAACATTCTCAGCCCAGGTGTTGTTTTTCTTGTATCACAAATTTTTGTATGCGTTGAATTTAACGTCAGCACCGCTTGTTTTGTCAAAGTTGCGATCCCGCTCATTCGCTGCAGCAGATTTAACACTACGCGCTCTCCTTGTAAGATGGAACGAATAGAACCTTTTATGACGGCAATCTCTTCCCCCGCTGTCAGCTCATGTCCATCTTTTACAAACATGTGAACTTCAAGGTTGGGGTTTAACATCGAAAAAGCGGTTTTCACCACGTTTTCTCCACAAAAAACTCCGCTTTGTTTTGCTTTTATGACGCCCGATCCTCGGTCGTTTTCTGAGAAAATCGCATCGCTGGACAAATCATTGTCTCCTATGTCCTCCATAAAAAATTGCTTCAATGCCTGCTCGAGTTTTATTTGATTCATGTTTCAACCGCCCCTATCCTTTGTTTGTACAATTCGTTTTTCCAGCCATTCAGGTTTTTCCCCTGGATAATCGATCCTGAAATGGCCGCCGCGGCTTTCCTTTCGTAAAAGAGCTCCTTTAGCTATTAAATATCCGGCTGTGATCATGTTAATCCGTTCGATTTCTTCAATTGAATAATTTATAGCATTTAATGGAAAATATTTGACATATCGCTTCAGCCATGAAACAGCCCATGCCAGTTCTCCATGTGTCCGTTCGATTCCAACCCATTTTGTCAATATTTTGCGTATTTCTCCTTTTTCTGGAACCTCTGTTTTTTCATGTTCGTTCCAATGGAAATCCCCAAAACTCTCCTGTGAAGACAGCCGCTGATCCAGTATAAATTTTGCAATCCTTTTTCCGAATACAAGACCTTCTAAAAGAGAATTTGATGCTAGACGATTTGCCCCGTGGACACCGGTACACGCCAATTCGCCTACAGCATAAAGCCGATCGATATTCGTTCTGCCGACTAAATCGGTTTCAATTCCGCCCATTAAAAAATGCATGCCAGGCACTACAGGAATTTTCTTCTCGCTCAAATTTACCCGATTTTGCCGACACATCTCAGCAATCGTCGGAAAACGTTCGGAAAAAAATTGAATTTCTGAAATATCCAAATACACTTGATGTCCATCCCGATATTTACGATAAATTGCGCGGACAACAACATCTCGAGGAGCCAAATCACCTAATGGGTGAATTTCGCTCATAAATCTTTGCCCCGTTTCATCGATCAATACAGCGCCTTCACCCCTGACCGCTTCAGAAATCAATCCTCTGCATGTCCCGTTTATATAAAGCATTGTTGGATGAAACTGTGTAAACTCCATATCGATCAGCCTGCATCCAGCCCGAAAAGCAATGGCAAGTCCGTCTCCCGTTGCGTTCGGATGATTGGATGTCCATTCATAAGCTTGACCGCAGCCGCCGGTTGCCAAAATAATATGGGAGGCTGTATAGACATGTATATTTTCATCTGCTGTTTTGGTAATAATGCCAACTGCCCTTCCGTCCTTTACAACGACATCACAAACAAACTGATATTCATTGATTGTTATCCGGTTTGTTATTTTTTTCAAAAAATGCTCTACCATTTTCCTTCCCGTCGCATCTCCTCCTGCATGGAGAATGCGGCGAAAGGAGTGCGCCCCTTCATTTCCTAAATCCACATTTCCTTGCTCGTCCTTGTCAAATGGAAAGCCCTCATCCATAAGGGATGAAATAATTTCCTTTCCTTCTTGTACGAGCAGCTCAACTGCTTCCTTTTTATTGTGGTAGCGCCCAGCATATAATGTATCTTCATAATGAAGGCAGCTATGATCATTTTCATGTATGGCACATGCAATTCCACCTTGAGCCAAATGAGAATTAGAACTAGTTTTCATCGTTTTTGTAATCATTAATATGTTCATTTTTTCACATAATTCGCTTGCAACCGTTAATGCGGCAATACCGCTTCCGACGATGATGACATCATAATGGGTCATCAACAACCCCCCTTATAAATTTACACATGTCTTGACACATATATTTACACAAAAATACAATATTGACAAGAGGAATTTTTCACAAAATTTTTAAGGCTTGAATAGAGAGGGGCGAAAACAATTGATATACTTTGATTTTGCAGCAACGACCCCCATGAGTGAAAAAGCGATTGCTTCATACACCGAAGCGGCAAAATTTGCTTACGGAAACTCAAGCAGTCTGCATGATATCGGCGGCAAAGCGTATGAACTATTGACAGCGTCAAGGAAAGCATTTGCAGCGTTATTAGGAGGAGATCCAAACGGTGTTTATTTTACTAGCGGCGGTTCTGAAGGCAACATACTGGCCATCCAATCATTATTAAATAGCACGCCAAACAAAAAGCATATTATTGCTTCTTCACTTGAACATGCATCCATTGACCATTATTTGTCTTTATTGCGTGCGAAAGGATATGACATTACATTTTTAAAGCATGATCAAAATGGAAATATTTTAATGGAGCATCTTGAAGAAGAAATCCGTGAAGATACGGCCCTTGTCACCATCCAGCACGGCAATTCCGAAATCGGAACAATTCAAAATATAAAGGAAATTGGCTTGTTTTTAAAAAAGAGGAAAATATACTTTCATACTGATTGTGTGCAAACGTTTGGAAAACTGTTGATTCCCGTCGATGAGATGAATGCTGATGCCTATACATTTTCTTCACATAAAATTTACGGTCCAAAGGGCGTAGGAGCAGTGTATATTCATCCAGCAGCAAGCTGGTCGCCAGTGATTCCCGGAACAACACATGAGGACGGATTTCGTCCAGGCACTGTCAACGTTCCAGGCATTTTTTCCTTTGTCACTGCCGCAAATGAGTTTTATAATCAAAGAGAGAAGCATTTTAACCAATTCATCAAGCTCAAGCAGCATTTGATCAGCCAATTAAAGAAACAGCTGCCCACGATAACGATTGTCAATGAAACGAAAAAAGAGGTTCTCCCAAATATTGTTGGTGTTGTCACAAACAGTTTAGAAGGTCAATTTGTAATGCTCGAATTGAACCGAAAAGGATTTGCGGTCTCAACTGGAAGCGCCTGTCAAGCTGGAAATAGTCATCCTTCTAAAACCCTTCTTTCAATCGGCTTTGACAAAGATTCCGCTCATCAATTTATTCGTATTTCCTTTGGAATTACAAATACAATCTCGGAAGTCGATGAGCTTATCAATGCGATTCTATCCATCGTTCGATAAGAGTTTTGAAAGGTTGGTGTTTATGGAAAAAATATTAGGGGACAAGCGGAGGGAAGTGATTCTCGAATGGTTGAAAAATGAAAATCGGCCGATCACGGGAGGGGAATTGGCCTCACGGACGAATGTCAGCCGTCAAGTCATCGTTCAAGATATTTCTCTTTTAAAAGCACTCGGAGAACCGATTTTAGCCACAAGTCAGGGATATATGTATTTAAAAGAAAGAACGAATGAGACAAAAAAAGCGAAACGTCTTATTGCCTGCAAGCACGCTCCGGAAAAAACAAAGGAGGAATTGAACATTATTGTTGATTACGGAGCGACTGTAAAAGATGTGATCGTTGAACATCCAGTGTACGGGGACTTGACCGCATCGATTATGGTAAGCAATCGAAAAGAAGTAGATGAGTTCATAAAAAAAATCGAAACAACAAACGCCTCTTATTTGTCGGAATTAACGAACGGCATTCATTTGCACACCATTCTTGCCGACAATGAAAAAACTTTAAATGATGTTTGTGCAGCTCTTGATCAAGCAGGATTTTTAATTCGTGACGATCATTGATTAATCAAGCCAGGCATCCTGCAATGGATGCTCGGCTTTTTTTATAGTTTATAAGCCGGAAAGCTTCCGAGAATCTTGACGCCGCAGCCTAAAGCCTCCAGTTCTTGGATTGCCCCGGGTATTAAAACATCATCCATTTTTGATTCTATATCTATAATAAACAAGTAATCTCCTAATCCCGTTTTCATTGGACGAGATTCAATTTTTGATAAATTCAGTTTTCTCCATGCAAATGCAGACAATACTTGATGCAGGGCGCCTACATGGTCTGTCGGCAACGTTACAACTAATGTCGTCTTTTCACCGACTTTATTATGGTGGTTATTTTCTATTTGAAAATCTTGATCCGGATGTAAAATAACAAATCGTGTATGGTTGTAATCATAATCGTGAATATTATATTTGACAATAGCTAAATCATACTCTTTTGCCGCCAACTCATTGGCAATGACAGCCATATTTTCTTCCGGATGTTGATGAATATATTCTGCAGCGGCTCCTGTCGATGTGGCATATTCGATCGAAACATCCGGCATATGCTCATGTAAAAATTTATGGCATTGTGCAATAGCATGTGAATGAGAAAATACTTTTTCGATTTTTTTCCAATCATCCTTCCTGCAAGGATGAACCATTAAATGCTGCTTGATTGGAACAACAATTTCACCGACAATATGCAGTGTATTTTCATGAATTAAATAATCAATTGTAAGATTGACCGACCCCTCAAGCGCGTTTTCAAGCGGAACAACAGCAATGTTTGTTTCTTGCTTGACGACTGCATCCATGACATGTGGAATCGTTCGGTAAGGGACTAGTTTTACATCGTTTTCAAAAAATTTTGAGACGGCCAAATGAGTAAATGTTGCTTTCGGTCCCAAATAGCTGATTTTCATCTGTATATCTTCCTTCCTAATTCTATGCACCTGAACTTAATAGTTCGACCTTTTCTACAAATTCTAGCTTCCGCAATTTTAATAATAAAACGTTCATATCCTCTTTCATTCCGTTCGTATTTAATGATAAAGTCACATTGGCTCTTCCTTGAATCGGAATGGTTTGGTGAATTGTCAGCACATTGCAGCCTGCTTCAGCCACAACTTTAAGCAAATGCGACAGCGTTCCGGAACGATCTTCTAAATGGAAAAACAACGTAATGATTTTTTCTTTGACAACAGTATGAAAAGGAAAAACCGCGTCTCTGTATTTATAAAACGCACTTCGGCTCAAGTCAACGAGCTGCACAGCTTCTTGAACGGACGAGACTTTGCCTCGTTCAAGAAGCTTTTTCACTTCGAGCGTTTTTTTCATTGCTTCCGGCAGCACATCTTCCCTTACCAAATAAAAAATTTCGTCTTTCATCTACCGTCTCCTTTCCCACCCATATGCGATGAAGCATGAAGGACACAGATTTTATGTGCAAAATGTTTTATTCAATGAATTCAAATTCAAATTCCAGCAGCCTGACTGTATCCCCGTCTTTTGCACCGCGCTCTCTTAATGCGTCGTCTACCCCCATTTTGCGAAGCTGTCTTGCAAAACGGCGAACGGATTCGTCTCTTGAAAAATCGGTCATTTTAAACAGCTTTTCAACTTTTTCACCTGATAAAATAAACGCTCCATCGCTGTCACGGCTGATGGTAAAGCTCGGCTTTTCATCCTTTAATGTATACACGACGCGATTCGGAGCAGATGTTTCCGTTTCGTCAAAGTAAAGAGGGAATTCCGGTGTTTTTTCCAGTAAATCGGCAATAGCAAATAACAGCTCGCGAATTCCTTGGCGTGTAACGGCTGATATTGGAAAAATGCTGACATTTTTGTCTTGCAGCTTTCTTTTAAATTGTGAAAGATTTTCAGCAGCATTTGGCATATCCATTTTGTTGGCGACAACAATTTGCGGCCGCTCCGTCAGCCTTAAATTATATTGTTTTAATTCTTCATTGATCGTCAGGTAATCCTCATACGGATCACGGCCTTCCATTGCGGACATATCAATGACATGAACGATGACTCTTGTTCTTTCAATATGACGCAAAAATTGATGTCCAAGACCTACTCCTTGATGAGCGCCTTCAATAAGACCCGGTAAATCTGCCATCACAAAACTGCGTCCGTCTTCGGTCTCAACAACACCTAAATTCGGCACAATCGTTGTAAAATGGTAGGCAGCGATTTTTGGTTTAGCACTTGATACAACTGATAAAAGAGTGGACTTCCCAACGCTCGGAAATCCGACAAGCCCGACATCAGCCAAAAGCTTTAATTCCAATGTTACATATCGTTCTTCGCCCGGCTCCCCTTTTTCGCATATTTCAGGCGCCGGATTCGTTGGCGAGGCAAATCGGGTGTTTCCTCTGCCGCCCCGTCCTCCTTTGGCAATCACGCTTCTTTGCCCGTGCTCGGTTAAATCTGCGATCACTTCTTTTGTATCATCATCTATTACAACAGTACCGGGAGGAACTTTCACAACAAGGGGTTCGGCATTTTTCCCGTGCTGATTTTTAGACATCCCGTTTTCGCCTTTTGGAGCTTTAAAATGTTTTTTATAGCGAAAATCCATTAACGTCCGGAGACCTTCATCCACTTCAAAAATCACATCTCCGCCCTTTCCGCCGTCTCCCCCTGCAGGGCCTCCTTTCGGAACATATTTTTCACGGCGGAAAGCAACCATGCCGTTCCCGCCATCTCCGCCCTTCACATATACCTTCACTTGATCGACAAACATTGAACTTCAGCCTCCTTTCATTGTTTCATCACGACTTACTGACCATCAATGTAAATTCATATGTATCAAAATGTATTTGTTGAATGGTGATTGCATCTGATTGGTACTGCTCTAAAAATGTTAAAAGAGTCTTATCATCCGTTAGTATACCATTAAAATCATAAAAGAACCGGACATTGTTTTCTGTTTTAAAGAGTTCTAATGTTACGGTTATATGATTTTCTTGTTTTTTATCAATATTTTGATTAAGGATTTGAAAAAGATCTGTTGTAAAATGGAACATTTCCTCATCTAGACCAGAACAATCCATCGCTTCCCCTAACACTTCATAATCCAAAATGAGAAGGTGTCCTTTCCAGTTATATGTTAAAAGCAGCTCTGCAAAACTGGGCATGTTTAAATTGCAAAGTTTTGATTCTTGCTTTGCTTCCACGACAATTTCATCAATAATTTCCTTCACCCGATCGTATTTTTTTAATGATAAATGGCCTTTAATTAATTGCAATTTATTCATCCAATCATGTCTGGAGTGGCTTAATGCGTCAACAATACTCCATCTCTCTCTTTGATCAGCCATGGTTCCACTCCCATCAAGCTATCTTTTTAAACATGTACAAAAATTATATCAACTTTCCATTAAAAAAACACCGAAAAAGAAAACTCTAACCAAAAAGGCTAGAGTTTTTCAAGTGTTTGCTTATGCTTCTTTTGCTATCGGATACACGCTGACTTTTTTCTTGTCGCGTCCATATCGTTCAAAACGGACGATGCCGTCTACTTTCGCATAAAGCGTATCATCCCCGCCGCGGCCAACATTCAAACCAGGATAAACTTTTGTACCTCTTTGACGATAAAGAATGGAGCCGCCTGTAACAAATTGACCGTCCGCACGTTTTGCACCTAATCGTTTTGCGATGGAATCACGTCCGTTTTTCGTGGACCCAACTCCTTTTTTCGATGCGAAAAATTGAAGATCCAATTTTAGCATGAGTGCCACCTCCTAATCTTTTTTTGTAACGATTCGAATAAACTTTCCATACCCTCGCTCGATCGTTTGTAATGAAACAAGCATTCCTTCAAGCAATAATTGGATTTTTTCAAATGAATCCGTGTCAACTTGATCAGGAACCTGTACGTGCAAAAATCCGCCTTCTTCCGATTGTTCAACATTCATATCGACATTGGCTAAAGCTTTGATCGCATTTACTGCTCCAAAAGAAACAGCTGAAGCGCCTGCACATACGATGTCCTTCCCGTGCTCTGCGAAGTCCGCATGCCCTTTCATTGTAAACGACCGGATGAATCCTTCTTTCGAACGATGGATGGTCACATGTATCATATGAAACAGCCTTTATTATGCATTAATTTTTTCAATGACAACTTTTGTGTACGGTTGGCGATGACCTTGTTTTCTACGGTAATTTTTTTTCGGTTTATATTTAAAAACGATAATTTTCTTACCTCGGCCATGCTTTTCAACTTTTGCCGTAACCGTAGCTCCTTCTACCAGCGGGTTACCTACCTTTACGTTGTCTCCTCCAACGAAAAGCACCTTGTCAAAAGTAACTGTTTCACCTTCTTGAGCGTCTAATTTTTCCACATAAATGGCTTGACCCTCTTCAACTTTCACTTGTTTCCCGCCAGTTTCAATGATTGCGTACATATTCTGCACCTCCTATTTAACTAAGACTCGCCAGATTAGGGTGTCGGATAACCGAGCTTCAAACCCAAACTGAGCGGTTGTAGCACGGGTGCTACAAAAAACAATAACAAATTGATCTTAACAAAATATGAATGTATATGTCAATACATTTTGGAGATCCGTAAAGCCACTTCCTCTTCTGTTCCCCATTGGCGAATTTCGAATCCTTTTACATGATCGGAAGGACTGAAGAAAATCTTCATGCCTATTAGTTCTTCAAGCTTTTTTAAATGTTTCTCATATTCACATGTAAAAAAATCGCAAACTTCTGGGGCCGCTTCTACAAGGACGGCTTCGTCATCTGATCCAGCATGTTCAAGAAGGGTTCTTTCAAGTTCAAAAGCAATGCTTTCAACCGTCCTTTTTCTTCCTGTTCCGCCGCATGCTGGACATGGTTCGAGCAAAAGCTCGGAAAGAGATTTTCGAGTTTTTTTCCTTGTTAATTGCAATATATTTAATTCGGTAAAACCGATGACTTTTGTGAAAATGCGGTCCTTTTCCAATTCTTTTTGAAACAATCTCAAAATCCGGCTTCTATCTTTTTTCTCCATATCAATAAAATCGATCAAAATGATGCCGCTCAAATTTCTTAATCTTAACTGCCGGGCAATTTCTTTTGCCGCCTCCTCATTGGTTTTTAAAACCGTATCTCGGTACGTATTTTTCCCCGAAAATTTCCCTGTATTAACATCAATGACAATCATTGCTTCCGTTTCTTCAATTACGATAAACGCGCCGTTTTTTAACCAAACAATTTTTTTCAGCGCCTTTTCGATTTCATGTTCGATTGCATAATAAGAAAAAATATTTTCGTTTTCGGAATAAAAATCAATGGAAAATGGGAACAAATCTCCGTAATTTTTTTTCAATTCTTTTACAGTGCTTATGTCATCAATGACAATTTCATCCAATACATGCGGTGAAATTTCAGCGATAATTTGCTCTACAAAACTTTCTGAACCGAATAATAAGCTTGGCACTTTTTTGCTTTTCAGCTGTTGTTCAAAACTGCTCAGCATGTCATCGAACCATTTTTTTATTGTTTGGTCATCCGCTCTTTCCGCAGCAGTTCGGAAAACGATGCCCCCTTTGTTTGAGCATAACGTTTCCCCGAGAAGCTGCAATCTTTTTCTTTCTTCCTGGGAAATAATTTTTTTGGAAATTGCTACCGTGCGGCCAAAGGGCTGATATACAAAAAAAGGGGATCGCAATTCAATATTCATTGTGACTTTAGGGCCTTTAAATTCTCCTGATTCTTTTACAACTTGAACGATTACCTCTTCACCTTGAGAAATAAAATGCCGGACATTTTTATTTTTTAATGCCTCATTCGTTCGGGACGTCTCAAAATATGACATAATGTCATTCCGGTGAAGATAGCCGTTTCTTCCCTGACCTAAATCAACAAAAACAGCCTCCATACCAGGAAGGACTTTTGTTACTTTTCCTTTATAAATGTTGCCGACAATCGTGTTTTTTTCTTTTATCCATACTTCCGCCAGTCGTCCGTTTTCCAATAATGCAATGCGTTCATCATCCGTTTTTTTATTTATAATTAATTGCCGCAACCCAACAACCTCTTTTCATGTATTGTTTCCTATTTCAATATCATGTTTTCCTGCAGGCGTCAATAAACGTACTGTAAATCGCCCATTTTTCTGTCCGTCTTTTTTTCCGAAAAAAAACTGTGCAGCAGCTCATTTTCATCAAGCTGAAAAAGTTTTTTTCCATCGTCCTCCACTATAATAGGGTGCTTGCAACCCCGCTGAAATTTCAGCAGCACGTGGTAAATCAAATCATCGCGATCAACAATGATCGGCTTTAACACCGTGAACGCTTGATGATTTCCATAATACCTTTCCATCAAGAAGCGAATATATACAAATTGTCTTTGTTTATATTCCGTATAAATGGAGTGGACGATAAAGGCTGCGATAATCCACCCGCTTAAAAGAGTAGGGTTAAAAAAAAGCAAAAAAAGGAACAAACATGAAAAAACAACTGCAGATATGCGAAGCATTTCCTTATGAGCAACTGAAAAAGGTTTTTGTTTGCTCAGCAAAATAAAAAGAAGCTTTCCTCCATCAAGGGGCCAAATGGGAACAAGATTAAAAAGGAAAATAGACATATTAAAAAAAATAAACATTTCATATGTAGAGTCGTTTATGAAATTCGCTTCCCAAAAAATCCATGCAGCTATTTGCATCCATAAATGCTGAATCGGTCCAGATATAACAACAAACAGATCTTCTTTCAAGGGACGATTTCCATGCTCCTCCATTTCCACTACACCGCCAAAAGGAAGAAGCTGAATGGACTTGATCCTCCATGAAAAAAAACTGGCGCAAACAGCATGCCCCATTTCATGAATAAAAACTATTGAGAAAAGGATGCAAAGAGCTTTAAATTGCGCTGTCATTGCTCCGATTGCAATCAACACCCAAAAGATAGGATGAATATGTATTTTCGACAATAAGGAAAAATATTTATTCAAATGAGATCACCTGACTCGGGTCAATAAATGTGTCGCCCTTTTTTATGGCAAAATAGTATGTTCCGTGCTGGTTTTGGCTTTGCTTTACTTTGCCTACAGGTTTTCCCGTTTCGACAAAGTCATACAGCGCTACATTTAGCTCTTCCAGGTTCCCATACCAGGTTTCTATTCCATCAGCATGTTGAATCACCACAGTCAGACCAGTATCCTCCTTCTTTCCAGCTTCAATAACAATTCCTTCATTCATGGCCTCTACCGTTTTATTATTTGTTTCGATCATCACGCCTTGCCCGGTATCTTTAAAGCTCTGAAGCACCTTTCCTGATGCCGGAACCGCATATTGACTTTCTTTAGATCCACTTTCTTCTTTCGATTGTTTTTTCAAAAACGCTAATGGATTCCCAAATTGTTCTTCGTACCATTTGGAAACATATGCAAAGTTAAACTCCTTTTCCATCATATGGCTGACGAAATCTCTAGCTTTCAGAAATTCTGCCCGGTCATTTTTAAAAATAATACCGATCATCAGGACGATGCAGGCAGAGATTAGCAATTTTGTTATAAAAACGTCCGAACGGAACAATGGATGAAAATTTTTACTTCCTTCTGCCTCTACATAAAGAGGGGAGTCCGCGTCAACTTGCACGTTTTCTTGTGTGATTTGATTGATAAATGGAACAGATATATCATCACTGCTGCTTGAACTGCTCGAAAGCATGCTGTTCATTCTTTTTCGTTTACGCTTTGCTATTCGTTTTTTTATTTCTTTTGCTCGACGATTCATCATCCATCATCCTTTTGCAATTTTGTACAAGTTTATGCCCTGTCCTTACCGTTTATGACAATAAAGCCATTTTGCATTTCTTAAAGCGATATCTAGGAAAATGTTTATCTTTGACCTTGATAAAGAACTTTTACCTACAAGCCAAAATTCTCCTAGTAAGCAGGTTCTTCACTCTTTTCTGATTCAAAGGAAAAATAAAATATGGCGCTATCCACTGAAAAGCAAAATTTTGAAATCAAAAAGAAGACCACAAAATGCTTTTGTCGTCTTCTTTTTGAAATAGTAGTATATGGTGAATTAACACAAAAGCTAGACTGCCTCTTATTTGAAGCCGCTTAACGAAATAGGTTGACTAGTTCATTGATCGATAAAATGAAAAATAAAACAATATTTAAACTCAAAAGTACGTTGAAAAACCATTTATTTCGATCTTCCTTATGAGGAAGATGCTTTTTACTATTAAGCAAATAGATAAGGGTCAGCGCCAGAAAGGGCATAAATAGCGCACCAAGGGCACCATACAAAATAATGAGGCTCACAGGTTTTCCTATAAAATGCAAGAGCATTGGCGGGAATGTTAACCAAAAAACAAAAAATTTATAAGCTTTTGTCTTACTTAATTGTTCTTTATTCACATCATGTTTTTTAACAGTATAGACAAAATCAGCAAATAAATAAGAGACGCCATTCCAAACACCTAATACTGATGTAAAGGAAGCTGACCAAAAACCGATGAGAAATAAGATGCGTACAGTTGGGGACAGCTCGTTTCCTAAAATGGTAGCAAATGATACGAGACCTTGCTCACCGTTAATGTTTGTATTCGTTCCATATAGTAATGCAGCCCCTAAAATTAATAAAGAAATTGTAAAAACTGCTGTAGTAATATAGGCAATCATGGAGTCAAATCTAACGTAGCGGAGATAGGATCGATCCTTCCAATTGTTTTCCTGCAGCCAATAGCCATAAGACGCCATGGTAATGGATCCGCCAACTCCCCCAATTAATCCGAGTGCGTAAAGCAGTGACCCTTTCGGCAACGCCGGAACAGCAGTGTCCATGATATCAGAAAGTTCCGGCAGAACAATAACAGCTGAGCCGACAACCGAAATAAACATAAGTAGAATTAAAAGATTCATAACTTTTTCAAATAGCTTATATTGCCCCATCCATGTTAATAAAAAACCTAACAAACCGCTTATAACCGCCCATACCCATAAAGGCAAGACAGGAAATAATGCAGACAGAGCCAATGCACAAGATGAAGTCGCAGCCGCTCCATAAACAAATCCCCAAATAACCGAATAAACGCCAAAATAGCTTGTTGCCCATAATCCCATAGAATGCCAGCCTTCTAAAATAGTTTTTCCAGTCAGCAAATGATATCGGCCAACACCCTCATTTAAGGCAAATTTTAAAATAGCCCCGATAATGATTGCCCATAAAAAGACAAGCCCAAAATTTGTACCGGCAACTAAGGCAGCAACTAGATCACCGGCTCCGACGCCCGTTGCTGCGACAATTAACCCCGGACCAACGGCCGGCCATTTTTTTTTTTGTTGATTTGCCATGTTCCATCACTGTCACCTTCCATCTGAGATTTGAACGTAGAAATGAGTCATCTAACATTTCTTATGAATGATCTTTCTCACTAGGGAATATAAATGTGCATGAATCAATTGCTGGATGAACATATTTTCGCATCATGCTGTTATATCTAGTTTTAGCAATTGTTCATCCATGCGAAACTTTCTCATTTATAGTTCTTATGTAAAGAATTCATATTTTATTAATTGAATATTCTGTATTTTTAAGTCGATCGTTTTCATTGCTCTTGTATCAGCTGTTTGAAATGATTTCTCGCACCTGTCTCCTTCCCTTTGTAAACGATTACGACTGTAGAAATAAACATTTACATATCACTTCAATTTTGAAATAATTCTAATTGAAAATCATTATTATTAAGGAGGCATCAGAAATACCAATGGAAACATACAAAGTAGCCAATATAATTAAAGAGCGTCGATCGATTAAAGAATTTAAGAAAGATCCAATCCCTAAAGAAGTAATATGTGAATTATTAAATACGGCTGTTTGGGCTCCTAATCATGGATTAAGAGAGCCATGGCGGTTCGTGCTGTTTATGAATGAAGGAAAAGAAAAATTAGTTGCTGCTATTGCACAAGAAACGAACAATGGAAAAAATATCGATCGATTACGAGAAAAGCTGCTGCCGATTCCAGCACATTTATTGGTAATCATGAAAGAGGATCCGCGTCAAAAGCAGTGGGAGGAGGATTTAAAAGCGACAAGTGCATTAATCCAAAATTTTCAACTAGCTGCATGGGAAAAAGGTATTGGCGTTATATGGAAAACAGGTGCTTATATTTATTCACCATCTTTCCGACAAAAAGTTGGAGTAGAACCAGGAGAAAAAATTGTCGGCCTTCTACATATTGGCTATCCTGCCTCAATCCCAGAACCAAAACAGCGGACAAACGCAGAAGAAAAATTGACGATTATTGAATCATATTGAAAGGGAAAAGATTCAAGAGGAAATATTTTGTACAGCCTTCAAAAAATCTCCCACCTCAAGAGATAGAAGAAAAAAACGATCAGCAGGTGGGAGATATATCAGTGTGATGGCAGTGATTCTAATGTGTGCAAAGAAAAAAGCTAATGCTTTATTCAAGGAAGTGTGATTTTTAAATTGATTAGGATTAAGCACGTACTCCAAAAAATTTTTTGATTTTTGCGATAACACCTTTTTCAGGCTCATCTAATGATTGAAGCGGAACCGCTTCACCTAAAATTCTTCTCGCAATATTGCGGTAGGCAATGGAAGCACGATTGTCAGGGTTCATTACAATCGGTTCACCATTATTAGACGCTTTTATTACCTCATCATCATCAATTACAATCCCCAACAAATCAATAGAAAGATGGCTGACAATTTCATCGACATCCAGCATATCACCGTTTTTCATTAAATGATTTCGGATCCGATTAATAATTAATCGTGGCGGCTCAATATCTTCCTTCTCCAGCAAACCGATAATTCGATCCGCATCTCTCACAGCGGAAACTTCTGGTGTTGTCACGACAATCGCTTGATCCGCACCGGATACGGCATTTTTATATCCTTGTTCAATCCCGGCAGGACAGTCGATAATAATATAATCAAAATCTTGTTTTAGCTGATCAATTAATTTTTTCATCTGCTCAGGTGTTACGGCAGTTTTATCGCTAGTTTGCGCTGCAGGCAGCAAATAAAGAAAATCATTAAAGCGTTTATCTTTTACGAGAGCTTGATGAATTTTGCATCGTTCTTGGACAACATCAACTAAATCATAAATAATCCTGTTTTCCAATCCCATGACAACATCGAGGTTCCGCAAGCCGATATCTGTATCAACTAGACAAACTTTCTTTCCCATAATGGCAAGGGCTGTACCAACATTTGCAGAAGTTGTTGTTTTGCCGACCCCGCCCTTGCCAGAAGTGACCACAATTGCCTCACCCATTCATTATTCCCCCTTCAAGCCTAGTTAAATTGGGTCTCAGATGAGCTAATTGTTGAATCCGTTCAATAATGATTGTCCCATTTTCATCAATATATGCGCATTCCATATCATTTCGAAATGATGGCTCCTTCTGATCGGGTGGCCTACTTAAAATATCGGAGATCCTCAGCTGTGTCGGCTTCATCAAGGAGGCGGCAATCACTGCATTTCGATTCCCTTCAAAACCAGCATGAGCTATGCCTTTTAAAGCCCCCATGACAAAAATATTGCCCGTTGCCATGACTGTCCCGCCAGGATTGACATCTCCTATCAGCAACAAATCCCCTCTAATTTTCAACACTTGCCCAGAACGGACGACTTTAGCAACTGAGATAACATCTGCTTCCTCTTTCCACTTCAACGCCTCTTCCTTTGAGATGACATTTGAATCAATTGCATCGACAATTAAATTTCTTTTTTTTCTTATTACGTCTTTTATTTTCTCCTCTTGTTCCTCCGTCAAAAAACGATTTCCAGCCTTTATCGTCACCCTGATCATCGGTTCATTTTCCTGAACATACTGCCTTTTGGAGAGCATCGAATCCAGTTCATTCACAATATCATGAAACGAACAGGAATCATCTAAATATAATGTCAATCCATCCTTTGTGCCTTTAATCGTTACATAATATGGTCTTTGAGCTTTCACGAAGTTCACCCCAACAAAAATCTATTTCGACAGCAATAACAAAAACTCCTCTATCAAACTTTAAAACTTAATCGTTGTGTTCACCTATTTTCAAGCCCAAAACGAATTTCTTTAAAGGATAGATTAACACACAAGCTAATACAAAATTCAGAGCAAGTGTCGGTAGCAGGCGATCAATTGTAAACAATTGCAGAGGAACAGCTGTCATCCCGATTAGTAAATAAATACCGTATGTGAAAAATTCAAGCAATGCAACGGAAAGCTCAGTTAAAAAAATTAAAACAAAAATATTGGGATTGAGCACCCGCAAAGCTTGCATCACTAAATATGCCAAGGTCGGAAATGCGAAAGCATATATGCCGATAACTTGCGTGTAAACAACATCGAACAATAAACCGAAAACAATTCCATAAATGACGGCAATTTTCCGAGAGCCGTACGCCGCCAAGATGACAATCATCAATAGTAAAAGATGGGGAACTGCCACTTGATGATCTGAAAGAAAAGGGATCGGAACAAGATCAACGATGATGCTTTCCAATACGAAAATAAACATAACCATTACGGGGAGGAAAAACGTTCTCAAGAGTCTTCCTCCTCTTCCAATTGATTGATATCAACTGTTGGAAGAACCCGCTCGATGATCATGACACGATCTATATCATAAAAGTCAGCTGATGGGGTTATATAAGCTATCTTTGTTAATCCGTACGAATCAAGTTCGACTTTTTTTACTTTTCCGATCACCAAACCTTCAGGAAACACTCCGCCAAGGCCAGAAGTCGCTACAATTTGATTTTCTTTGATTTGAGCATTTGATTCAATGATGTTCATTTCAAGAGCATTTTCCTGCTCACTGTAGCCGACAATGAGGCCGAATACCTTTCCGTTATTCGTATGAACCATTGCTGAAATCCGGTTTTTTCTGTCGGAAGCACTTAAAAGCTGAACGGTGGACGTAAATTCAGAAGTATTTTTCACTTTCCCGATCAATCCTTTTGCCGTTATAACCGCCATGTCTTTTTTGATTCCGTGCTGTTCGCCTTTATCAATTTTGATATAATCATGCCAACGATCAGGATTTCTTGCGATGACTGTCCCTTGGATCGACTTATATTTTCTTATATCGTTATCAGCAGATAATTTTAATTCTTCTTTTAATTGTTTGTTTTCCTGTTCTAATTCCTGCAGCTTTTCCTCCAATTGAATATAATTATTCAGTTGTTTGCGAAGCAGCTCGTTTTCTTCGTATGTATTTTTTAAATGATTCAAATTCTCAAAGAAGCCCGCAATATATTGTGCGGGCTGATGAAATACCTTCTGGACTAGTCCAACCGAATCTTGAATAAACTTCTCCTGCCACGAAAGATTGCGGTCTTCCTTTAGGGAAAAACCAATCAATGCCACCAAAATAATGATCCCGACAAGGAGCACAATTAATCGTTTATTTAGAAAAAATTGTGGCATGATTTACACCTCTAACTTATCTGTGGTCTTTTGTACGATTTTTGAATAGGTGGATATGTTCAAGAGCTTTTCCTGTTCCGACCGCTACACAATCAAGAGGATTTTCCGCAATGATTACAGGCATTTTCGTTTCGTCGCTTATAACTTTGTCTAAATTGCGAAGAAGGGCGCCCCCACCCGTTAAAACAATTCCTCGATCCATAATATCCGCCGCAAGTTCAGGCGGAGTTTTTTCCAAAGTAATTTTTACAGCATCTACGATCGCATAGACAGTATCGCGTAATGCCTCTGAAATTTCTGTCGCAGTAATTTCAATCGTTTTCGGAAGGCCTGTTAACAAATCTCTTCCGCGAATTTCCATGTTTTCAACACCTTCCGGAGCGCTTGCAGAACCGATTTCAAGCTTCACCGCTTCCGCTGTCCGATCACCAATCATTAAGTTGTAGGTTTTACGGATATAGTTAATGATGGCTTCATCCATTTCATCACCGGCAACACGGATAGATTGGCTTGTCACAATTCCGCCGAGAGAAATGATGGCAACTTCCGTTGTTCCCCCGCCGATGTCTACAACCATGCTTCCGGTCGGTTCCCAAACTGGAAGGTTGGCTCCAATAGCAGCCGCAAATGGCTCTTCGATCGTATACGCATCTCTAGCGCCTGCTTGTCTCGTTGCATCAATGACCGCACGTTCTTCAACCGCAGTTATTCCCGAAGGAACACAAACCATCACATAAGGTTTTCGCGAAAAAATACCTGCATTTTTTGTTGCCTGTTTTATGTAGTATTTCATCATCGTAGCAGTCGTTTCATAATCAGCAATCACTCCGTCTTTCATTGGTCGAAGTGCTACAACATTTCCAGGCGTACGCCCGATCATATTTTTTGCATCATTACCAACTGCAACAATTTGCTTTGTATCAGTTTGCAAAGCAACAACAGATGGTTCACGCACTACAATACCTTTTCCCTTCACAAACACTAACGTATTGGCTGTCCCTAAATCTATTCCAAGGTCTCTCGTACCAATTCCAAACATAGCTGTTGTATCTCCCTTTCTTCCAAAATAAATACGTTTTTATATTCATGTAAATGTCTAATCATTATTGAAAAAACCCATAAATTATATTATAACGTAATTTTTCAAAAAAAAAAGTGCTATCAATACCCTGCGTAAAATAAAAATTTGCGAGGTATTTTTCATGAAACTTGATGAAAAGCTGATCATTGTGTTGGATATCTCAAAAATTTTTACTAAAAAATTTTCCTAGTGGAGAATAGAGGATGAAAAATAGATGTCACAGCATATACCGCCCGTATGAAAACCTTGATTTAATTTATCCATTGAGAATAATAACTTAAAAATATTACAAGTCCATACAAAAAATATTATTTTATGTTTACAAATCCCCCCTTTGCACTCTTTATTAGCGATGGTTTAGAATGTCATAAAAAATAATGGTTTTTTCAGTTGATTGTGTTTCAATTCAAATGACTCCAATAAAGTATTACATAACAATTCTGCCGAAGTTTCAAGTTCATCTATTATTGAAAATCACTAAAATATGAGCTTTTTCTCCAACTTTGGCTCTTCTTATGTCGCAAACCCTTTGTAAATGCGGACATCATTTGGAGCCCGCGAGGCCGTGCAAATGTTTTTTGAAATTCCTTCTATCATGCACTTACGCGTTGTAATAACGTTAATGCCCAGCTTCAAGCAGCTTTTTATCGTGCTTTGCGCGGCTGGTCAGTATGTTATATACCGTTGATGTCTCCCATCTGTCCCCCTGCAAATTCAGCAAGACGGTGGTTGTTCGCATTACGTGTCTAGAAGCGCAAAAATCTGTCCGAAAAAGCGCTAGCAGTTCAGAATCCAAAGCTATTAACTGTAATACGTGTTAGGATTGATTTTAAATGAAGGCATACTTTTTCACCCATTTATAACTCGGGAAAATAAGTTTTTTAACCATATAAAGTGTGTAAAAATAACTCCTTTTTCGCAATGACAAAATTTTGGGTGAAATGTAAGATTATACATATAAGTGGTTTTCATAAAAACTTTGTTGCTGGAACTGAGGTAGAATGACTAGAGTAAAATGAATTGTTTTTCAATAATAAGTTAGCTGGTCTGATGCGGTTGCCAAAAAAAGAACATCAAAACAAATTCAAGTGCACAATCACATAGGCAGCAGTGCGACGAGGATCTTAACTTCAGAAGTCTGTAACTAAACAGGTAATCTTAAATGAAAACATGCTTCCTCACAATTCATTATAAAAGACTGGAGCATCATATGAGTAATATAAAAATAGAACTTATATATGGAAGTTTTCCAATAAAGTAAAGGGATGCTATTGATTATATATCAATCCATTCTCCATCAGCAATAGATTTTCAAAGATAAAAATTCATAAAACTGCGAATGTCATTTTTAAGCTTAAAAAATTGAAATTCATTTATCAATAATTTCATAGATCTAATCTTCACACATCATAAAAAGAGGTGCACTTCATATCCAGTGCACCTCAACAATTGACATAAAACCTTTTAAAAAAACGTTATAAATATCCCTTTTCTTTTAAACTGACGTATTTACGCTCTCCGATTATGATATGATCTAAAAGTTCAATCCCGATCAGCTTTCCGCATTCGGACAAGCGCCTCGTGACTTCGATATCCTCTTTGCTTGGGGAGGGATCTCCTGATGGATGATTATGGATACAAATAAAAGATGCAGCTGAACATTTCAATGCCTCCTTGAAGACTTCTCTTGGGTGAACAATTGATGTATTTAAACTGCCGATGAAAATCGTTTGCTTATGCAGCACTTGGTTTTTTGTGTTTAAATATAAACCTACGAAATGCTCTTGTTTTAAAAAGCGCATTTCTTCCATGACATAATTGGAGGCATCTTGTGGAGAACGAATGACATACCGATCTTCGTATGCGAGCTGATGAATTCTTTTTCCCAATTCTAATGCTGCTATAATTTGCACCGCTTTTGCTTTTCCAATGCCGGGTATGCCCATAATTTCCTGAACTGACGCCTCTTTTAACATTCTAAGACCCCCGAAAGTTTTTAAAAGCTTATTCGCCAGTTCAAGCACTGATTCTCCCTTTGTCCCTGTTCTCAATAAAATTGCCAGCAGCTCATGGTTGGAAAGGCCTTTTGGTCCGTTGTGTATCAATCGTTCCCTTGGTCTTTCTTCTTCTGGAAAATCTCGAATAGCGAGCATATCTTTCCCCCTTGTTTGTTACCAGTGAAATCCAAAATTTTTTAATTCTCTGTACAGTCTTGAAACAGGAAGACCGACAACTGTAAAATAATCGCCATCAATTTTTTTCACTAGCAATGAGCCGAAATGTTGAATTCCATAAGCACCCGCCTTGTCCATTGGTTCGTTTGTCTCAATGTATTCCAGGATTTCATCGTCTGAAAGCGGCCAAAAAGTAACTTTTGTTGATTCAGAAAATGTCGTATGCTTTTCACCATGAATAATCGAAACTGCTGTTAAAACAGTATGTGTTTTCCCAGAAAGTGATTTTAACATGTAATAGGCGTCACGGCGGTCTTTCGGCTTTCCTAGTATTCGATTTTCGAGGATCACCGCCGTATCTGCTCCGATGACATATGCATCTTTATACCTTTCAGCTACATGAAAGGCTTTTTGAAAGGCAAGTTTTTGAATGGCTTTTTCGGGTTCAGCTTCTTCGTCCAGCCTCTCTTCCAAATTGCTTTCAATCACAGCAAATGGTATTCCTAACAGCTTGAGGAGTTCTTTTCTTCGCGGAGAGCTTGATGCAAGTATGAGGCGTTCCATTTTTATTTCATCCTTTCAACCAATACTATCCGTATGTTATCAAAAAAGGCTTTTGCAAACAATTTTTCAAAAAAGAATTATCTAATCGCCATTAATAAAAACATTTATTCAATTTACAGAAAAAACTACATTATCTAAGGAAAACTGCTTGTGAAAATAAAAAAAGAAAACGTATGCTCGAGCAAACGCTTTCCCGTTATCAAGAAAGTTTTTCAAAAAAATCTAGCAGCGACTGCTGCAGACTCCATAGCTGTTCATTTGCCGATTTTTCTGTTTGCAGTTTTTTTACTGCTGCCAAAATTGAATCGTCTTTTATTTGACCAGCCTCATTTAATAATGACTCTACTTTCTCTTGTTCCGGGGCGGTTCCATTCACAAAAGACGAAGACAGCTTCAGCATCTCCTCAACGACCGTTTTAGTTTTTTCGTTTTCCACCTTTCCTTCCCATTTCATCTTTTTCACAAACGTTTCAATTTGATGTGATTCAGCCATGTTTTTCAACTCTTCTGCTGTCTTTTTATCCAACGCTGCCCCAACGAATACGTAATGATCGCCGCCTTGTGGAACGATAACAGAAGGCAATCCTTTAGCCTTTATCTGCCCGCTGACGGTTTCCGCCCCTTCTTTTTTTGTAAATTTTCCGGCTTGTACCATATAAACTTCAAAAACGATGTTTTCCGCACCGCTTGGCGCTGAAGCATTGCTAACATTCTGTCTTTGAGGAGACTTTGACACATCCCTCAATTCAGATGATACAGGCATTGAATCGTTTGAAATAAATTGCAGGGCTAAAACACCAAAACTCAGTCCAAGAATAACAGCAAATATGATCGATATCACATAGTTTTTTATTTTAGGAGGCAGCGTTCTGCTATTGTTCTTTGAGAAGGCTATTTTCGGGTTTTCTTTCTTATCCTCCTCATCATCCGGCAAAATCCAAGGAAAAGATGTCTCCTCTTCGTTCTTATCCTCTGATGCTGCCATTTCTTTTTCAGCCTTCACCTTCTCCTCCCAGCTGGATACTTTTAATTGTTTGCCAGTTTCACTTGGTTCAGCAGAAACATCCGTATCGTTGGAAAAATTGTTTTCCTGACCGTTGATTTTAATGGTTATTTTCGATGATGGCTTGTCCAAAATGATCACCGCCCTTTTTATGCTGGACAAACTTTTTTTTATGCTAACATATGTAAAATAAAAAAGAACGAGACATTTGTCGCCTCGTTCATAATTGTTGTCGTTATTTTTCGACATCCTCGTACTCATGAGCTATGTTTTATATGTTTTCTCACTTCACCGATAAAATAAAGGGAACCTGTAATAATGAGAACCGTTTCGTCATCCATTGTGTTGATAATCTTTTCATAGGCAAGCTCCCAATTGTCTTCATACTCTTTATCCTTCATGTCGCAAGCCTCGTATAATTCTTTCGCATCAGCTGCTTTCGGGAAATGAAAGGTTGTAAAAATGATTCGATTTGCTATTTGTGCAGCCTGCTCGATCATTTCTTTATATTGCTTGTCCTTCACACAAGAAAATAACATGATGATTTTCTTATCAGGGTAAAACTTTTGTACAGTTTCTTTCAACGCTGCCATTCCTTCCGGATTATGTGCTCCGTCCAAAATGACTCTCGGTTTTTCCTTTACTTCTTCAAACCGCCCTTTCCAAAAAGTTCGCTTCAATCCTTCCTGTATATGCTCCTCCTCTATGATAAACGAATAATAAACTCTTAAATAATCAAGCGTCATGACACTCAGTGCAGCATTGATCGCTTGATGGTTTCCTTTCATCTGTAATGAAAGGCTGTTATATCGTTTAAAGGGGGTTTGTACAAAAAATTCATCAAAATCTCCTGCGTGAAAATCCCTAGTGAGCCAATAATGCTTTGCTTTTTTTTCTTTTGCAACACGCTCAATGACATCAAGGGCTTCCTTTTGTTCCACAGCTGTAA
Organism: Aeribacillus sp. SP014; assembly: GCF_054055575.1. Lineage (NCBI taxonomy): Bacteria > Bacillati > Bacillota > Bacilli > Caryophanales > Bacillaceae > Aeribacillus > Aeribacillus sp. SP014. Next base: position 2,987,968 of record NZ_JBSRXI010000001.1, read on the forward strand.
TGACAGGAACTCCGTTTTTAATAATGCCTGCCTTTTGCTCTGCAATCTCTTCTATCGTTGAGCCAAGGATGTTTAAATGATCATGTCCAATCATTGTAATCACTGAAAGAATAGGATTCGCAATATTCGTAGAATCCCATTTTCCCCCGAGTCCTGTTTCTAATAAAACAACATCCGGCACGTTGATTTTACCAAAATAATAAAACATCATCGCAGTAATGACTTCAAACTCTGTCGGTGCTCCAAGCTCCGTTTTCTCAAGCTCGTCAACAACCGGTTTGATCACATTGGATAGCTGCAATATTTCCTCTTCAGAAATGGGATTGCCATCTATCGTAATTCGTTCATTGAATGATTCCAAATAAGGCGAGGTGAAAGCACCTACTTTATATTCAGCGGCTTTTAACACCTCTTGCATAAAAGCAATCGTTGATCCTTTCCCGTTTGTTCCGGCTACATGAATGAAGCGGCATCTTCTTTCCGGATGATCAAGCTTTTCCATCATCCATTCCATTCGCTGGAGACCAGGCTTTATTCCAAAGGTTAGGCGGGAATGTATCCACTTGAGTGCTTCTTCATATGTTTGAAACATATAAATTCCCCTCCTTGAACTCTCGAACATTTTCAATGAATTTGAATGGCCGGATGTATCATAAACGTTTTGATGGAAGAAAATCCGGGGCATACCCGGATTTGTTTTAGCCTTTCAGCTCCTGAAGTCGTTTTAACACCGCCTGCTGTTTTTCTAAATAGTCCTTTTCTTTTGCCCGCTCTTCTTCTACGACTTCTTTCGGTGCTTTTTTAATAAATCCTTCATTGGCAAGCTTTTTCTGAACGCGCTCGACTTCTTTATTCCATTTCTCTAATTCTTTTTCAAGCCGTTTGATTTCTTCTTCCACATTAATGAGTCCTTCAAGAGGAAGAAATACTTCTGCCCCGCTCACAACAGCTGTCATAGCCTTGTCAGGAGCTTCAATGTTTGTATCAATTGTTAATGAGCTAGGATTGCAAAATCTCTCTAAATAGCTGCGGTTTTTCTCCAACTGGTTTTTAACTTCTTCACTATGAGCATGAATGATCATATCCACCTGCTTCTTCATCGGCGTGTTCACTTCAGCGCGAATATTACGGACTGAGCGAATCACATCAACTAGAAGCTTCATTTCGTTTGCAGCTTTTTCATCAGAAAGCTCCTGACGTACAACCGGCCATGAAGCAATTGTAATCGATTCTCCCTGATGAGGAAGGTGCTGCCAAATTTCTTCTGTTATAAACGGCATAAAAGGATGAAGGAGTCGCAATGTTTGATCTAACACATATGCCAAAATGGAACGAGTTGTCTTTTTCGCTTCCTCATCATTTCCGTACAGCGGAATTTTTGCCATTTCAATATACCAGTCGCAAAAATCATCCCAAATAAAATTGTACAGCACCCGACCGGCTTCGCCAAATTCATATTTTTCCGCAAGTCTTGTGACAAGCTCAATCGTTTCATTTAACCGTGTGAGAATCCATTTATCTACCACTGATTTTTTTCCGTTTAAATCAATTTCTTCATATGTTAAACCGTTCAAATTCATCAGTACAAAGCGGGAGGCGTTCCATATTTTATTGGCAAAATTCCACACGGCTTCTACTTTTTCAAAGCTAAATCTTAAATCCTGTCCTGGGCTTGAGCCGGTAGCTAAAAAGTAGCGCAAAGAGTCCGCACCGTATTTGTCAATAACATCCATCGGATCGACGCCATTGCCTAATGATTTGCTCATTTTTCTTCCTTCTGAATCGCGCACAAGTCCATGAATCAAAACATCTTTAAACGGTCTTTTCCCAGTAAACTCCAATCCTTGGAAAATCATCCGCGAAACCCAAAAGAAAATAATGTCATACCCGGTAACAAGGACATCTGTCGGATAATAGCGTTTATAATCTTTTGCCTCTTTATCAGGCCAGCCCATTGTTGAAAACGGCCATAAAGCAGAGCTGAACCATGTATCTAACACATCTGGATCCTGCTCCCAATTTTCAATATCTTTAGGCGGCTCATGATCAACATAAACTTCGCCTGTTTCCTTATGATACCAAGCTGGAATGCGATGTCCCCACCATAACTGACGGGAAATACACCAGTCGCGAATGTTTTCCAGCCAATGCAAATACGTTTTTTCAAATCGTTCAGGAATAAAATGAACTTTCCCTTCTGTTTTCTGAAGGTTCAAAGCAGCTTCGGCCAAAGGCTTCATTTTCACAAACCATTGAGTTGATAAATACGGCTCGATAACTGCTCCGCTTCGTTCACTATGGCCTACGGAATGGATATGCTCTTCAATTTTAAATAAAATTCCTTCCTCCTGCAGGTCTTTCACCAACTGCTTCCGGCATTCAAAGCGATCCATTCCTTCATATTTTCCCGCTTTTTCATTCATTGTCCCGTCTTCATTCATGACTAATATTCTTTCTAAATTGTGGCGGTTTCCGATTTCAAAGTCGTTCGGATCGTGTGCAGGAGTTATTTTTACTGCTCCTGAACCGAATTCCATATCGACATATTCATCTGCGACGATCGGAATTTCCCGTCCTGTTATTGGCAGCTTCACTGTTTTTCCGATTAAATGCTTATACCTATCATCATCAGGATGAACTGCCACTGCTGTATCCCCAAGCATCGTTTCCGGGCGAGTGGTCGCGACTTCAATATATCCGGATCCATCAGCCAGCGGATATTTTAAATGATAAAGTGCCCCTTTCACTTCTTTATAAATGACTTCGATATCGGAAAGGGCTGTTTTTGTCACCGGATCCCAGTTAATAATGTACTCTCCTCGGTAAATAAGACCTTTTTTATAAAGCGATACAAAAACCTCTCTTACAGCTTTTGAAAGACCTTCATCAAGGGTGAACCTCTCTCTTGTGTAGTCAAGACCTAGGCCTAATTTTGCCCATTGTTTGCGAATATGGTCTGCATATTCTTCCTTCCATTTCCATGTTTCTTCTACAAATTTTTCCCGCCCGAGATCATACCGACTTTTCCCTTCTTCGCGCAGCTTTGCTTCCACCTTGGCTTGTGTGGCGATTCCCGCATGATCCATCCCTGGCAGCCACAAAACATCGTACCCTTGCATTCGCTTCATTCGGGTAATAATATCTTGAAGAGTTGTATCCCATGCATGTCCAAGGTGAAGCTTACCGGTGACGTTTGGCGGAGGAATAACGATCGTGAAAGGAGTTTTCCCCTCATCATCTTTTGCTTCAAAAAATTTTCCCTCGAGCCAAAATGCATACCGATCCTCTTCAACCGTTTTCGGATCGTATTTTGGGGAAAGAGTGATTTCTGAATTCGACATATTTATGAAAACCTCCTTATTTTCATTCTAAAATATAAAAACTCCTTCCATCCTAAAAGGACGAAAGGAGATGTTTTCGCGGTACCACCTTTTTTCACAGATACGTCTGTGCACTTCTTTCAGGTAACGGCTAATGCCGGCTCCCTTTACTAAAAAGCTTTCAAGGAAGCTGCTCCAGGGCGACTTTCCAACGGGATCTCCTAGGAAATCTTCCAGCCTGCGATTTCCCTCTCTGGAAGGAGTCGTTCGTTGTACTACTCCCCTTCAACACATTTTCACAAACTATATAAATTTCTATATTTAATAGTACTAAAAAATTGTTTTTTTCGTCAATATTTTCCCCATCTTCCTTAACCTTTAAACAAAAATCACAAAATGTTCTTTATTTCATAATATAAATTAACAAAGTTGAAGGTGATCAGCATGAGAAAAAAAATAAAACCATACTATATTCAATCGTTTATTAAACAATTCCGATCTACTCTTGAACAGTTCATCGTTCCTTTAACGATTTTTCAGGGAATTCGAACAATCCTTTTACCAACTATGTTTGATATTATTTTATTAGCCATTTTACTATTTCTAGCAGCCGCGTTGTATATGGAACGGGGCTAAAGCTGCCAGATCCCCCATTCATTCTGATGCCAATGAATCGTTTTCTAGTTTTTCATTCCATTTTAAAGCAATGTACCCGGTATTTTTCATTTGCCAGTATGCTCTTAACAGCTGTTTGCAATATTCTAATTCTCCCTTTTCGCTTTTCTTTTTTTGATATTGCCGGACAAGCTTTAATAATTTAGCTGGATAGGATAAATAGCTTACCAACAGCAATCTCTCAGTTTTTGTTAAAGGAAGCACTTTTTCGTAATCTGATATATATTGCACATTTTGATCACTAACGGTTGGTTCCGCTTCGGAGAGGTTCATAAACATTAAGAAAAGGTCGTAAATTGGAGTAGCAAATGCTGCATCTTCCATATTAATAAAATAAATTTTCCCTTTTGGATCTAACAGAAAATGAGATAAGGAGACATTTACTTTGTTCAGTGCAATTCGCATGTGAGAGGATTGCTTTATTTCGTTATACCACTCATCAAGCTTTGCTTCAGCAAATAAGATGGCTTGCCTCGTTTCAAAATAATAACTGAAGACCGCCAATTCAAAAGGCGACATATACCATTTTTTTTCGATTTGTTCCATAAATGCTTCCAGCAGGTTGAAATTTCTCTTCCACTTGTTCTGAATCTGTTGATACACATTTTCGAGCTGAACTAGAGGTATGTTGATTTCCTGTTTTGTTTTTTTATGGAGTTTCGCTAAGTGGAAAAAAAGGATTGAGGCATTTTTTTCATCAACGATTGAACCTTCCATCCAAGGCATTAAATAAAACGATTGCGTTGAGTCATTAACAAACACATTTCCGTTCGTTGTCCTATAAATCGGCACGATTCCTAAAGATGGAAAGTCGTGAAAAATTGAATATAATTTTAGAATGTTTCTTTGCTTTTTAATCGTTGTTCGTTTTAAAGCATATGTTCTTTTTTCACAATGAATTTTTAAGACATTTTTTGTTTTTTTCTCTAAATAAATCGGTTTGATTGGATAATGCTGCAAAATCCTCATGGCCGTTTTCAGATCATCGCTCATCTTCCCACACGCCTTTAAAGAAAATAAAGAAAAGCTTGAGGTGGTTGGATCCCTCTCAAGCCGCTTGCAAAAATTACGTTTGTTGTGTTTCAAGAACCGGGATATATAAAATGTCTCCTTCACTAATCTCTTTATCATGGTGAAATTGATTTACTCGATTGAGCTGCTGGAGCGTAATGTTGTAGCGTTCGCAAATATTTTCGAGCGAGTCTCCCTGCTGGACAATGTACATTCTTAATTTAGAAAATTCTTCTTCCTCATTTTTCGTAAACAATTTTGTTAAATATAAGGTGTTATCATTTTTCCTTACAGATTCTTTTTCTTCATCGTCTTTTTCGACATAATTGGAAATTTTATTGATCACTGGCTTTTCTTCTTCTATGCGGCCTTTCTCTTCCAAACTGACTTGATTTTTCTTCGCTTCAACAGTGAATGTATCGTAATCCGTTTCCGTTTCTTCTTCTCTCTTTAATGGCATCATAAAAACAATGTCTGCCGTCTCTTCATTGTCATCCTTTTGAACAGCATCACGATCATGTTCGATTTGCTCATTTTGATCGCGTTCGGCTGTATCGAATTCGAAATATTCATTAAGACTTTTCTGTTCATTGTCTTTTTCAATATTTTCCGCTTTGTTGATTGGTTCATCGTTGAAACGATTTTCTTTGATCGTTGATTCGGTTTCATCTTCTTCCCTTTCATCAGACTGTCGAACGGATGAGATTTCCGCTTCAGCATCTATGATCTCGTCCACTTCATTTGCAGCAGTTTCTTCCGCCTGCTCTTCTCGAATTCCGTAAATGGATAGATCAGCTATAAGCTTTAAACCATTTGCTTCCGGAAAATCATAATCAAATGATTCAATCGCCACAAACACCTCTTCTAAATTGGCAATTCTTTTTTTCGGTATTGTAATATCGACCGGAAGCTCGTGTCTAAATTCCATTACACCGTCATTTCTCGCTTCTACATTTTGTATATAACGGGCGATGGAGGAGGTTTGAAGAAGTTTATCATTCTGTTGCTCCTCTCCATCGAATTTGTATTCTCCGGAAAGCTCTAGAGCACCTTTTATCGTTACATATCCATCATGTTCTTCAATTGAGATGTCAGGTTCCAGTGAAATGGACAATAGTTCAGAAGGTTGAAAATGATGGCGAAACAAGACCGATTCCTCTACCGAAAATCGTAAAACGGACGTTTCTTCAATGGACATGCGGACTTCCTCCTTTCTCCAATCAATCTAATTTATCGTGCCATTAAAGATGTATGAAGGAGGATGGCAAAATATGCACGGGAAACAAAAATAAAAGGACCAGCTTCAATCAGAAGCTAGTCCTTTTAGCTCGTTATCTCAAAACCGAAAAAGCTTTTTCACATGCTTCTATTGTTTTTTCAATATCTTCATCCGAATGCTCTGTTGACAGAAACATTCCTTCAAATTGGGAAGGAGGCAAGTAAATGCCTTCATCCGCCATAACACGATAATACTTTGCAAAAAAATCAAGGTTTGATGTTTTTGCTTTTTCGTAATTGACAACATCTTCATTTGTAAAGAAAAATCCGATCATTGATCCCGCTCTATTAATTGTATGAGGGATTTCATATTTTTGAGCAGCTTTGCGCAAGCCTTCCTCTAATTTATCCGCTTTTCTTTTAAATTCTTTATATGTGTCTGGTGTAAGCTGAATGAGTGTTTCATATCCGGCTGTCATCGCAAGCGGATTTCCTGAAAGTGTCCCCGCTTGATAAATAGGACCGACAGGAGCGATTTTTTCCATGATATCCGCCCGTCCGCCATAGGCTCCGACTGGAAGTCCTCCTCCAATGACTTTTCCTAAACATGTCAAATCCGGAGTCACTCCAAAGTATCCTTGGGCGCAATGATAGTCAACGCGAAAACCGGTCATCACTTCGTCAAAAATCAGAAGCGATTCGTATTGTTTGGTGATCTCGCGCAAGCCTTCTAAAAAGCCTTCTTTAGGCGGTACAACACCCATATTTCCGGCTACTGGCTCGACGATCACGGCAGCTATGTCTTCGCCAAATTTTTCAAAAGCAAAGCGGACGCTCTCTAAATCATTATATGGAACAGTAATCGTATGCTGGGCAATTCCTTCCGGCACCCCTGGACTATCCGGAAGCCCTAATGTGGCAACTCCTGATCCAGCCTTAATGAGCAGCGAATCTCCATGGCCATGATAACATCCTTCAAATTTTAAAATTTTATTTCTTCCCGTATATCCGCGGGCAAGGCGCAATGCGCTCATTGTCGCTTCCGTACCAGAGTTCACCATCCGCACAATTTCAACGGAAGGAACCCTCTCCACAACGAGCTCCGCCAGCTTATTTTCAATTAAGGTCGGCGCCCCAAAGCTCGTTCCTTGCTCCGCTATTTTCTTTAATGCTTCAACAACTCTGTCATTGGCATGTCCTAAAATTAACGGTCCCCATGAAAGAACATAATCAATATATTCGTTGCCATCAATGTCATACACTTTAGAACCTTTTCCGCGCTCAATAAAGATCGGATTCATTTGAACGGATTTAAACGCGCGCACAGGGCTGTTGACCCCGCCGGGCATCAACGTCTTCGCTTTTTCAAATGCTTTTTTCGAACGTTCATATTTCATGAAATGAGCCCCCTTTTCAATAATCAGACTGTTCATCTAACCAACGGGCAACATCTTTTGCATGGTACGTAATTATTAAATCCGCGCCGGCTCTTTTCATGCTTGTAAGCATTTCAAGGACAGTGCCTTTTTCATCAATCCATCCATTTTCAGCTGCCGCTTTAATCATTGAGTACTCGCCGCTTACATTATAAGCAACGACAGGAAGGTTAAAATGATTTTTAACATCACGGACAATGTCTAAATAAGAAAGCGCCGGTTTCACAATTAAAAAATCGCATCCTTGTTCAACATCTGCTTCTGCTTCCCTTAATGCCTCCAGCCTGTTAGCCGGATCCATCTGGTACGTCTTCCGATCACCGAATTTCGGCGTGCTTTCAGCTGCTTCCCGGAACGGTCCGTAAAAAGCACTGGCATATTTGACCGCATATGACATAATTGGAATATGAACAAATCCTTCTTCATCAAGCGCTTCCCGAATGGCTGCGACAAATCCATCCATCATATTGGATGGAGCAATTATATCCGCCCCGGCTTTTGCCTGGCTGACAGCTGTTTTGGCTAATAATTTTAACGAAGCATCATTTACAATTTGCCCGTTTTCCACAACTCCGCAATGACCGTGATCAGTATATTCGCATAGACAAGTATCTGCGATAACGACAAGATCAGAATGCCGCTGTTTAATTTGAGCGATAGCCCGCTGCACGATGCCGTGATCATGGTATGCTCCTGAACCGACTTCATCCTTTTCATGAGGAATGCCGAATAAAATAACTGATTTAATTCCCAGCTTGACAACTTCTTCAATTTCTTCATTTAACAGGTCCAATGAAACTTGAAAAACTCCCGGCATCGATTGCACTGGATTTTTTTGATTTTCTCCTTCGACAACAAAAATCGGATATATTAAATCTTCTTTATGAAGGCGGGTTTCCCTGACCATAGCCCGCAGATTAGCTGTATGCCGCAATCGTCTGTGCCGTGCAAAATTCAGCATGATCTATTCCTCCCTTTTTTCTGCGTATGCACACATTTTTTCCAGCATTCCATCAATTGTATATTTTTCCGGCATAATGCAAGTACACTTTATTTTATAAGACAGCAATTTATCTCTTGTTATCGGTCCGATGCAAACAAACACAATATCCCGAACCCTGTTTTCCAGCCCGTTTCTTTTGACAATTTGCATAAATGCAGAAGCTGTGGAAGAACTCGTCAGCGTAATAAAATCAATCGTTTTATTTTCAAGCAAATGCAACACTTCTTTTTCATTTTCCAACAATTGTATTGTTTCATAAACAACAAAATCAAAGAAAAAAATCTTTTTTTCTGTTAATACTTCACGTAAATAAGTGCGTGCCAAATTCCCGCGGGCAATTACTATTTTGCTGTCTTGCCGAACATGATCGATTAATTCTTCCGCTAAGCTTTCGGCACGAAACTCTTCAGGACATAAAGAAACCTTCCATCCTATTTTCTCCGCAGCGTTTTTTGTCTTTATACCGACACAAGCAACGTTGACGTTTTTCAGATCTTCTAATTCCAATGACAAGTCTTTTACATGTTCGGAAAAATATTGAACGCCGTTTGCACTAGTAAAAACAATCCAGTCTTTAGATGTTAACTGTTTTAAAACGGGGAGGGCATTGAAATCCGTTTCTGTTTTCCTCGTTGCAATTAACGGAACTTCTATAGGACAGCCTCCTGCCGCTTGAATTTTCTTTGAGAATTCGGCAGCCTGGCTGTTCGCTCTCGTCACTAACACATTAAAACCATTCAATGGTTTTTTAGCACTCATTCATGGTTTAGCTCCTTTCTCACTTGTTCGACCAGCTCTTTGGCGCCTTGAGACGATAGAAGTGCTGCCATATCCTTTCCAAGTAAATTCGGATCTTTTCCAGTTTTCGTCTCTTTATATACCGTTTTTCCATTCGGAGATGCAACAAGTGCTGTTAACACAATTTCTTCATTTTCATCAACTTGAGCTAAACCGGCAATAGGCACTTGACAGCTTCCTTCCATATCATGCAAAAAAGCCCGCTCTGTCAAAACGGCTTTCTCCGTCCGTTCGTCATTTAGTTTTCTTAAAGCTGCAAGCAGTTCATGATCATCTTCTCGGCATTCTATCGCCAAAGCTCCCTGACCGACTGCCGGAACGCACATATCAGGCGGTAAAAAGTACGCTTTTTCCAATTCGTCTTTCCAGCCCATTCGTTTAAGACCTGCTGCTGCTAAAATGATTGCATCATAATCGTTGCCTTCCCGCAGCTTCTTTAGACGCGTATCAATATTTCCGCGAATCCAACGGACGGTTACATCGGGGCGGACGGCTAAAATTTGGGCGCTCCTTCTTAAGCTGCTCGTTCCAACAACAGCGCCAGCTTTCAAATCTCTTAAAGTTTGGCAATCCTTCGAAATCAAAACATCGCGGTAATCTTCTCGTTTAGGAATGCAGCCGATCGTCAAGCCATTCGGCAAGACAGACGGCACATCCTTCATGCTGTGCACGGCCATATCAATATCACCGTTTAGCATAGCCTGCTCAATTTCTTTTACAAAAAGGCCTTTCCCGCCTACTTTTGAAAGAGTGACATCAACTATTTTATCACCTTTTGTGACAATTTCTTTTATTTCGAATTCAAATGGGGCTCCAAGCTCTTTTAATCTCTCGATCACCCAATTTGTTTGGGCGATTGCTAACCGACTTCGCCTTGACCCGACAATAATTTTTCGCATAAACATCCTCCTGAGCACATGCATTAATGGAAATTCGATAAGCTTCCAAATAAAAAGAAATTAACTAACAGCACTAAAAATGAGGCAACGTTTAAAAAGGCAATTCTTTTCCATTGCCACTCTTTTACTACTCTGGCATACAAATAAAAACTGTATATGCCTAAAACAGAAAATGAGCCGATCACTTTTGCATCATACCAGTTCAAATTTGGCACCTTTAAATAAGCCCATATCATTCCTAAAATGAGAGCTAATAGCAATATAGGTACACCGATCATATTTAAAACATATGTCATATAATCCAGTTTTGCCAAATCTTGAATGCGATGAAGCCTTTTCCCCCATTTTTTCTTTTTTAATAAGTTGTGCTGTATCAAATAAAGAATGGAAAAAACAAATGAAAGCGAAAACGCTCCGTATGATAGTATCGCCATCGTGATATGGATCAATAACAGTTCTGAAATTAACCTGCTGGATACTTCAGTCGATACTGCCTCTGAAGGAGCAAACGTCCGGATGGCCATAATGATAAAACCAATGACATTCGTAAAGAAGACAATAAAATCGACTCGAAGCAGCCGGTTGATCACAAGGGAAAGAGTGACCAATACCCATGCATAAAAATAAAGACCTTCCGCTATGTTTAAAACCGGAAATCTGCCCGTTTGCGCCATTTGCGAAAATAAAAAAAAGGATTGTAAAACCCAGACAATAGAAAGTAACCAGAAGGCTATTTTGTTTGCCTTCCGGTTATGATGCAAAAAATCTATAAAATATAAGAAAACGCTCAATGCATATAAAACAATCATCAATTCGTTTAATCTAATGATATTCCAATCAAACATATAGTAGTTTTTCCTTTCACTTACATTTCAAGTGAAACATTTTTTGAATGCGTTTTTAATTGAACGGAAGGAGTTTGTTCTATTAATTCTTCATCTAAATCTAAATTAAAAATCTCTTTAAATAATTCCAAAGATTGTTCGCCATTTGGAAGAGCAGCCAGCTCTTTCACTTTTAAAATCGGATCTCTCAACATTTGATTGACAATGCTTTTCGTATGTTTATTTAATATTTTTCTTTCGCGTTCTGTCAAATTCGGCAGCTTCCGTTCAATACTTTTCATTGTTTCCGATTGGATAAGAAGAGCTTTTTCCCTCAATGCAGCAATAACCGGAACAACCCCTAATGTATTCAGCCATTTCGAAAACTCCAAGACCTCTCGCTCGATCATGATTTCAATTTGTTCAGCCGCTTCTTTTCTTTCCTGCAAATTCGCTTCGACAATTCCTTCCAAATCATCAATATCATATAAAAAAATGCTGTCTATTTCACTCAATGCAGGATCTAAATCGCGTGGAACCGCAATATCCACCATCAGAAACGGGCGGCCTTTTCTTAACTTTTCAACATCTAACATCATGTCTTTCGAAATCACAAAACTCTTTGCACCTGTTGAACTAATTAAAATATCTGCCTCAATAAGCGCACACTGAAGCTCAGACATCATTTTTGCTTGTCCGGAAAAACGCTTCGCCAATTCACTCGCCTTTTCAAATGTACGGTTCATAACCGTAATTTGTTTGACTCCGCTGCCATGTAAATTTTGTACGGCAAGCTCTCCCATTTTTCCTGCGCCTAAAATAAGCACATGCTTGCTGGATAGGTCGCCGAAAATTTTTTTTGCCAATTCTACGGCAGCATAGCTGACGGAAACAGCGTTTGAACCGATTTCCGTTTCCGAATGGGCTTCTTTAGCCAATGTTACTGCCTGTTTAAACAGTTGATTAAAAATCGTTCCGATCGTGTTATGTTCTTGAGCTAATAAAAAGCTTGAACGGACTTGTCCTAAAATTTGCGTTTCGCCTAAAATCATAGAATCCAGGCCGCATGCCACCCGAAACAAGTGCTGAACAGCCTGTTCATTTTCAAAGTATTTTAGATACGAATCGAACTCCTCAATGTCCATATTGAACCATTCAGCTAAAAATGCTTTTATATAATAACGCCCTGTATGAAGCTGATCAACAACTGCATAGATTTCTGTCCGGTTGCAGGTGGAAACGATCACGTTTTCCAAAATGCTTTTTTCATTCTTCAACCGTTTCATTGCAGAAGCTAAATCATTGCTGCTAAAACTCAACCTTTCGCGAATTTCAACAGGGGCTGTTTTATAATTTAACCCAACAGCTAAAATATGCATCTCCGACCCCCCAAAAGCAAATACATACTGACTTTATTATAACAAAATATCGACAAAAAAATGTGAACAGTATATGAAACTGTATGATATGATGATAAAGTAAGAAACAGATATAAATTATATTAATTATTACATTAAAAATATTATCAAAAAAGAGAGCCGGAATCAAGTCATCAAAACAGAGGTGATCGTTAAGTGCGTTGGACGTTTGTTGCTATGATTATGCTGGAGATCGGGCTTTATTTCTTGTTGAAAAATTTCGATCTCTTTTTCAATATGAACATGAACACTTTGCCTTTCTTTTTTATCATGTTTGGCATCGCCTTTATGGTTCAGGCAAAAGCGGAAAAGGATGACCAAGCAATCGTTCCTGCCGTTCTGCTGCTTGGCCTTGGCATCCATTTTTTATGGGGAAAATCATTCCCGTTCTGGCCTGATGATTTAACCGCAATGATCTGGATCATTGCCCTTGCTTTCATTATTCGGTCTGCTCAAGCAAAAAGCGGGTTTGCACAAGGATTTATCCTTCTTTTGATCGGAAGTTTCCTTTACTATTTTCCTTCCGCTTTGACATCTTTTATTCAAAAGAGCGTTTCCAATTGGCAAGCCTTTTGGCCGATTCTTTTTGTTATTGCAGGTTTGTATTTATTGTTTTTCAGAAAAAAATAAAAGGAAACAGCTCGAAGCGGTTAAGCTTCTCGAGCTTTTCCTTCTGTATCCAGCCTAAAGCAATTTCATTTTATGATAGGAATGGATAAATGGCTGACCATGCATCCTCTTTTCCGTAACCAGTTTCTGCTGAAAAAAGAATAAGCGGATCATTTTTTTCCATTTTTAGCGTTTCTTTCACTACTTTTAAGTGTTTTTGCCATTTTCCTTTAGGAATTTTATCCGCCTTTGTGGCGACAATTACAGCAGGAATTCCATGATATTTTAAAAATTCGTACATCATGACATCATCAGATGTAGGTGCATGGCGGATGTCTATGATAAGAAATACATGCTTTAAGCTGTTCTCTTTTGAGCAAATACGCTTCGATCATTTTCCCCCATTTTTCCCGCTCCCTTTTCGACACTTTGGCAAATCCATATCCGGGAACATCAACGAAATAAAATTGATCGTTAATTAAATAAAAGTTTAACGTTTGCGTTTTCCCAGGCTTTGAAGAGGTTCTCGCCAAATTTTTTCTATTGATCATTTTATTAATAAACGAAGATTTCCCGACGTTAGACCTTCCTGCCAGAGCGATTTCTGGAAAATCGGTTGATGGATATTGATCAGATTTAACCGCACTTATGACAATTTCTGCTTTTGTTACCTTCATTCTTTTTCTCCTGCCAATGCATGTTTTAATACTTCATCCATATGTGAGACAAGAACAAAAGTCAATTCTTTTCTCACGCTTTCTGGTATATCATCTAAATCCTTTTCATTTTCCTTCGGCAAAATAATTTTCTTTAAACCGGCACGATGGGCGCTTAATGTTTTTTCTTTTAAACCGCCTATCGGCAGAACGCGGCCTCTTAAAGTAATTTCACCTGTCATTCCGACTTCTTTTCGAACCGGTCTTCCAGTTAATGCTGAAATAAGCGCCGTTGCCATCGTAATGCCTGCAGACGGTCCATCTTTTGGAACAGCTCCTTCAGGCACATGAATATGGATATCATATTGTTCGTGGAAATCTGGATCTATCTTTAGTTCTTTTGTTCTAGATCGAATATAGCTGAAAGCGGCTTGAGCCGATTCCTTCATGACATCTCCGAGCTTTCCGGTTAAAATCAACTTGCCTTTACCCGGAGAGATGGACACTTCAATGGACAGCGTATCGCCGCCGACCGTCGTATATGCGAGACCGGTCGCCACACCGATTTGATCCTGCAATTCTGCCTGACCGTATCGAAACAATTTTTTGCCCAAAAAGTCTTCAAGAGTTTTAGCGGTTACAACAATTCTTTTTCTTTCACCTGTTACAATCGTTTTCGCTGCTTTTCGACATATTGCTGCGATTTGGCGTTCTAACCCTCTTACCCCTGCTTCGCGCGTATAATAACGAATTATATTTAAAATTGCTTCTTCTCTTATTTGCAAGTGACCTTTTTTCAGTCCATGCTCTTTTAATTGTTTTGGAAGAAGATGATCTTTGGCGATATGAACTTTTTCTAATTCGGTATAACCGGCAATTGTGATAATTTCCATTCTGTCGCGCAGCGGACCTGGAATAGTTGCTAAATTATTAGCTGTCGCAATAAACATGACTTTTGATAAATCATACGGCTCTTCAATATAATGATCGCTGAAATTATGGTTTTGCTCCGGATCCAGCACTTCAAGAAGAGCAGCTGAAGGATCACCGCGAAAATCGCTGGACATTTTATCAATTTCATCCAGCAAAAATACCGGATTAATCGTTCCCGCTTTTTTCATCCCTTGAATGATCCGACCCGGCATCGCACCGACATATGTTCTTCTATGGCCTCTTATTTCCGATTCATCCCGAACGCCGCCAAGAGAAATTCGAACGAACTTTCTATTTAATGATTTTGCAACAGAACGGGCAAGAGATGTTTTCCCAACGCCAGGCGGTCCCACTAAACATAAAATAGGGCCTTTAAGCGAATTTGTTAATTTTTGCACTGCTAAATATTCAAGCACCCGTTCCTTTACTTTATCTAGTCCGTAATGCTCTTCATTTAAGATCACTTCCGCCAGCTTTATATCCAGTCTGTCCTCTGTTGCCTTGTTCCACGGCAAGGAAATGAGCCAGTCTAAATAATTGCGGATCACCGCACTTTCAGCGGATGTTGAAGGGATTTTTTCATATCGGCTGAGCTCTTTCATAGCCGTTTTATAAACATGTTCCGGCATTCCCGATTTTTCGATTTTTTCAGTCAAATCTTCTATTTCGCCCGTTTTCCCTTCCTTTTCTCCGAGCTCTTTTTGAATGGCCTTCATTTGTTCGCGCAAATAATATTCTTTTTGCGTCCGTTCCATTGATTGACGGACCCGCTGGCCTATTTTCTTTTCAAGCTGCAGAACTTCCTTCTCATTATGAAGCATTTGAATAATTTTATTTAATCTTTCTTTCACATCAAATGTTTCTAATATTTCTTGCTTATCTTTCAGCTTGATCGGCAAGTGGGAAGCAATAATATCGGCCAATCTTCCTGGTTCATCTATATCCAAAACGGTTGCAAACGTCTCACTTGAAATT
This sequence comes from Aeribacillus sp. SP014, assembly GCF_054055575.1. Taxonomy (NCBI): domain Bacteria; kingdom Bacillati; phylum Bacillota; class Bacilli; order Caryophanales; family Bacillaceae; genus Aeribacillus; species Aeribacillus sp. SP014. Next base: position 3,003,743 of record NZ_JBSRXI010000001.1, read on the forward strand.
TTTTTAGACATTTTTATGTATTGCTCAAAATATTCAAGCGCAGTTCGCATCAAAGCTTCTTCTTCAACATCTTTTTGAAGCGGTTCTTCATAAATATCAACTTGTACAGAAATATATGGTTCCTTGCTTTCAAAACTTTTGATTTCGCCTCTTTTTTGTCCCTCGACAAGCACGCGAATGGTGCCGTTCGGCAGTTTGAGCATTTGCTTAATTTTCGTCAGCGTTCCAATATGGTATAAATCATCCTCTTTTGGATCATCTATTGAAACTTCCTTTTGTGTTGTTAAAAATATCATATGATCATCCATCATCGCCTTCTCAAGCGCCTGTACAGATTTATCGCGTCCTACATCTAAATGTAGCACCATCGATGGATAAACTAACAAACCTCGAAGCGGTAGGAGGGGGACGATTCTATTCTCTTTTTTCGCCATATTTTTACACCTCCATCATGTGAAAAATAGATTATACAGCGTCCTTGTTCAATTCTATCCTATTCTTTCTGCACTGTCTATTTTCAAACTTATCTTTATTGAAAGGAATAAATAACTGCCTCAACAAAAATAAAGGTTCAGTGCCACGGCCTGAACCCTGTTAGGCATTTGGAATGAAGACGCTGCTTTAAACCGATTTTTTCTCTATGATTGTCTCTGGATAAATTTGCTCCGTTGGAGGATTGATAAGCGCACAATCTAACACTTCCTGAAAGCTTCGAACAGGAATAATTTCAATGTCTTCAATCGTTTTTAAAATTGACTGCATATTCTCCTCTGGTATGATCACTTTTTTTGCACCTGCCATCTTGGCAGCTTTTATTTTTGGAATAATTCCGCCAATCGGTTTTACATTCCCATGAATGCTGATCTCTCCAGTCATCGCAACGGTATTATCAACAGGAATTTTGTGGATGGCAGAAAAAATGCCGGTTGCCATCGCTATTCCTGCACTCGGTCCATCAACAGGTACCCCGCCGGGAAAGTTTACATGAATATCATAATCATGGGCATTAACTCCCATTGATCGTAACACTGTTATGACATTTTCAACGGAGCCTTTGGCCATGCTTTTTCTTTTGATGGATTTTCCGCGGTCGCCAATGTTTTCTTCTTCTACAATACCTGTAATGTTGATCGTTCCTTTTTCTTTTGCCGGAATAACCGTCACTTCCACCTCTAATAAAGAGCCGCTGTTTGGTCCGTAAACAGCAAGACCGTTCACCAGTCCAACTTTAGGTTCATTTCCAATTTTCTTTTCATATTTTGGTGTAAGCTGGCTGGAATGGACAATCCATTCAATATCTTCGACTTTCACTTCATTTCGGTCCTCGGTGATGGCAATTCCAGCAGCAATTTGCATCATATTGGCAATTTCTCTTCCATTGCGGGCATAAGAAGTTAAAATGGATATTCCTTTTTCTGAAATTTTTACATTTACTTTTTCAGCCGCTTTCCGAGCAACGACCGCGAGTTCATCGGCCGTTAAATCTCTAAAAAATACTTCAAGGCAGCGCGAGCGAATGGCGGGCGGTATTTCAGATGGTGTTCTTGTAGTTGCCCCGATCAAGCGAAAATCAGCCGGGAGACCGTTTTGGAAAATATCATGAATATGACTTGGAATTTGAGAATTTTCTTCACTATAATAGGCGCTTTCTAAAAAAACTTTTCGGTCTTCAAGTACTTTTAACAGTTTATTCATTTGAATGGGATGGAGTTCGCCAATTTCATCAATAAACAACACGCCGCCGTGTGCATGAGTCACTGCTCCTTGTTTCGGCTGTGGAATTACCGGCTTGTCCCATCGCCCCAGCACCTTGATAAATGGGATCATGAACAGAACCTATTAAAGGATCAGCTATTCCCCGTTCATCAAATCTCGCTGTTGTTGCATCCAATTCAACAAAAACAGCATTATGTTGAAAAGGAGACTTTTTATTTCTTTTCGCTTCTTCAAGAACGAGCCTTGCAGCAGCCGTTTTTCCTACACCAGGAGGTCCGTAAATAATAACATGCTGGGGATTCGGCCCGCATAAAGCTGCTTTTAATGCTTTGATGCCATCCTCCTGTCCGACGATGTCAGAAAAGCTTTTTGGACGAATTCGTTCTGAAAGCGGCTTTGATAATTGGATAGCTCTCATTTTTCTCAATTGTTCCATTTCTTTTTTCGACTCGCGGTCAATGGAAATTTTTTGCGTCCGCTGATTCCGCAATAAATTCCAAAAATAAAGACCGACAATGACTCCGAAAATTAATTGTATGAAAAGGGCAATCCCTGTCCAGTTCATCCTGAGTTTCCTCCTCAACAAATGTTTATCCCCTATTATCTCCTTTGCATATACGGATTAAACATATGTTGAGGACGGATTTTCATGAAAAGAAGGATCGAGTTGTATGAACTCGATCCTTCTTATTTTTATGAGAACAACTATCCTTTTACAAAACCAAACTGCTGCAAATTCAGACTAAAAAGCCCGTCAAAACGTGTCTTATGCGGAAGTTTTCGTATCTTCATTTATAATGGTTCCATCATTTGCAATCAGCTTCGGAGGAATTTTTTCTCTTACAGTGTTTGCCGTGATGACACATTTTGTAATATCATCACGAGACGGCAATTCAAACATCACATCAAGCATAATGCCTTCAATGATAGAACGAAGGCCGCGCGCACCTGTTTTTCGTTCAATTGCTTTTTTCGCAATTTCTGATAATGCTTCTTCTTCAAATTCCAGCTCAACGCCATCTAGCTCGAGCATTTTTTGATATTGTTTAACAAGCGCGTTTTTCGGTTTTGTTAATATTTCGACAAGTGCTGCTTCATCAAGCGGTTCAAGGCTGGCAATGACAGGCAAACGCCCGATAAATTCCGGAATTAACCCGAATTTTAATAAATCCTCAGGTAGCACCTTTGAAAGCAGCTGCTTTTGATCAAGCTCTTTGTTTCGGCTATCTGCTCCAAATCCAATGACCTTTTGCCCTAATCTGCGCTTGACGATTTGCTCTATGCCGTCAAATGCTCCGCCGCAAATAAATAATATATTAGTCGTATCGATTTGGATAAATTCTTGATGCGGATGTTTTCTTCCGCCTTGTGGAGGAACACTTGCTACAGTTCCTTCCAAAATTTTCAGAAGTGCTTGTTGGACGCCTTCACCAGACACATCTCTTGTAATGGATGGATTTTCTGATTTTCTAGCAATTTTGTCAATCTCATCGATGTAAATAATTCCTTTTTCCGCTTTTTCCACATCGTAATCAGCAGCTTGGATTAGCTTCAGCAAAATATTTTCAACATCTTCCCCAACGTATCCAGCTTCCGTTAACGACGTTGCGTCAGCAATTGCAAATGGAACATTCAAAATGCGTGCAAGCGTTTGTGCAAGCAGCGTTTTTCCGCTTCCTGTCGGCCCGATTAACACAATATTACTTTTGGACAGCTCAACATCATCAATTTTATTGTTTGAATTAATCCGCTTATAATGGTTGTAAACTGCAACCGCCAAAGATTTTTTTGCCTGCTCCTGCCCGATTACATATTCATCTAAGATGCTGAGAATTTCTTTCGGTTTCGGAACATCCTTAAATTCAGCCTCTTCTTCCGTGCCAAGCTCCTCTTCTACAATTTCTGTGCAAAGTTCAATACATTCATCGCATATATAGACGCCAGGACCAGCAACCAGCTTTCTCACTTGATCTTGAGTTTTTCCGCAAAACGAACATTTTAACTGTCCCTTTTCATCGTTAAACTTAAACATGATATCACCCCTTAATTTCCTTCATTGCCTCCCCACCCATATATAAACCGCACGCATGAATCGGGGAACAATGCTTTTCAAACAAAAGAAAAGTATGTATCGCATTTTATCATAAAACAAAAGAAAAGCGGTAATGAAAAGTATGTATAGTTATGTGACAATTATTATGTACAGTTTCGAACGATTTAACGCTTTTCATTTTATAAAACAAGGCACGATCAAATCGCGCCTTGTTATCAACTTTATCAAAGATCATGATGTTCCTGTAACTATATTATGCAACATCTTTTCTATTTTCTACAAGAAAATCGACCGCTTTTTTAATTTTTAAATCTTCTTTTATTCCTTCTGTTGAACCGAGTGCTCTCTTAACGCTTTCAACTGGCATATTGTACATGTCAGCCATTTTTTGCAGCTCTTCATTTACTTCTTCTTCTGTCACATCAATGTTTTCAGCTTTCGCAATTGCTTCTAATGTTAAGTTATATTTCACGCGCTTTTCAGCGTCTTTTCTCATTTGTTCACGCAATTCTTCTTCGCTTTGGCCAGAGAATTGGTAATACAGTTCTAAGTTCAAGCCTTGCAATTGCAAGCGTTGTTGAAATTCATTCATCATTCTTTCAAGTTCATTGTCAATCATCACTTGCGGAATGTCCACTTCAACATTTTCTGCAGCTTTTTCAACAAGTTCATCACGAAGTTTATTTTCAGCTTGTGTGTTCTTTTGCTCTTCTAAACGCTCTCTAATTTTCGCCTTTAATTCTTCAAGTGTTTCAACCTCATCGTTTACATCTTTTGCAAATTCATCATCCAATGCAGGGAGTTCTTTCGTTTTGATTTCATGAATTTTCACTTTAAAGACAGCCGGTTTTCCAGCAAGCTTTTCCTCATGATATTCTTCAGGGAACGTTACTTCTACATCCTTTTCTTCGCCTGCTTCAAGCCCGATCAACTGATCTTCAAAACCAGGGATAAATGTGCCGGAGCCGACTTCCAAAGAATAATTCTCAGCTTTTCCGCCTTCAAACGCTTCGCCGTCAACAAAACCTTCGAAGTCGAGGACGACTGTATCTCCCTCTTCCACTTTTCCTTCTTCTTTCACAACCAATTCAGCATGCCGTTCTTGAAGCTGTTTTAATTCGTTTTCCACATCTTCATCCGTAACGGTTGTATCTTCTTTTTGGACATCCAAACCTTTATATTCGCCAAGTTTCACTTCTGGTTTGACCGTTACTTTAGCCGTAAAAATAAGCGGTTTATCTTTTTCAATTTGTTCAATATCAATTTCAGGACGGTCTACCGGTTCAATTCCAGCTTCTTCAACCGCTTTTGGATAAACTTCTGGAAGCAAAATATCAAGCGCATCTTGATATAGCGCCTCAACACCGAATCTCTTTTCAAAAATAGGGCGCGGCACTCTTCCTTTGCGGAATCCTGGAACGGCTACATTTTTTACAACTTTTTTAAATGCTCGATCCAGCGCTTCTTTAAATGTTTGTGCATCTACTTCAACGGTTAAGACTCCTTCGTTTTTCTCTAATTTTTCCCATTTAACTGACATTTGTTTCCCTCCAACAATCTATAAATATTATTCGTGAGTACACGATAAAAATTTTTTATATGCCTTGTCCGTAAAGAAACAAGCCATAAAATAAATATGTCAAAAAAGGATAACCGCACCAATAGCAAGAAAGGTGCATACAAAAAATATACATTTTACAACCATTTTATTATACCATAGGATACAATCCTTTCAATAGGACTCTACCATCTAATGTTTGAAATTTCTTCAATTTGTCTAATTTTATCGCAAACTGAAATAAACTCAGCACTTTTTATGTTGTAAATCCGCTCAACTTCCGTCAGCTTGATGACGATCCCAAAAATTTCGTAGCCAACGTAATGAAGCGCTGCTGCCCAAATATTTGCATTTTCCGGTTTAGGATGAAAAGGATACATGACATATAAATGACGAATCCATATATCTTTTACAGCTTCGAAAAGGGTTGGATTTTCATTTCCTAAAAAATCGTCCAAAAGATTGAGCACTTTTTTGGCAAACGTCATTTCTAATAAATCTTGAAGATGGATAGGATTTACAGCGGTAGTTTCCCCGAATTTCTCAACGGTCATTATTCGTGCTATTTCATGATCTCGCAATATTTGCAGCAGCATTGTTTTCACAACCGGATGGACCGTTTTTGACTGAAGCATCTCTTCAATCGTATGTAAATTTTTTTTAACATTATTATTATTTTTGATCGAATGTATGTAGGAAATTTGCTTGTCCAGCCTGCTGAAAAGATCATCGTCATTCGGTTCTGGACTGATTTGCTCTTCGCTCATCCTCCGGCTAAAATGAAGCAGCTTGTAAAACTGTTCTGCATGTGCTGCCGGAAGTTTATTTTCTTCCAAAACCGCTTCAATCGTCGTTTTTACCTCATCATATTGTCCAAGCTGTACTAAAATCGTTAAATACATCTGCAATATTTCAAAATAATTTCCTTTTGCTTCGTGAAGCATTTTTTTACAAATTTGTTTTGCTTCCTGATATTCTCCAAGCTCCATTAAGCATAAAGCAATTCCTATTTCAATATCAGGGTGATTTGAATTCCAAGATCTCGCCTCTAAAAAAAGGTCGAGCGCTTGTTCAAATTGTTTATTATGTAACGCATTCATTCCTTTTTCAATCAATCGTTCTTTAAGTCGGGGAAAGGGAATGATTTTTCCATTCGCTTTTTTCATTGTAGAAAACCTCTTTATGATTTTGCTACAAGTTTACCAGCTGGGCAACGAGAAAACAAGAATCAAAAGAAAAAGCGGAGGATGCAATATCATCATCCCCACGCTTTTGCCTTTTGTTCAAATTGGCTGATCTGCTCTTCATATAATAATGTAAATCCTATTTCGTCGCGTCCATTTAAAAGCATTTCCTTCCAATGCTCATTAATGTCAAAATGAAACTCAAATCCTTCTTGATCAAATACTTTTTGCTGTTCTAAATCAATCGTACATTCGTACACATTTCCTTCCGCTTTTTTGAGCAATGTTTCAAACACTTCTTCATTGACCCGTATCGGCAGGATTCCGTTTTTTAAACAGTTTTGATAAAAAATATCTGCGAAGCTAGGCGCGATAATTGCGCGGAAACCAAAGTCTGCTAAAGCCCATGGAGCATGCTCTCTTGATGAACCGCAACCGAAATTTTCGCCAGCCAGCAAAATTTGTGCGCCTTTGTAGACTGGCTGATTTAACTCGAATTGTGGATTTTCCTCACCATTATCTAAATATCTCCAATCAAAAAAAGCAAATCTTCCATAACCTGTCCGTTCAATTCGTTTTAAAAATTGTTTCGGAATGATTTGGTCCGTATCCACATTTGTTCTATTTAATACTGCAATATGGCTAGTTAATGTTGTAAAAGGCTGCATGCTGCTTCTTCCCTCCTCATTTTACTGCTTCAAGCTTCTCTGTCCGAATATCAACAAACTTACCATAAATTGCTGCCACTGCTGCCATTGCAGGACTCACTAAGTGAGTTCTTGCCCCTTTCCCTTGACGTCCTTCAAAGTTGCGGTTGGAAGTAGACGCACATCGTTTTCCAGGAGGCACGACATCGTTATTCATGCTTAAACACATGCTGCATCCAGAATCTCTCCATTCAAAACCAGCATTGATGAAAATTTCATGCAATCCTTCTTGTTCTGCTGCTTGTTTTACTTTTTGGGAGCCTGGAACTACGATCGCTTTCACATTTGGAGCAACCTTTCGTCCTTTAATTACATTCGCCGCTGCACGCAAATCAGTTAGTCTTGAGTTTGTACATGATCCAATGAATACATAATCGATTTCAATGTCTTGAATGTTCGTTCCCGGTTCAAGTCCCATGTACTCATACGCCCGTTTGAAGGAAGCAGCTTCATTTTCATTGCGTGCATCCTCAAGTGTCGGAATCGAATGGTCAACAGGCAGCACCATGCTTGGATTTGTACCCCAGGTAACCATCGGTGCGATGTCTTCCCCGCGGATTTCAATTGGTTTTATCAAATGTAGCTCCTGGATCAGATCTTAAAGATTTCCAGTAAGCAACTGCTTTTTCGAACTCTTCCCCTTTCGGAGCATATTTTCTTCCTTTTATATAATTAAAGGTTGTTTCATCCGGAGCTATTAAACCGGCGCGGGCACCTGCTTCGATTGACATATTGCAAATAGTCATCCGTTCATCCATTGATAAGCTTTCAATCACTTCACCCGAATATTCAATAACATAGCCTGTACCGAAATCAACACCAAATTTTCCAATAATGTAAAGGATGACGTCTTTGGCCGTGACTCCTTCTGACAAAGATCCTGTCACTTTCACTTGCAAAGTTTTCGGACGGTGCTGCCATAATGTTTGAGTGGCCAAAACGTGTTCTACTTCACTTGTTCCGATTCCAAATGCCAGCGCCCCAAAAGCGCCGTGTGTCGATGTATGGCTGTCTCCGCATACAATAGTCTTTCCTGGAAGAGTAAGCCCTAATTCCGGACCGATAACATGGACAATTCCTTGATCATCGCTGTCTAATCCTGCCAGAGTAATTCCAAATTCTTGGCAGTTTCTTTCTAAAGCACTTATTTGGTTTTTAGCTACATCATCTTCAATGACAAAGCGGTTCACGGTTGGGATATTATGATCCATTGTGGCAAAGGTGAGATCAGGACGTCTCACTTTCCGTCCGTTTTGTCTCAATCCTTCAAAAGCTTGCGGTGATGTAACTTCATGTATGAGATGAAGGTCAATATAAAGCAGATCCGGTTTTCCCTCTTCCCTTACGACCACATGATCATCCCAGATTTTTTCTATTATGTTTCGAGGCTTCATTTTCTTTTTCCCCCTATTTCCTGTTTTGTATCTATTAAGAAAACGGTGAGCTCCTCCTGCCGGAAAAGCCCACACCCCCCCATTTTATTCGTAGGAATCGATAATATTTAATAGTGCATAATCGTTCGCAAGCACTTCTTTGATTTCTTCCACCATTTCAGTTGTATGAATAAATGCACCTTCATTATTTGTTAAATCTCTCGTGCACTTTCCGGAATCCAACACATGTTTAACCGCTTTTTCAATGGCTCTAGCTTCTTCATGAAGATCAAAGGAATAGCGGAGCATGAGCGCACCAGATAAGATCATTCCGACAGGGTTTGCCAGGTTTTGGCCGGCAATGTCAGGAGCTGATCCATGCACTGGTTCATATAAGTGCAATCCACTGTTTGATAAGCTTGCTGAAGGAAGCATGCCCAACGATCCAGTGATCATGGATGCTTCATCGCTTAAAATGTCACCGAACATATTTTCCGTCACAATCACATCAAACTGGCTTGGCATGCGGATCAATTGCATGGCCGCATTATCAACAAGCATATGCTCCAATGTGACATCAGGGTATTTTGAAGCCAATTCTTCAGCAATTTCACGCCAAAGCTTGCTAGTTGTAAGCACGTTTGCCTTATCAACAGACGTTACTTTTCCTCGGCGTTTTTGCGCCATTTGAAAAGCTGTTTCTAAAATGCGTTCAATTTCTTTCCGTTTATAAAAAAGCGTGTCAACCGCTGCTTCTTCTCCGTCTGAAACGATTCTTTCACTCGGTTTCCCGAAATAAAGTCCGCTTGTCAATTCGCGTACAATCACCAAGTCAACATCTTCTATTTTTTCTCCCTTTAACGGAGATATTTCTTGAAGGGCTTTATAAGTTTGAACAGGGCGGATATTTGCAAATAAGTCCAACTCTTTTCGAATGCCTAGCAATCCTTTTTCCGGACGGAGTTCAGGAAGATTTTTATCCCATTTCGGACCGCCTACAGCTCCTAATAAAACCGCATCGCTTGAACGACATAATTCAATCGTTTCTTCAGGAAGAGGTGTCCCGCACTTATCTATCGCTTCTCCGCCAATTAAGCCGAATTCAAATTCAAAATCATGTTTGTAATATTGTCCAATAGCCTTTAAAACCTCAATAGCTCCGTTCGCTACTTCTTTTCCAATGCCGTCTCCCGGCAAAACAGCGATTTTTTTCTTCATCACGTTCCACCCCTTTCATGATTTTATACAGTCGCCTGATGTTTTTCCTTCGCTGTATGTTTGAGTAATATCGCCCTGTTGACAGCATTTAGATAGGCTTTGGCAGATGCTTCAAGCACATCCTGGGCAATGCCGCGTCCTCCCATTTCAATTCCGTCCACGTTAACTTTTACATATACTTGCGCTAACGCATCGCGTCCTCCTGAATTAGATTGGATTCGGTAGTCCAGCAAAGTGACGGACTGCTTCAAACAGCGTTCTAACGTATTGTAAATAGCTTCTACGCTTCCATTTCCTGTCGCAGCCTCTTGAATTTCCTCGTTTTCTTTCGTTTTCAGCGTCACAGTGGCAGACGGGACTCCAGTCGTACCATATGTTACCTGCAGCGCCGCAAGTTCATATGTTCCTTCTTCACCTGTTAATTGTTCTTCTAATACAAGAGCTACAAGATCATCTTCCGTCAATTCTTTTTTCTTTTCAGAAAGTTCCTTAAAAGCAGTGAATAAACGATTTGTCGCTTCTTCATCCATTGTAAAGCCTAATTCCTTGAGCTTTACCCGAAATGCGTGACGACCAGAATGTTTCCCTAATACTAAACTGTTGGACTGTACCCCAACAAGTTCAGGAGATATGATCTCATATGTTGTTTTTTCTTTCAGCACACCGTCTTGATGTATGCCAGATTCATGGGCAAAAGCGTTTTTCCCGACGATCGCTTTGTTTGGCGGAACTATCATTCCTGTCAATTTGCTCACTAAATCACTTGTTCTCTTAATTTCATTTAAGCGGATGTTTGTTTCAACTTTGTAATAGTCTTTTCGAATGTACAGAGCGACAGCCACTTCCTCTAAAGCTGAATTGCCCGCACGCTCTCCAATTCCGTTAATCGTACCTTCAATTTGCCCTGCTCCATGTTCTACAGCGCTGAGAGCGTTCGCTACTGCCATTCCTAAATCGTCGTGGCAATGAGCGGACAAAATGACTTGATCAATGTTTTTCACATTTTGTTTTAAATATTCAAATATTTTGCCATATTCAATCGGAGTGATATAGCCTACAGTATCAGGAATATTGATGACTTTCGCGCCGGCTTCAATCACTTTTTCAACAATTTCCGCCAAAAAATCGAGTTCAGTGCGGCAGGCATCCTCTGCAGACCATTGTATAATAGGAAAAAATTTCGCTGCATATTTGACGGATTCTACTGCACGCTCGATCACTTGCTCCTTCGTCATTTTCAATTTATATTCCCGATGAACAGGCGATGTTGCAATAAACGTATGAAGTCTTGGCTCCGCCCCGTCTTTCAATGCTTCCCACGCCGCATCGATATCTCCTTTAACAGATCTCGCCAATCCTGTAACAGAAGAATTTTTGATTGTTCTGGCAATTTCCTGTACTGAGCGAAAATCGCCTGGAGAGGAGGCAGGAAAGCCTGCCTCAATAATGTCCATTCCAACTCGTTCCAGCTGTTTTGCGATTTCTAATTTTTCTTTTAAGTTTAGGTTTACTCCAGCGGATTGCTCGCCATCTCTTAAGGTTGTGTCAAAAAAGTTAATTTTTCGCACCAGTTACCACCGCTTCCTTATTTTTAGGCTTTACAAACGGCATCATGTCTCTTAACACTCTTCCGACCTGTTCAATTTGATGCTCATTTTCACGATTATTGATCGCGTTAAACTGCGGTCTTCCTACTTGGTTTTCCAAAATCCATTCTTTCGCAAATTTTCCAGTTTGAATATCATTCAATACAGCTTTCATGTTTTCTTTTACATGCGCATCGATTACGCGCGGTCCAGATACAAAATCACCCCATTGAGCTGTATCGGAAATGGAGTATCTCATGTTGGAAAGCCCGCCTTCATACAGTAAATCCACAATTAATTTTAGTTCATGCAAACATTCAAAATATGCAACTTCAGGCTTGTAACCTGCTTCAACAAGCGTTTCAAATCCAGCTTTTACAAGGGATGTTAACCCGCCGCAAAGAACTGCTTGCTCACCGAAAAGATCCGTTTCTGTTTCTTCTTTAAACGTTGTTTCAAGAACGCCGGCACGTGCGGATCCGATTGCTTTTGCATATGCTAAAGCCAATTCTTTCGCTTGACCTGTTACATTTTGTTCAACAGCAATCAATGCCGGAACCCCAGCTCCTTCAGTGTAAGTTCTTCGCACAAGATGACCTGGGCCTTTAGGTGCAACTAAAAATACATCCACATCGCTTGGCGGAACAATTTGATTGAAATGAACGTTAAATCCATGTGCAAATACGAGAGCATTTCCTGCTTTTAGTCCCGGCTTCACTTCATTTTCATAAAGCTCTCTTTGCTTTTCATCCGGAACAAGCACCATGATAATGTCTGCTTCTTCAACAGCTTCACGAACTGTTTTAACTTCCAATCCATCCTCTTGAGCTTTTTCAAATGATTTACCTTTTCTAACGCCAACTACTACATCTACGCCGCTTTCTTTTAAATTTAAAGCATGCGCGTGACCTTGAGAACCATATCCTAAAATCGCTACTTTCTTCCCTTCTAATACAGCTCCGTTAATATCTCCGTTATAGTATACTTTTGTCATTTGTACATCTCCCTTTCTTAAATGTTTTACTATATTTAAAAATGTATTAGACGATTGAAAAAGTTTTTTCGGACTGCTGCAGCTTTTGTGTACCGCGAGGAAAAGCTGTCAGTCCTGTTCTGGCTATTTCCTTGATGCCGTACGGTTTCAATAAGTCAATCAGCGCTTCAATTTTGTTCGGCTCACCTGTTACCTGTACGACAACGCTGTCTCTGCTAACATCAATGATCGATGCGCGAAACGGTTCGATCACACCGTATATTTCCATTCTTGTCGATGGATTTGCAACAACTTTAATTAATGCTAGTTCTCTTGCAACAATTGATTGATTTGTGATATCCATCACTTTCAACACATCAATTTGCTTATTTAATTGCTTTGTAATTTGTTCAACTTCTTTTTCTTCTTTAACATTTACAACAAATGTAATTCGCGAAACGCCTTCTATTTCCGAATGGCCGACAGAAATGCTTTCGATATTATAGTGTCTTTTCGTAAACAGGCCAGTAATTCGGTTTAAAACTCCTGATCTATTCATGACAGTCAGCGTAATGATTCGCTTCATTTCTTTATCCCCACCATTTCATTCAGTCCTTTGCCAGGAGCAATCATTGGATATACGTTTTCTTCCGGTGCTACGACGATTTCAATCAGCTCCGGCTCTCTGTTTGCAAAGCTTTTTTCCAACACTGTCTTAAGATTTTGATGATTTTGGATTCTTACTCCTTTTATTCCAAACGCTTCTGCCAATTTAATAAAATCAGGCTGCGTTTGAAAGACGGAATGAGAATAACGTTTTTCATAAAAGAGTTCTTGCCATTGGCGAACCATACCGAGCGAATTGTTGTTCAGAACGATTACTTTGATTGGCAAATTGTGCTCTTTGATTACCGCAAGCTCTTGGAAGGTCATTTGGAACCCTCCATCACCCAATATCGCGACAACCGTTCTGTTGCGGTCAGCAAACTGCGCGCCGATAGCTGAAGGGAGTCCAAAGCCCATCGTTCCAAGTCCGCCCGATGTCACCCATCTGTTTGGCGAATTAAAGCGATAATATTGCGCAGCCCACATTTGATGCTGGCCTACATCTGTTGTAACAATTGCTTCTCCTTTTGTTTGTTTATAAATTTCTTCGATCACTTCTTGAGGTTTGATTTCATTTTCAGATTTTTCATACCATAATGGATATTCTTTTTTATATTCAGCAAGATGCTGAATCCACTCTTGATGATCGCCTTTATTTCCTTCCTGCTCGATCAAAAGCTTCAATACTTGCTTCGCGTCGCCGACAATCGGAATTTGTGTGGGAACATTTTTACCAATTTCGGCAGGATCAATGTCAATATGTGCTACAGTTGCATTAGGCGCAAAATGTTTAAGATTTCCTGTTACTCTGTCATCAAAGCGGGCTCCGATGCTAATCAATAAGTCGCATTCATAAAGAGCCATGTTAGCCGCGTATGTTCCATGCATTCCTGCCATTCCTAAAAATAGAGGATGATCCGCTGGGAAACTTCCTAATCCAAGTAGAGTGTTTGTGATCGGAATTTGCTGCTGTTCAACATATTCTCTCAGTTCATTCGCAGCATTGGCATGGAGAACGCCGGCACCAGCTAAAATCACCGGTTTTTTTGCACTGCTGACCGATTCCACCAGCCTGCGGATTTGCAAGTAATTCGGCTCTAATTTCGGCTGGTAGCCAGGCAATGACAATTCCATATCATATTCGAAATTGCCTTCCGCCTGTGAAATATCTTTTGGAATATCGATCAATACAGGTCCTGGTCTTCCAGTTGTTGCGATATGAAACGCTTCTTTAACAATTCTCGGTAAATCATTTATATCCCGAACTTGATAATTATGTTTTGTAACGGGCATGGTAATTCCGATCACATCTGCTTCTTGGAAAGCATCAGAACCGATCACAGTTGTTGCTACTTGCCCTGTAAAGACGACGAGCGGCAAAGAATCAATTAATGCATCCGCAAGCCCTGTCACTAAGTTGGTTGCACCAGGTCCTGAAGTGGCAATGACGACACCCGGTTTTCCGGATATACGTGCATATCCTTCAGCAGCATGGATTCCTCCTTGCTCGTGTCTTGTTAAGACGTGAAAGACTCCAGAATTATATAGCTTATCATATATTGGCAAAACGGCTCCACCGGGATAGCCGAAAATGACTTCTACATTTTCCCTTTTTAAGGCTTCGATGAGCATTTCCGACCCCGTCATGGTTGTTGTTGTACATTTGGTTTTCAACTCATCCAACTGTACATTCGCAGTCATGAATATATCCTCCTTTTAAACAGATGTGATAGAATTTTTAGATAATGAAAAACCTTCCCGCCCCTATGAAACCCACTTATAGCAGGCCAAAGGGGCGAGAAGGTTGAATTCCCGCGGTACCACCCTTCTTCGTGATCAAATCGATCACCTCATGAACGGAATATCCGTTCTTTTCCTAACGAGTGCATTGGGATGCACCCGGCCAATCCTACTCGCTGTCCGCTTTCGAAAAGGCACTCGGAGGCGAGTTCATCCTTGGTGATAACGCCGGTTTTCAGCTCCCCCGGCTCTCTGGAGTTATCTTAACCAAAGATTACTAATCCTCTTCATCGTTTTCATCTATAAATTTTTACATTCAATCCTTATACGAAAATTTATGTTTGAGCCTTATAATACGCTGATTTTTCAAAAGTGTCAACACCATTTTTATGAATTATTTGATTATTTTTATGAAACAGTTTTTTGGTAACGTTTACAAACTCATTATTTCAACATTTTATAATACAATGAAAATTTTTTATGCTCTAAATTGAAATAAATATCGATTCCAAACCATTAGGCAAAATGTGCGTAATATTTTATTTAAATTAATTTGAATAGCCAACGTTTTCAACAAATGCGGCAAAAGAAAAAACATCCATTTTATTCGAAATTACACCATTTTTTCTTAAAGGCTCGGCAACCCGAACACTTCAGAAAGAGGGCTGTAATCTGTTTTAAACAGTAATGCAGCATATGTATGTTCTAAAACCTTGAACGTTATTCGATTTTAAATAAAAACCCTTCACTTGAAACGAGCAATTTCGGAAGAAGGAAAAAAGACAAAGTATGTTGTATAAAAAATATTTGGAACAATATATGGTGGAGGAGATTATATGATGAACAAACAAAAGCTTGAATCTTTCTGTCTCAAACTTCCCGGTTCTGTTCATGATTACCAAATTGATTGGGAAGCAGACCGATATAAAGTGGGAGGCAAAATATTTGCGATTATAGGATGTGATTCTGAAGGAAAGCCAATCATCACGTTAAAATGTGATCCGCATCATTCTGAACAATTAAGAGAAAATTACGACGGCGTCATTCCAGGCTACTATATGAACAAAAATCATTGGATCTCAATATATTTTAACACGAACATCCCGGAGGAAATTTTGGAAAACCTGATTTTTCGTTCCTACGAACTTGTTTTTCAAAAATTGCCGAAGAAAATACAAAAGCAAATAAAACTGCAATAACTTAGGAAATAATGACATTGCTGTTTTGGGCGTCACTTATTAGATGTGAACTCCTCCTCAGTGAAAAGCCTCAAATCTTTTTAAATGGAGCTTAGAATTGGATTTGCATCCACGGATTTCGCTTATACACATGCTAGTCTTTTAATGCATAGAAACCATAGGCCTGCAGCAATAAATTTTTAAACATTGAAACGATAAAAAGCAGAGCAAGCTAAATCCTTACTCTGTCTAATAAACTGTATTAATTATTTTTTTAAATTACTAATTGTTCTAAAGCATGTTCATTGTATTTATTAAGATCTACAATATCAAACCCGATAAAATGTTCAAACTCTTTATCAGAAAAGCAAAAATTAATTCCTTTATATTGGAATTTATTTTTTACTTCTTGATTTCTGACAGACGAAACGAAAAAGTATTACCATTTTTCTTATATATTTTCTCTGCCCCAGCTAATTTAGATAATTGTTGGGCTGCAAGTCCAAAAATTCAATCCCCACAATCCTATCATGATGATCAATATCGAGCACTAAAAATTCATTGTACATTCAATATCATATGGAAAATCTGCAGGGAAAATATATAAATAGGCTAATTTAGCTTCACTGTCATACGTTATTCTAGGTTCGATTTTATCCTTTACTTCGTTATCTTTTTTCTTCGTCATAATAAAAAACAACCTCCCAATGCTAGTGATAAAAATAGTGATAAAACGGAAAGTGACCGTATCTCTGACCGTATCACTAGACGCATTAGAAGGTTGATATAACGGGCTTCATCGCCCATTTTCGTAGCGTCCCAGGAGAGATTCGAACTCCCGACCGACGGCTTAGAAGGCCGCTGCTCTATCCAGCTGAGCTACTGGGACATTGGATAATTTTTTATTATTTTTTCGAAAGACAATGTTTATTATAATTTCATGCTAAAAGTATGTCAACTACTTTTTTAAAAAAAATTTTTTGAGGGAGAAAAATTCTCCCTCAAGGAAGAGTGGTTAAGCAAATTGGAATTTAGTGGACAAGTTTGAAATTTTCTCTCCATGAAGATTGTAAAAATCTACAATTGCTTGGCCATTCATCAATTCTAGTATAGCATAAGTTTTTTCATTTCTCATCCTCGGAAGGAAAATACTTCCTGGATTAATAAACAATGTCCCGTCTACAAGCTCGACTCCGGCTATATGCGAATGGCCGAAACAAACAATGTTTGCTTGCGCTTCCTCTGCACGATATTTTAATTTCATTAAAGTCGTTTTGACAGAATATAAATGGCCATGGGTGATAAAAAAGCGATAGGTTCCAATTGTTTCAATGATTTCATTCGGGAAGTTTCCAAGGAAATCGCAATTTCCTTTCACGATCAACATATCTTGAATTTGTTCCGCTCCATCATTCAGCTCTGAATCACCGCAATGGATGATTGCTTCTACTTCGTTTATATGCCTTTTCTTAATTTCCACAAGCTCATCCGTAAGACCGTGACTATCACTTATAATTAAAACTTTCACGATTAGCCTCTCCCCAATCGCCTATTAATTTTTCTAGTTTCTTCAAAGCTTTTGCACGATGGCTGATTTCGTTTTTTTCGAACTGCTCTAGTTGAGCCATCGTTTTTTCTTTGCCGTCCACAAGAAAAATAGGATCATATCCAAAGCCATTGTCACCGCAAGGTTCAGTTGTAATTTGTCCTTCACACACACCTTCCACCGTCATCGTTTCACGGTCTGGAGCAGCAAACGCCAAAACACATATGAACCTTGCTTTTCGATTTTCAACGCCTTCCATTTTTTTTAAAACCTTTTGAATATTTTTTTGATCATCTTTTTCATTTCCTGCATATCGGGCCGAATAAACCCCCGGTTCGCCATTTAAAGCATCAATCGAAAGCCCGGAATCATCTGCAACAACGGGTTTATTAAGCAATTGGCTGATTGTCTCCGCTTTTAGAACAGCATTTTCATAAAAAGTTTGGCCGGTTTCTTCAACATCTGGCAAATTCGGATAATCCAACAGTGACTTGACCTGTATTCCTTTTTTTTCTAACATCGCGCGAAATTCTTCGATTTTCCCTTTGTTTTTGGTGGCGATCACCAATTCTTTCATGAGCATCCCTCTTCCCGCTGATCCCTGTTATTGATAATTTTTGCAGTCCATTCCCCTAATGCCGCTTTTTGTTTTTCGATTAGTTCCAAAATTCCTTTTTCAGCATATTCCAACAGTAAGTTCAGCTCTTCTTTTGAAAACGTGGATTCTTCTCCAGTTCCCTGCAATTCAACAAAATGGCGGCTTGATGTCATAACAACATTCATATCAACTTTTGCCGCTGAGTCCTCTTCATAATTCAAATCTAAAATGACTCCGTGTTCAGGAACGATCCCTACAGACGTAGCTGCTAAAAAATCTGTTACAGGATATGTATCTAGTACACCGTCATTGAATAATTTACCGAGAGCGAGATTTATTGCAACATAAGAACCTGTTATGGAAGCCGTTCTCGTTCCCCCGTCCGCTTGAATTACATCGCAATCAATCCATAATGTTCTTTCACCCAGTTTCTCCAAATCAACTACTGCACGCAAGCTTCTTCCAATCAGCCGTTGAATTTCCATTGTCCTTCCGGAGATTTTTCCTTTTGATGCCTCCCGGACCGTTCTTTGAGCCGTTGCACGCGGAAGCATGGAATATTCTGCGGTAATCCATCCTTTCCCTTCACCTCTCATAAAAGGAGGGACACGGTCTTCTACACTTGCGCTGCATATCACTTTTGTATCTCCAACCGTTATTAAAACAGACCCTTCCGGATGCTTCAAATAATCCGTTACTATTGTGACTTCTCTTAACTCATCTTGATTTCTGCCATCAAGGCGCATTGTTTTTTCCCTCCTACCAACTGCAATGTACGAAAACATGAAAGAAGAGGCAGCTATCATGCTCGCCTCTAAAGTCTCATTCTTATAGTATATCAAAAATAGATGTTTAAAAACTACCTGTGTTTACATTTTCAGGTCTTGACACTGGCTCTGACAAACTTTTTCCATCTTCATTCACAAGGTCTTGCTTGCCGTTCACTTTTAGTGCTACTTTTTCTATTCCTTCCTGCTCCGTCAATGTAAGCACAAGGGAGTTTATAACATGATTGGAAACGATCTTTTTCTCCTCATCATAGCTTCCATAAATCGCTTCGTTGAAGTTTAAAGTGACTTGACCGTCTTCATATTTTGGCTTTTCAATCAGCTTCACTTCAGACTGAAACTCGCTTAATAATCCGCTTGAACGGTCTGGACCTTCAACTAATGCGTTAACAGCAGCTACGACTTCGTCTTTTTCTTCATTGCTGATCCTCTTTGTCACGGGAACATAATATACGTTATCCCCTTCTTCCCCAATATAATACACGGTTAGAGGATGAGTATTCGTAATATCAACAGCATCGCTCGTATCAATATTGATGCCGTCTTTTCTAGTCGTTCCTTCGCCGATTGGGGTTCCGTTTACTGGCATTTCTTTCAGTTCATGGCCGTTCACCCAGAGCTTTACTTTATTAATATTTTTAAATTGGGTTAATGTCCATGTAATTGCCTGCAAAATTTTTTCTTCATCTTCCGGCTTGTAGTTAGTAAATTCATTTGAGAAATCTACAATAGCCGTTCCGTCTTTAATATCTACTCCTTTAACAACTGTATCTTCCGGCAATACCGCACGGAACCCGTTCGGGAGAATGTTTGAAACGGGCCCTCCAGCCACTAAATATTCAACGGCTTGTTTGGCTACTTCCTTCGTGTTAGGCAGCTCCAATGTTTGTGGAACGACCATTCCGTTTTTGTCAATTAAATACAGAACTCTTTTCACCGTTTCCTTTGAGGATTCCTCTTTGTCGGACGCTGATTTCGCTGAGTCTAATTGCTGATCTAGCTGATCCCCGTCCTCCAAATAGGTAATATCCTGCGGCGGATCTATTTCTTGTTTTGAACTCTTGCTTCCAAATGAAGAACACCCTGAAAGCAAAACAAAAGTAGCCAAAACTGCTGCTGTCACATTCACCCATCTGTTTTTTGGCATAACAATCCCTCCTAAGGCAGTTTGTACTACTATGTATACGAGCATTGACAAAAAATAGACCAGCTCCAACCAAAAATTCAATGGACAAAAAAACAGCTTGCTCATTTAGAGCAAACTGTTTTCGTTAAAGTTATACTTTCTACATGATCAATGTGATGACCGAACCATTTTGAAGCAATCTTTTGAAACATTTGTTTCGACCCAGTAGTTAAAAATTTGTGGTTTTTATTGCCATCCTCTTGGTTTAAACAATGATGAAAGGATAAAATAGCGCTCACTTCCCGGGCTGTTTCATCTCCCGAGGTGATTATTTTTACGTCTTTCCCGATATATTTTTGAATTAAAGGCCGTAATAGAGGATAATGTGTGCATCCTAAAATAAGCGTATCAATTCTCTTTCCTTTAAAAGGAAGTAAAGATTCTGCAACAATATATTCCGCCCGTTCACCTTCAAATTCGCCGCTTTCTACTAACGGCACAAACTCAGGGCAAGCGAGACTCTCCACAATGACGGAACTATTAATCGTTTTGAGCGCACGAACGTACGCGCCGCTCGATATAGTTCCTTTTGTTCCGATTACACCAATATGGCCTGAGCGTGTAGCATTTATGGCAGCTCTTGCCCCTGGTTGAATTACACCAATCACAGGTATATCAAGTTGTTCTTGAATTTCTTTTAATACAACTGCTGTTGCAGTATTACAAGCAATGACAAGCATTTTGATATGAAAGTTTGAAATTAAATAGTTGGTCAGCTCCCATGTAAATTGTCGAATTTCCGTTTTCGGCCTCGGGCCGTACGGACATCGGGCGGTATCACCCAAATAAATTAATTCTTCTTTTGGAAGCTGCCTCATCAACTCTTTAACAACAGTTAATCCACCAACACCTGAATCAATAACTCCAATTGGTCTATTCAAAAAATCGCCTCTATTCTTTCATTTCTTGTTGCAATTTTGCTAATAGCTTTTCCAATTGAACAATTTCTTGATCCGAGAAGTTTTTCAAAACTTCTCTTAAATATTCTTGCCGCTTCGCTAATGCAGCCTCGATAACGCGTTGTCCATTTTCAAGCAATTGAATCCTGACTAATCGACGATCCTTTTCGTCCTTCACCCATTTAACAAGATTGTTTTTTTCCATTCGATCAATTAAATCCGTGATCGTGCTGCATGCAAGATACATTTTATTTGAAAGTTCTCCAATTGTCATGTTTCCTGATTCATTCAATAACAGAAGCGCGTCAAATTGCGGAGGAGTAATCGAGTAGTTGCTTAAAATATCACGGCCCTTCTTTTTTAAGATCGCAGCTATGCAGCGGAGGGATTTTTCTATTTCTTCAACAGTATTGAAAACGTACGTCATAACGGGGAACCCTTTCTTTCAAGATTAACAGATAAGATCAAATCTATTTTCCATTTTTTTATGTAAAATTTCAAGCATAGCCGTATTTTCAAAATGTGGAAAGACGAATTTTTTCAAAAAGTCACAAGCCTTTTTAAGAAGCCAATGATTCATAGAAAAAGAGTAAAACAAACTCTTTCCTTATCAATCTAAAAAAGGCAGCCGACGGCGAAGTTCCACTAAGGCTGCCTCTACTGTTTAAAGCTTTAGTTCTCCCATACGAAGAAGTTCTACGACTGCTTGTGAGCGCCCTTTCACACCTAATTTTTGCATAGCATTTGAAATATGGTTCCGCACCGTCTTTTCACTTATGAAAAGTTCACTGGCTATTTCTCTTGTAGTCTTATCTTGCACTAATAACTCAAATACTTCTCTCTCTCTCTTTGTTAGCAGCGGCTTTGGCTGAAAATCCTTCTCATTCAAGTATTGTAACCCTCCTTGCAGATGAGAGCCAGTCGACAGGATGGATTTAAAAATTGTCACCATATAGTATGATCGCAAAAAGATGACCGTGACAAGATTCATAAAAGAAAGGTGCATTTTAGGCGAAAAGAAGCTTCTTTACGTTAAAGGGACTCGTTTGAAGGAGGAAATGTTCGAGAAAGATTCAACCGTTTCTAAAATTAGGAACACCTTGACATTGCAAGGTGTTCCTTTTTCACAATATACATCAGCTGTCAATATAGTCGCTTCCGAACATTTTACGAAATGCGTGAACAGTTGTTTCTCTATTTAATGCTGCAATCGATGTTGTAAGCGGAATTCCTTTTGGACAGGATTGAACGCAGTTTTGGGAATTTCCGCAGTTCGCAAGTCCGCCGTCGCCCATAATAGCTTCCAAGCGTTCTGATTTATGCATCGCGCCTGTCGGATGAGCGTTAAACAAACGAACTTGTGATAATGGCGCTGGACCGATGAAGTTCGATTTGCTGTTTACGTTTGGACAAGCTTCAAGGCATACGCCGCACGTCATACATTTTGAAAGCTCATATGCCCATTGGCGTTTTTTCTCAGGCATTCTTGGTCCTGGTCCTAAGTCATACGTACCGTCAATTGGTATCCATGCTTTTACTTTTTTCAAAGAGTCAAACATGCGGCTGCGGTCTACTTGAAGATCGCGAATAACCGGGAATGTGCGCATCGGCTCGAGACGAATAGGCTGTTCCAACTGATCAATAAGCGCTGTACATGATTGGCGTGGCTTCCCGTTAATGACCATTGAACAAGCACCGCATACTTCCTCTAAACAGTTCATATCCCATGTCACAGGCGTTGTTTTTTCGCCTTTGGCATTAACAGGATTACGGCGAATTTCCATTAAGGCCGAAATAACGTTCATATTCGGACGATATGGCACTTCAAATTCTTCTTGATATGGTTCCGTGTCTGGTCGATCCTGTCTAGTGATAATAAACCGCACTTTTTTTTCACTCATTGTTTACTCCCCCTTTTCTCCCAGCTTTTTTAATGTTTCTTCGTATAGTCACGCACACGAGGCTTAATGAGTGATACATCAACATCTTCGTAGTGGAATTTAGGAGCTTCCTTCAAGCCGGCAAACGTTGCCATAGTTGTTTTGAGCCACTCTTCATCATTTCGTTCCGGAAATTCTGGTTTATAGTGAGCACCTCGGCTTTCATTACGGTTATAAGCCCCAAGCGTAATAACCCGAGCCAACACAAGCATGTTTCTCAACTGGCGAGTAAAGCTTGCGCCTTGGTTGCTCCATTTCGCAGTATCGTTAATATTAATTCTTTCCCAACGTTCCATAAGCTCTTGAATTTTTTCATCTGTTTTTAGAAGTTTATCATTGTAGCGCACGACTGTAACATTATCCGTCATCCATTCACCAAGCTCTTTATGAAGAACGTAAGCATTTTCGTTTCCATCCATTTTCAGGATTTCGTCCCATTTGCTTTGTTCTTCTTTTACGCGTGCATCATATAATGTGGATGGTAAATCGTCAGCTGATTTTTCCAATCCATTCATATATTCAACAGCTTTTGGTCCTGCAACCATACCACCGTAAATTGCAGAAAGCAATGAGTTTGCTCCAAGCCGGTTCGCACCATGCTGAGAGTAATCGCATTCACCAGCTGCAAACAAACCAGGGATGTTTGTCATTTGATCGTAATCGATCCATAGACCTCCCATAGAATAATGGACGGCAGGGAAAATTTTCATCGGCACTTTTCTTGGATCTTCACCCATGAATTTTTCATAAATTTCGATAATACCGCCTAGTTTAATATCAAGCTCTTTTGGATCTTTATGAGAAAGATCAAGATATACCATGTTTTCGCCATTAATGCCTAATTTCAAGTCTACACATACATGGAATATTTCTCTCGTTGCAATATCACGAGGAACAAGGTTTCCATATGCCGGATATTTTTCTTCAAGGAAATACCATGGTTTTCCGTCTTTATATGTCCAAATTCTTCCGCCTTCGCCGCGTGCAGACTCGCTCATTAATCGAAGCTTGTCATCTCCAGGGATGGCTGTCGGATGAATTTGTATAAATTCCCCGTTTGCATAATAAGCTCCTTGCTGATAAACGATAGAAGCAGCCGATCCCGTATTAATCACAGAGTTTGTTGATTTACCAAAGATAATTCCAGGTCCTCCTGTCGCCATTATTACGGCATTCGAACGGAAAGCTTGAATCTCCATTGATTTTAAATCTTGAGCAACGATGCCGCGGCAGCGTCCTTCATCATCTTGTATGATTCCTAAAAACTCCCAGCCTTCATATTTCGTCACAAGACCTGCTACTTCGTGACGTCGAACTTGCTCGTCCAATGCATATAAAAGCTGTTGTCCAGTTGTTGCTCCGGCAAACGCTGTCCGGTGATGCTGTGTTCCTCCAAAACGACGGAAATCCAACAATCCTTCTGGTGTACGGTTAAACATAACACCCATGCGATCTAAAAGGTTAATAATTCCCGGTGCTGCTTCACACATCGCTTTAACCGGTGGCTGGTTAGCCAAAAAGTCTCCGCCATAAATCGTATCATCAAAGTGGATCCACGGAGAGTCTCCTTCTCCTTTCGTATTTACCGCCCCGTTGATCCCTCCTTGAGCACATACTGAATGGGAACGTTTTACAGGTACTAACGAGAATAAGTCAACAGACACTCCGGCTTCCGCAGCCTTTATAGTTGCCATTAAGCCAGCCAAGCCGCCGCCGACAACAATTAATTTTCCTTTACTCATTTTTTCGCCCACTCCCTTGAACGCAATTTAGTTAGATTAGACAAACGCAAAAATGGCACGAAGACCTACGATTGAAAGCAACACAAAAATACCTATTGTCACATAAGTTGAGACTAGCTGAGATTTTGGAGTAACCGTAATTCCCCAGCTGACTGCAAAAGACCATAGACCGTTGGAAAAATGGAAAATCGCTGAAAGAACGCCTACTATGTAAAACACTAAACTAACAGGATTGCTTAAAATGGATTCCATCATATCAAAATTAACTTCAGCCCCAAACATCGCGGCAATACGAGTTTCCCATACATGCCATGCAATAAAAACAAGGGTAATAATACCAGTTACACGTTGAAGCAGGAACATCCAATTGCGGAAATAGCCAAAGCGGCCTACATTGTTTTTTGCTGTGAAAGCAATATAAATCCCATAAATGGCGTGGTATAACAGAGGAAGGAAAATAATGAAAATTTCCAGAAAATAGCGGAATGGTAAATTTTCCATAAAATGCGCTGCGTTGTTAAATGCTTCTTCGCCCCTTGTGGCGAAATGGTTGACAGTCAGGTGTTGAATTAAAAATACGCCAATCGGTACAACACCTAAAAGTGAATGTAGTCTGCGGTTTGCAAATTCTCTGTTACCAGACATATGCGTTTACCCCCTAATCTTAATAATTTGAAAGATTTCTTAAAAATCTCCTGCTCCCCCTGCTTGGCATGTAAAAATCCGCCGACAAAATATGACGAAATCTTAAAATAATAGGACAAATTCATTGTACTCCCATAAAGTAGTACCGTCAAGAAAACGTCTACAAAGTATTATTCAGTAAAATCATTTTTTCTGATCGGAAAATAGAATATTTCCCGTATCCGAAATTGATTTTATAAACTCTTTCATCTTATGTGAAAGCTGATATAATATAATTGTTCGCTAGAAAGAGGGGAAACGATTGAAAGAGCTGTCATATCACGATCAATTAAAAGAATTAGAAGAAATAACCTTACATCCTTTTAGCGTTTTGCTGCTTCGCGACTATTTACTTCCTGAACTTCTAGGAAAAGAGCATCATTCCATTTTGTATTGGGCAGGCAAACAGCTAGCTCGAAAAATTCAATTATCTACGTTAGAAGAACTTATATCTTTTTTTTCATCAGCCGGATGGGGCGATCTTCATATTATTCGCCAGAAAAAAAACGAAATGGAATTTGAATTAACAGGCCAATTGATCGAAAAAAGGATGAAGCTTTTCAAAGATTTATCCTTCCAACTAGAAGCAGGATTTATCGCGCAGCAAATCGAATGTATGAACGGTGCCGTCACAGAAGCGTATGAACAGATAAACAAACGCTTAAACAAAGTTATTTTCATTGTAAAATGGGATGAAAAAGATAAAATTTAACAGAATGAAAGGGCAGTAGGAGGATTTAAAAGCTTCCTCCTATTTGTTTTATTACATCGCTATTCGCTGAAATATTGTAAAATGTTTTGTGCTGTTTTTTCAGGCATTCCTGCCTGTTTTAGCTCTTCAAGCGATGCCTTTTTAATATTTTCAACGGAACCGAACGATTTTAACAGTTGTTTTTTACGCTTAGGTCCTATGCCGGGGATTTCATCTAATACAGACTTAAACGTATTCTTTTGGCGGACTTGTCGATGAAACGTAATGGCAAAGCGGTGCACTTCATCTTGAATGCGCTGAAGCAAATAAAATTCTTGGCTGCTTCTTGACAATTGAACAGCAGCTTCCCGGTTTCCAAGAAGCAAATCGCTCGTTTTGTGCTTGTCATCTTTCACAAGCCCGGCAACAGGAACGTCAAGTCCCAGTTCGTTTTCTAATACATCCATAGCTGCTTGTACCTGTCCTTTTCCTCCATCAACAATAATAAGGTCCGGCAACGGCAGCTCCTCCTTCAGCACTCTAGTATATCGCCTGCGAATTACTTCCCTCATCGATTCATAATCATCAGGCCCGCTGACTGTTTTTATTTTAAACTTTCGATACTCTTTTCTCGCAGGTTTTCCATCTATGAAAACAACCATAGCCGAAACAGCGTCCGCGCCTTGAATATTGGAATTGTCAAAAGCTTCAATCCGATGTGGTGTAGGAATATTCAACTGCTTTCCTAAATTTTCAATTGCTTTGATCGTCCTTTCTTCATCTCGTTCAATGAGTGAAAACTTCTCTTTTAACGAAATTTTTGCATTTTGATAAGCTAGCTGTACGAGATCTTTCTTTTTTCCTTTCTTTGGTTTGCTGACCTGTACTTGTACTAAAGCTCGAACCATTTCCTCATTGACATCTTCCGGAATGACTATTTCTTTCGGAAGAAAATGGTCGTTCTTTGCGTAAAATTGACCAATAAATGTTAAAAATTCCTCCTCTGGCTCTTGGTACAGAGGGAAAATGGACACATCCCGTTCTATCAGTTTTCCTTGCCTGATAAAAAATACTTGGACGCACATCCATCCTTTATCGTAATAATAAGCAAATACATCGCGATCAATAAAATCATTGAGAACCATTTTTTGCTTTTCCATTGTTGCTTCGATATGCGCGATTTGGTCCCGATATTCTTTTGCCCTTTCAAATTCAAGATTTTCTGCACATTTCAGCATTTTTTCTGTTAATTCTTTTTTGATCTCCTTATATCCACCATTTAAAAAACGGATGATGCTTTCCACCATTTGTTTGTTCGTTTCTTCGGAAACTTCGTGAACACAAGGCGCAAGACACTGGCCCATATGATAATAGATGCAAACCCGGTCTGGAAGCGAATTGCATTTTCTCAAAGGATACATGCGGTCAAGCAGCTTTTTTGTCTCTCTCGCAGCTTGGACGTTTGCATACGGTCCAAAGTATTTTCCCTTATCTTTTTTTACTTTTCGTGTGACGATCAGCCGCGGATGGCGCTCGGAAGTAATTTTAATATACGGATAGCTTTTATCATCTTTTAGATTGACATTGTATTTCGGTTCATGTTTTTTAATTAAATTCATTTCTAATAGAAGCGCCTCAATATTCGAGGATGTTACGATATATTCAAAATCGGCAATTTCTTGAACGAGTCTTAACGTTTTTCCGTCATGTGATCCAGTAAAGTAGGAACGAACCCGGTTTTTCAATACTTTTGCCTTTCCAACATAAATGACGGTTCCGTTTTTGTCCTTCATTAAATAACAGCCAGGCTTATTCGGAAGAAGCGAAAGTTTTTCTTTTAAATGCTCATACATCGGTAAAACACTCCAACTTATTCTAATCTGTGCTGGATTTATTCAGCCGTTTTCATTTAAAAGCAAGAAGGCGCTCCAAAAGGTAACTTTCGTGAGCGCCTCTTTTTATATTTTATATTACAAATGTTTGTTAAGCAATTGCGCTAAAGCTTCTTTCGGCTGGTAACCGATCGCTTTATCCACTGCTTCACCATTTTTAAAGACGATTAACGTCGGAATGCTCATGACTCCGTATTGACCGGCAGTTTCTTGATTTTCATCCACGTTAAGCTTAACAATTTTTACTTTGTCACCAAGTTCTTGATCCAATTCTTCAAGGACTGGGGCAATCATTTTACATGGACCGCACCAAGGCGCCCAGAAATCTGCCAATACTACACCCTCGCTTGTTTCTTGGGAAAAATTCTGGTCAGTAACGTTTACAATTGCCATCTTAATTCCTCCTAATTCACTTTTTCTATGTGAAGTATACCATGTTCTTTCGCTTGAAGCGAATGTTTTGATCTGCAACTATTTTTTCATATTTTTTGTATTTTATGTACGTCGTGACCCGTCTCCACTTATACTAGGAGGAATGGATTTGTTCAAAAAAATACGAGTCCATTCAGGACACGTTAAGAGGAATGGATTTTTAATTTTTTAAATTCTTCCGTAAGCATTGGCACAACTTCAAATAAATCTCCGACAATACCGTAGTCTGCGACGTTGAAAATGTTCGCTTCCGGATCTTTATTGATTGCAACAATTACTTTAGAATTCGACATTCCCGCTAAATGCTGAATGGCTCCAGAAATTCCGCAGGCAATATATAAATCCGGTGTAACGACTTTTCCCGTTTGTCCGATTTGCAGCGAGTAGTCACAATAGTTTGCATCACAGGCACCGCGTGACGCCCCTACTGCTCCTCCGAGCACAGATGCCAATTCTTTTAACGGTTCAAACCCTTCTGCACTTTTTACCCCTCTCCCTCCGGCAACGATCACCTTTGCTTCAGATAAGTCAACGCCTTCCGCTGCATTTTGGACAACCTCACGCACGATCGTGCGCAGATCTTTTATTTCTACCGATATGGAAGCAACTTCTCCGCTCCTTGATTCATTTTTTTCGAGAGGTGGAATATTGTTCGGACGAACGGTCGCAAAAATAATCCCATCCGTTATGATTTTTTTCTCAAAAGCTTTTCCTGAATAGATCGGTCTTGTGAAAACAACGTTACCGCCCACTATTTCTACAGCGGTAGCATCAGAAATAAGACCTGCGTTTAATTTAGCCGCTATTTTTGGAGATAAATCTTTGCCTAATGCCGTATGTCCGAAAATAATAGCGTCAGGCTTTTCACTGTCAATGATCGCCATGACAGCTTGTGAATACCCGTCCGGACTATAATATTTCAATTTTTCATCTTCCACGATGACAACCCTATCCGCTCCATAATAAATCATGTCATTTGCAAGCGTTCTAACGTTCTCCTCCAATTAATCCGGCGACCACCTCTCCGCCTTCGGATATTATCTTGCCGGCTGCAAGCGCTTCAAATGATACGTTCCTTAAAAATTGATCCCTTATTTCTCCCAATACGAACACTTTTCGAGCCATTTTTTCATCCCCCTGCTATATTCGTCTCCACTAAATAACTTTTGCTTCTGATCTCAATAAAGAAACAAGTTCCTTCACTTGATCCTGCAGTTCCCCTTGCAATATTTTTCCTGCTTCTTTTTTAGGCGGCAAATAAATTTCTAACGTTTTTGTTTTCGGCATGACATCTTCTTCTTCAAGATCTAAATCATCAAGCTCCAACTCTTCAAGGGGTTTTTTCTTTGCCTTCATAATTCCCGGCAAAGACGGGTATCTCGGTTCGTTTAAACCTTGTTGGGCAGTTACTAAAAGAGGGAGTGTTGTTTCAATGATTTCCGAATCCCCTTCAACATCTCTCACAATTTTCACGTTTTTTCCATCTATTTCAATATTTGTGATCGTTGTGACATACGGAATGTCAAGAAGCTCCGCCAAACGGGGGCCTACTTGGCCAGATCCTCCGTCAATGGCAACGTTTCCAGCTAATATAATGTCCGCTTCTTTATCCTTCAAAAATTCATATAGAATTTTTGCTGTTGTAAATTGATCTCCATCTTCCAAATCTTCCTCAATATTTATTAAGACAGCTTTATCGCATCCCATCGCAAGAGCCGTTCTCAGCTCTTTTTCGCTTTCTTCTGATCCTACTGTAACAACAGTTACTTCTCCGCCATGAGCCTCCTTAAGCTGCAGCGCTTCTTCAATGGCATATTCATCATAAGGGTTTATGATGAATTCTGCATCATCCTCGGAGATTGATCCGTTTTCAATTAAAATTTTTTCTTCTGTGTCAAAAGTTCTTTTCATAAGGACAAAAATATTCACCTTTCCCATCCCCTTTTTAAAAATTGATCATTCTCTTTTTATGAATGATTGCTTTTAAATCCGTTGATTAACAGCTCAGGAATTTTTTCTGCAATTGCGAGGAGATCGTATTTTTGATCTTTCATTACCCACGTTGTCGCCGTTTCGTCCATCGTCCCAAAAATCATTTGTCTTGCCAGCCTTAAATCCAAATCTTGTCGAAACTCTCCCGTTTTTTTTCCGAATTCGATCACTTCGTCTATTACTTTCAAATATTCTTTAAAAATTTCATTTATGCGCCGGCGCAATTCTTTGTTTACTTGCCGCAATTCCAATTGAAGAACCACTGCCAAATTCCGATCATGAACTAGCATTTGAAAATGCTTTTCGATCAGCGCAAACAATTTTTCTGCAGCAGTCTGCTTTGCATCAATGCTTTTTTTCACTTCAGCGATATGATTCATCAATCTTTCTCGAAAAAGGGAGATTAAAATATCCTCCTTGTTTTTAAAATACAAATAAATCGTTCCATCTGCTACGCCCGCCTGTTTGGCAATTTTCGAAACCTGAGCGGAATGATAGCCGTTCTCCGCAATGACGACAATAGCTGCATCAATGATTTGTTTATATTTTGCCTTTTTTTCTTTCAACGTGTATCTTCCCTTCAAAATGAATGAATGGTCATTCATTTATATGATATTTAGATTAAGCCTTTTTGTCAAGCATTGAGGGAAGTTTTTATTCTCGTTCAAAACCGATAGATGTCCGTTTTATATTTTTCTTTCTTCCTCTACTAGTTTTCTTCTTAAAATTTTTCCTACTGCTGTTTTCGGAAGCTCGTCGCGAAATTCGTATTTTTTCGGCACTTTGTACGGGGCAAGATGTTTTCGGGCGAATTGGTCAAGCTCTTGCTCCGTAAGCTGTGCTCCTCCCTTTGGTACAACATAAGCTTTCACGGTCTCGCCTCTGTAAGGATCCGGAACACCTGCAACGACAACCTCTTTAACCTTTTCATTAGCATACAACACTTCTTCTATCTCGCGGGGATAAATGTTGTACCCGCCAGCAATAATCATATCTTTTTTACGATCGACAATATAAAAGAATCCGTCTTCATCCATATAGCCGATATCTCCTGTAAAAAGCCATCCGTCTTTGAAAACCGCTTCCGTTTCCTCTCGGTTGTTCCAGTAGCCTTTCATCACCTGCGGTCCTTTTACAATAAGCTCGCCGAATTCGTTGACATCTGCAAATCCTTCTTTTTCAGCCGAATAAATGGCTGCATGCGTATTGGGCCAAGGGATGCCAATGCTTCCTTTTTTCTTGACATCTGAATAAAATAAGTTTGCATGCGTAACGGGAGAAGCTTCCGAGAGCCCATATCCTTCAACAAGCTTCCCGCCTGTTTCTTTTTCAAAGCGCTCCTGAATTTCTACCGGAAGAGGAGCCGAACCGCTGATACAATATTTAACCGAGGACAAGTCGTATTTTCGCAAATCTTTATGATTTAAAAGAGCGACATAAATCGTTGGCACTCCTGGAAAAAGCGTTGGCTTTTCTTTTTCAATCGCTTTCAAAATTTCGGTTGAATCAAATTTGGGGATTAAAATCATTTTAAAACCTTCCATGATCGATAAATTCATTACAGTCGTCATGCCATATACGTGAAAAAAAGGCAAAACTCCTAGTATGGACTCTTCTCCTTTCCTGCATTTATACATCCAGGCAGCACACATTTTCGTATTGGAAATTAAGTTTTCATGCGTCAACATCACCCCTTTAGGCGTCCCTGTCGTCCCTCCTGTATATTGCAAAAGGGCAATATCTTCTTTCGGATCAATATTTACTGTCAATTCTTTAGCAGGCGATGTTTTTAAGATCTCTGTCCATACATGAACACCATTTGCTGCGTTTACCTTTATTAAAAGATTTTGCTCCTTCTTTTGAATGAGCGGGTATAGAAGATTTTTTGGGAAAGGCAAATACTCTTGGATCTTTGTTATTATGATATGTTTGATATTTGTGAGAGATTTCAATTTCGAGGCTTTTGGATAGAAAAGATCTAATGTAATGAGATGTGTAGCACTGCTGTCATTCAACTGGTACTCCAGCTCTGATTCTGTATAAAGAGGGTTCAATTGAACGACTATTCCGCCTGCCTCCAGAACTGCATAATAAGCAATAACTGCCTGTGGACAGTTTGGAAGCATAATCGCTGCCCGATCCCCTTTTTCAAACCCTGTTTGCTCCAAATAATTAGCCAATTGAAGCATCTGTTCGTATAGCTTGCGGTACGTAATGTTCTTTCCAAGAAATGAAACGGCTGTATGATTCGGAAACTGATTAGCCGTATCTTGAAAATATTTGGAAAGCGGCTTATTCTCCCAAGAGATATTATGCGGAATTTCCGAGGGATAAAAATTGAGCCAAGGTTTTTGACATTCCATTTATCTCCTCTCCTTTGAAAAATAATGATGATTTTATTTCATTATATCAAAATAAAATTCAGAAATATAATTATTTTTAGAATTTTAAACAGGAAAAAGCGGAGACCTTTTCTTTTCTCCGCTTTTTCAAGCAAAAAACACCATATAAATAATACCGATCGCAATAAACAGACCGCACAAACCAAATAAAATTTTAGCCAGCGTTTCCATGTTCCCCTCTCCTAATTTGTAATTCCTGCTCCGATTACAAAGGACAAGCCTATGGATATGACCATTGAGATAAAGCCAACTGCACGGTTATCCTTTTGAATTTCATCATCAATATTAAATTTAGGAGTCAGAAATTCAAAAATAAAATATCCGATTAAGAGCAAGGCAAATCCGTAAAAGCCCCAGCCAATCATTTCAAAGAGACCGTCATGCTGTTCAATTGAGAAGCGGAAAACGTTTGAAATCCCGAAAATTTTGCCGCCTGTTGCCATTGCAACAGCCACATTGCCTTTTTGGATTTCTTCCCAGTTTTTATATTTCGTCACCAATTCAAAAATGACTAAAAATAAAACCCCGCACAATATGACAACACTATAATTAGCAGCAGTTTGAACATATACGTTTTCCCAAAACAGATTCATGTTTACTCTCCTTAAAGAAAAGTTTATTTGAACTCCACAATCGTAACACCTGTTCCGCCTTCATTTGCTTCACCGAAACGGACGTTTTTAACAGCGCGGTGGTTTTGCAAAAATTCCCGCACCCCTTTTCTTAAAGCGCCCGTCCCTTTGCCATGAATAATGTGCGCCCGCGGATATCCTGCGAGAAGACAATCGTCAATATATTTTTCAAGACGGATGAGCGCATCTTCATATCGCTCTCCCCGCAAATCAAGTTCTAATGAAACATGAAAATCCTTCCCTTTTACTGTTGCGAGCGTTTTTTCTCCCTCTTGTTTCGGGCTGCTAATATATTCAAGATCTTCTTCTTTTACTTTCATTTTCAATATTCCAATTTGTACAAGCCATTCACTTTCATTTGCTTTTTCAAGCAGATGTCCTTTTTGATTTAAGTTGATCACTTTTACCTCATCGCCGGGGCGCAGCTGCTTTTTGCTTTTTTGTTTTTCAGATTTTTGTTCAGTATTTATAAATTCAGGCGCTGCATATTCAAGCCGCTTTTTTGCTTCTATTAATTCATGCTCTTTAATAGCTGAACTGTGCTCTTTTTGCATGTTTTTCAATTTTTGAATAATCTGATCTGCTTCTTTTTGCGCTTCTTCCAGCCTTTTTTTCACCATTTCCTCAGCTTCTTGATATAGGCGGTCTTTCTGCTTATTAAATTCAATGATTTGTTCTTGTAGTTCTTTATGAAGTTTTTCTGCATCTTTCAGCGTTTTTTCAGCTTCCATCCAATCCTCTTCAGCACGTTTTTTGCTTTCCTCAAGGGAGGCAATCATTGCATCCGTTTTGGATCTGTCAGCGCTCATGAACGATTTGGCGCGCTCAATAATTTCTTTGCTCAATCCAAGCCTTTTTGATATTTCAAACGCATTGCTTCGGCCAGGTACACCGATCAACAATTTATACGTCGGCGATAATGTGTCGACATCAAACTCAACGCTTGCATTGATCACGCCCTTACGGTTAAATCCGTATGCTTTCAATTCGGGATAGTGGGTGGTTGCAACAACTTGCGCTCCTCTGTTTAAAGCTTCATCCAAAATTGCAATGGCTAGAGCGGCACCTTCTCCAGGATCTGTACCTGCCCCAAGTTCATCAAATAGTACGAGTGAGCGATCATTAAGTTCTTGTAAAATTTTGACGATGTTCACCATATGAGAAGAAAATGTACTCAAATTTTGTTCAATTGACTGTTCATCCCCAATATCTGCGTAAACTGCCTCAAATACCGGCATTGTAGATCCTTCTTCAGCAGGGATTTGCAGACCTGATTGCGCCATTAGTGCGAGCAGTCCAATTGTCTTCAGCGTCACCGTCTTACCGCCGGTGTTTGGACCGGTGATGACAATCGATTGAAAATCTTCCCCAAGTTCAATTGTATTTGGCACAACGGTTTCAGGGTCAATAAGAGGATGGCGGGCTTTATACAGCTTCATAATGCCACGATCATTTATATTTGGTTTTGTAGCCTTTAATTTTTTAGCATACA
Source organism: Aeribacillus sp. SP014 (assembly GCF_054055575.1). Classification (NCBI taxonomy): domain Bacteria; kingdom Bacillati; phylum Bacillota; class Bacilli; order Caryophanales; family Bacillaceae; genus Aeribacillus; species Aeribacillus sp. SP014. The sequence continues at coordinate 3,038,551 of NZ_JBSRXI010000001.1, forward strand.
ATGCCTTGGCAAACATAAAATCGATTTCACCCATTACAGTGATATTATGAATGATTCCCTTGCTTATGTCAGCAACCATTTTCGACAATTCCGTTAAGATCCGTTCAATTTCGCGCCTTTCCTTAATCCGCGCTTCATTTAAAGAGTTGTTCGCTTCTACGATAGCCTGCGGCTCAATAAACAGAGTTGCTCCTGAGGAAGATTGATCATGGACGATTCCTCCATAAACTCCTCTATATTCTTGTTTGACAGGAATGCAATAGCGGTCATTTCGAATCGTAATAATGGCATCCGAAAGATTTTTTTGTGCAGATGGGGAGCGAATGATCGATTCCAGCTTTTCGCGAATACGAGCCTCCAGTGTACGGATTTGACCTCTTATCGCTTTTAATTTATCGCTCGCATCATCAACAATTTCCCCGTCATCGCGTATGCAACGTTGAATTTCTTTTTCTTCTTTTAAATAAATTCCGATTTCGCTGACCAATTGTTCTAAATGAGGAAGTGAAACCTCCTCTTCTTGAGTCAACTTTTCAATAAATTGCTTCATTTGTCTTGAAGCATATAACACGGCAGAAACAGCCACAAGCTCTTGCGGACCTAAAGTTCCGCCTATTTGCGCACGCTTTACACTCGGCCGTATGTCGCTTAATCCTCCGAAAGGGGCAGAGCCTTTCAATCGGAGCACTGTTAGTGCTTCATCTGTCTGCTCCTGCCTCTTCAGTACTTCGTTGATGTCTCCTGATGGCATAAGCTTTAACGCTTTCTCTTTTCCTAAAGAAGAAGAAGCATGCTCTTTCAGCAGTTCCCTTATTTTATTAAATTCCAAAACATGTAACACTCGTTCCTGCAACTTCTCAAAACCTCCTGACAGTTGAATGGTCAGTCTTTCCTTTTTAAAAATTGCTTTAATTGTTCAACATCCCACGTATTCACAACGTCATCCGGCTGAATGAAAGCTTTTCGCGCATACGCAACCCCTATCTCCATATGTTCTAGCATGTTTATGCTGTGGGCATCTGTATTAATCACAACCTTTACACCGTATTCCTTCGCTTTCTTCAAATGTTCTACACATAAGTCAAGCCTGTTCGGATTTGCGTTCAATTCTAAAATAGTATCTGTTTCCTTTGCAAGTTCTAAAAGCATTTCTATATCAACATCGTATCCTTCTCTTCGCCCAATTAACCTTCCAGTCGGATGAGCGATAATATCAACATGGTAATTATATAGGGCTGCTTTCAGCCTTTTCATAATTACACTCTGCGGCTGGGAAAAGTTCGAATGGATCGATGCAATAACTATATCTAGCTCTTTTAGACAATCGTCGTCATAATCAAGTGTACCGTCCGGCAAAATATCCATCTCGATTCCTCTGAAAATCGTAAAATCAGAATATTGTTCATTCAACATGTCAATTTCTTCTTTTTGTTCTTTCAGCTGCTCAGGAGTCAAGCCGTTGGCTACTTTTAAAAATTGCGAGTGATCTGTAATCGCGATGTACTTGTAGCCTTTTCTTTTAGCAGCCTCAGCCATTTCCTTGATTGAATGAGCGCCGTCGCTCCATGTTGAATGCATATGGAGATCTCCCTTTATTTCCTCGAGCGAAATAAGATTTCCTTTGTATTTTTCCACTTCCTCCCCATCTTCCCGAACCTCTGGCGGAATGTAGGGAAGCTGAAAGTGTGCATACAGCTCTTTTTCTGACTCAAATGTGAGCACTTTTCCGGTTTCTATAATTTCTACGCCGTATTCGCTTATTTTTTCTCCTCTTTCCTTCGCTAGCTGGCGCATTTTTACATTATGCTCTTTTGAGCCTGTAAAATGGTGCAAAGCCGAAATGAATTCCTTTGGGTGCACGATGCGAAAATCGACCTGAACCTTGACATCAAACTTAAGTTCAATCGATATTTTCGTATCGCCTTTCGCAATGATTTCAGTAATATTCGGCATTGTTAAAATGTAATCTCGCACAGCTCCTTTATTTTCCGCCGCAATAATAAAGTCAAGGTCTTTTATCGTTTCTTTCATTCTTCTTAAGCTTCCTGCGCGAGAAAAGCGAACTATTCCGTTTCCTTGTCCTTTTTCTAAAAATTTCTCTATTTTTTCTGCAATCGGCAGCATATAAGCAAGAGGCAGTCGGCCCGGTTTTTTATTCATTTCATCGATCGCAGCCAATATTTTTTCTTCCGTTACTTTTCCAAAACCTTGTAAACTTTGCACTTTATGTTCTTCACAGGCTTTTTTTAAAGAATCGATGTCCACAACACCTAAATCCTTGTACAATTTTGCAATCTTCTTTCCGCCCAGCCCTGGCAATTGAAGAAGAGGGATTAACCCTTCAGGAACTTCCTTTTGCAAGGTTTGCAGCGTTTTTGACTCGCCGGTTTTTATGAATTCTTCGATGACTGCACTCGTTCCTTTCCCAATCCCACTGATTAAAGTAAAATCGTGGATGTCTGATAGGCTTCTCGCATCCCTTTCAAGGGCATTGGCAGCTTTATAAAACGCGGAGATTTTAAAAGGGTTTTCGCCTTTTAACTCCATATATACCGCAATTTTCTTTAACAGGCTGACAACATCCTTTTTGTGAACCGTCATGTTTTACGTCACCTCTTGAATCTTAAACAATATAAAAATCACCTGCTATTGAACTATTTAATAGAAACAGAGAAGGACGATGGGGGTCTAAATAAAGATGTTTCCATCGTCCCTTTACGTCTAGCTTCCTTTACCGAAATAGCCGATCCAAAGATCGTGAATTTTATCAGATAAGACAGGGGTATGATTGACAATTAAATCAGCCAGCAGCGATTTATCGATAAGATTTTGAATTTGCTCGGCTGGAATGAGCGCTGCCAAAAAAAGCAGAATGAATAAAATGAGGTAAGTTTCCGCAAAACCTAAAACCGCACCCAGCAAGCGGTTGATTTGCTTAAGTATTGGAAGCATCGCAACAAAATCAAACATAGATCCGATGATGTGAAGCGCTATTTTTGATCCGATAAACAAAAGCACGAATGCAACTCCGCGATAGTAAGCTTCCTCCAAATGGCCCCCTGTCAATATAGATAGAGCAGCATTTGAATCTCCTATATTTGGATACGGTACCCATAATTCCAGTTTAGGAGCAAGATCGTCAAAATATGTTCTGGCAATTATGAAAGACACTATAACACTTGATAAATAAACTACTTGGAGAATAAATCCCCTTTTAAGGCCAGTGAGCAATCCGAATACTAAGAAAAATAAAATGATCAAGTCAAGCATTTTAAATTTCAATCCTTTTCTTGAAGTTGCTTTTCTAGTTCTTCAAATTTCTCCTTTAATTTGAGATAATCATGAACAGCATTAACCGCAGTTAGTACTGCCAGCTTGTTTAAATCTAGAGATGGGTTTTTTTGACTGATTTCCCGCATTTTTTCGTCAACAATTGAAGCGACAAGCTTCATATGATTTACGCTCTCATTTCCAACAATCGAATACTGCTGTCCATATATATAAACAGTCGCTTTATTTTTAGGTTGATCAGACAAAGCGAATCCTCCATCCTCTATGAAAAAATATCGCAAAATGATTCAAAATCCTAATCATAATCATAACATGTTTGTCGAAAAGATGGAAAGAAGAACAAAAGAAAGGGTACAATAATATAGCATCCATTTTAGGAAAGCGAGGCGTTTTTTATTGTCCAATATCGTCATAAAAGTTGATCATGGGGGAATTCAAACTTTGAAAGATTTTTATAATCCTTTCATTATAGACAGAACCCCTCCAGGTGCCGTCTTTTCTGCCAAATTGACAAACTGTACGATCACTGCTTACAAGTCGGGAAAAGTGCTTTTTCAAGGATCTGCCGCTCAGCAGGAAGCAAACAGATGGGAAAAAACAGCAAAAACAGCCCCTTCTCAAACAGAGGATGAGCTTCAACAGCTTCAACAGATGTCAGTCATCGGCTCTGATGAAGCAGGAACGGGGGATTATTTTGGACCGATCACGGTTGCTGCAGTATTTGTCCCTAAAGAAAAAAGAAAACTGGTTCAGCAGCTTGGAGTAAAAGATTCAAAGGCTTTGACAGACAAACAAGTTTTTTCAATCGCCAACACTTTAATAGAGACAGTTCCGTACAGCCTCTTAATTTTGCGCAATGAAAAATACAATCAATTGCAAAAATCTGGAATGAACCAAGGGAAATTGAAAGCTATCCTTCATAATCAAGCGATCCATCATTTACTCAAGAAAATTTCTCCTGATAAACCAGAAGCTGTGTTGATCGATCAGTTTGCAGAGCCGAATGTTTACTTTCAATATCTTAAAGACCGGGATGTTCCGTTTAAAGACATAACCATCTTTAAACCGAAGGCGGAGCATATACACATATCTGTCGCTGCAGCATCCATTATCGCAAGATATGCTTTTTTAAAAGAATTAAACAGCTTATCCAACGCAGCCGGATTTTATTTGCCAAAAGGAGCCAGCCATACTGTTGATGAAGCTGCTGCCAAATTAATAAAGGAAAAAGGGAAAAACACACTTGGCAAAATGGCAAAGCTTCATTTTGCCAACACCGAAAAAGCTTTGAATCTATTGAATTGAAATGACGAATCCGGAAATCTTATTTTCTGAGGTTAGCAGGACCAATTTATGATTTCAATAAAAATGAAGGTGCTATCTGCACCTTCATTTGTTAGCTGGAATTATTTTAGGGATTTATCGTCCTGCGTTAGCTGCGAAGAACTGCTGAAAATTTTTCCTCTACCGCCTTAATTACTTTTTCATGAGCTTTTGCTGCTTCCTCATCCGTCAATGTTCGTTCAGGATCGTAGTAGCGGAGTGAAAATGCGATCGATTTTTTCCCTGCTCCCAAACGTTCTCCTTCATACACATCGAAAATGGAAATCTCTTTTAACAGTTTTCCGCCCGCTTCCCGGATCGTTTCTTGAAGCTCGCCAGCATGCACATGCTGATCAACGACTAAGGCGATATCCCTTGTAATGGATGGGAACCTTGGAATCGGCGTATATATGACTGGCTTAGCTTCATATTGAATGAGATCGGCTAGCTTCAGCTCAAAAACATATGTTTCATCTAAATCATACTCTTTTTCAACTTCCGGATTTAATTCGCCGACAAATCCGATGAATGATCCGTTTAAATAAATATCTGCCGTTCTGCCGGGATGCAGCCCTTCACGTTTTGCCTGTTTATACTCAATTTCATCCAACAGTCCAAGCAGATCAAATAAACCGTCTAAAATTCCTTTCACAACATAAAAATCAACTTTTGTTTTTTCCCCTTGCCATGGGTGATAAACGTAGTGACCCGTCATGACGCCTGATAAACGTTCTTTTTCCAAAGGCTTTTCTAAAGCATCGTCCGAAATGAAAACAGAACTAATTTCATAAAGATGAATATCATCGATTTGCCGCGCTTTATTATATTTTACAGACTCAAGCAAATGAGGAAGCAGGCTTAAACGCAAAACACTCCGCTCTTCACTCATCGGCAATGCTAATTGAGTAAAGCTTGACGTCTCCAGCGTAAATTGTCCCGCCTTTTCTTTGCTCGTTAATGAATATGTGATCGCTTGATAAAGCCCGGCGCCTTCCAAAAATCTTCGCACTTTTCTTCTTTTCAATTGATAGTCTGTTAATGCTCCGGATGTTGAAGATCCTTCAGGCAATGTTGACGGAATATAGTCATATCCGTAAAGGCGGGCTACTTCTTCAATTAAATCTTCTTCTATCGCAATATCGCCTCTTCTTGTCGGAACGGTTACTGTAAAAAGACCGTTTTCTTCAACGGTTTCAAATTGCAAGCGGTCAAAAATTTCTTTTATTTCATCTACTGCAATGTTTGTCCCTAAAACGTTGTTAATTTTCTCAGCGGAAATGGTGATCACTTTTTTCTCGATTGAAAAATCATGAAATTCTGCTTCACCTTCTAAAACAGTTCCGGAGGCGTATTTTGCGATCAATTGTGCTGCCCGCTCTGCTGCAGCTTTTACCCTGTTCGGGTCAACTCCCTTTTCAAATCTCAAGCTCGCTTCACTTCTAAGTCCGAAATCCTTCGACGCTTTTCGGACAACACTGCCTTTAAAATAGGCGGCCTCAAGCAAAACGGTCGTCGTATCGTCTCTTACTTCAGAATCGGCCCCTCCCATTACACCAGCTAATGCAACAGGTACTTTGCCATTTGTGATCACAAGGTGATCGCTTGTAAGCTTTCGTTCTTGATCATCAAGGGTCACGATCGTCTCTCCGTCATGTGCGCGGCGAACGAGTATTTCCTTTGATCCGAACCGGTCATAGTCAAACGCATGAAGAGGCTGGCCGTATTCTAATAAACAATAGTTTGTAATATCGACGACGTTGTTATGCGGTCTGATTCCGGCTTTTATTAAGCGCATTTGCATCCATAACGGGGAAGGGGCAATTTTGACATTTTTAATAATTTTAGCTACATAGAATGGATTATCTTCTTTTGCTTCAACATTCACAGTAATATAATCAGTTGCTTTTTCTTCGGCAGCCTCATAATGAACTTCCGGCTTTCGAACCTCTTTCTTTAAAATTGCTGCAACTTCATAGGCAACACCGATCATGCTTAAACAGTCAGAACGGTTTGGTGTAAGACCTAATTCAAGTACATAATCGTCCATAAACAGCTGTTCAATCGCATTTTTTCCAACTTCAGCATCACTAGGGAAAACAAAAATGCCGTCAGAAAACTCTTTTGGGACAAGCTTTCCTTCAATGCCCAGCTCTTGCAAAGAACAAATCATACCGTTAGATTCTTCACCGCGCAGCTTTGCCCGTTTAATTTTGAAATTGCCCGGCAAAACCGCACCAACTTTGGCTACCGGCACTTTTTGACCTTTTTCAACGTTTTGGGCGCCGCATATAATTTGCACTGGTTCTCCTTCTCCGATGTCAACTAAACATTTGCTTAATTTTTCTGCATTTGGATGCTGTTCTTTTTCAAGCACCTGTCCAACTACAACATCTTTTATTCCTTCATTAACAGCTTGAACATTTTCAACTTCAATGCCGCTCTTCGTTATTTTTTCAGCCAGCTCCTCAGGGGAAATGTCTAGATCAACATATTCAGAGAGCCATTTGTATGAAACGAACATGAGAAAACCTCCTTTTAAGCTTGTTTAAACTGTTTCAAAAAACGCACATCGTTTGTATAAAAATGACGAATATCATCAATTCCATATTTCAACATGGCAATCCGTTCCGGTCCCATTCCAAATGCAAAACCACGGTATTTTTTCGAATCGAATCCCGCCATTTCCAAAACGTTTGGATGAACCATCCCTGCTCCTAAAATTTCAATCCAGCCTGTTCCTTTGCATACATGACAGCCTTTCATGGAGCATTTAAAACAGGATACATCGACTTCCACCGACGGTTCAGTAAACGGGAAAAAGCTCGGACGCAGACGAATTTGCCTGTCTTCACCGAACAGTTTTTTCGCAAACACTTCGAGCGTTCCTTTTAAATCGCTCATGCGAATGTTTTCATCCACAACGAGCCCTTCAATTTGCGTAAATTGATGGGAGTGCGTTGCATCATCTGTATCACGTCTGTATACTTTCCCTGGACAAATGATTTTTACAGGACCTTTCCCTTTATATTTTTCTAGCGTTCTCGCCTGAACTGGAGATGTGTGTGTGCGCAGCAAAATTTCATCAGTTATGTAAAAGGAATCTTGCATATCCCTTGCCGGATGGCCTTTCGGCAAATTGAGCGCTTCAAAATTGTAATAATCTGTTTCAACTTCTGGACCTTCCTCTACTGTGTATCCCATGCCGATAAACAAATCTTCAATTTCTTCAATGACCGCTTGGAGAGGATGATGGTTTCCTGTTCGAACCGGTCTGCCTGGAAGGGTAACGTCAATCGTTTCTTGCTGTAATTTTTTCTCGATTTCTGCTTTTTCGAGTTGTTCTTGCTTACTTGTTATTTCCCCGGCAATCACTTCCCGAATTTCATTTGCTAACGCACCTATTTTCGGCCGTTCTTCTTTCGAAAGCTTTCCCATTCCGCGAAGAACTTCGGTAATCGGTCCTTTTTTTCCAAGATATTGAACGCGAATATTTTGCAATTGTTTTAAATCCGTTGCTTCCCGTACCTTTTGCAACGCTTCATCGCGAAGCTTTGTTAATTCTTCCTGCATGTAAATTCCTCCTTTTTTAAAATAAATAAAAAAACCCATCCCAAAAAAGGGACGAGTTGAATTTCGCGGTACCACCCTTATTAACAAAGAAAGAATCTTTGTTCACTTCATTATCATAACGGCACAGCCGGAGCGCCTTTACATGCTTCCGCATGGTCCTGGCGTCAACTCTGGAGGTGAATTCGTTTGCCTCTACCATAAAAATGCTTCCAGTCTACGGCATTTTCTCCCTAAATGGCGACCTGCAAACTACTCTTCTCCGTCATCGTTATTCCTTTATTCAATTGCTTTTAATTATAAAAAAAAGAAATTAAAGGCGCAACACTATTTGCGAAGATGGTACATGAAAATAGCTGAAGCAACGGCAACATTTAATGACTCCGCTTTTCCATAAATCGGAATGTGTAAATTTTGATCCGTCATATCCAGCAGCTCTTTTGAGACCCCATTTCCCTCATTTCCTACAAGGAGGGCAAATGTTTCAGATGGAGGGATCTCTTTATAGAAAACAGCATTTTTTGTTGAAGTTCCAAATACAGGAATTTTCTCTTCCTTCAATTTGTTTATAATCTGTTTTAATGACGAATTGACCACAGGCAAATGAAAAATTGATCCTTGTGTCGCCCGGATCGTTTTACTATTGTACAAATCAACCGTCCCGTCACCTAAAATCACAACATCCATTCCAGCCGCATCTGCAGTACGAATGATCGTACCGAGATTTCCTGGGTCTTGAACCGCATCTATTAACAGCCATTTTTTGGCGTTCAAATCGATTTCCCACCTAAGCTGCTTACAAACAGCCATGACACCTTGCGGGGAATCCGTTTCAGACAGAAGCGAAAACACCTCTTTGGAAACAATCGTTGTCGGAATAGTACCTTCGAAAAAATGATTTGGCAGCTTCGCTCCGTCTAAAACAATTAACTCTTGAACAATTGATTTGTATTTGAGAGCTTCCTCGATTAAATGCAAGCCTTCAATTAAAAACAGCCCGCGCTCTTCCCGTTTTTTTCTTGATTGCAGCTTTTTCCATTCTTTTACTCTTTCATTTTTAGTTGACGCAATCCGTTTCAATGATGGTGTCTCCTTCAACTGATAGTTCATTTCATATACATATTATAGAAAACAAAAGAAAAAATAAAGAAGAATGAAGAAAAACGAGGTGAAGGATATGAATTTTGATTTGCGCAATGCAGTCATTGCCAACATATCGCAAAATTCAAAAGACGAGCTGAGAGAAACGATCGTTGATGCCATCAATAGCAAGGAAGAAAAAATGCTTCCAGGGTTAGGCGTGTTATTTGAAATTATCTGGAACCATTCAAGTCAGCGTGATCAGCAGGAAATGGTTGAAACACTTGAACAAGGATTAAAAGAGACTGGAGCTGGGAAATAACCAGCTCCTGCTTTTTAGTTGTACGTAATGTTTTCAACCGTTTTTTTGTCGAGGCGTTTAATGACTTCTGTCAATAATTGAACCGTATGTTCAAAGTCTTCGCGATGAATCATCGCAGCGTGTGTATGAATGTAGCGCGTTGCAATCGTAATGGAAAGCGTTGGAACACCATTTCCTGTTAAATGAATCGATCCGGAGTCTGTACCGCCACCCGGCATAGCATCATACTGATATGGAATGCCGCATTCTTCAGCGACCCCTACGACAAAATCGCGAAGCCCTTTATGGGAGACCATAGAAGCATCATATAAAATAATTTGCGGACCTTTCCCCATTTTTCCCATCGCTTCTTTTTCGGAAATGCCTGGAGTGTCGCCGGCTATTCCGACGTCTACGCCGAAAGCAATATCAGGCTCAATATAATGGGCTGATGTGCGGGCTCCTCTTAATCCTACTTCCTCCTGAACGGTTCCTACACCGTAAACGACGTTCGGATGGTTTACCCCTTTCAGCTTTTTCAAAACTTCGATCGCTATTGCACAACCGATGCGGTTATCCCAAGCTTTCGCCAAAAGGATTTTATCATTTTTCATAACGGTGAACTCAAAATAAGGCACAATTTGGTCGCCGGGACGAACACCAAATTCCATCGCTTCTTCTCGGCTGCTGGCGCCAATATCAATAAACATGTCTTTGATCTCTACAGGCTTTTTTCGTGCTTCTGCCGGCAAAATATGCGGCGGCTTGGAACCGATGATGCCGGTCACATCTCCTTTTTGGGTGACAATCGTCACTCTTTGTGCGAGCATAACTTGATTCCACCAGCCACCAACAGGCTGAAAGCGAATGAACCCTTTATCATCAATTTGCGTAACCATAAAGCCGACCTCATCAAGATGGCCCGCGATCATAATTTTGGGTCCGCCTGATTCTCCTTCTTTTTTGGCAATTAAACTGCCGAGTCCATCCGTTTGGATATCATCCGCATAATCTTTTATGTACCCTCTCATTACTTCTCTGACTTCCCGTTCATTGCCGGCGATGCCTTTCGCGTCTGTTAAATCTTTTAACATTTTCAATGTTTCATCCCATTTCTCCACACTGAAACCTCCTTTAATTTATATTCTTCATTTTTTCCAAACGGAATTGTTAATATCCTTGATTTTGTCTAGCATGATTGACTTCATTTTTCGCCATGTATGCTGAAATAATATCTTCCTCTGAAAAGCCCAGCGCAGAGCCGAGTGTAACATAGTCGTTAAATAAATCGATATACGCTTGGACAGACAAATATTCACTGAATTTTGCCGTTTTTTGATAAACGTTTAAAAAAAGATCGGTCAGGCTTTTATCGATTTTTCTTGCTTTCATTTCCGGCAGTTTTTCAATATACAATTCATGGCCGATCGACAATAAAAAATGAAGGCCGTCTACATACTCTTCCAAAATAACCTCTCTGTCGGAAGGCGGCTTAACGCTCCAAAATTTAAAGCAGCGCGTTTCATTAGCCAATTCGCCAATTTCGACAAGCAAGGCTAAAACTTTTCTCTCGATCAGCCTTTCTTCCTCCAAACCGTGTTTCTTTTCAATTTTTTCATCCAATTCTTTTTGCATTTTATATAACTGTTCAAAATCCATTTTCTCAACCCCTAAAATATATCTAAAAAAATTATAGCAAATGTGATCATTAATGAAACCCCTTCAATTCCTTTTTCGTAATGTATATGTATGAATATGACCTTCGGGGAGGTTTAAAGTAAATGATTGTCATCCTTCTTCGTCTTTTTATAATTGCTGCGATTATTTTCCTAATTTATTCATTCATTAAATATTTATTGAACCCGAAGCGAAAGTTAGAATTGGCTCATGAGCAAAAAAAATTTTTCTTTCTTGATGATAAAGAAAATGTCCACAAAAATTTTTTGTTAACGCATAAAGGAGTTTTATTTGAAGGGGAAAAATATTTAGGCACGACTGAAACTTCTTTTGAAGTTATCTCCGTTTTTATTTGGACATCTACTCCAAATAAGTTAAGGGGGTTTACAAAAGAAGATTTTCAATTTATAGAATCGAAAATAAAAGAAGCATATCCTTACGCCAAAATCGACTGGAAAAGTCCAATTAAAGAGTTTTTGAATCGGAACGAATCGGAATTCCCGACACTATCTTAAGACGGCAAAAAAGAAAGAGCAGCTTGACATTCCCGTTCAAAATTGACAGCGTTAAAAGACTATGCGGTTCATGACTGGACGATCATGGTGTCGCTTTTTTGATCAATCTATGCAACATTTCTGATTTAAAAAGAAAATAAGCATTCTGAAGGCAGTTCCCATTGCGGGAGCTGCTGTTAGCTTCCATTTCTATTTTTATCCCATTACCTTTTCTCTTCCTCTATGAAATTTTGTAAAACAGCTCGGTAATTGATTATAATTTTTCGAAGTCTCCTTTTTAATTGGGTTTGGTCACTTTCATTATAAAACAGAGTGCTTCGTAAATGCTTTTTTCATTTTGATGATATTCTTGATCCCAACATTTAGTATAGAACCTAAATTTTTTGCATCGGCCTAAAAAACCCTTGAACTTTTGACTTTTTTCACTGTTGAGAAACGTAAAGCCATAATCGTTTACCTTTTCAGCCATATAAAAATCCCCTCCAAATAGAAGTGCAGCATCCGCGAGTCATTGCGCAGATTTTTTACACGTCTACTTAAAGGGGATCAATAATGTGCTGTTCAATTATGTCCAGCCCAAAGGGCAATGTACGTTTATAGGTGGCTTGCTTTTTCGATTACTTATTTAATTCAGCTTTAGCTGTTTCGGCGAGTTGTGCAAATCCTTTTTCATCATTTACTGCTAAGTCAGCAAGCATTTTTCTGTTTACTTCAATGCCAGCAAGCTTTAAACCGTGCATGAACCGGTTGTAGGAAAGACCGTGAATGCGCGCAGCAGCATTGATTCTCGTAATCCAAAGCTTACGGAAATCGCGTTTTCTTTGGCGACGGTCACGGTATGCATACATTAAAGATTTCATTACTTGCTGGTTAGCAACTTTATATAAACGATGCTTCGAACCGTAATAACCTTTTGCAAGCTTAATAATTTTTTTGCGGCGTCTGCGTGTCACTGTACCGCCTTTAACACGTGCCATAATGCATTCCCTCCTAAAAAATCGAAGTTAAAAATTATTTTATATTGTCAAGCATTTGATGAATACGTTTAAAGTCACCTTTGCTTACTAATGCTGGTTTGCGAAGTTTGCGTTTTTGCTTTTGAGTTTTGTTAGCGAATAAATGACTAGTAAATGCATGAGACCGTTTCAAATTTCCGTTCCCAGTTTTTTTAAATCTTTTCGCAGAGCCGCGATGAGTTTTCATTTTAGGCATAAAAGGATCCTCCTTCTATTTCTTTTCGTTTTTCGGTGCTAGCACTAGAAACATGCTGCGCCCATCCATTTTCGGCTTCGTTTCAACAGAACTGATGTCAGCGCATGCTTCAGAAAATCTTTCTAGAACTCGTTGGCCGATTTCTTTATGGGTAATCGCTCTTCCTTTAAAGCGGATCGATGCTTTCACCTTGTCACCCTTCTCCAAAAATTTCCGAGCATTGCGAAGCTTTGTATTAAAGTCATGCTCTTCAATTGTTGGGCTTAGGCGGACTTCCTTCACATTAATAACTTTCTGCTTTTTACGCGCCTCTTTTTCTTTCTTTTGCTGCTCGAAGCGGTATTTTCCGTAATCCATGATGCGAGCAACCGGCGGTTTTGCATTCGGAGCAACAAGAACGAGATCCAAATTGGCATTTGCGGCAATATCAAGCGCTTCTTGCCGTGATTTAATGCCTAATTGATTACCGTTTTGATCGACCAGTCGAACTTCACGAGCGCGGATGCCCTCGTTTACTAACATGTCTTTGCTAATAATGAGCCACCTCCAAGATTTTATAAACAAAGTGCACGTTCGCCTTGACAGAGCTTATACATTCGTTTATGCAAATAAAAAACGCGTAGACGCACACTGCACCCACACGTTGAATACACGAACTTTTTGTCCAATGTATAAACCTGTCAACAGCAACGATGTGCGTCAATCAGGTGAGAAGCGGGTGCTTCTGCTTGTTCTCCTTGACTATAATATTCTATCATGGCAAAGCAGCTTTGTCAAAACAACATTTCTTCAAAAACGATACCATTTTAAACTATTCAAACAGAAAATGCAAGAGACTATTTGAATGAACATACATAAATCGGAATGGAGTGGACATGATAATCAATATATCATATAACTATTGGAGTGATCGAAATGGATGCAAACCGCGTAAAACAAATTTTATCCTCGCCGGCTGATATTGAAGTTCTCTATAACGGAGCTTCCGTTTGGATTGATCAGCTAAATGAAGATGGAAAAACAGCAACCGTTCATGTAAGAGGTCCGTTTAAAGAACGTACGGTTGTAAATATTTCTGAGCTTGAAGAAAAATAATTCCTCCATTGTTTTAAACTTTATTGATATAAAATAGCTCCCAATGCTCCGGTAAAAGAACCGTTTGATAAAAATATGCTTTGCAGACCTGTCATGGAATCAAAGCTTTGGATGATTTGTTGTAATGGAGGGTTTTGCGAAATTGCAGCTCCAACATAGACACACGTGTCCACTTGATGAAGCTCGGCACATTGCTTTGCCAAAAGAACGATCGTTTCACCAATCAATTGAAATAACGCTGCAGCAGCATCTTTTTTCCGTGCTCTCGATAAATCCGGATTGCCAAAATTAGCAGCGGTTAAATCTCCTAAAATTGGAGGAGCCTCTTCTCCATACAAATCTTTTACCAACAAATCAACATGGCTTCGATCACCTTTTTTCGCCAAATCAACGATTTGATAAAAATTGCTCTCCTGCAAAATGAGCCGGCTTAAACCGGAAATAACACCGCCGCCGATACCGCTACCAAGCAGACGCTCATAACGCTCGCCCTTCATAAGGAAAAAAGATGTTCCCGTTCCGATGCTGACGATTAAAAAATCGCTCTTTGGCTCCTTTCCTTCTTTTACTAAAAGCTCTCTTGTTCCTATACAAACTGAATCAAATTCTGGAATAAAGGTCACATCAGCTCCGGTCAATTTTTCTTTTACTTTTGCAGCTCTGCCTCCTGTTATTCTATAGCGGGCAGCCGGCTTCAATCTCTTCATCCAAGAAAGAGCTTGATCCATTTCATCAATTGGAAACCATTTATACCGATATCGCCCATGTTCAACATAAGCAATTTTTAATAAACTTCCCCCTGCATCAATTCCTACTATTTCCATCCGTACACCCCTCGCTTATGTTTCAAAAAAAGGAAATCAGCAAACGCCGATTTCCTTATTTTCTCCCTTCTTTTCCAACAGATACAGCAAATGTCTCCAGCGGCATGGATTCTGATTTTTGTTCTCCATACTTTCTGACATTGACCGTCTCATTTTCTGCTTCTTGATCACCGACAACGACCATGTACGGGATTTTTTGCATTTGTGCCTCACGAATTTTATAGCCGATTTTTTCATCCCGAATATCGACTTCAACGCGCAAGCCTTCTTGCTGAAGACGCTGTTCTACTGTTTTGGCATAATCAAGATGCACTTCCGGCGAAACAGGGATGACTTTCACTTGCACAGGTGCAAGCCAAGTTGGGAAGGCGCCTTTATATTCCTCAATTAAGAAGGCAACAAACCGTTCCATCGTTGAAACAACTCCGCGGTGAATAACAACTGGCCGATGATGTTTGCCGTCTTCGCCAACATATGTTAAATCAAGCCGTTCCGGAAGGAGAAAATCTAGCTGAACAGTCGATAATGTTTCATCTTTTCCTAAAGCCGTCCGCACTTGTACATCCAATTTCGGTCCGTAAAATGCCGCTTCACCTTCCGCTTCATAATAATCCAGCCCGAGTTCGTCCATTGCGGCTTTCAGCATCGACTGGGCCTTTTCCCACATTTCATCATCATCATAATATTTTTCTTTATCCTCAGGATCGCGGTAAGATAATCGGAACGAATAATCTTTTATACCAAAATCCTCGTATACCTCTTCAATAAGGCGGACAACTCGGATGAATTCGTCTTTAATTTGATCCGGCCGCACGAAAATATGCGCATCGTTCAACGTCATCCCGCGAACACGCTGCAGCCCTGTCAATGCCCCTGACATTTCGTATCTGTGCATTGTTCCAAGTTCTGCAATGCGGATCGGCAATTCCCGATAGCTGTGAATTTCATTTTTGTAAATCATCATATGATGCGGGCAGTTCATCGGACGCAATACAAGCTCTTCGTTATCCATCTTCATTGGCGGAAACATATCATCTTGATAATGGTCCCAATGGCCGGAAGCTTTATAAAGATCGACGCTGCCGAGAACAGGTGTGTATACATGCTGGTATCCGAGTTTAATTTCTTTATCAACAATATAGCGTTCGATAATCCGGCGGATAGTTGCACCTTTTGGCAGCCAAAGCGGCAAGCCTTGTCCAACCTTTTGAGAAGTGGTAAACAGGTTTAATTCTTTTCCAAGCTTGCGATGATCCCGCTCTTTCGCTTCTTCAAGCATGCGGAGATGTTCTTTAAGCTCTTCTTTTGTAAAAAATGCTGTACCGTATATGCGTTGAAGCATTTTGTTTTTGCTGTCTCCACGCCAGTAGGCGCCGGCTACGCTGAGCAATTTAAATTCCTTTATTTTTCCGGTAGAAGGAACGTGGACTCCTCGGCATAGATCGAAAAATTCTCCTTGCTCATATATGGAAATGATTTCGCCTTCCGGAATATCATCGATAAGCTCAAGCTTTAAATGGTCGCCGATTTCCTCATACATTTTTTTTGCTTCATCGCGGCTTACTTCTTTACGAATAACCGGCAAATTTTCGCCGACAATTTTTTTCATTTCTTTTTCGATTTTAGGCAAATCTTCGTGTGAGATCGTTTCATCCATATCGATATCATAATAAAAACCGTTTTCAATGACGGGCCCAACTCCCAATTTTACATTTGGGTAAAGCCGTTTAATCGCTTGCGCCATTAAATGTGCTGTACTATGTCGTAAAATTTCTAACGCTTCTTTTGTATCAGGCGTCAAAATTTCAATCTGGCCGTCTTGTTCAATCGGGGTTTTTAAGTCAATAAGCTTTCCATTTATTTTACCTGCAATGGCTTTTTTCTTTAATCCAGGGCTGATGGATGCAGCGATTTCTTCCGTTGTTGTTCCGTACGGAAATTCTTTTACAGAACCGTCTGGAAAAGTAATTTTAATGGCTTCTTTCATCTTCTTTCCTCCTTTGTTTTTTCTTGCAAAAATAAACACCCGTCCCTAAAAGAAGGGACGAGTGTTGTATGTAAAACCCGTGGTTCCACCCTAGTTCCCGCTCAAAACTTTGCGCGGCTCATTTTGATAACGGAACAATCCGCCAGCTATTACTTGGCAAAAGCCGTTCACAGCTGAAGTTTAGAGGTGGTAAGAGCATTACACGAGTTAGGAAGGTTTCAGCCTGTGCCTTCCCTCTCTTTGAACTGTGATAATACTCCCGTGTCCTCATCATAACCTTTTCGTGATGAATGATTTCAACCGTATTATAGACTGATTCGCCACCAAAAATCAAGGAGTACTGAAAGAAACTTATCGTTTTTGAAAGCTAGCCCTTGAAAAAAATCGAACCCGTTCCTGAAAGATGTTTTGGATCGTTTGAATCATTGCTTCCTCCTGTTGATCGGAGTATATATAAATTTCTAAAGGAGCAATGGATACAAGCGGGGCCAGCAAATGGGAATCAATATACATCGGGTGGCGATAAATAAATTCCCGATCAATCCACTTTTTCAATTCCAGCTCTTTTATTTCGATGAACTTTTCATTAAACACTTGAAAGGAAGTATCATGCAAAATATGAATCGTTGATAATTTCGGTTTTTTATTGAGAACATATTCCCGCAAGCTTTGAATAAAATTTTGGTATTCCTGCTCCATTTTATACTCTTCAATGGAGAGACCGACATATTCCGAAAGTCTTGATAAATAATCAGACAAGCGGAATTGAATAAATGATTCTATAGAAAAAGATTGGTTTGGCCGAAGGAAATTCGTTAAAGCAGAAATAATTAAGTTTTCTCTCGGCTCAAAATGTTTGATCATTGGAATTTCCGCCCGCTCTCCTTCCAAGATCGATTGAGCAATATGTAAAATTTGCTGTTTTTCATCTTCATCCTCAAAATAAAATTGTTTTTCAATTATAAAAAGAAGGAGACGGGGCTCTTTCACATTTAGAAAAAAGTCAACAAATGATGGTACGAGCACATCAGATATAAATGTTTCCCAATCATCTGTTTCACATGTTAATACTGTGCCGTTCAGCAAGGCTGCTTGGAAATCAAAGTTTTCCTTCTCTGTATTAAGCAATTGATGCAGATAAGAAGCTTCTTTTTCCGTTTGAAAAGTTATTTCCAGCAAAAAAAGATCCCCCCCTTTATATAGCAAGTCCTGTTTCTATATATATGGGGGGATGGCATTATTTAGAAGTGTTTGCTGTCCAGCGGTTATTCTTGTCTGCGATTTTTTCCTTTCAATTCCACGGGAATGGCCAAAAAACGAATCCTTTCCATAATTCTTTTTGCCTTTAGCTGTTCTATTTCGCCTTTTTGTGAATAAGTCAGGTGGTGTTCCAATTCGCTAAAATTAAAGTTGGATGTAAAAAAGGTCGGTAAATTTTCAAGCATGCGGAATTGGAGAATCGAGCCTAAAATGTCGTCTCTCATCCAGCTTGACATCGATTCAGCACCAATATCATCAAGCATTAATACCGGAATTTTTTTAACCGCATCAATCTTTTCATTCAGTGAATGATCTTGAAGAGCGCTTTTTAACTCCCTGACAAACTCCGGAACATATACAAGCATGGAAGGAACGCCTTTTTCCGCCAGCTCATTCGCGATCGCTCCAAGAATAAATGTCTTTCCCACGCCGAAGGAACCGTATAAATACAATCCTTTTAACCGATCATTTTGACCGTATTGCTCAACAAAATCTTGCACGAGAGACACTGCCTTCAGACGGTTCGGTTCGTTTAAATCAATATCCTCAAGGTGTGCATTGAGGATTTCCTTTGGTACATACATGCATTTAATGAGCGATTCTTGTTTTTTTCGAGCATCATATGCTTCTTTTCTCGGGCATTTATCATATTTCAGGTCGATTGTTTTTCTTTCAATAATTAATGTAGGGTGATATCCTTTTAAAATATTTTTGCACTCATCTAAATTTCGGCATTCACGGCAAAACTTGCTCTGCGTTACAAATTCATATAGTTTGCCTAAGCTGCGGTCAATCATATGTTCATCGATTTGATTTTTATGCTTTTCTAAAAATAACCTGACATCTTTGTCCGATTTTATTTGCTGTTTCAAGTTCAAATACGTTTCCCGAAACCCTTTGCTGTTCATGAATTGTTTTAAATGATTTTGCAGGGATTCCATCTTCCTCCCTCCTTTCACCTAGTCCTTCTGTTTATTTTTATATTTTTTAATCCGCTCCTGCAGCTTTTGTTTTTCTTTTTCAAACGCTTCCGGATCGATGTTTTCTACCTGTTGATTTTCGTTTTCCAAAAGCCATGAAGGGAGTTTTTCTTTTCGAACGATTTTTTTGCTGACAGTCTTCTTATCCTTTGTTTCCGCCCAGGTTAAATATTTCTTATGTTCTTTTTTCGCCACATCCACTGCATCCTTCACAGTTTTAATTCCTAATCGAGCCCAGTGGCTGGCAATTTTCTCAACATACGCTCTTGACAATCTCATATTTGTTTTTAGCAGGACATAATAAATTAAAACATTGACAACTCCGGGAAGCAGCTTTTGCTGAAACATGACATCTTCAATAATTTTCAAATCCGCTGCGGACGGTTCAATCCCGCCTGAAATATCTTTTAGAAACTGTCTTGGAGAGATGGATTCAAGCTGTCGAATTAATTCCTTATCTTTTGACTGTTCAATTTCTTCGTCTTTCACCCGCTGATTCAAAGGCTGAAGCCTATCAACAAGCTCTGGAAGACGGTTACCGTGATTCAGCTTATACCAATCCCTCGCCCATTTTCGCAGCTCGTCTAAATTAATTTGCTCATCATGATCCAAAGAACGGATGACCAGATTTTTCATTTCAATTGGATCAATTCCATAAACATATGCTAATTTCTCAACAGCTTCCTTAACCGCAGGCGTGATCGCTTTTTTGGGCACAATATGCTCTGATAAACCGGCATAAAACAATTGAAAATCAAAGGACTGGTTTTGAATCGAAATCGGTTTCCCAGGCGCATGATCAAAAAGCTCCTGATCGTTTTCCTCAGGTTCCATTGCAATATTGGCTGAAAGCTCAGATGGGTGGATCGATTGGTATACTTCATGAAATGATCTTGTCACATCTTTGGCGTTGCTATCAACCGATTTATCGGAAAAATAGCTTTTCAATCTTTGGTACACCGTTTTTCCAACTCTGTTATATAAATATATGTTCAACATTCCATCATAAAAAAATTGTTTGGGGGAAAGAGGTCGTTGAAGTTCATAAATATATTTTTTCGGTTCGCTTTCATCGACAAGGTATGTTTTTAAAAGACCTATTCCTTCTAATTTCAAACGGTCATGATAAATTTCATTTAATGGGGATTGAGTAACAGCCATTAAAAAATGGTGGGTCGATTCCGTCCCCCAAAGACGGTTTTGTTCAAGCTCGCTCCAAAGCGTCATGTATAAGTTTAACGTTCTTGGCCCGATTAAGGGCTGGTACAGTAATGTAAGAACTTTTCGGTCAAATTCATGAATCAAACTGCTCGTACATTTCACAACGTAGCGATCAACAGGCAGCAGCTCTTTCCAGTGATGATGTCCAATCATTTTTTCAAAACCTTCCCAAATAGCATGTCATAATCTCGCAGCTCTTTTATGAACGTTCTTTTTTGATCAGTTCTTTCAATTCCTCAATAAAGACATTTATATCTTTAAATTGCCTGTAAACAGAAGCAAATCGAACGTATGCGACTTCATCAATTTCGGCTAGTCTGTCCATCACCATTTCGCCGATCGTTTCGCTTGATATTTCCGATGTACCTAGATTTCTTAGTTCTTTTTCAATATCATGCGCAGCATCTTCCAATTTTTTTAAAGAAACCGGTCTTTTCTCACAAGCTTTAATCATCCCGCGCAAAACTTTTTCCCTGCTGAACTCTTCTCGTGTTCCTTCCTTTTTCACAACGATGAGCGGAATTTCTTCCACTTTTTCAAACGTTGTGAACCGATATTGACATTCCTCACATTCCCTTCGCCTCCGAATTGATCTCCCTTCATCGACTGGACGCGAATCTAAAACACGTGTTCCAAAATGGTGGCAGGAAGGGCATTTCATATCACCAGCTCCAATCTTTTTAACTAAATCAAAAAAGCTCTACCTACATCTTATTAAATAGCATTGGATCAGACAAGAAACTTTCAAGTTCTTGTATTTTTGTTATAGATAATTCGACTGAATGAAATGGATTTCTGTCAGTCCGGTCCAATCAAATGATGTTCGAACCGCCAAACAGTGATGGCAGCCATGCCAATAAAAGATTTTTTATTTTTGCATCACTACCATGAATGATTTTAAAAACATCAAAGCCTCTTTTTCATAACGGCTTTGCAGGGGGTAGAATAACTCGGTCCTTTGAGGCCGCAAATAAGATGCCTCTAAATACCATTCAATATGAAATATTATTCTTTATTATAATATAAAAAGAGGTGCAGTAAAAAGCTGACACCTCTTTGCATTTCCATTCAAATTTTATTCTGTTTTCACTTTAAAGTGCTTTTGCTTGACCCTGTTTGATTTGAACAGGACCCATACCGCGAGGAATTTCAATATTTTCGCGCGTTTGAGCACCTAAAGCTTCAGAAATGTAATCCGCTGCAATATTTGGATTTAAATCACCGCAAGTGTACACATCAATGCTAGCATATCCATGCTCTGGAAAACTATGAATTGTTAGGTGTGACTCTGAAATGATCACAACTCCGCTTACACCTTGAGGCGCAAACTTATGAAACGCAACCTCCCGGATTTCAGCACCTGATTTTAATGCTGCATTTACAAACGTTTTTTCAATAAATTCCAAGTCATTCAACTTATCAAAGTCGCATCCCCACAGCTCAGAGATAACGTGACGTCCCATTGTTTCCATAGCCATGGATCCCCCTTTATAAATTTTTATGAATTCTTCGCACTCTGGTATGTTTAACTACCACGGGGGAAAGTTAGTCCAAAGAGGTCCTAACCCTTTAAGTAGCCACATTACCTTGCGTTTAAGAAGTTCACGAAAAATAGTATATATGGTTTGATTTGTTTTTGCAACATACTTTGTCAAAAATTTTGCGCTGAAAAAAGTATCCAAACAAAAAGAAGAAGAGGGTCAATCTTTGTAAAGATCAACCCTCCCATCATTTTATACAGCTGCGGCCAATTTATTCAATTTGCTTGCTACAAGTTTTGCTAAATCCACAACGCGGCAAGAGTAGCCCCATTCATTATCATACCATGCAAGCACTTTTACCTTTCTTGTTCCCATAACCATTGTCGTTAAACCGTCGACAATAGCAGAGTGCGGGTTTGTGTTGTAGTCAACTGATACGAGCGGTTCTGAAGAAAAATCTAATATCCCCTTCAGCTTTCCTTGAGAAGCTTGGATAAACGCTTCATTTACCTCTTCAACGGTCACATCGCGTTTTAGATCTACAACAAAGTCTACGAGGGAGACGTTTGGTGTAGGCACTCTTAATGCAAGACCGTGCAATTTTCCTTTTAATTGCGGTAAAACTAAACCGATCGCTTTTGCTGCACCGGTAGTTGTCGGAATGATTGATTGGGCGCACGCTCGCGCTCTTCTTAAATCTTTATGCGGATTATCAATATTTCTTTGATCGTTCGTATATGCGTGGACAGTAGTCATTAAACCATATTCAATGCCAAACTGTTCATCAAGAACTTTTGCAACAGGCGCTAGACAGTTTGTTGTGCAAGAAGCATTCGAAATAATGACATGGTTGTCAGGATCATATTGTTCTTCGTTTACACCGATAACAATCGTTACATCTTCATTTTTTCCAGGTGCTGTTAAAATAACTTTCTTCGCCCCTGCCTCAACATGCATCATCGCTTTTTCACGGGAGTTGAATTTTCCTGTCGCTTCAATCACTATGTCCACATCTAGATCTTTCCAGGGAAGTTCAATAGGATTTCGATTGTTCAAAAGAAGCACTTTATGGCCATTTACAATTAAATGATCTTCTTTTGGAATGACTTCTCCTTCAAATTTCCCATGGTTTGTATCGTATTTAATTAAATGAGCCAATGTTTCTGCTGGATAGCTTGCATTGATTGCTACGATATTCAAATCTCCTTCTAAAATTGCTTTTCTGAATACCATTCGGCCAATTCGGCCGAAACCGTTAATGGCAACCTTAGCACTCATGTGAATATCCCCTTCCGGCATTATGTTACACTTTTTATCTCCTATTCTGTTAATTAGTATATCATATTTATAAAATAACGAAACAATTATTTTAATCGTTTCTTAAAAAAATATATACTAAAAATAAAAAAAACCGCTCTATTTGCGAGCGGATTAACCAATTCCCCAATTCATGAGAATGTTTTCCAATTGCTGTTCCGTTTCTTCTAATGTTCCATCATTGTTGATCACTGCATCGGCAAATTTTACTTTTTCTTTCAAAGGCATTTGTGCATTGATGCGTGATAAAGCTTCTTTCTTCGAAAAATTATTCCTTTTCATTAATCGTTCCAGTTGATTTTTTTCTCCCGTATAAACAACAATCACTTTATCCACTAAATGCTTCAAATTGCTTTCAAATAGAAGGGGAATATCAAGAACTACTGCTTTCGCACCTTCTGAGATCAATTGTTCCTGTCGCCTTTTCATTTCCAGCCTGACCTCAGGATGTACAATACTGTTTAGCTTCTCCCGCTTATCTTCGTTTTGAAATACAATGGAGCCTAATCGAGCTCGGTTGATCGTTAAGTCTTCGTTTAATATTTCCTTTCCGAAAGCATTTACGATCTCTGTATATGCTTTTTTGCCGACTTCTACCACTTCTCTTGCAATTAGATCTGCGTCAATAACTGGAATGCCTCTTTTTTTAAGCATTTCAGACACAGTGCTTTTTCCACTTGCTATGCCTCCAGTTAATCCAATAATCATTGTCATATCATCATTCTCCTTTATCCTTACATGGCCCAAACACCGATCATTATTAATAATAAACCCGGGATAAATGAAAACTTTTCAAAAAACGAATAGGATGAAGCAAATCGGCCGGATTTCATTCCAATATAAACAAACATCGTGCTCATACAAGTGACGAAAATAGCTGTTAAAAAAGGTTCATACCCTGCTAAAGCCGCACCGATTCCTGCTCCGAATGAATCGAGCGAAAGAGCGATCCCAAGCAGCAAAGCTTCCACGCCTGTAATCTCGCCAGATCGATCCATATCAACTGCAGCAGGCTTTTTCAATATATGAATGACAATGCCTAACGATTTTAATTCCATATTTAAAATCGTTTTTTCACTCTTTTCCTCATCTTTCTCATCCTCTGATTCATTGTTGCGGAAAAAGGAATATAACACAAACATGCCAAGCAAAATGAAAATAGCTCCGCCAAGCCTATCCGTAAAATAGGGAGGAAGAACACTTTGAGCTATTTGTCCGGCCATCATCGCAGCGAGCAACACAATCGCCGAACAGCATGAAATAGTGATAATCGATTTAATTGGAATTTTTACTTTACGCAAACCGAACGCTAAGCCAACAGAAAAACTATCAAGACTGACTGCCAACGCCAATATTAAAACCGATCCGATTTCCGTCATTTTATCAAATGCCCCTTCTTTCCTTTTATTGCTAACATAGTAATATGAAAACCGCCTAAAATGTGTTCGCTTCAGAAGGTGGCATAAATCTTTCTACACTTGGCAAGATGAACAAAAATGTGTGCCTCTTCCCCCAATTTTTATTTTTTGGATAGGGCTTCCGCAAATTTTACATTGTTCTTTTTCTCTTGCATAGACAAATAAGTCCAGTTGAAACATCCCGATTTGCCCTTGTGAATTGACGTAGGATCGGACAGTACTTCCTCCTTTTTCAACTGCTTCCTTCAGCGTTTGAATAATTTCCCGATGCAATATTTTCACTTTTTCCGCTGTCAAATCTTTTGCCAGCCGCTCCGGATGAATGCCTGATCGAAACAATACTTCATCAACGTAAATGTTTCCTAATCCCGCCACTATTTTTTGGTCAAGCAAAACCGTCTTGATGTTTCTAGAGGTAGACTGAAGCTTGCTCATAAGTCTTTCAGCAGTAAATTGTTCCGAAAAAGGCTCCATCCCTAACTGGGACAAAGGAGGATGCTTCTCCTCCTCGCCCTTTTGATACAGATGCATAGTGCCAAATTTGCGAACATCCCGATATCTTAATTCCGTTTCATCTTGAAAGCGAAAAATGACATGTGTGTGAGGTTCAATGGGCTTTATTTTTGGATACAGTCCATATCTTCCTTCCATTCGTAAATGTGATACAAGAACATATCGATCTAAATAAAATTTTAAAAATTTCCCTCTTCTTCCGATTTCATTGATTGTTTCCCCTTTCAAAACGCGGCAAAACTGCTCTGCGTCTTCGGGACGTTTGATGATTTTCGGCCATGATACGATAACTTCATCGATGACTTTTCCTATGACAAGCTCCCTTAATGTTTTTCGAATCGTTTCTACTTCAGGAAGCTCAGGCATTATGTTCACCCCTTATCTCCACTCGAAAAAGGCGGGGGAGCTTCCCTTTCCGCCTTTTTCAAATTATTTCGCTTCATACCACGTAGAACCGTAAGAATAATCAACCTTTAACGGCACTTTTAGCTGAATGGCATTTTCCATTACTTCCGGAACAAGCTTTTCTAAAATTTCAATTTCATCCTTTGGCGCTTCAAACACCAATTCGTCATGAACTTGAAGCAGCAGCCTCGTTTGCAAATTTCGTTTTTCAATTTCTTGCGCCATATCGATCATCGCTTTTTTGATAATATCCGCTGCACTTCCTTGAATCGGAGTATTCATGGCTGTTCGCTCGGCGAAGCTTCTGATATTGAAATTTCTGCTCGTAATTTCCGGAATATATCTCCGACGCTGCATTAGTGTCGTTACATAGCCTTTTTGCTTCGCCTCTTGGATTATGCCATCCATATATTCTTTAACGCCTTTATAAATTTCAAAATATTTTTTAATAAATTCACCAGCTTCTTTTCGGGTAATTCCTAAGTTTTGCGACAATCCGTAATCGCTGATTCCGTAAACAATCCCGAAATTAACTGCTTTTGCCTGTCTTCTCATGTTGGAGGTCACTTTATCTTCTTCAACATGGAACACATCGATCGCCGTTTTTGTATGAATATCAAGATCTTGTTGAAACGCTTCAATCAATTTTTCATCTCCAGATATATGCGCAAGCACTCGCAGTTCAATCTGGGAATAGTCCGCAGCAAAAATGACCCAATCTTTTTCAGAAGGGATAAATGCTTGACGAATTTTGCGGCCTTCCTCAAGGCGAATCGGAATGTTTTGCAAATTCGGGTCTGTGGAGCTTAATCTTCCGGTTTGCGTTAATGCTTGATTAAATCGGGTGTGGATTTTATGCGTATCACGATGGACAACCTTCAGCAGCCCTTCAATATACGTCGATTGAAGCTTTCCGAGCTGCCGGTAATGCAAAATTTTCTCCACAATTTCGTGCTGTCCTCTCAATTTTTCTAAAACGTCCGCAGAGGTCGAATACCCCGTTTTGGTCTTTTTCAAAACCGGTAGATTGAGCTTTTCAAATAAAATCGGCCCAAGCTGCTTCGGAGAATTAATGTTAAATGACACTCCAGCTAGACGATGAATATCCTTTTCTAATTGCTTCAGCTGTTCATCAAGCTCTTTTCCCATTTCTTTCAGACGGTTGACGTCTATCTTTACTCCTGTTGTTTCCATGTCAGATAAAATGGCTGACAGCGGAAGCTCCAATTCGCTGAATAAATGAAATTGTTCATTTTCTTCTAATTCTTGTATTAATAATTCTTCCAGCTCATAAATGGCTAACGCTTTTCTGGCAAGATGTTCGCCTAAAATGTCTTCATCAGGGATATGACGTTTAGCGCCTTTTCCGTAAATCACTTCATCCTTTTGAACTAAATGTTTATTTTTTGCCTTTGCAAGCTCGGCTATGTCGTCAATCGTTTCAGACGGGTTTAAAATGTATGAGGCAATGAGAACATCAAACTCAATACCTGCTAAATCAATGTTTCGCCAGCGCAGCGCCACAATTGATTTTTTCGCATCAAACACCACTTTCCGCTTTGTTTCGTCCTTCACCCATTCTATGAACTCTTTTGAATGTAGCGCAATTTCGGCTGGAATATAAAAACATCCATTTTCGTTTGCGATAGAAAACCCGATGATTTCTCCAGTATGATAATTTTCATCAATGATTTCCACTAAAAGAGCTGCCTTCTCTGATAAAACCTTGTCTGACAGCTTTTCAACTTTTTCGAACTTAATCGTCGGCATTTCATCCGCTTCTTCATTCTCATGCTCTCCCATTTTGTCTAGGAGCGATTGGAAGCCTAGTTCCTTAAAAATTTTCACTACTTTTTCTTTGTCATAGCCTTTATACTCAAGGTCTTGAATTTTTATTTCGACAGGAGCTTCACAATTAATTGTCGCAAGCTGTTTGCTCATTAATGCTTGCTCTTTATAGTTTTGTAAGTTTTCCTTTAATTTTTTTCCATTTACTTCTTCAATCGAATTTAAAATATTTTCGACTGTCTCAAACTGTTTCAGCAATTTAATCGCGGTTTTCTCTCCAACGCCGGGCACACCTGGGATATTATCTGATTGATCGCCCATCAATCCTTTCAAATCAATAATTTGTGCCGGGCTTAGCCCATACTTCTCTTGAATCGATTCAGGCGTGTGCGGTTCAACATCCGTAATTCCTTTTTTCGTGATGGAAACGGTCGTTTTTTCAGTTGCCAGCTGTGTTAAATCCTTATCTCCGGAAATAATTTTCACTTCAAAATCTTGCTTCTCAGCTTGTCTCGCAACTGTTCCAATAATATCATCAGCCTCATAATTTTCGAGTTCATATGTTGTAATTTTGTAGGCATCAAGCAAATCCCGTATAAATGGTAGCTGCTCCGACAATTCAGGCGGGGTTTTTTGCCGAGTTCCTTTATATTCTTTAAAAGTTTTATGCCGGAACGTTGTTTTCCCTGCATCAAATGCAACAAGGATATGTGTCGGTTTTTCTTCCTCCAGTACTTTTAACAGCATATTTGTAAAGCCGTAAATTGCATTCGTATAAATCCCCTTATCATTATTTAAAAGCGGCAAAGCGAAAAACGCTCTGTAAGCAATACTGTTTCCATCAATTAAAACTAGCTTCTTTGTCACTACTACTAGCCTCCTTCAACTAAAAAAGCCATGCCTTCCTTCTATTCTACCATTACTTTCAGCAGAAGAAAAAACATGGCTTATCGATTTTATTCTGTTTCTCCCATTAATATTTTGGCGTATGGAGAATCGAACGGGAGAACGATGACTGTTTCACCGTCGATTGTTTTCTTGTAGGATTGAAGTGTTCTATATAATTCATAAAATTTAGGATCTTTTGAATAAGCCTGGTTATAGAGCTTCGCCGCCTCCGCCTCTCCATGACCGCGGATGGTTTCAGCTTGAGCTTCAGCTTTTGCCAGCATTTCTTTTACTTGTCTGTCCGTTTCAGCAACAATTCGATTTTTCTCTGCATCCCCCATCGATAAATATTCTTGGGCTTTTGATTCCCGCTCTGATATCATCCTAGTAAATACCGATTTTTCATTTGCTTCCGGCAAATCCGTCCGTTTAATTCTTACATCAACCACCTTAATGCCGAAATGATTTTGTTCAAGCAGGTTATTAACAATATTTGTGATTTTGTCATTCAGGCTCCCGCGGGAAGACTTTTCATCATTAATAATTTCATCATAATTCAGTTTTCCAAGCTCCGATCTCACAGTGGAAAAGATAAATTCCGACATTTTTGCCTCTGCATTGACAACTGTTCTTGCATTGGCGATCATTTCTTTCGGATCTTCGATTCTCCAAACCGCATAGTTGTCAATTAATATTCGTTTTTTATCCTTTGTATTGATTTCCGCTTCCTCCACATCATACGTTAATTGATGCTTTGGAAGACTTTCAACTGTTTGTATGAAAGGAATTTTTAAATGGAGGCCAGGCTTCTCTATAATTTTTACAACTTCGCCAAATTGGCGAACGACTTTATATTCATTTTCTTTCACAACAAAAACGTTGCTGAATAAAAATAGCAAACACGCAAATAAACCGGCTATAACAGACCCTAGGCGTATGTATTTCTTCCATTCAAAATTAATTTTCTTTTCATTCTTGTCCATTGTTTTCACCTCTTTTTTGCGTGTTCTCGCTCGATTGATCAGCTTTTTGCTGACTTTGCTGATCATTAGGCAGCACTTGCTGCATAGGCTGAACAGGAAAATACTTCATTGTATTTCCATCATCCTTCATAATGTAAATTTGCGCATTTGGCAGCACGCTGTCTATCGTTTCTAAAATTAGACGTTTTTCTGTGATTTCTTTTGAATTTTTGTATTCATTGTATAAAGAATTAAATAGTGCGACTTCCCCTTTCGCTTGTTCAATTCTGGACGCTCTGTCACCTTCAGCTTTGGAGATGATTGCATCGCGCTCTCCTTCTGCCTCTTTTGTTCGTTTATTCCTATATTTATTGGCTTCGTTTATTTTCGTATTCATCATTTCTCTTGCATCCGTAACGTTTGTAAACGCCTTTCGAACTTCTTCGTTCGGCAAATCAACATCCTGCAATTTGACCGCAATGATTGAAATGCCAATATCATACTTTTTCATCAACGAGCTTAATAATTCTTGCACTTGAGCTTCAATTTCCACTTTTCCGCTCGTTAAAGCATTGTCAATTTTTGAACTTCCAATAATGCTTCTTAACGAAGCAGATGTTGCATCCCGCAAAATTTCCTTTGGATTTTCAGCATTGAACAAATATTTTGCCGGATTCGTTATTTTCCATTGAACGACCATATCTGCTAACACAATGTTTTCATCGCCTGTAATCATTTTTGTTTCCTTTGGAAAAGACTCAACTTTTCCATCTTTTTCTTTATATCCAAATTGTAAACTGAATGTTTCTTTGGATAGTTTTTTTACCGATTGAATCGGCCATGGCCATTTAAAATGAAGCCCAGGCTCAGTTATACCCTCTTCCACTTTTCCAAATGTAGTAATAACCGCTTGTTCCGACTCGTCTACAGTAAACCAGGAAGTAATCGCAGCAAGACCGAGAATGCTGATCAGAAAAATAAATCCAATAATTGTTAATAATCTTCTTATGCTTACCATTATATCCCCCCATCTCTCTCTATTTATTATTTCATACGAAAAAAGTACGATTTTGTTTCATTTAAAAAACGCAGCCAAAAAAAAAAGACGGAAACGTAATTGTTTCCATCTGCAAATGGGCTCCTTGGATGAAGGGGTTTTCGAATGCCATTTTAACAATCAAATGTTAACTTAGCATAAATTGGATGTAAATCTTATGTTAAACTATTCATTGTATCTTTGAAAAGTCACAGTAAAAGTCGTTCCAACACCAACGGTGCTTTTGACTGTCAAATTTGCTTGGTGGGCTTCTACTAAATGTTTTACGATCGCAAGCCCTAAACCAGTTCCACCTGAGTTTCTGCTTCTAGCTTTATCAACTCTATAAAAACGCTCAAAAATTCTAGGAATTTCCTCTTCTCTAATTCCAATTCCGGTGTCTTGAACAGAAATGGCTACTTCATCATGTCCAGCCTTAACAGAAAGGGTCACTTTTCCGCCAGCTGGCGTATACATAATTCCGTTGCTGGCTAAGTTTATAAAAATTTGCTTCAGCCGATGAGGATCGCCTTCAATAAAAACAGGCTCGTCTGGAACATCCAATATAAAATCAATATTTTTTTCTTTCGCTTTTCTATCTAGCAAATGATGAATTTCTTTTAAAAACTCGTTTACATTGCATTTTCTAAGCTCCAGCTGAAAGCCCTGCTGCTCGATTTTTGATAAATCTAATAAATCTTGAATTAAAGATTGCATTCGTTCGCTTTCTTTTAAAATGATGGATAAAAAAAAATGCAATGTTTGTTCATCTTTCATGGCGCCATCCAGCAATGTTTCAGAAAACCCTTTGATGGAGGTGATCGGTGTTTTTAATTCATGAGATACATTTGCTACAAAATCTTTTCGTATTTGTTCAAGCTTTTTCAATTCGGTAATATCGTGAAAAACAAGAACGACGCCTTTCCATACTTCGCTTTTTCCAATGATCGGAGCACCGTAAACTTCAAAATGCTTTCTTTCGATGTTAACAGGAAGCATAATATGCTTTCTTATATTTGATTCCGTCAAAAAAATTTCTTCGACCATTTGAATAATTTCTTTATATGCAATCGCTTCTTGGTAAGATTTATATAAATAATCCTCTTGATTAATTTGGAAAATTTCTTTAAAGGCTTTATTCATCAGGCTAATATAGCCACGTTCATCAATGAAAAGAAGACCGCTTCCCATGTTTTCAATCAATGTTTGCAGCCTTTCCTGGTGCAATTCCTGGGTTCTTGTCATGTCTTGAAGGTTGCGTGCCAAAATGTTGATGGATTTGCTCAACATACTCGTTTCGTCGCCTGATGAATTTTCATATGTTCTCGCTTTGTAATTTCCTTTTGCAAGCTCCATCGCCACTTCTGTCGCCGATTCGATCGGTTTCGTATACTGCTTCATAATGCGGGTGCCAAAAATTAAAATGATCGTTAATGCCGCAATAAGACTCCCTATAATGAAAAACCAAATTTCTTTATTCATCGCTTCGAAATATTTGATGGAAGTCCCGAAAACTAAAAATCCCTTTCGTTCATCTTGTTGAAAGATGGGAATACCGTAAAATAACAAATCAGCTTGATCGAGACCTAGGCGAAATCCTTCCTTTGCATTTCGGTGGTTGGTCAAGATCAGTTCTGATAATCTTTCGTCGCTTTGATGAAAGCTAGGACCTGTTTTAAAAACGATGTTTCCGTCCATATCCATAAAAAGAAGGAGTGAGTTTAATTTTTCGCTCATTTCCTCCATTTTATGCTTCATTTCGGTAGAACCTATCTTTTCATTCTCAATGACCAGCTTGATCAACTCGGCTTCTTTTTTAAATTGCTTCTCATAATTGATGAAGTAAAACGATTGAAATAATTGTCCTAAAATAAATCCAAAACCAAGCAGAACAGTAATAATTAATGCTGTAAACGCAAGAAGCAGTTTTGAACGGAACTTACTCATTTAGCTTTGGATCCTCCAGTTTGTAGCCTAGACCTCTGATCGTTTTAATATATTCAGGCTTTTTCGTATTCCGTTCAATTTTTTCTCTTAAATGGCTGATATGAACATCCACAATTCTTGTATCACCGGCAAAATCATAATTCCAAACAGCGCTTAATAACTGATCCCTTGTCAAAACTCGGCCTTTATGTTTCGCAAGATAAAGAAGCAGTTCAAACTCTTTCGGTGTAAAGTCAAGTCTTTCTTGTTCAAAATAAGCTTCATATCGTTCAGGCATAATTTTTAAATCACCGATAATAATGTTGTTTTCTTCCGCTTCTTTTTTTACATGCATGTGAGCATCTTCTGATCTGACACGCCGCAGGATTGCTTTTACCCGAGCGATAATTTCTCTTGGACTGAACGGTTTTGTCATGTAATCGTCCGCACCTAACTCAAGCCCAAGCACCTTATCAAATTCATCATCTTTTGCCGTAAGCATTAAAATGGGCGTCATCACTTTGCGCTGTCTAAGCTGTTTACAAATTTCCATACCATCTATACTCGGGAGCATTAAATCAAGCACAATTAAATCCGGTGCATCTGTAATTGCTTTTTCAAATCCTTCGCTTCCATCCTGAGCAGTAATGACTTCATAGCCTGCTTGTTCAAGATTATACTGAAGAAGAGTCACAATCGATTGTTCATCATCCACTACTAATATTTTTTTACTCATAAAATCCTCCAATAATTTTCTCCTACTGTTCTTATTATTCTTTATTATTATTATAGTCCACGAAGCAGAAAGAACCAATACAAGAAAAGCTGCTTTCAGAAGATTTTAAAGAATCGATAGAAACATGATGGAGCGGTTTTGAAGCGGAAATTGAAAAAGCGGACGAATTTTCTGTGCAAGCTCTCTTTTTTCTTTTATAAGAAAAAGGAGGAACATAACATGTCCTCCTTTTTCTATCATGCACTATATTAATGCTTTCATAACATTTCTTACAGATTCCGCAGATTTTTCCAAAGCTGCTTTTTCTTCATCCGTCAGTTCAAGCTCAATAATTTGCTCTAAGCCATTGCCTCCAAGAATTGTTGGAACGCCTAAATAAATACCTTCAAAACCGTATTCTCCTTCTAAATATGCAATGGCAGGCAATACGCGGCGCTGATCTTTAACAATCGCTTCCACCATTTCTACAAGAGATGCGGCTGGTGCGTAGTATGCGCTTCCGTTTCCAAGCAGGTTAACAATTTCTCCCCCGCCTTTTCTAGTTCTTTCAACAATCGCATCCAATCGCTCTTTCGGAATTAATTTTTCTAACGGAATGCCCCCTGCGTATGAATAGCGAACTAATGGCACCATGTCATCTCCGTGGCCGCCTAACACAAATCCTGTAATGTCTTTGACTGATAAATTCAATTCTTGAGCAACAAATGTGCGGAATCTTGCGGTATCTAAAACTCCAGATTGACCGATGACGCGGTGTTTTGGAAATCCGGATTCTTTATAAACAGTGTAAGTCATTGCATCAACCGGATTTGTCAGCACAATGATAATGGAGTTTGGGGAATATTTTACAACTTCTTTTGTGACGCTTTTCATTACTTTTTGGTTGGTCTGCACTAAATCGTCTCGACTCATTCCAGGTTTTCTTGCAATTCCTGCCGTGATCACAACAATATCGGAATCAGCCGTTTCCTCATAGTTTGATGTTCCGATAATGTTCGCATCAAATCCAAGAACAGGGCTTGATTCAAGCATGTCCAACGCTTTCCCTTTTGTCGGATTCTCTGCTTGCGGAATGTCAACGAGCACAACATCTCCCAGCTCTTTTTTTGCCAGCAAAAAAGCTGTTGTCGCACCAGTAAATCCAGCACCAATGACAGAAATTTTCTTTCTTTTAATCGCCATTTCAAGCATCCATCCTCTCTTTTATGTAAGTGATTTTTCAAAAATGAATCTAAATGGAGAGCTACTTCGTAAAGAAGCAGCTCTCAGTTCTTTGTTTAACCCATGTTTTTAATCAATTCATTGCCGAATTCAGAGCATTTTACTTCCGTAGCTCCGTCCATGAGGCGTGCAAAGTCATAGGTGACAACTTTTGAAGCGATCGTTTTTTCCATTGCTTGAATGATTAAATCAGCTGCTTCTTTCCATCCTAAATGTTCGAGCATAAGCACTCCAGAAAGAATTACGGAAGATGGATTCACTTTATCAAGTCCGGCGTATTTTGGTGCTGTACCGTGTGTTGCTTCAAAAATCGCATGCCCTGTCTCGTAGTTAATGTTTGCTCCTGGAGCAATACCGATTCCGCCTACTTGTGCAGCCAAAGCATCCGAAATGTAGTCTCCATTTAAATTCATCGTTGCTACTACATCAAACTCGCGCGGACGAGTAAGAATTTGCTGTAGGAAAATATCTGCAATTGCATCTTTAATAATAATTTTTCCAGCTTTTTCTGCTTCTTCTTGCGCTTTGTTAGCCGCTTCTTTTCCTTCTTTTTCAACAATGCGGTCATACTCAGCCCATGTGAATACTTTATCGCCAAACTCTTGCTCAGCCAATTCATATCCCCAATTTTTAAACGCGCCTTCTGTAAATTTCATAATGTTCCCTTTATGAACAAGGGTGACAGATTTTCTTCCGTGTTCAATTGCATAGTTAATGGCCGCACGGACAAGCCGTTTCGTTCCTTCTTCAGAAATAGGCTTAATGCCGATTCCGGACGTTTCAGGGAAACGGATTTTGTTTACTCCCAGCTCTTTTTGTAAAAATTCAATGACTTTTTTTACTTCTTCTGTCCCTTTTGCATACTCTATGCCGGCATAGATGTCTTCGGTATTTTCACGGAAAATTACCATGTCTGTATCTTGAGGACGTTTTACAGGGGAAGGAACTCCATTGAAATAACGGACAGGTCTTAAGCACACAAATAAATCCAGCTCTTGGCGAAGAGCAACGTTTAAAGAACGGATTCCTCCACCTACAGGAGTTGTTAACGGACCTTTGATCGCAATCATATACTCGCGTATCACATCAAGCGTTTCTTGAGGAAGCCATTCCCCAGTCTCTTTAAAAGCTTTTTCACCAGCAAGCACTTCTTTCCAAACGATTTTCTTTTCGCCATTGTATGCTTTTTCTACAGCTGCTTCCAGCACTTTTGACGCAGCTCTCCAAATATCAGGACCAGTGCCGTCTCCTTCAATAAACGGAATTATAGGATCATTTGGAACGTTTAAAGTACCATTTGTCATTGTAATTTTTTGACCTTCTGCCACAATCATTACCTCCTAAATATGTATTCTCTATTTGTGTATAAAAGCATGGCCATGCTTAACAGGGAAGAAAAAGGAATCCCTTTTCTATTTTACCTGTTAGCTGCGCTTTTCGATAGGGATAAATACTTGTTTTTCTGGTCCTGTATATTCCGCACGAGGACGAATCAATCGATTGTTTTCATATTGCTCTAAAATATGGGCTAACCATCCAGATGTGCGGCTTATTGCAAAAATCGGCGTAAATAAATCATGATCAATACCTAAGCAATGGTATACAGACGCTGAATAAAAATCAACATTCGGCGGTAAAGATTTTTCAGATGTTACGATTTCCTCAATTTTAGTTGACATTTCATACCATTTCGTTTCACCGGTGATTTCTGTTAGTCTGCGGGACATTTCTTTTAAATGTTTGGCACGAGGATCCCCTTTGCGATAAACTCGATGACCAAATCCCATAATTTTTTCTTTGTTTGCTAATTTTTCGCGAATGTAAGATTCTACATTTTCAGGTTCACCAATTTCTGTTAACATTCGCATAACGCGTTCGTTCGCACCGCCATGCAACGGTCCTTTCAATGCTCCAATTGCCGCAGTAATTCCGGAATAAATGTCCGAAAGCGTTGCCACGCATACTCTTGCAGTAAATGTCGAAGCATTCAATTCATGGTCTGCATGAAGGACGAGCGCTTTGTTGAAGGCTTCAATGGAAGTTTGATCAGGTTCTTCACCTTTTAACATATATAAGAAATTAGCGGCAAAGCCTAAATCTGTTCTCGGTTGAACAGGCTCCAATCCTTTGCGGATGCGGGCAAAAGCAGCGACAATTGTAGAAATTTTCGCCTGCAATCGAATTGCTTTTCGATAATTTGCCTCATCAGACATGTTGTCCGCTTCTTCGTCATACAATCCAAGCAAAGATACAGCTGTTCTCAAAGCTGCCATCGGATGTACTTTATCAATCGGATAAGTTTTAAAATGTTCTAATATTTCATTCGGTATCGACGCATTCTCAGCAAGCTGCTTTCTTAATTCCTCTAATTGCTCCTTATTCGGAAGCTTTCGATGCCAAAGCAGGTAAACAACTTCTTCAAAGCTTGCGTTTTGAGCTAAATCGTCAATATTGTAACCAACATATGTCAATGTATCATCAATAATAGAACTTATTGATGAAGTTGTGGCTACCACGCCCTCTAGTCCACGCGTTGCTGTCATGGCTATCTCCCCTTTACATAAAAATTTTCAACTGCAATTCAAATAGAAATAAACAAAATTCATAAAACTTTCATTTTTTCACAAAAAGAAAATGCTTTCATTTCTTTTGTGAAATATTTTTTATCAGTGAAATGATCACCAAACATATGAATTAAAAAATACACCTCTATTATAAACAATTATCAGACTTTTGTGAATCAGATAAATAAGATATTTTTTACGGAATTCTTTTTTTTAATAAAAAAATCTTATAGAATTGAATAAGAATTACTTATTTCAGCATAATAAATCTTTTATTGAATTATGGCCGAATAATATGGATCGTATGTTTATCAATCCATTTTTTTATGAATTGAATAAGAAAAGGCTTTACCCAATTTCTTGTGATTGGAAATAAAAGAAACAAACCGACGATATCCGAAATAAATCCCGGCGTCAATAGCATGATTCCTCCGACTAAAATAGCAATTGCATCCAAAATGGCATTGCTTGGAATGCGCCCATATTGAATTTCCTTTTGAAGATTTCGCACAGCCTGAATTCCTTGTTTTTTCGCCAAATAAGCCCCAACAAAGCCTGTTAAGATAATCAATAGCACAGTCGGAAGCACCCCGATCGTCTTTCCAGATAAAAGCAAAACCCCTATTTCACAAGCCGGTGCAACAATAAAAAAAATCAATAATGTTCGCATATGCTATCTCCTCCATATATAAAATACCCGTTCCCTACTCTTTACTATACAAAAGAGAGATGTAAAATACTCGTTTCTTAATCTTTACTATACAAAAAAAGAGAAGGAACTGAAATCCTTCTCCTTTCAAGCAAAATTATAGAACGCTCGCATGTCCTTTATATATCATCCCTTGTATTGCATCCACAGTGACTTCCATACCATCCTTCAAAATTTCTGTTGCATTTTCTACCCCGACAATGACTGGAATGCCAAGGCTCAAACCGACTACGGCCGCATGGCACGTTAAGCCGCCTTCTTCCGTAACAAGTGCAGCTGCTTTTTCAATCGCTTCCATCATGTCTATGTCGGTCCCATTCGTAACGAGAATTGAACCTTTCACCATTTTCTCAACAGCTTCTTTACTATTCTTTGCAACGATAACCTTTCCAAATGCCGATGCTCGTCCAATCCCTTGACCTTTTCCTAAAACATCGCCAACAACATGGACTTTCATCAGATTTGTGGAACCTGTTTCTCCTACAGGTACTCCGGCTGTAATAATCACTCGATCTCCATGTGTAATAATTCCAGTGTTTATAGATTCACGCACAGCTATGTCAAGCATTTCATCTGTTGTTGTAGCAATTTGTCCTATTGTTGGATGCACACCCCATACAAGGGCAAGCTTACGGCATACTTTACTGCTGGATGTTACTGCAATAATCGGCGCTTTTGGCCGATATTTCGAAATCATTTTGGCCGTATAGCCGCTGACTGTTGGCGTGATAATGGCCGAAACGTCCAAATTTATCGCCGTATAAGCTACTGATTGTCCAATTGCATTTGTGATCGTTGAATCAGCAACTTTCGTATGTTTCGTTAAGGCTTGGCGATAATCTAAAGCTTGTTCAACGCGGGAAGCAATTTTATGCATCGTCTCCACTGCTTCTACCGGATATAAACCGGCAGCTGTCTCGCCTGAAAGCATAATTGCATCGGTTCCATCAAAAATAGCGTTTGCTACATCGCTGGCTTCCGCCCGGGTAGGTCTTGGGTTTCGCTGCATCGAATCAAGCATTTGAGTAGCAGTAATAACAGGTTTTCCTAATTGATTGCATTTGCGAATCAGTTCCTTTTGGACAAGCGGAACATCTTCAGCGGGAATTTCTACTCCTAAATCTCCTCGAGCAACCATTAGCCCGTCGGAAACTTCCAAAATTTGATCAATATTGTCAACGCCTTCTTGATTTTCTATTTTCGGGATAATTTGAATGTCGTCAGCTTGGTGTTCCTCCAACAGTTGACGAATTTCCAATACATCGGAAGCGCGGCGAACAAATGATGCAGCGATAAAATCGACTCCCTGCTCAATGCCAAACAAAATATCTTTTGCATCTTTCTCCGTAATTCCAGGAAGATTGACACTAACTCCAGGAACATTGACTCCTTTTTTATTTTTCAAAATTCCGCTGTTTAATACCTTCGTTTCAATTTCCTGTTTTTCTTTATCAATCTTTGTAACTTCTAAACCAATTAATCCGTCATCAAGCAATATTTTAGAACCAACGGAAACATCATTGATTAATCCTTTATATGTAACCGAAATTTTTTCTTTCGTGCCGACAACCTCTTCCATTGAAATAAGAAGGCGGGATCCTGCTTCTAATTGTATCTCCCCGTTTTCCATTGTATGCGTTCGAATCTCAGGGCCTTTTGTGTCCAATAATATTGCAACACTTTTGCCCAAGCGCTTCGCTGCCTCCCGAATGTTTTGAATTCTCGCTTTATGCTCCTCATGATCTCCATGCGAAAAATTGAGCCGAGCCACATTCATGCCGGCCTTAATTAGTTTTTCCAACATTTCGATGCTCTCGCTTGCAGGACCTATTGTACAAACAATTTTCGTTTTTCGCATAAATTGGCATACCTCCTAAACATTATGAAAACGATCCCATGTTCATACTTTATATAGAAAGTTCTTTTGAAAGCTTGTACATTGACTTATCAACCGTATGAGGCTGATCCAAAATTTCTAAAATGTCATGATCCACAAGCTGATTATTTTGGATGCCTACACATCGTCCGCCTTTACCATTAAGAAGCAGTTCCACCGCATAAGCGCCTAGTCTGCTTGCCAATACTCTATCAAATGCGGTAGGCGATCCGCCGCGTTGAATGTGGCCTAATACAGAAACACGCGTTTCAAAGTTTGTCATCTCTTTGATCTTTTGGCCTATTTCGACGCCGCTTCCCACACCTTCAGCGACAATAATAATACTATGTTTTTTCCCTCTTTCATGGCCTCGTTTTAATCGATCGATGATTTCCTCTATTTTGAAATCTGCTTCCGGAATTAAAATGGTTTCCGCACCTCCGGCAAGCCCGGACCATAAAGCGATGTCACCGGCATCCCGACCCATTACTTCTATTACGTATGTACGCTCATGGGAGGTAGCTGTATCACGAATTTTATCAATTGCTTGTATCACCGTATTAAGTGCTGTATCAAAACCGATCGTATAGTCAGTTCCAGGTATGTCATTGTCGATGGTGCCCGGCACCCCAACGCATGGATATCCATGTTCAGTCAACTTTTTTGCGCCCATGTAGGAGCCGTTTCCGCCAATAACGACAAGACCTTCAATCCCGAATTTCTTCAATTGTTCAATTCCTTTTTTTTGTCCTTCGATTGTTTTAAATTCTTCGCACCGTGCCGTATAGAGCATCGTTCCACCGCGATGAATGATGTCACCTACTGAACCAAGTTCAAGCTTTTGAATTTTTCCCGAAATAAGACCTGAGTAACCATTATAAATTCCATAAACTTCTAATCCATGAAAAATTCCTTTGCGGACAACGGCACGAATTGCAGCGTTCATACCGGGAGAATCGCCGCCGCTCGTTAAAACGCCGATTTTTTTCATAATTTCACCTCTCTTGGACTGCTCAAACAAAGCTTACATAAAATAATGATCATATTATCTGATAATCGCTGAGCATAGTA
This sequence comes from Aeribacillus sp. SP014, assembly GCF_054055575.1. Lineage (NCBI taxonomy): Bacteria > Bacillati > Bacillota > Bacilli > Caryophanales > Bacillaceae > Aeribacillus > Aeribacillus sp. SP014. The sequence continues at coordinate 3,078,795 of NZ_JBSRXI010000001.1, forward strand.
AGCTTAGAATAGTTAAATTCTTTATTATTATACACAAAAAGAAGCGATGCGAAAGATAAAAATAAAAAAATAACGTGCGGCTCCATCAAGGAGCGCACGTTACTGCGTATTTGTCACTTGTTCGTCAATAACGGCCCCAATACTTTTAAATTTTTCGTACCGATGCCTGATCAGCTCTTCTCCGCTCATATTGGTCAATTCTTTTAATGATCGTTTTAAAGCCTGTTCAATGTGTTTAGCTTGCAATTGGACATCCCTATGTGCCCCGCCTTTTACTTCCGGAATGATATCATCAATAACACCAAGCTCTTTTAAATCTTGGGCAGTGATCTTCATTGTTTCTGCCGCTTTTTTAGCTAAGCCGGCATCCTTCCATAATAGGGCGGCAGCCCCTTCGGGAGAAATAACTGAATAAGTAGAATTTTCCAACATATATATATGATTTCCTACTCCTAATGCTAATGCGCCGCCGCTTCCCCCTTCTCCAATGACAATACATATAATTGGAACAGAAAAACCGGCCATTTCAAACAAATTTCTGGCAATTGCTTCACTTTGTCCCCGCTCTTCTGCAGCTTTTCCTGGGTAAGCTCCTTTTGTATCGATAAACGTAATAATAGGGCGGTTAAACTTGTTCGCCTGTTTCATAAGGCGCAATGCTTTACGGTAACCTTCAGGATGCGGCATACCAAAATTTCTTCGGATATTGTCTTTCGTATCTTTTCCTCTTTGCTGCCCGATTACCGTTACAGGGATCCCATGAAATTTTGCAACGCCTCCTACAATCGCTTCGTCATCACCAAAATATCTGTCTCCGTGGCATTCGAAAAAATTTTCAAATAACAGCTCAATATAATCAAGCGTTGTAGGGCGATTCGGATGGCGTGCGATTTGGACGCGATTCCACGGGGAGAGGTGATCATATATTTCCTTTTCTAAATTTTTTAGTCTTGTTTCCAGCTTTTCAATTTCAGCCGACAAATCTACATCCGCTGTTTTTGTAAATTCCTTTAATTCATGAATTTTTTTCTTTAATTCTATAATCGGCTTTTCAAATTCCAGTTCTCCTACCAATCTACATCCCCCTTTGCTTGGTGTATATCCAAGAGGTTGATTAACGTATCCCGCAGTTGGTGGCGGTGCAATACAGAATCAAGCTGCCCATGCTTCAGCAGAAATTCAGCAGTTTGGAAATCTTCCGGAAGCTCTTCTCTGATCGTTTGTTCTATGATTCTGCGCCCTGCAAAACCGATTAATGCACCAGGCTCGGCAAAATTGTAGTCACCTAAAGAAGCGAAGCTAGCCGATACTCCCCCTGTAGTCGGATGGGTCATAACCGAAATAATGAGTCCGCCTTCATCGCTGAATAATTTTAAAGCAGCGCTAGTTTTCGCCATCTGCATTAAACTGAGGACGCCTTCTTGCATACGAGCACCGCCTGAAGCTGTGAAAATAATAAAGGGGATGTTTTTTTTCTTCGCTTTTTCAATTGCCCTTGTAATTTTTTCTCCAACTACCGAACCCATGCTCCCCATGCGAAAACTCGCATCCATAACGGCAATCACTACTGGAAATCCGCCGATTGTTCCTTCGCCTGTCACGACAGCTTCATTTAGCTTCGTTTTCTCTTTGTCTTTTTCTAGCTTTTCTAAATACCCTTCAAAATTAAGAGGGTTTTCAGAACGCATATCGCTGTCATATTCTAAAAAGCTGCCATGATCTAAAAGGCTGGCAATTCTTTCTCTCGCTCCCATTTGAAAATGGTAGCCGCAGTTGTTGCACACTTTTAAATTTTTTTCAATTTCTTTTGAGTACATAATCTTTTTACATTTTGGACATTTTGTCATAATACCTTCAGGAACATCATATTTTGCATGTCCGGAAGGGATCGATGCATATTTTTTCTTTTTTGAAAAAATGTTTTTTATCAAAATAGAACCTCCCTTTTTGGCTGAATAATGTCTTCATTGCAAGGGATGACACCTTCAATCAATCTTAAATCTTCCGGATCTTCTTCCTATATCTTTTGAGAGGTATTCAAATATTATAAATATATCATATTTTTCTTTCTCCCAACAGCAGAGAAGAGAGGTTTCTCATTCTTTCGCCATTTGTAGCCGCTTTTATTTTCCAATAATAGCAAGCTTTCTTGTTTTTTCCGCAACTTCTTCCGGATCTACTTTTATGCGTGCAACACCTGTTTCCATTGCCGTTTTCGCAACAGCTGCAGCAACACATGGTGCAACCCTTGGATCAAACGGCGCCGGAATAACATAATCAGGACGAAGCTCATCTTCCTTAATAAGAGAAGCAATCGCTTCAGCAGCAGCCATTTTCATCTGTTCATTTATATGTGTTGCTCTTACATCCAATGCTCCACGGAAAATCCCTGGAAATGCTAAAACGTTATTCACCTGGTTAGGGAAATCTGAACGTCCTGTTCCAATGACTTTTGCTCCAGCTTCTTTCGCATCGTCAGGCATAATTTCCGGATCAGGATTGGCCATAGCGAAAATGATCGGATTATCCGCCATTAATTTTACCATTTCTTTTGTTAGGGCTCCTGCGACTGACACACCGATAAAAACATCCGCTCCTTCGATTATATCGGCCAAAGAGCCCTCTAAGCGATCATGATTTGTATATTTAGCCACTTCAGCTTTTATGCTGTTCATTCCGTAAGGGCGTCCATCGAAAATGGCTCCTTTTGAATCGCACAAAATAATGTCACGAACACCATAGCGATATAATAATTTTATAATAGCTATTCCAGCCGCTCCTGCTCCGTTTGCGACAACTTTAATATTTGACATCTCTTTGCCGACCAGCTTCAACGCATTTAATAAACCAGCGACAGTTACAATGGCGGTTCCGTGTTGATCGTCATGGAAAATCGGAATGTTCGTTTCCTTTTTTAAACGCTCTTCAATTTCGAAGCAATTTGGTGCGGCAATATCTTCCAAGTTTATGCCGCCAAAAGTCGGCTCAAGAAGCTTTACTGTCTCAATAATTTTTTCCACATCTGTCGTATCTATACAAATCGGGAATGCATCGACACCTGCAAAGCTTTTAAATAAAACAGCTTTTCCTTCCATGACAGGGAGAGCTGCCTCCGGTCCGATGTTTCCAAGCCCTAAAACGGCTGTTCCATCAGAGACAACCGCCACCATATTCCCCTTCATCGTATACTCATACACTTTGCTTTTATCATCATAAATTGCCTTGCACGGCTCAGCCACTCCAGGAGAGTATGCTAAACTTAAATCTTTTGCATTTCGTACCGGAATTTTTGATTTTGTTTCAAGTTTTCCCTTCTGAACACTATGAATATGTAATGCTTCTTCTCTTAATGACAACCTTTATCACTCCTTAACAACATGGATAATCGTCAAAATGGAAAGACCACTTTTTAGATATTTCTAAAATATTATACATGCAATCCGTTGTAAAGAAAAAGACATGTTTATTCTCTCAAGGCGACATTCCTTTCTCCGAGCAATGCCCGCAATCGATTCAAACATTGTTCAGACGGTTGTACACCAAATGTTTCGGGAAGCTTGACCGCTTTCTTTTTTCGTTCATGGTAAATAAATACAGGTATGCTGCCTGGATAATCCTGCAATACTTTTTTTATTTCGAGAAGCTTTTGTTTCTCTGATGCTTCATCTGCAATTTTTAAAAATAAAGCACGCTGCCGTTTAAATTCCAAGATGTCTTTTACGTCTTGAATTATATATTGAACATGTTCATTTCTAATTTCCGGTTTTCCGGTCAACAAAAATACATTCCCTTTCTTTATTTTTCCGCTGAACTTTGCGTATTCATTAGGAAACAAGACCGCTTCTACATCCCCGCTTTGATCGCTTATATTGAGAAAAGCCATCGCCTGGCCGCTTTTTGTGCGAATTGCCTTTACGTTCGTCACATACGCGCCCACATGAACTTTTTTTTCAATCCATTGCGATAAATCCATTAATCGAACTGCCCCCAGCTGCTTCAAAACCGAATCGTAAGGCTGAATCGGATGGCTTGATAAATAAAATCCTAATGTTTCCTTTTCGAATTTTAATTTTTCTTCAATGGTGAACGGTTCCACTTCCACATACTTTGGTTTAATCGCAGCAAGATCGTCAAGCGGAAAAACGATTTGCTCTTTTTCATCCATTTTGAACAATTCTGCATGCTCGAGCGCAACATCAATACTAGCAAGCAACGTTGCCCGATCTTGCCCAAAATCATCCATCGCACCAGAAAAAATGAGCGCTTCTATTGTTCGACGATTGACTGCCTTTGAAGACATCCTGATACAAAAATCAAACAAATCTTCAAAAGGCTTCTTTTTTCTTTCCTTTGCAATTTCTTTCATGGCGGCAATGCCAACATTTTTAATCGAGGCAAGTCCGAATCGGATAGATCCGTTTTCCACTAAAAAAGAAAAACCGCTTTTATGAATGGACGGCGGCAGGATTGTAATTCCCATTTCTGAAGCTTCTCGAACATATTGCGCTAATTTTTCTTGATTTCCTCCGATGCTCGACATTAACGCAGCCATAAAATATAAAGGATAGTGGGCTTTTAAATAAGCAAGCTGATAGGCAATCATGCTGTAGGCAACAGCGTGGCTGCGGTTAAAACCGTAGTTGGCAAATTTAACAATGAGATCGTATACTTTATTCGCGGTTTTTTCGTCGTATCCTTTTTTTAAACAACCTATAATAAAGCGATTTCTGTTTTCATCCAAAATCGTTTTAATTTTTTTGCCGACGGCTCGTCTCAACAGGTCTGCTTCCCCTAACGAAAAACCGGCCATTTTCGCTGCGATTTCCATTATTTGCTCTTGATACACAATGACTCCGTATGTCTTTTCTAAAATAGGCTGCAAATCTTTATGCAAATATTCTACCGGCATCCGACCGTGCTTCCGTTCGATATAGACAGGAATGTTTTCCATCGGTCCTGGACGATACAAAGCATTAACCGCAACCAAATCTTCCAAATTAGTAGGTTTTAGCTTTTGTAAAACTTTCCTCATTCCTTCTGACTCAAATTGGAACACACCTGTCGTATTTCCTTCCGATAAAAGGGAAAACGTTTTTTCATCATCATAATTTGTAAAGTGAACAGAGAGCTTTGTTCCCTCGTAACGTTCAATTAAACGTTTGATATCTTCTATTAACGTTAAATTTCGCAGACCTAAAAAATCGATTTTCAACAGCCCGATTTCTTCTAAAAAATCCATTGAATATTGTGTTAAATATATATTGTGATGACCATTTTGAATCGGAATGACTTCAGTCAGCGGATAATCGCTTAGCACCACTCCCGCAGCATGCGTCGATACATGGCGTGGCAAGCCTTCCAGCTTTAAAGCCGTTTCAAAAATTTCCTTTCCTTTTTCCATTGAATGAAGGATGTTTCGAAATGCTGCCGATTGTTCAAATGCTTCTCTTAAAGTAATTCCAAGCTTTGAAGGTATGTGCTTTGCGAGCACATCCACCTCTTTATTCGAAGCTCCAAGCGCTTTTGCCACATCTCGAATAGCAGCTTTGGCCGCAAAAGTACCGAAAGTGATGATTTGAGCCACATGCCCTTTTCCGTATTTTCGCGCAACATATTCAATCATTTCATCCCGTCTTGTATCCGGAAAATCAATATCGATATCTGGCATTGAAACACGTTCAGGATTTAAAAAACGCTCAAACAATAGATTATAGCGAATTGGATCTACATTCGTAATATCTAGTACATATGCCACTAAAGAGCCGGCTGCTGAACCGCGGCCTGGACCGGTTACAATACCTTTTTCATGCGCGTATTTCATAAAATCCCAAACGATTAAAAAATAATCGCTAAAATTCATTTTTTTTATAACAGACAGCTCATACGAAAGCCTTTTGACATACTCGTCCGAAGGGGATGTTACTTTTTTTCTTAATCCTTCAAAGCACAGCTGTTCAAGAAAATCATCGCTGCTCAATCCTCCAGAAAAGGGGTATTTGGGCAATTTTGTTTTGCCTAATTCTATTTCAACATGGCATTCGGAGGCGATCCGAACAGTATTCTCAATGGAATCAGGAAAGTTCGCGAAATTGTTTATCATTTCCGCCGGGGATTTTAAATAATATTCGGAAGCAAACGCTGCGTCTTGTTCTTCTACAGTCGTTCCGTCTTTAATCGCCAGCAAACAGCGGTGTGCAAATGCATCATCCTTTTCAACATATAAAACATCGTTCGTTGCGACAATCGGAACTTTGATCGTTTCTCTCAGCTCCGCAATTTTTTCATTTAATTGCTGCTCTTCCGGCAAGCCGTGATTTTGTACGGATATGTAAAAAGAATTGGGATCGAGCATGCTTTGAAAAAACTCCACCGCTTTTCCTGCCTCTGCAATCTGTCCGTTTATAAGCAGCTGCTCAATCAAGCCTTGTCTGCCAGGTGTGATCACAAAAAGATCCCTGCTGTATTGTTTAAAAAAAGAAAGCGGAAGTCCTTTCGGAAACTTTGTTTGCAGCAAACTGCTTAATTTAAGCAAATTGCGGTATCCGCTGTTATTTTTAGCAAGCAAAACAAAAGGATACGGTTCGTTTTTTATGATAACGGTAGCAGTTAAACCGAAAATCGGTTTAATCCCGTGTTCTTTACAAATTTTATAAAAAGAGATCGCTCCATACATGACATGATGGTCTGTCAAGGCTAGAGCTGTTTGACCAGTTTTTTTCGCATAGCGGACAAGCTTGTCCAATCCAGCAGCACTAGCCAGCAAACTATAGGCGCTCTTCACTTGTAGGTGAACAAAAGGCAATGAAGACCCCACCTTTTTTCAATGATTTCTTAAAACAATTATAGTCATTGTTTTCAATGAAAGACAAACTTCATACTTTCATCTTCCCATCCATATACATATAAAGAAAGAGAATAAACCAAGCCTTTTCACTGCTTGCTGAAACCGGCTATTTAGCAAGTTTATTATAATCATATTTCCCCAATGAACGGAAGAAAGGATGGTGGAAGCTCAATGGAAACAGATACTTTTATTGCAACCTTTATTAAAGTGTATTTTATTGCGTTAGGAGTCATTTTCGGCGGCTCGTTAATCGGCGGTATTGGCGCATATATTACAGGCGATGCTCCTCTCACCTCCATTTTCAGAATGGCAAACAAATTGAAAATTTGGGCTCTTGTTGCAGCTATTGGAGGGACGTTTGATGCGTTTTACAGCTTTGAACGAGGGATTTTTGAAGGAGCGACAAAGGACATTGTGAAACAGATTTTGTTAATCATTTCCGCCATGGGCGGTTCTCAAACAGGCTGGCTCTTAATCTCTTGGTTCACACAGGAGCATGTTTCGCAATGAGAATCCCGCCTTATTATAAAAAGCCTTCATGGCAGCGTTTTTTTGCCGGAGTTGCCGTAGGAGCTCTTATTAGCTGGGGGTTTTTTCTATATTCCTTTGGCTATTACCAAGAAAAACAAGTAAAAATCATTTCAACACAGCAAGAAACGATCGAACAATTAAAAAACGACATTCAAATTTGGCAGAGGGATTACAAAGAGCTAAATAAGAGAAACTTAGAATTATTGACTGTACAGGATGTCGAAATCGAAATTAAAAATGCGGAAAAATATAAGCTGGATGAATTAATGAAATATTCGATTGAAAATACGATCAAAAACGATTTAGCTGATTTAATTGCAAAAGATATTGACAGTGTTGTGAAAACAAGGCATTTAATTGCCAAAACGATTGAAAATAGAAAATATAAAATAGATGACAAAGAATACAACGCTACTGTCGTGGAGCTTGTCATTACACCGACCATTATTGTTGAAGTAGAATTGAAATTGAGCAAATAATAATGCCAACTTTTCTCCTATTATGAGGAGGGAAAAAGCGCCCTCCTTAAGATGTTTTACATAAAGCGACCAGCTCTTGAATGATTTGATCCGCAGTTTCCCAGCTGTTGATCGTAGCTCCGGCCGCAAGCGGATGGCCTCCGCCTTTAAAGCGTTTTGCAAGCTCATTGATCACGATTCCCTTCGAGCGGAATCTGACCCGAATTTCGTTGTTTTCCTCGACAAACAGCACCCACGCCTTGATCCCTTCAATATTTCCTAAAGCACCGACGAGCTGTGAAGCTTCGGAAGGAGTGACGCGGTATTCGTCCAATAGTTCTTTAGGAAGCTTTATATAAGCGGCCCCTGAATCAGTCAAAACGAAATTTTGCAGGACGTAACCGTTCAGCTTCGCCACATTAAGTTTCGTTTTATACATTTCGTCGTATATTTGCGTAAATGAAAACCCATAGTCTATAATCTCGCTTGCATATTGGAACGTTTTTTTCGTCGTATTTGAAAACAAAAATCTTCCTGTATCCCCAACAATTCCGGCATAAATGAGACTGGCTGCTTTTTTCGATAACGTTAAGCCTTGATCTTTGCCAAATAGATAAAATTCATAAATCATTTCGCTGACAGAGCTGGCAGATGTGTCTACCCAGACTATATCTCCATAAGGATCTTCATTTGGATGATGATCGATTTTGATCAATTTTTTCCCTTTATCATATCTTTGATCGCAAATTCGTTCTTGGTTAGCTGTGTCACATACGATGACGAGCGCTTCTTGATAAACGTCATCTTGAATTTCATCCATTTTGTACAAAAACGTTAAAGAAGGCTCATCGTTGCCGACTACATATATGTTTTTTTCAGGAAACGATTCTTTTAACAATTCCGCAAGCCCGCACTGAGAACCGTATGCATCAGGATCCGGCCGGACATGTCTATGTATAATAATCGTATCGAATGCATTTATTTCATTTAAAATCTGTTGTTTCATTTCAGCTCTCCTTTATCATCATAAATGTTTTATTTCATCATTTACTAATGGTAAAATGATAATCGATACTTAGATGGAGGTTGACATCATGCCTGTTTTAGCTATCCTAACGGTCATTTCTTTATCTTTTTATGTTTTTTACAAAATCAAATATTTTCGCACGAAACGTCCGATGGAAAGAAGCTGGATTTCATCTAAATCTAGCATTTCTCTAGGGTTGTTTGTCTTCTTTTTCGGATTAAACCAAATGTTTTTAAACCGATCCACTGTTGCGCTCATCGTCGGTGTTGTTTTTATTATAACAGGTTGTCTGAGCATTTGGGCAGGATATAAAGCTTACAAATATTATTTGCCTTTGGCAATCAAAGAAAGCGAAAATGCCCGCTAAGAAAATTATATGGGAGAGACTGTCCTTATTTTTCAGACAGTCTTTTTTTAATTACGATCCATGATTTGCACCATTAACATAGCTTTGCCGACTAAAGTGTTTTCGTGGAATACTTCCACATCAATTTTCCCGAATTTTCGACCCACGTCTAATATTTTCGGATGAATTTCAATCATACTTTCCATTTGAACAGGTTTCAAAAAATAAATCGTCATATTCTCAACGACAAGCTCGCCTTTCTTTTTCTGTCTCAAATGATAATTGGCCGCTTCTGTAACTAGAGTTGTGAAGGCACCGTATGAAATGGTACCGAACTGGTTTGTCATTTGCGGTGTTACTTCACATTTAAAAATGTTTGATTCTTTTGCTTCATCAGAAAGATTGATCATCTGCCTCGTGATGATGTCATCAATTTTTTCACCTGTGTGCGGCTGCCGTTCAATTGAATGGAGAGCCTTTAAAACGTCCTGTCTGGAAATCATACCTGATAGGCGGCCGTTTCCGTCCACAACAGGCAATACTTCAATTCCTTCCCAAACCATTATTTGCGCAGCTGAAGCGACAGATGTTTTTCCTGTAACGGTTATCGGGCTTTTTGTCATCACTTTTTCAATGGATGTTTTTCGATCTGACGTCATAATATCCTTTGCCGTGACAATTCCAACAACCTTCAAACCTTGATCAATGACCGGGAATCGTCCGTGTCCAGTTTGCCGGTTGTATTCAAACCAGCGTTCAATCGGATCATTCGGGGTTAACGTGACAGTTTTTTCTAATGGGGTCAAAATGTCTTCCACTAACACGATTTCCTTTTTGATCAGCTGGTCATATATCGCTCTGTTTATCATCGTAGCCACTGTAAAAGTATCGTAGCTAGTGGATATTATCGGGAGCTCGAGCTCATCCGCCAGTTTTTTTACATAATCATCCGTGTCAAATCCCCCGGTTATTAAAACGGCGGCACCTGCTTCCAAAGCCGACTGCTGAGCTTTTGTCCTGTTGCCGACAATGAGCAAGTTTCCAGCACCTGTATATCTCATCATCGCTTCCAATTTCATGGCGCCGATAACGAATTTATTTAATGTTTTATGAAGACCGGCCCTGCCGCCTAACACTTGTCCGTCGACAATATTGACAACCTCCGCAAATGTCAGCTTTTCAATATTGTCTTTTTTCTTTTTTTCAATTCGAATGGTGCCGACCCTTTCGATTGTGCTGACAAAGCCTTTATTTTCCGCATCTTTAATCGCACGATAGGCAGTTCCTTCACTGACATTCATAACTTTGGCAATTTGTCTGACAGAAATTTTATCTCCGACGGGCAGAGACTCAATATAGTTCAAAATTTGTTCATGCTTTGTCGCCAATTTCTTCCCTCCTTTTAAGTTGCATGATTGGCAAATTCTTCAAACATTTACTTATTTTTTCCTAAAATTTATTGTTTAACAAACAAATGCTTTGAACTCATAATACGTAAAATGAACGGCTAAAAGCCGTCCATCAACAATCTCACAGTTCGATTGTTTCTCCTGGTTTCAATAGGAGACCGACACCGTCTGGAAGCTTGGAAACAAAATCTTCAGGGTTTTGCTGGATCACTGGGAACGTGTTGTAATGAATCGGCACGACTTTTTTAGCTCGAATCCATTCTGCTGCTGTAAGAGCATCCTCCGGCCCCATTGTATAATTATCGCCAATCGGCAAAAAGGCTAAATCAATTTCATTGCGTTCTCCAATTAATTTCATATCAGAAAACAATGCTGTATCGCCTGCATGATAAATCGTTTTGTCCTCAGCTGTCAACAAAATTCCTGCTGGCATGCCAGTATACACAATATTTTGGTTATCTTCCGTATAGCTGGAGCCATGGAAAGCCTGAGTCAGCTTTACTTTTCCAAACTCAAACACGTATGCTCCCCCGATGCTCATTCCATGGGTTTTAATCCCTTTCCAGCTCAAGTATGTAGCCAGCTCTGCAATCGCCACGACTAACGAATCATTTCTTTTTGCAATCTCAACCGTATCCCCTACATGATCATTATGGCCGTGTGTCAACAAAATGACATCTGCTTTCACATCTTCAACCTTCAAATCGGTTTGCCCGTTCCCATTAATGAACGGATCAATGATAATGTTTTTCCCATTTGTTTCAATTTGAACGATGGAATGACCGTGAAAGGAAACCTTCATAAAAAACCCCTCCTTTTTGAATCTACTTTCATTTTACTGGAAACTTATGCTTTTGAAAACGTTTTATCATTATTGATGAAATCGATGAATGACATTAGCGGCTCCCGTCGCTTCAATTATGGCGCCTGTAATAAAATCTGACTGTTCATCGCACAAAAAGGTTATAATTCTTGCGATATCTTCTCCTGTACCTGATCTTCCAATCGGCGTGTTCACGTCAATATGCTTTCTAGCTTCTTCAATGGTCGCCTCTTTCATTTCCGCCGTAATGTTTCCTGGACAAACCATATTTGCTGTGATGCCGTTTTCCGCCTCTTCAATAGCAATCGTTTTTGTCAAAGAGACTAGTCCGGTCTTAGCCGCGCTGAACGCCGAGCGGTGAAGCCAGCCTGAAGCATCCCCGGCACCTTGGAAGCCGTAGGTAATGATTCGGCCATACTTTTGTTTCCTCATAATCGGGATTGTTCGTTTCACTAAATGAAACACCGAGCTTAAATTTCCTTCAATCATTTCATACCATTCCTGATCAGAATAATCAGCAAGCTTTTTCCTCTCAAATATATACGGACCCGCATTATTAACTAAACAGTCAATACGGCCAAAGCACTGATAAGTTTGATCAATCAGCCGAATTAAATCTTCCTTTTTCGTCACATCACATCGTATAAACAGCAAACGGTCGCGCATAGAAGCATATTTTTCCTGCAGTTGTTCAACTCCTGTTTGATTATTGTGATAACTGACCGTCACGCTGTACCCCTTTTCCAAAAATAATTCGGTCACCTTTCTTCCAAGACCTCTTGAGCCTGCCGTAACAATTGCATGGCGCACCCATCAATTCCTCCCTTTATTTACTACAATCATTTTACAATAATTTTTTAAAATGCAAAAACGGAATAGCTTCCACGATTTTTATCAGCAAGAGGTTGGAATGCAAGTGCAAGGCGGCCTTTCCATACAAAAAAGCGGGCACAATGAGTACCCGCCTGTTTCAGCTTATGCGCAGAAGACTGATTTTTCATTTAATGTCTTTATTCAATTAAAACAAATGGAGTTGGATTTATATAATCGCCTTTGCTTTATTGATTTGCTCCTTTACTTCCTTAAATCCGGTTCCACCTAAGCTGTTTCGTTTGTTGACCGCTTCGTATGGGTTCAGAACTTCATATACATCATTTTCAAACAGAGAGGATGCTTCCTTATACTCTTCTAATGGCAAGTCAAGTAAATAGATTCCTTTTTGAATGCATTTATATACAAGTTTTCCGACTACTTCATGAGCTTCGCGGAAAGGAAGACCTTTTTTCGCCAAATAGTCAGCGAGTTCAGTAGCGTTTGAAAAATCCTGCTTCACCGATTTTTCCATCTGCTCTTTATTTACTTTCAGCGTTTCGATCATTCCCGTCATAATTTGCAAACAGCCCTCTACTGTTTTTACAGTATCGAACATGCCCTCTTTATCTTCCTGCAGGTCTTTGTTATAGGCAAGAGGGAGACCTTTTAAAACCGTCAGCAAACCGACGAGGTTGCCGACGACGCGGCCGCTCTTCCCTCGAATTAATTCCGCCATATCCGGATTTTTCTTTTGTGGCATGATGCTGCTGCCGGTCGAATAAGCGTCATCCATTTCAACGAACTGGAATTCCTGCGAGCACCATAAAATTAATTCTTCGCAAAATCTTGAGAGATGAATCATCAACAGCGAGCTGTTGCTCATAAATTCAACAATAAAATCCCTGTCGCTCACCGCATCCAGGCTGTTTAAATAAACTTCATCGAAGCCTAAAAGCTCAGCCGTATATTTCCGGTCAATCGGAAAGGTTGTCCCAGCTAATGCGGCAGCGCCAAGCGGACTGATATTAATCCGTTTCAAAGATTCTGTAAATCTAGATTTGTCACGCTCAAGCATCCAAAAATAAGCCAATAAATGATGGGCGAATGAAACCGGCTGCGCCCGCTGCAAATGTGTATATCCCGGCAAAATCGTCTCAATATGCTGTTCAGCTTTGTTTACAAGCGCTTTTTGCAATTCTCTGATCAGTTCCACAATGGCTTCAACATGTTTTTTTAAGTATAGATGCATATCGGTCGCCACTTGGTCGTTGCGGCTTCTTGATGTATGCAGCTTTCCACCGATCGGTCCGATTTCATCTATTAACATTTTTTCAATGTTTAAATGAATATCTTCATATTGAACGGAGTATTCAAGCTCCCCATTTTTTGCTTTTTCCAAAAGACGGTGCAGCCCTTTTTCAATCGCTTCTCCTTCCTCTTTTGTTAAAATGCCGCACTTGGCAAGCATTTTAACATGGGCGAGGCTCCCTTGAATGTCTTCCTCTACGAGCTGTTTGTCAAACGTGATCGACGCATTGAATTCGTCGACCCATGCTTCGGGCGTCTTTTGAAAACGGCCGCCCCAAAGTTTTTTCATATTGTCACCTTCTTGTTTTTCACGATGCTGTTCACCGCTGTTGGAAGGCCGAACAGTTTAATAAAGCCGACTGCTGCTTCATGATCAAATGAATCTTCTTGCGTGTAGGTGGCCAGCTTTTCATCATAAAGCGAGTACGGAGATTTTCTTCCTTCAACAATTGCGTGCCCTTTATACAATTTTACGCGCACTGTCCCTGTTACATATTTTTGAGTTTCTTTCAAAAATGCTTCCAATGCGCTTTTCAGCGGAGAGAACCAAAGACCGTTGTAAATAAGCTCGGCAAGCTTTTGTTCGATCAGCGGTTTAAAATGCGCTACTTCTTTAACCTGTGTTAAATCTTCCAATTCTTTATGCGCTTTGATCAATGTCATAGCCGCAGGGCATTCGTACACTTCGCGCGATTTAATGCCGACAAGTCTGTTTTCCACATGATCGATTCTGCCGACGCCATGTTTTCCAGCGAGCGCATTCAGCTTCAAAATAAGTTCATCTAACTGCATTCTTTGACCGTTCACTGCTACCGGTACGCCTTGTTCAAATTCAATTTCGATGATGTCCGCTTCATCCGGTGCATTTTCAATGGAAGAAGTCAGTTCATAAGCATCCTCAGGCGGTGCAGCCCATGGATCTTCTAAAACTCCGCATTCATTGCTTCTTCCCCATAAGTTTTGATCGATGGAATATGGGCTGTCCAGATCAATCGGAATTGGAATGTCATGCTGTTTCGCATATTCAATTTCCTCTTCACGCGACCATTTCCATTCCCGAACAGGTGCCAAAACCTCCAGCTCAGGATTTAACGCTTTTATGGAAACTTCAAAGCGCACTTGGTCGTTTCCTTTTCCGGTACAACCGTGAGCAACTGCGACAGCGCCGGTCTTTTCCGCTATTTCCACTAATTTTTTGGCAATGAGCGGTCTTGAAAGAGCGGAAACAAGAGGATATTTACCTTCATAAAGGGTGTGTGCCTGAAGGGCGATCAACGCATATTCTTCCGCAAACTCTTTTTTCGCATCTATAATATAAGATTGTACAGCACCGACTTTTAGTGCTTTTTCTTTAATAAACTCTAAATCCTTCCCTTCCCCAACGTCCAGACAGCAGGCAACGACGTCGTATCCTTTTTCTTGCAGCCACTTGATGGCGACAGATGTATCTAAACCTCCAGAATAGGCCAATACTACTTTTGGTTTTGACATGTTCATTCTCCTCTCCGATGTATACAAAATGAATAAAAATACTTTTTTATTCATAAAAATGCAATCATTAATTAAAAATGTAACAGTTTTGCTGACTTTTTTCAATAGTTTTTTTAAAAAAGCATTATTTGTTTATGATATAATTTGCATAATAAAAAATGGAGGAATGGAAATGTTTGAATATAACGAAAGATTGGGGATTCCTCTTCCTGCATTCAGCAAGCATTGGGAGGAATATCCAAATGAGGTTCAACAGCAAATTTTATCGGATTGGGAATGTATACGTGGACAAATCCCTGACCGCATTAAACATTTAGAAGCGATAATAAATAAAAAGCAAGAGCAGTTGAATGACGAAGAGGATTTTGAGCTTTCGTGCAGACTAAATGAAGAAATCAGTGAGATTGCTTCCATCATCAATGATTTATGGCTTTGGTACCGGATTGATCCGCATATAACAAAAGCTTGAGAAATTATATTTTCATCTCAAGCTCATGCCTTCATAATGATGTCTATATTGATAAAATTTATGTGCAAACTCAATGGCCACTTTCATAGAACGATAGCGAATGCCGCCTCCGATCATTAAGCTTAAAATCGGTTTTCCCCGAATTGTTTTATATTTGAATGTTTGCACGGCAATGCATTTTAAGATTTGGTTTACAGTTTGATGGTTGACAAATGGTTCGTTCTGCTCATAAAAATAAGCATCATCTCCATTTTGTAATTCCTCTTTTAGTTGATTCCACGCTTCAAATTTTAAATGTTTCGGCATTAAAGAGCTGTGAAAAACCTTTAGAGACAGCATCATTTCATAAGGTGACGAAACTTCATAACCATACGCAAGAGATAATGTTTGCACAGCCCGCATATGAAAAATTATTTGCAGCACAATATCTGCACTTAGCGAAAAAACACCACCGGAAGATGCGATTCCTCCTTGAATAAAGGAATACAGCCGCTGCTTCGCCATTTCCTTCTCAGCCAATTGATAGCATTCTTCTAAAGGGAGCTTTTTTAAATCAGTGATCGTTTGAACTTGATCGGAAATAACACGTGCAAATGAGAGGATCCGCTTCCGTGTTTCTGAATAGAAGATCGAGCTTTGCAAAATCGAATGCATATGAAACAAAACGTAATCGACCTTCTCAAACATTTCTTTTTGAATATGCTCAGGAAGGTCATTCAATCTTGTTTCCAGCCATTTGTCAAATGGAAGCGTGCATTTACATGCACATTTTTCCAACTCTTCCTCCCAGCATTTCATTTGATTTTCCCAGCTTTCTTCCAAAATGGCCCCCAAAAATGCACCGCCTTTCTTTTTAAACAAATGCTCGCAAATATTCAATGATATTATATCACGGAATTGATATAACTCTTAAGAGTCGAGCATTGATAAAATCCAATCCTTTACATCTATCATCCGATTATACTTCGGCAATCGCTCTGTCCCTGAAACGATGATTGCTGCTAAAGAGTCATGCTGGTGTAAACCGCCATGACTCGCACCGCCCACATGCACTGGAGATGACCCGTACTTGAATTCAAAGCCAGGATAAGCGCTAATCATAAGAAATTGTCCTTTATGTGACAAAGCGGCTGCATGTAATCTTGCCAGCGCATCCGGATATTCCCCGTACTTAATTCGGCTTCCTTCCGTGAAAATATCCAACACTTCAATGTCTCCGTTTAAAGTCCACATACTTCCATACGGATCTTCCCATTGACCTCCTTTTTTAAACATCAGCATTCCTTCCCGCCGCCCTGAAACAACTTTTATTTTTTCCTCTTCTTCCCGCCAAGCGATGACATCGATGCGTGCATCTGTTTTCAAAATGTTTGCAATTTCTTCAAGCGAATGGTTCGGCTGTAATAAATATACGAACGCCATGCGTTGATTGACCGCAAGTACGAGATCATCATCCTTCCGTACACCTTTTGACAGCTTGGTAATACGATATGGGCTGAGTAGCTTTTCTAAATGGATCAGAGGATTTTGATTTCTCGGGCGGACAACCGCTTGACCGTTATCGCCCATAATGATCCAAACATTGTTCTTCAGCGCTTCCTCCCATGAATGAAAACTGTCTAACACTTTTTGCAATTCACGATCTGTTTTTACGATTCCTGACAGATCCTCAACTCCTTTTTTATGTATAATTTGATCCATATCAGGAAAATAGACCATTGTAAAAGGAGGCAAAGAATGATTTTTAATAAGATAAATAAGCTCCTGAGCAGAAAATCGATTATTAAAGCCAAATCTTTGCCAGAAGTGTCCATACTTTGCAAATGGGTTTTGTTTAATGAAGGAGCCGTAAGTTAACAAATCCGGTCCCTTAACAGTAAGGCTTCTATGAAAAGTAGGCAGCAAAGATAATAAAAACGGAAGCTGCATTACTTTTTCCTGACTTCCTCGATAGAGAAGTCCATTAATAGACGCGGAATTTTTCCCCTTTTTGCTCAGTTCTTCAAAAATGGTTGCGGCCTTTTTGTTTAAATGCTCATGATTTATATTGTACAGCGGATCCTTTAATGAAGTTGCGAGCCCCAGCTGTAAAAGCTCAGATGCATTTGTTCCATAATTAATGAGACGCTTTTCTTCATCATGAAACCAGACTAATCCTGGAACGTGATGCACATCTGAGTAATGACCGGTAAGCAGACTGCTTTCCACATTGACGGACATCGTCGGAAAAGGACTGATAACTTCTGAAGCAGTACCATGCTTCATGAAAAAGGCGAAAGCCGGCGCCATTTTATTGTCTACTGCTTTTTTCAAAAAAGGGAGCATGAGAGTATCGATAATCAACAATATAACATTTTTTTTAGCCATTTTGTTCCATCCTCATCGTTTATTTGCTATTAGAATTTGTCTAGAAGGTGAAAATCATGCAAAAAACTCCGGTTTTTTAAACCGGAGCAATATTAAACGCTATTATCATTCTCATCACCCTTCAATCATCACTACTTTATTTTTGAAATAAGAAATGTTGGAGGGAATGAATCATTTTAGTTCCCCTGCATCGTTCATCATATAAATAGATTATTTCCACTTTTTATTGGTAAAAAAAACAACCTCCTTTCATATCCATTTCGGAATATGAAAAAAGGTTGCGTTGGTTACGAGTTCAGGTTTTGCTGTTAACCCTCGGCAAAACCTTATAAATTCGCTATTCTCATTACATCTCTTGCAATCATCACTTCTTCATTTGTCGGTATAACTAGAACTTTTACTGGTGAGTGTGGATAGTTAATAAACGCTTCTTTTCCACGTACTTTGTTTAAGGCAGGATCCCAATAAACGCCCATAAATTCCAATCCCCGCAGCACTCGTTCGCGGACAACGTCACTGTTTTCACCAATGCCGGCGGTAAAGATAATCGCATCCACACCGCACATCCGCGCCGCATAAGATCCGATATATTTATGAATGCGGTCAGCAAAAACCGCCAATGCCAATTCGGCGCGAGCATTCCCCTTCGCTGCAGCATCTTCGATATCGCGCAAATCGCTTGAGAAACCGGATATTCCTAAAAGTCCGCTCTTTTTATTTAATACATTAATAACTTCATCAGCGGTTTTACCTGTTTTTTCCATGATATATGGGATAAGCGCTGGATCAATACTTCCGGAACGAGTTCCCATCGCAACACCTTCAAGAGGCGTAAATCCCATCGATGTATCGATTGATTTTCCGCCTTCAACTGCTGCAATGCTGGCACCATTTCCTAGATGGCAGGAAATAAGCCGCAAATGCTTTAAAGGTCTTTCAAGCAATTGAGCTGCCCGTTCCGTTACATATTTATGAGACGTTCCATGGAAGCCGTATTTGCGAATTCCGTATTTTTCATAATAATCATATGGCAAACTGTATAAGTAAGATTGTTCCGGCATCGATTGGTGAAAGGCAGTATCGAACACCGCTACCGCTGGAACGTCCGGAAGCACCTTTTGGAAGGCGCGAATGCCAAGCACATTGACTGGATTATGCAAAGGCGCCAAATGAGAGAGTTCTTCAATTTTCTTTAAAGTTCCATCCGTAATAAGCGCTGAGTCACTGAAGATCTCTCCTCCATGTACAACCCTATGACCGATTCCGTCAATATCATTTAACGTCCGGATAATTCCATATTCAGTTAATTTATTTAGCACAAGCTGTACCGCTATTGAAAAATCGGTAATTTGACAACTTTCTTTCTTTTCTTCTCCGTTAACATATATCTTAAAAAATGATTGGTCCAAACCAATCCTTTCAACTACCCCTTTTGTTAAAACTTCTTCATTCGGCATTTCAAACAATTTAAACTTTAATGAAGAGCTTCCAGCATTTACAGCTAAAATCTTAGGCATGTATTTTCATTCTCTCCTTCTTTTTGTTGATGAAACTTTTTTAAAAATTCCTGCATGTGACATAGAAATTAGCAAAATATGTGAAACACCAGACTTGTCTAATTTTAAAAAGAGAGATGATCGCTCTATACATTTAAACATTGATAAAGCAACATTTCAAGTGAAAAATAAATGTTTATCTGTATACAAAAATTTCTAAAAATAAAAAGCGCTTCCATCCACTTCCTAAATGAAACGGAAAGCCACTATTCGCTAAAACCGAAGATTTCTTTTCTCTAGTTTAGTTTTTATGAAAAATAGAAGAAATAAACCGAATCCTAAAAAAAAAGGCGACATGGCTGTCACCTTTTAGTGTCTTCATCTTTTCATTTATTTGTCCGGAGCCACTCATCAATTTGATCCATAATCGAAGCAAGAGCTTTTTTATTCGAAAATTTCGGTAGATCAACAAGCATAACCCGTTTGGGCGGTACAATTCCTTCTCCCTTTTTTTGCAAAATAAAGATGCTTTTTCGACTATTTTCCGATTTAAACATGGAGCGCGGGAGCTGCAACAGGCCTTGGATCACTGTATTTTCTTTTAAATATCGATTCAATTTTGGAGCTTCAGGCGTCTCAAAAAGATGGTTTGGTATAAGGAAAAACAAATAACCGCCTTCTTTTGTATAGCGGATGCTCTGCTCAATAAAAAGATGATGGGCGTAAGAATGGCCTTCATCAGCCTTCAATTCAAAATGCTTTGCGACGTCATGATCGGGATAATAGCCGACTGGCAGGTCGCACACCACCGCATCCACAGGGTCGATAAAAAGGTTTTTTAAGCTATCCTGATTATAAAAGTCAATAGAATGCTTCTGCAAATTTGCATTCACATAAGCGATTTTAACTAACAAATCATTTATATCGATTCCAATGCTTTCAACTTGCTTTGCTTCCAGTTGGTTTAAGACAGCCGAGAGTAAATTACCCGAACCTACAGCAGGGTCTAAAATCATTAAATTTTTTTCATCTTGAAAAAATTTTTGCACAAGATAGCCGAGCAATATGCAAACGCTGTCAGGGGTCATTTGGTGGATTTGCTGATTATCTTCCTTTAATCCTTTTAAAACAGCGAGCTGAAAAGCTCTCCGAATTTCTTCATTTGAGTAGTGATCCAAATGAAACGTCCGGTATATATTGTTCAGTTTTTTACTTGTAATTTCGCTAATGGAATCTTGAACTGCAGTTCCGTGAAACAGGTTTTCTCCTGTATTCGCTACCGCTTCAATGTATGTACAATTCATTTCGTTTTTAATGATTTCTGCCGTCTCATTAATGAGTGAAAACAGTTTTTCAACATTTGAAAATCCTTGCATAAAGGCTTCCTCCTTTAAGCTCGTCACATCCTTTCATTTTAGCGTTTCATTGTTTTATAAGCAAGAAAAAAAGGACCTTGCATCAGGTCCTTAATTTGCTGCTTTTGCAGCTTCAATCGCCGCTTCATAGTTTGGATGATTTGTCGCCTCGCTGACATATTCTACATATGTTACATTATCGTTTGAATCAACAACAAAAACAGCGCGAGCAAGCAGACGCAATTCTTTGATTAATACTCCGTACGCCTGTCCGAAAGAAGCGTCGCGATGGTCAGATAACAATTGTACATTTTCAATTCCGTTCGCACCGCACCAACGTTTTTGCGCAAAAGGAAGATCCATGCTGATTGTTAAAATTTTAACATTATCCAGCTTGGAAGCTTCTTCATTAAAGCGGCGTGTTTGTGCATCACATACGCCAGTATCGATCGAAGGAACAACAGAAATGATTCGGACCTGCCCTTTTGTATCAGCTAAAGTAACTTCCGACAAATCATTCGCAAGCACTTTGAAATCAGGCGCTTTATCTCCAACCTTCACTTCATTTCCTAAAAGAGTTACCGGATTTCCTTTAAATGTTACGTTTGCCATTTTATCCCCTCCAAATCTATGTATAGTTTAACTATAGCTTGTTTTTGAAGACTTTTCAAAGAAAAAGTGTTTGAAAATTTCAAAAAGCTGCCAAAGCAGCTTTAAATGTCAAAATCAATTTTTTCTTTTTCATTGTTATCGTCTTGTATATGTTTTTTCTTTCGAAACAGTTCTTGAATTTTTTCTACCGTTTGAGGGGTTGCATCTAAAATTTTTTCATAAAGATGGGTATTTTCATCTAAATGAAGAATTTTGATTCCATTTGTTCCAACAATAAGAAATGCGATTGGCGTAATCGATACACCGCCTCCGCTTCCTCCGCCGAAAGGAAGTTTTCCTTTTTCACCTGTAGTGCTGCTTCCATAAGGACTGCTTGAATGTTTTTCACCTGTCGGTCCGTAAAATTCACTGCCACCTGCCGCAAATCCGAATCCCACTTTTGAAACGGTTAGTATAACACTCCCATCAGGAGTTTCAACTGGATCGCCAATTATGGTATTGACATCGATCATTTGCTGCAAGTTTTCCATTGCCGTTTTCATTAACCCTTGAATCGGATGATCGCTCATACTTTTGCCTCCTCTAAACTATGTTCATTCTTCTTGTTTTTCTTGGCAAACGGTAAGTTTCGCCATAATGCTGTTTTTGATCTCGACCATTTTACGAGACGCAATCCTGCTATGATAGCATTCCCAAGTCGGAATTGCATCATACATACAAATGTCGTTTTCAAAACCATTCGGTTGAAATTAGGAAAGATTGAAACAACTGGATAACCTATTAATGTAAAGTATCGGGAAGCGAAATAAATAATAGAGCTTTTCATCCCCCATAGTGTACCCGCCGACATTCCTGTTGAGGCAGCTTCTCCCGTTCCGATTTCAGTACGCCACTCCCATTTCACAATCCGAACCTTCTTCAAAAATTTCCGAATAATAAAGGAAAAATGGATAACATTTTCCAATATTTCTTTAAAATTTTGCAGCTTCTCAAACAGCTCTTCAGGAGTCACTTTTTCGGACGATTTTTGAGTTGAATGTTTCGTTTCTTTTTCTTGTTTATAAACAATATTTGGACCTTCTTGATCCAGTTTTATAAAAGGGATTTTGATTGTGTAGCGAATAAGGCCAAAAAACAATAGAAATGTCACTCTTAACCGATCGTCATATTTATCGTGTTTATATGAAAGTACAATCGTTAATTTTGTCATTGCAACAAGAAGCACAAATATCAAAAATAGGAAAAAGACTATTGCAAGCCAAAATGGCATAATTTCACATCCTTTCAGTGAACCATTATCACCTCTCTATAAAAAAATAAACCTGCCTTTTCGGCAGGTCATCTTGAAAACCGTTCATCATGAATAACTGTTGTATCGCTGAATAAATCGTGCAGTCCTTGTTTCTTTTTTGTAAAAGCAACGATCAAATATCCAATCCACGTAACCTTGGAGATGTACCGTCCGATCCATTCCCTGAAGAAAACATCGGTCCATGTAAGCTTATCATTTTTTAAAGATATAACACGCAGGCCAAAAACCATTTTCCCGAGCGTTTGTCCTAAAAACTTCGTCATAAGAATAAAGTAGGAAAAGAAAAACAAGGCGCTTAAAATTCGATAAGGTGAAAAAATAAAATCGCTTTTTTCCAATCCGATCAGTAAAAAAAGCGGATTGGCAACAATTCGGATGACGCTTGAAACAACAATGAGGTCAAGCAAGTATGCCCAAAACCGCATCCAAAATCCCGCAAAGTGATAAGAGATGTCTGTTTGAACCTCACGCTTTTGTTCAATTTGATTTATTTCTTCAAATGTTCCATCCATGTTGGCACCTCCTACTCCGAATATAAATACATCAGGCGGGGAGAATTCGGTTGTGAAAACAATTTGTATAGTCCCTGCATTTCCAGATCTTTAGAGATCACCTTCCCAGCCATCATGGAAAGGAACGATTCAAATCCAAAGCTCGATTTATATTTGAATACATATGGATCTGATAAGTCTAAGTCTTTTTTCATCATTTCCACCGCATCATCAAAATAGCCTAGCTCGTCAACTAAATGGAGCTGCTTCGCCTGCCGGCCGTCATAAATTCGTCCATCGGCAATTTTCCGCACTTCCCCTTCATCCATCTTTCTTCCTTGCGAGATTACGTCTACAAAGCCTTCATAAGCGTTATTCACCATTTTTTGAAGAATTTCTCTTTCCTCTTTTGTCATATCTCTTGTTGAAGAAAAAATGTCTTTATATGGACCGCTTTTGATCGTTTCTACTTTCACCCCAAAGTTTTTTGCCAATTCACTGTAGTTTATTCCTTGCATAATGACCCCTAGCGAGCCTGTCATCGTATCCGGTGCTGCAATAATTTTATCGGCAGGAGTTGAAATATAATATCCTCCTGAAGCTGCCATGGTTCCCATCGAAACATAAATCGGCTTTTTCGCCTTTTCTTTAACTTCCATTAGTTTTTTATGAATTTCTGCACTTTCCACTACTCCCCCGCCAGGAGAGTTGACTCGCAAAATTATTCCTTTTACGCTTTTATCCTCGCCGGCCTTTTCAATCAATTTCAAAAATTCTTTATGATTGTAGCCTTCACTGGCAAAAATCGATGTAACATCTTCTCCCGTATCTTGAATCACTCCATTTACTTCCAGCACCGCAATTTTTTCATCCGGCATTCCTTCTTCAAGGACTTCCTCGGAAAACTGCGATTCAAAAAAATTCTCAGACAATTTTTCTGCATTTGAAACAGCCATAGAAGTAAAGCTAATGATCATCGAAAAAACAAATAATGCTGCGGCAATTCCTAACGCAGCCCACCTTTTTCCACTCAAGATGTTTACCTCCTTGATTCAATTTCACCTTTTTTGACATGTTCCATTATAAAAATGTTAAACTATATATCATAGTGTATTTTAACATTTATTTATATAATTGTGGAGAATCTTCCAAAAAGAGGAGGTTTTTTTGATGGATCCACGCCGAAATATCTACTTCTTTTACAAACATAGCGATCACCTTGAACAGAAAATAGCTTCGTTGATTGACTTGGCGAAGCAGTATGATTTTCGTCCTGTTGAAGATTGGAGACATGCGAACATTATCGTAGCAATCGGAGGGGACGGAACATTTTTGCAAGCGGTTAGAAAAACGCAATTTCGCGACGACTGTCTGTACATAGGCATCGCAACTGAAGGGCATATCAGTTTTTATTGTGATTTCCATATAGATCAAAAAGACAAATTAGTTGAAGCTTTTCAGCTGGAAAAGGTCGAGGTAAGAAGATATCCAACCATCGATGTCACCGTCGACCATGAAGTAAAGATTTCCTGCTTAAATGAATGCAGTGTCAGATCAGCAATTATTAAAACATTTGTTCTGGATGTATTTATTGATGATATGCATTTTGAAACGTTCCGAGGCGATGGAATGATTATTGCCACTCCAACAGGGAGCACAGCCTACAATAAATCTGTGAAGGGAGCTGTCGTCGATCCGCTCATAGACTGTTTACAAGTAACTGAACTTGCATCTTTGAACAATAATCTATATCGGACGTTAGGATCCTCTTTTATTTTAAGCGGAAATCGAAAGCTTACGTTAAAAGTAGTGCAGGACGGCAACGATTATCCGATTATCGGAATGGACAACGAAGCTCTAAGCATTCGTCATGTCAACCAGCTGGATATTGAATTAGGAAAGAAAAAAATTAAAACTGTTAAATTAAAAGATAATTCTTTCTGGGATAAAGTGAAAAGAACCTTTTTATAAAATGAAAATGAGCGAAAAGGATCACCTTTTCGCTCAAAAGCCAAAATATTCATTTATTGAAATGTTCCGCCACCGCCAGATAGTTGCTGCTGAGCAAAAGATACAAGCCGCTTTGTAATTTCTCCTCCAACGGAGCCGTTCGCGCGGGATGTAGTATCAGGACCTAAGTTTACACCGAATTCTGATGCGATTTCAGTTTTTAATTGCTCAAGTGCTTGTTCAGCACCAGGAACTAAAATTTGGTTAGAGTTGCTAGATCTGTTTTGAGCCATGTGTCATTCACCTCCTTGTGGATATAGAATGTGAAAAAACACATGGCTTCATGCATAAAACGAAATGGTAATTGTTTTGAACTTGTGGAATATTATAGTAAATTTTCAAAATCCTCTTCTATTTTTTCTTGTATATCATGTTTTCTTGGAAATTCAATTGTTACTGTTTCCTCAATCGCCTTCTGAATGAGAGGTTGAAAATCTACATAGCTTTCAAGCTTTAATATTTTCTCCCTTTTCGGCTTCGTTTTCGGTGAAGCTGGTGTAAAAATAGTACAGCAGTCTTCATAAGGTCTGTTTGAAATCTCAAACGTATCAATTTTTTCGGCAATTTCAATGATTTCATTTTTATCCATTGAAATTAAAGGTCTCAGTATAGGAGTTGTCGTCACTTCA
Organism: Aeribacillus sp. SP014; assembly: GCF_054055575.1. Classification (NCBI taxonomy): domain Bacteria; kingdom Bacillati; phylum Bacillota; class Bacilli; order Caryophanales; family Bacillaceae; genus Aeribacillus; species Aeribacillus sp. SP014. Next base: position 3,104,586 of record NZ_JBSRXI010000001.1, read on the forward strand.
TTAATAGCATACATGCTCTCAAGCGTTTGGCTTGCTACCTGCCCTAGACTTTCGCCTGTTACAATGGCTAAGGCGCCTCGTTTTTTCCGAATTTCATCGGCAATTTTTAACATCATTCTTCTAGTCGATGTCATTGTATAATTTTCTAATATTTTTTGCTGAATGGTCACTTGAATTTCTGTAAACGGAACGATGTGAAGCACGATTTTGCCGCCAAATTCGGTTAATTTTTCTACGAGATCCATAACCTTTTGCTTCGCTCTTTCATTCGTATAAGGAGGGCTGAAGAAATGGATCGCTTCAATCTCCAAGCCTCTTTTCATTGACAAATACCCAGCGACAGGGCTGTCAATTCCTCCAGAAAGCATCAGCATCGCCTTTCCGCTTGAACCAACCGGAAGCCCTCCCGCCCCTTTAAAATCTTTGCACATTATATATGTGGCATGCGGACGGACTTCTACGCGCACGTTTATGTCCGGATGATGAACATCTACTTTCAAACCGTCAGTATGAATAAGTATATGCCGGCCAATTTCATAATTGAGTTGGTCTGAAGTTAACGGAAACGATTTATCTGCTCTTTTGGCCGACACTTTAAAAGTGTCTCCGTTTTTATACAATTGCTTGATTGCCTGTAAAGCCGTGTCCTTTATGGCTTCGATGTCGCTTTTCGTTCTGATTGCCAAACTGAAGGACTGTATGCCAAAAACTGTTTGCAATTTTTCCGCTACCTTTTCCCCGTCTTCTCCATTTAATTTGATGAAAAGACGATCTCTGTTCGCTGTATACTCTAAAGACGAAAAGGAAGACAATGCAAGTTTTATATTGTTCTTCAAATGGTTAATAAAATGTTTGCGATTTTTTCCCTTTAAAGACATTTCACCATATCTGACTAAAATATGATCATATTGCATGTTTATAACCCCATTATATTTTTTAATTTTTGTATAGATGATGGCAGGACGTCAATCAACGGCTTGACATCATCGATCGTCTGCCCAATTGAAAGGCTTATGCGGATGGCGCTTTCGGTGATGCTGCTTTTTTTGCCCATCGCCTTCAATACTTTGCTTTCTCCCTTTTTCCTTGAAGAACAAGCTGAAGTAGTGGAGACATAAATATTCTCCTCTTCAAGCATATGAACTAAAACTTCCGCTTTTATACCAGGTACAGAAAAGTTGATAATATGAGGGGCGGAAGATTCCTTTGGTGTGTTGATAATAATGCCATCTATTTTTTCAAGCTCATTTATAAGATAGTTTTTCGTATTAATCAGACGATCGATCTTCTCTTCATAGTCGTTGAATGCCAGCCTTAAACCTTTCGCTAGGGACACGTTGCCCGCTAAATTTTCGGTGCCTGATCTAATGCTTGCTTCCTGGCCACCCCCTGATAAAAGAGTGAGAATTGGTGTATTTTTTCTAATGTACAACACTCCTGTACCGTTTAGGGCATGAAATTTATGGCCAGATATTGTACATAAATCAATTCCCGCTTTTTTTATATTTAAAGGAACCTTCCCGACTCCTTGCACGTGATCGACATGATAAACGATGTTCGGATAGTTTTTAAGTATTTCGCCAATCTCTTCAATTGGCTGAATCGCTCCGATTTCATTGTTGACATGCATAACAGACACTAAGATTGTATCGTTACGTACAGCCTTTTGTATGTCAGTTGGAGACACAATGCCATTTTCATTTACAGGAATCCACGTCACTTCAAACCCGAATTCTTTTTCAAGCTGTTCAAATGCTTCGCTGACAGAAGGGTGTTCAATTACAGTCGTAATCAAATGCTTTCCTTTATGTCTTTGTGCAAAAGCCGCGCCTTTAATCGCCAAATTATTTCCTTCCGTTGCTCCAGACGTAAATATGATTTCCTGTCCGCTTACACCTAGCAAATCGGCTACTTGTTCTCTTGCTTTTGTTAAAAGTCTTTCCGCTTGAACACCCAAATGATGAAGAGATGATGGGTTCCCGAAAAACTTTTCCGCCACTTGCCGGTACGTATCAAGTACATCAGGGTAAGGCTTTGTAGTTGCACTATTATCCAAGTAAAGCATCGGTTGTATACCCCTTTGAATTATATTTTCTAACACTTTGCAATGCAATATTAACATAAGTAAATTGAAATGAAAAAGAAAAGATCATCACATAGACGGGCTCATTCAGACGAAAGCCTTTGTCCACGCACGTAAGCCGCTTTTTTTGTGAATTCAACAACGTCATCTTCGATCATCGTCGTCTTCCCGCATCCGCCGATCCCAAGCAGCGTGTAAAACTTCCCGCGTTCAATCTTAAAAACTGACATCATCAAGCACGACTAACCTCGCTCAAAACGGAAGATTTCCCCTTTCTTCGTCAGTCGTTCCCCATTTCTTGAACCGCAAATAAAATTGAGATCAATCTCTTCCTCATTCCTATCAATCACTTTTAGAACACAGCGTAAAGAAATAAAAAAAACTCGTTACCCCTCTAGCATTTTGCTTTAGAGAAACGAGAAAAAGCTGATTTTTGCCGCTGTTCATTATGCCATAAAAAGAGACATCGGCTCTATTTTTCAAAGAAGAACTAAAAATAAGCCGCTCATTAGACGCCTATAGATCAAAAAGTTACGCTGTTCAAGAAAAGACTGCCGGAATCTTGCCACAGCTGCCAGCAGGTGCAATAGTTTAAGCTGCTGATGATTCGTTTCTTGAATCCGTTCATCATCATGTCCTTTAGCTGCCCTTTTTGCTTGCTCCTTGCCTGCCAGAGCTAACTCGGGAAACGTCAATCCTTGAAAAAAAGTTTTCATGACGACCTTCGTTTCTATTTCCTTTTAATGAAGGGGCTGTCTAATAAGTCGTTTTTTCGGGTTATTGACCCCTTTAATGTTTTAGAAACTTTGATATATCGGTGTTTATGATTTTTTGTTTTCGATGGGAGCTTGACTTTCTGGACAACTCCAGCGTATTACCGAATATTGCTTCAGCAACATGTTAAATGATATCCAAAGGCACTTTTTTACGAGGTTTTGGAAATGCCTCATCAAGTCGGTTCAAGTCTTCTTGGGTTAATTCAATAGCAGCAGCTTCAGCATTCTCCAGCACATGCTGCTCTTGCCCAGCTTTTGGAATAGCAATGACATCATTCGTGCGTATCGTCCAAGCAAGTGCAATTTGTAATGGTTTTACATTGTATTTTTTGGCAATTTCATTAACAGTTGGATCCGTCAACAACTGCTTTCTTAATGTACCTCCTTGGGCATGGGGCTGTACGCCATAATCGGTATATGATGTTCCCGGTGCCAAGGCAGCAGATCAAAATCAATTCCTCTCGAACCTATATGATATAACACTTGGTTTGTCGCACAGTTTGATCCGTTGAGCGTGTTCCATAGCTCTTCCATATCGTCTGTGTCAAAATTGGAGACTCCCCATCTTAATATTTTTCCTTCTTTTCGCAGCTTTTCCATACCTTCGATTGTTTCTTCTAAAGGAATGCGGCCTCGCCAATGTAAAAGATATAAATCTAAATAGTCCGTCCCCAGCCGTTTTAAGCTGTTTTCACATGCAACGGAAATCTTGTCTAGTCCTGCATTATGCGGATACACTTTAGAGACTAAAAACACATCATCTCTGCGCCCTTTGATTGCTTCGCCGACTAAGCGTTCAGAAGCGCCATTTCCGTACATCTCAGCAGTGTCAATTACTTTCATGCCCAATTCTATTCCAAGTTGTAAGGCTTTTATTTCTTTAGCTTCCTCCTGTGGCTTATCTCCCATGTACCATGTTCCTTGACCTATACATGGAACAGTCGTGCCATCAGGCAGCTTCACTACTCGTTTTTCAACATGATTTCTTATTTCCATGATTTTATTACTGTCCAATAATCCCATCCACTCTCGACCCTTTCCGTTATATTGTGAATTTCCCATTCTATAAAATTCCGCTTTCATACCTTTTCGACTTCAAAAATATGTACGTGCTTTCGAAACTTGTTTTTAGTGTTTGTTTGATTGCTATTGTTTCCCTTTTACACCTTTATAACAAATGTGGCAATGAATTACAATAAAAAAGCCCTTCACAGCGGCAAGCGCCTAGATGGGACAAATAAAAATAAGGAAAGGACGATTCACAAAATCATCCGGCTGTGGAATTTCATTATCTTATAGATAACAAGCTCTGCAATTGCTCATGTTTGTACGAGTGGAGTTTCAATTTCTTATAGGTTTTCTCATGTTAAGTGAAAAAATATACTCTCCAAACCGACATTTCGCACAGCATTATTGCTTCAACTCCTCATAGTTAAATAAAAATGCTTACTGACTATAGTCCATATGGGAGCATGGGCAATAAAAATGCCCGTCTTTCAAACGAAGACAGGCATAAATCATAGATCTTTCAATTCATTTTCAACAAGCTTCTGTATTCTTTTCATCGCTTCCGAATCGATTTCCTCTATGGCAGCAGCCGCTTGCTCCAAAGATTTGCTGTATTCATAATTTCTGAACAACTGTTCAGCTTCTTTTAATTTTTTATCAAGGCCCGAATACGTGCTGCGGTATCGATTACCGTATTGTATTAATCTTTCGACTAAACAAACTTGGGCAATGATCTCATCTGTGTTTTCTTTTAATTGTTCGATGATGCTCACAGCATCGTTTAAATACGTTTGGACTCGATCCATATCGAGCGGAATTTCTTCAAGCGCATTGCTGACCTTTTCAAACGATTGCTGAGCAGTTTGTAATTGCTCCACGAAGCTTTCCGGAAGGCCGGGAATGTTGTTTTTTCGAATCGCCCGTTTAATCTCAGCCATCATTCGCTTTAGTTCTGCTAATTTGTCGCGCGCGTTTAATTCATCCTTTCTCAATGCCTGAAGCATCGAATGCCATTCGTTGTATTTTTCCTTTGCTTGATCAATTTGCTTATTAAAACTTTCCAGTTCCTCCTGTAAAACGGAATACGCAATATTGGAGTTCTCTATGCTTGCCAAAATATGCTTGTAATGATTTTTCAGTTGGTTCATCAGTTTATCCAACTCTTTTAGCTTGTCGACATCATCATTTGACAGCTGGTAGCTCTGCTGTACAAGACTGACTTGTTCTTTTAAATCATTTTTTTCCTCTAATAAAGATTGCAGCTTTTCCCCGGTTTTTTCCGCTTCTTGTCTTACATATTGGCTCGCATACACTTCCTTCTCAAGCATTTCGTAAATGTTATCAATCGTTTCTTTTATGGAATCAAGACCCATTTTCACGTCTTCTGTCTCTGCTTCACTTAGCTTCTTTTTCAAGCCCTGCATTTTTTCCTCAATATGCGAAATTTCTTTTTCCACTTCCAAATGCTCAAGCTTATAGCCATCCTCGAGCAGTTTTTTATACCCTTCTTTCAATTCGGAAATCTCGTTCGGCACAATCATTTGACATTCAGTTAAAAGCTTTGGAATCTCCTCTACTTTTAATTGGAGTGCTTCAAGCTTCTGTTTTTGTTCATCCAAAATTTCCTTCGCCGTTACGTAATTTCCTGAGTTCATTTCCTCATCAAATTTTTCCATTGTATGTAACATTTCATATAACTCTTTTTCCAGCCGTTCATACGCAGTTCCAAATGTATGGCGATGGGAGAGCAGTGTTTTTTTCAACTCTTTTAGCTGTTGTTTGACTGCTTCACCTTCTGTCTTATTACTGCTTTCTGTTGCAACAAGATCGTTAATGTGCTGAACAATGCCGGCTATTTGTTCTTCTATTTCTTTTAAAACCGATTCAATATGTAATAAAACTTCTTTTGACTTTTTAAAGCGGTATTTTTCAGCATATTCCTCCGCTTCAAACAGAAGCTCTTCCACCTTCGGAAGCCTGCTAGTGACGATATCATCCCAATCTTTTCGCCAGCGTTCAAACAATTCTTCTGTTTCTCCACTCATTATTAATTCTTTTACTTTGGACAGTTCATCTGTTATGGACTGATTCATAATGTCTATTTTCCAAGCTTCAAGACGGTCTACTTCTTTATAAATATTTTTTCGAAATCCATAACCGATTCCAAATAGAAGGAAAATCAATAAAATTAATACGATCACAACTTCCATTATGAGCCCCCTCGGTCCGTTTCACTTTCTTAAAGGGTATATATATATTTTAAACGACGTTGTCGAAAAAACTTTCAAAAGAAAATAATGTGTTCTCAATGTATTTATGATACCATGATAACGACATTTTTTGAGCAAAATTTTTAATTTTTTCACATAAATCTCGACAAACTTGAGGTGATTTCTATGAAAAAAGATGGACATGTTCACACCCCTTTTTGTCCCCACGGTACGGACGATTCATTTGAATTGTATATTGAAACTGCCATAAAAAAAGGATTTTCTGCTATAACCTTTACAGAACATGCTCCATTGCCGGAAGGGTTTGTTGATCCAACTCCCGATAAGGACAGCGCAATGCCCTTCAGTGATATCGACCGCTACTTGTCTATTTTGCTAGACTTAAAAAAACAATATAAACGCGATATCGATATTCATATCGGTTTAGAAGTAGACTATATTAACGGTTTTGAAAGAGAAACAGCGCAATATTTGGACAAATACGGTCCTTTTCTTGATGACAGCATTTTGTCCGTACATTTTTTAAAATTAAATGGACAATATTATTGTGTAGATTTTGATGAACATACGTTTCAAAAAATGGCGGAGCTTTCAGGCGGCATCAATCATTTATACGAATTATATTATGCGACAGTATTAAAAGGGGTTGTTTCAGATCTTGGAAAGTATAAGCCGAAGCGGCTTGGACATATTACGCTAATACGCAAATTTCAAAAGCTTTTCCAAGCCACATTTGATGAAAAGCCTTATATTGAACAGATTTTTGCTGAAATGAACAAAAGGGGGATGGAACTGGACGTCAACACTTCCGGTTTACGAAAAGCCTTTTGCGGAGAAATTTACCCGCCAGAGGATATTATACAAGCGGCAAAAAAACAAAGCATCCCTCTCGTTTATGGTTCTGATGCCCATAGCGCGAAGGATGTAGGCAGCGATTTTTCTCTTTTTGAAAAAATGGTTTAGTCATTTGATTGTTTTTCGTTTTTCTGAAAAAGTATTTGTTCCAGCCATGAAACCAGCTGTTTACTATATTGCTTGACAAAATATTCTTCGTACGGATTAATATGCAAAACTTCATACATGTATTGAGGCTGTAAAAACGGCATATTTATTAAGCTTTTGAATTGTACTAAAAAATGGGGAATGTCTACTTGTTTAAATTGGTTCGATCGCATCCCTCGTTCAAACAGGTTAAGCAAATAATATTTTTCTTTCGCTAAATAAGTCATCATTACCTGGCGAATGAGAGTCGAATCAAGCGTTACTTCTCGGTGGACAAAACGGGCAAGTCGGCGGTTTTCATATTGATAGCGGAGAAGTTCTTCAACGATTGCCATAAGAGAGAGAGTTTTGGAGATTCTGTACATTTTTGATAGCATTGATCGATTACGTCTAAATAACCTTCATAAAACTTGGACACTAAATGTTCCAATAATCCGTTTTTTCCTTTAAAATAGTAAGAAATATGGGCGATATTTGCATTGGCCCGTTTGGCAATTTCCCTAACCGATGTTCCGGTGTAACCTTTTGTATTAAAAAGGAAAATTGCTGCATCAACGATATTTTCTTTCGTAACAGTGTTCGTTTTCGTTTGCAAGTGGATCACTCCTTTTGTTGATGGCTGTTAGAAGTTTTCTACCCGCAACGATATTTTCCTGCTATAATTTCTCGACAAAGTTCGTACTTACTTGTCATTTTGAAAAAGAAAGTGAGGAATTTCCATGTTTGTCGTCGAAAGCTATAATGGAACAAAAGAAGAAAATTATGAGCTTGTGTTAAAACAGCTTACAGCATTGATTGAAGGGGAAAAAAATGTCATAGCGAATTTAGCTAATGCATCCGCCTTGTTGAATCAATTTTTGTCAGAAATCAATTGGGTTGGTTTTTATGTAAAAGACGGAGATGAGCTTGTTCTCGGGCCATTTCAAGGGCTGCCGGCATGCGTTCGAATTCCTATTGGCAAAGGTGTATGCGGAACGGCTGCTTTCGAAAAAAGAACGGTGAGAGTGGCTGATGTAAATGAGTTCCCTGGACACATCGCCTGCGACGCGCGATCACAATCGGAAATCGTTGTCCCGCTTATTAAGAACGATGAGGTAATCGGTGTTTTAGATATTGACAGCCCGATTAAAAACCGATTTGATGAAATAGACCAAAGATATTTAGAAAAATTCACGAATATTCTTACAGAATACCTTTAATAGCCTTGTTTTTCAAACGCCGGAAGTCGTGAACAAGTGGAAATGAGCATTCAACTTTTGAACCCTTTCAAATGATATAAAAAAGGGTCCCTAGTTACGATCTGTCAAACGATTTTAACAAATCAGAGCAATACCTAGGAACCCTTTATGCTCTTTCTTGGTCTAAAACCGATACTTGATTTTTTCCATTGCGCTTTGCCTGATACAAGGCATCATCTGCTCTTTTAAAAAGAAGGGCAGGCGAATCATTTTTATGGGCTGCATCCCAACAGGAAACACCGCATGAAACTGTTACAGGCGGTTTCGTTGATTTCCGCACAGCTGAAACAATTCTGTTTGCCACTTCACATCCGATTTTTAAACCCACTTTAGGAAGATAAATGGCCAGCTCTTCTCCGCCCCATCTAGCTCCTACATCTTCCTCCCGTATGTTGTTCCTTATAGTTTTAGCAATTTGAATAAGCACTTTATCGCCTACTTGGTGGCCATACGTATCATTGATTTGTTTAAAATTGTCTACGTCTATTAAAATTAATGTGCCTCTTTGGTCTTCTTTAAACGATTGATGAACAACCTCGTCAAAATATTTTCGATTAAAAAGATTTGTAAGCGGATCTGTGATCACGAGCAATTCCAGCTTTTCCCGAAGCATGGAGTTCGTAAAGGCGAGTGTAGAATGAGACACAAGCGATTCCATTAATTTGTACATATCAAACGTGAAGGAATACGGTTCTTTACGCAGCACAACAGCAAATCCGATGATTTTTTCACTGTCGATCATCGGAACAGCCATTATTGATTTATAAACGGCTTCCCCGAGAATGGAATTGGAAATATCGCCAGTGAATACACTATTTTGCTCCAATATATTTTGTGCAACCCAATCAACGTAAGCCTTCGATTCATCTGAATGGAAAAACGATGTACTTTCTGAAAGCATGTTCCATTTTTTATTTTCATCAAAAATAAAAAAAGCGGCCTCATCTGCAGAAAATGAACGTAGCATTCTTTTAACCATGTATTTCATCGTATCTGAAATCCGCAAGTTTTTATTAATTTTTCGAGCCGTATCATTAATGAGCTGCAAATCGTTTACATGCTGCTTCGACTGTTCATACAGCTTGGCATTTTCCAGCGCTTTGCCGCCGGCCTTTGCCACTTTTTCGATCATATCGATTACGTCATCGATTTGTTCAATATGAAGTGGGATATGTACATCAATTAAACCATAAACACCCTGTCTTCCTGCAATCGGGACATAAATATAGAGCCCGTTTGACGAGCTTCTTACGAACATATCGCCTTTCAAAAAGGCTGTCATAGCTTCCTCATACTGATCTATTTCCTGCTCCAAATTTTTCACAGGAATTTCATGTCCTAATGAATAATCCATTGGCAAAATGAAATGGCATAATAGGTCGGGATACATTTGCCTCAAAGTGTTATAAAGCTTGTTTAACACTTCTTCTTCTTTCATAATGGAATAAAGTTCATCAGTTAATAAAAACAATTGATAATATTTTTCTTTAAGCGTTTTTTGCAAATATAATTTTTTTCCGTGAAAAAACATGGCAAAACATATTTTAGAAATTTTTTCTAGTTGTTGATTAGAAAGTTTGTGAAGTACACGGCCTCCTCTGAATTCCAACAGCATTTTTGGAGAGGATTCTGCCGAATACTGCAAAAACAATCGTCCTTTTTCTTTGTAAACTACAAATTGTTCATCGTCTTTGAAGTTAAATGATTTCGAAGCACCTTTTACATCGTCATTGCTCGAGTATTGGCATAAAAAAAGATTCGAACCGATCTCTTTCCAAATCGACACATTTTGAAGATTAAATGCTTTGATTAAAATTGCAAACATTTCATTAATAAATTCATCGAAATGCTGTCTGTCCGAATCATTCATAAGTAATCGGAAAAATAAGTTTTCAAAATGATCCCAATCCATACTCCACCACCTATAACCGGGAAAATAGACCTTATTACTTTAATAGTATTATAACATGAAGCACAATTTTTTTTGTGAAATAATTGGTATTTTTTTCACAAAAAATAGAAATAAATGTGTGAAGTTCGTCGGATTAAATATTCCTTTTCGCTGACAGCAAAGGAAATAATCTTGACACCGCTCATTTAAAATCATATAATGATCGTTGTGTAAAATATAGCAGCCTAAGGATTCGACAATTATGATTTCATTTTGTTCCTCAAATCTGAGGTGTACCGTGTAACTCTCTGCTGCTGGAGCGAAGGTACATGAAAACAAAATGTGCATAATTGAGAGAATCAGTCTGTTTGTATTTTACAATCGAAAATACAAAAGGAGGAGCAATATGTCTCGTTATACAGGTCCTACATGGAAAATTTCCCGCCGTTTAGGCATTTCTTTGAGCGGCACAGGCAAAGAGCTTGAAAAACGCCCGTATGCACCTGGTCAGCATGGTCCAGGCCAACGGAAAAAACTTTCTGAATACGGCTTACAATTGCAAGAAAAACAAAAGCTTCGCCATATGTACGGAGTTAACGAACGTCAATTCCGCAATACTTTCGTAAAGGCGGGCAAAATGCCGGGTATTCACGGTGAAAACTTCATGATCCTTTTAGAGTCTCGTTTAGATAACATTGTTTATCGTCTTGGCTTGGCTCGCACTCGCCGTCAAGCACGCCAATTGGTTAACCACGGCCATATTTTAGTGGATGGAAGCCGCGTGGACATTCCGTCTTACCAAGTAAAACCAGGCCAAACGATTTCTGTCCGTGAAAAATCCCGCAACCTTCAAATCATTAAAGAAGCGGTTGAATTAAACAACTTTGTTCCTGAATATTTAACATTTGATCCGGAAAAGCTTGAAGGAACATACACTCGTCTGCCTGAACGCTCTGAATTGCCTGCGGAAATTAACGAATCGCTCATCGTCGAGTTCTACTCTCGTTAATAAAATTAGATTGTATAATTCAGTATTTAAAAACCCTGAAACCCTTGAGAAGAAAGGATTTCAGGGTTTTTTTGTTTCAATTTAGGTTTGATCACAATTTGATCATAATGTATTATTTTGGGGCAAGTGGGGCAGCTTTTGGAGCTACTTTTTATAAAAATGCGGACAGATGCTGAATTATTTTTATATACACGAAAGTACCAAAATGAGATTTAGAACCTGTGGAAATCCTTGAAATCGTATCAGTAAATTCAGATCTATCACGATTCATAAAATGTATGTGCATAGTAAAACGTTTTTATAACTTAAAATTTTCCCTATTTTTAACTAATTCTTTTTACTCACATAAAATACACGGGACATTTGCTCTATTGAATTTAAATTGTTTAGTTTTGTGCCTGCATGCCATATCGTTGCAGAAAAAAGCTTGAAGACTCACTTCTTAAAACAAAAAAAGGAATTGAGTGCATAATGAAGAATATTTATATATGGCAATATTCTATTAGATTTATTTGTAAAATCCCAATAACGAATGCTTTCACAGCTGGTGAAATAATATCGATTAACGATCTTCTAATGAAATAGATGCTGATACATCGGATGACGAAGCAAAACTTGAGGTAGGAATTTAGTTCTTTACTCAAATTTAAAATTAAAAGTTGATGATGAGTAAGAAATCAATTTTTTAAAGGGGCTGCCTGATGAGTCCCTAAAATGAAGGATTTGGGAGAAATACTACTGTGAAGGACAAAAATAATTGAATAAAATTTGTAAATGTCCTTCATAGAGGCAATGAAGCCCAACAAGAAGCAATTATATGTGCTGAATGTCCGTCATAAAAAACTTTTGAAGAACCAATTCAGAAAGAGGGAGCATAAGAAAAGTCCTTCATAAGACTTCTGAAGGATATAAAAAGATAGAAAAAATGGTCTGCCCGATAAGTCCCTAAAATGAAGGGGCTCGAAAAAGTCAGTTAACCCTGACCTTTTGGACAGCTCCTAGTTTCTTTAAATATTACAGTATTTCACGCAGGGGGGGGACGATATATTGGATGATTTTAATTTGATTATATTCTTATGGAGAACTTCATTTGTTATTTCAATACTTACATTTATAATTGGTTTACTCCATCGTTCTTGGCTGTTTATGCTTATTAGTACTGTAACATTTTTACCAGTTGCATATTATTTTCTCGGTGCGTTAAACGCATGGCGGTTAGTTGGATATATACCAATTTTATTATTTTCACTTACAGTCCTGTTCTGGTTTCTTAAAAAAAGAAATAAGAGCGGAGAGAAAATAAAACGATAAGATCTTCCTCTTCAACAAAAGTATTTGAATAGACAAATGAAAAGATTGACCATAAAATTTGGCCAATCTTTTTTGCATAACCGTGTTATGAAAAAACAAGTGGAATATTAAAAAATCCAAGATTTAACATTCAATTGTCTTTCCTTTTCCCAAACCCTACTGCAAGTCCTAAAAAAATGTACGCATAGGACAGGATGATTAATTCCAAAAAGCCAAATTTATGAAAAACAAGCGCATCAGGTGCCTCCTCATCGATATAATATCCTGTTCCTACCATATAAGCTCCGACCAAGAGATAGATCACAATGGATATTGCCAAAAATAATTTACCGAATATAGTAAAACGAAATTTAGAAACAACTAACGCAATTATCATCCAATATCCTAATCCAAGTAAGACTAAAAAAATTGAAATATAATATGGCTCGTAAACAGCCAATTCACTAATTTTCATTGTTATCGTTCTCCTTGATTCCTTTATTATGGATTACATCCTTATATCCCGTCTCCACGGCTCCAAATTCCTTGGGGATTTCCAATTTCAATTCTCTTTCCTTTTCCCAAATCCTACTGCAAGTCCTAAAAAAATGTACGCATAGGACAGGATGATTAATTCCAAAAAGCCAAATTTATGAAAAACAAGCGCATCAGGTGCCTCCTCATCGATATAATATCCTGTTCCTACCATATAAGCTCCGACCAATAAATAAATTACAATGGATATTACCAAAAAAATTTTACCAGAAATCTTAAATTGATATTTAGAAATAGCTAATCCTATTAAAAATAAATAACCTAAACCGAGTAAGATCAACAAGATGGATATATATGTAGGTTCATAAACACTTGGCTCAATATTCATAATCATCTACACTCCTTCTTACAAACAAAAGTGCTCCATCATCCTCTAAGTTTGGGGAATCGACAGAAACCGATAGCTCCGAGCCCGCTTCTTGATCGTCTATGTCAATTTTCACTTCAAATCCATCTTGCCGAGAGATCACCTCTTCTCCCTTCTCCACAGTCGGAACTGTTTCTAAATCTTCAATTAAATCACAGGGCAATTCGTCATATAATCAGGCGATGATAATTGTCTGAAGATTACTTTGTGCATTTACTGGAAAACTCGTATAAAAATAAGGACAAAAAAGTGCAATGAACCCAAACAAATATTTTTAATTTTCATATAATTACCTATATAACTAGTATTTTACAATTAAAATAAAATTTGACAAGCTTTTCTTTATTAAAAACCCACTCCCAAAGAGGGTGGGATGCTATGGATGAAGGTTATTCTTGCACATGTATTGGACATGCACTGTTAGTATTTAACTGTAGATGAGTGAATTCCATTACATTTATTACCATCTTCAAAAAGTAAACAAAGATACCCTTATGCCACTCGTAACTGGTGTTTAATGGAATCTAGTGGCACTCCTCGTTGAGCTTCGTAATAAATAAACTCAATGAGATTGTGAATTTTTCTCGATCTCACACTCGCAAGACCGGTTGAAAAATCACTTGAATGTTCTGTCATGCAATAGATATACGTAAATTGTACGATGACCCAAAATCGTTTAATGCCTCGCTCATGTCGGGGCTGTCTAATAAGTCGATTTTCCGGCTTATAGACGTCCCTTTAATGTTTTAGAAATGTTGATTTTATGATGTTTCGTTTTCAATGGATTTTGACTTTCTGGACAGCCCCTAATGTTTCTTTCGTTTGCCGAAAGTAGATTTCGATCGACCAGCGTTTCGCATAGTATTCAAGAATAGCCTGAAGCTCAGTTTTTGTGTCTGTACTCAAAAAACTACGCAAATGCTCGCTCGTTATCGGTTGATCGGTTTTACAACAAAACAATATTATCATAGGTGTTTATTACATAATAAAAATACAGAGGAGATGTCCGATAAGTCCCTAAATCAAAACCACCCGTGTGAACGGATGGTTTGTTCTACGGCTGAAAGCCTTTGTTACTGGCCAGCCCCTAAAAGAGTATGAAAGGTTCGCCAACCGCACTTCTCTTCCGGCAGCCCTCAAATGGTTACTTTTTATCTCTTTCCTCGTGAACGGATCTATCTTATTTGATCTGTAACTATATCATCCTGTATTTGATTCCGTATATATTCTTCAATTACTTTCTTATTTCTTCCTACCGCATCCACATAAAAACCTCTGCACCAAAATTTTCTGTTGCCATACCGATATTTTAAATGTACATGTCTATCAAATATCATTAAACTGCTTTTCTCTTTTAAATATCCCACAAACGAGGAAACACTCATTTTTGGCGGGAGATTTACTAACATATGAATTTATGAAGAAAGATACGAAACTTTATTTACTTTCCATATAAGCTGCGTTTCTTTTTCTAAAAAAGTTACAGCCCACCCAAAATGATGTAAATGATCGGTAAATGTTACCTTATGATTTAGTGTCCATGTTAAATCACCTAAATATCTCCAATAAAAAGATTCGTGTGGTCTGTCTACTCTTACCAATCTTTCTTTTTTTAAAACCTTATTTCCTTTTCGACGTTTTATTTCTAAATATATATCTACATAAGAGACTTCGTGTTCACATATAATGCTACATATATATCTACGATTAGGGCTGCTCTTTTTCTTATAGATAAATGTATTTTTGTAATTTAATTCTTTTATCTTGTTGTATATTTCACGAAAAATTTGCTTATCCCATCCTCGCTCATCAGCAAGTTTTTCCATACCCTCTTGTAACACTTCTAATACCATTTTCTTTTTTTCCAAGTCATCCGTAAGAGAGAAGTATTGATTATAATCCATTTCAACATAAACAGTAATAAAATCGGGTACCATTTCCATTTCAATTTCTTTCTCGCTTAATTTAGATAGCTCCGGTACGCATTGAATGATAACCCCCTTTTCCCCATCTGTATGAATTTCGGTCAAAAGACAAGTATAAAGTGATGTAATACATCTTGTTTCATAATGAAAGATGGCGGACTTGCTTTGCCTATAATCGGTAAAGGGGCTTGTCTCACCAGTATCATAGTCAACTATTACAGTATGATCAAAATAGTTTATATCACTTGGAATAGAAAGTTGAATATCCCTTATAACAGTCATTTTTTCACTTCCTTTTATTAAATTTATGGACGATAGTGAAATGGAGGTGATAATTTGTTGTTAGGCTGGATTCTATTAATGTATTCCTTATGCTTTTTTTCCATCTCAGTGCATTATACCTACCACGTATGTTAGTTTTTACTATTCGTGAAGCATACCGATCTGTCCTGTATTGCCTATTCCACTTTCTAACTTGTCTTTCAGCGCGATATGATTTTCCCTTTTTAGAAATCCTTCCACTACTAATACCAACTTTAACTACTTTATTAGTTTTTTATCATAAATTTCATATCCATGATGTATCGCAGAATTTCTTTTACGATTCGAATGATATTTTTTTGAAATTTTTTTATACTTCTTGTAGACCTTATAAATCTTATAAGCTCTATAAGCCCCCATTCCAGCTATAATAACAATATGAGCATAATGCCCATCCGGATCGACCAGCATCACCGGGTTGTTGTTCGCATACGTATAGCCGTTTTGCGTCAAGATATCGTCCGAATCTCCTGGATCAAGGTCCATGGATAAGAACACGCCATGAGTTGGATGATAGTATCGGGCGATCAGGTAGTATAGCCCGGTCTCTTCATCATATTGGTATCCTGCGTAGCGATATGGGTTTTCCGCTGCCATATCCCCTGATTGGGAAAGAATATTCCCCCACGTATCGTATTGATAGCTCGAGGCAATGTTTCCTAGATCTAAAAGAAAAAGTGAGGATTTGTTCCCCACTTAAATAATAGAATTCACCTCAAATGTATAAGGCATTAACTCTTTTTTTAACACAAAATTCTAGCAATATCATCTGTATTCGAAGTAATAATTAATTCTTCAGGAGTACGACCACAACTGATTAAAAATTTTCGTTTTTCCTTCTAACAACATTGCTATTCCTGCTTCAAAAGTAAATTGGAGCGCATTTGAATTAGCTTTGCAATAATAATTCTCTTCTGTAAATGTAATCAACTTAAACCCATTTTGAGACTTCATTTTCTTCTTAATTTTTATATATTCTGGTTTATCTTTAGGATTAAACGAATGAAGTTTCAGCATTTCTTTTTCCCTTATCATGATTATAGTAATTTTTTAAATTTTGTAATAAAACTTCAACTTCCATTTTATATACTCTAAAACTATTTTTTTAAAATTTTACTTTTCTTAAACTTATTAACAACAAGCTGAGAAGCCATTGAGTTTTGTTCTCTAGTAAGCTTGAATACGGTATTTGCAAAATTTAATTTCAAACAGAGCATCAGAATTCTTAAATAGTACTTTTGAATGTTTCAATTAACATATTTTCAATTTCTTTTTCACCAACGATTCCAAGAGGGTTAGGGATTTTATCTGCTTCTTCTTTAGAAATCACCTCGCATTCTAAAATTTCCTTTACACTGTCACCAACGCTTTTATAATACTTATCCATAAAATAAATTTTATATGGCAACTGACGTAATTCCTCATCATCAAATATTTTATTAGTATAATTTGTGACTAATATCCATTTTCCCTTTTTAATCCCAGTGATTCCTGTATTGGCTATGAATAAAAATTGTTTCGCTTTTATCATCTGGAAAATCTCATTTATTGGAAGCTTTGTTGAAGAGAACTTGTTCAGATAGCCAATTAAAATTTCTTCGTTTCTGTTTCTACTTATTTCTCCAGATACAACAACACCGTATACATATTTACTAATATCTTCTAAATAAATTTCAAAAATATCCCCTTTACTTATTACGTTAGATTTTAAGTTATTTTTTTTGAATTTTATTTTTACCTCTAATATTGTTTTTTCGGGGGCTTTCCTCCGATCAAAATTTAAAGCTTTAAATAATGTCTCTTCAATCTCCTTTAACGAATCATCGTTCATTTCTTTAAATTTAGAAGTAAGTAATTCATGCAACTCAAGTATTTTTTCATTCATTGCAATTCCCCCATCTACTTTAATTACCTATATACTTTTCTAGATGCACGGATGTAATATTTATAGTTCTTATTCTGACGACTTATCGGTCTAATTTTATTTCTCTCCATATCTTAGATATAGCCTATGTTCTAAACCTCTAGCTTCTGCATAACTCAGATTCTTTTTAACTACATTAAACGTTGAATCGCCATGTTTCCTTTTATGCGCACTTCTTCGATTAGCAATATTTTTTGTCCTCCCCACATATACGACTTTCCCATTCTTTGTCAATGTATAAACACTATGTGTTATTTTCTTAACAGCTTTAATCCGTCCCCCACCAATAAATCCAAACGTCGCTGCAGTTGCGACACCTTTCCATCCTTTTCCTGACTTGTACGCCTTATACCCGTCATAAACCACAAACCCTGCATGATGGCCAGCCATACCCAATGCCCATCCGGATCCACCAACATGACTGGGTTGTTATTCGCATACGTATAGCCGTTTTGTGTCAGGATATCATCCGAATCTCCTGGATCTGGATCCACCGACAAGAACACGCCATGCTCTGGGTGATAGTATCGGGCGATCAGGTAGTATAGACCCGTTTCTCGGTCATATTGGTATCCCGCATATCGGTATGGGTTTTCGTCGGCCATCCCACCTGATTGGGAAAGAATCTTGCCCCATGTATCGTATTGATAGCGCGCGGCAATGTTTCCTTGCGCATCCGTCAAAGCAATGACATCGCCATGGGCGTTATAGTGGTAAAAGTAGGTGGCACTACCTTTTTTCATCGCCAACAGCTGCCCGTTTTCCCCGTATATATACGATCTTACCACATTTCCGCTCGCGTCGGTTTCATATAAGACGTTGAGGCTATCGCCTTGGTAATGATAGTTCGTAATAACGCCATTCACATTCTTTTGAATACGCCGGCCATCTTCATCGTATTTGTATGTGACAAACGGCGTGCTTTCGCCTTTTCTTGTAATCGAAACCAATTGATCCGCTTCGTTCCATTCATATCGATACTGGCCGTCTTCCAATCGGTTGCCGTTGGCATCGTACCTCATCGTTTCGCTGCCAAACCGAATAAGCTGATTGGCCTCGTTATAATCGGCATTGGTCGTCGTCGATTGTCCATCCTTTGTTTTCACAACTTTCTTTCAACTAATTAAATCCGTCATAAGTATAGTTGTTGTTCATTGTAACTGAAGGCTGTCTAAACGAACCTATGTCTTCAAAGGTTAATCAAGCTAAAATTAGGCTAAACGTTGTTTATAAATAATCCTCAAAAATTTAACTATAAAAAAGGGGGTGATTCCCCCTTTTAAACGATAAATTTGCCTCTCATATTTAAGGTTTTAATTTCTTTCTAATAGCCATCCTCAATTCAAAATCAAATAATAAATTATTTTTTTATATTTATTATTTTTCCATCTAGAGAAATTTTTCTTGTCTCAATCAACAAAATTGAATCCCAAATTTCTATTATAATATTTACTTTAGAATGATATTGTTTACTCCATTCCTCCTCATTTGGTAAGCAAAAATGTAGTTCACCTAAAGGTTCGTTTTGATAATGGATGGAGGTTAACTCCAAAAAATCCACTTTTTCCCTATCATAAAAATTAAATCTAAATTCTTCACTATCCTTCACAAAGTAAAATGAAGAAACATCAATAAAAGCTATTTCATGAAATTTTACAACCTTATCATCCGTAATCTTAATCTTAAATTTTATAATGTCATTTAGTAAGTCTACTTGTGTATCTAAAATTTCAGCGCCCCATAGCTTATCAAGTATTTTCTGTATATCAGCGTTCCCCATATTACTCCTTCTTTCTGTTCTAATATTTTTTATTTAAAATATGGCTTATTTCTTTATAAGATTTCCTTGAAAGATTAATATGTGTGTGTAACCTATCACTACTTTTGTTGCCATACCTATCGAATGAACCATATTGGAATGACTTATTCGATAATATGCTTTCTTTCTATTACCAGAGCCAGCATTCATCACTCTAACCCGATAGGAGTGCTTTCCATCAAGTGATGTTAGTCTAAAAATTGGACACGGAGAACAGGGAGATTATAATAATGTAAATTAGCACACTATTTTAGAACCACTTTTTTCAAATTATTTTGGACTAAAATCGGAAATACCTCGCAAAATGTTTGCGAATTCTCTCCGATTTTGCACGCTTTTTCCGATTGTTTGCGCACTATTTCAGACGAGAATCGTAAAACCAAAAGGAGCCGTTCGGCCCCTTTCATTATGCCCCTGTTTCCTCCACCGCCATTCGAACAATTTCTTCGTCAATCACGTCTTTTTTTAGCTGGTAGCCGTATAAAAGGCAGGTAGTCGTTAACGTATTGATGACTCGTGGCCATCCTTGCGACTGTAGGGCAATTGCCTCTAGAGCCGCAGGGGTAAAAATCGAGTGTTTTACCCCTGCTTGCTTCATTCGCTGCTCAATGTACGCTGCCACTTCTTCTTTGGAGAGTGTCCCCATCCGATATCGCATGATGATTCGTTGCTGAAGCGGACGATGGTGATTCAAGCGCAGTCGTATCTGTAAGTGCGGCAGCCCTGCCAAAATCAACACGAACGGATTCGTTGAATCCATGTGAAAATTAAACAGAATGGCGATATCCTGCAAAAACGCATCTTTCGCTAGATGCATTTCATCAAGCAGAATCACAGGGGTGATTCGACGTTCATGATACATTCGTTCAATTCCTTGTTGAATTTGGTAAAACAAGTCCACCTTGCGGTATTTCGGCTCCTCGCCTAACCCTAAGGCTAGTCCTCGATAAAAATCCATCACACCACCCGTTGATAACGGGAAATACACCACGTGATACAACGAAGGATGTAACGATTCTTTGAACGTCCGAAGGGCGAACGTTTTCCCCACCCCCGGCTCTCCTGTCAGTAGACCGATTCCTTTCGTTCGTTTCACGTAATCCAATGCATGTAATGCCTCTTCGTAAGAAGACCCTCGATATGCTTCAGACGGACTTGTGTCTTTCGAAAACGGCTCTCGAGAAAGGGAGTAGAACGTTTTATACATCCGTTCCTTCCTCCTTTCCTAGTCCCGTAAATGGCGATCGATGGCGTTTCACGTGGGCATTATCGTGCAGACGCACCAGCGTCGCTTTCGCTGCTTCTTTGCCGTCTTCGTATACATACACCCCTTGCTCATCATACCGAATTTCCACTGATTGTCCGATAAACCGAGGTGGAACCTCATACAGCTGTTTGTTTAACGTAATCGTCCCATCGGCTTTCACTTTGCGAAACTCTCGCTTCAAAAAGACCGTATCCAGCCAAGTCGCATCCTCCACGAATGATACTACGTGCACTTGCGATTGAAACACTTCATGCGGCGTTTTTCCGTCTAACGACGCATGGGGCTTCCGGTGGTAGTCTTTTTCGAGCCACTTCCAGAAGCGTTCGTTCAGCTCTTGAAGCGACGTAGCCGGTTTCATCTCCAACAACGGGGAAAACCGAGTTTGCACCGTCTTAAAAAATCGCTCGATTTTCCCTTTGCTCTGTGGATCATATGGCTGCGTATGAATGAGCGTGATCCCTAATTCTGCGCAAGCATATTGTAGTGTCTCCGATCGATAAATTTTGCCGTTGTCCGAATAAATTCGTTTCGGCTTCCCGTACCGAAGCAGCGCTTCTTTGGTCACGATCCGCAACCCGTCAAATTTCTCGGAAGAGAAAAACTGAGCGTACGGTACGACCCGCGAACAGTCATCGATGTAGGCAATCAAAAATGTTTTTTGCGCTTTTCCATTCTCTCGTATCATTGGACCATGGGACAAATCCCCTTGCCATAACTCATTGACTCGATCGTACGCAAACCGTTTTCGTTCAGGAATCGGTAAAATTTCTTTCCCCACGAGGTTGTATTTTTTGCACAATCGATATATAGTAAAGTAAGATACAAGTTGTTTTTCGATTTCCCCCTGCTCAATAAGGTGTTGGTAAAACACCGTCACGGGCATGTGGGGAAGTTTTTTTCTTAGGGTTAAAATATGATCTTCGTCTTCAGGTGACAGCCTTCGGGAATGACCACGGTCTGACCGTCGTTTTGGCTTCAGCGCCTCAAAGCCCCCTTTTTTGTACTGCGTGCACCAATCTAGAATCGTCTTCGCTGCGATCCGTTTCTCTCCATAGTGCGGAACCCAATGCATGCGCGTTGACACCTCCTTCAGGTACGATGTCCGATCCACCTGCCCATTGACTAACGGTGCGATCAATCCATACCGAAATAGGGCGATTTCTTGTCTCACCGATTCGTCCATCAGGGTTTCCTCCTTCTTCGATTTTGCGGAAGAACCAACAGGTTCGTCCTGCCTTCATCATAACCCATCACTTTCCACTCGTCGACGCAAAAGGTTTGTGGAATCGATTGCTTTTGGAAATAGATCCAAAAAGAAACAAATTAGGCACCGAATCTATTCGCTAAAAAATGGGTAGATTGTTCATTCCACATCGCTTGGATGAGTTTTTCCAAACAGACCTCCTCCATTTTTTGAATCCACTCCTGTGCTTGAACGAGTGGTTCATCGGACAACCCAAGAATTCGCTTCCCTTTGGTTTGAAAAAACCAACGAAGCCACGGTAAGTTGGAGAGTAGTCGACGCATATAAAAATAGACTCCTTGTCGGGTAGGAAAGAACCTTGACGAACGTGTCCCCTTGTCTAAGAGAAACGAGAGGCGCTCGTTGATACATGGGAGGATCGTCCAAATCGTGTATTGGAAATAAGGGAAGAGAAACGTGGGAAGCACCGTAACCGTCTTTTGGCATATCGTGCATCGATAACGAGCAATCCAAATCCGATAGGCTTCTTGTCCCATTAATGCATTTCGTTCATAATAGCCGTGACGGTAAAGGGTTCGCTTGACTTGGCAATGTGGACAACGATGGATCGACGGAAAAGCATTCTGTTTTCCTAAGTCCGCATAGGTTTGCACATCGATTCCAAAGTCGTACAATCGAATCACGGTCTCGTTCTCCCCCTCCGAAACAATTTACTAAAAATTTAGCACACTCTTTCAGAAAAGGGGAGAAGAACATCCCGAAGGAATTTGCAAAAAAGAAGGCTTTTTATGCGGAGATAAAATGATAATTTACAATAATAAACTTAATTACAATAGGTTCGAGGTGTCCAATCATGAAAAAGAGAACATTTGATCAAGAATACAAGATTCAAGCTGTTGAGTTATGCTTGGAGGGGGACAAGTCCATCGCCCAAGTGGCAAAAGAACTGGGTTTGGCTTACAACACTCTTCATCGTTGGGTCAAAGAATATAAAGAAAGCAATGGAACAAGCTTTGTAGGTTCAGGCAACATCAAGCCACAAAATCAAGAAATCATCGAGTTACGCCGTCGCAATCAAGAGTTGGAGGAGGAATTAGCGATCCTAAAAAAGGCGTTAGGCATCTTCACCAGAAACCAGAAGTAATTTACGCATTCATTTTTCAACACCGTAATGAATTTCGCATGGTGAAGATGTGCCAAGTTTTCGGTGTTTCAAGAAGTGGGTATTACGACTGGCTCAAGCGTGCGAAAAGCAAACAGAAAGAACGAAAAGAACAACTCACTCAACAAATTCGAAATGAGTATCTAAAGTCCCGTAAGATTTACGGCAGTCCGAAAATTACGCAAGAACTACGCAAACAAGGGATTCGTGTGTCTCAAAAGACGGTCGCTCGCATCATGAGCGAAGAAGGCTTGAGATCCATTACCGTCCGTAAATTCAAAGCCACTACGAACAGTAACCATCCTTACAACGTATATGCCAATCTATTGAAACAGAACTTCCAAGCAACGGCTCCGAATGAAATATGGATGGCAGATATTACGTACATTCCTACCGACGAAGGCTGGTTGTATTTAGCGAGTATCATGGATTTATATACTCGTAAGATTGTAGGATGGTATATCGATACACGAATGACGAAAGAGTTAGTCATCAAAGCGTTACAACGGGCTCTAAACAGCGAAAAACCAACGGGACGAGTGATTCATCATTCGGATCGTGGGAGCCAATATGCTTCGAATGACTATCAGCAACTTTTACAGGAACATCATTTTCAAGTGAGCATGTCGAGACGTGGGAACTGTTACGACAATGCTTGTATGGAGTCGTTTCATAGCCTCATCAAGAAAGAGTGTATTTATCTGAATCGATTCCGCACGCGAAAAGAAGCGAAACAAGCCGTTTTTGAGTACATCGAATGCTTCTACAACCGCAAAAGAAGTCATTCAGCCCTTGGCTATGTATCGCCATGTGAATTTGAAGCTGCATATTACGCTAACCAGAGAAAAGTAGCTGCCTAAGTTCAGCTATTTCTCTCTGTTTAATGTGTCCGTTTTCTTGACATAACACCACAAGAATAGATACTTTCCATCCATTGCCCTTAGCTCTTTCCAAAGTACCTCCATGTTTTTTTGCAACTTTTTTCGCTAAACGATAAGTTCTTGAAAATTTACCTGCTTTATATGCTCTATACGCAATTTTGGCACCTTTAAACGCAGCACCACCAACCAGTCCTACGCCAACGGCAATCGCCGCCGCTTTCCAACCGCCTTTTTTAAAGGCTTTATACCCATCATACGCCGCAAATCCCGCATTGATGGCCATCCAAACAAAGTGCCCATCCGGATCGAGCAGCATCACCGGGTTGTTATTTGCGTACGTATAGCCGTTCTGCATCAAGATATCGTCCGAATCTCCTGGATCAGGGTCCATGGACAAGAACACGCCATGAGTTGGATGGTAGTATCGGGCGATCAGGTAGTATAGACCCGTTTCTTGGTCATATTGGTATCCCGCATAGCGGTATGGGTTTTCGTCGGCCAAGGAGCCGGATTGGGAAAGAATCTTGCCCCATGTATCGTATTGATAGCGCGCGGCAATGTTTCCTTGCGCATCTGTTAAAGAAATGACATCGCCTGCGCGTTGTAGTGGTAGAAGTAGGTGGGTAAGCGTAAAATAATCCCCACCTTTTAATGATAGGGATTAAATACTATTATTGTGATAAATTATTAAAAACCCGACAATTCAAAGGAATTGTTTTGGACCAAGGAAGTAGTTGATCAAGCTCATCCATATTGCTTATATCCATATTGGGAAGCCTTTCAAATAAGTAGCGAAGATAATAAAATGGATTTAATTTATTCTCTTTTGCTGTCTCCACAATACTGTAAATGATTGAGCTGACCTTAGCTCCTTTCGGAGTATTGCTAAAAATCCAGTTCTTCCTTCCGATCACAAATGGTTTAATGGATCGTTCACTTCGATTATTATCGATTTCTAAACGTCCATCCTCTAAAAATGCCACGAGTTTTTCCCATTGGTTGAGGCAGTATGTAATGGCTTGACCTAATAGACTCTTTGGTAAAACATTGCTTTTCTCTGTTTTTAGCCATGCTGAAAAAGCCTCCAACAATGGTTGGCTGTGTTTAAGTCGTTTTTTATATCGTTCTTCTGGTGTACATTCTTTCAAATCACGCTCGATGGCAAATAGCTGATTACAGAAATTGAGTCCTTCCCGAGCTGTGACTGCTGAATGACGTTTGGATTCAGGAAGTACGTTTAAAGCCTCATCGAACTTTCTGCGGGCATGAGCCCAACATCCAACTAATGTTACGCCGGATACCTTATGGTATCCTGCATATCCATCGACATGCAGGTATCCTTTAAACCCTTTTAGGAATTCTTTGGCATGTTCTCCTGCTCTAGTTTCCTGATAGTCATAAAGGACAAGTGGTGGATCCTCTCTTCCAGTCCGATAAAGCCACATGTAAGATTTCGATGTACTTGACCTTCCAGGTTCATGTAAAACCTGAACAGTTGTTTCATCCGCATGTAGAATGTCTTTAGAGAGGAGATGCTCTTTCATTCGTTGATAAATTGGCGCAAGCCATTTTTCGGCACCATAAAGCATCCAATTGGCCATGGTTTGCCTGGATAAGATCACACCTAATCGTTTGAACTGTTGTTCTTGGCGATATAGAGGTAGCCCCTCTACATATTTTTGATTCATAATATATGCCATGCTTGACGGTGAAGCTAAACTTTTTGGATACACAGATTTTGGGGCAGGTGCTGTAACGATTGGTGTCTCTATTTCATTACGCTCACAATGACGGCATCCATAGACATATCGAACGTGTTTTAAAACTTTGACTTGAGCCGGAATAATCACTAATTCTTGTCGTACTTCTGTGCTCATTTCGTGTGTTTTTTCACCGCAACACGAACAGACCTGCTCTTCTTCGGGTAAACGATATTCAATCGTTTCCATAGGCAGGTTTTCAAACGTAGCTTGACGTTGACCACGTTTCTTTTTACGACGATATGTAATTGTTTCAACAGTTGGCTCTTCGGCTTTTACATTAGACTCTACCTCTGCTTCATTGAATAAAGGTAGTTCTAATTGATTAGGATTTGTTTTTTCGCTTGAAGAGCCAAATTTTCGTTTTTGACTAAGACGATACTGTTCTTCATACCATCGTAATTTCGCCGTCAATTCAACGATTTGCTGTTGAAGTTTTTCAATTAATTCAAATGGGTTTTGGGTAGGATTCTTTAAATTTTTCATCATGTAGTAATAATTCGACGGTTTTAGCTATTTTCCTCCAAGGTTTTTGTTAAAAGTAAAAAATTCATATAACTGTTCTAGCCTTTACTTCTGGGTGTGCTTTCTTTTGCTCCATTGCAAGACCATCCAATAACCAGCGTAATTGCCGATAACTAATTTGTATCGTTCCAGTGTCATTTTCATTTGGCCATTGAAATTTTCCTTTTTCCAATCGACGATAATAAAGCCAAAAACCATTATAGTCCCAGTGAAGAATTTTTAATTTATCTCGCTTTCGATTACAGAACACAAAATAGCTTGATGAAAAGGGATCTAAATCAAATCCCTCTTTCACCAAAGCAGCTAATCCATCAATGGATTTTCTCAAATCAGTACTTCCTTTTGCCAAGTAAACTCGTTCAGCTCTTGTACCAGCTAACATGTTGATTTCAACGTCCTAACCACTTCTGAAAGAAAGGCCGGATCGAAACCAGGTTTTACTTCAATTGAAATCCCACTAATTTCAATCCGTAATGAATTTTCAACTGTTTGTGAATGATCTTCTAGGGTAACGGATGCCCATTTTGTAGACTTTCCTTGATTTTTTATTGGATTTTCAATTTTTCTTAACCAGTATTTAAACTGGTGAATACTCCATTGATTTTCCTTGCACCAGTTTACTTGAGTTTGACCGCTTTTACGATAGTCAGCGATTCGTTGTTCCCAAACCTTTTGTAATTCAGTATTCTTAGGCATAAAAAAAACCCCCTTCAATTTCATCTTGAGGAGATTATCTCATGAAATTAGCACATCAAGAAGGTGTGCAAGATTTGACGCTTACATTTAAGAGAAACTCCTGCTTCTAACGGAAGGATCTTATCTTTCTCCAACAAACATTTTACTCATACAGAGCGAAGATGCATATGAATGCTAATTTAATAAATGTACAATTTTGATTCTCGCATGAATACTGAACTTGAGGGAAAAGAGGATGCATGTGAAATGAACAATCACAAAAGAGATGAAGAGACCAAAACACTTTTTCTTCTTTTGCTCTTCCTCTTTGGCCACAGTGATCATTTTGTGTGTCTCCATGGATTCCTTTAGAAACCGCGTGAGAAGTTCATCCCTTTCCTTTATGTATTTCTGTTGTTGATCTAACCTCATCATGAGTACTTTAGCAGATCGTTTTGTTTGGCACCATCACTTTTAACGTTTGTATATTATCGTTATAACGATCTAATTCCCGTTTTGTCTTCATTTCGCAAACTGCTACGTTTGATTGTCGAACACATGCCATTACTGCTTCTGCCGCTTGTTTCTGGTGATATTAGGTCAATAAAGTAGACACAAAAATTTATAAATTTTTTTCGCAGCTACCGCGCTATCGCTTGGTGGCCTTTTAAAAATAATTACGACGTTGTCCTAATTATTTTTAAAGGTAAATTTTCGGGTCTAACTATTCTATTAATATGCTCATTAAGCTCCCTTTTTGTCGTACATACGTTCGTATTCAGATGGTGAAAAATACTCTGTTGCGGAGTGAATACGTTTATTATTGTAAAATATTTCTATATACTCAAATATGCTCTTTTTTGCTTCTTCCCTTGTTTTATAACGAGTCTGATAGATTAGTTCTTTTTTTATTATCCCATGAAATGATTCAATACAAGCGTTGTCATAACAATTTCCTTTGCGGCTCATGCTACATTTCATTCCGTATTCCATTAGCTTAGCTTGATAGTCATTTGAAGCATATTGACTCCCTCGATCAGAATGATGGAGGATAGAACCCTGTGGTTGTTGACGCTGATAGGCTTGCTTTAAAGCACTTAACACTAGCTCCTTTTTCATTGAACAGTCTATATGCCAGCCGACTATTTTCCTTGAATACAAATCCATCATACTAGCTAGATAAAGCCAACCTTCATCCGTTGGAATGTATGTGATATCAGCTACCCATACTTCATTTGGTTTCGTAACAGTAAAATGTTGGTTTAAGACATTTTCGTGGACCGGATGGTTATGTTTTGAGTTAGTAGTTGCCTTATGCTTTTTCACGGTACGAGACTTCATTCCCTCTTCATTCATTATGCGGGAAACCGTCTTCTGTGAAACCTTAATTCCTCCATGATTAAGCTTTTTGGTAACCTTGGGACTCCCATACAGTTGGCGGGATTCGATATACACACGACGCACTTCCTGCGTCAATTCTTCTCGACGCTCTTGTCTAGCACTTTTGGGACGATCACGCCATTTATAATAACCGCTTCGAGAAACTTTCAATACTTCGCACATCTTCTCCAATCGGTAATCGAAGCGATGTTTATGGATAAATGAATATTTTACCGATGGTCTTTCGCGAAGAAGTGCATCGCCTTTTTTAAGATGGAGTTTTCCTCCTCCAGATCCCGAATACGTTTCTTCAGTTCACGAACTTCGTGGTCTTCGGATCGAAACGTTTGGGTTTCTGATATTTCAGGTTCTTGCTTATATTTTTTCATCCAGCCGTGAAGAGTATTTTCGTTAATTTTGAGCTCACGAGCCACTTGTGCAACGGATTTCGCTTCCTCCAAAATATAACGAACAGTTTGACGCTTAAAGTCTTCCTCGTACCGCCTTTGTTTTTTTGTCATGTAGACACCTCATTTTTCTCTATTATTACTATAATAATCTGTGTCTACTTTTTAGTCTAACATCACTGGCGTCATATCGCTGCTCTGTTTTATCTCCATAAAACGCTTCAAGAGAATATAATGTCTTTTCTAAATAGCCTCGCTCCCACCCGCGTCTTGCTTGGAGAATGAGAGCATACTTTCTTAAAGCAGATTCCTTCATTCTTAACTAGGTACACACGTCTCTCGGTTCAATCAATATTAGTCCTTCGTCTATATCACTAGTCAAAACACCGATACATTCTGTTATAACACTGTTATATAATCATTCTATTGATGTTTCGGCATACCCTGCAAACGACAAAATAATGGGAATGTATAGCGGAAAAAATATTGAAGCTTTAACAAACTTTAAGATCATGACGTGATACAATCATGAGTGTGACGGTATAAAACAAAGGGAAAGGGAGAAGAAGATGGAATCAGATGCAGTAAAACAGGAGCGATGATTAGTTTAAAAAAAGCTGACAAAAAAGCTAAACTAGACAAATGGTATCCCAATAAGATCACATTAGCTAATGAATGGATTGAGAATGAGCAAACGCAAATGAAACGACTGATCGTTCAAGGGGCCATTTTCACTTGTGAACTCGGGGAAAATATCGGCACAGAGCAAAACGGAGAACGACCGGTGTTTGTCCTTTCTAATAACAGAATTAACTGTACAACCGTAATGTTAAGATAGCTCTGCTGACTACAAAGTTAAAAACCAAAATTATAACAGATCGGAAAGGAAAAACAAAGGTATCGCCAAAACTTGCGACACATTATTTTCTCAAAAAGGAAGTCTATCCGTTTTTAACGCAGACTTCCGCCGTAAAGGTGGAAGAATTAACAACAATCAACAAAGTAAGGCTAAAGCAACATATCGGCAATATAAACAAGGTTGATTTAAATAGATTATGAACCGTGTAAAATGGGTATTTATCTGTAACGTATTGACAGTGTATTGATCATGTATTGACATTTCCCAAGGTTTTTTCTATACTTAAAATACAAAATAAGTTGTCTGTCTCGTCACAGACCTGGATTCGTTTGTGTTTTCCAACGGAGAGGAGCCTAAATGGCTCCTCTCCTTGCATAATATCAGCAAAAAGCTCATAACTTAATGATAAGTTGCCTGCCGCGTCGCAGGCCATTTCACCCCGTCAGCGGGGGATTCATGTTTTTTTGCCCCAGTACTTAGGTGCTGGGGTTTAATGTATTTATTGGAGAAGATTTCTCTCGAAGAAAATCTACATAAAGGTCTGCGATGTTGAATGATTCCGCATCAAAGCGGCTGAATGACTTGTGTAATTCAACATAATTAATGTACGTGTTCACTTACAAGGGGTAGAAAAGAGCATCCGTTGATTTTGCTGCCAGCTGCCTAATAAATAGAAAAAGGTATTTTTGCCCAGCAGATCAACAAACAAGAACAATACGAAGGGCAATAAGTTAAAATTTCTTTGTTATATACAAGAAAGACTTCTAACATCATTCGTTTTTCCGTTTTCTTTCCTGTTAAGGTAAGCGATATCATCCGCACAATTTGAAATCATCGAACGTTTACTCTCAAATTTGATTCATCACTTCCAGTTTTTGTTCATAATCAGTTTTTCAAATATTTCTATTCAAACGATTAAAGAATAGAAGCCGTCAATACACATCTTCTAAAGCCCCTCCAAGTGAATCTCCTGCTTCTCAACGTGTGAAGCATCTGTTCAATTTCTTTATACCTTCCTATGGTATAATGAAGTAAGTTTTTTGATCATGAAAGGAGACGAAATGAATTTTGCAGACAAACCATGATTTATTTTCCATAGAAGATGTCGAGCAATTTATTAATAGTCATCATTTGGCATTTTTATATATATCCAAAACAAATTGCAGTGTTTGTCATGCTTTGCTGCCAAAGGTGGAAAAAGTGCTGGCTGAGTTTCCAAAGATTCAAATGGGCTTTATCAACGCGGATGATATTCCGAACATAGCTGGTCACTTATCCATATTTACCGCACCTGTTTTAATTTTATATGTCGATGGAAAAGAGGTTTTGCGAGAAGCGCGGTTTGTTCATGTTGAGCAGTTTAAGGAGAAAGTGAAGAAAATTTAATTTTTTAGCGGAGCAATCGTAACTTGTTTGCGGGTGAAGGCACCTTTTGGCTGAGATTTTCCACAGAGACGGAATGCTAACTAATGTATTCCATGAGCGGAGTCTTCTACACATAGGGGCTTCTAATAAGTCGATTTTCCGGCTTATAGACGCCCCTTTAATATTTTAGAAACGTTGATATATCAATGCTTATGATGTTTCATTTTCAGTGGATTTTGACTTTCTGGACAGCCCAAAAAATATTCTTGTTCTAAAAGGGAATGAGCCTGCTTAAAGTTAGACTGGATCATCAAACGAAAGCAAACTTGCCAACGCCGCAAGCAAAATCCTCCAATGATGAAAATGAAGTCTGGAATAAAAAGAAACGTTTAGTTATTTCATTTATGAAAAATCTAAATGTTTTGCCAACCGTAAAATCTATCTTGATGGCGGTTGAAATAACGGAATGCATGCGCGGTACATTCCGTTTCTTTTCTTCATTTTATGTTGAATTTAACTTAAAATCAGACACAGATGCTTCCGAAGGTCTGAGAAACTTGAGTAGAAGCTACTTCAAACAAGTCCGCTACTTAGAGAAAGTCCTCCCCCATAATCATCTGAACAAAAAACTGCAGCTTAACAATTAAACATTCACATTAAGTTTCAAAATTACTTCAACTATAGTGCTTGTTCGTTATTTCGCTGCTTCTAACAATAGATCCACAATATGAACAGCTTTTACATCCTTTAATCCTTCTCTTTCAATTCCTAGCTTCATTTGCATGAAACATCCTGGATTAGCTGTTACTATTGTAGTAGCACTGGTTTTTTTCATTTTTTCCATTTTCTGATCTAAAATTTCCATGGATGTTTTCGGTTCGACAATGTTATAAATGCCTGCAGAGCCACAGCAGCTATCGGCATTTTCCATTTCTGTAAATGTTACTCCTTTAATTGAACGAAGCAATTCTCTAGGAGCTTTTGACGTTTTCATGACGTTTCTCAGGTGACAGGAATCTTGATATGTGACGACTTGTTCAGGAAGTGAAAGGCGAAATTGTTTGTGAAAATCAAGCTCATATAAAATGGACGTAATGTCTTTTATTTTTGCAACAAATTTTTCAGCGCGCTCTGACCATTGCGGATCATCTTTTAATAAGTGATCATATTCAATCAAGAAAGCGCCGCAGCCACCTGCGTTTGTTATAATATAATCTACTTCGTTTTTTCCAAACGCTTCAATATTTTGTTTTGCTAATTCTTTCGCTAGTTCTTTTTCTCCGCTATGACCGTGCAAAGCTCCACAGCATGCTTGTGTTTTAGGAATAACAATTTCACACCCGGCTTTTTGCAATAATTGAATGGTTGCATGATTTGTTTCGAGAAACAACGTGTCCATTAAACATCCGGAAAAGAAAGCAACAGTTGCTTTTTTCTCTCCTTTTGGCGGGAAATATTCAGATCGCTGTTTCAGTGTCTTTCTCTCAGGAACATCAGGCAATATTTTTTCCATTTCCCGGAGATGATCTGGAAACAGTTTCATAAATCCTATTTTACGTGCCGCTTTTTGAAGTCCAGATTTTTGATAAAATCCAACTAAGCTAGTTATGTTGATTAAATTACTTTTTTTAGGAAATAGTTGTTTAAAAACCACATTTCGAACTGCCCGCACAGGTAAAGAATGCTTTTTATTTTGGTTAATTATGTCTCTTGCTTCTTCTAATAAATGTCCATAATTCACACCTGATGGACAAACCGGCTCACACGCACGACATCCTAAACACAAGTTTAAAGACTTTTCAAATTCATCATCCGGTTGAAGGACCCCATCATAAACTGCCTTCATTAAGGCAATTCTTCCTCTTGGTGATTGGCTTTCTTTATATCCAGACACAATGTAAGTTGGGCAAGATGGCAAACAAAAACCGCATCTCATACAATTTAACAGCTCATCTTCGTCCATGCGTTCCTTGAAATCTCTTTGGATATTTTGCTTTTCTGATTCTGTCATCATTTTGAGATCACCACTCGTTTTCGTGTATCCTTTGCAAATAATTTCCCAGGATTCATAATATTGTTTGGATCCAATGCAGCTTTGATCGACTTCATCACATCGATGCCAGATTTCCCTAGCTTCCATTCTAAATAAGGCGCTTTCATGGCTCCTACTCCATGTTCTCCAGTAATTGTTCCTCCCAGTTCAATGGCCTTTGCAAATATTTCAGCAAAAGCTTTTTCCACCCGTTCCATCTCATCTTTCTTCCGAATATCTGTCGTGCAGGTAGGATGAAGGTTTCCGTCTCCCGCATGACCAAACGTGCATATTTTTACGTTATGTTTTGCGGCTATTTCATTAATGGCTTTGACCATTTTGGCAATTTCTGATCTTGGAACAGTCGCATCTTCTAAAATGGTAGTTGGTGCCAGTCTGGCTAATGCGGACAAAGCGGTGCGTCTCGCTGTTCGTAAAGCTTCAGCTTCTTCTTCTGACTGGGCAATTTGTACAGATACGGCATTTTCACTCCTGCATATTTCTTCCATGACCTTCATATCTTTACTCACATTTTCAGGCGTTCCATCTTGTTCAATCAGTAATACGGCTTGCACGTCTGTTGGCAGTCCGATTTGTGAATAGTCCTCCACTACTTTTAGCGTCGGCTGATCTAAAAACTCTAAAGTTGCCGGAATTACTTTATTGGCAATAATTTTCGATACGGAACGCGCAGCAGCTTCTAAATCTTGAAATAAAGCAAGCATTGTCTTTTTTGATTCAGGCAGTGGGATCAGCTTTAATGTCGCTTCTGTAATCACTCCTAACGTTCCTTCAGAACCTATAAATAAGCGCGTTAAATCATACCCTGCCACATCTTTCGCTAGCTTTCCTCCTGTTCGAACAATTTCCCCATTAGGAAGAACCGCCTCTAGCCCTAGCACATAATCACGAGTTACTCCATATTTCAGTCCTCTTAATCCTCCAGAATTTTCGTTAATATTTCCCCCAATTGTAGATATTTTCATTGAGCTTGGGTCTGGTGGATAAAACAAACCTTTTTGTTCCACCGCATGGATTAAATCAAGTGTGATAACTCCCGGTTGACATGTGACGGTTAAGTTTTCCTCATCGATCTCTAAAATTTTGTTCATATGTTTAAATAGAAGAACGATTCCTCCTTCAACAGGACAAGTGCCGGCGCATAAGTTCGTACCAGAGCCCCGCGGAACAATCGGTATTTTATTTTCATTACATAATTGCAATATTTTAGATACTTCCTCTGTATTTCTAGGCGAAACGACCGCATCCGGAATCGATTGAAAATTTGGAGTCGCATCATACGAATATACTAACCTTTCAACTTCCGAATCTTCAAAATTTTCTTCTCCTACAATATTTATGAATTCCCTCTTTATATCAGGAGCAATCATTCAAACCCCTCACTTTTATTCTTTTCGTTTTATTATAAAGAATGAGAGTCATATTATCTATGTATGATGATATAATTAACATACCAAAAATGCCTTTTTTATTGTCTTTTTAACCAAAAGGGTGGTGATACGAGTTGCAATTATCCCCAAAGCTGGCTGCTAAAATTATTTCAGAGGTTCAGGACGTAGTCAAAGAGGATATCATATTAGTTGATATTAATGGGATCATCATATCCTCCACTGATGAGAGTCGGATCGGCTCTTTTCATGAAGGAGCTACGATTGTTATTAAGTCCAAACAAAAGCTTTACATTGATCAAATCAAAGCACAAGTGCTGAAAGGAGTCAAAGCAGGAATCAATATGCCCATTATGTTTCATAAGAAGGTAATTGGAGTGATCGGAATAACTGGCGAACCGAAACAAGTGGAGCCTTATGCGGACTTAATTAGAAGAATGACAGAGCTCATTATACAAGAAGCATATTATACTGAAAGAAACGAATGGGAAATAAGAGGAATAGAATCGTATCTTTATGAATGGATCAATGCTTCGTCTGTGGATAAAGATTTTTTAGAGCGCGGGTTTATGTTAGGCATTCCTGTGTATGACACTCATGTTTGCACACTCATGGAATTGGAGATACACACATTAAATAATTACGATATTCATCGAATTCAAAAAGAAATCATAGAATTGTTTTATTCTATCTTCGGGAAAGAAAAACATTTTATTGTTCGATGGGGGCAAGAGCGCTTTTTAGTATTAAAAAAGATGGATGCTTCTTATAAACAAAATTATTTTTACAGTCAGTTAAACGATTTAAAAAAAAGATTCGAAAACAGATACAAAAGCACTTTAGCTATTGGCATAGGAAAAACAGCTTGCAAACACATGATCAATAAATCTTTTAAAGAAGCACAAAAAGCATTAAAGGTAGCGCGAAAAAATAAAGGCATCGTATTTTATGAGGATCTTATATTAGAAATCATCTTGGAAGATATCCCATCAGAGATGCAAAAGGATTTTTTGAAGCGAACCATTCATATGATGGAAAAAGATCAAATTCTAATCGAAACGTTACAACACTATATGAACAATAATCAATCGATCAAAAGAACGGCAGAGGAAATGAATATCCATATTAATACACTGCACTACCGTTTAAATAAAATCGAAGAGCTGACAGGAATTAACCCTAAAACAACAGAAGGAATTGTCATATTTTATATATCGTTACTGTTATTAAATTCTTTAAACCGTTAAGTCCGTATAATTTGATCGAAACGGGAGTGAATGAAAAAAGACAATCGGCAATGTTGTTCGGGGAGACGACCGGCAGGAAAACTTTGGGATTGCTGCCATACGCCAAGTATTTAAGTCCATAGTGTCTTTCAATGGGCAATTTCCTTTTAGACAAGTAATTAAGAACTGCTCTAAATGTGGAGAACGTCTGGACACATGTTTGACATTCCAATGATTTTCTCTAACTGTCTCATTTGAACGTCACTCAAAATCATCCTCATTGGATTTCCTCCGCTTACATCTTGGATTCGATGATAAACGTATTTTTCCTGATGAAACAAAAATCCCGAATATCGAACTTTTTTCAAGTATCCGATATTCGGGTTGCATTTTCAAATACATCAGCCCTTTTATGTTTTAAACAGCAGACTTTTCTCTTACATTCAACAATTTAAAGAATTCTCTCATGAATCCCGGTAAATCCGGCCAAGCGTGGCCCGATACAATGTTCCCATCCACATGAAGCATTTTTTCCACATAAGTAGCGCCTGCTGCTTCCACTTCTGGTCTACAAGCAGTGTAAGCTGTCATCTCTCTTCCTTTGATATATTCTCTTACAGTTGTTAAGACTAATTGTCCATGACAGATCACCCCAAGAGGTTTATTTTCTTTTAAAAAGTGAGCAGCAATTTCCTGAACCTTTGGATTCATACGAATATATTCAGGCGCACGCCCTCCTGGGATAATTAATCCATCATAGTCGGCAGGATTAATCTCATCTACTGATGCATGAGATTCGATTTTATATGCCCATTTTTCTGTAAAAGTCTCCATTTCAGGAAGGAAATCATGGACAACCGTCTGGAGCTTCTTTTTAACAGGTGAGGCAATTGTACAATTAATATTTTCTTCAATACAACGATAATAAGGATAAAACACTTCTAATGCTTCAGCAGCATCGCCAGTAATAATAAGAACATTTTTACTCATCTTACATCACCTTTCCTTTTATTATGAAATTATTTGTACGCTGTAAAAATTATGAATCATTTTGCCAAACTGCCTTCATAAGCAGCAGACAAATTATATCGTGCCTCCAACAATCCCCGGCAATAATGCGCATTAAACTCCATGCTCAACCTTGTCAGCTTGGCGCCTTTCAAGTAATCTGAAAACTCTTCTTCAGTCAATGGTTTCCCTTCTGGAGTTGTTATG
Source organism: Aeribacillus sp. SP014 (assembly GCF_054055575.1). Lineage (NCBI taxonomy): Bacteria > Bacillati > Bacillota > Bacilli > Caryophanales > Bacillaceae > Aeribacillus > Aeribacillus sp. SP014. The sequence goes on from NZ_JBSRXI010000001.1 coordinate 3,141,392, forward strand.
GCAAATGTACTTGAGTGATGGAATACTTTTTTCTTCTCCAAATATTTTTCTCTTAACAGCCTCCCTTCTTCGGGCAGGGACAGTTCATTCAGTTCTTGTAGAGATAAAGACGTAATTTCTTCCTTTGACATTCCTATTTTTAGTAGATATTTCATCAGTTTCTCTTGCCTTGCATAGTAGGCTTTTATATCAAAAGTTTTGCGTAATTCTTCAAGATCTCCGTCAGATACATTATGGAAGACTTCGCGAAACGATTTTCCTGCTGATGCTCCGTGATTAATTTCATCGGATGCACAATGATCGAGTAAATGAACTTGAACCGTTTTTACCCATTCAATCTCAGATACATATTTCCTTATATCTTCAGCCATGATGTAGGCAAAGTTAGGAGAGCACCAATAAGTTGGAAGGCGAAAGACTACTTTAACATGATTATCCTTCACTAGGACTTGATCGATAAATCCCAACTCTGTTAACGGCTGATCCAGTTCAGGATCATACACTTTTTCAAGCATGCTATATACTTGCTTTTCTTTATCCATTACCTCGCTTTCACCTCCCTTTTAAGTTTTTTCATCAACTATTCTCTATTCGTCACGCTATCCGTTTGGATAATTGACAATTTTTTAATTTTTCTTTTTGTTTTTCGATATCAATGTTATATAATCTCGCTGCATTTCCTGCTAAAATCTTTTTCTTCACTTCCAAATCAAATGTAACTCCAGTCTCTTCTTGTATATCCTCTGGAAGCTCAAATTCAAGAAACTTTTCAATGATCCATTTCGGTTCCCATATAGCATAGTCACTTCCAAAAATGATTCGGTCTTCATCAAGCCAATACAACAATTCACTTATAATGTGAGCAAAATAACGAGGTCGATCATGAATTAAAGCAATGGCAACTGCCAAACCTGCATAGACATTTTTCTCTTGTGTAGCAATCCAGCAAAAATCTTCTAATCTTGGAAGCCCTACATGTTCGACAATAAAGTTCAGTTCAGGGAAACAGCTTGCTGCATCATCAACATCTGCTACGTCAAATGCATCCCGATTTAAAGGAGTGATCGTCGGTCCCTTATGAATGTGTATGTTTCTTATCCCCAGTTCTTGACATTTTTCAAGATATCTTTTTGACCAATCATCAGATAGTTTATAGCCCTTTGAATTACCATACCAATCAGCTGTATATAACTTGACCCCTTGCCAGTTGTATTTTTCTTTGTTTTCTTCTAATTTTTCTAAGCCTCGTTCGCCATGCCGGGGATCTAATGTTCCATTGCAAATAAAACGATTAGGGTACTTTTTTGAAAGCTCCTCATTTGCATCAAAATTACCAAAGCCATTTTTATAAAACTCTTTTAGAAAAACTGGCTGAAAAATCGCCATATCCACATATCCTTCCATAAACACGTCATTCACAAGTTTTTCTGGAGAATACTTTACAAACTCATCTTTCGGCCACCAATATTCTTTCGGACTTAGATTTTTGTGATAATCATAAAAACAACTAATAAATTGTTCTCCATGGATATTCAATTGATTCTCCTTGCTTCCATCCCATAAGGCAATGTGTGCATCAATAATAAAAATTTCTTCACCATTAGATGCTTTAATCAATTTCATTCCCCCTCACATGAGATTAATTAAATAATTGAAAACGCTATCATTTTTCGCGAATATTCATTGATGTTTATCAGGTAATAATACTTTATTTTCTTTTTATTCAGAAAATTTTAATCAAATTATACTTGGTTCATCCTCAATTTGATATATACACTTAAACAAAAAAACAACCATTTCTCCAGCAATTTTTTGGGTGATTAAACAAATTTTTTTTATAATCAAAAACAGACAGCGAAACAGCGTTTAAATCTAATGCACCAAATCCTTATCCTGTGAACGATGGCGTAATAAATCTCATCTCCTTCGGCCATTGCATAAACATGACCCAATACGGTCACGCTCTAAAATTCCGAAATTTTTAATTCCTAGTCGTTTTAATAATATCCCCATTCCAATCCCGACAGGACCCGCTCCTACGATTAGAATAAAAGGGTTCATCTCTTTTCCACTCCTTGAAAATAGTAAAAACTATACCATCTAAAACGGAATTTGTGAATGGATAATTTTTTTCCATTTTATAAAAGCATTGTGCACATTGATTTCAAGCTTCCAGAAATTGTTCATGATGTGTATTGTACGATTGTTTTGTAGAAGACCTTTCTCTGAAGTATTTTTTGGCAGCTATGGATGGATTGCACCAACCGTTCTGCTTTTGTGTATATCGTTTAATATTCGGCTTGCGGAATTCTAAATCAATACTCCCACAGTTTATTTTGCATTTACGAAAAAAATATGTTTAAATATTATATAAATCGTAATGATTACGATTTATATAAATTGGTTTTCAATTTTCTCGAACCAATCTGAGGTCAAAGAAAAACTTTAATTGTTGAAAGGAAGATGACAATGGATAAAAAAATACCTGTGACCGTTTTAAGCGGCTACTTAGGAGCAGGGAAAACTACCATTCTGAATCATATTTTACAAAATCGCCAAGGGCTCAAGGTAGCCGTTATTGTGAACGATATGAGCGAGGTCAATATTGATGCTGAATTAGTCAAACAAGGCGGAGAGCTTTCAAGAACTGAGGAGAAGCTAGTCGAACTGTCAAACGGATGTATTTGCTGTACGTTAAGGGAAGATCTATTAATCGAAGTAGAAAGGCTCGCTAAACAAGGAAATATCGATTATATCATTATTGAATCGACTGGAATTAGTGAGCCAATCCCAGTTGCTCAGACTTTTTCATATATTGATGAAGAACTAGGAATCGATCTGACGCGCTTTTGTCGATTGGATACGATGGTGACGGTTGTAGATGCCAATCGATTCTGGAAGGATTACCAGTCAGGTGATCGGCTATTAGATAGAAAGCAAGCGTTAAGTGAAGACGATACTCGTGAAATCGCAGACCTTCTTATTGACCAAATTGAATTTTGCGATGTGCTCATCTTGAATAAGTGTGACTTGGTGTCTGAAGAAGAATTGGCAAAGCTGGAAAAGGTATTAAAAACATTGCAGCCAAAAGCGAAACTTATTCGTACTGTCAAAGGTGAGATTGATCCTCGAGAGATTTTAAACACTGGACTATTCAATTTTGAGGAAGCAAGCTCTTCAGCTGGATGGATAAAGGAGTTAGAGCAAGGGCATGATCAGCATACACCGGAAACTGAAGAATATGGAATTTCTTCCTTTGTTTATTCAAGACGTTTGCCTTTCCATTCCGAGCGCTTTTACAATTGGCTTCACTCCATGCCCGAAAATATTGTAAGGGCAAAGGGAATTGCATGGTGCGCAACTAGAAATAACCTTGCCCTTTTGATGTCACAGGCAGGACCTTCTGTTAGTATTGAACCGATCTCTTATTGGGTCGCTTCTTTACCGAAAGAAGAGCAGCAGCAAATTTTAAAGGAAAACCCTCATTTGCTGGACGAGTGGGATGATCAGTTCGGAGATCGGCAAACAGAATTAGTATTTATTGGAATAGATTTACGCCCTGAAGAAATTATAAAGGAATTGGATAAATGTTTACTAACCGACGCTGAGTTTGATCAAGACTGGTCTACTCTTCCAGATCCATTCCCTTGGAATTTACAAAAAGTGTAACTGGAGGAAGGAAAGAAGGAATGATTTTATCTGGAAAAACTATTCTTGAGAAAATACAACATAAAGAATTGGTCATTGATCCCTTAACAAAAGAGCAAATTCAACCTGCTTCAGTAGATTTGCGCCTTGGAAATCATTTTCTTGTGATGGATGAGCACGCCAATGCTCATCTATCATTAGAGGCGAAAGCGAAATATAAAGAAGTAGTGGCTGAAAACGAGAAAATTGTCATTCCCCCCTTCTCTTTCTTGCTTGCTACTACTATAGAAACCATCGAGCTGCCGGAAAATCTTACTGCTTTCGTAGAAGGAAGAAGCTCGATCGGCCGCTTAGGGCTATTTATTCAAAATGCCGGTTGGGTTGACCCGGGATTTAAAGGACAAATCACGTTGGAACTGTTTAACGCGAATCGCCTACCGATTGAATTAACGATAGGAAGAAGAATTTGTCAGATTATCATTTCTAAAGTTGATCAAGAAGCAAAACCATACAGCGGAAAATATCTATTTCAAAAAGGAGCGACAGAAAGCCGAATTTTTCAAGACGATGATGTCACGCAATAATGAGGAATTTTCAATAATAAATGATATGACAGGAAGGACGAACATTGGCTAAAAAATCAAAAATAGCGAAAGAAAGAAAAAGACAAGAATTCGTTGTTAAATATGATGAGCTAAGACGAGAGCTAAAGGAGAAAGGGGACTATGAAGCTCTTCAAAAGCTCCCCCCTATCCGTCTAAAAAATCGTTGTGAAATTACCGGAAGGCCAAGAGGTTATCTCCGTAAATTTAAGCTGTCGCATATTGCATTCTGTGGGTTAGCCTACAAAGGACAAATTCCAGGCATCAAATAAGCAAGCTGGCAGCTAATTTTCAAGAATTTGAGTCAAAAATATTTCACCAATGTCTAATAGTCTGAGGAAATAAGAGCGAGCGCAAGCAAAATTGAGCTCTTTATTTCCTTATGCTTTTTTATAAATAAAAATTGGAGTTGATTTTCATAAAGAACTTTTTTGTTGGTGAGATCAAATTTATTCTGAACATATACAATATAATACATAAATGGTAATAAGGCATCTTGCAAGAAAGAAATAGCTTAAGGGCTTGCAACCAATTTGTTTTAGTCTTCTCCAAAATTTTGGCCAACAAAACAATTTCATAATAAATATATTTTGTTTTTGCCTAGACAACAATTGCTTGACCGAGTTTCTTTTTCTTTATTTATTATTTTTTGATGCCCATTTGAGAGATTTTTCAACCATCTCATTGACAAACGATTCTTTCCCCTTTTGATATTGATGAGTATGATCTGGAAACTGTTTTGCTAATTTCATTTTTAATTCACCATATTTTTTAGCTTCATCTGGATTTTTTATCATGTATTCTTTAAAAAGCAAATGTTTTTCAATATTTTCGTGGCCAATTTGATAAATATGTACATGGTGTGTTCGGTTATCTTGTCCTTTTGGGAAGTATCTTCTACCAGATATCCCATTTTCCCCTCTCGGTTCATATCCCAATTCCTTCATTTTTTCATTGTATAAATCAACCTTTTCAATATCTTTAACAACAATCAAAATATCGATAATTGGTTTTGCGTAGCCGATTGTCGGAATAGACGTGCTTCCTATATGGAATATATCAACGATTTCATCTTTAAAAATAGCTTTAAGTATTTTCGCTTCTTTCTTATACGATTTTTCCCACTCTTCTGTCCACGGAAGTATTATCGTTTTTCTCATATGTCACCCTCTAGATCAATTAGATTTACTTTTTATAATTGAACATAAACATGATAAAGGGGAACCAATTCATCTCGCCTCGCGACAGCACAAATTATGTAAAACTTCTCCTCTTCCATGAGAGCTTGACAACATTTCTGCAGTTTAAAAAAGATTGGTGATCCTCATTATTTTTAACTTTTTTTGCAGTCCCCTTGAAGAAAAAAATAGCGGCTCACGAAATTTTTCTGCTTCCTCCACTCTCTTCTAAGTATAAACCTCTTCCGCATCAAATTGAATATTGTAAATCTTTATGCTTTATTTGGACTTAAACTTAGTTCCCTTTTTGACCATTTGAGCTGCGAAATTTTTGTATTGTTGCTTCTGCTGAAGTATTTTGTGCTGATGAAATGTATAACAGCGCATGAGAAGTTAAACTCATAACAGCTGAAGGAGCGCGATTAGTAGAGATTTGAAAACGGAGAAGTTACATTCAAAACCATTAGGACAAGCATATATAGCGATTGATGAGTTAATCACGAATGGTTTTAAGAAACGGCCTTTCCCCGGTTGAATTCCGAGAAAAGACCGCAGCTTATTACACACTTTTTTCACAGTCTTCTTAACAGGGAGACGTGCACTTAATATACTCTTTTTTCACTGTCTACTTGACAGAGACATGGGAACAAAAGGCTCTCTTTTTTTAGCCTACCATTCTTCAACAAACTTCGGAACGTGCCAGACATCGAACCCTTTAGTCAGTTAATATTCTTCATAAACGTACGGTTGGTCTGGTACCTCGATCATTTCTATAGCGGGTTGTTCAATGACTGGAATGGTTGATTGATGATACGTTGTTTTATGAATGGTACCTGTTACTTTAATCCAAGTGTCATCCTTCAGCTTCGCAACATTTTCTCCCTCCACCAGCATGCCGTAAACACTCGCATCGGCGATACAACATGTAACACCAAAACGAGCCACAACGAGTTGGTTCGAACGAAAATCTCGTTCGCGAAAAACAAAGCCCGTAATTTCGACTTTTTTTCCAATTAATTGTTCGACATTTTCGCTAATCATATTAATGGTAGAAATATATTTTTCATCTGTCACAACAATTTTATCCGTTCCGATTAAATCGTTTTTCAACTGCTCATTTTCCTTTTCTGTACTTTGCACAGCCGAATTGTCCTCTTGCAAAATCTCATTTACTCGCTCGTCTACCTTTTTCATATAACCTTCTGGATCACGCAAATATTCCTCTACTAAATCTTTCTCTTCCGTTTGAACCTGCGAATTGGAACTCTCCGCTAATGGCTGTGCACCGAATTGAACGCCTCGTTTCGAAGCGACAGAACTGTCCAACACATGATTGGACAGCATTAATCCGATCATTACTGGCAGCAAAAAGAGCGAATAAATAAACACCGTACTAGCAGGCGTCTTCGGCATATGATGTTCTCCATCGCAATGACAATGACTCTCCGACGTATTCATGCCGCTCCGCAATATTTGCATTCCTCCTAATATAAGCAGCACAAATAGCGCAAAATATATAAATGGATGCATTTTCGGCGATACATAATTCGCTAATTGAGAAGTCAATAAAAGCTTAAAAAACAATAGTGCATATCCTGCTAATATAATTCCTCGAATGAACATATGAAAAGAACGCATAGTCTCCCTCCCCTATAAAATGTTTAAAGATTGCAGAAGAATGATACTGCCATAAATGACAACCGTTACTACGAAAATGAATACAGCTACAAATTTCGGTTTAAAATAGGCAAACAGCATAAACGTATTTTTTAAGTCAATCATCGGACCGTAAACAAGGAAAGCAACAAGAGAACCGATCGTAAACGTTGAACCGAACGAAGCTGCGACAAACGCATCCGCTTCAGAACATAATGAGAGAATGTACGCTAATCCCATCATGACTGCAGGTGCTACAGTCTGATCTCCCCCGATTTCCAGCAGCGTCGTTCGATCAAAACCCGCTTGAAAAGCACTTGCAACAAGCGCACCAACAATTAAATAGCGCCCCACATCGAAAAACTCATCACTGGCGTGCAAAAGTGTTTCAAGCCAGCGATTTTTTGCATGATGATGATGTTCATGCACGTGATGCTGTTTTTTTAATGGTAAGCTAGTGCGAAAAAAGAAATAAATGATTGCACCGATAACGATCGATGCGACAAACGCTAGTCCCATTCGGGCATAAACGACATCCATATTTGTTTGAAAAGCGTAATATGTAGAGGCAAACACAACCGGATTTAAAATAGGTGCCGTCACCATGATAACGACGCCTAAATGTAGCGGCATTCCCTTTAAAACAAGTCTTCGCACGACCGGAACAATCGCACATTCGCAAATAGGTAAAAATGCGCCAACAATTGCGGCAGGAACGAGAGCGAGAATCGGGTGCTTTGGAATGAAGCGTTTGAGCGTATCCTCTGAAACAAATGTTTGAATGAGCGCTGATGCAAATACACCAAGTAAAATAAATGGAATGGCCTCTAAAATAATGCTTAAAAACAACGTACTTACATTTAAAACTTCTTTTGGAATGAAACTCGGATCAATAAGACGATCCCCGAATAAAAACAGCAATAAAATCCCGCCAAATAAGGCCGTACCGGCAACATCTTTTCCAATCTGTTTCCCTGCATTTTCCATCGTTCATTCTCCTAACATTGTTATTAATAAAACAGAATGATTCTTATTTTCTATATGCCTGTTTATCTTTTAACATACCAATTAGCAGTTGTCAAAGAGAAAAAAATAGCCCTTACCAAACTATGTTTAATAAAGGCAATTTGCAATTAAAGAAAATGCAACAAACTTTTGTCAAATTTTTCTACACATTTTTGTAAACACTATTACTCCTTGAGTTTCCCGACTGCTCATAAATATCTGTTTACCCTTCTGAAACGACGAACTTTGTTGTTTTACTTGAGCTCATCATTCACCAGAAAACTATCCGTCTTGCAAACCGGACACTGCAAAAGAGATGGTGTTTAAAAGATTGCGAAACAGTAATTCATAAACATGAACAAGAACTTTCTTGATTATAAACTGAATTCATCGGCCGCTTGTTCGATCAGATCTTGAACGTGACTGAAGGAGATGAATGAAATCTCCTGCAGCAACGCTACATCTTTCGTGCGCTAAAAAAAATGGTACCCATACGTTTTTCGAAAGTGCGGGTACCAATTTTAGTGATGTCGTTTTTCTTTGCTTCACGGTTTATACCATAATAAGCTTGTGCTCTTTTAATCCGGAAGCAGCGGGCGGAATAATTCGCCGTGTAAGAAAGAATGTGCTGCAGCTCCCGATTGATTTTGAATCGCTTATATCTATCTATTAAAAGTCAACATTATCCGGGTCTGGACCGAAAAAACTTCATGCTTCAATGACAAAATCGGTCTTTCGATGATTGCTGTTATAGTTGGCAAAATTCCCTTCATTAACCTCCTTCTTTTTTAATATGTTAACCAAATAAAATTTTACGTTGACATTTCTATCATTCTTCTTGCATAATAAAAAACAAATATTGTATTAGGAGGAAAAGCATGAAAATCAAGTCGATGGTGTTAATTGCTCTTTTTGCGGCGTTAACGGCGATCGGTGGGTTTATTAAAATCCCTATTCCATATGTCCCATTTACGCTGCAAATTGTATCTGTTTATTTAGCTGGGTGTTTGTTAGGCCCAAAACTCGGAATGTTAAGCCAGCTTGTTTACGTTTTGATTGGACTGGCAGGTGCGCCTGTTTTTGCGGAAGGAGGAGGTCCAAGTTACATTTTTAAACCTACATTTGGTTATTTACTAGGTTTTGTGTTAGGAGCATACGTCAATGGCTGGTTGATTAAGAGATTTCAATTGGTAAAAACATTTTCTATTTTCCTCGCTAATTTCGCCTGCCTTCTTGTAGTGTATCTTCTTGGCTGTCTTTGGTTATATGCAGCAATGAAATTTATTTTCGATAAGTCGTTAACGATTGCTCAAACATTATTATTTGGTTTTGTGATTCCTATACCGGGAGATATTTTCTTATGTATCCTATGTTCCATCATCGCAGCGCAGATTCTTCCACGGACGAACTTTTTGATTCATAAACAAGGAGTTGCATCTTAATGGGAAAAGCGATTTTTATCACAGGGACCGGAACAGAAATTGGCAAAACGATTGTCACTTCCATTCTATTTCTGGTATTGAAAGAAATGGGAGTGAAAACAAAAATATTTAAACCCATTCAAACAGGTGTAGTAGAAGAGAGCGATTCTTTTGCCGATCAATATTGGTATGAAGAAGTGATTGGAGAAGAAAAAGGCTCTACGGGGATGTATTATATGGAGCCTGCTGTTTCCCCTCATTTAGCTTCAGAGATCACAAATACTACGATTCTGCCAAATGAAATAAAAAATAAAATTTTAGAATTAAAAAATCAATACGATGTTGTTCTAGTAGAAGGAGCAGGCGGACTCGCGGTTCCGCTCATTGAACATTCTAATGGATTTTATATGACAAAAGATTTAATTCAAGAATGTGAATTGCCAACAATTCTCGTGTCTTTGGCTGGATTAGGGGCTATACACCATACACTCACAGCTGTAAATTATGCCGAAATGCACGACATTAAAATCCTCGGGCTTATATTTAACCATTTTGACCAATACAATATGATTCATATTGATAATGTACGGACTATACATAAGATGTTGAATCTTCCTATCATCGCTAAATTGCCAACAATGGACTCTTTGTCTAAAGACAGTCTTACTCAATTAGCCAAAACATTGATATCCAAGCAAGAACTTAAGAATGTATTGTCAGGGGGATTAGAAATTGAAGTATAGCTACGAACAGTTAGAACAACTTGATAAACAATATGTATGGCATCCTTTTACCCAAATGCAGTCTTATATCGAAGAAAAGCCGCTCATCATTGAAAAAGGAAAGGGAAGCTACCTTTATGATGTCGAAGGAAAAAAATATTTAGACGGTTATGCATCTTTATGGGTAAATGTTCACGGACACAGTGACCCTGAATTAAACGAAGTGCTTCATGAACAAATTGAAAAAATCTCTCATTCTACGCTTTTAGGGTCCGCGAATGTTCCTTCCATTTTATTAGCAAAAAAACTAGTGGAAATTTGGGGAGGAAATTTATCAAAAGTATTTTATTCCGATACAGGGGCTGCTGCCGTTGAAATTGCATTGAAGATGGCATATCAGTACTGGCAAAACATTGACCCTGTCCGCTACAAAGATAAAAACAAATTTATCTCATTAAAAGAAGCTTATCACGGGGATACGATTGGTGCTGTAAGTGTTGGTGGAATGGATTTATTCCATCGAATCTTTAGGCCGCTATTGTTTGAACGAATTGAAGTACCTTCCCCATATGTATATAGAATGGACGAATATGGCGATGAAGAGGAAATTGTGAATTATTGTTTAAAACAGCTTGAGGAAACGCTTGAACAGCATCATTCAGAAATCGCGGGTATGATTGTCGAACCGCTCGTTCAAGGAGCGGCAGGAATCATTGTGCATCCAAAAGGGTTTTTAAAAGGTGTTGAAAAGCTTTGCCGCAAATACAATATTTTGCTTATTTGCGATGAAGTAGCTGTTGGATTCGGTAGAACCGGAACATTATTTGCCTGCGAACAAGAAGATGTCCAGCCTGATATTGTTTGCTTAGCCAAAGGTATAACAGGCGGATATTTACCGCTTGCGGCAACTTTGACAACAGAGGAAATTTATTCAGCCTTTTTAGGAGAGGTTCATGAAAATAAAACATTTTTCCATGGTCATACTTATACTGGAAACCAATTATCTTGTTCTGTTGCGTTAAAAAATATTGAGTTGATTGAAAAGAGAAACTTAGTATCGGATGTACAACGAAAAGCCCATGCGTTGGCAGGTAAATTGCAAAAGCTTTATGAACTGCCGATCGTCGGTGATATTCGTCAAAAAGGACTCATGATTGGCATCGAAATCGTCAAGGATAAGAAAACAAAAGAAATATTCGAGCGCTCGGAGCAGATTGAGCATAAAATTATTTTAGAAGCTAGAAAGCGCGGGCTCATTATCCGACCATTAGGTCCTGTCATCACGTTTATCCCTGTTTTGGCGATGACCGATGATGAGCTAAAGACCGCTGTTGATATTATTTTTGATTCGATTGCGGAAATGGTAAGCATCAAGCAGTTTTAAGATGAAGGTACTTTATCGTTGCAAGGGGATGTCTCATGTTTTGAGACATCCCCTACTTACAATTAGTCAAGAGTTTTTAGTAAATCTATTTGTTTCAGTGGATTTATTTAGGGGGCTGTCCAAAAAGTCAAAATCCACTGAAAACGAAACATCATAAGCATTGATATATCAACATTAAAGGGGCGTCTATAAGCTGGAAAATCGACTTATTAGAAGCCCCTAACTAAATAAATTTACGCATGCCAAATAGCCCCCACGATTTTTGCTTTTTTTCCTACACAACTACAAAGTTGCTGATGCGATTTCGTAATTGTAGGCGATTATGTAATATTTCCTCCTCATAAACACAAATCTGAGCAGAATTATAAATAACCATATAGCTCTTTCCCATACTAACATCAAAGGCAATGACACTTTGCATAAACCTTCCTCCATTATTTGTAGAAGCCTTCATATAACCTTAATGATTCCCTTTTCTTATCCACGATCTCATGGATCCAACTATTAAATCTGATTCTTATAAGATCCGTGAAGTAGGCCAGTTTTTCATTGCGAACTCATAGTTCTGGGGCTGTCACGACCTTTTCTCCACTCCTACTAAAAAAATAGCAGCACAGACCTTGACCGTGGTCTATGCTGCTAATCTTAATATGTATTTATTTACATGAAATAAAGTTAAGGATTTCTTCTTTTGTCGGTAAGGATGAAATGGCACCTTTTCCTGTTGTTGTGATCGCACCGCTTGCATTGGCAAAGGTGAGGATATCTTGATGGTGCTTATTTAATACATCTATTAAGTTATCATGGTTTACTTCTTTTTCGAGTAGTTTATATAAAAAGCCACCGATAAAGGCATCTCCTGCACCTGTAGTATCCTGAACCTCAACTTTGAAACCAGTTGATTCATATTTGGCATTCTTCGTGTAAAGGTCAGCTCCATTAGCTCCTTTTGTGTAAATAACGGCTTTTACATCACCTGTGAATAAGTTTTCAATCGCCTCTTTTTCATTAGTGATTCCTGTGATAAACGCTAATTCTTCATCGGAAATTTTGATGATATGTGCTTTCGGAATAAATTCTAAAATCGTTTGTCGACAATCCTCTGCACTGTTCCATAGTGGAAGGCGAACGTTAGGATCAAAGCTAATGATTCCCCCATTTTCTTTAACAAGTCGAATTGCTTTTTCATGGGCTTTTTTCATTGGGCTTTCGACTAGATCGACGGAGCAAAAATGTAAAATATCTCCTTTGGCAAACCAACTTTCTTCATTTTCATCTTCTGAAAGCAAAAGATCTGCAGAAGGATTGCGATAGAAGGAAAAATCACGTTCACCATCATCGCGCAGCGAAACAAATGCTAATCCTGTATTCGCTTCCTTTGTTCGCTTTATTTTATCTGTTTTCACACCGATTTTTTGTAACTCTTCAATTAAAAAGTCACTAAAGGCATCCATTCCAAGCTTTGTGATCATTGCAGATTCTGCCCCAAATCTCGCAACAGCTGCTGCAACGTTTGCTGGGGCTTCCCCCAGGTGCACGTTTAAAAGATTGAACATCCTTTAATGCTTTGCCTTTTTGCATTGGAATAAAATCAATTAACACTTCACCAATTGAAAATAAGCGCCCCATTGTCTACACCTCCCTTTTAATTCATAGTGGATAAGTTATATTTCGTTGTGTCTAATGTAACTTTTCCGTTTCGTGCAAAGAAGCGAATATCTGTGCTTTCAAGTCTTGGAAAAATTCGGCTCGTAAATACTTCAACGCCGTCATTGATAAAAATTTCGACAGAAGACGTATCAACAAACAGATGAAGCTTTAACGTATCCCCTTCAACGCTGCACGTTCTTGTTGTTCCATATTCTTTAGCTGGAACCTCCCCTGAATGGGTACGGTCTAAGGTCACCTTTTGTTCCTTTCTGTTATAGGAGATGACCGTTTTTTCATCTTTACATGACCGGAATTCAATCCCGACTTCATCTGCTTCCATGTTCGTAAATTCACAAATAAGTTCATACGTCGTCCCATTGAATCCTTCATACATTTTTTTCTCATCATCGAGAATATCTTTCACATTTACCGAATCTTGTCGCAATGCTTCTAGTTCTTTTACAGGACACTGAATAAGCTTTCCATTTTGAACGGTCAACTCTCTCGGTAATGTTAAACAATGAGCCCACCCATCCTTATCAGTTGGATACTCGATTTCGGGAAGACCCATCCACCCGACTAAAAGGCGACGTCCCTTATGGTCAATTGTCGTTTGTGGTGCATAAAAGTCAAATCCACGGTCTAACTCAACAAACTCACCGTGTTCAAAAACTTTAGTCTTTAAATCTAGTGTGTTCCCTAAAAGATAACCAGATTGATAGATATTTTGAAATTGATCTCCCTTTGGCTCTAACCCTTGTGGTGAGAAGATCAGCACACCTTTTCCATCTAGTTCAAAATAATCGGGACATTCCCACATAAATCCAAATTCCTTTAAGTTTGTTTGAACCTCACCTTCAAATGTCCAATTTTTTAAATCAGGTGATGAATAAAGAACAATACAACCTGTTTTGTTTTCCCTCTGTGCCCCGATAACAGCATAAAAAGTGTCATTTTCCTTCCAAACTTTCGGATCGCGATAATGATCGGTATAACCTTTTGGAACTTCTTTAATAACCGGCTCTTGTAATTTTTCAATACGTCCATTTTCATTCATTACCGCTAAGCATTGATATGGATGACGAACCCAATTTTCATCTCTTGTATTTCCTGTATACATTAAATGGAGCTTACCGTCATGACAAATAGCACTACCTGAATAAGCTCCGTGAGAATCAAAATAATCGTTCGGCTTAATACCAATTCCGACATTTTGCCAATTGACAAGATCTTTTGATTTTGTGTGATACCAATATTTTAATCCATGAACAGGACCTAGCGGAAACCATTGATAAAACAAGTGATATTCTCCGTTAAAATAAGAAAAACCATTTGGATCATTTAAAAGTCCCGTTACTGGTTGAATATGAAATTTCTGACGCCAAATGCTTTTGTTGACTTTTTCTTTTAATGCATTCAATTCTTCTTTTGTCGCTTCTTCGATTCGGCGATACCGTTGTTTTCTCGTCCATTCCATCTTTAAACCTCAAACTCCTTCACGATGTAAACACAGGGCCTGACCTCTTTTTAAGGATCAGACCCCAATATTTAATTTATTAAGATGCTTTTTCTGCTGCTTGTTCTTTTTTCGCTGCACGTTTCGCTAAAATGATGGTTGTTACGAATGCAACGATGAATGAAATAACCATTCCAATTACGTATGGAGCTATGGAATCTGGACGAATTGAAATAATACCTGGTAAACCGGCTGCTCCAAGCGCAACAGCTTTTACTTTAAAGATCGTAATAAATGCGGCTGATACAGCTGCACCTGTAATAGCACCAATAAATGGATAACGTAGCTTCAAGTTAACACCAAACATAGAAGGCTCTGTAATTCCTAAAAGAGCCGAAATACCAGCTGCGGATGCAATACCTTTAATTTTCTTATCATTAATAATCATAAAAACAGCTAATGTTGCTGCACCTTGAGCTACGTTTGACATAGCCGCAACAGGGAAAATAAACGAACCACCTGTTTTAGCAAATTCTGCTAACAATTGTGTTTCAACTGCAATAAAGCTATGATGCATACCTGTAATAACGATTGGGGCATAAACTAAACCGAATAACGCACCACCAATGAGTCCCGTAGTATCATATAACCAAACAAGTCCGTCTGTTAATAAGTTACCTGCAGAACGAGTAATCGGTCCTACTGCTGTAAACGTTAAAATGCCTGTAATAAAAATCGTTAATAATGGCGTTAATAAGTTATCAAGTGCAGACGGAATATATTTGCGTAAGAATTGTTCTGTTTTCGCTAAAATAAAGGATGATGCTAATACAGGTAATACGGTCCCTTGATAACCGACTTTTTCAATTTCAAATCCGAAAATACTCCAAACTGGAATTTCACCGTTCGCTAAGGCGCTACCATAACCCCAACCATTTAATAAATCAGGGTGAACCATTAACATACCTAAAGTAGCTCCTAAGTACGGGTTACCACCAAAGCGCTGTGTAGCGGAGAAACCAATTAAAATTGGCAAAAAGACAAATGCCGCATTGGCAAATGTATTAATAAGTGCTGCTAAGTCCGCTATTTCTGGATATGCATCAATGAGGGACTTACCTTCAATAAATAGATCCTTTGCCGTTAATACGTTATTAATTCCCATTAAAAGACCGCCAGCAACAATGGCAGGAATAATCGGAACGAAAATATCAGAAAGTAGCTTCACTAAACGTTGAATTGGATTTAAATTTTTCGCTCCAGCATCTTTCACATCTTTTGTAGACATTTCTTGAAGTCCAGTTAATTTGGTCAATTCTTGATAAACTTTGTTAACTGTACCTGACCCTAAAATAATTTGGAACTGTCCACCCGTTGAAAAAGTTCCTTTTACATCGTCCATTTTGTCAAGCGCTTCTTGATTTATTTTACTTTCATCATTTAAAACTAGACGTAAACGTGTCGCACAGTGAGCTGCAGCAGAAATATTATCTTTTCCACCAAGAGCTTCTAAAATTTCTTTTGCGATTTGATCGTACTTCATAGCTTCCTCCCCCATTTATTTAGTGGAACCGGTTCCATTTTTCACGATTTAGGAACCGGTTCCAAACTTTATGAAATGGAACCGGTTCCAGTCTGATTATAAGTCATTAGGAATGATTCTGTCAACGCTTTCTCGTTCAATAATTTCATATTTTGATAATGTTCTTTTTGGAACTGACTCCTCATTGACAAGCTTTACAATGTTTTGCGCTGCCATCTTTCCAGCCTCTTTAAAAAACAGTTTTACTGTTGTTAGCCCTGGGTGAATAATTTCCGTCACATCATATCCTCCAAAACCCGTAATAGAAACATCCTTTGGAATGCTCAATCCTTTTAATTGTGCTGCCCTTAAAGCACCAAGAGCAATATTATCCGTTGCACACACAATGCAAGTTGGCTGAAATCCTTCTAGCATTTCTGTTACTCTTTGTTGAGCAGCAAACATATTAAAACCTGTTTCAAAATAACAAA
Organism: Aeribacillus sp. SP014; assembly: GCF_054055575.1. Taxonomy (NCBI): domain Bacteria; kingdom Bacillati; phylum Bacillota; class Bacilli; order Caryophanales; family Bacillaceae; genus Aeribacillus; species Aeribacillus sp. SP014. The sequence goes on from NZ_JBSRXI010000001.1 coordinate 3,158,127, forward strand.
CCTCACATCCTTCCGCTTCTGCTATTGCCCTTTTAAATCCTTCCTTTCTTCTTACTCCAACTGCTACATCCTTTTCGGTAACACCTAAGTAAGCAATTTTTCGATGCCCTTTCTCTAATACATATTTTCCAATTGCATAGCCTGCTTCCAAATCATTATGAATCAGACTATGTACATCAGGATGTTCTTGACCAACAAGAAGAATCGGGATGTTCACCTTTTCAAATGCCTCTAAATGTACTTGTGTAATTTGAGTAGCAAGTAAAATAATTCCCGCAACTTTTTGACTAGCCAGACTATAAATCGTTTCAATTTCACGTTCAATTTGCTGATTCGTATTGGATATTAATAATTGAAAATTCAACTCTTTTAATTGTTCATCAATCCCAATTAAAGTATGCGATGCTGCATAGGAATCTAATCGCGGAACAATCGTTCCAATAAAATATGTTTTCTTAGCCTTTAAACTTTGTGCAAAAGGATTAGGTGTATATCCTGTTTCTTTAATGGCAAGTTCAATTTTTCTTTTTGTTGCTTCACTAACAGATCCACCATTTAAGTAGCGAGATACAGTGCTTTTGGAAACTCCCGAAATTTTTGCTATATCTGCAATAGTTTTATTCATTCCTAGTCCACCTCAAAAATGAGTTCTCTTTTTTTTTATTATAATATTAAACCCATTTTTAATGCATGGGGTAACAAAATAAGCATTCGAGATTTAAAATCCTTGTGTTCCGAATAATAAAGCAATCGGTCATTCACCGATTGCTGCAAATTTGATAGGTTACTTCTAGGATCGATTGATTCCTCCACTTTTGCTGGGGATTTAAATCACTTCTGGGATCTTTCCCATCACTTTGGCTAGGGATTCAATCACTTTTAAACGCCATTCCATTACTTTCCCCTAACATTTTTACGCACCTTTCCATCACTTTGGCGGGTGATTCAATAATCAATCTTTTGTTTCCACTACTCGATCGACTCTCAACTTTTGAACATGTAAATAGGTCAATGCCCTATATCTCAAGGATTTATGACCTTTCATTTCGATGATTCCGACTGGGTTCGAACCAGTGACCTCCACCATGTCAAGGTGTAGTAGTAGGATAAATCATAGTCTAATAGAATGCAAAAAATTTATTTTTATCTTAAACAAAAAATACGCCAACAAACATATTATAAAACCAAAAAATCGACGACAAGCTGCCGTCAAGATTACCTGCAAAACAGAATCATTTATCCCCCTTCAAATTTTAAGGGGGATTTTTATTTTAAGACAATATGATCAGTCTCTATTACCTAAATAAGAAAATAATCTAGAAACCTCTTGGTAGTTTTTTGCTAAAATTCCCTTTTTTCATTTCTATTTACTAAAAAATCCTTTATCTGTCTTATAATGAAACAAAAAGCTTTTCCACTTGATGGAAGCCATTTCGTTTCAATCGGAGGCATGTCATAACAAATCTGAAAAATGTGATCCCTGACCGGCAAATGGGATTCGCCATGGAAGGGGTTGGGGATGTTAAGGTTCCGGCGGAGAATACACATGCGGTGGAGAACAAGATTCAAGCTTGGTTAAGTAAGATGAATGGGATAAATGTAGGCGGAGGTAAAGCAGGCAATGATGGCGTTGAACTTAGCACTAAGGGTATTGGTAAAGGGGAACAAGTATTAGATAAAGTCTAGACATATGAACAGGCTAGAAATAAAGCACTAGACCTAGTTGGAAATTTAGGACCAAATTCAAAGCCATATATAGGAACTCTTAAGTCAAGTGCTGGATATGGTAAAGTAATTGGTAGGCAGTCTGCTGACGGAAAAGTAAGATGGAGATTAGACTATGACCCAAATAAGGGGACACATATAAACATTGAAGATTTTCGCAATGGTAAAGGGGCTAATGCTCGAAAAATCGTTATTCCATTCGAGGGTAACGAAAGCACCTTTAAATCTTTATTAAAACATTTGAATAGATAAGGGGGAATTTGAATGAGTTTATTTGATGAGTGTATTGAAGCACTAGGTGAGAATGTACACGTCTTATCTGATAGTGAGAGAGAGCAAGTACTAAGAGATTTTGAGAATTCTTTTCCATTTACTGAGTGGGGGCGTATTGAATGGGAGAAAGTGACTTATCATGCTAAAGTGAATACAGTTGATGAGATCATCTCCTTTTTGAACCAAAACATTGATGAATACAGCAACGTTATATATGTTATTTGGGATGAAAGGACATTACCTATAATTCAATCTGAGTTAAATAAAGTATTTGAAGTTATAGATGATGTTACTGCTGTAAGTTTTGATACATGGATATTTTCACCATCTTCAGGATATGTTATTGAGATATTTCATGACGGTGAAGTAAGAATAGGATTGAAGTAAAATATCATTGAATTAACCCTCAAAAGGTGAATATAAATTCTCTTTTGAGGGTTTTCTACTAGTGACGTAGTGCCGAACGAGCTGCTAGTGATACAATTTGTGCATGTAATCTATTCAAGTTCTATATGATAATTTTTAGAGTTATCTTGTACGCACAAAATGTGTATAAAAAAGATGCCCTATTTTACAATTTTCATCAAATATAACCCACTGAAAAATTATCAGTTACTACCGTTTTTTTCGCCAAAAACCTTACCCTTGTTTTCCCACCATTTTACAAAAATTTTTTCGTAACTTTTTCTTCGCTACCACCGATTACTATAGCGAGAGGATTACTCCACCTCGATTAACTCCTGGATGTCGATGTCCAGCACTTTGCACACTTTTTCTAATGTTGAGAGATAAACTCTGTCCACATTGTCTGAACAAAGATGGCTGATGGTGTTCGGGCGCAGCCTTTAAGAAGCAAAAAATCAAAAAAGTAGATAAAGAGTTAAAAGCACTTATCAAGCCATTAGGGATGCAGCTTGAAACGATGCCAGGCATTAATACGGTGACTGCATCGGCTTTCATTGCAGAAATCGGGGATATTCATCGTTTCACTAATTCCGACAAACTCGCAAGGTATGCAGGTATAGCCCCTGTCAGAATGGGTTCGGGCGGCAAGGAAACTATTCAGAAAAGCAAACAAGGAAACAGGAAATTATACACTATCTTTTATAACTTGGCTGTTCAACAAATACATATTTGTAAAGGCAGTAAAACTCCTCGAAATCCTGTGTTTTATGAGTATTATCAGAAAAAGCTAGCAGAAGGTAAAACCAAACAACAAGCGCTTATTTGCATTATGAGAAGACTTGTCAATATTATCTATGGTATGATGAAACACAAGACCGCTTATATCATGCCTGAACGGAAAGTCAGTTGATATAATGGGTGATGGTTAGTGAAACTGCCGCCCATTTATAAAGTACATTTTTATAATTTCCTAAGGGTACTGGTAAAAAAACAGTTGAAAAAGGAAAAGATTACTCAACTCGTATTGACAATCAGGTAGAGGAAATTGAAAAAATGCCTTTACCTTCGAGTATTGCTACTACATTTAAAGATTCAAATTATAGAACAGTGATTACAAAAGAGAATGTTACAGTCTATAGAGTATTTGGCGGGCATGCAGATGCAGGCGGAACATTTGCTACAACTTCTCCGGCTGTAAATAGGATACAAACTAAAATTGACTTAGCTTTACTCCCAGAATGGAAAAATACGAGGAACTATGAAGCCGTAATTGAAATTCCAAAAGGAACTATATTGAATATTGGCAGAGCTGAAAAACAAATTACTAAAACCGGTAGTATTCTAAAAGGGGATGCTGACCAAATTTTATTACCTTTAAATTATTCTTTAGAATGGATAAAGGAAATTAGGCCAATACCTTCAAAATAGGAGGTTTTGTTATGCAAAACGAAGAAATGGATAATATTAAAATTCAAATACAAAAGGTTATGGATTTAGTTTATGAAAAAAAAAGTCAGAGGGAACATAAATTTTTAGATACATTAATAGATAAGTTGAAAGAATTATCAGAAACTGTAAATACCAATAGCAATATTGATGAATTAAGGAAAGATTCTAAGCTAAAAGGAGCCTTGAGAGCGTATTTTGATACCAACTTAGTTGAGAGTTACGATGAACCACTAGTAATTGAGTTAGATAAATTAGAAGTAATGTTGCAACAGAAGACGAATTAAAGTGTTTTTTTATTTAATATCTACACGGAACATATTTATTCCAAAGAATTTAATGGGGGGAAGGACCAGGAATTTTAAAAATATGTTTCCTCTAAATTTAATATTGGGTAGTATAAACAAAAAATTTACTAAGTATTTAAAAATTATTATCTTCGTATAGTTATGACATCAAAAAATAGACAGTTCAAAATGCATATACAGCTAAAGATGACTCCAGTACAGTTGGGGTCATTTTTTACATAATGAACCGTTGAAGGAGAAATAGAGAAGCCAAATTAAAAACAATAATAAGGGTACTGGTAAACTTTATAGAGGAGATAGTTTATTGCATTCACCTAAAAGATCTAATGGAATTGGTAAGCCATTTATATCAGATTCAGGTAATTTAGTTCCTGCAAATAGTAAAGGTATATACAAAAATCGACAAGTTACTGTTATAGAGCATATTTTAGGAGGTTACAGAAGGGGAGCAAAATCAAATAGCCCTTATATTAGTTTCACTGGTAATAAAGGTATTATTGGAAATTATGGGAATTACTTAATAGAATTAGATATTTCTTCTTTGAGAAAAGCGATTAGATCAGGAGAAGTTAAAAATGTAGCCATTTTATCCCCAAAACAGATTCGAAAATTAATTGAGAGAGATAGCTCTTCTTCTGATTTTTGGAAAAATAGAGCGTTAACTTGGACTACAAGAGACAATGAATATTTGATCAGAGGAGAGATACCTAGCAAATTCATAAAAATTTCTCCTAAGGAGTGAGTATATTATGTTTTTATATTTCCAAGATGAATGTCTAGGCGAAATACAAGATATCAACACTGAAGGCATGTGGATGTATGGTAAACTTATACCTAATCAAAATATAGTAAAGTTTAAAGAGTTTTTTAAGGCTCTGATGGATGAAGAAAACGATTTTAAAGAGAGTGAATATAATGAAGAATGGCTGAAGGATGAAAATTGGTTTATTGTGAATGATCATCAATATAAAAGAGGAATTTATTTGCCGGCTGTGTATGAAGACTGGGAAATAAATTGGAGATGGAGGTAACTGATTTAGAACAAAAACCTTGATTGGCTACAAGCCTTTCAAGTTTTTTCTATTTTAAAGCTAACCGTTACTGCTGCCTTCATGGTTCGGGACTCTCACCCAATAGACTTCACCCATGCCGGGCGCACCAAGAAAAACGCGATTCTTGTATTTCACAAGAACCGCGTCATATCAAGATTTTTGAGGATGATTCCGACTGGTCTCAAACCAGCAACCTCCACCCTGTCAAGGTGGCGCTCTCACTAAAGAAGATGGAGATTTACTACCTTCCGAATTTGAAAAAGACTTTAACATTGATTACTACAATGAAGATTTTAGAGAAATAGAATTCTATGATGAGCCATCGATTGATTGCCGTGTTCTACTTGAAGGCTTTTCTTATGATGAGGAGATAATTCCAAAATTTATAGAGTTTTGCGGTGATCGTTTAAATCAAGAAGCGAACTCAGTTCTTTTACTTTATAATTTTCAATATAATGGAAATGCCAATGAAAAACATCAGTTTAGATTTCTAGGAGCCGTGCAATATAAGTAATTATAAACCCCTTGAATGAGTGTTCGACACTCTTTCAAGGTCAGCTTGTCAACAAAGTCTACAAGCTGAGTGGAGAAAAACAACTCGTTTTTCTCCACTGGCTTCATTTTAAGGACTTATCGGACATCCCCGGGTGATGAGTACGCCGCGCAAAATCAACAAACCGAAATTTATCGAGCCGATGTCTCGATTCGGTATACTGAAACAAGCTCGCATCTTCTAAGTAGACAAAATTTTTCACCACTACTACATGCTCGTAGCCGTTTAAATCCATATATTTTTGATCCTCAGCTGTCACTCGGTCGACAAACATTTCTTTTTTCGCAAAGCTAATGCGAAGCTTTAATTCATTTTCGACATATTCATAAATCGAATTTTCACAAATGCCGCGCGTCAATGTTGGAACGAATTTTTGGCAAAGAAAGTCCTTGTCTAAAATAATTTTCTCTTCTTCTATTTCCCTAGCACGAATCACTTTCCAAACTTTTTCCTTATTTTCGGTTTCCAATTGTCTTTTAATATATTCATCAGGCTCGATCAATTCCAGTTCATGTACGATCGTTCTTGCCGGCTTGTTCATTTTTTGCGCCAATTCTTTAAAGCTGACAAGTCCAGAGACAGGAAAATCATATTTTCCTACATCTAACACAATCGAACCTTTTCCTTTTATTTTTTGAATATAGCCATGCTCTGATAGAAGATTGAGCGCTTTGCGAATCGTCTCACGCGATGTTTGATACCGCTGGGACAATTCATTTTCAGAAGGCAGCTTTTCGTTCGGCTGAAAAATGCCTTTGCGAATATGAAGCAAAAGGTCGTTGTAAATCGCCATAAATTTATTTTCCTTCATAGTCATCACCGAATTGTATAGTATCATTTTGTTAAATGATACACAATCGCTTCATATGGACGCAACATGATTTCTTGTACATGTTCAGAAGAGTCATTATAGTTGGAAAGCAGGATACGGCTTGTATATCCGTTTATATCAAGCTCATTCGGCAAAACAAATTTTGTTTGGCCGCCAAAAAAGTTGGCCACTACTAGAAGCTTTTCACCATCTCCATTGCGCACATAAGCAAAAATTTGCGGATGATTCTCTAACAATAGCTGATAGTTTCCTGTTGTAATAATGTCATAGTTCTTTCGCAATTCAATCAAACGTTTGTAATGGTAAAAAATCGATGTTGGATCCTCTAATGCTTTTTTCACATTAATCTCTTTAAAATTCGGCGCGACATGAATCCAAGGAGTCCCAGTTGTAAATCCGGCATGCGGACTGTCGTCCCATTGCATAGGTGTCCGTGAATTATCGCGCGATTTACATTTTAAAATTTCAAGCACCTCTGCTTCTGTTTTTCCTTGCTCAAGCAAAATTTTATACATATTTAATGTTTCCACATCACGGTATTCTTCAATTCGCTCAAACTTCGGGTTGGTCATGCCAATTTCTTCACCTTGGTAAATATATGGTGTTCCTTGCATCATATGAATAACTGTTGCCAGCATCTTCGCCGATTCTTTATGATATGCTCCATCATTGCCATAGCGCGACACAATTCTCGGCTGGTCATGGTTGCACCAGAAGAGCGCATTCCAGCCTCCGCCTTTATTCATCTCCACTTGCCAAGTAGATAAAATTCGTTTTAGAGCCAGAAAATCGAATGGAGCTGCCACCCATTTTTCACCATTTGGGTAGTCTACCTTTAAATGGTGGAAGTTAAACGTCATATTCAATTCGTTCCGTGCTGGATTAGTATATTGAATGCAATGGTCAATGGTGGTCGATGACATCTCACCGACTGTCATAATATCATATTTAGAAAATACTTCCCTATTCATTTCCTGCAAAAACTCATGGATGCGCGGACCGTCTGTATAAAATCGGCGGCCGTCACCCAATGGCAGGGATTCGTCATCATCGAGAAAACGTTGATCTTTCGAAATCAAATTAATGACATCTAAGCGAAAGCCATCAATTCCCTTTTGAAACCAAAAATGCATCATTTCATAAATCGTTTTGCGCAGCTCTTCATTTTCCCAATTTAAGTCGGCCTGAGTTACATCAAACAAGTGCAGATAATATTGTCCCGTTTGCTCATCATACTCCCAAGCCGATCCGCCAAATTTGGATTTCCAGTTTGTTGGAGGGCTGCCGTCTGGTTTGGCATCCTTCCAAATATAAAAATGGCGGTAGCGGTTTTCTTTTGACGAACGTGCCTGCTGAAACCACTCATGATCGGTCGAGGTATGGTTTACGACCATATCCATTATCACTTTGATACCGCGCCGATGGGCTTCAGCAAGCAAACGCTCGAAATCCTCCATTGTTCCATAATCTTGATGAATGCTAAAATAATCACTAATATCATAGCCATTATCTCGCTGCGGCGAAGCATAAATAGGCGTCAGCCAAATGACGTCAATCCCTAATGTCTTTAAATAGTCTAATTTCTCGATAATCCCTTGCAAATCTCCTATTCCATTTCCCGTCGTGTCTTTAAAACTTTTCGGATAAATTTGATAAACAACGGCTTTTTTCCACCATGGCTGCTTCAATGAATATCACCTCGTTTATAATTTTGAGACTATCGGGAAAAACGATACCATTGGCGGTCATTCACCAATGGTATGAATCTTTGATTATTCATATTTATTATTTAGAACACAGTTCTATTAATTATGATCTTTGCGAATTTTTCCTAACACAAATGTTAGAGCAAACGGCAGCACAATCGCGATCGCCATTCCAATGAAAAACGGCGCCCATTTTTGCTGAACGATTGATAAAAACCCAGGAAGACCGCCAACACCAATAGAAAATGCGATCACTTTATTAAGCGTAATGAACATTCCGCCAATTGCTGCTCCTATCATCGCAGAAATAAATGGATAACGGTAGCGTAAATTCACTCCAAACATGGCCGGTTCCGTGATACCCAAATAAGCTGAAACGGCAGATGTGAATGACAGCCCTTTCAGTTTTTCATCTTTTGCTAAAAACATCATGGCTAATGCCGCCGAACCTTGAGCGATATTAGAAAGAACGAGAATCGGCCATAAAAATGTTCCGCCAGTGTTGGTGATCAGCTGCAAATCAACCGGCAAGAACGTATGATGCATCCCCGTGACAACAAGAGGGGCATATATCGCTCCATATAGAAGCCCGCCAATTGCTGGAATCATTATGAAACACTGAAACAAATACACTTGTAATCCCGTTGCCGATTGCAAATGTAATCGGTCCGATCGCAATAAACGCTAAAAAACCGGTAAATAGCAGCGAAAGCGGAGCGACTAACAGCAACTGAAACGCATCGGGAATTCGTTTACGCCAAAACAGCTCTGTTTTCGCCAGCACGTACGATGCCACTAGCACAGGCAATACTTGACCCTGATATCCTACCTTTTGAACATCCAATCCGAACAAATTCCATACAGGAATGTTTCCTTCTTCTTTCGCTGCTCCCCAGCCCCATGCGTTTAACAAATCTGGGTGAACAAGCATTAAGCCTAGCACAATACCAAGCAATGGACTGCCGCCGAATTTCGTTACCGCTGACCAACCGATTAAACCTGGCAGAAAGACGAACGCCGTATTGGCAATTAAGTTAATAATGCTGGCAAGATCGGCCCACTCTTTATGCACTTCCACAAATGATTTGCCTTCATAAAAAATATTTTGGCCTGTCAGGATATTATTAATTCCCATCAACAAACCTGCTGTCACAATCGCCGGCAAAATCGGAATAAAAATATCAGCTAATGTTTTAATCGCACGCTGAAGCGGGTTTAGCTTCGCTTCCGCTGCATCTTTAATCTCTTGCTTTGTCGCGCGGTCAATCCCCGTCAACTCCACCATTTCGTTGTACACTTTATCGACAAGCCCTTGTCCAATCACGACTTGAAATTGACCGTTTGCCGAAAAGGAGCCTTTGACGAGATCAATGCTTTCCAAAGCCTCTTTATCTACTTTTCCCTCATCCTTTAATGCAAATCTTAACCGGGTAACACAATGTGTTGCCGCTACAATATTCTCTTTTCCTCCAACAGACTCAACAATCTTTTCAACTGATTGTTTGCTGATATTCATGATGATCCCCCCCGTAATCGTTTACAAAACAAGTGTTATTTTGCTACGACAACCATAAATGAATCCGTTCCTGCCTGCACGCTTTCGAGCGACTTCTTTTCGAGTGATTGAACGGCATCCATATTGGTGATGACAATCGGTGTGATCGTGCTTGCTGCTTTTTCTTTGATCAATGCAAGATCGAATGTCAGTAAACTGTCTCCCGCCTTGACTTTGTCACCGACCTTCACATGTCCAACAAATCCTTCACCGTTCATCATAACGGTGTCTAAACCGATGTGGATCAATAGCTCCAGTCCCGTCTCAGAACGAATACCAATCGCATGCTTCGTATGGAAAAATTGAATAACTTCCCCATTGACCGGCGAAACGACAATTCCGTCTGCAGGATCAATAGCCACTCCATCCCCCATGAGCTTTTGGGAAAATGCTGGATCAGGAACTTGTTCGATCTCGACTATTTTTCCGGTTAAAGGGGCTAAGAGCGTTTCCTCTTTTTTTCGAAACCATTTTTTTAACATTATGAACTCTCCTTTTAACCGCTTTCAAAACTTGTATATACAAGATGCTTTTATTTTAACCTGTATATACAAGTTCGTCAATAAAAAAGTGGCTCGGTTACATGATAGCCACTGAAAAAGTACTATATTTATTGGAGCCATTCTCAAAAAGAGAATGCATCCCCCCTATTTGAAATTCCATTACAGAGATACCCTATTTATCTTACATTACAAAAAATTCTTGTCGGCACCATCTTCCTCAACTTTTTTTGTAGCTTTATTTCTTCCATTCACTAGAAACAGAAATAATATTGGTACGATGATGATTGCTCCAATTATACTCCACAATATATCTGTTCCGCTTATGACTTGTTCTTTCAGCAATCGATAGTAGGTATATGAAGAATAGGGTAGCACTAGAAAGATGGAAGTGATTACACCAGGAGTGTATTTCCTTAGATAGAGTGCTTGCCCTAAATGTGTGAACACATGGGCAAAAAAGATAAACAGTAACATTAAAAAAATATAGTAAAAAGAGAAAATGACGGCTAAACATGTTGCTGTTGTAATGGTATGGAAAATCCAAAATACATCGTTCGCAAATTGAACAGTTGTCATCTGAAAGCTGCTATAAAAATATTTTCGTATTGATTTAGGTAAAACCGCAAGAACTTGTTCTTTGTTCTGTTTGGTCCACTTCTCTACCGTAAGAATCTCTTCGAAATCATGAAACATAAACAAAATGGGAAATAACCAAAGCACGCTAATCAAATGAAGTTGAGAATCCAACCAATCTAATACCATCTCAATCACCGCTTTTCGAACGATTTTGAATTCCGCTCAAAAACATCTGTCCTACTTTACTTTTTCTCCTGTTAATAAATATCGATGTACCAATCGTTCTATAATAGCAGCGATGGCCTCTGCTGCCACCCTGTGTCAATTTTTTCTTTTACAATTCCGAATCGCTTGTTATTGAACATATCAATCTTATTCGAATCTGATCACTGTCTCCTTGTCTGATTTGTTTTTTCTAAAAAAGTAAACAATTTGATAAACATGTTGGTTACAAAATTTTTGACTTCCGATAGCGATAGTTCAACAGATTTTTCCAACATCCCTTAGTTTTATTAACTGTTGATCAAAATTTTGAAATATTTGTTGAAAGATATCTTCCTTACTTTTGAAACGCAGCTTGTGTTAAGCTTTCGTTTGCAACAAATTCGCTTCTTTTGGTACTTTGAAAACCTTTTTTCGTAAAAAGCTCTTCTGGCATAGAAATAACTTTCTCTTACTCACTTCGCCTTTTTTTACAGCCAACAAGAGCCCCCTTTTTTATAACTAACTAATTAGTTAGTTATAATTATAGGAAAAATTTGCTTTGTTGTAAATAGGTTTTCAAAACAGTGAAGAATGGAAAGTACCGAAAGTAAAAAGCCTGAGGCGCTTAAAGCTAATGTCAGTCTTTACTTTCGCTGATAGAAAAAATTATTGCATTTATAATAAAAATTAATCAATAAGGTGAAAGCATAACGAGGCTGCCGCAATGGCCGTTAAACCGATGAGACAGCCGCTGTTTTTTGAATGGGGATTTATCCTTTGTTGCGCCTTTTTTCTCACACTGTAGACAGCACAAGCCAGATCCTATTCCGGGGATTATGTGTTAAAACAAGGATAGTATTAATTGGATATTAATAGGAACGAATAAAGCTAAATAGAAAACGGCGAAGAAGTTTGGACATTATTTTGAAGAAAACAGGGAGGCGAAAAGCTAATTTCAGACATCATTTTGTTTTTATCTCACGGTTTTGTCCAAAAAAACGCTTAATAGATCATTGCGGTTAATATATGTTTAAAATATTTTTGACTCGCTTGATTTCTTTCTTATTTTCAAACAACTCTTCCACAAGAATTTTTTGACCGTTTGCTACATCAGTGAGCTGTTTGTCCATCTCCTCGATCTTTTGTTCAACTTGGTCGAGCCGCTCATTGATTTCGACCAATTGCTGCTTCGTTTGTTCAAACTGCTGATCGGTTTGTTCAAATCGTTGGTCAATTTGTTCAAACCGCCGATCAATCTGCTCAAACCGTTGGTCAATTTGTGCAAACCGTTGGTTAATTTGTTCAAACCGGTTATTCGTTTCTTCTGAATGGTTTTTTAGCTGCTCAGCCAGTTCTTTAATCGCTTGTAAAATCATTTCATTTGTAATTTCAGCCATCAGTATGCTCCTTTCTTCATTATAAATATAACTATTATTATACCATATTGCGGTCATTTCGATATAATTCACATCAACTTTCATATAGTCACATGGTAATTGGAGTATGATGTTTAAAAACACTTTAAGCAATGTCTCTCTCAAATAGAGAAAGTTCGACACTCTCTACATTCTGTTTTCTGCAAGAAAAAAATACAGAGTGTTGCAGTATATCTTTATCAAAATTTTGAATAAATATACATATATGTGATCTATCCATCAAGGGCTTGACATGGATCCTCTGTAGCCATGATTCTTTAGCCAAGCGCCAGCTTCAACAGTTTTGGCAAAACCAAAAAAGGTTATCATGGCTCCTCCTCCATGTAAAGCCCCATTGCATATCACTGCATAAGGATTTTGCAATTCTCTGCACTTTTATTTTGCAAAAAACATACATTCGCAAGAGCGGTTATAGATACTTTTTGTTGATCTATTAAGAATCTATCACATTATTTCAGAATAATTTTCGCTGATTTTTCCATTTTCGGTTTTTCGAACGATTGTCTTTTGTTGCGTTTCATAATTTAACAACGATGTTTCGCTTATTGATCATTTAATACGATCAAATGATTATTTGTAATCTTTAACCATACTTCTTTTTGCGCAAGTTCAGAAGATGTTGAGTAGAGATTTTTTCATAACGTACTTTGTGTTTCTATCCCTTTTTTGCTCTTACTAATCGGTAGAGATCAAACGATGTCCTCGTTAACAGTCCGAATGTCTTTTCGTCTTCCTCAAAAAAAAAAATAGAAATTTCGGAAAAACTCTCTTTCGTTTTTGAAAGGCATCGCTTAAATAGATCCAACCTACTTTCTCATTAATTTCGAAGGAGCAGTTGAGAGATTGAATAGATTTCTGAACTGTTTTCGATCCTCAATTTCCTTATATTATTAGAAAATATTCATTCCTCTTTCATATATCTCTCTTCTCGTAATCGTAAACGACAGCTTCTCTCATTGACACTATAGTTATATGCCGGGATTTTTTTCAGGCGATACGGGGGTACCGGTTCTGACGTCCTTTTGATGAAAAATCGGGATTATTGAATTAAGATGAGAAGCTAAAAACTTTACACACAAATATTCTCCATAAAACTCCTCTCTATCATCAAGATTACGCAAAAACCCTTTTATCATCAGCTTTAACAATACGTCCTTTTTCACCAAAGGGGCTCCTCATGATCGACAAACGAATATAAAAATGGCAGCAATATCATACCCAAAACTGACAACAACAAAAATATCAACATAGTAAACTTGAATGGAAGCCCAAATACCTGTAATGCAAAAGATATGACCAATGGTACAAAAGTTGCTATACCCATTTTTTGTCTTGATTTCATTGTTGGATACATTTTTGTTCCACACTTAGGGCACTTTATTTCTTGGCTAAATTTGAACGAAGCACAAAATATGTTTCTCCAACTAAATGGATGGTTACATTTACAACATTTTGGCAATCCCATTGAAACTACCCCTTTTTACTTTATTTTACCATATGATATATATTTCTCTATGATTGATAACAACAATCTTTTAGAGAATAGCTTTTATTTTACACTGATGTAACCTGTTACAAATCCGTGGAGTGTATCATGTTTTCATGAGTGAAATGTTTGGATATTATGTGTGAAAATAAAGGCAGAAATTACACTTATTATCGGCATATAATAAATAATAAGTGTATGTATTAAGATGAAAAAGAGGAATATTGCAAATAATCAAGAATGATCAATGCCGATCTTTAGGTGAAAAGAGTAATAATAGCATGAAAAAGATATTTTTTATGAGTCAAAAGGATTTGTTAAGACAGAAGACTTAACCAAAGAAGGATTAAGCAAATATTATCGAAAGTTCGAACAAAATAATTAGGATCAAACGTGGATTTTACTGTTAAGCTGAATTTAAAAATAATGGGATCGATATGTTTCTCGTTTCAATGAATAAGTTCGGAACATAAAAAATATGATAAAGTAGAGTAAATATTTATGGATAAAATCAATTAACCTCCTTCTTTTTGGACGTTTTAAAGAAGGAGGTCTAAAAGCAATCGTACGATAGGCTTGTACAAAACAGATCTTATTTAGAAAAAATTTTTTCATCCTGTTGTTGTTAAGGCTGTTTTCGTAAGATTTGCTGCTTTGCGACTATCTAGGACAATCAAAAAGAAATAGTAAAACAACAATCTTTTAGGCAGAACCTAAACGATTTTTAGAAAGCGATTTTAATTTGTGTCATTTTGAATTTGAACACCTTAAAATGTTTCAGAAATGGCACGATCCATTTTCTCAGGAAGATCAAAATTATCCTCATGTTCTTTTTGAAAATGATGAGGTTCGATTAACAAGGAAACCAACACTCCTCCAACTAATGCCCAAAACGGTGAACTAATATTAAAAAAACTAATATCCGACATACCAATGATTAATGCGAAAAACGCTCCAACTTGAAATTTAGTTTCAGAAAAAGCACTTTGTAAAGAGTTCACCAGTACGCTAATCATTGCTAGACCAGCAATAGTACCAACGAGTACAGATGGTAGAGCCGTTACAAACGGTACGACGATGCCGGCAAGTAATCCAAATAAACTGAATAAAATACCGTTTACCACAACAGATGCATAACGTCCTTCCTTATTTTTCCCCGCTTCCTCTGAAGCACAAATGGCCGTCATAGGACCGGCAATATTTGCATTATGTCCTCCAAAGAAAGAAGTGACCATCCCACCAATTCCGCTTATTATTGTCATAACATTGACAGGCGGCTTGTATCCTTGAGCCATTAATACACCGGTTGCTTGAGCATTTTCTGCTCCGATAACTAAGAAAGCAAGCGGAATTGAAACAGATACTATTGCCTCAAGACTAAATGAAGGTATTAAAATTTGTGGAAGAATAAAACTACTTTGCTGATCTTGAATTTGAAATTCGTTCATGATTACTACTAAAATAACAGAAACAATGAAAGATGTTAAAATTGGCGGTATGACTTTAATAAATCGTACTGATAGCAAGTATACGAGAACTGCTACCCCTGCGATCAACGGGGCTTTTTCAATAGATGTAATCATTCCGGTTCCAAACCGGATCATGGCCCCAACAATCATCCCCATTACGATCGGAACGGGTATCCAGTTCATTATCTTTCCGATTGTACGAGTAATTCCTAGTAGTAAGACAATGACACCAGCCACAAAATAAGCACCCGCTATTTCATCTAAAGAAAACTGTGATAATGCACCTGCAACAAGTACTGCACCTGGAATAGAGTAAGCTCCTGCAATCGGCTGGCGATATTTTAAAGCCAAATAAATCCCCAACAATCCACCAAAGAAATAAACAGCAAAGAGCCACGAGATCGTCTGCTCATGTGTTAAACCACCGTCTGCTGCTCCACCAATAATAATTAAAGCTGGACCAGTACATCCAAAAATAGCGGCAAGTGTACCAGCGCTCACTGTGTTAATATTTAAATGTTTCGTAAATCCTTTTCGTTCGGTATTCATCGTATACCCCCTTTTATTATGAATTTTCTGAAAATAACTATTTTTTATATGCTCCCTCAACTATAGTTGGGGAGCACGAATAATTCGTATTTCAATATTATTTTCCTGTGAAATTCGGCTTTCTTTTTTCGACGAATGCTTCGACTCCTTCTTTGAAATCTTCTGTAGTGCGAAGCAATCCATAGGCTTTTCCTTCTATTTCAATTCCTGCACTAAGCGGTGTTTCTTCGGCTGCATTGAGTACTTGTTTACATACTTTTAATGCAAGCGGAGAGAAGTTTACAAGCTCTTCAACGAGTGAATCGACAGCGCTTTCTAGTTCTTCCTTTGGAACAACCTTTGTAATAAGGCCCCATTGATACGCTTCCTCAGCAGGAATTCTTCTTGCACGCATAATCATGTCTTTTGCGCGAGTTAATCCTACTGCTTTGGCCACCCTTTGTGTTCCGCCGCTTCCTGGAATCATACCAAGATTCATCTCAGGCAGTGCTAATAATGTGTCATCTGCTGCAATTCGAAAATCACATGCCATAGCAATTTCAAAACCGACTCCAAACGTATAGCCTTGAAGCTGAGCAATGACAGGCTTTGGAGAACGTTCTGGTGCTGCAACGTTTACAGCAAGATGTGATAATTCTTCTTGATGCACTTCCAAAAATTCAGGGATATTCCCTCCTGCACTAAATGCCTTATCTCCTTCACCTTTAATAATAATGACGCGAACATCATCATCTTTATTTAACTCATCAAAAATTTCTGGAAATTGCGAGCGAGCTAGCATGCTAATATAATTCATTTTTTCTGGACGGTCGAAAACAATTGTTGCCGTCTTTTTTTCCGGATTTTTTTCAACTCGAATGTGATCATATTGTTTTACTGCTTCCATGTTTTGGTTCCCCTTTCTTTTTTGAAAAAATTAAACGATTTTTTCACTTTCATTTATATATAGTTCAAATTCTCCCGTTTTGAGTTTACGACGGAGAATTTTCCCAACAGCGCTTTTCGGTACTTCTTGAATAAATACATATTTTCTTGGACGTTTAAAGTTTGAAAGTTTTGTATTATTTTTACAATAATCGTCAAGTTCCTGTATGGTAAGTGACGGATCTTTTGGTACGACATAGGCAGAAACAACTTGGCCCCAGCGCTCATCTTCTTCACCAATTACAGCAACTTCATGCACTTTCGGATGCTTGGCTAAAACATCTTCTACTTCAAGAGGATGTATATTTTCTCCGCCGGAAATAATCATATCATCGACACGTCCGACGACATATAAATCTCCATCCTCATCTAATTTGCCAAGGTCTCCAGTAAAATACCATCCATCCCGAATGGCTTTTTTTGTTGCATCCGGTCTATTCCAGTAGCCTTTAAAGCTTTCTGGTGATTCAATATTGGCAATAATTTCTCCCAGTTCTCCTTTTTCCACCACATCCTCTGGAGTTGCATGGCCATCAGGATCTGCCTTAACAATGCGGATATTTTGATGAAAGCCTGGCTTACCAGCACATCCTGGCTTTTCCATCACATTTGGATTGATCGTAAATGTATAAATTTCAGTGCTGCCATAATGGTTCACAAACACTTCAGGCTTTAACATTTCAATACATTTTTCCGTTAAAGCTGTTGTCATGGAAGCGCCCGCATAACCGATTTTTTTCAACTTAGACAAATCGTAATTAGGAAATTCAGCGTGATTTAACATATCGTGATATAACGTAGGTACTAAGTAAAGGCATGTAATTTCTTCACGTTCTATTAATTCCAACGCTTCCTTTGCATCAAAATCAGGTAGAACAACATATTTACCATTTAAAAACATAATAGATAGAAGGGAGCGCATTCCCATCGTATGATAAAGCGGCATTGTCCCTAATGTACTTTCCCCGTCTTGATATTGGTTTTGGATAATATGGGCTAGCGCTGCACTATATTCATTTTTGTGCGTTCGTGGAACTCCTTTCGGTTTTCCTGTTGTTCCGGACGTATAAAGCATAAGAGCGATATCGTTATCATCTATCGTTGGCTTTTCCAAGCTGCCAGGACTTCTTTCAACAAGTTCATTATAGTAGATATCAGCACCTTCCACTTCGCCAAGACCAATCAGTATTGGCTTTTGCTGAAGATTTGCTTTCAAAACGGATTCCTGGCTTACGATTTCGTATATGACAGCAGCAGCCTCTGCATCATTGACACAATACTCAACTTCTTTCACCGAAAGGCGAAAATTAATTGGAGTGTAAACGGCTCCAATTTTTTGCAGAGCCCAATAAATCACTGTGTTTTCAAGACGATTTTTTAAAAGGATCATAACGCGGTCATGCTGTTTAATGCCGATTTTTTGAAGTGAAGCAGCGACTTTTTCCACTTCGTTATGATATTGCCTGTACGTATACCTTCTGTCTCCTTCTACAACAGCAAGTCGATTTGGATGACGCTCAACAGCAAATTCAAAAAGAGTTAAAAGGTTCATATCATCATCACCTTTCCACCCGAGCATGATTACTATTTTCTTCAACTGTTTTTTGAATTGCTTCTATAATTCCAACATAACCCGTGCATCGGCATAAATGTCCTGATAGCATTTCTTTTATTTCTTGAACGGAAGGATTCGGATTTTTTTGTAAATAGTCAGTTGCTGACATTAAGATTCCAGGTGTACAGAACCCGCACTGAAGGCCGTGACATTCAATGAAATTTTTTTGTAATGGAGTTAATTGACCGTCTTCTCCCAAACCTTCTACTGTTGTGATCTCCTGCCCATCCACTTGAACCGCAAATATGAGGCAGCTTCGAACAGCTGAACCATTTAAATGGATCGTGCAAGCACCACACACACCATGTTCACAGCCGACATGCGTGCCAGTGAGACCGCACGTTTCTCGTAAAAAATCACTTAACAGCAATCTTGACTCAACTTGTTCTTTATACTTTTTCCCGTTGATCGTCACTTCAATTTCATGAACGCTCATTGGCTTCACCCCTCGCTCGTTCGTAGGCTGATTTCACCGTACGCACTGCCAATTTTTTCGAAAGATGTCTTCTATATTCAGCAGTTGCGTGTATATCTGACTCTGGATCTACCATTTCATCCACTATATCCTCGACTTTTTGGAGAAGGGAGTCAGATAAAACCTCTCCTTTCATCCATTCGTTTGCCCCTTCTATTAACAATGGCGTTGCTTCAACACCGCCTAATACAAGTCTTACATTTGTAATGCGATCTAAATGATCAATCGTTAATTGACAAGCAGAGGCAACGAGTGCAAAATCACCGTGACGACGAGAAACTTCATAAAATGAATATCCATTTCTTTCTTGTTCTATAGGAATGTGAATTTCCGTCAGCATCTCATTAGGCATTATGTCAGTTGTTAAATAAGTAATAAAGAAATCCTCGACGTTTACTTCTCGCACCTCTTCTTTAGAAGCAATATGAAGGGTCCCTCCGAGCGCCATCAATGAAAGAGGAATTTCAGCTGTTGGGTCAGCATGAACAAGACTTCCTCCAAATGTTCCCCGATTTCTCGTTTGAACGTGCCCAATAAAGGGAACCGCTTCACTTAGAAGCCCTAAATGCTTCTGAACTATATCCGATCTTTCAACTTCCGCCTGCCTCGTTAACGCACCAATTTTAACTTTGTCACTATCAAACTCAATAAATTGCAAATCATGAAGCTGATTAATGTCAATTAAACATTCTGGCGATGATAGTCTCATGTTCATTATTGGTACAAGACTTTGACCACCGGCAATGATTTTCCCGTCAAATCCTGCTTCTTCTAAAAGTGTTAAAGCTTCATCAACTGTTTTCGGGGAATAATAATCAAATTTTACGGGTTTCATATACTCCCCTCCTCGTTTAGTATTTTTAGAATCCTCTTTAGAGAGAGGCATTTTCCAGTTAGACTCTTTGATAACTTTTTCAGATAGTGTTGCTAACTGGCACTATCTGAAAAAGTTCCATTTTAGGGGTAGACTTTTCGTGATGCCCCTAGATAGTAGTATTAAGGATCATTGGGAGAAATCCATCAGCTATGACTACTTATAAAGTCTGTTTCTCCAGCTCTTGTTCGAGCTTCTAACCCGCAATCTTGTTCCCTCTGGCCACCAATGCTGAATGTGACAGCTTCCAGACAGCATGGATTAAAGCAATTTCTCGTGATTGATCAACAAGTGGGCTGGGGACATCCCGAATAGTCCTTTCCACAGATCCTTACATGAAAGGGGTTATTTTCAGGAAAAGGGCAAAAATCGCTTTACTGATGCTAAATGTAGCAAACTCCATTCAAAAGGCAGCCAGATTTTCTTATCGGTGCAGAAGACTCAATCGACCTTTTCATTTCGTCCACTCACAGTATGATCTAGCAGTTCAAAGGATTTGGAATTTCCAATTCCTTTGATTTTTGTGCTTGACTTGTATTTTCTCTATTTAAATAGATTGTTCGTTTTTCGCTAGTTCTTTATTAAACTTTTTAAAGAAGTCCTGAATGATTAATTTAGCTACACCATTTAGCATTCTTTGCCCAACCATTGCCACTTTTCCGCCAACTTCCGCTTCATACGTATAGTTCAATTCCGTCTTGTTATCGTCAATTGGAACAAGATCAACAACTCCTGTTGCTTCAACACTTCCTGGTCCGCCTTCCCCTTTTACAACGAGCTTATAATGGTTCGGTTTTTGAACATCAGCAATTTCAATGGTTGATTCATATTTTCCTTTCACAGCAGCAATTCCAATAGATACTTCCGCTTCATATTTGTTTTCATTGACAGGCTCTAATTTTTTACAGCCCATAATGCAATTTTTTAATGCCTCTGGGTCCAGCAGCACTTCCCATGCTTTTTCAATTCCTGCATTTAATGTTACGCTCCCTTTTCCGTTCATGATGAAACCTCCTGTTTTTTAGACTGATTCAAAATGTTCCATACTTTATTTGGTGTTACTGGTAATGAATCAATCGTCACACCATATGGCTTCAACGCATCATTTACTGCATTTGCAATGACAACAGGTGCACTCATTGTATTTCCTTCTCCAAGACCTTTAGCGCCTAATGGTGTAAGTGGTGACGGCGTCTCGATATGTTTGATCGTTACATTTGGTACTTCAGGCGCTGTTGGACATAAATAATCCATAAACGATCCAGTTAAAAACTGACCTTTTTCATCGTAGACAAGTTCTTCATACATGGCGCCGCCAAGCCCATGGACTAGGCCTCCCAATATTTGTCCATCGACAATAAGCGGATTTAATAGTTTTCCTGCATCGTGAACCGTGAAATAATCAAGAATGTGAATGTCACCTGTCTCTGGATCAATTTCAACTGTCACTAAATCAGCAACAAATCCATACGTAACCGATGAATTAATTAAATCCTGGTCATCCGGCGGTTCAGCCTGGGCTGTATAATAGGCTGTTTCATAAATTCCAGGCTCCATCCCTTCAGGTAAAGAAAGCGGATTCCAATGGGCTGATCCAACAACCCTTTTTATAGAAATAGATTTAGATGGATCGGTTTTGGAAACAATGTTGCCTTTTTCAATTGTTAAATCTTCTTCCTTAGCTTTTAAAAAATGTGCAGCAATTTTGATAAGCTTATTTTTTACCTTATGTGCTGCATAGTACACTGCACTTGATCCGAGTGACGCAAACCGGCTGGAATAGCTTCCAGAAGCAATGGACCATGCACTTGTTGCTGTATCAAGTTCAGCTACAACATTAATTTTTTCATGCGGAATTCCGAGAATTTCCGATACGATTTGGCTAGCGACCGTTTCATGCCCTTGTCCGGACGGTGTTGTACTAATGCGCACATTCACATTTCCCATAGGATCCATCGAAATCGTCGCCGCTTCTGAACAACCAGATTTCGGCAATCCTGCTTTTCTTTCCTCTGGAGTTAAGGCGATCGTAATGTACCCCATATTCGAACCGGATGGTTCAACGATAACAGCGAGGCCAACACCAAGAAGCTTCCCCCTCTTGCGTGCTTCAGCTTGTTTTTTTCTGAATTCATCATATTTACCGATTTTTAATAACAGATCAAATGCTTTTTCATAGTCGCCGCTGTCATACACTCCACCAGATGCCGTTCTGTATGGAAATTGTTCTTTTTTAATTAAATTCCGTCTGATCACTTCAGCTGGCTCTAATTTTAATTCATCTGAAATGATTTGCATGATCCGTTCAAGAGGGAAATACGTTTCTTGTCCCCCATATCCGCGTATAAGCCCTGTTGGCAATTTATTCGTCATAACGGCATACGCATCAATCATTAAGTTTGGAATATCATAGGCGCCGGTTGTGTTTGCATGGTTCCGGTACAGACATGCCGGCTCTGGTGCCCGGATATATGCACCAACGTTGTCAATCATTTTCATTTTTAATCCGAGTATTTTTCCGTCATTTTTTACTGCTGCTTCAATATATGTGACTCGATCCGTACAGCTTGAACTAGCTGATAAATGCTCCTGCCTGTCCTCGATCCATTTCACTGGACAGCCTACGAGACGGCTTACAACGGAACAAAGAACGATATACGGAAATATTCCTGCCTTAATTCCATAGCTGCCTCCAATATCTTTTGGTATAATAATCCGCAACCGATTGCTTGGAATTTTTAATGCACCTGCCATAATCGAATGGAGTACAAACGGTCCATGAAAGTTTGCGTGAACTGTATAACTATCAGAGCTATGATCGTATTGGGCGACAATACCATATGTTTCAACTGGTGTTGCAGAATATTTCGGAAAATGAAAACGATGCTTGATGATTTTGTCAGCCTGCTCAAAAGCCTTCTCTACATCTCCATAATGAAAAGTTCGATGATTAGCGATATTTGAACCAACATTTTCATGTAAAATAGGTGCTCCTTTTTCGAGCGCACGTTCAATATCTACAATTGGTTCAAGATTTTCATATTTCACCTTAATTTTTTCTAACGCATCCTCCGCAATATATCGGTTTTTTGCCACGACAACTGCTACTGGCTCACCTACAAAACGAACTTTATCAATAGCAATTGGATAATAGTGTACTGGAGCACTGACGCCAACACTAAAAGGATTTAATAGAGGATGTACATCCTTACCTGTTACAACACCCTTTACTCCAGGAATTTCTAAGGCTTCCGAATAATCGATAGACACAATTTTGGCATGCGGATAAGGGCTCCTTAAAATGGCCACATGACCAGTATTCGGCGGGGTACCGATGTCATCAATATATTTTCCCTGACCAGTCAATAATCTAGCATCTTCAACACGCGTCACTCTTTTCCCAATCACTTTACTCATTTAACTTACCTCCTTCCGAAGAAATCTCTCATAATTTTGTGGTGACTCAATAACTTGAGGATATTACGATCGCAGCAAAACAAATATCATTTCGAATTTTTGCCCTTTTGGCTCATCCCTTTAAAGAACTGGATGACCTTTTTATTCGATATTTTGCTTGAACAATAAACAGGTTCCCATTTCTTTCATAGCATTGAATCACGGCACAATAACGCAACAACGGTGTCAGTCTTGTCAGATGCATTTTTTAATCTTATTTTTAGCAATGTAATCAGCCTTGATTGGTAATATCCCCCAAAACCAATCGGTTTACTTATTTCATAGAAACTTCCGTTCAGAGTTAAGACAGCAACACTACCGCTTAACTGAGATTTTTTACTTACATCCACGGTATTTTGGTTAATACCTTTCCAATAGATGGTATTAATAGATTGTGTTTGACCATCCACTTTAAAAAACTGCAGCTGATAACACTCAACAAAATATGTTTTTTCACCTTTATGACTGATGTATCTTTTTTAGGAATAAGCCATTGCCGCCAGCTCTGATAATTTCTTTCCTGTTCCTCCTCTGTACACCGTCATAATTTCAGCCAAAATACTAAAGGCAATTTCTTCCGGTGTTTTCGCTCCAATATCAAGACCAATAGGACTATGAATTTGCTGAATAGAAGGATGAGCCTTTAGAGTTTGGCTGCTTTCAATTAATTGGGCAGTTCTTTTTTTCGGACCTAAAAGGCCAATGTAAGCCGCATTTGAATGAATGATGGATTCTAATATTTCTTGATCGTGCAAATAATTGTGTGTCATTATAATGACATATGTGTTTTCATTAAACGAAACGTCAGGAACAGACCCTTTAGGATAAACTTGGATAAAATCAGCATCAGGAAAATTATTTTCATTGCAATAAGTAGGACGATGGTCAAGAACAGTCACAATCCATTTCAAGCTTTTCGCCATTTTGACAAGCGGAATGGCATCAGGACCTGCGCCAAAAATCTTTAAGTGTGGTGGTGGACTTAATGATTCATAATATACGTACAATTCTTTTTCACCACCTAAATAAACCATTTCATTTTTTAAATTGTTTTTTCGATGTTGATAATCATGAGCAATTTCAGAAACGGTAATAAGTGAGTCGTCATTACTTTGCAAAGGGTCTAGGATCCACATTTTTCCTTGAAGATTTTCATCTTTCGCATTCACGATCGTGACAGCGTGTAATTGTTTTTGGAGGGATTGAGAAAAATATTGATCAATCACTTCTGTCCTTTCAGGCTGCTTTTTTGGCAGATATGGTTGTAAAAATATGTTCATTTTCCCATTACAGCCGACACCAAGTCCCCAAACAATATCCTCTTCTCCGTAAAAATCATAGTGGAGAACTGCCGGCTTACCCGTTTCGAGCACTTTTACAGCATGTTCTACAATATCTGCTTCGACGCAGCCTCCGCTTAAAAGACCTGTTAGCTTTCGATCTTCTGATACGAAGCATTTTGCCCCTGTCTTTTGGTAGGTAGATCCTTTTGTAGAAATAATGGTTCCAATAACACCTGATAACCCTTCCTTTTTGCAGCGTTCCAATTCCTTTTTAATCGTAATCACGACTTCACCTCCTATTCTTTAAAATGAAACTGCTCCCGATACTCTCTTGGCGTCTTCCCAACCAATTTTTTAAAAGCGGTTGCAAAATAGCTTGCATTTGAAAAACCGGTATTGTTAGCGATAATTTCAATCGGAAGACTCGAAACTCTAAGCAGCGTTTTAGCTTTTTGAACTCTAACAAACGATAAATATTCCACAAATGTCATACCAACTTCTTCTTTAAACAATCGGCTGAAATAAGATGGACTTAAATATACTTGATTTGCCACTTCTTTTAGAGTAAGAGCATAACCATAATTCATTTGAATAAACTGAATGGCACTTTCGATCGGATTTTTTAAGTCAGAGGAAAAATGACTTTTACCATTGATGGTTTGATTAATTTCTTTATTTAATCCTTTGGGCAAAATCCGCTCAAATGTATCAAGCAGTTCATTTTTGGAAAGCGGTTTCAACAAATAAGCTGAAAAACCTGAGTTGATCGCTTCCTGGACAAACTCGAACATTTTTAACTGAGTCACAACAATCACAGGCAAATCTGGATACAGCTCTAACGCTGATCTCCCTAATTTGATACCGTCTATATCTGGCAAGGAGATATCCACAATGAGTATAGTCGGTCGATTTTGCTTTAAAAGGATCATACCTCGTTGAGATGTACTTGCTTCATAAATGGAAAGAAAGCTGAATTTACTATCTTCAATAATTGACTTTACATCCTTCCGAGCAGATTTATCATTATCAACAATTAATACATCAGCCAATTGCTCCCCTCCTTGTTTCTATATATTAGATAAAAATATATTTTAATGGTTTAAAAATTTTACTATTTCAATTTTAATTTTTTCTCTTTCGAATTTTCTAAAAAAATAAAAAAACAATCAGCATTTCATCACCAAACGCCGATTGTTTATCCTCCTATATATGACATCTCAATTTTATTTTTGTTCAACATACCTTTGTTTTCTGTACGTTCAACAGAATATTGATCTTTACGATTTTGCCAAACACGTTCAATAGCCATTTTGATTTCTTCTGGACTTTTTCCTGAACGAATGAAATCCCGTAAATCAAATCCTTCGTGGGCATATAAACAAGTGTACAGCTTTCCGTCTGATGAAATACGCGCCCTCGTACAGCTTGAACAAAATGGTTCTGATACTGATGTAATAAATCCGATTTCTGAACCTGTGTCTTGATGACGATATCTCTTGGCTACCTCTCCAAAGTAGTTTTCATCAATTGGTTCAATGGAATAAACAGAACTAATCATCTTTACAATATCTTTTTTTATCAAGACATCTTTCATATTCCAGCCGTTTGTATTGCCTACATCCATAAATTCAATAAATCTTAATGGAATCCCCTTGTTTTTAAAATATTCCGTCATCGGCAAAATTTGGTGATCATTTACTCCTTTTTGTACAACCATATTTACTTTAACCGAAAATCCGACTGATACAGCATAATCAATATTTGCCAAGACCGTCTTTGCTGATACATCTCGGCCATTTAAACGTCGAAACGTATCGTCATCAATCGCATCAAGGCTGATGTTCAATCGGCGAAGACCTGCTTCATACAATTTTGAGCCATACTTTTTTAAATACACGCCGTTTGTTGTCAAACCAATATCATGAATTCCTTCAATTTTTGAAAGCATGGCAATTAGTTTATATACATCCTTTCGAAGAAGCGGTTCGCCTCCCGTCAGCTTAATTTTCTTCACGCCAAGCTCAACAAAAATTTTCGTGAGCTCGACAATTTCTTCAAACGTCAACAAGTGATCCTTCGGAAGGAATTGATAATCGTCTCCGAATATCTCTTTCGGCATACAATACGTGCACCGGAAATTACATCGGTCGGTTACAGAAATACGCAAATCGCGCAAAGGGCGGTGCCTCTGATCCAAGACTTGGTCTTTTTTCATTTTTTATCACATTCCTTTATAAGGATTTTCAAAAATGATCGATATTATAAATGTTATCCTATCAAATTATTAAAACGATTTCAAAAATATTGCATAAATGGCAAAAGGACACTCCTGTTTTTCGTTTTTCTTTCCTATCATTTTGTATAACAAAGAGGACTCCTTACAGATTATTTAGATAAAACGAAAAAATAACTACTGTTACACTTTGTCGTCAATCAGAAACAAAAACCGCCCGGTAATCCGGTTGGTCGTTTCGCATAATTTATAATTCTCAACATTTGTGCTTCTATTAAAAGCACTTCCTTTTATCAATTTAGATTCTAAGACCAGAAAGAGCTTATCAATGATTAAAAACTACAGCAAGTAAAAAAACTTGCATATTGAGGCTTGACATATTTTTATAACAACATTACAATAGAAATTGTCAAAAAAACGCATTAGAAATTCATCTGTTTTGTTAATATGATTCCGTAGCTCAGCAGGGAGAGCGCCACCTTGACAGGGTGGAGGTCGCTGGTTCGAGCCCAGTCGGAATCATCATTAAAAACCTTAGTAGACGTGGTTCTTGTGAAATACAAGAATCGCGTTTTCTTTTTCTCTTTTTTTGCCGACTTTTTAACGGCGAAACATTAAAATATCAGGTTTATTCAACAGACTATTTAACTTGTAATTTTTTTTAAATGTAAATTTTGTTTACGCCTTTTATATCGTTCAAATTTTCCATTTTCTCGCGGCCATATTGTATTTTTTAATAATTTTAGTTATATTCACCTTTTTTGACTGTGCAATATGTTTTTACGCTAAATAAAGTTAGGTACAGCGAGCTAATTGGCGACAACAATAATTAGCAACACAAAGTTTTATTTAATCTTCTTATCAATTGTTTTTAACAAATTACGTTTCTCCTTGTTTTAAAATATGCAAACTAGTTTTTTTACTTAAACTTTTTGATTCCTCCATTCACCAAAAGTTACGTTTGAAAAATTAAATTTTGGGAAAAATTAAATTTTGGAATGACCAGATTTCAACAAAATTAAAAATGTACAGACCTTTGTCTGTTTAGGCCGATCCAAGCCTTTTGGGTCGGCTTCTTTTTTCGGCATGAAAAAATCGGATGAGACTTTAGTTCAATTAGACTAGAAAATTTAATTTTCTGTAAAAAAAAATAAAATTTTCTAAATTAAATCTTGTAAATTTTTCCTACCACGCTGTATAATCAATTTGATCTATTCAGTACTCGGAGTGATTTTGATGAAATTACGTAAGCTATTGTTTTCGATAGTGTTTGCATTTTCTTTTCTGTTGATCCCGTTTCACGAAACAACAAGCGCTCAGGCAAAAAATATGTATGTTCATTTTATTAATGTCGGACAAGGAGACGCAATTTACATAAAAGCTCCAAATGGAGAAGATATTCTCATTGATGGCGGAAATAACAGTTATGGAGATGACGTTGTTAATTATTTGAAAAAGCAAAAAGTGGATGATATCGAAATAATGATTGCAACTCATCCGGACGCAGATCATATTGGCGGTCTGGACACTGTGCTATCTGCTTTTCGAGTAGAGCAGGTGTATGCGCCAAAAGTCAGCCATACGACGGAAAGCTACAAAGATTTTTTAAATGCTGTTAAGCGTGAAGGCAAAAAAATAAAGACCGCTCAAGCAAATGTTGCTTTGCCGATCAAAGGAGTTACCGCAAAATTCGTTGGGCCTGTCAAAGCATATCCAAAAAGCGACTTAAATAACTGGAGTGCTGTTTTAAAGCTTACTTACGGTAAAAAATCATTTCTTTTCACTGGCGATGCGGAACTTAAAGCAGAATCGGATATGATTAAAGCTAAACAAAATTTGCGAGCTGACGTCCTAAAAGTAGGACACCATGGTGCCAAAACATCTACAAGCACAGCGCTGTTAAACTCAGTAAAACCGACATATGCCGTCATTTCCGTCGGCAAGAACTCATACGGCCATCCTACTCAAGATGTGATCAATCGGCTGAAAGCATACAAAATAAACACTTTTAGAACGGATAAACAAGGCCATATTGTTGCAACAACGAACGGCTCCAATCTTTCCTTTAATGTAAAAGTGGCATCGTCCGGCACAGCAAGCAAACCAACTAGCTACAAATTAACAGCAAGTGTCGATAACAAAACTCCAAAGCAAAACTCTACAATAATACTGAATGTAAAAGGGCTGCCAAACGGAACAAAATATAAAGCTGTTTTTAAATACAAAAGCAAAAACACCACTTATACCGGTACTATTGGTAAGCCATTGTCGGTAAAAATCGGCCGTGCTGCAAAAGGTTATACTGTTAAAATCGATGTATCAGCCACTTATAAAAACAAAACTTATAAAGCACAAACATCTTTCACTCCTAGATAAGGTGGGACATTATGAAATTTATTATTGATCGATTTGAAAATGACATCGCAGTCTGCGAAGATGAAAACGGCAAAATAATCGAAATTTTAAAAAGCCAGTTGCCTAAAAATGCAGAAACGGGAGATGTAATTATTCAGAAAAATAACCGTTATTATGTCGATAAACAAGAAACAAGCAAACGAAGACAAGAAATTGAAGAGTTAATGGACGAATTGTTTGAAGATTAATCGTTTTTTCAATTAAGATTCCAAGCAAATATGATTGAAGTGGAAGTGTCAAAGATGCTTCCACTTCATTATTTTTTGCCGTTTTAGAATCGCGCCTATAGAGCTGATCATTCATTTTTTCCTCTATGCTTGGTTTTTATAGATTTAAATTTTCGTTTTCTATCGGATTTCATTTTGCCGTCTAGGTTGAAATGCCGCTCCATTTCCCACCTATTCGTGACATAAAGCGGTTTTTCTTAAACAACATTTTGAATTTTGCAGCATAAAAATAAATCGGCCTTCTGCAAATTAATGGATTGATTCCAACACATCCTTTCTGTCTCTCCGACATTTTATCCTGATTTTGTTCGTTCCAATGTGAATTGCTCTCCGCGTTTATTCTGCGTCTCAATGATTCCGCCTGTAATCATGTTCTAATCAATGGATCGATTCTTCCATGACAACCTGTCTTCTTTAAATGCTCTCACCCTTCACTTTTTGATCAGCTTTGTATTTCCATATATATTGAAACGCATATAATGCGATGAAAATGATGAGACCTGAAATGTCTGAAAAACGTTCTGGATAAATCAGCAACAGCCCGGCCACGACTGCGGCAATTCGTTCAATCAAATGCATTTTTCTCATCCAATATCCGATCATCCCGGCTCCAATTGCGATCATTCCGCAAAACGCCGTAAAGACTACCCATAAAATTCCAAGCCATGTCGTATCAATCATTAACATTTGCGGAGACAAAACGAAAATATACGGAATGATAAAGGCGGCGATTGCCAATTTTGAAGAGTGAATTCCCGTTCGGATCGGTTCTCCTCCTGATACACCGGCTGCGGCAAAGGCTGCGAGGGCAACTGGCGGTGTAATGTCGGCAATAATCCCGAAGTAAAACACGAATAAATGTGCAGACAAATCAGGTACCCCCAACAAAATAATCGCTGGTGCAGCAATCGTTGAGGTAATAACATAGTTCGCTGTAGTCGGCGAACCCATTCCAAGAATCAACGAAGCTATCATCGTCAGCATTAATGTCGGAATGAGATTGCCCCCGGCGATATCAAGCAGCCCGTTGGCAAGCTTCAAACCAAGCCCGGTTTTCGTCACAACGCCGACAATAATTCCAGCAGCGGCTGTTGCTGCCGCAACCCCTAACGCTGTACGGGCGCCGTCGACGAGCGCTAATACAATATCCTTAAATGTCATCCGATTCTCACGATTTAAAAATCCAGCGACAATCGAAATACATATCGAATAAATGGCAGCATGTGTAACGGTCACTCCTGACATTAGCAAAATAATAATAACAACGATCGGGGCTAACAAATGCAGTTTTTTCAAAATTTCTTTCCGATTCGGCATTTCTTCTTTTGACAAGCCTCTTAAACCGATTCGCTTTGCTTCAAAATGAGTCATGATCCAAATCCCTGCAAAATATAGAATAGCCGGAATAGCTGCCGCTTTGGCAATGTCCCAATACGTAATGCCGTTCCCGATAAATTCAACCATTAAAAACGCAGCTGCTCCCATAACCGGCGGCATTAACTGACCGCCTGTAGATGAAGAAGCCTCCACCGCTCCTGCAAAATCTTTGTTATAACCAAGCTTTTTCATCATCGGGATGGTAAACGCGCCGGATGTGACGACATTGGCAACTGAGCTTCCGCTGATCGTTCCTTGAAGGGCACTGG
Organism: Aeribacillus sp. SP014; assembly: GCF_054055575.1. Classification (NCBI taxonomy): domain Bacteria; kingdom Bacillati; phylum Bacillota; class Bacilli; order Caryophanales; family Bacillaceae; genus Aeribacillus; species Aeribacillus sp. SP014. The sequence continues at coordinate 3,189,353 of NZ_JBSRXI010000001.1, forward strand.
AAAAAATAGCTACTTTTGCAGGACCGCCAATTCTGCGCCCTGCAACGGCAACGGCCAAATCATTAAAATATTGACCAATCCCAGTTCTAATTAAAAAGGAGCCGAAAAGGAGAAACAAAAAGATAAAGGTTGATGACACGCCTAGCGGAGTTCCTAAAATCCCTTCGGTTGTAAAGAACATAGTTTGAACAATTCGTTCAGAACTAAGACCGCTATGCTGGAGAAAGTTAGGCATGCTAGGACCAAAATAGGCATACGCCAAGAAAAGCAGCGCGATGATCGTAATCGGCAGCCCAACCGCCCTCCTTGTTGCCTCTAAAACTAGTAAAATAGCTAAAATTCCGATATAAAAATCCGTTTCTGTCAATATTCCGACGCGCATTACAATGTCATCAATGAACAGCGGCCAATATGCTCCAACGCCAATACTTAAAAGCGCAAGGATGATATCATACCAAGCCACTTGAAATTTATATTCTTTCCTCTTTTTTCGATTAGCCGGAAACAAAAGAAAAATCAAAGCAAGCGCAAAACCGAGATGGACAGAGCGCTGGATTTGCGCTGTAAAAACACCGAAAATCGATGTATACAACTGAAACAGCGAAAATGCCAATAATCCGGCAAATGCGATGCCTCCCAACACGCCTTTTAGCTTCCTCGTTCCTGCTTCAGGATCATATTTTTCAAGCAGCATTTGCTGCTCTTCTTCTGACAGTACGTCAAATTTCTCTTTACTCACGAATATTCACTCCTTTCACCTGCTGCCAAATACTGATTTTTGCCGGTTTTATTCTTACCCATGAGCCGGGTCCAAAAAAATCCGCCAATTTGTAGCTGTTACCTTGATAAACGATTCGGTGATCGGCCTGTACTTGTCCAATTCTCAAATCAATATAGGAAAATTCTCGCTCCATGTTTTTTATAAAAAATTTTCCATCCTTTTCTAAAAATTTCCCCTCCCCTTCCACATTAGAAGGCATTCCAACAGCAAAATTTTCATACTCAAGTTCTGTCTGAATGATTTTGTTATTGCGTAATGTATATGTCTCCTTCACATCCGTAAGATGGATGGAATGAGTGTACTGAATTTGAAACAAGTCATCATCACGGACAGGCAGATAACCTAATAAGTCATTCTGATCTTCATGATAAAAAGCGATGGCATTTACAATAGGAAGGAAAAATAAAAAAACGTTGATTGTCATAAAAAGGGGAAGACAGATGAACAAAGCTTTCATCCTAGCTCTCATGAAAATCCCCGCCTAAAATGGAGTTACATAAATGAAATCGATAGACCGTTTAAAACGGCCTATCTTTGATACGTTATGGCTGGATTCCTTTTTCTGAAAAATACGTTTCAGCCCCTGGATGAAGCGGCAAATTGCCTATTCCATCAAGGGCTGCCTCCGCTTTGATTAATTTGCCTTTTGCGTGAGTAATTTTATTTGTATTTTCAAAAATCGCTTTTGTAATATTGTATACGGCATCTTCATCCAATTCGCCGCGGACGACCAGCATCGCTTTTACAGCGACTGTTTTTACGTCCTCAGGAATTTTATATGTCCCCTTTGGTACTGTATCTTCAGCATAGTAAGGATATTTTTCGATCAATTGTTTGATTTTGTCATCCGCAATCGGAATTACTCTAATTTCTTTTTGTGCTGAGAGCGATTCAACTGCAGCCGTCGGTGTCCCCGCAGTAATGAATGCAGCGTCTATGCTTCCGGATTGAATGCCGTCCGTTGATTCGTCAAAAGATAAGCTTTGCGCTTTAATATCATCAAAGCTTAATCCATGAATTTCTAAAATTTGCTGTGCGTTTGCATTCACTCCAGACCCAGGGGCACCAACGGAAACCGACTTGCCTTTCAAATCTTCAACAGAAAGGATGCCGCTATCTTTTGTTGTAATAATTTGCACCGTCTCCGGATATAAAGTCCCAATTGCTTTAACATTGTCGACTTTATTGTCTTTGAACATCAATTCACCGTTTAATGCATAAGCAGCAATATCAGTTTGCGAGAACGCAATATCAGCTTCACCATTTTTTAGCGCTTGCATATTTTCTGCTGATGCTCCTGAAGATTGTGCATTTGCATTAAAGTCCGTTTCTTCCGAAATAATTTGCGCCATCGATCCGCCGAGCGGGTAATAAGTTCCTCCTGTGCCTCCGGTTAAAATGCTTAACGTCTTGCTTCCTGCCTTTTCCCCGCTTTGATTGGAGCCATCACTTTTGCTGCTTCCTCCTTCGCTGTTATTTCCACACGCAGAAATGATCATTATGAAAAGAAGAGCTGTTAAGAATATAAGTCCGCTTCGCCATTTGATCATTGATACTCCCCCTTTTTAAATTCGTTTGACTTTGGGTGCATTACTATCATATTAAAGAACAAATGAAAAAATGTGGGATAATATGTCAGCTAGATTATCAACATAAAAAAAAGACAGGAATTGTCGGTATTCGACATCTCCCTGTCTTCTATTAAGGTAAGAAAAAATTTATTGATAGGCCAAAACAGTAGAAAGACCAGACTCCAAATCATTTTTTAAGTCTTCAAAATTTTCTAGCCCTACGCTTAATCGAAGAAGACCATCGGTTATCCCTCTTTTGATCCGTTCTTCTTTCGGCATCGCGGCATGGGACATTTTAGCTGGATACGACAAGATCGATTCAACTGCACCAAGGCTGACTGCGAAAACAGGCAGCTGAACATGATCAGCAAGAATCTTGACCGCTTTTTCATCTTCTAGTTCAAACGATAAAACCGCTCCACCGTTGACACTTTGCCGCAAATGAATATCTGACCCTGGGTGATCGTGAAGACCTGGATAGTACACTTTTTTAATGGCAGGGTGCTTTTTCAAAAATTCTGCTAATTGAGAAGCTGTTTTGACGGATTGATCCAGCCGCACATGAAGTGTTTTTAACCCTCTTAATACAAGCCAGCAATCATGCGGGCCGAGAACAGCGCCGAAGGCATTTTGAAGTTTGTAAAGCTCTTCGCCAAGCTTTTCATCTTTCACAACTGCCAATCCTGCCAAACAGTCGCTATGACCTGCCAAAAATTTTGTTGCACTATGTAAAACAATATCGGCCCCTAAATCGAGAGGCCTTTGCAAAGCCGGAGTCATAAATGTATTATCAACAAATGTTAAACAGCCGTTTTCTTTTGCAAGCTGCACAATTGCTCGAATGTCCGTCACTTTTAACAGCGGATTCGAGGGCGTTTCAATGTAAATCACTTTTGTGTTCGGACGTATATTTGCTTTTACGGCATCAAGGTCCGTCATATCGACAAACGTATATTCAATGCCAAAGCGCGATAAAACATCGGCAACGATCCGGTATGTTCCGCCGTACACATCTTCTGTGACCAAAACATGATCACCGGAAGAAAGTAAAAGAAAAGCTGTTGATATAGCGGCCATCCCAGAAGCAAACGCAAAGCCTCTCACTCCGCCTTCCAGTTCGGCAATCGCCTCTTCCAACGCTTTTCGTGTTGGATTTCCTGAACGGCTGTAGTCAAATTCAGGAGATTCATCCAATGTTTGCTGATGAAACGTTGACGCTTGCTGAATCGCCACGCTGACAGCACCAGTTGTCGGGTCAACCTTATGTTTATTATGAATCAATTTTGTTTGAAAGCTCCATTGGTCATGCATTTAGTAAATCCCCTTTCGCAGCTGCTTGCAATGCCTGCTTGAGATCTTCCTTCAAATCCTCCACGCTTTCAATCCCTACAGAAAAACGGAGAAGCCGGTTACATACACCGTTTTGAATTCGGATTTCTTCCGGAATGTCCGCATGTGTTTGGGTAGCTGGATACGTTATAAAGCTTTCTACCCCTCCAAGGCTTTCCGCAAAACAGATTAATTTCAGATTCTGCAAAAACGGGTTGACCCATTCTTCTTTTTTCACACGGAAGGAAAGCATTCCGCCTCTGCCAGGATATAATACATCATCAATTTCAGGAAGCTCTTTTAAATATGCCGCCAGCTCCCTTGCATTTTCCTGATGTTTGGCCATTCTCAATGATAAAGTTTTCATTCCTCTAAGCAGCAGCCACGAATCAAAAGGAGATAATACCGCACCAATTGCATTTTGATGCATGGCTAATTTTTCGCAAATTTCTTTCCCTTTTGCACAGACCAGGCCGGCAAGGACATCGTTGTGACCGCCTAAATATTTCGTTGCGCTGTGAATCACGATATGCGCTCCTTCTTCAATCGGACGCTGCAAAACAGGTGTGTAGAACGTATTGTCAACGATCAGCAGCAAATTGTGCTTCCGGGCCAATTCCGCCAACGAGGAAATCGATGTTTCCTGCATAAGCGGATTAGTGGGCGTTTCTAGAAAAATCGCTTTAGTATTTTCGTTTATTAATGATTCCGTATATTCGCGAGACGTAAAATCGTCATAGTGGAAGGAAAGACCGTATTTGCGCCACTCTTCTTCAAACAAGCGGTATGTCCCGCCATATAAATCTTTTGAAACGATCAGTTCATCTCCACTTTTAAATAAAGCCATAATCGTCTGAATCGCTGCCATTCCGGAAGAAAATGCAAATCCTTGATCGGCTCCCTCCAATTTGGCTATGGCGTCCTCGACAAGCTCTCTCGTTGGATTTTTTGTCCGAGTGTAATCATAACCTGTTGATTCACCTATTCCTTTATGCCGGTAGGCTGTGGACAAATAAATGGGGGCGCTTACTGTTCCTGTAAGAGCTTCACTTCGATTTCCTAATTGGGCCAAAACTGTTTCAATATTCATCTTTGACTTTCCTCCTTTTTTAGTTAGTAAAAATGTGCTGCTTTCATTGCCTGTAGAGGAGGCTTTAAAAATAAAACGCCCTCTTCATAAGAAGAAGGCGTTTATTGTTTGGCTCCTTCTTATCTTCCAAGCATATCTTACGGCAAAATGCTTGCTGGATTTAGCACCTTGGTACAAAGGTTATCATGCCGCCGTCCTTGTACCGGTTGCTGAGACTTCTTCGGGCCAGTTCCCTCCGCCTCTCTCGATAAGAATTCCGATATGAACTTTTGATAGGTATAACTTTACCTCAGTTTTAAAAAAAATTCAAGACGTTTCCTGCCAACAATTCCGATAACTTTGATTTATTTTCAGTAAAACTAAAGAAGAATAAGAACTTTCTTTAAATAATCCGTCGATTCTTGAAATGTTTTTTTGCGAAAGCCAAAAGGGAAATTTTTTTGTATGGATCACCTTTGATCCTCCATCATTTCAATGAAGTGGTTTTATTTTCCCCTGAGGCTTCCCAAATTTTAATAGATTTTAAAATATAAATATTCAATTCGGAAGCTGTCGTATTTGGAGAAAAATTGTGAACGAGGTGATCTTCTTTAGAGGAATTGGAAAATTTTAAGAGTATTTAATAAACAGTGAATGAAACGATTGAATTGGCAAACTAATCATTTGATAAATTTTTCGCCAACTTCTGTCAAACGAACCCGTACTCCATAAAGCAGCTGAACAGAAAACGAAGATGCGATATTTGTTTTGCAGGTGAAGCTGGGAAGCAAAAAAGATGAACATAAACGTGCCGTTGGAAAATTTGCTGAACATTCTTTACTGATGCGCCTTCTCTTTTTTATCAATATTATGGAAAGGAAAGACTGTTTATGATGCTGTATATAATCGACAGCATACGAACCAATAATTTTCATGACGAGCAAATGATGGGGCAAATCAAAATTATGTGAGAAAACGCTTTCTAAAAACTGGAACATCATCAAAACAATGTGTACGGAATTTATTATGATTATGAAAGCGACTACAGAGGAGATTATTTATTAAGCATTGCAATTGAAGAAAATAATGGGGAAGCTTTTAATTGAAATCCCGAGGAACATGAAAATAAAGTTTTTCAAGTAGATAAAACGGACGAACAAGGCATTTTTAAAACTTGGAGTAAGATTTGGAAGCAAGAAGAAACTGGTTTAAGTAGAGCGTGCTTACACATATGATTTTGAAAAATACGGCCCAAATGGAGAAATTGAAATTCATATAGGCGCTGTCTAATAAGTCGATTTTCCGGCTTATAGACGCCCCTTTAATGTTTTAGAAATGTTGATATATCAATGTTTATAATCTTTCGTTTTCAATGGATTTTGACTTTCTGGACAGCTCCAAACAATGTGAAAAAACGGGAGCTTATTCGAGCGATTTGAATAAAAAGCTCTCACAACAACAGAATCCCAATATACAGGCATAGTCATAAACAACTTTTGGGATAAGCCCTGTTTTAACAACTGCTTCATCTTGAATTTACATCAACAAAATAACCCCCCTATCCAGAAGCCGCATAATATCAAAAAGCTTCTGTATAGGGGGGTTTATTACTTAATTCAAAAAGCTTGTATCTACAAGACCTTTAAGATCCGGTTTTTCTTTTAAAAATTTCAAGTCATAAGAAGAGTTAGAAAAGTCTTGAAGAACTTTTTCATCCACTTCGGTTGTATAGCGGACACGTTCCCAAGCGCTGTCGATAATTTCTGGGTCAAGCTCTTGATTTGTTATTTCTTTAATCGATTGAATGGCAATATCGCGTGCTTCCTCTTTGTTTTTATTGATGAAGTCGACTGCTTTTTTGTGGGCTTTGACAATATTTTGAACTAAATCTTTATTTTCTTTAATAAATTTGTTGCTCGTCACTAAAACAGTGTTCGGAAGCGTTGTGCCATAGGCGATATCTTTCGTATCGACAATCACTTTCGCCCCGTCTTTTATTAATAATGAAGCCCAAGGCTCAGGCACAGCGGCTAAATCCACTTTTCCCGATTCAAAGAAAGCTTGATATTGTGCCGGGTTTCCAGTTGTATGCTTTAATGTGCCGCCGATTCTTGATGAAGCAATGTCGTAATCTTGCAAGTACGTTTCAAATTGGACATCGTGAGTGCAGCCGACACCAGGAGTAATGAATGTTTTATTATGAATATCATCTAAGCTTTCGATTCCGCTTTTTTTGCTTGCTACGACGACAGTACCCCCAGATGACGCACCGGCAATAATTTTCACGTCTGCACCATTAGAATAGTTATTCATGACAGGAGCTGGACCGACAAGCCCGGCGTCAATTTCGCCGGTTTTCAACGCTGTCATAAAAGCACCGCCATCCGGAAAAGTTTTATATTCAATCTCTACCTGATCCCCTAGCGCTTCTTCATAGTAGCCCTTTTCCTTCGCAATCATCGCCGGAACATGGTCAATATTTGGGAAATAGCCGATGACTACTTTATTTTTTCCGCTTTTCTCTTTTCCTGATGCCTCATTCCCTCCGCCGGCTCCGCAGGCAGATAAAATCCCAATTAACAACAAGGTGATAAATGATAGCAGCAAACCTTTTCTCTTCATAATCTCAACTTCCTCCTTTATTGTTCAAGCAATCCCCATTTTTTCATCACTTTCTTTTCAATTCTGCTGAAAAAAACTAAATCTACTAAAATTCCAATTAAGGCAATGATAAATATAATGCCCATCACTAACGCCATATCGCCAAAATCTGATGCGAATTTTAACGTATAGCCTAAACCCGGGCCGGTGCTTAACAGCTCGCTACCCATCAGGCCTCTCCACCCAAACGCCCAAGCAAGCCTTGCACCAGTTACTGCATGCGGGATGGCTGCTGGAAAAATCACGTGTGTAAACAGAGAAAATCCGCTGTAATCCATTGTCCTTGCCGCATTTGTATATATTGGAGGAACGCTTTTAATCCCTGTCCGCATATTCAATGTCATCACAAGCGTTCCACCGAGCACGACAATAAAAATGATCGCTTTTTCATTTAAACCGAACCAGATGATGGCTAGAGGCAGCCAAACGATGCTCGGCACGCTTTGCAACGGCAAAATTAAAGAGCCAATGGTATCATCAATTACTTTCGATTTTGCAAAAACGACGCCTAACACTGTTCCAAGAATAAGAGCAATCACAAGCCCGATTGCCAGCCGCTGAAAACTTGCCAGCAAATCATAGACAAGAGTTAGATCAGCAAAACCGTTCCACAATGCCTGAAAAATATCGCTCGGAGCCGGAAAGACGACAGCCTTAATATTTAACAGCTTGACGATTGCTTCCCATATACCCAGTGCGGCTGCATAAAAAATGATTCGTTTAACGACCTGCTGCATAACTTTCTTCCTCTTTCACTACTTTATCAATTTCTGACTTCAACAGCTTTTGAATGCGCTCTTCATATTCAGCAAGCTGCTTTCTAAATTCATCACGTGGTCTCGGAAAAGACACTTCTATTTCATCAATAATTCTCCCAGGCCTTGTACCCATGACGATAATACGGTCCGATAATTTTAATGCCTCTTGGATGCTGTGCGTAACAAAAAGAATTGTTTTTTTCGTATCGATCCAAATTTTTTCCAACACTTCGTGCAGCCGTGATCTCGTCTGCTCATCCAACGCTCCGAACGGCTCATCCATTAAGAGCACCTCAGGATCCATCGCCAAAGCTCTTGCGATCGATACGCGCTGCTGCATGCCGCCGGAAAGCTCGTGCGGAGAATGCTTGGCATATTGGCTTAATTGAACCATGGCCAAATATTCGTGCGCCTTTTTTTTCGCTTCTTCCTTCGGCATTTTTTTCTTCAGCGGAAACATGACATTTTCCTCAACTGTCAGCCATGGAAAAAGGGCTGCCTGTTGAAACACTACTCCCCGGTCGCTTCCAGGTCCCTTTATTTCCTTCCCGTTTACCAGCACTTTTCCCGATGTGGGGGCTGTTAACCCGGCAACGATCGATAATAACGTCGACTTTCCGCAGCCGGAAGGACCAAGAATAGAAACAAACTCTCCTTTCTGCACAGTCAAATCAATTTGGTCAAGAACCGTTTGGGAGACTCCATGATGTTGAAATGTTTTTGAAATTTGCGCAATTTTGACAGACAAATTGATTCCCCCAGTATATGATCATTCTTACCTATCTTATCGGATTAGTCGTTATCATTATAATATAAGCATTTTTTATTTTGTCAACCTTTTTATTTGTTGGAGACTTTTCAAAAGAGTGATAAAATAATGAGAAGTCCAGCCTAACTGGTAATTAGTCAATTTTGGAGGAATTGGTATGGCCCAAAAAGTCGCACCTATAAAAGAAGAAATGTTTTTTAGTGAAGAGCTGGGGGAAGAAGTTTCTTTGCTCATGTATTTGCCGACTTCCTTTTCTCCATTATCTCATCATCATCTTCTCATTGCCCAAGATGGCGAAGACTATTTTAAACTGGGAAGGATCGCGCGTTTTGTTGAGGAGTTAACGGAGGAGCAAACGATTGAAGATTTGATTGTCGTTGGCATTCCTTATAAAGACATTCAAGATCGAAGAAGAAAATATCATCCCGATGGAAGCCAGTTCAACAGTTATATCCGTTTTTTAGCTCATGAATTAATTCCATTTTTAGAAGAACGTTTTCCGCTTTTGCCAATAGGAAGAGGCCGCGCGCTTATCGGCGATTCTCTGGCTGCAACCGTTTCGCTTATGGCAGCGCTTCATTATCCGCATACATTTGGAAAAGTGATCATGCAATCACCATATGTGAATGAAAAGGTGTTAGAAGCGATCGATGCTTTTTCACAGCCCTCTTTACTATCTATTTATCATCAAATCGGGAAACAGGAAACGGCTGTAAAAACGACTGATGGGAAAATAAAAGATTTTTATACAATCAATCAAAAACTTCATGAACAAATGGTACATAAAGGATTCGAATGCATTTATGAAGAATTTGACGGCGATCACCGCTGGACATATTGGCAGCCGCTGCTAAAAGACATATTAAAAAAAATGTTTGCTATATCATGAAAATTGATTCTTTAAGTTGTTATAATAAAGAATACGAGTAAATATCAAGGAGGCAAAAAAAATGAAGTACGGAATTGTGTTATTTCCTTCAAAAAAGCTGCAAGACATTGCCAACTCATATAGGAAACGTTACGATCCGAATTATGCGCTTGTCCCTCCTCATTTAACATTGAAGGCACCGTTTGAAGCTGACGAAAAAGAAATTGGTGACACTGTGAAAGAACTTAGGAAAATTGCGAAACAGGTTAAGCCTTTTAAACTCTCCGTCTACAAATTCAGTTCATTTGCTCCTGTCAATAACGTTATTTATTTAAAAGTTGAACCAAATCCAGAATTAACAAAATTGCATGAGCTTCTCCATCAAGGAAAATTTAAAGAGGAGCCGGAGTACGCTTTCGTCCCTCACATTACAATCGGACAAAATTTATCGGATGATGAACATTCTGACGTTCTCGGCCGCTTAAAAATGTTAAAAATTCAACACGTGGAAACGATCGACCGATTCCACATTTTATATCAATTAGAAAACGGCTCATGGACTGTTTATGAAACATTCCTGCTTGGGGAAGGACGAGACTGATGAAGGCAGTCAAAGCTATTAATGAAAAACAACGAAATGATGCTTTATATGTAAGAAAAAAAGTATTCGTAGAAGAGCAGAACGTTCCGATAGAAATAGAGACCGACGAATATGAAGCCTTTGCCGAGCATGTCGTGCTTTATGACGATCATCAGCCTGTTGGAGCTGGCAGATTTCGTGTCATTGGCAACATCGGAAAGCTCGAGAGGATCTGTGTTCTGCCACAATACCGCGGAAAAGGAGCGGGAAATATCATTTTGGAAACACTTGAAAAACTCGCGGCCGAAAAAGGATTAAAGAAAATAAAATTGAACGCCCAAGTACAAGTAGAAAATTTTTATAAAAAGCATGGATATCAAACCGTTTCCGATATTTTTATGGATGCGGGCATTCCCCATGTCACGATGGAAAAAACGTTACATCCACATTCATAAATAAAGACAACCAAACGAGGCCGCGGATTGCGGTCTTTCATTTGGAATGGTCAGAAAGCGTGTTAAAGAGGTTAAAAATCTCTCTGTATTACATTCAGATCAATTCGAATGTTTCTCCATTTTCTCCACCGCACGACTTCCCATAGTTTTTTAAAAGAATGTACATGAATTTCGGCAGTTGGGACAACCTAACCATTACCGATCTTAGCAAAGGTGATGGAAATGGAATTTGTAGCAATTGCCACTGAACTGGTCTTCGGTTTCTTTGCCCTTTTTCTATTGACAAAAATACTAGGTAAAACACAAATTACGCAAATCACGACGTTCGATTTTATCTCTGCGCTCGTTTTAGGTGAGCTAGTTGGCAATGCTGTATATGATGTAAAAATGGGCGTTGAAAAAATATTATTTACGGTCGTGATATGGGGAATGCTAATCTATTTATTGGAATTCATCACACAAAAATGGAGAAGAACCCGCGGAATACTGGAAGGAGCTCCGTCAATGGTCATCCACAAAGGAAAAATTATTCGTGATCAGCTGAAAAAAAACAAGCTTGATATGAACCAGCTTCAACATTTACTAAGAGCAAAAGGAGCTTTTTCGATTCGCGAAGTGGAATACGCAGTTCTTGAAACGGACGGCACGATCAGCGTATTGAAAAAATCGGAATTCGATAAGCCGACCCGAAACGATTTAAATATTTTATCTTCGCCAGCTACCATCCCCTACACGATTATTGTTGACGGAGAAGTGGTTAGTGAAAATTTAAAAGAAGCAGGTTTTGATGAAAAATGGCTTCAGCAGCAGCTTCTCGCTTACAGTGTGGAAGACGCGAAAAGATGTTTTTTACGCGGAATGGGATCAAAACAACGGATTATTTGTCCAAAAATATTAGCTTGTTTCTAAACATATTCATGAAATCTTTTTTTGCTATATTTGCGCTTATTTGCGAATAAATCTTGCTTTAGCTGGAAATGCCAATATTCTTCATTCATCATAACATTGTTTCGCTGTTTGACTTTCGCATAATCTTCCTTTGGCTGAACAGCTCTGTTGGCATATTCATAAAAGGCAGGAGTCTGAACGGAAAAAATATATCCCATGTTTCTCTCTCCTTTCTTGATTTGCAAAAAATTATTTTCTAAATCGATCTATCATTCATTTTTACCCGTTTTTCTAAAAATTGAAACATCATGTAAAAAACATCAGCGGGAGCACACCCGCTGACGCGCTATTTTTTCTTATTGTCCAACATATTGGCGATGGTGTTAAAATCCATATTTTCTTTTCCGTTTACAATCGCATTGACAATTTTATTTTCTAATTCTCTTGGAACGCGGCCGATTCGCCAATTGCGCAACCCGCTTGATCACTTTTCTGACAGTTGCTTCATCATTAAAATTGGAATTTTGCAAAGAATTGGCCAGTTCGAGTACATCTTTCATATTGACGCCGGTTTTTTTCTCAATATTTTTAAAAATATGATCCATTCTGAAATTCGTCCCCTCCTAAGTTGTCGAAATGACCTGTATAACAGGCCTTAATATTTTATGAAAATGAAATGAAAACGTGATGAAGAAAAAGTACAGTCCGCCTTGTAAAAGGCGGACATCCATCCGTGACCAGCACTCACCATTAGTATTGTAAAAGACTTACAGATTAGTATTTAAAACAGGAACAACCAACAATAATCAACAAGATGAATAAAACGACGATTAGCACAAAGCTGTTATTATGAAAACCGCCGCTATAAGGATAGCTGTATCCACCATATCCGCAACCAAAGCTCATTTTTCTGCACCTCCTCCTTTATTCATCACTATACTGTATGAAGCAATTCCTCATTTGGAGTGGACACACAAGATGGGCAAGTGCGGATTTTTTAGGTGGGGTTTCAACCTGTTTTGATTCCCTTTTCATTTTCCTATCAAATTTGTTTTTCAATCTTTTCGATCTCTTTTTCAAATTTTGCCGCCGTTTTTTCAAGGTCTAAAAGCTCCCTGTCTTTTTTCATCATCCAGCTTGAACATTTTTGCTGCACTTTGTCATGTTCTTTGTACATACCTTCGATCCATTTGACGAATTCCTTTTCGAGCTTGTTCATATTTCCCTTTTTAAAACCCTTTTTTCCCACAGCCGCAGCCACCGGAAGTCGTTGAATTGTAAATTTTTATTCCGAATGGATGTATTTTCTTTTTCATCATCTTCTTTTTGATCGCATTTTCTTTCGTCGATGAACTGGAAAAAACTTTTATGTTTTCTTTCAATAGGTTTCTCCCCTTTCCCTCAAAATAAGAACCTTATTCATCGTATGAAGAATAAGGTTGATCTGTGTTCTTTCTAATCGTTTTTGACCACATCGTCCATCATCCAAAAATGAAATTCCTTTTGGTTGTTCTGTTCGTTTTTTTCCTTCACAAAATCTTCCTTCCGTTCCTGAGGTTCAACTGTTCCTTGAATGGCTTGCGTTTCCTTTAAAATTCGGAAAAACCAATCTTCCTGTTTTTGTTCGTCCTCCTTTTTTTCATTTTCATCCAGATGATGATTTTTTTCAGCTAATTTTCTTTTTAACACTTCGATTTTTTCTAAAAGCTTTTTTCGTTCCTCCCACTTTAAATTTCGATCATTGCTCTGGCGGTGCTTTTCGATCGTTTCTTTTAGCTTTTCGTTTTCTTTGATTGCTTTTTCAAGCTCCCGCTCTTTTTCCTGCAATAATATTTCCAATTCTATCGATTCTTTTGCCTTTTCTTTATAAAACGCAAGCTCCGCTCTCATCCGTTGCAAAAATTCTTTATTGATTTGCGCCATCTATCTCACCTCTCACTGTAAATGTATGAGCTCAAATAAAAAATGTTGACAGAAGCCTACTAAAAAGATACAAATGGCTTTTTAAATGAATTTTTAAAACGGGGCAAAACCATTCTTTTAATGGAAAGAGAATTTTTTAAAAAATTAAATTTTCCGCTCCTGTCACTGCACATTTAACCAGTTTGCTCATAATATACAGTAGTCCGACACCTAAGAAGGTTTTGGAAATCAGAATGATTAGGAGGTAACAGCATGAGCCATTTGGGACATGATACAGAGAGATTATGTATTCGCGTTCCGAAAGTTTATGACTGGGTGAACCGTCAAATTGATCTTCCTCAGTTAAGCTTTAGAAAATTATCATCCATCGGTTTTAATTTCGATGGAATAGCAGGGACATCGGAAGATCCGTTTTCACTGTTTGAAGATGGGCTTTTAAATGTCAATTGCTACTTATCAGACAGCTTGGGAAATCCTGTTGATCCAAATTCACCAAATTCTATAACGGTGACAGAAATCGTTCAGCCGCAAGGTCGTCAATCGGTAGTCGTTCATTTACCAAAAGGAGGAAAAATTACCCTTCAAAAAGTAAAAGTTCTGATCAGAGGGTATATTGTCGTTGCGATCTCCGATTTGCAAGGTACTGTCACTAGTGTGTCAGATGCTATTCCATTTGCAACGGTTCAAACTTTCTTCCTATGCGCGCCGCCCGGCACAACATTAAACAGCCACGTTTCCTATTTTGAAACTGACGCTAACTTGATTTGGGATAATAAATCATTCAGCCAATTAGACATTTCTATCACGATCTGTCTAGATGTGCAAATGGAAGCCCAAGTGAAGCTTGAGGTAGAAGGAAAATTTTGCAGACCTCGTCGGGAACTTCCTTCATCTCTTACATGCGCAAACCCGCAAATTCCGCCGCAATGTCCGGAAATTTTTCCAAACGACGACTACGCCTTGGAGGAATAAATTAATTGCAAAAGGGGACGCTCTCCCCTTTTTATTTTTCCTCTCATTTTTCCGGGAAAAGTGTTAAATGAAGGAAACATACATATGTATAGTAAAACTGCTCTTTCAAAGCTGGCGGTAGCGGCGCTTTGTGAGTTTCCATCCTTTTATAGCAAATTGGGCTGTTTTGAAACGCTTATCAGCCAAATTCCGTACATCACGCTTATTAATGATCTGAGGTTTTATCATTTATACTATTTTCCTATTAAATCGTTAAATAAAAATTCTTCTGTTTGGAGGAAATGGCAACAAACTGTTTTCCACTTATATTTTTTTATTTGTCCGAGGAGGAGATTCAATGAACAAAATAAAACGGAACAAACAGGATTATTTACAGCTTCAGCAGCAGCTTATCCACTATAAATCCGAAATTTCGAAATACAAAAATGAATTGGCAAGCATGCAAAATAAGCTGCTGCAGGAACAGGAAAAAACGGAATATTACAAAGCAGTCATCCGAACCAGCGAGCAATATCGCATCGCAAAAGAACAATTTGAACATGAAATCCTTTCCGTTCAATCCCAATTAAAAGAAGCTGAGAAACATGTTGAAAAGATCAGCAATCAGCTTTCCATTGTTGAAGAGGAGCGAAACGACCTATTAAAACTGCTGAAAGCAGCTGTCACTGGTTTATTAAAGGAAAAGCAAGCCGCTGACAAAAAGATTCAAGACCTTTTGTTTGAAATAAAGGAAAAAGAACGATTGATCACCGAATCGAAAAAAGAGCAGCTTCGGATCGATTTATTAACTGCTGAACGAAATGAACTTTTAGATGTCTCTCAATTTTTATTCCAATCACTTTACGAAAAAAATGTCCAACGACAAGAGAATGAATCTGTCCAAAATGAAAAAAACGCCTCCATAAACGATCCGATTCGCGCTCAATTTTCGTATTCGATTGTTCTTCCTCGTGAAAGCGATGATCCGGTAACGATTCTTGGCAATGCCTTGATGGAAAACATCACAGAACAACCTTTGCATTATCCTGTATTATGCATTCACATTCATCCCCATCAGCACGTTCAATTCAGCGGAAAAATCATTACAACCAAAAATCAAAACGAAAATGATTTCAACTATAATACTCATTCTTCCTTGGAATGGGAGTATTTGCACCCGGAATGGCGAAAGCAAATTCAAGAAAAAGGGGAATACTGGCTGAAACCTAGTGAAAAATTATCGATCGAACCAAATGAAAAAATCTCTTTTGAAGGCTTTCACATTACTTTCCCATTCGATGTCTTCGATGAAGCGCTGGTGATTGAAGGGTTTGTATATTGCCAGGAGAAGAAAGAAGGCATTCCGTTTGAAAACAAAATTATTATCAATTAACAGACGGTCAAGTTTATGAAAGTTCTTTATATTCCTTCCGGTTATAAAAGAACTTTCATTTTTTGACCGTTTCTTTTTTCACGACTTTAACAATCTGTCCTTTACACACAATCATTCGAAATTGGCTGCTTACCTTTCAGCGATAGGCGGCAAAATTCGTTACAGGGTGCTAGTCAGAATAAGAACTTTGCCGCCAGAAAAACTTTTTGACGCCGAAACTTCTCGTAAAGAAATGCAGCCGCCATGTCAATCTCATAAATCAATGAAATTGAGATGAACGGATCGAATTCGTAAAAAATTCAGGTTTTCTTACACTTTTCCGTTTTTTTGAATCGTCTATTGCTAAAGCTTCGACTTAGGGGACATGCTCCACAGTGATGTTTGAAATCAGCAAGAAATTATTAAAGCTTCCGGCTGTAAATGTTTATTTATTGCGTTCATAAATGGGGTCAAATTGCTCCTTTTCGTTCCTGACAAAACGGCAACTTTCATCCCCTTTCCCTTTCTTAACACCCAATTCCGAGAGTGAGCCGATTCCGCTTGAGGGGCATTTTAAGCTGTAAAGGTTCATAGGTTCTATATCGTCCTGTCGTTTCTGACCAAAATGAACCCCTTTTATTTCCTTACACCCAATTCCCAGAGTGAGCCTATTCCGCTTGAAGATCATTTTAAGCTATAAAGGTTCATAGGTTCTATATCGTCCTGTTCGTTTCTGACCAAAATGAACCCCTTTTATTTCCTTACACCCAATTCCGAGAGTGAGCCGATTCCGCTTGAAGATCATTTTAAGCTATAAAGGTTCATAGGTTCTATATCGTCCTGTTCGTTTCTGACCAAAATGAATCCCTTTTATTTCCTTACACCCAATTCCGAGAGTGGGCCGATTCCGCTTGAAGATCATTTTAAGCTGTAAATTGTTCATGGTTCAATATTCGTTCCTGACGAAATGAACGCTTTTCATGTCTTTAACAAACCATTCCCTTAGTTTATTCAATTCGTGCTTGAGGGACATTGTAAATGGCGACAATCAATCAAGTAAATGTTCAATAATTCCTGCCAAACCTGAGATCGCTAAAATAACTGTAATCGGATAGAAAATGACGTTTATATATTCATTTCCAAAAAATAAAATGGCGGCACACCATATTCCTGTGCACCAATAGCAGCTTAAAAGCTCACCGATCCACAATCGAAGCCCTTTTCCTTTCGGTTTGAAAAAAGAAACGGTTTCTCCTGTCTCCGCTTTTTCCTCCACAATTGTTATAAATGGAGCGCGCAAAAAAGAAGCGATTTTATCAAACACTATAATTCTCGTTAATCGAAAAGTTGCCAATGCAATGAGAGCAAATGAAAACCAATGCCATTCCATCGGAATCAATACTCCTTTCGTTCCCCAACATAGTGATAAGACTTGTATCGTTCAAATAAAAAACCCGGCATAACCGAGTTCTCCATTTTAATTCCCTAACACTTTTATGTCTAAAATACTTTTCGATTTTATTTTCAAAGGTTCATTTTGATCAAATGTACGGATTTGAACGACATCGTTTTCCTTTGACAAAATAATTCCTTTGTATGTTTTCTCTACTGTTTTAATTTCACATACGTTTTTATACACATGCTCCGGAAGACTTGAAAAGAAATCAATCTTTTCATGAACCGTCATATTTGCCAATTCTCTTCTTCTTTTATAAATCTCTTCTTTCGTCCATGTACTCTTTTCCGCTTGCTTAGAATTATTTGCAATTTTTTTTAATAGCGTCGACTGCATGGTCACTTCAGGCTTTTTTATATTCGGCTGGACAATATACATCAAAGGTTCTAATTTTTCTTTTTTAATCAAGTTTGATCGCCACCCTCAAATATGATTTCTCTCATTATTTTATGACACGATAGAATGAAATCATGACGGAAATCTAACTTTTTCTTATGACAAAAGAGCATTTGAAAATCGCTGCACATTGAGACAAAAAGTCGTAACAGAACATCAACAATAAATCCAAGCTTCACGGCTTGAAATAGTGGCACCTTGAAGCTGACAGCAAAATTTCATTTTATCCTGCCATAAAAAAAGATTAATCTTGTGCGAGTAACGCACACAGATTAATCTTTTTCAGCTAACTTAATAACCTAAAATATGAAAACCTGAATCAACATGAATCGTTTCCCCTGTAATGCCGCGGGAAAGATCGCTGAACAGGAACAACGCCGTGTCTCCAACTTCTTCTTGTGTTGTGGTTCGGCGCAGCGGAGCACGTTCTTCTATTTCCTTCAGAATTGAATTAAAATCACTGATACCTTTTGCCGAAAGCGTACGAATCGGACCAGCGGAAATGGCATTGACGCGAATATTTTCTTTACCTAGATCGTTCGCCAAATATTTCACGCTAGCATCCAATGACGCTTTCGCAACTCCCATTACGTTGTAGTTTTGAACGACTCGCTCACCGCCCAAGTAAGTTAATGTAACAATGCTTCCGCCTTCTGTCATCAAAGGACGGGCTGTTTTCGCAACCGCCGTTAAAGAATAAGAACTGATGTTGTGGGCCAACAGGAAGCCGTCTCTTGTTGTGTTCAAATATTCACCGCTCAGCTCTTCCTTATTCGCAAAGGCGATACAATGAGCGATACCGTGAATCACACCAACCTCGCTTTTAATTTTTTCAAAACACTGCTCGATTTCTTCATCCTTTGTTACATCACAAGGCAGCACGAGATAATCTTCCCGTCCTAACGAATCTACAAGCTCTCGAACCGATTTCTCCATTCTTTCGCCCACATATGTAAAGATCAATCTTGCTCCTGCTTCATGCAAAGAGCGGGCAATTCCCCAAGCAATGCTTCGCTTGTTTGCAACACCCATGACCACAATGTTTCGGCCTTCCAAATTCAATTTCATGGAAAATCCTCCTAAACATTATTACAAGTTATTAATACCTGATCATAATTATAAAGGACAAAAGAGAAAAAAGCCAGAACATATATGTCCGGCTTATGTTATTTCGAAGCAGCTAAATTTCTTTTATATGCCCAATGATTGGTAGGACCGTGGCCGCCTCCAATGCCTAGTGCATTTTCTACAGCAAGATGGATGAACTCTTTTGCGGTTTTTACGGCTTCGATAACGTCTTTACCTTTGGCGAGCTCAGCTGTCAGCGCAGCAGAAAAAGTGCAGCCTGTTCCGTGCGTATGCTTTGTGTTTACATAGTTGCCTTTAAATTCATAAAAATCATGCCCGTCAAACAACAAATCAATGATTTCGCTGCCCGACGGCTGATGTCCACCCTTTATGATCACATGCTTTGCTCCCATTTGGCAAATTTTTTTCGCAGCTTCTTTCCGATCATCAAACGATTTTATCTCGATGCCCGTGATCGCTTCCGCTTCCGGGATGTTCGGCGTCACAATAAACGAAAGCGGAATTAAGTCGTTGATGAGCGCGTTGATGGCAGACTCTTCAAGTAATGGATGTCCGCCTTTTGCAATCATTACTGGATCAACGACAATTTTTTCCCATCCATGCTTTTGAACTTTATTTGAGACGATTTGGATGATTTCTTGATTAAAAAGCATTCCTGTTTTGACCGCATCTGGCGATAAATCTTCAGCAATTGCATCAAGCTGACTGATCACCCCTTCAATCGGAACAGGGTAGACGCCATGAACACCTAATGTGTTTTGAGACGTAACGGCCGTGATCACGCTCATTCCGTATACATCCAACTCCTGAAAAGTTTTCAAATCTGCCTGAATTCCCGCGCCTCCTCCTGAATCGGACCCGGCAATCGTCAACGCTTTTCCAATGGTCATAAACACACCTCCATTTAAGCTCCGAAGTAACGTTGATAAATAGCTTTTGCTTTCTCTTCTTCCTTAGTGCCGTGAATTAATGCTCTTCCGTCTTGAAAAAGCACAACGCGGAAATCATCCGCCTGAAAGGAAATTAAATAAGCATTTCCTTTTAAGTCTTTCACGATCGGGCGCAAACGATTGGTAATTTCTGATAGCGAAATCTTCTGTTTTTGCTGCGGACGTATTTGTACGGTATTCCTTCCGCACAAAACCGCTGTTTTTAATCCATTTTCAACCGACAAATATGGATATGTCGGGTGATGTCCGCACGATGGGCAGTCGGCCTTTTTTAATTTTGTCATGTCCACTGCAGAATGCTCCCTTGTCCAAACATCAAATGAAACTAACTGCTTGGACACCTCTCCGCTGACTAAATATTTCAGTGCCTCTGCTGTTTGATAAGAGGCGACGATTTGCACCGCCGGGCTGATCACGCCAACTGTATCGCACGTCATTCCGTCAGACGGAATCGCTTGAAGCATACAATGGAGGCATGGTGTTTGTTTCGGAACGATGGAAACGGTCATTCCATAACTTCTCACTACTGCCCCATAGATCCAAGGTATTTCGTGCTTCATCGCTAAATCATTGATGAAAAATCTCGTTTCAAAATTGTCAGTCCCATCGATGATAAGGTCGACATCCTTTACATGTTCAATAAAATCAATTGAGAAATCGCCCACAATCGCTTCAATCGAAATGTTCGAATTGATTTCCTGCAAATGTTTTTTGGCAGCAACCGCTTTTGGCAGCTTTTGTTTCGCATCCTCTTCTGTATACAGCTGTTGACGCCCGAGATTGCTCCAATCGACATAATCACGGTCAATGATGGTTATTTTACCGATTCCAGCACGGGCTAACATTTCAGCGCTTGCACAGCCGAGTGCTCCAGCTCCAACAATGAGCACATGGCTTTTCAGCAATTTTTTTTGTCCCTCTTCTCCAATAGGAGAAAACAAGATTTGGCGAGAATATCGTTCCATTATGTCGTTAACATTCCTTCCGTTGGACTGCTTGCTTGTGCATACCGTTTTTTCGGAATGCGTCCTGCTTCATATCCAAGTCTGCCTGCTTCAATCGCCAGCTTCATTGCCTTCGCCATTTTCACAGGATCTTTTGCACCGGAAACAGCTGTATTTAATAAGATTCCATCTGCTCCCATCTCCATGGCGAGTGCGCAATCTGCCGGCGAACCGATTCCGGCATCAACAATGACTGGAATATTTGCTTGCTCAATAATAAATGATAAATTGAGAGGATTGACAATTCCTTGGCCTGATCCGATCGGAGATGCTCCCGGCATGATGGCATGAACCCCTAATTCTTCAAGCTTCTTCGCCAGAACAACATCGTCTGAAGTATATGGAAGAACAATAAACCCTTCTTCCAATAACATCTCTGATGCCTTCAATGTTTCAATCGGATCAGGGAGAAGCGTTTTATCATCTCCAATTACTTCCACCTTAATCATATCACATAATCCTGATGCCTTCGCAAGCTTGGCGATTCTGACTGCTTCCTCCGCAGTTTTTGCCCCGGCCGTGTTCGGCAGAAGAGTATATTTCGATAAATCCAACATCTCCAAAAAATTTGGCTGTGAAGGCTCGTAAATATTCATTCTTCTGACGGCAAATGTCAAAATTTCAGCACCTGAGGCTTCCACAGCTTCTTTTTGTATCTCAAAAGACGGATATTTTCCAGTTCCTAACATTAATCTCGACTGAAATGTTTTATCACCTATTTTTAACATGAATCATCATCCCCCTCCAACAAAATGGACAATTTCAATTTGATCACCATCATTTAATGTCTGGATACTGTATTGTTCTTTTGAAACAATTTCACCATTTCGTTCAACGACAACAATTCTTTCCTGTAATTGAAAAAAGTTCAGCAAATCTTCTATGTTCCGAACACTATTCTCCACTTCCATCTGCTGGCCGTTGATGCGAAGTTTCACTGTTTAATCACCTCCCTTTCGCATCAGAAAGCAATCGGTTTAAAGAAAAGCTATGAACATAACCCTCATATTGATTCGTTTTCAAAATCATGTCTTTTACGATCAAGCTTGTAATCGGCGCTAGAAGAATGCCGTTTCGATAATGGCCGGTCGCAAAAAAGATTCCCTCATGCTCCGGGTGCTCGGCAAAATACGGCCAGCCGTCAGCTGTTTGCGGCCTGAGCGACGACCAAGCACTAACGACCGGTTCAGACCCGATTTCTGGCATAATTTTCTGAACCTTTATCATTAATTCGGATACTCCTTTGACTGTCGGATGCGTATCCCAGTCGTTTTCATAAGAAGTTGCTCCAATAATAACGGTGCCGTCTTTTTTCGGTACGATATAACAGTGCTCGTAAAACACTGTTTTGTTGATCACCAGTTTTTTCGGTTTTATGGCTAAGCATTCTCCTTTAACGGGCTTCATTGGATTTCTCAGCCCCAGCTTTTCAAAGAAAAAGCCACTCCAAACTCCGCTTGAAACGACGACTTTTCCACATATAAAAACTCCTTGGGAAGTGACAAGCTTGTATGCTTTTCCCTCTTTAATCACGTCGAAAACAGGACATTGTTCAAAAATAGATGCACCATATTTTCTAGCGCCTTTCGCATATGCGTGGCAAACAGATGAACCTTTTACTTGGCCGTCATGCTTAAGCCAAAGAGCTCCCACAATGTCTTCAGAAACATGTGGCTCATTTGCCAGTACGTTTTCCCTTGATTGCCATTCTAGCTCATCCTCATCTTCTGCAAGCGATTGCAGATAGCGGGCTTCTTCCTCGGTAAATGCAAGCCGGTACATGCCTTCCTGAACAAACTCGATATCCACACCGGATTGTTCCAACAGTTCGTTTGCAAGGCTCGGGTATAAATTTCGGCTCTCTAAGCATAACTCAAAAAATATGTCTCTTTTTTCATTTTCCGAATGGGCCCCCAGCATTCCGGCTGCTGCAGAGGTTGCTTTTCCACCGATTTCTCCGCTTTCAAACACGGCGGTCTTCAGCCCTGCTTTCGAAAGCTCATAGGCAATCCCTTGGCCGATTACCCCTCCCCCGATGATTCCAACATCAAAAACGTTCATTTTAAAAAGTTTCTCCTTTCCTAAAAAGTTTGGCAGCGCTCTCTGGATCTTTCGAAGAAAAGATATAGGACATAACAGCAATACCGCTTGCTTTTTTTTCTAAAACTTTTTGCATATTATCAGGCGTGATCCCACCAATGGCGATAATGGGAATATTGACGTGTCCAACAATTTTTCCGAGCAAATTTGTTCCCTTTGCCGGAAGTCCTTTTTTACTGTTCGTTTCAAAAACGTTTCCGAAGAAACAATAGTCTGCTCCGTCTCCTTCTGCTTTTACTGCTTCTTCTAATGAATGGACGCTGACGCCTGCTTTTATTTGCGGAAAAGCGCTTTTCACTTTTTTTATCGGCAGGCCGGTTCCCGGAAGATGAACATTTTGAATGCCTGTCAGGAGCGCAACATCGAGCCGATCGTTGATGACAAGCTGTTCTCTCCTCATCCCGTTTGCCAAAAGCTGTTCTACGAGATGAATGATCTCACATGGTCTTTTATTTTTTTCTCGTATATGAACGTAATCAACATGATCTGATATGGACAAAATTATGCGTATTAGCTCATTGACCGGTTTTGTTCCGTCTGTTACGGCATGAAGCTCCAACATTGTACATTCCTTTCATGAGAAAGACGCTCACACTCGTCTTTCAAGGTTCAAAACTGGAAAGCAGCTGTCCAGTGGTGAGACTGGAAACAATAAAAAACCACCTTCCTTGCTGGAAAGTGGTAATGGAATATCAGACATATGTTTCAAATTCCCACTTCCCTACGCTGGCATCATCCAGATCAGGTTCAAAGGGTCTTAAAGTCAACACTTTAATCTCAGCCTTTCCAAAGGCTCCCCTAGTGGATGCTTATTAAATTTTCATACTAATTTCATGCTATCACAATTTGTTTTGTTTGCAAATATTATTTGCTAAATTCCAGCTCATCTTTTAACTCATTTACATATTTGCGGGAACCCGTTACAATCAAGCGGTCCCCTTTTTTCAATTCGGTATCGCCGTGAGGCACAATGGAATCTTCACCGCGAAAAATCCGGACAAAGATACAATCTCCTGTAAACGGAAAGTATCGAAGCTTCATTCCATCATATTTTCGGTTATTCATATTAATTTGATAAAGAGAGTTGTCTTGGTTTGTTAAGATCCGCATAACGCCAGGCGATTCGATCAAAGCCCTGAGCAGCGTTTTTGTTGACAGCATGACGGAAAATACGCTGATCCCTTTTTCTTTTAATGTTTGATCCAACTCCGGGGAAGAAATGGAGGCAATGACCTGTTCTACGCCGCATTCTTTTGCATATGTTGCAATTTCCGCATTTCTTTCTTCATCCCCAGTAGCCACTACTACTATATCAGCTTCCATTATGTGGTGTTCATTCAATGATTCTATCGAATAGTCTTTCAATACTTCAATTTTAAATACCGATTGAGCAGTCCCGTTTTCAATTTTGTCTTGCTGTGTATGATATACGGTTGCTTCATACAAATTTTTATCCAATTCTCTTGTGATTGGAAGGGTCATTTGATTTGCACCAATAAAAGCAATTTTCTTTTTTGGCTGCACCGCCATTTTTTTGGGGAATAATTTTTTAAATCCTATCGGCGTGATAATGCTTGTTAACACGGCAACTACTATTAATGCGTCAGCCATTTGCTTATCAATCAGTTCGATTCGCTGTCCAATTTCCGCTGCCGCAATAACTAATGATAAAGTGGCAGTCAACAAGAACGCCGCCGCAATCGTTGTATTCGTATCATACCATTTTCGCAGCACAAAGACGGGAATCACCTTTGAGATGAATAGAGCAAGGAATAACAAAGTAATTAACAAAAGAAGGTTCGGATCTTTGATCAATTCCCATATATCCAATTCCACCCCTACCATGACAAAAAAGATCGGGATTAAAAAACCGTAGCCAAACGAATCTAGCTTTTGCACCAAGTCTGAATTAGGCGATAAAAGCGAGACTAAAACTCCCGCAAGGAAGGCGCCTAAAATATTTTCTGCCCCAAGCGTTTCCGATAAACTGACAAGCACTATTATTAACGTAAAAACCGCCCTTGTTCCAATTTGAACCGTTCCTTTTGACATCGATTTAATAAAGGATCGACTTTTAAACCTTTTGCCAATGAAGTAAAGCAGTACGCCTGCTGCAAACAAAAGAAGCAGAAGCCACGTATTGCTTTCTCCTTCGCTGTTTAAGGAGACAAAAACCGCCAGCAAAATCATGGTGACAAGGTCGGCTATGACAGCCACCAGCAAAATAATTTGGCCGATGTTTGTTTTCATAATTTGCTCGTCTTTCAACGTCGGCACTACTACTCCTATAGAAATCGTTGAAATCACTAACGTCATGAAAAAGGCATTGCGGATAAATCCCATCCACATTAACAAATACGATAAAAGTAATGAAACAACGAAAATGCCAAGAAAAACAATTGACGCAACCAAAAAAGTATGAGGAGCTTTTTTTCCGTTGGGCAGCTTTTCTTCTTTTTTCTTCCCTTTGGAGAAAATGGTGAAATCAATCTCAAGCCCGCTTAAAAACATGAGAAATATAAATCCCAGCGTTGAGAGAGTTGCCAGCCATACATCTTCCTGCACTAAATTAAATCCCGTTTTCCCGATGATTAATCCGACAATAATTTCCGCAACGACGACAGGAATGAATGTCAGTTTGAACCGATGCAGCAAAATCGGGGTTAAAAAAGCGCCGACCAGCACGATGACAAGAGAGGTTACTGCATGTGATTCCATATTGATCCTCCTTTAGCTAATTTTGTTAGAGCAAATAGTTCATAAATAATGTCGCCATGCCAAAATAAATCAAAATGCTGATTATATCATTAATCGTTGTAATAAATGGACCGGAGGCCACAGCCGGGTCAATGCGAAGCCTGTGCATGACAAGAGGAACAAACGCCCCGGCAATTGTCGCAACAGTCAGCGTTGACAATATGGAAAGACCCACTAGCAGTCCTAAGAAAAATTTCTGTTTCCAAATAAAAATTGTCAGTGCAACAACGATTCCGCATACTGTTCCGGTTATCAAGCCGGTTCCAGCTTCTTTGAGAATAATTTTCCACACGCGTTCGGAAGTACCTTCGCCTGTTGCAATTCTTCTTACTGCAACAGCGAGAGCTTGTGTTCCTGTATTTCCAGCCATCCCTGCAATTAATGGTATAAAGAGCGCTAAAGTTGCCACTTTGTTCAACGTTTCTTCAAACTGGCCGATTAGGCCGGCGGTGAACATTCCTAAAAATAGGAGAATAATAAGCCATGGCAATCTTTTTTTGGCAGCAGAAACAGCATTCGGATCATATGAATCTACATCCGAGACAGCGGCCAGTTTCGAATAATCGTCAGAAGCCTCTTCGTCCAGCACATCAATAATATCATCAACAGTTATAATTCCAACAAGACGATGTTGAAAATCAACAACCGGAAGAGCCAAAAAATTGTAGTCCTTCATCTTTCTTGCTACTTCTTCCTGATCATCCGCCACAGATACCGAGTAGACTTTCTTTTTCATAATGTCAGCAATCAAAGTATCGTCTTCATGAACAATTAAATCTCTTAACGATAGGACGCCAACAAGATGTTTCTCTTCGTCAATCACATATAAATAATATATTGTTTCCGCATCAGGAGCTTCTTTCCGCAGCAAGTCCATCGTTGACCGCACCGTATAATTGGCATTAATGGCAACGAACTCGGTTGTCATAATACTTCCTGCGGTAAATTGTTCATAATCAAGAAGCTCGCTTATGCTTTTGGCAGCTTGAGCGTCCATGATGGTTAAATAGCTGGAAATTTTCTCTTTTGTCAGCTCACTTAATACATCTGCCGCATCATCAGCGTACATGTATTCCATCATTTTGGCGGCAAATGCCGGATGCATTTCCTCAAGCAGCGATTTGTAGCGGTTTTTATCATCCCTTATATTTTCAAAAACATTCGCCATTTCTTCCGGAGATAGAATTTGATATAAAAGCATTCTATCCGGCTGGTCAAGTTTTAGAAAAAATTTTGCTTGATCATATGGATGTAGCTCAAAAAACAGCGAACGGAATTCCTCTACATTGTTCTCTCTCAGCTTGTCAATCATCAACTGTCTGTATTCCGGTGCATCTGTTTTAGGCTGCATAAAATCTCCTCCTTTCCGGAAAAATATCGAAAAGTTTTGTGTTTTACTATATTAACAAATCTATCGGATTTTGTCGTATATTTTTTCATAACAAAAGCATGCACTTACAGGCGCGCATGCTTAATTATTTTTTCCATATCAGGAGGAAGCTTGCAAGTATACGTCAAATTTTTATGCAAAACGGGATGATAGAAGGACAGCGACTGACTGTGGAGGGCATGGCGGTCAATTTCTTCTTTTTGTCCACCATAAAGCGAATCTCCTAAAAGCGGATGACCTATATAGGACATATGTAGACGAATTTGATGAGTTCTACCAGTTACAGGCTTTACCTCAACAACCGTTTTGTCAGAAAAGCGGCTTATGACCCGAAAATGCGTAATAGCTTTTTTTCCATCCTCCCTGACAGTTCTCTCGATGATGCTATCGTCCTTTCTTGCAATTGGCGCATCGATGATGCCTTCGTCTTCGTTGATCCTTCCATGGACAATTGCGATGTATGTCCGTTTTACCGCTCCTTTTTGCTGTTCCTTTGAAAAAAGAAAATGGCTGTAGCGATGTTTGGCTACAAGAAGCAGCCCGGATGTATCCCGGTCAAGCCGATTGACGATATGCACCGTAAGATTTTGCCGCTGTTGATCATAATAGTGTAAAAGCCCGTTCGCAAGACTTCCTGACGGATGCTCTCTAGACGGAATGGTGGACAAAAACGCCGGTTTATTTACAATAAGGCAATAATCGTCTTCATAAACAATGTCCAATGGTATGTTCTCTGGAATGAGCGACTGGCTTCTCTTTTCTTCCGGAAAATGGACGGTTACTTGATCGCCTTCTTGTAAGACGTATCGGACATTTTTTTCGTTCCCGTTAACGACAATTTTTCCACCGTTAAATTTAATATCCGTTAAAGCGGATTTAGAAATATGATGCTCCCGCAAAAATTCTCTAAGCAGCCAGCCATGATGTTCTTTTTTGATGTCCCAATGAAGCTGAAATGTCCCCATGTTCTTCTCTTTCCTTTATCTGTCGCCAATAAACGAGTCCCGGACCCGCTTCCAAAATGGGAAAGGCCGAAATCTCGCAAACCTTACCTTTTCCTGTGCGACCCGGCATTGGATGGACCTGACGTTTTTGTGAAGAAGTGTTAAATGATCGATTGTAATTTGAAAATCAACATCATTGACAGGCTTTAGCATACACGTATGGTGGTCAGGTAAAATTAACGGCGATCCGATTGTCCGGAACACCCTGTTGTTTATGGAAGCCATTTCTGTTAATTGAATAGCCCGCAGTGAAGGATGAATGAGAGCACCGCCAAGCGCTTTATTGTAGGCGGTGCTTCCTGTCGGTGTTGAAATACACAACCCATCTCCTCGAAATGTTTCAAAGAGAAGCCCTTTAATTTCTATATTCATGACGAGAGTCCCTTCAATGCTTTTCACTGTGCATTCATTTAGCGCAAGGTAGGAGGCTTCACTCCCGCCATTATGCCGGACCACCACTTCAAGCAATGGATATTCAACGATCTGAAACGGTGTTTTAGCAATTGCAATCACCATTTTTTCAATTTCATTCGGGAGCCAGTCGGCATAAAATCCTAAATGCCCCGTATGAACTCCTATAAACGCTGTTTTATCCAATCGTTTATTATATCGATGAAATGCATAAAGCAATGTTCCGTCTCCCCCGACGGAAATCACGATATCCGGCTGATCTTCATCATATTGAAACTCGAAATCGAGCAAATAGGTTCTGATTTTTTGCGCCAAAGCATTAGATGTTTCATCACCTTTTGATGTGATCGAAAACCTCATTTAAGTATCATTCTCCTTTTTTTATGTTGTTTCTGTTTTGCGTGAAAATATCGCGTGCGCTTCTTGAATTTCTCCCCGTATTTGCGACATTTCCTCGTCCAGCCGGTAAGCTGCTTCAGCTGCGCGCTGCAAGCGGATTTTAATCTGTTCCGGTATGTTCCCGCTATATTTGTAATTTAAAGAATGCTCAATCGTCGCCCAAAAATTCATGGCAAGCGTACGAATTTGAATTTCAACCAAAACCTTTTTCAATCCTTCGAACGATTGAACTGGGTAGCGGGCCACAACAATGGTAAGAGCGGTAGCCGCTTTCTTTATTTCGGGTTATGTAGTCTCTTTCCTCCACGATTTCCAAATCATGCCGATCTCTTAGCATTTGAACAACCAATTGAATGTCGCCGACAAATTGGCACATCATTCGGAGACCGGCAATGTCCTGCATTTCTTCTTCTATTTTATCCAGTGGAATTTGTTTTCGCTTCGCTTTATCTAAAATGCTAGGCACAGGTTTTACCCTGCCTGTCACGAACTCAATTGGAGAATGCTCTCCTCTTAATTCAAATTGGGAACGAATCCCTTTTAATTTGACCTTTAATTCTTCCACTGCCTGCTTATAAGGCGCTAAAAATTGCTCCCATTCCTTGTAGTTCATAAAGCCCCCCTCCTAATAAAACACGCTTTCGACCATTTTTTCCATCTCCTCGCCGTAATTTGCGTTTCCCTTTATATTTTCAAGCAAAAATTCGAGCTCCTCGTGAAACTGGGTAAGCAAAATTTCTTTTTCTCCCACTTTAGCATAAACAGGAAGCTCTTCATTTTTTGCTTCTTTTAAATGAAGCCAAATATCCGATGATAAATCTATGTAAAGAAAGTCTTCGCCATTATCCAATATGTATATAAAAGAAAATTGGTCTGAATCTACCAGCATCTGTCCTTTTGCTGCGAGATTCCCTGCATCATGGACATGCTCCGTTTCGAGCAGCAATTTGTCTTCCGTTTTGCTAACCGCCAGCACTTTAATTCTTTTTTTCATGCTGTTCACCCTTCCAATCAAACATTTCAAGTTCATCTCGTGTATATTTTATTGTATCATATTCATAACTACATTACCTTATTTTGATATTAATCATAGAGAGGAATGCCCGATGGTTCAAGAGCTTGAGATAGAATTTAAAAACCTGCTTACAAAAGAAGAATTCCACCGCTTAGCTGATTTTTTTCAATTGACCGAAAAAGATTTTGCCGAGCAGGAAAACTATTATTTTGACACAAAATGTTTTGCGTTGAAAAATCATGGCGCCGCTTTAAGAATTCGCAAAAAGAAGGATCAATATGTTTTGACATTAAAGGAGCCTTATCATGTCGGATTGCTGGAAACACACCAGTTTTTAACCGATCAAGAAGCAGTTTCAGCCATTCATGAGTCAGTCTTTCCGAAGGAGGGATCAGTGGTCGAAAAAATCAAACAGCTTGAAATCAAGCCCGAAAGCCTTCTTTGTTTCGGTTCGCTCATTACAAGCCGGGCAACAAAAAAATATAAAAATGGTGAAATTGTTCTCGATCATAGCCGATATGAAAATAGAGAGGATTTTGAAATCGAATTTGAGGCAGAGGATGAAAAGGAAGGAAAACAGCAATTTTTGGAGATTTTAAACAAACACAACATCCCGATCCGTCAAACAGAAAATAAAATAAAGCGATTTTATTCCGCAAAATTTTCAAAGGAGAATTTGTGATGAATACAAACTATAATTTCAATGTTCTGTTTGAGCTTGAAGTCCTTCGTCTTTTGTCAGGCCAATCCGATGGGCCGCAAACAAATGATGTAGCAATTTCGCTGAACTTTCAGGATGTTTTAAATGCCTTCATCGAACAAGATGTACAATCTGAAACGGCCAAAGAGAATATTTCACCGTCTTCCTCCAAATCTGCCAAAAAAACAAATGAACAGAAACAGGTCTCCGCTAATCTTAATGAAATCATTCAGCAGATGGCTCAAAAATACGGCGTCGATGCCAAATTAATCAAAGCTGTGATTCAACAGGAGTCAAGCTTCAAGGCAAATGCCGTCAGTCCTAAAGGAGCTGCCGGCTATATGCAGCTCATGCCTTCTACAGCAAAAGCGCTCGGTGTAAAAAATCCGTTTGATCCTGTGCAAAATATCGAGGGCGGCACAAAATATTTAAAACAGCTTTTAAACCGATATAACGGTAATGTAAAATTGGCGCTGGCTGCATACAACGCCGGTCCTGGAAATGTCGACAAATATGGAGGCATCCCGCCATTTAAAGAAACGCAAAACTATGTAAATAAAATTACTCAAAGATATTTTGCGTAAAAAGGTGCAAACAAACAGCACCTTTTTCTTTTTCATTAAAAGTAGTTGGAAACATTTGTTATCCAATCGATTTCGGCTAATCTTCGATCGCTGCGCTTCAAGCCGCAAGTCCTTCTATGTTCATTTCACAGCAAGCACAACATATTTACGGAAATAGCTCCCGCTTTCGCTATTTATCCTTTTGTTTGCATTGCCTCAGCCAACTCCTTCAAAGCGATTCGTTTGAGATAAATAAGTTATGTTGATAAAATAAATGTAACATCATTATTAACGAATGATTCCAAAGGAGCTATCACCATGACAAAACCACCCTTAACTCCATATGACGCGATTGGAGAAAAGAAACTTCACGCTCTAATCGATGCTTTTTACAAAAATGTTAAAAAACATCCTCTTTTAAAACCTATTTTCCCGGAGGATTTAACGGAAACTGCCAGAAAGCAGAAACAATTTATGACACAGTTTTTAGGTGGTCCGCCACTTTACACAAAAGAACACGGACATCCGATGCTCAGAGCCCGCCATCTTCCATTCCCGATTACGCCGAGGAGAGCAGAAGCATGGCTCTCATGTATGCGAAAAGCAATGGACGAGGTCGGACTTGACGGGGAAATACGAGAGTTTTTCTACGATCGGCTTGTGGTGACCGCCCATCACATGATTAATTCGAAAGACGAAGATCAGGAGGAGTATTCAGTTGAAACCTGACAAAAAAGACGAAGTGAATGCTGCTCACTTCTTTTCTCATTGTCACAGCCATCCTAAAAAGCCGATCGAGATTTATATGTTTATTGATCCGCTATGCCCTGAATGCTGGGCGCTTGAACCGTTTATCAAAAAACTGCAAATCGAATACGGCAGGCTTTTCTCATTGCGCCATATTGTTTGCGGAAAGCTTGCTAATTTAAACTTAACAAAACGGCGGAAACCGAAAACAATTGCCCAATCATGGGAGAAGATAGCGAGCAGAACCGGCATGTCATGTGACGGCAACCTTTGGCTTGAAAACCCTATATCATCACCCTACAGAGCTTCCCTTGCTTTAAAAGCAGCTGAGCTTCAAGGGAGAAAAGCGGGCATCCGTTTCTTGCGGCACTTACAGGAAGTTGTTTTTTTAGAAAAGCAAAATGTCTCTGATCAAAACGTTCTCATACAAATTGCTAAAAATGTCGGCCTTGATGTCAATGAATTTGAGAGGGACTTATATTCCGAAAGTGCAAGAAAAGCACTTCAATGCGATTATAAAATTACAGAAGAAATGGACGTACATGAAATTCCTTCCCTTGTCTTTTTTCATTGCCGTGAAGAGAAGGAAGGATTAAAAATTACCGGATTATATCCTTATGAAACATATGTTGATATTCTTTGCGAGCTTGTCGGAGATAAACCGAAGCCGTCTCAAGTGCCGCCAATAGAGATTTTTTTAAAGCATTATAAATTTGTCGCAACAAAAGAGATTTCTGTTGTGTATAACATGACTGATGAAGAAACGGAACGTGAAATGAAAAGACTGCTTTTAAAGCAACTAGTTGAGCGGGTACCTGTAAAATATGGAACTTTTTGGCGCTATATCGGGCAGTGAGATGCGGGGTTTAATTCAACGAAACGTTCCCCATCGGCTTCTATGCTGATGGGGAACGTTTTTAATCAAAAATGTAAGCGCTTTATCTTTATTAAACAATTAAAAAAAGAAACCACAAACAAACGTTTGTGGTTTCTTTTTGTCTTATGACAACAAAGGGGATGGGAGAAATTTTTCACGGTCAAACAAAGGGGTAAATATTTGTTTGTGATCAATTTCACGATTTTAATATAACAAATTCCTTTTTCAGTTTGCAAGAGGGGAAAACAACAATTCACAAATTTGTCACAAAACATGAAGAACGGGCAAGCTGCATACAATATACAAAATCTTTTTCCTCGTTTTAGAACATGTGTAGGAGGGAAAAATCGTGAAAACATTTTGGCTCATAATCAGCCTGCTGCTCGTCATCTTCGCTTTTTTTTATAATCTGTTAGGATTGATGAATCTCGCACCGATTTTCGTTTCTGCCCCCCTGCTTTTTATTTCTCTTTTCATATCGTTTCTTCTGTTTAACCATCGAAAAACGTTCCGCGGATTTTAAGATAAAAAAGAGGACGGGATGATGAACTGCATCTCAATTAGTAGATACAACTGACAATTGGAGGTGAAGTTTTTATATGACCGGAAACAAAAAAGGCATGAGTCCAGTTCCAGATCGAACTCATGCCACTAATTTTTTGGATTCAGATGATGCTCCTGTTTTCTTTCACTTTACTTTAACAGCAGCTCCTCCATCTCCGTCAGCTTTTCTTCAAATACTTTGCAAGCATCTTCAATCGGCTTGGTTGATGTCATATCGACCCCTGCTTTTTTCAGCACATTAATCGGATAATCAGAGCTTCCCGCTTTCAAGAAATTAATGTACCCTTTCAACGGCAGTTTCTCCTTCCGATAAAATCTGCTTGCTCAAGGCGCTTGCAGCACTAAAGCCTGTTGCGTATTGATAAACGTAAAAATTGTAATAAAAATGCGGAATTCTTGCCCATTCTAAGCCAATTTCTTCATCGACCACAATGTTGTCACCAAAATATTTTTTGTTTAACTCATAATACGTTTGCGTCAAAAATTCCGGTGTGAGCGGCTCTCCGTTTTGCGCCTTCAAATGGATATAATGTTCAAACTCAGCAAACATCGTTTGCCGGAATACCGTTCCTCTAAACCCTTCAAGGAAATGATTCAGCAAGTATAAACGTTTCTTTTCATCATCGATCGTGTTGAGCAAATATTCATTTAACAAGTTTTCATTGCATGTAGAAGCCACTTCCGCGACAAAAATAGAATAATCTCCGTACGGATACGGCTGTGTTTTTCTTGTATAGTAGCTGTGCACCGAATGGCCAAGCTCGTGAACAAGTGTGAATAAATTGTTCACATTATCTTGCCAATTCAGCAAAATATATGGATTTGTTCCATAGGCGCCAGAGGAGTAAGCTCCACTTCGTTTCCCTTTATTCTCCTTAACGTCAATCCATCTGTTTTCAAAGCCTTCTTGTAAAATGCCGACATATTCTTCACCTAATGGAGCAAGCCCCTTCAATACGATGTCTTTCGCTTCTTCATACGTGATTTTCATATCGACGTTTTGTACAAGCGGCGTATAAAGATCATACATATGAAGTTCATCAAGCTTCAGCGCTTTTTTCCGCAAATCGACATAACGATGGAGCAGCGGCAAATGTTCATTGATCGTTTTTACTAAATTGTCGTAGACTTCCTCGGGAATGTTGTTGGCGCTTAGTGCAGCCTGGCGGGCATTCTCATATTTCCGCACCTTCGCATAAAAATTATTTTTCTTAACAGCTCCGCTTAAAGTGCTGGCAAACGTATTTTTAAATTTTCCATATGTTGCGTATAATGCCTGGAACGCATCGCGACGGACCCGTCTATTTTCACTCTCCAAAAACTGGATATAACGGCCGTGAGTAATTTCCACTTCTTCACCATTTTCATCCTTAATTGCTGGAAATTCCAAGTCCGCATTATTTAATTTTCCAAACGTATTGGAGGCAGTGCTCAGGGCTTCCGCAGCTTGAGCTAAAATAGCCTCTTGCTCCGCATCGAGCACGTGCGGTCTTTGCCGGTTGATTTCGTCCAAGGCATGTGCATAAAGCTTCAATTGATCATTTTCTTTCAAAAATTGCTGAAGCTTTTCTTCTTCAATGGATAGTATTTCCGGAACGATATAGGATGAGAGGCTGGAAGCTTGTGTATAAAGATTTGCTGCCCGGTCATTCAATCCTTGATAAAAAGAATTAGTTGTATCTTGATCGTAGCGCATATGGGCATATGTATAAAGCTTTCCAAGCCTCTCCATCACGGAATCTTGATAAGAGAGCGCCTCATATAACAGATCGGAGGATTGACCTAATTTTCCTCTATATTCACCGATTTTTGGAATTAGCTGTTTTACTTCTTCAAATTCTTTTTCCCATTCATCATCAGAAGCAAAAATATCTTCTAGCCGCCAAGTATACTCAACAGGGATTTCTTCCCGTTTTGGCAGCCTTTTGACAGCTGTTTCATTGCCCATTCTCGATTTCCCCCTTTAAAAAAAAATCAGTCTGTTTCCATCATATTGAAATTTTTTTCAAAACGCAATAAATCACTATGCTTATATTATTCTACAGCAGAAAAAAACATACCTTCCTTGTCCAAATACTGTCCAAGACGTTGTTCACGCTTTTCCATCGACTCCAAATGAAAAGGAGATGATGTTTTTCGAAACGAATATGGACCGATTGGCTGCAAAAATTTTAAATGGGAAAGAGTCGTTAAATATTCAATAATCGGCTTTTTTAAATCCGTTTTTACGCTACAGCTTCTCTCTTTCATCCCTATTTTCTTAAGGTGCCAAACTAGCTTTTCTGCGTGAAATACTTCATCTGCGCGCAATGTTTCAATAAATAATAAAACTGAGCATTGCCAAATATAGACCGCCTCATCAACCATATAACCGCTTTTTAAAGGGATAAAAGCTTCAACTGGCAGCTGCGATAAAGATAAGCCAACTGTTTCGTAAACCTTTTTTTGCAGCTTTCGCTCTTCGTTCGTCTTTTGAAACAGCGGCTTTAAGCGATATTGACTTATTTTCTTCAGCCAATGCTTCCATAAACCGTTTGCCGCCAGACTCTTTCCTTGTAAACAATCTCGAAAGAAAAACGACTCTGGGGAGATCATAGCAGATGCGGCAAAAATATTCTGTTTAGAAAACGGAATCAGATGGGAAAAAAAGATGAAGGTTTTCTTATCTGAGCAATAATTGATGATAAAAGGATGATCGTTTTGCGGGGAATGAAGAAACTGACAATGAAAAGGAGTCAGTCGATATTGATGTTCACCGACTTGCTTCATTTGTTTCCAGCCTAATATCCAGATCGATTTAATTCGTTCTTTTTTGTAGCCATTTGTCCGTTTTATCACCTGATCAGGGGGAATTTTAGAGCATTGGTATTCAATCGCATACCGCTTATGCTGAAAAGATACAAACAGATCCGCTCGTTGTGCAATAGAAGGTATAAATTTTTCCACTTCCGCAGCTAACAGCTGCCTTTTCAACCAAACATACAATTGCTTTTTTCCGTTCAAATGGTACGTGCTTTCCGCTTCCGAATCAGCCTGACAAGTGGCCGTTAAGTGGGCAAAATGAGGAATTTTGATTTTGCCTATTTTTAATTTTACCGGCTCCTTGCAAGCCGGACAAAAAAAGGATTGCTCTTCTTTCAGTTTTAGAAGCCTTTCTATCGACCAGTAGGGGGCGGCGACATTTACTTTTTCGCCGTTTCGCAAAATGGCAACAAGCATATAAATCATCACTTCCTTTCACAAATAGAAACATTCGACAAAAGGGAAAAAAATCCTTTCAAAAGCAGCGTTTTTCAAAAGTTTTAAAAGATGCCAGAAACTATTCATGGAAAAATATACTTTTTTCAAAAACGCATGCTTGCCGCTAAAGAGGCGGAAGTTAGATGTTGCTTCATTCGTTTCAATAAAGGTTCGCCATTTTACATCGTGACGGCCGGCAATTCACCCGTGGTGTTGTGAAATCCGCTCAAATAGAGCTTTATCCTAAAAAAACACCGCTATATCAAAAACGGTGTTTTATAATAAAGGAGACAAAAGCCGCGACGTTGATTCAAACAGCTTTATATATAGCGGGCGTTTTTTGAATTGTTCAAGGTCGATGACACTTGAATTTTCAATGTCTCGAATATAATCCTCTACAAGCGTTTCAATGCTGTCCGTTCGGTATAAAAAAGCATTTACTTCAAAATTCAAATGAAAACTTCTCATATCCATATTCGCCGTACCGATCGATGCCAGTTCACCATCAACAATAATGATTTTGCTGTGCATAAACCCTTTTTCATATTCGTACACTTTAACCCCTGCTTCTAAAAGCTCCGGAAAATAAGATCGCGACGCATAAAATACAATCCGTTTGTCAGGCCTTTTCGGAACGAGGAGACGAACGTCAATGCCGCTCAGCGCAGCAATCTTTAAAGCGGATTTTATATCCTCGTCAGGAATAAAATACGGTGAGGCGATCCATATCGAATTTTTTGCGGAAACGATCATCGAAAAGAACAAGCTTTTAATGACCTCCCACTTATTATCAGGACCGCCGGCGATTAGCTGAACGCCTCCTTCTTTATCGTCCATTTGAAAATGAGGCAGCAAATATCGATCGGTAAGCAGCTTCTGCCCAGTCATATAATACCAATCCTGTAAAAAAATAAGATTGAGCGTCCGTACTCCTTCCCCTTCGAGCATCATATGCGTATCCCGCCAAAAGCCGAAATACGGATTTCTTCCCAAATATTCATCTCCTATATTTAAACCTCCGACAAAGCCGACTTTTCCGTCAATCACAATAATTTTACGATGATTGCGAAAGTTAATATTGTTAGACAAAAACGGAAGCTTTACAGGTAAAAATGGAACCATTTCCACCCCGGCATCAAGAAGCTCCTTCCTGTATTTTTTGGACAGCTTCCAGCTGCCGACTGCATCGTATAAAAATCGAACCTCTACACCGTTTTTCGCTTTTTCGATCAACAGCTTTTTTAATTTTTGCCCAATTACATCATGCCGAACAATATAGTATTCAAGATGAATATGATCTTCCGCCTTTTGAAGCTCTCGAAAAATATGGTCAAATGTTTCAATGCCGTTCGTCAGCACCTTTGTATTTGTCCGAAAAGAAATCGGACTGCGGCCAAGCTTATGGGCGAGCTTAAATAAAAGGCGCTGGTGATTTCTCATGAATTTAATTTTATCTTCATAAGTATGAAAGCTGGTTTCAAATTTGGCATAAGCTTGCTCATCTATTAAAGCTTTTTTCTTAAATAGACGATGCTTCCGGACATTTCTTCCAAAAAATATATAAAAAAAGAAGCCTATTAATGGAAATCCTCCTAAAACAACAAGCCAAGTAAGCGTTTGAGTTGGGTGGCGGTTTTCCAAGAAAATAACAAAACCGATAAAAATGATGGATAACGTGAACAGAATGGAAACGACTCCTAAAAACCATTCCTCCCAGATGTTCTTAGTTAAATACAAGATGATAGCTAGACCAATGGCAAAAACGATTACTTGCAGAAATTTTCTCATAAGCTTCCTCCAGGCAATCGATATTTCTTATCTCTCGATTTGGACATATTTGTTGGAGCTGCGATATTGAAAGCGTTCCTTAAGTAAAAAAGACCGATTTCGAACATGAAATCGGCAATTTAAGAAAAGTGCGTTTCGATTTGTTCCAAGGCATTGTCCTTCATAATCAGCTTTCCGTATTCTTCAAGACGGTGAATTGTCATCCTTGATTCCTGACCGTATTCAAGCATAATGCTGAGCAAATTTTCAATTTGTTCATCGTCTTTATCCGAAAATTCAACGAATAAATAATATTTTTGTTCAAATACATATAAGCTATTCAAAAATCCGTCCAAACGATGGGATGCTAACGAAATAACGTCTTCAAAGTCCTGAAACTTTATGACAAATTGCAATTGCGCCGTTTCATCTTTCTCATCTGAGGAAGATCGTTCAGACATATTAAAATGTTTGTCCAACAAAGATTCTATATTCTCATCAACCGGGATTTCTCTTAATTTTTCATCGACTACCGGAAGCTCCAGCTTTTGTCCGTCTTTTGACAGCTGTGCTTTTGTGACAATGACTTCAAGCCCTTTGTCATTGGCATGAACTTGAATCCATAACGGACCTTCAAGCGGAAAGTCTTCTTCATCATTAATTTCATCCATCATTTCCCAAAACAGCTCTTCGCTTCTTTCTCTGTTATACCAGATTTCTTCTCGGTCAAATCCTCGTTCTTCTATGTCAACATATGAAATATAAAATTTTACTGTGTTTTCATTAATGCGTTCGATTTCCATTTGAACAACCTTCCCTTCTTTTTAAATTTTTGGAAGGGACAATAAACCCCCGAATTCTTTGCACTTTTCTTTCCTAATTTAAAAAATTCCCAAATTTTCATCGCGAGCACCAAGTTGTTCAATTCTAATTCTATTGTATGATAAATCACTTCATAAAGAAATAAAAAAAGCCTTGATTTTGAAAAAAACCGTTATTTACCTATTAAGCATAAAATATTTCGTTTTTCATATATATTGTACGAGCCATAATTTGAAAAGAGGTTGACTGATGGATGAACAATTTTTCACATCTTTATTCCTTATCATTGGCATTGACCTCATATTAGGAGGAGATAATGCCATTGTCATTGCGCTGGCATGCCGCAATTTGCCGGAAAATCAGCGGAGGAAAGGAATTTTATTTGGAACAATGCTCGCGATACTCAGCCGAATTTTGTTGACATTACTGGCTGTCCATTTATTGAACATTCCTTTTTTACAGTTTTTTGGCGGATTATTTTTAATGTATATTGCCTTTTTATTATTGACAGGAAATGAAGGTGAGCATACTTCCGTGAAAAGCCACCGCTCATTGTGGAAAGCCATCCAAACGATTGTTTTGGCTGACATTTTTATGGGATTTGACAATGTCATTGCGGTTGCTGGAGCAGCTGGAGGAAATATCTTTCTTGTCATAACAGGTCTTCTTATATCCATTCCGATCATTATTTGGGGAAGCAGATTTATCATGTCTGCCATGTCCCGATTTCCTTTGCTCATTTACGGGGGCGGAGGAATATTAGCTTATACAGCAGGTAAAATGATGGCAACGGATGAAAAAATGACCCCTCTGTTGAAAACTGAAGCTGTTGCACAAACTCTCCCTTATTTCACAGTTTGTCTCATCCTTTTCTTTGCCCTTCTGTACAATATAACAAAAAAATAACAGCCTTCCGCAATCTATTTTGCTTTGCGTACGG
The DNA here is from genome assembly GCF_054055575.1 of Aeribacillus sp. SP014. Lineage (NCBI taxonomy): Bacteria > Bacillati > Bacillota > Bacilli > Caryophanales > Bacillaceae > Aeribacillus > Aeribacillus sp. SP014. Next base: position 3,229,519 of record NZ_JBSRXI010000001.1, read on the forward strand.
AAGGCATCATTCCCTTTTAATTTGCCATTCTCTGAGCTTCTCTCAGCTGGTAGGTGCGAATTTTTCTTGGCAGAAAGCGTCGTATTTCATCCTCGTTATAACCGACTTGAAGACGTTTTTCATCAATCAAAATCGGGCGGCGCAAAATTCCAGGGTTTTTCCGGATAATATCATACAGCTCCTGTAAAGGAAGCGATTCAACATCAACCTTCAATTTTTGAAAAACCTTTGAACGAGTGGAAATAATTTCATCTGTTCCGTCTTCTGTCATACGAAGAATTTCTTTAATTTCTTCGATCGTTAAAGGCTCGGAAAAAATGTTCCGCTCTCTATATTCAATCTGATGCTTTTCCAACCAAGATTTTGCTTTTCTACAAGATGTGCAGCTTGGAGATGTATACAATATTACCATGCCAATCACTCTCCTTTTCTAGAAAAATATAAGTGTATATATAAAAACTATGCCAATCTCACATTAAAATAAATTTAAAAAAGTAATTTATATTGATTATTATACTATAAAAAAGCAACTTCGCCTATATGTTTTTATTTCTCAAATTATAACAAAAATGTTACAACCGGTGAATGATGATCATTTTCAAGGCCATTTTCTCAATTAACACCTCTTTTCTTTCTCTACTCTTCTTTTCCCTTTTTTTGGTTCGATTAAACGTGAAAAAGAAATTTTTTCAGAAAGACGCTGAGAAGTTGCAAAGAATACACAATTTTTTTATAATCATTCGTAAATGAATACATAGGCAATGAGAAAGAGAAGTACATGCCGAAAACAGTTTTCAGAGAGTTTGTGGCTGGTGGAAACAAACACTGTCCGGTATGGAAATGGACTTTTGAGCTCTCAGCTGAAATCAGTAAGCTGTGGCGTTTTTGTCTTGCGTTAAAAGACGAAAAGTGATTTCACATGAAAGTTTGTGAAATAATTAGGGTGGCACCGCGGTCCATTCGTCCCTATACGGACGGATGGGCTTTTTTATATATAAAAATCAGGAGGAGTTTGCACATGAAAACGATCTTTTCAGGAATTCAGCCTAGCGGCACGTTAACACTCGGAAACTATATCGGAGCAATGAGACAATTTGTAGAGCTCCAGCATGAATATAAATGCTATTTTTGCATTGTCGATCAGCATGCCATAACTGTTCCGCAAGACAGACTTCAATTAAGAAAAAACATTAAGAGCCTTGCTGCATTATATTTAGCAGTCGGCATCGATCCGGAAAAATCCACCCTTTTCATTCAATCGGAGGTGCCCGCTCACGCGCAAGCAGGATGGATGCTTCAATGCGTTTCTTATATTGGCGAGCTTGAAAGAATGACACAATTTAAAGATAAATCTAAAGGGAAAGAAGCTGTTTCAGCAGGACTGTTAACTTATCCGCCTTTAATGGCCGCCGATATTCTTTTGTACAACACGGACCTTGTTCCAGTCGGCGAGGATCAAAAACAACATTTGGAATTGACAAGGGATTTAGCCGAAAGATTCAACAAAAAATATGCAGACATTTTTAAAATTCCAGAAGTCCGCATTCCAAAAGTCGGTGCTCGGATTATGTCGCTTCAAGATCCGACGAAAAAAATGAGCAAATCCGATGCGAATGAAAAATCGTTTATTTCCCTTCTCGATGATCCAAAAAAAATTGAAAAGAAAATTAAAAGCGCTGTGACTGATTCAGACGGAGTGGTTCGTTATGATAAAGAGAACAAACCTGGCATCTCCAACCTTTTATCTATTTATTCAATTTTAGCTGGCGTGTCAATTGCCGAGCTGGAAACAAAATACGAAGGAAAAGGCTACGGTGAATTTAAAGCGGATTTGGCAGAAGTCGTCATTAACACTTTAAAGCCGATTCAGGAAAAATATTATGAGCTCATTGATTCTGATGAACTTGATGACATTTTAGACAGAGGCCGGGAGGAAGCAAACAAAGTAGCATCCAAAATGTTGAAAAAAATGGAGAATGCAATGGGATTGGGAAGAAAAAAACGAAAATAAAAGCGCTAGCGAACGAATGACGATTGATGATGGAGCTGATTAAACAAAACAAATATACTAGCTTAAAAAAATATGTTCGATAAAAAGAGGGCGGCTGATATAGTGCCCTCTTCCTTAATTTACTTTCGGTTCTTGCTCCATTTCCCAAAGCTTTTCAAAGAAAGGCTGCCCTTTTATTAATCGTTCGCATAATTGTTCATGCTTTTGAGACCATCCGACAATCGCTTCCTCATAAAGCATAGTCCAAATTTCCTCAAAACCGAGTGATTGAATTTGACCATACATGTACGGATTCCATTCCGTATACCAATATTTCATTTCCGCCGTATTTTTTGTCGATTGCAATTGATCAAGAGCCATAAACAAAAGCTGTTTCAGCTGTCTTTCTTTGCGGGTTAATCCGTGCATATATTCAGGTGCAAGGGATAAAAGATGATAATCTTTTTTGTCTTTGTCATTTGTTTGTGAGAACTCGTATGATTCCGGCTCTAAATCCTTCACCATGTCATATACAAGCTGCTCTTGTCTTGGGATAAGTCGGCTTTTGCGAATTGGCGTCGTATATCCGATCGTATCTACTGCTAAAATGCCGTTGCCATCCGAAACAACAAAGCAATAATCTAGCTGAATTCTCTCATGGTTTTTCCGGGCGTATGCCTTCTGGTAAACATCCTTTAAAAGTTTTTCAGGCAGTTCTTTTAAGTCATTTTCAATATAATCATAAAGTTCTTTACTCACTTTAATCAGCGGTACTTGGTCTAACAGTTCAACCTTATCATCCTTTCTCCATTCATGAAAATGACAAACATTATAACCATTTTCTTCTCCTTCAAACCAGTTTACCCAAACATCGTACAAATTCAGCATAATTAGCCCCCTTACTACAAGACTGTTTGTCATCATTATGGTCAGTGGAGAAGGTTTTTATTCCAAATTTTTCATTGCCCAAAAAACTTTTCATCATTACGTATTCCACTTTTGATCAATGCGGATTTCAGGCCTGTCAGCTTTCAGAAAAGGACCATTCATGCACTTTATAAAAGTAATTTTTCGGATGAAAAATATAGCCGTTTAACCGTTCAGGCAACGCCCGAAATTCCTTCGGATAGTATAAAACTGTATATGGCTGTTCATCCTCGATAATTTGAAAGATCTCCTTGTAAATTTGTTTTCGTTCGCTTTCGTCCATTATTTTTCTAGATTTAGACAACAGCAGGTCGGCCTGTTCGTTTTCCCACCAAACAAAGTTCAATCCATATTCTCTCTGACTGGAATGGAAAATATCAAAATGATTCGGAAATTTAGATAACGACCATTCTAAAATCAACGCATCGTAATCCCAATTCGGCGGTGAAATTTGCTTAATTAAATCTTCCCATTCCCAAAACTCCGTTTTCACGTCAATTCCGATCTCTTTCAATTGTTTTTGCACGAGCAACGCAACTTTTTCGCGAACAATATTTCCTTTGTTCGTTTTTAACGTAAACGAGAAATCTTTTCCTTCTCGATCCAGTATGCCGTCCCTGTCCGTATCTTCCCATCCCGCTTCTTTCAGCAGCTTTTTTGCTTCTCTCCGGTTATACTTTAATGTTTGAATTTCGTCGGTAAAAATAGAAGCAATAGGCGTTTCTGGAATATGTGCTTCCTTTCCTTGTCTGTGCAAAATCTTGCGAACGATAGCTTTGCGGTTGATCGCCATCGTCAAGGCTTGCCTTACTTTTTTATCTTGAAAAAGTTCGTTTTTTTCATTCCAGCCGATAAACACATAAGAATGGGAAATGTTCGATTGAACGTCCAATCCTCTTAACCTTTTTATTTTTTTTACATTGGTTAGTTCTATTTCAGGGGCGTAATGAACCTCGCCGTTTTTCAGCTGTTCGTAAAGAGCTTCCTGGTTATGAACAATTTTATACTTGATTGATTTGATTCGAGGCTTCCCTAAAAAATAATGTTCATTTGCGGCCAGCTCTACGAATCCATTCTTTTCCCATTTTACGAACCGAAAAGGCCCAGTGCCCACAGGCTGTGATGTATTAAACTTATGCTCCTTTAATTTTGCAACCTGTACATTTTTCAACAAATGCTTCGGCAATATGCCGTATGATAATGTGACTGGAAGAAAGGAGGCGTCTTTTTCTCTTAAACGGAATTTCACTGTATACTTATCAAGATTTTCAATGCTTTCAATCATTTCAAAGTCTGAACTTCTTTCGCCATTATAATCAGGGCTTAAAGGAATGCTGTAAGTAAAAACAACATCATCCGCCGTTAATTCTTTTCCGTCATGAAATTTGACCCCGCGCCGAATAGTGACCGTATATTCAAGTCCATTCTCAGATTGCTGAATCTTTTCAGCCAGATGCGGTTTCGGCCGCAGCTGCTCATCAACTGTCACCAGTCCATCAAAAAGCATCCCTTCTAACTGCGAGCTTGATTCATCTAGAGAATACAAAGGATTAAAAAGCTGCGGCGATTCAGTTGAACCGATTATAAATGTTTCCGGAACAATCAGCGGATCGAGCTCTTCCTCCTTTATCTCCTTAACCGTTGGTTGCGGCTTTCTATTATAATCCAGACTTGAGCAGCCATGTAGAAGCAATAAAAACAAGAGAATCGATATATACAGCCATGGTCGTTTTAATCGTGCCAAATCCATTCCCCCATCATTGGAAGTTTCGTTCTATTTTTTATTCATATTCACAGTCTGTCCAAATTATTAATAAATATAGAAACAAAGGAATCTATTCCTTTGTTTCATAGCTTTCCACGAATTGTTCGGCAGGCAAATAAAAGCTTTCTTTTGTTGAAAACGGTTTTTGTTTATAAAACGTTTGTACGATATCATATCCAATTGCGTATCCAAGCATAGTCGGATAAAAGCCTTTTCCGAACAAAAGCTGATCGAATAACGGATGGTCCCATTTTATGTCTTGATTCGGAACAATTAAATTTTTCCACCAGCTGTATAGTTGTCTCTTCGAATATTTTTTCACCCAATTTGTTACATGCTGCTCACCTATCGTTCTGTAAACCGTATGCTCCGCCAAACCTTCCAAAATAATCGCATCAAGAAGCGTATAGTCTTTTTCGTGCTTCGGATTTTTCCTAAGCCTGCAAATATGATGATATTCGTGAATCAATAGCGCAATGAGCTCATCATTTTTTACATCCGGCGATAAAAATAAAAACATTTTATCCTGAAAAGACAACCCCGAACGACCTTTAAAATCTCTCCCAAAAAAACTTTTTCGCTCTTCAACAGGAAAAATAAAAATAGGGACATCTGGACCGTTCCATCTTTTCTTTAACTTCAAAAAAATGTTATTTGCTTTTGTCCAAATATTCGAATCATCAGCCTTAACAAGCCAATGTTCATAGCCAGTTCGAAGCATGCCGTATTGTGACAGGTAGTGATGGATTTCCTCCGCTTGTAAATGGTGAAAATATTTCTCTAGCTTTTCACAAAGCTCGATTGGATTCCGGCTTTCCTTCAACCAGTTTTTTGTGTCAATAACTCCCAAATCTTCGCACCTCCTTTTCTACACTATTCATTAGAAAAGAAAGATGTTTGAATTTTTTAAAAAGAAAAACCGCTACTGCCTGTTTAGGCAATAACGGTTTCATATAATCCTTAATTTCCTATATGTTGACATCAGGCTTCTTCAAATTTCTTGAAAACGAGCGTGGCGTTATGTCCTCCGAAACCAAGGGAATTGCTGAGCGCCGCCCGAACTGTTTTTTGTTTAGCCTGATTAACAGCATAATCCAAGTCACAGTCAGGATCAGGTGTTTCATAATTAATTGTCGGAGGAATTATATTTTCTTTCACTGCTAAAATGGTGAAAATGGCTTCAACTCCTCCTGCTGCTCCAAGGAGATGACCTGTCATCGATTTTGTCGAGCTGACGGTTAATTGATAAGCATGGCTGCCAAAAACTTCTTTAATCGCCGATGTTTCAAATTTATCATTATATTCGGTGCTTGTTCCATGGGCATTAATATAATCGATATCTTCCGGTTTTAAGCCTGCATCTTGAATTGCCATTTTCATTGCACGTGCTCCGCCTTCTCCGCCAGGAGCCGGTTGTGTAATGTGATAGGCATCGCCTGTTGATCCATAGCCGACGATTTCTGCATAAATGTTTGCTCCTCGTTTTAAAGCATGTTCCAGCTCTTCAAGAACAAGTATTCCTGCACCTTCTCCCATGACAAAGCCATCGCGGTTTTTGTCAAAAGGACGGCTAGCAGTTTTCGGATCAGGATTTGTCGACAACGCTTTTGCTGCACTGAAACCTGCAAAAGCCATCTTGGTCAGCGGCGCTTCTGTTCCGCCCGTAATCATCACATCGGCATCGCCACGTTGAATTACTTTAAAGGCATCGCCGATTGAATTTGATCCTGTTGCACAGGCAGTGACTGTACATGAATTTGGACCTTTCGCGCCGATCGCTATGGACACCTGTCCGGCTGCCATATCAGGAATCATCATCGGAACAAAGAAAGGACTTACACGTCTCGGACCTTTTTCCAGAAAAGTTTCGAATTGCTGTTCATACGTCTCCATTCCGCCTATGCCTGAACCAATCCAAACGCCTACCCGTTCACGGTTTTCATTATTTATTTTTAAACCTGAATCTTCAAGCGCCATCAACGAGGCGGCTAATGCAAATTGTGTGAAGCGATCCATTTTCCTCGCTTCTTTCCTATCCATAAAATCTTCAGGTTTAAAATCGTTTATTTCGGCGGAAACTTTGACAGGAAATATGTCTTTATCGACTCTCGTCAATTCTCCAATGCCTGATACACCTTTCAAAGCATTTTCCCAGCTTGTTTTCGCATCCAATCCAATCGGTGTCACAGCACCGATGCCTGTTACAACTACTCTACGTTTTTCCATATCATTACACCTCGCCTTTTTCGGTTTGTATGACGGAAAAAAAGCATTTTTATTTTTGATTGATTGATTTTACTGTCCCCATCTTAATGCAATGGCTCCCCATGTTAAACCTCCGCCGAAGCCGACCATCACAATAAGATCACCATCTTTTATTTTACCAGCTTTTACTTCTTCGTATAAAGAAATTGGTATTGATGCTGCGGAAGTATTCCCGTACTTGTGAATCGTCTTGGACATTTTCTCCTCCGGCAATTCAAGCCGTTGTCTGGCGGCTTCCATAATGCGGATATTTGCTTGATGCGGAATGAGAAAGTCAACATCTTCTTTCGTTAATCCCGCTTTTTCCAGTACATTAATGCTTGATTCTCCCATCTGCCGCACAGCAAATTTAAATACTTCACGCCCGTTCATCACAATATGGCCTTTTTCATATAAATGCTTGCCGCCGCTTCCGTCCGCTCCTAGCTCAAATGAGAGAATCCCTCTGTCATCACTTACCTCTCCTAAAACAACCGCCCCGGCACCATCCCCAAATAAAACACCTGTTGAACGGTCATTCCAATCCGTAATTTTCGAAAGCTTTTCGGCTCCAACGACAAGAATTTTTTTATAAGCTCCTGTTTGTATAAACTGCTCTGCCGTTGCCATCGCATAAATAAAACCTGAACATGCGGCGCTTATGTCCAAAGCAGCAGCCCGTTTTGCACCAAGTCTTTCCTGCAGAACACAGGCAACTGACGGAAAGGATTGATCAGGTGTTGCGGTCGCAACTATAATCATATCGATTTCTTCCGGGGAAATTTTTGCATCTTCAATGGCCTCTAATGCCGCTCTTGCGCCCAAATCCGATGTTTTCATATCATCTGAAGCAATTCTCCGCTCTTCAATGCCGGTTCTTGTTCGAATCCATTCATCAGACGTATCCATGATTTTTTCTAAATCATAGTTAGTCACAACTTTTTCCGGTATATAACGGCCTATCCCGATGATCCCAGCTCTCATCAAGAACATCTCCTTCACAAAAAATTATTATCAAATGTTATGACTTGGTACTAATTTTATATTATTTTTCTACTTATAGCAATATGCTTCATAACAGTTAACTACAGGTTTTCTTGTTTTTGACTGATAGATTGAGCTAATCGTCTATTCCTTACTCAGTTTTGTTTCATAAAATAGGATGAAAAGGAAAAAAGAACGGAAGGTGAAACGGGAATGAGTGATGAAAACGTAAACGAGCGGCAGGAAGATGAAAAAGAGAAAGCAGAAGCACCAGAACCCGATTTTTTTACCCAATTTATGTTCGGCCGGCAGCTTCCGGTTCATTCTGAAAAAACTTCCGAAAAAAACGAGCAAAACGAGCAATCAGACTATCAAAAAATTTTTGAGCAAGTCGATGATATTGTGACAAAATTATCTGAGCTGAAGCCAATTATTAAAGAAATAAAGCCGTTCGTCAATCAAATTAAAAAACTATTTAAAAATTAAGGGGATGAATTCAACCATCCCCCAAAATTTTTATTTTATTTATCTCACCATAGCATTATTCGTTAGGCAATTTCCCTGTTTTCTTATATTCTTCCACATATTTTAAAACTTTATTTTTAAATTCTTTATCTACTAGAGGGCTGAACTTCCCTAAATCAATCACACCATCTTGAAAATCAAAATATAAATTCCCGCTTTCCAGTTCGCCTTTTATAAATTTTTTTGCGACTAATAAATACAACTCATCCACATGCTGTACTGTGCTTGTTAAAACCATTTGTTCGCCCAAATCACTTTGATCTGAAACAAAGCCAATTGAATATATTCCTTTTTCCTTCACTTTTTCGATCACTGGCACGTTGTATCTGTCGCCTGCCGGATAAACAACATCTACATTTTCTGCGACAAGCTTATCGAGCTTCTCAAGCGCCAAGTCAACATGATCAAACCCTTGGACATATTCAATGTGAATGGTTACGTTTGGATTTTCAAATTGCGCCCCTTGATAAAACCCCTCCACTTCAGGCTGCCACTCAAAAGCGGCAATAATTCCGATTTCGTTTGTTTTTGTCATATGTGCTGCCACCATTCCTGCGAAAAAGCCCATGGCATGCGCCTCAAAATTTAAACTTGTGGCATTCGGGCCTTTTGCATCACCATTAAAAAAAACGAAATGAATATCTGGATATTGATCCAGCAAATCTCTAAAAAAACCCTCATATTCGTGACCGTGCCCGATAATTAAATTAACTCCCTTTCCGTGAAATTCTTCGACCGCCTCCCTCACCGCCGCTTCGGAATTCATTCCTTCTTTATAAAAAACATCTACATTCAGCTCAGACTGAATTTTTAACAGCCCTTTATACCCTTTTGTCCCCCAAACTTGATCATTAATCGTTTCAGGAACGAGCAAACCCACCTTTTTCAGTTTTCCTTTTTCTGATGCTTGTCCGCAGCCAACGAGAAATAATAAAATAAAAATGATCACAAACATTTTTTTATACATACCAAGCAACTCCTTTAAACCAGTGAACTGCATCATCATTGAAATGGTGAGGTTTCTCAATAATCGAAATGATTACATATCGATCTCAGCTAAGTTCAAAACGATCTTTTGAATTTACGGTCAATTTGATTGTCACGAAATATAGCTTATGAGGCGTTTCTCTAGGAAGCTTCCTCTTTAACACGATGTATATTTAGTACTAAAATTTTCACGTTTCACTTCATTCCTCTTTTATTTTGCTATACGCCGTCAATGAAGTAAAGAAATTTTATATTTAGGTATAAAGTCTGCGTGTATTTTGCAGGAAAAAATCTTTTAATTCTTGCAAACTCTTTTCAATGTTTTCGACCGTCTTTGGAACAACTAAATGATGTTCGCTTTTCGATATAGGCTTGTAAATGTAATGAAAAATGTCAAAAAAGCTCATCACCTTCTTGATGCGCTCTTTGTCGTCGGAAATCAAGTAAATTGTTTTTTTCGCAAACAAATCTTCGTCAAATTCTGTTAACACCGGAACTATTTCATCAATATGAAGAATGTCGCGAATGACAATTTTTTCATTCGCATTCGTCTTGGAACGGCTGATGCCTGTACATTCCAACAAACTGTTCGAAATCCAATGGCCTAGCGGCTGCCAAGGTCCGAAAACGGTTGGAAGATAAACAAATAAATAAGGGAAAGTCCATTTTTGTCCTATTTGCTGCATCCAGCTGTCAATTTCTTCATCCCTATATTCCAGCGGATTTTCTCCTTCAAGAGAAAATATAAAAATAATCGGAGTCTGCTTGAGGGATGCGATTTCGACCGTTTTTTCCAATCGGTGTTTTTCAGCTTCATCGTCTATCGGTTGATGATCTGTTTGACAATAATAAATCAAATCATATTGCTTTTTGGAAGCATCCTCTATCCAGCTGTCTTCTTCCAATAAATGAAAATGTGCGTTCCGCCCGAGCCACATCATTTCTTCTTCGCATATTTTTTTTTGCAACGGATTTTTAGGAACGATTACCACTCCATCGACTAGTAATCCTTCCTCTACCAGTTTTGAACATATATGAAAGCCTTCAAATTGATGAACCCCAACAATTAAAATATGTTTACACTGCTTTAAGCGCAGTTGACATTTTGAAAACCTCCTTTATGAAAAAACTATTATTGTATCGTATGCGAAAAAAGAAGAGATTAGTCCAATGCCCTTTTCAAACAAAAAGGGGGCAGCCTGCTCACTTATTGAGCATTTTCGCCCAGGCCTCAATTCCATTTCTATAAGATTCTTTCATGCTCTTTGTAAAAACTTCTTATCATATCATGGATCCGATTTATATTTTCCTGGAAATAAAATGTGAATTGAATTGGAGCTTTCAGCTGCTTTCTCCATTCCTCATATTTTTTTCCATGAATTTTATAGGAATAGCTTCCCCCGTTCATTTTCTGCCAGATGCCTACAGGTATTTTTGATACAAAGTCTTGTATACGGACAAAGGGATAATGGGTGACAGCTTTTTCATCTAATTGGTAAGCTTTTGATAGTTCTTTTATCATTTGTTTGTAAAAAAATTTATTCTTTTTCTCTTCCGCTATTTGGGCTTTTATGTCCAAACAAGGATTGATCATCACCGATGAACGGATGGAATTTGGCATCTCTTCCATCAACTGCAGCGCAACGAGTGCTCCTATACCTTCAGACAGTATATGGATTTTTTTATTTAAAATTTCTTGTTTCATGACAAGATGATAAAGCTGTTTTGCCAACAAAACGGCGTGAGAGCTGCCCCAATGGCGTCCGTAAAGATTGGAATGAAACAATGTATATCCGCAGCTTTTTAACGTATTGATCAGCTGACGCCGCCCGTAATGCTCCAACCAGTAGCTTGAACCATTTTCAACAAAATGGGTTCGATCGCCAATGATCAAGATGCCGAATCCGTTCGGCTTTTCCGGAAGATGAATGACATTCCACTCGTTTTCAATTTGAAAAAATCTTTCCGAAACACCTTCCATTTGCCCACCACCTTTCCATCGATGACCTTTTATAATGTATGTACGAAATGTCAAAAAGGCTCGCAAAAAAATCGCGAAACAACCGTTTTCATGAAAAATGTTGTATGATAATATAAGTAAAGACAGGAATAAACGAGGTGAAGATAATGAGATATTTCGCAACATTTTTTTGGACGTTTTTGCTTGTCAACATGGCCAGCTATGTTGTTTCTTCCATGACAGGCTCTGCATTCCATTTTTCAACAGCAATTATAATCTCTGTTGTTTTTACCGTACTTCTCTTTATAATTGGGGAGTTAATTCCGGCTGAACCTTCAGAAGAGCATTAAGAATTTGTCGAAATTGGCGAATTGCCAATTTCTTTTTATTTAAAACGAAAATCAGCGATTAGATGCCTGCTGCTATCGGCGAAGCCTCACTTGTTACGTCATAATATAGACAAATTCAAAAAAAAAGGGGATAGTCTAAGTAAGTCATTTTTGGGCTTAAGACATCCCCTGTGATTTTTTGTTTTCAATGGGGGTTTGTCTTTGGACAGGTCCCTACCAGTTAACATATATGTCAGTATAATTAAGATTTCAGTTCAGCCTAGCAAATTTACATGAAGCTGTTACGTATACGTCAGCACAACTAAGATTGGCGGAAAAAACTTATAAATCACTACGTTTTTCCAATTATAGTTTTCTAGTCTTTTAGGCAGAATCGGGCTTTGCTTAGTTGTGAAAAACTCCCCATGAAACTAGCCTGATAGGAATCTCGCCCTGTTTTTAGTCTCCGAATCAGATTCCCCACCGCCAGGACATAGTTTCCTATGTCGACATGGTCCGCACAAAAAAAGAACCCTCCTCGATTGAGAAGGGTTTTAATATCCATTTATAGCTATTCTAATTTTGCTGCTCCGCTCTTCTCATGAGCATGCAAATCCGTTTTTACAACAATTTCTTCATTTTCTACCCCTAACAGAACTTGGTCACGATCATGAACGGTTCCAGCAATAACCGCTTTCGCAAGTTTTGTCTCTACATGCTTTTGAATAAACCGTTTCAGCGGCCGTGCGCCAAATACAGGATCAAATCCTCTTTTTGCAATGAATTCCTTCGCTTCATCTGTAATCTTTAGTGTAAGTTGTTTATGGGATAGGCGCGCTTGAAGCTCTTTTAAAAGCTTTTCTACTATTCCTTTTACTTCGTTCATTGTTAAAGGCTTGAACAGGATCGTGTCATCAATCCGGTTTAAAAATTCTGGCCGGAAATGCATGGAAAGCTCATCAAGAACTTTCTTTTTCGCTTCGTCTGTTATTTCCCCCTCATCATTTAAACCGGAGAGCAAATGCTGAGAACCGATGTTGGATGTCATAATGATCACTGTATTTTTAAAATCAACTGTTCTTCCTTTCGAATCGGTCACCCTGCCGTCATCAAGCATTTGCAGCAATATGTTAAACACTTCTGGGTGAGCCTTTTCGATTTCGTCCAGTAATATAACCGAGTACGGATGTCTCCGAACTTTTTCCGTCAGCTGTCCTCCTTCTTCATATCCGACATAACCCGGAGGTGCGCCGATCAGCCTTGAGACAGAATGTTTTTCCATATACTCCGACATATCAATGCGGACTATTTCGTCCTCGCTGTCAAAAAGAGCTTCTGCCAATGCTTTCGCCAGCTCCGTTTTCCCGACCCCTGTCGGACCTAAAAAGAGGAAGGAGCCGATCGGCCTGTTCGGATCTTTTATGCCTGCCCGAGCACGCAAAACTGCATCCGATACTAATTCAACCGCTTCGTCTTGCCCGATGACCCTTTCTTTTAATATTTGTTCAAGCTTCAGAAGCTTTTCTCTTTCCCCTTGTACAAGCTTTGCTACCGGAATGCCAGTCCATCTTGACACAATACCGGCAATTTCCTCTTCTGTTACTTCCTCGCGAAGCATCTTGTTTTCCTCTTTCTGCTTCATTTCTTCTTCCAGCTGTTTGATTTGTTTTTCCAGCGCCGGAATTTTTCCATGGCGCAGCTCAGCCGCTTTGTTTAAATCGTATTCATTTTCAGCATCAGCTAAATCTCTGCGTGCTTTTTCCAGCTCTTCCCTCAAGCTTCTAAGCTGTTGAATACCTTCGACTTCAAGCTGCCATTTCGCCTTCATTTCATTTGCTTTCTCTTTTAAATTTGCAAGTTCCTTTTGCAACTCTTCCAATCTGATTCGGCTGATGTCATCCGTTTCTTTTTTCAATGCAGCCTCTTCAATTTCAAGCTGCATAATCCTTCTCGTCACTTCATCAAGTTCTGTCGGCATTGAATCTATTTCCGTGCGGATCATCGCGCATGCTTCATCGATTAAATCAATCGCTTTATCAGGCAGGAAGCGTTCTGTAATATAGCGGTGCGAGAGCTCACTCGCAGCTACAATCGCCGAATCATGAATTTTGACTCCATGATGGATTTCAAACCGCTCTTTTAGTCCTCGTAAAATGGAAATCGTGTCTTCCACAGACGGTTCGCTCACAAGCACCTGTTGAAAACGCCGCTCAAGCGCCGGATCTTTTTCAATATACTTGCGATGTTCATCAAGTGTCGTTGCTCCTATGCAGTGCAGCTCACCTCTCGCAAGCATCGGCTTTAACATGTTGCCGGCATCCATCGCTCCTTCTGTTTTGCCAGCCCCGACTATTGTGTGCAATTCATCAATAAATAAAATAATCCGTCCATCGCTCCTTTTAATTTCTTGCAAAACGGCTTTTAATCTTTCTTCAAATTCTCCGCGAAACTTGGCTCCCGCAATGAGCGAGCTCATATCTAAAGCAAATATTGTTTTATCTTTTAATCCCTCCGGTACATCTTTTCGTACAATCCGATGGGCTAATCCTTCCACGATCGCTGTTTTTCCAACCCCTGGTTCACCGATTAACACCGGGTTGTTTTTCGTTTTTCTTGATAAAATTCGGATCACGCGCCGAATTTCTTGATCACGGCCAATGACAGGGTCAATTTTTCCTTCTTTCACCTCTTTAACTAAATCACGGCCGTATTTCTCCAATACTTCATAAGTGCTTTCTGGATTAGGTGATGTCACCCGAGCATTCCCCCTTATTTCCTTTAACACTTTCAATATGGCAGCTTTTGTTAAGTGATATTGCTGAAAAAGCTCTCTCACTTCTTTTGAGCTCGATTCGGAAAATGCCAATATAATATGTTCAACTGATAAATAATCATCTTGAAAATCTTTCCTTATTTCGTCCGCTTTTGCAAAAGCTTCTGAAAGAGTACGGGAAATATAAATATTTACCTCACCGTTTCCGTGAACAGATACTTTCGGCTTTTTTTGTAAATACTCGTTGATCGCTGCCTCAATTTGTTGTACAGGGCATTTAAGTTTTTCTAAAATTCTTGGAAAAATCCCGTCAGACTGCCGCAGAAAAGCAAGTAAAATATGAAATTCATCCACTTCTTGATGTTCATGTTCTTTTGCGATTTTTTGAGCTTCTACCAGACCTTTTTGCAGCTTCTCCGTGAATTGATTTACATCCATACCGAAACGCCCCTATTTTGACTTTTTTTGACCTTTAATTTTATTATAACTTCTTTATAAATCAAGTAAAGCCATTCGTTTTCCGAATGGCTTAGCGTTGTTCGAAATATTACGGCTTGCGCTTATAGGTCCAAACCCGATTATGGTTGGATGTTTCGGGGAATCGATCTCCTGCTTTGAGTTCAACCTTTTTGGGATCGACCACCATCGATCCGGTCTCGCCGACTTCGATGTAAATTCCGTTGTTAGGTGCTTTTTGACCAGGCCTGAATTGACGATTTTGACCCATGAATCATCCCTCCTTGGACATTATTGTTGGCTATCAGAAGATTTTTCATGTATAGACAGAAACACCTTTGATAATTTTCATTATGTGATGTACTTCGAAACTTTACTCAACACCCAAAATCGAGCTCACTGCATATGGCATCCTTTTGAAAAAATCGTTTAAGCGTTCAAGCACCGAATGCTGGATCAAAAGCTCTTTTTACTGTTTCTGCGAGAATCATTATTTACAATTATCGTTCTTTTTTGTCTGGATATATATGCAGTAGAGTAAAACCTTTCGCCCCGGTTTCAAAAGAAAAAAGCAGGAGATCATCCTGCTTTATCAACGAAAGATCTTGTTAAGCCATAATTTCTTTTAAAATTGCTTTTTGCGCATGAAGGCGGTTTTCGGCCTGCAAAAATACCGCTGATTGGCTTCCGTCCATCACTTCATCTGTCACTTCCAAACCGCGCGCAGCCGGCAGGCAGTGAAGGAAGCTTACATCTCGTTTTGCTTTTGCCAGCAAGGATTGATTTACTTGAAACGGTTTAAATGCTTTCATTCTTGCTTCTGTTTCTTCTTCCTGTCCCATGCTGACCCAAACGTCCGTATAAATAATATCAGCATCCTGAACCGCTTCGTCTGGATTATGAATTAATTCGACTTTCCCGCCCGTTTCGCCAGCAATTTCTTTCGCCTGTTTCAAAATGCTTTCATTTGGTTCATAGCCTTCTGGGGCTGCGATCGTAAAATGAGCGCCAACTTTTGCGCAGCCAACCATAAGGGAGTGGGCTACATTGTTGCCGTCGCCAACATAAACGACTTTTACGCCTGAAAATTTGCCTTTCAGCTCATAAATTGTCAATAAATCAGCTAACGCTTGGCAAGGATGGTACAAGTCGCACAAACCATTGATGACAGGGACAGTTGCATATTCGGCAAGCTCTTTGACCCGATTGTGGTCAGTTGTGCGGAGAAGAATGGCATCCACATATCGCGACAATACTCTCGCTGTATCAGCGATTGTCTCACCGCGCCCGAGCTGAAGCTCTTTTGAAGAAAGAGCAAGCGCATGTCCCCCTAATTGCAGCATTCCTACTTCAAAGGAGACACGAGTTCGAGTGGATGATTTTTCGAAAATCATCGCCAGCGTTTTCCCATGAAGGACGTTTGATAGCGGATTTTGCTTTAATTTCAATGCTTCCTCGAGCAAATATTGAATTTCTTCTGATGTAAAATCAAGCAGCTTTAAAACGTTACGACCTTTAAGTGTGCTCATAAACTCATTTCGACTCCTTTATCTGACAGTTCATGTAAAGAAATAGGCGTGTATTTGCTAACTGTTAGTGCACTTAAAAATGCCTGAAATGATGCTTCTTCCGTCAATACCATAATTCCTCGTTCAAGCGCTTTTTGTCGTCTTGCCTTTGCCTGATCGTTTTCTTCCGGATTATAATAAAGCACCGCTTCTTTTTTCTCAAGCCAACTTTCAAAATTATCCGTTACCGGTTTTATATAATCGAGTACATCATCTTTCTTATCTCCATCCACAAAAATACCGTCCGAATGAATTGGAAATAAATGATCGAATACCTTCCGCATCGCTTCCTCCACAGATTTGCCGACACACATTCCTTCGCCCGTCGATTTCATTTCCGGACCTAGTTTCATATCGACATCTGAATGGGCGTGCGTTGAAAATACCGGATATTTAATAGCCACATATTCATGGGCTGCTATTTGAGGATGTAAGTCAGTTAACATTTTTCCGGTTAAAATGGTTGTCGCAAGATCTACTAACGGCACTCCGGTAACTTTGCTGACGATCGGCACAGTCCGGCTCGCACGCGGATTCACTTCCAGCACATAAACGTCCTGACCATCAATTAAAAATTGAATGTTCATAATGCCTTTATATTGCAAATGTTGAACCATTCTTTCCGCATAGTCGGTCATTTTTTCTTTTATTTCTTTTGACAACGACACAGCTGGAAAAATCGCATAACTATCGCCAGAATGAACACCAGCGGGCTCGATATGCTCCATAAATCCCGGAATAAACACATTTTTCCCGTCAGCTATTAAATCAACCTCCGCTTCCTGACCAAAAAGGAATTCATCTAAAAGAAGAGGAAAATGATTTTCGTCCGTCTGCTCCACTAACGAAAGCAGCTCTTCTTGATTTTTTACCTTCACCATGCCTTTTCCGCCAATAACATATGAAGGTCTTAACAGGATCGGATACCGCAGCTTTTTCGCTTCCGATATCGCCTCCTCTTTTGTATGTGCCATTGCTCCTTGAATGTGCGGGATATTCGTTTCGTCTAATAGCTGATAAAATCTTTCTCGATCCTCCAATATGTCCAGAAGCTCAGAAGTTGTACCAAGCAGCTTCACGCCTGCTTTTTCAAGCTTCTCCGCTAAGTTGATCGCCGTCTGGCCGCCAAATTGGACGAGCGTTACGTCAATGTTTTCATTTTCAACAACATTTAATATATGTTCTACTGTTAACGGCTCAAAATATAATCGATCCGCTGTTTCATAATCAGTGCTGACCGTCTCAGGATTATTGTTGATCATGATCGCGTCATATCCAAGCTTTTGCAATGTTTGAATGCAGTGAACAGCACTGTAATCAAACTCAACTCCCTGTCCGATGCGAATCGGGCCGGAACCAATGACAAGCGCCTTCTTCTTTCCTCTTGTGGAGACAGCTTCGTTTTCACCGAAAACGTACGTAGAATAGAAATAATTTGTTCTCGCTTCAAATTCTGCTGCACATGTATCAACCATTTTGAATATGGCTTTAATCCCCCACTCTTTGCGGAGCTTTCGGATTTCTTTTTCTTCTGTCTTTTGCCAATATGAAATCGAACGGTCGGAAAAGCCGAAAAATTTCAGTTCTTTTAAAAGGTTTGGAGACAGCTTTTCTTTTTTCGCTTTTCCTTCAAGTTCAATTAGATGGTTGAAAACATGCAAGAAATAATAGTCAATTTTTGTCTGGCTGTGAAGCTCATCTATGGAAACTCCTCTTCTTAACAGCTCCATTAAGATGAAAAAGCGTTCATCATCTGCATGCTGGAGGCGGTTAATAAGAGCTGACGTATCTTCTTTCACAAGCTTAGGCAAATAAATGCCGATATTATTTAATTCCAACGATTCCGCAGCTTTTTGCAGAGCGGCTTCCATCGTCCGTTCGATCGCCATCACTTCGCCGGTTGCTTTCATCTTTGTTCCAAGCTTCCGATCTGCTTTTGTAAATTTATCAAACGGCCAGCGCGGAAATTTGACAACTACATAGTCAAGTGCAGGTTCAAAGCTGGCATATGTCGACATCGTTAACGGGTTCTTCAGCTCCGCTAATGAGTAGCCAACAGCTAGCTTTGCAGCCATTCTGGCAATTGGGTAACCGGTCGCTTTCGAAGCAAGTGCGGAAGAGCGACTTACCCTAGGGTTGACCTCAATCACGTAATATTGCTTGCTTTCAGGGTCAAGTGCAAACTGAATGTTGCAGCCCCCGACCACCTTTAATGCATCGATGATTTTCAAAGCCGCCTGCCGGAGCATTTGATATTCTTCATCTGTTAATGTTTGAGATGGAGCAACAACGATCGAATCCCCAGTATGAATTCCGACTGGATCAATGTTTTCCATATTGCAGACGGTAATACAAGTACCTTTTGCATCGCGCATCACTTCATATTCGATTTCCTTAAATCCGGCAATGCTTCTTTCCACAAGCACTTGATTGATTGGGCTCATTTTAAGTCCATTTGTGACAATGGAAATAAACTCTTCTCGGTTGTAGGCGATGCCTCCGCCTTTGCCGCCAAGCGTATAAGCCGGACGAATGATAATCGGAAAACCAATTTCATCAGCAAATTGAAGGGCGGACGGAACATCCTCCACAATTTTGCTTTCCGGGATCGGCTCGTTCAAATCAATCATCAGCTTTCGAAATAGCTCCCGGTCCTCCCCTTTTTGAATCGATTCGATCGAGGTTCCGAGCAGTTTCAAACCGTATTTTTGCAAAATCCCTGCCTGATCAAGCTCCACAGCTAGATTTAAAGCCGTCTGCCCCCCCAATGTTGCCAAAAGGCCGTCTGGACGTTCTTTTGCAATTATTTTTTCAATGCTTTCCACCGTAAGCGGCTCTGAATAGACCGCATCGGCAATTTTCGTATCGGTCATAATCGTTGCAGGATTGTTGTTAACAAGTACAACTTCAAATCCTTCTTCTTTTAACGCCAAGCATCCCTGTGTCCCAGAATAGTCAAATTCCGCCGCTTGGCCGATAATGATCGGACCTGAACCGATCACTAGTATTTTGTTTAATGATGTATCTTTAGGCATAGACTTTTTCTCTCCCTGCTGCTACATATGTGTCTAAAAATTCATCAAAAATAAAACTAGCATCTTCCGGTCCTGGATGGGCTTCCGGATGAAATTGAACAGACATGACTTTCAATTTTTCATGCTCAAGCCCTTCAACTGAGCCGTCATTGACATTTGTATATCGCAATTTAAGAGGTGTTTTTTCCAAGCTTTTTTTATCCACCACATAGCTGTGGTTTTGTGATGTAATAAATACGTTTCCTGTTTTTTGATCAATTACCGGATGGTTTGCTCCGCGGTGCCCGAATCTGAGCTTTGTTGTATTCCCGCCAAACGACAGGGCAATCAGCTGATTCCCTAAACAAATCCCGAGCGTCGGATATTGCTTCATCAATTGGTTTAATGTTGAAAAATAATTTTTCATTTGCTTTGGATCGCCCGGTCCGTTCGACAGCACGATGCCATGCGGCTTGATTTCAAACACTTTTTCCATTTGATGAAACGGAACGACTGAAACTTTACAGCCTCTTTTCAGCAAAGAATTCAAAATCGATTTTTTAAATCCAAAATCAATTAGCGCAATGTGTGTCGCACCATTGCCAAACGTTTCGATTTCGCTTGCAGAAACATCGCGAATCGGAAAATCGGAGAGCTTATCCTGAGAGTCGTATTGTTTGTCTTTTGAAATGACCGCATGCAATGTCCCTTTTGATCGGATTTGTTTGACAACAGCTCTCGTGTCAACATTTGTTAAATAAGGAATATTCCATTTTTGTAAATAGTCTTTTAATGAACGGTTCGCTTTATAATGGGAATAGTGTTCAGTCAGCTGAAAAAGGATGACCCCTTTCACCTGCGGCTTTTTGCTTTCAAAATCTTGATCATTGATGCCGTAATTGCCAATAAGCGGATACGTAAAAACGACGATTTGATCTTTGTAGGAAGGATCTGTCAACACCTCTTGATATCCTGTCATTCCTGTATAAAAAACGAGTTCCCCTTTAACAGGAGACACGATTTCATCCATCTTGCCTTCAAAAACTGTTCCATCTTCTAATACAAGATAACCTTGCATATTGAACACCTCTTTGATGTATATTTATACAACAATTTGCAAGAAAATTCTCCTCTTTTAGGAAGAGAAGATTTTTTCTTTTTTCAAAACAGAAGCAATAATGCCCAGTCCTAAATCAATTTCTTCATTCGAAACAGTGAGCGGAGGAAGAAGCCGTAACACATTGGATCCAGCTGAAAGTGCTAGAAGTCCTTCTTCTCTTAAAGAAGCAAGCACTTTATTGACCTCAATATCCAGCTCAATTCCAAGCAGCAATCCTTTACCCCGCACTTTTTTTACAGTAGGCACATCTCTCAAGAGTTCTGATAGACCTTCGAACAGCCGCTGACCTTTTTCCTGAACGCTTTGCAAAAAGCTTGGCTGAAAAACAGTTTCCAAAGTTGCTTTCGCAGCTGCCATAGCCAAATAATTCCCGCCGAACGTTGAACCGTGTGTTCCCGGTGAAAAACTTTCGATCAATTCTTGTTTTCCGATCATGGCTCCGACAGGAAATCCGCTTCCCAATCCTTTGGCGACAGTGATAATATCCGGAGAAATGCCGTAATGCTGGTAGCCGAATGCTTTTCCGGTGCGTCCGATTCCAGTTTGCACCTCATCGACGATGAATAATGCGCCGATCTCGCTGCACTTTTCTTCTACCGCCTGTAAAAATTCCTTCGTTGCAGGAATAACTCCTCCCTCGCCCTGAACCACTTCCAGCATAAAAGCAGCTATATCCTCATCATGAATGTTTTTCACCGCAGCTGCATCATTGTAAGGAAGATATTCGAACGTAGGAATGAGAGGACCGAACCCTTTATGTACTTTTTCTTGAGCAGTAGCCGTCATAGTCGCAAATGTTCTGCCGTGAAAAGACTGGTAAAATGTAATGATTTTATGTTTGCCGGTATGTTTTCTAGCCAGTTTAATGGCGGCTTCATTCGCTTCGGCGCCGCTGTTCGCAAAAAATACGGCATCTCCGCTTGAATGCTCCACCAATTGCTTGGCAACCTCTTCTTGAAGGGGGATATGAAAAAGATTAGAAGTATGCCATACCTTTTGCAGCTGTTCAGTGATGGCATCCGCCACTTGCTTCGGACAATGACCCAGGTTGCATACAGCAATTCCGGAAATAAAATCTAAATATTTTTTTCCGTTTGCATCATATGCATAGCTTCCTTCTGCTTTTTCAATCGCCACATCCCACTTCGCATAGGTTGGAAATAAATAACTCATTTGACCACGACCTCTCGTTTTTTCGTAATTTTCGTCCCGATCATTTTCCCTTCCTTAAAAATACGGTCGTTGCCGCTCACAATCATCACATGCTCAAGCTGATCAGAAAGCGCATCTAAAGCCGCCTGTACTTTCGGAATCATCCCGCCGTAAATAACCTTCTGTTCAATGAGTTTTTCGATCATCGTTTCCGTTGCTTCTTCAATAAGCTTGCCGTCATGTAAAATTCCCGGAACATTCGTCACAAACAGCAGCTGTTCCGCATTTATTTTTTCAGCAATTGCACTAGCAGCCAGATCTGCGTTGATATTTAATTTTTGCCCATCCGCCGTTATGCCGATCGGGGCAATGACTGGAACATAGTCAAGAATTAGCAGCGAACGCAATAGTTCATCATTAATCTGCTCGACTTTGCCGACAAAGCCAAGATTTTCTTCATCTAAAAATGACGAGACAATTAGCTGACCATCAGTGCCTGAAAGACCGATTGCTTTCACATTTTTTTGTGTCAACAGAGCCGTAAGCTGTTTGTTAATTTTTCCTGAAAGGACCATTTCTGCAATTTCAAGCACTTCTTTTGTCGTTTTACGCATGCCGTTGTAAAACTCGCTTTTTACATTTAATTTTGTCAACATATTGTTAATGTCCGGTCCTCCACCGTGGACGATAATGACCCGTTTCGTAGTTAACAGTTCTTTTATGCTGTCTAAAAAGCTTTCTGACAGCTGTTCCAGCATGCTGCCGCCAAGCTTAATGACAACAATCGGTTTATCAAGTCCGGTAACTTGCATTGATTTTGACATACTCATATGTTAAATCACATCCCCATGCTTTTCCTTGTGCTTCACCATTATTTAACATTACCTTGATTTCTACGATTTCCTGATCCAAATATTGGATCGCTTCTTGTTCCGAAAATGAAACTGGCAATCCGTTTTTAAATAATAAGATATGGCCGAGATACACTTCCATTTGATTCGGATCGAATTCCGCTCCGCTGTAGCCGGCGGCGCACAAGATTCTTCCCCAGTTCGCATCTTTTCCATATATTGCAGTTTTGACGAGGGAGGATCCGACAATCGTCTTGGCAATGATGTTCGCTTCCTGCTTTGATTTAGCCCCATTAACAGAAACTTCAATCAATTTTGTCGCACCTTCACCGTCTCTGGCAATTTGCTTTGCTAAATCTTCGCTTACTTTTCTCAACGCCTCTTTAAAAACAGGCCAATCTGGATGCTCTTCCGTCAGCATTGAGTGTTCAGCTTTTCCGTTTGCTAAAACAAGTACCATATCATTTGTTGATGTATCGCCGTCAACGGTTATTTGATTAAACGTTTCATCGATAACTTCTCGAAAAGCTTGCTGCAGCGATTTTTCATTGATATTCGCATCTGTCGTCAAAAACCCGAGCATTGTCGCCATGTTGGGATGAATCATCCCCGATCCTTTTGCTGCTCCGCCGATGGTCACCTGTTTTCCCTCGATTTCAAATTGATAGCAGGCAGTCTTTTCACACGTATCTGTTGTCAAAATAGCCTCGGCAAAGCTTTTGGCTCCTGCTGATGAACGTTCATATTCAATATTGTTGATCCCCTCTTGGACTTTTTCCATGTTTAAATATTCGCCAATTACTCCTGTTGAAGCGACAGCCACAAGATGATCTGCAATTCCAAGCTTTTCAGCCGTCCATTTCCGCATTGCGTATGCATCGCTTAAACCTTTTTCGCCTGTACAGGCATTGGCGTTGCCGCTGTTGACAATCACCGCTTGAATTTTGTTTTCCTTTGCAATGCTCTCTTTTGTCACAAAAATTGGGGCAGCTTGCACAACGTTTTGTGTGTAAACAGCTGCAGCTGTTGCTGAAACGTCACTATAAATGATGCCGATGTCTTTTTTATGAGTGTAGCGGATGTGCGCTTCATAGCCGCCTGCATAAAAGCCTTTCGGTGTTGTAATTGAACCGTTGTCTATTTTTCTTATTTTGGTTGTCACTAGAAGTCCTCCTTGATGTTATGGATATACTGGCAAAAAGTTTAGTCCTTCATTTTCTTGGAATCCTGACATAATGTTGAAATTTTGCACTGCCTGCCCTGCAGCGCCTTTCATCAAATTGTCAATGACAGATACGACTGTCAACCGACTTGTTCTTTGATCAAATGCAAGACCGATATCGCAATAATTCGAGCCGTACACTTCCTTTGTGCTTGGGAACGTTCCGTTTGTACGCACTCTCACAAATGGTGAATGTTTATAAAACGATTCATATAAATCTACTAATTTTGAAGTATTCCATTCTTCTAATAATTCAATATACATTGTCGCCATAATCCCTCTTGTCATCGGCACTAAGTGGGTGCTGAACGAAATGAAGCCGACTTTCTCGTCCCACTTATGAAGCTCCTGTTCAATTTCCGGTATATGCTGATGCTGATGTACTTTATAAATTTTGAAATTATCTTGTATTTCAACAAAGCTTGTAGCAAGCGACGCGTTTCGACCTGCACCTGAAACACCCGATTTTGCATCAACAATGATCGAGTTCTCTTTGACGATTTTTTCCCGCACAAGCGGTGCTAGGCCAAGCAAGGTTGCAGTTGGATAGCATCCAGGATTCGCCAAAATTTTAGCGTTCTTAATATCCTCACGATACAGCTCTGTCAAGCCGTATACCGCTTCCTGCAAAAGCATTTCAGGCGCTGGTGCTTTTTTATACCATTTTTCATAATCATCACTGTTTTTTAACCTTAAATCGCCTGATAAGTCGATGATTTTCAATTGATCGTCAAGCAATTCCGGCGTCAGTGAAGCCGATATCCCCGACGGCGTCGCAAGAAAAACAACATCATTTTCTTCTTTTATTTGATCCGGCTCTAGCGGTTTTAGTTCATTTTCTTTTATATGGGATAAATGCGGATATTCGTCAATATAGCTCTTTTTTTCTGCTGAAGATGTATATAAATGAATGTTTTCGACATACCGATGATTGGCTAAAATTCGATAAAGTTCCACACCGCCATATCCTGTTGCCCCGATAATTCCTATATTCAACCTCAATCACCTTCAATTCATTCCGTTAAATTAGTTACCATTATAATACTGTATAAAAATAAAATCAATTGTATATTTATAATTTTTCTGTTCAAAAACAAGGATTCTTAATGTAGTAGAGAGCAGGGAATCCCTTGCAAATTATCCGGATATGCCATGCTGAAGAAAAAATGCAAATTATGTTTCGGGATAAAAGCTCCATTATGGTGAGAGATAAACAAAAGAAGCGATAAAGACGAAAAAAAAAACATAATGACACTTGCAGCCAAATTGATAAAACATTTGCATAATAAAAAAGACTGGCCTTTTCCGCCAGTCTGCACAAGTTTTTATTGAATACCCAAGGCAATTTTTGCGTATCTGGACATGCGGTCCTTCGTCCAAGGTGGATTCCAAACGATGTTGACATCGACATCTTTGATTTCTGGAATTCCGTCAAGCGCAGCTTTTACTTGTTGAACAATTGTTCCAGCAAGGGGGCATCCCATTGCCGTCAATGTCATAGTTACTTTGAGGACTCCTTCATCGTTCAGTTCCAAATCATATATTAATCCTAAATTGACAATGTCAATGCCGAGTTCTGGGTCAATAACTTGTTCAAGAGCACCCATTATATTTTCCTTCAGCGCTTCATCCATTTCGATCCACTCCTCTTATATTCGTTAATTACATTATATCGAAGTTAATGTCACATTAAAAATTTTCTACCTCAAATGCCGTACAAACCATTCAACCGTTTCTAGCACCCCTTTTCGAGACACCTTATGCCCTGCATCCTTTTCCGCAATAAATGCCAAATGTTCCGGATTGTCAGCATACAACGGCTTTATCTCTTCATAAAATTGATAAGTAGGAGCGAATGGTACAACTTGATCCTTCATCCCGTGCCAAAACAAAAGGGGGCGGTTGCATAACGCTTCTTTATGTACGGATAAATCATACTCATACAACGCATCGAATTGCTGCTGAATTTCTTCTTCAGACAACGGAAAGGTATAGCCTGCTTTTTGATAGGAGTCCACAAGATATTTGAAAAATTCCTGATAATTTGGGCTGCCCATTAAACTGACAGCAGCTTTGATCCACGGATATTGAGTGAGCGCTCCAAGTGTAGCAACACCGCCCATGGAAGTTCCCGCTACCCCTATATTTTTCCCGTCAATCAATTCTTTTTCAAAAAAATAATTTTTTATTTTTTCGAGCTCTTTAACAGAACTGATAACAATATTCCAAAAATTTAAATTTAAGTCAGCCTCTGAAAGATTCTCATCCCTCTCTCCGTGAAATTTCGCATCAGGCAATACTACTCGTAAACCTTTTTCCGCCAAAAGATAGGCAATGTGCAAATTATGCTCTTTTGCGCTCGTAAATCCATGGATAAACACAACAAGCGGCAGCTCATCTTTTATAAAATCTTCTTTGCATACATGCAGTACAGGGATATTGTCCGCCATCGTATGCTCAACAATGACCTTCAATTAGGATGCTCCTTTCATTATTTTTTTGCTAAAATTAGTTTAACATGTGGACAAAAAAGATGGAAAAAAGATACACTAAATAAAAACAAAAAATGAGGAGAGATTATGGCCAAAAAACATTTAATCGCATTGGATTTAGACGGCACATTGCTGAAAGATGACAAAACGATTTCTCCTTTTACAAAAAATGTTTTGCAAAAAGCACAAGAAGAAGGGCATATCATATGCATTTCAACAGGAAGGCCGTTCCGCTCGAGCAAAATGTATTACGAAGAATTAAAATTAAAAACCCCGATTGTCAATTTTAACGGAGCCTTTGTCCATCATCCGCTGGATGAATCCTGGGGATTTCATCATACAACCCTTGATGTATCTGTTGTAAAAGAGATTGTAGAAATCGCCGAACAGCATCAAGTCCATAACATTTTAGCAGAAGTGCTTGATCATGTTTATTTTCATTACCATAATGAACAATGGTTGGATATTTTCAGTATAGGAAATCCGAAAATTGAAATCGGCAACTTAAAAGCTGTTTTAAATCGCGATGTCACAAGCATGTTAATCCATTCAGACGAAGAAAATGTCAAGCGGATTCGCCATTATTTAAATGAAGTTCATGCGGAAGTTGTAGACCACAGAAGCTGGGCTCACCCGTGGCATGTTATTGAAATTATCCGAGCAGGCATTAATAAAGCAGTCGGATTGCAAAAAATCGCCGAATTTTACAATATCCCTCGAGAGCAAATTATCGCTTTTGGCGACGAAGACAATGATTTGGAAATGATCGAATATGCGGGATTAGGCGTTGCAATGGGAAACGGAATTGAGCCGCTCAAAGAGATTGCTGATGAAATTACGCTGACAAATGAAGAAGACGGAGTTGCAAAATTTTTAAAGGAATTGCTGTCCCTTTAATCTTTGCAAAAGTCCAAAAGTTCGATTATCTTTTTACACCTCACAACAATTGACAAGGATTTAGTGTTTAAAAAGGGATACCCTATAATTGACGAACTCATTTCGTCAATGATCAAAAGGGGGATTCAAACTTGGGCAAACGGAATAAATCGAAACGATTCATTGAGCAAGGAAAAGGTGCTGTCAAAAAACATGATGAAAAGTTTCCATACCGTATGACGTTTGCCGAATCAGAAGCAAGAGTCAATAACGAAGCAAGCTTCGAAGGATAATGCCCTTCCGTTCATTTTCGAATCCTTTTAAGGGCTGTTTTTATAATGAACAGATCGAATTTGAACAGAACCAATCTTTGTACAGCATCTGCATCGAGAAAAAATCGAGCAGGCATAACACCATCCAGAATACCGATTGTACGGCACATTTTGAACAAGGAATAAATATGAAATGGACGAAACGAGCTCCTCTTGTTTCGTCCATTTTTTCTTTTTTTGTCCTTCTTTTTTAAATTTTCAGTTTGCACAAATTGTATTGTTTTCTATTTGTGATCAAGATAGACTATATGTAAATGAAAAAAAGTAGGTGTGATTAATGAATATTCACATTATCGCTGATAGTGCTTGTGATCTGCCTGTTTCTTTTTTAAACGATCAAGGCGTTTCTTTCATCCCTCTTCGTGTCCACCTTGGCGAGAAGGACTATGAGGATCAATTGACAATCAAACCAAAAGAAGTTTACGACTATATGAGAGCTGGAAACGTTGCTAAAACATCACAAGCATCACCGGAAACAATCACCAATCAATTTGAAAAGCTGGCGAAAGACAATCAGCCGGCGCTGTATATTGCCTTTTCTTCCGAATTGTCCGGTACATATCAAACTGCCGTTATGGTTCAGCAGCAATTGCTTGAAAAATATCCGAATTGGAAACTGCAAATTATCGATTCGAAATGTGCTTCACTTGGGTATGGACTTGCTGTCCGCTACACCATTCAATTAGCAAAACAAGGACTTGATTTAGAACAAATGGCAAATGCAGTAAAAGAGTATTGCAGTCATATGGAGCACATTTTTACAGTTGATCGCCTGGAATATTTGGCTCGCGGCGGGAGAATCAGCAAAACATCTGCGTTTGTTGGCGGACTGCTAAATATCAAGCCGCTTTTGCATGTCGAAGAAGGAAAGCTGATCCCGCTGGAAAAAATCCGCGGGAAAAAGAAGCTTTACCGGAGAATTCTTGAGCTGATGGAAGAGCGTGGAGACGGATTGAGTGAACAGACAATCGCCATCAGCCATGGTGATGATGAAGAAGCAGCTCTCGAATTAAAACAATTAATTGAAGAAACGTTTCATCCAAAAGAAATTATCATCCATACGATCGGTGCTGTCATTGGTGCACACTCTGGCCCCGGCACCCTTGCTGTATTTTTTCTAAATAAACATATTCAAGAAGCTTCATGGAAATCATAAGTATATAACAGTATTGAAAGGAGCTTCCTGAATGTCCAAAACAAGCGATAATGATAAAAAAGCTGTAGACAACAATGCAAAACGACACGAAAAAAATCTATTGAAGGAAAAAAATCGAGAGCTTGGAAAACGGCAATACTCAAAGAAAACGGATCATTTATAATGCCCGCCTGTCGGGCTTTTTCTTTTTTTGAAATATCTCTAAAGGCGAGTCTTCCACTTCTTCTATCCAGACGTTCTGAAAGAAAAAGACGCTTTCTTATCTTACAGTATGCATCTTTTCTCTAGCTTTTGTTTTCATTTTTGTCTAATAAAACATGGGCGGGGCAATAACTTTCAATTTGATTAGACCATTCATTTCATTAAAAAACAGAGAAATCCAGAACGTTTCCATATTCGAAAGCGGAGGTCATTTTTTTATATGTAAGAGGAAATGACAAACATGTGGGAATCTATCCTTTATTAATGTAAGATATTGTAAAATAAGTATACAAGAGGTGGCACAATGAAGAAACATGAAATTTCCGTGTATCTTACAAAAGAGATGGAGCCGGAATATGTCATTTCCCTTGTCCATGAAGCGATTAAATTTAACAGCTACATTTTATTCCAAACAAAAAAGCTCCAATTAAATGCGAAAAGCGTTTTAAGCATGCTCGGTTTTTCCGCCTTTTTAGAAGGTCATGTAGTCATCAGCGCTGAAGGAGAAGATTCGCTCGAAGCAGTAAAAAACTTACAAGACTTTCTTTCCCCTAAATGTTCTAAAGCGACATCTTTAGCTTAATTGCATTTAAGCAGATATTAATTTCCTTGCCGTTGCTTTAAGTAACGGTTTTTTCATTTAATTTGCGAGGAACCCCTAAAAGAGTTGTTCAACTGAACGACATTCACTATAATGAATGTAAATAACGTTATTGGAGGTAAAAAGTTGGCTAAGGAGAATTCATTTGACATCGTCTCAAAAGTGGATATTGCCGAAGTGAACAATTCCATTCAAATGGCGAAAAAAGAAATTGTAAACAGATATGATTTCAAAGGATCTAAAAGCGATATATCCCTAGAAAAAGATGAGCTTGTGCTAATCTCTGACGATGAATATAAGCTGAATCAACTAAAAGATGTATTAGTAAGCAAAATGATTAAACGCGGTGTCGCAACCAAGAATATTCAGTACGGGAAAATCGAAAAGGCTTCAGGAGGCACTGTCAGACAAAGAGCCAAACTTGTCAACGGAATTGACAAAGAAAACGGGAAAAAGATCAATGCGCTGATCAAAAATACCGGGCTAAAAGTAAAAAGCCAAATTCAAGACGACCAAGTCCGGGTAAGCGGCAAAAGCAAGGACGATTTGCAAAAAGTGATTGCAGCTGTGAAAAGCGCCGACTTGCCGATCGACGTACAATTTATTAATTTTCGCTAGCTTTGCCCTGTTCACAAAATTGAAATTTTATATTGATTATTTTGATAAAATTCGTTAAATTAGGATTAATCCGTTGTTTTAAAATTTCATACGGTAAAGCGTTCTTATCAAGAGAAGCGGAGGGACTGGCCCGATGAACCTTCAGCAACCGGATTACCCAAAAACTTTGGGTACCAAGGTGCTAAATCCAGCGATGCGTAAATTTGCGCTCGGAAGATAAGAAGAAGGGGAAAATGTTCAAGAAAAAGTCTTCTTCTTAGAAGGCTTTTCTTTTTTATATAGGTGTTCGCCTCCTTGCAGGCGCCTATTTCATTTGATTGGAGGACTTTTTATGGGGCTTTTACAAGATTTACAGAATCATATATTAATTGCCGACGGAGCAATGGGGACTCTACTATACTCATTCGGAATAGACAGATGCTTTGATGAGCTAAACGTTTCAAAACCGGAAGAAATAGAACGGATTCATTCAGCCTATTTAGACGCAGGCGCAACTGTTATTCAAACAAATACATACGGCGCCAATCGCATAAAGCTTGCCAGATATGGGCTGGAAGATGATATAAAGATCATCAACCAAAAAGGGGTTGAACTTGCAAAGAGGGCGTTACAAAAAGCGGAAAACAAAGGGTATGTCATCGGAACAATCGGCGGCATCCGTTCGTTTCAAAAAAGCGCCTTCACGCTATCTGACATTGCCGAAAATTTTCGTGAGCAGCTTCATGTCCTTTTATCCGAAAACGTAGATGGCATTATTTTAGAAACCTATTACGACTTGGAAGAACTGAAAACCGTTTTGCAAATAGCTAGAAAAGAAACGGATTTGCCCATTATCACAAATGTTTCTTTGCACGAACAAGGCGTCTTTCAAAATGGAACAAGATTGGCAGACGGTTTGAAAATGCTTGAAGAACTTGGTGCAGATATTGTCGGCCTCAATTGCCGTTTAGGCCCTTATCATATGCTGCAATCTCTGGAAGAAGTGCCGCTGTTTGAACATGCCTTTTTATCCGCTTTTCCAAACGGCAGCCTGCCAAGGTATGAAAACGGAAGATTAGTTTATGAATCAGATGAACACTATTTTTATGAAGCGGCTCTTCAATTCCGAAAACAAGGTGTCCGGCTTCTCGGCGGATGCTGCGGAACCGCGCCGAAACATATTCGGGCAATGGCTGAAGCTGTATCAAACCTCCCTCCTGTCACAGAGAAAGAAGTAAAAGAACGAAATGTTCCAATTCATGTTTTACCTATGAAAGAAAGTCAAGAAACTCCTCTCCCAGATATTGCAAAAAACAGACGCTCAGTGATTGTAGAATTGGACCCGCCGAAAACGCTCGGCTTGGAAAAATTTTTAACAGGAGCAAAAGCGTTGAAAAAAGCGGGGATTGATGCAATTACGCTTGCGGATAATTCCCTTGCTACACCAAGAATCAGCAATGTTGCTTGCGCAAATATTGTGAAAAGCCGTTTCCAGCTTCGCCCGCTCGTTCATTTAACATGTCGTGACAGAAATTTAATCGGCATTCAATCCCATTTAATGGGGCTGCATACGCTTGGCCTGCACGATATTTTAGCGGTCACCGGCGACCCGTCCAAAATCGGTGATTTTCCGGGTGCAACCTCTGTCTATGATTTATCATCGTTTGATTTAATCAGCTTAATTAAGCAATTTAATGAAGGTTTGTCATACTCCGGAAAATCACTTGGTCAAAAAACAAACTTTACTGTAGCCGCCGCCTTCAATCCGAACGTAAGACATCTTGATCGCGCAGTTCAGAGACTTGAGAAAAAAATCAGCTGCGGAGCCGATTATTTTATTACGCAGCCGCTCTACTCGGAGAAGCTGATCGAAGAAGTATATGAAGCAACAAAACATCTGAATGTTCCGATATATCTCGGGATTATGCCGTTAATAAGCAGCCGCAATGCTGAATTTATTCATAACGAAGTGCCAGGCATTAAATTGTCCGATTCGATTCGCGAACAGATGCAAAAAGCAGGCAATGATAAAGAAAAGGGGAAACGAGAAGGACTTGCCATTGCAAAATCGCTTATTGACGCAGCATTTGACCTGTTTAACGGCATTTACTTAATCACTCCGTTTTTGCATTATGAGATGACAGTCGAGCTGACGGAATACATTCATGAAAAAGAAAAGGCAAAACGAGAAAGGAAGATTTCCCATGTATAACATAAAGGAACAGCTGGAGAAAAAAATTTTAATACTAGACGGAGCCATGGGAACAATGATTCAAGCTGCAGAATTATCTGCGAAAGATTTTGGCGGTGAAGAATATGAAGGATGCAACGAATATTTAAACATCACTTCCCCTGAAACGATTGTCCGTATTCATGAAGCGTACCTTGAAGCAGGCGCTGATATTATCGAGACAAATACGTTTGGCGGTACAAGCATCGTCCTCGAGGAATATAACTTGGGGCACCTTGCTTTTGAAATAAATAAAAAAGCAGCGGAGATTGCAAAGCGCGCTGCAGAAAAATATTCAACACCGGATTGGCCTCGTTTTGTGGCAGGATCAATGGGGCCAACGACTAAAACGCTCTCCGTTACAGGCGGCGTCACATTCCAACAATTGGCAGAAGCTTATCAAGTTCAAGCGGAAGGACTGTTAGAGGGGGGCGTTGATGTACTTCTCCTTGAGACAAGCCAAGATATGCTCAATGTAAAAGCAGGTTACTTAGGAATTCAACGAGCTTTTCAAAAGCTCAAGAAAGAAGTGCCGATCATTCTGTCCGGAACGATAGAACCGATGGGAACAACTCTTGCCGGTCAAGATATTGAAGCGTTTTACATTTCAGCTGAACATATGAATCCAATTGCCGTCGGCTTAAACTGTGCGACAGGTCCTGAATTCATGACCGATCACATCCGCACATTGTCTGAAATCGCCAATACCGCTGTCAGCTGTTATCCGAATGCCGGACTGCCTGATGAAGAAGGTCGCTACCATGAATCACCGGAATCTTTAGCAAAAAAAATCAGAGGGTTTGCAGAAAGAGGCTGGCTTAATATGGTCGGCGGCTGCTGCGGAACAACTCCCGAACATATTCGCGCAATAAGGGAGGCAATGGAAGGCTTAAAACCGCGAAAAATCGTCAAAAAGCAAAATCAACATACGGTATCAGGCATCGAGCCCCTTCGCTATGATGAATCAATGCGCCCGCTGTTTGTCGGTGAACGCACAAACGTCATCGGTTCGCGTAAATTCAAGCGTCTCATTGCGGAAGGAAAATTTGAAGAAGCAGCGGAGATCGCCCGCGCTCAAGTGAAAAACGGCGCCCACGTCATCGATGTCTGTCTCGCAGATCCGGACCGAAACGAGCTTGAAGATATGGAAAACTTCATCCGCGAGGTTGTAAAAAAAGTAAAAGCGCCGCTTGTCATTGACTCAACCGACGCCAATGTCATCAGAAAAGCGCTCGAATACTCACAAGGGAAAGCGATCATCAACTCGATCAATTTAGAGGACGGCTTAGAACGGTTTGAAGAAGTTCTCCCGCTTGTGAAACAATTCGGTGCAGCTGTTGTCGTCGGAACAATCGATGAAGACGGAATGGCTCTGACTGCGGAGCGAAAGCTGGAGATTGCCAAGCGGTCTTATGACATTTTAGTCAATCAACACGGTATAAGTCCAAGCGACATTATTTTTGACCCACTCGTCTTCCCTGTCGGCACAGGTGATGAGCAATATATCGGATCTGCCCAAGAAACGATCGAAGGGATCCGTTTAATTAAAGAACATCTTCCCGGCTGTTTAACTATTCTCGGGATCAGCAATGTTTCTTTCGGGCTTCCGCCGGTCGGCAGAGAAATATTAAACGCCGTTTTTTTATACCATTGCACACAGGCAGGGCTCGATTATGCGATCGTCAATACGGAAAAATTAGAGCGGTACGCTTCGATCCCTGAGGAAGAGCGGAAGTTGGCAGAAAACTTATTATTTGAAACAAATGATCAGACGCTCGCACAATTTACGAACTTTTACCGCGACAAAAAGAAAGAGGAAAAAAAGCCGAAAACGGAATTAACCTTGGAGGAACGGCTCGCACAATACGTTGTGGAAGGAACAAAGCAAGGATTAATCGAAGACTTACAACTGGCACTAGAAAAATATGATGATCCTCTCGATATCATCAACGGGCCGTTAATGAAAGGAATGGAAATTGTCGGCGAACTGTTTAACGACAATCAGCTGATTGTTGCTGAAGTGCTTCAAAGTGCGGAAGTGATGAAAGCATCTGTCGCCTTTTTAGAACCGTATATGGAAAAAAAAGATGACAGCGGCAAAGGAAAAGTCATTTTAGCTACAGTCAAGGGCGACGTCCATGACATCGGCAAAAATTTAGTTGACATTATTCTTTCCAACAACGGCTACCGCGTCGTTGATTTAGGCATTAAAGTTGCGCCGCAGCAGCTGATTGAAGCGGTCAATAATGAAAAGCCTGATATTATCGGTCTTTCCGGACTGCTCGTCAAATCAGCCCAGCAAATGGTGTTAACAGCACAAGACTTAAAAACAGCCAACATTTCGATTCCGATTTTAGTCGGCGGTGCTGCATTATCACGCAAATTTACCGATCAAAAAATTTCACCGGAATATGACGGTCCTGTGTTATATGCGAAAGATGCAATGGACGGGCTGTCGCTTGCCAATAAGCTGAGAGAAAACCCGGATGCTTTCCTTGAGAAAAGAACGGTCGCAGTTGAGGAAAAACAGAATAGACAGAAAAGCAGCAAACCTGTTATGATCATTGAAAAAAAATCATCTGTGTCCAAACCGACCGTATATCATCCAGCTGACTGCAATCCACACATTATTCAAAACATTGATATTGCCCAAGTCGTCCCGTATGTGAACATGCAAATGCTTTTAGGACACCATCTCGGATTAAAAGGCAATGTCAAACAGATGCTTCTGGAAAAACAGGAAAAAGCGGTAGAACTAAAAAATGAAATAGATGAATTGCTGCGTTTAGGGAAAGAATATGGCTGGTTCCGTCCATCTGCTATTTATCAATTTTTCCCGGCCTATCGCGAAGGAAACTCCATTCACATTTTAGATCCGGCTGCAAAAGATAAAATCATTGAGACGTTTACATTCCCTCGGCAGGAAAAGCCGCCGTTTTTATGCATTGCCGACTATGTAAGCGAACGGTCAGATGAAACACCGCATGATTATATCGCCCTGTTTGCCGTAACTGCTGGAAAAGACATTCGCAGCATCGCCATGCAGTTTAAAGAAAGCGGTGAATTTTTCCGGAGCCATGCGATTCAAGCATTGGCGCTGGAGCTGGCAGAAGGTCTTGCAGAGCGGACGCACCAGCTGATCCGCGACCGATGGGGCTTCCCG
Source organism: Aeribacillus sp. SP014 (assembly GCF_054055575.1). Taxonomy (NCBI): domain Bacteria; kingdom Bacillati; phylum Bacillota; class Bacilli; order Caryophanales; family Bacillaceae; genus Aeribacillus; species Aeribacillus sp. SP014. Next base: position 3,265,034 of record NZ_JBSRXI010000001.1, read on the forward strand.
GATCCGCTTGACTTCACAATGCAGGAACGGTTTGCAGCAAAATACCAAGGTCAGCGCTATTCATTTGGCTATCCGGCTTGTCCAGACTTAGAAGATCAAGCGAAGCTGTTTAAGCTGTTAAAGCCTGAAAAAATCGGCATCCAGCTGACGGAAGGCTTTATGATGGAACCGGAAGCATCCGTCTCTGCCTTCGTCGTCTCACACCCTGAAGCTCGATATTTTAATGTCCTTTAATATTTCGTCTCGCCGTTAAGGGCAAGCTATTTTCGGATGCATATGGATAACGAAGTGCTCGTTTAGCAATTCGTTATCCATTTTTTATTAAATCGCCTCAAAGCTTTTCCTAACCATAAGCTTGAATAAATTGTATTAAAATAGCCTATTGCGGTTTCCTATCCGCCCGCTGAATGAAAACAACTGTTATAAACATTAGCACGATAACGGTTATCGACAAAAATAACCATTTTCTCAATAAAAATGGATCCCAAACAGGCGGATCGAATAGAAAGATGTGCGGCCATGGATAAATTCTCCTAACGTAAGCACTTCTAAAACCGTGTAAATCATGATAATCGTTAGAGAAATCTCAATGTTTATAATCAGCACGATAAGTGATGTGCCAAAAAGCATATAGAATAATACTAAAATCATAAAATGAATCACGTTAAGACCAGATAACGAAGTCATCCCGTATTTCATCACAAAAACGGTACATAAATGAAAAACCCCGATAATATTGACAATCAAGTACTGGAAGAAATCCATCCCAAACCGTTTTTAGTAATATGGAACTAACGTTTCATACGCCCCTTCTTCATACATTTCACTCAGCCGATACATAAGGCACCAGCAAGTAAACGGTATAAAAAACCCTTGAATAATAATGATATTACTGTGAATATCATCTTCCTCTCTTGGAACAAACAGAATAAGCAACATAGATAAGCTAAACATCACAGCAGGGACAAAAAAAGTGAGCCCATCGTCTTTCGGTCAAATACAAAGGTGCATAATTGCTTTCTAAATAATCTCTCATTTTAGTTCAACCCCTAACAACGGCTAAATACCGATCAATTAGTCTTGGTGCGACTTGTTTCGCCCCTTCTTCCTCTTTTTTCGCAAACACCCGTACATTCACGTCGTCTCCCTCTTCGAGAAGCTGAATCACTTCATTTTCCGCCATGATGGTATCCAATTCATTCGGCGAGACACGATATTCCCATACATATCTTTCCGCATGGGCTTTCAGCTCGGCTGGCGTTCCTTCGAATAGGACGTTCCGCTTTTTAAAACACCGATCTTTGTCCATAAAAACTCAATATCTTCGACAATATGCGACGAAATGATGACGGTATGCTCCAAACCAAGGTTTTTTAGCAAATTGCGGAAGCGAATCCGCTCTTCAATGTCCAATCCCGCTGTCGGTTCATCAAAAATTAAGATCGACGGCTTTCTCATTAACAGCTGTGCGATTCCCACCCATTTTCTCATTCCGCCGGATCATTCCATCATTTTCTTGTTTTCATGCCCTGTCAGATTTACCTTTTTAATAGCCTCCCATATAGTTGGAAAAATTCAAAAATATGTAAAATTTTTCTGTAAATTAATGGAGTTCATCATTTATAATTTTTGGTAGAGAGGCCTCTTCACTTTCTTCCCCTAAGATGGTTGCAACAGGGTTAACGTTAAAATAGAAAGGAGGATGACAATGGCAACCTTATTCTGTCAGGTGAAATGCATCGCAACATGCGGTGCTGCATGTGCAGCTGACACAGTCTCACCGATCGCAGACGTATTAGGGTTTGCAGCAGGGGAAGCACGCTTCTTTAAAGCTTAATATCTTAATAGGCCAAGAGCCATGACGCATTTTGTGGCTCTTGGTACTTTATAAGTGAGGAGGAAGTGAAATGATTAAATTTTTAACTGAACCATTATTATTTGATACCGAGAAAGGTAATTATTGTTATGACAACAGTACGAGAATAGTTATTCCAGTAAATAAATCAGAAAAAAACTTTTTGTCGGCAATTAAGATAGGTGACACCATTCATGAAGAAGACTTCAAAAAAAATAATCTAAATGAATTGCTTCATAAAATTGTAAAATATAACCTCTTTCAATCAGATTTTCAATTGCCAAAAATCACTGAACAATTTATTAAAGAAAAACTACTGACAGAGGGAATATCGCATCTATGCTTAATTGTTACCGATGCTTGCAATTTCAGATGCAAATATTGTATTTACTCTGATCATTATTTTTATTCAAAGAATTTTTCAAATAAACGTATGGATTTTCAAACCGCAAAATCCGCTATTGATTACTATATGAATGTAAATATAAAAAGTATCCAATACAACCCCAATTTAAGCATATCCATTGGATTTTATGGAGGAGAGCCTTTAATAAACTGGAAACTTATAAAACAGGTTGTTGAGTACACCAACGATAATTACAAAAAGGTATTTGACAATATTTTCTTTTCAATAACAACCAATGCATATTTATTAACTGAAGACAAAATCAATTATATGTTTGATAAAAATTTTTCTATTTCTGTAAGTTTAGACGGTGATAAGGAAAATCATGATAGAAACCGGGTTACAATCAATGAAAAGGGAACGTTTGACAGAGTTTTTAAAAATCTGGCTTTAATGGATGATATATATCGGGAAAAAGTGAGACTAAATAAACCGGTACTACCTTATGGAATATTAATAACTTATGATAATTTAACAGATTTTGGTAAATTAGATAAATACTTTATGGAGCATCCTGAACTGGATAAGCGGATTCAGCGAGTAAACAGGGTAAGTAATATAAATACTGAGTACTATAAAGGTGTCCAGTTGGAGCAATCCTATTTAGAAAGAAGAAAAGATTTTATCAAAGGACTCATTGAAAGAGCGAAAGATAAACAGTTTGAAAAGAAAGCAACTAACTTTTCCAAAACAATTCTTAAAAGCATCATCTTCGATCCTATGATGAATACTGCTTATAGCAATAATGAGTTAAGAGGTACTTGCCTGCCTGGAATCCATAAATTGGCTGTAGATAGTGATGGAAATTTTCATATGTGCGAAAAAATTAATCCTCATTATCCTGTTGGAAATATAGAAACCGGCTTGGATCCAACTAAGCAAGCTAATTACATGAATAATTTTTTCTCTGCTTTAGCAGGATGCAAAAATTGTAATTTAAATAATATTTGCAACCTTTGCTATGTAATAACTGAAACTGACGGACAAGGATTTCAATTAAAAGACACTTTTTGCAAAAACTTTAGAGAAGGAATTATAAATTCTTTCTCTACATACTACTCTATTTTAGAAAATAATCCGGGAATATTTCAAGAGATTAGAGAATAAGGAGAGGAAACGTATGAACTTTAAACTTCATCCGGAAGTCATATTTTTGAAGGGAAATGAAGGGGCGGTACTTTATCACTTAATAAGCGGAAAGAAATTTCAATTTAATAAAACTGATGCCGAAGCTATAGAATCATTAAATAATAACGAACAGGATAAAGAAAACATTCCTGATAAATTAATAGATTATTTATTGGAACATGATTTAGGTGCTTATTATCGTGATGGTGTATACTTGGAAAAAATAAAAACAAGTAGAATTGCTACATTAAAATACGATAAATTAATCCCTTTTAGACTAAATCGATTGGTAATTGAGTTAACCGGGACGTGTAATTTAAAGTGTTTATTTTGTACCGAAGAAAATGTAATCTACAGATCATGCGGATGTAAAAAATGGCCGGCCAAAGAAGAGATGAATTTCAATGAGTGGAAGGATATAATTGATCAAAGCATAAAACTAGGGATACAGGAATGCTTTATAACAGGAGGAGAACCATTTTTAAAATGGCATTTATTAAAAGAACTGCTAAATTATCTTTTTAAACACAAAATCAACGTTACCATTTTTACAAATGGCACTTTAATAAATAACGATATTGGCCTGTTCTTAAAAGATCAAAATGTTTCATTAGCTTTGCAAATTTTCAGTTCCAAAAATAAACAATATGAAAAAATCACCCAAGTTGACGGCTCTTTTGAACGTATTCAGGAAACTTTTAGAATAATTGATACACACAAAATACCTCATACTGTTTCAATAATAGTCTCTTCTTTAGATGATTCTTCTTTTGAAGAGATTCAATCAAAATTTGGAAAGAGAAATTACCAAAATATCTATATATATCCTACAAATAAATATTACTCTATTAGCAGAATAGCTGAAATGATGAACCCTGAAAATAGAGAAATTCCTATCAATTTGAATTCAGTTCCCTATTTAAAAAAATATAACAACTGTTTATACGGCCAAATCTTTATTTCCTCTGACGGCAAAATTTATCCTTGCATGATGATAAGGGATTATGAGTTGGGAGATTTAAAAAAAGAGAAACTTTGGGAAGCTTTCCACAGAAAAGAATACAAAATTTTTTGGGAGATGTCTAAAACGAAAATTCAACATTGTTCAAATTGTGAGAGAAATTTATTTTGCTTTGATTGCCGTGCGCTAGATTATTTTAAATCCAAAAGGATTGATGGAATGGTCTATTGCAATAAAATAGAAAAATCAACGGTTACCTCTACTAACTAAACCGGGGCGATATATATGAACAACAGCGTAAAATTATTGTTTAGCTATTTAAAAGAATTTAAAAAGAGCTTGTCTATAGCTTTTCTTTTATTAGTTGTTCTTTCTGCAATCACTGTACTTCCAGGATTAATCATTAAGAATATTTTTGATTTTGGAATAGCAAAAAAAGATTATCACTATGTTCTTTTATTCAGTGCAATACTTGCATTAATATATGTAATTAAGAGTATGCTCAACTATTTTTCCAATGTAGTTTTTACAAAAGTAAGCCAGAATATAGTGTTGAAGCTTCGGCAAAATATATCAACAAGACTGCTGAAACTGCCTATGGAGTTTTTCAATTTTTACCCCAGCGGATATATTACATCAAGATTAAATGAGGTAAATAATATAGGGGGATTGTTTTCTGCCAACACATTTAAAATTTTGCTGAGTTTTTTTGAACTGTTTGCTACCCTTATTATTCTGGCAGCAATCAATTTCAAATTAACATTAATTTTATGTCTGCTAATGCCGGCATATTACATCATTTCAAACAAATTCTTGTCTTCAATATTTCATATATCTACTGAAACAGCTGAAAAAAGTGCCGTTTTAAACAACAAAATACAGCAGTCAGTACAGGGTATCGAAGAAGTCAAAAATCTCTCGGTAGAGGATAAGGAAACAGAAAAAATCAATTCAGCAGCTAAAGATCTAGTGGATGCCAATATTAAACAATCAATCTTTTATTCAATTGGTATGGAATTAATTGTTTTGGTTGGTTCACTGTCCTCTGTTTTATTAATCGTTATGGGTGGAAAAGATGTCATAATAAATAGTATGACAATAGGCGGGTATATGGTATTTATGAACTACCTTCCCAGACTGTATTCGCCAATTCAAAATATATCGGCTACTGTTCTAACGATCCAGCCGGCATTAGTAAGTTTAAAAAGGCTCCATATATTTATTGAACAAATAGGAGAGGACGAGGAACAGAATAAAGTCAAAATAAATGATATTAAGAGCATTGAGTTTAAAGGTGTATCTTTTAGGTATAAAGAAGACCAGCCATATATCTTGAATAATGTAAGTTTTTCGCTAGCCCCTGCTGATAAGCTTTTAATAAAGGGGAAAAATGGAACCGGCAAAACAACAATACTTAGAATATTAATGGGATTATATAATGTGCAAAAAGGAAAAGGACAAGTTCTTATAAATGGAATACCGATTGATGACATAGATAAAAAATCGCTTCGGAAAAACATTGGCATCGTATCGCAAAAAATATATTTATTTAACGATACAATTGAAAACAATATTAAATATGGTGTAGAAAACGTTGATTCGAATACTTATATGGAAGTGCTGAGAACGACTGGTTTAGATGATATTATAGAAAAATTGCCTGATAAAGAAAATACATTAGTTGGGGAAAACGGAAAAAATTTATCAGGAGGCCAAATTCAAAGAATTGCTATTGCCAGAGCCCTTTTAAAAGGGGCAAACATCATTATGTTTGATGAAGCAATTTCTCATATGGATTTTAGCGGTAAAGAAAAGATAAAGAAATTAATTGAAAGCGGCTCATCAAATTCCATTTTTATCATTATAGACCATAGCAATGATTTTGACACAGTATGCAACAAAATCATTCACTTACATGATCATCCACAAGGCGAAGCAACAATCGCTGCCAATTAGCAAAACTCATGACTTCAACCTAAAATCCGTAAATACCGTTCGCATTTTGCAAATTGCCCGGATTTTGTGCACTTTGGGCAATTTGACTCCTCCCCGATCCATGCCCCAGCCTGCGGGAAAAATCCATTACTCCTTCTGGGTGTAAGGGGAAGTATTTGAGGCTCGAATGAAAAAACCGAGGCAGGCGCCCCGGTTTCTACCATTCTTTTGCTTTGAGCTTAAAGAGTTTTGAAGAAAAATCGCCCGATTCATTGACCCCGAAGCGGGCATCAAAGATATTGTTCGTCAGCTGAATGCCGACGTTCATCAGTTCATCGCCAAAAAATGTGTTTTCGACTCCTTTTATTTCATATTCAAAATCGCCATTTAACCCTTTTAACAGAATGCGTGAATATCCGTGATTTGGTTTTGCCAGCACTTGGTAGTAACCTACAAGCTCTTCTTTTTGATCTTTTGAAACAACCATACATGCCGTCACATTTCCGTCCCCGTCAAATGGGCTTATTAAGCGGTAAAATGTTCCTTTTTGAATCCATTTGCGATGATCTTTATTCGATATAATCTCGCGATATTAGTTGAAAAAGAATATTTAAAATGATGAGATTCATCGAAAAAATAAGTTTATCTTTTAAGATACTCAATAAAAATAATGTCTTTCCTTCTAAATATTTATCAGGAATCAGTTTTATATTCTCCGATTTTATTTCTCCATCTTATCATTAATTTCCATTTAAGCCACTTTATTATTAACATTTCATCACCCAAAAGCCATTCTGTTATTAACGGTTCGCTTTTTCCAAATGTCATATCAAATATTCTCCATTTTATTTTATAACCAAATACTGTTACTTCACCTAAATATAACCATAAAACAGATTGTAGTATCAATAGTTTTTTGAAAAATCATTTTTTTCTAAAAATATACCGTTAATCAATTTTTGTTTATTATTCCCGTCCACTTCCCATACTAACTGTATACTTACTTGTTTTAGGAGGAGGTTTTTATGGTTCAGCAGCAAAATCAGCCAAATACACTTCCGCCTCAACAGCAAAATGTGCAGCCGGGGATTGAATCGTTTATGAATCCAAGACCAATCTTTGATGATCCTTCTTATCAAGGCAGCGGAAAGCTTGCAGGAAAGACAGCGGTCATTACCGGCGGCGACAGCGGCATCGGGAGGGCGGTTGCGGTGCTGTTTGCCAAAGAAGGTGCCGATGTGGCCATCATTTACTTAAATGAGCATGAAGATGCAAAGGAAACAAAAGGGTATGTTGAACAGCTCGGGCGCAAATGTCATTTAATAGCCGGCGATCTCGGCGACGAAGCATTTTGCCAGCAAGCGGTGAAGGGAGCAAAAGATCAATTTGGAAAAGTGGATATTTTAGTAAACAACGCAGCCGAGCAGCATCCGCAGCAAGGAATTGAATTTATTACAGCAGAACAGCTTGAACGAACGTTTCGGACCAATATTTTTTCGTTCTTTTTCATGACAAAGGCTGTTCTTCCCCATATGAAGACAGGCAGCACGATCATAAATACGACATCTGTTACAGCCTATCATGGAAATGAACAGCTCATTGATTATTCGGCAACAAAAGGCGCCATTGCGTCATTTACCCGTTCTCTTGCTTTATCATTGGCCCCTAAAGGCATTCGAGTCAACGGTGTAGCGCCAGGACCCATTTGGACACCGCTCATCCCTTCTACTTTTGATCGTACAAAAGTAGCTTCTTTTGGCTCCAACACAGCGATGAAGCGGCCCGGACAGCCGATGGAAGTTGCGCCTGCTTATGTATATTTAGCAAGTGACGATTCTACTTATATGACAGGGCAAATTCTCCACGTAAACGGCGGCACGATCGTAAATGGTTAATCTGCAAAAAGGCCCCAAAATCCAATACTTTGGGGCTTTTCTATTTGTAAATAGCTCTGGCATATCTGAGAGCAATATCCACATGGCCAGATCAATATGCTAAACAAAAGTCATCGATACATGTTCACTCCTGTCAGATGCTGATAAATGAATTCCACTGGATTATTAATTTCTGGAAAATTCTACAGACTGCATCAATCGCTTTCAAATCCAAAGTAAAGAAGAAAATTTCGTGGCATTCAATATTTTGCTTGACGGTATGTCCTGAAAAATAAGCAAAATTTTTTACAAGCCCCTCTCTTCAGCGGCTCCTTCAATGAATTAACGGGATCTGTTTCTTGTAAAGAAATGAACCAAGTAATAAAAAGCCGTGCCTGCTACAAGTGAAAGAATTAAGCCTAACCAGGTCGCTTCCGCTACAAATTTACTTCCCTCTATTTTGATGACATATAAGGGAAGGTTCAGAATCTTCGGACTTGATTCAATATGGGTGATGCCGGATAACCGAATAATAAAAGGAGTTATTAGAACTATTAAAGCGTACAGAAAAACTAAACTGATTCCGCCCATAAGCGCTCTAAAGAAAGTTGTCCTAACATCTTCCTCATTTCTTCTATTGATTTTATAATTTTTTCTATCAGGCCATTTGAGGACAAAAAGAGCAAATTACATAACGATGTTAAAAATAACATCTTCACAAAAAAGCTGTCAGTCATATTTATTCACACTATCGACACTGCTATTGACGGGAAATGCACAAATTTATTTCAGAATTAAAATATATTACATAAAAATACTTCAAAAATTGATTATTTGCCGAAGTCCAATATATTTCATTCCCTCTTTATAATTCATTGCGATATATCCCGTCTCATGAAAAATTGGAGGCCAGGCTGCTAATAGCACTTTTATCATTTGAAAACAGGCCTTCTTAAAAAAATATTTTGAGAAAACAAATATAGAAAAATCCCGCCTGCAACATATATAAAATCAATATAATAACTTTGCGAAATGAAATAATGTAAAAAAGAATCAATGATTGCCACAATGACAAGGATTATAATTAACGCTACAGCCTTATTCCCGTCATGAATTCTCGCTATAAATCCGGCAAAGGTTGAGAGCATTGTGACGAAAAAAATAGAAAAAATTCCGGTTAATTGCGGAAGAAAATCTTGATTTAATATAAAGCAATTTAAAACTACAAATAAAAAATAAATCATAAAATTTACTGCTATTGCCATGAATATTCTCGGAAAAAAATAGACGGAAGCCGGTGCATTGATCATAAATATGGAAAGATTATATTGTCTAAAATGCATCCCAATACATAAAGGCAAAACAATCATAAGTTCTTTTAAACCTAAATTCATAATAAATGAATATACAATGGCAAAGGTCATTGCATCCGAGAAAATATAAACCCCTATGGTGAGAGCATAGAGAATCGAGAACATAAGAGCCATTTCCGCAAAAAGTCGATTTCGAAAATAATAGATTGCTTCCAATACAAAATGAATAACGTAATGATTAAGCTTAAATTCCTTGCTTTTTATTTTTTTAGGATAATTACCTGTCTGGCTTTGCTGAAATAAACCAAATAAATACCTTCCCGATAAATTTTTTATCCCTATCCATAATATTAAAAGAGCGGCCAAACAACCGATCCAAAACAGAAAGCCGAAATTTCCTATACGCTCCGCCATATGTTTAGAAACAAAATGCAGCCCCCATATGATGGACATAAATAATAATGATTTGAAATAAAGTCCATCTTTATGTCTGCCCAGCCATTTTCCGACAATCAAAGAGGATAAAATCCAAATAAACAGGATGAACCAAAAAATAATAAACAACAAAAGAAGAACTAGAAAAATATGAAAGATATGTATTTGAATATGTTTTATATAAAAAGAAATGAGCAAAGGCAAAAATGTGAAAAAAATGAAGATGTTAAAAAAGACATATAACAAAAAATAGCTTCCCGCAACAAATTGACCCGCATTAATAGAAGTGTTTAAAAAGAAAAAGGCATACTCCTTTCTTTTTAACTTTTCCCTGGAAAATATCATAAGGAAACATGCCAATAAGATGCTGAACACCAAAATTGAATCAAAAGCGTCTGTCTTATTCAATGGAATGAAATCCAAATATTGAAATAAAATTAAGGCATATACGACATAAAGGAGAATCGCTCCTAAAACAACTGCCAATAAATGAGTCGGGTAGTTCAAAAAGATATTTTTTGCTTTTTTAACCTGTTTCGGAATCTCGATCCTCGCTATTATCTCGAACATCGGGGGCATTTAAAATCTCCTCTGCTTTCAAGTAATAATCCTTGTTTGCCTCTTCATATATTTCTTCCAAAGACATTCTGCCAAACTGCTCAAATACTTGATCCCGCGTACAATTTAATTTTACTTTTCCGTTTCGAAGCAAAATAACCTTGTCGTACAATTCTTCCCCAAAACTAAGGTGATGGGTGGACAATAAAATCCCGATGCCTTTTGTTTTTAAAAAATGAAGAGTTTTTCGCAAGATAATGACCATATCGGGATCCAGCCCGTTCGTCGGCTCGTCAAAGATGACAAATTCACTTCCTTTAAAAAGCTGTGAAACAATTTGTGTTTTTTTCTTATTGCCATGAGATAAATTGCTTATCGGTATATGCAGATACCTTTCAAGTTCAAAAATTTTTATAAGCTTTTCTAATAACTGATGGTCTACCTGATGTTTAAATGAGTTTTCGATTAAAGAGAAGTATTCTTTCGGCGTCAAATAATCGAAAAGAGCAATCTCATCTGAAATATAGGAAACATTTTCCTTCAAATAATCCACATCTTCAGAAACATTCAAATCAATCTTTTTGTTATTTACGGATAAAGTACCGACATAATCCATTAATCCAAAGAGTGATTTAATAATGGTTGTTTTCCCCGCCCCATTATGACCTAATAATAATGTGATTTGAGAAGGCATGATGGTCACTTCTATATTTTTCAGCTCAAATTCATCACCGTGTCTCTTGTGTTGAATATATAATGACAGCATTCTATATTCCCCGCTTTGCAGTTGATTGGAAACATTCAATTATGATAGATTGAAGAAGAGAAAACGGGATCATGTTTTCTATCCTTTTTTCTTCACGTAAATGCACTGTCCAGCGATCAACAATAACTGAAAATAGTTCTTTTATTTTGTATAAAGATACTTGTGCTAAAACCACTGCTTATCCCGATGAATAATGGAAAAATCTATTTTCTTTGTAAACTCTAAACTTCACTTTCATTTTTTTGAATATTATATATAATTTTCCAACTCATTGGTAATTTTACCAATACTTTTTTCTTTTTGTCAATTTTAATTTCCGATCATTTACAAACTTTATAGAAATTGTTTTTTCATAATAGAATAGAAGAAGTTTTCAAATGGTCATTTTTTAATGGAAAAAATCATAGGACGGCTGACTATTCAGGCAAGAGACCCAAAGTTTGCCGCCCGCTTCCATCAGAATCCGTATCACCACGGACACCCTTGCGTTAAGCTAAATGCTGCTTCTGCCTTCACAGCTCGGGACTTTCATCCTAGAGATTACACCCATGTCGGGCGCACCAAGAAACCCCCAAAGCACATGTGTTTTGGGGGCTTGCATATTTTATTTGTAAATAGCTTTGCGCTGACGAATCTTCAGCATCATTCCCATTGCTATCAGCAGCATGCCTATCAGCAGCCAGCGATACACGTACGTTGCTGTATCCGGAAGTGATGCCGAATCTTGATTCTCACTCACCTGTTCAAATTTCGTTCCATCCGTAGTTCCATCCGTACCAGAAGGATTATTTGTGCCGCCTGATCCGCTACCGTTGTTTCCATTATGATTTTCGTTTTCAGGATGATCTTCGTTACCCGAATGATCTTGATCTTTTTCTTGGCCGCCGCTTTCGGAAGGTGTTTTATTGTCTTTGCTGCCACCTTCGGAAGGTGTTTTATCGTCTTGACCACCTTTATCCCTGTTGTCTTTTTCCGGATCATTTCCGCCTTCTCCCGGATCAGCCGGATTTGGAACAATTTCACCTTCTTTCGTTTGGAAAGACCAAATCGATGAGCGCGTTTTACCGCCAAATTGATCTTCGGCTTCCGTGTACCAATAATACACTTGGTTTGGCTCTAAATCATGCCACATGACAGAGGCCACTTCGCCACTCGGAACGTTTTCGACTTTGCCGATCAAGCTGTCGGTATAGACGTTGACAACAAAAGAATCTGTTGCTACTTTTTTCTCTTGCGGTTGTAAATCGGTTTCAATGATAAATTCATCTTTTCCTGGATACTGTTCCGGATCGTAAAAGTTGTAGTCGTCTAAATAAGGCGAATATGTTTTTACATAAATTTGATTCGTATCTGTATTGAAGTGCAGCAAACGGATATAGCCCTGGCCGCCCTCAGGACCGCCTTGATAATCAGCAAGTATTTGATATACTTTTCGGTCAGGCGCTCCATCTCCGTTATCATCAATCTCATCGACTAATGTCTCGCTGTCATGATAATGTCCGCATAATACCGCCATCACATTTTTATTTGGTTTAACAACTTTTTCAAAAATTTGATTTCCAATCGGGCTGCGGTTTCCGCTGACTAGTAAATATTCATGGAATGCTAAAATTGCTTTCCGATCGGGATACTTTTCAAGCACCGAATTCACCCAGTCCAAATCTTCATCCGAAACGCCCCAGCCCATATACACCATAATATAATCATTACCGTTCGCCGAAATTAAATCATAATGACCGCGGTTATTTTTATAAGAACCTCCATAATAGTCACGACCTGCAAACCGATCCTCGCCGAAATATTGATAATAATTGTCATAGCTTCCGTCTTTATGGCCAACATCATGATTGCCGGCTAGAACTCCATATCTGATTCCTGCATCATCTAGCACTTTCATGGCTTGATCGGCCACTGCCCATTGATTGTGATCATCTGCTTCATCGACTAGATCACCTGTATGAAATACATACTGAATATTGAGATTATCTTTTTGATCTCGAATCCATTCGACTTGCTTTTGATAAATGTGTGGATAGCTTTCCGAATAATATTGCGTATCGCTCATCCATACAAACGTATAATCATAATCTATAGTTTGCGCGATTTGGTCTTGAACGATCACGCTCACCTTTTGGTTTTTCACATAGTCTTTCGCAATTACGCTCCCTTTCAATTGAAATCTTTCTTCACCGGCAGTTTGTGAAGCAACTTCCTTCCATTTATTTTCTATATTGTTCCAGGCATACATCGTCACTTTTCGTCCTGGCAATGAAGAACCGTTCCAAATAAGTTCTATTTCATCATTTTCATCAACTTTTTGATCAACGGTAACGTTGAAGCGATGATACGGAAACTGCTCAGTTGATGTTGTTGCAAGCGCCTCGCCATCTACGTTTTCCAACTTCCTGCGTTCATCTTTCGAAAGAACTTTTTCGCCTTCAACTTGAAATCCAGCAGGCGGTTCTGTATCAGATGCATTTTGCAAAATATCTACATGTTCTTCATCTGATGCTTTATACTGAAAAGCTTGAAAGAAAGATACATCAAGATCGTCCATTGTCGGATCCATCACTCTCACGGACAATTTAGCACTTAAAGCATCCTCATCTGTTTCGGAAAAATCAGGTAAGAGCGGATGTTCGTCCACTGTATAGAAAGTGACTTCGCTTTTTCCTTCATTGCCTGCCTCATCAATAGCTGTAATGACAAGTTGATGTTTGCCTGATTGAAGCTGTGCTGACGAAGCTGCAAATGGAAGATCGATATATTGATCATCTAATTTGGCAGTGATCGATCTAATTTTACTCCATTTATCTTGAATTTCAGCATCAATAACAAAAGATCCTTTATATTTTTTTCCTTCCTCAATAGTTGGTTTAATGATTGGCATTGTGTTATCGACAATAACTGTCGATTTCACTTCATTCCCCTTTTGGTCAACTGCTTTCACTTCATGCTCGCCATCTTCTTCATTTTCGCTATTCCATAAGTAACCGAGGGAAGTAAATTTTTCATCCGGAATATTGAACGTAAATTCGACAACCGGGCTTAATCCGGCACTGTCGCCGACGGAAATCTCCTGTTTTTGATCTTGATGCTCGCTGCTGTATAGAGTTGTGCCGTCAGATAAAACTAATCGCACATTTTTTACATAAAAATCATCTCGATTTTCTTCAGATGTTTCATCAAATGGACTGACCTTTGTGCCTGCCCTAATCGCAATTGATAAATCTTCACCGATTTTCAGCCTTTCCGACGAAATCGGAACCGTAATTGTTGTATATTGATTAATGGTGTCATCAAATATTCTCAAAATGTCATTTCCTATCGTCACACCGTTTTGAAAATAAAGATTCGTTTTACGAACATCAAAGGCAAAATAAACGTCTGATTCAATCGTGCGGAAAGTATTTGTTTGTTTTGCTCCATCAATATATAAGGAAACCTCCTCAGGTGTAAGATCGCCTGTTGCCTTCACTACGGTTTCTTTTGAAACAATTTGTCCATTTTCTACATTTAACCGCAATCCCTGCTTCTTATTTGCATTTCCAATTTGAACGGTAAACTTAGGAGACTCCTTGATATTCACTCCATCGCCAGCGACAAAATAATACTCTACTACATTTTTCCCAATTAATTCAGGCGAATAAATCGTATATTCATATAATCTCGAATTATAGCTTTCTTCTAAATTCACTTTTTTAAATGGTTCTTGTATTTTTGTCCGGTAGTATAAAGAAACGGTTTTGACTTCGATATTATCTTTTACTTCCGCTTTGATGAAAATATTATCCGTTTCCATGGCTTTTTCAGTATTTGTTAAATTTTCAATAGTTGGCGCCATTGAATCGGCTGGAACAGTTACTTTCACTTTCGGAGTTTGTCCGTCTTTTACCGATCCGGGTGTAGCCGCTTCAACGCCGGCACTAATTTTTTGCATTATATTGCTTCCATCCGCAGGATATTTGTACAAAATCCCTTTGTCCTCTTTAGTATCATCAATATTTACCTGATCATTATAATGAGCAACGGAAATTTCTTTTCCGCTGTTTGTGGCAATTACTAATGATCTCGCACCACTGTTGGCCATCCCGTTATTATAAATTTTCACAATGTTTTTGTTCTCTTCTAACGAAACACCATAATGTTTATTAAAATCTTCAACAGCCAACGATGCATTCCCTTGATTGATGATCCAAAATACAAGCGTCCCACCTGAAGGAATTTGCAGTGATTGATCCTCATTAGGAGGTCCCCAAATAAGATCGGATTCTGCACCTTCCTGCGGATATCGATAACGGATTTTGTAGTCTTTAAAATCAATGGTCTGATTAGTATTATTATAAATTTCAATAAATTCATAACCGTCCAACCCATTTATATTGGCGCTGTCCGGAACTACTTCAGTAATGAGAAGTTTTGGGACTTTTTGATAATCAATATTGGGAGTTTTGAGTTGAACATGGTGTTCCTCTGTTTTGACCGTGTTTGTTCCATCTGATGCCTCTATGTAATATAGGAGTTCGCTTCCCCACATGTCCGCACTGGGAATCGCCGCCCTATATTCATTTTGATTTCCGTTTTCAGTCATTTGAAGGGATTTGTATGCTCCATTTTCCGTCAATTTATAAAATAATGTGACATAACGGACTTTTTTATTATCAGTGACTGTAGCTTTTACAATAAATGGCTCCTCGCTTTCCCATTCTGCTATTGGCTGATGTGTAATGACAGGAGCTTCTTTGTCATCAGGCTCTTCAATGGCGACAGGTGTCTTCGGCACTTGCCCTTCGATGAATGCACCTGGATTAGCTTTTTCACTTAAGCCAATTTTTTTCATTTTCGTCTCTTCCGTAAATTGATAAATGATTCCTTTATCTCTTTCAACATCATCAGCTCCATCATTATATGCTGCTGCAGATACTAATGAACCATCCTTTGAATAAACAGCTAATGCCCGGATGCCGCTGTTAGCCATTCCTTCAAATGGCAAGGCTTGGACTTCGCTTTCTTTCAAATCCGTTCCGTAAAATTGATTAAAATCTTCCAATCTTAAAGATTGATTAGAACTATTTTTCACCCAGAGAATGAAAGTTTTTTGCGGAGCTATTACTTGATTATCCGAAAATTGAAAAACTTGATCGGCTTTTGCTGTACCCGGATATTGATAATGAAGTTCATAATTTCGCAATTCAATCGGCTTGTTGGTATTGTTGTAAAGCTCAATAAATTCATATCCGTCAGCACTTCCGACATTTGACGTGTCTGGAGCCAGTTCGGTGATTAAGATTTTCGGAACTTTTTGATAATCCGGTTCCGCATCTTGTTGAATAGCTACTGAAAATGTTTCAGAAGAATTTATTGGAAGTCTTGTTGTTTCTGTCTCATTTTTCCCTTCAAACCAATAAGAAAAAGTATAAGACCATAAGTCGCTTTCTGGTACAGTTGCCGTAAAGGTTGTATCATTTATTTTCTCCATTTTCATGCTTTTCACAAGCATACCCGGAGCTGTACGATAAAACAATGTCAACTCTGCAAGGTCTTTTCCTTCCGCATCAATTTTAAGCGACCGGTCTTTTTGAATGACTGCCGGTGGCTGATGAACGATTTCCAGTGGCAGTGTTACAGCTTGCTGTTCAAGTTGGGGGGTAGTTTGTGAATTTGCTTCTGGTTCTTGTTTTGAAGTTTCGGGAACTGTATCAGTATCTTGCTGTTCTGGTTCTTGCTGCTTTTGTTCACTTTCATTAACCGGAAAAGATGGATGATCCCCTCCTTTTGCAGGTTCTTTCACTTCTTCATTTGCTGCATCAGGCTGTCTTTCATCACTTTTGTCCTGTTGAACTTCGTTTTGCTGAGAGTTGTTTTCTTCAACATTTGGCTCGCTGTCATTTTGATGAAGCGGTTGTTCTTGATTTGGTTTATCCGTTGATTTCGTTTGTTCCTCCATCTGCTGCTCGGCGTCTCCTGCAACTGTTGCTGTTGCATACGTATGTATCGGTGTTAACACGGAAACAAGAACAAGCAAAACAGCGGAAGCTCCAGCCAGCATAGAGCGTCTCTTTCTTTTTTTCAAATAAAACTCCTCCCTAAAATTTTCTAACCTCAATTATTGTAATATCGAAATATTTAGTTGATTTTAATTATTTGTAAATTTTTGTCTAATTTTCGTTCATTTTAAAATAGAAAAATAGGAGAATTTCCATGATATAATTCTAGAAAAGTATATTTGAAAGGAGCATGTTTCGTGGCAAATCCATTCATCGGTTATATCGGTACATATACGAAAGGTGAAAGCAAAGGCATTTACAAATTTACTTTGGACACTGAGAAAAAAGAGCTTAGTGAAGCTAAAGTAGCAGCAGAGCTTGACAATCCGACATATGTCGCGATTTCCAAAGACAATCAAAATTTATATTCGGTTGTTAAAGACGGAAATTCAGGGGGACTTGCTGTTTTTTCCATTGACGAACAAACAGGCGATCTGCAAAGCATCAACCAGCAAGTGACGGAAGGACCTTCTCCGTGCCACGTCAGCGTCAACAAAGCAAACCATTTCGTCGTCACCGCTAATTACCATCGCGGAACGATCGAGGCTTACTTGCTGAATGAAGACAAAAGCGCAAATCCAGCGGCAAGCGTTGCAGAACATACAGGTTCAGGCCCTAATCTTGAAAGGCAAGAAAAACCGCACGCTCACTATTCGGGGTTTACGCCAGATGAAAAATATGTTGTAGCTGTTGATTTAGGAATTGACCAAATTATTACCTACTCTTGTGATCAAGGTGTTTTAAAGAAGGTGAGCAGCCTTTCTGTTAAACCTGGAAGCGGCCCTCGCCATATCGTCTTTCATCCAAACGGAAAATTCGCTTACGTGATGACGGAATTAAGCAATGAAGTGATCGTTCTTTCTTATAATGCAGATGAAGGAAGCTTTCAAGAGCTGCAATACATCCCAGCAATTCCGGAAGATTTCGCAGAAAACAGCCAAGGCAGCGCCATTCACATTTCTTCCGACGGCAAGTTCGTTTATGCTGCTAACCGCGGCCATGACAGCATTGCTGTTTTCAAGGTAGAAAATGATGGGGGCAAGCTTGAATTTGTTGAATGGACAAGCACCGGTGGCCATTGGCCTAGAGACTTTGTCCTCGATCCGACAGAAAGATTTGTGATCGCCACAAACCAAGAATCAAGCAACGCCGTCTTATTTGAACGCGATCCTGAAACCGGCAAATTGACACGCTTGCCATCAGAAATTTCCGTGCCTGATCCGGTTTGCGTGAAATTTCTTCATCAAGGCTAAAAAAATGTCTTTGCAATCTATTTTCACCTTTACGAAAAGAAGGCTCGTCTGTTTGTTTTAAAACAAGACGAGCCTTTCAAATTTTTATAAAAATGGCACCTTCCATCAGACTTTTAATTTAGGAGCCTATTGGTGTTGGTCAACTTCGATCACAGTGCGAATCCTTAGTGAAAGAGTATAAAAACGGTGAAGTGCTGCTCAATCCGTTTGCCTCCAACTTATTAATTCAAATCTTATCGTCGTCCGATACAGAGCGTTTCAAACAATCTAGTTTTCCTCCAACTTATTAATCCAATTCCCGAACTCGAAAGAAAAATCGTCATGGAAGCACCCTTCTTTTAAGCTGACCGCTTATGATCCATAGGACAACAAATGTTGCAAACCTTTATGACATCTTCATTCATGATTCCTATAGAAAAGAAACGGAAACAGCTTTCTACAAAGCTTGCAGTATTATAGTGAAGAAGCATAGCCTCCGTGTTTAAAATTAGAATAGCCGAATTGTCGCTCGGCTATTTCCACGAAGAGGCTATTTCCTGCTTAACAGGGGCAAAATCTCAACATGGTTTCGCTAATACTTGGATTATGTAAAAGATGACGAAGACGAAAAAGAGTACAAAATTTCAACAAGATTGCGCCAATATGCACCAATAATTTTGAAAAGCCGCAATCAGCTACACTGACAGATTGGCAGTGACGAAAACTGTAAAAAGCTACTTAGCTTCCTTTTGCGCAATATTCCCGTTACGGACATTGGCGATGCCTTCTTTGCATACACCGTGCGGAAGCCAGGAGCAATTCGCACATAAGTAATCTAAGTCGTCAGGGACTACTTTTTGGGCCGTGAGCCCCAATAATTCCGATTTTAAGTAAATCCCATTTTCTTCAATACCTAAATGGCGGATTACTTTTTGATCCATGGAAATCACATGCTCATTTGAATTCGGATCCGCTTGGCACGTCGATTCTCCATGGTGCGGACATGCCATACACGCATCATCAAGTGCAGAGACGACTTGAATGGGAAAGTCTTTCTCTTCATCACGAATTTTTGTAACTACTTCCCACATCTTCTCTACAAACGATGGACTATATCCCATTCCGCGAAATCCGTGCACACATAATAAATGATGCCCCCGTAAGCGAAGCGGCTTCATACATTTCTCCTCCCCTTTTTCTATTACTCTCATCTTATGAGAAAAAGCACCAGCCTACAACATAAACGTGAAAAAACATTGCATCCTTTAAAATTAAAATACAAGCGTCACAACGAAAAAGCGAGCAAAAACTTGTTCCAAATTCACAAGCTATTGATAAGAAGCCCTCTTTCCTAATCTGTTATCCATTGATCAATATTGTTTTACCCACTTTAAATGGAGCCGCTCATTTTCCAGCGTCTTGATATGAGGAAGGGGCTTTTTTGCGTTCAAAAAGGAAGAATTAGGCTTCTTTTCCAACATCTCAATATGAAAAGGAAGATGTGCTAGGCGAACTTTCCGCCCCGAAGCTTTCAGTTGAAAAATTCCTGTTTAAAGCCTATGTGTACATAGAAGCAGCTTAAAAATGGCAAATCAAGACGAGTTTGTCCTTTTTTTGCACCTTTAAGGGATCAGCTTTTTATTTTGCATTTTACGACGGCTGTTTTCCCTTCCCTTTTTTATATGCGGCATATAAGAAAAGGATAAACAAAACTGGGACTCCGACCAAAATGGAAATAAAAGGGATGCTCGCGCCTTTTTGTTCGTCCAGTTTAAAAATCTCCGATGTTTCCCGTTCCAAA
The DNA here is from genome assembly GCF_054055575.1 of Aeribacillus sp. SP014. Classification (NCBI taxonomy): domain Bacteria; kingdom Bacillati; phylum Bacillota; class Bacilli; order Caryophanales; family Bacillaceae; genus Aeribacillus; species Aeribacillus sp. SP014. The sequence goes on from NZ_JBSRXI010000001.1 coordinate 3,285,345, forward strand.
GTGATCGTGTATCCGTCCTTTGAACTTTTTATGCTTCCCCCTTTTAAATACCCTCTCAATTCGTGATTATCCGGCAAATATCGAAATCCGATCGTTACGCTTTTTGTTTGCGATGTGTTGTTAATGGCAATAATGGATGTTTCATCACCGCTTTTTAATTGATAAACGAGCATGCCGTCCTTTTCATACAACAAATGATATTGCCCTGTTCGGAGAGAAGGCAGGATTTTGCGAATGTCGGCTAAATTTGTTATGTACTCGACTATTTCGGTGCTCGTGCGAAAATCCATCATCCGATAATTGACTGCTCCATTTCCGCCATCCAATGCAATCTCCGTCCCGTAATAAACAAAAGGAACAGCCGGTAAAGTATATAAATACGTCAAGGCAAGTTTTAATCTTGTCACTGGAAACGCTTCATTCTCAACAGCTTTTCTTGTAAAACGAACGATATCCTCGTCATCTAAAAACGAAACGACAGGCAGATTGGATTGCGTAAACCCGTCCAATCCTGAAAGCGGTTCATCCACATTCGAAAATGATTTTTGCGCATTTTTCGCAAAATAGGTATTCATCACGGCATCGATTCCACTGTTTTGATATGTATTCGGATCACCCCCGCCAATATCTGCCACTAAAACGAAATCTTTTTTGACAGACTTAACTTCTTCAGCCAATTTTTTTAAAAATTGAGGTTCAGTTCGATTCGCGTCAATCAACCGATACCCGTCAATATCACTTTGTTTGATCCACCATTTAGCGACATCGATTATAAATGCTTGAACGTCGGGGCGAGAAACATCGAATGTCGTACTTCCTTCAACAAACCATTCTTTTTTAGCTGGATCAGACAGCCAAGGGTGGTTCGGTCCTGTTTCGAAAACAAAATCTATCATGACCTTTAGATCACGTTTATGTGCTTCCTTTGTCAGCTGTTTTAAATCCTGCATTGTTCCAAAATGCTCGTCCACTTTTTTAAAGTCTTTCACCCATTTCCCATGAAAGCCGTTTGCCTCATTTTGAAATATTGGTGATAATGAAACGATTGTAAAGCCCATTCCTTTTATGTAATCCAGCTTTTTGATCACCCCTTGCAAGTCACCCCCAAGAAAATGTTCAAGACCGCCCTTTCTTTCGCCGTCATTGGCCGTCGTTCCATTGTAAAAGCGGTCAACTGCTACGTGATAAATTGACTCATCCTGCAAGTTTACAGCGCTAGCAGTCGCTGAAAAACAAAAAAGCAATGAAACACACAAAATGAAGATCAATCCTTTTTTCACTCGTCAAAATCCTCCTTATGTCAGCAAAATCCATGCTTGTCGCTCAATTCATCTAAGTTCGCCGCTTCAACTCTTCCGCAAAATCGGCAAGCGGTGTTGCATCTGTTTTGGTTTGCTGTCAATCTTCTCATCGAATGTATGTAATGTTTGATGGGATTTATCCCCTTTTCCGATGAGTTTTTCTTTATAAGCCTCGCGAATCACTCGCTGGCTTATCCCCGTTTCATTTGAAAGAGCCTTTATTCCTTCCATGCTAACTGAAAAATAAGTTTACATGTTTGAAATCATTGCGTTACCTACATCATTTTGCCTGGATTGCGCCACGATCAAACAGTTCGTCAACGTATTCAAAAAGTTAGGTCAGTTAATTTTTCATTCATGATCTTCTTGAACTATTATCTTACAACATGAACCGTACCAGGCCAAATTCGGATCTTATTGTAAGCTTCTCTCCCTGCTTGATTCCTAGACATTAGAAAATTTTTTGAAAACGTTCATCATTTTCATAAAAATCTTTTTTCTACCGATGAATCATTCAGTTTCTACAAAATGTTTATATATCTCTCCCCTCCCGCTCCCCTTGCAGATCATTTTTGAATTTCATTATAAAAAACATTATAACATGCTGAACATGTTTGTCCTTCTTTATTATAAAAAGCAAGGGGGGTGTCTAATAAGTCGTTTTTACGGCTTATTGACGCCCCCATTAATGTGTTTGAAACGTTGATATATCGGTGTTTATGATTTTTTGTTTTCAATGGCGATTTGACTTTCTAAGACATCCTCATTTTCCCTAAATTCATCAAATGATATTAATCCGGTACTTTTCAAACCAAATGTGAATTTGCCAAAGATAGGCTAACAGCTGCGGTCCCGTCATCAGCTGTCCGTACCATGGGCGTTGAAAAGATGCACCGTCTGTCTCTACTAATTTATTTAATGCATTCCCATCGAAAAGCTCGTGCAATATGGAGTCTTTCATGGCCAATACGTTTTCAAGCTGTTCTTTTACAAGCTTCGTATATTTCGGATGATGTGTTTTCGGATACGGGCTTTTTTTCCTGTAGACAACCTCCTTCGGCAAAAGATCTTCTAAGCTTTTCCGTAATAGGCCTTTTTCCCGATCGCCATATCGTTTCCATTCCCACGGAATATTCCAGACGTATTCGACAAGCCGGTGATCTGCAAACGGAACGCGCACTTCAAGCGATGCCCCCATGCTCATGCGATCCTTTCGGTCAAGCAATGTTGTCATAAACCATATCATATTTAAGTAAAAAAGCTCCCGCCTTTTTCTTTCCGTTTCAGGTTCTCCATCTAAAACAGGTGTTTCTTCAATCGTTTTTTCATATTGCCTTAAAGCATATTCTTTTATATTCAGCTTTTTTTGCCAATCGTTCCGGAGCAGCTTGATCCGCTCATCTAATGAACGAATCCACGGAAATCCTTCTCTTGCCAATTCCTCAGGACGGTAAAACCACGGATATCCGCCGAAAATTTCGTCCGCACATTCTCCCGACAAGCTCACGACAAAGTCCTTATTAATTTGCCGGCAAAACCAAAGAAGTGAAGAATCGACGTCCGCCATCCCCGGAAGATCACGGACTTCAACCGCTTCCTGCAAATATGAGACAAGCTCTTCCTGTGTCATGATACATTCGTGATGAATGGTTTGAAAAGATTCCTTCATTAAATGAATCCAGTAGGCATCAGCATTCGGCTGAAACTCGCTTTGTTGAAAATACTCAGAATTCCCTTCGTAATCAATTGAATAAGTATGAAGATGCCCCTTTCCTTCCTTTTCAAATGTCCTAGCGGCAATCGCTGTAATGGCGCTCGAATCCAATCCTCCCGATAAAAACGTGCATAGCGGAACATCGCTGACAAGCTGTCTTGTGACGGCATCTATTAGTAATTCACGCACTTTTTCGACCGTTTCTTCAAAAGAATCCTCATGCGGATGGCTTTTAACGTTCCAATACCTCCATATTTTTAAGCCATCTCGATTAAAAACGAGGGCATGGGCGGGTCTAAGCTCTTCGATTCCTTTAAAAACGCCTGAACCGGGAGATCTCGACGGCCCCAGCGCCATAATTTCTTGCAGCCCTTCCTGATCGAGCAAAGCATCGACTTCAGGATTGGCTAAAAGGGCTTTTATTTCAGAAGCGAACAGAAAATTACCGTTGTTTTCATAAAAAAAGAGCGGTTTAACGCCAAGACGGTCGCGTGCTATAAATAATTTTTCATCTGCTGAATCCCAAACGGCAAAAGCATAAATTCCGTTTAAATGGTGCACACATTCTTCTTTCCACTCCATGTATGAAGCTAAAAGAACTTCCGTATCTGAGTGGCCGCGAAACGTATAGCCTTTTTTCAATAATTCTTTGCGAATATCTTCCGTATTGTATAGCTCGCCGTTATAACAAATCGTGTAGGAATTATCTTCTTTTTGTTTTGTCATCGGCTGTCGACCGCATTCCGGGTCAATGACAACAAGTCTTTTATGCCCGAACAATACGTGCTTCTTTCCCCAAATATTTGTATCATCAGGCCCTCTTTTGCTTAACGTGTCAATCATGTCTTCCATTATTTCAGTATTTTGGAAAAGTGATTGTTGAAAATTTACCCAGCCAGCAATTCCACACATATGCTTATCACCCCACTATCTATAACATGAAAGATGTAGCTATTGTATGCAAAAAAAGTTCAATGTTACCTGCCCATTTGTATAAAAAGAAAGCATTTTGTCTAAAACAATCAATAAAAAGTATTGAGGTGTTCATATTGTTTTCGGACGTAAAAAATGACCTTCTCCATAAACAAAAAAGGAGTTTTCGGACCGCAACCGTTGAAATGCTTCAAGCAAAACCGATTTTGATCGATGATGAAGATGATGAACAGATTTCTCTTGATGATTTAAACGATCAGCACATTGAACTTTTGAAAAACGGCCGATGGGTTGATATTGGACATAATAAGGAAGAATACTTGCGGTCAGGCGGAAAAATTCGAATCAAGAAGACATTCCCCTATGCATTTCATTCTTTTTTAAATGAATTGGATGATGAAAGCTTTATAATGTTTGTACACCATTTAAATGCTTTATCCTTTTCCGTTTATGACATCATCTACTGCCACAATCAATTGTTGTATCACCATGGAAACAAACCGATGAAAGGCGCTTCTGTTTTTATATTTGATAATACGGATTCTCTTTGTGCGGTTCAGCATTTTTTCCATCGGGGAGACAAACAAAAAGACCTGTTTGAATTCACTGTAAGCACAGGGGAACGAAGCTTTGTCAGCTCTATTTCATAACTGCAATTCAAGGAAAAAAGGATTTAGTTAAAAAGTACTTTTAAGACAGTCGGAGTAATGAAAGCTTTGCAATTGATAGGGAGAGTGCAGAAATAGTCATTTAAATTTTTTAAGGAGACACATAAAAAACAGCTGCAGCCTGATAATGCTGGATATTCAAAAAGATGCTATTCGTTCGAATTGTCATCCTGTGGCTAAGTATTTATTCAATGATGGGCGAAACAGACCGGCTGCCCAACATCAATGTAGACTGCGCTACAGAAAAATGTTTATAAAAACAAAAATATGAACCTAAAACATTAGGATATTTACAAAAAGAAAGTAAACGTAAGCATCGCCTGCATTGAAACTTTTTTCCAATCATGGAATTTCGTCCAACTTTTTGGCGATTAGCAAGGTTTCAATGAACTCATATCGAATTATTATTCAAGCCTTAATAAAAAACGAGATAAGGGGAGTTTCATAATTTGGGGTGGTTATTAGCTATTCCATTTATTTTGCTTGGAGCTTTTTTATTTTCATTAACCATTGATGATATAAAATATAGGCCATATAATTCTAATAATTATAGGATTTGGATGTTTTTTTAAGGCTGGTTTTTATTGTCAAAGACAAGAAAGAAAAATAATAGGGGGGTGTCTAATAAGTCGTTTTTACGGCTTATTGACGCCCCCATTAATGTTTTAGAAACGTTGATATATATCGGTGTTTATGATTTTTTGTTTTCAATGGCGATTTGACTTTCTAAGACAGCCCCTGCGAAATACGCTCCTATATTTTTGCATCAACATATTTTTTAAAAAGTAAGAGGCAGTCTAAATCCAAGCAAAATGACGAGAATCAGCACAATCCAAAAGCCGATCCAAATGCCTTTGGACGATTCGTTTCTCTTCTTTTTGCCCAAAACCATTTCCATAAGCCCGATCAAAACAATGGCAAGGAAAATTTTAGCGACATATTCCCCTACATAGTTGGCCATGCTGAACACATTATAGCGGAAAATTAATTCAAGTCCAGTTGCCAACACGATTAAATAAAAGATTCGCACAGCCATATGCAAACCTTTTGAAGGTTTGGCAAACGCAATGAAAAACAAAATCAGCAAAATGACCCATGATGTAATATGCAAATGTGTCATAAATGCCCTCCCCCATCTATACTTGCAAGTCCACATTCATCATATCAAATGATCATCCAAAAACATAGCAATTACTATGATAAATAAAATGATTTCACTAAATTGACAAAGACGCACTAAAACGAAAGATTAAAGGGGCTCACTCTTGCCCGTCCTTTCGCTATTAAATTTCCTTGACTTTATTTCTCAACGTGCCAATTCCTTCTACCGTAATTTCGACAGTGTCGCCAGGCTTTAATAATTTCGGCGGATTGAAGCCTTTTCCGACTCCCGCAGGTGTACCTGTTGCAATGATATCTCCCGGTTCAAGAGTCATGCCTTGAGAAATGATGGAAATGATCCGTTTAATCGGGAAAATCATTTGATTTGTATTGGCTTGCTGCCGAATTTCGCCATTAACTTTCGTCTCGATAGACAGATGCTGTGGATTCGAAACAGCCGATTTATGTACAATATACGGTCCCATCGGGCATGATGTATCCAAGCTTTTTCCTAAAAAATATTGTTTGTGGCGAGCTTGCAAATCTCTTGCTGTGACATCATTGATGATCGTATATCCAAAAACGTAGTCATAGGCTTCTTCTTCGCGAATTTGTTTTCCTTTTTTCCCAATGACAACTGCAAGTTCCCCTTCATAATCAAGTTCGTCGGTTAAATAAAGATGAGGATCAATTTCTCCTTCATGAGCAATAACGGAAGTTGAAGGTTTGGAAAACAGAATCAAATCGGAAGGAATATCACTTTCGCTTCCCATTTCCGCAACATGGTCACGGTAGTTTTTACCGACGCACATAATGTTTTTCTTCGGTCGTGGAATCGGTGCTTGGAGTTTAACAGCTGACAGCGGATAGACATATGTCTCCCTTTCTTTTTCCTTCGCAACCCATTCCTGTAATGCTTCAATATGGCGGACAAATTTTTCACCCATTTCAATGCACGCTTGCAGCGATGCAGGCGATATTTCCGATTCATAAAGCTTCAGTTCCGCTTTTTGAATATCAATAACCGAATCTTCGTTAAAAATTAGTCCGATAAACGTTCTGTCGTGAATATTTGCAGTGACAAGCTTCATGTTCTACCCCCAATTAAGATAAAGTTTTTTCGCATTATTTGCAGTTGTGCGCACAATATCTTCACGCGGCCTCTTTTTAATATTCGCCAATTTGCAGCAAATTTCCTTTAAAAATAACGGGGTTGTGTCAACATTTTTAAACGCTCCCCCATACCGCCAAGGGCCGTCCGTCTCAATAAGCAGCTGATCCATCGGAACTTGTTCAGCAAGCTGCTGATCGCGCAGGCGGTAGCAAACTTCCGGAGTCACAGAAATATAATAGTGTTGTTTACAAATTTCCTTCACTACAGATGATGCCGCTTTAAGCCAATGAAAATGCGCTTTTTTCACTTGATGTTTTTGCAAAAGATGTAAAACTTTTTCCGCATCTTCATGAACTGCATGCAAGGCAACTGGCAGTGAATGTTCAACGCTGATTTTCAAAAATTCCTTCAAGACATCTATATAAGTTTGTTCCGAATACTTTGCAAATAATCGCTCTTTTTCATAATACGGCAAACCAATTTCCCCGACAGCTGAAATCGCCCTCTCTGTTCGAATCAGCGATAGAAGCTCTTCAAGCTCCCGTTCTTCAAGAATCTCCTGTTCAGGGTGAAAGCCAGCAGCTGCTATAATAAAATCTTCATGTTTTTGCTTCAATTCAAGCGTTTTATAGGCGGATGTTAAATCGGTTGAAACGGCCACAACATGAGTAATGCCCGCTTCCTGCCACTTTTTGATTTGCTCATCAATAGTTTTTGGATCGTATTGATCCAAATGAATATGAGAATCGATCATTCTTCATGACTCCCATCGGGCGGAATGAAGCCTTGCCTAGAAATGAACAGCTGATCTTTCGCAAACACATGTAAAAATAAGTCTTTCACATATTCGAGGTTTTCAGGGGAAAACCATTCTTCTTCTCCAATTTGCGAAAAAAGCTTTGACAAACCGAGCGCCTGTGATCGTCTTCCGCCGCTTCCATCTCCTAAAAAGAAATCATCTAAACAGACTCGTTTCGTCGCATTCCGTAATAGATTCGTAAAATTCGGAGAAAAAGGCAGTACAGGAGAAACTGCCGCCTGTGACGGAATGTTCTCTTCATTTAGTTTTTTAAGCGCATTGATCCTAGCTTGAATCGGCGGCGCCTTTGGAGAAAAAATTTTGCGCACATCATCTCTGTCCGTTTCAATGGTAATGCTGACAAGCACCCGATCCCCCAATTTTTGAAAGATATCAATATCTCTAGTGACAAGCGGGCTTCTCGTCTGGACAAATAAAAAGTCCGGAGGCATTTCTGCTATCACTTCAAGGAGCCTTCTTGTTCGTAATTCCTTCGCTTCCAGCGGCTGGTAAGGGTCTGTTGAGGATGACATGAAAATCGTCACTTTCCCTTTCTTCTTGGCCCGCTTCAATTCGCCTAAAAATTGGTTTGGCTTTTCATCCTTTATTTCAACCCATGTTCCCCACTCTTTTTTCTTAAACAATGCGACTGGAAGCTTTTGTACATAACAATAATGGCAGCCGTATGAACAGCCGACATACGGATTTAAACTGTACGAATACCCTTGCAAATAGCCGTTTGTTTTCGTTAAAAACGAGTTTGGATTTTTACGGGTAATTTCCATTCATTACATCCTTTCCCGCAGCGAAAAGATTATCTCATTCAATGAAAAAAATTTTGAAAAGAAAAACGGCCTCAAGGTTCACAGACAGCCCGCTTGCAAACCGGCCATTACCGCTTCCGTGAAGATAAGGACAGCTGTTCTCCACAAAAACAAATGGAGGGATAAACACCTCCATTTGTAAAAGGACAACTATTTGCGCTTGTCAATCGTTATCGCATGGATCTTTCTTTTGAACATTCCGTTTCAGGGTCATTATAACTTATAAAGCATGAAATGACCACTTTCTTGCTTCGTTAATCTGAAAGAACAGCATCTTGCACATTTATTTTCTCGTTTATCAATCCTGCCTCTAAAAAAGTATCTGCAAGCTTCTGTTGGGCATCCACCACTTCAGGTGTGATGTCAAATACTCCATATTCTCTTCTTTCCAAAGTTTGCTTCCATACATCTTTCGAAATGCCAGTTTTCTGTGAAAAGTTTTCGGCAGCCCCTTGTTTGTCTGCTTGAATCTCTTTGTGAACCTTCTCTAGTTCACTGATCACTAAATTTCGAAGTTCACGATTTTCTTGAAAATAATCGCGTCTTCCTACAATAAATCCATATTGACGCGGGAGACCTTTTGCATCGGCAATGATTCTAGCACCTCCACTTTCTTCTGCGTCCGCAAGATATGGATCCCAAATCACCCATGCATCCACATTGCCGCATTCAAAAGCTCCTCTAGCATCTGAAGGCTGTAAATAGACAGGAGTAATATCATTCAAAGTCAGCCCTACACTCTCTAAAGCAGTAAGGAGCAAATAATGTGCGCTTGATCCTTTACCAAAAGCAACCTTCTTCCCTTTTAAATCTTCTATCTTTTGAATAGGTGAATCTTTTGGAACAACAATCGCCCGATATACTTCCGGTTCATAGGCAAGATAGGCTAATTCAGAATCTGAAACGGCTCCTGCAAGTACAGCAGGTGCTCCGCCTACATATCCTACATCAATTTTTCCTGCATTCAACGCCTCTAATAATGGCGGTCCTGATTGAAATTCATGCCATGTGACTTTAACTCCTTTTTCAGCCAAAATTTTTTCTAAGCTGCCTTTTTCCTTTAAGAAAAGCAAAATAGATGATTTTTGATAGCCAATTCTAAGTTCGTCTGGTAATGTCTCCTCTTCCGCTTTGGCATTTGATTTTTCCGCATTGGAAGTCTCATTTGCCTCCTCCTTGCTGCCGCAGCCTGAAATCCAAAGCACTAAAAGGAAAATTAAACTTAAAAACATACTTTTTCTGATAATTTTCATTAGTAAATCCCCCTTTAATGAATATATTTATTAAGCTTATTACGTTGATTGCCTTGCATAGACAGCTGGTGTGTTTTCTTCCTCACCCATTACGCGGCGCAAAATCTTTTCGACGAGGGCTGCAAATGCTGCATTACCGCGCTGCCTAGGACGAGGAAATTTAATCGGTGTATCCATCGCAATTTTTCCATCCTCTATCAACACCACTCGATCCGCCATTGCTACCGCTTCTTCCACATCATGTGTAATCAGCAAAGCTGTAAATCCTTGCTCCTTCCATAATCGTTCGATCAAACGCTGCATTTCAATGCGTGTTAAAGCATCTAACGCACCTAATGGTTCATCCAATAACAACAGCCTTGGCTTGCTGGCTAATGCTCTTGCAAGTGCCACCCGTTGTTTTTGTCCTCCTGATAAAACATGAGGCCATTCTTTTGCCCTGTCGATCAGTCCAACCTGCTTTAGAGCTAACTCCGCTTTAGGTAAATCTTCTTTTTTCATGCCAATCGCTACATTTTGAATTACGCGTTTCCAAGGCAAAAGTCTGGCATCTTGGAACATAATGCGAACCTCCGGATTTAATCCCTTCATCAATTCACTGTTAGCCTTGATCTCACCAGCTGTCGGCTCATCTAATCCGGCAATTAAACGAAGCAGCGTGCTTTTTCCGCAGCCGCTTCGGCCGATGATCGCTACAAACTCGCCAGGCTGCACCTCAAGATCAATTCCGCGCAGAACGTGCTGATTTCCGAAGTGTTTCTCTACACCATTGATTTGCAGATAAGTTCCAAAAGTTGGAGATTCCACATTTATCCCCCCATTCTCTACAAGTTTTGATAATTTGGATTCCAATTTAAGCATTTTCTTTCAAGCCATTTTGCCATTGAATCCGCGATTTTTCCAAATAATGCATATAGAAGAATGCTGAGCAGCACTACATCTGTTTGCATAAATTCTCTCGCATTCATGGCCATATATCCGATACCAGAATCTGCGGAAATTGTTTCAGCAACAATTAACGTCAGCCACATGATCCCCAGTGCATATCGAACTCCGACTAAAATAGACGGGAGGGCGCCGGGCAACACCACTTGCCAAAAGAGAAGCCAGGAACGAAGTCCATATACCCGTCCCATTTCAATCAACCCTTGATCTACTGACCGAATGCCATGAAGTGTATTCACATAAATCGGGAACAACACTCCAGCTGCTACTAAAAATACTTTGGCTTCCTCCCCAATTCCAAACCAAAGGATGACAAGAGGAATCATGGCCAGGTGAGGAATATTCCGCACCATTTGAATCGTTGTATCGAAAATTCTATCTGCGATCGGAAACAGCCCGTTAATAAGGCCGAGAAACAAGCCAATGCTTCCTCCAATCAAAAAACCGATTATGGCTCGTTTAAAGCTGATCAGCAAATGCTGAAACAATTCACCAGAACGAATGAGCTCCACTCCTGCCATCACAACGTCTGACGGCACTGGAAGAATTTTTGTTGAAAGAATCCCTTTAGAGGATAACAATTGCCAAATGATTAAAATCAATATAGGCAAAAGCCATGGGATTAATTGTTTTTTTACTTGATCGGAAAACAACGACTTTTTCATTTTCTGATTCTCTCCATTTCTGCTGGTAAACTGTTGTTGGCAATAATTTCTCCAAATGGTCCAAACGGTTGTGGTTCACTGTTTCTTTGAACATGGCTTATCGGCAAGTGAGGAAACAACAGTTCAGCTGTTCTATATGCTTCCTCTAAATGAGGATAGCCGGATAAAATAAATGTCTCGATGCCGAGATCAGCATATTCCTTCATCCTTTCTGCAATTGTTTCCGGACTGCCGACTAGCGCCGTACCTGCTCCGCCGCGCACAAGACCGATTCCTGACCATAAATTCGGGCTGATTTCAAGCGACTTGCGGTCTCTTTTCACAAGATCTGACATCCTGCGCTGCCCTACTGAATCAAAACGGTCAAAAACCTTTTGTGCCTGAGCGACCGTTTCATCATCCACATATTTGATTAACCGTTCGGCTGCTTGCCATGCTTCTTCATCCGTTTCACGGACGATGATATGCAAGCGAATGCCGAAGCGCACTGTTCTTCCTTGTTCCTCTGCCAGCTTTTTCACCTGATTCAGTTTTTCAGCAACCTGTTTCGGCGGCTCTCCCCATGTTAAATATACATCTGCATGCTTTGCCGCTACTTGCTGGCCAGCCAATGATGAACCGCCGAAAAAGACAGGCGGATATGGTTTTTGCACTGGCGGGAACAAAAGGTCTCCTCCTTCCACCTGCAAGTAACGACCTGTGAAATCGACTTTTTCATTTGCAAGCAGCTTTCGCCAAATTGTCAAAAATTCGTCAGTCACTTCATATCTTTCATCATGTGAATAAAAAATTCCATCACCCTTCAGCTCCACCGGATCACCGCCGGTTACAACGTTTACTAGCAATCGTCCATTTGAAATTCTGTCAAATGTCGAGGCCATCCTTGCAGCAGCGGAAGGAGCCATCAACCCCGGCCGAACTGCCACAAGAAACCGTAAGTTTTCCGTAACGGGAATTAAGGCAGAGGCAATAATCCAAGCATCTTCGCAAGATCTTCCAGTTGGAATCAGCACCCCGCTGTAACCAAGGCGATCCGCTGCTTGGGCAATTTGTTTGAAATAAGACAAATCGGTTGTACGTCCTCCAATGGTAGTACCTAAATAATGCCCGTCACCATGTGTTGGAATAAACCAAAAAATGTTCATTTTTCACTCCACCCATTTCGTTTTTAGATTTTCATCTGTCATTCAAGGTTTTAAATGCGCAAAAAGGCCCCTTTCTTAGCATGCTTCTGCTAAGTAGGAGCCTCCAGTTGTCTGGTCGGTTCGCTATCGTTTTCATTTAGTTGTTTGTTTCCTCCAAAGCTGCTTCTTTTACATTGATTTTTTCAGGAATTAATTTTAATTGATGAAAAGTATCTGCTATTACCTGCTGATCATTTAGAACTTGTTCGCTTATTTTCTGAACACCATATGTTCTTCTTTTAGCTGCTTTTTCAAGCGAAGCAGCATCAATTCCCAATTCAGGTGACAATAGTTCTGCAACTTCTTTTGGAGCACTTTTAGCCCATTGATCTGTTTTATTGATTTCTTCCAATAACAGATCGATAACCTCTTTATGATTTTCGGCAAACTTTCTGCTCGCTAAATAAAACTCTCTATTTTTCACTAAATCCTTTCCGTCTGCCAAAACTCTGGCGCCTGTCTCCGTTTCAGCAACAGCAAAGAAAGGATCCCAAATGACCCATGCATCCACACTTCCTTGTTCAAAGGCTGCTCTTGCATCTCCCGGTACGAGATATTTAGGTTCAATATCATTTATGGTCAGCCCCGCTTTTTCCAAAGCTTTTACGAGCAAGTAATGGACGTTTGAGCCTTTGTTGAGCGCAACCTTTTTACCTTTTAAATCCTGAACAGTGCGGATGGGTGAATCTTTTGGAACAAGAATAGCTTCTGAAAGAGGGCTTTCTGGCTCATGACCAACATAAACTAAATCAGTGCCTGCCGCTTGTGCAAAGATCGGCGGCGCTTCGCCAGTATGCCCGATATCAATGCTGCCGACATTTAATCCTTCCAAAAGCTGCGGACCTGCCGGAAATTGAATCCATTCGACAGAATATCCGTGACTTTTTAACGCTTTATCCAGCGTTCCTTGTTTCTTTAAGATGTTTAATGTCCCGTATTTTTGATATCCGATTCTAACTACCTTTTCCTCTTTATCTTTTGTTTCTTGAGATTCACCGGCGCTTTTCACATTCTTTTCTTCTCCTGAGCAGCCGGATATAACAGCAAATAAACTAGCAATCATGATTAAAAGCAAGGCAAGCAAAGATTTTTGATTTTTTCTCCTCATTTTGCTACCCCCTTTGTCCTTATAAAAACTATTAGTCAAATTTATTTACATTCTTTTTGAAATGCAGGCTTTTCGAGTGATAATGATCTTGGCGACATTATTTATTCATTCTACGGATGGAGAATCTGAAAAAAACTTTATTTTTTCCAAGTCAGCATAAAGAATCTCATCATTTTTCACGTTCAGTTGATTCGCCTGTTCAACACTCAAGTCCACTTCGATCAGATCATTCGTTTTCAATCTTTCCAATTCCAAACGGACAATCGGGCCATAAGATTGGATGCGGCGAACCTTTACTTGAATTGATTTTTGATTATCATTATGTCGAGTTATTCGCACTTCATGAGGACGAATATACCCGATCATTTTTTTCGTTTGAATGTTTTCATCAGGTGCAGCAAATAATGCTTCTCCGATATGTAGGCGACCATCGTTCACTTCAGCATGAAAAACGTTAACACGCCCTAGAAACTGATACACGAATTTCGTTTTGGGATGTTGATATACTTCATCCGGTGTTCCGACTTGCTCAATTTGTCCATTATTTAAGATTACCACTTGATCAGCAACCTCTAAGGCCTCTTCTTGGTCATGCGTGACAAAAACAGTTGTTACATGTAATTGTTCATGCAACTGCCGCAACCATCTCCGCAATTCTTGACGCACTTTTGCATCAAGAGCTCCAAACGGTTCATCAAGCAGAAGCACGTTCGGCTCCACTGCTAACGCTCTAGCTAATGCAACTCTCTGCCTCTGTCCGCCTGATAATTGAGCCGGGTAACGGCGATCAAGACCATTTAATTGGACTAAATGAAGCAATTCATTTACTTTTCGTTGGACGTCTTGTTTGGACGGTCTGTCTTTTCGCGGACGCACTTTAAGTCCGAATGCAATATTCTCAAAAACGTTCATATGATGAAATAAAGCGTAATGTTGAAAAACAAAACCGACATTTCTTTCACGGACCGTTTTTGTCGTATAATCATGGTCGCCAAAATAGATGCTTCCGCTATCAGGCATTTCCAATCCGGCAATCATCCGCAGCAACGTAGTTTTCCCTGAACCGGATGGACCTAACAAAGCGGTAATCTTCCCTGACGGTATTGTTAAATTTACTTCTTTTAATGCTTGAAATGAGCCATAATTTTTAGAAATTTGCTTCACATTGATATCCATGATGCACACTCCTTACCCTTTTCCATCAACTACACCCTTCCATTCAAGCACCCCTTTAACAATTAATGTAACGATCGCCAACATAGCTAAAAGGGAAGCGACTGCGAATGCAGCAGTAAATTGGTACTCATTATATAAAATTTCTACATGGAGCGGGATCGTATTTGTCATTCCTCGTATATGCCCTGACACAACAGAAACGGCTCCAAATTCACCCATTGCTCTCGCATTGCACAGGATGACGCCGTATAAAATTCCCCATTTGACGTTTGGAAGCGTCACGAATAAAAATGTTTTCCATCCGCTGGCACCTAAAGATAAAGCGGCTTCCTCCTGTTCACTCCCCTTTGCCTGCATGACCGGTATTAACTCGCGGGCTACAAACGGAAAAGTTACAAATAAAGTAGCCAAAATTATGCCTGGGACAGCAAAGATTATTTTCAATCCGAGCGAATCTAAAACCGGCGCTAACAAACCTTGTGCACCAAACAATAAAACAAAGCTTAAACCAGCGATAACGGGCGATACAGAAAACGGCAAATCAATAAGCGTGATGAGCCAGGTTTTCCCGGGAAACTGAAACTTTGTGATACACCATGCAGCAGCAATACCAAAAATAAAATTAAATGGCACTACTATTGCTGCGGTCAAAAGTGTAAGACGGATCGCTGATTGAGCATCCGGTTCTGTAACCGAAGCAAAATAAACTTCTAAACCGTTTTTCAAAGCTTCTGTAAAAACAGTAATTAGCGGGATAATGAGAAAAAAACCAACAAATAATAGAGCCGTTCCCGTCAATATAAAACGAATCCACGCAGATTCTGTATGAACACCGACAAGAGGCTGTTTCTTCGTTTTAGTACCCATTTGAGGCATAACATCTCCTTAGTGACTTAATGAATAAAATATTTTCGACTCGTTCTCCATTGCAAATAATTTATAAGAAAAAGCAGGAAAAAAGAGATAATCAATACAATAGCGGCAATCGCTGTTGCCCCCTCATAATCGTACTGTTCCAATTTGGTGACGATCAAAAGAGGGGCGATCTCCGTTTTCATTGGCATATTGCCGGAAATGAAAACGACTGATCCGTATTCGCCTAACGCCCGCGCAAATGCGAGCGAAAACCCGGTGAACATCGCAGGAACAAGTGATGGCAAAATCACTTTCCAAAACGTTTGCCAACGGTTTGCACCTAAAACAGCTGCCGCTTCTTCGTACTGCTGATCTAAATCATGCAAAATGGGCTGGATAGACCGCACAACAAACGGCAATCCGATAAACGTTAAAGCAATTACGACACCGAGCGGGGTATAAACAGCCTCAATACCGAAGCGGTCCAAATACTGTCCAATAACGCCTGTCGGGGCATAAACAGCTGTTAAAGAAATTCCCGCTACTGCAGTTGGGAGAGCAAACGGCAAATCGATTAATCCGTCGATAATTCTTTTCCCTGGGAAATCATATTTCACTAACACCCAAGTAAGCAAAAGACCAAAAACTAAATTGATGGCAGCGGCAATAAATGAAGAAACAAAAGATAAACGAAGCGAGGCTGCCACCCTGTCAGTTGTGACGATTTGCCAAAATTGCTCCCAGCTGAGTGTTGAGGCTTTTAAAAAGATAACGGACAAGGGGATCAACACTATTAAACTAAGATAAGTTAGCGTAAAGCCCATCGTGAGTCCCCAACCTGGAATAACCCCTTTTCTGTGCTGTTGTTTTGTTTTGGCCACTTCCAATCCTCCATTCATCGGAACAAATCATTATTTCGGCTGATAAATTTGATCGAAAATACCGCCGTCGTCAAAATGTTTTTTCTGAGCCTCTCTCCAGCCCCCAAACAGTTCGTCAACTGTAAAGAGTTCCAATTGCGGGAATGTATCTTTATATTTTTCAGCGACTTTTGGCAATGTTGGACGATAATAATGCTTCGCTGCCAATTCCTGTCCTTCTTCCGTGTACAAATATTTCAAATACTCTTCAGCTACTTCGCGCGTTCCTTTCTTATCAACCACCTTGTCTACAACAGCAACAGGAGGTTCTGCTAAAATGCTTACAGAAGGTACAACAATCTCAAATTGATCCTTTCCTAATTCATTGATGGCTAGAAAAGCTTCATTTTCCCAAGCAAGAAGAACATCACCGATTTTTCTTTCGACAAATGTTGTTGTAGCACCCCTTGCCCCGGAATCTAATACTGGAACATTTTTATATATTTTCGCAACAAATTCTTTTGCCTTCTCTTCATCGCCGCCATATTTTTTCAATGCGTATCCCCATGCAGCTAAATAATTCCAGCGTGCTCCACCCGATGTTTTTGGATTGGGGGTTATAATCGAAACATCAGATCTGACAAGATCGTCCCAATCTTTAATACCTTTCGGATTTCCTTTGCGTACTAGAAACACAATAGTGGACGTGTAAGGAGAACTGTTTTTATCCAATCTTTGTTGCCAATTTTTTTCGATCAATCCAGTATCTGCAATGGCGTCAATATCATAAGCCAGCGCTAACGTTACAACATCTGCCTCCAAACCATCGATAACAGACCGCGCCTGCTTGCCAGAACCGCCATGTGATTGCTTTATCGTAACCTCTTGACCAGTTTTTTCTTTCCAATAGCTTGCGAAAGCTTTATTAAAGTCTTGGTAAAACTCACGTGTAGGGTCATAAGAAACGTTTAATAACTCGACTGCCTTTTTATCTCCCTCTGAGCTGGAGCTGGCACTTTCATTTTTTGAACCACAAGCACTTAAAACAAGAGCTACACTTGTAATAACAGATAATAGAAAAAATAGTCCTTTTGACTTGCGTTTATTTGTAATATTCATAAAATTCATCTCCCTTTCCGCTATGTTTCGATGGCGGTGTTATAAATAAAAAAACTTCCTCGATCCGGGAATATTGAAAAGACATAGGGAGTCTTCGGTGGACCGATCGACGACCTCTTTATGATATTGTTTTATATGTTCACTTAGCCCCTTTGTTATGGCTATCCTTTCGTTCTAAAGGATAACGGAATTTTTCCAATTTTTCGATTTGTGTAATTCTTGAGTCATGTACAATAATTTGCACAGATCCGTATTCCAAATCTTCTAGTGAACGTATAATTCTTTCAATCCACTCCTGATCAATTTTCGTTTTTAACAAAGCTCTCCCCTCCAATTCCCGTTGTAATTCTTTTATTCAATAAATCATCTAAAGTTGTTTGTTCAAGAACGCGGGCAATTGTGTCACGTACAACCGTCCAAAGCGGCTTTAATAAACACTTATCTTCCAATGGACACGGCACATAAGCCGTCGTACTGGCACACCCCATTGGAGATAAAGGACCTTCAATTTGCCGGATAACCTCCCCTATGTTAATGTCAGTCGGCGATAAACGGAGCATATAGCCTCCTTGTATACCCCTTTTACTGTGCACATACCCCAATTTTCTTAATTGGAGCAAGATTTGTTCCAAGTATTTGACCGTAACTAGCGTTTGTTTGGCGATTTCATTGATCGGACAGACTTTTCCCTGTTGCTGACCAAGTACAAGCAAAGCACGCAATGCATATTCACCTCTGCTTGAAACCTTCACCAAATGCCCCCTTCCCCTGAAAGTTTACTAGATTAATCTCGACTAAAACGGTAGGGATTTTCACGACAAAAACTTTTTGATAGTTTAAGAAAATAATATTGAGTTACATTTTAATCGTATTAATCCTATATGTCAAGTAAGAATAATAATTTTTTTGTACTTTTTTCCATTATTTTTCCTTGACAAATGAAAAACATTGTAAAACAAGAAGAGTCATCATGCTATTCGGGCAAAAAAATTTTTTTGTGCAATCATTTGATGGAGTTTTTCATGTAAACGGGCTAAAAGCACCACGAATTTTGCATAGTTATTTTGTGAAATATTGAGGATACAAAAATGCGACTCTAAACGTTTATCACAGTTTTCAAGACATAACATACACTAAAAATAGCTAAATAACTTTTAAGGTAAAGGAATGGAAAACGATGCCTGCAATTGTTGGTGCTATGAAGGTAAATAGCGTCGGGACGGCCAGTGTCGTTCATGTCGGAGACGTCGTAAACATTTCACCATACAGTGAAGTGAAAACATTCGCAGGGGCCGGTTCCTTCAATACAGGCGACGGTCTTTACGTATTTAATCAAAACAGCATTACGAATACGTTTGACAGTGATCTCGTTGATCAGCCGCAAGTGTTAAACGCTTAGAGGGTGGTTTTATGAATTTTTATATTCAACAATCGATTCACATACAATTTATACGTATCGGAACGATCGCCAATTCATCCGTATTTCAAATCGGCAGCGCCGGAATCATAAAACCGCTGTCGAATTTATACAACACAGGACAATTTACTGAACCGGCTCCCGCTCCATCCGGCCAGGGAAACGGAGTCATTGTGCCTCTCCGTCCACCAAGCATTTCATAGCGATTCACCTTTCATTTGGAAAAGAATATAAATATGGTAACGAATGCTGATAAAGGTGGGGAGAACATCATGAATTACACTGTGCAATCATTATTGCAATATATCCTAAAATTGGAACAATATCTCCATTCCCAAAGCAAAAGAATCGACCATCTGGAAAAAGGGTTTCTTTACCTTGAAGAACAAATGGAAGAGATCAAAAACAAACCTTATACAAATATTGAAAAAGTTGAGTACAAATTTGACCAATTGAAAATCGAAACGCTCGAAGGAGTCTTGAATATCGGCTTAAATCCTGCTGATCAGGAAGCAATTGAACAATTTTCCGTAAAAAATGAAGAACTAAACGTCGATGATGTTCATAGCGAATTAAAACAGCAAATATTCGAACAATGCGTTGAAAGCATTCATAGTTATTTACAAGAAGAATGTCCGAAAAAGATTGAAGACTTTGCTAAAAACTATGAATATGAATTAGATGAAACATATAAAGCTATCATCATAGAAGACATTAGAAAACAACTTGAAGGAAGGATTACTTATTATCTACAAAGACTCCGTCTCCATGAGCAAACAGATATAAAAGAAAAAATACAATGGATTGAAGAAAAGGTAAAAAAAGATATTGATCAATCGATCGATCATTTTTTTAAACATTTCCCCAATAAAAAGAAAGGCGACGAATTGTCATGAATTTTACCGTCATCAATAACGGCTTGCATGTGGGCATGGTGAGAATCATAGGGGTTTCAAGTTCATCAGTTTTTTTAATAGGGGATGCGGATAAAATCTCTCTTTCTTCCATTTTTGATACGCCACCTGAATCATTAATCATCGGTCCATTTGTTCCTTTGTCATTAGACTAATGTATTTGTTAAAAAGATTTGCGAACATAAGAGTGGCGTATATACACTCAGTAGACATCTGTTCCGTATTCCAAATCGGTGACGCGAAAAAAATTACCCCTAAAACGAATGTTCTGGCAGTTCAGCGGGACTATGAAAAATTTAATACAAAGGAAGGGTCGTTTCGCTCCTATCAGCTTTTCCGCGAATCCATTCCTCAGCCTTCCTTTGACGAACAATTTTCCAGCGCATATTCAAACAATTCTCCGAACATATATGTCGATCACGTAAAAATTTTGGGCATCTCATCTTCAAGCATCGTGAACTTTGGATCAGCCGAAGAAATATGCGCGGAAGCACGAATAAAACATATTCGACAATTGTCTAAAAACGTTGATGGCGACGAAAAACAACGGTAATTTCAACAGGACAAAACATATTGATCCCTGAACAATAGATTTTCTCTACGCATGTGATTTATGAGACAACAAGGAAAAGGATGTTCCTCATGCCAGCGATTGTCGGACCGATAAAAATTAATTCCGTTTCAGGAGGAGTTGTGAATTTCGGAGATTCCTTTTATTTATCTCCAAAATCAGCATCAAAATCCATCAGCGGCTCTGGTAGCAGCTGCACAGGCGATTTTCATATTAATAACAACGGTCTCAGCATAACAAACGGAATCGATCCGGACGTAAATGATCAAAACCAGACGGCAAATGCATAGCCACCTGGTTCGTTAAAAAGACTTAGTGAAAAATAACGATTGGATTTATATTATGATCCAGAAACACTATTTGCGAGCAGGACATTCAATTTGTTGTCCTGCTCAATAAAAAAAGCGCATTGTCTTGCATTTCAGATCAAAAGACTCTTTTTAGGAATGTGGATGTCCTCATGATGCACAAATAGAGTGAAACTATGAATCGGTTCAAAGAAGCTGAAAACCTGCATTAGTTTTTTCATGGACTGTTATACAGTTAGAAAGCATTCGCACTCACAACATTAACATACAATACAGTTAATTTCGTAAAGTGATTTTCATCCCGTTGTAAAAGAGGAATTTGATATTTTATAAGACTCGCCTTTTCATAGTCTTATTTGTTTTGACGGAAAACTTTTACTCAACCTATTTCAAAACGGGCTAAATTGCAGATGGTACCGTTCTCCTGTTTTTAAGCTTATTTGGAAATGCTGAAACGATTTGTGCATGATGCAGCAGGCGTCACCATCGAACCTGCTTTTTTCGCTTATTTGGAGAATGCTGAAGCAGCATACATCTTGTCAAAACGATGAAAAACGGTTAAAAAAGTACGGATGAGCACAGCAATCAAAACATGCTAAGATTAGTAGGGGCTGTCTTAGAAAGTCAAAATCCATTGAAAACGAAACATCATAAACATTTGATATATCAACATTTCTAAAACATTAACGGGGCGTCTATAAGCCGGAAAATCGACTTATTAGACAGCCCCGTCACGTTGAGCGGTTAAGATCCTTTAGAGAATGTAATACTTGCTGTTAACTGGTAACGGCATACTAGGTAAGAAATATCCTTGCTTCATGTAATTAAATCGTTTCGATTCGCACGGTCGTTCCATTTCCGGAAGGTTCAGCTGGCTCAATGATCAGCCGCTTAGGCAATCGTTCCCTTAGCTCCTGCACGTGACTGATTACGCCAACGGATAAATTTTGCGATTGCAGTTTTTCCAAAGCCGATACAACCGTATCGAGAAGCTCTGCATCAAGCGTTCCAAACCCTTCATCAAGGAAAAAAAACTGAAGCGGATATTTTCCGCGAAGCTGAATTTGGGTGGACAACGACAAAGCTAAGGCTAAAGAAGTTAAAAATGTTTCTCCGCCAGATAATGTCGAAACAGGTCGTTTTACTCCGCCATTTGCATCGTCACGCATGATAAAACCGCCTTCTGAATCGACTTCAATCGCATATCTTTGTCTTGTCAATTCCCCAAGCCGCTGTGAAGCATCAAAGCTTATTTGTTGAAGCTGTTCCTCAGCCATGTATTCGACAAAACTATTCCCTTTCAGGACGGCTTGAAGTTTTTCTAACCGATTAAGAAGAAGCTGCAACTCTTCTTTCTCTTTTTCTATTTCCACATATCGTTCATGTTTTTCCTTTAACAGCTGCAAATGCTTTGCCGCCGCGCCTCTTTGTTCCATTGCTTCGTTTACTTGCTTTCTAGCTTCTTCTAAGCATTTTTTCGTTTCTTCCCATGTTTCCTGCTTAAGAACAGTTCCGCCTAATTTTTCTTCCAGACGTTCAATTGCAGATGCTACATGCTCCATTTCTTTTTTATATTGATCTAGACTCGTTTGCATAGCCAGTTTTTCTTCTTCCTGCAAAACGGAATTTCTCACTTCATGCACATTTGCAAAAGGAGTCTGCTGTTTTCGGTCGTTCCAATTTTTTTCCGCTTTTTCAAGCTTGCTTATACAGCTTGCCAATTGCTGTTTGGCGGTATGGAGCTGACTTTCAGCTTTTTGATATTCATTTGCCGTTTTTTGAAAAATATCATAAGCTGCTTGTTCATCCCTTTTTAGCTGTTCAAGGGCAAGATCGATCCTCTTAAGTTCTGTTAAAAGGTTTTCCTTTGCAGCTCTTTGCGCTGTGAGCCTTTTCTGTTTATCGGCTATCAGTTCTGCCTGCCTGTCCATTTCTCCTTTTTTGGCAGCTAATTGAGTGGAAAGATTGAGTATTTCTTCCCTTAACCGCTCGATTTCCTGTTCTTTTTCTTGAATAAAGCTGACGCTTTTTTCAATTCGTTCGTGCAGCTGTTCAACGAGCGAGTCTTTTTTACTAATTTCCTTTACATACATCTCGATTTGATCCATATCGAGATCAGCAAACTCTAAATCCCACTTTCTTTTTTCTTCTTCCAGCTGCTCTATTACATTTTGCAATTGTAGCATGATTTCGGATAAGTCTTTTTCCCCAGCATCCAGCAACGGTTCTATTTGTGCTGTAATATGGTTGACTTCACGAATGTCTGCTATTGTTTTTCTTATTGCGTCTTTTATTTCTAAGTAATCTTGGTTCAAAGCTTTCCATTCGATTTTAAATTTGTCATATGCCAAAAGATCATGAGGCTTATCGTCCATCGTAATGATCGGCTCTTCGTTAGCCGACGCTATTTCTTTCACTCCGGCAAGGAATGACTGTTCCGCTTGTAAATCTTCAGACAGCTCCTGCAGCTTTTGCTTCAGCGAGGAATACAGCTGTTCGGTTTGATCACATTCTTTGAAAATTCGTTCTAGCTGCTGCGTTGTTTCTTCTAATTTTTTTAAACGTTCAATCGAAAAATGTCTGTTCGGGGCCGGATGATGTGTGGAGCCGCAGACAGGGCAAGGTTCCCCCTCCGTCAACTGCTCGGAAATCAAAGCTGCCGCCTGATTTGTTCTTTCTTCTTCAAGCTGACTTTTTGCAGCCTGTAAATCATCCTTTACTTTTTCTTTAAAAAATTCATGCTCCCGCATTTGGCTGCATAAACGATCATAAACTTTTTGTAATTGATTGAAATTACCTGCCAGGCGTTCGTTTAATTCACTCTTTTTGCGGGCGGACTCGTCAGCCTTTTCCCGCCATTCGTTAAGCTGGTCTTCTTTCTTTTGCTTTTTGCTTTTTAATTCATATTCGTCTTTCATAAGCTGCATGATTTTCAGCTTCTGTTGATATGCTTTTTGGATTTTTTCCCGGAATTCTCTTGAAACTGTTTCTTCTTTCGCCTGCTGTTTTAAAGCCTGCTGCTTCTCTAACGCCCTATTTAATAATTCGCTCGTCTTTCTCTCTGTATGCTGTTTTTCATGCAGCCTCGTTTTCAATGCTTCATAGTCTTCTTTCAGCTTTGCAAACGATGCTTCATCCTCTTTGATTTCTGCATCCAATGAGATAAGCTGTTTCAATAGTTCACGTTTTGTTAAAAGCTCCGGCTCTTCAACAGCTTTTTTGGCACGAATCGCTTCAAAAGCTTCCTTTTTTTCTTTATAAAGGCTTGCTAGCTTTTTCTCTTCCTGCTGCCAATGCTCTGTTTCTTTTTCAAAACGGTCCTTTTCCGCTAAATGCTCGAGCACTGCTTCCGCATATGGTTTCAGCATCTCCGCTTGCTCCGCTTTTTTCAGCTTTTCTTCGATTTCTTGAAACCGCTCCTTTTCTTGCTCAAGCTCCTGTCGTTTTTTCTCATAAGTCGTTTTTTCCGTCTGCAAATTCCAGATTGTCTGAATCCGCTCAAATTTCTTTGCTGCCTCATCCAGCTGCTTTTCCCGTTCTTTCAGCACTGTATCACAGCGTATAAACGTTTTTTCAGCCTCTAAAACGGCTCCTTTCGAGGCATCGCCAAGACCTGCTTGTTCCGCTGACAATTCAGCGAATTGCTGTCTTGATTCCAAAAGACGTTTTTTCAGCTTTTTATTTAATTGGTCGCCGAATCGTTCCAAATTGAACAATCGTTCAAACATTTTCCTTCTTTCCGAGCCTTTTAAAGAAAGAAATTCAGCAAACTTCCCTTGCGGAAGGACAACAGCGCGGGTAAAATCCTCTATCGTCAGCCCTAAAAGCTCGTAAATCTTGTCATTTACATCATTTGTTTGTATCTGCCAAAACGACCGTTTCTTCTCCTATTTCGAGAAGCCGGCACAGCCTTGTGTTGATCCTGACATTATCCACCCGCTTAAATGTTCGTTCAACAGTGTATCTTTTTTTTGATCGGCCATCTTCAAGCTCAAATGTAAAACTGACATATAATTGATCTTCCGCATGATTCATTATCCCTTGCGTATTATTGGCCGCTCGCTCTACTTTTCCATAAAGCGCTAACGTAATGGCATCCAATATCGTTGATTTTCCACTGCCAGTCGGACCAAATATTCCGAAGACACCGCCGTCGCATAGTGTTTCAAAATCGACCGTCTGCATCTTTCGATAGCTATTCAGTCCAGCTAAAGAAAGTTTTATCGGCTTCATGACTGTGCTCCTTCCTCTTTTAAGTCTTCAGAGAGCAATGTCATAAACAGTTCAATGAGCTCTGTCTCCGGCTCGGCGCCGCCAGTTTGTTTTTTGTAAAAACGTTTAAACATTTCATCAATCGGGAGATTTTCTCTTCTTTCTTGTTGGATCTTTTCGGCTTCTTTTTCAAAAATCGGCCGGATGTGAATAAAGCCGTCGTGCCATTTTCTCAACCGATGAATTTCTTCTAATGAAAGGCTGTCGGTCAAAAAAATTTCAAGATCAATCCATGCGTTTTTGTCTCTTCCTTCTTCAAGCCACTGGTGAACTTGAAGAAGACCGCCAGTTGCTTTCCATTTCACAAGCGGTTTTCCGCTCGACAAATAAATTTCGGAAACAACCGCGTTCTCGCCGGGTTTTGCATCGATCACTGTGACAGACTTCGTATAACCTGCCTCAGAAAAGCTATAGGCAAGCGGCGATCCGGAATATCTTGCCGGCACATTGGACTTTTTAACATTTTGCGGCCGGTGAAGATGCCCCAATGCGACATATTGCGCTTTTTCCGGGAGGCTTGTGGCTCGAACTGTATACGCTCCGCCGACTTCAATCGGTCTCTCCGAATCTGTCGTGCTGCCTCCGGCTACATAAAGATGGCTCATGGCAATATTCACCGTATGAGGTTCAAACTCTCTGCTCATCATTGCAAACAAGCCGCGAATTTTTTCATCGTAATGCTCTCTCAATAAGAGTTCATCATATTCGTTTGAAAGCAGTTCATTCAGCCTTGCTTCCGACGGATAAGCAAGCGCCGCCAGCTTCATTGTTTCATTTGTCCGCGGAACTTCAACCGTTAAAACATCGCCTCTCGGGTAGCCGATCAGCTCGATCGCCTGCTCCTTTGCCAGCGGAGCTGCTGCTTGCAATCGTTCCGGACTGTCATGATTTCCGGAAATGATGATAACACGTCTTTTTCCTCTATCAGAAAGTCTTGAAATACTTTCATAAAACAGCTTTTCTGCTCCTGCCGGAGGATTCACCGTATCAAAAACGTCTCCTGCCATCAAAATGACATCAATTTTCTCCTTTACAACAATTTCATACAGTTCATCAAGAAACTGTGCCTGCTCTTTTAGCCTGCTCCGACCTTCAAGCGTTTTTCCGAGATGCCAATCCGCCGTATGCAAGATTCTCAATTGCCTCACCTCTAAAATAGTCTGCAAATCTATAATTTTATGATGAGCCCTGCATCAAAAAAGAATAAATACCGATCATCGACTCGTCTTTTTAAGATTGACTCTACCGCCTTTGCATACAAGTCAATTTGAATTTCATATCGAGAAGCAAGCACCTGTTTTGCCTTTTCAATGGATGGAAAACGATCCTTTACCGCATCCGTTTTGTAATCTAACAGAACGAGCCCATCGTCATCTTCAAAAAGGCAGTCGATCACACCTTGAACGATGACCGTTTCAGTATTGAGAGAACTTCCTTTTTCGTAAATTTCGTTCGCCGGCACTGCCAAATTGAAAGGGATCTCGCGAAAAATTTTTTTTGCGCCTTTTAGGCGTCTACCCAGCGGTGATTCAAAAAATTGCACAATTCCTACTACATTGACCGCTTCCACCTGCTCCTCCGTTAATATTTCTTTTTTCACGAGAGAATGCACGGTTTGTCGAATCGTTTGTTCCGTCAAGTCTTCACCCAATGGCAAATGCTGCATCACTGTGTGCATGGCCGTTCCTTTTTCTGCTGCTGTAAGAGATTTTGCCTGCATAAATTTCGGACGCTTGTACGAGGAATTCCCTTGTATTTTCTTCTTTATGGAAATGTCGCTGTATTCATCTGAAAATTGAAGTCTTCTTTTGATTTCCGTCACCGATTGCTTCGACCGGAGAGAGGCTGCATCTGAAAAAGGATAGCTCCAGGACAACTGATTTTGCACTTGGTTGGCAAAGCTACTTGTTGACTGAACAGGAACAAAATTTCTCAAAGCGTCCATTTTTTCATCCATCATAACCGCTGCCTGCTCATTTTGCTCTTTTAATTTTTCTTCAGGAATCACATCAATTTGCAATTTCACCGGATAAGAGAAGATTTCATCCGCTGCTTCTCTTTCTTCTTCTCGTAAAATTGCCGCATCTTTATGACGGATGACAGCCGGACCGATCCAATCTAAATAACATACTGCCTTTAAACGATCGTAATCTGGAAGCAGCCATTCGCGGTGAGTGAATGATTGCTCCCATTCTTTAAACTTTTTTTCTCCGTCTTTTACTGTGCCGATTAAAAACAGCTTTTCCTTTGCTCTAGTCAAAGCCACATACAATACCCTAAGCTCTTCCGAAAGCATTTCCATTCTCAATTTCTTTTTTACAGCTATATAATGAAGAGTAGGATACACAATCCGCTTTTTTTCATCGATAAACAGCGAGGCAAACCCTAATTCTTTATCGAGCAAATATTTTTTGGTCAAATCTTTCATATTAAATCGTTTAGATAAACCTGCACAGAAAACAATCGGAAATTCAAGCCCCTTGCTTGAATGAATCGTCATAATTCGGACAACATCTTCCTGTTCTCCTAAAGCTCTTGCTGCTCCTAAATCATCGCCCCGTTCCTGCATTCTTTCAATAAACCTCAAGAATCGGAACAATCCCCGAAAGGACGTTTCCTCATATTGCCTTGCTCTGTCATATAATGCCCTTAAATTGGCCTGCCGCTGCTTTCCGCCGGGCATTCCGCCTGCAAAATCAAAAAAGCGGGTATCACGGTACAATTGCCAAATTAAATTCGAAACGGAGCTTTTTCTCGCCAAGTTCCGCCATTGATTGAGCCGGCTGACAAATTCGCTTACTTTCTGATAAAGCTCGCTATGATGGGCTTTTTCTTGCTGCAAAAATGATTCAAGTGCATCGAAATACGCACCGTTTTTCTTATAAAGACGGATGATGGCAAGTTCATTTCCGCTTAAGCCGACAATCGGCGAACGCAGCACAGAAGCGAGCGGAATATCTTGATAAGGATTGTCGATAATTTTTAAAAGCGAAAGCATAATGGCCACTTCTGTTGCTTCAAAATATCCTGTTGATAAATTCGCATACACCGGAATACCTTGCTGCTTAAACTCTTCCATGATTTGCGGCGCCCAAGGCATCGAACGAAGCAGGATCACAATATCTCTGTATGTGACAGGTCTCGTACGATCAAGCTTTCGGTCGTAAACAGGAAAGCCTTCCTGAATAAGCTCTTTTATTTTTTTCGCCATAAGGCGGGCTTCAAGCTGCACCGTTTCCAATTCTTCTTCATCAAATTCAATCATTATTTCTTCTTTTTCTGCTAATTCCTCCTTCCGGCGGTCTATTAGGAGGAGCTCTGTATTCATTCTACTGTTCTCTGGATAACGTGCGCCAAGCTTCAATTCTGCTGCCTCATCATAAACGACTTCGCCTACAGTCTCTCCCATCAATTGTTTGAAAAGAAAATTTGTGGCGTCCAAAACTTCTTTTCGGCTGCGGAAATTTTTAGCTAAATCGATGCGCAAGCCGGAATTCGTTCCGCTGGAGGTAAACCGTTTATATTTCGCCAAAAACAATAACGGTTCAGCCAGCCGGAAACGATAAATGGATTGTTTTACATCGCCGACCATAAATAGATTTCCTTCCGCTTCATGATCTTTTGACACCAGCTTTAAAATCGCTTCCTGCACCAAGTTGGTATCTTGGTATTCATCCACTAATACTTCTTGAAATTGTCGTTTGAAAAACAAAGCAGCATCACTCGGAACAACATTTCCTTTCTCATCTTTTTCTGTTAATATTTGTAAACAATAATGCTCAAGATCCGAAAAATCGACAATTCCTTTTTCTTTTTTCATTGCTTCCAGCCGGACAGCAAATTTTTTCACCAAGTCGGCTAAACAAATCATTGTGCGCTTCATTTTTTTCAAATCGAGCAGTTGGTTTTGAATATCCCTGGAGAAAAGCTCATTTTTTAATTTCTCTATTTCCTTTGTCGCTTTCTTTCTCATTTCCGTCACTTCATCAATGAGCTCTTTTCGATATTCTTCTCCCCTGCATGCCTTGGCGCGTGTCGGTTGAAAAGCTCTCATTTGCTCGGCAAGCTCCTGCCACGATGAAGCGTTTATAATGTTTTCCACCTGTTTCATGTCATCGAGTAAATTTTCAGCCCTTGGAGAGGGGCCGCCCGGCAATTTCGTAATGTCGAGAGCTCTCGCTAACAAATCCTTTATTCCGGAAAGCTGTATCGCTATATCCTTCCGTAAATATTGAAAAAACGGCAAGTCCTCGTATGATTCAGCTTGTTCTATGTCATACATTTGCACCATTTCATCAAGCCATTTTTCCGGGAATGGATTAGATCTAGCAAATTCATAAATGGATCTAATAATTTTTTTGATTTCATCATCTGAGCGATCGCCTGTATATTTGTCAACTAATTCGAAAAATAGTTCATTATGCTCCATTCCGTATTCTTCTTCTAACAATTCATCCATGCAATCTTCCATTAACAGTTCCATTTCTGTTTCGTCCGCTATTCGAAACCCGGGATCAATATCAATTTTGTAATAAAATTTGCGAACAACTTGCAGGCAAAAAGAATGCAATGTTGATATTTGCGCTTTGTTTAAAAGGGTTAATTGGCGGCGCAGATGGAGGGAAGAAGGCTGTTTTCGCAAAGCCTTTGCCAGCGCTTCGCCAATTCTGCTGCGCATTTCTGCAGCCGCAGCGTTTGTAAACGTTACGATTAACAGCCGGTCCACATCTACAGGATGCTGATTGTCGGTCAGCTTGCGAATAATCCGCTCAACTAGAACGGCCGTTTTCCCTGATCCGGCAGCGGCCGCCACTAATATATCTTGTCCGTCGGCAACAATCGCTTTCCATTGTTCATCGGTCCATTGGCCTTTTTCTAACTTTTTCAGCTCATTCTTCATCTGAATCCACCTTCTCTCTTACCTTTTGCAGCACTTCTTCCCCTTTTAAGCTTTTCAATATGCGAAAACGGTTCGTTTCAATCGATTCATCAAATTGACAGACCGATTTAAAGGAACAAAAGGTGCAAGGCGTTTTCTCTTTCATTTTATATGGCGCAATGGAAATATTTCCGTCTGTTATTTCCGTACCGATCCGCTTAAATTCGCGCCGGATATACGAGCGTAATGCATGAAATTCATCCTCGCTGGCGATTTGAGAATTTGCATAAAATTCCCCGGTTTTCTTTATGCCGGCTTGAACGATTTTGGAATAGCCGCTTTCCAATTTTTGATCCATTAACCGCACCGTTTCTTCGTCTCCAAGCAGCAAGCCTTTCATTTTAAATTTCTTCAAAATTTCTTCTTCTATTTCATCATCCGTTAATAAATCTGGGGACTGTATGAACGGATCATGAATATGGAAATACAGCACCCCTGCTGGAGTCGCTTCTACGCCAAGCCAAGATTGAGAATTGGAAATAACAACATCCAAGTAAGTGAGCATCTGCAGCGCAATGCCGTAATACACTTCTGCCAAATTTAATGTTTTGTCGCTCGATTTAAAATCGACGATGCGAAGCAAAAGACCTTTCGAACTTTCCGCTTTATCCACTCGGTCTATCCTTCCGACGACCTCCAACGTACATCCGTTTTCAAGCTTAAATCGGAACGGGGGGAGCTTGCTTTTTTCATCAAATGATATTTCTAAACCAATTGGGACAAAACCGCTTGCTTTTGCATGTTCGCTTAAAACCTTTGATGCGCGGGCAACAATATTTTGAAGCTTGCGTTTAATATAATAGTGGCGGTTTGTGCTCATTAAAATTTCTTTTTGCAGCTTCGGCGCCAGCTGTTCGACTGCATCATGAGCAAGTCTTTCGCAATTCTCCTTTGTTAATTCGCGCCATTCTACTTTCATGCTTTGAAGCCGGTCTGCCATCAGCTTTAATGCCGCATGGAACAATTGGCCGATATCCGGCGCTTCCAATCTGTAATACTCCCGTTCTTTTAACTTTAAGCCGTGAGAAGCAAAGTGGGCAAAAGGACATGCCCGAAACCGCTCCATCCTTGAAACGCTTCCTTGTATTTTCCGTCCATATAATTTTCTGCTTACCTCTTCGGATAAAGGTCTTTCTGTATTTGAATAAAACAGGCTGGCAATCGCCTTTTTCGCTTTGCTGCTCCATTCTTGATCATATACAAAGTAATTGTAAACATCCCACCACAGCTCATGGAGAGGATACTGCTTTTTCCAATTTTGCAATTTTGAAGTTAAAACAGACAAAGAAACATTCGGACTGACAATAAAAGAAAGCTGTTCTTCCGCCTCCTCACTTTCCGGTTCATTAAGAGAGATCATTTCCTTAGCATCTGGAAATATTTCTTTTAACCGTTTGACAATAATAGACGGCATGAGCGCTTTTCCTTCTTCATCCGCCAAAGAATACGATACATACAGCTTTTGCTTAGCAGACGCGAGCGCTAAATAAATCAAAAAATTTTCATCCAGCAATTTTCTTCGAGCTGTCGGCGCAAGCTTCACTCCATTATGATATAGAAGCTCTCTTTCATCATCTGTTAAAACTCCGTCTTCCACCGGTTTTGCCGGAAGCACTCCGTCATTTGCTCCTGCAATAAATGCCATCTTAATGCCATATAAACGTGACCGGTCAAGTGTTGCGACAATCACTTGGTCAATGGCCGGCGGAACGAGAGAAAATTTCATCGATTCCATTCCGGTTTCGACCATTTCCCTAAACAAATGAATGGAAATTTCCTGATCGCCCATAATTTCTACAAATTCATCCAATAGCTCTATCACAGCATTCCAAACTTGATCATGCTCCCTTGCTTCAATCAAGTTCCCTCCATTTTCCGCATCTAGACGAAGAAGCTCCAGCTTATCAGGCACTTTTGTTTGTTCTAAATACATATATAGCGCTTCGGCCATATCCCTGCCGGTTTTGGCGCGTTTCATCTTATTTTCCAATGCCTGCAGAGGCTCCACAATCAGCTTCCGTAATTGATTGATCCGTTTTTCTATTTCCTCTTCTTCATCTGTCTTTTTGTCGTTGCCATAGAATGAATGGTACTTCCTGTACGTCCAGCCGGCTTGATCCGTCCATTTTTTCCCTTGAATACCGTAGGCAAGCACATAATTTTCCAATTGATCCATTTCTTTTCTCATTTCGGCTTTATCGGCATCTAGCGGGTAAAGAAATTCTGTTTTAATCGTTCTGAAAACAGCTTCATACCGCCAGTTTCCGGTTATGACTTCCAAGCTCGAGCGGATAAATTCGATCAGCGGATGATATGTCATTGAGCTTTTTTCATCTATAAAAAAAGGAATCTCGTAATCTTGAAACAATTGCTCCAGCAAATCTCTGTAATCGGACATGTTTCTAATAAGCAGTGCAATCTCCCGAAATCGCACTCCCTCATCCCGAACGAGGCGGATAATTTCTCTAGCAATCCCTTCAATTTCGGCGCGTCTATTCACCGCTTGCATAAATACAATCGCGCTGTCTCCGTGAAAAGGTTCGGGAGTATGGGAAGAGTACATTTTTTCTAGATGAACAAGTGACGGCTCTTCAATAAAACGTTTCCGGTCAGTCATATATGCTACTTCATCAATGGAAATATTATTTCGTTCAGCCATTTTTTTCAGCAAAGAAAAGGTTTCAGCCGTCATGTAAAATAAATGAAGCTCGTCGGCAACGGCCTCTTCAGGCGGTTTATCCAATGTGAGAGCAATTGTTATAGAAGAAGCTGTTTTCATCATCGATTCGACTACTTGCAATTCTTGAGGCGTAAAATTGTGAAAGCCGTCGATATAAATTTCCGCTCCGTCCATGTAGCTTGATTCATAAATCTTCTCTGAAAGAAGCTGCAAATAATCCTCTGAATCTATGTATTTATCAGCAAATAATTTTTCCACGGAACGATAGATGCCCGCCAAATCTTTCAATTTATCGGAAAGAATCCGCTCTCTATGATCATGGCTTTCCGCTAATTTTTTTACTTGATCATCCAGCATATCTGGACTGATGATATATCTTTTCATTTCTGTAATCATCTGTTCGATATGCTCAATAAAGCCTTTTTTTTCACTTGCTTTGGAAAACACTTTAAATTCGTGCTTTTTTTCTTCGATGATTTTTCGAAGAAACATGTTCATGCCTGTTTGGGAAATAAAGGTACGGCTGATGCCTCCTTCCTCCTGCAGCACCCTCCACGCCAAACGGTTGAAGCTCAATACTTGCGCTCTAATGATTCCTCCTAATTCCGGAGTTTTCATCAGTTCATATTCCATTTGAAAAGTCATTTGATCTGGAACAAGAAACAAAATAGGTTTTCCATTATACGGATCTTCTTTTAATTTTTCCCTAATTTCGTTTAAGATTGCCGTCGTTTTTCCTGTGCCGGATGAACCGACCAAAAACTTAATACCCATGAAATCTCCCCCCTTCAGAAGGCATCCAAACGGAAAATGGGACAATTTTCTTGTCCCATTCTGATTTCGTGTTTATGAATACATTTATTTTACTGTAAATGGTTTTGAAAATCCATTGATTCGGACAATCCGAATTTCCAACTAATAGGAATCATCGTTTACGGTTTTACCTCTCCGATCACATTTTTTGCATGAACAAAGCCAAAATGCCGGCTGTCCCTGCTGTTTAACCGATTGTCGCCAATGACAAAAATACATTTTTCCGGCACCGCTTCTTTTCCAGTTATTTCTTTTAATGTAAAATTCCCTGTGATCGGATTTCCATATACTTTTTCTTTATTTTTCTTTAAAAATGGTTCCGGTACATATTTCCCATTCACATATAATTTGTCGTTTCGATATTCAATTTTTTCTCCTGGAAGGCCGATGACCCTTTTAACCAAAACTTGCTTTTCGCCAGGCATCTGAAACACGACAATGTCAAACCGTTCAATTTTATTAAACCGATTCGTCAATTTATTTATATAAAAATGATGGCCTTCTTTTAAGGTGGGCTGCATCGATACGCCATCAACAGTGTACGCGGCAAACGCAATATTTTTAATTAAAACGGTTGATAAAAGAGCTGAAGTGACGATTCCCGCAATAACTCGTTTTTTCCTCACGGCTCTTCACCTACTTTTTATCTTTTCGTTTAATTAACGAAACATTTAAACGCTGCTCAATCCTTTTTCCGATAAACCACATGAGCGCCATCACAACAAACACAATGATCAACCGGACGGGCTCTTCAATCAGCTCCCGTAAATCATACCCTGATAAGCTAAGCATAAAAATCATCACGAGCTTCCCTGATAAAACAGCGAGCGCAAACTGCCACACATTGATTTTGGAAAGACCGGCTACTACATTTACAAGCGCAGAAGGCGTAAAAGGGAAACAGAGCATTAAAAATAAAGGAGCAAAGCCGTGCCGTTCGACCCAGTTCATCATTCGTCTTACTTTTTCATGTCTGCTTAAAAAATTTAAAAAACGCTTCCGGCCAAACTTTCGCACTAAAAAAAACACGAGCAATGCGCCTGCCGATGAACCGATCCACGAGTACAAAAAGCCGAACCAAAGTCCAAATGAATTAGCGTTCGCAATTACAAACAGAATAAGAGGCAAGAACGGAAAAAAAGCCTCAAGCATCGGAAGCAGAATCCCTGGAAGAGGTCCGAGCGCTCGGTATTCTTTAAAGAATCGTTCAACATCTTCTAATGTAATGGAATCGAAAAATGCAATGACATCCATATCTTAACTCCTTACTTCAACATCTCCTTTTATTTTACACCTTTTGAGCATAAGTTGAAAAATTTTGCCGAAAAAAATTAATTGAAATGATTTATTTTCCTGTTTTATAATAAAAATAGAACATATGTTCCATTTGAAGCGAGGTATTCCCTATGTCGAAAATACCAACCGACATTCGCCATTTGATTGAACAGTCGATCTACTTACCGATGACTGCTACGGTGCTGAACAAAGACATGAATGTCGTAAAAAAAAGTCCATTCAAGCTGAAAGATCCTTATTTGCATCTAATTGAAGAGGCGTTAAAGCTTGTACAAAAAGATTTGGCAGAGGTTCGCAAAGAATTGCGCAGACAAAAGGTGAAAGTTTTAAAAGCCAAACAGGATGAAGCATTCACAACGTACACTTTCTACTATAACGGCTACGAAGAACACCACAGCTACTTCAACCCAAGAATCCGAAATAAAGTAAATGAACTGATTGAACATTATTTGTTTAAAACTGAAAAAAAATCTGGCATTCCAACCTCTTAGACTTTTTATCTTAAAAGAAAGACAACGGCCAAACCGTTCGCTACAGAAGATGAGGGAACAGGACTATTTGTTTCGCCCGTTGAATGCCTGTCCCCTTATAACAGAAAAAATGAAATCTCCCCCATTTTCTAACACGGAAAAAAGCACGCAAATTGACAGCTTGCGTGCCGGAAGATAAAGCTTATCCATCTTCTTTTCTGAATTCGCGAACGAGCTGTTCATAAATATATGCATGCTGCTCCTTCGGAAAAAGGATTGTGTTCATGCGGCGCTGCTCCTGCTCAATTCTTGAAGAGATAATCGTTCGAAGATGTGCCGTTTTATAAAATTGATGGGAAAAAGAAGATGGAGATATGTCAGCAACTATTTTCTGACCGTTACGGAATATGACTTCCGTACAATTCGAATCTGTTTTCATAAAGCGGGAAATGTGGGAATGGGAAAACCAGGCGCACTGATGCCTTGCGGGTGAATGAGTAGGAAAAAAATAAAGGGAATTGGCAGGATCAATGACAATCGGAAGCTTTTTTGTTATGCCAAGCAGCCCTTTTGATCCTTCAACTCTTCCTTTAAAGCTTGAACCATAATAACGGCAGCTTTGATCAATAACATAAACAGGTCGAATAGGTACTATGCGCTCTCCGCTAGTTTCCAAAATTTTAGCGTACAAGTGATGTTCTTTTCTAAAAGGCAAAATTGCCATTGTTTCCCCATTTACAATACATTTTTCTGCCTCAAACTGCTTCGTACTCACTAGAATTCTTACCTCCTAATTTTTTCTATATAATAGTTCTTTTTTACTGATTCAAATCTATCATAAAAATTCCAAAATTTCTATATTTTTTTAAAATTTTTAAATACAAAGCATTAGATCAAGGCAAGATGTTATTGTTAATATAATTTTTCTAAAAATTACAAATTATAAGTTGATTTTTCCTTCCGAAATCCATATAATATAAAAAAGGCATCAGAGGTGATGGGTTATGGAAAACCGGAAATCTTATTCCGAACTGATGAAGACCCGTTCTGTGAAGGAAAATCCAGAAAACTTCATGATGGATGTATACATCCAAATGATTCTGGACGAAGCATGGTTCAATCATCGAAAAAAAATGCTGGAAGACAAAATTAATGATGCTCTGGACCGAAAAGATAGAGAAAAATTTATGGAGCTATCCAAAGAATATGCGAAATGGGTGCGTTAAATGATAAAAAAAAGCCAATCCCAGAGGATTGGCTCAATCTATGTGAAGGTAATGATTATGGCCAGTCAATTAAGTTGTGGTAAATTGTTCAGCTTCCGTAGACCCTTTTAAAGCGGTTGTAGAAGAAGTACCTCCAGTAATCACTTGGGCAACCTCATCAAAATAACCAGTTCCAACCTCCCTCTGATGCCGTGTTGCTGTATAACCATACTGTTCGCTTCTAAATTCGGCTTGCTGAAGTTCAGAGTAGGCAGCCATTCCATGATCTTTATACTTGCGTGCAAGTTCAAACATGCTGTAATTCAATGCATGGAATCCAGCTAAAGTAACGAATTGGAACTTGTAGCCGTAAGAAGCAATTTCCTTTTGGAAGCGTGCGATAGTATCGTCATCAAGCTTTTTCTTCCAGTTAAAGGAAGGTGAGCAGTTATATGCCAATAACTTGCCTGGGAATTCTTTATGAATAGCCTCAGCAAACTTCCGTGCTTCTTCCAAATTAGGTTCAGATGTTTCACACCAAATCATGTCTGCGTATGGCGCATATGCCAAACCTCTAGCAATTGCTTGATCAAGACCAGCGCGAGTGCGGAAAAATCCTTCCTGTGTCCGTTCCCCAGTAATAAACTCTTTATCCCTGTCATCGATGTCGCTTGTGATCAAATCAGCCGCATTGGCGTCAGTGCGAGCAATGATAACAGTCGGAACATTCATCACATCAGCAGCCAGTCTTGCAGCAATCAAATTGCGAATAGCTGTTTGTGTCGGGAGCAAAACTTTTCCGCCTAAATGGCCGCATTTTTTCTCAGAAGACAATTGATCCTCGAAGTGAACAGCAGCTGCTCCTGCTTCAATCATCGCCTTCATCAATTCAAAAACGTTCAACTGACCGCCAAATCCAGCTTCAGCATCCGCAACAATTGGAACGAACCAATCAATTGAATGATCCCCTTCCATATGATGGATCTGATCTGCCCGCTGCAAAGCTTGATTAATCCGCTTTACGACATGCGGCACACTGTTAGCAGGATACAAGCTTTGATCCGGATACATTTGCCCCGCAAGATTAGCATCTGCTGCCACTTGCCAGCCGCTTAAGTAAATTGCTTTTAATCCGGCTTTTACTTGTTGGACAGCTTGATTTCCTGTCAAAGCTCCGAGGGCATTTACGTATTCCTCAGTTTTCATTAAATTCCAAAATTTTTCTGCTCCTCTTCTGGCAAGAGTATATTCGATTTCAATGGAACCTCTAAGCTTCAACACATCTTCAGCCGAATAAGGGCGTGTAATCCCTTTCCAGCGTTCATCTTTCTCCCAGCTTTCTTGCAATTGTCTCGCTTTTTCTTGTAATGTCATCTTTTCTCTCCCCTTTTTTGAAATATTTTTTAATTTAATCTTTCATAGCCTGGAAGCGTCAGAAAATCTACGAATTCATCATTTCTCACAAGCTCATCAAACAATTTCGCCGCTTCATCAAAACGCCCTTTTTGATAGGCTTCTTCACCAAACTCTTGTTTTATTTTTTCCAGCTCTTCCTGCTTAATTTTTTCATAAAGCTCTATTGTAACCTTCCGTCCGTCTTCCAACACCCCCTTTGGATGACGAATCCATTGCCATACCTGTGCCCTTGAAATTTCTGCCGTTGCAGCATCCTCCATCAAATTGTGGATAGGTGCAGCTCCTCTTCCAGAAAGCCATGATGCAAGATAACGAATGCCGACATCAATGTTCGTTCTTAATCCTTGCTCTGTAATTGTTCCTTCCGGGACTTCAAGAAGCTGTTCTGCTGAAATCTCAACATCTAGCTGTTTATCAATCTGGTTAGGTTGTTTCATATATTGGTCAAAAATTTCTTTGGCAACCGGTACAAGCGCAGGATGTGCCACCCATGTGCCATCGTGTCCATCTTTCGCTTCCCGCTCTTTATCAGCGCGCACTTTTTGGAACGCCTCTTCATTTTTCACCGGATCATCTTTAACCGGAATTTGCGCTGCCATTCCTCCAATGGCATGAACGTTCCGGCGATGGCACGTTTTAATCGCGAGCAGAGAATACGCCCTCATAAACGGAACCGTCATCGTTACTTGCGCCCGATCAGGTAAAATGACGTTTTGATCGTTTCGGAATTTTTTCAGATAGCTAAAAATGTAATCCCATCTGCCGCAATTCAATCCAGCTGAATGCTCTTTCAGCTCGTATAATATTTCGTCCATTTCAAACGCGGCCAATATCGTTTCAATCAGAACGGTTGCTTTAATCGTCCCCCGCTTTACCCCCAATTCATCTTGCGCGAAACAGAAAACATCGTTCCACCATCTGGCTTCTAAGTGGCTTTCCAGCTTCGGCAAATAAAAGTAAGGTCCGCTTCCTCTTTTGATCAGTTCTTTTGCATTGTGGAAGAAATATAGGCCAAAATCAAACAGACTGCCTGAAATCCGTTTTCCGTCCAATAGGACATGTTTTTCTTCTAGATGGAGTCCTCTCGGCCGCACGATCAGCGTTGCCGTTTCTTCATTCAGCTTATATACCTTTCCGTTTTCATTCACATATTCAATCGTTTTGTTGACCGCATCCCTTAAGTGAATTTGTCCTTCCACAATATTTTCCCAAGTCGGTGATGTTGCATCTTCAAAGTCCGCCATAAAAACTTTTGCGCCTGAATTTAAGGCATTGATAATCATTTTCCGGTCGACAGGTCCAGTAATTTCAACTCTGCGATCCTGCAAATCTTTTGGAACAGGCGGTATCGTCCAGTCCCCTTTTCGAATATGTTCCGTCTCCTTTAAAAACGACGGCTTCTCCCCTTCATTAATTCGCCTTTCCCGTTCTTTCCTCAGTTCAAGCAGCTCGATTCTTCTTGAACCAAATGTTTGTTCAAGCTTTTCGACGAACTGAAGGGCTTCGTTCGTTAAAATCTCCCTGTAAGAAGGCAGAAGAGTTCCCTTCACTTCCAGCCTAGATGCTGCACTAGCCTTCACGTTTCCTCACCTACCTTGTTATAAAACAGTTTTTAAATTACACTTTTAATATATAACAGATTAATACAGATTGGAAGACTTTTTTGAAAATTCGTTGTTTTCGTTTTCTTATCACATTCAATAAGTTTTTATTAACTTCCCTTTTTCGCTCGTACATCCGATACATACCTCTATATCAATCAGCACTTTTTGAAAACTTAAATAATTTTATGTTATTTTTTATAACATGATTTCGTTTTTTAAATTAAAATAATTGTAAAATTTAATAGATTTTACAAAAAAATAGTTCATTTTCAGTGAAAATAACCAATGACAGAATAGCTACCACAAATTATTATGTTATAAAAACGAACATAAAGTGTCACAAACAGAGGAGGAGGGATAAAAAATGGAAGCTGAAAAAGGTGTAAAAAATGCAGCTTTTATTAATCAAAAACCACAATTGGAGAAAAAGAAATTAAGAATGCCTCATATTTATGTCATATTGTTTGTTTTAATAATTCTTGCTACAGCCGCTACTTATTTTGTACCTGCTGGCGTTTATGAACGTATTCCAGGACCTGAAGGAAGAACAACGATTGATCCAAACTCATTTGATTTTGTTGAAGCAGCACCTGTAAGTCCTGTTGAATTTATGATGGCAGTCCCAAAAGGATTAGTTGCAGCAAGTGATATCGTTTTTTTCACTTTGATCATCGGCGGTATATTTGCCGTTATTCGAAAAACAGGACTTATAGAAATAGGAGTAGAGAAACTAGCAAGAACATTTGCTTCCAATGGTATTGTATTAATTCCAGTTTTAATGACTGTATTCGCAATTATATGCAGTTTAATTGGAACGCAAGAACTGAGTTTAGTTTATATACCTGTAATTCTCCCCCTATTTATTGCTTTAGGATTTGATTCAATGGTGGCGGCGGCGGTTGCTTTAGTTGCAACTACTGCTGGTTTTATGACAGGCTTTCTTAACCCTATTAATACTGGTTTAGGTCAAAAAATTGCAGGACTTCCAATATACTCAGGTATAGAATTTCGCATAGCGGCTTTCGTTGTCTTTGTTTTAGCAGGAATGATTTACATTATGCAATATGCTAAAAAAGTTAAAAAGAATCCTGAAGCAAGCTTAGTATATAAAGACGATCATGCTAAAAGGAATATGTACTTCAATCAATCTGTATCCAAAAGGAATGAAATGAATAAAAAACAAAAAGCTGCTTCTTTTGCATTGTTATCCTTTTTTGTCTTATTAGTGTACGGTGTTTTAACTCAAGGCTGGTTTATGTTAGAAATGGCTGGACTGTTCATTATAATGGGTGTGGTTGTAGGTCTGATCGCTGGATTAACATTAAACGATATTTGCGAAGCATTTAATGACGGTTTTCGTGAAGTTTTAGTTGGGGCAATCATTGTTGGTATTGCCAGAGCAGTATCAGTAGTTATGGAAGACGGGCAAATAATGGACACCATTGTCCATACACTAGGAACGATAGTAGGCGAAATACCAGGAACATTTAGTGTCATTGGGATGTTTATTGTCCAAATGCTATTTAGCTTTTTAATTCCGTCAGGCAGCGGACAAGCATTAGTTACTATGCCGATTTTAGCTCCGCTTTCTGATTTGATCGGAGTTACGAGACAAACAGCTGTTTTGGCCTACCAATTTGGAGACGGGCTAGGCAACATATTATTTCCAACTTCAGGATATTTTATGGCTGCACTAGCACTAGCTGGAGTTTCATGGCAAAAATGGGTTCGCTTTTATGTACCATTATTTTTAATTTGGTTTGGATTATCTGCTATTTTCCTGATCACCGCTCATTTCATTCAGTGGAACGGTTGAATCATGATTTAAAATGAGTCAAAAATTAATAAATCATCATATAAAAAACACGCGGCAAACAAAATGTTTTCCGCGTGTTTTTTGAAATTTTATCGCATTTTTACTTAAAAAACGGCTCCCCTGGCTTTCGACTATCTTCCAATACAAGAATCCCTTTTTCTTTTGGTGCATTGGGCAGGTTTAATTCTTTTGCCGAACAGATCATGCCGCTCGAGGAAATGCCTCTTAGTTCAGCTTCTTTTATCACCATTCCGCTTGGCATAACCGCTCCTACCTTTGCAACAACAACTTTTTGTCCAGCCGCAACATTCGGTGCCCCGCAAACAATTTGAAGCACTTCATCCCCCACATCGACTTTGCATACACTTAATTTGTCAGCGTTCGGATGCTTTTCTTTTTCCAATACATGGCCAACGACAAATTTCGGTGATAAATCCGCCTCCAGCTTATCTGAAAAACCATTTTGCGCAATTGTTTGATTGATCTTTTCCACCATTTCTGCCGTTACATCTAATTGGCCGTTTCCGTCAAGCGAAAAATAAGAAGTTGCCTGAAAAATGTTGAAGCCTGCTGTTTCATTAGTTTCAGCATCAAATATTTTTACAACATCTCCTTTTCTTTCAAACCGCTTCTGTTCATACGGTATATCTTTTAAAGAGATGATGAGTACATCGCCGATTCCTTCTTTATTGTAAAATACATTCATTGCTTGTCATCGTCTCCTTTCGTCAGTTTTCTGCGGTTTTTTGCCAAAATAAAGATCGGTTCGAGCTTTTTGTTTTCATAAATAAAGGATAAAGCCGTAATCGGCACCCTCCCATTTGTAAAAAAGCTCATCGTCAGCTGTGCCAGCACGTCATAACCCGTTTCATTTCGAATGTCGCCTATGATCAGCACGTCTTGATGAGGGACGCTGACAGTCATATCCCCTTGAACTTTTGATTCATATTCTTTTAAAATTGACTCATTTAAAATCCTGCTGGCATCGTAGCCGTCATTTGAATTAAAAAAATAAAAAACATTGCCTGCGACCTTATCTTCTTTTACTTTTGTCGGCAATGAACGCAAATTAAAGGCAGCCATTTCCTTCAATTGCTGGCGCGTCCAATTCTCCTTCTTCATCATCTGTTCATCAATTAGGCGATACGAATTTCCGAGATCAAGGGCATAATAAATGCGGGTCTCAGCAGTATGATCCTCAAAAATAAGAGGAACGCCATTCGACTCAACCGGAAAGGAAGTTGAGCGAATGACAGGATAAATCTGTTTTTCCTTGCCGCTTAATGCACCTTCATTTTTCATAGCTGAGAGAGACTCGGTTATGTAATAAACGAATTCATCAATCGCTTTTTCTTTTTTTTCGTTCCATTTTGAAATAATACCTGGCAAGGAGAGTGTCAGCCCTTTTTTCAATTCTGGATCTTCGATTCTTAACGTATCCTTTTTTCGATTAAATGAAAAGTGAAATGAGTAATCATTTAACTTCTCTTTTAACAATTCGACCATTTGTTCAGAATTCATAAGGCTGATCATCTCCTTTTTATTTTCTTTATATTAAAGATTTAAGCCATCTAAAAATTGCTGAACTTCCTCTTTTGTTTTCCGATCTTTGCTGACGAAGCGTCCGATCTCTTTTCCCTCGTTAAATGCGATAAAGCTTGGGATGCCAAAAACATTTAATTCTGCGCATAAATCGATATATTCATCCCGATCGACATAATAAAATGCGAACTGCGGATTCTCCTTTTCCAATTCAGGAAGATGCGGCTTAATAAACCCGCAATCTGGACACCAATCAGCCGAAAATACAAATAAAGCATTTTTTCCTTTCGTAAGCTCCCAAAAATGATCAACAGATTGAATGTTTTCCATCTCTGCAAGTCTCCTTTTATCTTTTTTCATTGGCATCGTAACAAATCTCAGCAAAAAAAGCTACTAACTCGCATGCCTGAGCCGATCAAAGTTAATTTTTTTTGGAAAATTGATATTGTCCTATTAACAGCTTCATGATATGTGCAAACATTTCTTTCCGGTCGATAAAGCCGTTTGTAAAGATTCCGATTGCTCCTTCTCGATGTCTCACATTTCTTTTTTTCGCATATGCATCCATTACATCTCCAAGCTCCAAGCCTTTTTTCAACGGCTCAAGAAATT
The DNA here is from genome assembly GCF_054055575.1 of Aeribacillus sp. SP014. NCBI lineage: Bacteria > Bacillati > Bacillota > Bacilli > Caryophanales > Bacillaceae > Aeribacillus > Aeribacillus sp. SP014. The sequence goes on from NZ_JBSRXI010000001.1 coordinate 3,328,839, forward strand.
CATTCGGGAGCGGGATTCTCGCCCCTCCAGCAATATATTCATTTCCATCTTTATCAATTAATGCACCCCAATTGCATAAAAACAATCCGCGAGGTGTAACATCCACACCCCCCTCAAGACCAACCGAAAGATCCGGTTTAACTTTTTCAAAGACATTTTTTGCCCGATTTAATGCCCCCTGCAATGTTTCCTCATCGGAAAATGGCTGTGTTGAAACCCCGGATGGAACATCAACTGAGATGAATTCCATGTTCTTCTCTTCCAAAAGAGAAAAGGTCTCCTTCACCGCATTGATTTTCGCCAGGTTTTTCGATCCGATTGCGACATTCATTTTTTCCCTCCGGAATGTTTTATGTTAAACGTTTTGCTTAATCTTTTCAACAGTGGATCGATCGCAAGCTTTTATGAGCTTCACAAGCAATTCTTTTGCTGCTAAATAATCATCGACATGGATCATCGAAGCATGAGTATGAATATATCGGGCGCATATTCCGATTACCGCTGAAGGCACACCGCTGCCAGAAATATGTACTCGGCCTGCATCTGTTCCGCCTTGGGATGTAAAATATTGATATGGAATATTGTTTGTTTCAGCTGTGTCAAGAATAAATTCCCGCATTCCCCGATGAGTGACCATTGTCCGATCATAAATTCTCAGCAGAACTCCTTTTCCAAGCTGACCAAATTCGTTTGTTGTCCCCGCTCATGTCGTTGGCAGGACTCGCATCCAATGCAAAAAAGATGTCCGGCTTAATCAAATTGGCGGCCGTTTGCGCTCCCCTTAACCCTACTTCTTCCTGGACAGTCGCTCCAGAATACAAAACGTTTGGCAATGTTTCATCTTTCACTTCTTTCAACAGCTCAATGGCCAGCCCGCATCCATACCTGTTGTCCCAAGCTTTTGCCAAAATTTTTTTCGAATTAGCCATCGGCGTAAACGGGCAGACCGGAACAATTTGCTGTCCTGGCTTGATTCCTATGGCTTCCGCATCTGAGCGATTATCAGCGCCGATATCAATCAGCATATTTTTAATCTCCATCGGCTTTTTCCGAACTTCCTCATTGAGCAAATGCGGAGGGATGGATGCGATCACGCCGATCACCGGACCGCGTTCAGTTATAATTTGCACGCGCTGCGCCAGCAAAACCTGACTCCACCATCCTCCCAGCGGCTGAAAGCGGATCATTCCATTTTCTGTAATAGATGTGACCATAAAGCCTACCTCGTCCATATGGCCTGCAACCATTATAGTTGGTCCATCCTCACTGCCTTTTTTCACTCCAAAAATGCTGCCGAGTTTGTCTTGAACGATCTCATCTGCATATTTTTCTAGCTCTTTGCGCATAAATGAGCGAACAGCGTGTTCATTGCCTGATGCACCCGGCAGCTCTGTTAATGTTTTAAATAAATCCAACGTTTCGTTGTTCATGTTTATATCCCCTTCTTTAGCTTAATTTAGACCATCACGTACACAAAATATGTATAAACTTATTTTAGCGAATGATGAATGTATATTCCACAAATGTAACAAAACTGCGTTATACTAATAGTAAATTGTTTAAGGAGGGAAGATTGTGAAATGGAAAAATTTCCTGATCGGCTTCGCAGCAGGGATTGCCGTCGGATATGTATTAAAAAACGAATATAAAAAGCCGTTTCTTTCGCCGGAAAAAGCACTTGAATCGGTGAAAACAAGCTTTTAAACAAAAAGGCCCGATCAACGGATCCTGGATTTACACCATCCCGCAAGATTATGAAAAAAATGATATATCTTATAAAGTGTATGAGGCAGGAATCAGCCGTTTTTATAAAGGGAAAACTGAACAGTTTGAAGTAATTGTCGATGCATCGAGCGGAACCATTTTACATGTAAATCAGCTTTCCTCTTAACAAGAAACAGAGAAAACAAATTTCTTTGTCTCTTTGGGGAGTGAAAAAAATGGGGATTGTTAAAAAAGGTGTGACGATTTTACATTTTGATGAAACATACCATTATCAAAGAAAATTACAATCGTATTCTCACGAATGCATTGATTTCACTGATTTAGAAGGAACCCGGCTGTTTTGTGACGGACAATCGTTAAAAGTAATAAAAAGAAAGCTGTTTAGCCGCAAGCAAAAAGGAATTACGTTCATCGGCAGCGGCGATTATCACTATGTTACATATCTCCTGTTGAATGAAATAAAACTTCCGTTTACCCTTCTTCTATTTGACCATCATACAGACTTAGACGATTCTGCAATCGGGAGGAACATGCCAATTTCTTGCGGCTCATGGTTATCTTTTGCGCTAAAAGACAATCCTTTTTTAACAAAAGCCATTATCATCGGTCCAAAATGGACAGAAAAACAAGAAATAGAAAAAGTCAAGGTCATCCCGTATACACCTGAAAATCATCCGTATATTTTACAACAAATTCAACAAATACAAAATGATTTTGTTTATATTAGCATCGACAAAGATGTTTTAAAAAAAGGGGAGGCGGTGACAAACTGGGACCAAGGTACAATGAGTGCTGCGACATTGCTTTTTTATTTGCGGACAATATTAAATGAAAAAAAAGTGATCGGCCTCGATGTTTGCGGCGAGGCGCCGCGTAAAAGACTGGCTTTCTCTTTTCTCGAAGATCGAATGACGAATAAAAATGAAACGATAAATCTGAACATTTTAAAAATGTGCTTACGGAATCCTCACGTGTACGAAACAAATCAATTCGCCTAAAGTTTTTGCTTAAGCAAAAGACTGAAGAGTGCAGAAGATTCATCCCTCGAAGATTCCATTTTTTATCAAAAAAACATCCCGCACACTATCGTGCAGGGATGTTTGTCTTTACCGAATTTTCACTTTCGCAATTTCACTTCCGCCCTATAAATCTTTTGTCCTTTTTTGGAAAATTTCTCTTCGTATTCCGTCATTACATTGTCTGTAAAATCACTTTGGTGAAGATCTAAACTTACCCATTTCAATAAAAATCCGTATTCGGAAAAACTGACAAGCGAATATTCAAACAGCCTTTGGTTATCCGTTTTAAAATGAATTTCACCTTCATCAGCTAAAATGCTCTCAAAAATGGAAAGAAAGGAATGATGTGTCAAGCGCCGCTTCGCATGGCGTTTTTTTGGCCAAGGATCTGAAAAATTTAAATAGATTCGCTCAACCTCGCCTTTCGCAAAAATTTCAGCTAACTGGCTCGCATTTACGTTCATAAGCTTTACATTCGGAAGTTCCTCTTCTTTTAATTTTTTTAAAGCCGAGACGAGGACGCTTTCCTGAAGCTCAATGCCGATATAATTAATATGCGGATTTTGCTTCCCCATACCGACAATAAACTGTCCTTTGCCGGTGCCGACTTCTATATGAACGGGATGCTCATTCCCGAACAAATCGTTCCATTTCCCTTTCCATTCAAAAGGCTGCTGTATAACAAATTGGGGATGATTTCTTAAAAAATCTCCGGCCCAAGGCTTATTTCTTAAACGCATATTCCACCTCTGTTTATTTTTTTACTATGTCAAAAGAGCCGTATACTGAACGGCTCTTTATTGTATAGAAATCGAAATGATGTATATTCTAATCAATAAAGAAATGGGGTGAGAATGAATGCAATTGAATTATCGTGATCAACTGATGCTTCTGAAAGATATTTTATCTGAACATGAAAGTGAATGCTGCGGATCAGTAGCGGAATATGAGCAATTAGAGCGCCTCATTCGGTCATTAATGGCCAATGCTGAAGTTAATGAACAGTTAAAGCAATCGCTTGAAACAATATATACTTATTGCCAAAACGGGAAAAATTCCAGCGATATAACCGATTTTATCGCCTCACATCAAGGGCAGTTGACTCAATGGCTTGAGGATATCAATGCCCTTTCCTAAGCAAAGCATTTAAAAATTCCAGCTGCTCCGCCATTTCTTTTTCATTGTTTTTCTTTCTCAAAAAAGAGATGGACAAAATGACTTGAGCTAACATATACCAATGCATGCGAACTTTTAAATCGTCCGTTAAATCAGCTCCGTATTTTTTCAGCCATTCATCCCATTCACTTTCATGAATGTAAGTATATAACAGCATTCCTAAATCAATCGCCGGATCGGCAATCATTGCTCCATCCCAATCGATTAAATACAATTGGTTGTCCTCAGATAAAAGCCAGTTGTTATGATGAATATCACAATGGCAAACAACAGCTTCTTTATGCTGCACCTCTGTCACGTTTTGTTCCAAATAACATAGTGCTTGTCGAATAACCGGAAGCTCCAAAAGCTCCAAATCCGCTGCTTTTTTTACATTTTCGAGCAGCGTTTCAGGCGAGAGCGGCTCTTTTCCTAAACGTTTTAACATATCAAGTAGTTCGTACGACCGATGGATTTTCTTTAGGAGCTCCGCAACGTGCTCGTTTTTCATATCTTTCGGTTTTAAACCGCGCCCGTTTAGCCAATGCTGCGCCGTAATCACATCACCGTTTTCCATTCTTTTCGTCCAAACGAGCTTAGGAACAATTCCTTCCGCTGACAAAACAGCTAAAAACGGCGAAGAATTGCGTTTTAGGAACAGTTTTTTTCCATTTTTTTCAGCATAAAAGGCTTCTCCTGTCGCTCCTCCTGCCGGAGATATTTCCCAATCGCTACCTAATACGTCTTCCAACCAATTCACCTTCAATTTCAAGCCCACATTTCGTTAGTAGATTCACACCCTGCGCAATAAAAAAGACAGCTATTGAATTGAATGAGATGTTTCCAATAGCTATCCATAATAAATTTTATCTTCTAACAGTCTTTTTCGTCAAGAAAAAGTAAAAACATACCCTCATACTTCCATAAAGAACAACATGTAATCGAACATTTTCAAAAAATTCATTCATTAAATCGTTTTACCGCATTTGTTGCACATGATGCTAAAAGAGCCTTTACAGCTTTTAGTTGCATATTTTTAAAAGGAGAAGGCTGGCGCCGCATATTTTGAAACCAGTCGTCGTAGCTTCTCACATCAATTATTTCAATATCTGCCGGCAGCTCTGAAGCATGTATATATCCCGTTCTGTTTAATAATATTTTTCGAATTGGAAAGTCAACCTCCGCATTTGATAAAATCTGTTTTACTATATTTGCTGTCCGCTCCAATCCGATAATGGGAGATAATATTTTTTTCTCGCCTTGATCGTCCCGTTTCAGCCAAAATTTCTGTTTTGTACCGATTAATACGTTGTTTTCTTTATATTCTAATGCGGTAAGGCATACGACATCTGTTGGCCGAATGATGATAATTTCTCCTTGGACAGAGGCTTTTTTAATAAGAAAAACCGGATAATACATGACAAAATAAGTGTCAGGAAACCGCTGCAAAAAATATTTGAGCAGCGAATCCTTTTCAAAAGCTTCATCCATCGGGGAAATTTCCCGAATGGTAGAGCTTGCCCATACAAGCTGGGAGTTGAAAATCCGATCTAAAAACAATTGTTTTTCACTATCTAAGGTTGAATGAGCAAATTGGATACTCTCAAACCTTTTTTTAATTTCTTCCCACTGTTGTTTTTTCAAGCGGATAAATTGATTGGCATAACGATTTAGATCTATTTCATACCTTGATATATAATCCTCCATTTTAATCAACTGAGCCAAGATCGCGTCATCTCCTCTTTATCTCTACAAAAATAGCTGAACAACGTACGGGCAGATAATGGAAGCAAATATAGCGCTTAACGTCATCGAAATCGAACCGATTGCTCCTTCCAGACTGCCGTATTCTGCTGCCCTCGCTGTGCCAATTCCGTGGGAAGCTGTACCATATCCGATCCCAATAGCAATTGGATGATTTATGCGAAGTAATTTCAATAAATAAGGTCCAAACATCGCACCAAATATTCCTGCTATCATGACATAAACTGCAGCAAGGGTAGGATTACCTCCAATTATGTCTGTGATATCCATAGCTACCGGCGAAGTGACCGATTTGGGTGCAAGCGAAAGAATCAGTTCCTTATCTATTCCGAATAAAACAGCCATCATAATTCCTGAACACAGCCCGATAATCGTGCCGACGACAACGCTCAAAACAATTGATACAGCGTACTTTTTCAATGTTGATCGATGCTTGTACAGCGGGAATGCCAGCGCGACTACGGCAGGGCCTAGAAGCTCATCAATCCATTTTCCTCCATACATGTACGTATGATACGAAATATGAAATGTAATCAATAAACTAATGATGACAAATGTTGAAGTGGCAATCGGAACTAATAATGGAATATGGATTTTATTGTACAATTTAACCATTAGCCAATAAATCAGCACTGTAGCAAGTATCATTAAGATGGAGACTATTATTTTCATAAGCTTTGATCACTCCCATTCTGCCCAGCAGCCTGCTTTTTTTTTGGCAGCGGTCATCTGGCTGACGAAAGATGAAATGGACATCACCAGCACCGTGCTAATAATGACAATGAATACTGTCAAGATACCTTTTGATTGGAACAGCGAAAAATATTCCATCACCCCAACTGTCGCAGGAATAAATAAAAGGGCAAGATGCTTGACTAAAAAAGAGCACCCGTCTTTCACTAAATTTTGAAAAGGCTCGTAATGCAAAAGAGCGAAAAGAATCAACATGCCTATAATGCTTCCTGGAATCATTAAATGAAACAATTTTTGAAGGAACGTGCCAATAACATAAATGACATACAACAAACCTATTTGCCATATCAAATTAAATATTTTCAATTTTTTTACCCCTTACTCCTCTCATTATCCTCCAAGTGGAATTTGTTTGATCGCTTCATATTTAGGCGTTTGGTCAATATTCGTTTGGAATAAAGTAACAGAACCCACATGAAAATGTTCGTTTAACAAATATGGGGCGCTTTTCTCCTCCAAGGAAAATGAAAGCTGTCCTTCCCATTTTCTGGCGACAGTAATATGAGGTCTAAACGGACGTTCATCTAAAGAGAAATCGAAAGCTTTGCACGTATTATAAACTTCATTTCGCAACTGGTATAATAACTCGTTTTCTTTCACGCCTACCCATAAAATTCGCGGATGTTCCCGTTTCCCAAAAATTCCTGCCTCTGAAAGTTCAAGTGAAAAAGACGGAATTTTCCGGCAGGGCTCAAGCAAGCTTTCTGACAGCAAAGCAAGCCTCTTTGCATCAACATTCCCTAAAAACACTAATGTTACATGATAGTCAAAAGGATGGACGTAACGCGAAAAGTGCCACCGATCTTGATTCGCTGATATCCATTTTGTAATACTTTTTGCCGTTTCAATCGGAACATCCAATGCAAGAAAATAATGTTTTTGCATTTTTTTCTATCCTCACTTTCGAACATATTGTAGCAAAAACTGCGCATTCTTTGTATATCCGAGTTTTTCTGTCCGTATAAATTATGATATGATATGGATGGACTATATCAAAAGGAAGTGTTTTGAATGCGCGTAGTTCATAATATCGCTGATTTAATAGGAGAAACTCCATTAGTCAAATTAAACAGAATTAGCCCGAAAAACGGCGCAGATATTTATGTAAAGCTTGAGTATTTTAATCCTACCCGCAGCGTTAAGGACAGAGCTGCTTATAATATGATCGTAGAAGCTGAAAAACAAGGTTTGTTAAAACTGGGAGCTACAATTATTGAACCGACAAGCGGCAACACTGGCATTGGGCTCGCCATGAATGCGGCCGCCAAAGGATATCGGGCAATTATTGTCATGCCGGACACCATGACAGAAGAACGGATCAATTTGCTGAAAGCATACGGAGCTGAAGTTGTATTAACGCCTGGGGACGAGAAAATGCCCGGTGCGATTAAAAAGGCGCAAGAACTGGTAAAGGAAATACCGAACAGCTTCATACCGATGCAGTTTGAAAACCCTGCCAACCCAGATGCCCACCGGAAAACAACAGCTTTAGAAATTGTCGAAGCAATGAAAGAAATAGGAAAACCGCTTTCCGCTTTTGTTGCAACGTCTGGAACAGGAGGAACAATCACCGGCACGGGAGAAACGTTAAAAAAATATTTTCCTGAGATGACCATTCACGTTGTCGAGCCTGCTGGGTCACCTGTTTTATCCGGGGGCAGTCCTGGCAAGCATAAACTTGTCGGAACAAGTCCTGGCTTTATCCCTAAAACATTAAACACGAACATTTATGATGAAATACACAAAGTGAAGGACGATGAAGCGTACGAAATCACCCGCAGACTCGCCAAGGAAGAAGCTATATTAGTGGGACCTTCATCAGGTGCTGCATGTTTTGCCGCAATTCAAGTTGCAAAAAGATTATCTCCTGATGATGTTGTCGTGTGCATGACGGCTGATACAGGCGAACGCTATTTATCAAGCGATTTGTTCTTATTTGAATAACCGTTTATAAATTGCCTTCTTGCTGTTTCTGTGAGATAATTGAATCTAATTATGTAAAGTTTTCTAGGGTTCCGCAAGTGCCGTTCGCTTGGACTGGTCCGAGAGAAAACGCACAAATTGCTGTGTACACGGAAGGATAAAAGCCTGGGAGAATGACCTTATGGTTTCTCGCAGGCTTTTTTGATTATGATGGAAAGGGGGAATTTGTTTATGAATTGGTTTTTAATCGTTGTTTCGGCGATTTTTGAAGTGGCGTGGGTCATCGGCTTAAAGCACTCAGACAATGTTTTGGAATGGACGCTAACCGTGATCTCTATTTGCATAAGTTTTTTGCTGCTTCTTTATTTAACTAAAAAATTGCCGACAGGAACGGTATATACAATATTTGTCGGACTCGGCACTTTAGGAACAATTTTATGTGAGATTATTTTATTCGACGCCCATTTCAGCCCGATGAAAATGGTATTTATTTTGTCGCTAATTTGCGGAATCATCGGGCTGAAATATCAAACAAGCAAATTGGAAGCAAAAGAAGGTGACAAATCTTGAGCTGGATATTTTTAATTATTGCAGGATGCTGCGAAGTCATCGGCGTAACAGGATTAACAAAAGTGAACACGTCGCCAAGCTTCTCATCCTTCTTTATGCTAATTGGCGGATTTATTTTAAGCTTATATTTTTTATCGCTTTCGATGAATGAAATTCCGATGAGCATTGCCTATGCAGTCTGGACAGGTATCGGCACTGTCGGCAGCACGCTCGTCGGCATGTATGTATTCGATGAACCGAAAGACAAATGGAGAATAACATTTATCGCCTTAATTATCGTTTCTGTTATTGGTCTAAAGTTAGTAGACTAAAGGACACTTATTTGGCTAATTCATAAATCGCTTGAGCGTAGATGGCTGTCGCTTTTAACAGGTCTTCGATATAAATGTATTCGTCTTTTTGATGAGCGATATCTTCCCTTCCCGGAAACAACGGACCAAAGGCGATTCCTGCCTTGAGAGATCTGGCATAAGTGCCGCCGCCGATGGAGATGAGCTCCGCTTTTTGCCCTGTTTGCTCTTCATACACTTTTTTCAATGTTTGAATAAGCGGATGATTTTGTTCTACGTAATGGGGAGCTGAATCGGAAAAGTGAATAAGCTGGCAACCAGCTATTTTTTCTAGTTTTTCTTTAATCTCGCTCCCTTTTTTTGTTACAGGATAGCGGATATTAATGCTAACGGTTTTCTCTTTCCCCTTTTCGTAATGAATAATTCCGACATTCACCGTTAACTCACCGCTTACTTCATCTTGTGTTGAGATATCCAGCTTTTTCCCTCTTGTATCTTGATAAAAATAACGATTAATCCAATCAACAAAGCCTTTTCCTTCGCCATCCAGCGGTAATGCTGACAAAAAATTCGCCAAATAAATCCCGGCATTTTTTCCGTTATCAGGCTCCATCGCATGAGCGGATATCCCTTCAAGCTCGGCGACTGCACCTTCTTCATTTTGATACATTCGACCTTTTAATTGTGATGCTGATAAAAATTGCTTAAAGCTTTTTTCAACCTCTGAGAAATTTTGGACATTTCCAAGCACAGCTTTCGCAAAATCAGGAACCATGTTAAACCGTCTGCCGGAAGAAAAGCTTTTTAACACATATTTTCCTGCTGCATGTTTATTCACGCTATTCACCGAAAACACTGCATCGATTATCCCTTTTTCTGCATGAATAATTGGAAAATCAGCATCTGGCGCAAATCCGATGTCAGGCATTTCTTCATGCTTAAAGTAATGATCGACACAGCGCCAGTCACTTTCTTCATCAGTGCCAATGATCATTCTCACCCGCTTAGATAACGGAAGACCTAATTCTTTTACAATTTTCATGGCGTAGTATACTGCCATCGTCGGCCCTTTATCATCCAACGCACCGCGGGCATATATTTTCCCATCATGAATCGTTGCGCCGTAAGGATCAAATGACCAGCCGTCCCCTTCTGGCACGACATCAACATGGCAGAGGACGCCGACGATTTCCTTTCCTTTTCCCATTTCAATATGACCGGCATATCCGTCTAAATTTTTGACTTGAAACCCGTCTTTTTCCCCTTTTTGCAAAAGATGTTCTAACGCTTGCTTAATTCCTTTGCCAAACGGTGCTCCAATTTGTTTTGTTTTTTCATCGAGCACACTTTTGATTTGAAGAAATTTTTGTGTTTCTAAAATAATTTCTTCTTTTCTTTTTAACACTTCATCCATCCAGTTCATGATACGTTCGATCCTTTCTTTCTCTTATTATTTAAGTGTAACATAAAGATTCTCTTTTTTTTCAGCAAAAAAATGTGGTTGTCTTCTTGCAAAATAACCAAAAAACGAATATTATATATATGTTTTTATAAAATGTTCGTATTTAATTGGAGGTATCATATGTTTAAACTAAAAGAACACGGAACAAATGTTAAAACTGAAATTATTGCCGGTTTAACCACCTTTTTAACAATGGTATATATCGTTGTTGTCAACCCAATTATCTTATCGGAAGCAGGCGTTCCGTTTGATCAAGTGTTTACAGCGACAGTTGTTGCCACGATCATCGGTACTTTATGGATGGCGCTTTCGGCAAATTATCCGATAGCGATCGCTCCAGGTATGGGAATGAACGCATATTTTGCCTATACTGTTGTTGGGGCGGAAAAAGTTAATTATGAAATTGCCTTTTCAGCAGTATTTCTTGCAGGCATCCTGTTTATTATTCTTTCGCTAACTCCGTTTCGTAAACAAATAATCGAAGCCATTCCAAGCAATTTAAAAAATGGAATTACCGCCGGCATCGGTTTATTTATTGCGTTTATCGGACTAAGATTGACCGGGCTGATCACCGATCATCCGCAAAATTTAGTGACTCTTGGGGATCTGCATTCTCCTTCCGTCGTTCTCGCTCTGGTCGGCCTTGCTATAACTCTTATCTTAATGAGCTTGAATGTTCATGGTGCACTTTTTATCGGAATGATTTGTACCGGCATCATCGCATTTTTTACCGGACAATTATCGTTTGACCAAGGAATTGTTTCAATTCCAAAACTGCCGGAAGGCATTATAATCGCCAACCCGATTGATGCAATTGGGGATGTGATTCAACATGGTTTATTTGCAGTCGTCTTTTCCTTTTTATTAGTGACCATTTTTGACACAACTGGAACAATGATCGGCGTTGCCAAACAAGCAGGTTTAATGAAAGGGGATGAAATGCCGAACGCACGTAAAGCCCTTCTAGCTGACTCAATAGCAGCAACAGCAGGGGCTATGCTCGGAACAACTCCGACGAGTGCTTACATTGAGTCTTCTTCAGGAGTAGCTGCTGGCGGTAGAACTGGTTTGACAACTTTAACCGTTGCCGTATTGTTTGGTGTTGCTGCATTTTTCAGTCCGATCGTTGCAGCTGTGTCCGGCATTTCAGCGATTACAGCACCTGCGTTAATTATAGTTGGAAGCTTAATGATGGGCTCAATTGCCGAAATTAATTGGAAAGAAATTGATGAAGCATTTCCGGCCTTTTTAGTCATTTTAAGCATGCCGCTTACATCAAGTATTGCAACTGGAATTGCGCTCGGATTTATCTCTTATCCTCTCATGAAAGTCATGAAAGGAAAATGGAAAGAGGTTCATCCATTTTTGTACATTTTCGCCGTACTATTTTTCATCCAGCTCTTTTTCCTGGGAGGTCATTAATTAAGAGGCTTTCCCAAAAGGAAAATCTATTAAAAATAAAAAATGGATATCGGGCTTTTGAAATTGGAGATGCCTCTCTAAGCTGATATGCACCCCTTAAGGTAGAGCAATCTGTTTTGCCTTAAGGGGAGTTTTTCTATGTATGTCATCCATTCTAAAGTGTCTTTCCATGTATTAAGATTGGACGCAGGCTGCACCTCTATATAGTTGGAACGAACTATTAAATTTGTGGAGCATTAATCATCATAAGGGTTTATCTAGAAATTCAAGTCCTATTAAGTCATAAACGTCGATAGGATTGTCAATAATCCTTACAAACGACTTTTTAGGCAGCCACAGTTAAAATATCATCATGATCGTAACGGTATGAGGTGTAGGTGAACAAGAAAAGGAACGTCCATAAATTTGTAAGTGTGTAAGGGGATCAGAAGAGATAAATGACTTTATTACCGAATAAAGCATAATCTGAGATATTCTATTGAACGTTACACAAAATTCTTGACAGTACCTTTATTTGCAATTTTTTTATTCCCTTCCTATTTTTCTTCTAAATTTTTATTTATAAAATTTTTCATTACCTTATTTACCTTAATTCCTCCATTTAAGCCATTCGTTCTGTAACTTCCTATATGTATTCCTATAACTTCATTTTTACTATTTAAAATCGGAGATCCCGATTGACCTGATGTCGTATCTATATCATAATAAAGATTAAAGATATCTTCGCTCAATACCCTTCCATTCATTTCATATTGTGAGACTGTACCAGTTTCCTCCAGTTTATCAACTGGATAGCCAATAACTTTAATAGGCTTTCCTTTGGTATACTTAATATTTTTAATATCCAACTTTTCTATGTTTTGCCCAATGGGTTTATCTAATTTGATAATGGCATAATCAAATTTAGAATTCCCTGAATGAATATATGGTTCTGGAACAATATATTCTATAGAATCTGCAGATTCAAAAGGAAATTCATCCTTATTTACTCCTGGATATATTGTACTATTTCTATAAAACTGTTTTGTGTCTGGATTATATACACAATGGGCTGCGGTCAAAACCTTATCATCGTCAATAATCGTTCCTGTACAGATTGAGTCAAGAGAGTATATGAAAGAAATAGATGAGTAGGGTTTTTTTTCTGAATTTTCTACTTCAGATCGTTCATCTTTCCCAATAATTGAAAAAGGAGTAATGATTGTATTAATGTTTCCTTCTTTAGCACCCGCATTAATATTGTTATTAAAGAGAAAAATAAATAGAATAGTAAATTTTAAAATAAAAAAACATCGACTATTTTTCATTTTATAAATTCCTTTCACTTATTTGTATTTTGGGATTGCTTATCTTCTCTTTCTATCATTTTCCCAATTGTTCCAATTCCCAAAAAACCAAAATACATAATTGTATAAAAAATTATCTCTGTATCAGAATAGAATTTAACAATATTCATACGTGGTACTGTAATTTTCATATAAAAAATAAATAATGATAACTCGATTATGTGAACGATGAAAATTCCTCCAATTTTATTAAACCCCGTATAATTAACAATAGTTTCCAATAAGATACTTAAAGGAATAAGTAAGATAAATCCAGCAAGTACATTCAAAGATAAAAATATTGGTCCATAAAAACTTAAAAACTCGAAACTAACAATTATACTCGCTACATACTGTAAACCCATTATGAAACATATAATGATAATTAAAACAATTACTATAAATATAGGAACTAAAAAAAAATCTTTTTTCATGTCAACAATTAAAAGCAGAACAGTTGACTGTTCTGCTCCCTCCTTATTTCTTAAGTTTATAATAGAAATGAAACGATAATTTTAGCAATATCATCTGCAACATCTTCTGGTATACCAGCTTTTTGAAGACCTTTAGATATTCCGCTTTCTGTTGTTTTTTCTGCTTTTTCCAGTCCATCGGCTATTTTTAATCGATATTTTTTTATTTTATTAGCTGCTGATTTGCTTAAAGGTGCGAGAGCTTTCTCAAGTACCCATCCACCTGCTCTTAATATTGATGCAAGAACTTTTAATTTAGCTTCTTCATCGACTGAATCTTTCACTACTTTAGATGTTGCTATTTTAGTTGTCTTACTATGAGTAGCTGCCGATGCTCCTATTGGTCCAATTCCTAAGATTAATATACTAAGACTTATTACTGCAGTAACACTTTCGATTTCATAATTTTCATTTTCTTCCCCCTTTCTTTTTAAAATTTTAAAAATTCTATATTATTTTTACCTGAAATTATAACATATAATACCAATAATGTAAATATTTTTCTAATAGCACAACATTAATACTGCCAATTCATCTCTTTATCCATATCCTCCTATCTCAATAAAAATCTATACTTATATCGTAACACGTATCGAGATTGTTCGAGAAAGTTTCACCATCTTAATAGGGCTTATCGTGTTCGTTCTTCTATGCCAAACGCACATTTTTCCTAGACAACAATGTTACATTTTATTTGTACTCTTACTGTAAATGTTATCTAAGTAGTAAAAAGAAATATATCATCATTGAAGTATTTTTATGCATAAGATTTCCAACATTTGTAAGATAAGTTCCTTTCATCTTTTTTATGATCATCAATTTTGACAGCAAAAATTTGCCTTTGTTCATACAACGTTTTTTATTTGCATCTGTATTGCTTAGACAAAGATAATTTGTGAATTTTTGAAAATCTAATCACCAATGGAACCTTTTTTACCGATTGAAGGAATCATCACTTCACTATTTGTCTATTCGACTGGGGTCAGTTCAAGCTGTTAAATCGGCCTATGAGAGGTAAGTATTGTAAATATTATGTGAATTTTATGAACACACTGGAAAGTTTACATGTAAATTGTGTATAATGGAATTGTACCACTTTAGGAGTTTGACATCTAATGCATGGACATTGAAGAGTATGTAGGTTTGTGATTTCGATGCATTAAATGATAGGGAGTGGTTTTTTGAAACCTTCAACAAACCGTATGCTAACCCGAATCAAATCCGTCTACATGTTCATTCATGAAAGGGGTACAGTAACAACTCAAGAGCTTGTCGATGAATTTGGTATTACCCCCAGAACGATTCAGAGGGATTTAAACGTGTTAGCATATAACGATTTAGTGCACAGTCCTGCAAGAGGAAAATGGGCAACAACTAACAAGAAGGTCAAGATGTCATCCTAGCTACTAAAAAAAGAAAATTTGGTTATTCGTTCACATACATATATGGGGCTGATCCAAAAGTTACATAACTTTTGGTCTCAGCCCCTTTTTGTCTGCTGTTGCAAGCAATTTCCACCTTTTTCGGCGCCAGTTTGTCCGCCTTTTTAAAAAACGGAAGTTCAATTTGAACGTTTTTCAAACTACAAAGGAAAATCGGCTGAATCGCCCGGCTGCCCTTGAATCGATCGCAGTTGTTCTAATTCTTCTTTTGTCAGTTCTCGATATTCCCCTGTTTGCAATGTTTGATCTAGTTCAAGCGTTCCCATTTGGATTCGTTTTAAATATTTCACTTTTTTTCCGACAGCAGAAAACATCCGCTTAATTTGATGGTATTTCCCCTCCGTTATGGTGACAAAAACTTCAGAAATGTCGTCTGCCTTAATAATTTCAAGCCAGGCAGGCTTTGTAACATAACCGTCATCAAGTTTTACACCTGCTTTGAACAGCTCGACATCTTCCTCTGTCACTAGACCAATAACTTCCGCAAAATATTTTTTAGGAACATTTTTCTTGGGCGATGTTAATTGATGGGCAAGCTGTCCGTCCGATGTTAACAGCAATAGCCCTTCGGTATCTTTGTCAAGCCTGCCGACAGGAAAGGGATTATAGCGAAGATCTTCCGGATCAAGCAAATCGACCACAGTCTTTTGGACGTTGTCTTCTGTAGCAGATAAAAAACCAGCTGGCTTGTTCATCATGAAATAAACATGTTCTTTGTACAACACCTGTTCACCGTTAATGATGATTTCTTGTTTATTCGGGTCGACATTTGTTTTCGGATCCGTCACCACTTCTCCATTAACATGAACGGCCCGTTCCTTTAGCAGCTTTTTTACTTCTTTTCTGCTGCCGTAGCCAGCATGTGCTAATAGTTTATCAATACGCATATTATCTACCCCCTTTCCTTCCTCTTACTTAAAAATCTAGTTCCAAAAATAACTTTTAGGAATCCTGATTGCTTAGCCAGCCAAAAATACGAGCCTGCTCCTAATAATGCAGCAATTCCAACCATGATGGCGGCATTTGTTTTACTTGCATGGTAATCAAAAAAGACAGTGAAGAGAGAGGAAAACGCTACAACGACAATTGACATACAGATGACCAAAATTCCCGTAAATATTGTTCTTTTCCAAAATCTTTTATACGAGTAGCCTGTATGACGGCGAATCATCATTAATCCGTATATGAGCGAGCCAAGAAACCCGATCGCAGTTGCCATAATCGAACCGTATGCACCAAACTGCGTGATAAGCCAGCTGTTTAAACAAATTTTTAGCAGAAGACCGAATGCAAGGCTGATGACAGCCAATTTTTGTTTATTAATCCCCTGCAAAATGGCGGCTGAAACAGTGAAATAAGAAAAAAGCAAAGCGATCGGTGCATAGGCAGCTAAAATGCTCGCACCTGTTTCATTGTCATTATAAAAAAACATGTAGATTGGTCCGGAAAGAATAATGATCCCAATGGATGCAGGGAGAACGAGAAACATTAATGTTTGAAACGCTTGGTCAATTTGTCTTCTAACAAACGGAAAGTTTTGATTCGTGAACGCATTTGTAATGGCCGGCACGAGCGTTAAGCCAAAAGCGGTTGCTAAAGAAACAGGAATCATGACAATTTTATTCACTAAAAAATTGACCATAGCATATAATTCTTGCGCTCTTTCGCCTTCTCCCGCCTGAATCATAGCTTTATTAAACGTAAAAGAATCGACAAATTGATATAAAGGAATAGCTAGTCCGACAAATACAAACGGACCGGCATACCTGAACACCTCGAGAAACATTTGCTTCGTAGAAATGCCGGAAGGTTCAATTTTGTTCTCCTGCATCGCCAATAAGGAATTTTTTCTTTTCATCCAATACAAAAAAAGGACGAACAGCCCGCCGATGGCGCCAACAAAGGCGGCAAATGTCGCATAACCCACCGCTGTAATGATATCGCCATGTAATACTTTTAAAATGATATAGCTGGAAACAAGTAAAAAAATGATGCGCACTAGCTGTTCTATTACTTGGGAAACGGACGTCGGGCCCATTGACTGATGCCCTTGAAAAAAACCTCGTATTAAACTCATGATCGGAACAACTATAAGCGCAAGGCTGACCATTCGTATAACATATGTGACATCCTCAACTGTCACACCTTGCAGCTCCTGTTGGCCAAGCTGGTGTTCCGCAAAGAAAGGCGCAGTCACAAATAAAATAAAACAAGTGAAAATTCCTCCAAGAAGCATAAACAGCATCCCAGATCGAAACATTCTGCGGCTTGTCTCGTAATCACCAATGGAATTATATTTTGCGACAAATTTTGAAATGGCCATAGGAAATCCCATTGTCGCAATGCTTAAAAAAATCGTATACGGAACATATCCATATTGATACAAAGCACTTCCCGTTTCTCCAACCAACGCGAAAAACGGAATGACATAAATCATTCCTAAAATCCTTGAAATATATGTACCTAATGTTAAAATAAACGTCCCTCTTAATAATTTATCCGACATCTTTTGCTCACCATTGTTTCTAACAAAAATTTTCAACTATAACATTTTACCACATTCACTAGGAACTAAGATATAGTCATCACTCATTGAATTCAAAAATTCATCTTTTTATAATGATATAAGACTAGGATGTAGACGAAACTAGGATCAATCTAAAAGTACGAATAAATTGGACAAGCAACATCAACTTCTTAAAGGTTGTGAGAATATGAATTATGATGTAGCAGTAATTGGAGGGGGACCATCTGGATTGATGGCCGCCATCGCCGCCGCTGAAAACGGAGCGAACGTGCTGTTAGTCGATAAAGGAGAAAAATTAGGAAGAAAGCTGGCGATCTCCGGTGGCGGACGGTGCAATGTAACAAATCGCCGGTCAATTGAAGAAATTATCAAAAATATTCCCGGCAACGGACGATTTTTGTATGGCGCTTTTTCGCAATTTAATAATGAAGACATTATACGCTTTTTCGAAAACCTTGGAGTTCGTTTAAAAGAGGAAGACCATGGCCGGATGTTTCCAGTATCAAACAGAGCTCAAGACGTAGTCAATGCGCTACTTTCCGAACTGAAAAGGCTGAACGTTACAATTAAAACAAATCATCCGGTTGAAAACATCGAATACAGTGAAAGCAAAGTAAAAGGAATCTGGTTGAAAAATAAAACCTTTATTCCTGCCAAAGCTGTTATCGTAGCTGTAGGAGGAAAATCTGTCCCTCATACCGGAAGTACTGGAGACGGATACGTGTGGGCAAAAAAAGCCGGTCATACTGTGACGGAATTATTTCCAACTGAAGTGCCGATTACTTCGAATGAACCGTTTATCCGAACAAAACAATTGCAAGGCCTGTCGTTAAGAGATGCGGCTTTAAGTGTGTTGAATCAAAAGGGCAGACCAATTATTACGCACAAAATGGATTTTATTTTTACCCATTTTGGCGTATCAGGTCCAGCTGCACTAAGATGCAGCCAATTTGTTGTAAAACAATTGAAAAAAGAAAAAACGGTGACGTTGTCAATTGACGCTTTTCCTACTGAAAATGAAGAAAATCTTTTTCAGCATATTTTGCTTAAATTGAAAGGCGAACCGAAAAAAGCTGTTAAAAATGTATTAAAAGGTCTCTTGCCTGAACGATATTTGCTATTTTTGCTGGAGGAATCCGAAATCGATCATTCGATGACATATTCCCAACTTTCAAAAGATAAGCTGCGCCAATTTGTCCACTTAGTGAAAGATTTCCGCTTCGAAGCAAACGGCACGCTTCCAATCGAAAAAGCGTTTGTGACCGGCGGAGGCGTTTCTATAAAGGAAATCGATCCAAAGACGATGGCCTCTAAACTAATGAACGGGCTTTATTTTTGCGGCGAAATATTGGATATTCACGGCTACACGGGCGGCTACAACATCACGGCTGCGCTCGTAACCGGACGGCTGGCAGGCTTGTACGCAAGCCGTTACGTAGAAAAGGGCGAACCGATAAGTTGAACTGCCTCCTATCAAGTAGTTAGTGGAAATAATAAAAGTTGATCTAAGCGGTCTTGGCTCTATATTCCAAAGGACTGAGACCGTTTAATTTTTCTTGATAAAGATGGTAATTGTAAAATTGGATGTATTCGTCAATCGCATTCTTTAGCTCTTCAAATGTATCGTACTTATGTAAATAATATTTTTCACATTTACTGTTCCCCAAAAGGATGCCATTGGACCATTATTCTATACATCGTCCAACACGAGACATATTATGTGTTAACCCTACTTGATCAATCCTTCCTTTAAATCCATGTGAAGTAAATTGAAATCCTCGATCACTATATAGTAAATAATGTTTACCACAAATAGAAGGAATTTCTTTGACTAACGTGTAAAACACTAGCTAGCTTATTATTATTAGATTGCTAAATACATAGCTAACAATAGAACCATCAAAGGTCTAAAATAACACTTAAATAAGCTTTCTTTGAAGAACCATATTTTAGTTCTATCACATTCGTTATCCATTTTTCATTCGGTTTACTGGCTGTAAATTCACGATTTAAAATGTTATCTGCGCATGTTGGGGTTAGATGGATACAATCTGTCATTCGTAAAGAGAAAAAGGTTATTATAAAAACGTTGATGAGAGTTCTGTTCATGTTTACCCTGATTTTGAGTAGAAGTAGAAGCAGAGGCAAAGTGAGGTAATACAGTTCCGAGAAGTAAAAAAGTAAATGGTCAGTAAAGAGATTACTTTGAACTTCATTTCATCTTCCTCCTCTTATATTTTTAAATACAATAGTATAATATCAAAAAAATACATATTTAACATTTTTTGCCTCAAAATAGTATAATAATGGTATATTTTAATATGAAAAGAGGATAATTCTAATGAATAGTAACAAATCCGTATTATTAGCAGTGTTTAGTATTCCGATTTTTATGTTAATCACATCTTTTGATTTATCTATACAGACTGATAGAATAAATGCCCTAATTTTCCTTGGATACACATATCCGATATTTTTCCTTTTGTATTATTTAGTTAAGATTAAAAATTTTAAACCAATGTTAGTTCTATCAATAGGAATATTATTATGGACAGCATTCACTAGTTTTTTATTCAAAGATACCTTTATTACAATTGGTTTATTTATAATTTCCATCTTAGTTTTAGTGACAATAACAGTTATAACTAAAGAACCTAATTAATCCGCATTTAATGTCATGGTATTAAATGGAATGTTTTGGATGGCATAGTATCAAATTGCATTTTTAAACCTTACCTTTTTCATTCAAAGCACATAAATTGATGGGTTTGTCTAAAAAGTCAGGATAACTTACTCTTTTTTTTAAAAAACACACAAAAAAACGTCCTATCTAGTAAAATGTGAGGTGACAAGCCCAATTTTACAGAAAGAACGTTTTTTATGAACTGGGCAGCTGACTTTTGGGGGCGCTTCTTTTTTTGCACAAATCGCTATCCCGTTGAACGGCCATGTGCGATCCGGTTTAGCTATTCGCTAGACCTGTTCGCATTCAAAAGCATTTCCAGCTGCTTATGCCGTTCTTCATTTGAAGCTTCTAAAAAGCTCTTGTCTAATAATTGATGTAAAACCATCCTTTTTTGCTCTGGGTCGTTGATTTCTTCTAAGACACGTTTTCGACCTTCCTTTAAAAATTCAACATAGTCAGCAAAATGTTCATCAAACTGCTCTGCCAAACTATTTTTTAATTTTCTGGCGAGCCCCGGAACTTTCCCGCTCGTTGATACACTGATGATTAAATCGCCCCTTTTAAATGTTGCCGGCATAATGATATTGCTTTTTTCAGGTGCATCCACTACATTGATCAGCTGATGTGCTTCACATGACTGGTAGACCTGCTCATTAACTTCCCTTTCATTCGTTGCCGCAATGACTAGAAACGCACCGTTTACATCGTCTTTTTCAAACGTTTTTTGTTTCCACGATATTTTTTTTTCTTGATGCATTCGAAGAAGATGATCTGATAGATCGGGACTGACAACCGTTATATCAGCACATGCATCGAGCAAAGCTTTTATTTTTCTTTCCGCTACCTTCCCTCCGCCGACAACGACTGTCTTTTTTCCTTTCATATTCAATATTGCGCTGTAATACATATGATCACCCTTTTTTGTCTTAGCGCTTACAATTTCTGGTTGATGCGAAGCGTTTTTTCCTTTCAAATCAAAAGGTTCTAGGATAACTTCAAAAAAATTGGCCATCCTTTTTTTCGTGCAGTCGCTTCGGAACGGCATTGAAATCTTTTTTCCAATAAAAAAAAGACCTAGATTCCCCATAAACAAGGATTTTCAAGCGGGTCCAAAGCTTGTTTTAAAAAGCTTTTTCATGAGTTAGTCCGTCTTCCATCCTGCAAAACGATGGCGATCATTTCAGTTTTATTTGACTTTCTCACATCAGGTACAATTTATAAAGTGTTTCCTATCTGGATCAGTGCTTATAAGCTTTCAAGATCCACTGGGCATAGCAACTGCTTGGAGCGCATGCGAACATTGATGCATTGACGAAGATTCTCTAAAATTACAATCAACCTGCGCTTCACGTCTAATTCTGTTTACATTCTTACTAAATATAATAGACTTTTCATTATTAATGTGAAAGTCTTCTTATTCTTTGTAAATAATCATCGCTGAAAAACAGTAAATTTGTTCACCTTTTTGATCGCATGTTACCGCTACATGATATTTTATGTCGATATATTTTTGACTTGGAAGCGCAGTTAAAAAAGCGTTCACTTCCTCTTCTAAATCTTTTTCATGCTCTTCGTCAAAAATGGCGACTTTATAGCTCAATTTCTTCACACTCCCTTTATTTATCTCGTTGCTTCCAATATACTTTTATGCTTGTACAAATATGACACTTTTAATAAAGGGAAAAGATTTGCTCATGTCGGCAGTTTTTATGGGGATTTTGAGGGTATTACATGCGGTATGGTTTACTGTTTTGCCACGCTAATCTTCCTTTATAAGGAAAAAACCGCGCCTACATAAGCGCGGTTTTTCCACTTATTTTTTTATCTCGCTCTTCGGTTTGGTTTCCCCTGTCCATTCGAGCATTCCGCCAACCATATTGATGACATTAAAACCAAGATCCTGTAAATATAAACAAACATTTTCACTTCTTCTTCCTGAGCGGCAGACGAAAATATATTCCTTTTCTTTATCAAATTCTTCAATGCGGTCCGGGATTTCTCCCATCGGAATATGTTTTGCTTGTGGAATCATGCCTTCTTCTACTTCTTCTTCCTCGCGGACATCAATAATGTCTAATGTTTCGCCGTTTTCAAGCTTCGTTTTGAGATCATTTGGTGTGATTTCTTTTACCATGAATGGCCATCCTTTCATTGATATTCAAGCTTAATTGGCTACGATGTTGACAAGCTTGCCAGGAACAGCAATCACTTTACGAACGGTTTTGCCTTCAAGCTGTTCTTTTATTTTTTCATCATCCATCGCGATTTTTTCCATTTCCTCTTTAGAAGCATCGTTTGGTACAAGCAGCTTTGCCCGCACTTTTCCGTTGATTTGAATGA
Organism: Aeribacillus sp. SP014; assembly: GCF_054055575.1. Taxonomy (NCBI): domain Bacteria; kingdom Bacillati; phylum Bacillota; class Bacilli; order Caryophanales; family Bacillaceae; genus Aeribacillus; species Aeribacillus sp. SP014. Next base: position 3,351,715 of record NZ_JBSRXI010000001.1, read on the forward strand.
CAATTTCCACTTCATCTTCGACAAGCTTTGATTCATCCCATGCCGGCCACGATTCATAAGCAATCGTTTCAGAATGGCCGAGTTTTTCCCAAAGCTCTTCGCAAATATGCGGAGCAACCGGCGATAAAAGCTTTACAAAGCCTTCCATATATTCTTTCGGAAGAATTGTCGCTTTATAAGCTTCATTAATAAATACCATCAGTTGCGAAATAGCTGTGTTAAAATGCAGATTTTCATAATCCTCCGTTACCTTTTTCACTGTTTGGTGATAAATGCGTTCAAGCTCTTGAGAAGGTTCATCGACGATTTTCGGATTCAACTCGCCATTTTCCATTACAAACAGCCGCCATACACGATCTAAAAATCTTCTTGCGCCGTCGAGTCCTTTTGTTGACCATGCAATGGATGCATCAAGCGGACCCATGAACATTTCATATAAACGGAGAGTATCCGCTCCGTGGCTTTCAACGATTTCATCAGGATTGACGACATTTCCTTTTGATTTGCTCATCTTTTCATTGTTTTCGCCGAGGATCATTCCTTGGTTAAACAATTTTTGGAACGGTTCTTTCGTCGGAACTACTCCGATATCGTATAAAAATTTATGCCAGAAACGTGCATACAGCAAGTGTAAAACAGCATGCTCAGCCCCGCCGATATAAATGTCCACAGGCAGCCATTTTTTCAATTTTTCAGGATCAGCTAATTGTTCTGAATTGTGCGGGTCAATATAGCGCAAATAGTACCAGCAGCTTCCCGCCCATTGAGGCATTGTGTTTGTTTCGCGCCGCCCTTTTTTGCCTGTTTTCGGGTCAACGACATTCACCCAATCCTCAATATTCGCTAAAGGTGACTCACCGGTTCCCGAAGGTCTAATTTCATCTGTTTCCGGAAGCACTAACGGCAGCTCCTCTTCAGGAACAGCTGTGATCGTGCCGTCTTCCCAATGGATGATCGGAATCGGTTCACCCCAATAACGTTGACGGCTGAACAACCAGTCTCGAAGACGGTATGTCACTTTTCTTTGTCCTTTTTTGTTTTCCTCCAGCCATTTGATCATCGCTTCAATTGCTTCTTCTTTATTCAATCCGTTCAAAAAGTCGGAATTTACATGCTCGCCGTCTCCTGTATAAGCTTCTTGTTCGATGTTTCCTCCAGCGACAACCTCTTTAATCGGCAGGTCAAATTTTTTCGCAAATTCATAGTCCCGTTCATCGTGGGCAGGCACGGCCATGATCGCACCTGTACCATAGCTCATTAAAACATAATCGGCAATCCAAATCGGCAATCTTTCTCCATTGGCAGGATTTACAGCATAGGCTCCGGTAAACACGCCTGTTTTTTCCTTCGCCAAGTCCGTTCTTTCGAGATCGCTTTTACTTTTAATTTGATCTAAATAGGCTTCCACCGCTTCTTTTTGTTCCTCGGTTGTAATTTCTTTCACAAGCGGATGTTCAGGCGCAAGCACTGTATACGTAGCACCGAAAAGCGTATCTGGACGAGTAGTAAAAACAGTAAAGGTTTTATCAGTTCCATCGACTGTAAAATGAACTTCCGCACCTTCCGACCGGCCGATCCAATTTCGCTGCATTTCCTTTATGCTTTCCGGCCAATCAAGCTCTTCTAAATCTTCCAGCAGCCTGTCAGCATATGCGGTAATTTTTAACACCCATTGTTTCATCGGACGGCGTTCAACAGGATGTCCTCCCCGTTCGCTTTTTCCGTCGATGACCTCTTCATTTGCAAGAACAGTTCCGAGTGCTGGGCACCAGTTGACGGGCACTTCATCAATGTAAGCAAGTCCTTTTTCATAAAGCTTTAAGAAGATCCATTGCGTCCATTTGTAATATTCCGGATCAGTTGTATTTACTTCCCGATCCCAATCATAGGAAAATCCTAGTGATTGAATTTGTCTGCGAAAATTATCAATATTTTTTTTCGTAAATTCCGCAGGATCGTTGCCGGTATCTAAAGCATATTGCTCAGCCGGAAGTCCAAATGCATCCCATCCCATCGGATGGAGAACATTGTATCCTTGCATCCGTTTCATTCGCGCCAAAATGTCGGTTGCCGTATAACCTTCAGGATGTCCTACATGAAGACCAGCTCCCGAAGGATACGGAAACATATCCAATGCATAAAACTTCGGTTTATCGGAATCATCCTCTGTTTTAAATGTTTTGTTTTTTAGCCAATAATCTTGCCATTTTTTCTCAATCTCACGATGGTTGTAAGACATGTAAAAATCCTCCTTTGCTATATATATGTATAAGCGTCAAATAATAAAAAAACTCCCATCCCCACGACGAAGGGACGAGAGACAATTTCCCGCGGTACCACCCAAATTAGCGCAAATGCACTCACTCTGTTCCGTAACGTGGAAACACGTCGGGCATTAGTCTGTACCGGAATACATTTCACACCCGCAACTCAAAGGGGAGTTCGTGAATAAACAACGATTGACTTTCACCTTCCGTCAACTCTCTAGACGCCTTTATCCACTACTGATCCTTTTCACCGTTCTTGCTTTTTCATCCACTTATCATATTGTTATTTTAATGAATTTTATGAGTTCATGCAAGTCAATGTCGAAAAATTTGGATTTCAGTCTAATAATTAATAATTGACAGACCCTTTCAAGCTTGAATCAAGCAGCATTTCTGCTTCATTTAAAATGTCCTGCAAGATCGTGTCAGCAGCGTTTGGTCTATATAATTCAGCAATGCTCATTTTCATTTTTTCCATTTTTTCAGGGTGGTTAAATAAATCATTGACCGTCTCTTGAACTTTTTCAAGCTTATTGATGACAACCGCCGCCCCTTTTGCTGCAAACAAATCGGCATTCTCCCTTTCCTGCCCCGGAACAGGTTTATAGAGAATAAGCGGAACTTTTAATGCGGCCGCCTCGCTGAGAGTAATCCCTCCAGGCTTTGTTATCATGCAGGAACAAATGCGAAAGAGCTCGTCGATTCTTTCGACATAGCCAAAAACTTTTATTCGATCCGGGTGAATATACTGAAGCGGTTCAAGCTCATCTTTCAGCGATTGGTTATTTCCGCATACAACGACTATTTGCATGTCATCTCGTGTAAAAAATGATTCACACAAATCTTTTACATTTTTTAAAACTCCATGAGCGCCTGTAGCAATTAACAAAGTTTTCTTGTTCGGATCCAAATTGTATTTTTTATATAAATCGATCGTTTCCATTTTTTCTTCAAACTGCGGCCGAATAGGAATTCCGGTTACTTTGACAAGCGCTGGATGGATGTTGAGCATTGTCAGTTTTTCCTTCACATCGTCGCACGAAACATAATATTTATCAATGTTTTTATGAACCCATACTCGGTGAAGACAAAAATCGGTCAGCACATTAAATGTCGGGATGAACACGCCTGTCCGCGTGCGATATTCAGGCACAACGGAAATAGGAAATGTATTAATGATGATGTCAGGATTTATCTCCCTTACTAGCTGATTCAATTTGCGGTGTCCAAGCTTCAAATACAAATTCATAATGCGTTTGTTAGACATTTTGTCCACACTATAATAAAATAACCGATAAAATTGCTTACCGATGGAAAAACTTTTCAAATATAAATATCTTGTAATTTCCGCCATAATTGGATGAGACTCGCTAATTAAATCAGAAACTTTTACGTTGTTGATTCCCATCTTATGCAAAGACTGCTCCAATGTTTTAGCAACTTGGATATGACCGTTTCCGTAATTTGCCGTTAATATTAATATCTTTGGGTCTTTTAACATTTTATTCACCTCAACTTAAAGCAGCTCAACAATTAGAACGAACTAAAATCAAAATAGTTTCACTTTAAATGTATATTTCCTTTTATAATTTTAGGAGAAAAAAATTAAGAATCCTTTATTATTTTATTACATTTACATTTCACTGGAAATTTTCGTTTTTTGTTGGTTGCAATAGCTAAAATGACAAATATATGGATTGGGATTTTTTAATGGTTCCAACAAAAAATAATTCTGCCCGTTTACTCGCATGGTTCATACAAGAAACTTACCGATACGCATTGGTTTAATTGAATTTATGTCATTTTTCCGGGGATTTTTTACCTAGCTAATGGGCAGCCAAAACTGCATGAATAACACCGAGAAGAATAAGATATGCCCTCCGAACAAAGTTTTTCCTTTATCTTTTCTGAACCGTTTTAGCCAAACAAGCTGAAACTCACGCTGCAGAGGTTCAAATACTTTTTTTTGCTAAACTTTATTTATGAAAAGCATTGGCAAATTCGTTATTCATGTCTTTCATCCATTGATATATTTGTTCAAAGCTGATTCCTGCATAAAATGCGTCGATCATAATTTGCCGCAGCTCCTCTTTAATCATTTCAATTTTCTCTTCATCCAGCTTTTTCTGCACCATTTTCGATACAAATGTCCCCCGTCCTCTCAGCGTTTCAATCAAGCCTTCTCTTTCCAGCTCTTTATAAGCCTTTGAAACCGTGTTAGGATTAGCGATAATCATGGAAGACATCTCTCTTACAGAGGGCAGTTTATCGCCAGGCTTTAACACACCTTTGATACATAGTTCTTTCATTTTTTTTATGATCTGCTCATATATCGGAGTGGCACTTCTCGGGTCAATTTCAAACATCAAATACCCTTCTTTCTTACAAAAAGGACTCTTTTGTATTATGTGTACTACATTATATAGTACACATAATACAGAAAAGATGCAATCAACATTTTCTGATTCCGCATATAAAAAACACTGAATGATTTCACTCGTTCGGGGGCTCTTGATCTTAGGGAAAAATTATGATGTACATAGTCGTATAGCAGCTTTTGCTAGAAGTTTGACTGATGTTCAACAAACTGATCCCGATTTTGTTTTAAAATGTAATCGTTCATTCGCATTGAGCCGAGCTTTTATATCGGTAATTGCGCAATCTGTTGAAAGATATTTTTATTCTATATTTTCGTTTTTATTCCAAAAACCATTCTTTCCTTATGCAAATTTATATATAAGATCAAATCGGCTAAAGAATAAATGAAAAATCATAATTGCAATTAAAGGGCAAGCCTACAATCAGGCTTTGCCCTGGAATTTTAATGATCGAGCAAAATCATCTCATTTTGAAGGTGCTGCAGTTGAAGGCGCATGCGGTGAAGCTGCTCCCGCTGCTGGTCATTTGCGCTTAAACTGAGTTTTTCCACTTCTGCAAGTGCATCTTGAAGCTTTTGCTGTGCATTTGTATATTCTTCATCATTGTAATGCTCCTGTTTCAGCCCTTCAATATATTGCTCATTTGCATATTCCAATGCTTGCTGGCAATGTTGAATGCACTCTTCCACGGATTGTCTAGTAGCCAAACAAATCCCCTCCTTGATGAAGAATTTTCTTCATCAACTGTATTTTTCGCTATTTCTGCAAGCTCCATCATGAAAAAAGCTGGTAAATTCTTATTTGAGATTGGTTTGGCAATCATGGTAAAATGTCTTGATAGTATATCGAAACAGGAGGAGTAGGAATTGGCGAACCACAATCCATTTCCGTATACGAATGACAACAAACGGTATCATACATGGAATTACCATTTACGAAATACATTTGGAGATAAAGTGTTTAAAGTTGCTTTAGACGGAGGATTTGACTGTCCAAACCGCGACGGTACGGTAGCACATGGCGGGTGTACGTTTTGCAGTGCCGCAGGGTCGGGCGATTTTGCCGGAAACAGAGCTGATGATCTTGTTACGCAATTTCACGACATTAGAAGCAAAATGCATGAGAAATGGAAAAACGGAAAGTATATTGCTTACTTTCAGGCATTTACAAACACTCATGCACCCGTGGAAGTTCTTCGTGAGAAATATGAAACGGTATTAGGTCTCGAAGGAGTTGTCGGTTTGTCCATTGCTACAAGGCCTGACTGTTTGCCTGACGATGTTGTTGATTATTTGGCGGAATTAAATGAGAGGACATATCTTTGGGTTGAATTAGGATTGCAAACCGTTCACCAGCGGACCGCTGATTTAATTAACCGTGCGCACGATTATGAATGTTATGTGGAAGGAGTTAACAAGCTCAGAAAGCACGGAATCCGAGTTTGCACACACATCATAAACGGTCTTCCGCTTGAAACGTACGATATGATGATGGAAACTGCAAAAGAAGTTGCTAAGCTGGATGTTCAAGGAATTAAAATTCATCTGCTCCATTTGTTAAAAGGTACACCGATGGTTAAGCAATATGAAAAAGGGATGGTGCGCTTTTTATCCTTTGATGAATATGTACAATTAGTTTGCGATCAGCTAGAGGTACTGCCTCCCGAAATGATCGTTCATCGCATTACAGGCGACGGTCCGATCGATTTAATGATAGGGCCGATGTGGAGCGTTAACAAATGGGAAGTGCTGAATGCCATTGATGCCGAACTCGAAAAACGAAACAGCTACCAAGGGAAGTATTATACAAAAGATCGAGTGATGTCAAAATGAACCTCATTCGCATTCTTCCATTTGCAAAAAAATTGATGGCTTCCGCTGTCCAAAACGGCGATATCGTTATTGATGCAACAGTCGGGAACGGACATGATACCGTCTTTTTAGCACAACTCGTTGGCGAACAAGGTCATGTGTTTGGATATGATATTCAAAAACAAGCGCTTGAAGAGACAGAAAAACGGTTGAAGGAATCCGGTTTAATCGACCGTGTTACTTTGTTTCATTCCAGTCATGATGACATTTTCAATACGATTCCGAAAAAACATCACAATCATATCGCCGGTGCGATGTTTAATCTCGGTTATTTGCCCGGTGGCCAAAAAAACATTGTGACAAAACCAGAATCAACTATTGAAGCAGTAAAGCAGCTTTTATCCATATTAAGACCCGGTGGAATGATCGTGCTGGTCGTTTATCACGGCCATCCGGAAGGAAAACGTGAGAGAGATGAGCTTCTTAAATTTGCCGAACAAATCGATCAACATACTGCTCATGTACTTGAATACCGGTTTTTAAACCAAAAAAATTCCCCTCCGTTTATTGTAGCAATCGAAAAAGCAAAATAGCCGGGAATAATATCCCGGCTAGCTTTATCCATCAAGAAGATTTAATCAAATTCCATTTTCGGAACGTTCGATATGCCCTAGCATTCACATAAAAGAAAACGGAGGTTGTTCCTCCTTTTTTTATTAATTTTTTAGCCAGCTTTCCTAAATCTTTATGTACTAATACTTTGTCATCAGATAAATAAATGCCGAGCAATCCGCGGTTAATTAATTTATGAAAATTTTCGTTCGGAATACCTTTTAAATTTTTGTCCGCTTCATGTACAAAATGAGCTAATCGTTCCATCATTTCTGATGTGCTTTCATAAAAACTGCAAAAATTTAAATCGCCCTCCAATTGATCCTCCTCTTGATCAATAAAGTAATCCAATAAAATATGAAGCCCTTGCACATATGGAAAGTAACCGTCTTTAATTTTTTTGGCAATCGCTTCGTTAAAGCTGGGCTGAAATGCATAGGCGACTAAACAAAAAATGCCCAATGTCGATCCAGCGCAGGCAGAAAATTCATACCACCGCATATCCGGGAGGGAAGATTTATATTGTTCGAACCACTGTACTAGCCTTGGCACTCTTTCCTCTTCTATTACATGCTTATGTACTTGCAGTTCACAATAATATTCGCAAAGCTCCATCAAATAGCCAGCTATAACCGGATAGTTCTCCAATTGGCTCAGCATTCTTTGGCATGTCATGACAAGCTCTTTTAAATATCCGCCATCATCTTGGTCCTCACGAAATTGGTAGTAATTTTTTAATTCTGCATGAATCGACAGCGCATCCTTCATTGATTGGTGCAGCATGCGGAAATCTTCCGGATCAAAAGAAGTGCTTCTGTCGCATAAATTATCCAAGTAATCGCTAATCGTTTGATAAGCAACGATAAACTCTATGCATTCCTCTATATGAGAGTTCGACAAAAGCGCTAAAATGCTTCCTCCTTCGCAATGAAATGCTTTCGTATTTATGCTTGCAAGCGCCTGCTTTCTCAATTCAGGATTCGGTATTTCCTCAGCCTTTTTTTTCCACCCATCTAAGTAATAATGGACGGTCGGAAGAATTTCCCTATAAACTCTTGACATAAGGCTGATAGGGTGTTCAGGTATACTCAAAGATCAACTCACCTCTTCATTGTAAAATTCCAGTGTTTATGTTAAATGGCTTTCTGTAAATCTCAACGCATCTTGAAAAACAAGTTCTCTTTCCGGTTCATTAAAAATTTCGTGATATAGTCCTTCCCATTCTTTATAGCTCTTTTCCGTGAGATTCAACTGACTATACCATTTTTGAACTGCTGATTTATCAACAATTTTGTCTTCTCCTCCCTGCATGACGAAAAGAGGGACATCTGGAAACTGCGGAAGCTGCTGAAATGCTAGTTCAATAGCATGAAGAAGCTCTCTGTACCAGCGCACAGAAACTTTTCTTACGTAAAGGGAGTCGTTTCTGTTTATGTCTTGAATTTCCTTATTTCTCGTTGCCATCTCAACTGTCAAACCGGAATCAAAGCGTACCCTAGGCGCGAAAATATTTAATCCTTTTGCCAAAAGATCGAGCGCTTTACTCGGTTTTTGCAAAATTCCTAAACATGGCGAAGATAAAATGACCCCGTTTAACGGAATTTTATTTCTCTGCAGCGTACGTATGGCTATTAAACCGCCCATGCTATGCCCCAGCAAAAAAAGCGGCAATTGGAAAGATTGAGCCTCCCTGATCCAACGGTCAACTTCATCAATATATTCATCAAACGATTGGACATGTCCCCGTCTGGAGGATGAATTTCCTTGTCCTGGCAAATCCCCCATGACAACATGGTACCCGTTTGTTTGCCACTTTTTTATCAGCCATTTGTAACGTCCATGATGTTCTCCAGCTCCATGAATGATGACAATCGCAGCTTTAGGACTAGAACTTACCCATTTCCACATAAGTTAACTCCTTTCCGAACATGACGGAAAATTTGTTATAATATGAAAAAAAGAAAAGGATGGTTCCCATGGTTATTTATCCATATAAAGACAAAAAACCTATAATTAGCGATTCGGCTTATATAGCTGATTTTGTCACAATCACCGGCGATGTTCAAATAGGAGATGAATCAAGCATTTGGTTTCAGACGGTTATTCGCGGTGACGTTGCCCCAACTATTATTGGAAATCGGGTCAATATTCAAGACCAATGCTGTCTGCACCAGAGCCCAAATAAACCGTTAATTATTGAAGATGATGTAACCGTCGGCCATCAAGTTCTGCTCCATAGTGCGATTGTGCGGAAAGGAGCTCTAATTGGAATGGGTTCGATTATTCTGGATGGAGCAGAAATCGGAAAAGGCGCTTTTATCGGTGCAGGCAGTCTTGTCCCGCCAGGCAAAAAGATACCTGAGAAAACTTTAGCATTCGGAAGACCCGCCAAAGTGATTAGAGAATTAACAGAAGAAGATCTTCAAGATATGGAACGCATCCGTCGCGAGTATATCGAAAAAGCTCAATATTATAAAAATATTGCTCGTATGAACAACATATAAATTGCTTATAAAAACATTTTAAAACTTTCTCTTTCAAATGTCATTCTTTACCGGGCAGCTTCATGTATTTTTAAAATTTTGTAAAATTTTTATTAGATTTGTTGAAGTTTACATAAATATGAGAGAAAATTTTTTTAAGAATTTTTGCTTTTTGAAAAGAGGAACTTTAACATGGGCAGACTGCTGAATCAGCTTTACCAATTTGAGTGCAAGTTGTTCAAACTGATTAATTCGCATTTTGAACGAAAAGGACTGAATGTTTATTTTCGGTATATTACTCATTTAGGAGGGGCTGTTTTTTCAATTGCAACATGTTTAATGCTGATGTTATTTTTTAATGAACCTGTAAAAACTGTTGCCTTGGCAAGTTCAGCTGCACTTTTTTTCAGTCATATTCCGGTTTTCATTGTGAAAAGAATTTATCCACGCAGACGGCCTTATCTTACATTATTTGAAACAAAAGTGTTAGAAAATCCGTTAACTGACCATTCATTTCCTTCTGGACATACGACAGCTGTATTTTCAGTGGCAACACCATTTTTGCTCTTTTTTCCAGCCTTAACATGGATTTTGCTTCCTCTCGCATTCAGTGTGGCACTATCAAGAATTTTTCTTGGCCTACACTACCCTTCAGATGTGCTGGCGGGAATAGTTCTAGGAGCTTCAGCAGGCACCATCTGTTTTGTCGCATTCGGACCATAAAAGCAAAAAGGTGTCTAATGCATGCATCGCATTGGACACCTTTTTTATTTTACAAATATTGATGAGCCTGTTCGCGCAAAGCTTCCGCTTTATCTGTGCGTTCCCATGGCAAATCTAGATCGTTGCGTCCGAAATGACCGTAAGCAGCTGTCTGTTTGTAAATCGGGCGGCGCAAGTCAAGCATTTTTATAATGCCAGCTGGGCGCAAATCAAAGTTATTGCGAATTAATTCAACTAAAACATCTTCGCTTACTTTGCCAGTACCGAACGTATCAACAGAAATAGAGACAGGTTTCGCCACACCAATTGCATAGGCCAGCTGAACCTCGCATTTGTCTGCAAGTCCGGCTGCGACAATATTTTTCGCTACATAACGAGCCGCATAAGCTGCAGATCGGTCTACCTTCGTCGGATCTTTTCCTGAGAAAGCTCCTCCGCCATGGCGCGCATAGCCTCCGTAAGTATCGACAATGATTTTTCGTCCCGTTAATCCTGCATCTCCTTGTGGTCCGCCAATAACGAAACGTCCGGTAGGGTTGATGAAATATTTTGTTTCTTCATCGATCAGTTCTTTTGGCACAACCGGATCAATTACTTTTTCTTTAATATCCTGCTTAATTTGTTCTAAAGTTGCCTCCGGATGGTGTTGAGTCGATATGACAATTGTGTCAATTCTAACCGGCTGTTCATTTTCATCATATTCTACCGTAACTTGCGTCTTTCCGTCCGGACGCAAATAAGGAATTTCTTCGCTTTTTCTAACTTCTGTAAGCCGGCGTGAAAGCTTATGGGCAATGGAAATCGGGAGAGGCATTAATTCCTTCGTTTCATTGCATGCAAAACCGAACATTAACCCTTGATCTCCAGCGCCAATCGCTTCAATTTCTTCATCAGTCATTTGTCCTTCTCGCGCTTCTAAAGCTTTATCCACCCCTGCAGCAATATCGGGTGATTGCTCATCAATTGATGTTAAAACAGCACAAGTTTCAGCATCAAAACCGTATTTAGCTCTCGTATAGCCGATCTCTTTGACCGTTTCTCGCACAATTTTTGGTATATCCACATACGTGCTTGTCGTAATTTCTCCACTGACTAATACAAGTCCGGTGGTGACAGATGTTTCGCAAGCTACACGTGCGTTCGGATCTTTTTCTAAAATGGCATCTAAAATCGCATCTGAAATTTGGTCGCAAATTTTGTCCGGATGCCCTTCCGTTACGGATTCAGATGTAAACAGACGGCGCTTTTTTGTCATTTACTGCTTCCTCCTCAAACTTAAAATGATGTTTATGGAGTGCTACACTCCTTGACATTGACACGGAACTCATTCCCTCACCACTGTTGTAAACATATCAAAATTGCGTACGATAAGAAAAACTTGGCTAAACGAGATTTCTCTTATACATAGAAAAAACCTTCCCTGCCAGAGGAAAGGTTGTTATAAACATCATTGCCTTTCACTCTTATCGTTCAAGGATATAACCTTGCATCAGGTTAGCACCATTGCTCGTCTATGAATATGGAATTCTTTCGCATCATGTTGTATGTCCATAGAATACCGGGATTTTGAAAGCCATATTCTACTGTCTTCTTTCAACGAGCCGGTTGCTGGGCTTCATAGGGCCTGTCCCTCCGCCAACTCGGGATAAGAGTATCCGTTCAAATGTATATCATACAGGAGCAAAAAAGTACTTGTCAACAATAAATAAAGCTTCTCTGTAATTTTCCAAATCATCTGATATCCATTATTTCAGTATCAGCTGATCAATCATGATTCGTATGATGCCCAAAAATGAAGGCAAAATATATAGTAAAAACATTATTTTCAGAAATCGATAAATAGGATGGATTATTTTCGTGAATGTGTTATACTATTTCTATAAAACCATTTCAAATATGCAAAAAAAGGATGGTATGTATATGAATATTGTAGATGTATCAAATGAATTAGCTTCGTTGATCAGCGGACCAAATGCATATCATAATTTACCAGTCGCACGGCTTGTAGAAAAAGTTTTAGCTAGGAAAGAAGGCTTTTTAACAAATACAGGTGCAGTTTCGGTTACAACAGGCAAATATACCGGCCGGTCACCAGAAGATAAATTCATCGTTGAAGAAGATTCTGTCAAGCATTTAATTGATTGGGGACCCGTCAACAAGCCAATTTCATCAGAAGTTTTTGAAAAACTGTACTTAAAAGTCATACAATATTTAAAAAATAGAGATGAAATTTATGTTTTTAACGGATTTGCCGGAGCTGACAAAAAATATCGTCTTCCAATTCAAGTGGTCAATGAATTGGCGTGGCAAAATTTATTTGCTCGCCAACTGTTTATCCGTCCGAAAAGCCAAGACGATTTAAAGGAGCATAAAAATCCGTTTACGATTGTTTCCGCTCCTTCCTTTAAAGCAGATCCAGCTGTGGATGGAACGAACTCAGAAGCATTTATCATTATTTCTTTTGAAAAGAGAATAATCCTGATCGGCGGAACTGAATATGCAGGCGAGATGAAAAAGTCTATCTTTTCCGTCATGAACTTCCTGCTTCCAGAAAGAGATATATTTTCAATGCACTGCTCCGCCAATGTCGGTCAAGAAGGCGATGTCGCGCTCTTTTTCGGTTTATCGGGAACAGGCAAAACAACACTTTCCGCCGATCCAAAACGCCGATTAATTGGTGATGATGAACACGGCTGGTCTTCATCTGGTATTTTTAATATTGAAGGCGGCTGTTATGCAAAATGCATCGGTTTGTCTGAAGAAAAAGAACCTCAAATTTATAACGCGATTCGATTCGGTTCCGTTTTGGAAAACGTTGTGGTTGATGAATCGACACGAATTCCTGATTATGACAACTCCTTATTAACAGAAAACACCCGTGCGGCTTATCCAATTGAAGCGATTGACAATATTGCTAAACCGAGCATTGCGGGTCACCCTAACACAATTATTTTTTTAACAGCTGATGCGTTCGGTGTTCTGCCGCCAATAAGCAAATTAACGAAAGAACAGGCTATGTATCATTTCTTAAGCGGTTATACGAGCAAGCTTGCTGGAACGGAAAGGGGTATTACTTCCCCTAAAACAACGTTCTCCACATGCTTTGGCGCACCATTTCTTCCGCTTCCAGCTACAAGATACTCTGAAATGCTCGGAAGAAAAATCGAAGAACATGATGTGAAAGTATTTTTAGTCAATACAGGGTGGACCGGCGGAGAATACGGAGTAGGAAAACGAATTAAACTTGCTTATACAAGAGCCATGGTTCAGGCAGCATTGGAAGGCGAACTCGATGAGGTGGAAACTGTAAAAGACCCTATTTTCGGGCTGGCGATTCCTGCTCATGTTCCAGGAGTGCCTGATGAAGTTTTACAGCCTATTAAAACATGGAGTGATAAAAACGCTTATGAACAAAAAGCGTATGAATTAGCAAAAGCATTCAAAGAGAACTTCAAAAAATTCTCGAACGTTCCGAAGGAAATTGAAGAACTTGGCGGTCCAATCATATAAAAAAATTACTTACTTTCGGCTACAGCTTTGAACTGTCCCCTGTCAAGTAGACTGTAGAAATAATAAAAATATACCTAAGCGGCTTTAGCTCTATATTCCATGGGGCTAAAGCCGCTTAATCTTTTTTGATACCTTTCATAATGATAAAAGCGGTTGTACTCATCCATCACAAGAGCTAATTCTTTAAATGTCTGATACTTATGTAAATAATACTTCTCGCATTTAAAGCGTTCCCCAAAAAGATACCATTGGCCCATTATCAATGCATCTGCCTACTCTTGACATACTTTGTGTCATCCCTGCTTGTTCTATCCTACGTTTAAAACCATGAGAGGTATATTGGAACCCACGGTCACTATGAATAAGTGGATGCTCTCCTTTTAAAAGTACGGTGGCTTGATCCAACGTTTTGAATACAAGATGATGATGATTGGAATGTCCTAAAACATCGCTCACAATTGATCCATCATATAGATCAAGAATAGCACTTAAATAGGCTCTCTTTGATGAACCTATTTTAATTCTGTGACATCAGCTACCCATTTTTCACTTGGCTTTTCCGCTGTAAATTCACGATTCAATATATTTTCTGCAACATGTTGAGGGAAAACGTTTTAACCACTTATAGTAAGCAGCTCGTGAAATACCGGCGATTTCACATATAAGATTATGCTTAGTTTTCTTTCTCATGAAGTTCCCGGATTGCGATATACTTGTCTTCAAAACGGATTTGGTTTACTTTCACCTCCTTTCGATTTCCTCTAACTTTTTTAAAAATAGATTCTCCGCACGTAAGCGCTCATTTTCTCTTTCTAACTTTTTCATCTCCAGTTTCATTTTCTCTTCTGGAGATAACTCTGCTTCTTCTTTTTTTCTTCCTCGTTTGTCTTTATCCATTGCCTTAAAGAATATTTAGTAATTTGATACCTTTTACAAAGCTCTTGAATAGTACATTCTCGGTTTTCATATGCAAGTAAAACTTCAAGTTTGAGCTCTGTTGTATATTGCTTATACATAGAAAAACTCCCCCTAAGGTAAAACAGATTTTTTATATTTTAATCTGTCTACCTTAAGGGGAGCATATCACTTTGTCGATAGCCTTTTAATATTTTTATGTGGTTTGGCAAAACAAATCGGCAACGCAGATTTTTAGACGAAAACCCCTTTTTCAACGAACTTTTATGAAAAAGGGGTTACGCGATTTTTTATGATAAGACAAATGGAAGCCGTACTCGAAAAAATTAAGCAAATTCCTCCTTCCACAATCCGTTCAGCAAATGAACGGAAATATGATGACGGTTAATTGGTTGAGTACAATGAAGTGAGATTATAAGTAAGCACGGTTTTGTTATCAGCCCATTCCAATTTAATAATTTCAGCTGTTCCTGTAGGATCGCTTATCAACGTTTTTCGAACTTCCAAAGGAATATTCATAGGATAAAGGCGATAGCCATCTTTGACAAGCTGAAATACGTTTTCCTCTATCCGCTTTTCCTTCCCTTTTGTAATAATCATCGTATTTAATTCAAGCGGCATGCCCATTTCTCCAATCCCCTTTCATTTGATCGATCATTTTTTAGTATGTATCATATGAAAAATATAATGGTCAATTTTTCATCCATTTTATCATTCGTTCTAAAACCATCCGGTTATGCCGAGGCGGAAAATGATGACTAAAATGTTGGAAATACCAGCTTTCCACTTGCTTTCCCAATTCTTTCAGCCTTCTTTCCAATCGATATGCATGTTCAATTGACACGTTTTCATCTTTTCCCCCATGAATGATTAAAACGGGTGCTTGCATTTTTTCAAGGTAATACAACGGTGTCCGCCATTTATAGCGGTCAGGATATTTCTTCGGTGTCCCTCCAATAACTCTTTTCATCATCCTTCTTAAGTCCTTTCTCTCCTCATAAGTTAAAAACATATCAGACACCCCGCCCCAGCTTACAACAGATCGAACATTTGAGCATATAATCCCAGTAAGCAAGGCCATGACTCCTCCCCTTGAAAAGCCAAAAACGTGAATGCGATCCGGATTCACTTGCGGATGTTTCATCAACAAATAGAATGCATTGACCGCATCAAAACGATCATTCCCCGCAAAATCTTCATTCCCTTCTCCTCCTAAATTTCCTCGATAAAAGGGAGCCATCACGATAAAGCCTTTTGATGCAAATTGTATAATTCTTCCTGCCCGGACCATACCAACATTTTTAATCCCTCCGCGCAAATATAAAAAGCCATCATAAACACCTTCTTGAACAGGTTCTGCTAACAGACCTTTCACTTTTAGTCCTTCAGAAATATATGTCACGATGGAAAGCTTAATCGAAGGGTTCGGTGATGGGAAAATTTGTTTGTCAACTATTTCTCCGTTTCTCAGCATCTTTTCAACCTCCATTTAGGTAGGCAATCACACATTATATTTTTTTTTCATACTTTATCCTAGATAAATATATTTAAACATTTTTCCTTTAATATGAACATCATTAGGGAGGATTTCACATGAAAAAAAGGCTTGCTTCCATCGTATTGGTGATCCTTTTCATCATACCTCTTTCAGCCTGCGGCGGAGGAGTGGAAAAAATTCGGCTGGCGGAAGTCACTCATTCTGTTTTTTACGCACCATTGTACGTAGCCATTGAAAAAGAATTTTTCAAAGAAGAAGGACTGGACGTAGAATTAAAAACTACTTGGGGCGGAGATAAAACAATGACCGCCATTTTATCAAACGGCGCTGATATCGGTCTTGTCGGTTCGGAAACGTCCATTTACGTATATGCCCAAGAAGCAAATGACCCAGTCATTAACTTCGCCCAGCTGACCGAAACGGACGGCACTTTCCTTGTCTCCAGAGCCAAGTTGGATGATTTTCAATGGGAAGATTTAAAAGGAAGCACTTTTTTAGGACAGCGTAAAGGCGGCATGCCGCAAATGGTAGGGGAATTTGTGCTGAAAAAGCATAACATCGATCCGCATCAAGATTTAAACCTTATCCAAAACATCGACTTTGCGAATATTGCAAATGCTTTTGCTTCCGGTACAGGCGAATATGTTCAACTGTTTGAGCCAACCGCAAGTATTTTTGAAAAAGAAGGAAAAGGTCACATTATCGCATCCTTCGGTAAGGAATCGGGCAAAGTTCCTTATACAACATTTATGGCAAAAGAAAGCTATATTAAGAAAAATGATAAAACGGTGAAAAAATTCACAAAAGCGCTCTACAAAGCGCAAAAATGGGTGGAAGAACATGACGCCGAAACAATTGCCGAAACGATAGCGCCGCAATTTAAAGATACGCCGATCGATATTTTAATATCTTCCATTGACCGTTATAAAAGCCAAGGATCCTATGCAAAAACCCCGCTGTTAGATGAGGACGAATGGAACAATTTGCAAAAAATTATGGAAGAAGCAGGAGAACTGCCGGAGAAAATTGATTATGAACTATTAGTCAACACGTCCATAGCAAACGAAGTGGCAAAATAATGTTGTTTCAAAAGGAGTACATTTATCGACAAGGGGGGGAGGAGATTGTCATTTTTAACGATCGATCATGTCAGCCATACTTATTTTACAAAAAAATCGGCAACGACTGCTTTGGAGGATATCCATTTGGAAGTAGAGGAAGGGGAATTTATATCCTTTCTAGGTCCAAGCGGCTGCGGCAAAACAACGCTGCTTTCCATCATTGCAGGTATCATGAAACCGACAGAAGGGCAAGTTATTTTGAACGGTATGCAAATATCTTCCGCAACACCGTCTGTCGGTTATATGCTGCAACAAGATTATTTATTTCCATGGAAAACGATAGAGGAAAATATTTTAATTGGATTAAAATTATTGAACAAACTGAATGAAAATGAGAAAAAGCGGACATTTCAGCTTCTGCACCAAATGGGTCTCGAAAATGTAGAAAAGCTATATCCGAATCAATTATCAGGCGGAATGAGACAAAGAGCCGCTTTAGTCCGCACTCTTTCTACAGATCCGAAAATGCTGCTATTGGATGAACCTTTTTCCGCCCTCGATTATCAAACGAAATTAAAGCTTGAAGACTTAGTCTTTCAAACATTAAAGGATTTTAAAAAAACAGCCATTCTAGTCACGCATGATATTGGGGAAGCAATCGCCATGAGCGATCGGATTGTCCTGCTATCCAAAAGGCCTGGCAAAATTGCCAAAATATTTACTGTCCCAAAAGAATTGCGGGATACATCCCCGTTTAAAACAAGGCAGCATCCAACGTATACTTCACTTTTTGACTTAATCTGGAAGGAGTTAGATCAGCTTGAAACAAACAACAACAATTGATCTCCTCCATAAACAATATTTGCAAAGATTGCATAAAGAAAAGAAATGGATTACCTTTTATCAAATCTTAATTTTTATTTCTTTTTTTCTCATATGGGAGGTGTCATCCAGCCAAAAATGGATAGACCCGCTCATATTCAGTTCGCCGACAAAAATTTTTCACTTATTTGTTGAAAAACTGCAGGACGGTACATTACTTGCCAATTTGAACGTGACGCTTTTTGAAACGGTCTTGGGGTTTATTTTTGGGACATTATTCGGGACATTACTTGCTGCTCTATTATGGTGGTTTCCAAGGCTGTCTAAAATATTAGATCCGTATTTAGTGGTTTTAAACGCAATGCCGAAAGTAGCTCTTGGGCCGATTTTCATCGTTGTACTTGGGCCCGGATTTACCTCAATTATCGCGATGGGAACAATCATTTCGGTTATTATTACTACAATTGTAGTCTATACTTCCTTTAAAGAAGTGGATCCGAATTATATAAAAGTGCTGCAAACATTTGGGGCAGGCAAAAAGCACGTGTTCAGAGAGGCGATCCTGCCGTCATCTTTTCCAACCATTATTTCTACTTTGAAAGTCAATGTCGGGTTATCTTGGGTGGGTGTGATCGTCGGAGAATTTCTCGTTTCAGCTAAAGGATTAGGCTATATGATTATTTACGGGTTCCAAGTTTTTAATTTTACCCTTGTGCTGTTAAGCCTAGTTATCATTGCCATCTTTGCAACGATCATGTACAAAATTGTCGAACTAATTGAAAAAACATTAATCAAAAGCCAATAAGAGGCTGTCAAGAAAGTCAAATCGCCATTGAAAACAAAAAATCATAAACACCGATATATCAACGTTTCTAACACATTAATGGGGGCGTCAATAAGCCGTAAAAACGACTTACTAGACACCCCCTTAAACAATTTCTAAACCGACTTTCAGGAATTTAAAAGCTATTTTATGTAATCGGCATAAATTTTTTCCAAGCTTCGTTTTAGAACATCATCTTTCATAATAAAGCTAAAGCGATGATCGTCCTCAATTTTTTCAGGCAAGTCCGCAAGCAGGACTGGACCTAACGTTTCAAAATACGTGCTCTGTTTTTCGAGCCTCTCAATTTCCGCATAATAAATATTTTTCACAATCGTTTTCTCTTTTCCTATAACCTTATATTGCCCAATATATACGATATCTTGGACAATTCCTCCCGTTTCTTCCCTCACTTCCCGGACAGCAGCTTCAACCGGCTTTTCGCCGTTCTCGACTTTTCCTCCTGGAAACTCGTAGCCCCGGTCTTCATGTAAAGTTAAAAGCCATTTGTTTTCATATCGGCAGATGACCCAAACATGCTTCGGGTAAACAGAAAAAGGGTGTTGACGGAAAGACAGGTATACATCATTGCCGTAAAAATCTTTAAAATAAAACATAATCAATCCCTCTACTCCCATTTATCTGTTTTCATCATAACATATGGAAAAGAGGATTGTATAACTTATTCTTGATTATGCATAAGACCCATTGAAGCAATATGTTTTCTAGCTTCTTCGTCGCCATGCTTATAAATGAATTCATATACTTTTTTTGTTAAAGCATCAATCGCATCATTTTCCTTGTCATAATGATACTGTATATACGGAACATGCGCCCGGAAGAAATTTTGCCAGCTGGTAGAATGAATCTGATCGAAATACTCCCGTAACTCCGTAATTTCCTCATCATTGGCAGAAATTTGAAAATCCCACGGAGATGCTTCTCTGCTTTGGGAAATCTCACCGCTAGCTACTGATATATAATAGGTTTTTTTTGGATTTTCGGACATTTATATCCCCCTCCTCTTTTTAAGTATTGCCTTATCAAAGAAAAATATTTATAAAAAAAGGCTGCCTAACGCAGCCAAAAGAGGAAGGATATAATTATTTTCCAAGGAATGACTTTAACATCCAGTTATGTTTTTCAAGATTCACTTTAATATCGAGAAGCATGTCACCAGTTGCTTCGTCATTCACTTCTTCAGCAACTTTGATTCCTTTGTCCAAATCTTGAATGATGGCGGAAAAGTCGTCAACAACTGCCTGCACCATTTGTTCTGCAGTTTCAACGCCTTCTGCTTCTTTAATAGAGGAGATTTCTAGGCTTTCTCTAATCGTAGCAACAGGTTTAGCGCCCAAAGCTAAAAGTCTTTCCGCTAATTCGTCAATATAACCTGCAGCTTCATTGTACAGCTCTTCAAATTTTTCATGGAGAACGAAAAATTGGTCTCCTTTTACATTCCAATGAAAGTTATGTAATTTTACATAAAGTACCGTCCAATCCGCAATTTGTTTATTTACGATTTGAAATAAATCTTGTTTAGACATAATCCCATCTCCTTTTTATTTAATCTTTTAGTTATACAGTACCCCTTTTTTGCACTCTTAAAACTATAAAAAAAGTTGCATCATTGCGTGTAGCTGTTAGCTGAACACTTTTTCCAAATCCTCTTTACTATGCTTTAGCCAATATTCCATGAGCTTTTTGGCGCCTTCTAAATCATGAAGCTTCGCTTGGCCGCATTGCAGTTCGTTTGCGGCAGGCACTTCTGTCTGCTCTACAGCATCTTTCATTGTCTCTTCCAATAAATCAATGATTTCTTTTACGGTCGGTTCCCCGCTAACGACTAAATAAAAGCCTGTTTGACACCCCATTGGAGAAATATCAATGATATCAAAGTGATCATATTTTTCCGCATATTTGCGAATTGTAAATGCCAGAAGATGCTCCAATGTGTGAATAGCATCCGGTTTCATTGCCTGCTTATTCGGCTGGCAGAAGCGGATATCAAATTTGTTAACTACTCCATCCGTGCCGACTTTATGTACTCCGCAATGTCTGACATACGGTGCTTGCACTTTTGTATGATCCAGTTCAAAACTCTCCACTGAAGGCATTCCCATCACTCCTTACATTTTCTTAGTTTCCATTTTAACACAAAATTTTATAACATACATTTATGTTAAAATGTTGTCAAGATTCCAGAAAAAAGAGGTGCTTGCTGTGAAATCTGTCATGATCGCCCTTATCCGTTTTTATCAAATCTTTATCTCCCCGTTAAAGCCGCCTTCATGCCGCTTTTACCCAACATGCTCTGAATACGGGCTTGAAGCAGTGAAGCGTTTCGGAGCTGTCAAAGGCGGCTTTCTGACAGTAAAACGAATCTTGAAATGCCACCCGTTTCACCCGGGAGGATTTGACCCTGTCCCGGAAATTGAAAAAGATATAAATAAAAAAACGAGTGAATAAATGAAAAATAATGCAAAATACTACAATTATCAAATAAAGCTAAAGGGGAGCAAAAGATATGGAAAATATGATCGCTCAATTTAAACATGAAGTGAATAATGCAACAGAAGAGACGTTCCATTCTTCTGTTTGTTCTTTTTTAAATTTGTGGAGCTATGAATACGGCTCGTTCGAACATTTGCCAAACGAAATCCACCACTTATTGCATATTAGCCAATATGATATTTTAACTGTCGATCATGAATAGCCAAAAACTACAGCCATTCTTTTAGTTTTCTCCTGAGCAGCTTTTTAGATGCATTTCGTGGCAGAGATTCAACAAATGTAAATCCTTTTGGAACTTTGTATTTTGCCAGCTTTTTCAAACAAAATTGCCTTAATTCTTCTTCAGACACCTCTTCGCTTCGGACGACAAAAGCATGGGGAACTTTTCCCCATTTTTTATTTTCTTTTCCTACCACTCCTACATCTTTTACGGAAGGATGCGACAAAATAACTGCTTCAACCTCCGCCGGATAAATGTTTTCTCCTCCCGAAACAATTAAATCGGATCGGCGGTCCAATACATATAAAAATCCTTCTTCATCCAGATAGCCTAAATCTCCAGTATAAAACCAGCCGTCACGTATAGCTTCGTTTGTTGCGTCTGGACGATGTAAATACCCCGGTGTAACATTCGGTCCTTTTACTACAATTTCTCCCTCTTCATTAGGGGAGCAGTCCCTGCCGTCTGCTACGATCCGAATTTGAGCTGGAAACAACGGTTTTCCCGCAGATCCGAGTTTTGAAAAGCAAAATTCAGGGGCTAATGTGGCAATTTGCGAACACGTTTCCGTCATCCCATATGTTTGAAAAACGGGAATTTCTTTTTCACGGCATTGTTCAAGAATCGGCCGCGGGGCAGGACCTCCTCCTAAAAGCATGCAGCGAAACGATTTCGGATACGTGTCACTTCCTAATTCCTGCAGCATGTCATTCAGCATGGCCGTAACGACGGAAGCAATCGTAACTCCTTCATTTTTGATCGCTCTGTTTGCTTCTTTCGCTGAAAATGAAGAATGGAGAACAATTCCGATTCCATAAATGACGCTGCGCATCAAAATTGACAGTCCGCTTATATGAAAAAGAGGAACTGCCAAAAGCCAGCAATCGCCGTCCTTCAGTCCAAGATTCAGCACAGAACCGATCGCACTCCACCAATGATTCCCAAATGTTTGCTGAACACCTTTCGGTTTTCCTGTTGTTCCAGACGTATACATAATCGTTGCCACGTCATCTAAAATAAAGCTGTCATCTAATGCTGCTTCCTTTTCATCACAAAGCTTCAACTCTGATAATGTCATAACTTTTTTACCGGGAAAATGAACCGATAATTCATCATCACAGATAACGCATTTTATATTCGCATCATTTATTTGCCATAATAATTCTTCAGCTGTTAGTCTAGTATTCAAAAGAACATTGACTGCACCGAGATACATTAAAGCATGAATATTAATGACCATTTCTAAGCTGTTTTTCATTAAAAGCCCGACTGTATCTCCACGCTTGATATCTATTTGATGCAGCTGTCTTGCTCTTTTTTCAACAAGCTGATGCAAGTCCAAAAATGAATAATTTTTCCCCTCATAACGAATGGCCAATCGGTTCGGAGTCAAAAAAGCTCGCTGTTTAAGCCAATTCGGTGTTTCATTTCGATTTGCACTCATGTCTTGACACCTCGATTATTGCACAATAAAGCAGCTCGATGCATCGCCATCAAGCTGCTTGTACTTTTTATGGGAAACGCGGGAATTGTTTGAAATCAGGTTTTCTTTTCTCTTTAAATGCATCTCGTCCTTCTTTCGCTTCATCTGTTGTATAATACAATAATGTCGCATCCCCCGCAAATTGTTGGAGACCGGCGAGACCATCTGTATCTGCATTAAATGCAGCTTTCAAGAAGCGAATAGCAGTTGGACTTTTTTCCAAAATTTCTTCACACCATTTGACAGTTTCCTCTTCAAGCTGCTCTAATGGGACAACTTTGTTGACTAAGCCCATCTCATAAGCTTCCTGCGCATTATATTGACGGCATAAATACCATATTTCACGAGCTCTTTTCGTACCAACAAGCCGGGCAAGCAGTCCCACTCCATATCCCGCATCAAAGCTTCCAACTTTTGGGCCTGTTTGTCCGAAAATTGCATTCTCTGATGCGATCGTTAAATCACACACGACATGCAGAACATGTCCTCCTCCAATTGCATATCCGTTCACCATCGCAATAACCGGTTTTGGAATCACCCGAATAAGTCGTTGCAAATCCAAAACGTTTAATCTAGGAATTTTATCATCACCTACGTATCCGCCATGCCCCCGCACTTTTTGATCTCCGCCTGAGCAAAACGCTTTATCACCAGCACCTGTCAAAATAATTACACCAATTTTATCATCGTCCCGCGCATAGGAAAAAGCATCGATCATTTCCGCGACCGTTTTTGGTGTGAATGCATTATGTACATGAGGACGATTCATCGTAATTTTTGCTATCCCATTGTACGTTTCATAAATGATTTCATCATATTCTCGTTCTTTTACCCAAGGAAATCCCATTTTTATCCTCCTTTAATATGTAGAAAAATGTTGGAGAAACTCATCTACTATTTTACCAAAAAATTTTGACTGTTCCACATGAACTGCATGTCCGGCCTGCGGCACGACCTTTAATTCAGAGCAAGGAATCAATTGGTTCATTTCTTTCATAATTTTGCAAAACTTAAGATCCCTTTCACCGCAAATTAATAATGTAGGGATGTTGAAACTTTTTAATACTCCCCACCATGAAGGTTGAACGCCAGTTCCCATTCCTTTTAAACTGTTTGCCAATCCAATTGCATTATTTTTCAGCCGGTCCTTTCTTATTTTGTCCTTGACGGCAGGCGGGAGAGACTTTTGCGTTAAAAACAAAGGGATATTTTCCCAATGTTGTACAAATGCCGCAACCCCTTCGTCCAAAATCATTTGGGCAAGTCGTTCGTCCTGCAGCCTTCTCGTCTCTCGTTCCTTTTCAGTTTTTAATCCAGGAGAACTGCTTTCCAATATTAAAGTCTTCACAAATTCCGGCTGTCTCATTGCAAAGCTCAATGCCAATCTTCCGCCCATTGAATACCCGAGCACATGCGCTTTTCGAATATTGAATGAAAGCAATATTTCTTTTAGATCTTCAACTGCTTCTTCCATCCGATATCTTTCAGGATTTTCAGGCGAATCTGTTTGACCATGGCCGATGATGTCGATAAGTACTAGCTGGTATTTTTTTAAACTATTTTTCAAAAATCCCCAGGTTTCTCCGCTTCCTGTAAAACCATGAAGGAGAACAAGTGGCTCCCCCTTTCCAAACGTTTCAGCCCAATAATTCACATTTCGAACGGCCAATTTTCCCATCATAACATCCTTTCTATTTCCCAGGAAACAGAACGAAGCCATTTTCTCTGTTCGTTGACTCGTGTATGTCGATTGGTCGGGATTTCAATAATATTTAATCCATCTCTATTCATGCAGAATTGAAACTCGCTTCTGAATTCTTCCCAAGTGGAAATTTTTTTATAATGTGCACTATATAAGCTGGCTGCATATTGAAAATCTAAATTGGTCGGGGTGCCAAACAATTGTTCAAAATGCGTCTTTTCATCCGCCTGCGGCAAAAATGAAAAAATGCCGCCGCCGTTATTATTAATTAATAAAACAGTTAAGTTCAATTTATTTTGTTTTGCAGCAAGGAGTCCATTTAAATCATGATAAAATGATAAATCCCCTATGATTAAAATAGTTTTTTCATGACTAGCTGCAGAAACCCCAAGGGCTGTCGAAACGACTCCGTCAATTCCGTTTGCTCCCCGGTTGGCATAAACCGTAATATTTTTATCACTGTTATGGAAAAACGTGTCGACATCTCGAATCGGCATGCTGTTTCCTACAAATACATTGCAGCGATCCGGGAGCAATTTTTGCAATTCGACATATACCGTTCCTTCAAATAAAGAATCTTTCTCAATGGCCGGCGTTGACAAATACTCTCGAAAGAGATTGTTTACTTGTTTCCATTTTTTGCACCAGGATGTTTCCTGTTTATCTTTACATTTTTTGATCAGCATTTCACATAAATAGGCTTCATCACTGTGAACATGTTCTGCTGATAAAGTAGGATCGCGATAACCGCCATCACCATCAACCACAATTTGCTTTATTTCAGGATGGTCTCTTAACAATAGAAACAGCGGTTTTGAGACGGGCATTGCACCAAAACGAAGCACGACATCAGGTTTCAGATACGCTTTCTTTTCCATCGTTTTTAAAATGGAATCATAACAATCAATAATATAATGTTTAGAATGTTCGCCAAAGCGTAAATTGGACAACGGATCCGCTAATATCGGGAATTTCAATTTCTCTGCTAGTGCCAAAACTTGTTCACGAAACTCTTTGTTATGTAATTCCCCGCATACAATAAGTCCTTTCTCGCTTGAATCGATTTCATCCACAATCCGTTCAATTTGCTCATGTTCGACCAGCTTTTTTGTTTCCACCACTGGCTCAATATGAAGAGACTTCTGCAATTGATGGATTTTCGATAGATCGGGCAAAAGCGGCTCTCGGAAAGGTAAGTTGATGTGGACTGGTCCTTTCGGATTTTCATTTGCAGTTTGGACCGCCCGTTGAGCGATATTTTTTATATATAACAGCATCGTTTGACTGCTTTCAGGAAGAGCGCAATCAACAAACCATTTCACATAGTTCGAATACAGATGAATTTGATTAATTGCTTGTGGAGCTCCAATATCCCGCAGCTCATGAGGTCTGTCAGCCGTTAAAATCACAAGAGGGATGCGTGAATAATGGGCTTCTATGATAGCTGGATAATAGTTTGCTGCAGCTGTTCCTGATGTGCAAAGCAAAGCAATTGGTTTTCTTTGTTTTTTAGCCAATCCAAGAGCAAAAAAACCTGCAGATCGTTCATCAATATTAATATAAGTATGTATTTTCGGATGCTCTGCAAATGTGATCGCAAGCGGGGTAGATCGTGAACCTGGGCTAATCACAACTTCAGAAATACCTTTTGTAATTAATCCATTTACAAATGCAATGACATAGTCAGATAGATTTTTATTTTTCATTCAGTTTTCCCCCTAATGCATGCTGCATAGGTCCAAATTTGATTTCTGTCTCCCTGTATTCCTCTTCCGGCTTCGAATCTCCAACAATCCCGCATCCTGCGTACAAATAAGCTTTTTGCTCATCCAGCAGACCTGAACGGATCGCAACGACAAATTCTCCGTTGTCCTGATCATCCATCCATCCAACCGGAGCAGCATACCAGCCTCTCTCTAAAGGTTCTTCATTGCGAATAAATGCTAGAGCAGCATCTTTCGGATAGCCGCCAAGCGCAGGGGTCGGATGCAATTTTTCTACAAAATCAATCAACGTAAAACCTTTTTTTACGGTTCCTTCAACAGGTGTATACAAATGTTGAATATTCGGCGTTTTTAAAATCGTTGGATTGTTTTGTAGTTGCACTTCTTGGCAATATTCACGGAACACTTTTTCGATCGCTTTTACAACAATTTGATGTTCATGAATGTTTTTTGTATCTGAAAGCAGCATCTGAGCGTATTCTTCGTCTGCCTCCACTGTTTTTCCTCTTTTAATTGATCCTGCTACACATGCAGACTGGACCTTTTGGTCTCTCTTGCTTACAAGCCGCTCAGGAGTTGCACCAACGAACGTTTTTCCTTCATTTTCAACAACAAATAAATAACAATTAGGCTGATGTTCATTTAACATTGATAAAACATAATGTATATCAATCGATCCCTCAAACTCCAGCAGCATTTCCCTTGCCAATACGACTTTCTCAAAACGGTTTTGTTTTATTTGTTCTGTTGCTTTTTCAACAGCTGCCATCCACTCTTTTTTATGAAACAAACTTTCTTTTTTGATGGTAAAATTCAAAAAAGAATTTGTGTCTTCATTTTTTTTCTTTAAGGTGTATTCATATGTATTGAAATGATTTATAATTTCATTTATATCATCAGTTGATTGAATTAACCTGTTTATAGTAGCAAGTGTGTGACGGCCAATTTTTGTAATCATGAAAGAAGGTAAAGTGAATCGTGCTTCATGAAACGGTTTCCATTTTGAAGAATTCGCATTTTTTAAAGGGTCAAAAGAAAAACCCCCAAAAAGAAGCGGACCCGTTCCAATCGGATGGGCGCCTTCAATTTGTATATGCTCTTTCCAATCTTTCCACTTTGAATAAATGTCAAAAAAACGGTTGGAAAATTTTTTGTCTGTCGTCAATTCGAGCTCAACACCAATTCCACAAAGGATAAATGTACGATCAGGTGTCGCCCAATAAAATCTTTTCCCTGCATAAGCCGATTGAAAGCTTGAGAAAATCTGGAGCGGATCTTTCTCCTTGATTTCAAATACATAACTTAAAATGATTGGATGGGAATATTTTTTGGCATGATTGACAGCATTCGCAACTTTATCCCTCAATGTATCTGAACATGGAATTGAAACCAAAGATGATCCCTCCATAACCGAAAAATAGCTTATATTAAGATACACCTGTTCAAAATTTATGTCAACTATATTATAGAATGACGCAATGCAAAACAACAAGCAAACAAACTGCCTCAGCTCTTTGATGGGGCTTGAGCATTTATTCCAATGAAAAACAATTGACACTCTTTCGACATTTTTCTAGACTAGGTTGTGGGGAATAGCTTTCGTTTTCAGAATGAAATAAAGGAGAGAACATATTATGCATCCTAAAACGGAGTCACATAATGTACCCATTATAAAAGCTGAACGAGGGTTTCGGGCTTGGTGGATGCTTTTAAGACCCCATACATTAACTGCAGCATTTGTCCCCGTGATTGTCGGAACTCTTTTGGCACTGCAAGTAGGACCCATTCATATTGGACTTTTTCTTACGATGCTTACTGCCTCGTTGTTAATTCAAACAGCCACAAACTTATTTAATGAATATTTCGATTATAAACGAGGTCTTGATACAGAAGAATCTGTCGGAATTGGAGGAGCAATTGTCCGAAATGGCTTCAAGCCCCAAACCGTTTTAAATTTAGCAATCACATGTATTGTTGTCTCTATCCTATTGGGAATTTACATCTGTCTCCAGTCAAGCTGGTGGTTGGCATTAGTCGGTTCAATTTGTATGGCAGTAGGATACTTATATACTGGAGGTCCATATCCAATCGCTTACACGCCGTTTGGCGAGCTAGCTTCAGGTTTATTTATGGGAGTCGTTATTATCCTTATTTCCTTTTTTATTCAGACAGGTTATCTAACTTCAACAGCTTTCATTCATTCGATCCCGATTGCGATCACGATCGGCGCCATCATGCTTGCGAATAACATAAGAGACTTAGACGGTGATAAGGAAAACGGAAGAAAAACATTAGCAATTTTGCTTGGCCGACAGAATGCAATTCGATTTTTAGCAATTATGTTTATTGTTTCTTACTGTCTCATTTTTATTATGATCATTTTTGATTATTCCACATGGTGGTCTATTCTTGCTTTTCTTAGCATTCCAAAAGCTATTCAGGCGGTGAAGCGATTTGTCGGCAAAACAAAGCCTATTGAAATGATGCCGGCCATGAAAGCAACATCGCAAACAAACACTTTATTAGGCTTTTTGCTTGCTGCAGGTTTGCTCATAAGCACCATCATATCTCAGTAACACGATAGTATGTTTACTATCGTGTTTTTTTATTAAGCTTTACTGTGAAATTTGTTCTGTATCATCCACTCGCAATTTCAATATGCTGAGCAAATGTTTTGTCCTGGAAAAACATCTCGATAGGTCACAGCCTCTTTATCGGATAGCCAGCCTGTTTCTCAGCGAATGATGTTATGTTAGCCTTTCAAGTGCCATCAGCTTCAAAGCATAGCGTTAAAAAAGGCGCGGTAGCAGCAATCCTTTCCTGACATGTTTTAAAATGATGATGAAATTTATGGCTGCAAAGGTGAATTTTTTTCATGATTTTAAAGTTATAATTTATTCCTTTTCGTCCAAAATAGCTTTAGATTCTAAAAAAGAAGGTGTCTTTCATATGGACATGGACGAAAAAAAATTAAAGGATTTTCAAAAGCAATTAATATTCATGAAAAATGAGATTGAAAAACGTTGGGATAATAACGATCATTTTCAATTGGAAAAAGGGCTGGACCATGAATCAACTGGAGAGCTTTCCAGCTACGACAATCACCCCGGAGACGATGCGACCGAACTGTATGAAAGAGAAAAAGATTTAGCATTAAATAAACATTTAGAGAAAGAATATGAAGAGATCGTTGAAGCATTAGAAAGAATTCATGAGGGCACTTACGGTACTTGTTCCGTCTGCGGAAAAAAAATTGATGAAGACCGTCTCAAAGCTATACCGACAGCCAAAACATGCAAAGAACATACTCTAGTTCAAACGATTTCTCATGAAAGACCTGTAGAGGAAGAAATACTTGATGCGACTTTTCACGGATCCTCTCAAATCGACCATGAAAATACCGCTGTTACTGAGCCGTATGATTATTTTCAAGATGTTATCGAATACGGAACGTCAGAGACACCGCAAGATGTAAGAACTCCACCGTTATCGTACGGAGATATGTATAATTCCGATGATGAAATTGGATATATTGAAGATATTGAAAACTTCATTTATACAGATATTGAGGGAAAAAACGTAAACGTCTATCCGTCACATGAACATAAACGATATGAAAAAATGCTTGATGAAGAGGATTTAACAGTTTTATGGGGAGATCTTCCATTAACAGAAAAAGAACCATATACGAAAAATGATTAAAATTACAAGAAGACAAAAAAAGCGTTGCAGTTTGCAACGCTTTTTTTGATTTCGAAATGACTCCGCAGGCAGGATTCGAACCTGCGACCGTTCGGTTAACAGCCGAATGCTCTACCACTGAGCTACTGCGGAATATAAAAAAAATTTAAGGCATTTTGCCAAATAGAACAGCTTTTGACTGACAATTGCAACAATGTCAATTGCCCAACTAAGCTGCTTAAAAAATAGCAATGGGCCTGAGTGGACTTGAACCACCGACCTCACGCTTATCAGGCGTGCGCTCTAACCAGCTGAGCTACAAGCCCATATTAAGCGGGTGATGGGAATCGAACCCACGACATCAGCTTGGAAGGCTGAGGTTTTACCACTAAACTACACCCGCGCGAAAATATTTATTTTTCTATTTAAATGATAAACACGCAATTTCCATGCCTCTTCCTCTTCCAGCACTGTTCGAGGATGTAAATGCGTCGAGGCAACTCGCAGATTATTCATTGAAGTGTCGCTCGTGGCTGAGGTTTTACCACTAAACTACACCCGCATAATAAGCTGATAATAGAAATAAATACTTATTTTCAATGCCATATTATCTATCTCTACTATAGGCAAATGGGGCGACTGATGGGAATCGAACCCACGAATGCCAGAGCCACAATCTGGTGCGTTAACCACTTCGCCACAGTCGCCGCAATTAATAAAACAATGGCTCGGGACGGAATCGAACCGCCGACACAAGGATTTTCAGTCCTTTGCTCTACCGACTGAGCTACCGAGCCGTAAAACTCCGATAAAAAATTATGTACAATCCATCATTAAAGAAAGAATTCATTGACACAACCTGCTGTACTTGAAAAATTCCTCCTACAGCTGTTGAATCAATAATTAATGGCGGTCCCGACGGGAATCGAACCCGCGATCTCCTGCGTGACAGGCAGGCATGTTAACCGCTACACTACGGGACCATTGGTTGCGGGGGCAGGATTTGAACCTGCGACCTTCGGGTTATGAGCCCGACGAGCTACCGGACTGCTCCACCCCGCGATAATAATGACGGAGGAGGAGGGATTCGAACCCCCGCGCGGTTTGACCCGCCTCTCGGTTTTCAAGACCGACCCCTTCAGCCAGACTTGGGTACTCCTCCATATAATAAAGATGGTGGACCTTGCAGGATTCGAACCTGCGACCGGACGGTTATGAGCCGTCTGCTCTGACCAGCTGAGCTAAAGGTCCGAAAAATGGCGGTGGAGGGGATCGAACCCCCGACCTCACGGGTATGAACCGTACGCTCTAGCCAGCTGAGCTACACCGCCAAATTAAATATGGAGCCTAGCGGGATCGAACCGCTGACCTCCTGCGTGCAAAGCAGGCGCTCTCCCAGCTGAGCTAAGGCCCCTTTAAATTCCCTGGTCGGGAAGACAGGATTCGAACCTGCGACCCCATGGTCCCAAACCATGTGCTCTACCAAGCTGAGCTACTTCCCGATATGGCGCGCCCGAGAGGAGTCGAACCCCTAACCTTTTGATCCGTAGTCAAACGCTCTATCCAATTGAGCTACGGGCGCAAATATGGTGCCGAGGACCGGACTTGAACCGGTACGGTAGTCACCTACCGCAGGATTTTAAGTCCTGTGCGTCTGCCAATTCCGCCACCCCGGCAGAGAAAAGCGGAAGACGGGATTCGAACCCGCGACCCCCACCTTGGCAAGGTGGTGTTCTACCACTGAACTACTTCCGCGTATTATGCGGGTGGAGGGACTTGAACCCCCACGCCGTAAGGCGCTAGATCCTAAGTCTAGTGCGTCTGCCAATTCCGCCACACCCGCGTCAAAATGGTGAGCCATGGAGGATTCGAACCTCCGACCCTCTGATTAAAAGTCAGATGCTCTACCGACTGAGCTAATGGCTCATAAAAAATTTTTTTCTCCTAATCCATTTTTCATTTGTCAGATGTCCCTTCCTCTGCCAGTCTTTTCGAGGATGTTGGATGCGTCGGGACAACTCTCTGATTGTTCGTCGAAGCATTGCTCGTTGCTCTGACGACTAATCTAAAAGCTCCTGCTCAATATGCAACACCTTTAATGATGCCGGCGAGAGGAATCGAACCCCCAACCTACTGATTACGATTCAGTTGCTCTGCCAATTGAGCTACACCGGCATGATGAATACAACAATCAATAATCAGTCTTGCTTCATTTGATCGTCGTTCCAATCTTAGAAATCTTGTCCAAGGAAAAGTTCAATTGGTACGATGAAGCAGCATGAAAGACGATATCTCGACCGTGCTTTGCCAATTGAGCTGAATCGATATACTGTATGGTGGAGGATGACGGGATCGAACCGCCGACCCCTTGCTTGTAAGGCAAGTGCTCTCCCAGCTGAGCTAATCCTCCAATTCAAAAATCACCAGAGGACATATGCAAAGTAAATAAAAGTCCATAATTCTTTCAAAACTAGATAACGGTTCCTTCACGAATAGATGCTCTTTCTTGGTTAAGTCCTCGATCGATTAGTATCCGTCAGCTCCACGTGTCACCACGCTTCCACCTCGGACCTATCTACCTCGTCATCTTCAAGGGATCTTACTCGCGTTTAGCGATGGGAAATCTCATCTTGAGGGGGGCTTCACGCTTAGATGCTTTCAGCGCTTATCCCTTCCGCACATAGCTACCCAGCGGTGCCCCTGGCGGGACAACTGGTACACCAGCGGTGCGTCCATCCCGGTCCTCTCGTACTAAGGACAGCTCCTCTCAAATTTCCTGCGCCCGCGACGGATAGGGACCGAACTGTCTCACGACGTTCTGAACCCAGCTCGCGTACCGCTTTAATGGGCGAACAGCCCAACCCTTGGGACCGACTACAGCCCCAGGATGCGATGAGCCGACATCGAGGTGCCAAACCTCCCCGTCGATGTGGACTCTTGGGGGAGATCAGCCTGTTATCCCCGGGGTAGCTTTTATCCGTTGAGCGATGGCCCTTCCATGCGGAACCACCGGATCACTAAGCCCGACTTTCGTCCCTGCTCGACTTGTAGGTCTCGCA